>CAWIDZ010000001.1:0-810027 GCA_963834975.1 Blastocatellia bacterium
GAATTCAGCGGGCTATCATGTAAATTCCGAGAAGGCCATTGGAATTCAGCTGCGAGGGTTCGTCGCCGATGTCTAACAATGGCTATCATATCCGCCCGAAAGAGGGATATGTGCCGGTCGCACCGCTTGATACGCTCGTGGATATTCGCAACACGATTCGTCGATCCTGGCGGAGGTCGGGATCATCGTGGAATGCCATCATCATGAGGTAGCGACAGCGGGGAATGTGAGATCGACTTCAAATACTCAAATCTGCTGCATACCGCTGACAACTTGATGCTTTTTAAGTACATAGTCAAGAACAAGGCCCATGCCCACGGTAAGTCGGCGACCTTTATGCCAAAGCCGATATATGGCGATAATGGTTCGGGTATGCACTGTCACCAGTCGTTGTGGAAAGACGGCGAGCCGCTATTTGCCGGTGACCAGTACGCTGGGCTGTCAGAAATGGCAAAGTTTTATATCGGCGGCCTGCTCAGCACGCCCCGGCTATCGTTGGTTTTGCCGCTCCGACGACCAACAGCTATAAGCGGCTTGTTCCTGGCTTTGAGGCACCGGTCAACCTGGCATATTCGGCCCGTAACCGTTGGCGGTGGTGGAATCCCGATGTTTTCGCAGTCGCCAAAAGCGAAACGGCTCGAATTTCGTCCGCCCGATCCTTCATGCAATCCGTATCTGACCTTTGCCGCTCTACTGATGGCCGGCCTTGACGGCGTCCAGAACCGGATCGATCTGGGTGAGCCGCTCGACAAGGACATTTATGATCTGCCGCCTGAGGAACTGGCGAATGTGCCATCGCTGCCAGGCAGCCTTGACGCGGCACTGACGGCATTGGAAAATGATCATGACTTTCTGCTCAAGGGCGATGTTTTTACGACCTCGCTTATTGAGCGATGGATCAGGTACAAACGCGAGAATGAGATAACGCCGCTGCGTTTGCGGCCGCATCCGCTTAAATTCGCGATGTACTATGACATTTAGTTATAGAATTGAAACCGAACCATAGATGATGGTGGGCAGGTCAGATGATCTGCCCGCTTTTGCTGTCAAAACCAAATGAAAGTAGAACCCGTAGTGCTCGAAGGTGAAATTGTCCGGCTCGAACCGTTGAGGGTCGATCATTTCCGGCGCTCATCAAGATCGGCATGGAGCCGTCGATCTGGGAATGGACGGCTAATATCGTTAAAGACGAAAACGACCTGGAACGCTATGTTCGGGCCGCATTGGCCGATCAGATGCTTGGGAAGTCAGTGCCTTTTGTGACGATCGAACGTGCAAGCGGAAAGATCGTGGGTTCCACCCGGTTCGGAAATATTGACACGGCAAACCGAAAAGTCGAGATCGGTTGGACCTGGCTCAACCCTGAGTGGCAGAGGACCGCCATAAATACAGAGGCGAAGCTGCTGATGTTAACTCACGCTTTTGAGGTGTGGAAATGTGTGCGGGTCGAGCTTAAGACAGATTCGAACAACGAAAAGTCCCGAAAAGCGATCGCCCGCATCGGGGCGCTCGAAGAGGGAATTCTTCGTAATCACATGATCACCGAGACGGGGCGTTTTCGCGATTCGGTCTATTTCAGTATCATTGAATCTGAATGGGAAACTGTAAAAGCAAATTTGGCGTCAAAAGTTACGGTTGGCGAATGATGGGCAAATATCTGTTGTTTTTACTGGTGATCGCAGGATCTTTCGGTTGTTCTGGTCCGGCGGGAACGCAGGGAGCGGCAGCCAAAATGCCGCCGGGGTCAATTCGAATTCATCCGTTGGAATGCCTGATGCGATTCATCAAACAGGTTCCGGGGCCAATTCATCAAATGTGACCGTAAGTGCATCGCCGGGCAGTTTTGCCGGGATGGCAAACCGTCGAAGGCCGGTGGACGTTCCGGCAGAAGGCCCGCCGCCGCCGCTCAGCTTTACCGCGGCACCCGAGAATTCAGAGATCGCGACGAGGATGGGCAGCGATGGCCGGATCCAGGAGTTTCGCAGATTTAAGAACAACCCGCAGCTCGATAGGGCCGAGGCGTCGTGGAGCGGGAATAGTCCGAAATCACTGAAGATCTATCTTAAGGATGGGCGTGTTGTAGAGGTGACTTCTAACCGCATCTCCAATCTTAAGACAGCTACGACCAAACAGCTGCTGGAACTGGCCGGCGTTGGACCTGCGCAGCCGTCAGCCCCGGACACTACCAAAAAACAGCAGTAATGCCCTCAATAACAGAATTTGTTGTATAATTTGACCTGTCTATGGAAAAGTATAGCCTCACCTGTCCTTGCTGCGAAGCAACCTTAACGGTCGATGCTAGTACCGGTTCTATCCTCGCTCACGAGGCTAAGAAAAAGGTCCATGGTTCATTTGAAGATCTACAAGGAGAGTTGACCAAGCAAAAAGAACATCGGGAGCAGATCTTCGGCAGGAAATGTCCTCAATGAAGGACCGCGAACGTCTATTGGAAGAAAAGTTTAATGAGGCGTTTAAGCGCGCCGGAGCAGATTCGGATAAGCCTTTCATTAATCCCCTCGATCTTGACTAGGAATGACGAAGCCTTTCGCCACAGAATATCCACAGCCCAAACCAAAAGACCGGATAATCGCAGCACTTGATGTGCCGGGCGCCGATGAGGCTCGAGAGATCGTTGCCGAATTGCCGCGCTGTTGGGGCTTTTAAGATCGGCTCACAGCTATTCACCGCCGCCGGGCCCGATCTGGTCAAGAATTTACGAGTGCCGGGCTGAAAGTGTTTTTGGATCTGAAGTTTCATGACATTCCTAATACTGTCGCGATGGCATGCGTCGAGGCAGCCAGGCTTGGGGTTTGGATGCTGAATGTTCATACGATGGGCGGCAGCACAATGATGAAGCAAGCTGTCAGTGAAGTACGGCTCGCTTGTGAAAAGGAGGTTCTGGCACGGCCGTTAATTATAGGCGTCACTATTTTGACGAGTTCCGGCGAACCCGAACTCCGTGAGATAGGTATCGGGTCCGATGTCGGATCACAAGTCGAGGATCTGGCCCGTCTGGCCAGGATGAGCGGTCTCGATGGAGTTGTAGCTTCGCCGCATGAAGCCACGCGGATCAGGAAGTCGGTCGCGGCCGGCGGGGATTTTGTGATAGTTACCCCGGGTATTCGGCCAAAATCCGCAACCAATGACGATCAAAAGCGTGTTACAACGTTTATGCAGGCAATTAAGAACGGTTCGGACTATGTCGTCATCGGCCGGCCGATCGTTAAAGCTGAAGACCGGGTGGCCGCGGTCGAGCAGATACTCGGTGAAAGTGAATCAGAGCAAGCATGAGATCAGGAATTTGTAAATTAGTAGATCGCCGCCGCGTGGTGTTTCCGGCATTTCTTTTAGCAGTTTGTTTCGGCATGTTTTTTGCCGGGGCCAGGCCAGGCATTGCCCAGGACAGTGCTGCGCTATCAACCATGGCGACTGTGTCGTCATCGTCGCCATTTCGCGTCGGTGAACGTTTAACTTATAACGTTTCTTTTGGAAAATTTACTAATGCTGCATTCTTCGAGACATCGGTTGTCTCGCGTGGCAAATTAAGCGGCCAGGAGGTGGTCGAACTTCATTCTAAGGTTAAAACCGTTGGATTTGTGAGCGCTGCGTTTTTTCCAATCGACGAGGACAGGACCGTTTATGCATCACCTTTTACCGGATATCCGATCTATGTCAAGAAAACAGACCATGGCGGCCCTCTGCCTAAGGAATTTGTAGCTAATTATCTCGGCGCTCCTACGTCCAATTTTGATCTGCTGACCCTGTTGTACAAAGCTCGTGAGATGAGCGGTTCAGGGTCGTTCCCGCTGTTCGAGAACGATCAGGTGTATACGATCGTGTTTCAGAATACGGTAGGCGAAAAAGTTGAGACCGAGGCCGGTGATTTTGATACCACATCCGTAACAGTGCAGGGCGATTATTTTACCGCGATCGGGATCAAGGACCTGAAGATCAATTTTACCAACGACGAGTTCCATTATCCGGTTCAGATCCGTTTTAAGACGTCAAAAGCAGTTTTTCGTGCTTCACTATTGGCATTGCAACTGCCGCCGACGCCGGTTGCCCCGCTCCCGACGATGGTACCGAACTCGACGCCTGTACCGCCGGCATCGCCCAAGCCGACGGTTACGCCCACACCCTATATTGATAACCAGCCGCTTTTGCCTGAGTTGGGATTCGCTCTCGGCGAGTCTCTCAATTACAAGATCACCGAGGGCGGTAAACCGAGTGCGGTCATAACGCTTCTAGCAAAAGAGCGGAAATTATTTAAGAGCGTTGACAGTCTGCTTTTAACTGCAACAGTTACTGCTGTTGAGCCGGGAAATACCCGATTTGTAGTCGGTGATTCAGTTTCCGTTCAGGTCGATCCTGAAACCCTGGCCCCACGATGGTCGGAAATCAGATTTACCGGTGCATTCAAGGATCTTAGCCAGACAGTCGATTTTGATAAGTTGTCCGGCGGGATCACGGTTAGCGGGGCAAAACCTGTGGAAGCTCCGATAGGGACACATACGATATTGTCACTGCTTTATGCCATGCGTTCGTTCAATCTAAGGCCGAGCAAGGATCTGGGTAACCATGTCAACGATACACGGGTGGCTGTATTTTGGGACACTTTGCCATACGTTTTCACCCTGCGGCCAGCAAATCCTGAAGAGCTTGTAGTTAACGGGCAAAAGGTTCCGGCTCAGTTGGTTTCAATTAATACCGGTAACGAAACTCTCGACAAACTTGGCCTAAAAGTCTGGTTGTCGGTCGACGATCGCATCCCGCTTAGGGCCTCGGTCGGTAATTTTCAGGCCGATCTTATCTCTCCCGCAGCGCAAATTAAATAAGAACCTTTATAGATCGATCAGTCAAAAAAGTATGTCTGTCTATAATTTGAAATTGAAATCGGTTTTCAATTAGCATATACTCATTCTGGGCAGGGATATTTCGATGAAAGAAATTGTTGAAAATGTGATAGTCAGGACGCTTATGGACCTTCCAATTGGTGAGGACGCCCGGGTCACAGCAGTCAACGGAACCGGCAGGGTGACTCGTCGTCTAATGGAGATGGGCGTTATACCCGGCGTTGCGGTTCAGATCGTGAAAATGGCACCGTTCGGTGACCCTATAGAGGTTCGGGTTCGCGGCTATAGCCTCGCAATGCGAAGGAGTGAGGCCAGTGCGATCGAGATCGGTTCCTGATCACCGGCGGCCCTATGAATGAACGAAAACGGCCATAATCCCCCATTGACCATTGCACTTGCCGGCAACCCAAACGCCGGTAAAACCACCCTTTTTAACTCCTTAACAGGCCTCAAGCAAAAAGTCGCAAACTACCCTGGTGTTACAGTTGAACGCAAAGAGGGGCTGTGGAAGATCGGCGGCAAAGCTGCAAATCTTATTGACCTGCCCGGGCTCTACAGCCTCGACGCGACATCTCTCGATGAACAGATCGCCCGCGATATAATTACCGGCGAGCAAGCGGGCGTAAGTAAGCCCGACGCTATAGTTGCTGTGGTTGATGCTACCAATCTGGAGCGCAATCTTTACCTGGTGATGCAATTATTCGAGTTTGGCGTGCCGGTGGTAATTGCCCTGACAATGATCGATGTGTTTGAAAAGCAAAAACACGAGATCGATATTGAAATGCTTTCGGCCCTGTTAAAGACGCCGGTCGTTCGGGTAAATACTAAAACCGGCCGTGGTAAGGCGGAACTGGCTGAAAAGG
The DNA here is from genome assembly GCA_963834975.1 of Blastocatellia bacterium. GTDB lineage: Bacteria > Acidobacteriota > Blastocatellia > Pyrinomonadales > Pyrinomonadaceae > OLB17. The sequence goes on from CAWIDZ010000001.1 coordinate 5,717, forward strand.
TAGGCGCGGTTTTGAACACGACCCCGGCGATACCATACGATCTCGACGACAGCCAACGGGAGACGGGGCCGCACGGCAAAATATTTTCCCGGTATAATTTTATTTCAGACGTAGTTCAGGAATCGGTTTGGCACAGCGATCACAAACAGCATCTCCTGTCGGACAAGATCGACAGGGTAATGACCCATCGGATATTTGGGCTTTTGATCCTGGTCGTTATTTTGCTGGTTGTTTTTCAAACGATCTTTTCATGGGCGAGCTTACCGATGGACTTGCTAGAAAAGGGGTTTGGTTCGATCAGCGACTTTGTTAAGGCTGAGATGCCGCCCGGCATCTTAACGGATCTGTTGGCTGACGGCATTATTGCAGGCGTCGGCGGCGTAGTAGTTTTCTTGCCCCAGATCCTGCTGCTTTTTCTATTTATCTCGTTGCTTGAGGACAGCGGCTATATGTCGCGGGCCGCATTTTTGCTTGACAAGCTAATGAGCCGGGTTGGGCTGCACGGCAAGGCGTTTTTACCCCTTATCAGCAGTTTTGCATGTGCGATACCTGGAATTATGGCGACGCGGACGATAGAGAGCCGCCGTGACCGGTTTGCCACGATCATGATCGCTCCATTTATGAGCTGCTCGGCGAGGCTGCCAGTTTATACGCTGATGATCGCAACGTTTTTTGCCGGGCAGACGGTGTTTGGGTTTATCTCACTCGGTGCGGTCTTGATGTTAGCGATGTACGCTCTTGGTATTTTTATGGCTATCGCTGTTGCGTTTGTGCTAAAGCGAACAGTACTAAAAGCCCCACCGCCGCCGTTCCTTATGGAACTGCCGCCATACCGGCTGCCAAATCTCAGGACAGTGTTTCAAAACATGGTGACCAGGGCATGGCTATTCCTGAAGCGTGCGGGTACCGTTATTTTGGCAATATCTATAATTTTGTGGGCACTGATGTACTTTCCGCGCCATTTGACGACTACAACAGATGCACGGACCGAGATCACAGAACAGGCAACAGTACCTGAAAGCGAACAGCTCAAACATAGTTTCGCCGGAATGCTCGGACACGGGATCGAACCGGTTATCAAACCGTTGGGATTTGATTGGAAGATCGGTGTTGCATTGATCGCGAGTTTTGCGGCCCGCGAGGTACTGGTCTCAACGCTTAGTATTATTTACAACGTCGGTAAAGACGAAGACGAACGGTCTCAAACACTTATCGAGGCGGTTCGCGGGGCCAAAACTGATGATGGCCGGCCGGCTTGGACCCCGTTAACAGCGTTGACACTTATGGTATTCTTCGTGCTTGCGATGCAATGCATGTCGACGATCGCCGTGGTTCGCCGCGAAACAAATTCCTGGTCGTGGCCGCTGTTCATGACCGGCTATATGACTGCTCTTGCATATGTTGCAGCTCTGATCACATATCAGGCCGGAAAGGTTTTAGGATTCGGATAAAATGAATTTCCAGTATCTCATTGTCATTACGATAATACTCGCCTCTTGCGCTTATGCCGGGACGCTACTTTATCGGCGTTCGAGGTCTTTCTCGAAAAAGACGGGCTGCGGCATGGATTGCGGATGCAGCGGAGATCAAAAGGTCAATCGCCACAGCCAGGTTTGAAAGATCAGCCTCAAATATTGACTCCCGGCGTGCGTGCGATGTTTCTGTCGACGCTCGCTTTTTTTGTGGCAAATGCTTGTGTTAAGCAGGTTGCCCACATTCCTGCGATGGAGACGGTCTTTTTTCGTTGCATTATTGCTTCGAGTCTCTGCATCATCGGGCTTCGCAGGGACAAGGCGAGCATCGTCGGCTCTAATCATTTGTTCCTAGTTCTCCGTGGAGTTTTTGGTACTATCGCCTTATTTTGTTTCTTCCTGACCCTACAGCAGATGCCGCTCGCATCGGCGCAGACCATACAGTATCTCTCGCCGATCTTTACTGCGACCATCGCGATATTTGTTCTGGGCGAAAAAGTAAAAGCCGTTCAATGGCTTTTTTATGGGATCGCTTTTAGCGGAGTTCTGTTGATCGAGCGCTTTGACAGCCGCATCTCGCCGTTCTATCTAGCCGTGGGAATCTTATCTGCCGCATGTTCCGGCATGGCCTACAATCTCGTCCGTAGCCTTAGGGGTAAGGAGCATCCATTGACGGTGGTACTTCACTTCCAGCTTGTCGGTGCGGTAGTTGGTTTCTTTTTTCTGTTTTTCCAATGGGAGACGCCAAAAGGGTGGGATTGGATATTCCTGCTTTTGGTCGGAATTTTCTCTCAGATCGGTCAAATGTTTCTAACCAACGCACTACAGCGTGAGCGGGTCGCAGGGGTGGCAATCGTCAATTACACGGGCCTCGTGTATGCGATCTCAGTCGGATGGATCGTTTTTGGCGAGTCACAGGGGATCATCTCTCTTGCGGGGATGTTGTTGGTAGTGATTGGGGTCCTGCTAAGCGTGTTTTGGGGCAGACGCCGATCGAGGATCGACCCTATAGAGATCACGGCGGCATAATCGGGGAGTTGTTGTGTTATACCGCCGCTCTTGATTTCTGTCAGATTCTTTGCGATATTTGCGTGAATTTTCTATTTTGCTATATGGAACCTACTCCAATTAAAGCGGCAATAGTCACGGTAAGCGACACTCGCGTTGCCGAAAATGATCTTTCAGGAAAGCGTCTGGTTGAGTTGTTATGGGCGATCGGAGCTGAATCTGTCGAAAAGACGATCATTAGTGACGATCTGGACCATCTTCGCGATATTATTCTGGCGATAAGCGAACGAAGTGATATTAACCTCTTGATCACTACAGGCGGCACCGGGTTTGGCCCCCGCGATAATACTCCTGAGGCGACTCTGGCCGTGATCGAACGCGAGGCTCCGGGCATTGCAGAGGCTATTCGCCGCGAAACCGCCGCCAAAACCCCGACGTCTATGCTATCGCGAGGCGTTTGCGGCATTCGCAATAGCACACTCATCATAAACCTTCCCGGATCGGTAAAAGGCGTCGAGGAGTGTTTCGAAGTAATATGGCCGGTCCTGAAACACGCGATCGCACTGTTAGCAGGTAAAACATCTCACTAGGCGTAAGTATCAACTGATTTTATCGAGTCCGATGTCGCTCCTTTGCCGGGAGCAAAATCGCGATATTAAACAGGCGGCAGGAAAAAACGTCTTTAATGTGTGAAAGCGCACATACAAGCCTAAGCCCCCAAAGCTAATCTGCCAATTGACCCTGCTGTAATAGCGTTTGGGATCATGTGTCCTGATCACAGTGGTCTTATTAAGCGAGGTACACAGGGTTTTTATCGGTTGGGACGGTTTTCGGTATAAAAGCCTTAAAGCGATACCTTCCATTTAGGGTGGTCGGGGAGTGGAAGCTTGACCACCCTTTACTGCGTTTTTGACTGGGAAGTCACTGATCATTCCAGCCTTAAGTCAGATCCTCAATCTAAAGGCGCGAATCGATACTTTTGGCCGGCCGGGTACCGGATGCCAGGAGCCGTGTAAGGCGATCGCTTAATGCGAGGCCTTTAATGAGCGTCTCAGCCAAAAATGGCACAAATGCGGCTCTTCGCACAATAGAACTAACCCGTAGCCGGCGGTCAAAGGACAAACCGTAAAGTTTGTTATATTCCGCAGTCAGATCAGAGAAGACGTAATTGGGGTTTGAGAGCGCCCGCTCAATTACGGTTGCTGCGATCTTTGCGCTTTCCAAAGCGAGCAGCATGCCGCTGCCGGTAAACGGATCGATGAAGGCGGCCGCATCGCCAATCGTCAACAAGCCCTCTGCCGGCGCCAGTTTTGACCGGCCGTAATTCTCGATCGGCACCGCCAACCAATTGTCGGCGACCTTTGCATTGGCAAGTGACCGACGCGCCTGTTTATTGGTAAAGAGGAGTTCATGAAGTATTGTTTCAGCATTGCCGCCAAATCTCTTTGCAATGTCAGCCGAAACAATAAAACATAGATTATTTAATCCGTTCTCGACGCGGCTGCAGCCGCCGTATCCTCCTCGATAGGCATAGATCTCACAATCGCCTTGTGGAATAGCGGCATTCGACAGGTGGGTTTTGAATGCAACAAATTCGGCCTTAGATCCGATCCGGCCGGAGGTCGATCTCTCGACCATCCTCGCCAGGATCTTTGAACGTCCGGTTGCATCGATGGTTAAACCCGCAGTTACATTAAGACGGTTTCCAGAGCGGCCCCTGAGCTCAAGGCCGATGACATTGCCGGCATCCCACAATAAATTTGCCGCGGCCGTTTCTTCCATCACCGAAGCTCCGGCCTCGCGGGCACGCGACAGCAGTTGTGCGTCCATTTCGGCGCGGCTAAGGCCTAAGGCGTGAGAACCAGCCGCGAACCATTCGCTCGGGACGGTAACTGATCGGCCGTTTCGGGCAAAAAAAATGGTTCGCTCCAGCGGAACGCCTCCGGCGATCTCCATTTTTTCGAGAACACCCAGGTCGGCGAAATGTTCGAGACATTCTGGCGAGATGAACTCGCCGCATAATTTACTGCGCGGAAATTTCTTTTGTTCTACGATGAGTACCTTCAGGCCGGCTCGGGCCAACCGAATTGCGCAACTGGACCCGGCCGGGCCCGCCCCGACGATCGCAATATCAAATTTTTGACGATCGTCAGCCATTATTTTAAATCGACAGACTTAGATCCGGACAAGACAAGGCGAAAGGCGGCCCGCCTTTCAACCTTGTGATCAGCTATCCCCGACCTCGCCGCCAGTTGGCTCAACTCGGCAGGCCGAAAGCTTCTCAATATCGAAAGAGAACCGTCCTCATGCGTAAAACGCTGCAGGAAAAGGCGTCCAAATTTGTTGTACAGGTGATACGCCGCTGCGTGGCGATGAAGGTCTATGATAAAAAACCGCCGCCTCGCAACCCGATTCATCTCAGATATCAATGTGATCGCCTGTTCATCGGTTAGGTGATGCAGGAAGAGGGAACTCACGGTGAAATCAAAACTGTCATCTGCAAATGGCAAACTGAGGGCGTTGCACTGAACGCCATGTATGCCCGATTCATGCGATGATTCATTGATCGATCTGGCCGCATCCCCGTTTAATTCGGCACCAACCAAAAAAGTTTGATGATTTATAAACGATTCCTTCGCGGTTCGCAATAATTCTCCGGATCCGGCACCAACGTCCAGAATCGAAACGCTGCCGATATCGCATTCCGCAGATTCCTCTTTCAGTGATAACCGTAACGCACGGGCATCGCCGAGCAGGCGGTTTATCTGCTTCATTTCGCCTTGCCACCTGAGATATTCGGCGGGGGTGTAATCGCCCTTATCAAGACGCTCTAATTGAAGACTTCGCTGATCAAAGTTGCGAAACATCTTACAGGCTGACCGATTGCAACACGAGGGAGCTGTTTTTTGAGCCAAAACCGATGCAGTTGCAAAGGGCGGTATCCACCTTGGCGGTACGGGACTTATTAGGAACGTAATCGAGATCGCAGGAGGGGTCCGGTTCGTCAAGATTGATCGTCGGAGCAACCGTTCCGGTATGTAGGGCCATTAGGGCTGATCCGATACCGGCCGAGCCGCTTGCACCCTGCGGATGACCTATCTGTGATTTGGTCGCGGACATTGGAATAGCGTATGCGTGGTCGCCGAGTGCTATCTTGACCGCATTGGTTTCGATACGGTCATTCAACTCGGTCGAGGTGCCGTGCAGGTTCACATAATCAATATCAGCCGCATCGATGTCAGCATCCTCAAGAGCGAGCGACATCGCCCGGGCGGGTTCGACGCCGGAATCCTCCAGCCGAACACGATGATATGCGTCACACGTGGACGCATATCCCGTTATTTCAGCATATATCTCGGCACCGCGTTCCACCGCACTTTCGAGGCTCTCCAACACATACATCCACGAACCTTCACCGACAACCATTCCTGATCGATCGAGCGAGAATGGTCGCGAGGCCCGCTCGGGCTCGTCGTTCCATTCGTTCGTCAAAACCCGCATAACGTTGAATCCTGCCAGGATGCCCGGTGCCAGTGGAGCGTCAACACCACCCGCTATCATAAAGTCCTGCCGTCCCGTCGCAATATGCTGTGCGGCATAAAATATCGCATCCGTTGAACTCGTGCAGCCGGTAGATACTACGTGCGAAAGGCCTCGCAGCCCAAATGCCATCGAAAGCTCAGACGACAGGCCGCCATGTGTCGACGACGGTATCACATATACACTGGCCTGAGTGTGCGGACCAATATACCAATATGAATATTGCTTTTCAGTGAACGCCAGACCGCCCCCGCCTGTGCCGATCTGCACACCAAATGCCCGTTTTTGCTCGAGCGTTAGATCATCGGTCTGAATTTTGGCGTCTGTCAGAGCCTCGCGGGCAGCCGCCAGTGCAAGCGGGACGGTCCGGGCAACGTGCTTACGGTCCTTGATGTTCAATTCGGATTCCCAATCAAAATCGTCAATAAACGCAGCGATCTTTACCGGCGAGTTAGACACATCGAAGTTATCAATACGCTTGACGCCGCTTGCCCCTGAACCAAGCGAATTCCAAAAAGCCTCGCGCCCGATGCCGATCGGCGTTACACATCCCATTCCGGTTACAACCACTCGCCTGGGCGGCATAATGCTGTTTTTCATATTTAAAATCGTAATGTCCTATCTTGTTAGAATAACACTGTCAACAAGACTGAGCGGTGTCGTAGTGTTAATTATTGGTAGGTATTCGGCGGAACGCGTTTTGAGAGCGTGATCAACGAATGGGAGCAACGGCTAAGAAAGTTATGTTTTTCAGCTTCTTATTTTTCTAATTTCAACATTTTAAAAGCTCTAAAACATCTGCAGCGAGTCGGCGCAAAAGTTTTAGACTCTCCGCGATTAGTACAGACTCTAAAACATTGACGGGGCCTCTAAGACTTTTTTGCAGCCTCTTCAAAAATTGTAGAGGCCCTGAAACATTGTCTCAGAGGCTCTGCAGATGTTTTTGACTTGCAAACATCTATAGAATGGTTCGGAAAAGGGCAGGCGCTAATAAAAAGGGGCATGCCGACATTTTCATCGCCGGGTTAGGTCGCCCAATTAGCAGACTCATTGTGTAAAACAAGGCAGAGGAGTATTTCCGCGAAAAACGTGAAAGGACACAAATAGACGGAATTTTGATGAAAGTGGCATCCGGAAAGTAGGGATGCTAGATCTGGTTTCGATCAGGCCTAACGCCGGCAATCAGTTATACACTTTAGACACAAATTTCCCATTTAAGAAATCGTGCGGTTCAATGTTGCTTTGCATTATGACGCCCTTGTATTTATTCGATGCAAGCATATCGGCGCACTCAACAAGTGGTGCGGCGGTTGTTGTCTGGATCGCCCTGAGTGACTTGCCGTTTATCTTCAGCGGTTTGACATGAAACGCCTTTTCCACCAACTGGCGGCGTCCCTGCGGGTCAAAGCCTTCGATAGATGAATGTACGATCACAAAATCTTCTTCGACAAGCGGGACGTCCTTTAGCATCACGTCTTCCAGATTTTGAGGAAGGTTCTCATCAAAATGCAGTTTCTTTATACATCCCTCGACCCACTTGTAATGGCCCGGATGGCGGAGCGTTTTGTAATCCAGATCTTTTGCCTTCCCTTCAAAGATCTCCGGCAGGTCTGCGGCACCACCTGAGGTGAGATCGGCTTCATATGCGTAACCGTTTATGATGATCTTCTCCCTTTCGGAGAGTGCCGGGAGCTGAACTTGTTCGTAATTTCTGATCACCCGGGCAGTCTTAACGTATTCGGTCGCAACACCGATCGGTGACCATGTAAAACCGTAAAAATGAGGTGAGTGGGCATGTGTCGAAAGTGCTCCGACCTTCATCCCGATACGCTCAACTTTTTCGTTCTCATGCTTTTCGACGAATTCTTCGTAAAGCGACATCGCCAGAACATTGATGAATCCCGGTGCAAGGCCCGTCTGTATGACAAATCCCGTCTCGGCCCCGCGGGCGATCTCTATGACGGCATCGGTTTCGGCGACGTACTCGGTCAGATTCGCGTAGTGCAGATTAAAATCCCTGCGCGAACTGAGCGATCCGCGGTGCCTGGCCGCCCGGCGAGCAATCGAGCAATATCGCCGCATTCTTCAAAGGCCGCGATCATCGCAGGGGTGATGCCGTCCGGTGACATTAATACTTTTTCGACACGCCCTTTCCTCTCGGAACCATGCACAACAAAATTGTGTGCTTTATGCAGATTGGCCTCGGCAATATCACCTAAAAATATGTCAACCTCGTTGGCAGACCATTCGCGTAAGAGCAGTGCAGCAGCCTGACCAATGCCGCCTGCTCCGGCAATAAAAATTTTGTAATTCATAAATGAAAGATCCGGTGATGACCGGCACATTAATGCCGAAGCGGCCGAAAAGGATAATCTTCTTATCGTCTCTCAGGAAGGCCTATTTAACAACCTCACTAACAATTTGTCCGTTTATGATCGTACCCGTGCAGTGTGAGGTCCACTCAAATGGGTCGCCATCGTACATCGCAAGGTCAGCGTCTTTGCCTGCCGCCAGCGAACCGACGCGATCGTCTATGCCCAAGATCTTGGCGGCGTCTATCGTGATCATGCCCAGAGCATCCCGCTGCGATAGGCCGTTTGCGGCAGCCATCGCAGCTTCAAACAGAACTACGCGGGTTTTAGGTACGTAACTTTCATAGCCCGTTTGCAATGCGACGGGAATTCCCGCTGCTTTCAGTTTTGCTGCGTCTTCCATCGAAAGCGATTCTGTGTCGCCGCCTGCCCTGCCCATCGTCGGATGAACTATTACCGGGAAGCCTGACGCTTTTATCTCGTCCATTACAAGTTGGGCTTCACTAACACCATCGAGGACGATGCGCAGGTTAAATTCCTTTGCCAAACGCAGTGCGGACATTATGTCCTGGGCTTTGTTCGCATTAATGAGAAGTGGGACCTCACGCTTAATAATGCTCATAAATGCGACGGACCGCAGGTCTTTAGGAGGATCTGACTTCTTGACGTTCTCCTGGGCCTTGATGAGTTCGGCACGGATCATTGCCATTTGTTTTGCCCGCGTCCCCGGCGATTTGCCCTGGCCGCCATTTCCGCCGCCGCCGAGGGCCATTGCGATCATGGCTTCCGGAACGATCGTAGCCTCTTCGACATCTTTGCCCCAGGTCTTTGCGATCATTGTTTGCCCCGAAATAAGGGCCGAGGGTTGATGGCCGGTATGGATCGTTGTTACGCCAAACTGGCGGACCCATTCGATCAATTTTTCTTCGGCATTATACGAGTCGATCGCCCTCAGCTCGGGCTGCATCGGCGAACTGGCTTCGATCGCCATCTGATCGTGAGGCTGGTTAAGATACCCGTTAAGGCCGATAACCGAATGTGAGTCGATAAGGCCGGGGGTGACGACCCTGGCAGAAACAACCTTGTAGTTTGCCGGGATCTTGATCTCTGCGGCCGTCCCGACGGCCTCGATCTTGCCGTTGCTGATCAGAACGACGCCGTTTTTTATAGCGTCGCCATTCATTGTCCAGACGGTCTCACCTTTAACAGCGAGCTGGGCGTTTGCCGTAACAAGAAAAACATGACCGGTGACGAACATTGCGGTAACGATGATCAAACTTCGTACAAACAGCATTTTTTTACTTTTGACTTTTGAATTGTGCATTACTTAGTTCTCCCCCTCGCCGTATTTGTCGCCATCATCATCCTCGAACTGATCGTTCCCGGCTCCATTGCCGCCAACTGCAATTAACAGATCTTTAGGGTCGCTGCGGTCAAAGACCTTTTTGCCCTCGACCCATGTCTCTAGCACGTGGGTGTAAACGCTAAGCGGATCACCCGACAAAATGATCAGGTCGGCGTCTTTTCCCTTTTCGAGCGAGCCGACGCGGTCGCCCAGGTCAAGTATCAGGGCATTTGCCATCGTCACGGCGTAAAGAGCCTTGTCCCGCGACATGCCTCCCCGAACGGCGATACCGGCCGATCTCAAAAACCAACGCGAGTCTGTAATGTTGTCGTCTGTATGAAATCCGGTCAGCACACCGGCCTTTTCCAAAATGGCTCCGGTCTCGAACTTTAAGTCGATGGTTTCGAGTTTACCGCCGGGCGAATCGACGAAGATCATCGAGCAGGGAATTTTGGCCTTTGCGATCTCATCTGCCACTTTCCATCCTTCTGAAACATGATGCAGCACGACGCGGAAACCAAATTCTTTCTGCAGACGAAGCACCGTCATAATGTCGTCATGCCGGTGTGTGTGCCAATGGATCACGCGTTTACGATCGAGGACCTCAACAAGTGCCTCCATACCGAGGTCGCGGGGCGGCAACTTTGTGGCGTCACCCGCCGCTTTATTTACTTTATCGCGATACTCCTGGGCTTTGATGAACTGGTCGCGGACAAGGGCCGCTGACTTTGCCCGCGTACCCGGAAAACTGCCGCCCCCACTGCGGATCGAATTTGTACCGTTGGCAAACTTGATCCCGCCCATATACTTGCCGTCTTTATCGTAGATCAGCAGATCGTCGATCTTGGTGGCGCCATCCCTTAGTTTTAGATAAAGCGTCTGTCCGCTATCGAGGTGGCCCGAACCGGGCATGACATTTACCGTCGTAATTCCGCCGGCTTGTGCCCGCTGCAATCCGGTTGCCCTTGCATTAACACTGTCGAGTACACGTACGTCAGGTTGTATCGGAGCCGAAGCGTCAGCGCCCGATACTTCGCCGATATGGCTATGCGAATCGACGAGCCCTGGCATTATGACCTTGCCCTTAGCATCAATAATTGTTGCCCCCGATGGCGGCCTGATAGTCCTGGCGTCACCGACGGCAACGATCTTGCCGCTCTGCACTACGATAATGCCTTGCTCGATCGGCGAGCCGACGATCGGTATTATCCTGGCGTTTACAAAAGCAATAGGCTTGTCCTGTGCATTTGCCGCGGCATACAGCACACAACTGGCAAGTAGACATCAGAATTGATCTTTTCATTTAACTTCCTCTTTTTGGTCGGAGCGGATTGTATTCCTAAATTGCAATTAACCGGGCGTGATGTCAACGGCGGTACCGCAAAAATATCAGTTCGAGCCTACGGACGGGAATGTAACCAGGAAACGAGTACCGCTAGGTTCGTTTTGGCCAAACTCGATCCTGCCGCCGTGTGCGGTCACGATCCCGTAACATACTGCAAGGCCGAGACCTGTCCCGCTGCCGGTCGTTTTTGTCGTAAAAAACGGGTCAAATATTTGATTTGCGTCCGTTTCGATAATGCCCGTCCCGCTGTCGGCGATCTCAACGCATAACTCATCCTTGCCGGTCCATGTTCTGACCGACAGGTTTCCGCCGTCAGGCATGGCGTCTCGCGAGTTAAGAAATAGATTGAGAAAGACCTGCTGCAATTGATCTTCGTCTGCCTGGATAGGGGGCAGGCCGGCGGAGAGGTCTTGGTCGATGTCGAGAGCCTGAAATGATCGGTCAAAACTCGCCAGCCGCAGGGCGGTGCGTATCGTCTCGTTAACATCAACGTCAGTGCGTGATTCCGGCCTTGAGCGGGCGAAATTGGTCATATCTTTTGTGACTTTTGTGATCCGCTGTATCTGGTCTGAGATCAGACTGAGCTTTTCGCGGGAATCTTCCGAGTGGCCTTCCATTGCCCGCATCATTTGAACAAGTGATGATATAGACGCGAGCGGATTGTTTACCTCATGGGCTACGCCGGCCGCCAATGTGCCCATCGCGGCGAGTTTTTCCGTATGGATCAATTTTTCGTTAAGTCGGCGTAATTCCGCAATGTCCGACGCCATTTTGCGGCTCATATCGTTAAATGAATCGGCGAGCAGCCCGATCTCATCATTACTTTTCTTTAGGTCGACTTCTGTTCCGTAAGCCCCATTGGTTACCTCGACCGCGGCGAGTGTGATCCGCTGCAAGGGCCGCGAGATCGTACGCAGAACGAGCAATACGAGGACCAGGTTTGGAACAAGGGCCGAGATAACGCTGAATACAAGGTATCGCCTCCACGCCTCCTGATCCATTCCATTCCTAAATGCCCACCAGACTATTGGGATTTGAAACAGGATAAAACTAGCAATAGCGACCGTCGCGATACTCACTGCGATCTTATAAGTGATCGGAAAAAGACGAAACTGGTTTAGCGCCGTGTGCAGCGAAAAAAGCTTGAAATTAAGGATCGCATAGGCATAGATGAGTACGCCCGGCAGGACGAAGATCGAACTAAGCGGGAGCAGATCATAGTAGCCTAAATACGGCAACGCTATATTCGCAAGAGTCTTTAGAAAGCCTGTGATAGCCAATCCCCAAATGATCGCACCGACCTGCTGCCCCTCTTGTGTGCCTTTGAACCGCCGGTATTTTTGAAACAGGACCGCAGCACCATAGAAAAATACTATGTAAACATAGAGAACGAAAGCATATGCCAGCGGCGTTAGATCTATAGAGAACTGGTCACCACGAAATCCGGCGTTGTTCCAAAGCAAACCAAAAAGAGCGGCAGGGATAAGGACGATACCCGGTGCAAAAAGGATCGCCGCTTTGCGGCGGGGCGTCCTCGCGTTTTCAGGAAATACCCACGCGAAAACCACCATCGCGTATTGCATCAGTAATGCGGTGACAAAACTCGCCGCCGCCCACCATCCGGCGGTAGAATCACGGGGATAAAAATTCCAAAAAACGAGGTCCTTGACCGTCCATATTGCCAGAAACGCGATGAACGCGGCAAAAGTCTGATGAGCCCGGTTGCGGATATTGGCAACAAAGACGTAAAAGCCCAGAGCTACCAGAAGGAAAAGCGCAAAAAGATGGAGCAGAACCAACACTGCGTAAATAGTAAATCCTATAGTGGTGATCGCCAAACAGACGATCCTGTTTGAATCAGGCTATTGAATGGGTCAGCTTATTTAAGAACGAGAAGAGGCAGTAAGTTTCAGGTCTTCAGAGCTTGGTTCGTACCGATGAGAACCCGAATCGGACGGCGAACTTTCGGGAAGGTACATTTTGAGATCATTAACGGTTTCCGGATCATGAAGCAGGTCTGCGAGCTTCAAACCAAGACGGATCAACTCAGAATCGGACGGATATGAAATAGCAAGAAGCGAAATAATATCGACAAGGTCATTTCGGGCCTGGACCTGGTGAAATGATAACCGCTGACGATCTCGCCGATCAATACAGGCTGAGGCAACCCTGATATCCTGCCGTTCATCAACCTCAAACAGAGGGTGCGGCGATCGGGTATTTTCACTGAAATTCAAGGCGATTGTAAGTCCGGTATAACGGCTAAATACCTCGCGGAATTCGAATATCGCTGATGGCGACCGATCGATGTAGGCAATTCTCTCGATCTTGTCGCGGATATCTCTGACCTCGGTATCCAAGTCGGTTTCGGCAGAGTCGCTGTTAGACAACAGCCAGTTTCGAAACGAGGCGGCCGCAAAGACTGGCCAAATAACAAAATGAAGGAAAATAACGGCCGCGTCCCCCATCGTTCGGGGTGTTCCGCACTGGCTGATCTTAAAAACTCCGAACGGCGAGCCGCAGGCAAGGTAGATTATTAATAATTCGGTTAACTGCATCCGGGACAGAAAACGTGCAAAAATCGTTCCATTCGTTACGAAAGGTCGTCATCAACTCCTGTTTTGCCCCGTCTCCTTAAAAACAAGGGCTCTGTGAATATTATTGGAACAACCCGGGACGTATTGTCGTAATCCAACTATTGGCAATTCGCGAAAATTAATTCTGTTTTTGCATTATGCAAAAGACCCTAACGTCCGTTTGGTGAACTAATAAACATGGGGGAGCTATTATGAAAGATGCTAAAAAGATCAAGATTGTTAAGAAGATCGATTCTCATTCGAGAGATCGGCGGAAGGTAAAGGTTGAAACGCCGCGCATGAAGGCCCGCGAAATGGTGGCAACGGTTTCCGATTGGGTAACAGAGCTAAAGACACGTAAACAAAACGAAACTCAGGCGGCGATCGACAGTCTATTCGGTTCCACGTCGAGGCCAGCCGAGTCTTAACGACCGGATCTCTCTCAGATCTAAAGAACTAATAAAAATCAAGGACTGAGGTCCTAATTCATCCAAAACTGGAAAATGGCATTCTGACGGCTGTTTTCCAGTTTTCGTGTGTATGCATGAAACTTTTTTTGAGTTTGCCTCGATTCGTGATTCATTGGTATGCTTAACTCCGAAATCTGACACTTCATTTTTTGGGTTTATGCAGGGAAAAGTCGCGATCGTTACGGGTGCGAGCAGCGGAATAGGACGTGCCGCTGCGGGGCTGTTTGCACAAAAGGGCTCACACGTGGTTGCCGTCGGCCGTAATGAGAAGGAGCTTGTCGCTCTAAGCCAGGGAGTGACGTCCAAGAAAGGATCGATCAAGGTGCATCTCGCAGATGTTACCGAAGCGACGCAAATGGATCGGATCGTGTCGGAGACGATCGATACGTATGGACAGATCGACATTTTGGTCAATTCGGCGGGAATTATTAAGAACGGGTCGATCGAAACTACGACGCTGGATGATTGGGACCGATTGATGAACATAAATCTCCGGTCGGTTTTCGTTTTGCTTCAAAAATGTGTTCCGTATCTGAAGCTGACCAAGGGCAACGTTGTTAATGTATCAAGTGTCGCGGGTACACGTGCTTTTCCGAACGTTTTGGCGTATTGTGTTTCCAAAGCCGCCACGGACCAATTGACGCGATGTTCGGCTCTCGAACTTGCACAAAGCGGGGTCAGGGTCAATGCGGTCAATCCGGGAGTGGTTGTTACAAATATACATAAGCGCGGCGGTATGGACGATGACGCGTACGAGGACTTTCTGAAACGGTCGAAAGAAACACATCCGATCGGCCGGGTTGGTACCGCACAGGAAGTTGCTGAGTTGATATACTATCTTGCATCGGACAAAGCCGGTTGGATCACGGGAGCAACGTATGAGATCGACGGCGGGCGGGCGCAGACCTGTGCCAGGTAAGTATTTTCGAATTTTGTTTGTTTAAGATGAAAGTCCAAATGCTTCCAAGCACGATCGACGAATGCGGCAAGGCATCGGCCAGGCAGCATCTAATGTCGGTCATTATTGATGACCAGGTCGCCATAGACGCGGGCTGCCTTGCATTTTCGTGCACAGACGTTCATCGCCGTGACGTCCGCGATATTGTCCTTACCCATACCCATCTCGATCACATTGCCGGACTTCCATTATTTATCGACGATCTATTCGCTACGCTGAAGGAACCGGTTAAAATTCATGCAACCAGGGAAATGATCGATATATTGGAACGCGATATTTTCAATTGGTCCATATATCCGAGATTCTCTGAACTTTCCAACGACCATGGCCGGGTCGTCGAGTACGTTGAATTTGAAAGGGGGAGTAGCTTTTCGGTCAAGCATCTTACGATCAAAAGTATAGCGGTAAATCATGCCGTTTCTGCCAACGGTTATCTTATTTCAGACGGACGGATCTCGATCGGGATCACTGGCGATACTGCAGAGACTGACGGGATATGGACAGCCCTTAACGAAACCCCGGATCTAAAGGCATTACTTGTCGAATGCGCGTTTCCGAATGAATTGAGTGAACTCGCCGCGGTTTCTAACCACCTAACCCCGCAAAAGCTGAAACGTGAACTTGAGAAAATTGACGTTCAGAATTGTGAGATCTATGTGATCAACCTGAAGCCGATGTACCGCGAAGCGATCGTCGAGCAGATCGGAAAATTAAATTTGGACGGAGTGAAGATCCTCGATGTCGGAAGGGTCTATGAATTCTGAGGCTTACCGGTCTTTTCCCTCAGGAAGTTAATAGGTTCAAATGCTGCCTCGCGATACTCGCCCGGAAAGTCTTGAAGTGTAACGCGGCCGTTTCGCAGTACATTTTCTATCCGGAATGTCCTCTCTTCCCGAGATACGACCGGCATTATTTCAGCCCGAAAAGTTACGTTCATTTTTGGCCTCGCCCAAACGCCGGGGGCCAGCCGTTTCGAATCACCGCTGCCGTCTTTACTCATATTATTATCCTTCCAGATCCGGGTCCTTTTTATGTTTCGCTTTCCGTTGTGAGGGTTTGAGTTTTTCCTCAGGCCGGCTACCGCCGAATTTTTGCGAAGGCGGAGCCGTGGGCTTTCGGATCGAATCAAAAACCGGACGGTCATCTGCCGTCTTTTTTCGGCGCTGCTTCATTAGCGAATTGTATCAAAATCATCCGCAGAAAATAAACGTCATGGGGATAGGGCTCACGGATATCCTGTGAGTAGCGGTCTTTTCGTCGGAAAATGGGAGATCGCAAACTATTGACAATAGCGTCCAAAAAATCCAGTATTAAATGGCGAAAACCTGTTATTTGGTGGCCCGGAAAGTAGAGGTGAATATTGATCGGCAGGCCCAACACATTGTACTCCCAGCAAGGCCGGCGGCAGCCGGTCGCCAGCTTTCGGCGTCCGTTTTGGATGCCGGCTTCAAATTATTATGTTTTATCTGCTGCCGTGTCGATCGCATTTTTCTTTCTTGTGTGGGGCATCCTTCGTGACGAAGGTGCTGAAATGCCGTGGGTTACTTCGGGCGTGGGAGCCAGCATATTGCTGGCGGGCGCTGTGATCCTACGGGAAGTTGTACTTAGACGGGCCCGCAATCGGTATGTCCGGATGGAGCGTCACATCGACGAGAGATTTGTTGGCGTAAAGCATCGTGTCGGTGAAAGGCGGCAGCGAAGCAAACTTTCATTGGAACAAAATTCTGCGATCCTTGGCGAAATTCACAAAAAGTCGAATGCGGCAAAAGTACTGAATAAATTTTCCGCGGGCCATCGTGAGGTTTTCGAGATATGCGGCGAATACATCGAACGGATGGATGAGGAATTGCGCACTGTCAGTGCCGGATCACCGAGGTTTAGCGCATTCCTGAAGGGACGCAAGGCTGCCATGGGCTTTCATCGTTATCACCTGCTAAGATGGGCCGAGATCGAAGCGAGAATCCTAACGACAGAGGCGAACAATCAGTCCGATATCGCGGTGCGGGTAAAGGCTGCAAATGATGCACTTGGTGTTATCGAATATGCACTAGAATCGTATCCGGATGAAGACAGCCTCCAGGAATCCAGGGAGATACTCCGTGAATTGGCCGTTTCGATAAAGGTTTCTGATCTGGTTGAGAATGCGCAGCGAGCTGCTTTTATGGACGACCACAGAAACGCGATGAGCCTTTACAGAGATGCGTTGTATTTTCTGGGACGTGATAACGTTTATACAGAAGAAAGACAGCAAGCGGCTGATCATGTGAATGCCGAGATAGAAAGGCTGCTTTTTCTGAATGGCGGAGATTAGAAAAGTTAGACATATTTTTTAAGTGTTGATATTAAATAGAAAAAATGATTTCCCAACGATGTCCTAGATGTGGGAGTGACCGCATCCGCCGAGGGTACCGGCCCACCTCGATCTTTTCAAAGATATTCTTTCGCTACAATTTGTTGTGCGATAAATGCAATTGGGAGTTCACTGGTTTTGCCGTGCCTGGCACAGTAAATTCACCATCCAACAGACAAAAGCGAAAACCATCAAAATCGGATTAAGATAAACGAGGAGCAGAGATCCGGTACGTGAATTTGAGATTCGTAACACCGAATAAACATAAACGTGAGAGGATTTTTGTTTCTTTTTTTCTGTATTTTCGCATTTACCGTATTTAGCCAGCCTATTCCGGTGTTCACGCAGTTACCAACTCCGTCGCCGTCAGTAACTCCGTCACCGCCGCCGGAAAGGTCCGTCGATGAGATCGATCTAATCCATTTTGGCGATGTTATCGATGTAGACTTTGCCGGAGGCTTTGAATTTGATTGGCGGGGGACACTGTCACCCGAAGGCAATTTGGACGGTTTCGACTCTTACTCAGAACCCATTTTTGCATTGTGTCGTTCCGAAGCGGATGCTGCCGCTTCGATCGAGCAGGCATTCTCAAGGATCCTTCGCTCTCCAAAGGTCACGGTTAAGATAATTGACCGGTCCAATCGTGCCGTGGTGCAGCTTGAAGGGGCGGTAAGGACTCCATCTCGATTCCAGCTGCGACGATCGCCTAAATTGCGGGAACTGATCGTTTTGGCGGGTGGCTTTACCGATGAGGCGAGTGGTGAGATAGAGATACTAAGGCCACCAAACCTTAATTGCATGAACCACACCTCTGCAGTAGGTGCCGCATTGACCGGCGAATCCGGCGCCAATGGGACAGCGGCTGGCAACGGCCTTCAGGTCATCAACATCAAAATAAAAGATATTCTTGCAGGGATAGAGTCGGCCGATCCATTAATATTGAATGGAGACCTGATCAAAGTTCTAAAAGCTGAACCGATATATGTGATCGGGGCAGTTAATAATCCGGGACGTATTAATGCACACACAGGAATGACTCTGACCCGTGTGATCGATAGTGCAGGCGGACTGGCGAAAGGAGCGGAATCGGACCGGGTCGTCATTTTTCGCAGGGAAGGAAATGAGACCAATGTAATTCCTGTCGATCTCGAAAAGGTCAAAAGTGGACAATTAGATGATGTGAATCTTCAGGCTTTTGATATACTTGAGGTTACGTTCAAAAACGGCGGTAAGCGTAAATATCCGCCTGTGATCACGTCCAGGGGTAGTAAACAGGCCAATGCCGCACAATTGCCCCTGAAGATCATTGAATAATTTGGTTGTAACAACTACTTCCGAAATAATATTTATCTTTCAGAAGTGATGAAGTTATTTTAGATTTAGATATAGACAAGAGAAGGTAATTAATAAGATTCAAATGGCAAATAAAAATAAAATGCTCAGCCGGCGAATGACGGTTTTTGTGTGGCTGCTGTTAATATGCGGCGTGATCGGAAGTCTGATCTATTTAGAGCAGATCTCGATCTTGTATGTCCTCACAACGCTATCGCTGGTTGTTCTGCTGCTTATTGTGGGTTTTTCCGATTTGGAAGGAGTAAGCCGTCGTGACGGCGAACTCGATGCTTAGGATTTAGGTTTAGAATGAAAGCTTGCCGAATATTTATTGTCTTTGCAGTGATCTTTGCTAGCTCGACGTCGAGTGTGCTGGGCAATGTTGTGCCGGCAGCGTTTGGTAAAAGTGAGATCCAGCGTTTTCGATGGAAAAATAAGACTATAAAAATAGCGATCTCAAGCTCACTGCAGCGGGCAAGTTCTAATATCAAGTCTGACAGCGATGTCGCCGGAGCAATTGAACGAAGCATCAAGGCTTGGTCGAGCGTGGCCGATATTGAGATCCAAACGGAATACTCGGACCGGCAGAGTGTTAGCCCGTCCGGGGCGGCGGGTGATGGCGTAAGCCTTATCACAATTGCTCAAACGCCGGAAAATGCGTTGTTTTTTTCGAAAGATTACGATTCTGCATCAGCAAAAACACGTATATTCTTTAACCGAAAAGGCTTTATTTCAGAGGCCGATATTGTCCTGAACCCTTTCCAGCAGTTTTCGACGGACGGCACATTTGGCACCTTTGATATCGAATCAACTTTAACGCATGAGATCGGGCACCTTTTGGGCCTTCGCCACTCCGGCGTTATAGGTTCGACGATGGCTGATAATTTCGCTAAGAACGGTATGATGGGATTTGTCGATTTTGGTCCGCGAACGCTTGCCGAGGCTGACATTGCATCGATCCGTGATCTTTATGGAGCGGCTCGATCCGATACTGAATGCTGTGCGGACATTAGCGGCAAGATCGTGACCTCAAACAGCCGGCCGGGAAATGGACTGAGGGTATGGGCAGAAGAAAGCGAGACGGGACAGGTTAGAGCTCAAACCGATACAGCGTCCGATGGGACATTCCGATTGGGCGGGCTTTCAGAAGGTACTTATTCGCTCTATTGGAAGAGTCTGGAACCGATGCCGTCGACGTCTATGGGCGACCTTGGGAATGTGCACATTGATGGGACTGAGAGTAAAACGATCAATGCGAAAGTAGTCGTTCAGCCTTCTGAGTTTTCAATTCAATATTTGGGCCTTAATGGCCGGCTTGCAGATTTTGGTATCTCATTGGACCGCAGCCGGACATATGTTCTCAATATCGGCGGTAGAAATCTTGATTTGAGATCGATCCGGCTGGGATTAAATACGCCTTTCATCGCCGTTTCTCCTTTGTCTACATCAGCACAGGAGTTTGGCAATGGCATCGTCGGTGCGAGTTATCTCCTTGAGGTTGATGCCGGCATTCCCCCTGGACAGTACAGCGTTATTGTCACCAGTGACACAGGTTCTCGAACCTGCCTGATCGGGGCTCTGAGCATAGACTGAGCGATTCAGGCATCGGCGCAGAATGATACTGCCCGAAAATTGATTTGCAGGTCGATTTGATTTGCCTTTTTGAAATACCTATGTGCATAATTAACGTGTTCACCTCCCGGTGAACATATTGTCAGAGTCCGAAAGGACCTATGACAAGGGGGCGACGGTGTGGGAGACGGCGCCCCCATAAATTTTTTTACAAAGGGTACTTGATCATAATATCGTACCGCCCAAGGTTTATCCGTTCCGTCGGAATTTGAGAGATCAAAATTCCTTCGGGTTGTGACACTTTGAGAAGTTAATTTTTAAGGAAATTCTGACAGCCGCGAGCGCCAGGCGCTCAGCGGTCTTTTTTATTTGACCGGTTATGAAAAATAGCGGGCAAGGCTGGTTCAAGCAATGGCTTTACAGAGGTGTAGCCGAGATCGAGGGCCCTCATGAACCAGAGGGCCGCCATCACCAGCATGCCTGGTGGAAGGTCATGTGCCTTACCGGGGTCGATTACTTTTCGACTCTAGGATATCAGCCTGGAATAGCTTTCCTCGCGGCAGGTGCTCTCTCACCATTTGCGACGCTTGTCCTCGTTCTGCTTACTCTCTTCGGGGCCCTTCCTATGTATAAAAGGGTTGCCGAGGAAAGTCCGCATGGTGACGGATCAATTTCGATGCTTGAGAAGCTGCTCTCCAGATGGAAGGGCAAAATGTTTGTCCTCATTCTTCTAGGATTTGTGGCGACGAGTTTTATTATCACGATCACGTTGTCGGCGGCCGATGCTACAGCGCATATTACTGAAAATCCGTTTGTCAGCGAGCATCTGAAATTTCTAAATCACGAAATAATTGTCAGTTTGATCCTGATCGCGCTGCTCGGAGCTGTTTTCCTGAAAGGATTTAACGAGGCCATCGGTATAGCGGTAGCCATAGTTGCTGTGTACCTCGTGTTAAATGTGATCGTGATCGTACAGGGTTTGTACGAAATATTCTGGCTAAGGCCTGAAGTGCTTTCCGATTGGCAGGCAGCTGTTTGGGGAAATAAGGATGTAGGGGGCAGTGTTTTCTGGCTGGTCGCCGCCTCCCTGTGGTTTTTCCCAAAACTAGCGCTTGGATTGTCCGGGTTTGAGACCGGAGTCGTCGTCATGCCGTTGATCAAAAGCGGCCATCAAAAGCCAACCAAAGATCAGGTATCGATCCAGGATTCCGGTTTTTCTGAGGTTACCCTTACTGCATCAGAGCAGGACGAGATCCAGGGGCGGATCCGTAACGGTAAAAAGCTGCTGAGCGGAGCTGCAATAATAATGAGTTTCCTGCTTGTCGGGAGCAGTATTATTACGTCGATGCTGATACCCGCCGAGAAGTTTCAACCAGGCGGCGAAGCTAACGGGCGTGCTATCTCATATCTAGCCCATACCCACCTGGGAGACATTTTTGGGACCTTCTATGACATCTCAACTATCATGATCCTGTGGTTTGCCGGCGCGTCAGCGATGGCCGGCCTGCTAAATATAGTGCCGAGATATTTACCCCGTTATGGCATGGCACCTGACTGGGCGAGAGCGACGCGTCCACTAGTGCTGGTATTTACGGTTATTTGTGCTGTCGTTATTATTTTGTTCGAAGCGGACGTAAGTTCACAGGGCGGTGCCTACGCAACCGGCGTCTTAGTTCTGATGGCTTCAGCTGCTGTAGCGGTCTCAATTTCGGCGTGGCGGAGATCTGAAAAGAAGTGGATCGCATTTGCACTGATAACCGTCGTATTTGTTTATACAATAATCGTGGGCATTATCGAGCAGCCGAGTGGTATCAAGATAGCCTCGTTTTTCATTTTCGCGATCATTGCCACCTCATTTATCTCGCGGGCTATGCGCTCGACTGAGATCCGTATCGATAAGATCGAGCTTGACGATACTGCTCAAGCATTTATCGACGAACTATCGAATGAAGGGGAAATACGCATCGTTACAAACCGGCGAGAAACGGGTGATATGACGGAGTACCGATTCAAGGAACATGAGAAGCGAGTTGACAACCATATCCCGTCATCAGATCCGGTAGTTTTTTATGAAATAGAAACAGGTGACGCCTCAGAATTTAGAGGTAAGCTCTTTATCAGGGGTGTTGACGTTGACGGTTATAGGATCCTTCGTACACAGGCTCCTGCCGTGCCAAATGCGATCGCCGGATTTTTGCTGTATCTTACGCGATAAAACCGGCAAGATCCCGCACGTCTATTTCGGTTGGAGTGAAGGAAACCCGATAATGTATCTTGCAAGATATATCCTTTTTGGCGAAGGCGACACAGCTCCCGTAACCCGTGAGATCCTACGTCAGGCAGAAAACGATCCGGACATGCCGCCCCAACGTCCACGTTGGGGGCTAATTAGTCCCTGAAGATCCGTTTGTAGCTTTAGAATTATTCGCGATATAGCAGGCACGGCAATAAACCGGACGGCCCTGCGAAGGGTAAAAAGGCACCGTTGTCATCACGGAACATCCGGCGCACTCGGCTGCCACCTCGATCCGATGACGCGACCCTGTTGCCTTAGAAGCTTCTATAGCTTCGATCCGGCGATTCTTTGCTTTTTTACATTCTTTGCAGCGTTTGGGCGGGTTAAGAAGGTTTTTGTCATGGAAGAATTCCTGTTCCCCAGCGGTCCAGGTAAATTCCTCTAAACAATCGATACATTTGATCGGAGCATCTTCAAATTCTATGGTTTTTCCACCGTTGTGGGACGAGTTTGTCTGAACTTCGTCATACTCGATGTTTGACATAACCAAAACCCCCGTTTCACTGTCACCGACTTCGGTAAAATGGGAATTATGTAGTAGATTCTACAGTTAATGAAAACCACATAATCAGGCTATTTATACGAAGGGTGAATGAGTCTGACCTTACAACTATCGGATTTGAGTGTCAAGTTTATGCCCGCCGCCGAGTATAAGCGTGTCTGATCTGTTGAATAATAATGAGAGTTTTAGTTATTGGGTCCGGTGGCCGCGAGCACGCGATCATTAGGGCATTTAGTAAAAGTGAACGGGTAACGAAGCTATATTGTGCAGACGGGAACGCCGGGATCAGTCTGATCGCCGATTGCGTACCGATCAAGCCGGACGACATCTCGGGCCTGGTAGCGTTTGCCTCCGGGAATGAGATCGATCTTACATTCGTTGGCGGCGAGACATCGCTCGCGCTCGGCATTGTCAATGAATTCCAAACTCAGGGCCTAAAGATAATCGGGCCGGACCGCCGAGCTGCGGAACTCGAAGCAAGTAAATCTTTTGCAAAGGATTTTATGGTCCGCCACGGTGTACCGACGGCTAAATACTTAACCGCAAATTCTGCCGAAGAAGCGATCCGTTTTTTGGAGACCGGTGAATTTGGCGATGCCGATAAACCGGTGGTCATTAAAGCAGACGGACTTGCAGCAGGGAAGGGGGTTGTTGTCGCTGCGAACCGCTCTGAAGCCATAAATGCGATCAAGGGGATGGAGATCCTCGTTGGGGCGGCCGCCGCTGAGAAGATAGTCCTTGAAGAATGTTTGGTCGGCAAAGAGGTCTCTCTGCTAATGTTTGCAGACGGAGAAGATTTTGCCTTGATGCCACCAACCCGTGACCACAAGCGGATCGGCGAGGGCGACACGGGGCCGAATACGGGCGGAATGGGCACCTTCACAGACGATTTGCTGCTCAGCTCCCAGGAACTGAAAGAGATCACAGAGACGATGATCCGGCCGACATTAAGAGGCTGTATTGACGAGGGCTTTAGATACCGGGGGATCCTTTTTCTCGGCATTATGATGACTGCCGGCGGCCCAAAGCTGTTGGAATACAATGTACGGTTCGGCGATCCCGAAACTCAAGCAATTCTGGTTAGGCTCGAGACGGACCTTGCTGACATCTGTGAGGCGATGCTGGACGGAACGCTTGGTGATATTAATATCACGTGGCGGCCCGGGAGTTCGGCCTGTATCGTACTTGCTTCGAGGGGGTATCCCGCTAATCCTCGAAAGGGGGATATCATCAGGGGCCTCAGCGACGCGAATTCGGTCGCAGGGGTCGAGATCTTCCACGCAGGGACGGCGTTTTCGACAGACACATTATCCGTGAACGGAGCCACCTGTCAGGACGTTGTAACGTCCGGAGGCCGCGTTCTCGGCATAACATCTACAGGGAGCGATCTGACGACCGCTCTCAGATCCGCGTACTCGGCTGTTGATCGTATCAAATTCGACGGCATGCAGTTTCGAAGGGACATTGGAGCTTAGCTTTTTTGAGCTGTCCTTCCGGATAGGCTTGGTCGAATTTTGATTACATTTCGTATGATTTTCTGTTAAACTTTGTTTGGACTGTGGGGTTGGTGCCCTGCTGGCTTCGGTGAACCTCGATCGCTTCCACTCTTGCTTCGATCCCGAAACCCCGTTCAACATATTCGCCTGTAATTTCCTGGCGGATCGACTCAAATTACCCGCTTCCCGCATTTCTGATGTTAAACCTTCAAAATGACCTGTTTCTAAGTCCGGCAGAGATCGATATTTTATCCGCTTATCGTAAACGAGTGTGGACACTCTTCGGGGTGATCTGCTTCGTATTATTTTTGCCTGGTTCCGTTTTCATATTCCTTAACGGATACACATCGCTTTCTCTGGCGGTCTTGTTCATGCTTTCAACGATCGCTATCAACAATGAATTCGTAACCCGACGGCATGTGACGGAATTTACCATGGCATTGTTTGTGGCGGCGCTAATGCTGGTTACAGGGCTTTCCATCATCCAGCGGGAAATATTTGGTGTCTTCTGGATATATCCCGCCGTTTTATTCATCAATTTTGTTGCGTTCGGGCGATTGGCGCGGGTCTACACGACGATATATTTTGCGTATATCTCAATAATATTGCTTTGGGTGCTGGAGCTCCCGATCGCGGTACGTTCGATGATAGGGCTGCTGATGACAGTCCTGTTTACAAACATTTTTCTTGAGATCATAAACAAACTTCAAAAGCGTTTGGTTGAGCAATCAACGGTCGATCCGTTGACGGGGGCGTTGAACCGGCGGGATATGGGCTCGATCCTGCAAGAGGCCGTCGAGCGTAAACGCAGAACCAAGACCCCTGCCTCGATCCTTATGATCGATATTGATGAGTTTAAGAGCGTTAATGACACCTATGGCCACGCTGTGGGTGACAAAGTTCTCACAGAACTCGTCGGCCTGCTCAAAGGCCGTGCCAGGGTCCTGGATCGCCTATTCAGGGTCGGGGGTGAAGAGTTTATGCTCTACCTTCCGGACACAGACGGATCTCGGAGCAATAATTTTGGCTGAAGAAATACGACTGATGATATTCGAGGCCAAATTTATTGAAGATAGAGTGATCACGATCAGTACAGGGATGTGTGAATTAGAGGCGGGAGAAACGGTCGACGACTGGATAAAGCGCGGCGACGACGCTCTATTTTCTGCTAAAAGCAATGGCCGCAATCAGACGGTGGAAGCACTGCTGGCCGAGGCCTATTGCTGAGAATTGCATTTTAATTCACGAGAGTTCACGAGATATACAGGTTTAGTGCTCTTTGAGCCATTTCTTTCCGGCAGGTAACGAGTCGCTGCCGTATTTGATCTTGCCGGTGGAATACTCACCGGTTTCGAGAAAGTGGATCAGTCGTTCACAATCGAGCTGGCCGGTTACATTGAATTCGGCGTAGTTTCCTTATCAGAGGGTCATTAGAAAGGTCGCCATTTTCGATCAGATCGGACACACTCTTTGACGATCTCGACGCTGGGTTCCTGAATTTTTCTGGTGATCCGCGTCCCCATAATATCGAAGGCCAATTGTTTTGAACGCCCATTTTCGTGTATCAGGTACAGGCAGAATTTTTCAACGAAGTCGCCCGGTATAAAGACGATCCGGTTTCGGAAATCTGACAGTTCTTCGCGGCTGCCGTGAACAAGATGTGAGTTTGTCAGCCCTGCCTCGATCGAGCTTTTGGCGGCCGCAAAGCCCTCTGGCTCGCCCGAACGTGCCAATGCAGTTATCAATGCCGTGAAGACCACATTTCGAAAACCGTTATAGGTTTTTCCGGCCTCATAGTCGTCGAGCATTTTTAGCAGTCGCGGAAGTTCGGCCTTGATCATTTCGTCAGGCATTGCGTCCAGGGCGACTTCGACGATCATTGCATTATCTGAATCGAGACGCTTCCTGATCTCGTCCTCGATCCCAGGGATCTTAGCCATAGCCCCGGCTTTCAGGCCGGTGCTCTGCACCTTTCCTTCGAGACGTTTTTCGTCCTCGTTCGTGTAGGCCAATGCTTCATTTATCAGATCGGGACGCAGGGCGGCGACTTCCACGACACGCGGATCTTTTAGATATATAAGCGATTCCATTATCGTTGCCCAGACAAGTACGTTCTTCGTTTCGGCCACGATCTGCTTTTCGGCGTCGAAGATAACCTGGCCGTCACCCTTTGCGATAACCAAAAGCGAAGCCGCACGGTACTGTTTTGTCGAACTCCAGCTTTTTGCGGCGGCAATGATGCATGGCAACTCTTCTTCTTTGACCGGACCGTGAGTCTGCAGCAGATCGTCAAACGCCTTATCATCTCTGGCATTTAGAAGTGGTTTAAGTAACGGATTGACGCTACACGACTTATCATCGCTCAGTCCGGAACACCCGATCGTCGCGGCAAAGGTCAGGATCATTAGCAAAGCAAAATTCTTTAATGATCTATTTTTCATGATCGCCTCTAACGGGGACTATATCACCGTTCATCCCGCTTACCGAAGATCGGACGCGAACATAAGAATTTTTTAACGCGGAGATCGCAGAGGACGCGGAGACCGCACTGTCAGAACCGCCTCCCGTAAGGGGGCGGCCCGCAACGCAGCCCAATAGCTCCTACCCGCATGCGGCAGCGTTTGAGCTTTTCTCACGATCCATCTCAATTCTCAATTTCTTTTTGCCTATTAATCCCGCCGCCGCTGTTTGCGATTGCCAACCGCCGGGTTCTCTAAAAGGGCATTTTAAAGACGAAAATGCCAGAATATGAAATATATTGTCAATATTTTAAAAATACTGACAGTATTTATAAAATACTCGCAGAATATTCAAAATACTGACAATATTTGCTGAATACTGTCAATATATGACAAATACTCGCAGTATTTGTCATATACTCGCAATATTTTCCAAGTTCTGCCATTTTAAGCGTTCTACCGGTTGTTTAGAGTTTTTTTCAGCAGTCAAAGCTCAAAGCCGGAAACGCATAAACTTAACAAACACTTAACTTACGCCGCTTTTCTAAGGAGGGGGCAGCTAAAAGTCCTGCTCAGTCCCTTGTATGTTCAGGGACGAGATCCTGCATCCCGTTAATAATGACCGGTTTGCCCTTTACCTCTTTGACGAGGCCGCCCATATAGGCGAACAGTTCCTTGCTGGTTTCTGCTGCGATCAACGGCAAATGGCCCTGCGTGCTAAAGACGACATGGCTCAATAAATTAGTATGTGTGTGCGACATTGAGTGTTATGCCGCCGGTCTTCGACGGCTCTTTTATTAGGGGTCGATCCCACATCTTGCGATGTGGGCTACAAATATATCACCGTCTCCGACGGTTTTCAGCACGAGATTTACCTTTGAGACGGCGCGGTTGATCCAGGACGATCAATATAAAATAATTCTCACCGTTTAGTATGATTCTGTTATATTCTGTTCGAAAAAACCGTTGCGATAATAGTCGGTGAAACCGACGCAATAATTGTAGCCCACGGTGCGAACCGTGGGTGAGGCCACAACACATCCGAGCCGTTGAAAACGGCGGCATAAATTGGTCCCACAGGTATTGAGGGTCATATTCCACCGCATTCTTGTCCAAGCAGCCGCAGTCGTCGGTCAAGAACATCCGGAGAGAACTCCTGAAAATATTCGCCGTCGCGGGAGATGATGATCAAGCCGCAGCCTGCCATCAACCTCGACTTGCACGGTGTTGTAAAATGGCTTAGGAGGTCGGGAAGCGTTCAAGAATCGCAATATTGCATGTCAGACCCAGTATCTTCCTTTCCGCAGCTCTTCTTATTTGGCCGTTGAGTTGGCGATCGAGCATAAGTTATTGAGGTTAATCATGACAAAATCATTTTACATTTCAACAGTGCTTTGGTTAGTAGCGTTCTCCTCGCATATGGCGGTATCGTGTTTCACGCAGAACGAGACTTCCAAGGAAATTGAAATGAATAGAAAGGCCGCAGAACGGGTCTGGGAGCTTGCGGTTCAGGCCCAAGGGGGTCGGGATAAACTGCTTTCAATTCGTAACGAGGTTGTGATCACTAAGGAAAGAGGTCACATTACTGAATCGCTCTTTGTCTTTCCGAATAAATGGTGGAATTGGGATGACCTACGCCCAACTATGTTCGGGGTGGTGATGCGAATGGAGAATTACGAGACCCGTCAGAATTATATCGCTCGTGCGGGGTAAAGACCGCTGAACTATTTCCGATTGCTCCGGAAAGGCTTAAACAATTGCTTGACAGGGACGGCAGTATCAATTGGTGGCTATTGAATTAAACAAATGATGGGGGAGAAAGTGAAACGGGGTTGCGCAATGTTACCGGGCTTTCAAATCGAAGCTAACGGGTCCGTTAATCTTGATAGAGAGAACACATCGTTAGTGAGACAGTCGAAATTCTAAATGACCGATAAAGAGAGCTTGATCCAGAGAACAGATTAACTTAAGGCTTGGTCGATGGATACGGTCCCGACCAAGGAAAGTTGATTAGCAGATCGAGCATTTCATTTAACGTCCATAAAGGACAAAAATTATCGTTTCACGGGAAGCTCGGGAATCTATGCTCGAGGGCGGGTATTTGATGTTGGGAAGTTATTGTTTCTTGATCATTCTTAAAACGAGCGTGCTTACGATCTACGTCGAAAGACACAAAAAGGTTCTTTAATTCATTTAGGATTCTCCGTTGAAAGGTCAGAATGCGGGGTCAAGGTCAGAATGCCGGTTCAGACCAGCAAAATTCTAATATATTCGTGATCTAACTTCGAAACGATCGGGTGAGTTTTATCATGTGATCACACGTGGGAATGACCGCCGGGAGATCTTTCATTCGGAAGAGAAAAACGGGGTCAGGCATTCGATTCTGCGATATTTTGGTCATCGATCCGGTTGACCTGGTTTATTGCATAGGCCAGTTTCTTGTCGGCTCGTGCCTTATGTTTGGCTATGTCGCAGCGGCGGCGGACGTTTGAGGTGTCCAAGATCGCAGAAACGCACGCCTGATACATGGTTCTTTCAGTGGTTGGATTGTCGGCAAATTCTTTTCCAACCGGCCATAGCGTGGTTTTGTAAGATCAGCCAGACCTCACAGCCGCGGCTTTTCGGGCAAAATCATCGGCTTCTTTGCCCATGCCGTTCTTGCGGCAAAAAGCGGCGAGGCGGTCAAAACGTTTAGCGGGGTCGGTGTGTGATAGCCAACAGATCTTTGCCATGCACTCAGGGCAGGCGTCGATGGGGCGAGAGTCGGTTTCGCCGAGGTGGTTTGTTCCGCTCATAACGCATTCGTACTTAATGCAGTGCCGCATTGAGAACATATGTCCGGTTTCGTGAGCGGCGATCTTTAGCGTTCGCCGCAGAAGCTTATCGTAATTGGCTCTTTCGCTTAGCCGGTAGAGCGACCATACACCAACCCGGTTTTCCATACTCGCTTGGCCAAAGACATAATTCATCGTTTCGTCAGGGTATAGATCGTCCATTGTAAACGCTATCAGAGCCGCAGCGTCCGATGGCAGGATCGGCGGAAGGACATCGTTCAGGATGTAGCCCGTTTTGACCTGACGTGAGTGTAAGTATTTGTTTTCACGGACATTCGGATATGCGGCTTTGAAAGGACGAGGCGGCATCTGCACCACTGGTAGTCCATAAAAGGCCTCCAGATAGCCTGACGTCACACTGATCACCTTGGCCTGCGATGAGCTGAATTTGCCGAGCGGCAGAACATAGATCTTGTTCCGTTCCGAAGTGGGAAGCGTCGGAGTAGCGTTAATGTACTCCTCAAATGTCTGTCCGGGCTCATTGTGCGAGCCAAGCCAATCATAGGCTGCAGGCTCGCCCATAGGCTTGAAGAAAGGCTCAACGGCCCTCATCGCCTTAACAAGTTTTTCAGGAGGTTCATTCTCTGAAACCGCATTTGCTGAGTTGCCCGGCGAAACGCTCGTGCAAGCGACAAACGATAGAACGGCGAGAATTAAGGCGAGCTTATATTTGCCCCCTATCGTCAAGGTTGCTGATAAGCTTTTGCCCATTTGATAAATGCACCCAGTTTTTCATCATTTGCTACCAGCCACGGTTTGGCTGCCTGGTCCCCATTTATATACAAGACCATGTAACCGAAAACTTCGAGATAGCCCCTTTTCTTTATTTCGGTCATAAATGGTATGTAATTCTTTCCAACAAATGTCGATCGGAGCTTCTTATCTTCGGCCAAAATGCTAATTAGGGTTCCAAGACCATCCACAAATAGTTCCTGTTCGGTCTTATTCTTGTCCTTCTTATCCTTACCGATCGGAGTGCCGAAAGTTGGGAGAAGCATATTGATCCCCCCGAAATCGCCTTCATCGGTCGGCGTATTTATATCCAGCATTATGTTGAAACTCCCGGTCTTTGGATCTTTCTGAGCGGGTTTCATGACTTCCACGATGATCGCGGCGGCGTTCGCTGTGCGGGCTGTGTTCGTTTCAAAAGTGATGAAACGTGACGCCGCCAGCAGTGCGGGAACCTTGTATTTTGTGTCGTCGTAAACAATAGAAAGCATATAATGCGGGCTCGCATAGGAATAGTCATTCTCAACCGCCGATTTGAGATCTTGACGAGCCTCCGGATACATCTTTTGTTTCACATGAGTTACGCCGAGATTGTAATACAGGCTGGAACGGTACTTTCCAAACCGGTGATCTCCAGCGAGCAATTTTAAACCCTCGGTGTAAATATCTATTGCTTCCTGTGGCTTACCGTAATCGTCAAGGATGTTGGCCATCGTACCGTAGAAAAGGGGCAATTCGTCTGATATATATTTTGACCCTTCGTATGCGATCTCCATCGCCTTTTCTTTATCGCCCTTTGCATATAAGGTCATCGAGAGTTCGTACATCGCACTGGCGCACTCGGGATTTTCTGCCAGAACAGCCCGGTATTTTGATATCGCCTCATCGTATTTTTTTGCATCGTGCAGAGCTGCTCCCTCACGAATAAGCTGCAGCTGCGGTTCCGTGGGTTCATTGGGCAGCAGCTTGGGCTTTACGAGTTTCTGGCCATACGCACCAAATCCTAAAGCAACAATGAGCAGGGTGATATTGAGTATGTTTCTCATATTTATGTCTCCTGTTTTCCGGTGGCCTGTAATGGGTTTCAATATAATAGATGCAAAAAGATCGATCTTTGTTCCCGATCGCACTCAAACTTTTTCTAATATGCGGCGAGGGATTCCCGATACGACTCAAAATTCCGCTGCATCTCTTCGATCGAATCACCGCCAAACTTTTCGCGCATTGAGTTAGCGAGAACTATGGCCAGCATCGATTCGCCGATCACGCCGGCAGCGGGGACGGCAGTTATATCGGATCGTTCGAACGCGGCATCGCTGGCTTCTTTGGTATCTATGTCAACCGAGTGCAGAGAATCACGAAGCGTTGAGATCGGTTTCATATATCCGCGGACTCTTAGCTCTTCGCCGTTAGTTATTCCACCCTCCAGGCCTCCTGCATTGTTTGTACGGCGGTAAAATCCAACTGCGATATCACCTTCGTCCTTATGCTCAGTTTCGTCAGATCAGGTCTGCATCAGGAGCGTTCTTTCCATAAAATATCTCATCCTGAACTTCCGAGCCTGGTTTACCGGCGTTTGCTACACCGGTTCCGATCTCGACAGCTTTGACAGCCTGGATCGACATTATGGCCTGAGCAATGCGGCCGTCGAGCTTTTCGGACCAGGATGTGTGTGAACCGAGGCCGACAGGCAACCCCCGGGCAATTACCTCGAAAATGCCGCCGAGGGTGTCACCGTCTTTTTTTGCCTGGTCGATAAGATCGATCATTTCTTTTTGAGCAATGGCGTCAGAGCAATTGAGCGGCGAGTCAGGCGGGATCGATGAAATTTCATCCCAAGCTCGCAAGAGCGGAACGGCCTGGACGTGCCCGATCTTGATAACGTGGCTTCTGATCTCAATATTGAACGCGGCGAGCAGCTGTTTTGCTATAGCGCCGCAGGCGACACGTGCCGCAGTTTCGCGGGCCGAGGCTCGTTCGAGGATGTTCCTGAGATCACGCGAACCAAACTTTTGGCCGCCTGCAAGATCGGCATGACCGGGGCGCGGGCGGGTGACGACTCGTGGATTTGCAGGTTCGTCGGCCATTGGTTCAACCGACATCACGTCCTGCCAATGCACGAAATCCTTGTTTTCGATGGTTAACGCGATTGGCGATCCGATGGTCTTGCCGTGTCGAATGCCGGAAATGATGTCGACCGAGTCCGATTCGATCTTCATCCTGCCGCCCCGTCCATAGCCCTGCTGACGCCGCCAGAGTTCATGGTTGACCGCTGCCAGATCTATAGACAGGCCGGCCGGGACACCTTCGACGATGGCTACCAGGGCCTTTCCGTGAGACTCTCCCGCAGTCGTGAATTTGAAGAACATATTAGTTTTAACCAGTGGTTTGCGGCTTTACCATCTTACGGCGAAAAACGATCAGGCCAATGCTGGCAATGATCAAAAAGCCCCCTAAGCCGGTTTGCGGCGGCAGCGTTTCACCCAAAACCACCGCACCAATGATCACTGCCAATAATGGCGTGACCAGCGAGATCATCATTGCCTTTGTAGACTCAATTTTACTCAAAAGCCAATAATAAAGCCAAAATGCAGCGATCGTGCCGAATATCGTTAGATAAAGAACGCAGATCAACGCCCGCCATGTCCAATGAAATGTCAAAGGATCTCCTTCAACGATCAAGCTGTATATTATGATCGCCGGCAAACCGCATATCATCTGGCCGAATACGAGCCCACCGGGATGGAATGAACCGCCTTTTGCCTTGATCAGTATCGAGGCCTGGGCCGCCGCATAAGAACCGATCACAACGCCGACACAGCCGAGAAACGCCATAAAACTTTGCACTTTCAGCTGATCGTAAAAGATCACGCCCACACCTATGATGCCAAGCAGCACGGCAAAAACTTTTAGCTTCGTAACACGTTCATTTGGCAAAAATACCCAGGCCAGGATCAGCCCGAATACTGTGATCATCGCCTGAAGCACGGCAGCTAATCCTGAGGTGATGTACTGCTCGCTCCAAAAGACCATGCTGTAATTGACCGAAAACTGCAGCACTCCGGTCAGGGCTATAAGCCGCCATTCCTTTGCGGTTCTCGGCAGCGGGATTTTTCGGATGCGGATAATGACAAAGAGGATCGCGACCGCGAGCACAAATCGCGCCACAGCAAAACTGATCGGCGGCAGATCCTCGAGGCCGATCTTGATAAAGATCCACGTCGTTCCCCAAATAAAACACAGGATCAGCCAA
The DNA here is from genome assembly GCA_963834975.1 of Blastocatellia bacterium. GTDB lineage: Bacteria > Acidobacteriota > Blastocatellia > Pyrinomonadales > Pyrinomonadaceae > OLB17. The sequence continues at coordinate 39,566 of CAWIDZ010000001.1, forward strand.
ACCAATACTTTGAGCGATGCGAACCTACTCATTTTCGTAAAAACTAAGCGAAGTTTCCCCTTGTTTCAAGATCCGCCAACGGCGGATCTCACCGATCATATCGGGCAGCAGGCGTTTTTGCGTGATGTTCGACAACGAGTATTCCGTCCGGTTTCAGCAAGGTCTTATTAAATCCAAACTCATGCAGGACCAGACCGTGATCCGCACTGTAAGGCGGGTCAAAATAGGTGATGTCCCAGCCGTCGGCATGCTCGCGCCCAGTAAAGGTCTCGGCCTCGAGTGCGAGAATTTCAGTTTGAGATTTGGGGATCTCGAGTTTGTCCAGGTTTTGTTCGATCAGGGCACAGGACCGCTTTGAGCGGTCGACAAATGTTACGAACGCCGCGCCGCGTGAAAGAGCCTCGATCCCGATGGCCCCTGTTCCGGCACAAAGGTCGAGAAAACGGGTCTCTTCGTCAATGCGGGGAGCGAGTATATTAAAAAGTGTTTCGCGAAGCCGGTCTGACGTCGGCCGTGTTTTGTTGTCGACCGGAGTCTTTAAAACACGCCCGCCATATTGTCCTGAGATCACCCGCATCAACAAAGTGTAAGGGATAGTGCTCGGGAGGGGCAACGGCCGGATGATAAACACTAAACTACACGCGCAAGGCGGAATCGCTCATCGGCTCGGGCTCGTTTTACCAACCTGGACGTTTCGGGCGACAAACGGCGTTTTGTAAGGTATTCTTCTGCCTCTTTTCGTGCTTTCACGAGAATATCGAGATCCCGGACAATGTTGCCGATCTTGAAGTTTTGAATACCCGATTGCCTTGTCCCCAATACTTCGCCCTGGCCGCGCAGCTCCAGGTCTTTTTCAGCGATCTTAAATCCATCAGATGTTTGCTCCATGATCCCAAGCCTTTCTTTCGCGATCGCGGTTTTTTTATGATCTGTAAGCAGAACGCAAAAGCTCTGGTCAGCTCCGCGGCCAACCCGGCCTCGCAATTGATGCAGCTGCGACAGTCCGAACCGCTCTGCGTGCTCGATTACCATCAGGGACGCATTCGGTACATCAACGCCAACTTCGATCACGGTCGTAGATACCAGGATGTCCAATTTGCCGGCAACGAAATCGGCCATGATAGACTCTTTGTCCGCGGCCTTCAATTTTCCGTGGAGCAGGCCGACCGTGTATTGCGGGAAGATGCGGGTCCGCAGATCTTCATACATTATTGTCGCCGCCTTAAGATCCATTTTTGCCGATTCATCGATCAGCGGATAAACAACATACACCTGCCGGCCCGCTCTGACCTCGCGGTCTATACCTTTGTAAACGCCATGACGCTGGTCTTCGCCAAGGACGACGGTTTTTACCGGCGTGCGGCCCGGCGGCAGTTCATCGATGACTGAAACGTCAAGATCGCCGTAAACAGTGATGGCAAGCGAACGGGGGATCGGCGTGGCGGTCATTACCAGAACATCAGGATTGAGCCCCAACGCCGTCAACTGAGCTCTCTGCAAAACACCAAACCGATGCTGCTCGTCGATCACCGCAAGGCCCAGATTGCGGAAACTTACGCCGTTCCTGAATGATCGCGTGAGTGCCGATGACCAGATTAATGTCGCCGGCTGCCAGAGCTTCGTATGTCTTACGCTTTTCGGCCGCCTTTGTGCTGCCCAGAAGCAGCGCAACCCGATAGCCCGTACCCTCAAACAAGCCTGGCGGCGTTTCGATAATGCTGTTCGGCGAGGATCTCGGTCGGTGCCATCAGGGCCGCCTGATAGCCATTTTCCATCACGGCGAAAATAGCGAGAAAGGCGACTATCGTTTTACCACTGCCAACGTCGCCCTGGACCAGACGATTCATCGGGGCATCAGACTTGAGGTCGCCAAATATTTCGCCTACTACTTTTTTCTGAGCATTGGTCAGTTCGAAGGGTAAGAAGTTCTTGAGACGCTCTTTGGTTGCGGAGGTTACTTCGATGACCGTGCCCTTTGGTTCCTTTTGCCGTTCACCGCGAAGCAATTGCATTGAGAAAGAAAGCCAGAAAAATTCATCAAAGATCAATCGTTTGTGGGCAGCACTACGAAACATCTCATAGTCCGCAATAGAAGAATCGTCGGGCGGAAAATGTATCTCGGTCAAAGCCTGCGCCCTGGCGATCAATTGCTGGCGTTCGACAAGGTCGGCCGGCAGATCGTCAGGAACCGAGGCGAGATCGAGGTTTTGCAGGATACTGTGCACGATCTCCCGCAAACGCTTTGTTCGGAACTGGCCCAGCTTTCGATAAACAGGCACGCGTCTGGCATTGTGGATCGGAGCAAATTCGGGATCGCCGATCTCTTCTATCAGGCCCTCGCCAATATCTTTCTCTCTATCGGTGGCCGGGGCGAATAATACGCCATCGGCGACGCCCACACCCGGCAGGATCTCGAGTTCCTCCGGTTTATTTAGCATGAGGGAAAAGGTGCTTCGCCGGTCGTCCCATTCCCACTTGCCGTATGCGACAAAACGGGTCCCTCTCGGAAAACGGTCTTCGTAATACCTGACTATGCGCTCCGCCTGTTTGCCCGAAACAAACCATTTCACGACAACCGGCTTTTGTGTCCGGCCTGCGTCCGCACCGGTGATCTCAAAAACAAAGAGCGGCGGCTGTTTTGGCCCGCGATTTTTGCCCACCTTGAATCCGCCTGAAACCTTTACGAAGATCTCGACAGCGGCTTCGATCCCTGGGGATAATTCATTGATCCCGACAAATTTCGAACGGTCCTCGTAACGGGCAGGGAAGTAATTGAGCAGGTCCTCAACGGTCGCTGCCGCGGGATCGGTCTTATTTACATGATCCGCCACGGCAACAGCCAGTTTTCGGATCAGCGGTGTGGATAGGTTTGCCAAAAAACGGCCGGGGATGTCGACCAGAGGCGTTGATAATGAGATCAAGGTTTGCGTCATCGACGGTCGTCCCTTAGGCTCTATTTCCTGCTCAGGCGATAGATCGCCGTGCCTGTGAGCACCGAATCCAAAGGCATGGCGAGAAATTTCTTGTTCAGCTTTTTCAGATCCATTGCCGACCTATCAAAATTATCGACAAAAAGCACTTCGGTCTTTAACCCAGCTTTTTCAAAAGCGGCAAGGAATTCGTGGTGACGTTTGCGATTTGGAACACCGCGGTTCGAACCCGTAAGCCGCCAAACACGATCGGAAAACTGCATAAAAACACCGGGGTCGCGATAAGAGAACCAGCAATCGTGGGGGCCAAAATCTACCCGATGCAGACCGATGCCGTCTTCATTCAGGACCTTGTTATGTATCTCGGCAAATGCATCGATGTCGGTCAGATGCTCGCCAACCTGAAAAGAACAAACAAGGTCGTATTTGCGAGTGGTCTTAGCCGTTTCCAGCGGTTCACCGATCAGTTCCAGCCGGTCCTTTGCATTTTCAGGAAAGCCCTCAGGATCGATCGTGCGGTCCCACGGCAGATCGGGGTAGAACCGATCCCAATTTTCCCCGATCTTTCGATACCAGCCTTTTGCGGCATCTCCAAAATAATCGCCCGGAAATCGATCGATCACACAGTAATGACTCGGCCCCGGCGCCTAATATGCTCAGCCCGGAAGTGAGATGATCGCCCGGCCCGATCTCACAAACTGACTTACCACTGACGCCGCCACCGTGTTCAAAGATCAGGTCGAGGCTCATAAAGGCGTAGTTTTTCAAAAACTCATCCGTTGTCGCGTGGTTAGCCGCCGTACGGGGCCTCTTTAGCCGCCATCGCCGAAATGCGGTGGAACCCATAAGGAAGTTCTTGACGATCTGGCTCGTCAGGTCTTTGGCAATATTTAATTGTCCAGATCTGTTACGCTCCATTTTCGGCGTCCTGTACGGTTAAGATAAATGGGTTGAAATTGGTGTTCCGGTCGTAATGATCTTCGTGTTCGGCCCGCTTTAGAAATCCGACAATTTTGTACGTGAGCGGAGTTGCCATTATTTCCCACACAACCTTCAAAAAGTAGTTGCCGATCATCACTTTTACGACCAGGTCAGTTTCCCACGTCCCTAAAAAAGCGATCGGATAGAAGATCAAACAATCGACGGCTTCGCCGGCAAATGTAGAACCAATGGTTCGCGTCCAGAGGTATTTTCCGGACGTAAACACTTTCATTTTAGCGAGAACGAACGAGTTGATAAATTCACCCGCCCAAAATGCCGTTAGGGAAGCCAGAACGATCCGCCAGGTCTGTCCAAATATAAGTTCGACGGCCGATTGAACCTCGATCGGCATTGATTTGGCCGCCGGCAGGCTGGTTACAATAAATGACATTACCGAAGCGAATATGAGAGCCCCAAATCCGGCCCAGATCACCTTTCTTGACCGGGCATATCCATAAACCTCGGTCAAAATATCACCGAAAAGGTAACTGAGCGGGAAGAACAGCACGCCGGTTCCATAAACGTATTCGCCAATAACGGGCAGATAAACCGACGAGACCTTGTGGACGCCGATCAGGTTAGAGCAAAGCAGAACCGTTACGAACGCCGCCATTATCAGGTCGAAGTAGCGAAATTGCCTGATTGCCGTCATTCAGTGGATTGTAGCAAAAAAATGGAAGCTGGCCCCGATTACAGGACCGCTTCCTGTGTTTGTGTTGAAAACTAAATAGTCTTCGACTATTAAAATTCGTTACGCGAGTTCTGCGACGTGTTTGGTCAAACGCGATTTATACCTGGCTGCCGTATTCTTGTGAATGATGCCCTTATTCACCGCTTTGTCGATCAATGAGACGGTAGGGTTAAGCAACTCAGACTTGCAGATTTATCGTGACCTGCCAATGATGTCCGCAGTTTCTTTATCTGCGTACGCAATTTGCTGCGATTGCTGCGGTTGATCTCTTTTCGTTTGGCATTTTGCCGGACGCGTTTTTCTGCTGATTTATGATTAGCCATTATTTATCGATGTTCCTTAGAACAAACTCAAAATTCTATAGCTCGGGTGTGGTTTTGTCAAACGCGGCGGCTTTATCGATCACTTCTCAAACCGGAACGCAAGAGAATGCATAAGGTCAACAAATAGGGCCATTATTGACGGATAGAATATAAATTCCGGCCTCAGTGTGGTTGCGAACATGTCGGGAAGCGAATTTGCAGAGAAAGTGAAGCTCCATCCCCAGGATAAATCCCAACCCAAGACAGGCAAAAAAACGATGATCAAAACGCCTGCAGCCGCATACCTCGAAAAGCGAATTTCTTTTTGCCCATTGTCGTCAAGAATGGATTCGTGGATACGGTCATCAAACTCAGTATACCGCTGAAATCCGTCATGGATCCTCCTACAAGGTGGATCACGCTGACGGCAAACAGCGAAACAATAATGATCTTTCCGATCACCTCGACGAGTTTGCAAAGATCTGGGGCTTTAAAGCGGTCGATAAAATGGCACCTACGAATAAAGCTACCAAGGGATAAACGACTTTTTGAAAGGCCATTGCTTCACGACGCTCTTCTTCGATCAATCGGTCGATGATGTCGTTATACCGTTTTTCATAGACCATTTGCCTCCAGCGTCTGGCGTGGGGGTTGGATGAGGCAAATACAGAATCACCGTGTCCATTATTCCTGAATTGGGCATCCAGGACATCTTTCGGTCATATTTGACCCGCTCCTTAGAATTGCCGAGTATTTCGTAAGCCTCAGCGATCGCAGCAAATTTAAGTGCCGTCTCTTCGGAACCGTTATTCCGATCAGGATGGAGTTTGTGCGCCAGGCGCCGATAGGCCGATTTTATTTCAGCCTTCGACGCCTCGGGCGATACTTTCAAGATGTCGTAGTAATTCACCATCGATGCAGATGATGTCAGGGAAAGCGACCGTCCTGAGACCGAGATCCGGCCTTCCGGGACAGTCAAAATTATATCATAATTTCACACCGCCTCTTCATCTTGGATCTATTCGATGCTGTCGATCTGGAGACTGATCGGATAGGCGCCCGCCAGCTTTACTGCATCAACGACATTGGCCACGCTTCCATAATTCAAGGATCGCGGAGCTTTGATAAAAACGGTGCGTTCGATGCGATCTGCTGACGGCCGAGCCGGGTCGTCGGCGAAGGATGAGGAGACATTTCCGCTTTCCCCTCTTTGTTTGAAGACCTTCTGAAGGCTTTCTATCAGACGTTCGGGGTTTGAGGTTGTTCCCATATCCGTTTCGTTATTCAACTTCAATGTTCGGTCCTTTTCGATCACCGCAACTAACATATCAGGGTTAGGTGCGACGTCAGATACGTTATTCGGTTCTTTAGGTATGCGTGCCCTAAAAGCACTGGGTTTAAGCGGCGTGACGACCATGAAAATGATCAGCAGGACAAGAAGGACATCTATCAGGGGAGTGACGTTAATGTGTGGTTTGTTCATCCGGGATCTCCTTTTTGAGTTTTGAAGATTTAGACACCGGCGAACCGCAATTTGTTCCAAACGGATCGATCTAACCGAGATGCCCGCCGATGGCGGCTAACAAGGCGCGGGCTTTAGTTAAGCTCTCTTCGTATTCCTGATCCGGATCGCTGTCGATAACTATGCCCCCGCCGACGTTAAATGTGGCGGTTTTGTCACGTATGACCATCGTCCTGATCGCGACGCTCAGGTCGGTTACCTCCGGCAACCCAAATCGATCGGGCGGAACGTAATAACCTATCGCTCCCATTGAGAGCCCCCGGCTTGCAGTCTCGATCTCATTAATTATTCTCATCGTGCTTATCTTTGGAGCACCGGTGATCGACCCGCATGGAAACACGGCTTTCAGAATGTCTGAGAACGAAGTACAGTCTCTTAGCTTTCCGCTGATGGTAGAAACAAGATGAAAAAATGTCGGATGCGTCTCCAATTCACACAGCTTTTCGACACTTATACTTCCATACTCGCAAATGCGGCCGAGATCGTTCCGGAGAAGATCGACGATCATTGTGTTCTCGGCACGATCTTTTGAACTCGCCAGGAGTTCTTTTTTGAGGGCCGCGTCCTCGACAAGATCGCGGCCCCGCGGCCTTGTTCCCTTAATTGGAGAAGTCGAGATGGTATTACTGTCGTGATCTACCCTGAAGAACCGCTCAGGCGAAGCAGAAATAACTGTCGAGTCGGCCCGCCTAATAAATGCCGAAAATGGAGCGGGATGATCTTGCCGCAAACGACGAAAAATTACCTCGGGCGTAGACTCGTCAGGGAGTCTGGCTGAGAGCTGTTGTGTCAGGTTAGTTTGATATGTATCACCGTCACGGATCCGTTCCTGGATCAATTCAACGTTGGAAAGGTATTCTGCCCGCGTGAAATTTGATCGGACGATCGTTTTCTGAGAGGGAGATCCAATTTCGAACTCGCCTCGATCGGAAAAAAGTTTTTGCCGGACAACATCAAATTTGCCCGAGTCACCCCGGATCGATGTGATACCGGAATCATAATCATGGATAACCAAAGTTTCGAACCGGGCAATAAAGATGTCCGGCTCACAACGGTCTGAGGTTACCGGACCATTAGGGGTCATATTGAGAAGCCTGCTACCGAGATCGTAGGAGATAGTGAATACCGAAGCCGTGTCTTTCGCCGCGACCGCATCGTCGAGAAACCGCAGTGATTCCCGGACGCCAAGACCTGTAACCTCATCCATTGATACGGGTCCGACCCCCGCGATGAGCAGATGCGAGCCAAGGTTATTTACCCCGCAGCTATCCAAAATACAAACAGTTTCGGTCGCAGCAAGGGCCAAAAAGGCGGTAACCAATTTGTCGGCGGATATGTCGATCTCATACACAGCGGCGATTTTATCACGGAACAAAATTTCACTTGAAAGCCCGTTTAGCGTAATATGTTGCGTGCCAACAGCACCAACAATATGAATTCCGAAATTAGTGACAAACAAACACTGATACGCGGCCTCGGCCTGATCGCAGCGGTTTCGATAATCATCGGGAACGTCATCGGAACCGGCGTCTTTTTGAAGGCCCGTGTGATGACGTGTAATGTGGGCAGCCCGACCTGGGTTTTGCTCGCATGGGTGGCTGCCGGGTTGCTGTCGCTTGCCGGAGCTCTGACATACGCCGAACTCACTGCAATGAAGCCGCAGGCCGGCGGCGAATATGTATTCTTACGGGATGCGTATGGGCGAGTGTCCAGTTTCTTGTTCGGCTGGATGCAAATGTTTATTGCCAAGCCAGGATCGCAAGCGGCCGCGGGTATGGCGTTTGCGATCGGGATGAACGATTTTCTTGACAAACAGCTCGAGAAAACTCTATTAAGCGTACCGTTGGGAGACTCGTCGTTCGAGATCACTACCCTTCAGATCGTCGCGATCATGGTGATAGTTATATTTACTACGCTAAACTGTGCGACGGTGACGTTGAGCGGGAATATCGCGACCGCACTAACATTTGTAAAGATAGCCCTGATATTGTTTGTTGGCGTCGGAGCATTTATTTGGGTAAGCGGCAACTTCTCACATTTTTCGCTTTTCAGCTCGAGCGGCACTTGCGAGGGGGTGGCCGATTCTGTAAAGGTCGGGTCACCGAACTATACTTTTCTGGGCGGATTCGGTGCGGCAATGCTAGCGGCACTTTGGGGCTATGACGGTTGGAATAACCTGACATTTGTTGCCGGAGAGGTTAAAGATCCGAATCGGAACATCCCGCTTGCGATTATCGGCAGTACGATACTCGTGATCGTGCTTTACGTTTTTGTCCATATTGGTTACTTTTATGTGCTCGATCCGACCACGATCGCTTCTGTTTCAAAGAGTTCGTCCGTTGCGAAGACGGTCGTAAGCATGTTCTTTGGCGGTGATGCGACAAGTATCGCGACCGGTGCGGCGATCGCATTTTTTACGGTCGGATTGATGTTGTCGTCATCTGGGAACACTGCATACTTCGATCCTTTCGGGTTCGCGCGTCCCCTATGCCATGGCCCGCGACGGCCTGATGTTCAAGTCATTTGGCAAGCTGTCGATCAACCATGTTCCGGTCACGGCAGTTCTGATGCAGGGCTTGTGGGCTTGTTTGCTGGCACTGACCGGGTCGTTCGATACGCTTACAGATTATGTGATCTTTGGCTCGTGGATATTTTATGCCCTTGTTACATCGTCGGTATTTGTTTTCAGGCGAAGGTATCCCGATTTGGAGAGGCCATACAGAGCATTTGGCTATCCGGTCATTCCGGCCGTATTTCTTCTGGTCGCAGGATGGCTGCTGTATATAACTTTCTCTAATGACCTGTCGCAGGCTAAGGAGAGTTATAATTTACTTGCCGACGGCCAGGCCATAAAGGCCTTGCTGGCAATCGGCAAAACCTCTTCGTTTGCCGGTTCTCTGCTTATTATTTTGGGATTGCCGGTATATTATTACTTCAATAAGAAAGGGCAGACATCTGATGTCAAAGAGGAAGATTAATTAATGCCAACAAGAGACCGACGAAGCGGCAGCGAGCGGCGGGCGACAAACCGCTACCCAATTGAGCTCGAAGTTGAATGGGAAGGAAGTGCTGGCCGGCGGCCGGGCACCATAAGCGATGTCAGCCTGGACGGCTGTTTTGTTTTGAGTTCGGGTGATACTCACGATGGGGATGCTGTCAAGGTATTTATCCCGTTAGCTGACGGTATGAAGGTCCAGTTTGACGGCAAAGTTGCCAATCACGTATATGAGATCGGGTTTGGCGTGCGTTTTGAACAGCTTTCTGCTGCGCAGCGTGACTTGCTGATCAGGTTGGTTCGCGAAACAGAAGGCTCTTAGGCCTCCTCGCTTAAACGCACAAGTGCCTCGGCAGCAACCTTGCGATCGTCGAAATCAAATTTTTCTTCACCGATGATCTGATACGTCTCGTGCCCTTTGCCGGCGATAATGACGACGTCATTAGTTTTTGCGATCGAGATCGCCCGGTAGATGGCTTCTCGGCGGTCTGAAACTACTTCATAGTCTGCATCTTTTGACTTCACTCCCCGCTCGATCTCGGAAATTATCTTCAGCGGATCTTCTCTGCGAGGATTATCCGAGGTGATGATCACCTTGTCGCTCAATTCGCCGGCGACCTCACCCATCGGAACGCGTTTTGAATGGTCGCGATTGCCGCCGCAGCCAAAAACTGTGATGATGCAACCCTCAGTTAAATCCCGGGCGGTACTAAGCGTATTCAGCAGAGCGTCGTCGGTGTGGGCATAATCGACCACAACCGCAAAATCACCTTCGTGCGGCACGCGTTCAAAGCGGCCGGGTGCTCCCACGCATGTCGAGAGCCCCTTGACGATCGAATCGAGATCGTAACCGAGTTCAAGTGCCGTTGCCGTCGCAGAAAGCATATTGTAAACATGAGGCCGACCAACCAGCGGAGACGTTATCCGTCGCTCACTGCCGATCGTTTTGAGCGTAAACGATGTTCCGCGAACAAGTGAAACGTCTATATCCGAAGCCATCATATCGGCCGGTCCTTCAAGAGAGGTCGTCACAACACGCTGACCCGCCTTTCTTAGTTCGTTGGACAACATGACGCCCCATTCGTCGTCAATATTTATAACGCTCGATCCCGGACGCTCGCCTAAACGCCCGTCAAACAGCTTCTTTTTGGCGTCAAAATAGTTTTCCATCGTCAGATGGTAATCGAGATGATCACGGGTGAGGTTGGTAAACACGGCGACCTTGAACCGAAGCCAATCGCAGCGGTGCAGATCGATCGCCTGGGACGAGGCCTCCATCACCGCAACGGAACAGCCATCATTTACGGCCTTACGCAAAAAGCGGTTAGTGTCTGACGCCTCGGGCGTAGTGCGGACCGCGGGTTCGCTAGCATCGCCGATCCGATATTCGACCGTTGTTAGCATTGCAGGCTTTTGTCCGGCGGCCTGGGCGAGAGCAAAGCACAGGTAAGTTGTGGTCGTCTTGCCATTCGTGCCGGTAATACCGACCAGATCAATGTCGTGCGAAGGTTCGCCGTTGATAACGGCAGCTGCCTTTGCCAGTGCCTCGCGGGCGCTTTTGACCCGAATCCAGTCACCGGTAAATCCCGGGGGCGGCTCAACCTCAGAGATTATGCCCACGGCTCCACGCCTTATTACATCGTCGACGAACCGGTGGCCGTCGGCTGTCGCACCTTTGATAGCGACAAAAAGCGTCCCGGTACGTGCCTGCCGCGAATCATGCGTGACATCCGATGCGATCCCGTCACCCTTCCCGGATAATTCTGCACCCAGTTTATCGGCGATCTGTTTAGTGGTGTATTCTTGTGATTGCACGTCGATAATCGTTGATTACGAACGTGAATTATACGATATGCCGAAATTTTGCACGAACATCGATGCCGCGATTTCGTATTAACCTACATACACGGAGGTTTAACACATGAACATCATAAAATTTATCCTTGCTGCGATCGGCCTTATCTTTGTCGGAATGATATTGCTATGGGCGGTCGGATTTCTGTCGTCATTGATCTGGTATCTGTTTTGGATCGGTGTTCTCGGTGCGATCGGTTACGCCGGCTATAAGCTTATTCCTAAAGATCGAGAATAAAGCTCTGGGCACGAGCACACAGGGTGGTATCGGCAGCGGTACGGACATAAATATGTCGTGGGACGAATACGACAAGAAATATCTGCACAAATAGGCAGCTAGACAAGCGGGGCCGGATTCGGTAGATTCTTTATTTGCCAATGTGCCGAGGTGGCGAAATTGGCAGACGCACTAGACTTAGGATCTAGCGTCGAAAGACGTGCGAGTTCGAGTCTCGCCCTCGGCACCAAATTTATCTGTTAGAGGCCGGTTGTCAATTGTCAGATCAAGACGCGAACTCCGACCATTTTCCTGACCCGGCGGATCGACAAGCTCTCAAGTCAGACAACTAGCCTCCGCCAACTGACAACCGACAACCGACAATGCTATGCTTTTTCTGTAAATGAAAAGCCAAATCACAGACGTTTCCGCAACTGAAAAAGAACTGAAGATCGAGATCGATGCTGCCTTGTTAAAGGATGCATACGGTAAGGTCAGCCAAAAATACGCCAAAGCAGCAAATGTTCCCGGTTTTCGTAAGGGATATGCACCCCTTGATGTCGTAAGGCTGCGGTTCAAAGACGAGATCAAGAGCGAAGTTCTGCAGGAAGTTGTGCCCAATGTAGTTTCTGAAGCGATCAAGGAACACGACCTTCACCCGCTCTCGGAACCTCACCTGCATCTCGACGATCACGAAAATGCGAAAGTAAACGGTTCACAGCCGCTCTCGCTGCATGTTCACGTCGAAGTAATGCCTGAGATCCCGACGCCGAATTATAAGGATATTGAGGTCACGCGGCGGGTAAAACCGGTAGAAGATGGCACTGTCGAGGACCTGATCGCAGAACGCCTGCAAAAAGAAGCCGCGCTGATCCCGGTTGAGGGCCGGAGTTCGAAACTTGGCGACACCGTGATCGCCGATCTCGAGGGAACCTTTGACGATGATCCGACCGGCGAAACGATAAAGGCTGATGACCTGGAGATCATCCTTGGCGACGAAGTGATCGAAAAGTCATTTACAGAAAATCTTGTTGGCGTAAGCGAGGACGAAACAAAGGAATTTACGGTGGCCTATCCAGCCGACTTTTCCTCCGAAGCATTGGCTGGTAAGACCGTCCATTACAAGGCAAAGATCAAATCGGTCGGCCGGACAGAAGTACCAGAAATGAATGACGCCTGGGCTAAAAGCCTCGACGAAGGTTACAAATCGCTAGCCGACCTGCGTAAAAAGCTCAAGGCCGATCTGCAAAGCTATGCCGAATCGGACGCCGATGCCCGTGTCCGCAATAATGCGATAGCCAAACTGATCGAAGATAACACATTTGAGATCCCAAAAACTCTCATCGAAAATCAGGCACGCAATCTGCTCAATAATTTTGCCCAGGATATGCAGCAGCGGGGCGTTGATCTGAACAAAGTAGAAAAAGAGTTCGTTCAAATGGCTTACGGCAATATGCAGCAGCAGGCAGAACGCGACGTTCGCGGTGCGATGCTGCTGGACAGGATATCCGGGATCGAAGGGATCGAGGTGACAGATGCCGAGGTCGACGTAGAGATCACCAAAATGGCAGAGTACTACAAGGCATCGATGGATGAGATCCGCGAATCGCTTGAAAAACAGGGCGGCGGGGTCGATAACATAAGACATAATCTCCGCACTCGCAAGACCATCGAGGCGGTTATTGCTAAAGCAAAGATTACCGAAGGCGATTGGATCGATGAATCGGTTGCTGGTTCTGAGGAAGAGGTTAAACCAAAGGCCGCTGCGAAAAAGAAAGCACCGGCGAAAAAGGCAGCGAAAAAGGGTTAGTGGTCAGTGGTCTGAAGCTGTGAGGCTTAAGACACGGACAAAAGTGCTTGATTTTTGCAAAAAATGCTGTAAAATCGATTGCCGGTATAGGCAATCGCCATATTTACAATAACTTATCCACGGCGGCTTCAAGCAATATCTGAGGTAATTCCTTAATTAACAGAGAGAAAAACTATGGCATTAGTACCAATGGTCGTCGAACAAACCTCGCGGGGCGAGCGTGCGTTTGACATTTATTCGAGGCTTTTGAAGGACAGCATTATCTTTATCGGTACGCCGATCGATGACCAGATCGCAAATCTGATCGTCGCCCAACTCTTGTTTCTCGAGGCCGAAGATCCTGAACGCGACATAAATCTTTATATCAACAGTCCTGGTGGTTCGATAACCGCCGGCATGGCCATCTATGACACGATGCAGTTCATCAAAAATGATGTAACGACGATCTGTGTAGGCCAATGTGCGTCGATGGGAGCTCTGCTGCTTTGTGCCGGAGCACCGAAAAAGCGATTCTCATTGCCAAATGCACGCGTGCTGATCCATCAACCGTCGGGCGGTGCGTCGGGACAGGCGACCGACGTTCGGCTCATGGCTGAGGAGATCATCCGTATGCGAACATTGACGTCAAACATTATCGCCCACCACAGCGGACAGTCGTTCGAACAGGTCGAACTCGACGTCGAACGCGACCGCATCCTGACGCCGATCCAGGCAAAGGAATATGGGCTGATCGATGAAGTGATCGAGCACCGCGAAAAATAATAGTTGAATATGGGCAATGGTCTAGCCGGCCACTGACAACTGCTTTATGACCCAATATAGACGACCCGAAGAGCTTTTAACATGTTCGTTTTGCGGCAAATCGCAGAATGATGTGCGAAAACTGATCGCCGGCCCCGGCGTTTATGTCTGCAATGAATGCATTGACATCTGCAACGAGATAATCAATGACGACGAGCAGACGGCGGCGGCTCCGGTTCGGGCCAACCTGCCAAAGCCGCAGGAGATCAAAGCTTTTCTCGATGAATACGTCATCGGCCAGGACGAGCCGAAAAAGCGGCTCGCGGTCGCGGTTTACCAGCATTACAAACGTCTTGAACTTGCCAAACGACGCGGCGATATCGAGCTGCAAAAATCAAATATCCTATTGATCGGGCCGACTGGCACGGGCAAAACTCTGCTTGCACAGACACTCGCACGCGTGCTTAGTGTTCCGTTCTGCATCGTCGATGCGACCAGCCTGACCGAGGCGGGGTATGTCGGCGAGGATGTTGAGAATATTCTCCTGCGGCTGCTCCAGTCAGCCGGCGGTGAGATCGAAAAGGCGCAGCAGGGAATCATCTATATCGACGAGATCGACAAGATCTGCCGAAAGGATGATAACCCGTCGATCACCCGCGACGTTTCCGGCGAAGGTGTTCAGCAGGCTCTGCTTAAGATACTAGAGGGTACGGTCGCAAACATTCCGGCCGGCGGCGGACGAAAACATCCGCAGCAGGATTTTCAGCAGCTTGACACGACCAACATCCTGTTCATCTGCGGCGGCGCTTTTATCGGGCTGGAAAAAGTGGTCGAACGCCGTTTTCGCAACAAATCACTCGGGTTTCAGGCAGATGTCAAAACTAACAAACAGCGTCATATCGATTCGATAAACAAGCTCGAACCCGAGGACCTGATCCATTATGGTTTGATCCCGGAATTCGTCGGCCGTTTGCCGGTCATCGGTACGCTTACCGAGCTAGATGCGGACGCCCTTGTCAAGATCTTGACCGAGCCCAAGAACGCCCTGATCAAGCAGTATCAGAAAAAATTTGAATTTGATAATATTTCGCTCAAATTTACTGACGGTGCGCTGCAGGCTGTCGCCTTCGAGGCACACAAGCGCAAGGTCGGTGCCCGGGGCCTGATGATGATCCTCGAAGAGATCCTACTTGAGTCGATGTATCACCTGCCGTCCGAGAAAAAGGTCAAAGAGATCGTCGTTACCCGCGAAATGATCGAGCGAAAGGCGCCCGTCTTCGAGGTGGTCCCCCGTACTGAGGAAGCTGCATAAAGGCTTTCGCACGGCTTTTTGGACCGCTGGTTTTTGTATCGAACTTAACGTCTCAACGGCAATAGAATTTAAGCGCCGCCTATATTTCGAGGCGGCGCTTTTTTTCGGCATGATAACGATTTGATTACCGCGGCAGGAACTTTCAACGGCCCGGATCTCGAACGAACCTGAGGCTGGCGGTTCATTCAAAATTCGCCCTCAAGCTTGTTCTATGTGGCAAAACGGACGATTATAGGTGAAAATCGAAGTGGCGGGCTCAGATCAAAATGACGGATAACAAAGATCAGGAGATACAACAGGGCGAAGGGGCCAGGTTGCCACAAGTCGTCCGCCGTTCAAAATTACGCAAAATACTGAAAGCGGTAGTGGCAATCGTTATTTTGACCGCAATAGTTCTCGTGGTTTGGTATCTCTTTTTGCGTGCACCGGCGGTTGCCGCAAATCTGATCGGAGTCAGCGGCCGGATCGAAACCGATGATTCATCAGTCGCGTCAAAGACGACAGGCCGTATTCGAGAGATCAAGGTTCGCGAGGGCGACCATGTAGATGCCGGCGAGGTGATCGCCGTTCTTGATGACGAACAGCTGAAAGCCCGTGAGGATCAGGCACAGGCCGTTGTCGACCAGTCTGAAATAAGCATTACCCGGGCTCAACAACAAATAGCGGTACTTGAGCAACAACTCGAACAATCGCGGCTGGGGATTGAGCAGTCCAGACTTGACGCGCAGGGCCGCGTCAAACAGGCAGAATCCCAAATTGCCCAGGCAGAGGCGCAACTGGCCCAGGCCCAGGCTAACCTCAAACAAACCGAATACGACAAAGAAAAGTTTGACCGCCTGCTGGCTTCGGGTGACGTTTCAGAGCGGCAGGCACGGCAGGCGACAACAGCGTACAATTCGCAAGCCGAGATCGTCAGGGCTCAGCGAAAGCAAGTCGATTCGGCACGGGGAGCATTGACGGCGACAAGGGCGAGTCTTGCAAATCCGGGTATCCGTACAGCTCAAACTGCCGCGATCCAAAAACAGATAAACCTGGCTGAAAGCGATATTGATCTGGCAAGGTCCCAGGCTGACCGGGCCAGGGCCCAATTGCAGGAGGCACAGGCTAACAGGGCCGACCTAAATATCGTAGCTCCGTTTGACGGTACGATCGCGACACGTTCGGTCGAACCCGGAATGGTGGTCTCGCCGGGGACGACCATTGTCACGCTATTAGATCCGGGTCAGATCTATCTGCGGGCTTTCGTGCCCGAGGACCAGATCGGGCTGGTAAAACTCGGGCAGGCCGCCCGCATTTATATCGATTCAAATCCTGATCAGCCAATCGACGCGGTAGTTTCCCGAATCGATCCTGAGGCGGCCTTTACACCTGAAAATACGTATTTTCGTAATGACCGTGTTAAACAGGTGGTCGGCATCAAACTGGCTCTCAAGGATCCGCAGGGATTTGCAAAACCTGGCATGCCCGCCGACGGCGAGATCCTCACATCGGGCGAATGGCTGGGCAGATCGCGTCAGATCAAATAGGAAATGAATAACGCCGGGCCTGCCGCACAGGTCAAAGATCAAACCTTCCCGACCACCGATAAAACGGTCATTTCTGTTGATAACCTTCGAAAAAAATATGGCGGCCTCGAGGCCGTAAAAGGTATTGCCCTGAAGATCAAGCGGGGCGAGATCTTTGGCCTGATCGGCCCTGACGGTGCGGGCAAGACCTCGGTATTCCAGATCCTCAGCGGCGTAATGGCCGAGACGGCCGGCGAGATCTCGATATACGGAAAGCGTCCGCGCGAGGCCCGCTCGTTCGTCGGATATCTCACGCAGGCTTTTAGCCTGTATCAGGACCTGACCGTTGCCGAAAATCTGCGTTACGTAGGCGAATTGCGTTTATTGGATCGAAAAGAGATCGACGAGCGCGGGATGCACTATCTGCAGCTTTTTGACATGGCGCGTTTTACCGGGAGACTGGCCGGAAGATTGAGCGGCGGTATGAAGCAGAAGCTCGCTTTGGCTTGTGCACTTATCGCCGAACCGCGGGTACTGCTGCTTGATGAGCCGACCACGGGCGTCGACCCGGTCTCACGCCGAGAGTTCTGGGATACGCTTTCAGAATTGTCCCGTCAGGGAATGACGATGGTTGTCGCGACGCCCTATCTCGATGAGGCCGAACGCTGCTCGCGGGTAGGGCTAATGTTTGACGGCAGGATCGTGCAGGAGGGAACGCCGAAAGAACTTCGCGAGAGACTGGGAATGAAGCGGCTGGAGCTGAGAACGTCGGACCTGGGCGAGACCGAAACTGTTTTGCAAAACGCCGAGGGCATCGGCGACCTTCAACGGTTCGGTGACCGGCTCGATCTGATGGCGGCGGATCCGGAACGGTGTGAGAAAGAGGTTCGGCGGGTCCTGGACGGTGCCGGGATAGAGATCACGGACATTCGTGTCGGCGAGCCGACACTGGAGAACAGCTTTGTTTCCGAACTCCGCGATCTGGAGGGCGACATTATGGTTGGTCCGTTCCCGCGGCACCGCGAGTTTCAGAACCGCCCGCCGGATGCTGTGGCTATCGGGGCCGAGAGCGTATCAAAGGTCTTTGGCGATTTTGTCGCGGCCAGGGACATCAATCTGAATATCATGTACGGTGAGATCTATGGGCTGCTCGGCGCGAACGGGGCGGGTAAGACGACGACGATCAAGATGCTTTGTGGATTGCTAGAACCGACAGAGGGTACGGTCGGATTGGCCGGGACGCGAGGCGGAGCGAGTTCGCAGGATGTCCGGAAACGTGTCGGGTATATGTCGCAAAAATTCTCGCTCTATGACGATCTGACAATAGATGAGAATCTCGACTTTTTCGCAGGGGTTTACGGGGTGCCGCGGGCGGTCCGCGACGAAAAAAAACGCTGGATACTCGAATTTTCAGGCCTGCAGGGACGCGGCCGGATGATGACCGGCGACCTGCCCGGCGGGTGGAAGCAAAGGGTCGCTTTCGGAGCGGCGATAATGCACGAGCCTTCGGTTCTGTTCCTGGATGAACCGACCTCCGGCGTCGATCCGCTTGCCCGCCGGTCGTTCTGGAAGATGATCAACGAACTGGCTGACCAGAAAGTGGCGATCCTCGTGACGACGCACTATCTCGAAGAAGCCGAGCAATGCAACAACCTGGGCTTTATGGTTGCGGGCGAGGTGGTCGCAGAAGGCACGCCGACGGGCATCAAGGCCCGTCAAACCGGACACCTGATCGAGATCGTTACGGATAAACCGCAGGAGGCGTCTAATCTGCTAAAAACAGAAATGGAGCGTTGGCGCGTGTCGCTTTTCGGCGACCGTCTGCATGTCGTGAGTGAGGACGATGCCAAGACCGCTATCAGGGATCTGACCTCCCGTTTGAATAAAGGCGGGATCGAGGTGCTCCGTGCAGAAGAGGGTATATTTTCGCTTGAGGACGCATTTATCTCGATCGTCGAAAAACAGCGGGTGAGCAATGACCAGCAGTAAATATCATTAGGAATCTTTTACAGGGTTCGGGACCTGCAATATGAAACGCATAATCGCACAAGCACGGAAAGAGATAACGCAGGTTTTGCGTGACCGGCTGACGCTTACCCTTGCATTGGTCCTGCCGCTGCTGTTGCTCGCGCTCATGGGAACGGCGATCTCGCTCTCGGTGACGGACCTGCCGGTGGTCGTACAGGACCTCGACAATACGGCGGCGTCGCGTCGGTACATCGATGCCTTTCGCTCATCGCTCACTTTCAGGATCGTCGAATTTCCGGTCGGCCGGCAGCCTGACGAGGCGCTGCTCGAGAACAAGGCACGGGCCGCCATCATCATCCCCGAACACTTTGAACGCGACCTCGAACGCGGCGGCAATACGGAAGTACAGATCATCATCGACGCCAGCGATGCAAACACGGCAAATGTGATGCGGGGCACGTCGGCGGCGGTGACACGTGTCTTCTCATCGCAATTGAGGCCGGCAAACGCGGGTGCGGCTTTGCCTATAAACGCGGAGATCCGGCTTTGGTTCAACCCCGGCAGGGAATCGGCGAGGTACATCGCTCCGAGCATGCTGGCGGTCGGGCTCGCCCTGTTCCCGCCGCTGCTGGCGGCACTTGCAATGTCGCGTGAAGGTGAGCAAAAGACCATCCTGCAGGTCTATGTTTCGAGCATCTCGGCGTACGAATACATTCTGGGCAAGGTGCTCGCCTATCTGGCGATCGCACTGGTGGAATGGTTCCTTAGCCTCCTGCTCGTTTACTTTTTGTTCGGTCTGAGCGTCCGCGGCGATCCAACGCCGTTTTTGGTCTGTACGGTCGTCTACCTTTTTGCCAATGTCTGCTTTGGGGCAATGGTCGGCATCGCGATACCGAATCAGGCGGCGGCGATCCAGGCGGTGCAGATCGTTGGGTTTTTGTTGTCATATTTGTTGTCTGGGGCGATCTTTCCGGTCTCGAATATTCCGTGGGGTATCCGGTGGCTGTCGAGTATCATCCCGGCGCGTTATTACATTGTCGTCGTCCGCGACGCGCTGGTACGCGGCGGTAACTGGCCAAGCGTCTGGTACGTTCCGTTTCTGCTTGGGGCGATAGGGACATTTTTCTTCACCGTTGCTTGGCTGAAAATGAGGAAGATGCAGATCGAGGCTTAAGGCGTAATGGGTGATCTATCGCGCTCGGCTGGCGCTTTTTATCAAAGAGCTGAGGCAGATCGGACGCAACCGGCGGCTGATAGTGATGCTGATCATACCGCCGACGGTCAATGTCATTCTGTTCGGATTTGCGCTCGATCCGACGGTTACCGACCTGAAACTCGGCGTTTTGGACGAAAGCCGCTCGGCCGAGAGCCGCGAGCTGGTCTCGGCGTTGGAGTCGAGCGGTTCGTTTGTGGTTTCCAGGTATTATCTGGCAAACGATGAGATCACTGCGGACCTGGGTAACGGCAAACTCAACGCGGCGCTGATCATACCGCCCGACTATGACAGAAAGTTGGCGGCGGGCCAGACGGCGTCAGTGCAGTTTTTAGTCGATGCGGTCGATTCAAATACGGCAACCATCGCAAGCGGGTATGCGTCGCTGATAATCGCCGCTCTCAACCAGCGCCTTATGAAAGAGAGGGCGGCGCTGAACAACGGGCTTCGCAGGGCACAGACGGCGGCCGCCTCGCAGGCTGCGACTGCCGATACGCCCGCCATAGCGGTGCAGTCAAACATGGATCTGCCGGTCACGAAGCAGCCCTCAGTGACACAGCGCGTGGCACTGCTATACAACCCCGGCCTTAGGAATTCATGGTTCATCGTCACCGGTCTGATCGGAGCGCTCCTGGTGCTTCAGGGTTCGATCGTGGCAGCGGCGGCCATGGTACGCGAAAAAGAGGTCGGAACAGTCGAACAGCTTCTGATGACCCCGGCCGGAGCAGGCGAGATAATCACCGCCAAGATCGCACCGGTTTTTCTGCTGCTGACCGCCGACATTGGGCTCGCCCTCGGGGTGGCAAAGCTTGTTTTCGACATACCGGTCCACGGCAGCCTCGTGCTTTTCGTCTTTTCAGGTTCGCTTTGCGTACTGTCGGGCATCGGCATCGGGACGCTGATATCCACGTTTGTAAGTTCTCAGCAACAGGCGCAGCTTATGGGCTTTTTCGTGAATCCGCCGCTCGTCCTGTTGTCAGGAGCGACAACGCCGGTCGAGGCGATGCCGAAATGGCTGCAGCCGCTGACGATGCTAAATCCGATCCGCCATTTTTCGATCATCTCACGGGGCATATTGCTAAAGGGAACGGGCCTCGAGATACTCTACCCCAATCTGTTGGCACTTCTCGGTTTTTGCATCCTGCTGGTGGGCTTTAGCGCGTGGCGTTTCCGTCAGCAGCTAAAGTGACCAAAGACCGAAGACCAAAGACCCTTTCCGTAACCGAAATGTTAAACACTACCCCGATCCTGCCGCCGGTAGAAGGATTATAACGGTAATAAAACCTCTAAATTACCGGTAGAAAGACTTTCATCATGAGAAAACCTCTGTATTTCTATTTCAGCCTCTAAAATAGAAATAAAATGATTTTATTAGAAATATAGCGGCCTCCTACAGTAGAAAGTCTTTTTATTAGAAATAAAACCGCTCTACCGGAAATAAGACGGCTCTACCGGTAATAAAATCGTTTCCCCAGCGGTGAAACCCAGTAAACACCGCGATCCGCAGTTCGGCACCCATACTCTAACCGGCCCGAAATGTGTTAAACACAACAGGTCAAAATCGCCTGCGTAGCGTGCGGATCGGACGTATCGTCCCAATAAACGGTTTGGCACTCTCGACGGTCGGCAGTGAAATTTTTAATAATGGAAACTTTAGGTCGGGCTTCGAGTTTTCCAGCCGCATTCAACTTGGGTTCCGACACGATCCTGCATTGTCCGGGCAGGCCAACGAATTTTAATTGTAAATGGTCGCCAATGATGATAAATTGCGTTATTAGAAGTACATAACCCCACAAAGATCGGAGGTCATGATGAAAAGCTCTCGCTCACTTTTCGTATTGTTCTTAGTCGTTTCGTGTCTAGCCGCTGTATCTTTCTCACAGTCTGCCACTAATAAGTTGCGCGGTGATATTCAGACCGACAGGCCGGCGCTGACGCGGGAATTGACCGCGCAGGTCGTCGCGTCGCGTCGGGCTCCTGATGCGGTTACTCAGAGGTGGCTTGTGGCTCAGCCCGGTGTAAAGATCGCCGTTAAGCAAGAGGGGATGTACCGCGTCACGCGATCCGAACTGCAATCGGCGGGGTTTCCGGTTGACAGCGACTCTGCTAATTGGCGGCTGTTCGTTGACGGCAATGAGCAGGCGATCATAGTCGGCGACGGCGGTCAGTACATAGATTTTTATGGCCGCGGGATCGATACGTTCGAGACGGACACTCGCATCTATTACCTCATAAGCGATACCGCGGCGGGTCGGCGGATGGAGTCAAAGACGCTTAGGCCTATCGGCGGCAATGTGGTTTCAGCCAGTTACCGATCCAGCGCGGTGAAAAAAGACCGTCGGTTCTATATTCCCGAGATCCAAAACGGGGATCTTGACAATTATTTTGGGCTCTTTGTGGTTAGTGATCCGAGCGCAACCGAAAGGATCACTTTGGCCGGTGTTGATCCACAGGGGCCGGATGCCCTTTTGCGTATCGATTTGCAGGGCTACACTTACATGGCACATAGCGTCCGCGTGGTGATAAACGGCAATGATGTTGGTGTATTTACCGGCAGCGGGGTCGGCCCGTTTGGCGGTGATTTTATCGTGCCGCAGAATTTGCTGGTCGAGGGCGTGAATTCGATTACTTTGACCGCATTTACCACTACCGACTTCAGCTTCTTCGATTCCGCCACGATCACCTACTCGCGGCGATACGCCGCCGACCAAAACCGGCTTTCATTTCATACGCCCGGTTATCGCAAGGTGGATCTGACGGGTTTTACCTCGCCAAATATTCGCGTATTTGACACGACGCGTGACGGCGATCCGCAGATGATATCAAACCCGGTCATAGTTCAGAACGGAGGCAGCTATACGGCGAGTTTGCCGTCTGACAGGCCGGCGGTGTTCTATGCTGTCGAGGATTCGGCATTGCTTCATTCACCGTCGGTGACATTTGACGAACCGTCGAACCTTGCCAGCCCGGACAACGCGGCCGGCATGATCATCGTTTCTTATTCGTCGCCTGACATGATGGCGGCGGCGGAAACATGGGCCAATTACCGCCGCAGCGAGGCGGGCGGCGGCTTTACGGTAAATGTCGTCAATATTGCCGATATCTACGACGAGTTTAGTTACGGGCTCCACACTGCCCAGGCAATAAAAGATTTCCTAGCTTACGCCCGCCAAAATTGGCAGACGCCTGCCCCGGCTTATGTCCTCTTGCTGGGCGACGCTTCATATGACAGGCGTAACTATGAAGGATATGGATACTGGGACATGGTACCGTCGAAAAACGTGAGTTTTGCCTATGAGGAAGCAAGCAGCGACGACGCACTTGTTGATTTTAATAATGATGGCCTCGCCGATATGGCCGTTGGCCGGATAACGGCCCGCAGTGGTTCTGAGGCGCTTGTCTGCTTGAGCAAGACCGTATCATTTGAAACACCGGCAAATCAGTCATTATACAGAGGGGCCCTCTTTGCCTATGTATCACCGTTAAGTCATCCCGAGTATGAAGAGACAAGCCGGCAATTCCGAAGCCAACTGCCAAGAGGCATACCTGTATCGTTCATTCCACAGACTTTCGCGAGGGCTCTTAATGACTCGCCGGGACAACAAGACCTGATAGACGGGATCAATCGTGGAAATTATATAGATAATTTCACCGGACCCGGTGCAACCGGTATTTGGATCGGCCAGGGATTTTTTGGCCTCGCAGATGTCCCACGACTGACAAATGCCGAGACACCGTCGATCTTTACTGCTCTCGGAGATTTTATGGCATTTTTCACGCCGCCCAATAACGACACGTTGGGCGAAGCTCTCGTAAAGGCGCCAAACGGAGGTGCTGTTGCGAATTGGGGGGCTGTAACGGTAACTACCCTGGATAACCAAACTATTATTGGAAAAGAATTTTACCGATTGCTGGCTGCGGGCAGCATTCACCGCATGGGTGATCTCATCAACGCCTCAAAGGCGAACCTCGTTGGCAACAATGAAGCGTATGGTTGGGTTTTGTTGGGCGACCCTGCCTTGAAGGTCAGATAAGGACAGGTTAAGAGCAGTGCTATTGACTGTATGGGCGATGCCCGAAGTTTCGTTGTAAATGGTAATAAACGGTGATAGATTGCACTGTAAGCAGTTTAGAACCGCAAACAGGTCGGAGGTAGTCATGAAAAGGTCTCACTCACTTTTCCTATTGTTCCTAATCGTTTCGTGTCTCGGCACGATATCATTCTCACAGTCATCCACCCATAAAACTCGCGGTGAAATACAGACGGACAGACCTGCGCTGACGCGGGAATTGACTGCTCAGGTCATCGCCTCGCGGCGAGCTCCGGATCCGATTAGTCAGAGATGGCTGGTCGCTCAACCCGGCGTCAAGATCGCCGTCAAGCAAGCGGGAATGTACCGCGTCTCACGTGTCGAGCTGGAATCGGCAGGTTTTCCTGTCGACAGTGACTCTGCCAATTGGCGGCTGTTTGTCGACGGTCATGAGCAGGCGATCATCGTCGGCGAAGGCGGACAATACGTAGATTTTTACGGCCGCGGGATCGATACGTTCGAGACGGACACTCGTGTCTATTACCTCATAAGCGACACCGCGGCGGGCCGTCGGATGGAGTCAAAGACGCTAAGGCCGATCGGGGGCAATGTCGTGTCGGCAAATTACCGGTTCATCGTCGAGAAGAAAGAACGATTGAACTATGATTCACGGATCCAGAACGGGGAAGCTGAAAACTTTTTTGGAAGGGCCGTAATATCAGATCCAGCGATTACGCCGACGATCGCTTTGACAAATGTAGATCCACAGGGGCCTGATGCGACTCTACAGGTTAATATCCAGGGGTTGATCTATGGCCAACATAATGTACGTGTTGTATTCAACGGCAGCAGCATGGGTGTAATTACGGGCAGCGACCTCAACCGATTTACTGGAACATTTGTCGTACCCCAGACATTGCTTAGAGAAGGCTCTAACTCGCTAGTCCTAAATTCTGTTGCATCTAGCGACGTCAGTTATTTTGATTCGGCGACAATCAATTACACGCGGCACTATGGCGCCGACCAGAACCGACTTTCGTTCCATACGCCCGGTTATCGGAAGGTAGATCTGACAGGGTTTGCGTCACTGAATATTCGCGTGTTTGACACAACGCACGATGGCGATCCGCAGTTGATATCAAATCCGGCTATAGTGCAGAACGGGGGAACTTTTACGGCGAGTCTGCCGTCTGACAGGCCGGCCGTTTTCTATGCGGTCGAAGATTCGGGGTTGCTGCATTCACCATCGGTCACCTTTGACCAACCGTCGACGCTCGCCAGCCCCGACAACGCGGCCGAGATGATCATTATTTCCGCTTCAGCGCCGGAGATGTTGGCGGCGGCCGAGACCTGGGCTAATTATCGCCGCACACAGGCTGGTGGCGGCTTCACAGTAAAGGTCGTCGATATTGCCGATGTCTATGACGAGTTTAGCTACGGGCTGCATAAGGCCCAGGCCATCAAAGATTTTCTCGCCTTTGCCCGCCAAAGCTGGCAAACACCGGCCCCGGCGTATGTAATGTTACTGGGTGACGCCTCATATGACCGGCGAAACTATTTGGGGTACGGATACTGGGACTTGGTCCCGGCACAAAATGTTAGCTTTACATACGAAGAGGGAGCAAGTGACGACGCCCTTGCAGATCTTGATGATGATGGAGTAATTGATCTCGCCATCGGCCGGATCCCGGCACGCAATGGTTCAGCGGCCTATGCGGTTTTGAGCAAAACGATCGCGTTCGAAAGCCCGGCTAATCAGGTTCTGACGAGAGGAGCATTGTTTGCCTATGATATGCCCCTGGGTTTTAACTTTGAGGAAGAAAGCCAGATCTTTAGAAGCCAGTTGCCGCGATGGGTACCTTCACAGTTTATCTCGAGGGCCGATCAGACGGCTCATCAACAGCTCATTGATGGCATAAATGCCGGCCCTTACATTGTCAATTTTTCAGGCCACGGAGCTGCGTGGGGTTGGGCGAGTCAGTCGTTCTTTACCGTCAACGATGTTCCCTTATTAACAAACTTCGCAAATCCGACCATCTTTACGTCCCTTCCTGATTATACAAATCTCTTTAACCGTCCAGAATCTGTCTCACTCGGCGAATCTCTGTTGCTTGCACCAAACGGCGGCGGAGCGGCTGTTTTTGCGGGTATAACCATAACAACCCCCGATAATCAGCTGGCGATCGGTACCGAGTTTTATCGCCTGCTAGGCAGGGGAGAAGTCCCGAGATTGGGCGATATCGTAAAAGCGTCAAAACTCCCCGCTGCCGGCACCAACCTCGGCTATGCATTTGTACTGCTGGGTGACCCGGCTATGAAGGCCCGATAAAGGCGATAAAGGAGTGTAGATTTAGAAATCGCAGAACTGCAGTGTCTGACCCCGTCCATTCTTCTTTGACCCCGTCCATTCCTCTTTTCGGCACTAGTGCGGACTCGGCAACAGAGCACAATGACCGCTAGAATAACCGCCGTAAATGCCGCCCTTGTAACTGCTGAAAATTTATCTTGACAGGGGGGGGGGTACTTCGGTTATAAATTGAAATTGATCATTTTGGGTCAACCAATTGTGACGATAAGTTGTGAGATGTTTTATTGAGCTTCCAAGCGGTAAAACGGCTCCGACGTCCCAGACGAGATTCTTCTCCCATAGAGAACCATCCCATCCGGCCTGTCCCAGCCAACTGCTCGACGATACTCTCGCTCTGGCCGAAACCAGATCTCCTTTGTCGGCGAAAGAACAACCATGCCCAAAGAAAAGAGACTTAGCGTCGCTAGAGCCTATGATCGCTAATCGTCTGATTAGCAGTCCTGAACAATGAGTCAGGTGATCAGGCCCATTTGTCTGTTTCTTGAACTTGTTTTTGAGTCCAACAAACGACGCTTCCGCGGACCGCGGCTGTCTAAGATCAGCCGTATAGGAGACAATAATGAAAAATACTAGTATTCAACTGACAGGAAGATTTTTTGTTTTGGTGGTATCTTTAATCGCGATCGGTTTTTCCCCGGCCAATGCGCAGATCGGCAATCTCGGCATATACGGAAGTCCCGTGGTGACAATTCGTGGAAATGTTCAGTATGCACGATTAGATCCGGATCTTCCCCCAAACGCTGAGTGCGACGGTTGTGAGCAGATTTTGCCACTCAACGGCCTCAAGAATTTTAATTTTTGGTACACTCCTGATGGAAAGGCGTTCCTGGCCGGCGGCAGTTACAAAGTTAGTTATTGGGACGCTAATTTGACAACACGCTACGGTGATTACGATTATGTTTCGTACTCACCTAACAGCACGCATACCAATGGTGTTCAGGTTCGTGCATTTAATAACCCTCCCTCAACGTCGCTAGGCCTACACGGAGTCATCCTGGTCTATGATGAGAACAACAACGTCGTACCGCTCCCAAATGCAGACGTGACGGCGATCCCTGTCTTCAACCAAACATTTGGCGGCGCGTCCGTGAGAAGTAATGGAAATGGCTATTTTTCCTTTTACTATAAGCAGAGTGGCAGCCCCGATCTGTTTTTGCCAGTGGAAAGCAGCTTAGGATCCGAGTGTTACTATTTGATAATTTCTGGTTCTCTGGGTAAATGCGGTTATTTCCACATTGACCAGTTGACTCAGTATGTTTGGGCGCCTTCAAATACTACCAATCCGAACAGCTCGACTTATTTTGTCGATGGAGCGGAAACGGTTGTCGATAATATTGAGCCTCTTGCATGTCGATAGATCGACTGCTTAAATTGCCCGATGATATGCTGACAATGCATATCGTCGGGCGAGATGTATATATTTATGAAAACTGCCCAACTATTGAATAAAGTTGCCGTAATTAGACGCGTAATTCTCGTAGTCATTAGTGTTTCGTTTTTGTCGATTTCTAGCGTTTCCGTCGCGTCGGGAGCATCGGTCATTGATTCAACTCAGGTGCATCCATCGGCGTCTGTTTATACATGGCAACAACCCACAACGGGAGATTGGCAATCACCTGCAAGCTGGACTCCGGCTAGGGGCACACCGGAGCCCGGCGATGTTCTGGTATTTAATTCGGCCGGTGTTGTGATGGTGACAAACGTTCCGACCCAAACAATAGGGCAGCTTATCGTTTCCGGAAATATGATGATTGATCTACAGTCTGCGGCCGCGGTGGTTTTGACTATAGCGGGCGGCAACGGCGACGATCTCTTTGTCGATCGAAACTCGGCCCTTAATTTCGGCGGCTCTAACGAGGTTGTTGTCAGCCTTTTGACGGGAGCCACCGCCGGAATAGGCGGGTCGATGACTTTTTCATCGTTGGGTGCGGCTGCTCATCGGCTTACAGCAGTTGACGCCGGTTCGGTCACTTTTTTCGACGGTGCGGTGTTCACCGCAGGAACGGGTTTTACAGGAAACCCGTTCGGGACGACCAATTCTGACTCCATAGTTTTTGCGGGCGGTTCCACCTACATCTGCATTGCTGGCGGTGATCCATTTGGTGCAGCCGAACCTGACTCGGTCGTTACATTCAAGCACGGCAGTTTATTTAGTGTTCAGGGGAACGTGCAGCCGTCCTTTTCGGGGCGGACTTATGCGGATTTTCAGACGAACTATCCGGGAGGTGTGTTCGCTGCGACTGGTTCGAGCCCCCTGGTGATCGACAATTTGACCCTCACTGCGGGAAATTTAGCCTTTCGTCTCACGGGAGACCCAGGTCATTCGATCAGGGGCAACATTACTGTTGGGGTGGGGACGCATTTGGATTTTTCATCTGGAACCATTAGTCTCAATGGCCCAACGACGCAAATTATTAGTGTTTTCGGCGGCCAAGGGGCGAGTATATCTACTGTGGTCATTGACAATCCGAAGGGCGTGATCTTGAGCCGTCCGCTCGTGGTCTACAATCTCGATCTCACTAACGGCATTGTTACTACAGAAAATATTTCGTACATTGCGGTTGCCGGAGTCGTTACGCGAACTAATGGTTATGTAAACGGATATCTGAACCGAGTATTCTTCGCTCCGGGCAATTTTGTCTTCGATGTGGGGACCGGAAACGGCTATTCGCCGATCATAATGGATGTTACGGCTGGGCAATTTATTTCATCGGCTACCGTCAGGGCAGTGCAGGCCGTGCAGCCTAATGTATTCGATCCGTCGAGGGCACTGTCGCGTTATTGGCAGATCTATAAACAGGGTAACATCGTAGCCGATCTTACTTTTCATTATTTTGATCCTGATATTCCTGCAACAGCGAATGAGGAGAACTTTGCCGTACGTAGATACGACGGCACTACTTTTGTACAGGAGATGGGGATTATCGACACAACGGCAAACACTTTCCGTGTAGAAGGTGTTGGTGATTTTGCCCGCGATTGGACTTTGGCAGAGCCCGGCGCGGTTTTTCCGCCTAGCCCAACGGTTACCCCGACGACTACGCCTACGCCTACACCGACGAACACGCCAACCGTTACACCAACGAATACACCGACGGCGACTTCAACACCGACAGCTACCGCAACGGCAACCGCGACAGCCACGCCGACTGCTCAGCGAAGGTCTGCCTTTGACTACGACGCGGACGGCCTCAGCGATATCTCAGTATTCCGGGCTTCGTGGGGAGCATGGTATGAACAGCGGTCGAGTGAAGGGGCTTTCGGAATGCTATGGGGCAACGGCGACGACAAGATCGCGCCTGCAGATTACGACGGCGATGGTCGGACCGATATAGCTGTGTACCGTCCGTCGACCGGTGTCTGGTATATCTTCAACAGCTCCGACGGGAGTGTCAGATATGAGGTTTTTGGCATAGATGAGGATCTGCCGACGCCGGCGGATTATGATGGTGATGGTAAGGCGGACATTTCAGTGTTCCGGCCGTCGACCGGGACGTGGTACCGGCAGAACAGCAGTGACGGGTCGTTCTTCGCGATGCAGTTTGGAGCGAGCGAGGATAAGCCGACAATTGGCGACTTCGACGGTGACGGCAAGGCTGACATTGCGGTTTTCCGTCCGTCGAGTGGTACGTGGTATCAAATCAATAGTTCGGACGGGTCACTATTTGGTGAACTGTTCGGTTTTGGAACTGACGTGACTGTCCCGGCTGACTACGACGGAGATGGCAAAACCGATCTCGCAGTATTTCGCCCGTCAAACGGATTTTGGTACATAAAGAACAGCAATGGAGCCGTCTACACCGCCTATCCTCCCTTTGGCCTCGCAGACGACATCCCGGCCCCCGGCGACTTTGACGGTGATGGAAAGGCCGACGTTTGCGTTTTCCGCCCATCAGACGGCACCTGGTACCGGCAAAACAGCTCGAACGGTTCGTTCTTTGCCTATCAGTTCGGCACCAATGGCGACAAACCGACTCAAGCCGCGTTTAGATATTGATTTGAACCAATCTGATAGTGAGGGAAGAAGGTGGAACTTGCGGCTTATGGCGCGAAGATGATTTGAAGCATACGGCAAAATGTATCCATTCTCCCGCGAATAATTCAAAATAACTAAAATCCGTACCCTAATCGGCATTTATAAAAGCATCTTTTGAAAGACGACTAATTTGGCGTGTTGCCCGATCGGTGAAGATTTACTATTGCTTTTGCGTTGAGATTTTGCGTAAATAGAGATATCCACTGATCAACTTGGCAGTTAAGTTACCCTTTAAGAGGTTCCCCCTTTAGATATGCAAGAATTTACAGATCAAATGCCCTCGGACATCGAGCGTTTTCCGATGGTTCCCATCCGTGATGTAGTTATTTTCCCTTATACCAAGGTCGCTTTTAAGATCGGCCGGCCGAGCTCCGTTATGGCGCTCGAGCAGGCGATGAAGGGCGAGCGGCAGATATTTCTCGCGACACAGCATGACGCGACGATCGACGAGCCGAATGCGGATCAGATCTTCGCTGTCGGGACCCTGGGCCGTATATTGCAGGCACAGCGGCAGGATAACGGACAGATAAAGGTCGTTGTTGAGGGCCGCGAGCGCGGACGTTCGGTGCGCGTCGAGCAGGACAGCGACGGGATGTTCTTTGCACATGTCAGGCGTTTGGGTTCGACGGACGAATCAGGATTCAGGACCGACGGGCTGCTGCAAAAGATCCACACATTGGTCGAACAATTTTTGCGTGTTTCGCCGGATGCTTACACGGATGCGCTTCACGCAAGTTTGCGCGGTGTTTCGGCGGCACAGATCGCTGATTCGATGTCGTCGCATTTGCGGATCGGAGTCGACGATAAGCAAGCCTTGCTCGAAACGGTCTCAGTTGCCGACAGGCTGCAGCGTCTGGTCGAGGTGCTTGAGGCCGAGATCGAAAAACGCCAGATGGACCGCAATATCCATTCGCAGACCAAAAAGCAGATGGACAAGCATCAGCGTGAATATTATCTGAACGAGCAGATCAAGGCCATCCACAAGGAGCTTGGCCGCAAGGATGACAAGGCTGAGCTTGATGATCTGAAAAAGAAGATCGAGGAAGCCGGCATGACCGATGAAGCCAAAGAAAAGGCCATGCAGGAGTTTTCGCGGCTTGAGGCTATGCCGCCGATGTCTGCTGAGGGCACAGTTGCCCGGACCTATCTAGATTGGCTGGTAAATGTGCCGTGGAAAGAAAGTTCAGACGAGATAAATGATCTGTCCGAGGCGGAAAAAACTCTCAACGAGGACCATTACGGGCTAGAGAAGATCAAGGAACGCATCCTTGAGTTTCTGGCGGTTCGGCAGCTTGTTAAAAATCCTAAGGGCACGATCCTTTGCTTTGTCGGAGCTCCGGGCGTCGGGAAGACGAGCCTGGGTAAGTCGATAGCAAACGCAACGGGCCGCAAGTTCGTCAGGCTCGCGCTCGGCGGCGTTCATGATGAGGCAGAGATCCGCGGGCATCGCCGGACATATATAGGTTCGATGCCGGGGCAGATCATACAGTTGATGAAGCGAGCCGGAACGATCAACCCAGTTGTCCTGCTCGATGAGGTCGATAAACTAGGCCGCGATTACCGCGGCGACCCGAGTGCAGCGTTGCTCGAGGTTCTTGATCCGGAACAGAACAATACTTTCCGCGATCATTACCTGGATGTCGATTACGACTTGTCGCATGTGTTTTTTATTGCGACCGCAAATGTACTGCACACGATACCGCCGGCGTTGCAGGACAGGCTCGAGATATTGCACCTGTCGGGTTACACCGAACGTGAAAAGGTCGAGATCGCCAAACAGCACCTGATCACCAAACAGTGTGAGAACAGCGGCATCGATTGTGCGAATGTCGTATTCACCGACGACGGCATACTGGAGACGATCCGTCATTACACCCGCGAGGCCGGTGTCCGCAATCTCGAACGCGAGATAGGCTCGTGCCTAAGAAAGATAGCCCGCAAATACGTCGCGACTGAAGACAAGAGTGATTTTCGTGTCGTCGTCGACGCTGAAAAGGTACAGGACCTTCTGGGAACCATTCGCTTCCGCAAACAGGATATTGCCCGCAAGAGCGAGATAGGCCTTGTTAACGGCCTTGCCTGGACGGAGGTCGGCGGTGATGTGCTGCAGGTCGAGGCGACAATGGTCAAAGGAAAAGGCGAGGTTACACTGACCGGAAAACTAGGCGAAGTAATGCAGGAATCGGCTAAGGCTGCCTTGACGTGTGTTCGCACGCGGGCTGAGGAGCTCGGCATAGATCCGGCGATATTTAAGGAAAAAGACCTGCATATACACGTGCCCGAGGGCGCGATACCAAAGGACGGCCCGAGCGCAGGAATTACGATGGCGACCGCCATGGTTTCGGCGATGACTCGTAGACCTGCGCGGCACGATGTTGCTATGACCGGCGAGATCACTCTCAGAGGCAAGGTACTGCCGATCGGCGGTATCAAGGAAAAAATGCTCGCCGCACACCGTTTTGGCCTGAGGACGATCATCCTCTCAAAAGAGAATGAGAAGGACCTGGTTGATATTCCCGAGGAGGTTCGTGACGACCTGACGATCCACACGGTAGATATGATCGATGAAGTGTTAAAGTTCGCACTCGAGAGCGAGATCGCGGATGAGACGATCGCCACGCCGCAGATATGGGGCCCCGATGCTCCGACACCGGACGTTACCGCCTCAATAGACTAATAGTTGTTGGGATTTTATTAGGCTCAACCAGCGCATTGGGGTTGAGCCTGATCTTTTACGGTTCGCAGACCAGCCTAAAACCGAGATAGGGGTAATCCTCTTTTTCCGGTAAACCGCTTCTAAACGTCAACAAGAGTTGTTTCTTTGAGAACAGCTCTTTCGTTGCACTAAAGCTGAGTCCACGCACAATATATACATTATCCACCCGCTGCTTTACCGGATGTCCCTTATACAGGGCATACGTACTAGTCGTCCACTCGGCCACATTGCCGAGCATGTCCTTGACCCCGCCAACTTTTGTCACATCCTGAGACGATCCAACAGCAACGGCCCGGCCGTCGAGCACGGCCATACCCTCTTGCCAATCGTCCCCCCATGGGTATGTTGTGTCCTGGGCGCCATTTCGAGCGGCATATTCCCATTCGATCTCGGTTGGCAATCGGCACGCCTTTTTTTCCTTGGCTGAGATCCACTCCGCATAGGCCTTGGCGTCGAGGAGCGAAACATTCGTCACAGGGAAATCATCCTCGCGGTCGGGCGGCTTTCCGTTCATCCAGTATGACGGTGCTTTGTGGCCGGTCGCGACAAATTCAGCATACTGGGCATTCGTGGTTTCGTACACGTCGATATTAAACGATTTTACGGTCTCGGGATGGGCTGGAAATTGATTGCCGAAATAGATATCCGTTTTATCGTCGATATCGTTCCTGCCCATCATAAAACTGCCGCCCTGTATCAGCACTGATGCCCGCTCAATGGGCTTAGGGGCCGGTGTTACGGAATTATTTGGGGGCACAGCACCATTGGTATTACCTGGACCAGCGGCAGGCCTGAGGAAATAAACAAGCAGTGCTATACCGCCGATCGCAAAGATAAGGACAGCGGCGATGCCAACTACGCCCCCCGCCAACAGCTTTTTTTTGTTTGCTATGACGGTCGAACCCAATGAACCTAGCGAAATTATGCTCTGCGATTGCCCGGTTCCCCGGGTTGAAACAGACGCCAGGCCCGGCTGGCTGCTGCCTTCATATGTGATGCTTTGCCGCATCTCTTCCATTTGCCGCTGAACTTCTACGATCTCCTGCGAGAGACGTTCGGCCTGTTGTTCGGCCTCGATCCGGGCGGCCTCGGCTTTTTCACGTTTTTGGGCCTCCAACTCGATGAGGGATTGGGCCTCACCGAGACGCTGTTTGGCGTCCTGAGCCTCTTTTTCAAAAATCGCGGCCTGCTCCTCAATAAATTGCTTTGCCTTGGCCTCGACTGATTTTCGGCGTTCAGCCTCGTTGAGGGCAATGTTCTGAAGCTCCTCTTCGATCTTTTTCTGTTTATTCTCGGCTTCGGCTCGAAACTGCGCCTCGCGGGCGGCTTCATTCTTGGCGTCTTCGTACTGTTTCTTGGCTTCAGAAACCTGTTCGGCGAGTTTTTTAGCTTCGGCCTCAGCCTCCTGGCGAACCCCCTGCTGCAGCTCGCGTTGCTGAGCCTCTTCCTGGCGTATCTTGCGTTCGCTCTCGGCCAGCTTTTGAGCCTCGAGAGCAGCCTGGGCGAGATAGTTTGCCCGTTCTTCTGCGACACGCCGGGCTTCGACCTCCTGGGCGAGCCGCTGGGCTTCGGCCTCGCGTTTTTGCTGGTCGGCCCCAGCGAGGCGCTGCATCTCGGCCTCAACTTGCCGGCGAACGTCGTCTTCGATCCTCTGCTTTGCCTGGATGGCCCGGTCCTGTGCCGCTTTGGCTTCTTTTTGCGCCTCGGCAAGCTCCTGCACCAGTAGGTCGGCGTTTATAGACTCGGTCTTGGCGGTAGCTATCTTGTCCTGAGCGTCGAGGAACTCGTGTGCCAGCTTAGGGTCGGCGACCAACCCAGATCTGGCCTGAGAATCAAAATATGCATTGAATCTCTGTTTTTCTGAGTCTGAAAGGGGAGCAGAGGTGTCAGTCGGTTTAGGAATGCTCGATCCGGTCGATATCGACGGCATCATCACTTCAGTTGCGATACCGGTGAAGGGCTTGTTTTCACTGCTTGCAAGCGCATTACCCAACTCGCCGAGCATTATGTCCATCGACGCAAAACGGTTTTGCGGGTCTTTTTGCAGCGCCTTTTGTATAACAGCCTCGATCGAGGGTGAAATTGAAACACCGAACGAAGCAGCCGTCGGCGGCGGAACAGTCAGATGCTGATACATCATTGCCGGCATCGTATCGGCTTGAAAAGGCAAACGCCCTGTCAACATCTGATACAAGATCACAGCCAAAGCATAAACATCAGTTCGATGATCGACCCCTTCACCGGACCATTGCTCCGGCGACATATATGGGGGTGACCCGACAATATTCATTGTCTTGGCCTGTATCAGCGACGGGAACGAATCCGCCGATTTGATCTTTGCAAGGCCAAAATCCAGAACCTTCACCGCCTTTATAGGCGGCAGGTTCTTTTGGACCATGATATTTTGCGGTTTGAGGTCGCGATGTACGATGCCCTTACGGTGAGCTTCGGCGACGCCCTGCGCTGCCGGAATAAATAGTTCAAATGCTCTCTCGAGAGCCAGCGGTGAGCCTTCCTTGAGATAATTAGACAGGGCTATACCATCAACATATTCCATTACCAGAAACGGCATAACGTCATTCTCGACGCCAAAATCGGTTACTCTGATAACATTCGGGTGATCGATCGACGCGGCAAGGATCGCTTCCTGGCGAAATCGCACAAGCAGGTCCTCGTCATCGCTGACGAGGCTTGGGAGAATTATCTTTATTGCGTGGTTAGATTTAAGAAATTTGTGTTTCGCGCGAAAGACAATACCCATCCCGCCCTGACCTAACCGGACATCGAGGATGTATCTGCCGCTTATGGTTGTATTACCGGCGATCGTAAAGACCGGGGGCTCGTTATCAACGGGACAGTTGGTGACGTCGTCGTTGTAACAGCGCCGGCATTTTGAGCATTCTTTCATGACCTGGGTACAAATCCCGGCGGTGATCCCTGGAAACTGGATGCGATCAGTAATTTCTCACCGTTGGCAAACCCATATTTTATCGAAGGTCTTCGTGCCAATTCGAGTGACTAAGTTTAGCGCGTAAAATACAGTGATTCAAATCTTTATTTCGGGCAGGCAGGTGTGCAAACCAGGAAATAATTAACCTCGAAATTCGAATTTGGAAAGCCGGCAATGCCGACAGCTCCCTTTCTTGAACGTATTGTATTGATCAGTAAGCAGCCCCACGCCATTTGTCTTTCCCGTATCGCTGTCTTTGATCCAAATAGCGATCCCGGTATTGTCTCCCTTAATGATAACGCGGAAGCCATTTGGGGAAGCGAGCGTCTTTGTAAACGCGACGGTCGTGGCGGAATTAATATATTGCCTTTGCCCATTTTTCACTGCGTAAAGTGTCGCAGTTTGCGGTTCAGGTGCACCGGCCCCTGATATTTGCAGCAGATAATAATTTTGGGGATCTGTGGCCCTGAGCACGAATCCAATAGTATTATTATCGCGAAGCTTAACATCAGCGATCATTTCAAAATCAACATAGTATCGAAATCGTTCATTTCGCGGCAGGGCAATACCCTCGGCGTTCTGCACCTTTAATCCTCTATCCAGGTCGCCACTTGGCGGGTAATATCCAGTCGCCTGATGTCCATACCGTACTAAAGGTTTCGGTACTGATCTTTTTTTCCAGATCGATCTGAAATGTCTTAAGTTCGTTTTCGTCTCCGCCCCTATCTATGTCTTCAGGAACATTTATGCCCGTCCCCTTTTGCTCATATTCCAATGACGATGGCCGAATATCGATATCGTAATAGCCTTTTTTCAGATTTGGAATTACAGCCTCGCCGTTTGGTTTGATCTGTACGACGCAATAGTTGCCAAGCTGCTCAGAAATGATCGAGCCGGATGCATCCTTGCCTTTATTAATGGCGGGTGCAAACAGGATATCTCCCCCGGTTACGTTTGTGTCGATCTTGAGGCTGTATGTGATCGGGGTGAGGTCCATACTGAGGCCGTGCGATTTCTGAGGGCTGATAACGACCTTTTCAACCTCTTCCGGCTCGAAATCATCTTTTGACGCGGTTACTTTGTAATTGCCGGGCGGCAACTCATCGAAAATGGCATTTCCGTCTCTGTCGGCGGTAATTTCCCGTTTATATGGCTTTGCGACTTTGGCTGCCGACGAAAGGGTGATCGCCGCGCCCGGTTCAGTTGTTACGGTAAGGTTACTTACGCGGACCTTTTCTGTTTTGGTAACGACAACCCGTTCTACTCTGCGGACACCAACCGGGCGGCGGCGGCGCGTCGTCGTTGCCGGGCGTGAGTTTTTAGCCGCGTCTACGATCGGGATGCGTGTGATCTGAGCATCCGAAATACAAGGCGTGAATACTACGGCCAAAAACAAGCTTGCTGCGGCAATGATCCCACGATAAGTCATGAACATAATTCTTTTTTATCACCCAAAAAAGGGTTTGAAAACGTATGAAACGTACTTAACTTACGCTCATAATGCCAAAAAAACCGCTAATAATCCACAAATTAGCTACACGGACCTCCGGATCGAGGTCTTTTATGGTCTTATCCCGGAGCCAAATGCCAAAAATTCTGCAAGGAACTTAAGAATATGGTCCTCGCAGAACTTGGCTCAAGTACTAACAAAACAGAGCGTTAGAACGTATATTTAACGCCAAATTGAATACGCCGGCCCGGTGTTACAGTATCGGTCGCGGTTCCGAACCCCGGGGCCTCGAGGTACCTGACCGGGATCCCAAAGTTATCGCGATCGATAAAATTGAAAATGTCGGCCCGGAATTGTAAATTCTGGCTCTCGGTGATCGGAAACCGTTTGCTGAAAGAAACGTCCAAGTCCAGAATACTGCCAGCCCTGAAAGTATTACGCTGGATCGCCCCGTCCTGGCCAAACGGCGCCAGCATCGTTGCGCATTGAGCCGGAGATGTACATGTCAAGCGGAGCGGTTGACGCCTGTCATTGGCTACAGAAATGAACTGAGTGTTATTTAACCGGTCGGTCAGATTTCCGTCCTGGTTGACATCATAAATGGAATTGACCGTGAACGGTTGTCCGGTATTGAACTTTCCGGTGGTACTGATCTGCCAGCTACCAAAGAGATAACGGACTAAAGTACTTCTTTCTCTAAGATCCGGCGTATCATATAACAAGTCATAGGTGAACCTATGCCGCACATCAAAATTTGCCGGGGCATATTCGCCGACAAAATTATTACTATCCTGCGGCAAGGCCGAGGCTCCGGCAAGATCGAAGACATCCGAAACATCATCGACGACCTTTCCATATACATAATTAACACGGTAGTTAAGTCGGTTTCTCGCCAATCGGCCACGCAATTCGATCTGCGCCGAATCATATCGGGAAGAGCTGGTCGTTTCGAATTGGCTGATGGGGCCGATCTGGGGAACGGGGCGAAGTGGGTCGCGGGTTGATCCGACCACGACGGGTGTTTGCGGCTGGCCGTTATCTATCGCAAAAAAGCCACCTACATTTGCTACATAATTGGAACCCGCATTTGGTGTAGTAAATCTGAGCAAGTTTCTTCCCTGGGTACCAACAAAAGCAACTGAAAGGAATGTATCACGAGCGATCTCGCGTTCCACGCCTACTGAGTACTGGTACGAGTTCGGGGTGTCAAGGTTGCGTTTAGGGTAGGTCCCTCCAAATGGCGTTCCATTTAAGGACGGGAAGTTCGCCAAAATGATATCCAGGAAAGCGCTCGAGGGGGCTCCACCGGAAACAAAAGTCGGATTCAAAGTGTTGATAGTTCCCGTCTGAACGATCGGGTTACCAGCGATGTTTCCGTTCAATGGGTTGAATAGCGTAAACGCAAAGGCAAGAGCCGCAGGGTCAAAGCAAGATAGGAAATTGAGTTGACTATCGACGCATTGATTTCCACCGCCGAAATTGATCGTGGTGAACGTCGGGAAAACATTTCTGGATTGGCTGACCACTGCCCCCAATATCTGGTCGTAGTACATTCCAAAACCGGCCCTAAGTACTGTTTTTGGCATTATTTCGGCGGCAACACCGAGCCGGGCGGCAAAGTTATTCGTGTCAGAATCGTAGATCTGGGTTCGTCCGTCTATAAACTGGCTAAAACCTGCAACCGACGCCGGCAGTGGTTGTTGAAAGGCGTTCTCAATCTTATTGTCAGCCTCTTTGGGGACTGAATTATATTCATAACGTACGCCAAGAGAGAGAGAGACCTTGGAACTTATACGCCACTCATCTTGTCCAAAGAAATTCAGTTCGTTGTAATTCAATTTGATCCGGGAATTCTGGCCGGGCAAGATCAGACTCTGAAAAAATCCTGTAGCACCGCCTGCCGCGGCAAGATCCTGAGGCGTTGCGAGTCCATAACTTGCCTGGCTGCCGTTGAAAGTAACCAAAGGCCGGGAATTGCGTGACAGATCGCTATCCAGCGTAATAAATCGAATATCGGTCCCAAATGCAACGGCATGACGTTGAATCTGCCACCGAACTGTGTCCGCAAACTGATATGTGATATTTTCACGCTGCTGCGGAAAATTGAAGACATCAACACCGACCGGGCTGAACCCTGCGACGATGAGCTGTCCGATCGGGCCGAGGCTGGTACCGGCAGTCGTTCCGGTCAAGGTGTTGTAGCACGCTGTCTGCAGGATACAGTTCGAGATGACAACGCCTGGCAATGTATCGTTTTCGACTACTCTGGCGTTTAATAAAAAGCGGTTATCGTTGAAACCTGTTACCGGCAAAATAAACCCGGTGTCGTCACGGATCTCTTCAAACTCAAGCTGTGTCCGCCCATAAGAAAATCGAAACTCATTTGACACATTAGACGTCAAACTTCCGTTAAAGAATGTAGAGATATTATCGGTCCGCACCTTAGGCCTAATGGCCGAAAACAAGGCCCCGCCGACATCAGTCAGGTCTCGCCTGTCATTTGTGTAGTTGTAACGGGCAGTTAGTGTTTGCTGGTTGCCGTTTATCTTAAATATGTTCCAATCAATACGGCCGGAGTAGATGTGCCCCCGTGCATCGATCGAAAGCGGCTGTGTGTATGTGTTGCCGCCATAAACTCCGGTCGGATCGTTGGCAAACGGGAACAAACTGAAAACAAAATCACCACCTACAGATGTAGGAAACACCGGCGTACCGCCATTTGTTGCAAGGCCGGTCGCTCCTGAATTAAAAAGGCCTCGT
This sequence comes from Blastocatellia bacterium, assembly GCA_963834975.1. Taxonomy (GTDB): domain Bacteria; phylum Acidobacteriota; class Blastocatellia; order Pyrinomonadales; family Pyrinomonadaceae; genus OLB17. Next base: position 79,918 of record CAWIDZ010000001.1, read on the forward strand.
TGGGCAACCGTCGGAACCGCAAAACTTCTTTCCTTAGTTCCGTTAAGCTCTTGCTCCTCACCGGAAACAAAGAAGAAAAATTTGTTACGGACGATCGGGCCGCCGATCGAAAAGCCGCCCTGGACAAGTGTAAAATCATCCTTGGTGCCAGCATTATTTGTGACGCGTTTTTGCCCGCCATCAACAAAAACCGGAATGCCGTTCGGCGTTCCGTCAGACGTTAAATTTACTGTGGTATTGCCGTTCGCATTATCAAAGTAATTTCGGGCATTGAGGTTATCGGAATTCACCATCGCGTAGAAAGCTCCATGAAAGCGATTGCCGCCCGATAGTGAAAGGGCATTGACTTGTGCTCCCAAATTGCGGCCAAATTCGGCCGGCGCTAGCAATGTCGTTATTTGGAACTCCTGGATCGATTCGATAGGCTGCGGCACGAGCGAGAAGAATCCCTGACGCCGGACACCGATATCCTCGTCATTGTTGTCCGAGCCATCGACCGTAAAATTATTTGCTCTCGAGCGTAAACCGTTAACCGAAAACTGGCCTGATGTGCCGACGCCACCGCCAACACCCGGACCGGTTGTGTTACCGATCGCCTGGGGTGGAAGATTTACCCCTGGTATGAGGAATGCGAGTTCGTCAAATGTGCGGGTCAGAGTTGAATTTCCCAACGGCAAGCCGTTTACCGCATTTCGACCAAAGATCCCGACGCGTCTAGGGTCAAGGGCGATCTTTTCTCCGCCGCCTCTATTATCCTGCGTCGCCGTTGATGGGGTCGACACCGGCTGACCCGGCTCTGGGGTCGCCCCAGGCGTCGGAACAACTGCCGTCTCCGCTACCATATCAAATGGATCAGGTTCGACCGCATAGTTTGCCATTGCATACAAGGTCTGCACCTTTGATTGCGACACATATCCAGGTGCCGAAACCTCAATGTCGTAATCACCCGGAGGCAGGGAAGTCTGGGAATATGAACCCTTTTCGTCAGCAATAACGGTCACCTGGTTCCCGAATTGCCGGTTTCGTAAAACGACCTTTGCACCGGGTAGCGGATTTCCCGTTGCCTTGTCGCGAACGATCCCTTTGAAACCTCCGCTTGTAGTTCCCTGGGCGAAAAGAGCCGGACCTACCGAGGCGGCGGCTCCGATCAAAATGAATAAAGACAATGCAAAGCAACCGAATTGAGCAAAGCGGTTGTTGAATACCGAGCAAATGATACGACTTGATCCAGTCTTGGAAAACATTTGGGACCCTCCTGAGATTCGAATTGTTTTAGCCTGATCCGAAAACGCAGTTATTTTCGATCGAACGATCTGGCGAAATCCCCGTATACGTGACTCGGCTATATAGCGATTAGTTGGAAACAATCCCGACGATGATTTTCATCCGACGGCATTTCTTTTCGAAGTATTGATTTTTTTTCAAAAATCATACAAAAAGCCACTTTTGATCAATAAACTTTATACGGAGTAGTACTGGACAAATATATGGAAAATTCGACGTGATGTCAATAAATTTCTATAAATATATTAAGGCGAGTTGGCCGTTCCGCCTCCAAGATCACGGGCGGAGAAACAAATCAGCGGGCTATTTGGCACGGGCGAGCACCAGGGGAGGTGAGCCGGGATAAAGACGGTCGCTTTAAGCCATCAAAGGGGCTGGAATAAGGTGGTGCCGAATCGAAAAATGCTCCAGATAGACCGAGCTAAAATCAAACGATGTTAGTTTCTTATCGGTCCTGCTAACCATTCGGCACAACCGGCACGGACGTAGATCGATTTCGCTTAATAGCAGCGCGTTAGTATCGGCTTTTTGTCTCTTTCGATCGTGAATTCGCCGATCACCTCTTTTGTTTTTACAAGTGTTACTTTGAACTTTAATACTTTCCCCGTGATCTTTCCTTCATATCGGGCAGGCTCGGGTTGCGGCATATTATCGCGGCGGATGGGCCCAAATGAATGCCGCGTGTGAGTACCGATCACATCAAAGTTGCCTTTCTTATCGATCATTAAGCCGCCTGGTATTTCACCCTCAGCACAATCGTATTCGATCTTTACGGCATCTTTTTCAATTACAAAACTTACACTTCGCGCTCCCCAATCGCTTGGTGTAACCGGGTACAATTTAGTTTGTCGCTTTGTTTCTGTCATTTTAGCCTTTGGTTTGCTTTCAATATGGTTGGCGGGCGGAGTCGCCGCCGCGGTGGCGAGGACAGAGTTCCTGTTACCGGCTTTTACACCAAAGCCCAAGACTGCACCTATTGAGGCAACTGTTAGCACTATGAGTATTGGTAAATTGAAGCGCCCTTTCTTTTTTATCATGGTTTTATCCCGGAGGCCAAAGAATTTGAATATCGGATCACTATATATAAAGTGTCCCGATCATTTGAGGTATAGAACGCCGGGCACGTTTCCTGCTATTATTGATACTATTCCTGTATAGCGAAAATCTGATCAGACGATATAGATAATACAATGCCGCGTGAAAGCTGCCTGCCCAACGAGAAAAATTGATCAAACCAAATGAAGATCACCTCAGCTGAATTTGTGAAAAGCGCTTTTCAAAAGCGGCATTGGACGACTGACGGCAGGCCCGAGATAGCATTTTTGGGCCGCTCTAATGTCGGAAAGTCGTCCCTATTAAATTCTTTGCTGCTCAGAAAGGCGCTTGCGAGGACGTCAAATACGCCGGGCCGGACGCAAAGTATTAATTTTTTCCTTATCAACGAAACGTTTTATTTTACCGATCTACCGGGGTATGGTTACGCCCGCGTCTCGAAAACGATGCGGGCAGATTGGGGTAAAATGGCCGAAGAATATCTGGCAGAGCGGGATGAACTAGCACTCTGCATTCAATTGGTCGATTCGCGGCATCCGCCTACTGCTCTCGACGTTCAACTTCACGAGTGGTTAGAGTTTAATAACAAGCCGCATTTGGTTGTGGCAACTAAATCGGACAAGATATCAAAAAATGAGCTCCAACGATCTCTGGCCGTTAGCTCCAAGGCTCTGAATTCAGCCCGTATCCTGGCATTTTCGGCCCAAACCGGCCGCGGCCGTGAAGAATTGTGGTCAGAAATAAATTCGGCTATTATCAATAAATAGCATTTTTTAGTTGATTTCTGTCCAAGTTTATTGTAATAATTAATTTTCCCTATAACTCGGGGTTTCGCGAAAAAGCTTTGTGGCTTAATTCACTGGCAGTACTACATACAATCCATACGATTTTCTCCGCCCTTTAGTTTTTATCCAAGTTCTTTTACGCGTCGAAGCGCGAGAAATATTGTAACCACCGCAAATTTGTTTCCGGCATTTTATTTGATTTCGATCCTATTTGATAGACATGGCAACCAAAACTACACAATCCCGACGGCCTCGCGTGGCAAAATCGACCAGCGAACCTTCCGTTTCCACAGCTGAGGAATCTGATTCTAATAACGGCGACGTTAAAGAATCACAGGAAACCTCTGCCTCCGGCCAGGCAAATGACGGCATTCTAAACCTTGCGGGCTTGAAGGATATGTCGATCAGTGAACTGACCCATATTGGGAAAGAGATGGGTATCGAGGGTGCAACCGGCCTGCGTAAGCAGGAGCTGATCTTTAAATTGCTCGCCGCACAAACTGAAAAAAGCGGTTTGATATTTTCTGAGGGTGTTCTCGAAACGCTGCCCGATGGATTTGGATTTCTGCGTGCGCCGGAATACAACTATTTGCCAGGCCCCGACGATATCTATGTCAGCCCGTCACAGATCCGCAAATTTGACCTCAGGACCGGTGACACTGTTTCAGGACAGATCCGCCCGCCGAAAGAAGGCGAGCGATATTTTGCACTGATCAAAGTCGAGGCTATCAACTTTGAAGCTCCGGAACAGTCACGCGAGAAAATATTCTTTGACAACCTGACACCACTTTATCCTGACGAGCAGCTTACGCTCGAGATCGAGTCAGATCCGACAAAGATGTCGTCCAGGGTAATGGATCTCGTAACGCCCATAGGTAAAGGCCAGCGTGCCCTGATCGTCGCTCCGCCGCGTACCGGTAAGACGATGCTGCTGCAGACGATCGCAAATTCTATCACCGAAAATCATCCCGAGGTGACGCTGATCGTTCTGCTGATCGACGAACGCCCTGAGGAAGTTACCGACATGCAGCGTTCGGTCAAGGGCGAGGTCATTTCATCCACTTTTGACGAGCCGCCGACCCGTCACGTGCAGGTCGCTGACATGGTGATAGAAAAGGCAAAACGCCTGGTCGAGCATAAACGCGATGTTGTTATTTTGCTCGACTCGATCACCCGTCTCGCTCGTGCACACAATGCAGTTGTTCCGCCATCAGGAAAGATCTTATCCGGTGGTATCGACTCAAACGCTCTGCAGAGGCCAAAACGATTCTTTGGAGCCGCCCGAAACATTGAGGAAGGCGGCAGTCTGACGATAATCGCAACAGCTCTTATTGATACGGGGTCGCGAATGGACGACGTTATTTTTGAGGAGTTTAAGGGAACCGGTAACTCCGAGATCCAGCTTGACCGGAAACTTTCGGACAAGCGTCTGTTCCCGGCGATCGATCTGCAGCGTTCGGGTACGCGAAAAGAGGAATTGCTTATCGACAAGGAAAATCTCAGCCGTATCTGGGTGATGCGTCGCGTGTTGAATCCGCTGTCGCCCGTCGAGCAGATGGAAGTCGTTCTCGAGCGTTTGTCCAAGACAAAGACGAATGCTGAATTTCTGGCTTCGATGCAAACTTGATCTTCGATAGATCGTTTATCCTGAATCGTGAATAGTAGAAGCCAAACCAAGTTTCATGCTATTCACGATTTATTATTTTGCGATCCATAATTTATGCGCGTAGCTGTTATTTCTGCTGAGGCAGTTCCATATTCAAAGACCGGAGGGCTCGGTGATGTTTCGGGTGCCCTGCCCAAGGCGTTAAAGCAGATCGGGATCGATTCGCTACTGATAACGCCGTGTTATTGGCAGACGAAAGGCGAATATCTCTGGGAAACGGCCATTGACGACCTCTGGGTAAACTGGAAGGGACAGCCATATCATGCCAAGGCGTTCTACAGCGAGGCAAACGGCTCGCCAACCTTCCTGATAGACGCCCCGTCGCTGTTTCACCGCGATTCGATTTACGGCTATACCGAAGATTATGAGCGGTTTGCATTCTTTAACCATGCCGCTTTGGCGTTGCTGCAGAGGATCGGTCCTGCCCCGGATATAGTTCATCTGAATGACTGGCATTGCGGTTTTGCAGCGGTAGAACTGGCTTCACGCCGCCGGTACGAGTCGTATTGGAGCGGAACGCGCACAGTCTTTTCCATTCACAACATGGCATATCAGGGCGGGTTCGGCCTGGGCCAACTGCCGGGACTCGGCTTCAGTTCCGAGTTTGCCCGAAATGCCTTTAGCTTCAATGGTTACGCCTCGGCAATGAAGGCAGGTCTTGAAGTCTCGGACACGCTTTCCACCGTCTCGCGGCGGTATTCATATGAGATACAATCGGCCGAGAACGGATACGGACTCGATTGGCTCACTCGAAAACGGGCGGATCGGCTGATCGGCATTACTAACGGCGTCGATTATGAGGTCTGGGACCCTGAGACGGACCCCGAACTGCCTTTCCATTTTTCGATGAACGATCTCTCGGGCAAGCTCGAATGCAAACGGGCCCTGCTTGAACATTTTTTCCTGCCGGTAGATCTCGATCGCCCTGTTTTTGCAAGTGTGACCAGGCTTACCTCGCAAAAAGGCGTTGAGCTTATCAGGCAAGGGGCCGGCGACATTTTGGCATCAGGTGGATATTTTATTGCCCTCGGTTCGGGCGAAAAGGATTCTGAGCAGTTCCTGCAGGCTCTGCGTGATTATGCACCGTCGCGAGTTGGCGTTTACATCGGCTATAATGAAAAGCTCGCTCATTTGATCGAGGCTGGGGCGGACATGTTCCTGATGCCTTCAAAATTTGAGCCGTGCGGCTTGAATCAGATGTACAGCCTGCGTTACGGCACGGTCCCGATAGTGCGGGCGGTAGGCGGCCTGGATGATACGGTTCAAAATTGGGATGCGGTCTCAGGAACCGGAAACGGCTTTAAGTTTGGGCCGTTTCGCGCGGACAAACTGCTGGAAAAGATATACGAGGCTCGGTTTGCGTATGCTGATAAGACCGCATGGGCCCAAATACAAAAAAATGGCATGGCCATAGATAACTCCTGGGAAAACGCAGCGAGAAAATACGTTGAACTGTACAGTTGGACGCTTGGATGAGCCAATTCTGAGTTCAAATTACTGTTAGAAAAGAAAATATGATAATCGTCATTATCGGCGCACAGTGGGGAGATGAGGGAAAGGGAAAGGTCGTTGACTTGCTGGCGGACCGTTTTGATATTGTTTCGAGGTATCAGGGTGGGCACAACGCCGGGCATAGTGTTTACGTGGGTGAAAAGGCCTTTGTATTGAGGCTGCTGCCGTCGGGGATAATTCATCCGGATAAAACCTGTGTTCTCGGAAATGGCATGGTCATCGACCCAAAGGCCTTTTTTGAAGAAGTCGACCAGATCGCCGAAAAGGGAATTTCCGTAACTCCTGAGAGGCTCAAAGTATCGAGCCGTGCTCATCTGATAATGCCATACCACCGGGCCCTGGATCACACGTCCGAAGAAAGGCTTGGCAACGAAAAGATCGGTACGACGCTTCGCGGTATCGGCCCGGCATATGAGGACAAAGCCGGGCGGCGGGGAATTCGCGTTGCCGATGCTATGTCGCCGGAATTGCTCAAACTCAGGATCGAACGCAATCTGGAAGAAGCTAACCGGATCATCGTCCTGTTCGGTCAGCAGCCGCTTCGCTCTGACGAGATCCTCGAAGAAATTTCGCCGCTAGTCGAGCGCCTAAGGCCATTTGTATGCGAAACATCGCACTATCTTGCCGAGGCAAAGAAAGCAAATAAAAAGATCCTACTCGAGGGAGCTCAGGCGACACTGCTCGACGTAGACCACGGTACGTATCCGTTTGTGACCTCGTCAAATCCAACCGCCGGCGGAGCCTCAGTCGGTGCCGGCATCCCGCCGCATCACATCACCGGGGTTCTGGGGATCGTTCGCACGTACGCGACACGAGTTGGCGAAGGGCCGTTCCCGACCGAAATGCTCGATGCCGAAGAAGATATGGCGAATCTTATTCGCGAACGCGGCAATGAGTACGGTTCCGTTACAAAACGCCCCCGCCGCTGCGGATGGTTTGACGCCGTCGCGACACGTTACGCCGCGGAATTGAACGGCTTTGATTCCGTCGCCCTGACCAAACTCGACGTGCTCGACGCCCTGGAAGAGATCAACGTCTGTGTCGGTTATGAGATCAACGGTGAGCGTGTTGACACGTTTCCGGCGGTCTCAAGCGACCTGAGAATGATCAAACCGATATATGAAACTCTGCCCGGATGGATGAGCGATACCGTTGGCACGACCGAATTTGATAAATTGCCCGAAAACGCCCGCAAATATGTCGAATTTCTCTCATCGGAGATCGGCGTTGAGATCGGCCTGATCTCGACCGGCCCCGAACGCGATCAAACGATCATTTTGAAAGATTCGGTAATGGAAAGTTGGTTTGACTAGTCGATCATAGAATATGGCCGGACAAGACGAAGTGCGGATCGTCGAATTTGAAGAGCGATACGCTAAAGAGTTCGCCGATCTGAACTATGAATGGATCGAAAAAGCGTACACCATCGAACAGCACGACCGCGAGATCCTCGACAACCCGGTCACCGAGATAATTGCCAAAGGCGGGCAGATCTTTTTTGCTATGGTTGGTGACCGGGCAGCCGGTACGGTAGCTTTGATCCAAATGGAGGGATCGGGTTTCGAACTCGCGAAAATGGCTGTTTCGCCTGAGTTCCGCGGCCGCGGCCTGAGCAAACTGCTAATGGAGGCTTGTATCGAATATTCCAGACGAGCAGGGCAAGCACCGTATCATCCTCGAGTCTAATACCAAACAGGTCGCGGCCATCGCTCTTTATCGAAAATTTGGCTTTCAGGAGATCCCTCTTGATCCAAACTCTTTGTTCTCGCGTGCGAACATCCGAATGGAACTTGCCATCGACAACACGCAAACGTTAAAATTTTGAGTTCGGTCAGGGCTCAAGTCCGGCCGGCGTGGTCCGATAGCTCAGTCGGTAGAGCAAGTGGCTTTTAACCACTGGGTCGCAGGTTCGAGTCCTGCTCGGATCACCAAATCTTTCGATCAGTAAGGGTGGCGTATGAGCCGCCCTTTCTTTTTTCTTCCACCCGATTTTTTTGTTGGAAAGATCATCTCTGTTGAGGGAGTTGAAACCTGATCCGGAACTTCATTCGTGCGAGGCCGGTGAGAGCGTTCCTCATAAGGCAGTTCAACGCTTAAAATGCCAGAATATTTAAAATACTGTCAGTATTTTAAAAATACTGACAGAATATCCAAAATACTCGCAGTATATTTCAAATACTGACAGTATATGCAAAATACTGACAGTATATGCCGAATACTGACAGTATATGCAAAATACTCGCAGTATTTCTCAAGTTCTGCCAATATAAACGTTCTACCGGTTGTTTAAAGGTTTTTTCAGGTGTCTACAGTCCTTACCGAAAACGCGTAAACCTAACAAGTACTTAACTTACGGCAGAGTAAATAGTGAATAGTGAATAGTGAACAGGGAACAGAGAACAGGGGAAGACAACGGAAAATGAAACGCTGTAGCCGGCATGCCGGCGCTCCGCATTCCGCACTCCGCATTCCACACTCCGCAGTCAATAGGCTCCCCGTGTCGGAACCGCCTGCGTAAGCGGGCGGTCGGGCGTGGGCCTGTCAGTACCGGGAGCGGCGGATGCGGGCCCACCGCAGCACTGGCGGTTCTATTACGCCAGAACCGACTGGGTTCCTCGGCGCCGCCATGTGGACGCGCGGAAACGTCGAACGTAAGCTACGATCGATCCCGCCGCTCACGCAGCGGGTTCTGACAACCGAGCCTGTCCCCGCGGCTTTTTCAAGCCATTGAAGATGGCGAAAGCAGGCCGCAGTTGTAGATGGCGGCCTCGGGATAGTGATTAGTTAAGAGTGAAAAGTGAAGAGCGAAGAGCGATGAGCGGAGTATCAGTTCTGTGCGTTCTGCCGGACGGATGGGCACCTTACAACTTCGACTGAGCAAGTGGCGTTGGCGGCGACATAGGCCGAAACACCGCCGATAAGCGAGTCTCCCATGGAACTTGAAGAGCAATGGGGGCCGACGAATATTATGTCTGCTTTCCAGGCTTCGGCCTCGGCGATTATTTCATCTTTGGCGTGGCCGACCCGTGCCCTGATGGATGCCGGGATACCTGCGGCGATAAGCTTTGCCGATGGGGGGGCAGCGAGAGACTCAGACCATTGAGACGCGAATTTTGTCTCGACAGCGACATTTGTCATTTGCGGGGTAAATCGTCCGATCGACCGCAGCACGGCAAGATCTGCTACCACCAATAACCTAACCTCTGAATCTTTAGGCCAATTCCTCGAAGCAATGGATTCGACCACCCGAACCGCCCCTTCTGAACCGTCAAAGCCAGCGAGTATTCTTAACGGATGTAATTCTGATTGTTCTGCACATCTGGCGATGCGAACCGAACATTCTGCCTCAGCTAGCAGTGCACGCGAGGTTTGCCCAAAGCGGGGTTCCTGTTCTTTCGGCTCTGTTTGCGAGTGGCCTATTAAAATAAGATCCGGTTTATATGTCCTCGCCCTGGCTGGTATCTCTATTTGCGGAGCACCCAGGGAGGTTTCAGTGTTGATATTCCAATGTGGAAATGATCTTGCGATGGACTGCTTCGCGGCCAATGCGAGGGGTTTCGCCTCATCCAATGATCTCAGTGCGGGCGATCCGGCGACGGCCAGTATGAGAACCTCGGCTTCATCCGGTAAACCCGATGAACACAGGTCAAACAACACCTCCGAAGATGCGGTGGAGCCATCATAACCGATAAGGATCCTCATAAACTCTACCTCTTAATATCCAAAAAACAGTGCCCTTCCGGATGTCTCATAAGTGCCGTAATGTTATTCGGACAAGTCGTCAGGGCTTTCAAACTGCAAATCATATGCCAAGTCATATTGGTAAGATTTGGCGTGTCGAGGCCGCTTAAGTGTGAATTTTTCCGCAGAAGGCTGTGAAAAGTCCTCGCCCACGCTGATCCTGATGATCTGAGGCAGTGGAAAATGCTACCGGACCGGACGTAAATTAACTTCTAATTAATGGAACGGTGGTTGCATTAGTAAGGGTATGGAAACTGGTTAGTGCCGTCGCTTCTTGGCATGTCTTATTGTCATATTGGGGATCACCCAGCTTCGGCGGTCAGCAGTTAGATATTTGATCAGTTTGATTTACCGTTATGCCAGTCTTAATTGAAATGGAAAAGTCGGCGGCTTTGTTGGGATCAACCTCGAATTCAGAGTTCGCGATCGAAGAAGGTGAGCACGTCATTGGAGCCTTTATCGGTAAAACGAGCGGGCCAACCTTGATCGTGATCGGCAGCCTTCACGGAAACGAGCCTTCAGGAGCTCGGGCCCTTCTGAATGTTGAGCCACAACTTAGATCAATGATCGGAGACCTAAATGGACGGGTGTATTTTCTGTGCGGAAATACGAGAGCCCTTTCCCACGGAATTAGATTTGTCGACGCTGATCTCAACCGGCATTGGACCGCGCAAAATCTTTCGAGCCCGGGCTCCGACGCAGAAGGCGACGCGTCCGAAGATGTCGAGCTATGCGAACTCGATCAGATCCTCGACTGCATTCTGATCACGGCGATGGATAAGGTCTTTGTCCTCGACCTCCACTCGACCTCTGCCGACGGAATGCCATTTGCCACCGTCGGTGATACATTACGGAACCGTGATTTTGCCCGAAAATTTCCTGTAACGATCCTTCTCGGGATAGAGGAGCAGCTTGACGGAACCATGCTCGAACATCTTAACAATGCGGGGGCCGTAACACTTGGTTTCGAAGGCGGCCAGCATCTTTCACAAAAAACGGTCGAAAATCACGAGGCTCTTATCTGGCTTGCATTGGCAAACTCCAGGATCTTAAAACCCACGGATATTTCAGGGCTTAAGGGGTTTCGGGACCGTCTTGCGGCCGACAGCAAGCATGCAAGGGTTTTTGAGGTAAGATACCGTCACGCGATCAGTATCGAGGACAATTTCGAAATGGATCCGGGTTTCAATAATTTTGACCAGGTCGTTCGAGGCGAATTATTAGGTAAGGATAGAAACGGGCCGGTCGTTGCCAGGGAATCCGGGGTGCTGTTGATGCCTCTTTATCAGCGGCTGGGCGAGGACGGTTTTTTTATCGGCCGTGAAATATCGGCGTTCTGGTTATGGCTGTCAGGTGTGCTCAGAGGGATAGGCGTACAAAAGGTGGTGCATCTTTTACCCGGCGTACAACGCGATCCCAATGACGACGGAACCCTCATCGTGAACACCCGTGTCGCCCGCCTGTTCCCGCTGCAGGTGTTTCATCTGCTCGGATTTCGCCGCCGCCGGTGGGTTGATAACAAGCTGGTCGTGAGCCGCCGAAGGCATGATACTGACGACCCGTTCCGATGGAATTTAGATTAGTTTATGGGTGATAAAAAGGTTACCAGCGAGTATGACAATGAACAGTTGCGGGCCTTTACGCTTGCAGTGCTCAACGATCTACATTCGCTTGAACACATGCTTGATTCCGGCATGTTCGAAGAAACGGAGCGGCGAATAGGAGCTGAACAGGAACTCTTCCTGGTCGATTCGGCAATGCGGCCGGCACCGCTCGCAATGAAAGTTATCGAAGAGGCCCGCGACGGACGCCTGACAACCGAGATCGGCCTTTTTAATCTGGAAGCAAATCTCACGGCCCGCGAATTTTGCGGGGATAGCCTTCGTCTGATGGAGGACGAGCTGAATGAAATAATAAATAAAGTTCGTTCGGCCGCCGATAAATTTGGCGGCGGCGTCGTCATGGCAGGGATACTGCCGACGATACAGCTATCGGACCTGACTCTAAAGAATCTGACGCCGAACCCGCGATATCACGAGATCGACCGTGTGGTCACCAAGCTTCACGGCGAAAATCGGTTTATTCAGATCAAAGGCTTCGATGAACTGCAGATAATGCTGCAGGACACATTCATTGAGTTTTGCAACACGAGTTTTCAGGTGCATTTGCAGGTCGGGGCCAAGGATTTCGTCAGATACTATAACTGGGCGCAGGCTATCTCGGCACCTGTCCTGGCTTCGGCCGTAAATTCGCCCATTTTGCTTAACCACCGCCTTTGGCATGAGACCCGGTTGGCGCTTTTCCAACACGCGATCGATACCCGGTCACTCACTCACATGGAGCGAAATCAACCGGCACGGGTAAATTTTGGCGAACGCTGGGTCGAGGATTCGATACTTGAGATCCTTCGCGAGGACGCCATCCGGTTTCGCATCCTTCTTACACAGGCGGTTGAAGAGAACTCGCTGGAAATGCTGGCGAAAGGCGGCATTCCTCAGCTTGCCGCCTGGCGGCTGCACAACGGGACCATTTGGCGGTGGAATCGGCCTTGCTATGGGATCCTGGGTAATAAGCCCGGACTGAGGATCGAAGCCCGATATTTGCCGGCCGGTCCATCAGTAATAGATGAGATGGCCAACACGGCATTCTTTTTGGGATTAATGACCGAACTTCCCGAGGAGTTTGGTGACATTACGGAACATATGACTTTCGACGACGCGAGGAATAATTTCTTTAACGTCGCAAGATCGGGCCTCAATGGAAAGATCAGGGGGCTGGACGGCAAGCAGAGGCGGGTTGGCCGCCTGATCCTCGACGAGTTGCTGCCGAGGGCACATCGAGGCCTGATAAGGGCTGGGATCGATGAAGAAGACGCGATACGTTATCTGGGGATAATCGAATCACGGGTCAGTGCCGAGATAACTGGTTCTAAATGGATGCTCGATTCGCTGGCCGCGATGGACAAAAGGGCGAAGCCAAATGTTCGGTTGCGAACACTGACAGCTGCAATGAAATTACATCAGGAGGGCGGCGAACCGCTGCATGAGTGGCCTATGGCAGAGATACCTTCAAAATCCGATTGGATCGACAATTACTTGACAGTGCAGCAGTTTATGGCGGTCGACCTTTTTACGGTAAGGCCTGAGGATATACTTGATCTTGCTGCGAGTTTGATGCATTGGCGGCACGTTAGGCATGTTCCGGTCGAGGACGACTCAGGCCACTTGATCGGAATTGTTTCCCATCGTGACCTGATCGAGCTGATGGCAGCCGGAAAGATCGGAGCTTCGGGTTCGATGATCGTGAGCGATGTAATGAAGACGGACCTTGTGACTGTTTCGCCGGACACGCCTACCCTGGACGCTCTGGAATTGATGAGGACTCACCAGATCGGATGCCTGCCGGTAGTTCGCAACAACTGCCTTGTCGGCATCCTGACAGCTTATGACTTTCTCACAGTTTCGGCGAAACTATTTGAGGAGAGACTTAGGACAGTTGTCGAGGATAACCGTTCGTTAGACCAGGGGAGAAATAATGACAGTAGTGAAAAAACAACACAAGTGGGCAAGCTTTCTGAGATTTTTTAGTACGGAGAATAGCGGCCGCAAAACGCGGCTCGGTGTATTTGAATCGAGTGGCGAAATTATGGAGGATTATTGGCTCGAATGTGGGTTGCCGCTTTCCGACGTCGAGATCGATTCGCGGAGCGAACGGCCTACCATCCGGATCTCAGTAGGGGAACTGAAACACGAAGTCCGAGATGCGGTAAAACTTGCTTTCCAATTCAGCCTATCCGGCGAAGAAGACGGGATAGATATTACCGATGTTCACGGACGACAGACAATTCTGCGTTTCGAGGCGAATATCAGCTGAATATCGCTGATGTTAAAAGATATATTCGCCGGGTGAAGGCTGGATCTTCTGATCTATTGATCGCCTGCCTCGACAAGCCCCTGTACCGATTCGGCCTTGCCGATAACTATCAGCAGATCACCATCATAAATCACCGTATCCCCGTTGGGATGAAATGTCAGCTCACCGTCCTTTCGGCGAATTGCGACTACGATCAGGCTTAATTCGCTCATCAGATCGGTATCCCGCAGATGACTTCCAACATAAGGCGAACTCTTATCGATAGCGATCTCTTCGAAGACAAGATCGAGCGATTCTGCGACGATCGAATCCATAAAATCCGCAACTGCCGGCCTTAGCAGGGCCCGGGCCATCGAATGGCTGCCGATTATCGTCGGTGCAACCACTCTGTTTGCTCCTGCTCTGATCAGGGTCGGCTCGGCCTGTTCCTCGACAGCCCGGGCGACAATATGCAGTTTTGGATTTAGCCCCCTCGCCGTCAAGACAACATAGACATTGGCAGGGTCGTCAGGCAGACAGCTTGCCAAACCCCGGGCATTCCTGACGCCGGCCTCCGACAGCTGTTCTTCTGAGGTGGCGTCACCGATGATGACAAGTGCACCGCTGGACCTGAGTTCCTTGAGTTTATTTTCATCACTTTCGATCACTATATACTGTTGATTTTGATCTTCAAGATGCCTGATTATCCGGCGGCCGACCCGGCCGGCCCCACACACGACATAGTGACCTTCCAACGTTTTCATTTCTTTCATTTTTCGTCTCGCGGTCAGGGCTTCGACCAGCTCTGACTGAATGATGGCTTGGGCAAGGATCGAAAGGGCATACAGCACCGTACCGACGCCCGACAGCATCAATAAAATAGTGAAAAGCCTTCCGGACGGTGTTCTCGGAGTGAGATCTCCATACCCGACCGTTGTGACGGTCTGAGCCGACACATATACGCTCTCGAGCCACGTAAATTGCTCAAAATATCTAAATCCGACCGCACCGATCACGATTATCATCGCAACCAGGAGCGAAGCGAAAATGAGCCTCCGTCTGGTTAAACTGGTCAAAGTCGAAAAGATGCCGTTGGCCATTCAGCTAGATTATGTATGAATTACGGGGTCGTGACCAGCGAGACAGCTCTCAATACTGCACGGCCTGAGGCGTTGCATCATTGCAACGACATATTGACTGCGGTACTCTTGTGCAGTGCCAAGATATAAATACCATGATGAATGGCAGATAAGCTATCAGTACGATTGTCATTTTTCTGTGACATGCCGGAGCTTGAAAGATGCACTCTGGATCGCCGCTCTGAAAGAGGACCATTCGCTGATAATGGCCAGAGCTGACTGTGAACATGATGGGTTCAAAACGACGGCAAACGTCGCAATTCATCTGAAAGATGCAAAAGGGAAGTCGGTCCCGGAGATCTTCGAATTATTTGATCAAAAGGTAGATGCATTTATCGCCTGCCGGGTCTCGATCGGAACCTGGGGAAACTCCGCCGATCCGACCTGATCTTTTTGATTTTTCCGGTAAGTGCGATCTGAACCGTAGACACTCACACAGAATTCAGCCATTCATCTCCCGTTAATAACCCAGAATCACCGAAATTCCATGCGTCCGTTTGACATCCCCAAAACATATCGCTTAGTCTGAAATTGAAAATCACTTTCAATAAGGAATTTGGCAATTGGAAAATAGATATATCAATACACGGCCAGCGTTTGGCAAACGAAAGAGATCGCGAAGAAAGGGTTCGCGTTATTGGGTTATAGCCACTTTGGCTGCAGGTGTGATCGTCGCATACACAACGGGAAACAGCAGACATGTCTCTGTTGCCTACGCTCAAAATGTGGGAGGCTCTTATCGAAAAGCGGCGGTTGACGAACTGGCTGAAAAGATGGGGTTCCATATTCTCGCCGGCCCGCTTTCTACGGTGATCGAAGAGTTTCAGAAGACAACCGGCGTCAAGATTTCCGCCGAACCTGAAATAATGACCATCGATTCGCCCGGCGTCGTCGGCCGTTATACGATCCAACAGGCACTTGATCTGATCCTGGAAGGGACTGGCGTTAGTTCCATCTTCATCGATTCCAGAAACATAAAATTGGAGATCCGCGCCCAAGCCGCGTCGGTTGAGATAAATGGATCAGACGCCGAGATCGTTTCGTCGCCCAAGTATACAGAATCACTTCGGAATACTCCCCAAACCATCAATGTCATATCTGAAATGGTCATCAAAGAGCAGAACGCAACAACGCTTCGAGAGGTGTTGACCAATGTTCCAGGTATAACGTTCACGGCCGGCGAGGGAGGGACGCCAGCCGGCGACAATCTGAATATCAGGGGCTTTAGTGCCCGCAACGATGTCTATGTTGACGGCACCCGGGACCTCGGCCCGCAGTCACGTGATTCGTACAACCTGGAACAGGTCGAAGTAGTAAAGGGGCCAAATTCTTCGTTTACAGGGCGGGGTTCGACGGGGGGAACTATAAATCTGGTGAGTAAGTTGCCAAACCTTCGCCGCTCATTTGCGGCCAATGTGACGGGCGGAACCGCCGGAACAAAAAGGGCTACGGGTGATCTAAATATCCCTTTTACAGAATCCGTCAGCTTTCGGCTGAATGCGATGGGGCACGATTCCAATTATCCGGGCCGCGATCTCGTCGAGTACCACCGATGGGGCTTTGCTCCGTCGCTCGCCTTTGGGTTGAATGGCAGGACTCGGTTTACAGCCGCTTATTATTACCTCGGCGAGGACAATATTTCGGATTACGGCATGCCATGGGTGCCCATTGCGAATAACGCATTGCCGGAGTTTCGTGACCATGTTGCCCCTGTTCCGCGCAGTACATTTTATGGCTACATCGATCGTGATAAGGAAAAGCTCTTGTCGCACCTCGCGACATTTCGTTTTGAGCATGAATTCAACGACCGCCTTAGTGTTCGGAACCATCTGCGATATGGCTACTCAAACCGGGATTCGATAGCGACACCGGGAAGATTTAAGGACAATAACTCGGCCGTTATTAGCCGTGAATTAAAATCGTGGATCACGAACGACAGCATCTGGGATGATCAGACGGATCTTACTTTGAGGCAAAAGACAGGCAGTTTGCTCCACGCCGTGGTGTTTGGAGCGAACCTGTCACACGAGACGAACAGGCGAGTGCTGCGAACCGGGCCGGACGCTATTACAACATTGTTCGCCCCCGATCCATTTGATGAATACACGGGCGTAATTTCCTACGATCCGCGGCGGCCATATGCCAATGCAAACACTTCAGCGGCTTATTTATTTGATACGGTTACATTCAACAAATATTTTCAGGCATCAGGCGGCTTTCGCTTTGACCGGTTCAGCGTGAGCGGCGTAAATGCGGTTACGGTAAATGGGATCGCAACAACAGCACCGATCGACCGCCTGGATAAGCTATGGAGCGGACGGGCTGCGGTCATGTTTCATCCGGTGGAACGCGGAAATATTTATTTAAGTTACGGGACATCGTCAAACCCCTCGCTTGAAGGGCTGCTTTATTCGCCGGCCGATGTTAGAACGCCGCCCGAAAAGACGCGAACCCTCGATGCCGGGACAAAATGGGAGTTCTTCGATAGCCGGCTGCTTCTGACCGGAGCTCTGTTTCGCGTCGAAAAATTTAACGCCAGAACGGCGGCCCTTGTGCCCGGTGATCCGCCGACATTGGACGGCGATCAGCGGATCAAAGGGGTTGAGTTTGGGGCAACGGGGAACATAACCCGCCACTGGCAGCTGCTGTCGGCATATACGTTTCTCGACAGCGAGGTCATGCGGTCAAATACGGCCTCGACAGTTATTAATGGGGTGCCCATTTCCGAAGTCGGTAAAGAACTTATAAACACGCCGCGAAACTCCTTCAACATCTGGACGACCTATCGCTGGAATAAATTGTTTTTTGGCGGCGGGCCGAGATTTGTGGGCAGACGTTACAGCAACAACATCAACACACGTGCGGTTAACAGCTATTGGCTGATCGACGGAATGATGTCATTCGAGGCGAACAAGCATGTTGCTCTGCAGCTGAATATGAACAATCTCGCTGACAAATTCTATTTTGACCGGTTGAGCGGCGGCCATGCGGTGCCAGGTGCGGCGAGAGTTGTAACGGTTAGCACAAGAATTACTTTTTAGGCCAATGCTGCTACAAATACCATCGATCTTAGATCCGGCAGAGGTTGCGGCCTGCAGAGAGCGGCTCGACGCCGCTGAATGGATAGACGGCCGGGTAACAGCCGGGCATCAGTCTGGGCGCACCAAAAATAATATGCAGCTTCGCGAAGGGAGCGACGCCGCTAACGAACTCGGCGATCTGATACTCGCTTCGCTTGAAAGCAATACGTTGTTTGTGTCGGCGGCGCTGCCCAGAAAGGTCTTTCCGCCGCTTTTCAACCGATACTCGGGCGGGCAGGATTTCGGAACACATATAGACAACGCTATCCGGCAGGTGCCCGGTACTGAGCACCGAGTGCGAACGGATCTGTCGGCGACACTTTTCTTTTCCGATCCGGATGAATATGACGGCGGGGAACTGGTCGTTGAGGACAACTTTGGCGTCAACACCGTCAAGCTCAACGCCGGCAGCATGATCCTGTATCCGGCGAGCAGCCTGCATCACGTAAAACCCGTGACGCGGGGTGCACGCATTGCGTCGTTCTTCTGGATCCAAAGCATGGTGCGGGACGACGGCCAGCGAACACTGCTGTTCGACCTCGACACTTCGATACAGCGTCTAATTCAGACAGATCCCGATCATCCGTCGGCGATCCAGTTGACGGGGGTCTATCATAATCTGCTTCGCCGTTGGGCAGAAGTTTAATTTGTTTAATTGAAATGCCGTTATCTCTGAAAAAGATGTTTTCGATACATTATGTGCTTCGGTGAGGCTCTGCAGATGTTTTAGGTTTAAAGACATCAGAATAATCCTTTCAAGACGATCGGACCCAATAAATACCGGCATTTGTGATCGGCGAAAGGGCAGGGCGACTGGCGCCAAAAGTTGTTAACCCATGCCCCTGAATATCACTACTTAAGACCGGAATGTAACATCCAACTTCGGGCGACTGCGGTTTTTTTCGCGCCCGTCAATAATTTTGCGTGTAGCTCGACTAGCGGGCGGTTGTGAGGTTCGTTGTCATCCAGTAACCATAGGGGCGCGGTATTGTTTATTAGTGGAACGTAGATTGCTTTTTCGAAAAGTAAGGCCTTGGATATGCAATGAGCAGCCACCGCCAATTTTATTAACGCCGTTCCACCGATTTGTCATTGGATGAAGTGAGGAATATATTATGTTGGGAAGACAACATAGGTCACCACAAGTGGGTGCGTGCGGTCAGAATATTAATATGGGGCACTTATGAAAACGCATCTCGATCTGCATATTGAAGATAAATGTAATAACTGCAGCCTTCGCGAAGGAGGTTTCTTCTGTGATTTTTCGATAGAGGATCTATTAGCATTTGAATCGATCAGGGCCACAAAGGTCTATCCCAAGGGAGCCATGCTCTTTGTAGAGGGGCAGCCGTCAGACGGCATTTATATGCTGTGCCAGGGCAAGGTCAAACTCTCGACCTGTTCTCGTGAGGGCAAAGTTATAATACTCGAGATCGCGGAACCGGGCGATCTGTTAGGGCTGAGTGCGGCCCTCAATAACATAGATCACGAAACCACCGCAGAGGTCCTCGAGATAAGTCAGGTAAATTACGTCGAAGCCACCGAACTTGTTAAGTTTCTCGAGACTCATCCGCAGGCGGGCCTTAACGCCGCAAGGCAAATGAGTCGAAATTATCAAACCGCCTATCGCCAGGTTTGTTCGCTCGGGTTGTCTGACTCAGTTGCAGACAAACTTGCGAGGCTATTTCTCGACTGGAGCGGAAACGGTCACTGTAAAACGGAAACGGAAACGGAAACGGAAACGGAAACGGAAACGGGTCCGGCGAGATCAGGCTAAAAAACTCTTACACGCACGAGGCGATCGCCGAGATGATAGGCACATCACGTGAGACCGTGACACGAACGTTGAAATATTTTCGTGAGAGCAATCTTGTAACGCTCAAGGGCTCTGATCTCGTCATTCACGACCGGCAAAGGCTCGTATCGGTCATTGGTTACCGCGGCATTGCCAACAGCGGTATGTGACGAGTATCACACCACTCTGTGACAGCTGTCCTATCCCAAATTTAGCCCTACGGCAAATAATCCTCTACTAGTTGGAGGATCGTTGTGCATTTGCAGGATGACGCCATCGGCCGATCTATTACCGGCCTGAATTTTACTGACCACCCTCCCGGCGGTCTTGGCGAGTTGGCCGATTTTCTGTCCGGAAGCGAAGACCACTTACGGATATCGGCCGGAGAACTTGTATTCGCCCCCGGCGACGAAGTGATCCAAATTTACATACATCGCAGCGGGCAGGTCGTCTTGTTTTCGGACTCGGGGCCTTGTAGTGGCAGCGACGCCTCCCCCACGGAACCCGGCAGGGTATACGGGATCATGGAGGCGATCTCGTGCGAAAGATTTGAATTTGGGATGAGTGCCGTGACCGACAGCGAATTCGACCTGATCAAAGCTGTGGATCTTATCCATTTCCTGCAAACCGATCCGACCGCATCCTTCAGACTGGCCCAAAACCTTGGGCGGATGTATCAGCAAATCCTGCGTTCGATCAGATCTCATTAAAAAAAAGAAAACTTAGTTTTTTTACGCATTTTTCCTGTGTTTTGTGACCTTGCGCACATACGGTACCTCCAACATCGGATAATCTCGCGATGTGAAAAGAACTTTAGTATCAATTCGTCGCGGCTCGGAGGCAAAATAATGGCTTCAAATATCAAGTTCAAACTTAGTTTGTTAGTGGTTTTTTCATTGTTTACGATCGGTTGGGCTCTCTCAGGCGTGTCGTCGCCTGAAATTTTGAGCGAGGCAAAGGCTGCAGACCAGATCCAAGCGCCGCCGGAAACGGCAGCTGCGTTGGCCGACGGCGACTATGTCGGCAGCGAAACCTGTCAGGCCTGCCATGAGGACCAGTTCAAAGCTTTTTCTGCTACTAAACACGCAAAACTGAAAGAGGTTGCGAGTTGGAAAGACAAGGCACAAGGCTGCGAATCGTGTCATGGCCCCGGCAGCAAACACGTTGAGGACGCAACGATCCCGGGAACAATAATCTCGTTTAAGAGCAAAACTTCAAAAGAGATCTCGCAGACTTGCCTGACCTGCCACAGCGGCAATCAGGAGCACATCAATTTCCTCCGCAGCGATCATCTCAAGAACGGCGTCGGATGTACCGATTGCCACACGGCACACGGCCCGGAAAGCCATACAACGGAGATCGGGTCAATTGTTGATCCAACAATTAATACCCCACTTAAGCCCGGCACAGGAACATTGGCAATGTTAAAGCAGAGTGAACCTCAGCTCTGCATGTCCTGCCATAATGAGACTAAGTCGCAATTTAGCCAACCATTTCATCACAAGGTCCTCGAGGGCCAGATGAAATGCAGCGACTGCCATAACGCGCACGGTAACTTTGAACAGAAAAATGCCCGGCTCTCTGTCGGCGGTGATGCGGCCTGCTTCAAATGCCATACGGACAAAAAAGGCCCCTTCGTGTTTGAACATTTGCCGATAACTGCTGAGGGTTGTGCTACTTGCCATAACACACACGGTTCGGCGAATCCAAAAATGCTTAAGCGGAGCCAGGTGAGACAGCTTTGTATCGAATGTCACAGCGCGATATTTGAAAGCATCACACCGGGTGTTCCCAGTTTCCATAACCAGGCAACTGTACATTACCAAAATTGCACGATCTGTCACGTTAAGATCCACGGATCGCAAACCCATGACAAGTTCTTTAGATAGTGAGGTTGTGAAGGAGATCAGCCATGAAACAATTTAGATTAACCGGAAACGTATCAGTGACCCTTTGTACTGCGATCTGCATATTATTTTTCCTCGGCGGTTTGAAGGCACAGGAAGTCACAGTCTCAAATGACCCGGTCGGGGGCTCGGCATCGGTCGTTCAGGATGCTGACGCCACCAGCGACTGGGAGGTGAAGTCGAGCTTCGAGCTCGGCCTTCGCGGTAAGGACGTAAAGGGCAACATTAATAAATATCGCAGCGATCTGAATTATGGAGCGGGCTTTCGTTTATTTGACTCGAGTTTGCTCGTGACAGCCAAAGAGTCAAAAGGCAAACCTTTTGACTCGCTTCTTGTAACAGGGACCGGATGGAGCGCGGACCCCAACGGTTTTGCGAGAATAAGCGTTGAAAAGTTGGGATGGTATAAGTTTGACAGTACTGTTCGCAAGATCACCTATTTTAACAACCTCGATAATTTCGCGGAGGGTGAGCATACGCGAGATACCAGGCGAAATATGGGTGATTTTGATGTTACGATCCTGCCTCAAAACCGGAGAGTAAAGTTTCACGTCGGATATTCCTATAACAGGAATGACGGTCCGGCTACGTCAACCTACGATTACGATCGTGACGAGTTTCCGCTCACGACCCAATATCTCACCAAATCGGACGACTTTCGTTTTGGTGTCGACCTCAATTTTCTGGGATTTGATTTTAGCTTTAACGAAGGATATCGGCGATTCAAAGACTATACCAGCTACTCGATCGATGGTCCGCAGCTTGGAACGAATCCGAATCCCAACTCCTCGATAGCCACGTTCAGCCGGACAATTCCCGAGCGGGGAAAAATATTTGATCACCGCATGACCGTGCACCGAAGTTTTGCAAAGCGTGTCGATTTTACCGGACGGTATATATATTCTGATTCGATATCACGGTTTACGATGTTAGACCTGCTGACCGGGATCGATCGATCGGGCAACCCCATTATCCTGGACAGGTCCGATGTCTCGGGGAACGCCAGCCGGCCTAACAGCATCGGTGATCTCGGAGTTACGGTATTTGTTACGAATAAATTTAGTATCTCAAATACGTTCAGCTTTAATTCGTACAGGATCTCCGGCGGCAATTACTTGTATCAATCCGTGGTGAAAACAAATCCGAGCGGGACACCATTACCGATCGCGATCACGAATACGTCGGCATACAGGTATTCAAACTACCGAAGGTATATGAACACCTTTGAAGGAGACTATGCTGTCAATCGGTATCTCACTTTCTATTTGGGGTATCGTTATTCAAACCGGCGTGTTGGGCTAAACCTCCTCGACGTCAACCTTGTTAGTTCAGATCCGACCGCTGACTCGGAGATGGCTACAAATGTTACGAATACGTTTATCGGAGGATTTAAGGCCTCGCCCATTCCGAAAAAGTGGATGATCTATTTTGATATCGATCGTGGCCAGGCGGACAACGTTTTCACAAGGCTTGCAAACTACAACACGACCAATTTTCGCATTCGGAATATTGTAAAGCCGATCGACGAATTATCGATCAACTTTTCATATGAGAGAAAGGACAACACCAACCCTTCGCGTGCGGATACCACGCCGCCAACAAACTTCAGTGCAGACATAAAGACCAATATTATCGCAGGTACTTTTGACTGGAGCCCAAACAGGAATGTCACGGTGAATGGCGGATATACCTACAACAAGGTAACCAGCATTGCTGATGTGATCTTTCCGTCCACACCTCCGGGCGGGATCGGGCAGGGCATGAGCATCTATTATTTGAGAAGTAATTACTTTAATCTGGATGGCTGGTTCCAACCGCATCGCAGAGTATCAGTATTCGCAAGCTATCGTATTTCCAGAGACAACTCGAAAGGAGACTTTTACGATGCGACGACAAGGCTGATCGAAAGTTCGTATCCGCTGTCATTCCAGTCGCCGGAGGCAAGGGTGATTTTCAGGTTGACGAAACGTCTCGATTGGAATATCGGTTACCAGTATTATAAATACGATGAGTTGGTAAGATCGTCGCAAAATTATTCGGCACATCTGCCTTATACCTCACTACGGATATACCTGGGCAGAGGAAACGAGGATCGCTAATAGGGAATAGGAGCGAACCGGGGATCCCCCACAATTTTGTGGAGTGTTGTGGTAGGGCACATGGGGATCACGGTTCGCTCCACGATCTGGTTTTGAACGCGGACAATTTGCTCATCGCCGCCCTCTTAAGAGTTGAGGGCGAGTTAATAAGGATCAATTTAGTCTATTCTTAATGGCCATCGGGAGATGGCGTTTGCAAATCGATGGACAGTTGTCCCTCCGGGAAACCCCGGCCGACGAAAATTTCTTGATCATTTGCTTGACGAAGAAGAAGGATATCCCTCTTTATCGTCATTTGGTTTGAATAACCACGACATCTACCGACGAACTTCAAGAAGAGTTCGACTTTGCCGTGGCGATTGCCATTGAGGGATGTGGAGCCGATGAGGCTGCCTTTGCCGAACCCGGTTGCTGCCGCACCGGTCATGCGATCTCGCTCGTATTATGCTTTTTCGTGCATTGGTTGATCACCTGAAAATTCGTCGGACATAGAGCGGGCCGGATACAGCCAAATAGTGAACACGGTCGTTGACTCCGGGCATTTCCGGTATATTATTACCTGGTTGCGGTAATTATTTATTAGTCCAATGAGGTCATACTTAAAGGCGGTAGCCATCATCTTGTTCCTGATGCTCTTGGCAGGATCGTTTTTTTATCGGGCTGTCACGATAAGAGCACAGGATCCGCCCGAGCAGCCATATCTCTCTGCAAATCAGCAGAAGGGAGAATTCCCGACAAACATTAATCTGCAGTGTGCCGGATGCCATGGACCGGGTAAATCACTGCCGGATCTCAAGGGTGAGCAGTTTCATAAGGACGCACACGGTGCCCTCGACCAGAGCATACACGCGATGGTTGGCACAGACAGCAAGCCAGTCGCGAGCTGTAAGGACTGTCATACGATCGGCGGCGATATGACAACCGTATTTCCGGCGGAGGATCCCAGGTCGACGGTAAATCGGGCCAACATGCCTCAAACGTGCGGAAGGTGCCACCAGGGAGCCGCAGCCAGTTTTCAATTCAGCATTCACGGCAGCAAGCGGGAAGGCGGCGACACAAAAGCTGCCTCGTGTGCGGATTGCCACGGATCTCACAGTATTGAGCCGGTCAGGAATATTAAATCCACGCTAAACCGGGCCACGGCCGGGGCGATATGTTCCAAGTGCCATACAGATGTCGTCGCGGATTATCAGGCGAGCGCCCACGGAAAGGCGTTGCGCGACGGCAGCCCCAAGGCACCGACCTGCACGGATTGCCATACCGCGGTCTCGCATCTCGACGCTCCGTTAAGCATGCGTGACTTTACGGTCCAAATGGTCGCCACTTGCAGTAAGTGTCATGAGGAAAGGGCACCCAGTTATCGGGACACCTTTCACGGCCAGGCGACGGCACTCAACTTTAAGATCGCCGCGACCTGTGCCGATTGCCATACCCCGCATAGGAATTTGCCCGCCAGCGACCCTTTGTCCTCGGTCAATCCGGCCAATCTGGTCCAGACCTGTTCCAAGTGCCACACGAACGCAAACGCAAACTTTGCTACGTACAGCCCGCATCCGGAGCCCGACAATCCGGACAAGTCCGCGTTGGTCTATTATGTCAGCCATTTTATGAAGTGGCTCTTGCTCGGCGTTTTTAGCTTTTTTGGATTACACACCATTCTGTGGTTTCAGAGGTCACTGGTCGCTTATTTCCGTGAATCGCACGAAGCGTCGCCAGACGATAAGCAATATGTTATCCGGTTTGCAAAGGTACACAGGTTTACTCACGTGCTCATCGTCATCAGCTTTATCGTGCTCGCCGCTACCGGGCTGCCTCTGATGTTTTATTACACAGATTGGGGACGAGCCATGGAGGGTATAGAGGGCGGTCTGACGATAACGCGGGTCCTGCACCGTATAAGCGCCGTGATAACGCTTGTCTATGTACTTATCCATCTTGGTTTCGTGATCCGCAAGGCGGCGATCGAACGTAAATACTCGATCCTTTACGGCCCCGATTCGATGGTGCCCCGCCTGCAGGATCTTTTTGATATGTTCAATATGGTGCGGTGGTTCTTTTATCTCGGGCCGCGGCCAAAGCTCGATCGCTGGACCTATTGGGAAAAATTTGATTATTTCGCGGTATTCTGGGGCGTGCCTGTTATCGGATTGTCAGGCCTGATGCTCTGGTTCCCAACATTTTTTACAAGCCTTTTGCCTGGTGTTGTCCTTAACGTCGCGATGATAGTTCACGGCGAGGAAGCCCTATTGGCGACGGCGTTCATTTTCTCGTTTCATTTCTTTCATAATCACCTGCGACCGGAAAATTTCCCGATGGATACCGTGATCTTTACCGGCAAAATGACGCTTTCCCGATTCAAAGAGGAGCGATCCGTCGAGTACGACCGGCTTGTCAGCGAAGGCAAACTGGACACAATAATGACCGGTCCGCCAACGCGGACTGCTCTGATAGTCTCCAAGATCTTTGGTTTCACAGCATACATTTTAGGGCTGATAATGGTCGTCGCGATCTTCGTTTCACTTCTGATCACAAGACACTAAACCGCCGCAGACCGATATGAGGTTCGGGATGGCAGAGGCCATGTGGCCCAGCCACCCGATGAACGGTGAGTCTCGGACTCATCGAAAGGCCAAATAATTCTTAGTGGCTATGCCACCTCTGTCGCCAGACCGCGGCATAGCCGCAAATATCTTTTTCATCTATCGCCGGCGTGGCACAGCACACGCCGCACATCGAAGGGCATAGCCCTCCGGTAAGAAACGCCAGATCTCTCCGTGCCCTCTGTGCCTCTGTGGTAGATGCTCATTCTGAAAGAACCCGGCCGCTATCCAGGCTGTGTCAAAAGACAGATTCTTGAGATCTTAGCCCGAGCTGGCGGCAGCATAAAGCCCCGTGGCCTTAGCTCGGGGTAAAAGACACCACACAAGTTGCGAGCCCGTGTAACGGGCGACAGAGGCGTCCGTCACCCCGACTAACTGATCTGCCGCTGTCTACGACAGCTTTCGCGTTCAATTGAATACGACCCCGGGTTCGCACCCGTGGCTTTATGCTTTCGCCATCTTCGATGGCTTAAGAGGCGGCAATACTTTACCCCTAAATAGGTTTTGACACAGCCTCTATCGCTCACGGTACTGACCTGCTCACTTTTTCACTTTTCCCATCATTCGTTTCAATTCCACGAGCAGCGCCAGTACATCCTGGCGGGCATCGGCCACGGCCATGGCGGCCCGGTCACGTTCGCGCTCCGCGATCTTTGCATTGCGTCCGGCCGCTTTGGCGGCTCGGTTGAGTTTCCGTAATTTGGCACGCTTTACAGGCGGCAGGGCAAGAACACGTGTCTCAAAAATTTCATTATTGTTTGTAGTCATTGTTTTTCTCCAGGAAGGGATTTGATCAGTGGTTGGATCAGTCGGCATCGTCTTTCACCGTCCCTGTAGATACTGTGTTGAAAATCAAATGCGAAAAGCCAGATTTTCGTCAAAAGGTTGATTATTTTTCAGGTCAAATGGATTCCAAATGGCTTTAGCCTCTGCAGGCTACAGAGATCGGGCTAAAGCCATAATGAAGAACTTTTTTATGAAATTTTCGGCTAAAGCCCGGGCTCACAAACATCGACCTCCAGCTAAAGCTGGAGACAATTTAAAAGAGCAAATGCCGCATGTTTTATGCTGTGTCCAAGGATAATAACCTGAATTGGGTTGGCGGAGAAGAACCCCGTCGGTTCTGGCGTCATGATACCGCCAGTGTTGCGGTAGGCCCGCAACCGCGTAAGGAGGGGGAGCTTTGGATGCCCGGGCCGGGTGGTTGCTCAGAGATAAGATTAAAAGCTTTGGTTATTTACGCTGATGGCAGACGACGCACTGGAACATTGAGATGTCGCCGAGGTTTATCGGATGCTCAAAAGGTTTGTTCGCTCTATGGCAGTACTCGCATTTGTTGTCGGCAAGGGCTCCGAGATCTACTGGGTGTTTGAATGGCCCGGTCTGTGTGTTCTTTTCGGGCGGTCCGGCCGAGTCGTAGATAGTTGTATGACAGACATTGCAGTCATTAGAGATCATCTTACCCGCATTGCTGAAGTGCTGGCCGTCGTGACAGCGAAAGCACCCTGAGGAATGAAGGTGGCCAATGTTGTTTGGATGGGTTTGCCAGTCGGTCTTCATTTCCGGGAAAAAGTATGTCTGATAGATGCGTTGAAGTTCTGCGACGGCCTTATTGATCTCATCATGCTTTTGGGCGTAAATGTCGCTGTACTTGGTCTGATAAAACTGATTCAGGCCGGCATCGATAGCATTTACCGCCTGCTCTGAGGTTTCATATGAGCCGCTGAGCAGCTCAACCCCTTGACTCTTTATGAAGGGGAGCGACGGGTCCATCTTACCTGAGGCAAGTGAATCGTCCACGGCAACATCGGGCGGCTGATAAACATGAGCCGGACGGTTATGACAGTCGACGCAGTCCATTCTGCGTTTTTCAGAGGTCTCCAACTGATCCGGAGCTAATGGCTTAAAGCGGTTGTTATATTCGGTTACGTTACCGTCTCTGTCTTTGATGCGGACCCAGGGAATTACCTGGCGATGTTCGTCAGTGGCGATATATGTGACCTCGTTCCCGATGTTCATATGCCAGTGGATACCGGTCACCTGACCGGTCTTAGGACTGCCGCCGCCGACGTTGATCAACATACGTCGTTCGCGAAGCGTGTTTTTTTCGTCATATCCGTAATGGTTAAACACCTTTAACTGCGCACCGAAAAACTTTTCGGGCCAGTGACATTGCTCACAGGTCTCGGGCGCCGGCCTGAGGTTATGGACAGGTGATCCGATCGGCCTCGAATATTTATTGAACGTCACCGAATACAACTGATATCGCGCCTGATAATTTTGATCGGACGTACCAACCGGCGCCGCTGCCGACGTGACAATCTACACATCGAACGCGGGCGTGAGAGCCGGCCAGGTAAGCGGTAAATTCAGGCTTCATCGGTACATGGCAAGTTTGACCGCAGAAAACCACCGACTCGGTGTATTCGAAAGCACGATAGCTGACAAAGGCGCTTGCGAACAAAAAAATGAATGAGACGCCCATAAATACGATCAAAGCCCTGCCGCTTTCTGGGGTTGTTGAGATCGATCACGGGGAATGCTGCGATCTGAGCTTCGCTCATGTTCAAACGCCGATGCCTTTCCCAAAGCAGACCGGCAAAGGTAATGAACAGTCCCACAACGACTATCGTCGGGATAGCGATAAAGGTGATAAGTCCGGTGTAGGGATTTGGGTTTCGATCGGTAAGATCGATCAACATGAGCAGAACAAAGGAAGTTATGCTCGCACCAACGATCGCCATTCCAAAGTAGCTGATGTAATTTCGGAAAAGGCTCGGACGCGGGGCTCCCGCAGCGGTCTCAAATATAGATGCTTTGGCCTTTTCTTTCTTCTTTTCTTTGCCTTCGGTCATTGCTTTTCAGATCCTCGCTGCATACTATCCAATGCAAATGGGCCAAAGCCGCCGGCATGCGATCCCATCAAAAAAAGTCTTCGAATCGAATTGCCTGACGGCGATGGCACTAACCCCCCTGGACCTGATCTTCATCAATTAGCGGGCGGCCTCAGGGTCTTCATATAATCCACCAGGGCCTTTGCCCCTTCTTCAGTAATCGCCTTAGCTTCAAAGGCCGGCATGCTCGGCACTTTTGGATCGGCTGACTTCTTACCTTTCAGGATGACCTGGATAAGTTCACTTTCCGGCTTCGTCGGGTCAAAATGTTTCGACGCGGTTGCTGTATGGCATGCTAAACAGAGGAGTTTTTTATACTGGACCGCAGGCGTGTCATCCGCTTTGGCCGCTACCGTTACCGGTGAAACCCTAAACATCGATAACAATAACAAAGGTAATGCAAAAAATACGATAGCAAATAATTTCGTTCTATTAGTTCTCATGATCAACTCCTAATTCCATATATTTGAACCAGCTGGGAACAAAAGCCCACAGGCTCCTCAATTTATCAGCTCGCAACAGTCGTGCCAGAGAAATATGATGCGAAGAAGCCATAATGCGTCAAAACACGGGCCGTTAAGACTTACGGATCAATAACCAATTATGATTTCTCGCAACCACTGCGAATATTTTCACGCCGCCGTCAATCAAAACTTGAACGTCTTTGGATGATGACACCGCTGACAGTTGGCAAAATCATCAGGTCCAAATGCTTTCTTTCCGTTATGGCAGCCGCCGCAACTCAACGATTTTGGGGGTGCAAAATGCATTGAAACCAGCGGCGAGGACATCTGTCTGCCGCGGCTGGCGCCGGGACGTACAGAGTGACACGTCGCGCAGTTCAATTTCCCACGGTTCAAATGTTTCGCATGACTGAAACTTTTGCGGAATGCAATTGACCATTCAGAGGTTCTGGCGAGACGGCCCGGGACGTGGCATACGCTGCAGGAAGACATACTCGCGGGAGCAGACGATGAATGACATTCAAAACAAGTCGAATGAGCACTGGCTCCCGAAGGTATCGAGAACGCAACTCCCCGCTGCTGGGACTTATGACAAACCGAACAATTGACCCGGGTATGGCGGCCATGGTCAAATTTGGCGGAAAAACTCGTCAGGCCGGGAAATCGTTTCATACCAGTATCCGTATGGCATATTGTGCACATAGGGCTAGTGTTGCTCGAAAATTGAACAGCATGGCATCCGGCGCACGGCATATGTCCCACCTTGCCAGGGAAGCCGATCTTAGAGGAATTGCTCTCACGCTGATGACAGAGCAGGCACGGCAACCGCGAATGGAAATCGTTGTCGTGCTTAAATTGTGAATAGTCCTTATCAGTTTGATCCAGGTTGGCGGGGGAGATAGCATTTTCCTCCTCGATCTTTGCCAGATCGCTATTCTTACTGGCCTGAGCCGATGGCTCCGACGGCGAGACTGCATTCTCAACTTTGGCCGGCGAGTTATCGGTATTTGCCGAATAAACGCAGCCAAAAGCTATACACCCGAAAACGAACACGACCAATTTGAGCCAGCGCGTTTTTGATACTGATCGAATTCTTGTCTTATGGTTCACGTTTATTGACCCGCTGCTTCGGTAATTACCTTGACATGAGATTCCGGCACCGGCTGTTTGCCAAACGTAATATGGCACTTAACACATTGAAATACCGGATCTTTCTTACGCTCATCCATCTCCATATTTAATGAACCGCCATCAGCGCTGGTCGCCGTAACATGGCACATAGCACACGACGAAATAGTGACCTTCATGGTTGACGGGTCAGCCGTATTCATCGTCGTTACGTTGTGACATGTTGCGCATTCAAGATCGACATGGGCAATAAACTCATGCCTGAACTTTCCGGCCGAATGACGGATCTGCCACGCATCCATCATGACCTTATCATCAATGCCCATGCTTGCGGCTAATTTTGGATCATAGTCAGATGGCGGCTGCGGTGGTTTGAGGTGATGGCATTTGCCGCAATCTTGCTGGGCAGGCAGCATGCCCATTTCTGCCGTATGACAAGTAAAGCAAACCGTATGACCGATAGGAGCAGATTTGAACATCCCCTTCTTCACCCAAAAGGCATCCCCCAGGTCAGCCGGCGGCGGGGTCAGGTATTCATCTTCTGAGTCCCCCTGCGGCTTCATCGTTTTATGGCAAACGGCACAACTCTCCTCACCAGCCAGTCGCCGCTCTGAACGCGAATAAGAAGCGTTTACAAAAGGCGTCGTCGTATGCTGGTTTGCGGAAACTATCTCAAGATGTACTTCGTGAGGAAACCCTACGACAAAATCGGATTCCGCCGTCTTACCTTTCTTTGACTGATCGTATATCTCGCGCGGATTTGGGAATGGGTGCCTCGAACTATCTTTTGCAGACGGATTTAAGTGACAGATCGAACAGATCTTAGGCGGCGAACCCTTAAAAAACTGTTGTTTGTGACATTTAAGACAAGATTGGTGTTTCGGATAATCAGTGATATCGGGGAAAGCCGTGTCTTCGGGCCGGACCTTATTCCAGTTATCAGATGGGAATTTATGACAAGTATTGCACTCGAGTCTGTGTGCCTTTTGGCTGTGCGGAAACTCTGAATACTTTATCCTTCTTGGTGTCGGCTCAGGCAGCGGAAGGTTGGTTGCCGCTACCGGTGCTGAAGGCAGATAAAAATAACAGAAAGCAAACCCCGCTATAACAATAGCACCGGCCAGTATTCGGATCCTGTATTTTTCGTTTTTTGTCAGCATTGCGCAAGAATGTCTCGGCCTTAGTTTATTTCATTATATTCAGGTGTAAAGTGACGGCTATCACATAGCATGCTTATTATTTTGCGAACTTATCCGCAGTGTGGGCAAAAAAATCCACGGACGCGGTCCCGGCCGAAGATCGATAGTACAAATCAAAAGGCCCGCGGTTGTGAATTTATCGCTAAATCGTTGCTTTTGTGTGTTAGGGTTCAGTTGGGCACACCTATTGCCAGTGAATACGTCGAAACGTTGCGTTCTGGATCTCTGATACTATGTCGACAATCGAACAAGCAATTACAAAAAATACGGCGGATATGGCTGTGAGGGCCCGATCGGGCGAGTCTCTTGTCTCCCGGTTCCTAAGGCTGATCTGCTCGGTGCGCTTAGGCGTGACTTTGCTCGTCTTGCTCGGACTGGCATGCCTCATCGGGATGCTGGTCATGCAGCAGAACGTGGATGGATTTGAACGCTATTTCCTGCAGCTCGCACCCGCTCAGAGACTTGTGTACGGCAAATTAGGGATCTTTGATATTTACCATGCCTGGTATTTTAATGTTCTATTGTGCCTGGTCTCGCTTAACATCATACTGGCATCTATCGATCGGTTTCCTAAAACCTGGACGTTTATTTCGAAACCAAACCTGACGGTCCCGGTACGGTGGCTGCGGGAGCAAAAGCAAACGGCCGAATTCAAAATGGAAGGTCCTGTTGATGCGAACGTTTCGCAGATCACGGATGCCATGAAAAAGGCGGGTTGGGGGAAGGTTGTCACCAATGAAAAAGCCGGGCGTACTTTCGTATTTGGCCAATCGGGCACGTGGAACCGATTTGGCGCTTATGCGGTCCATGTTGGGTTACTTACGATCTTTACCGGCGGGTTTTTGACGGCCCAGTTTGGAGCGACCGGATCGATGCCGCTGACACCCGGCCATTCGACCGATCTGATGTTTGATACCAAGGTCAACCTTGATAAGACCGTTCAAGTCACAAAAAAGCTGCCCTTTGACATTGCGTGTACAGACATGCAGCAAAAGCTGATCAAGAAAGAAGATTCGATCTCCGCACAGAACACGATCGACTGGATCACCAGGTTTACGATCACGGACGAGACCGGTACACACGACGCCGTGGTCCAGATGAATCGGCCATTCGACTATCGCGGATACAGATTTTTCCAGGCCAGTTTTACGTCAGTTGGCCGGGCAAGGAACATTACTCTTAAAGTAACCCCAGCCGGTGGCGGCGAAATTCAGGACGTAACTATACCGCGGGACGGCTCAACAGAACTGGCAGATGGCACGACGCTGAAGTTTTCCGAATTTCGCGGGAACTTTCGCATCGGAGATGAAGATCCAAATGAGGACACTTCAAACTATCCCAGTCCGGCAGCAATTTTGGTTGTGTCCAAGCCGGGTACCGATCCACAAACCGCATATGCATTCGGCCCTAAAATGGCGAATATCCCTATAGCGAACAAACCGGTCGCCGGTTATACATTCCAACTGGTCGATTTCGAGAAGGTCGCTGATCAGCATATCCTCTCGGTTCAACGCGACCCGGGGGCAACGGTGGTCTATGTGGGTTTTGTTATCCTCTTTTTAACTCTAGTCGCCGTATTTTTCTTTTCGCACCAGCGGGTCTGGGCAGCGGTCGAGACCGCCGACGGCGGCTTGTCAAATATTGTTATCGGCGGCAACGCCAATCGGAACCTGAACGCGTTCGATGAAAGATTCAAACGCTTTATTAATTCTCTGGAGGCCAAATAATTATGGGTCAGCAAGTAATGGAACCACCTATCATGATCTCGACGGACACGGACGAAAAAAGTGCGTTCCTTACGTCAATGAGCACTTATCTCCCCGCCGTGCTTGCGGTAGTCGGGTCATTTTTGTTGCTCTTTATTCGCATCAATGTCGGTGGTGAACGATTCATATCCGACGGTGCTCTTATGATGCTCGCCTTGGCCTCATATCTCATTGCGGCGGTCTTTCACCTTACTAACTTGTACGCCCCATTCAGATTTGCCGAGAAACTGGGAATGTGGGCGGCAACGCTCGGCGTTTTCTTTAATCTGTCGAGTTGGCTTCTTAGGTGGGTTGCGGCTTACGATCGAGAATGGGCGATCTTTAACAGCCAGGGAGCGAACCCGGCCGATATGCCGTGGATCTTTCGATATGTTCCGTTTGCCAACCTTTATGATCTGAGTTTGGCATTTGCCTTCGGTGCCGGAATAACGACACTGCTCGTAATGCGGCGCAGACACTTTCGAATAGTTGCGGCACTATCCCTGCCGCTTGCGGCGATCATTCTGGTACTTGCACGATTTATCGGCAGCGAACTGATCGACCTTCCGCCGGTACTCGATTCATATTGGCGCCCGATCCATGTCGGGATCGCGTCGCTGAGTTATGGCATCGCCCTTGTTTGTTTTGCGGTTGCGGTCCTTTATTTGTTAAAAGACGGACTCAAGGTCGAGAAGATGGCGATCTGGACCAGCTTCTTTGCCTTAGCTGTTTTTGCGACGATCAGTAAATTCAGTGTATTTTCGCCGGCTTCATTTGGAACTTATACCGCGTCGACCTTTTCGGGCACTTCAAGAATGGCGCTTGCCCTGCGTGCAGACATTCCATACGTGGGATGGTTGATCGTGGCTGCCGCAGCATTTCTTCTGGCGGCCATGGTTGCGTTCGGGCGGTTTATCACGAAAGATGATGAGAAAGCAGGGAATTGGGGGAGACGTTTCCTTTACGCTGCGTTGGTCACACAGGGTGCGGGCATCGCTATGCTCGTCTATCAGTTAAAAACTCTTCAGAATATCGTTTCCTATATAAGTACGGGCCAGTATCAGAGATTTGCAGTTTGGATGCTCCAGCAGCAGGATACGCCGCAGGCCCAGATCAACGCGTTCGGACAGCCGCAGCTATATGATCTTGCAAATAGATGGATATCCGATAATGGGTCTCAGCTTCACCTGAGCCTTAACGCAAACCCGGTTGAGCTCGCGGCTTTGATAACCGCATTTACCGGGACATTCTTTGTTGTTCTTTTTGGAATAAATACGGCCAGGATCCGCTCGATATTGCCGTCAGCCGATGTGCTTGACGGGCTTATGTACAAACTTGCGGGTGTAGCCTTCGCGGGCCTGGCTCTGCTCCTGATGACCGGTGCTGTCTGGGCGAACGAATCGTGGGGGCGTTACTGGGGATGGGATTCGAAAGAGGTTGGTGCTCTCGTCGCGTGGTTGACCTACGCCGGTTTTCTGCATTCGCGGATAGCCTACGGTTGGCGCGGCCGGCGGTCAGCATATTTTGCAGTAGTGGCATTTCTTTTTGTAATATTTACCTATCTCGGGGTGAGCTATTTGCTGCCCGGGTTACATTCTTACGCGTGATCATATGAACAAGGAAAACATACTTTTTGGGGTCATTGGGATACTCGCCGGGTTAATAATCGGATTTATGTTCGCAAATTCCGTGAATCAGAGTGCGGCTGTGCCGACGGCCTCTGCGGAAATAACGTCTAATTCGAACATGCCGCCTGGCCACCCAGATATCGGAAGCACCGGGGGCAAGGGAACTCAGGGCGCCATGCAGCCCGAGGTGCAAGCCGCGATAGAAAAGGCAAAACAATCACCGGATGATTTTGACGCGCAGGTTAAAGCCGCTGAGGGATATTATCAGATCGACAGGTTTGACGAGGCCATAAAATACCTGCAGGCCGCAAATAAGATAAGGCCGGACGATCGTGAGGTCATGGTACATCTCGGGAATGCTAATTTTGATGGCAATCATTATGACGAAGCCGAAAAATGGTACACAGCTGCCCTGGCAAAAAAGGCCGATGACGTGGATGTCCGGACGGATCTCGGCCTGACATATGTTTTCCGGGAACCTCCTGATTACGATAAGGCGATCCAGGAGTTTAATCGTTCGCTTTCGGTCAACCCCAGTCATATACAGACGCTTCAGAATCTGACCGTGGCATACACAAAGAAAGGAGACGCAGTCAAGGCAAATGCTACTCTCGCAAAGCTTGAGGCCGCCGATCCGAAAAATGAAGCTATCGCCAAGCTCCGTGCCGATATTGATACTTTGAAATAGGACCTCCCTGACAGCAAATCTCCGTCATTCTGAAGCCGCCCTTGGCGGCTTTTGTGTTTTATGCGCCGGACGCCCGAGCTTTGCAAATCCGTGCCGTGCGTTCGCGGAGGAAGAAATAGCCACCAGTACAGCAGCTACGATCGAAGATCCGCGTTCTGATAATTAATCAGGTTGCCGGTGGAACCTGGATATATTGATCGATCAATTATCGGGCGCGAAAGTTTTCGCGCTTATGCTCTTAAGGATTTGTCCCTATCTTGTTTATACTAAATACTGTTGCACACAGATCCCTGAATAAATATGGCAGATCCTTCCGGCAAAGTTCTTATTGTAGACGACGACCGATATGTGCGAATGGCTCTATCAGAGGCGTTAAAGTCCTGGGGTTATACGGTTGTCGAAGCAGAAAGTGTTGCGACGGCCAAAAAGGCTTTCAATGAGGAAGAGCCTCCGATCATTCTTCTGGATATTGACCTGCCTGACGGTTCCGGAATAGATATTCTGACCGACGTTAAGGAGCATAGCCCCGAGACGATCGCCGTGATGATCACTGGAAATGTCGACGTCGAGAATACCGTTGCCGCTCTTCGCGGCGGAGCCCATGACTTTATCGGCAAGCCCGTTCGGATAGAGGAACTGCGGGTCACGCTAAGAAACGCGTTGGAAACCCGCACACTCCGTCGCGAAGTGAAACATGCACGCGGTGAGCAAAAGCGTAAGTTCAGCTTTTCCGAAATATTGGGTGAGTCTGATGCAATGCTTAAGGCTATGGATCTCGCCCGCCGTGTGGCCGGCTCTGACGTTAATTCCATATTGCTCAATGGTGAAACCGGGACAGGAAAGGACCTGTTCGCCCGTGCGATACACTTTGCCTCAGAGCGTGCTGACAAGCCGTACCTGGCGATAAACTGTGCCGCGCTGCCGGCAAACCTGATCGAGTCTGAGCTGTTTGGCTATGAGAAAGGAGCATTCACCGACGCCAAAGCAAAAAAGGAAGGCCTCTTTGAACAGGCACATGGCGGAACGATCTTTCTGGATGAGATCGGCGAGATGGAGATCTCGCTTCAGGCAAAGCTGCTTCGTGTTTTAGAGGAGGGTGCGTTTCGCCGGGTGGGCGGGCTTAAAGATATCAAACTGGACGCGCGAATAATTGCCGCCTCTAACCGGAATCTTAAGCACGAAAGCGAGAACGGTAATTTTCGCCTTGATCTATATTTTCGCCTTTCCGTCATACAGGTCGACATACCGCCTCTCAGGGAGCGAGGCAGCGACGTCATATTACTTGCAAATCACTATGTAGGAAAAGTAAATCTAAAGCGCCGCGGTGAATTGCTAAAGGGCCTTTCCCCAGAGGTCGAGCGGATCTTTAAGAACTACGGCTGGAGTGGAAATGTGCGTGAACTTCGCAATGTCATAGAGCGTGCTTCCATCCTGGAGGATGGCGATATGGTGACCTCGACCCACCTGCCGGCCGACATGCTCAGCGGACAGATCTCACAAAGTTCGGGTGCCCCGGCAACCGTGTCTCTGCCGGCCGACGGCGTTTCACTCGAATCGGTCGAATTCGAATTGGCGATACAGGCGATCGAGCGAACGGGCGGTAATCTGACCAGGGCCGCCAAGCTGCTCGACATTTCCCGCGACCAGCTCCGTTACAAACTCAGAAAAGCCGGGTACGAGCCGGAATCCGTAGATCCATAACCAAACGTGGCGAAACAAGAGAAAAAGCAAACCAGCCGGGATGCGGGCCAGGATCCGCTGAGAGAACTCACCGACCTCAAACGGGCGATCGATGAGTCAGCGATCGTAGCTATTACCGACCAGACCGGTATGATCACATACGTCAACGACAAATTCTGCGAGATCTCAAAATACAGCCGCGAGGAATTGATAGGAGGGGACCACCGGATCGTTAACTCGGGCTACCACCCGAAGGAGTTTTTTCGGGACATCTGGACGACGATATCCAGCGGAAAGGTCTGGCGCGGCGAGATCCGCAATCGTGCAAAGGACAGATCGATATACTGGGTCGACACGACGATCGTTCCCTTTCTAAACGACGATAAGAAACCATTCCAGTATGTTGCGATCAGATATGAGGTTACCGAACGGAAACTCGGCGAAGAGCGAATCCGTCAGCAGGCATCGCTCCTGGATAAGGCTCAGGACGCCATCCTGGTTTGTGATCTTAACTTTCAGGTCCTTTACTGGAATAAGGGGGCTGAAAATATTTACGGATGGCCGACCGAGGATGCATTTGGCAGGAGTATAACAGACCTGGTCTGCGCGGGCGATCAAGAATATGTCGCTTTGGCAAAAGCCTCACTTGAGGCATCTGACGAGGGGAAGGCCGAGTCGCGCCATGTTACCCGGTCCGGCGACAAGATCATTGTCGAGAGCCGCTGGACACTTGTCCGGAACGAGGCAAATGAACCTGATTACTATTTCATCACAAACACCGATATCACGGAGCAAAAGCTGACCGAGCAGCATTTGCTGAGGGCGGCAGAGAATGGAATCCATCGGGACGCTTGCAGGCGGCATTGCCCACGATCTGAATAACATTCTTTCGCCGATCGTGATGGGGGTCGATATGCTGCAGCTAAAAGGCCCTGACGCCGAGACTGCCCGTTGGCTTCGGATCATCAAGGAAAATGCGGAACGCGGTGCAGATCTGGTGAAACAGGTCCTGACATTTGCTCGCGGCATGGCCGGCGAACATCTCCCGGTTCAGTTAAGGCATATTATCAAGGACCTTGTTCGCGTATTGAACGAAACCCTGCCTAAATCAATATCGGTCGAATTTGATATCGATCCCGAACTGAAGATGATCTCGGCCGACCCGACCCAGATCCATCAGGTTGTGATGAATGTGTGCCTGAACGCCAGGGATGCAATGCCGGCGGGTGGAAAGCTCTCGATCAAGGCACAAAACGTAGAGATCGACGAAAACTACGCCCGAATGAACATCGACGCCGAACCCGGAGAGTTTGTCCTGCTGAGCGTGGCCGACTCAGGAACCGGAATGCCGCCCGAGGTCGTCAAGCGTATATTTGACCCGTTCTTTACGACCAAAGAGATCGGGAAGGGAACCGGCCTCGGACTGGCGATGACGGCCACCATTGTCAAGAGTCACGGCGGTTTTATCAATGTTTATAGCGAGCCGAATATCGGGACCAGCTTCTCGATCTATCTGCCATCGGCGAGTGCGGCGTCCGAAACTGAAACGGTCGCGGCGAGCGACGCTCTGCCCCGCGGCAGCGGTGAGCTTATCCTGATCGTAGACGACGAGGAGAATATAAGGAACGTAACCGAGGCCACGCTTGTCCAATTTGGTTACCGAACGATTACCGCTGTCGACGGGATCGATGCCATTGCCGTATATACTCAGCAGAAAAATGACATTGCGGCCGTACTGACCGATATGGCTATGCCGTATATGGATGGCCCAACACTTATCAGGGCGCTTAAGAAAATGGAACCCGATATTAAGATCATTGCGATGAGCGGTTTGTTCAGCGAGGAAAATGCCGCCGAGCTAAAGAAACTCAATGTTCGCGAAAGGCTCTCAAAACCATTTTCGGCCGAGGCGCTGCTCTCTGTCCTCGCTGAGATGTTAACGCCGTCGTAAGGAAAATTACACGCGAACGAAAAAAGGCCGCCCTCATCAGGCAGCCTTTTTTATTAAGATCGCAGGGCGTCGGCCCCACAAGTAATTATTGGCACCAATCGCCTGTCTGCTGCAGGCAGTTAAATTGGTCTACAAACATCATCTCGCCGGCCAGAGGTTTGCCGTCTCGCGATGACATCCACAGAAATGCATCATTTGCAATCACGCCTTCCCTGGGGTCAGTGATGATCGGGCTGATCGCAAACTGTCCTCTTTCGAGACCGTTTCCATTTTCGGTATCTGATCCGAGGATCACATAACCCTCGTCTTTCAGCATTCTGATATCTTCCATGCTTTTAATGAGAGGCATGTTGTCAGCCGCTACGCCATTCTTTTTGGCCATATACTGCATCATCTCAAATCCCTCTTTGCTGTGTGCTTTCGCGGTGTAGTTCACCTGAAACACTTCTCTGATACCCAGAGGGTTAAGGACCGCACCCGGATAGATCTTTACCCAGGTGTTGTCGATCAGAGCTGCCTGCCGGGTACCCACAATCGTGTTGTATTGCGAATATTTGGCGTCCGGAAATACGTAAATTGGAAATAGGGCAGCCATCTGCCGGGCAGAGAAGCCAAGTTTGTTATCTGTAAAACCGGCGTTTGTGATCTCGCCGAGCGGATACCAGAATGTAACGAGGCCATCGTTGTCATATGCGGGGACCGTAACAATGACCCGGACGAGACTCTGTCTGGGATCGCTCGTCTTACCGAAAACTGACAACCCGTCTGAACCGGTCCGTCGCCAGATGATACTTTTTCCGACAATTCCGTTCGCCGCGTAATATTCGTTTGTAAAATCGTGCGGGTTCATCGCGGTGTCCCAAACCGGGGGAGTGTGCAGCTGAGCAAATGACGATGAAGTGAAAACTAAAGAAACAATTAATAATGTGGATCCTAGTAACCAGGATCGTAATGAATTTAACTTATCCATCCTATAACCTCCTCGATAAATATCGAGATCGTTAGCAGGGCGCCCCAAACTGGCTTCTGGAAGCGTTCCGGTTCTCATACCGATCACCGGGCTATTATTGTCGTCGATCATATTGCTTCGGCGTCCCTCTATTCGCAATGAGAAAGCGCAAAAAGCGTGCCAGCCCGTCTACGGCCAGAATGGCGTTAATAAAGGCTTTTGTTTGTGGCAAAGAAAGGAGCCGGATATAGTATGTGAAAATTTTCACATACTCAATGCAGTTATTCGCGCCTTTTGGATAAGGACGGGCCAAAGGCCACTCTGCGGCGGTGTTTAACACTACCCACTTTCGGCCGCCGGATCAGGGAATTTTAACGTC
The DNA here is from genome assembly GCA_963834975.1 of Blastocatellia bacterium. GTDB lineage: Bacteria > Acidobacteriota > Blastocatellia > Pyrinomonadales > Pyrinomonadaceae > OLB17. Next base: position 121,136 of record CAWIDZ010000001.1, read on the forward strand.
TCCAGCGGTATTAAAACCTCTAAAGTACCGGTAGAGAGATTTACAACAGAGGAAGGCCGCGATACTTTTATTACAGCCTCTTTAGAAAAAATAAAATCGTTTTATTACAAATACAGGGGCTTTCTGCTGAAGAAAGTCTCTATAATAGAATTAAAACCGCTCTACCACTACTAAAACGGCTCTACTACTATAAAAATCGTTCCCCCGGCGACGAAACCCAATAAATACCGCTATCCGCTGCTTTTAGGAACAGGATGCGATCGTCTGCCGAAGTGTTAAACACAAGAGGGGCGGAAGTGAAAATGTGAAAGGGTTGATGGGTGAAAAAATCGGAACCGCTTGCGTCAGCGGGCGGACAGGAGTCGACCAACGATGCGCGGTTCCAAAACGCTGAATCCGGCCCCGGGCTCTGCATAAATTGCCTCCGGCTTTAGCTGGAGGAAGGCGGTCAAAAGATCGGGCTTTAGCCAAACAATATTCAAATGGTTTCCATATGGCTTTAGCCTAAGACACTTAAGGAGATCGGGCTAAGGGCCGGGCTTATAAAGCCACCATACTCCAGCTAAATCCGGAGGCAATTTATATAAGCCAATTCAAGCCGGGATGGTAACTAGGGACGGCAAGTTATGATAAGTTTGTGGGTGTTGAGTTGTGGCAAGAATGAAAGAGGTAATTCCTATGAATGTTCAGACGTTGAAGAGCTTTTTCGGGTGGTGCACGGTCATTGATTATGGGATCTTGCTGTTGTGGACCCTGGTCTTTATGATGGCCCACGATTGGCATTTCGGGATGACGAGCCGGTTCTTTCACATCACGGCGGAACAGTATGATCTGGTCAGTTTTGGCGGCATCGCGTTCTTTAAGATATTGATCATGATGATCAATCTCGTTCCGTACATCGCACTGAGCATTATTGGCCGGGCAAAACGATAGGACGAGGGGCCGGATCGTTTATTTATCGTCTGACCCGTTAGGGTCTGAGGCCGCGGACGAGCCAACAACATAGCTGTCACGGGCTCGGATCAATAGATTGGGCCGGTCGACCCTGACCTTGATCTGCTTTCGCTGGCCGGGAGAGCCCTCGTCCTTAGGAATGTAACCGACGTTATACTGACGTCGCAACTCCTCGGCGATTCCTTCAAACGCTACCGTTAGGCCGCCGGGGGTCGAATCGGGTTTGAAGACGCGTCCACCGGTCGCTTCGGCGAGATCGTCCAGGTATCTCCGTCCAAGAGCATACTCACCTGCGGAGGTTCCCCTGCCAAAACCGCGGTTTTGCGACGGTATCATGCCGCCGTTTATTCCACCCAGCCCGCCGCCCGGCTGGTCGAAAAATGTGTTGTAGTATATGGGAAAAATCAGTGAATCAGATTCCTCAGCATAATCCAGCGTGTTGTCATAGCCATTTTTGCGAGATGTCGTGTCGACACCATCAGTAAACAGGACGACGGCTTTGCGGCCCTTTATTTTGCCCAATTGCTTGCGGAGAGCTTCGTCAACTGCATTATAGAGGGAAGTGCCGTCGCCGAACTTAGACCGGTTTATCGCTTTGTAGATCGTTTCGCGGTCTTTGGTCGCTTCGGCCTGTACCTTCACACTCGAATTAAATTCGATAACAATGACACTGTCCTGGGGGCCGAGCTGATCTACGAACGCGATGGCTGCCCTATGGATCTCATCGATCTTATACGCGGTCGACGGGCTTGTGTCGAGCAGCAGGGCGACAGTGAACGGCTTATCGGTGGTGCCAAAATAGGCTATTTCCTGTTCGACGCCGTCCTCATATATCTTAAAATTCTTTTCCCGGAGGCCAGGGATGTAGATCCCGTTTCGGTCATACACCGAGACGGGTATGGTTATCAGGTTGGTTTCAACGCGGACGACATCATCATCACCTTCGCCGGGTTTGGCCGCCAGAACCGGCATCGGTTTTGCGCCGCTGCCGTCTCCTATCCCGGGAAATCGCTCCTTTATGCGCGCCGACCGGGCAGGACTGGCCTTTGATTCAGAATACTGAGGCGTGTCGTCTTTCACCGCGGATGGCGTCGGACTGGGTTTTGAGACGATCTTACGGCCGGACTGGCCGGCAGCAAACTGCAATGCCAATAACGTGAACAGGAACGCGAAAATAATTCGTTTCATTAAATGTAAGCTCACTGCCTCCGGACGGTAATTGTTTTTAAGATGCATTCTGCAGCCAAAAAGATTACCTAATTTTGTCATCGGCTGCGCTGTTTGGGATCGAGATACTCCCGCAGACCATCACCGATGAAATTGAATGCAAGCACTGTCATCGCTATAGCGACTCCCGGGAAAAACAGTACATGCGGCGAAACTGTAAAAAACTGCCGGCCTTCTTCGATCATTGTTCCCCAGCTTGGTGCCGGCGGCGGGATGCCGAGTCCGAGAAAAGAAAGCGACGCTTCGGACAGGACCGCCCCGGCCATACCCAGCGATGCCTGTACGATCAACGGCTGAACGGCATTAGGCAAAATATGAGTGAACAGGATGCGCAAATTGCCCGCGCCCAGAGCCCTGGCTGCCAGTACATAGTCGTATTCACGGACCTTGAGGACCTGTCCGCGCATGACCCTGGCGTAACCGACCCATCCGATCACGCAGAGGGCGAGGATCAATTTGCCCTGGCCTGCACCCAAAAAGGCAACGAGTGCGATGGCAAGCAGCAAACCCGGAAAGGCTAGAAAGACATTGAAAATGTAACCCGACAGGAACTTGTCAACGATGCCGCCATAAAATCCGGCGATCGCTCCGACTATGGTGCCGATGATCGTCGATACGACGACCACAGTAATGCCGACCTCGAGCGAGATCCTGGCTCCGAAAATGACTCTCGAAAAAATATCGCGTCCCAATCCGTCAGTGCCGAACCAATGCTCGGCCGTCGGCGATGCATAACGCATAGCGATGTCACCGTCAATCACGCTATGCGTCGCAATGAACGGTGCAAAGATCGCGGCCAAAATAAAAAAGCCTGCAATGCCGATGCCAATGTATGCCAGTCTGCTCATCTATGAAAGTCTGATACGCGGATCAAGTTTCCTGTAAACAAAGTCAGTCAGCGAATTCGCCAAAATATATGTGACGCTGATCACGAGTACGCATCCCTGGACGAGACGGTAATCGCGTTTGCCAATGCCGTCATCGAGCAGCAGCAGGCCGAGGCCCTGCCAGTTAAAGATCCTCTCGGTAATGATCGCACCGGCCAGCAGAACGCCGAGCTGCAGGCCGAGGATCGTTACGACGGGGATAAGCCCGTTTTTCAATACGTGTTTGAACAGGACCTTTCGCTCACTGACGCCCTTTGCCCGGGCGGTTCTGACATAATCTTCGCCAAGTTCTTCTATCACACTTGAACGGATCATTCGCGTCAGGATCGCCGAGAGCGCCGCTCCCAGGGTTACGGCGGGCAAAATGATGTCCTCCGGATACAAACTGCCGGTTGGTGAGAACCACCCAAGTTTGACGGCGAAAATGTAGACCAGAAAAGGGCCGATCACGAATGTGGGCAGAGAAATACCCAGTAAAGCGAAAAACGATGCAAAGTTGTCCGTAATTGAATTCTTCCGGGAACCTGCCAGGACGCCCAGGGGCAATGCGATCGCGATCGCGACAAGCAATGCCGCTATCGCCAGTTTAATGGTAGACGGATAGCGTGCAAGAATCATCTCCGTGACCGGCTGATCTGTACGAAACGAGGTTCCGAGGTCACCGTGCAGCAGTCCTATCCAATAGTCGGCGTAACGGTTGTTAGAGCCGTTCCAAACGAATCCATTATCCTTATCATAAGAAAAAAAGAATGCGGGCCGGTCGAGACCGTGTTTGATCCTGAAATTCTCGATCTGTTCATACGTCGCCGTTTCGCCGAGAATTACAGTCGCCGGATCACCCGGCACGATCTCGATCAACAGCGTGACGAGCGAAACCACCGTCCAGATGACCAGCAGCGTTAGGGCGAGATGGCGGGCAAAACTGAGTGCCTTGTATTTCATACTGATCCAAGACTCCCGGCACCCTTCTTATTTGGATAGAGGAAATGGGCAACCAGCGGAATAAAAGGAAAACACAGCCCGCCCAGGCCGATACCGATAAACGACATACCGACGGCAGCTGCACAAATTATAGGAATGGCCCATGACCGGCGGCTGATCCGTTTGATCGTTTCATTGTCTATATCCGAAATAAGTAATTCTTCACGTTTCCGGACGGCGTGATTCCAGATCCAGATCTTGGACACCGCCGCCATTGCAAAGCTCAATACATATAAAATGAAAGCAGTTTGACTGCGAAAATATTCACTAAAAAGGGCGGTCGGGAATGGAATAAAGGCCACAAAAAGCAGAAAGAGCAGATTTCGCCCTATCAGGCCAAAGTCGTAATGGGCAATATAGCGAAAAATGCGGTGATGCTCGATCCACATCAGCCCGACAATAAAAAAGCTGTATACGAAACCAAGAAATTTCGGAAGCAGCTCGAACAACTGGTGGCGTATATTCGGTTCCGTCAGGTTTTCATGCTCAATATGCGGGACCTTAATTTCGAGGACCAGGAGTGTGATCACGATCGCAAAAACCGCGTCGCTGAAGAATATTATTCGCTCAAAGGAAAGCGCCTTATTTTCGTGTGAATTATTCATCCGGGAACGGAATATCGTCCTAAAACTTTATATCGGTTTTGTGCCCGAATGCAATGCGGCGATACCTGCTGATAGATTTTGATATTTTACGGCTTCAAATCCCGTCTGTTCGATCATGTCCGCAAGACGTTTTTGGTCCGGAAATTTCTTTACCGAGGCTGGCAGATACTCATAGGCACCACGCGAGCCACTGACCGCACCGCCGATCCGCGGCAAAATGTGTGAAAAGTAAAAATTGAACAAGGCACCCAGGCCCGGGACCATTGGCGCCGAAAATTCAAGCACCGCGAGACGGCCGCCGGGTTTGAGTATTCGGTAAAGTTCGGCGAGCCCACCCGAAACATTGGCGAGGTTCCTGAGGCCAAAGGCGATCGTAACGGCATCATATTGGCTGTCGGCGAATGGCAGATTCATCGCATCGCCCTCAATATAGGGGATCGCTGCGTCGCCCCCGTGGGATTTTGTCTTTGCGATCAGCAGCATCGGCCGGCAAAAATCAACGCCGGTTACGCTTGCCTGCGAACCCTTACTAAGTTCAAGCGACAGGTCACCCGTTCCGCAGGCAACGTCGAGCACTTTAGCGTCATGACGGCCGAGAACGTCACTCAGCTCGCGAGAGACCGCACGCCGCCAACGTTTATCGATATTCAGCGATAGGACATGATTAAGCAGATCATAACGTCCCGCAATGCCGGCAAACATTTCCCGTACGGCATTGGCGTGTGCCGCTTCTTTTGCGTTTAATTCACTCTGCACCTTATTTGTCTTTATCGGATCTGGCCGGCGTGTTCACCAAGACCGATACGATCGGCAATTTGCGAAATTTCTCAGCATAAGACCGCACATCGGCGATACTAACGTTATTCATGGATTTCGCATCAGCGTCAGCGCCCGCGGTCTTATATGTATCAGCATCAAGCCAAAAGGAGGCTGCATCGTAACTGTCCCACGTGGTCTTAACCGCTGCCTTAGCCGCTTGGAATTCGGCATCTGTGATCGGATCGGAAAGCGACTTGCTGACAAGGTCGTTTGCCTCAAACTTTTTATCACCGGCTCCTGATCCCGCCATACCTGACGAAAAGCCTATCATCACAATACCGGGCAAAGCGTGGGGCATATTCTGTACAAACACATCGCCGGTATGTGACGAAGGTACCGATCCCTTTAATCGACTTTCAAGAATTGACGAGAAGACCAATGATGCAAAAAGGTCCTTGTCCGCCCGGGCAACCCCCCGGGCCGCAAATCGTATAGCTGCAACGCCCGGCTTTGGCGAATCGAGGACCAGAAGCGCGGTCAGGGGGGCATCGGGTTGGCGAAATGTTGAGGGGACCCGCTTGTCAGATTTCAGCCAGCCGCCGAAATAACGTTTGATCGCTTTTAGTCCGAGAGAACGGTCAAAATTACCTTCCATCGAGATCGTTGCGTTATCTGATGTCAGGAAACGGTCGCTCGCATCGAGCAGATCCGGAAATTCTATCTTTTCCACCGACGCAGCAGTACCGCTTAAAGGACGCCCATACGGAAAGGTGTCCAAAAGCCTGTGGGCTGCTGCCTGATCGGCGACATATGCCGGATCCATTTCCAGTTCAACGATGCTTGCCAATTGAACCGCCCTTAACCGGGCCGTCGTTTCCTTATCAATATTGGGTTTGGAAACGGCCGAAGCAATGGTCTCAAGCATGGTCAGAAAGTCCTCAGGCCTGGTAGACGCATTTATTTGAATATAGTCATAAGTGGTGACGATCTCGAGCCCGCCGCCCAGATCATCGGAAAAAAATTCTTTGGCTGCGTCATTAGGAAATAGATTGCCGGCAAGCATCTGCATTAGGCCTTCTCTTCCCATTGGGTCAAATGCGGCGCCGGCATGGATACGCAGCTTGACCGAGACCTTGTCAGCCTTGGCATCACTCCACAGTAAGATCTTCAGGCCGTTTAGCAGCTTTTCTTGTTTTGGGGTTTTTCCGGCTTGAGAAAGACCGACAGTCGCCGTAAATGAGATAATAATTGCTGTAAACAGGGCAACAGACCCCAATTTCATGAATAAATTCTTAATTTTCATCGTATAAGTCAATAAGATCGGGTAAAGCTAATTGTTTAGTTGCCTGATAGCACTGTATTGTTGTCGCCCGATCGAGATCAACGAAAAATGGCAATTGTTTCACAAATGAAAATATTAGATGGCAGTAGGCATCGCGTCAAACGTGAGCAGCATCTATCAAAAATGAACGATCGGTGTCCCGATGAGGGCCGCGAAATTTCTATAAAACCGTTTAACTTCTGAAAAACACGCGGTATAATCATTTTATCATTAATGCGGCTCGCTTTTGTGAGTCAGTTAATAAAGAGGCTAAAGATGGGAAAAATTGTAAAGTTTTGCAACACGTGCGACGAAGGATTCGCTGAGAAGTTTGGATTTTGTCCTAATTGTGGAGAGGCACTTCAAACTTTCGAGATGAGCCCGGTCGCTCCTGCTCCGGCGCCTGTTAACGAAGTGGTTGTTGCTCCGGTTGATGGCACGTCTACTTCATCGTTGGGAAAAGAAATATTCTCAACTCCTGAACCGGTCGAACCAGTTGCGGAAGTTGTGGCTCCTGATGAGGAGGTCGTTGCCTCACCCGAGCCGATCGAGGAGCTCATTGCTGCACCGGTCGTAGCTGAGGAAGTTTTGGCTGAATCTGTAGCTGCGGAGCCCGAACCGGCCGAAAATATTCCCGAGAGCGAAGAGGTTACTGCATCCAGTACAGAAGAGATTCCTGTAGAGGAGCCGGTCGTTGAGGCTGCGAAACCAGCGGCCAAAAGCGTTCCGGTCATCCCATATGTCCCCAAAAAGCCCTTTACCGTAGATCCAAAACCGCGGTCCTTTGCGGCCGAACACGACGCGTTTATGTCCGAAGGCGGATTTTACGTGACGGTCATGGAGGAAAAAAACGTCAAGCAGCGGAATGCTTTGCTGCTCGGGACACTGGGCTGCATGCTCATCGCGTTAATGATCGGAGTTGTCTATTCCATTTTTGCAAAGGATCTTTATGTCGGTGCCATTGGCGGCGACGATCTGTTCCTTGCCAGCCTTGTTGACGCCCCGATGGCGATCGAAGAACAGAAGAAAAAGGACAAGGACGACGGTGGCGGAGGCGGCGGCGGCGGAAACGAAGAAAAGCAAGAGGTGAATCGAGGCGACCTGGCCGATCAATCGCCAAATCCGCAAAGGCCGCCACAGGCCCTTCCGCGTTTTGACACGACTATGCCATTGCCACCTGCTTCAACTCAGGGCAACATGAAATTTGAGAAGAAGTATGACCGGTTTGGCGATCCGAACGGACGGTTTGATGGATTCTCAAATGGCACTGGAAGCGGCGGCGGCATGGGCAGCGGCCGTGGTACGGGTCAGGGCAACGGCAACGGCACCGGTGCCGGAAACGGAAATGGTTCGGGTTTTGGTAATGGTGACGGCGATGGTAACGGTAACGGAACCGGAAGTGGCGGCGGCGATATTCCGCCCCCACCGCCAACTGGTGTTAGTAAGCCATGGAGGTTAATTTCCAAACCCCGTCCGGGTTATACAGACGCGGCACGACAGGCGAATATTCAGGGTACGGTCATTCTGAAAGTTGTCTTTCTGGCATCAGGCCAGGTAGGCAGCATTTCAGCCGTAAAGGGACTCCCGAACGGCCTCACTGAACAGGCGATCGCCGCGGCCCGGGGCATTAGGTTTGAGCCGGCGTTGGTTAACGGCATACCTAGAGCCGTCAGTAAACAGATCGAATATACGTTTTCGATCTATTGACGAAGCTAACATTTTCAAAAAAAACAGGAGGCACGATCGGGCCTCCTGTTTTTTGCGTTAGCAGTAGAAGTTAGTTCATTCAAATGAACACAACTGACTGTGACGACGGTATCTCGAAACGCTTACGGCACCGGATATTTTTACACATAAGCATGTCGTCGACCCGCACCATATAGTCACGTGATTTTTGATATTGTGACCGGTCCTGTTCGTTCATATGGCGGGGAGCCTGTTTTCGCTTAACACGCTTAAGCCAGCGAACATCATAATCATTGCGTTCGCGGCAATTAGGGCAGGAAAAACTAGCTTTCTTGACTTCTTGTCGCTCTTCGAAAATATCACGCTCATTCATCTATTAGATTGTAGCGGATATCTCGCCAATACGTCACCTCTTATTTAGGGTTGAGTTTTCTGAGATAGTCAAAGCTGAAGATGCCAGTGTCGTGACCGTCGGAAAAATGAAAATTAAGAGCGTAGCGGCCGACGATCGAAATATGCTCAAAAGACAGGTCGTCAGATACACTTTCATCGCGAAGAATTTTCTCGCCCGTCCATTCGTTGACACAAGAGGCGCAGGGGCAGTTGCGGCGTAGATGCGCAGCACTGTAGTTCATCTCAGAGTCGTCAGACCATTTGATCGAGATTTTATCCTTAGATTCCTCGACTATTTGGGTCGGTTCAATTATCGCCATTTGTTATCACGATATCCCTGGGTAAGCATCTGGCGAAGGCGGGTGCAACAAGCGATCAGCAGTTGCCGGGAATACCTTTCGGTAAGCAACCAGATTGGCGGCTGTTATTATCGGGATCATCAGATAGATACCCACACAAAATGCAAGTTCGCCAAGCAGGGCGAGACCAAAATTAACCGCGATCAGGCCCCCTATGCCACCGAGGTTTTTCAAAACGGCCCGTGCACTTAACTTCATCGAATCCCAGCTCGAAATGCCCTTATCAACTATAAGTGGAAAGCAAAATATCAGCAGAGAATGTATAAAGATCATGACGATCGCAACAACGATGTCGATCGCGAAGCCGATAAGGAATGTGCCGAGTATTGTTCCCTCATTAGCATTATTACCCATTAATGCCGCAGTGATAATGGGCAAATAGATCGTAATGAACATAATGATCGTAAAGACCACGATAGGAACAACGATCGCAATTGTTACGAGCAAACTGGGCCAGAAGAACTTGAATCCTGTCCATAGATCGTCAAAGACGACCTTTCCGCCATCGATCTTTTTCAGATAGCAGTAGAAAATGCCGCAGATCATGGCGCCGATGAGAACATAGAACGAAAGGCCGCCGATCAGCCCACCGACGACTGAAATGGCAAGCAGGATCCAATAGTCGTCTTTGATCAATTCCCAGGCTTCGCGGACGCATTCTATGGGCTTGATCGCACCGGCGTTAAATTCTGGGGATTGCATTTTTTATGCCTCGTCGTATATTCGGGTCACATAATCGGTGACCATCCGATCACTTGAAAACTGATGCGTTAGCGTTGCTATCGAATTTCTCATCCGGCGGATCCATTCATTTGGGAGTCCCGTCGGATCGGTAGAATAATACGTTGGAATGACGTCGTTCTCAAGCATTGTATAAAGCGACTCGGCATCGGCGGCGTCTAATTCGTCGATCGTCCCTTCGCTTTCCAGGTCGCCTATCGCAAAACCATTTACGCCGTTATAGCCTTCGATCCACCAACCGTCGAGGATCGATAGGTTGAGGGCACCGTTCATTGCCGCCTTCATGCCGCTTGTACCACTTGCCTCCATCGGGCGGCGGGGAACATTCATCCAGACGTCGACTCCCTGGACCAGATAACGGGCAACTTCCTGATCATAGTCCGGAAGAAAAACTGCCCGGCTTTGCCAGTTAGAATCGTGATTAATGCTCATCAGTTCCTGCAGGATCGTTTTTGCGGTTTTGTCCTGTGGATGGGCCTTGCCGGCGAAAATGAACTGGACAGGCCGGTCTGCATCATCAACCATTCTCAAAAGGCGGTCGATATCGGTAAACAAAAGGTCCCAACGTTTGTAGGCCGCGACCCGACGTGCAAATCCGATCGTCAGGACATCCGGAGAAAATAAATGCGAAGTGTCCTCCCGCTCATTGATCGTGTCCCGTGTGCCGGTATTCTTAGCCAGCGTACGCTCGCGAATAAAAGCGATCAAGAGATTCTTTAGAGTTCGGTGTGCGTTCCAGATGTCGCGGTCGGCTAATGAATTTACGGCTTCATTCCACTGAGTTTCGTCATGAACGATCTTATTCCAATCTTTGCCGATCTGCCGCTCATAAAGGCTTTGAAATACCGGTGCGACCCAGGTTGGGGGGTGAACGCCGTTTGTGATCGAGGTGATCGGCACTGCCTCAGCCTCGGCCAGGTTCGGGAACATCTTTAGCCATAATTTTCGTGAAACTTCGCCATGCTTTGCACTAACGCCGTTGGCCGAGCGGCACATCCTGCAGAGCAAGCGGGGTCATGCCAAAAAACTCTTCACTATCGGCGGGATCGGTGCGTCCGAGCGATAGAAATTCGTCATCCGAAAGCCTTAATGACTCGATATACTCTGTGCTAAAGCAATCTCGCAGCAGATCCGGCTCAAATGTATCATTGCCTGCCGCGACGGGTGTATGAGTAGTAAAAACACATTTTTGGCGTACCACTCTTTCGGCGTCAGCAAAAGTTTTATCCTGAAAGATACCCAAATATTCTCTTGCCAGCTCAAGCGTCAGGAACGCCGAATGGCCCTCATTCAAATGAAACACCGTCGGATCGATCCTAAGCTTTCGCAATAGGCGGACCCCGCCGATCCCGAGGACTTTTTCCTGAACGATCCGCGTCTCAACATCACCCCCGTACAGGTGGCCGGTAATGAGACGGTCGACATCGTGGTTCTCAGGAACATTGGTATCAAGCAGATATAGAGATATCCGTCCGACCCGGGCCAACCAGGCCTGCGCAGCGACCTCACGTTCACGAATATGTATCGATACCTTTAGCCTGGATCCATCCGGTTCCAATACTGGTGTTAAGGCAAGTTCCGATTCAAAAACATCGTTATAGCCCTCTTCCTGCCATCCGTCATGCCTGATCCGTTGACGGAAATATCCATAACGATAGAGCAGGCCTACCGCAGTCAACGGCAGGTTCAGATCACTGGCCGATTTGAGATGGTCGCCTGCAAGTATCCCGAGTCCACCGGAATAATTTGGCAGGGAATTGTGGATGCCATATTCAGCGCAAAAATAAGCAATGGCAGGGTTCACTGTCTTTCCGACCTCAGCCGATGCTTCTGATCCTGAATTCAAGTAATCTTCAAACTGCAGGTTAAACCGTTGTAATCGTTCGACATAGCTAGAATCGGCCGCGTGCTGCCAGAGTCTTATCCCCTTGATCGATCGCAGCAAAAGCCGCGGATTTTGTTCGCATTTGTCCCACAATCCCGGCGCGAGATCGCGAAACAATGCGGCGCCCTCCGGTTGCCAGGACCAATAGAAATTTCTTGAGATCGCATCGAGCGCCGCGAGATTTTCTGGCAACTCAAGGTGAAATTCGAAATCTGCTCTGAAATTATTTTCTGTCTGAGTAGCTACTGCTTGTTGGGTTGTAATATCGGTCGAGGCCTCCGTCATAAACGCGTTGAATTAATGGCAAGTTACTCAACGAATATAAACGATGCGGGATCGAGTATCAAACATCGTCTGATAACACACTAAAGGCGGCCTCAAAAGGAGCCATTGTTCAAAAAGATCTGGGCGTCGACCGTCGAAAAAAATATGAGGCGGACCTCCTTGACAGAATTTGCGGAGGTCAGAGCCGAACGAATTGCAGCCGAAGCCACTTTTGCTGCCTCGTCCTTAGGGTACCCAAAAGCCCCGGTAGAGATCGATGGGAAGGCGACAGATTTGACACCGTTTGCCCTGGCGAGAGAGATCGAGTTCAGGTAGCTTTCCCCAAGGAGTTCCGCGTCGCGACCGTTATTCTCACCATAGATCGGCCCTACCGTGTGTATTACGTGTTTCGCGGTTAGCCATCCACCTGAGGTGATAACTGCCTGTCCTGTTGGCAATCCATTTGGGTATAAGGTTTTACGAATGACCTCACACTCTGAAAGGATCTGGGGGCCGCCTCTGTCATGGATCGCTCCGTCAACGCCGCCACCGCCTAGCAAGGTGCTATTGGCGGCATTAACGATGGCGTCGACAACTTCCTCAGTAAGGTCGCCCACCTTTACAATCACTTTGCCATTTAAGAACGTCTCCATGTTCATATCGTTCTACTATACGTCGCCAGTAATTTTCAATCGTCCCACCGGCATAAGACGGTAATGAAGAGCTACGATAAACCCAAAAACAGATCCGATAACTGTTAACCCGGCCGCTATCCAAAGGTAGTTTGAGAAATTGCCGAGACCGATAATCCACCATAAGATACCCATAACGGCTCCGCCGACTCCAAAAAACAGGGGAAATATTAGAAACTGATAGCGAAACTTACGAGGCTTGTCCTCTCGGGAATACAGCAAGATCGGTTTGAGGCGGTCGTATTCCCAAACTGTCAGATATGCAGCGGCCATTGACATCAATATCGTAATTATCCAGGTACCCTGAAAGCCTACAGACGTTGTCAAAATAGCTATATTTACGATGATTGGCAGGAACATTAGTGCTCCGATATGTGACGTTCGCGGGATCAATAGCAGGATAGCGGCGGTGATCTGTGCCCAGCCGATAAATTCATAATAAAAACCTGTTTCCATCAGAGCGTTGAAATAATGTCCGACGGGATCAGAATCCGGTAATACAGTGAAAGGTTTATGCAGGATCTTCGGGATACTCGGCGGGATAAATGCCAAAGCAAGCAAGCACCTGGTAAAGGCTGTAAAAAGCTGAGTCCACCAACGGCGTGTGAGGGCGACGTGGAGATCATCCAACATATTTTCGATCATCATGGTATGAGAAACGTCAGTGAAATTGAAAAGTTTCCACGTCACTGGCTTTTTATACTGCGAGGTTTACATTTCATTTCCAGTGCAGGCATTTTGAATGACGCAAATTACCGATTTCGTATATCTCTTTGTATAATCGGTAATTTCGCGGGGCTAAGTGCCCGCGGCAAAATATATGAATCTAAATATTATCCCCGTTAAATGGACCGATGAGGGCGTTTTGATGCTCGACCAGCGATTACTGCCGACCGAAGAGACTTGGCTGATGCTGAAAACGTCGGATGACGTAGCTGCCGGCATTCGGGACATGGTCGTACGTGGTGCACCTGCGATCGGCGTTTCGGCGGCTTACGGCATAGCCCTTGGTGCAAAGAATTTTGTAGGAACCAACGTTGTCGACCTGGAGGACGAAATTCAATTTGCAAGCGATGTTTTGGGTAAGACCCGGCCGACGGCCGTTAACCTATTTTGGGCGATCGACCGTATGAACCGGACCTTTCAAAAGGCCAAGTCTGAAGGGAAGACTGTCAGCGAAATAAAACAGATCCTTTTGGACGATGCAAAAGCGATACATGACGAAGATATCGAATCGCAACGTTTGATAGCAAAATTTGGCGGGGAACTGATCGATGATAACTCGACGGTCCTGACACATTGCAACGCCGGCGCTTTGGCTACAGGCGGTGTATGGGGAACGGCGTTGGGTGTGATCCGCGGGGCTGTCGACCAGGGCAAAACGATCTCAGTCATCGCTGACGAAACGCGCCCGTATCTGCAGGGAGCCCGCCTCACGGCATGGGAACTGATGCAGGACGACATTCCCGTAACCCTTATTACCGATAACATGAGCGGCCATATTATGAAAAAAGGCGGCGTGCAGGCTGTCGTCGTCGGCAGCGACCGGATCGCGGCCAACGGCGACGTGGCGAACAAGATAGGGACTTATATGGTTGCAGTTCTGGCGAGACGCCACGGTATCCCATTCTATGTTGCTGCACCACTTTCGACCGTCGATATGAATTGCCCGACTGGCGACGACATCCCGATCGAGGAGCGAAATATCCGCGAGGTTACGCATATGAAGGACATCCAGCTCGCACCAGACAATACTCTGGTCAGCAATTATGCCTTTGACGTTACTCCAAACGATCTTGTCACCGCAATAATTACAGAGAAAGGGGTGGCAAGGGCACCTTATGTAGAGAGCTTGAAGAAACAGTTCGAAGATTAGCGAAGCTTCTCAAAATCGCCGATCGCCCATGGGCCGTTCGTGAAGTAGTAAATTCTCCGGCCCGACCGGAGAGGCAGATTCAAGGGATCATCGACAGAAATGCCGTAGCTGCCGCGGCATAGCGGCTCATTCCAATCGTTCCCGTTCCTTAGGTAAGTTTTTATCTTTTCTGAATCGGCACCCATTTGAAAGGCCATCGGCACCGCCTCGTTAACAGGGAAGTCGTTGAACCATGCATCGCCGGTACACCATGACGCAAGCGAGGTCATCGTCAGAGGAGTTTCGGGCGGCAACTGCTCTTTAAGATCATTCATGAGCATTCGGTAAAATGCCCGCTCCGATACGACAGCATCAAAATCGACCTGGACCGCTTTAACGTCCGGAAGTTCAAGCGTCGATCTGATCAGGGCCGCGGCCTTATTTGCCATCTCTGGCGAGAATGTAGGCCGTTCACCGCCATTCTTATTTGTTTCAATTCGTGTGACCGCGATCATATAGGTTCCCGGTGCGACATCCAGGGGCTGCCGGCGGGGTTTCGGGCTCACGCTGTCCTTTTCGAGGAAAATAGTCTGGGCGAGGAACGCGACACCGTATACTTTGGGGTCGAACGATCGCAGATCCTCAGGCCGTTCCCACGCCCAGAGTATTTTTGTCGGCATCGACGCTGAGAGGCCCGGATCGATCTGACGCGGGGAACGGCAACCCACTGAAGTGACGATGAGGGAAAAGATGAAAACACTCGAAAATGCTGTAGTGTTTTTTCTCAGGTTCATCATCGGTCGAGTTTAGCAAACAGAACGTGCACGTCCATACCCGGTCGTGTTTAAAACGCTGTTTTGATATACTTTGGCTTTACTGAATGGCCATTCATTATCGAAATGCCGGAATACCTATTCTCGTATGGGACACTTCAAAAAGATAATGTCCAACTCGAACTTTTCGGTAGGCGGCTGAGTGGTGAAAAAGATTTATTGAGAGGCTATAAGGCCTCGAACATTGAAATAAGAGATAGGACCTTTCTCTCCAGAGGGGAACAACCTTATCAGTTGACGGCGATCAATACGGATGATCCCAGCGACACAATCGAAGGCACCGTTTTTGAGTTATCACCGGACGAGATCCAGCTAACTGACATGTATGAACCTGACCGATTCAGGAGGGTTAAGGTAAAGCTTTCGTCGGGGAAAAAGGCGTGGGTTTACCTGAATGCGTAAAAGCCTGAGTATGTGAATTAATTATGATCGAACGTGAACAGATCGAGATGGATGTAGTATTTGTCGGGGCCGGCCCGGCAAATCTGGCAGCGGCGCTGCATCTGAAAAGTGAAATCAAGAAGCATGACGAAATGATCGAAAAGGGCATCAAGCAGAGCCGGACGATCGGCGAGCTTGAGATCGCAATTGTCGAGAAGGGGTCTTTCGTCGGAGCACACCTCTTATCAGGTGCGGTCATGGATCCGACGGCGATCCGCGAGCTGATGCCTGATTTTATTGCATTGGGCTGTCCGGTTGATACCGTGGTGACGGATGATGCCGCCTGGTATCTAACGGAAAATAAGCGGTTTGTCGCACCGATAACACCTCCGCCGCTCAAGAATAAGGGTAAATATATCGTCTCGCTAAGCAAGCTTTGTGAATGGCTCGGCGAAAAATGCGAGGAAGCGGGGATCAACATTTTCCCCGAGTTTCCGGCGTCCGAGATACTTTACGACACCAATGATGCCGTCATCGGCATCAGGACCGGGGATAAAGGGATCGACAAGGATGGGAAGCAAAAGGCGAATTTTGAACCCGGTGTCGACCTTCTGGCAAAAGTGACGGTTCTGGGCGAGGGCTCAAGAGGGTCGCTTGCAAAACAGTTGACCGCCCGGCTGGGACTTGCCGAGGATGCGGAGGAGCAGGTTTTTTCTCTAGGGGTTAAGGAGCTATGGGAGCTTCCCGAGGGCAACTTTCCCGAGGGGATGGTCGTGCATACGCTTGGATTTCCATCTGATACGCGCACATATGGCGGCGGTTGGATCTATGGTATGAAAAACAATACCATCAGCATCGGTTATGTTACGGGCCTTGATTATGAGGATCCGATGATCGATCCGCATGCCGAGTTTCAAAAATTCAAGACGCATCCAAAGATCGCCGAGGTACTTGCCGGCGGCAAAATGATCAAATATGGTGCGAAGTCGATAAACACCGGCGGATATTACACAATGCCTAAGTTATATGCTGACGGCGTTCTGCTTGTCGGCGACTGTGCGTCGTTTCTGAACGGCCAGAGGATCAAGGGGATACACACGGCTATGAAAAGCGGAATGCTTGCGGCTGAGACCATTGTCGGGGCCTTTGAGCATGAAGATTATTCATCTAAAACACTGCGTCATTTTGAAGAAAAGGTAAATCTGAGCTGGATATATGATGAGCTGCACCCCGTCCGCAATTTTCATGCTGCGTTTCAAAAAGGCCGCTGGTCGGGACTGATAAATTCCGGATTACAGTTTCTAACCAAAGGAATGGCATGGGGCTTTATGCCCAGGGAATACCATATTCCGGGCTATGAGCGAATGAAGAAGCTTGTCGGTAATAACCGTGCGAAACCGACCGAGCGATATAAAGACCTCAAATTTGATAAGGAACTGACATTTGACAAGGTCACCGATGTTTTTCACGCCGGAGTCGCGCATGACGAGGACCAGCCATCGCATCTGCATGTACTCGATACCGAGATCTGTGCCACAAGATGTGTCGAGGAGTATGGCAACCCTTGCCAGCGGTTCTGTCCGGCGGCAGTCTATGAGATGGAAGAGAGTGCAGAAAGCGGCCGCAAGGAGTTAAAGGTCAATTTCTCTAACTGCGTTCACTGCAAAACCTGCGACATTGCCGACCCGTACCAGATCATTAACTGGGTGACCCCCGAGGGCGGCGGCGGGCCAAACTACAAAGGGATGTAAAAAAAAGCCGCCATTGCGGGCGGCTTTTCATCGGTATTATTAAGAAAAGACTAGTTCTCTAATATCGAGAAATTGACCTTCTTTTCCTCAAATTCTCTCATTGCGATCCGGGTTGGCTTAGTCTTGCGAATGTCCATATCTACACGAGGTATCGCACCCCGCTGCAGCTGCTTGCTCCGCTGGGCAGCAAGAATTATCATTCGGTATTTAGAATCGATCGCTGGTGGATCAATTACCTCTTCTACTACTTCTATTTCTTCGTCGATCAATTCTTTATCTGCAGCCATATATTATTATTCTCCGGGTAGGTCATGTTTCGACAAGTCGAAACTATCGAGTATATCGCAAACCTCATCGCTGCGTCTACTCGTAAGAAGCCTCTCCGCCCGAATAATGGTCCTAAGATCATTTGCCGCGACCTCGAGTATCTCGTTAACGACAACGTATTTGAACTTTTCGTACTCTTTCACCTCGGCAAATGCGTTACGCAATCGCAGATTTAACTCACCCGAACTCTCCGTGGCACGCATAGTCAGCCGCGACCGCAAGACAGGGAATGATGGCGGCAGGATAAAAATACTCACAACATCAGGCATCCTTTCAAGTATCTGATTTGCACCCTGCACATCGATCTCGAGGAGCACATCGTTGCCGCGACTGGTAATTTGCGTCAACCTGAGAGCGGGAAGTCCCGTAAAAATTGCCGTGAACTTCGGCATACTCGAGAAATTCGCCATCAGAGCGCCGATGCTCAAAATCTTCCCGCGAAATAAAATAATACTCGCGCCCGTCCTCCTCGCCACTGCGGATTGGGCGTGTCGTGTATGAGATCGAGTACGTCATGTCATGGATAGTGTTCAACACTTCCTTGATCAGCGTCCCCTTTCCACCGCCCGACGGCGAACTAATAATGATAAGGCTGCCTTTCATCGTCTATTCAACATTTTGAACCTGTTCGCGAATTTTCTCAATTTCGCTTTTTATTGCCAACGCATTCTCTTTGACGGTCATGTTGTTCGTTTTTGAGGTGATCGTATTTGCCTCACGGTTAAGCTCCTGAGTCAGAAAATCGAGGCGTTTACCGACATCTTTGTCCTCGGCCATTATCGACCGAAAATGTTCGATATGGGTTTGTAGACGGGCGATCTCTTCAGAAATATCGGCTTTGTCGGCAATATATGCGACCTCCTGAGCGAGTCGCGATTGATCGATCTCTATCTGGGAATCGGTTTTCGCCAGCATGTCACCGATCCGTTTTGTAAGCCGGTCATGGTATTCGACGGCGACGTTAGACGATTCACTCTCGATAGCGGGCATCCGGCTTTCGATCTCAGCCAGGCGTCCCTCAAGCTCGTCTTTAAGCATCCGGCCTTCGTTCTCACGCATTTTTTCCAGATCGTCGAGAGCGGTGATCAACGCTTTTTCGAGGCCGGCCGCAAAATCGGCACCGAGGTCCTCTTTCTTTGGTGTAATAACATTTGGCAGGCGGGCGATCACATTAATGTCCGGTTCACCGGTCAGGTCAAACTCGGTTTTGAGGTCCTTCATTGCGGACAAATATCCCGCGATAAGAGGGCGATTTAGCTCATAATTGATCTCTGTCGATCGGTCGTACTGAATATTAACGTCCACACGTCCACGCGAGAGCCGGTTGCCGACCGTGCGTTTGATCGTGGCCTCAAGGTCCTGCAGTTCGCCGGACAATCGGAGGTTTACGTCAAGAAATCGATTATTGACCGTCTTTAATTCGACGGCGATAGAATAGTTGTTTTCGGCGGTCGTGCCTCGGCCAAAGCCGGTCATTGATCTCATAATTTAGTTTTCGGATCGTACAGTTTCCGTTTCGGCAAACTGCAGCTCATACAGTAGTTTATAAACGCCGCCGTGTTCAAGCAGCTCGTCGTGCGTACCCATTTCGACTATCTTTCCATTCTTTAACACTACGATATTGTCTGCCATCCGTATCGTAGACAGTCGGTGGGCGATCACTATGGATGTGCGGTTCTGCATTAGATTAGCGAGCGCTTTTTGGACCAGTCCTTCACTTTCTGTATCGAGGGCCGACGTCGCTTCGTCAAGTATCAGGACCGGGGCGTTGATAAGTACGGCCCTTGCGATCGCGATCCGCTGGCGCTGGCCTCCCGATAGCAACACACCACGCTCGCCGACCACCGAATCATACTTCATCGGCAGCTGGTCTATAAATTCATCGGCATATGCGACCGCTGCCGCATTCCTGACCTCGTCTAATGAAGCTTCGGGCCGTCCATATGCAATATTTTGCCGAATTGTATTGTTAAAAAGGACCGTTTCCTGTGTGACCAAGGCTATCTGCCGTTTCAGGCTCAAGATCTTTGCATCCCGAAGGTCTGTTCCGTCCCATGTGATATTTCCGGCCGTCGGATCATAAAGCCGCTGGACCAGCTTGATCAGGCTCGATTTGCCGCCACCGCTTTCACCAACGAGAGCAACGACCGAGCCCTTTGGCACCTCGAGGCTGACATTTTGGAGGATCTTTCGCCCGCTGTTGCCATAGTTGAATGACACATCGTCGAGCTTTATCAGATTTTTCAGCGGCTGCAACTCGACTGCATCGGCCTTTTCGGGCAGGGTCTCGTCGATATCGAGGATGTTCCATACGTCTCGTGCGGCGGCAAAAGCTTTTGCGATCTCGTTATGCTGCCTTGAGATCTTTCGCATCGGATCGTAACTGCGAAAAAGAAAGAACAGGAACGTGAAAAACTGGGCCGGGTCCATCCTTGCCGAATTGATCTCACGAAGGCCGAAATAAAACAAAACGATCATCGCGATGGTACCTATCAATTCGATGGTCGGCGGCGATGTGGCAGCGATCCGGGCCGAACGCAGGTTTGCCCGGGCGATGACCGCGGCTACGTCGGAAAATCGGCTCTGCTCGCGGCTCTCGGCCGTATACGCCTTGACGATCGCTTGGTTTGAAAGCGTTTCCTGGGCCGTGTCGCTCAGGGCTTTGTTGCCTTCGAGAGACTCGTCGGCGAGTTTTCTCAGCCGGCCGCTAAACCCGGTAGTGATCAGGGCGATGATGGGGGCGATTATCAATGCTCCAAGTGTGAGGCGCCAATTGTAATAAGCAGCCGCCCCAAAGAAAAAGATCAGCATGAACGATTCGCGCAAAACATCCCGCAGGTTCGACGAAACGGCGAGTTCGATGGCGGCACTGCTGACCACGAGCCTGGAGACCAGAAAATTGGTCCGATGCTTTTCAAAGAAAGTGGCCGATTGCCTGAGCACGTGGTCGTAAAGCTCGCGGCGAAGCTGCAATACTGACGACTGGCCTATCTTTGCCATTAAATAGGACGAAAAATACTCAGCGATCCCCTTAAGGACGGTAAATGAAACAAGCAGGGCCGAAATGGTTATCCACGCTCGAAACCAATCGTTTTGCGGGATCAGGCTGTTAAGGTCAAATAACGTCTTGGATTTTGTGCCCGGGCTAAACTGAAACTGATCAAAGATAGGCACCAGCAGTGCCCCCGTAGCGGTCTCAAAGACCGCACCGAGTACCATCGCAATGATCGCAAGCAGAAATATCAGCCAATATGGCCGAACATGTGTCAGGAGGCGCTTGAGGTCATTCATCAGTCGTACAAAAAGTTAGAATATACTCCGAACGGAGCAAAGATGTCCAAAATCGGTATAATTGCAACTAACATCTAGATTATGGCATCTTTCTTAAAGCGTTGCCTCACGGAGAAAATTTATGAAAAATTTGACTACATTTATGTTGATCGGGACCGTTGCGTTCATTTTGTCGATACCACTTTCTTCAAATGCGCAGGTCGATATTGCCAGAAAGACCATAGCGATAACCTATCCGCTTGATGACACCGTGAATGTTCAGTTTCGGGGCACAACCCGCTTTCCGAGAATGAAGGGCGAAGCGAAGGTCAAGCGATCGACCCGCAGCGGCACTAAGATCGAGCTATCGGTCGAAAAGATGCCGCGGCCGTTCGAACTCGGGGCAGGGTACGCTACCTATGTTCTGTGGGCCATCTCGCCGACCGGACAGGCTGATAATCTCGGCGAGATCAAACGAAGCGGCCTGTTTTTTATTGATTCTAAGATAACCGTGACTACGCCGCTGCAGACATTTGCACTGATAATTACGGCTGAACCGCATTTTCTGGTGACGCGGCCGAGCCAGACTATAATGTTCGAAAATCTCTATCCGGTCGCATCGAATGGAAAACCGATCGGCACGACGCCAGCGATCCAGTATTTTGGAAACTCAAGTGACTATTTTCGCGATCCGCGAACCCCTGAGATAGCCGAGTCCGATTATCAGAAAACGCCGTCGGCCTTGCTGCAGGCAAAACAGGCAGTTGCCCTCGCCCGGTTTGCCGGAGCCGATCGCGATGCTCCAACGGAACTGGCCGAGGCTGAGACTCTTTATCAGAATGCGTGGAATGCATGGCAGGCAGGCCGAGATTCGGATACCGTCGATATCGGTGCCCGTAAGGCGATCAGTGCGGCCGTTAAGGCAGAGAATGCTGCGGCTATACACAAAGAGGCCCGCGAAAAACGTAATGAGAAAACACGTTCAGACGCGGAGATCCGCTTGGCCGAAAACAAGTATACCGATGCTCAGAATGAGATCGCCGATCTGAAGTCGGAACTTGCCCGCGAGACCACGGAACCGCGAACTGGCAGAGCGTGATGCCATGAACTATTCAAATCAGTTAAAGGATCTGATGGGTGAGAACGGCCGCCTCCGTGAAGATGTTGGCCGTCTGACGGTCGAAGCGAACATGGCAAAGGCAAAGCTTGCGGCGATCGAAAACGAACAGAAGGCCGCCGACGACCAGCGTGATGAGCAAGCTAAAGCTGCCCAGATGCAGGCCGCCGAAGCCGAGATGATGAGGTCGCTAAAAGCTTATGGATCCGTTACCAAAACCGAACGCGGCATCGTGGTTACCTTGCCCGAAAGCTTCTGGTCCGGGACACGCTCATCCACACTTGTACGGTCTGCAAACAGCAAACTCGCATCTATCGGAGAGATGCTGGTTAGTAATCCCGATTATAGGCTAACTGTCGAGTCGCACACCGACAACAAAGGTGTACCGGAGCAGATCCAGACCCTTACGGACCGCCGGGCATATGCGGTCGCCGAGGCGATCGCTGCTGCCGGTAACCTGGACGGGCGGATCGTCGCAAAAGGATATGGTGCAAGCGTGCCGGTAGCCCCCAATACAACCAATGCAAACCGCGCCAAGAACAGGCGGATACAGCTTATTTTCTCGCTTTAGTCAGCGGTTCGGTTAGTGACAAGTAAGGAGCCAAGGGCCGCTGCCGCAGGGAAGCGGCCTTTTGCGATAGGTAGTAATAGCCACGAAACGAAACTTTACGTTGTTGATACCGTGCAAAGGTAGAGGTGCTTTTGTCATCACAATACCGCACGTATAAACTGGCTCTTAAGATGACCGACAAGAAAACGACCATCAAACGCAAGGTGCTGCACGCAGGCGGTTGGCAGATAGCTAAACGCGCGGCAAAAACGATCCCGTTTGGCGGGACGGCCGTTGTGCTTATCCTCGTTGGCAGCGATATCAGGAACAAGGGCGTCATGTACGGGCTGGTAAATTCAGGTATCGACGCGATCCCTTTCGTCGGCCTGGCAAAAAACGCGGTTGAGTTATTTAGGGGCGATTTTATCCCTAATAAGAAAAAAAAGGACAGCAGAGTATGAGATCGAGCAGCGGTAAATATTGGATTTTGATTATTGTGATTTTGTTCAGCCTGTCGACGGCTGTAGCAGATGCCCAAACCAGACGCGGAAAAGTCAAACCGCTGGCAACGCCGACGCCGCAGGTCCTCACCGGTGCTGAGATCATCAGCCAGGGAGGCTACGAAGACCCGGTAATTACGGTACCGGTAGAAAAAGCGCCCGCCAAACCGGCTTCCGGCAATTCGGCCAAGATAAACGATCTGAATAGCCGGGTCAAAAAACTCGAAGCACAAAAAAAAGAAGATAGCGACGAAAAACAAAAGCGTCTGCTGATGAATCTGGACATTCTCACGCGTGCCGAGGGACGCACTGAATCGCTCAGAAAGCAGCTTTTTGAAATGATCGAGAAAGAAAACTCGGTCGCTGCACGGCTCGATCAGATAAATTATGACATTCGGCCTGAGGTCATCGAACGGGCCCTGCAGATACAGGGCTCGATGAAGCCCGAAGAGGTCAGGGAGAGCCGCCGCAAAAGCCTTGAGGCCGAACGCCAAAACCTTGAATCTCTGATGACCCAGATCCAGGGAACACGTATTAATCTTGAAGCTAATCTGCAGCGTGCGGAGCAGCTGGTAGAAAAGCTGCGTACCAAACTCGAAAAAGAGATCGATGACTCGCTGCTGCCGGATGTACCTGACGAGCCAGAAAATTAGAACGCAATGGGCCGCTGCGTTAATTTGAGATGTTCCATTTGAGCAAAAACTTGACGAGCCGGCCCGTTCCTTTACAATTTGATCTTTGGTTATTATTTCATTTACGGGGGGAATTGGGTCATGGCAGGAAATACTATCAAGCTTCACAGGGTGTTGAGGGCAAAGCCGGAAAGGGTTTATAAGGCGTTTCTGGACGGGGAGGCGATGGCAAAATGGCTGCCGCCCAACGGATTTACGGGCAAGGTCCACGAGATCGATGCACGCGTTGGCGGGCGGTATAAGATGTCGTTCACAAATTTCTCAACCGGCAGCAGCCATTCTTTCGGCGGCGAATTCCTCGAACTCGTCGAGAATGAAAAGATCCGCCATACAGACAAATTTGATGATCCGAACATGTCAGGCGGAATCGAAACAACGATCTCTCTAACGCCGGTTTCCGTAGGCACGGAGCTAAACATCACTCAGGCCGGCGTCCCGGAAATGATACCCGTCGAGGCCTGTTACCTCGGCTGGCAGGAATCATTGAATCTGCTTAAATTGCTCGTTGAGGCAGAGATCCCCGACGAATAGCATCCGCCGAGAAGCCGCTCATTTCACCATGGTGGCGATTTATTTCTCAGCCGCTTCCATATATTGTGATGGCCAACAACAACAGCATGGGAAATGCGGCCAGTACGAGAGCGACGGTCCAGAATGCGGGCCGTTCGTGTTTGGCCAGTTTCCAGACGACATATGGAAAAAGAGGTGCGGATAAGGATCATGCTGCACATTAACATCAGCGATCCGAAGAGAAAATTGCCGAACCCTTTGTCCCTGGACCGCCCCGGATCAAAAAATATGGCGGAAAGATATCCGATGTCGATCAGTACCGCCAGAGCGATATAAGTAGTTCGAACTATCGTAGTCCTTATCAGCTTAACTCTTGCGTCAGCCCGTATCGACGGTTCCTGATCGAACATAAGCTTATCTTATCATCGCCCCGCATTGAGTCCCTGAAAAGGCGCTCTGTATTTTGAATGTGACCCGGCAATACCGGATCGCAATACCACTATAAAACAGCCGTGTGTTTAACACTTTGAGGCGTTGGAAATGTGGTAACTGGAAAATTAGAGTTGAGGCGTGGGAATTCAGATACAGGCGGTGTTTATTGGGGTTGTCGGTTTTTGGTGTAGTGGTTTCGCTGCTGGGGAAACAAATGTGATACCGGTAGAGCCGTTATACTGTTGGTAGAGCGGTTTTATTTCTTATATAGAGACATTTTTCTGTAAGATGCCGCTATATTTTTAATAAAATCATTTTATTTTCTTTGCAGAGGTTGTAACAAAAATATAGAGACCTTCTTCTCTTGTAAATCGTTCTACCGGTGTTTTAGAGCTTCTACTGCCGTTATAAGTGTTCAATTTTTGGCAAATCCAGGGCGTGTTTAACACTTGAAAAGTGAAAAAGTGAAAGAGTGGAAAAGGAGGGCCGCGGGAGATAACGAACGACAACCCACCGTAATTTCCGAAATCATTTGTGCAAGATTAAGCAACCCGGTGCGTTCAGTAAATGTCCAACGAGGCGTAGAGAGATCCACGCCTTAACATCTATTGGGAGAATATTATGACGTTTAGATCACTGGCCGCTGTTTGTGGCATTGCTTTTTCGAGTTTGCTGTTTGTTGTTTCGGGCTCTGCACAGGGCGTGATAATTCCGATCGTTTGCGATCAGAGGCCGTGCAGGCCGCGGCCGATGCCCAGGCCATTGCCAAACGCTTTGCCGGTCAAATCTATCCAGCTTGATACTAAGATCAACGGGCAGGTCGCGACGACGCATGTCGAGCAGGTGTTTCGCAACGATACGCAATATACGCTCGAAGGCACATATTTTTTCCCGATACCAGAGACGGCGTCGATCGTGGAATTTGCCATTTGGGAAAACGGCAAAAAGCTGGTCGGCGAGGTGCGTTCCCGCGAAGAGGCACGGCGTATTTATGACGAGATCGTACGCCGGCAAAAGGACCCCGGCCTGCTCGAATACGCCGGTAAAGACCTTTTCCAGGCATCTATCTTCCCGATCCCGCCCAATTCCGACAAAAAACTCGAACTAACCTATACCGAGATCCTCAAGGCCGAGTCTGGCACCGTCGCCTATCGTTATCCGCTCGGGAACAGGCAGAAATGTCTGGTCGCGGCCGATGCCGATGGAGGATGTGGTGACCAATGGCCCGGTGAGACGAGGTTCTGGCGTACCGCAGAAATTTGGGACTGTGTCGGGAACTGTCGAGATTGTCGGCAAAGAAGCGCTGCGAAATATTTATTCTCCGACGCATCAGATCGACGTCAAAATGAGAGGCGAGACCGCCGCGAATGTCTCATTTGAGACAAAGAACAACGACAGCGATTTTCAGCTCTTCTACGGCTTGTCGAACAACGATTTTGGGATGTCGCTGGTGACATATCGCGAACCGGGCAAGGACGGTTATTTCCTGCTGATGCTGTCGCCAAAGGACAATGTTTCTGAGAAAGAGCTTGTAAACAAGGACATTGTGTTTGTGCTTGATACGTCGGGTTCGATGGCCGACGAAGGCAAGATGGACAAGGCCCGAAAGGCTTTGCTGTTCGGCATTCGCACGCTGCGAGACGGTGACCGGTTCAATGTGATCAATTTCGCCGGCGAGGAACATCTGATGGAACGCGGCCTGATAAGGGCCGATGCCGAGGGAAAGAAACGAGGCGAGGCTTTCGTAAACAAACTGCAGCCGACAGGCGGGACCAACATCAACGATTCGCTGCTAGCGTCGCTAAAACAGTTCGAATCCGAGTGACAGGCCAAAGATGCTTGTCTTTATGACCGACGGGCTGCCGACGGTCGGTGTGACAAGTGTCGACAAGATCATTTCAAATCTAAAGGATGCCAAAAACCTGGATATTCGCATCTTTCCGTTCGGTTTTGGCTATGACGTCAACACGACCCTGCTTGACAGGATCGGGGCAGAGAACTCGGGCATTTCGGATTATGTCCAGCCAAAAGAGGACCTCGAGATAAAGGTGTCGAGCTTTTTTCAGAAGGTAAGTTCGCCGGTTCTTGCGGATCTAGATCTTGACTTTGGGCCGCTGCTGACGGAATACACATATCCGCGAAAGCTGACGGACCTTTTTCGAGGAATGCAGTTAACCATAATCGGCCGCTATAAGAACACCAACGACCTCAACAACATAACGCTCCGTCTGACCGGCAAGGCAGGGAAGGAGTCGAGAAGCTTTAATTACACCAAGCTTGATTTTCCGGTTCGCAGTGAAAATAACGATTTTCTCCCGAGGCTGTGGGCGACCCGCCGCGTCGGTTGGCTGCTCGAGCAGATCCGCAATAACGGCGAGACAAAAGAGGTCCGCGACGAGGTTGTCGAGCTTGGAACACGTTACGGCCTGGTAACGCCATACACCTCATATCTCGCTACCGACGGCACAATGGCAAATACCCGCCGGGATGCTCCAATGGCCCAAGCAATGATGGATACGGGCAAACGAAAAGCTGCCGAAAAGAGCGGAGCCGGAGCGGTACAGATGAGTGTTCAGCAAAACTCGATGCAGTCGAATGCAAATGTCTTCCAGGTTGACGGAGAAGAGTCTCGCAAAGAGAACCAGTTCCTGATCCAAAACACTAAGAATAATCAGTTTATCGCTAACAAAAGCTTTACCAATCAAAACGGCGTTTGGGTGGATACGGACTATAACCCGAACTCTGAAATGATGGAGTTCTCTGTACAGTTTGCGAGCAATGATTACTTCGATCTGATAAAACGGATGCCGGCTCTCGCCCCCTATTTCTCGCTCGGCGAGCAGGTCGTTGTGTTCTGGGAAGGCAAGGTTTACAGGGTCACTAAATAGAGACCCAGGTAAACGTCCGCCCGCAAATAAACATCGGATAAGGTGATTTTTGGCTATGGAACCATTATTCTATTAGTCAAAGTCACCTTAGTTCGTGTTGGAGGTAGTGTTTTGAGGCTTATTGTTTTTTCGTTTCTCTTAATGATTTTTGGCGGGCTGAACTTGCAGGCTCAGTCCGGCTGGAGCTCTCGTCCGGCGACAACCGATGGCGATCTGGTGGCGGTCTTTTTCACTTCGTCCGATCGCGGTTGGATCGCCGGCGATGACGGTTATCTGGCGTCGACAAATGACGGCGGCAAAACCTGGAACCAATATCCCCTCAATGCTACTGAGAACATAAATGAGATCTATTTCCGCAACGACGACAATGGTTATCTTGTCGCCGGGCGGAAATTATTTATAACCCGCGACGCCGGACGCAGCTGGCAGGAGACCCGAATCTACCGGACGACAGAATTTGGTTTGGCAAGGCCTGAGTTTTTGAGCATTCGATTTTCGGACAAAAAACGCGGCTATATCGTTGGCTCCGTTCTTAAGAAGAGCGGTGATGACGAAGTAGTCGTCGATTCGCTCCTGATGCGGACCATTGACGGCGGGGATACTTGGCAGAGGATAACCGTTCCCTTAAAGACTGAACTTTTCCATCTCGATTTTAGCGGCAATTCCCATGGCTGGATCGTTGGGGACAAGGGGGTAATTCTGGCAACCGAGGACGAAGGCTCGACCTGGGTCAAGCAGGACTCGGGCGTTACGAGGGCCCTCTATAATGTCGATTTTCGAAATGACAAGAACGGTTATGCAGTCGGCGGCAAGGGAACGATCTTGCGGACCGAAGATGGCGGGCGGACCTGGCTAAAGGTTGACACTAATTTTACGGATACGCTGATGAGGGTCGATTTTGCAGACGACAAAAACGGCACTGTAGTCGGCCACGGCGGAACGATTCTCCGTACAGGGAACCGCGGGGTCGACTGGATCCGTCAGGAATCAAATACGGAAGCTAATCTATACGGGCTGTTCGCGGATAAGAAATATGCCTGGGCTGTCGGAGCCAAAGGGTTGGTCATGCAGTACAAAAAATAGGCTTTTGCTAATCTATCTTGAAGACCGCTGGCGTGCCTTTGACGCTGACTGTGCAAGTTGTGCCGCCCTTGGCAGCGACTCAATTGCTTTCGCGACCTGAGCGTCGTCTTCTACAAATACCTGGTCAGCAGAAACCGCTCCGAACGATGCCATGATCAGGTTGTACCTGATGCGGGTCCTGATAAACGCTGACTCGGCCCGAAGAGTCTCATTTGTGAACTTCCCTCCGGCATTTCTTAAAACAAATTGGCTAAAAGCTTCGATCAAGCCCTGCGATACGGGGAAGTCGCTGGGTGCGATCCGCTTGCCGGACGATGTTGCCCCGATGCGATATACTTCCTGCCCCGCGATCCTTCCATTGACGGCCTCCCGGGAAAATTGAAAGATCGGATCTAGGAGGGCCGCCTGAATATTGCTGATCTCATCAGAAATGACCGGCTCATCCGGCTGTATGCCGTCGCCGCCGAAAACCTTTCGGTCCGTGATCGTGCGAGCTTCAAAATACGGCTTGTCGATCTCATCGATCACACCTTTATGGTTAAAATAGTCATACATATCGACCTTGGAATAATCACGCTGTATTGACCTTCCCGAAGGAGTCAGATAGCGTGCGGCGGTCAAGGTCAGGCCGGTCTGGCCCGGCAGGTCTATTACACTTTGGACAAGGCCTTTCCCAAACGTTTTTTCACCGACGATCAATGCCCGGTCATTGTCCTGAAATGCACCGGCGACGATCTCAGATGCAGAGGCGGTATTTTCGTCAACCAGCACGACAAGCGGCATTGTTTCAGCAGCCGTATTAGAAGAACGCCAGACGCGGTTGTCGAGTCGGGTACGCCCCCGCTGGGTTAGGATCAGCGTCCCGGCCGGCAGAAACCTCTCGGCGACCTTTACCGCCTGATCGACGATGCCGCCCCCGTTCCCACGAAGATCGAGTACCAGCGACCGCATCCCAGCACGTTTTAATTCCTGGAGCGCACTGTTGAACTCGGTATAGGTCGTGTAATTGAACCCTTCAGAGAGATTTATATAGCCGATCTCAGGCCTTAGGATATATGCGTCCGGTATCGATGGCTGAGCCACCCGGCCCCGACGGATCACGATAGTCTCAGTTCGGTTTGTAGTTGCATGTTCAACCGTTAGACGGAATGAGGTTCCCGAATCGCCCCTGATCTTATCTCGTACATAATCAGAGGGTTTCCCCGTCATCTTTTCGCCATCTATAGCAACCAGCCGGTCGCCGAATTTGAGCATTGACTTTGCCGCGGGTGACCCCGGGAATGTTGCGAGGACATACGTATCCATTACACCCAGCTTTTCGTAACTCGCGATGGTCGCTCCCATACCCGTATATCCGCTCTGTTGTTCGTCGAGCAGGGATCTCCATTCCGCCTGATCAAAAAAGTTTGAATGTGGGTCGAGCGAACGCAGGGCTCCGGTCAACGCGAATTTGGTCATTTCGGGAAACGTGACGCCTCGGCCATCTACATGATCGCGCCTGATCAGTTCCTCGGCTTCGGAGATGTCGGCAGCGAGCTTTGACCTCTTGGACGCCCATACGCCCGAATTCAATGACCCGCCCGACGAGCCGCCAGATGCGTCGAATGAGCTGCCCCGTTTTATGGAAAATGGCTCTGAAGGCTGATCAAGCGGAGATTTGAGCTGTGCCGTTGCAGTCCCGATCGTAACCAATAACAAAAACAAGATGGACGAGATTCGGTAGAGTCGGCTCATAATCAGAAAAGGACATACAGCCCAACACTTGCGTAAATCAGTACGCACAGAGGGCGAAACCGGCACGATCGGGAATGCCGAAACCATTAAAAAAGATCGGCGGTCATGGCGGCACCCAATGACCACCGATCACAGTTTTGTATGCCTTACTTATATACCGAAACGGACATAGTTTCCAGAGAAAACGGCCTAAATTTCCATTTTGATTTTTGACCGGTGAAATGTTCTCATTAATATACGCTGAACGCCTGCCTGTTCTGCCTGGTAAAATATCGTTTATGACTCATTCATTTAGATTGCCGCCGCTTGAGATCGAGGAATATGCCCTGAAAAATGGGCTTCGTGTTGTGTTGAACCATGACGATCGTGTCCCGGTCGTGTCAGTTGCGGTTTATTACAACGTCGGGTCCCGCAACGAGCGTGCAGACCGAACAGGGTTCGCTCATCTTTTCGAACATATGATGTTCCAGGGGTCTGAGAATGTGCCAAAAGCTGGACATTTTCAGCACATCATGAAGGCCGGCGGAACCATGAACGGGACAACATCGAGCGAACGTACGAACTATTATGAAACGCTTCCGGCGAGCCAACTGCCTCTGGCACTGTGGCTCGAATCTGACAGGATGCGTTCATTGGCCGTGACGCAGGAAAATCTCGATAATCAGCGAGAAGCTGTGAAGGAAGAAAAGCGACTCCGATATGATAACCAGCCGTATGGGCAAATATTCGACCTGATCAATGAGATGATCTACACGAATTTTGCCAACTCTCATTCGACCATTGGCTCAATGGAACATTTGGATGACGCCACGGTCGAGGACGTTCAGGAGTTCTTTCGCATTTATTATGCCCCCAATAATGCGGTATTGGTGTTATCAGGAGCTTTCGAGACAGCGACCGCTAAGGAATTGATCGAGACATATTTTGGTGACATAGTCTCTCAGCCGCTGCCGCCCGAACTGGACGTTACGGAGCCGGTTGAGGTTGCGGCAAATTACAAAGAATGGGAAGACAAACTGGCACCATTCCCGGCGTTCCTTATTGGCTGGAAGATACCGCCGAGGCGGACACCTGAATTCAACGCTCTCTATCTTGCCGGCAAGATATTATATGAGGGA
This sequence comes from Blastocatellia bacterium, assembly GCA_963834975.1. Lineage (GTDB taxonomy): Bacteria > Acidobacteriota > Blastocatellia > Pyrinomonadales > Pyrinomonadaceae > OLB17. The sequence goes on from CAWIDZ010000001.1 coordinate 152,931, forward strand.
GAAAGTTCGCGTCTATATCAAAAGCTGGTGAAAGGAGCAGAGTCGGTTATCCAACTATTTGGTTTTACAGACGAACGGCGAGGGCCGTCGAGCATTTTTATCGGAGCAATACCAAAGCCCGAAGAAGATCTGAGCGCCATTCGCGAAACAATAATGGAAGAAATACAGGATCTGGCTACTCACGGACCGACGTCGCTCGAGATGGAAAAGATCGAGAACCAACTGGTGAACGATACCGTTAGGATGCGACAGTCATCGATGAGTCGAGCCCAGCAGATCGCTGAACATGCAATGTACGACGGCATGCCCAGTCTTGTGAATAGCGAACTGGATACTTTTCTTGCTATCTCGGCAGAAGAGATCCGGTTAGCGGCAGCTAAATATTTGAATACCGAGAACCGCGCGCTTCTGGATGTTGTCCCAGCGGGTAAAGGGTAAATTATCGGCGAAGTGCGATTATTTATTGATGGGATAGAACTCTTTTGTTGTGCAACGCACAAAATTAAATTATGGCCTTAGATTTACGAAAATCCGTTCCTGAGCCGCTCAAACCGGTTACTTTTGATATTCCACAACCCAAGAAACTGTTGCTTGCTAATGGCTTGCGGGTAATTGTTTTTGAGGATGAACGTCTTCCTCTGGTGAGTTTTAGGTTGGCATTTAACACCGGCGACATTAACGACCCGGCAGAGGGCATCGGCATGACCTCGGCTATAGCTTCGATGCTGACAGAGGGAACAGCAAATTATTCAAGTCTGCAGCTGGCCGAAAAAGTCGAAAGGTTGGGAGCAAGTCTTTCATCCAGCTCGTCAGATGATTTTGCGATCGTTTCCGCATCGTCCCTTTCGCTTTACAGCTCAGAGATACTTGCTCTTTTGGGCGAGGTCACCTTGCGGCCGACATTTCCTGAGCAGGAACTTGACCTCTATCGCCGAAACACGATCGAGAACCTTAAGTTCCAACGTTCACAGCCGGGTTTTTTGGCGGGTGAGCAAGCGGCGCGGCTTATATTTGGTGAACACCCCTATTCGACTGTCTCGCCAAAGGCAACGGATATCGAGAAATTGGACCGTAGCTCATTGTCAAAATTCCACGCAGCTGTATTCATACCTAACAATGCAACAATGATCGTTGTTGGCGATGTGAACAGCGACGAGCTTATTTCGGACCTCGAAGAGGTCTTTGGCGGCTGGCAGCCAGGTAACGTCGGTTCCGCCGAATTTGCTCAGCCTCCCGCCCGCAGCACACGTAACATCACCATAGTTGACCGTCCTGGCTCGGCACAGTCAAACATCGTTCTCACCAACCTTTGTGTGAAACGCACAGATCCTGATTATTTTCCGCTGATCGTTATGAATCAGGTACTTGGTGCAGGTGCGTCATCGCGGGTGTTTATGAATCTCCGTGAAGAAAAGGGATATACATACGGAGCTTATACAAGGCTCGAAATGAAGCGGTTGGCCGGAAGTTTTGAAGCCACAGCCGAGGTGAGGACCGCTGTGACCGGTGATTCGCTTAAGGAGTTTTTCTATGAACTCGACCGTATTCGCAGTGAAAAGGTCGGTGATGAAGAATTGGCGGACGCCAAGAATTTTCTTACGGGAGTATTTCCGCTTAGAGCTGAAACACAGGAGGGTATGACGAACCTTATCGTCAATCAGCAGCTATATGGTTTACCGGATGACTATCTGCAAACTTACCGCGAAAATGTTAGTGCCGTAACTGCCGAAGACGTTCATCGAGTGGCAAAGACGCACGTTCGTCCTGATGAAATGGCAATTGTTATTGTCGGGGATGCCGAAGAGGTATTGCCGCAGGTGCGTGAATATGCGGACACCGTAGAGATATTTGATACTGAGGGTGCGAAGCAGGACGAAGCAAAATACTCACTTGCGGCCAACTCAGAAACAGTCGATGTCACAGGTAAATGGAAACTTCTGATAGATTTTCAAGGCCAGCAGTTGCCCGTGTCATTGACCCTTGAGCAGGTGGGAGATGATGTAACCGGCGACTTGGAAACGATGTTAGGAAACGGACGAATTGACGACGGAAAGGTTGCCGGAACCAAACTATCTGCAACTGCCAAAGCCGAAATGCAGGGCCAACCGGTAGCATTTGAGATCGCAGGTAAAATTAGCGGAGATGCGATGAGCGGCACAATAACAGCTCCCATCGTTCCGGAACCGCTTCCTTTCATGGGAAGCAGGGAAGCCGGCGAAGCTCAAAAGGCACCCAACAATTAGCACCGTGCTCCGATCGTTAAGTACCTTTTGTTGATTTAGTCGATCCTACGGCTGAGCAAATTGGATAATAGCAAAATTAGCCCCGGACGGATCCATGACCATGGACATTCGGCCAACGCCAGGAGCGTCAAATGGCGGCACTTTAATGCTTCCACCGTTCTGTACTATCTTTTCGGCGGTTTCGTCTGCGTTTGTAACAGCTACATAACAGCTCCAATGGGATGGTGGAGGCGTTGGCCCCCAATTTTCGTCGATAGCCATCATTCCGCCGTAAGCGACATCATCTATCTGGATCTCTTTGTATTCCATCTCTGTTACTTTTGTTTGCGTTAGTGTCCAACCAAAAAGTTTTGAGTAGAATTCCAGAGCTGCTCCGAGATCCTTAGTTGCCAACTCTCGCCAGCATATTTCACCATGTTTAGGTATGTTGAATTCAGCCATTTTTGTCGTCTCCTTAATTTGCCATCCTAAAGATCGCGATCTTCGCTCCAGTCGGGTCCTGGATGATCGCCATACGGCCAACATTTGGAATATCCATAGGGCCGCGAACAATTGTTCCACCAAGTTCGACAGCCAGATTCGCGTTCTCATCAACATCATCCACCGCAACGTAAGTCATAAAATGCGGCGGCGGCGGACTTCCGCCAAACCAGTCCGGGTTGATCTGGTATAGCCCACCCACCGGATTATCACCGCCGGATGTGAATTCGCGGTAGTCCATACCGCTATTTGAACTATCACCGCTTTTGAATTCCCAGCCAAACACCGCATTGTAAAATGCCGTACATTTATCGGCGTCGTTACTTGCGATCTCTGTCCAGCAAAACGTTCCATGTTGAGGCAACGCCCAACCGGCCATTTCATTTGCTTGCTCTGCCATATTTGTTTCTTCTCCAGTTGATTAATGCAACGTGCCCTTAGGCGGTCGAATGAATATTATATACGCAAATTTCGATCGTTTAGTTTGTCACTGCATCTAGCCCGTGGATTGAGTTGCGGCCCGTCGTTTTGTGCTTTTAGAGGAAAGCTTTGGGGGGATGGGCCGCAACTCAATATTTGATCGTATCCTCAGATCGATCATCCGGCCCGACGCATCGGGACCGCACCACTTTGCTGAAGATTCTGTAGATGTTCGATCAGATCCGATGCTGCCCGTTTTGAGAGCTCGTCTACACCGCAGTGCATCATTTGCGAACATTCCTGTTCAGCGTCTAGACTTGCTTCGCGGGCGAGGCCGCGGATCATTCCTATCTGTTTCGCTGTGATCATGTCGCCCAGGTTTTTTGCAACGGGATCGCTGATCTGAAGCACTTCGCCGGCCGGGACACTTTCATCCTGTTCGATCGAGTCGAATTCACGTTTGTACAATTCGCGTGCGATACCGAATTTTACCGCGGCCCTTTTTAAGGCGTCATGCTCGGCTTTTTTAATTCCAGTCTCACTGAACACCTTTCCCGTGCCGACGCCCTCACGGGTAACGCCGTCGATAGTGATGGCAACAGTGATAGTAATAATATCACCGATCGGACGGATATCTTTAACCGAATGGCTCCAATTTGGAGCCAGTTCGTCAAGAATATCGGCGACTGTATGCCACTCAACATATTCGACCATATGAACGTTGCCGTTCCGGTCCCGGCGGCCCGCGCGCTGACGGATCAGGTTTGGGTCAACAGTCTTTCGCAACTCGCTAAGGGTTGTCGAAAAATCAAACACATTATTTTTATCGTTTGTTTCATCGGCGACGGCAATATTAGCTCCCGATGATGCGATAGAGGAATTATTTTTCATTTTTGTTTCTCCTACGTGGTTCTAAATCGATAGTACCGGGGCTTTGTTTCCGGGCTGTCAATTATTCCGGGTGGCCTGTCAGCAATATCGAGTTTCTGTTCGCAGCGTGTCAGACAAGGCACGCGACTCAGTTTTTGGTCAATGGATGCAGCAAGAACTGTTGCAGCCATGAAACAATGTACCAGAGAAAACTATTTGTTGCAAGTGCGAAACAAAGTGTTGCATTTAAAAAAAACGTGTGTTATGTTTTATCTGTGAAATAGCAAGTGCATCTGTGACACTTAGTTTTCATGGAGGACAAAACAAATATGGGATTCAAAAATGAAAGTCTTATAAGTACTGTCGAACTGGGCAGGGCAATAAAAAGAAGGCGCGAAGAGTTAAAGCTCAGTCTGCGGGATGTAGCAGACGTGACCGAGGTTTCGGCATCAACCCTCTCTAGGATCGAGAATGGAACGGGGCGTCCCGATGCAGATAATATAGCCAGACTGACGCAGTGGCTTGATATGCCTGTTGACCGGCTCATGACAAAAAATGCTGATAACGATGTCGAGCCTGTCATCTATTATCCTCATGAGGCAACGCCGGAGATCGTAGAGGCACACCTCAGGGCTGACAAGAAGTTGACACCGGAAACGGCAAACGCCCTTTCTGAGCTTTTTCGGGTAGCTTATCAACAATTCAGCAAACCTGGGAATCAGAAGTAGATTCGACCTATATACAAACCGATACGCATAACCAAAAAGAATAATGAAAAACACATTAGATAAGATAGCCGGATTCGGAGTCGGTGGAATTGTGAGCCCTGATACGACTCTGGTCTTGTTTTTTCTGGCTTTAGAATATGGCCGGGCTGTTCAGATGATATCGATCGATGGCATGTTGATGGGTATAACGATCGTAATGGTCCTCGTGCTCCCTTATTTTTTGCCATCGCATACGTCAAGAGCTTCATTTTCGGATTGGCTGATCGGGCGAGGAGCGATCGCAATATTTGGCGTTTTGATTGGTTATGTGTTTAAGCAGAGTGTCGGTGTTGTCATGCCGGAATCATTCAGGTTCATGCCGATGACATTTTTGATCCTGGCATCCATGGTCAGCTGCTATGTCCAATTTTATGGTCTGATGAAACTCCGCCTGGCAAAATAGGCAAAAGGCGCCGGGCGAGAGAGAAAAAGATCCGCGGATGCTTCGGGAGCATTCGCGGATCTTTCGTTTTTTCGAGAATTCTAAATTAGAGTCCCTCTGCCATTGCCGGGACGGGTTCAGCGACCAGGTCGTGAATGGCCCGAACCTGTGAAACAAGTTCAATGTACTGTGCTGGTGTTAGGGCTTGTGCTCCGTCACAAAGGGCTTTTGCCGGATAGGGATGCACTTCAACAATAAGTCCGTCAGCTCCGACCGCGACGCCCGCCCGGGCGAGCGGCGTCACCATGTAATTATGGCCAGTCCCATGCGAAGGGTCGACAATAATAGGCAAATGGGTCATACGGCGAACTGCCGGGATGATCGCCAGATCCATTGTATTGCGGGAATGATTGCCAAACGTGCGAATTCCGCGTTCGCATAGAATTACGTCAGGATTGCCCTCAGCCATTATGTACTCAGCCGCCAGTAATAATTCATCAAGGGTTGCTGAAAGTCCCCGTTTTAGCAGGATTGGCATTCGCATACGCCCCACATATTTCAGCAATGAGAAATTTTGCATGTTGCGAGCGCCGATCTGAATGCAATCCCCGTATTTTGCTACCGCATCAACACCATGTTCATCCATGGCTTCGGTAACGATATTTAGTCCGAACTCTTTCCGCACCTCTGCAAGCATTTCTAACCCTTCCTGGCCCAATCCTTGAAAGGCATAAGGGGAGGTTCGAGGTTTGAAGGCACCGCCGCGAAAGAATCGGGCTCCACTCTCGGCAACCGCTTTGGCTGCTGCGAAAACCTGGTCACGGTTCTCAAGTGCACAAGGCCCGGCAATGATCGCAAGTTCAGAGCCTCCGATCAACGAGTTTCCTACTTTTATAGCGGTTCTTTCAGACGCGACACTCTTTGATATTAGATTAAATGGCTTAGTAACACGTATAGCGTCCGCAACGCCTGGCAGATTTTCGAAATGGACCGGGTCGATCGAACCACGATTACCTGTTACGGCGACCGCAGAGCGGTTTTCACCAGGGATCAGGTGTCCACTGGTACCCGAGCGTTCTCGATCACTTGCAGAACATTTTCAATGTCGGACCCCAGAGCATCCGACTTCATGACAATTAACATAGATCTATAAGCCCGCGTACGTGCAAACCACAACTTTAATTTTCACCAGGGATTTTTGCAAATTCGTGGCCGACAAATGTTCCCGGCCGCTACATTTTTTCGGGAACCTCGATCCCAGCGTGTTGAGGGACTCCGTCATGGCCCGTCTCGCCATATCGGCTACGACCACAAGTATTGCTCGAACCGTGTCATCGGTTTCAGAAAGGATCTTATGATTGTGATAAAAGAGGTTAAAGGCCTTTGCAAGGTTAAATGTATATTTCGCAAGTATCGCAGGCTCGTTGGCGGCCGCAGCCTGTTCTACTATTTCCTCAAGCCGTGCTGCCAATACGGCCATAGACCAGATGTCGGTTCCGAGGTCTGAGTTCAGTATGTGCGACGTTTTTTCCAGTTCGGATATAACCTTGCGACTCGCGTCAACGGATCCACCTTTTTCTTCGAGTTTCCTAAAGATCGAATTTGCCCTGACGGCTGAGTATTGGCAGAAACAGCCAGTTTCGCCTTCAAAGGAAAGGGCCTCTTTGAAATCAAAAACGATAACGGTGTTCCGAGTGAATTTGAGCAGAAAATAACGCAAGGCTCCGACTGCGATCTGGTGAGCAATAAACCGTTTTTCTTCCTCGCTTGAATCAGGATGGCGAGATTCGACTTCGGCGAGGGCGTTTGTCTCAAGCCGGTCGATGAGGTCATCAGCCTTTACGCCAAGGCCTTTGCGGCCGCTCATTTCGATAAATGGCCTTTTCTTATCATCTTCGGACAGGACAAAACCGAGTTCGCTCGGCCGCTGCGGGTGAGAGGGCGACCATCTCGTAGGACAAATGGATGCTCGCACGTTCGCCCTTTTCGGGCGAAATCGCGGCGACGCCTTTGCGAACGATGTCCTGCGGATATGATTGACGCGAATCGATCACGTTATAGATCGTTTCTCCGCCGCCAAACGCCGGGACCGGCAAATCATTGTCTACCGGTTTGGTCGATGTCAGCCAAACGTCCTGGCCGTTCTGGTACTTGTGAAAATATCGATAATTAAAATCCATCCCGAGGATCCCGAGCTTCCACATCTGATAAGCAATGTCTTTGCCGGTATAGGTAACGGTTCCGTTAGAACGCACAAGGATCTTGTCGGTTTCGTGGTCGTCGTTGCCGGCGTGTGACTCAAAGGGCATTACCCAGCATCCGGCGTGGCTGCCTTCGCTTTCGTAGTGGATCACGCCCAGTTCCTTCATCTGCTCAAAGGCTTTTTGCCAGAAATGCAGGTGCAGTATTTCAGATTCCCTCGGCAGCAGATCATAGCGGATCGAAAGCCGCTCCATCGTGTCGAGTATGCATTCGACATTGCGGGTAGCCACAAAATCGGCGATCTCCGCCGTGTCATTGTTGCCGGCCTCGATCAGGTGAAGTATCTCGACCCGTTTCTCTTTTAGCTGCTCGTTTGATTGGTATTCAACCCCGACCTTGGTATATAGGTCCCAGCAGTAGTAATCAAAAGTTTTGCCGGCAGCGGCCAATTCTGTATCCAACGCCTTAATAGAGGCAAGGTCCCTGTTCTCAAGATAAATAAAGCCGACAACAACATCGGCAACCTGAACGCCTGTGTTGTCGATATAGTTTTGAACCTCGACCCGCTTGCCGGTCGCTTTCAGGATCCGCTGAAATGTGTCACCAAGAACCGAATTTCGCACATGGCCGATATGAGCCGATTTGTTTGGGTTGACGGAGGTGTGCTCGACGCAAACTTTTGGCGAAGTGGGATCGAGGGATCGCGGCCTGTGCGGAAGGGGCTCGGACACCGCATTAGCAGCTAAGAATTTGGCACGATCAATAAAGACATTAAGATAACCGGCACCCGCTACATCGACCGTTGAAACAAATGCGCAATTTTCGAGAGCTTTTTTTAAGGTCTCTGCTATTGCCCGGGGGTTTTGTTTCTCACCGGTTTCAAGTTTGATCCGTTTGGCCAGGTCAAAGGCGACCGGAAAGGCGAGATCACCGAATTCGGTCTTGGGCGGGACCTCAACCACTATTTGGTCTAATTGAATGCCAAATTCTGATAGGGCAGTGGCCCGGACAGATTCGCGGAGTACTTGATGAATTTCGGTGATGGTCATTACGGTTTAGCCTGTGCCTGGACAATAAAACCGTAATTATAGACGGTTAGTTGGCCGGTAAGCAAAAGAAAGCTTACCGGCAGGGAAAGGAATGGCAACATTCGCGATGCCTATCCGTTTATTGGATCGAGACAGTGAGCGTATACCTTGTGCTGCCACCGTCGTTCCTCAGGCAAAATGAATGGTCGCCGCTGCGTTCGAGGTAATTTGAGTAACTGGTTTCGCCTGACTCTTCGAAAAAGATCTTTCCGTTATTCGAACTCACCGTAGCGTTCATGGTCTGACCGGCACGCGCGCCGGCTACGTAGCAAACCGAACGCCTGGAGCCAACTGACCCGCTCAGCGTGGCTGATGTTCTGCCCTTAGCAAATCTTATCCGGATATCGGCGAAACTATCCGAATAGGTCATCAAGACGATCATTATTACGACGAAAATTTTTGTAAGACTTAGTTTAGACATATACATTCTTCTCAAATTTACCAATTAGGCCTTTTGTCGCAAGCCCGTTTTGGGACATACTTTTTCTTTTATGCTAAAACAGATAAACTCTATCTCTAAGCGAACACTATATTTCCATTACTCCGGAGACGCAAGTGATGTGGTGTCGCAAAATACAGACCCTTTTATCGGACGTCAGCGCACTTTAACCGGCGACAAACTCCCATATTAGTATTGTATTGACTGGTTATTATCATTTTATGCCTAAAGAAAAAACGAATTCTGTTGACCTAAAAAAGATCGCGAAAGGAGTACGTCTGATCCTTGAGGGGATCGGCGAGGACCCTGATCGCGATGGCTTGCAGAAAACGCCGGAACGTGTCGCAGATTTTTATGCTGAGTTGACCGAAGGCATGTGGGTCGACCCGAGCGAGCATATTGTACCGCTGCCGGGAGATTCGCACGATGAGATGGTCATCGTAAAGGATATTTCGATCGCCTCGGTTTGTGAGCATCATCTGGCGCCTTTTACGGGCAAATGCCATATCGCCTATATTCCGAAGAATGGCCGGATCATCGGCCTGTCAAAGCTGGCCCGCATTGCCGAGGTTTTTGCCCGACGGCTGCAGGTTCAGGAACGCCTGACCCAGCAGATCGCCAACACCTTGTTTGATAGACTCGACCCAATCGGTGTGATGGTGGTGATCGAGGCCGAACATACGTGTATGACCCTTCGCGGTGTCAAGAAACCCGGCGCAGTAACGATCACGTCGGCTGTTCTCGGCGGGTTCCGCAAAGATCCCAGAACTCGTGCCGAAGCCATGGCCTTAATAAAGGGTTAAGCGGCAGAGTGATCTCTGGCGTAAAGCTGTCGATGGTCCAATAGCCTTCATTGCAAATTTTGCGACAATAATTCCTCCAGATTCGTTTCTTTTGGATAAATTCCCGTCTTCACGCTAAACTTTACCTTTTCGAATGAGCAAGACCTTTTACATAACTACTCCTATTTACTACGCGAACAGCCTGCCGCATCTGGGACATCTGTATTCCACGATCGTTGCGGATGTTATCCAACGATTTAAAAAGCAGCGCGGATTTGATACCTATTTCCTGACGGGTACAGACGAGCACGGCATGAATATCCAGCGAGAAGCGGAAAAGAAAGGCCGAAGTCCAAAGGCGCAGGTCGACTATGTCTCGGGCGAGCTAAAGCGGATGTTTCACGAGTTTGGCCTAGATACCGGGAACGGCGGTTATGACGTTTTTATGCGGACGACCGAGCCTTTTCATTACGAAGGGGTTCAGCATCTGTGGCGAGAGATAGCTAAGAACAAGACGCCTAAGGGAAACGACAATATCTATAAGGGCTTTTACGAAGGCTGGTTCTGTGCGCCATGTGCCGAGTTCAAGACCGATGATCAGTACTATATTCCCGAGGGCACCGATGTGCCGCTTTGCCTGATCCACGACCGTCCGTTGGACAAGGTTTCGGAGGAAAGCTATTTCTTCAGGCTGTCGGATTATGACGAATTTTTGATAGATAAGATCGAGAACGACACCAATCTCGTTAGACCCGAAGCCCGCCGAAACGAGGTGCTTTCGTTTATCCGCGGCGGGCTGCAGGACCTGTCGATCAGCCGGCAGAAAAAGTCGGTGTCTTGGGGGGTCCCGGTCCCGGGCGATGACGATCACGTGATGTATGTGTGGCTCGACGCCCTGTCAAACTATATAACCGCGATCGGCTATGGTAACGAAGAAAGGTCATCGGTCGGGTTTGAGAAATACTGGCAAAACGCTGTTCACCTGGTCGGCAAAGACATTCTGCGGTTTCATACGGTTTACTGGTTCTCATTCCTGCATGCGGCCGGTCTCGATCTGCCAAAGACAGTCTACGCACACGGCATGTGGCTCGATGCTGACGGCCGCAAGATGGGTAAGACGAAGGAAAATGGCATCGATGTTGATCTGCTTTACAAGCATTTTCAGGTCGATTCGCTGCGTTACTTCCTGCTTCGCGATATGGTCTTTGGCCAGGACGGCAAATTTTCATACGAATATTTGATCGAACGTGCGAATGCCGACCTTGCCAGCGGTTTGGGCAATCTTGCGAGCCGAACATTCTCGATGATCACCAAGTATCGCGAAGGGGCGGTACCTGGCGGAAAGATCGCCGAGGAAAATTATCTTCAAGCACGCCGGGCAGGCATCGATCCTGACGGGCAAGACCTGGTCTCAGTGATCGAACGGGCCCGTGATGAGTTCATACGGCGGTTTGAGAATTTTGAATTCAGCCTGGGGCTCGAGACCCTTTGGACCGTGATCGCACGAGTCGATAAGCTTATCTCAGACTCAAAGCCATGGGAATTGATAAAGGACGAGAAACAGGCCGAAACACTTAATGCCGTGCTCTACCGTGCGTCCGAGACGCTGCGATGGCTGTGCGTTCTGCTGTATCCGGTAATGCCGGCCGCGACAAAAAATATATACAGCCAGATCGGGCTCAGTGACGATATCGCGGGTATCGATCCGGCAGGACTAAAATGGGGAGAACTGCAGCCGGGAACCCGGATCGGCGAGACCGTCGGTGTGTTTCCGCGACTCGATAAAAATAAAGTGATGAAAGAAATTGAAGAAGAAACTGCGAACGGTGGCCAAGCGGCTGCAAGCGAAGAGCTGGCAAAGCCGGGTACGGCTGATGTAGAACAAATGGCGGACGATAATTTTATTACGATCGACGATTTTATTAAGGTGGAGCTGCGTGTTGGTGAGATCAAGGTCGCGGAACGCGTCCCAAATGCCGACAAACTGCTCCGTTTTGAGGTCGACCTCGGCGAAGACCAGCCCCGGCAGATACTGGCCGGACTTGCAGAATGGTACGAACCCGAAAAACTGATCGGCCGCAAGGTCGTTGTTGTTGCCAACCTAAAACCCCGAAAAATGAGGGGGCTAGAATCGCAGGGGATGATCTGTGCTGCTTCTCTTACTGAGGACGATACGCCGGCACTGGCGACGTTTCTTGAGGATGTGAAAGTAGGAGCCAGACTAAAATAACAGGCAAGAAAATTATGAAATTTCTGTCCCAATGTTTTACGATTCTCTGTTTTCTTGCAGTTATTACCCTAAGTGCAGGTGCTCAAGCATCGCAGCCAAAGGCTCAACCATCTCTTCCTGCCGCCTGCTAATCCGTTTGGCGAGTTAAAAGGCTCCTATTACTCGAATGATTTTATCGGATTTGAAATGTCGGTCCCGACAGGATGGACGAAGATATTGCAGGATGAGGAGAAGGAATTGAAGGAAAAGGGCCTCGAAGTACTTAAGACCGGTGACTCTAAGACGGATGCGGCGGTCAAAAGGATGACTGAAACAGGGCTCAATATTCTTATTCTGGTCAAAAAGAACGTCGGCTTGCCTAAGAATGCAACGTTAACGCTGACTATTACAAATCAGCCAATTGTGTTTGCTCCGCGAACGCTTGCCGATGCGACCAAAACAGCATTGCTAAAGCACCCGAGCAATACCTTAATTCAGGACACTATTATGGAAGATATAGGAGGCAAGTCTTTTGGATCATTTTCGGTCGAATATGAGTTGTCTGGCGAAATAACTCAAATCAAATTTTTTATGACATCGATTGGAAATTACTCGCTTTTGATCTCCATGTCTTATTCAGACCCAGAGACTCTCCGGACACTAGATACGTCGTTACGTAGTATCAAATTTTGGAATAAATGATCTTCATCGATTCCCATTGCCATATAGACGGCGAGCAGTTTGACGCTGACCGTGACGAGGTCGTGCAGCGGGCGACCGAGGCGGGTGTGGCTTATATGCTGAATGTTGGGACGGGCGATCCGCACTCGGATGATTTTCGGCGGGCCGTTGCTGTCGCTGAGAAATACGATAGCGTGTTTGCCTCGGTTGGAGTTCATCCGCACGATGCAAAACTATACGACGACAGGGCAGAGGATCATCTCATTGATTTAATAAAGTCACACGAAAAAGTTATCGCCTGGGGCGAGATCGGGTTGGATTTTTATTACGATCATAGCCCGCGGGATGTGCAGGTAGAGGTTTTTCGGCGGCAGATCACGGACTGCGAGGAACTTGGATCTGCCGATAATTATTCATAGCCGGGATGCGAATGACGAGACTGTTGCGATACTTCAGGAAGAATGTTCTTATGAGGAATTTCGCGGGGGCATAATGCATTGTTTCGGCGGAACGCTGGAGATGGTACAGCAACTTGTGCCGCTCGGGTTTTTGATCTCGTTTGCGGGCAATGTGACATTCAAAAACGCGGACAATTTGCGCGACGTGGCTGAGATCCTGCAGCTCAATCGAATGCTTATTGAGACTGATTGTCCATTCCTCACACCTGTTCCGTTTAGGGGTAAACGAAACGAGCCGAGCTATGTGGTCCAAACGGCAAATTTCCTCGCTGACCTCTGCGAGATAGAGATCGAGGCATTCGCTGACCAAACGACCAAAACTTTCTCAATTTTTTCAATTTACGATTGCCGGCCTGAGAGCGCGGCCGGTGTTAAGATAACTTTATGGCAAAAGAAAATTCATTCGATATCGTTTCAAAGACGGATTACGCCGAGGTAACCAACGCGATAAACCAAACCACCAAAGAGGTTTCGCAGCGGTTTGATTTCAAAGGCAGCAAGGCAACAGTGGAACTGCAGGACAAGGACCTGATGCTTTCGGCTGAGGACGAAACGCGACTCCGCAATATGAACGACATACTGCAGGGAAAACTGCTCAAACGCGGAATATCGCTAAAAGCCCTCGATTATCAAAAGATCGAACCCGCGGCCGGCGGAACCGTCCGGCAGGCGGTCAAGATCCAGCAGGGAATTCCGATCGAAAAGGCCAAAGAGGTCGTCCGATTTATCAAGGATGCCAAATTTAAGGTGCAGGCCTCTATACAGGGCGAAACCGTTCGTGTATCCGGTAAGGACCGCGACACTCTGCAGGACGTAATGGCAAAGCTGAAATCGAACGATTTTGGGATCGATATGAAGTTCGACAACTATCGATCAAATTAATCCGCATGCAAACCTTCGCCCGAATGCGTGAACGGTCAAATCCCAGGATCGCGGGTAACCGGATCTTTGACCTCATTGCGCCCGAGTTGGCTCTGGTCGAAGAGGAATTCGAGCGCCAGGCTAGTTCAAACATTCAGGTAATTGATTATCTCGGTGACTATTTGCGTGAGTCCGGCGGTAAGAGGTTTCGTCCGGCGCTGCTGATACTTGCAAACTATGCCGTCGGCGGACACGCCACGGAAGATAATGTCGTACGCCTCGCAACGGTGATGGAAATGCTCCATACGGCGACACTCGTGCATGACGATATTATCGACAACGCCGATCTGCGGCGAAACCGGGCGTCGGTCAATGCCCGTTTTGGTAATCAAACCGCAGTTTTGATGGGCGACTGGCTGTATATGTCTGCCTTTGAGACGACGGTCAAAGAAAGGTCGCTCGAGATCATTGATATCCTGACCCGCCTGACGCGTAAGATGACAGAGGGAGAGTTGATCCAGCTTACGACGATCGGAAGCCTGACCGTTTCAGAAGCTGAATATTTCGATATCCTTAGGCGAAAGACGGCATTTCTGTTCTCTGCCTGCTGTGAGGTCGGGGCGATATTAGGCGGGGCGAGTGATGCTCATCAGAAGGCCCTGCGGGACTTCGGGATGGAACTTGGTATAGCCTTCCAGATCGCTGACGACCTTCTCGATGTAACCGCAGACGCCGATCAATTAGGAAAGGCAGCCGGTACCGACCTGGTCGAGGGCAAACTGACACTGCCGCTGATATCTCTGCTTGAAAAAGAGCCGACACTGGTCACCGCTTTTGAGCAGATAATGCTCAACGGGGACTATCGGGAATTCTCGCGTGATGACCTGAAAGACAAACTTGAGTCGCACGGCGTTTTTGATGAGATCCGCGACAGGGCCCGGGAACATGCAGACGCTCGCGAGAAAAAGTATTGATGTTTTACCGGAAACAAGGTATCGTTCTTGTTTAGAAGATATATTGGGGTTCGTGATCGACCGAAATATCTAGCTCACCTCAAAAAAAGTTACAATTTCACAAGCCCCAGCGAGTCATAACGATAATTGCTCTAATATGTTAGACGAAAATCTTATAGCAACACTTGAACAGAGTTTACGACAGACCCGGAATGCTCAGAACCGTTTAATGGGGCGGCTGCGTGAGGCCGAATCGGATGTTGAACTCTTGAGATTAGAGATCAACGCACTCGAAAATAGCGCTGCACAGACCGAAAAGGCGATAGACAGTTTGCTGGTCGCAACGCGTTCAGGTAATAGATCGATGAGCCTCGGTAATCTGCATATTGATGATGTCGACGACAGATCGCACATCATCTCGCGAACGAGTTGATCATCGGTCGGATCGCGCTGATCTTTCGTCGAGGAATTATCGCCGTGATAACACGGTGGCCTACATGAACCAAAACAGGGGCATTCCGTCGATCAACAATAACTTTGAGCCAGTTAGCAATCGGTTCAGCGATCGAACGATCACTCAGTCATGCACTCTACTTCTTCGTGAATCAGGCCAGCCCCTGCACGTGAACGAACTTTACAATCTGCTGATAGCCGGCGGTATGAAGTTCAAAGGAAATAATCCGACCATCTCGATCGCGGTATCGCTTAACAGAAATCGCCGTTTTCGCAAGGTCGATCCGGGCACGTTTGACCTCGTTATTCGTGAGGCGAGTCAGGCCGCTTCATAGCTGGTTGGAAAGGTCATTGTTTACCCAATGCCGGACAGTTATTTTGTCCATGGCATTTTTGTGCTTGCTGTGTCTTTAAAATTGGAGCAAAAGAAAGTATTATTCGATAGTTCATTTTTCTAATAAGGAGATCCTAATGTTTGGTTCCAAAGTCCGCTTACGCACCTATTTCGGTTTTTTGTTAATTGGTTCGTTTTGCATCCTGTTTGCCGCGTCAAATGCAATGGCCTTAAAGGTACGGCTGCGATCACAGATCATCCCTCAATGTACCAGTTCGGCCGGAGCAAATCTCAAATTTGCTGATATTTTTGGTGACGGAAATATCGCTGTCCAGGGCAGTTATGGATGCCGTGGAGCCTTCATTTATGACATCACCGATCCTGATCAGCCTGTTTTGGCTTCGTGGTATAACCCCGGAAACAACATTCAGTTTCTTGAGGCGATCGTTATAGGCAACCGTGGTTACTTTGGCAGCGGCAACAGCAACGGTGTGCACATTGTTGATCTGACAGACCCTTACCACCCGGTTTTGCTTGGTATCGCCAATGCGTCGAACGGCAACGGATTTAGTTCCATCCACGAAATGGTGGTCTTTAACCAGGGCGGTGCGGATTATCTTATAGAGAATTTCAACGGGTTTTCGACCAATAAACTCAGAATTATCAACGTAAGTAACCCGGCGAGCTGCGTTTTTGTTCGTGAGTTTACACCTACCGAATCTGTTTGGGTACACGCGATGCACGTGAGGGGCGATCGCCTGTTTACCTCGGGATGGGGCAGCAGTTCGGTTCGCGGACGCACCGAAATTTACGACATTTCAAATGTTGGCGTCCAGGCGCCGACCCTCCTGGGATTCATAGCCGATCAGAGCAGTATTACCGCCGGCAACAACATGCACAGTGCGTGGTCGAGCGAGGATGGCAATTACCTCTACAGCTGCCGTGAAGTTACAAACAGTAACGGCCCGACGCCTGGTGACCTTCGCGTTTACGATATTCACGATCCGGCTCAACCAGTCCTGGTAAACAGCATAGGAATGGCGGTCCTGGGGCTTAATGCAGTGACGCCGCACAACCCGGTTGTTATGGGCCATTACTTGTATATTGCCTGGTATCAGGCCGGACTGCAGGTGTTTGACCTTACTGACCCGGTAAATCCGGTACGCGTTGGCGAATACGACACTTTTCCACAGACATTCACTCAGCCGGAGAAAGAGAAACAGGCCCTCATAGGTGCAGAGCCCTGGGACCTCATCTGCGGATCAGAATTTGTACAGAACGAACTTCCGACCACCTATGACGGTGCGTGGGCCGTATATCCTTTCCTCGGCCAGAACAAGGTTCTGGCCGGTGACCTCCAGAATGGATTATTTATCCTCGATGCCAGCGAGGTTGCGGCACCGCCGAGAAATCAGGTATCTGATTTTGACGGCGACCTTAAAACTGATGTCTCGGTCTTTACCCCGGTTAGCGGCGACTGGAGGATGGAGGCGAGCTCGACAGGGGCCGTTACCGAAACTCATTTCGGAATACAGGAAGACGTTATCGTTCCCGGCGATTATGACGGTGACGGAAAAACTGATTTTGCGGTATTTCGCCCGTCGCTTAGTATTTGGTACATCCTCGGCAGCACCGGCGGGTTTATGGACGCACAATTTGGTGCGGCCGGCGATGTTCCGGTCGCGGCTGATTATGATGCGGACGGCAGGACGGATGTAGCCGTTTTCAGGCCCTCGACCGGTATCTGGTACATTCAGCAGAGTACACTTGGTTTCAAAGCGGTCCAGTGGGGAACAAACGGTGACAAGGCACTGACTGGTGACTATGACGGCGACGGAAAGACCGATCTGACAGTTTGGCGGCCGTCGACCGGCATCTGGTATGTGCTTCAGAGTTCATCATCGATCCCCATCTATAGGGCTTTCGGCCAGTTCGGCGACAAACCGCTTTATGCTGATTTTGACGGCAACGGGATCTCGGACATTGCGGTCTTTAGGCCCTCGACCGGTATATGGTACATAATCGATCCCGCCACTGAGGTATTCTCGGCCTACTACTTTGGAATTGCCGAAGACATTCCGGTTCCTGCTGATTATGACGGAGACGGAAAGACCGATCTGGCTGTTTTTCGTCCGAGCACAGATTACTGGTACAGGCTTAACAGCTCAACCGGTGAATATATTGCAAAACAATTTGGCAAACCTGGTGACGATCCGTCGCCATCGTCTGTTCAACCCTAGTGCGAACAGATTGAACGTTACTTCTAGCCCAAATTCAAGTGAAAACTTGACTTTGGGCTTTTTGTTTCTATTATTGCATTATGAAATTACACCTTACGATCAACACCGGAAAGCTCGCAGGAAAGCGCTTTGACCTTGAGAGTGGGTTTCTTACGATCGGCCGCGGCGAGAACTGCAGCGTCAGATTTGACCCCGTATCAGAACGGATAGCCTCAAAGCAGCACGCTTTTATCGAAGCCAGGTCTGATGGCTACTATATCCGCGACAACAATAGTACGAACGGGACACTGGTAAACGGCCGGCGGATAGAATTTGAAAAGCTTAATTCCGGGGACGAGATCCAGTTTGGCACCAACGGGATCATCTCGACCGTGGCCATTGACGATATTTCGATCCCGGCCGCAGCGGGCCAGCCGCCGGCAAGTTTTCGCGACTTTCAGGTGCAGCAGTTCAACCAGATGGCGTCCCAGGCACCGGTCAACCTGCAGGCGTCGATACAAAATTTTGCTCTCGGCAGCACTGCGGTCAAAACCGATCCCCCAAAGACCGGTAAATATATCGGCATCGCTATCACGCTATTTGCGATCGTATTTTTATCGCTGATCGTGATCTTGATCATGTTCGCGAGCGTCGGTATCATCCCGGCCATATTTGCATCGATAGTCGCTTTTGTGCCGGCGATCATATATCTGCTGCCGCTTATTTGGCTTGACCGTTATGATCCCGAACCACTGTGGCTTTTAGCCCTCGCATTTGCGTGGGGCGCATTGGTGGCGGTAATTGTTTCCTTCATCATAAACACGGTACTTGGTGTAGCCGTCGGAATAGCAGTGTCGCCCGATGCGGGCGAGGCGGTTGGCGCAGTGATGTCGGCCCCGATATTTGAGGAGGGCTCAAAAGGCCTCGGGCTGATCATACTCCTCATATTTTTCCGCCGTTATTTCGATGACATTCTTGACGGCATTGTCTTTGCCGGTGTGATCGCTCTCGGTTTTGCCACCGTCGAAAATGTACTTTATTACGGCCGGGCGTTAGGCAGCGGCGGTTTTGTTATTTTGATCATCCTTTTCGTACTGCGTGGGATCCTTTCACCATTTGCCCACGTCACGTTCACCGCCATGACGGGCATCGGTTGCGGCATTTCAAGGGAATCTCACAATAAGGCGATCAGGGTCCTGGCCCCTGTGGCGGGGTATTTCTTAGCAGTCACTCTTCATGCCACCTGGAATGCCCTGGCGGGCTATAGTGTAGATCTTTTCCACGGTCTCGGATATGCACCTTGCATCAGCTTCGGGATCGACGGCCAATTTGAGGGGCTCTGTTCGTTTATGATCAGCTATTGCATTCTGCAGATCCCCCTATTCTGCATCCTTACGGGATTTGCATTGTATATTATGCGGAGGCAGAACAAGATCCTGAAAGAAATGCTCGCTATAGACATCGCCCGCGGGCCTGATCCCTCAGGAGCATGCCAAGAAAGCGACGTCTGCTTTCAGCAGCTCGGCATGGGTGCTAGGCGGATTGTTTGCCGGCAAGTTCAAAGCCCGCAGCCGCTACGTTCGTGCGATCGGCAAACTCGGCCTAAGCTATTGGCACATCCAGCGTGCAACAGCCGCACAGGGCCAAACCGGCAGCTTTCAGCAAAACCCGATCCTCCGCGAAGAAGTTCTCAAATGGCGGGACCAGGTTTGATGGAATAAGCCGATCCCAGTACTGCCTCAAGCTAAGTCTTGCGAAAACTGGGTTATTTTGCCGTATAGTTAGGGGTGCAAGGGACACAATAACCATGACTCGGCGATCCAAGCCACCAAGCTCCGGCCGATCTCACGACCACTACCGCAACGGGTTTGGCAAACGGCAAAGCCAGCGGTTTTCCTGAGTGACTTATCGGTGTTTATCTGTGCCCATCTGTGGCAGGTTTCTTAACGCAGTAACAAGGACGCGGACGCACCCCCTGTCAGAACCGCCTCCCGTAAGGGGGCGGCCCGAACGCAGCCGAAAGATCTGCCCGCGAATAACGCGAAAAGACGCGAATAGAAGATTTTTTTAACGCGGAGACCGCACTGTCAGAACCGCCTCCAGTTAGGGAGCAGCCCGAACTCGGCCCAATAGCTCCTACCCGCATGCGGCAGCGTATGAGTTTTTCTCACGATCCATCTCAATTCTCAATTTCTTTTTGTCTATTAATCCCGCTGCCGCTGTTTGCGATTGCCAACCGCCGGGCTCTCTTAAAGGGCATTTTAAAGACGAAAATGCCAGAATATGAAATATACTGTCAGTATTTTAAAAATATTGACAGTATTTATAAAATACTCGCAAAATATTCAAAATACTGTCAATATTTGTTGAATACTGTCAATATATGCCAAATACTCGCAGTATTTGTCATATACTCGCAATATTTTCCAAGTTCTGCCATTTTAAGCGTTCTACCGGTTGTTTAGAGATTTTTTCAGCAGTCAACGCTCAAAGCCGGAAACGCATAAACTTAACAAACACTTAACTTACGCCGCTTTTCTAAGGAGTAGGGCAGCTAACAGTCCTGCTCAGTCCCTTGAAGATATTATGTCGAAAATCCCTGCAGTCGTCGGTCAAGAACATCCGGAGAGAACTCCTGATAAATATTTGCCGTCGCCGGAGATCATGATCAAGCGGCAGCCTGTCATTAACCTCGACTTGCACCGTGGTGTAAAATTGCTTCGGAGGCCGGGAAGTGTTCAAGAATCGCAATTTTGCATTTCAGACCCCATATCTTAGACCCCATATCTTAGACCCCATATCTTATTGCGGAGGATAAAAATGAGACGTAAGGTATTGTTCTTGTTGATTTTAACAGTCGTGCTTTGTTCAGTGGTGACGGTAGCTTTTTCTCAACAAAAACCTTTGTCGGAAAAGCAGAAAGCTGAAATAGCTTGGGAAGCTTTGGTGCGAGCTAAAGGCGGGCGGGCAAGATTGCAATCTGTTAAGAGCATGTTATACGAGCTACCATCAGATTTAACTCGTTTATATGTTTTACCAAATAGGGAGTGGGAATTTTCGAGTTTCATGGGTAAACATTCGAGTATTGCCGACGGGGTGCGAGGCGTTGAGATCTTTACGACGACTGATCAAGGCACAAAGGAGGTGGAAAACCAAGACCTTAGTTGGTGGTTTCCGATAGAAACTCTACCGTTTTTACTGGAGACAAAATGGAATAAGCCAGAATTGCTTCGCGTTACCCGAGTCAAAAATGGAAAGAACCAAGATGACATAATTGAAACGATGGTTGGTGGTCGACAAATGGATTTTGTTTTTGAAATCGAGGAGATGTTGGTTTCCGAGGTTCGTTTTCATGATAAGCAAGGGGTAATCTGGCAGGTCTATTCATTTGCTGATTATAAAGATGTCGACGGTATTAAGATGCCACAGACCTTTGGTGATAAGGGTGGGTATACTAAAGCATCGATGGATAAATTTGACATTATGCCGATCAAATTCACATTTAATGTAGATTACGATCCTGAGTTGTTTACAAGACCATTAATAGCAACCACGCGTGATGCTTGGAAACGAAGACAATGAGTAGCTAGCCCATTCGCCGCCAAGGGACGAACAGCCGCGACTACAACACAGATCCAGATCAGGGGGTCATCTATGAAATTACGGTACATAAAATTGGGAATACAGATCTTGGTTCTTGGCGTTAGCCTTGTAACCATTTTTAATGCACAAGGTAAATCTGATACGACAAAAAAGGACGCTATGGATAAGTGTCGCGAACTGCCGCTGGGACTCTATGGTCAAATAACCAACGCCCAGATCGATCTTGCAAAAGGTTATTACGATCCAAAAATCATGAAAGAGGCCGACTTAAAAGAGAATCGTTGGACGTTGGATCCGTTGGACGAAGTTGATCCCACATACAGATTCCTTTTGCTCAGAAGTGAGGCGGCTTTGGAAAGAAAATGTGGCGATACAATTGCAGTTGTCGGGAAATTGGCTTCGCCAGTCGGCAAATTGTTTGAATTTAGGGAAGCAAGCTATAATTTTGCCTCCCGAAAACTCAGATTCACAACTGTAGAACGCGAAGGGTTGGTCTACGAAGCGGAGATGCAATTTTATCCGGCTCCTGTGCGAGTTGGAGGACACTATGAGGAAGGGACCGTTAAGCTGACAGCCACTGGCAAGGAATTAGGGACAGTGAAAATGGAATTTAAATTTATGGACATGGGTATTGAATGAAGGGGGAGGAATTCGGTGCCAGGGGAGGAAATCGGTGCCAGGCCCGATTCTGTGATTCTCGGGCGAAAAGGCAGTAATTCGGCGTTTGACCCCGACCCTTCCTCTTTTTGCGTGTAGATATTTTTCGGTTTTGCGGGTTCGCGGCTCAACCTCGACTCGCTCCCTTCGTGCCATGGTCGTAAAATTGTATCAGTGCATCTGGCAGTTCGAAAATCGCAGAAACGCAGGACTGACCCCGTTTCTTTTTAATGATCAAGCGGCAGCCGGTCGTTAATGACAACGACACCGTCTTTAGAGATGCAATATTGCCATATTCTCACCATTTTCTTAGTTACAAGATCGTTTGCGTAGGCGAGGCTTTTGTTTATGAAGTGGCTCCTATTGAGTTTTGCGGCTCTTAAGGTCGGTTGGAACGGATGAATTCCAATATTCAATCTACGCTCAATCAGATAATTAAGGACGAACTCAATGGCGAGAAATGAGGACTCTGACAAGTGAAAATACTAAACGTGAGCGGAATTGAAAGTGTGCTTTTCATAGCTTTATTCAGAGTTTTGAGCGGCGTCCATTTTTTTGTGTTGAGATGCAAGTAGACGAATGCCGATTTTTAAGATCGAGTGCGTATTTTGTTTCTTGTTTGCAATGGCAAATGTGAGTTTTCTTGTTTTTCTGTAATGTTAAATCTTTGGAATAGTGTTTATATTCGCATTGCCCTTTAATTCTGATATGTCTTGGCATACTATCGAATCTGATTCTGTTTTTGCACACACACGAAATGAAATCCGTTCGCGATTTTAGAACCGAATATGATCTCCCTTTTTTTGCTTATTGGGATTGGTTTCAAAGACTAGAAATTGTTGTTGTAGTTGCCACGATCGCTACGATTGGGGGGTGACTCATAGCCCTACTTAGTCTGCGGCGAACAGCGTTAGTGTAACGTTCCCCTGGGAGATTCATGTCGAAACCAAGCAGTAGGGAAAAGATGGCCTCAGAATATTAAATAGGCACAGGAAGAGGGGTCAGAAAATAGGCACGGGGTATCATGAAGCAGTCTGTGTGTAAAAGTCAAGACCTTGAGGAGATGGTCAAAGGCTTTGATGGGATTAAGGAAAAAGTTTCTCAATTACTCCTTTCATTGAATTAATATCAAAGTTTGCGTTTTTAAGACAATGTTGCCTTGCATTCAAACAGACAAACTGCTTTCAATCGAATATACTACAAAGTCATGCAATTTACCAAGCGTGACACCATTCTTAAAATAAGTCACCATAATGGCTGCGTGATGAAGGAGCTTCTTGAAGCAATATTCAAGACCATAGACCTCGAACGTCTACGATGAGACGAAGGAGAAGGCATATGCCAGAAGATGTTACGACTGGACAGCTAAAGATGGCTTTTGCAAAGGATGGTGTTGCAAATGAATGTCTGCGAGAATATGTAGTTTTTAAAGATTGACCCGATTCTCGACCCCCAATCTCTATATAAATGTGTTTAGTGACACGCAAACCCCTCGCGTTCGATTTGGGCGGTAACGTGGGCGATATTAAATTCGTGTGTGCAGCAATCGTGAACGCGTAGGTAAGAACGTCTCGTGTTGGCTATCGACGCGAACGGCATGAACTTTCGATGCGTTTACTCCAGAGTAGAGAAAAACGTGTAATCGAGAATCTCAGGCTACCCTGATCTTGGCAAGCTATCGCGAACACGGCTATATTAACGCTATGGAGTGCCTTCGAGCAGGACTGCGACCGCATCTTCAGCGAAGCGCAGGTTCGCGGGAATATGAACAATCCGATACCCGCTGAAATTAGCGGATCGGCGTAGTACCAGCCTGTCGTAAGCATAATTACGCCCGCGATAATGACTCCGACCGATGTGAGCATATCCGACAAAACCTCGAAATATGCTCCTTTCATATTGAGGCTTTCTTTAGAGCCGGACGCAGAATAAATACTCCGGCGACGTTTATCACAAGTCCGATCCCCGCGATAACAAGCATCGTGCCACTTTGAACCTCGGGCGGGTTTCGAAAGCGTTCGTAGGCTTCGTAGAGAATGAAGATCGAGATTCCGATAAGAACCACGGCATTTGTGAGCACGGCGAGCTTTCGACACGGTAATAGCCATACGTTCGCTCAGGTGTGGCAGGTTGTTCGGCAAACCAGATCGCGAGCAAAGCAAGCCCTAATCCGCCAACGTCGGTGAGCATGTGTCCGGCATCGGCGAGCAAGGCGAGGCTGTTCGTCATCAATCCGCCGACAACCTCGGCGAGCATGTATAGCGTCGTCAATCCGAGAACGATCATTAACGGCTTCTTATTACGTCCTGATGCCGATATTTGGTATGTGTGTCCGTGTCCATGGCTTTGTCCTAAATTAACGTCGAATCCTCGATATTAACGACAACAACAAAACCGTCGCCTTTTCTTCCAGTGTGGGCCTGTTCTTTGATTGATGCAATTATGGATTCAACCGTTTCTTCGGTTGCAGCGATCTCGATCCGTTTGTTTGGTCTAAACGAGTCTATTGCATCTTCTGACGTTTTTATCCGTTGACCAAAACCTTCGGTATCGGTGACGGTAACGCCGGTGAAAGTATCGATGTATGTCGAGGGCAACAACAAGCCTGTCTATAACGAAAGGCCGGACAACCGCGATTATTAATTGCGATACTTTACGCTCATTCGAATTCACTTCGGGGTCACGTTCGAGCCAGTTATAAAGCATTGGCAGAACGAGAAGTTTTAATACGGTGGAAACCAGCAAGCCAGAGATGACGACGATTGGGAGCGTGACGTTGAACCTCGGCACCGGCACGCTTGCTATAGCCATTGGAGGAAACAGTGTGGCGACGGTTCGCAGTCATAAGAATCGGCCTTAATCTTGCTTCGGCTCCCTCGCGGACGGCCTGAGTAACGGAGCGGCCTTCTTCGCGTAGATGGTTTATGTAACTGACCATCACTACGCCGTCTAAAACGGCGACGCCAAATAAGGCAATAAATCCAACGCCCGCTGAGATCGAGAAAGGCAATCCAACCACGAAAAGGGCAAGGACACCGCCGACCACTGCAAGGGGAATACTTGTATAGATCAGAAATGCCTGACGAACCGAATTGAAAGTAGTAAATAGCAATACAAAAATTAGGAACAATGCCAAAGGCACGACGATCAATAGCCTCGACGTCGCCCGTTGCAGATTCTCGAATTGTCCACCCCAGGTCAGATAATATCCGGGAGGAATCTTTACATCCTTATCAATTGCCGCTTGCGCTTCTTTTACAAAACTTGCGATGTCTCGACCACGTACATTTAACTCAACTCCGATCCTCCGTCGTGTATCTTCGCGTGAGATCTGTGCCGGGCCTTCGACGATCTGTAAGTCCGCTAGCTGTGACAACGGCACTCTCGCACCGGTGGGGGACGGAACGAGCAAATTGCGTATCGTCTCTATATCCTTGCTCGAATCTTCATTTAGACGAACGACAAGATTAAAACGCTGCTCGCCTTCGTAAACCTGACCGGCCTCTTTTCTGGCAATCACCGACTCAACAACATCGTTAACGTCTTCGACGTTGATCCCATAACGTGCGATTGCGGCGCGGTCGGGTTTGATCTGCAATTGAGGCAAACCGGAAATCTGTTCGGCCTTTACATCTGCCGCTCCGTTTACCTTGCTGACAGTAGCTGCTATCTGGTCGGCGGTCGTTTTTAGTTGGTCGAGATCGTCGCCGAATAGCTTGATCGCAACGTCGGAGCGAACGCCGGAAATGAACTCGGCAACGCGGAGTTCGATAGGCTGCGAGAAGCTAAAGTTTGCTTGCGGCACACCGTCCGCTAGAGCCTTTGACATTTTTTCGACCAATTCTTCACGAGTTTTTGCACTCGTCCATTCGTTATGAGGCTTTAGCTCAACAAATACGTCGGATAGATCGACACCCATTGGATCTGTCGCAACTTCGGCACGGCCGGTTTTTGAAACGACCTTTGTCACTTCGGGAAAACACGGCAAAACCGTTTAAGCGTTGGTTGCGATAGTCACGGATTCGGTAAGTGACACGCTCGGCAAACGCTGTATTTGAACCGCTAGAGAACCTTCTTCAAGCCGTGGAATGAACTCCGCACCGAGAAACGGAAACAATGCAAAACTACCGATCACTACGGCCGTAACGATCGCAAGCGTCTGTCCGCGATAACGTAAGACGAAATCGAGGGCGGGGACATATAATTTCTTTGACCACTGGATGAAAATGCTCTCTGTCTCGGCAACCGTTCCTCTCAGGATAAAGGTCAATGCGGCGGGAACGAACGTAAGCGAAAGAACTAACGCACCCAACAGAGCAAATACGACGGTAAGTGCCATTGGCTTAAACATCTTGCCTTCGATGCCTGTAAGACTTAGCAGGGGAAGATAAACGATCGTGATAATGCCAACGGCAAAAACAACAGGTCTGCCAACTTCCTGACAGGCTTCGAGAATGGTTCGCTCCGGCGGCTCGTGCGATTTCTCGTGCTGTGCTTCGGCTCGTCGCCGAACAGTGTTTTCAACGACGATCACCGCTCCGTCCACGATCAAACCAAAATCGAGAGAGCCTAAGCTCATCAAATTGCCCGACACGTTGAAAATACGCATCAGGATCGCCGCGAAAAGCATTGATAGGGGAATGACCAATGCAACCAGCATCGCTCCACGCCAGTTTCCAAGTAGCAGAATTAGGACGATAACGACCAGCAACGCACCTTCGACCAGATTCTTTCCCACCGTGTAAATGGTTCGGTCAACTAGCTCCGTACGGTCGTAAAAAGGAATCAGTTCGACACCCGCCGGAAGTGTCTTTCGAATAGCCTCAACACGATCCTTGATCGCTTCGACAACCGTGCGGGAATTCTCGCCTTTGAGCATCAAAGCTATGCCGGAAACGATCTCGCCTTCACCATCGGCGGTAACGGCACCCTGACGGATCGTTGCACCCTGAAGAACATCGCCAACATCGCGAACAGAGAGCGGAACGCCTTCCTTTCCGGTGTTTACGACGATGCTTGCAATATCGTCCGGCTTTTCGGCAAGGCCGATGCCGCGCAATAGAAATTGCTCCGACCCGTGCTCGATATAACCGCCGCCGACGTTGGCGTTGTTCTCGGTAACTGATTGCAGAACATCGCGGAGAGTTAGGCCGTAAGATTGTAGTTTCGCGGGGTCGAGGCGAACCTGATACTGTTTCTCTCGTCCGCCAAAACTATTGATCTCGGTGACGCCCGGAACGCCAAGAAGCTGTCTGCGAACGCTCCAATCCTGAATTGTTCGAAGCTGCGTTTGATCGAATTTTCCGTCCTTTGCCCTCAATTCATATTGGTAAACTTCGCCCAAGCCGGTCGAGATGGGCCCCATTTCCGGCGAACCGATATTCGCAGGGATAGAATCTCTCGCTTCGGAAAGACGTTCTAGAACAAGCTGACGTGCGAAATAGGTATCCACCGAATCGTCAAAAACAATCGTTACGGCTGACAAACCGAATCTTGAAATAGATCGGATCTCGACAAGATCGGGTAAGCCCGACATTGCCGTTTCAACCGGAAACGTCACTTGTCGCTCGATCTCAAGTGGTGCAAGCGACGGTGCAGAGGTCAAAACCTGAACCTGAACATTAGTAACATCGGGAACGGCATCAATCGGCAGCCCTTGAAGACTGTAGAGTCCGGCACCGACCATTATGGCAACAAGCAGCATCACCAAAAGACGCTGTGTCACCGCAAATTTGATAATTGCGTTGATCATAGATCTGTTTGGTTACTCCTCGCCCAATTCTCCTTTCTGCATTTGGGTCTTGAGCGTAAAGCTGCCTTTTGTAACGACCTTATCGCCAAGTTTTAGACCGCCAAGAACGCGGTGATAGCCCTCGATGGCACTACCTATCTCGATCTCACGAACTTCGAAGGCCCCGGCCTCACTGTCCTTTGGAATGAAAACCACGGTTTTCTCGCCGATCTTGTGAACGGCACTCGACGGAACGACAAGCTCTTCGCCGGTTGCTGAGCCAGTTCCGGCCTGAAATCCAACTTCAACGAACATGCCGGCTTTTAGCCTTTCATTGGCGTTCGCTACTTCGATCCTAAGGCGGCCTGTTCGGGTTTCTTCGTTAAGCTGAGGATCGATATAGCTCACACGCCCGTTAATCACACCGCCCTCGCCAAAGGCCGCAATACGAACCTCGGCAGGCGTTCCTTCGTGAAGCAAAGGCATTTGATTTTCCGGGACGTTCGCGATGATCCAGACTGTCGAGATATTTGAAATGGTGAAAAGTGAAGTCCCGGCTTGGACACCCGCACCGCCGCTTACCATTCGAGCGGTCACAATTCCCGATACAGGGGATCGTAGTGAGACAGACGCAATGTTTCGGACCTCCGCATTTGGGGACGTTACGTTTACGCCCAAAGCTTGAAGGCTTTGTCTCTGATGCGTTGCATCAACTTGGGCTATCTGGAATTCAGATTCGGCCTCCTGAATTTCTTTATTGAGCGAAATGTTGCTCTGAAATTCGTACTCGGCCTTAGCCGTCTTGTAGTTCGTTTCCGCAGAAACCAAATCCTTTCCCGCTCCGGCTCCGAGTTCGATAAGCCGTCGCGTTCGTTTTAGCGTTGCATCGGCTTCGTCCATACGGGCTTTTGCCTGAAGGATCGAGGAACGGTTTTCGGACCGTTTTACACGATCAAGATTTTTCCGTGTAAGCTCGACTCTAGTAATGGCCTCACGCCATTTTCCGTAACTCTCGGCAACTTCGTTGCTCATAACGGTTGCTACCGACTGTCCGGCTGAAACGCGGTCGCCGATAGAAACGAAAACCTGTTCGACACGTCCGCTAACAAGTGTCGTGACCTGTTGCGTTTGCTGTGGATTGATCTCTACGGTTCCGGCAACGGTTACCAAAGCAACCGCCGGTCGCTGAGTTACCGTTTCGGTTGTGATACCGGCAGAGGCAAGGATTTCGGGGCTAAGTTTTACGTCGTTGGATTCGCCTTTATCTTTTTCGGTGGTTTCTTCCTCATCTTTCTTTGTCTCGGCTTTCCCGCTTTGCTTAAAGGCGATAAATGCCAACGAAACGACTCCGATCAGCGCGATGATGGCAATAGCGATTATCCACGGCAGAGCATTCTTGTTTGGCGTTTCAGCTATTTCATCGCCCGATTCTCGTTCGGCATTTGATTCGAGCCGATCCAATTCGGCGGCATTCATTTCGTGATGCCTGGTTTCTTCTTCAATGTATTTTTCAGACATGATCTCTTATTTCTCCAATGTAAGACCCAAAGCGATAAACATATCTGCTTGGGCCGGTATCGCTCGGCCATGGTTTCGGTTAGATCGCGGTTGGCTTCGAGAAGGCGTCTCTGTTCCGCGATAAGGTCGGTGATCTTCAGTTCACCGATCTCATATACTTTCCGGATAGTTTCTATATTTTCGCGTGAACGCGGCAAAACCGCCGTTTCGAGCGTCATTAACGCACGTTTAGCGGCTTCGATTCGCCGGAACGAAGTAATGATCTCGTTCTTAATAACCTGTTCGGAAAATGCCCGGCGTTCTTGTGCTTGTCTAATCGCGATAGCGGCTTCTGCCTTTGCACCTTGATTGCGGTTAAATACGGGCAGTCCGATAGATATGCCGAACGTAAGACTTCGATCTTTTTGAAAGAATTTGCCTCGGGGATCGTCAAAACCCGCTCGGCCTTGAGTGTATCGAGCGGTAGCGGCTATGTCGGGACGAGATTGAGAACGTATAAGGCGAAGTCCGGCGTGGGCAAGCTGTTCGTCAAGTTCCGCTAGCCTTAGCTCCGGCCTATTCTTAACCCGACCTCAATGCTTGTTTCGATCGTGGGCGGCAACAGAGGAAAGGTGGCGGTAGAAATATCCTCGATAAGCATTAGAGGCTGTTCGTAAGGCACTCCGGCATAGAACTTCAGTTTCGTAATCGCCGCTTGTATTTTGCCCTCGGTCAATTGACACGTGCCCGGATTCTTTCCACTTCGGTTTGAAGAAGATTGAGTTCGAGCGGTGCGGACTCGCCTTCATTGACGCGGATTTGAACAAATTGAACGGTTCGAGCATCAAGGTCTAAAAGCTCCTCTAAAATCTGAACTTCTCGCAAAGCCGCGAGTGCCTCTGCGTACGTCTCGAAAACCCGACCGGCTAACTCTCGCCGCCTCGCAGAAAGCTCTGCCTCTTTCAAAGTGATCTCAGCCTTTGCTAGATCGATTCGGCGATTCCGCTGGCCGTAAACTTCGAGCGGGACCGAAACACCAACGCTTAACTCTCGGTCCCCCGGCGAACCAACAAGTCTGCCCGTACTTTGTTCGATCTCAAGGTTCGGATTTGGCCGCAATTGGGCTTGCATAAGTCGAACCTGTGCCTTATCTACCTCGAGCTGGGCGATTTTAAGTTCGCCATTGTTATCAAAGGCTCGTCCGACGATCTCAGATAGCGAAAGCCCGTCGGCCTGACTCTGATAGTTGCGAACAACCGATGTGTAGAGCAGTCGCCGGTCGTCAGATACAACAGGGCTCAAAGTCGCCACTACTTGTGCGAAGCTGCTTTGAGCCATCAGAACGACAGCAACAAACGAAATAAACCTGTACATAAACTCCTAATCAAAAACTAAACAAGGAACGCTAAGCGACACGAGCCAAAGCCCGCGACGCAAGAAAAGGCGGAATTGTGGTTATCTGATTAGGCTTTTGGCGGCTGCCAAATGGAATAAGAAGGACTTAGTTGATAAGGAGTCGTGTAAAACGAATATTCGCGACGAACCAATTCGGAGTTCCCGGAAATACCGACAGGCAACGAATATGCATTGGTTGGAACAGGTTGGCCGCAACAGGAACAAACACAAAACGGTGAACAATCGTCTGCATCTGCTTCCTGAGAGGGCTGGTCGATGTGGGCGATATTCTGAATGTGGTGCCCCTGATTGTCGAGGGGCAACAAACTGTCACTACACGGCTGAACCGATAGGAACAGCAAGTAGGCAGCCAAAATGTAGGTAAACGTTCGCAAGCGATTATATTCTCAATTTCCCTTCAAATTGTCTATCAGCCCTTTTAAGCAAGAAATATAGTCAGAGTGTAATATTGCAATATTCTGGCGATATTTCTTAGTTGCAAGATCTTTTGCGTAGGCCAGGCTTGTGTCCGTGGCTACATTGCGTTTTGCGGCTTCGTAGCGGCGGCTGACGGTTGAGGGGGCGAGTCCGGTGAGGTTGGCTAGTTTCGGGAAGCTTGCACCGATTTGGCGGCCAGTGAGGATGAGGACCTCTTTTGCCATTACTGCTTGAGCGTTCTTGCCGGAGCTGGAGAAATCGTTGCTAGACATTCCGAGAACAGATTCTTCTATTCGCCTCATTCACAGGCGAAAACTCAAAAATGCCGCAAAAACATAAAAAAAACAGGCCCGAAAGCCTGTTTTTCTTGATTTTGGTAGGCCGTGCAGGGATTGAACCTGCGACCCGCGGATTAAGAGTCCGCTGCTCTACCAACTGAGCTAACGACCCAAAAGCAAACGGAATTATAGCAAAATAAAGGCTGGTTGCCCAAACGAGAGCTATCTTGTCTTTTCTGTGTGCAATATTAGACATAATCTGCCGTTCAGCATTTGGAATATTGGCACGCACCATACAAGATATTTTATTAGGATGAAGGAATGCCCCAAATGTGAATTGTGTTTTGCGGACGAGATCGCCAATTGTCCCCATGACGGTACGCAGACGCGGCTGTCGCTGCCCGGGCCGCAGACGATCGCCGGCAGATACTTGCTTGAGAGCCGGCTCGGACGCGGTGCGATGGGGCAGGTCTATCTGGCCAAGGATAATAAATTCGCCACCAAAAAGCTCGCGGTCAAAACCGTCCGTCAGGACATCCTAAGCAGTGACGACCTACAAGAGGGTGAGGCGATCACCCGGTTCGAACGTGAGGCCCAGGCGGCGGCATCGATACAGCATCCAAATACGGTTAGCGTTTCAGATTTTGGCGAAACCGCTGACGGCATCTTTTATCTCGTGATGGAGTATGTCGAGGGCGAGACGCTGCATAAATTGCTTCGCCGCGAGGGTACGCTGCCCGTCAAACGCGCCGTCCGCCTGCTAAGGCAGATCGCCGACGGTGTCGACGCTGCCCACGAACTCGGCATTCTCCACCGTGATCTGAAGCCCGCAAATATTTTCATAATGCAGAAAGGGAAGGGCGGCGACGGCTTTGTAAAGGTCGGTGATTTTGGCCTCGCAAAGATCGTCAATCAGACCGTGACCGATACGGCTTCGAAAGCGACGCCCTCATCACGCGGCATAATCGGTACGCCGGAATTTATGTCGCCCGAACAGATGCAGCCTGAGATGGGCGTTGATAAACGGGCGGACCTTTATGCATTGGGTACGATCGCATATCTGATGCTTGGCGGTAAGACGCCATTTACCGGTGACATGATGCAGCTGATCATGCAAAAGATCATGCACAAGCCGCCGCCGCTCTCGTCGATCCGATCCGATATCCCGGCAGATGTTGACAAGGTGATAATGCAGGCACTTGAGATCGACCCGGCAAACAGGCCGTCCTCGGTCGCGGAATGGATCGCGGAACTTGAGGCAGCAGCGTCGGATGTCGAGGAGAAAAAGCGCTCCGGCCTGTCGCGGCTTGTCGTACTTGCACCGGCAAATGCAGAGGTTTACGTCAACGACGAGCGTAAGGCAAGCGTCGGCAGTTCGGGCCGTGTGGTACTTACAGACATCCCGGCCGGCCAGCATATTCTGCGTGTTTCAAAACCCGGTGAAAAGGACGATGAACGGCTGATAGAGGTCCGAGAGGGAGCAAACGAACAAGTCATCCAGGCCCAGTTGAGGGTCCTGCATGGCCCCGGAAGCCAGCCATCGCCATCGCAGGGCAGCAGTGCCGGCGGTTCGCCGATATCCAGCATGATGCCGGGCATTGTCACCTGTACTAATTGCGGATCCCGTTTTGCCGAGGGCGTGCGATTTTGCGGACGCTGCGGAAACGGGACCTTTGCCCGTGTTAGTCCGGGTCAATCCGCGTCCACATACCCCTGTCCTCGCTGTTCGTCGCCCCTGCCGCACAATTCCCGGTTCTGCGGCCGCTGCGGCCTGAACATTACGCCGCCCGGGCAATCAGCATCAGGTCAGGGAGTAAATTTTACGTCGAATGTTCACCAAAGTTCGCCTCCGCAGGCCGAGCGGGTCTGCCGGCGGTGCGGTGGTGCTTATCCGCCCCACATTAGATTCTGCGGCCGCTGTGGGATCACGCTTCAATGAAAAGTCCGCGTCCGCAAATTTTTCATTCATCCATTGTGCCTCATGCGGCCGCGGCTAAATGTAATGGCGATTCAGACAGGATTGAGTCGTCAAACAGTCGCGTTTCTTGCGTCTAATGGTTATAATGGACAAATTCTTAGCCTGATCTAAAATTTACCGGGGAAAATTAGATGAAAATATGCCCGCGATGCCAGAAAACTTACACTGATGACAACCTGAACTTTTGTCTTGAGGACGGATCGGTTTTGACGCAACGCGCGTCCGATCCGTTTCCCGAAACACTTGTCGTCAACGAGCCGAGAATTACTCAGGCGCCGTCAAATCCGAGCCAGCCGGCGCAGCCGGGAGCCTGGAATACGGCGCCTCAGCAATACTCAATGCAGCCCAAGAAATCCTCGAAAACGTGGGTCTGGGTCGTTCTATTGCTCGGAATGATCGCCTTGCTTTGCGGCGGCGGTCTTGTCGGTTTCTTTTTCTGGGCGGCAAATCTGCCTGAGAAGGCGGCAAATACGGCGTACGATGCGAATAAGTCTTCGTCGCCCCCGAATAACAAATCATCGCCGCCAGACTCGACAACCGGACGAAATAAGATCACGGATGTTGATCTGAATATGTTCGTCCAAAAAAACTCGGTCTACGGCACAACCGAGATGAACGGTGACGAACTAACCATGGGCTCGATCAAGAAGCGATTTTATTATGTGCTTGTTGCGCCTGAAAAGTATTCAACTGATGATGCCGATTCGAGTGTGACGCTGCGAAATGGCGATGACGCCAGTTCCAGTCTCGGATATGGTTTGATATTTCACAGTGATCCGCAGCCGCTTCAGCAGGATTATGCATTTCTGATCGATACAAAGCGTAAGAAATACCGTGTTGTTCACCACGAACCTCAGAAGGAAACAGCGGTAGTAAATTGGACGTCATCGTCGGATATCAAAGGTGGCACCGAATGGAACACCCTCGAAGCCCGCGATATGACCGACAAGATCGAGTTGTATATTAACGGAACTATGGTTACTTCGATCAAGAATGTTTATGGATATGCCGGTGGCGTGATCGGGCTCTATTCCGGTGATGGCGTAAAGATCACGTTCAAAGATCTCGAGATACATAAATAAGCCTCAAGAATATGAAGCAATGTCCTAAATGCCGTCAAACTTATAGCGACCAGAATCTCAATTTCTGCCTCGAAGACGGCGAGATGCTGACATCTTACGCTCAGGAACCGCCGCCCGCGCGATACGTCGATGAGCCGCCGGCAACCTTGCTGCTTGACCCTACCCGGGTAACCAACCCGTCTAACTGGCCCTCCCCTGAGCAATCGTCGCCGCCGGCCAACTGGCAGGCTCAGCCATTAAATGCCCAGCAGGGACAAGGCCAATTTGCACCCTATATGATGAACATGGCCCCTAATCAGACATTGGCGATCACGTCGTTGGGGTTGGGCATTGCCAGTGTGACCATCGGTTGGTGCTGCTCGCTGGGAGTTTTGCTTTCACCTGCGGCACTTATTACAGGGTTTCTGGCACTATCCTATATTAAGAAGGATCCGAAAGGATATGGAGGCCGGGGCCTGGCGATCGGTGGAATTGTTACCGGGGTCATTTATTTATCAGTTTTCGTTTTGATCCTGATCATTTACGGTGCAGCGATAATCGGAGGCGGGCTTAGTTCAATAAGATAGGCGATGGGATCCGGCATACGAGTCTGATAGCCGTTAGTAAAGTTTCCTTATGCGTGTAACTCTGCATGTAGTGGCCGGCCCTCAGACCGGCCGCGATTTTACATTCGATCAGCACGACACTTTTTTGATCGGTCGGAGCGAAGATGCGCAATTCTGCCTTCCCCATGACCGGTTTTTCTCTCGCCATCACTGCATTCTTGAGATCGCCCCTCCCCAGACTTTTCTTCGGGACCTGGGGTCGACCAACGGTACATTTGTAAATGGGATGCGTGTCGAAACCGCCCATCTGAGAAGCGGAGACCGCATTCAGGGTGGTGAAACGGTACTCGAGGTAGAGGTTTCATCCGGCATCGAAGATTCCAGCGATCTGGCAGAAACTTTTGGCAACACTCAGGTGTCGATGGTTGGGGTTCGTTGCCTGAATTGTAATATTCCATCGACAGTGGAGGCCGCCCGTCCGGACGCCCGATTTTCGTACATTTGTGACGAATGCAGGGAAAAATTAAAGAAGAATCCGCAGACGATACCAAATTACCAAATGGTCCGTGTTATCGGGCAGGGTGGAATGGGCAGCGTCATGCTGGCCCGCTCAGAGTCTGACGGTCAGGTAGTCGCGATCAAGACCCTTTTGCCCGAGGTGGCGGTCAGCGAACAATCGTTGAAACGCTTTATTCGTGAAATTGAGGTGGCGTCGTCCCTGCAGCATCCAAATATAGTCAGGTATGTCGAACACGGGACCCATAATGGCCTGGTCTATCTCGTAACGGAATTTGTGGTTGGCATGGACGCCTCGCGCCTCGCAAAAACCAAAGGCGGTAAAATGAATTATCCGGAGGTCGTTAGGATAATTGAACAAACCCTGTCGGCTCTCGATTTTGCGCATTCACAGGGGTTTGTTCATCGCGACATTAAGGAACAGAATATTTTGATAAATGGCGACTATCCTGACAGTATCGCTAAGTTGACTGACTTTGGGCTTTCCAAGAGCTTTAAGGAAACCGGTATGAGCGGCGTAACGATGGTTGGTGATGTCGCCGGTACGATCGCCTATATGCCGCCGGAGCAGGTTCGCGATTTCAAGGATGTTAAGCCGCCATCCGACATTTATGCGATCGGTATGACGGCTTATAGCCTGTTGACCGGCGCTAACGCTCTCGATATCGGCCCAAGGGCCGGGATCGCCGAAACCGTCAAGGCCATTTTTGAAAAATCGATCGTCCCTCTCCGGACCCGACTTCCTGATCTTCCTCCAAATGTGGCGTCCGTGATCGAGACCGCTCTCGAGAAACAGGTCGATAATCGATGGCGAACTGCCAAGGCCATGCGCGAGGCCCTGTTGTCTGCAGCTGCATCGAGCTGAGCCTGCCCTTACTGAGCCCAAAATTACTGATATTTATCGTAGGGTCGTTCAGACTTCACTCGATCTACTTCTGACCTCAAGCAATTCTTCAAATTTGCCTATTGCCAGGATCAGGCCGATCAGCACCCACAGATGCCTTGCATCTTCAAACGAGCCTACTAACCCTTGGTAAAGAAATGCCGATGCGAAGGCAATGCCGAGGGAACGCAGCATAATTGATCGCTCATTGATATTAATATCTGAGAGTCGTAACCGAAAGATAACGGCAGCGAGGATCAATAGTAGCGGGATGAGCCCCACGATCCCTGTTTGGCCGGCAACACTAAGGAAGACATTGTGTGCGTCTGTAAGGAGCTGCATTTGCCCTGAGGGCGGCATGAAGTACACGCCGGCAACACCGAGGCCGAGGCCTTTACCCAGGAATGGATGTTCCATGAAGGTCTGAAAGGCGGCTTGCCATGTTAGTAGGCGCTGGGTCGGATCGATCCGATGCCCTGCCAGGACATAGAAATAAGGCGAAGTCTGTGTGTTTATAAGCGTAAATGTCGATACGAGCAAAAAGAGAGACGCCGCAATGATCCCGCCGGCCAAAGCCAATCTCGACAAAATGGCCTTTTCACGGCCATTGAATTCAAACCAGATCCAGACGGACACAGCCAATAACACTCCACCGATCCCGGGGGTTAATGTATAGCCGATCGTAACCGCGATCCCGGCTGACAGGGCGATAAATAACTTAGTCCCGATCCATTCGAGTTTCTTTGCCCCGAGCAGCATCATTATGCTTACTGTGAGGTAGTTGCAGAGCATGCTCGGGTAGATGAACGTGCTCGCAATTCGCGGATAGTTGCCTGGCGGCAGGGAACCGTAATGGGTCAAAGAAAACTCAGTTAGGGTATTTGATATACCTAAATAGAAGAGTGTAACGGTGACAATTCCGATAATAACGGTTATGAAAGTTGCGGCAATCCATGCGATCACGGCCCGTTTTAACATTCTCGGGCTGTCGACCAAATTAAAGGTCATCAGTGCCAGGCCGATCAGATAAACCTCACCAAGATATTTGATCAGGCTGACGCCGGGATTCTCGGAAAATGCCGCTGAGATCAGCAAACCGATCGCATACATTACAAAAAATATATAGATTCTATCAAACCGCAAGCGGACCTTGCGGAAAACGAGTGCCAAGAACCAAATGGCTGCTGTTAAAACAAAGATCAGTTCTGTAGCTGTCAGAGCGATACCGCTAACCTCGACGGTAGGCTGCATAAAGCCCAACGAGAATATAAGCACCAGATATGATGATTCAAGTGTTATGCGCAGGCCATTTTGCTTCGGGGTCATAACTTGCCGGCTATCATTCAGGGTCGCAATAATCGACTTGCGAGCCTGTCATGTCTTGCAAGACGGCGTTAATGGCTCCGCCCATCGTTAATGCCATTGCCGTCAGGTAAAGCCACAGCATCATTATGATCACTGCTCCAAGCGAACCATATGCTCTGTCATACGAATTGAAATAGGCAATATATAGTCGAAACCCGGTTGTCAAAACTATCCAAAGTACGATCGCGACGATCGAACCGGGCGTGATCCATATCCATCGGAAAGTCTTACAATTGGGCAGCAAATTGTATACGATCTCGCATACAAAAAGCATCAGGATCAATGTGGACGTCCACTGGATAGCCACAAGTATCAACGGTGAGGTCACTTTTAACCCGATCGCACCGAGACCCAGGCCGACCAACTGCCATCCGTAGAAGACTATAGCGAGGAGGGCAGCCGCGATGATAGTAACAATGAACGTTAGATAGACTGACTGGACCTTGGTTCTCCACCAGGAGCGGGTCTCTTTCAATCCATATGCGTCATTAACGGCGGCCCGTACGGCATCAAAACCGGCCGAGGCCGACCAGAGGGTAAATAAAAGGCCAAGCGTTGCCTTGCCTCCCGTACTATTTCCGATGATCTCTTCGGAGGTCCGCCTGACGAGTTCAAAAACGGCACGTGGCATCAATTGATTCAGATAGACAAAAAGTTCCTGCTTTAGTCCGTCAGACGACACCAGAATAAGGCCCAAAATGCTTATTAGAAAGTAAAGAAGCGGGAACAGGGAGAACGAGAAATAGAACGCGATCTGGGCGGAACGGCCGAAAATGTCAGCGTCGAAAGCACGGTCGTAAAGCAGGCCGAAAAATTCTTTCCATCTAAATTTGGATACCGATGACATTATCGAGAAGTTTACAAGCTTCTGTCTGAACTTAACCAACCGTGTCGAAAATCTGCCCGTCCCACAGATATACTCGTGGGACCCTGGGCGATATTCCACACGTGATCTCATAACCGATCGTACCGAGGATGCCTGCCAGATCAGCTGCTTTTATCGCATGTTCACTGCCGCCGCCTATCAGAAATACTTCTTCACCTCTTTCGACAGCTCCAACGTCGGTTACATCGAGTAGGGTCCAATCCATCGAGATACGGCCGACAACCGGCACTTTCATACCCTTTACATAAGCATATGCCTTATTCGATAAGCCTCGCGGATACCCGTCGGCATATCCCATTGGTACGAGTGCTATGACAGAATCGCGTTTGGCCATAAATGTCAGGCCGTAACCGACACCTTCACCCGGAATAATTGTCCGGATGTGAGCGATCCTCGAACGAAGCGACAAGACCGGGCGGAGCTCCGGTTTAGGCGTATTTACCGGCAAAATATCGTCGATCAGGCCATACAAGGCACCGCCAAGGCGGACAAAATTCCTTCGCGCCCCGGGATGAGTGATCGCACCGGGCGAATTGGCCAGATCAAACCAAACAGGGGTAAATCCCGCATCGAAAAAAACCTCGCAAGCCGCGTCGAACCGCTCTGTTTGCAATTTTGTAAACTCGTCTTGTGCCGGATCATCGGCTGACGCGAAGTGAGTCAAAATACCTGTTACATTAAGCTCACGAATTTGTCTTTAGTGAGAGCGCAAATTCCGGCACGTCACGAAATCCAACGCCGACACGCCCCATCCCGGTATCGACCTTTACGTGAACGTCTAGTACTACACCTTTTTCGGCGGCGAATTGGGCCAAATGGCGGGCAGTATCCAGATCGTATATGACCGTCGTAAGGTCGAACTCGAGGATCAATTCTTCCTGCCCCGGCCAAAACGAACCTAAACACAGTATAGGGCTATTAATGCCGGCCTTTCGCAGTTCGACCCCTTCTTCGGGGATAGCGACACCAAACCAATCTACGCCCTCCGACTCGAGCCGCATCGCACATTCTACGGCTCCATGCCCGTACGCATCGGCCTTGACCACGGCCATATATTTGACGTCGGTCCCGATAAACTTCTTAGAAGACTGAAAATTAAATGCTAAAGCGTCGAGATCGATCAATGCTTCGGTTGGACGCTTGGCAGTATAGTAAGGCATTGATCTAAATTGTTACTTTAAGATAGAGCTGTAAATGTTGCCAAATAAGAAAGTAGGGAACACCTCAAGTGTTACATCAACTTCGACCATCCAATTTATAACGGAATATTTCCGTGTTTTTTAGGCGGGTTGGAGTCGCGTTTGTTTTGAAGCAGAGAAAGAGCCCGGATCAGCTTTGGACGGGTATATCTGGGTTCGATCACCTCGTCAATATAACCTCTTTCTGCCGCGACATAAGGGTTTGCAAATTTGTCCTGAAATTCTGCAACTTTTCCTTTGCGATATGCTTCGTCATTTTCCGCGATCTCGCGGCGAAAAAGTACGCCCACAGCCCCTTCCGCACCCATAACCGCAATTTCCGCTGTGGGATATGCAAAATTGATATCGGTACGAATATGTTTGGAAGCCATAACGCAATATGCCCCGCCGTATGCTTTTCGTGTTATCACCGTGATCTTTGGAACTGTGGCCTCGGCAAAAGCATAGAGAAGCTTGGCTCCGTGACGGATGATCCCCAAATGTTCCTGATTTACACCCGGAAGAAAACCCGGAACATCTTCAAAAGTGATAAGCGGGATGTTGAAGCAATCACAAAAACGTACGAAGCGTGCCGCTTTAACTGAGGCATCAATATCCAAAACACCAGCCAAGTAAGCAGGCTGATTCGCAACAATGCCTACCGAATATCCACCCAAACGGGCGAATCCAATAACAATATTTGGGGCATAATGCTCCTGGATCTCAAAAAAATAACCTTCATCGACAACATTGTGGATAATGTCACGAATGTCATATGGCTGTGTCGCGGCCTCCGGGACCATACTATTGAGCTTTTCATCAGCGCGGTCGCTGGCGTCGTCTGTCGGAACGAACGGTGGATCGTCCATGTTGTTAGACGGTATAAATGACAACAACTCACGTGTTATCTGCAGGGCATGTTCATCGGAATCTGCAGCGAAATGGGCAACTCCTGATTTAGTGTTATGCGTCATTGCACCGCCAAGTTCGTCCTTTGTTACGTCCTCGTGGGTAACGGTCTTGATCACATCCGGGCCTGTGATGAACATATAGGACGTATCTTTCACCATCACATTAAAGTCAGTGATGGCCGGTGAATAAACGGCGCCGCCTGCGCATGGTCCGAGAATGCAGCTTATTTGTGGTATGACCCCGCTAGCGAGGGTATTACGAAGGAAAATGTCGGCATACCCGGCGAGCGATACAACGCCTTCCTGAATCCGGGCCCCTCCGGAATCGTTCAGCCCAACGACAGGAGCTCCGGTTTTCATGGCCATATCCATGACCTTGCAGATCTTCTGTGCATGAGTTTCAGAGAGAGAGCCCCCAAAAACTGTAAAATCCTGAGCAAAAACAAACACTTCACGTCCATCGACCAATCCATGGCCCGTGATCACACCATCACCCGGAAACTTTTGCTTGTCCATCCCGAAATCCGTCGAACGGTGAACGACAAACTTATCAAACTCCTCAAAACTGCCCTCATCGAGGAAAAATTCCACCCTTTCGCGAGCGGTCAATTTACCTGAAGCTTTTTGCTTTTCGAGCCTGGCCTGGCCGCCGCCTTCTTCGGCAATGCGTGACCTTTCTTTCAATAGATCGATCTTGTTTTTGGTTTTGGATTCGGGCTGCATACCGCATAAGTTTAGCTATTTTACTGGCTTTTTCAAAACTCGTTGATAAATGATTAAATTGAGTTAGCAATGAAAGAAATTGAGAAAATAACGAGCCGTGACAATGTGAGGCTGGTCAATGTCCGCAAAGTGCGTGACGGTAAGGTCAGAGGACAGATATTTATCGAAGGGCGAAGGCTTGTTGATGAAGCGCTACTTTCGAGCCTGGTGATCGATGAGTGCTATGTAAGCGAGAGCTTTGCAGATCGTGAAATGCTCGAAGCCGTTGCCAAACGGTCTGTCTCGATCACCGAGGTTCCTGAACGGCTATTTTCGTCGTTGGCGGACACCATTCAGCCACAGGGCATAGTCGTCCTTGCAAAACGGCCGGCAGATGGTAAAAGCCGGATCGAAAATAGTGTCGCGGCTAAGGGGCGGCCTACGATCTTATTCCTTCATGAGATAAACAATCCTTCGAATCTGGGGGCCGTACTCCGAACGGCCGAGGCTGCCGGAGTCGCGGGTGTGATAATTTCGCAAAATTCCACAGATGTTTATTCACCAAAAGCACTGAGGGCAGCAATGGGTGCGAGCTTTAGGCTTGCAGTGTGGGAAGAGGTCGGACTTGACGAAACACTGCTATGGGCTGAGAGTAATAAGCTATCGACGACAGCGACTGCTGCCTCGGCGGCTATGGATTACACCCAGGTCAACTGGAAAATACCCAGGCTACTGATATTTGGTTCCGAGGCCCACGGCCTGAGTGAGCAAACTCTTTCAAAGGTCGACGAAACGATCAGGATCCCACTTGCAAACAACGTCGAAAGCCTGAACCTAGCGGTTTCTGCAGGAA
Source organism: Blastocatellia bacterium (assembly GCA_963834975.1). GTDB lineage: Bacteria > Acidobacteriota > Blastocatellia > Pyrinomonadales > Pyrinomonadaceae > OLB17. Next base: position 195,270 of record CAWIDZ010000001.1, read on the forward strand.
TTATCTTATTTGAGGCTAAACGCCAATTTGCTTGAATACGACCTGCGCCATATCTTTTTTACCGAATGACATTAGCATTGCCGCCGTCTATTCGGTTTGCAGATGGCTCAGGCCCCACCGTCAAACGGTTTTGGATGGTCGGATCATTTGTAATAACCAGTGCGATCGCAATATCTGTGGCAAGAATTTTTGCGTTCGCGGGTTCAGCAGTTGAAAGTCGCTTCTGAGCCTCGATCAGCGCCAAACGGGCATTTGGAAAATCACGCACCAGGATATTGGCCCGGCCGATGAGATAAAAATCCTCCGCATCTTCGGGCGGTGGAACTTCCTTTAGATAGGCTGCTGGATCGGCATCTACATTACGCCGGTTCTTTTCAAAGGAACTAAACTCGATATTTTCGGACTTCATAGCCGACAACGGATTTGAGATCGCCGGCTGAGGAATCGGCAGCAGCAAAAAGTGGTAGGCCGCAAGCCCGATCAAACCGCCGATCAGAAGCATAGCGACTCCCAAAATGATCTTTCCCGATCCGCCGCTTCGTTCTTCAGCCAGATCTACACCGGCATCCCCAAACATCGAAAAAGCCGGCTCCGGCCGCTGTTCGGGCTCAAGTTCGACAACAATTTCAGGAGTGGGTTGCTCTGGCGATGATTGCTCTTTCTCTAACTCGCCTTTCGTCGGAAATGGAAATTCATCAGTGTCAATAAGGATCGGATCATCTAAATCGGAAGAACTTTCGGAGCTTATCAACTCCGGGGTGCCGAGTTCAAGAAGTTCGCCATTATCAGGGAGGTCCGAGACGATCTCGTCAAATGGCGTTCTTGCGGTTGCGATGGTCGTCTCCTCAAACTTGTCATCCGGTTGGTCGACAGACCCATGGTCTTTCTGCGCAATCCCCCTAGCTTTTACCACGACCGCCGTAAGGTTATCCTCTGCCCCTCTTTCAAAGCATAATTTCTTTAAATACTCGCAGATCTCGATCGGGTCTCCGCCAAAGGTCAAAACACCTTTGATCTCTTCGTCGCTGACATGGCGGGTAATGCCGTCAGAACAGATAAGAAAGGCAGTTCCTGGCTCGATCATCATTGTTTTGAGATCTATTTCGACAGTCGGTTCAGCCCCCAACGCCCGGCTGATGATATTTCGGCTTGGATGAGTCTCGGCTTCTTCCTCAGTCATCCGGCCGGCCCGTACTTCTTCGGCAACCATTGAATGGTCGTTGGTTTCTCGGTACAGATTGCCGTCCCGGTCCACGCGATATAGACGTGAATCACCAACGTGGCCAAACGTCGCAATATTGGCGTTGATCTGCAGAGCCACTAGAGTGGTGGCCATACTCGATAGCTGTGGCAATTCCAGCGCCATCTGATAGATCGATCTATTTGCCTGCTCAATTGCGGCACGCATAACATCTTCTGCATCATCGCTTTCCGTGCGATTTGCGAATGCTTCACTTAATATCTCAACCGCCATCTGGGATGCCACATCGCCGGCCTGAGCACCGCCGACGCCATCAGCAACAGCGTATATCCCGAGATCCGTCATTTCGAGAAACGAGTCCTCATTTTGCGGCCTTTTTTCGCTAAGCCCCCTGTCGCTGATCGACCCTGAAACAATGTGAAGACTGTTGTCCATCAATTTTTCCCCGAGATATTCCTAATTACCTGAAATATTATAGACCATTGACCTCGTCTGTTCTGACTTTTGCTTCGTCACGGCCCAGATCTACGGCATTTCTATGCGAAAACGCCATCAGCATTCCAAGCATTACAAAACTGGTGACAAGGCTAAATCCACCATGGCTGACAAATGGAAGCGTTATACCCGTCATAGGAAGGGCCCGCGTGATACCGCCGATATTTACGATCGCCTGAAATCCAATAAAAGCCGAGAGCCCGATCGCGCATAATTTACTGAAAATATCGCGGGAATCGCGAGCTGTGCGGACGCCGGCGCCTACAAATGCTATAAGTGCAAAGATTACCAACAGGCCCCCAAAAAGTCCAAGTTCTTCAGCCAAGGCCGCGAAAATATAATCAGAGTCTGAGACAGGTATCAATTCGGGATAACCGAGTCCTAGACCGCGGCCCGTCATTCCACCGGATGCAAGGCCAAACGTTGCCTGGGCTGGCTGAAACGCCAAAACGTCAAACCACGCGTCGATATTGATGGTCCTCTGCAAGTCCGGATTTTCTTCAACCATTTGCGGCAGCTGCGGGTCCCGTTTTACCAGGTCTGCATAATAATCATCATAATCTTCCTTCCACCAGCTAGTATCCGGTGAAGGCGGATCGAAACCATCAAGCCACAAATGAAATCGTTGTTGGATCCGGTTCGGCAATATTGTCCTGACCGGACGAGCGAGAGTTGGGACTAGCGGTATCCTCTCCTGGGTTTTTTCGGGTAGAGCTCCAACGATCAGGATCGCCATTACGAACAGAACGCTCCCGACAAGTACAAATCTCTGCGAAAATCGTGCGGACTGCGATCAGGTAAAGCGTGGCATAAACAGATCCGAAAACGATCATCTGGCCGAAATCTTTAAGTACGAAAAACGGAACGAACGGCAATGCGGCCATGAATACGAGAGGCAAAACATCCTTGGCTCTTGGCACACCCCAATATGTTCTGGCCAGATTTTTGTAAAGGACAGATAAGATAGCGGCAAATCCAACCAGGAACGGTATCTTCGCTGGTTCCCACGGCGTCATGTTGCCGAACGATTTTCCGGCACGCGAGGTAATTGCGGCGAGAAGCAAAGGGCCAAGAGTCAAGATAACTATCAGAAATCCGTTGTCCTGCAGAAACTTGATCGTCTCGTCCCGCCTGATAGCAACAAAAAATACAACAAGGCACAAGATCCCAAACAGCGGGATCAAGGTCCGTCCCGAAAGGGCGACCGCGGAAAGAGTGTCTTTTGCGGGGCGAAGTGATTCACTTGAAAGGTCAACAGGACCGGCTGCCGTTGCGGGCAGCCCCATGATCTGTTTTTTTTCCGGCGAATAATTTTCCTGAATGTAGTGAAGCTGAAGAGTTTTGATCTTTGCCTCGCGCTCCTTGGCAATTGCTCTAAGTTTGGCGCGGAGCAACTCACGCGACTTTTCCTTATCTGTCAGATCTGAGTTTTGTATCTTCTGCCTCTCGGCCGGGTCAATATCGGCCACATATTCACGGTCAGAAAAAAGGCGGTATTGGACTGTCAGCCCAACAGAGAAGAGTAAGACGCAGGTAGTGTATAGCGTCCAATTTCCGTTATAACGAAGGAACTTCTTTATGAAAATAGGCAGGAAGGCAAGCACCACCAGCAGAGCAAGATCTCTTATAGCGGCCAATCCGCTGGTCTCGTACCCCCGGATCGTCGCGCCATAGCTGATGGCATAGTGCCCGATCGCTGTCAGGACAACGATCAGAAAAAGGATTGCAACATGAGTCGAGGTCCTGTTCGTCATTTGATCAGAGGTCGAACTTACTATTTCTTCTTGACCTTGGGTACCGTCGCCTTTGGCCTGTATTTATCACCCAGAAGCCCGAGGCTTCTGGCTTTTAGAATGACGTTTGCGGCAACCGGGGCGGCCGTTTGCCCACCAAATCGATTACCAATATCCTCGATGACGACGGCTATTGCGAGTTGCGGATTCTCCAATGGAGCAATACAAATAAACCAGCCATCGGTTCGGTCATAGTTCAGGTATTCCTTTACGTCGACGAACTCACCATTCGCAGCCTTTTTCTTTCTAAGTACGAACATTCGCTCGCCGGTTTTCGGGTCGTAACGCGGAACATTGTCCTTTTCAGCAGTGCCGGTCTTTCCGCCGGCAATGATGGCCGTTCCGGCCAATGCACTTCGCACAGCCCCTCCCGTTCCGCCCGATTCCTCTGTAACGGTGGACATTATCTCGCGGATCGCCGCAGCCTGTTGAGGGGTGAGTACCTGCGAAAACATCTCGGGTTGAATATCGGCTTCGATCTTTGGCTTCATCAGGCGGCCTTGTAAATTGGCAGGGGCAGATGCGATCAATGCCATTTGGAAAGGCGTCATCTGCGAAGCCAGTCCTTGTCCCATTCCTTCCAAACCAAAATCGAATAATGTCAATTCCTTGCCAGTAACCATCGTCGACCGCGCCGGACTGATCGAGTTCGCGATGCGAATATCGCTCGTATTCCAAATATCCGGGAAAAATCCCTGGGTCAAGGCGTCTTCGCGTTTATCGACTGGGGCAATTCCAACGAGCCTGGCGGTCTCGGCCATCCTTTCTCGGCCGAGGGCATTTGCAAGCTGAGCAAAGTATTGATTGCTCGAAACCTTAAATGCCTCTCGTATAGGGACCGCAGGCCTGCAAAGCTCACAACTGCCACCGGAGTCGCAGATCGGCTTCGAACCTCTGAATGGGGTGTAACAAGGCGGGTCATTACTCGACGAAAGGTCGTCAAACAAAAGATCTTGCTTACCAGCCCGAAATGCCGAGATCATTGTCAGCGTCTTAAATGTCGAGCCCGGAGTGTAGAATTCGCGCGTCGAACGGCTCAGCAAGGGCTTGTTTGCCTTGTCACCTTCCAGTTTCAAATAGCCGTCAACCGACTGAACGTCCGAAAGACTGTATGAGGGGTTGGAAAACATGGCAAGCACATCGCCTGACTGCGGATTTAATACGACGATCGCACCCTTTTTTCCTTCCAATTCTTTCGCCACAAAGGCTTGGAGATCCCGGTCGATCGTTACCCTGACATCCTTATTCTCAGGCTCGGGCTTTTTGTATTTTGTAAGCAGGTCCCATGCTTCGGGCATCGGATCAGTGTCCTTTTTGTAGAGGGTCCGTTCGAGGCCCGGCGTACCGCGTTCGGTCCCCAAAAGATGTGCCATCTCACGCTCGAGCGGAAATGCCCTGACAATATCGCCGTCACTGTCTAGCTTGTAATAGGCCAAGGCGGAATCTAATCTTCCAGTCCGGTCGAGCATCCATCCGCGAAGGGTCGCTGCGTTAGCCCTTCGGTTCCTGAGGTCTTTATAATTCAGGGCCTGAAATTGTTCGTTCGAATCGTCCGCGAATCGCGCCCAATAAACCTGAAACCCAAAAACAGAAAACACCAGTACGACGAAAATAACAAACCAAACCCGCAAGCTCCGGTTGGCTAATGTTTGGGTTAATTTTTTTGTAACTTCCGGTGAGAGGTCACGCTCAAATACAAATTTGCGGCGGCGAAAATTTTCCAGGAAACTCAGTAAGAGGAAAACGAGCAGGATACCCAGGCCGATCGAGTAAAAGATAGTAAGGCCCGCCGGTGTGCGTTCGAGGACTTGACCGCCAAAAATCGCTTCGGGCCGCCAATTCTGCCAATCGATCAACGCTAAAATAATTAGATTCATTGATTAGATCTGTGCCCCGGCCATTTCACCCATCTATGGTTCGATCTTCCTTTGTGTCTTTTGATCCTGATCCAGTTAGATCATCTGGCGTTGGATCGGGGATAGTAATTACCGGACTTCCGGCATCAGACCCAGCCGGAGGGTTCGATCCGATACCAGAAACGGTCCCGGGCTCATTTTCCGGAGACACACGGCTTTTAAACTCAAACCCATCGATCTCGACTGATTCGCCTTGCGACTCGTCTGCTAATTCAGCCTCTGGTTCATCAAAGACAGGTTTCGGCAGTCGTTCAAATATCACCTCGATCTCTCCGAATTTTAACCGGTCGGATTCATCCAGCCGCACAGCCTTTCCGTATGCAATACGCTGTCCGTTAATGAATGTTCCGTTGGTGGATCCGGTGTCGGCTACAGAAAGAAAGCCATCCGCCCCGGCAACCAGTGAAGCATGGATCTTAGAAACACTCGAGTGATCTAGCAAGAGATCGCCGGCGGTCCGCCCTACAGAACAACGCCCGCCTGAAGGGAATTCGAGCTGTTTTTCAAATCGAGCACCATTGATCTCAAATCGAGCGACGTATATTTCGTTAATAGATGGCGTTGACTGTTTAACTGACGGTGCCGGCTCAGCAGCATTAATAGAGGGAACAGTTACATTCAATTCGACATCGCGATCTTCAGAGTGGAATTTGTCAAAGCTCACATAAAGCTTAACGCCCTCGATAAAATAGTCGGGTTTGACCTCAAGCGAAACCGGAGCAAACGTGTAATAGTGAGAGTCGTTAATATGGTCAACGGCGGCCGCCAACAGCTCATTTTCCAGCACTTTCAGGGCATCGCCGCTGTCGTCCGAAAACTTATTCCACTGCATTTTAAGTTTGATGTTGTGCGGCGCAACTTTGCCTTTGCCGGCGACGTCCTGAATTTCATCGTCCAAAAGCTTCTTAATTCGTTCAACTATTTCACTGGTTGCAAGACTACTCGATGGGATCCACTTCCGGCCGGTCAGGCGGTCAAGAGAATCACCGATCTTGGTCAGTGCTCCCCGAAAGAACCAGTCAGCCGAAAATGCTTTCTTTGAAACTGGTTGTTTTTCAGTCATTTAACAGGTCTTAAGATGTGAATAACTACAAACGAACTGCTCCGATTTTAGCCGATTTCCTGATCAAAGAAAAGTAAATGAAATTATTGCATTTCTCCGGTTAAACAATGTAAAATGTTTTTGGAAGAATTTGTGCATTCCACGTTTAATTCATCAAGGACCAATTTTTGTTTGGTTACCTAAAAAAATACGAAAAGAGAAAGTTATGAAAAGCAGGCGTCCTACTTCGAAACAATCAGGGTCGGGATTTTCGATCGTTGAGCTGCTTGTCGTGGTCTCAATAATTGCGATCATGAGCACAGTGGTCTTGTTCTACGCGTTCGCTCATAAAAAGCTCTATCAACCCGATGACCAGGCTTTGCAACTTGCAGACATACTGCAAGAGGGCAGGCAGCGTGCGCTAACTCAACGCCGTACGATGCGGGTCGAGATCAACATTTCGAACTACACTGCAAAGCTCTATGACGAAAACGTACTTTCGAACACTGCAAATGATGACGTCTTGATCAAGGCGATGACTCTCTTTCAGCCTACAAATGTGAAGGTCAATACTCGTCCCTCTGAGATCGGCTATAACCCACCTGAGTTGATGCAGGTTCCCAATGCAGTTTTTAAGGCCAGTGTATATCCGCCGAGCATTAGTCAGAATGTATGTACAATTCGCTTCCTGGCCAACGGTTCGGCCGTTGATGCGGGTAATAACGCGATCGGTACAGGTGCGGTTCCGACTGGCGTCACACTTCATATATGGGCTCCCAACAAAGCCAATCCCGCACAGTCGGATATTGCACGCAGCCTGACGGTTCTTGGCGCTACTGGGGTTATACGTTTGTGGGAATTCGATCATTCGTCAACAGCCCCTAACAAATGGAAAGACTCGCGTCGCAGCAGCTCTTACGGTGCGTCCGGTAATTCTTTATAGAGAAAAAGGGACGAAAGATTTTAGAAACAAAACACCATGTCAATACAAAAAACGCGTCAAGGCGGATTTTCTTATATCGATGTAATGATCGCTGTTGTAATAATGATGGTCGGCATATTAGCAATGGTTGGTGCCTTGAGCGCAAATATAGTTCGGTCATTGGAATCTGAACGGCGCACAATGGCCAAACAGCTCGCACTCTCAACGATCGAATCGATCTTTGCGGCAAAAGAGATCAAACAACCCGGCGTTGTCGACGGATGGGAATCACTCCGAAATGTGATGACCTCAGTGCCGCCGGGTGAATTGAACGGGATCTTTCTGACCGGTTACAACCCGGTAAGGACCGATGTGGGGTCTGACGGCGTTGCCGGAACATCGGATGACGCTTGTCCTGCGCCGGGAACCTGTACGGTAACCGGACATACGCCAAACAACAGTCCATTGATGAAAGGGTTTCAGCGGGAGATAGTGATCACGGATGTCGCTGATCCTGAGCGACTGTCGCCGCCTAACCCAATAACACGCCGCCGGATCGACGTAAATATCAAATATTTCGTAAACCAGGCATCGAGACAAGAGTCTACGTCAACGATCATTACCAACTACTAGAGGATATTCAAATGATCTCGATCTCAAAACGCAATAATTCAAATGATCCCGGGCACGAGAATGGTTTCAGTTTACTCGAACTGATGATCGCCATGGTGCTTTTCCTGATCGTCACCGGTTCGATCTATGGACTGATGCAGCTCGGGATGTATGACCGAAACCGGGCAAGCCGCCGCACAGATGTGCAAAAGAATGCGCGCGTTGCGATCCATATGATCGGGCGAGACGTTTTGAATGCCGGCCTGGGATACCACAGGCGCGGGGGGATAGTGCCCGATAATTTTAATAATCTGAGGATAGGAGTTCCGGCCGATGTCGATAACAACCGGGACATGGTCACCTCAATAGTCGTCGGAAATAACCTGTTCCCAAACAACCTGAACGCGGTTACCTCAACGCGAACCGACATGATCGCATTTGCTTATCGCGATCTGGAATTCAACTCAGGTAATGTCATAGATCTCTTGGGCGTATCGGCCGGTGGCAGTGCCTCGATCCCAAGGTTGACCTCCAAGACCTCAACCGGAGCCGCCGCAGCAAAGCCGTATGACCTGTTTCTGGTTGAATCAGATACCTCGCAGATCCTCATAATGGCGACAGCTGTAAATGGATCTAACACGATCGACGCGGCGCCGGGCGATCCACTCGGCTTGAATCAGGCCCTAAATGGTTCAGGACAAAACGGCAGCGTACTCAGGCAATGCACTTCATCGGCGGACACTAATTGTACGACTTACTCAGCGACCGCCAAGAGAGTATTTTTGGTTAGCTATCAGGTCAAGCCCGACGGGACGCTGGTTCGCACCATATTCGGTAACAACCGGGGAGCTGCTTCATCGGCTCAGATCCAGGAATTGCCGCTGGCATATAACGTCGAGGACCTGCAGATCAGATATATCCTCGATGACGGCAGTTCATCGGACAATCCATCAGTTGGGCCGGACGGTATTGTAGGTACTTCAGACGACGATTGGCAGGGATTTAACCGGGTCAGACAGGTTCGGGTCACTCTCTCGGTCCAGGCGACCGAAAATGATGAAAAGACCGGAAAGCCGGAATCGATCAAAATGACGTCGTCATTCAGCACGAGGAATTTGGGATATGACGCAGGATAATTTCGAGGGTAATAAAGCAATGAATAAACGGGCCAAAGATAGTCGCACCAAGGTTGTTCCAAAGGAACGAAATTCGGCAAATGACAGATCCGTTAAGCAGGACGGCTCCGCGATGGTTATCGCTCTGCTGATCATGATCTTACTGATGGCATTTGTAGCGCTTGCGATCTCGAGAACAAATAGCGAGACCGTAGCCGCGTCAAATGACGAGGCTGAGACACGGGCCTATGAGGCTGCAAACGCAAGTTTGGAAATATTAACGCGTAATTTCAATAAGATATTTGAGACGAAGCTGACTATTGATTCAAGCGATATCTCAAGGATACAAACCCAGTATCCGCCAGTCTTTGACACTTCGTATAACTTTAACCAAACGGTTACTCAGACGCAGGCAACCAAAGATGTCGTTATGACCGGAGAACTCTTCCAGGGCCTTAACGCACGGCGAGACGAATGGCAGTTGGACTCGGTAGCTACAGATAGACAAAACGGCGTTCAGGTTGCACTTCGCCGCAAGTTTCTAAACAACCGTATCCCGATCTTCCAGTTCGGCATCTTTTATGATGACGATCTCGAATTCCACCCGGGCCCGAGGTTTGACTTTGGCGGACGGGTCCATTCAAATGGATCGATCTTTTTGCAGGGTGACACTGGTGTTTATTTTTCGTCCAAGGTTAGTGCGGCAAACCACATTTTTACGGACGTTTCCAAAAATGGTTCGCCCTGGACAAACTGGGACGACAACATCTTCATCAAGAATGCGTCCGGAGTTTATGTAAAGCTTGCCAATAATATGGGCAGCGTTCTCAAAAACGTCGTAAACGGTTCGCCCGTCACAGGAGCCCCTCTGCCAACAACATATAAGTCGGCCACCTGGACGACAAATTCAAACTTGTTTCAGGGAAACCTGCTTGCGTATACAAAACCACTGCAGCTGCCTATCAAGTTGAACAGCGACATCGGCGGATTGGGTATCGACCTTGTAGAAGTGGTTAAGCGAGGCAAGAATGTCGGGGACGTTTGGAATAATGGCACCGGCACTGTTTCCTCGCCAAACCTTTCGGCGGTTACAACAGCTACATCTGACGACAAGGTAACCGCGGCCGACCGCTATTACAACAAAACCGGTATCAGAGTGTCTCTTGCTGACAGCAAAGCCAAACTCCCCGGATGTGCCACGACGTCGGGAACTGCAGTGACCACGCCATGCGGAATCCGTCTGGATGGCGATTCGACAGGCTTGATTACTGGATCGATAACAGGTGCTCGTGGTTACGTGCCACGTGCTTTGGCCGGGACACCGGCATATCAAGCAACCGCGATAAACGGAGACAGATTCAATGCCGGCGGCGGCGAGACCTGGGTCAAGATCGAGACGGTGGAATATGATCCATCCACCATTACATACCCGACAAAAGACATTACTCAAGACATGCTTGCTTTGGGCGTAACTGACCTTCCACCCAATAACTCTACATTTAAGATCGCGGATACCAACTACACCACTAATGGCATCGATAGCCGCTCTGTGTTCCAATTTCAGCGGTTCGTGATCGAAGGGCCAAATCTTCCAAACTCAGGTTTCTTGTCAGCCGCAGGGTCAGGTTCAACCGCATACAATTATGTGGTTCCCGGCACGGTGGCAACCGGTAATAGCTGTAAGAACACCGGACATGCCTTAACTACAACGGGTTATGACACCGGAACCATTACCGGTTCGCCGAATTTTTTCCCGAACAATTTCAGCGGCGACAATCGGGCCGCGATGCGAAATGCAACGATCACCGGCATTACCGGTAAAATACCCTGCGTCGTACCGTTCCCGATCAATATGTTCGATACACGCGAAGGGCTTTACAACGACACTTCATCGGTCTTTAACCCGACGTCGAGCTACGGGACCAAGGTTCCCTGGGCCGGTGTGATGAGTATGATCGATATTGATATTGCCAACCTCAAGAAATTCCTTGACGGCACGTGGAATTCAAACATGCCGACCGGTACACCCTATTACACTGCCACCGGGCATGTACTTCGCGGCAGCGATATTCCTCAGGTCAATGGATGGGTGCTGTATGTGTCAGATCGCCGGGGTGACTATGATTTTGACGGTGAATACGACATGGAAGACGTCTATGGACCCAATGACGGCACCAAAGAGGACGGCGAGGATATCAATGGCAACGGAACGCTTCAGGCCGATTACACAAATGAAGCGATACGTTACACGGGCGGAAGCGGATCTACGGCGACGAGTGTTTCGCCCGATGTAGCTGCCGTATTTGATCACAAATTCTACCGACGCGGGGTTCGCCTCCTTAACGGATCACGCCCGCCGGGGACGTATGACAGTGCAAGTCCGGCGAACACCCGAGGCTTTACTGTTGCATCAGAAAACGGCATTTATGTGCAGGGCAATTACAATGCTACAAGCATCGCCTCGATCGGTACGCCAACGGCCTCAACTGAGTATCAGCCTCAGGGCTCCAATGATATACCCTGTTCGATCGCAGCCGACGCGGTGACGATGCTTTCAAATAGTTGGAATGACGGTGAGAGTTTTGTATACCCATTCAGCCTGAGTAACCGAAGCGCGTCGGAAACCACACAGCGATTTGCCATGATCTCGGGCGATACGATCACAACACTGAACGGATCTCCAAATCAGGGCGGCAGCGACTTGAAGATGAATGGCGGAGTTCATAACTTCATGCGTTTCCTCGAGAGTTGGGGAACCAGATTTAACTATTCGGGTTCGCTGATCAACCTTTTTAACTCGCACAATAACAACGGCCCGTTCAAGTGCTGTAATAACGTTTATGGCCCGCCGACCCGTAACTGGGTGTTCGATGCGACGTTCCTCGATGTTAACCGCCTGCCCCCCGGAACCCCGTACTTCCAGAATATCCAGATGACCGGTTTCCAACGTTTGAATAACTAGGACCCGGACCCGCCGCAGCCTTGGCCGCCCGAATTGCTTTCAATTCGGGCGGCTTTTCTGTTGTGTATAAAATCGGACGGTGATCAGACATTCGCCAAGAAATGCCAGGTTTCTAAGCTACTAAAAGCTCTCAACATCAATTGGAACGCTATATGACGATCATGAGGCCAACATATACGTTAAATAGTTTTTTTGACGTCTAAAAAAACTATTTTATTAGCTAGTCAGCTTTTTGGACATTGGATCGACCGCAGATCATAAAAAATAACAGCCGTGCCACCCAAATTGCGGTGTGGTGGTCTTTTGGCCAGTATTTACGGGCCCGGGGCACTTTTATTGATCTGCGATACAAATTGTGTTGACTTTCTTGCACTGCTCGTTGTATTATGAGTGCAACAACAGGCCATCTGTGAATGCCGGTAAAACAAGGCCTTGTTTTGGCGGAGGCAGATCACTTGTTGGTAGAAAAATTGTAAGGAAGAAAAAGTTATGAACCCAAATTATCTCACACGTGCAGAGCTGGCCGATTTTGGCCTCAATATGGCTGCAAAGATCGCCGCGGGCAAGGTCACGGGCCTGCTGCCCGAACAGATCACGGCCATCTCAGATGCCATCGCGGCCGCATCTGCAAAACTCGCCGAGTCAGACCGCCGGCAGGTGGCTCTGCGTGCGGCTTCGCTTGAGGGGACCCAGATCGCACAGGACGACAGTGCTCATGTGATAAGGCTGATCCAGGACTTTAAGTACACAATGAAAGGCCTCGGCAGCCGTGCCAGCGAATTTGACGCCGTCGGCTTTGATCCGCCGGTCATCGGCCGCCGCCCGGTCACACCCGAGACACCCGTCGAGCTTGCCGTCACAGGCTATTCGAACGGCGTAAATGCCCTCAGCTTCGTGAGTGCCAACGCCCCCGGCCGCGTACTTTTCGTGATCGAGGCCAAAGTAGCTGACAGCCCCCGATACGACATCATCGGCACGACAAAGTCCCAAAAATTCAAACACACCGGAGTAAAACCCGGCGTCCCCATCCAATACCGAGTCCGCTCCCAAGCCGCCCGCGGCCAAACCTCAACCTGGTCGAACGAGGCGGTTGTGTATAGGGAATGATCTCGTATGAGTGACGCCTTCAGGCGTTTCTTTAGTCAAAAGGGAAATATCCATATGCCAGGCTCCCCTCCTTACGAAGGAGGGGTGCGGCGGCAGCCGCGGGGTGGTTCTCTACGTTAGCATTCGGGCCGGTTTGATCAGTTGTTTTCGAGAGAACCACCCCGGCATCCTAAGCGGATGCCACCCCTCCTTCGTAAGGAAGGGAGCCGGGGATAGGAGATTATCGGCCCGAGGCGTCGGACCGGCAAAATGCAATTCCTGGCGGCGTTGAGCCAGTAGCCCGCGTGTCCGTAGCCCGCACGTAAGTAAGGGCAACGGACAAAGATGCCGCCGATCTGTTTAACAGGCGTTGACCACGCAAGCTCTTTTTTCTCTCAGACGTCTATCTTCGTATTATATATGCGCAAAGGAATGGATATGGCTCAATAGTTCTAGGAGATGTGCCTTATCCTACACAAGAGATCAAAACATCTGGGAAGGTTGGCGTTATGAAGACGTTCCGTATCGGCGTAATCTTCTGCCTCGTAATGTGTGTCGCCTGCGGGCCGAGACCGCAACTTGGCACAAATGTCGATCGCCTGATAGAAATTCCAAATTCGAATTCAATAGACACGTCGAAGGAAACAACACTTAAAGGGTACGAGGTTGGGTCTTCGACGAATCGGTTACTCTTGGAGGTCGTGAGCAGCCGCTTTGGAATGGTCCTCACACAGGGAAGAGTCCTGGACCTCCGTGTTCTTGATAATGGCGACGCCGAGGCCGATCATATTGATGCGGGCGGTCACGTTTTACGTAAACAGTACACTTTAAATAGTGACGAAATGAAGACTCTTCAGCGGATGCTGACTTTGCCCGGAGTGAGAGAAGCCGGCCCGAAATACGCATTGGAAGATGCTTGTTTGGATGCCTCCTATGAAAGAGAGTTCATCCTGTCCATTCCGGACGTCCCGGACAGGAAATCTATTGTCATTTTAGAATGCCGTCCTGCGAAGTCGGACCAGACATTGAAACTTCCGCCGGAGGATGTAACTATGCTGCTAAATTTCGTCGATGATCTGCGAAGTCACAAACCGAGTGCTTCTGATGCGATCGATAACGGCTTGGTGCTCGACGCTATAGATCAATTTGCGGCGCTGCATTTGGTGAAAAGTCTCAGGACAAAAAGAGTTTCATCTGACTCTATTGAACTCCGGATCTGGGTCGGCTTTAGCCCTGACGTCACACGGGGACTGTTACTGAATAAGCGGGTCGATTCGTGTAAGTCGATTTATCTACCGCCGGAATTGTCCGATGCTAATAAGCCCCGAGACGTTGGTGAACGAGCCGGATGTGCCGGCCTTTGGAGCTTAATAGAAAATTCAGGGTTTATGAACCTTCCGGATGATTCTATAGTAGGAAGCGTCGAGGCTAAAAATGACTCTGACGTGGTGATAGTCGAGGTAAAAGAAGGCGACCGGTATCATTATTTTAAGTACTCATCTCCGTGTGACTCAGAATTAACGGAAGCCAAACTACTCGTCGATACGCTGGCTAAGATCGGTAGCGAGTTATCGTTGGAATTTTATCCGTGTCCAAGAAAGCTGTGAGTGATCAAAACGTGATTGGCTGAGATATCTGAATCGAAAGACGAAAGGGCCATGCCGTCGATTTTGCGATTTGCCGGCGAAGCAAGAACATTTCCAGGCCACTCCTCGTTCAAATTTCTGGCGGACACAGGAGCGGGGAAGTATTTTGCGGATATGCACAAGATACGAAGAAAACAAAGACAGGCCCGGTTCGTACTTATTGGCGTAACTCTCGCGTTCGTCATTTCCGTAACATCCTGTGGCTTTAATAAAATTAAGCCGTACCTCCCCTTCTGCGAAGTTCAAACTGATGCGGAGATCATCGAACTTGCTGATGCGAAACTCACACGATTCTGTTTACAGGAAGGAATAGACAAAAAAGAGTTTACCAATCCACCGAAAATTAATTTCTACGCAAAGGAGAAGTTATGGGTCATAGATTACGAAAGTAGTGAGGACTTTGTGAGGTTCATGGTCGATAATTGTGGCGGGATAGAGACGAGCTCTGGTCCAAGCGAAAAGGTTACGAAGGTTGAATAAGATGAGTTCGTACGGGTCGGGGGCTGTATATTTGGTTTAGAAGGAGATCATGCCAAAACTGTGGTATCTGATTTTGATCGTTTTGATGGTTCCATTGCTGGTCTCGTCGCAATCGCCACTTGCGATTCGAAAAAGAATAATTCCATTGCACACAACGAAAGGCGAGATTGAAAAGTGGTTGAAACCTGCTGAGAGTTCAAGATATGAATCCAAATATGAAACGAAAGATGAAATTCTATATGTTAGTTACTCAACTGCCAGATGCGAGTTCGGATGGGATGTGCCTGCGGACACGGTAACCTATTATGTTTCGTATCCAAATCGTGAAGTATCCAGAAACGAAATTTTCTCCAGCGATAAGAAGTTCGTTCTGATTGTTGACGATGTTCTCATGAAATACTATATATATACGGCCGACGGCGTCGTGCTCGCGGTCAGGGACCAATCTGAGACCGTCAATCATATAGATTTCTTGCCAACAGATTCAAATTTGCGATGTAATGGCTTTCCAAAATTTGACCCTCTTTCAGAATATTATTCGCCATTTCAGGCATTTGGCATAAAAGACCCTTCGTCCTGGGATACGGGGCTTCTCTATTCGACGATCGCCCATGTACGCGACTTGCCAAACCGTCGCGGGTACATATTTGTTTATTGTAAAAAGGGGCAAGAGCAACAATGTAAAGTCCTCAAGAAGCATATCGATCAGGAAGTCAAAATGGACATCCCCGATAGAAAAGGCCTGGTAAAGGTTGCTCTGGGAGGATATCGGAACACTGTGCAGATCGAGGCTTTCTCACTTCTCGACACCGATCCCCCGGTGCAGCCGACGCCAACGTATCCATCGGATTTCTGATCAAACATACTGTAAGGATGTTTGAATTTCCACTATTTTCGATTTGTAGTCCGCTTTTTGTATGTCGACCGTGTAGATATTGCTAGACAACTGCATCATCTCGTCTTAGCTTGCACCCCACACCCTGATCTCCGAACTTCTGGTATATGTTATCGTATTGATAAACAGGGATAGTTCGCCTGTTTTTACTGGTTTTTAATAGATGAGAGAGCTTTCGCTTAACAATTGCCGACTCGATCAGAGGTACGATATTCTCGAGCAGCTTGGACGGGGAAGTTACGCTGAGATCTATCTGGCGCAGGACATTTTGGCGTCGCCGCAGTCACCGCGAAGGGAAGTGGTGATCAAAGCTCTGAATGTATTTCTGCAGGACGATCTGGATACTGAGCTTGAGCGGACCCTCGTCGAGAACTTTCAAAACGAAGCTGTTGCTCTCGACCGTGTCAGGCACCCAAATATTATCAGCAGGATCGGCCATGGAACTGCCCGGGACCTCGCCGGAACCGTCTTTCACTACATCGTCCTCGAATATCTGCCCGGCGGTGACCTGCAAAAGCTGGTACGGGGCGGAAAACTCCCTCTGGCACAAGCGCTCGGTTATACAGAACAAATTTGTGCGGGGCTCGGCCATGCCCACGGACGGGGAATTATCCACCGCGATATTAAGCCGCATAATCTGATCCTGACGGCGGACCGTTCGACGGTTAAGATCGCGGATTTTGGCGTGGCCCGGTTCAGCCAGTCTGATTCGCCGATCACGCGGGTAGGGACAAATATTTATGCCCCGCCAGAGCACAGTCCGATGTTTGCCGGACAGACCGGCACGCTCGCTTTTGCCGCACTTTCGCCTGCCGCTGATATTTATTCGCTTGCCAAATCTTTATACACACTCGTCACGGGTGAGGCTCCACGCTCATATACGAATAAGGCCCTTGCCGGGCTGCCTGAGTCCCTCAGGGACGAGGAGTGGGCGGATGACCTCGACAGGGTGCTCCGGCGTGCGACGCTTCAGGATCCAAGGGAAAGACCTCAATCGGTTGAGGAGTTTTGGAGCGACCTCGAACCCGTTCGCCGATTTGTGAACGTCAATGGGCCTCCAACTATTGCGCAGCCATCACCGATAACCGGTCCCTTTTCGTTTCCGCAGCCCCACGTCGCTCGCGGCTATACGCCCGACGCACCCGCCTTGCCTCGTTTCGAGGCCCTTTCCGACCCGCAGGCGGATATTAGAGGGGCATTCATAAACAGCGGTCCGGCCATCGGACAACCCATAAATATCACAAAGCCGGCAAACAGTACTCCTGGCAATTTGGACCTAACGGCGCAGCGTAGCTTGAACCCGAATGGTTCGAAAGTGATAGTCGTTCCGAGGCTTAAGAGACGGAACACCGTCAGGCGGTTTGCGGCATTTCTGGTGTTTGTCGGTATTTTTACCGGAATCTTATATGGGACGGCGAGCTATATGCGGGGCCGCGGCGGACTTCCGGCGATCCTGAGCCGGTTTGCGGTTCAAACAGCCGTCGCTAATACCGATATCTATCTGCGGCCCTCGCCAAATACCGATAACGATCCGGTCGGCCTGGTAACAAAAAATTCAAAGCTGCGGATTGTAAATTCTCAAAATAACTGGTATCAAGTTGATGTGATCGAACAAGGCCGGGTTCGGTCAGGCCCTCTGTCAGGCACCCGCGGATGGCTGAACGGAAAGTATATCGAGATCGACGGGAACTAATGCTAAAGGAAGTGAGAATTTGAGCGTATTGGACAAAGTCAGACGATGGATCGACGGTGAGAGTGCGGAACGCGTGCTCGAGGAAGCGGCCCGTGACGCTCAGGTAAAGCCTCGCAGCAAGGCCGAGGAATTTATCGTCAAAATAGCCCGCGAGGTCGAGTCGGTCATGCAGAACGAGATGGTCCCGCTGCCGCAGGGCACCACCATCATTCCAAGCGAGTACACGATCTTTCTCAGCAGCGATGATGACAAAGAATGGAAAGGCGTTAAGCGAAAGGGCCTGGAGCAGGGGCTATATCACATTCTGGCCGAGCGGGCGAGGGAAATAGCCGGGCGGAAAAAGCTTGAGACCAAGTCATTTGTCATCGAATTGAGGATCGATGGGACCCTCGAGAAAGGCGAGGTGCGTGTCCAGCACGGTTGGGAGGATTCCACGGGGAATAAGACAGGTGTACTGTCCCGGCCTAAGCCGCAGCCGGCCGCTGGCGAAACAGGCAGGCGGGCTCCTCAGACGACCCCTTATTTACCGCCCATGGTGCCCAAAGCAGCAGAATTTCCGCGGCCAGATCCACCGCCGCCGACGTTTCCTCAGGCCAATATCAAACAGGCAGTAGCGATATCCTCGGAAGATCCTGAGGAAATGACCCGCGTTAACAAACGCCGAACCGAATTGTATCGTCTAGAGATTTGGCGGGGCGATGTGCGCCAAAATGTGATCCCGATCTTTCAGAATCAAGTGGTCATAGGCCGCGGCTCAAGATCAAAGCCGGTGGACATACCGCTCGCCGGCGATGTTGAGATCAGCAGGCGTCACCTGACGCTTGTGACAGACGGTAATGGAAAATTTTGGGCGGTAAACGAAGGTAAAAACCCAGCGGCCATTAATAACTATGAATTACCCGCCGGACAGCAGGTGCCGGTAACGGTCGGAGCACCTTTGAACATCTGCAGCTATATGCTGCGGATCCAGCCAAGTTGATCAATATTCATTAAAGTTTCACTTTAACAAACGCTATTTAATATTCCATCGAGAAAGGGAATTCGCGCTTTTCGATGAGTCTTATCAGTTCGGCCAGGCTGCCTTCTGCGTTATTTCGGATGCCGCTTGTATAACCGTACTTTACCGCATTCTGCTCGAAATCATCCCGGTCAACTACTTCGTATGAAAAGTCCTTCCAGACGATGACATCGATGTCGAGATCAACATAATCGAGCACGCCATTCTCATAGGTCGGGGGCATGCTGACGTTACAGTAATAATTGCGAAACGAACCGTCGGGTTCATGAAATCGAAATATGTTGTACCAACGGTCCAACCAGTAAAATTCGTAAGAGAGCGTACCGCGACGGATGGATCCAAGGCCGGGATGTTCAACGTCGAATTCAAATTTACCGACTGAGCTGAGAAAGCCATCGTGTTCGCCGATCAGCTTACACGTCCAGGTACGGCGTATGCTGAGATCATACTTTCGCGAACGGATCGTGATATTTTGATCGACCATTGGGTATAGAAGCCTATTCTACTATCGTACGCACAACAAGCACCGAGCAATGGGCGTGATGAACGACAGAGTTTGAGACAGATCCCAACAACAGCCTTTCCCATCGCTTATAGCCATGCGAACCGATCACTATCATATCCGCACCTATTTCCTCGGCGGTCTCGACTATGCGGCTGTCGGGTGACCCGAACAGGACATCAGTTGTGATCTCCACATCATTAAAGACGCCGCGGAGCTTTGCGGCCGAGGCGTCGACAACTTTTTCGGCGTTGCTGCGTGCAGCCTGTTCGAGGGCGCTTGTGTCCGGCACATAACCACCGTAAATATCAACCCCCAGCGGCATCGCCATATCTACAACACTTATAATCCTTACCTCGTCGCCCGATTTCAGAGCAAATTTTCCGAGCATAGCGGCGGCTGCCTCGCCGTATTCCGTACCGTCCGTAGCCAGAATGACCTTCATAACATTACCTCCATCGACAATTTTATGTCATTAACGATCTACTGATCATCATCACCTTCACCCCGGCCGGTATAGGTGGCCCTGAGTTTGCCAAGCACCTCGAAAAGTACCAGGCGTTCGGTCTCGCTTAGGCCCGACAGGCATTCACCCTCGAGCTCGAGCCATTGACGCTCAACGTCGGAGCGCATATCGCGGCCCAGATCTGTAAGAAATATCCTGACCGACCGGGCATCATCATCCAGCTTGGAACGCCGGATCAGGTTGACGTCGAGCAACCCCTTTAGCATCTTATTTACCGTCGGGGCAGAAAGGTCAAGCCTTTTTGCGATATCTATCTGCCTTAGCCCGTCCTGGCCCCACAGTTCTAAGAGAACAAAAATTTGCCCTCCGTGCAGGCCGATCATGAACATATGACGTTCGAGCGCACTCTTGAAAGCCGTCGATACCTTCGCCAGCATGTAACTGACCGTGTCCTCAAATTTGATAAGCTCCGCCATAGGCCCTCTGCTTAACTGTTTTATACGCTATGTTAGGGTGGTAATCAAAAGCGGTTAGCCCGCTGTTAATCTCTAATTAGCCTGCTAACGATATTTAATTAGGGGGCTAACTAATATAGGTTAGCACGGTATGTTTTGTTTATGAAGTAGGCTAAGATTAGTTTATGGAAAACGCTGAACTGCTTAAAAGTGCACGGGATATTTTGCTAAAACTTCACAAATCGATGCTCGATATCGAAAGGGAAATGCACGAGGGCATCCATGGTAAGTTGAACCCAACAGACTTTCTCACTCTATTGCTGGAGGATGATGATTTTGCCTGGCTGCGAAAGTTTTCAATGTTGATCGTTGAGATCGATGAGATGTTCGCTCTTAAAGGGGATGTGTCCCAGGAGATGATCGACGCAAATTTGTCAAAGGTCAGGGAATTGGTCGAGATGTCGGAACCCGATGAATATTTTAGGGCAAAATATCAGTTCGCCCTACAGCGTGACCCCGAATCTGCCGGACTTCACGGCCAGCTAAAGTCTCTATTGAGTCGAAAATAGAAAAGGGGCACGGGCCAAGGCCGGCGCCCCTGATCATCTGAAGAGCAAAACTTTCTTAATCTCGGCCGCTCTTTTTCCAATCGGCCAGAAATCCCTCAAGGCCCTTATCCGTCAGCGGATGTTTTACAAGCTGCTGAATTACCTTGAATGGGATGGTTGCCACGTCAGCACCGGCCAAAGCACAATCCACAATATGCATCGGGTGCCGGATCGATGCCGCGAGGACCTCAGTCGCAAATCCATAATTGTCGTAGATCTGTACGATCTGGCGGATAAGCTCCATGCCATCAGTGGCGACATCATCCAGACGGCCTATAAAGGGCGAAATATATGACGCACCGGCCTTTGCAGCAAGCAGGGCCTGGGCCGCCGAGAAGCAGAGCGTTACATTGACCTTAGTACCCTCTGCACGGAATGCCCTCGTTGCTTTTAGCCCGTCCAGTGTAAGAGGGCATTTGACAACAACGTTTGGTGCGATCTTGGCAAGTTCTCGGCCCTCTTTGAGCATTCCCTCTGTGTCGAGTGCTGTGACCTCAGCTGAGACATCACCTGTTACCAAGGCGCATATCGCTGCGATCCGCTCCTTAAAGTCAATATCACCTTCTCTGGCCACCAGCGAAGGGTTGGTGGTTACCCCGTCGATAAGGCCAAGTTCATTTGCCTCTCGGATCTCATCCAAATTTGCCGTATCAATAAAAAATTTCATATTCACTCCTGTGTGTTTAGGCTGGGCGGCCAGCTGCGATCATTTGACCGGGTTTGTCAGTTTGCCGATCCCCTCGATCTCGATCTCACAAATATCGCCGGGTTCCAGCCTTCCTACTCCTGAGGGCGTACCGGTGGCGATCACGTCCCCCACATTTAATGTCATTGTATTCGAGACATATCGTATCAGAAAGTCTACTGAGAAGACCATTTGTGACGTGCGTCCCGACTGTTTTATTTTTCCGTTGACCCGCGTTGTGACCTCAAGATCGGTTGGGTCCAATTCGGTCTCAATATGCGGGCCAAGCGGACAAAATGTATCGAACGATTTTGCCCTCGTGAATTGTATATCTTTTCGCTGCAGGTCTCGGGCCGTTACATCATTCAAGCAGGCGTAACCAAGCACAAAACTGAACGGGTCATCTGTCTCGGTCAATGATCTGCATTTCTTGCCTAAAACGACCGCGAGCTCGCCTTCGTGTTCGACCTGCTGCGATATCGCCGGCACCCGGATCGCATCGCCGTTGTAGATCAGAGACGAAGGAGCTTTCAGGAAAAGCAGCGGTTCTCTTGGAATTTCGTTGCCGAGTTCGGCCGCATGGGCCGCGTAGTTCCGCCCGATACAGACGATCTTCGACGGAACTACATTTTTATCGATCTCAATTTTCACCAGATAGGTTGGCCCGAATTCTTAAGGTGCCGTCTCTGAGACTGTCTCGGACGCTTCGCTGACATTTGCGAATTTATCAGTAGCCGTCAGATAGTAATAATAGGTCACACCGGACTCAACCTTTGTATCCTGAAATGTGTTGGTCTTCAAAAGATCAGTGGTCAACAGCGTCCACTCGCTAAGCGGCAGTTTAGGATCGGTTGACCGATAGATCTTGTACCCGACCACATCATTCTCAATATTGACAGCGAAAAAGATGGATATGGTGCCAGGTGCCGCCGCGATCGTGATCGCAGACGGAGCAGCCGGGGCAAAGGTATCGACCGGTTTTATCTTTAATATATTTGATTCTGCACCCTCGATCGGTTCGCTCTTAATACCTACCGAAACCGCCCGGACAAAGTAATAATATTCGGTCCCAAAATCAAAGAATTCATCGTCAAATTCAGAAGATGTGACGGGCGTTTTATTTAGCAATTTGGCGGGCTGCTTTTCTGAGACTGACCGGTAGACGTTGTAGCCGAGAATGCTCGCCGGCGACCCGTCGATGTTTGTTGGCGGGCTTTGCCATTTGAGTTGTATCGCATTCTGCGATGTCTCAGCCGACAGGGAAGCGGGTGCCCCGGCGACCTTTGAGGTCGGCTCGATCAGAAGTGTATTTGAAAATCCTGTTTTCTGGCCTACCGCATTTACAAACCTGATCGCGTATCTCAGTCGGGCAGCCTGTCCGGCAAATTCCAGCTCATCTTTGTACGAGATTGTTTTTGAGCCGAAATCTGCATCAGTTATGGCCAGAGCCGCGATCAGTGTTGACCGGTTTGCAAATTCTTCGTCCGAAAGTTGGACGGGAGCCGTCATAGGCTCCGATAGGCGATAAATATCGGCACGGCTGATATTGAGTAAATTTCCTTTAGGAGCGTTGCGGACAGGCATTTTCCACGACAGAATGACCTGGTTACCGCGTTGAAACCCCAGAACCTCGACGCTTTGCAAGATTCGTTCTTTTGGCGGAACGGGAGCCCCACGTTTACCACATCCTGACCCGACGAATACAAAACCCAAAAACAAGAATAGTATTGCCTTTGCTTTAAAGTGCTTAATGGGAATGCTTAAGCAGTGATAGTGATAAATTTGACGATGTAACATCTGCTTAATTAAAGAATGTACTGTCTCAGGTTCTGATCTTCGATCAGGCCGCTTAAATGTTCGTCGACATACGCCGCATCGATCTTCTGGTCTTTCTCTTCAAGCTCGCTGCCGAGAAAGCTGATGTCCTCGAGAAGTTTTTCAACGAGGGTGTGCAACCGCCGTGCGCCAATATTCTCGGTGCTTTTATTGATCTCTTCGGTCATTTCCGCGAGCCTGTCTATGGCATCATCGGTAAAGGTCAGGTTGATCCCCTCAGTGTTTAAGAGTGCCTGATACTGCTTAATGAGTGAATGTTTTGGCTGCACGAGTATCCGCTTAAGGTCGTCAACGGTCAGAGACTCGAGTTCAACACGGATAGGAAATCGCCCCTGGAGTTCAGGGATCAGGTCAGATGGTTTTGACACATGAAACGCACCGGCGGCAATAAACAGGATGTGATCGGTGCTAACCATACCATGTTTTGTGTTTACGTTAGTTCCCTCTACGATCGGTAAAAGGTCGCGTTGAACGCCTTCACGCGAGACATCCGGGTTTCCGGTCGATTCCCGACCTGCGATCTTATCCAATTCGTCGAGAAAAATAATGCCGGATGATTGGGTTCGCTCGAGAGCCTTACGACCGATCTGATCCATATCAACCAGGCTTTCTTGTTCATCCCGGAGCAAATAAGTACGAGCTTCTGCAATAGTCAGCTTGCGGGTAACGGTCTTGGTTGGGAACATATTGCCCATCATATCCCGCAAATTGACGCCCATTTCCTCCATTCCCTGTCCGCCTATGAAATCGATAGTGGCATTAGGCCGTTCCTGCGTCTCGACGTCGACCAGACGACTGTCGAGATCGCCACGCCTAAGCTGTTCTCGAAGCTTTTCGCGGGTACGTGATCGTGGCTGTTCTATTTCGTCCGGAATTTCAGGATCCTGCGTCTGATAACGCATATCGATCGGCGGCAGCAAAATGTCCAGCAGCTTTTCCTCAACATTTTCTTCGGCACGCGGGAGGACCTCTTCAAAAGCAGACTGTTTAGCCATATCGATCGCAACGTCAGCTAGTTCACGGACCATGCTCTCGACGTCGCGGCCCATATAGCCTACCTCAGTAAATTTGGACGCTTCGATCTTGATGAACGGGGAATTTGCCAGACGGGCGAGGCGACGGGCGATCTCGGTCTTACCGACGCCGGTCGAGCCTATCATCAGAATATTTTTTGGCAGCACGTCCTCGGCTATCTCTGCCGGAAGTTTTTGGCGGCGAATACGGTTGCGAAGTGCAACTGCGACAGCTTTTTTTGCAGCACCCTGACCGACAACATATTTGTCCAATTCCTCGACGATCTGCCGTGGTGTAAGGTCATCGAGATTGCGCTTTTTCGACTGCGGTTTCGCCGCCTAAATATATTGCCATTCGTCTTCTAAAGTTCCTCGACAACTACGTCGGAGTTAGTGTAAATGCATATCTCACCAGCTATCCGCAGAGCTTCTTCGGCTATCTCAGATGCGGTGAGAGAGGTATGTTTCATCAAAGCCCGAGCGGCTGCAAGTGCGTACATGCTGCCAGATCCGACTGAAAGCAAACCGTCATCCGACGAGATCACGTCTCCTTTTCCCGAGATCAGAAACGCGTCTGTTTTGTCGGCAACGATCAAAAGGGCTTCGAGATTTCGCAAATATTTGTCAGTTCGCCAGTCTTTGCTCAATTCGATCGCCGCCCGTTCCAGTTGTCCCTGAAACTGCTCGAGTTTTGTCTCAAACCTTGTCAGCAGCGAAAAGGCATCGGCAGTCGAACCAGCGAAACCGGCGAGGATCTGATTATTTGAAATGCGGCGGACCTTTCGGGCATTACTCTTGATCACAGTTTCGCCCAATGTTACCTGGCCATCACCCGCCATGGCGATCTTGCCGTCACGCTTAACAAGTAGTACCGTCGTTGAGCGAATTAGCCGATTGTTTTTCTCGCGTCCCATAAAAGCACAATGATAAGGGTTTAATTTCAAATGCTCAAATTGACATCATCGGTCGATATGCCTGAACATTAATAGGTTTATGGGGAATTGTCCGCGGATCGGTATTACAATGAGGCTCGAGATCGAAACCCGACGGTTTTACCTTGGGCGTGATTACAGCGAGGCGATCGAAAGGGCGGGCGGCATTCCGGTGCATATTAGCCTGATCCCCAAGCAGGAATACATTGAGAAAGCTCTGGCCGGGTTGGATGGGGTACTTCTCCCGGGCAGCAATACTGATATCGACCCGCATTTTTATGGTGAGGAGCCGCATCCAAAACTTGGTACCGTGGTTCCCGAAAAGGACGAAACAGACAGACTGGTCCTGGCAGCGATAGAGCGGCTCAATCTGCCGTTATTGGCCATATGTTACGGAATGCAGGCCTTGAACGTTATTCGTGGCGGCACCCTTGTGCAGGACATCGAATCTCAGGTCGAAAATAGCTATAAACATGAACAAGGCGTGCCGCATTCACGTAATTCACATGGTTTGAAATTTGCAGAGGGAAGTCTTTTGTCGAATCTTGAGACCGTAAAAGGGGCCAATGGTACGATTCGTGTAAACTCATCGCATCATCAGGCAATTAAAGAAGTTGGGGAAAATCTAAAAGCCGTTGCCTGGTCAAAAGACGGCATAATTGAGTGCATTCAAGATACGAGAGGAGATCGATTCGCACTGGGGGTGCAATGGCACCCAGAACTGAACGCCGTTACTGATAGCCTGTCAAGGGAGATCTTTGATCTGTTTGTCGAAAAATGCATCTCAGGTACGGCAAATTGAAATGTACTGGCATTTTCCGGTGAAACAAAATGATGAAATACTCCCCAACAGTTTCTTAAAGTGACTTCTGAGCATTATTGGAATGTGAATATACAGTGCATTCAACAGTTAGGTAGTATTACTTTATATAAGACCCGAGCTTTATTTGGGCAAGAATAGTGAGAATAATTGATGGATAATCCGATCATAATTGGTTTTCTTTCCTGGTTTGTACCAGGTGCCGGACATTTGATCCAAAAACGAGTAAAACGCGGTGCCGTTATTGCGGTCGTAATTTGGACGATGTTTATTATCGCAATAGTCAGCGGCGGAGCTCATTATCCCGGGTTCGACTTCAAAGATGGAACGCTGCTGTATTTGCTTAATATATTTGCACGTTTTGGCAATGGCCTTGGGGCCATAGTTAGCTTTGTGATCGCCGGTACACCATCACCGCAGGTTGCTGCGTTGGCGACATTCGAATATGGGGGCAGATTTCTGGAGGTAGCCGGACTATTGAATTACCTGGCCGCCATCGATGCGGTGGACATTGCACTTGGGAGAAAGAAATGATCCATTTTCTTTACCTTATCGGTTTTGCGTTTTTTGTGTCGGTTGCGTTCGCGACGTTTTCGGGCGGAACCTCGCGTGACCGGGTTATATACGGATTAAAGACGTTTGCTCAATTTGTCGTAATTAGTCTGGTGCTTGCCTGGATCCTGTACTTCATTCCCTGGTAGGAAGATGGCTCTGTTTGAAACTGAAAGCATTGTATTAAGGTCATATAATTTGTCGGAAGCAGACAAGATCGTAGTATTTTTGACCCATGATCATGGAATAATTCGGGGAGTTGCGAAAGGTGTTAAGCGACTCAAGAGCAAATTTGGAAGTTCCCTTGAGCCGTTTTCCGTTGTTCGTTTGAGCTACATACAAAAAGATTCGGTCGAACTGGTGAGTATTGATAAAGCAGAATTGATCCGATCCTATTTTGCTTCGGCCAGCGATCCGGATTTTTTGCAAAAATTCTCATATCTCGGCGAACTTCTAATTACGTTGTCTCCGCCTCATGATCCCAACAAGGTTCTCTACCGGATGGTGTCTGCGTGCCTCGATGCCACTGCGGCCGTGCCCGGCAACCTACTCAATGTTGGCCTTTATTTTGAATTGTGGCTTCTTCGGCTTTCGGGATATCTGCCTGATTGGGATAGATGTCATAAGTGCGGACGTCAGCTCAATGAAACGGAGAATGCCGACCTGGGGCCAAATTACTTCCTGCACTGTTTAAGCTGTCGAAAAGCAGCCGGCAATCGAGTCGTCGATGGCGGGCAGCGACAGCTATTCGCAGCCGCCCAACGGTTCTCGCCTATAGAGTTTGTGAACTTTGCGCGGACCGAAAGATCTCGTTCAGAGGAATTGTCCTCGATCTTAAAAAAGATCATTTCTCAATCTATTGGCAGGGAAGTTGTCGTTGAGAGATCATTATCGCTCCGTACCTAAAAACAGATGGACAGACTCGGAAGGCTGATCTCAAAATATCTTGTATTCGCGGTCCTGCCTTATTTTGTTTTTTCCTGGCTGCTTCTCAGCGTTATCTTGTTTGTTCAGCAAGCCAGCCGATTTTCGGACATATTTTTCAGTGTTAATATCCCAGCCAATCTGATCTGGCAGCTAACGATCGCCCTCGTCCCTAACGTTATTGCATTTACCTGTCCGATGGCGATCCTGGTTGGAACGGTGATCGGGTTGGCCAAAATGCAGACCGACAATGAACTGGTGGCCATTCGGGCATCCGGGGTCGGTAATCTGCAGATAATGGCCCCCTTTGCCATCGTGGGGGTACTGCTCTCGATCTTCGCTTTTTTTGTAAATCTGGAAGGCGTTCCCTTTGCGGCACAGTTGGTTCGCAAAGTTGCCCTTGAGACGGCGATAAAAAAACTGGAATCACCCATTGAGCCGGGCATTTTTAACAGTGAAGTTTCAGGCTATACGATCTTTGTGCGGGATGGTGATCCGGACAGCGGACGTTGGAATAATATCTTTATTTACAGTGAGAACGCTTCAAATGGAACGACGCGTCTGATAACGGCAAAGCGGGGGCGAATAGATGTTTCGGAGCAGTTATCGGAATTGGTGCTCGAGGACGCTGTTGTTTCGACCATTCCTACTGAGCCGGGACTCGGAAAGTACGTTTCTGAGAACCTCGGTGAGATCCGCCTCGCTATCAAAACACGCCGGGGCCAATTGATCGAGCGGTTGAGTAACTCAGACGGCTCGATCGAGGAACTAGGACTTTCGGGGCTGGCTGATTATGCCTCGTCCGGAGAGGGCACTGATCGGATCGAAGCTCAGATCCTATGGCAACGGCGCGTGATCCTCTCAATTACACCCCTGATCTTTAGTCTACTTGGTGCGGCGATGATCTTGCGATTTAATCGGGGCGGGCGGGGGCTCGGAGTTTTGCTCGCGCTGCTGACATTGATCGGTTACTACTTATTAGCGTTGCTTGGGGAGCAATTGGCCCGATCAGGAACTATCGCCGTGTCATTAGGAAGTTTTATACCGATAGCGGCTAGTATTTTGGCAATTGTTTGGTTTAATTACTCTCCTAAGATCGGCCGCTTTGAATATCTTTTTGCCCGTTTTGCAGAGGTCTTTGCTCAATTCAGAGCAGCTCCAAATAAGATCCAGCTTAGGAATTTGTTTGTTGATGTTACGACTGGTATCAGAGATTTCGACATCACATTTAACCTCGTCAAATACTTTCTGTTGTCGATGGGCTTTTTGATCTCAGTATTCGTCATTTTTACAGCATTCGATCTGTGGAAATTTGCCGGGGCGTTAGATGGGGGCACTCTCTTGCTTTGCAAATACCTGTTCTATTTAATGCCGTTCATTTATTTGCAGTTGGCTCCCTCGGCAGCGATGATCGGTACCCTAGCGACATACGTCATTAAATCGCGGCAAAATGAGATCGTGACGTGGACCTCAGCCGGACAAAGTGTTTACCGTCTACTGCTGCCGTGTTTTTTGGCTACCGCCGCCCTTGGCATTGTAAACTGGGGATTGCAGGAGTATGTATTGCCAGGAGCGAACCAGCAGCAGGACATGCTACGGTCCTATATCCGTAGCCGTGGCTCATTGCAGGGCGAAGGAGGTAAACATTGGGTCGCCCGGGAGAACCGCATTTATAAGTTTGACCTGCAAGAAAACGGGGAAGAAAGATCAAGTGTACCCGCGTCTGATAACGATAAGCAAACTCAACCTTGTCCTGAAGGTTGCGTACGAGATCTTACAGTTTTCGAATTTACAAACGGCACGGCCGAATTGCAATCCCTGTACCGGGCCGAAACCGCACGGTGGAAAGACGGAAGGATCATTTTGTCGGGCAATATTGTCGAAAGCCGCCTGACGGAAGGGAATTTTGTGAATAAGGTTGTAAACAGTGATGATCTGGCAGGGGGGACAAATCCGTTTGTCAGGCCGCGGACAAAACCAAGTCATCTGAATATTGCCGGTATCAAGGCCCAGATCGCGAGCAGCGAATCTGAACTTGAACGTCGTAATTTTGAGGTCTATCTTGAGAAAAAATATTCTACGCTGGTATTGCCGTTTGTGATCGCTCTGTTTACGGCACCGTTCGCATTTTCATTAAGCCGAAAGGCAAAGGCCGGAACCGTTGGATATGCCATTGCCTTATGGCTGTTGTTTACAGGAGTAAGTGCTGTTTTTGAACAACTAGGCCTCAACGGTTATCTGTCTCCATCGTCAGCTGTATGGTCACCGCTTCTGATTTTCACAATATTTGGTGTTTATCGTATTACAAAAGTGAGAACGTGATCCAACGGTATCAAGGTTGTTCACTCGTCAGGTTCATTTGATAAAAACCCACAAAAAAAGCCCGGCCAGAAGCCGGACTTTAAGAATCAACAGAATTGTCACTCCTGGTACTAAGTTCCAGTTTCCCAACTCGTCATATACTCATGCATTTCAGGTGTAAGCACATCAAGCGATACCCCCATGGCACGCAGCTTAAGTGACGCGATCTCCTGATCTACTTCTTTTGGCAAGATATGGACGCCGTCGGCAAGTTTACCCTTGTTGACAACAAGATATTCGGCGGACAAAGCCTGGTTTGCAAATGACATATCCATTACTGAGGCAGGGTGACCTTCAGCGGCGGCCAGATTGATGAGGCGGCCTTCGCCGAGTACGATAACACTCTTCTTGTCGTCGATTGAACGGTACTCCTCAACAAAAGGACGCCGTTTTACAACCGGCTGCGACAATTCGCGAAGTGCGTCCAAATTCAGTTCGAGATCAAAGTGGCCGCTATTACAGACAATAGCTCCATCCTTCATAACCTCGAAATGCTCTCTGTCGACGACGTGGCGGTTGCCTGTCACCGTGACAAAAAAGTCGCCTACCTTGGCAGCTTCTTTGATAGGAAGCACACGCATTCCGTCCATAACTGCCTCGATCGCTTTGATGGGATCTATCTCGCAGACGATCACGTTCGCACCCATTCCGCGGGCACGCATCGCGACACCCTTTCCGCACCAACCATAACCGACTACGACCAGAGTTTTCCCGGCTAGGAGGATGTTAGTGGCGCGAATAATACCGTCAAGAGTCGACTGGCCCGTGCCATATCGATTGTCGAAGAAATGTTTTGTCTGGGCATCATTGACCGCTATCGAAGGGAAGTTGAGCACGCCGGCAGCCGTCATGGCTTTGAGACGAACGATCCCTGTTGTTGTCTCTTCGGTAGTTCCCAAAAGGTTGGGAATGAGATCAGGCCGTTCCTTGATCATCGTTGCAACGACGTCAGATCCGTCGTCGATGATCAGGTTCGGATTGGTTTCGAGGGCAGCCTTCACATGGCGAAGGTATGTTTCGGTTGATTCGCCCTTAATGGCCATTACCGGGATATTCCAGTCGGCAACCAGCGAGGCAGCTACATCGTCCTGGGTCGACAGCGGATTCGAAGCGATCAAAAGCGACTCCGCTCCGCCGGCCTGCAGTGTGCGGGCAAGATTCGCAGTCTCTGTTGTAATATGGGCACAAGCAACGAGCTTGACGCCGACAAGCGGTTTTTCAGCTTCAAAACGCTCGCGAATGAGCCTGAGCACAGGCATCTCACGATCAGCCCATTCAATTCGCTGTTTACCTTGCGGTGCAAGATTGATGTCTTTAATATCGTATTCCATTGAAATTCCTTCTTTAGCCATTAGTTCCAATACCTCTCTCGGCCGCTGTCCTCAATGCCTCGGCCTTATCTGTGCGTTCCCATGTAAATTCGTCATTCTTGCGTCCAAAATGGCCGAATCTTGCCGTCTCCCTATATATGGGACGTCGAAGATCCAGCATTTCGATAATACCTTTTGGTGTTAATGCAAAATTTTCACGGACAATGTCTGACAATCGGTCATCATCGAGTGTTCCTGTGCCCTGGGTGTCGACAAAAACCGAAACGGGTTCGGCAACACCGATGGCATAAGCCAATTGAACGGTGACCTTATCAGCCAATCCGGCGGCCACGATATTTTTCGCAATATAACGAGCCATATATGCTGCCGAGCGGTCTACCTTGGTCGGATCTTTGCCCGAAAAGGCACCCCCGCCGTGCGGGGCAAAGCCGCCATATGTGTCTACGATGATCTTACGGCCAGTTACGCCTGCATCACCCATCGGTCCACCGACAACAAACCGGCCGGTCGGATTGATATGATATTTTGTATTCTCATCAAGCAGCTCTGCCGGGATAACAGGTTTGATGACTTTTTCCAGAATATCTTTGCGAATCTGTTCAATATCCGTTTCATCGGTCTGCGAAGAGATCACGACCGCCTCGACCCGAAAAGGCCGGCCATCGCGATATTCGATAGAAACTTGTGATTTTCCGTCAGGACGCAGGTAGGGAATCGTGCCGTCGCGTCGGACCTCAGACAGTTTACGTGTAAGGTTATGAGCCATCTGGATCGGCATCGGCATAAGTTCAGGTGTTTCATTACATGCAAACCCGAACATCAACCCCTGGTCACCTGCGCCGCCCGTATCGACACCCTGGGAGATATCAGGCGACTGTGTTCCGATGGCATCTATTACGCTGCAAGTGTTTGAATCAAATCCAAACTCGCCATTGTTGTAGCCGATCTCCTCGATAGTCTCGCGGATGATCTGTTTGTAATTTACGACCGCTGTTGTTGTAATTTCTCCAGCCACAACCGCCAATCCTGTTGTTACAAGGGTTTCACAGGCAACCCGTGCCATTGGATCTTGTTCGAGGATCGCATCCAGGATCGCGTCTGAAACGTGATCAGCCATTTTATCAGGATGGCCCTCAGTGACCGATTCCGATGTAAATAAAAAATTTCCGTTACTCAATTGTTTACGTAACTCCTTTTATAGGGTTGTATATATTGGAATCTGCGATAGATAACAAAACGATAATAATAGCTTTTAACCGGGGGAGTGTCAAAGCGAAAGTGACGTACGCTTTAGGCACTTTCAGGATCGGCACAGCAGGTCCTGAAAGGTTTAAAAGATATTGTTGCGAAGTGTCAGGTAAACCGCGGCGAAAAAAGATCAGCAAATCGGTAATAGGGAAGCTTTTGGAATAAATCCTTCACATCGATTCCAGGAGCTAATAATACAGTCTGCGTCCGATAATAGAGATTATGTAGGAGTTATCCAATTAACTCCGGCCACTCATCGGTTGGGGTCTCAACATCGTCTGCCGTCCCGTCCGGCTGGGCAGTTGATGCAGAAAGATCGATAACCTTTTGTTCAACGAATATAGGACAGTCAAGCCTCAAAGCCAGAGCAATTGCGTCAGACGGCCGGGCGTCGAGCATTACAGGATCACCGCTCTTGTCATTAAGTTCGATACGGGCGTAGAACGTGTTTTCTAAAAGATCAGTAATAACGACGCTTGACGCAGATAATTGGCACTCGATTATGACGTTTCTCAGCAGATCGTGTGTCATCGGCCTCTGGGGGACGACCTTTTCGATCTCAAGGGCTATAGCATTTGCCTCGAAAGCCCCAACCCAGATCGGCAGGACGGTTTCAGAGTCCACGCCTTTAAGCACCACTATTGGGGTGTTGGTATTGGGATCCATTATGAGGGCTCCGATCTTTACTTCAATGAGATTTTGATCACTTTTCATAATAAAACTAATAAAACTCACCAAATAAAGAATTTGCCTTGACCTCGGTGATCCTCACATCGATGACCTTGCCCAGCAGATCATTGGAACCGGCGAAATTTACTACCTTATGGCAGGTAGAATGGCCTGTTAGTCCGTTAACAGTTCGGCTCGAAACGCCCTCAACCAACACTTTAAGCACCTGATTAAGATATCTCTGTAAACGATTGTTCTGTATACGTTTCTGGGCGTTCTCAAGTTCTATGAACCGAATGGTTTTTTCCGCGGCCGAGACATCATCCAACATTTCGAATGCGGGTGTGCCTGGCCGCGGCGAGTATTTGAAGATATATGCCATATCAAAACCACAATACTCTACCATTTTGACCGTATCTTGAAATTCTTCTTCGGTTTCGCCCGGGAAACCGACAATAATATCGGTCGTCAATGCAATATCGCGGCTCGACGAGCGAAGGCGATCGATCTTTTCCAAATACTTCTCGATAGTATGGCCGCGTTTCATGGCTGCAAGGACCCGGTTGCTGCCGGACTGGACCGGAAGATGCACCCAATTGCACAGATTTTCGTTTTCTTCGATAGCGTCGACAATATCCGGGCGAAAATCGCGGGGAAACGAGGTGGTGAACTTTATCCTTTCGATACCGGTCGCGGCAACGGCACGTAGAAGGCGGGAAAAGGGCGACTTCCCTGCAAACCCTTCGAGGCCTGATTCAGATTCGGGCCTGTAGCTATTCACATTCTGGCCAATTAAGTGAACTTCCCTGACCCCTTTCTTCTTTAGTTCCAACACTTGGCTAACTATTTCAGATGCCGGAAAGCTGCGTTCCCTGCCCCGTGAGAACGGTACGATGCAATAGGTGCAAAATTTGTTACATCCCTCAATGATTGGCAAAAATGCTACATAAGGTGAATGGCGGTGGGTGTCGGCGACTGTCCAGTCATAATCGTCTTCGCGCTCGCCGACATCAACGACATTCTTGCCCGTAAGCATCGTTTCGTCGATCGCGGCGGAAACGCGGCCAACTGCCCGTGTACCAATCACAAAATCTACGCCCTCGATCTTTTTGAACAGCGTTTCGCCCTCTAACTGGGCGACGCAGCCCATTACACCAATTACCGGCTTTGGCCTCGGAGCATGCCTGATCCTGCCGACACGTGCATAAAGCTTGTGTTCCGCTTTCTCACGCACGGAACAAGTATTCAGGATCACCACGTCGGCAGTGGCCTCATCAGAGGTCATTTCAAAACCGTCGCGCGCCAAAGTTGTCGAGATACGTTCCGAATCAGAGACGTTCATTTGACAGCCGAAGGTTTCGAGATAAACTCTCTTCATATATGGCGGAAAAAGCAGTACGGCCAACTTTCGCGGAAAACGACTTCGTTCACCTGCATTTACACACCGATTATAGCTTGTTGCAAAGCACAATCCAACTTAAGCCTTTGGCGAAAAGGCTTAAAGAGTTGGATCAAAAAGCGTGTGCGATAACTGACTACGGCAATATGTACGGGGCTGTTTCGTTTTTCAACACGATGACGTCCAATGGGATCCAGCCCATCATCGGATACGAAGCTTTTTTGAAATTTGGCAGTCGTTTCGACAAAAGCACGGCCATCGAAGCGGGTGAAAAAGGTTATTACAACCTCTTACTGCTTGCGCGGGACATGCAGGGGTATCAAAACCTTGTCCACATATCGTCAATGGCGTTCACCGAAGGTTTTTACTATAAACCGCGAATCGATCTCGAACTTCTCGCCGAGCGAAGTACCGGCCTGATAGGCGCTATCAGGCGGATTGGATGGTTCGGTCGGACACTTTCTCGCCAATGGAAATGCCGAAAAAGCCCTTATTAATGCGACAAAACTGAATGATATTTTTGGCAGCGGAAACTTTTTTCTAGAGATTCAGGACAATATTGAGCCCAACGGGCAAAAACTTACAATGGATACCGCAGATCTAGCAAAACGGACCGGCATCCCTCTCGTGGCGACAAACGATGTTCATTATTTGAGCCAGGACGATGCCCACGCCCACCAGGTTCTTATCAGCATAGGCGAAGGACGAACTGTTAGCGAGAATTCGCGGCAATTCCTCAAACGCCATACGTTTTCTGCGTTCCACAGAAGAAATGTGGGATCTATTTGGCACTGAGTTTCCTGAATCGCTAAAGAACACCGTAAAGATAGCCGAGATGTGCGCATTCGACCTGCCCCAGGGCGATGATGTGCGTCAGCTTCCGAATTTTCCGATTCCTGTGGATTCCGGTCACAAAACCGTTGATGGTTATTTTGAGAAGGTTTTGTGGGACGGTTTTGAGGACCGAAAGCGGACGGAATGGGACCCTATGATCGAGCTCAGCACCCTGAGGCACGATCTCGACGAATATCGTGAACGCCTGGGCGTTGAGATCGCTACGATCAAGGAAATGGGCTTTCCTGGGTATTTTTTGATCGTGTGGGATTTTATTGCTTACGCTCGTGAACAAAAGATCCCCGTGGGCCCGGGCGCGGCTCGGCGGCGGGCTCACTGGCTGCATATTGCTTGCGGATCACGGACGTTGACCCGCTGCAATATGAGCTGCTTTTCGAGCGTTTTCTAAATCCGGAACGAATTTCGATGCCTGATATAGATATCGATTTCTGCATACGTGGGCGTGGGCGTGTCATTGACCACGTTACCGAGTTATATGGGCGAGAGTCTGTCTGTCAGATCATAACATTTGGAACAATGGCATCGCGGGCGGCGATCAAGGACGTCGGACGCGCCCTTAATATGCCATACGGTGATGTCGAAAAGATAGCAAAAATGATCCCGCCGCCGATCCGCGGCCGGAATGTAAGCATCTCGCAGGCGTTGGAAACGGTGCCTGAGATGAAAGCGGCCGTCAAAGACGCCAAAGTCAAGGAACTTGTTGACTTGGCGCTCAGGCTCGAGGGCTGTTCCCGTCATACATCCGTTCACGCTGCCGGGGTTGTTATCAGCCCAAAACCGCTTCACGAGCTCGTACCGGTTGCGTTATCCGGCAAAGATGAACTTACGAGCCAGTATCCAATGAACGACCTCGAAAAGGTCGGGATGCTGAAGATGGATTTCCTCGGGCCTGACGACTCTGACGGTCATCAGCGATTGCCTCGCCTCGATGAAAGAAAAGCTCGGTGTGACCATCGATTGGGCAAAGATACCCACAAACGATCAAAAGACGATGGAGCTTTTTGGCGAAGGCCGCACCGAGGCGATATTCCAGTTTGAATCGTCCGGTATGCAGGATATGTGCCGAAAGCTGCGGCCAAAGGAACTGGAAGACCTGTCGGCCCTCAATGCCCTCTACCGTCCGGGCCCTCTCGATGGCGGCATGATCGACGATTTTATCGATCGGCATCGCGGTGTGAAAGAGGTTGAATACATCGTTCCTGAAATGGAAGGTATTCTCGGCAACACATTTGGCGTCCTTGTTTACCAGGAACAGATCATGCAGCTCGCTCAAAAGCTGGCCGGGTACAGCCTTGGCGAAGCAGACCTGATGCGGCGGGCGATGGGTAAGAAAAAGATCGAGGAGATGGCCAAGCACGAGAATAAATTTGTCGACGGAGCCGTCGAGCGCGGGATCAAGAAAAAGACCGCCAAAGAGATCTTTGACCTGATGGCCAAATTTGCCGACTATGGCTTTAACCGCAGCCATTCGATGGCATACGCCTTACTGGCCTTTCAGACCGCTTATCTTAAAGCTCATTATCCGGCATATTTTTACGCAGCTGTTCTTTCCCACGAGGCCCAGGACAGTGCAAAGGTCTACAAATATTCCACCGAGCTAAAGTCGATGGGCCTTGAGCTGCTGCCGCCTGATGTTAATGAGAGCGACGATGGCTTTACTCCGGTCGACAATACGGTCCGTTATGGGCTCACGGCGATCAAGGGCATGGGTACGACCAGCGTCGCGGCGATGGTCGAGGCCCGCGAGAGCGGCCCTTTCACCTCTCTTTACGATTTTTGTTCGAGGCTTGGCTCGGGAGCGGTAAACAGACGGGGCCTGGAAAGCCTTATCGCTGCCGGTGCGTTCGATTCACTGATGCCGCCTGGGACCGAAGATCGGCAGTTGGCGTGCTCAGCTGAACGCTGCGATAGAATCGGCCCTGGCACAAGGCCAGCGTATGGCTGAGGACCGCCTGCGTGGCCAGAGCGGGCTTTTCGGGGCCGTTGAGACCGGTGAGTCAACCGTCGCAAACCAGGACATGCCATACGCCGAGCCGTGGTCCCAAAGCGAGATCGCTAAACGTGAAAAAGCCGCGATCGGCTTTTATCTTTCGACCCACCCTCTCGACAATTACAAGGACCTGCTGGCCGGGATAAAGCTTGGAAATATCGCTGAATTTGACGACCTCAGGTCCGGTGACCTTGTTACGCTTGCCGGGATGATCAGCGGCCTGCAGATCCGCACGAGCAAGAAAGGAAATCGGTTTGCCACATTCAGATTCGAAGACCGTTCCGGCGGGATCAAGGGCGTTGTGATCGGCGAGAATTTTACAAAGCTCGGCATGCTCCTGAAAGACGACGAAATGTTTATTGCAGACGGCAAGATCGAGGCGGCCGAGGGACAGGAACCAACTTTGATGGTCAATGAGCTTAAATCGCTGGATGAGGCGGTGGCCAATCGTGCCCGCGCGGTAAACATTAAAATCCCTAACGGTTCAGCTGACGAAGCGTTTTTTGAGGGGCTCTACAGCATGCTCGAAAGCGACCGCGGCAGATGTGATGTTTTTTTGACGATGGATGCCGGCGAGGCTTTCGTAAAGCTTCAGGCCCCGGCGATCAGCGTCGCGGGTAGCCGGGAGCTTCAGCGAAAACTCGAGGGCCGCGGTTGCCGGGTCGAGTGGGTCCATTAACTGAACGCGCTGCGATCGTCATTTGGGCCGACTTGAGAACATTCGAACAACAAATATTGGACTCCTATCCTTATCAGGCCTGGTTTGAGGTATTATTAGTTTATGGCGACAACCGCAATGGAACGCGTCCAAACGGCGCGACATCCTGACAGGCCTTATTCTCTAGATGTCATAGCGACGATCTTTACTGATTTTGTAGAGGTCCATGGGGATCGGCGATATTCGGACGACCCAGCGATGATCACAGGGTTTGCGAGGCTCGACGGCCGCGAGGTCTGCGTCATAGGCCAGCAAAAGGGCCGGGACATCAACGAACGCCGCCACCGTAATTTTGCGATGTCCAAGCCCGAGGGCTACCGCAAAGCCTTGCGGATAATGAAGCTGGCCGAAAAATTTGGCCGTCCCGTGATCACGATAATTGACACGCCCGGAGCTTATCCGGGCATCGACGCTGAGGAACGCGGCCAGGCTGAGGCGATCGCCTTTAATCTGCGGGAGATGGCGGGCTTGAAGGTCCCTATTATCGTGGTCGTGCTTGGCGAGGGCGGCTCAGGCGGGGCTCTTGCTATCGGCATCGGTGACCGCATTCTAATGATGGAGAATGCCGTCTATTCCGTCATTACTCCTGAGGGCTGTGCGGCCATTCTTTGGAAATCCGCGGAACGTGCAGCAGACGCCGCCGACGGATTGAAGCTAACCGCCGGCAGCCTCAAAAAATTCGATATCATCGACGAGATCATCCCGGAACCGGAACCGTGGACCGTGTCCGTGAATGGCGATAAGAAAATTCAAAAAGCTTACGACAAGATCTGTGATTCTCTCAAAAAGAGCCTCGTTCGCGAGGTCAAAGCCCTATCCGCCGTCGGTGTAAAAAAACTCCTCGACGACCGCTATCAAAAATTCCGCAAAATGGGTGAGTGGGTCTGATCATCGATTATCCGACTCCTCCGGAGAACGTATTGTAAGTCCAGACCCGTCTTGCTCCGGATCAAAAAACAAAAAAGGTTTCGCGCCGAAAGTGCGAAACCTTTCCTAAATAAAATTGAGGGAGTAGGCCGCTTGTACCTTGAACATTCCCCCGGGGGGGGTTAGAAGGGGATATCGTCGTCAGCAGCGGGTGACGCAGCCGGCGATGAACTTGCTGACGAGCCTCCGGACGCACTTGCGCCGGATTCCATAGGCGGGCCGCTGTGTGTGTCGTGGTCGTCGGGGCCGCCGCTGTAATCACCACCGCCTTCGCCGCGTCCGGCACTTATGAAATGCATATCGGTTGCCTGAACGCCTAGCGTGTATCGCTCCTTATTGTCGCGGTCAGTCCATTCCTCGACCTGCAGACGTCCTTCGATATAGACAGGACTTCCCTTTGACAGGTATTTTGACGCGTTCTCGGCCAGCCGGCGCCAGAGCGTAACCTTAAACCAGGTGGTGACATCCTGGAACTCGCCGGACTTATCTTTTTTTCTCTCGTTGGTTGCCATTGAAAAACTGCAGACGGCATCGCCCTGCGGCGTATAACGAAGTTCAGGGTCGCGGCCTAGATTGCCGACGAGAATTATCTTGTTGAATGACATAGTGGGCTCCTCTTCTTATATGATTTAGGGTAAAACTTCTCTTTCAGATTAGGCATCAATATAACACGACATAGGGCGTGTGCTAAAATCTGAAATTTGCACAATCCGCCGGATCACATAATAAATGCGCTACGCCCTGCTTCCCAAATTGTTCATCCTTTTCCTTATCAGTTCCGCGATACCTGCGATCACGGTTTTTGGACAGTCAAAACCGGCGGGTGAAGCTGATATATCGAAATGTTGGACATATCTGATGGCGGACTCCGCAGGTGAAAATATTGCCGCTGACGGCAACCGCGTTTTTGTCGGATCAGCAGGGGCAAAGATCGAAGCTTTGTCATTCGACGGTAAAAAGATGTGGTCCAGCGAGTTTGGCGGCAGCGTCAATTCAAATTTGCTGCCCCTGGACAATGGTTTGTTCGT
This sequence comes from Blastocatellia bacterium, assembly GCA_963834975.1. Lineage (GTDB taxonomy): Bacteria > Acidobacteriota > Blastocatellia > Pyrinomonadales > Pyrinomonadaceae > OLB17. Next base: position 235,465 of record CAWIDZ010000001.1, read on the forward strand.
TGTAACGTCAACGGTTTCGAGCGAGCCCGATAAACCCGCAGGCAGCATGCTGCGGGTTCTCAGTAAGGAGACGGGGATCATTAGCTGGACGTTAAAATTGCCGGAAGCCAGTTCACATTTTCTGATCGGCTTTAATGGCTCACTGATCGTCGTGTCAAAAAATGGAGTTATTCAGTCGATCGATGCCGGAACTGGCTCATTGAAATGGAAGCGTGAGATCGCCGATGGTTTTGTAGCAGAACCCGTATCAGACGGCGGCAGGATAATGGTTGCGACCACGGGAAAGCAGATCTTTTTGGTCCAGAGCTCATCGGGCCAGATCGAGTCGTTGACCAGATCTTCATTCAACGTTACTGCGATCGGCATTGATTCTGATGTGCTTTTGGTCGGCGATGAACGCGGTAACTTGTCCCTGTTTGTAAACGGCTCTGATAAGGCGAGCTGGAAATTTAAGGCCGGTGGTGAGATATCATCAGTGACCACTGTCGGCGATCACTTTCTCGTGACATCGCATGACAATTTTGTATATTTTCTCGGCCGTTCAAACGGTGGTGTCGCGTGGAAAAAACGCCTGTCCGGGCGTATCTCACAGATAGCGAATTATATGGGCCGCTACGGTTTATTTGCCAGCGTCGACGGTCACGGCCTTATCCTGACCGACCTTTCGAATGGTAAGGTCGCCGGCCAGATCGTCCTTGATGAGAATGAATCGGTAGTATATGCGCCGGTCGCTGCCAATGGACAAATTCTGATCCTTACAAACCGGGCCATTTATGCTTATTCGCTAAATGGCTGTCCGGAAATAAAGAATGACGGCCCGGGCAATACGCCACCGGCCGCCATTTAAAAAAATTTCAGCAGCTATTCGGTTCTTAGTGTGAAACCGCTTGCTGCTGCATGATCGCGTAAATTTCGTCTTTTATTGCTAATTTCTTTTTCTTGAGGGTAATTTCTTCGAGTTGTTCATCGTCATTTGGATATGTAAGATGTGCCAGTTCGCTCAACCTCGCCTCGAAATCCTGATGCTGATGAACCAAATCCCTGAATTCCGGGTTACTTTTTAGCAGTTCATCTCTAACCGGATCCGCTATTGACATGTCCATAAATTATTTTCCTCACTTGTCAAAAATTTTAACCCGGCCTCGGAATTAACAATTTCGTAACCGGGTTAATTCAATTCTAGAACATAACCTAATAAATTATCAAGCCTTCGGTTTTTTCAGAACCAGTTTCATTAAAATGGCATGCTCTCGCGGGTTTTCATAAAAGTTTTTGCGGTGCTGGATCTCTTCAAAGCCATTTTTTTCGTAAAACGTGATCGCTTTATTATTGGATTCGCGAACTTCGAGCCAGATCTGAGCCGCGTGTCTCGCGTTGCAGGCGGCCTTGAATGCATCGAATAACATCTGCCCAAACCCTTTTTCCTGCTCGTTCTCACAGATGGCGATGTTATATATCTCGGCGTCGATCTGCGTCCCGGCATCACCGCCTGCAACAAACCTGCCAACCACGAAACCGATCATAGTATTGTCCTCGGCAACAAGACGCAACATTACGGCGTCGTTGTTTTTCATCTCTTCGAGGTAGCTCTGTGCAGACCAGTGGCTGAGGTTGGTCTCTTCGGCGATCTTCATCATGTCCGCGATGTGAGAAGCGTCGACAGGGCGAATCCGCGTATCATCTGAGCGGTCTAGGTCAGTTGGGAGTTTCATTCAAAAACCTTTACTTATAAACAGTGGTTCCACCATTGTGTGTGGGTTTTCCAGACAGGTCAGTCCGACGGCATAAGCGATGTTGAGACCGAAATCGGCCACTTTGGAGGATCCGATCTTCTCAAACAAAGAGCTGTGAACAACAAAACTGGCAATCGGATTTTCTCGAATCATCGAAACGAGATCATTCCCTGAGATCGAGTGTGGCTCGTTGAGGGAGGTGACTTCCCTACTTTTCTTTTCAAAAGATTGCAGGCAAATGGCGTCCCGTCCCATCGGGACAGCCGCTACGATGTTCGGATGGTCGGACTGTTGGCAGGCCATAGCCCGCAGAGCTGACTCGCTTGATATCTCGGCTCTCAAGCCGGCCCTGAGTCCCAAAGCCGTAGCAATACCTATCCTGACCCCCGTAAAACTTCCGGGGCCCGCCGAAACGGCTATCAGGTTGATATCATGAGAAGATACGTTATTCGACCTTAGCAAAGAATCAATATTCACAAGCAGATCCTCGGCTTTTGAGACATCTGCAGAGCCAAGCCAATTTGCGATCTCGATGCCGTCCCTCGCAAGCGAAATACTGCCTCCGCATATCGCGGACTCGATCGCCAATGTGATCTTTCCCGGTTCACTCATTTGGAAGATAGTCTTAATGCCTCAGTTATCCGCTGGATCGACGGGACGACCCTTCTAATGGCGTTCGCAAATTGATAATGGACCCGGGTCTTTGCATCAAAGCTGCCTTCCATTTGAACGGTTGCCCATATAGGATTTGGCCTCATCCTCTTTCGCAACTGGGCAAAGAGCATTTTGGGGTCATTTAGACTTGCCTCGAGGGGCCAATTTCGCGTTTCACTAGCCCACTCTCTCTCAACTGTGACGATAAGCCACCCAGGCAGGTCAAGTGCCTGTTCTGCGATCGGTGTATCCCGAATGTCGAGATCGAGATACTTGTGAGCGAGTCCCACAGTACAGATCATCCATCGCCTCCGTCGTTTGCTAACAGGGCCAAGAAACTTGTCCCAATCAAAATTCGGAGGTCGATTCTTCACCGCATAATAAACGTCCCAAAGGCGATCCTTGATCGCCCCGCCATCCGTCAGCCAATGAACGCATAGAACGCGAAGATTATCTTCGGGGCCAAGGATCCGAACGTTTTCTCCATCAAGCCGCAGCAAAACAGATCTTCGAAACAGATCGTCCCACGCGGCTGTCTCAAGATGCCGTAGTTCGCGATGAAGATCGATAGCCATTCCGTCGGCGGCCAGAGATCTGGAGAGATCATATGCTGAGGGATAGTCGGCCGCGGAAACTGCAAGATCCACGTCAATTGACGCCCTTAGCTTTGAAGGCGGGTAAAACTGAGCTGCAGCAACCCCTTTGATCAAGATCGGTTCGATGCCATTCTTTCGAAAAAGCTCAACCGCTTGGACGGCCCGACGTTCCTGCGCCTTTATCTGAAGTAAATTCCAGCGGACTTCGTCCGTAATTTTAGTTGCAGGAACCATATCCGATCCGCTCACAACAAAAAAGAGTAGCAAAGATAAATGATCTTCACTACTCTATTTATTCTTTTTGGTTGAGATGAAAAACTAAATCTCAGGGGCACATAAACGCCTGCACCGTTACAAATCGTCGTTGAAAGACAACTTGTCATATTAATACACGGCCCAGGACTCGTACAAGCACAAGAGATGGCTCCTAAAGCACTTTGCGGAGCAACAAGTGAAGCTATGAACGGAACAGCTACCATAGAAGCCAAACCGATCGTTTTTAACACCTGGCGGCGAGATTGACCTTGAAAACGAGGAGCAACTTCGTTCTCCAAAAGGCCATTTTCATTTAACTGGTCAATTGCGAGCCATACAAAATCTTCCGTGACTTTGCCGGTCCCGTTGGATTCAAATTGCCGCACAATGTCCGTGATCGAGTTATCGCCGTTGCAGGACTTCCATACAAAGGCCGCCGATTGATTTAAACAGTGAGCTTTGTTGGTGTCCAGGTCATAAACCAGGACCTCGTCGGGCATTTCTTGAACCACCAAGCCATTTTGCCGGGCCATCGGATTCTGCGGGTTATTCGGATTCTTCATCTTCTCCTCCAAGTGGTAAAATTAAACAAATTTAGATTAAGGGTTATTCTAACCCAGATTGCATTCTTGTCAAAGAAATAATTAAAACAAAACGCGTTTAGCGTAATTCTACCTCAATTTACGTTTTTGTCAACGAAGTTGAGAATCACTTTTGCGAATTCCTTTGCTGTTCCTCTAGGACTCGAAGCGATTATTGCACGACTTGCAACAGAATTCAAGACCCCTAATGATAATTCTGGGCGGTACCTAAATGTAAGGGAATACGGAATCAACTCAAGTACGCCATTCCCCGGCAGTGAATATTTTCGGATTCCATTTAGCACCTGACTTATACTCGGTGAAAAGGACCAAACCTACGGGCACCGGATCGAGTCCGTATATGCCGCCCAAAGATTCGACAGACAGCTCATATTCTTTGAATCCGCCTTCTAACGTCCGCATTGAAATGGGTCTCGGAAAAGCGTGCAGCGAGCCCTTGTTTATCGAGCACTGCGAAGTCGTCTGAGTAGTAGGAAGCACCCTGGCGAACCAACTCAGAGACTATAGTAGACTTACCCTTAAAACTGTCAGCCGGCAATAGAATTGCCCTTCCCTTCCATCCAACAACACCCGCGTGCAGAAAAACGCGATCCACAGACCTTTCACCAACTGAAGCGCGGATCATGCTGTCAAAAAACTTAAAAAACTTTCTTCTGGAGCGCCCTGAGGCAATTTCTTCGCCATTTTGTTTCATGACGTATCTGGATCCGGTTCGTATCAGTTCAAACAGGAAATCAACTTTAGAAGTGCGGATAGCCCGAAGTGAACCAAGCAGCGATCGACGGGCGACGATATCAGCTTCGTCTATCATATTCTGCAGATTACTGTCGACCTTAACCTTTACACCATAAGATACAAATACAAATGGTTTAACAGTTGAATTTGAATTCTCTAATTTAGTTCCCGCCATAAATTTCCCGCCGAGAGCCTATGCCAATACTCCCCGCTTTGCAAGGAAAACTAATAAGATAGATGTAAGCATAATTACAACCGGAAGAATAGCAACTTCGATGTCTTCCCGGAATTCGACTGACAGCAGAATAATTGTGCATAGTGCCAGGGCTAAAGATCCGTAAATAATTGTTACGACCTTGTGAGAAAGCCCCGAGGCAACAAGACGCTGAAACAAATGCTCGCGGTGGGCCTGCCAGATCTTTTCGCCGCGTATCGCCCGCCTAAGTAGTGTAACAACTGAATCGAAGAGGAAAAACCAAACAAACAAAACAGCTGCGATCGGCAATAGATCCGGAGATTTGATCGCGATCGTTCTTGCTATCATCGGCAGCGATGCGAATGTAAAACCGAGAAATGCGCTGCCAACGTCACCCATAAAGATCTTTGCCGGGCTCCAATTAAAGATCAGGAAACCAAAACTGGCAAAAGCAATAACTCCGCTGAAAAGGAACATTGCGGGCATTCCCAGCAGATAGCTAAGCACAAGCCACCCTACGCCGGCGATCACCGCCTGGAGTCCGGCGAGGCCGTCGATCCCATCCATGAAATTATATGAATTGACCATCCAAACGATCCAGACGAACGTCATCACATATCCGAAGTTTCCGAGACTAATATGGCCCAGCATCGAGATCCCGTGCCATGTATCTACGTCAACGATCAACAAAATTGCGGCAATGCTGTGGACCAAAAGCCGCCATGGAAATGCAATGGAATATAGATCATCCAGAAAACTGACGAGTGCTATCAGCAAAGCCCCTGAAAAATATCCCCAGGAAAATGTTCCCGGGAGATAGAATGAGATCCCGATATACGCGATCAGGCAGATTATTACGATCGGGATGCCGCCTCCATGCGGGACCGGCACAGAGTGTGAACTTCGCTCATTCGGGATGTCATACAGTTCTTTCCGCATGCTCCAGCGCCGGAAATATCTGACACCAAAGTACGAAGTAAAGAAAACAACTGCGAAGACAACAATATCGATCATGTTTTGCTGTAGGCGACGATCTGTTTCAGCTCATAAGGCCAGATCTAACGATGGCACGATGGCTATTAACGGGAGATCAGATTGTTTGTTACTCGAGCGCCTTTTGATAACTTTCGACCGCCGTAGCCATTGAGTATTTTGAGACTGCTGCGGCCCGTGCCCTTTCTCCCATTCCTGCCAGTTCGGCCCGACTCTCATATATCTTAACAATGGCATCGGTCAGTTCATCCGGCCGGCCGGGCTCAACGTACCAGCCGATCCTTTCCTCGTCGATCACTTGTGCCAGTTCAGAATTTTTCTCCGTAAGGGCAAGGATAGGCTTTCCAGCGGCCATAATATTATAGGTTCGACTCGGCATTGCCGTTCCCCACATACCATCGATCAAAGCGATCAGCCCTACATCGCAAGCGTTTAGGAATACCTCTTGTTCACTCCGCGGCCGGAAATCGAGCACGGTGAGGTTGGTCAAGGATCGGCGGGCTGCCTGATCAACCAACCATTTTTTCTTCACGCCCGCTCCTATGAACAAAAAGTGAAATTCTTCCCGGCCGAGCAGCTGTTCGGCTGCGTCGACAATACTTTCAACGTCAGTCGGGTGACCTATATTGCCCGCATACAAAAACACAAATTTATCGGAAATCCCAAGTTCTTTCAAAAGCGGATTAGAATCTTTTGTCGTCGGTTGAATAGATTCAAGGTCTGCCCAATTTGGGATCGTTACAACCGGGACATCCAGGCCGACAGTTTTTCGCATGAAAAGTTCATTCATATCGCGGCCCATTACTATTATCTTTGCGGCATATTTATAAACGAAACGGTTGAAAAAATTGACCACGCCGACGAAAAACGAATTTGAACGGGCTGCTCCCACGGCGATAAGGATCTCAGGATAACTATCCTGTACGAGCAGGGTATACGACGTTCCTTTCATCAAGGCAGCTAACGCTGTCGTCACCGGCAATGTTGGCGGGGCTGTGACGACTAGAACGTGGTCGCCGCTTCGAAATAATCTTAAAGAATTAAAAAACATCGCGACACCGATCGTGAACATATTAACCAAGCGGTATATCAAAACGTTCTTGTCCAGTGTCGTAGCCGACGCTCTATAGATGTCTACACCATTTCGCACTTCTCGTTTTGGGGCCGTTATGCCCCGCGACATATGTTTGGGCTGGCCGGTCAGGACCCCGACTGAAAACTTGCAGGTCAAACCCTCGGCAATCGCCGTAAGGTAATACCCCGTTGATATTTCCTCGGGGTAGTAAACCTCACTTAGTATCCAAAGCCGTTTTGATTTTGCCTGCGTTCCTCTGACGTCAGGATCCTGTTTGTCCGGGATCGGGTTGGAATCATCTATCATGTGCTATACAGCGGGTAACCTTGATCACATCTCTATCAGATCATGATGTATGTCGACGAAGACTGGTATAGCCCAGGACGATCTTACTCACGGTTTGAGATACATTTTCGGCAAGATATTCGCGGGGTGCGGTCCATGCAGCCGGTTGGGCGATAGCGATCTCTACAGCGCGAACGATCGATTCTACCTGGCCGCCGCTCATAATATTGCTGCCGCATTCGATCGTCTCAGGCCTTTCGGTCACATCGCGAAGTGTTATGTTCGGAATTCCGAATATTGCACATTCTTCCTGCACCGTGCCGCTGTCGGTCAATACGGCCAGCGAACTCTTTTCCAGCTTTACAAAGTCAAAAAAGCGGAGAGGTTTAAGCAATCGAACCTTCGCCGGATCCGGCCGGATGCCTGACTGTTCCAGTTTTTCGGCTGTCCTGGGATGAACGGAAACGAGAACATTCTTTCCAAATTTCGCAGCGATCTCATTTAGAGCATCGAATATACCCGTTAACCGCTCCGGAATGTCGACATTCTCCGCCCGGTGAAGCGAAACCAGGAAATATTCAAATGGCCTCACATCGAGCCCAACCATTACTTCGCTGCCTTCAATATTGTCGGCGTAAGTATCAAGAACTTCTTTTATCGGGTTACCGGTGACGAAGATGCGGTCACGTTCTATACCTTCTCTAACCAGGTTCTCTTTACTTCGTTCGGTATACGGCATCAGTATCGTACTCGAATGATCGATAATCCGGCGGTTTATCTCCTCAGGTACCCGGTCGTCAAAACATCGATTACCTGCCTCCATATGAAAGACCGGGATCTGACGCCTTGCCGCGGTGATCGCAGTCAAGGCGCTGTTGGTATCACCAAGGATCAAAACCCGATCAGGCCGATGAGCCGCAAGCAATTCGTCAGTCTTTGTCAAAATTTGGCCGATCTGTTCACCGAAAGTTTTTGATTTGATCCCCAAATGAACATCCGGGGTACGGACGTCGAGGTCCTCAAAAAAGACGTCACTCAGGCTCTGATCATAATTCTGTCCGGTATGGACGGAAATGTGATCTGAGTGCTGGTCGAGGACCCGCATTACCAATGATAGTCTGATTATTTCCGGCCGCGTGCCGAAGATCGTCATTATTTTCATAGGCTTCTGATCGCGTTCAGATCTGATGTTATGCCTGGATAAAACGCCTTATTTCGTCATTGGCGTTTAGCAGCAATTCTCTTAATTCTGTGACCGATAAATTTAGATCCCGGGACGAATACTCATTTGTAAGCGCCGGCGCGATGTCGGTTTCTGTTCTAAGTTCCGGCAAAACGGGCAAAATCACGTAAAAGTCACCACGTTCAACTGTCCTGAAGCACTCCTCTTCCGAGACCATGATCTCGTGCACCTTTTCGCCGGGGCGTATTCCGGTAAAAACCATCGGCAGCTGCTTTGTCACCCATAAGGGCAAGAGCAACATCCGATATCTTTGCCGATGATACTTTTGGCACAAATGTCTCGCCCCGCCCGCTGCTCTGAACCGCCTCGAAAACCGTGTCGACGGCCCTATCAAGACTCAACAAGAACCGCGTCATTTCAGGCAGCGTTATGGTTATAGGCTGATCATTTTTTATCTGATCGACAAACAGCGGAATGATCGACCCACGAGATGCAATGACATTGCCATATCTGACGCAATTAAATTTCGTTTTCTCACAATCACGGTTGGCCTCGATCAATACCCTTTCCTGCAGAGCCTTGGTCATACCCATTACGTTGATAGGTTTGCAGGCTTTGTCGGTCGATATTCCGATGACCTTTTCAACTTGCAGAGAACATTCGCGAATCGCTCTCACTATATTTGAGGCTCCGTATATGTTTGTAAGAACCGCTTCAAACGGAAAATACTCGCAGGAGGGCACCTGCTTGAGAGCGGCAGCGTTAAAGACGACGTCTGCATCACGCATTGCCGCAACCACGGCCGAAAAATCGCGGACATCGCCGATCCGGAAGTTAAGAATGTCACGAGAGTTTTTGTAGATAACCTCGTCGGTCGCTGTTTCCCGTTCCAAATATTCAAGCCGCATGAAATGCTGCTTGGCCTCATCGCGCGAGAAAACGGTAATTTTCTCAGGGTGACCCATTTCACCCGTTAAAAGACGACTTACAAGTGTCTTACCGAGTGAACCGGTACCGCCGGTTACAAGTATCCTTTTGCCTTCTAGTTCCTTCATTTATTCCAAATTGTGGCCGCCGACAGTTCGTTCCAAATATTAGCACCCGATCCATTGATACCTGAAACCCATCTGACAACGAATCAGGCCATGTACGAGGCTTTTTTGGGAATTAACGGGCCGCGTCTTCAACCGCTGACCGCAATACTACCCGATTTGCTTCTTCGTGGGCAGGATCAGACAGCCAGTCGACGGCAAATTTCCGGGCCCGAATGGATCGTTCCATGTACTCGGGTGCATCCATGTTCACGCACTGCTCAAGCACCCTTTGCCAGGTATCGGGGTCCTCGAGAGGGACATCCCAGCCGACGCCCTTTTCCTCAAGATCACGCCAAGGAGAACGGTCACTGATCATCAATGGGCAGCCGGATGCCATTGCCTCGACGAAAATATGTCCAAAATTCTCGCCTAACGTCGGGAGTATGAAAAAGTGATAATTTACCAACGTCTTTGCTACATTCTCATGCTGTACAGTTCCCTTGAAAGCAATGCGAATATTATCGGGGAGCGTCTTCATAAGGACCTGTGTCTCCTGAAAATACTCGCCATCCTCAAGCGGCCCGAATACATCGATAATGAGTTCGCCTTTCAGCTTTCGAAAGTGATCGAGGAGCCAATTGAAGTTCTTTTTCCGCATAAAGCGGGATAAAAAGACCAGTTTTGCGGCGCCGGGCGATTTTGCCGGTTTCAGATCCTGGTCATAATCTTCAAACAGCAACGGGGGCGGCATGTTCGGGGCAATAAATATTTTGCTGTCAGGGCCAAATACAGTTTGTACATCGATCTGCTCCGAGTCGGATGCCGCTTTCCATATCACCGGGCTTAGTAGATTCAACAATTTAGCAAAGGTAATATAAAGTTGCTTCTTAAGCGGCTTTAGCTTCAAACCCCCGGGAACCAGTTCACCCTCAGGTGCTAAAATGATCGGGATCTTCCCGATCCGGTTAAATCTTCGGAGTAACAGTGTAAGGATCGTTAATGGGCTGAAAAAGCTGTTTAGATAGATCGCAGCCGGATCAGTTTCCAGGATAAGCTCTTTTAACCTAGCACCGCGAATATTATCCTTCGAGAGATAATAAACATCCGAATTTCCGACCCGATTCCATTGATCGATCTTTACACTGTCGTAAGACGTTCGGTTTAGCGGCCCGTCGTGGTCGCGGGTGATCACAAGAAATCTAAATTCGTCACCCAGCCGGTCCACCATGTTTACAAGCGTCCTCATCGCACCGCCGCTCTCGAACCCCGGAAGGTAATAGTCACAAATGATGAGGATCGTTGGCTTTTCACTCCGGAACGTCATTATTGTCTCCACGAGTCGTAAGGTGTCGGATCCGCAGCCATAGTTTTGATCATTTCATTCCAGTCCGCCGGTTCAAAGCCAGTGGCCAAACGGAATCTGGACGAATCAAGGCTCCTGTCGATGACGTAATCGTCCGCCGGTTCGATCAAAACATTTGCCTGGTAGTGTTCGTTGAGCAAATGCAATAATTCAAACTTAGTGATCGGCTCACTCGAAACATGATAAAGGCCTTTCACTTCAGGATGATCTGAAATGACCGCGGATAAGATCTTGCCGAAAGCAATCGTTGAAAAACCGGTATAGATCGCCTTCGTAAATCCTTTTACGCTAGACCCGCGATGCGACAGAAACCATTCAACAATGCTGTGGCTGGACGCCAGTTCCCTTCCGATTATCGAGGTTCTTATTGTGAGGCAGTTGTCCCCTACAACCTCGCCTAGCAACTTACTGATCCCGTAAAGGTCGCCGGCGTCAGCGATATCGGATTCGGAGTAGTTTCCCTTCTTGCCGTCAAATACACAGTCGGTACTTATTGTGATCAGCCTGAACCCATACTCATCACTCAGGGATGCAATGCGGTGCGGAAAAACAGAGTTGACCGCGAGTGTCTGCAGAACGTCCTGCAATGCCGGAACCTGTTTGATAATGCCCACTGAATTAATTACTACATCTGGTCGGGCCGTCTCGATAGCTTTTCGTACTGATCCCAGGTCTGTAACGTCGACAGACCCAATAGTACGGTCGGAATCGAAAATGCCATATCGCTCGACCGCGGAGTAATTACCGTGGATCGTAGCCCAGACGTCAAAATTCTCTCTGAGAATTTGAACGAGCTTGTGCCCAAGCATTCCGTTGCCGCCAAAAACCAAGATTCGCATCTGTTGTCGTGTCGATCGAGCTGTAGAATTTTCTCCGATGAAGGGATCTGCAAGTCCTAGTTTATTGTTTGAAACATATATAAACAAGCGGAATATGTTAGGTTTTGCGTCATCTGTGATAGCCCGGAGTGCACAGGCCGCATTCGGAGCAAGGGCTTTGTTACTAATATCCAAAAACTCTATACTTAACAGCGAAATACACGCGCAATTATGAAGAAAGCCTTGATCACGGGGATAAACGGGCAGGACGGCAGCTACCTTTCGGAATTGTTGCTGGAAAAGGGGTACGAGGTTTTCGGGATCGTAAGAGTCGGAACTGATGACGCAACCGGCCTTGCACGTATCGCCCACATTCGCGATTCGATAACGTTGTTTCAGGCAGACATCACCGATCTTCCCTCGCTTTCGCAGATCATACGCGATCTCAGGCCCGACGAGATCTATAACCTGGCAGCTCAGTCACACGTTAGCCGATCATTTGATCAGCCTTTTCTGACGGTCCAGACCGCGGGGATCGGGGCGTTGAACATATTGGAGGCGGTCAGGGTTGAGCACCCCGCTGCCCGAATGTATCAGGCATCGTCATCTGAAATGTTTGGGAACAGCGTTGATGAAGATGGATTTCAGCGAGAGTCGACGCCAATGTATCCGGCATCACCATATGCATGCAGCAAGCTGTTTGCGTACCACATAGGCAGAAACTATCGCAGTGCCTATAACCTGTTTATCAGCAACGGTATCTTATTCAACCACGAAAGCCCCCGACGAGGTGCCAGCTTCGTTACCAGTAAGATCTGTCGCGAAGCCGCCCGGATCAAGTATGGATTGGCGGAAAAGCTGGAATTGGGAAATGTAGAAGCACGCCGCGACTGGGGCCATGCCAAGGACTATGTGCGGGCGATGTGGATGATCTTACAGCATGACAAACCGGACGATTTTGTATGTGCCACCGGCGTTACTCACAGTGTTCGGGATGTGGTTAAGTACGTGTTTGACCGGCTCGATCTCGATTGGAAAGGTGTAATGGAGGTAAACCCGCGATTATTGCGGCCCGAAGATCGGCACACTCCGAAAGGCGACAGCAGCCGGATCCGGCAGGTTATTGGCTGGGAACCCCAATACACCTTTGAGACCATGCTTGATGAAATGACCGACCATTGGCTGGAGGCCGTCAGGAACGAAGCAACGTTCGGGAAGCATTCTGCCTAGTTTTCCCGGAGGATCATTTTGTAAAGCCCCTCGTATTGTTTAGCGACAGACGAGGATTCAAATCGCAACACATTTCCCAAACCGTCCTCTACAAGCTTTTGCCGATAATCGCGATCATCGATGATCTTTCTTATCCCGTCACTTATGCTTTGAGGGTCATCTGGGATTGGCAAGGAATGCCGCCCCGCCGGACGTTTCGATCATCGGGCTCAGATCGCTGGTGATAACCGGCTTTCGCATTGATTGTGCCTCGATAATAGGCAGACCAAATCCCTCAAATGTCGAACAGAATGCAACCAGGTCAGCCGATCTGTATTCGTCCCGTATTTGCTCGTCAGTCAGGTCGAATGCATTTTGGTATTCAACTTTGTTTTCCTTTAGAACGTCGTGCTGGGCATCAGTCATTTTGCCGATAATCCGCAGGGTACATTTGATCCCGTTCAATGCCCTGGCTAAATTGGGAATGTTCTTATTGTCCATCGTCCCAACCTGCAGGATCAGCGGCTTTTGCTCGTTGAATGCCTTACCCGGGCCAGGATCGATCTCAATAACGAGCGGAAGGTCTAAAACGTAAATTTTGTCCGGCGGGCAATCGCTATAACGTATGATCTCTTCTTTCGTCTTTTCTGAGATCGCGGTGATGTAATTGAGTTTCCGAATAGGCCAATCAAGATATAGTTTTTTGAGCAGCCAACGCCGGAGCCCGGGTTTAATGTACAAAAACCTGACATCCATGATCGAAAGAACGGTATTTCGGGCAGAAAAAAGCAATGCCAGGTAATGGATCTGGCCGGTTATATGATAGATATCGGCAGGCTGTTTTCTAAAGAATATTAGGTTCTTGATCGTGTCTGAGAAGCGGTTGCCGTAGGGGACCTGCTGGAACCGGGTTTCAAAGTCCTCAGACAATCCCGCGGCTATCTCTTTGAAGGCCTTCTCGAGACTGACCGATTCAAAGGGCTTTCTTTCGACAAAGAGTATTTTGTGTAGCATCAATACCAGAAAGGTTCTTAGATCTTGTCTAATGCAGGCTCAAGCATCGTGTGAGTAATAGCGGTGGTTCCGACCTGTTCCACGACCAGTCCGGCAGCAAGATTGGCGACGGACGCTGCTCTCTTCAAAATCCAGACCCGACACCAAGACCGACACCCAGGCACGCAATCACGGTATCCCCCGCACCCGTTACGTCATAGATCTCTTTGGCGGCGGCTCCCAGATGGACCGGTCCTCTATCCTTTTGAAATAACGTCATCCCCTCTTCGCCCTGTGTGATCAAGACCATATTCAGCCCCAGTTTATCGAGTAATTGTTTGCCCGCGATGTTCACGAGGTCGGGCAGATCTTCGTCAAGATTACATGCCTCGGCAGCCTCGCGGCGGTTAGGGGTTAGCAGTGCCGCACCTTTGTATCGGCTGTAATCCTTGCCTTTGGGATCGACAATGACCATTTTCTCCAATTCGCCGGCGGCAGCGATCAGTTGCGACAAAAGGCTCTCAGATAAAAGGCCCTTGGCGTAATCAGAAACTATGACAATATCGACATCCGTCAACAGATCAGCGATCGTTTGCCAGATCTTTGACTTCATCGGCCGATGAAAACCCGTCCTTTTTCTCGTTGTCCACCCGTAACGACCTGCTGGCTGTGGGCAATGATCCTTGTCTTTACACTGGTCGGGCGATTCGATCGTTCTGATGAGATGATCGGCTGAAACATTAAGTGCCATTAAGCAGACTGATCAATGTCTCTGCCTCGTGATCATTCCCTATGGCTCCGACAAGAATGGCTGTTGCCCCGAGGCCGGCAATATTTGCTGCCACATTAGCAGCACCGCCGGGAGCGAATGTACTGTTCTGCAGTTCCACGACAGGAACAGGAGCCTCAGGCGAAATACGTTTAACGGTTCCCCACCAATACCGGTCGAGCATGATATCGCCGATCACCAAGACCTTAACGTTTTTGAAATTGTCCAAAATGCTCATTTTCAGCGATCGCCTTCAGGCCTGGATGTTTGCGTAATGTCCGTCAATGATCTCGCACCAGATGTGGGCGATCGTTATGTGGGCCTCTTGTACACGGGCCGTACGGTCGGACGGGACCATTATGCACGCATCGCAAAGTCCCGCCAGTTTTTTCCCGCCGGCTCCGGTCATCCCGAGGATCCGGCAACCGCGGTCTCTGGCCGCCATGACCGCCGCTATTACGTTTGGCGAGTTGCCGCTCGTGCTGATCGCGATCAGGCAATCGCCCTCTGCGGCAAGGGCCTTTACCTGTTTTGCGAAGACATCATCGAATCCATAATCATTTGAGAGTGCAGTCAACGCCGAAGTATCTGTCGTTAAAGCGATAGCCGGCAATCCCCGCCGTTCGGTCTCATATCGCCCAACAAATTCAGCGGCCAGATGCTGGGCATCTGCGGCACTGCCGCCATTGCCGCAGATAAGCACCTTATTGCCGTTATTAAAGGTCTCTAAGATGAGTTCAGCACATTCTCTGATATTTTCAGAGTAAGAATCGCGAAGCTTTTCAAAAACGCCAAGATGCTGCAAAAGCGAGGCGTCGACCAGTGGGATCCGCTGCTCTCGGAGGTTACTGCCTGTAGGTTCCGCCATTCTTTCGATCAAACCACTTGTCGAGTATCCGTCCAACAACGGCAGTGAAAAAACCTCACCGCCATTTGCGCGGACAAGATCGGCTCCGATGATCTCAGACTCCTTCCAATCACCGCCTTTTACCAGAACATCGGGATTGATCTGTCTCACTAGGTTGTCAGGCGTAAGTTCATCAAAAATAAGCACTTCATCAACCGCCTTAAGTCCCAAAAGGACCGCCCTTCTGCTTTCCTGATCATTTACGGGCCGCCCCTCGCCCTTGATCGCACGAACCGACGCATCGCTGTTGATCCCGACGATCAATTTTGTTCCAAGCTTCTTTGGCCCTCGACAACAGATCAATATGCCCGGGATGGATAATGTCGAAGCAGCCGTTTGTAAAGACGATCTTTTCCATACGAGAAACTGAGATTATAGCCTTTGGCTCATTGCTTCAACAATTAGCAACAGTTTGAATTGTAATAACTACGTCTTGTAACACAAAAAAACGAATCGTTTTCACGATTCGCCACTACGCTTTTTGATTAACAAAAGTAAACGTTTAGAGGCTGATCATTTCGTTTTGCGGTTACGTTGGCGGATCTGTTTAGCAATTTCACTGGCCGATTCTTTTCGGTTCGCCCAAACGCTAAGGACGTCTTCGTCGCGAACTTTCTCGTTTGTTGGTAATTCAATATTCAAACTCGGTGAAACTTTGGGGTCCTCATTCAATATGGTTACCAAGGTGAGATAGGAATTTGTCGGTTCTATCCGCATAACGGCCTGTTGGTATGCAAAAAACGTTTGCTCCAATGTCCTTCGGCAAAAAGCCGGTTATCTTCTTTATCGTACCGGTATATTCATTAACTGCGTAGAAATCATAAGCCGCCCTTTCCGAGATAAACCGCACCAGATCATCGGGTTTATATCCAAAGTTCCCGGTCTGCTCCAAAGCCATTTCCATCAAAATCATCGGCGGGGTCTCCTGCTTAAAGAGTGATTGAGCGCCTTTGAGGAACAAGATCTCCGCCCCCTCAATATCCACTTTTACGAAATTAACGGCACTTATTTTATTTTCACTCAGATAGTTATCCAGCGTAACGATCTTGCAACGAAATGGTGTTGCATCATCCCGGCCTCTATCAGACATAGAAGCGTGCCCCGTGGAAAGTCCGGTAAATATATTTACCTCGATCTCGCCGGGTGCATCCCCTAACGCCAGGTTATTCAGGAAAACGTTGTCGGGGCTATTCATCAGGCGATAGTTGTCAACCAACTCATCAAAGATCGGCGGCACTGGTTCGAAAGCGTGGACAGCGCCGGCATTGCGACAGATCATCCGCAACAAAGTGGTATACCAGCCAAAATTTGCTCCTACGTCAATACAGACATCGCCGTCTCTTACGAGCATTTTTACCATGTCGGTCAAGACACTTTCGTATGTGCCCAGAAAGTAGAGTTGCGTTTCGGTTCCTGTACCAAGGTTTGCAAACATCCTGCGTCCGTCCGTTGTAGGCACCTCGACTTTGTCCGGCAAGTACTTGCACATCTTAAGTGCCATATCCGATAAGCGATATTTACCTTTCGCAATAGGAGTGTTGAATGTATAGATCCGCATAAGCGACAAAAATATCCGCTCGATACTTCGTCGGGGTGAGAGATCTGGGGACTTATTTGAATTTGATAGATGTTTCAAGGTTAATTGCTCGTACTTTGATGCTGCGGCATTTTCAGCCTTTTTGTCGGTATATCCTGAATGTGCTGTTATCGCCTTCAACGCCAACGGCCTGAAAAAATATTTCGTCGCACCCGTCGGCCATATTCGGAAAATGTATCGTACCGAATCCGAACAAAGCCTTGTGCCAGCGGTCTTTTCGAAATTTGACAAGTTCGCTGCATTTACCGGCCGGATCGACATGCCATACCGAGGCGACGTTTTCCTTTTGTCTCGGGGCGTTTTCGGCGGTCGTAGTAAAAAACAGGTCCTCGCCGATCTTTTTTGAATAGAACACGGTGCCGCTAACCTCACCCAGGATCTCGCGATCGAGGGTTTCGCGATCTACCCGGTAAATGTGGTTCTCGCGAAATTCAGCATCGGTCCCGTAATAAAAATGATCGCGGCTGAACAGGATACTAACCGCCCGCCATGTCTCATCGCCCTCCCCGACGATCTCAACAGTCTGAAACCCGTCAAAGGACCTTAAAACCCGGCATTCACTCTCGTCGTCGCCGGTCAGACAATACAAGGCGTCCGTGATCGCATCGAAGTATATGCCGTGAATGTGTTTAATCGTATTTGGCGGGAATGTGTAAGCAATTTGCAGTTCGTTGCTGCCCGACTCGTATCGATAGATCCGCATCTCGCCGCGTTCGAAATTTGCGAGATACTCACCAAAGAACACTTCACCGTTTGAATCCAGCGAGCAGGCACCGCGAAGTACCCGGCACGGACGCTCCAAACCGCCAAGCTGTAGGTATTTGCCTCCCCGTACGACCCCCACCGATTTATCAAACGTTACAAACTTGTCCCCGTTCGGCAGCGGCAATACGTTTGTGACCATAAACCGCAGCAGGCGCTGCGGCAGCCGAAGTTTACTAGCGAGTTGTTTCCATGTCGGAGCCGCAATGGTAGCTATTTTTTCAAATGGCGGCTTCAGGTCGTTTGATCGAAACAGATGGTTGGCGCGGGAAAGAACATAATTTCCCTGCTCCGCCCACTCAACGGCGTAGCCTTTTAACTCAGTAATTGGTTCAACTATCCAACTCATAAACCTGATATCAGCTTTTATATAGACATGCAGGACCCTGTTGTCCCCCTCGGGCTAAACCCGACTTTCGGAAATTTAATTGACATATCAAACACTCTTTTGGACGCCGCTGAGAAATTTAACGCAGTTTCCTAATGTTTTAGCCACTAAAGTTTTTTTGAAGCCTCTCCAAAAATATTTTGGCCTCTCAGATCTTCATGTAAATGCCCCAAAGACTATTTACCGATCGAGAAGTATTTTTGGCCTTAAAATTAACGTGATAGCTCCTAAATAGTTTTTTTAAAGTCTAAAAAAACTAATTATTCAACAAAAAAAGAATATACACCCACGAAATTCCAAACACTTTCAGCCGTGTTGGATCAAGCATTCATTCGTCGTTAATTATTCAAAATAGGTTTAGAACTTCTTGCCTGACGATGATCAAAGACCCGCGTTAAAGCAGTCGATCACGTTACGCATCGAATCCCGGTTTTTTGCAAATAAAAGAACCGATAACAAGTACATCCATCTTTGTCCTGAGGAAACACTCAATCGCCTCAGACGGCTGGCAGACGATGGGCTCGTTCTCGTTAAAGCTTGTGTTCAGGATAACCGGAATTCCGGTCTTTGATTCAAATTTCTTTATCAGATCGTAATAGAGCGCATTTTCATCGCGAGCGACGGTTTGCAGCCGCCCGGTGTCGTCAACGTGATTTACGGCGGATAGTCGCTCGCGCCATTGAGGCCTGATCTTGTAAACATGCAGCATAAATGGCGAAGGATGATCCTGTTCGAAAAGCTCGGACTGCCTTTCTGCCAAAACCGAAGGAGCAAAAGGCCTGAAGGGCTCGCGGTGTTTTATGCGGGCATTCAGGATGTCTTTCATGTTCGGGAAACCCGGATGGGCGAGGATCGAGCGGTTTCCCAATGCCCGCGGCCCCCATTCCATCTTGCCCTGGAACCATCCGACGACATTCCCGTTCCTGATCTCTTCCGCCGTCTCGTCCAGCAGAGCCTCGCGGTCCAGCTTCGCGATGATCGATCTTGTATCGTTCAAGCTCGGCCTTTATTACTGTGTCGGAAAACTCATTTCCGAGGTACGCATCCTTCATCACCCAACGCTTGCCTTCTTTCAGGATCGAGTTGCTGACATACAGGGCGGCACCGATCGCCAGTCCGTCATCACCCGCAGCGGGCTGAATGCAGGTCTCGCGAAACGGCGTTTCAATCAGAGCTTTGCCGTTCGCCACGCTATTAAGAGCACAGCCGCCGGCCATTGAGATACGCTCGGTTGGGACGAGCTTGTGAAGCGAGTTGAGCAGGTGCATATAGTATTTCTCAAATACTCTCTGCAAGCCGAACGCCACATCCTGGTCACGCTGGGTGATCTCAGCGTATTTCTCGCGAGGCGGCCCCAGCTCATTAACAAACTTGTCGGAAAAGAGGCGGTGAACGATCATCTCGCCTTCATCATTTATCTCCATTCCCTGGTTTGCACCAAAGGGAAGAAAATATTCCGGGTTGAGCGAAAATCCATTTTCCGTTGGCGACAAAATGCCCTCAAAGAAATCGTGATAGACATCCGTACCCAACGGAGCGAGGCCCATGACCTTGCCCTCGTCGCCGTATTTCGGATAGCCGATAAACTGGCAAACAGCCGTGTAAAGCGTACCCAGCGAATGCGGTACAAATATCTTTTTCAGCGGCCTGATCTCATCACCGTCGCACTCTGCCAGCAGACACGAAACAAAATCGCCCGAGCCGTCAACAGTGATCCCGGCGCACTTGTCCCATTCCGAAATAAAATATGCCGCTCGCGGTGTGAGCGAGATGATGTTCGACATTGTGGGTGGTGAATCTCAATCCTGCCGGGTCTGTTTCGCATTCCGCGGCAATAAGCGACTTCAGATCGTCAAAGGTCTTGCTTTTGCTTCGCATCCGGGCAAGATTGAGCAGCTTGCCAGGGTGCTTTAACGCAAACTCCAGCTTTTTGTGGAGATTCGCCGATGAATCTCGTCCCACCGGCTACAGCATCAATATCGCTGAACTTTAGATCTGTGATCTCAAGGCACGCTTGTATCGAAAGCTTGGGGAAACCGGCAAGTATTTGACGCGATTAAGCCGCTCCTCTGCGAGAGCAACGACGGGCACACCGTCAATAATAATGGCCGCAGACGAACCCGCGTGGAAAGTGTTAATTCCTAAAATAACGCTCATTTATTGATTTTGGGATCGATACTTAGTTTTGAATTATCGATAAGAAGTAATAGCTGCCGGCGAATCTGACCAATCGGTTAGACACGAAATGCCCCTTATCTCGGCATGGCATTTAACGGTTGAGTTCTTTTCATAGAGAGTCTTCCAGCAAATAAGGTGACCAGAAGTACCCCGATGACCGCAATAAATCCGACTTTAAAGAATGTCGGAATTATGGTCCCGTAAAAACCTTCGTATGACAACGTGATCAGCAGCATAAAGTAAACCGTCGAACGCCATATACTTCGCGGTTGAGATTCTATGAAGGTCCGGTAAAAGATCCGCAAGAATATGCCCAGGACAAGCATACCGATCGGTATTCCCACAATTCCGTAGTTTCTGAGCAGATCTCCCACCGGAGTGATCGCAAATGATGATTCTCCAAAGTTAAAATAAAGATCTCCGAATCTTCGCGGATCGGACGCAAAGGGCTTTTCAGTCCATATGA
This sequence comes from Blastocatellia bacterium, assembly GCA_963834975.1. GTDB lineage: Bacteria > Acidobacteriota > Blastocatellia > Pyrinomonadales > Pyrinomonadaceae > OLB17. The sequence continues at coordinate 256,256 of CAWIDZ010000001.1, forward strand.
TCCTCGGGATCATAGATGTCGTCATATCCTTCCAGATATTATTATCCAGACCGTAGGCCTCTTCATATGGGGCAAGCTGTTCATAGTTTGAAACAACTACTGAAAGGGTGCTGAGAATATCGATCCGCTCGGTCAAACTAGCAAACCCCATTTGTAACGATTCAATGGAATCGCGTTTGCCGATCTGGTCGAACGTACGGGAAATATTGTCGGCGTACTGATCGATACCCTGCTGCGACTCTCCACCCTTCACACTTCTGAAAGTAGTGCCGTAAATCATGCCGGCGACTACCAGGACAGTTAACACCATGCCCCAAATAACGGTTTGTTTTAGTTTCAACTCTCGCCCGGAAAGAACGTATGCCAATGCAATGATCGAAAATATTTGAATTGCGCTGCCTCTGTTGCCGGCAAAAAGTGCCCGGCTGACAGCGGTAGCGATCAGGAGTCCTATCACTACAAAATTAATAACAGTGTATTTCTTTTGTCGAAACGTTACGTTCCACAACAGAAAGCTTGCTTCCATCCAAAACAGCGTCGTCAAATAGATAAGGCCGTCATACGTATTGATCTCGTCTGCCTTTTGATATCCGAACAATCCCAGGCCGAATGCTGCGATCGTGTTAATGATGCCCAGTATCAGCAACCCGATCCCCGGAACCAAATACTTTGAGGGTTCAAAATTGGCATCAGGCAGATACCCCTCGATCATGCTGCCGATCTTTTTCCCCACGGGAAGAAAGTAGCCGATAGCAAGTCCGGTAAAACCAAGCGCCACGAGCACGATCGTCAGCGGCAAATTATAATTAGGGTCCTGAGTAAATGACAGAAAGTACGGCTGTGACCACCCGCCGGCGAAAAAGAATCCTCCGACAACGAATGCAGGAAAGAAATATGACCATGTCGCAAACACGATCGGGTCCGCAAAGCTGAACTTCCCCTGATAATAAAGGATCAACGAAGGGGTGGCCATGACGATGGCGAGTCCGATGATCCATGGAACGAGAAACAGATAAGGGAATGACGAAAATGAATCACCGATGCCGATCAAGCCAAAAAGGGCGACGAGTACCGTCAGCCCCATTAATATGAGACCCGGAAATATCGTCGATGACATATTTCGCCGTCCCGATAACCTGTAATGATTGGCTGCGTTCTGCATTTATTACGAGAAACTGTTTACTCTGATAAACGGCAAACCGCTATTACGCCGTCGGCCCACTGCGGTGCAATTGATGTAAAGACGTCATTGGCCGCGTTCAGATACCACTTATTGTGCGGCCTGTGTTCCCTACCTATATCATAGAACAAAAACTCGTCTATCGTCAGTTCATGCCTTTGTAAAAGCACCGATAATGTGGAGTACGAATAATATGCAACATGGTCCGGATGCACTGGTTCATTGTGTCCCCGTTTGCCGCGAAGGCCATACCATAAGAAACGCATGCCGCAGTAAGCGTTGATAGTGGTCATCAGCAATCTCGAGTCCGGTGCCATAAATCGCCGTATACCATTTAAGAACAAGCCCGGATTATTAAGATGCTCGATCATTTCACCGGCAACTATTACGTCAAATGTTTCAGTCAGCGGGACCTCATCGAGCTTTTCGAGATCGGCCCGAAATAGGTTTGCGGTGCCCTTGTCAGCCAGAATATCCAATCCTTTCTGGTCAAAATCAAACCCATATAATTCACCCGCGATCTTTTCAAGGTCAAAATGCAAAAGCATCTCATTGTCGATCGAATCCTGAGTGTACGGATAATTAGCGCAGCCAAGGTGAAGTACCTTTTTTCCGGTACAGAGCTTCTTAATAAAATCTACCCTTTGAACAAGTTCCATATTTAGCATCGCCGCCTATCTGCCAAAAGCCTGCCTGACCAATTGTTTCTCATCCGCCGTCACAAAATTCACGAGCCACAAGATAAAACAGTACACCAAACCACCCAGGCAAACAGAAAGCAGAAATGCCGGCCAACCAACCGGCAAGTACATATCGATCATATATTCTACTATTGCAGCCAAAATAGATGCGATACCCAGGTTCAATAAAAGGGTTAACCAGAGGCGGACCTGCACTTTCTTGAAAAACCACCGTTCCACGATCAAAATAGAGAAAAAGATCGTCGCGAACCCCGTCAACCGTGCCAGGGCAACCCCGAAATTTCCATATTCATTTGTGAGCAGAAACATCAGAGAGATGCCGATCAAAGTACAGATCCCGGTTATTAATGCATTGAATTGTGGGTATCCGAGTCCCTCGGTCATTTGCCATGAGACCGACATGATCGAGACTAGTCCAAAGCAGGTAATGTGGAGGATCAGCAAATTTGATGACTGTTCGGCAAACGACTCGCCCATCCATAACCCCAAGAATAATTTGCTCTGAACGCAAGCGGTTACAACAATGAACACAACAATTAGACTAATAACCTTTGTGGCTTTTGAATACAGCCTCAGTAACTTATCCTTTTCATTCTTCAATTCACTGGCGAGCGGAAACATCACAAGGACCAGGCTCGAAATAAACCCGTGCAAATACAGTCCGAGTGACATTGGAACGACGTAATATGTCAGGCTCTCGGTGCCGAGACGCTGCGTGATCCAGCCCCTTTCAAAGAGGAGCAAAAGGTTTGCGAGGATCTGGTATGCGACAATACCTGAACTGTAGCGAAGCACCAGAGCGAGCGTTTTGCGGTCGAAATTTAACCGAAGGCCGAACTCAGGCAAAAGCCGCCGCGCCGCTAATGCGTAGACAAAGAAAAATATGACAAGTACTGTCAGATTCCAGGCCAATAGTGCCAAAAGGCTGAAGCCAAAGTAAGCCAGGGCAAGATTCCCCGAAATAAGAAAAAAGCTGCTGGCGGTAAATATTTTTGAGTAAACATCAAATCTATGAATACCCTGTAGCACGGATGTAAATACCTGGGTTAACATCCAGAGAAAGATGATCACAGACGCTATGTAAATGGCAGTTATGGTTTTACCCTGCGCGTCAGGTTCGATCTTAAATACGTCGCGGACCAGCCAATTTGCCAAAAGGCACATTACCAACACACCAAATGTCCCAACGACTATATTCAAAAAGAAACTGGCCGAGATGACGTCACGGATCTTTTCCGATTCACCGCTTACCCGATATTCGGCGATGAATTTTGTGATCGCCCGCCCGAAATTAAATGTGAAGGAATAGCTGATAAAACCCAAAACCAAGGCGTAAATACCATAATCATTATTTCCTAGCGACTTCACGATGATCGGCGTTGCCACAACGCTAAGACATAGCGGCAATATCCACGTCATTGATCCATAGATCACGTTTCTGACAATACTTTTGCTCGTTTGTTTGTGGTTGTCCTGATGCATCTATCCGCGATCGGCTATTTATCGGCACTCTAGGCCTTCGTTGACACCATTAGTTTTGCGTTGATGACAGTCGCAGATCCTCTTTTGTTCTGATGATCATGTCTGAAAGAGCATCCCCGGGAAGATCGCCGTCCAAAATCTGAAATTTCGGTCGCCATTCGAGGATCTGCTCCGCCATAGTTATATCCGCACCTGTATCAAAGCTTTCGTCGCCTGTTTTTTCACGAGCCCCGATATCCAAAAGGCTGTCATCGGCACCGCAAGCATCCCATACAATTCGAGCCAAGTGTCTGAGCGGAACACTTTGGCCTGTTCCAATGTTAAATATCTTGCCAGGAGCATTCTCTGCTCTGATAGCAGCATTTACCGCAGTTGCAACATCCTCAATATGAACGAAATCGCGCCGCTGCGTACCATCTGACATCATAAAGTGACGGTTCGACAAACCATGTGTAATTAATTGTGAGAGAAACATCTTAGGCGGCTGCCTATAGCCATAGGCGGAAAAAACCCGAAGAATAGTCACCGGAAATCCGTTCCTTTCATGCATGGCAATAGCATATTTGTTTGCCTCGGCCTTTGAGATCCCATATTCGGACACGGGCCGGGCCGGCATTGTCTCCCGGAAAGGTATGGGTTGACTCCCGTATTCGGCGGCCGAACCGATCATTACGACACGGTCAGCCCCGATTTGATCCAATGCATTGAGTAGATTGACGGTCGCCTCAAAATTGATCTTGTGACAGAGTTTGCCGGTCGGGTCATTATGCCCCGTAACACCGGCCAGATGGATAACGATCTGGGGTCGGTATTTATCAACGAGATCCCTGGTTTTATTATGGTCTGTCAGGTCAAGAGATACGACATCAACAACAGATGCCGACTGAGGCTTCTCATTAAGATGTTCATTACCAAAATTAGTAATTAAGGGGCGATAGCCCTCTGACGTGAGCAGGTCAATGACGTGCCGGCCAAAGAATCCGGTGCCCCCAGTTACGAGTATCCTTTCGAACGCCGGATTCGTCATTTTACTTTCAATATTCGTTCTTAGGATCCTTCAGCTAAAAAGCTTTGATACCAACCGATAGTTCGCTGAAGGCCGGCATCAAGCGAGAAGGCAGGTTTCCAGCCGAGCATCGTCCGGGCTTTTTCGGCACTGAGGTATTGATGCGGTATTTCATTTGTTGCCCGATCCAGGATCGTGGGGGCAACGCCTTCGCGTCCCATAAGTCTTAATACCTGAAGCGTCAGTTCGAGGACATTCATCTGTATCTCATTACTGAAATTGAAAGCATGGCCAATGATCTCAGGGTTCTCGGACATCTTCTCTGCAAGCAAAATATAAGCGATCGCGGCGTCCTCAACATAAAAATAATCGCGGACAAATTTACCGTCACTGCGAATAACCGGATCTTGTCCCCGAATAACAGACCTGATCGTCCCAGGGATCAATCTATTCCAATTCAGATCGCCGCCGCCAAAAAGATTGCCGCATCTCGTAATACAAACGGGCAGATCGAACGAGTGAAAATAGCTTTGCGATATCAGGTCGGCGCATGATTTGCTGACGTCATAGGGATGCCGGCCCTGCAACGGGGCGTCCTCGTGATAGGGCAAGTTTTCATGAGCCCCATAAGCCTTATCCGACGACGCAACGACGATCTGTTTTATGAGGCTTGATCGTCGGGCCGCCTCTAAGAGGCACCATGTGCCGCGAATGTTCGATTCGAACGTTGAGACCGGACTTCGGTTTGCCGTACCGACAATAGTCTGTGCGGCAGCGTGAAAGACCGTTTCGATCTCGTATTCATTAAGCACGCGTTCAAGCAGGTCCTGGTCGGTCAATTCGCCGCGTACTACAGTTAATCGTTGTTCAGCTCCGGTATGGAATAACTGAGATTCAGGCACCCAGTCACGGATCAGGACAACGACATCGGCCCTTAGCTCTACTAGCTTTTCCGACAGCCAGCTTCCCAGCAGGCCAGTTGCACCCGTAACGAAAACCTTTCGGTCCACCCAAAATTTCGGATCTACTCCCATAGTTAAAGAATCAAACTGCCTTAACCCCAAACCCGCCATTCGGCACTGCCGCCATCCCACAGATCTTCGAGCATTTTCCAATCACGGTATGTATCCATACACTGCCAAAAGCCTGTGTGCGGAAACATCATGAGCTCGCCGTCAGCTGCAACCCTTTGCAGCGGTTCCCGCTCTAGTGACAGGTCATCTTTGTCAGTAAGGTAGCGTTCTATGAATTCCGGCTCAAAAACAAAAAAACCGCCGTTTATAAAGCTTTGGGTAACCTGAGGTTTTTCCGCAAAGGCTATTACCTGATCGCCATCGAGCTCGAGTTCGCCAAACCGTCCGGGCGGACGAACGCCTGTGACCGTAGCAAGCTTGCCGTGCCTCTTATGGAATTCTAATAGCGAACGGATATCGACGCTGCCCAGACCATCACCATACGTCAAACAAAAAGTCTCGTTGTTTACCTGATCTTTAACCCGGAATACACGCGCTCCGGTTTGCGCCAATTCGCCAGTATTGATCATAGTCACGAGCCAATTGTTTTCGCCGCTGCCACCCAAAACTTTGACACTGGATCCAGAGCCGAGGCGGACCTCGCAGTCGTTGGTTCTGATCTCGTAGTTAATGAAATATTCCTTGATCACATGGCTTTTATAGCCAAGGCACAGCACAAATTCATCAAGACCAAAATGAGAATAGGTCTTCATAATATGCCAGAGTATCGGCTTGCCACCGATCTCGACCATTGGTTTGGGCGTTACCTCAGTCTGTTCTCTGAACCGGGTTCCCTGGCCCCCGCATAAAATTACAACTTTCATAGATTGGTCTAATGCACAATTCTACATTGCTAACCGATTGTTTTCCACACGCTGTTATAGAGTTTAACGGTATGAGCGGCGGTGATCCGTTCGTCAAATTGTTCGTGCGCAGTGCGTTTTGCAGCAGTGCCTAACTGCTCTCTTTGCTCAGGGTCATTGAGAAGCTGCGTGATCATATTCTTTAGTTCGATAGGATCACCGGGATGGATCAACCTTCCATTTAAGCCGTCCTCGATAGCTTCAGGTATGGCGTTTACGTCTGTTGCAACGCAGGGTAGTCCCAGGGCCATCGCTTCCACCAATGCGATCGGCAGGCCTTCCTGCAGGCTAGCCAACACAAACATATCAGCTATGCTAAGAAGCGTGAGAAGTTCATCACGGGTCTCACCTATCTCGTCCGGGCCCAAAACCCGAAATGAATCGCCGAGACCAAAACCCCCGATCCGCTCCAACACCTCTATGTCGGGAAGCGCAGTAGACAACCAAAGAAAGGTGAATTTCTTACCCTCATCCTTCATTTGCCTCAAAGTCTCCAACAGGATCCAACATCCCTTTCGCTCAATGAACTGTCCAACAGTGCTCAGGATCGGCCTATCGACAGGCAGTCGGTATTTGTCCCGGATGCGGCCCATATTAGATCCTTCGTGCAAAGCCCTTTGGATCTCTACCGTATCGAAACCTGAATACGCTATCTCGATCTGATCGAATTTGGACCGTGATAAATATGGCTTCAGACTCAGTTTTGCCTCTTTATTTGAGGCCATCAAATGAAACCGTCGGGCCTTGCTTAGAATCGACCCCTTTATCTTCCATCTAAGCCCCCTGAGGCCCGTAAACGATGATAACCCCGTATGCACCGTCATAAAGACATTAGTCTTACGGCTAAGTCTGAAGAGCGGAAGAAACGATTGCCAAAATCCCAGATCAATATGGAGGATCTTATTGGCGATTTCCTTGTCCTTTAGTAAATGACTTGCCAGACGATACTCGGATTTAAGCCTTGAGAGATGTCGAGTGAATTTTTGAAAAACTCCGTTGGCTCCACTCAGATCTGGTGCAGCTGGAAGAAACTCAACCGGGACATCGATCGATCGCAGATAGCTAAGGATCTTTGGTTCCGAATCTGATGGGATAACAGCTTTGACTGAATAGGATCGCCTAGCCTCCTTCATCAGAGACATGAAATATATCTGTGCTCCGCCCCAATCGCGGTAGTTCCAAACATAGATGATCTGATGCATGTCGAATAGGAAAAGTCGTCAGAATATTGGCCAGCCTTTATCGCTCTGGGTCGAGGGTGGCGTTTGCAAAGGTTAACGATAAGGGATCCTCCGTATGCCTTGCAGCCCAAGATGAGTCGCCTCCAACTCCCAAAGCTGCCCGCAGGTAATAGATCGGTATCGATATAATACCTTCCAGCAAATTAGGAGCTCCGCCCAGATTTCCATACAAACGGCGCTGAAAACTGTATGGGTTTGTTGGTTCAAAAAGTAGTCGCTTTAACTTCTTCAAAAATGACATTTGTCGAAAGCCTGTAATTAAGTCGTTTGGCTTGCAAAACGTACGTGCCCTTGGCTCTATGATCAATCGCCAGCCTAATCGCCGCATTCGAGGCGTGTACTCGACATCTGCAAACTGGACCAGGTGCTTTTCGTCCATCAAGCCCCCTTCCCTGATCGCCTGTGCCGGATATAAGACGCAATTACCGACGATCAATTCCACCTCCCAGGGACGCTCCGGGATAGTCCAAACCGTCTGTCGGAACCAATGCCGGTATCCACCACGCATTAGTTCCCACCTTGGAGCAACCTGGAAGATCTTGTGAGGTGTGGTCCAATCCAATAGTAGCGGCCCAATGATGGAGCGCGGATATTTTTCCGCACATTTGATCATATTCGAAATACAATTTTCATCGAATACGGAGTCGTTGTTGATCGCCAGGACATAATCCGGATCATGCCTAAGGGCAGCCGAAATACCCCGATTTGTGCCTGCCGAATACCAAAGGCTGCCATCACCTTTTATTATCTCTACGTCTGGAAATTTCTCTGAGACAGCTTCCGCCGTTCCATCGGTCGAGCCGTCGTCCACAACAATAATATGCATTTGCAAGCCAGATGAATCAGCCCGGGCGAGGCTGCGCAAACATTGCAGAGTCTCTTCGCAGCGATTATGTACTGGTGTGACGATCTCGAGTTTTCGTGCTTTCATCCAAACGGTTTAGGAGTGCTATTGTTCGCTTTTGGCGGACTTGAGATCAGCGTCGATCATGATCCTGATAAGTTCGTCACAACGGGTCTTGGCCTTCCAACCTAAGATCCTTTCGGCTTTGCCTGCATCACCTATCAGAGAATCAACCTCTGTTGGCCTATAGTAACTCGGACTGATCTCAACGACGACATCGTCGACCTGAACAAACGTGTCTCCGGGCCCGACTCTTTCTTCGAAGATATCTTTGTCAATTCGTCCGACCAAACCCTTTTCATTTACGCCCGCCCCGGTCCAAACTATTTGGATCCCGATATAAGAAAATGCTGTTTCTACAAAATATCGCACCGTATGAGATTCCCCGGTTGCAAGCACAAAGTCATCAGCATGATCGTGCTGAAGAATTCGCCACATGCCCTCGCAAAACTCAGGCGCATATCCCCAGTCTCTTTCAGCGTCGAGATTTCCAAGGATGAGCTTTTCTCCTTTTCCGTTTACAAGATGAGAGATCTCGCGGGTGATCTTTTTCGTGACAAACGTATTACCTCGTCTTGGTGACTCATGATTAAACAGAATGCCGTTACTCGCAAAAATGTTGTATGCCTCACGGTAGTTTACGATCGTCCAATAACCAAAAAGCTTAGAAACACCATAAGGTGACCTCGGATAAAATGGGGTGGTCTCATTTTGCGGTGTCGCCTGGACCTTTCCAAATAATTCCGACGTCGAGGCTTGGTAGAACTTTACCTGTCTGAGGCCTGTTTCACGGATCGCATCCAGGAATCGCAAAGTTCCAAGGGCATCAACCTGAGCGGTATAATCGGGAATGTCGAATGAGACTTTGACGTGGCTCTGGGCAGCGAGATTATAGATCTCGTCAGGTTCGATCTTGTCCAGCAACCGGTTCAAACTGCTCGGATCGATCAAATCTCCGTAATGTAAAAAGAGTGATTTATCAAGTATGTTGGGATCCCGATAGAGATGATCGATCCTGCCTGTGTTGAATGAACTCGACTTTCGAATTATGCCGTGGACCTCATAATTCTTCTCAAGCAAGATCTCCGTCAGGTAACTGCCGTCCTGACCTGTGATACCGGTAATTAGCGCTTTTTTCATCTGATTTTCGCAGTAGATCGGGTGTTTTCAAGGATCGTTGAATTCACGAACCAATCGTAAGTTTGTTTCAATCCGTCCTCAAGTGAGGTTCTCGGCCGCCAGCCAAATGCTGCCAACCGCGAACTATCCAATAATTTCCTGGGTGTGCCGTCAGGTTTTTCATTATCAAACCGGATCCTTCCTTCAAATCCGACGATCTTCATGATCATCTGAGCCAGGTCGCCGATCTGAATTTCCATACCGGAACCAATATTTATGTGAGAGATGCCTTCCTCATAGATGGAGCGAGCCGACAGCTTTTCCATAAGAAAGATCACTGCCGCGGCAAGATCATCTACAAACATAAATTCGCGGAACGGGGTACCACTTCCCCATACCATTACTTCTTTGGCTCCGGAAATTTTCGCACTATGAAATTTCCTCATCAGGCCGGGAATGACGTGAGATGATTCGAGATCGAAATTGTCATTTGGGCCGTATAGGTTAGTGGGCATGACCGAAAAGAAATCGCATTGATATTGACGAAAATAATTCTCGCAGAGCTTAATGCCTGCGATCTTTGCGATCGCATACGGTTCATTGGTTGATTCCAACTGCCCGGAGAGCAAATACTCCTCTTTGATCGGTTGTGCGGCCGCTCTTGGGTAAATGCAAGAGCTTCCCAAAAAGATCAATTTGCTGACTTTGTGTTCGTATGCCGAATTGATCAAATTAGCCTCGATCATCAGGTTGTCATAGAGAAACTCAGCCCGGTAAGTATCATTTGCCAAAATGCCGCCGACCTTTGCCGCGGCTATTATGACAATTTGGGGTTTTGTTTCGGAAAAAAACCTGTCGACTGCAACCTGATCAGTTAGATCTAGTTCTAAGGATGATCGAACTATCGGATCTTTATATTCCAGCCCCTTGAGGCCGCGCAACAAAGAGCTGCCCACCATACCTCCGGAACCAGCGACATAGATACGAGATTGTTTATGATCCATATAGCCAACCCGGTTGGTTAGAAAAACGTTCGGATCCAGAAAGACCGAAGTTCCGGCGCAGTCAATGATCTCTGACAATTAATAAATCGATCGGATTACTGTTGGTCGTCGCTGTCCTGCTTATAATTGCCGCGGTGATAATAGCTTTGGTAGTAATAATAGTTATCTTGAGTGCTGAGATTAACATTATTCAGAACAACGCCGAAGATCTTAGCCCCGATCTCATTCAGCAACTGGCGAGACCGGCGAACGACTTGTTTTGAACTTTTGCCCGCATGAACGACAAGGATTACGCCGTCAACCATCGACGCGATCAAAACGCCGTCTGTGAACGACGCGATCGGCGGCGAATCAACAACAATGTGCGTAAATTTCTGCTGCAGCATACCGAGCAACGTCGCCATTTGTTCCGAACCGATCAACTCAGCAGGGTTCGGCGGTATCGGCCCCGAGGGGAGCAAGAATAGCTTTGATTTTTCGTCTTGCTGCACAATATTGTCGATGTCACTATCTGCCAACTCGCTCGCCAGAAGCGTACTCAGCCCTTGCCGATTCTCAATATTAAAGACAGAATGCAGCCGCGGCCGGCGGATATCAGCGTCAATAATCAGGACGCGGGCCCCGGTCTGGGCGAGGCTTATCGCAGTATTTGTCGCGGTTGTTGTTTTGCCCTCGGACGGAAGGCTCGATGTAATTAGCAAAGACTTAGGAGCCCGCCCGGCAGTCGACAGCAATATGGACGTACGCAAATGGCGATACGCCTCGGCCAGCGGTGAGCGCGAATCAGAATGGATCAATAACTCGGAATTAAGAAAGTTGTCGTCACCTTCGTTTTCCGAAGAACCAACAAGTAGGAGCTTACGCTTTTGAGGGGCGTCGATCCGCGGAATTGCAGCGAGAGCAGGCAGTTGAAGATAGGTCTCGATCTCATCAGTCGTGCGGATCGTATCATCCAAATACTCCAGAACAAGTGCTAGCCCCATCCCAAACAGCGTAGATAAAAACAATGCTGCCGTCACAGTCATAAGCCGGCGAGGTGAAACCGCATTTTCGGGCGGAATGGCGATCTCGATCACGCTGATATTATTGTCAGACCCCTGAGCGGCGATGTCGTTACCACTTACTTGTTTCGTAAGATTATCGAGAAAGCCCTTTTTAGAATCAATCTCCTGCTGCAGCAGCTTGAGACCCACTGCACCTTGGTTTTGGCTCTGGGCCTCGGCATACTGTTTATTAAAATCAGCCCTGATCTTGTCCTCTTTATCCTTTGCTTGTAGGTACTTGGTCCTAAGATTCTCAAGCAGATCTTTCGTGGTTCTCTGACGATAGGATTCAACCTGACCGTTAAACTGTGAGACGGCCTTATCGATCGAATCACGCAAACTCTTGATCTGGGCATCGATCTCACGGATCTCAGGCGCTCCCTCCTGATAATCCTCTAATCTCAATGACCGGGTTTGGTTGAGGTCAGCGATCTTTTTTATGATATCGGCTTGGAGGGCCCTGATATTATTTTCCTGCTCCGTAGTGAAACGGGCCATCTTGTCGGCGGCAAGTGCTTTTACTTTTTCCGGTGAATTGCTAACGATCGTATAATCCGCTTCAGCGTTCTTACGATCATTCTCAGCTACTAGCAGATCTTTGTTGAGTCCGCTTAAACGCTGCATTACGATGGTATCGCCTTCTTCGGGCTTTAAGATCCCCTCTTTCTCAGTCAGATCAATAAGTCTTTGTCCGTCGTCTTTTATTTCTGACTGCAGGCTGGCGATCCGTTCCTGTAGAAAATCATTTGTCTTGCGGCTCGTCCCTGATCGTTTTTCCTGATTTACATCTGTAAAAGTCTCGGCGATGCTGTTTACGACAAAAGCCGCGAGTTCCGGATTGGTGTTATAGAAAGATATATCGATAAGACGAGTGTCTTTTACCGTTGCCCTGGCCTCACGGACCGGTTCGATCTCAAGATTTCTGCGAATGACCTCGACAAACGGAGTTAATCTGACCGCCTCGGCTATTTCATCTGCAGACGCCAGATTTGAGTCACCAGCGTAAAGGTCGCCCGCTTGTGCCTTATTTGCTTTATCATCGCTGGCAAGTCCGACAGACCTCAGCATCGATCGCCAGGGCGACGAATTAATGGCGTTCTTGGCTTCCTGAAGGTCTTTGTTTGAGTCGAGATTATGTTCCTTGATCGCCCTGCGCAAAAGACTCTCGCTCCATAGCAACTGCAACTGAGTGTTAAAGTACGACGGATCCGGATTTGATATCGGCCGCTGACGTTCAGAAGTGACCAGATCAGGATTATTCTGTTCGTTATCAACCTGAACCCGTGCGTGGGCCAGATAAATATTGGGTTTCCGCGCCATATAGATCGCGGCCAGGGTGGTCATCAAAACTGCGATGCCAACGACCAGCCAGAGACGCTTACGGATCGCGCGCCAATAGTCGATCATCTGGAAGCCTTCCGCAGCGGTAGTTTCCCGGTAGGCTGGATAGCGTCCTGACGGCGCAAATTGAGTATCGAACTGTTGCTCCAGATCTACGGCTTCATTCAAAGGACTCTTAATGATCCCTCGGGTCTCTTTCATATACTTAATTACTACTCAACTAGGGAATCGTTCGATAAACTGCATTAGGGACAGAGTTCTTGATCGCGTTGCCGATACCCAATAGGATCGCTTTAGTTCTATCTTCGGATACGGCAACGATATCATTGGGTTCAAGATAGGGGTCTTTCACTTTGCCCTTATCGATCTGGCCGAGATCGTAGACGAATTCTTCACGATCGGGCTTGCCCGGTGATTGCCGCAGAATACGGATCTTGTCCTTTTTCGCGGCCGGCTTCAGTCCTTCAGCGGACGCGATCGCTTGTGTCAGCGTGATCGGTTCTTTGATCTTAATCGAACCTTGATGCATAACATTGCCGTAAACATAAACAATGTCTGCGTCAAGCACCGAAACAACATCACCAGGCTGCATCCAAAGCGTTTGTTTCCCTTCCTGGACATCCCTGATCTTAAAGTCCAGCACATCGATCGAATCGTCAACCGGGGTATCATTTTCTCTGCAGTTTGACGTGCTTCCAGTTCGGGCTACCAGGAGCCTGGTGCCTGCTTCTTTATTCGGGCCACCGGCCATTGCGAGCATTTCAAGCAAATGAACACGGTGCGTGACAAAATAGTTTCCGGGACGTTCAATTGCTCCGATTACCGCAACAGACTGTGATTTGCGTTCCGTTACAATTACATTTACCTGCGCCCGTTTAAGGTAACTTTCCGTATACGCGCTCACTATGTCTTTAGCGAGTTCCTCTTCGGTCTTGCAGACGGCAATAACAGGGTGATCTAGTCCGAAAAGCGCGATCGTTCCCACAGGGCTGACAGCTACCTTTTGATTTAGCTTTTCTTTATTATAAACCTGTATATCGAGGACATCCTGAAACCCGATCCTGTATCTTTCTGTATCGGAATTCTGTCCGGGCACGATGTCTTTGCGAACCACCTTTGCTGTTGGTTCGGTTATCGTCCCAACATCAGGGGCCTGCCCAATTGCGGTAGAGAGGCCCGTTAGGAACAAAGCAGAAAATGTAAAAATAATACTTAAAATCCTCATAACCAAATTCCTTGTTAAACTAACAACGCAGTCATTCTGTGACCCGGTCGGCGATGCTAACTTCGCGCCCATTTTACACCCTTAAAAGCTTTCAAAACCGAACGGTATCCAATGAATTACGCAAACAAATATAATAACAAAAGCTAAATGCTTTGAAAACAATCATTTTGAAAGTTTCGTTAGGTTTAGCTAAACTCTGATTCATATTTCTTGATACACGATGGAAACCGTAACGCCGATGCTTCGGCAATATCTTGACATCAAAAAGCTGTACCCCGGGACGATATTGTTTTTCCGGCTGGGCGACTTCTATGAGATGTTCAACGAAGATGCGATAGTTGGCTCTCGCGAACTCGAGATAACGCTGACTGCCCGCCACAAAGATACGCCAAATCCCATACCGATGTGCGGCGTACCGCATCACGCTGCGTCGAATTATATCGCCCGGCTTGTCCGAAAGGGCTATCGGGTCGCCATATGCGAACAGACCGAATCTCCGGCAAAGGGCGTCAAACTCGTAAAGCGCGAGGTTGTACGGGTGATCACGCCCGGAACTGCGATCGATCCGCAATTGGTCGAGAGCCGCGAGTCGGTTTATCTGGCATCTGTTTGCAGCAGCGGCGAAGTGATGGCCGCGGCCTTTCTCGAAACGTCTTCAGGTAACTTTTTGACTACCGAGGTTTCAGGCCCCGATGCGTTGCAAAAGATCGGTGAAGAGATCGAGGCCCTCGCCCCCCGCGAACTGCTGTTTCCCCAGTCAATGGAAAAGTTGGTCAAGAGTTCGTTTGGAGGCACCGACTCTCACAATGCGCCTCTGTTATTTGACGAGGGCAAGATCGTTGCGCCGCAGGGGTCCTCGTCGATGACGCTAACCGCCCTCGATGACAGCTATTTCGACAGGTCAAGATTCGGAAATGCTGTTAAAGCAGGCAGATGGCTGTCAGCGAACTATCAGGATTTGGACTTGATGGTAAGAAGATGGCGATCTCGGCGGCGGGGGCGTGCCTGAAGTATGCACAGGAAACCCAGCGGACTACCGCCGGGCATATTTCGGAGATAAATTATTACGAATCGGCGGATCATATGATCCTTGACGCCGTTACACTCAGGAATCTCGAAATATTTGAGTCCCGTGGCGAAAAGTCCAAAAACACACTTTTTGGCCTGATCGACGAAACGATCACGGGTATGGGAGCACGTCTGCTCAAACAGTGGCTGCTCAGGCCGTCGGTAAAGCGAAGCGAGATACAGACCCGCCAATCGTCAGTCACTGAATTGTCCGGTTCCATTCTTCGGGACAAGCTACGGTTCCTGCTCAAAGAGGTCAGCGACCTCGAACGGCTGATCGGGCGGCTCAATATGGGAAATGCCTCGCCGCGGGACCTTGTCGCCCTCAGGCGGTCGATCAGCCAGGGGCCAAAGATCAACGAGGTACTATCAGACGCGAGTTCCCTGCTGCTGCAGGTATTATCTGAGAATATTTTTGAGCTGCCCGAGATCCGCGACCTGATCGGAAGGGCGATAAGTGATGAACCCCCGATCAACATCAGCGACGGAGGCGTTATCCGGGACGGATTTGACCCGGAACTCGACGAACTTCGCGGTGTCGCGACCTCGGCAAAACAAACGATCGCGGCATTTGAGGAAAAGGAACGTTCACGGTCGGGCATATCAAACCTTAAGATCCGCTTTAACAACGTCTTTGGATATTACATCGAGATATCGAAGGGGAACGTGTCGAAAGTTCCTGAGGATTATGAACGCCGGCAAACGCTTGCAAATGCTGAGCGCTATTCGACGCCGCAGCTAAAGGAATGGGAGCAAAAGATCCTCGGTGCCGAGGACAGGATCGCGCAGATCGAGGTCGAGTTGTTTCAGCAGGTAAGGACCACAGTCTGCGCGGAGACCAAGAAACTTCAGATCCACGGCCCGAGCATTGGCGACACTTGATTCGTTGTGTTCATTGGCAGAAACCGCCGCCCGGCGAAATTTTGTCTGCCCTACTCTGCATGACGGCGACGAAATTGAGATCAAGAACGGCCGGCACCCCGTTGTCGAGGTGGCTCTCGGCGACCGGTTCATTCCAAATGACACAGTGATGAACAACTCGACCGACCGTCTGCTCGTGATCACCGGTGCGAATATGGGCGGCAAGTCAACGGTCCTGAGGCAGATCGCCATCATTCAAATACTCGGCCAAATTGGATCGTTTGTACCGGCGACCTCAGCCAGGCTGCCCATATTAGACCGGATCTGGACCCGGGTCGGAGCCTCAGACGATCTTGCCTCTGGCAGGTCGACGTTTATGGTCGAAATGACCGAGACTGCCGCCATTCTGCATAACGCCACTCCTCGCAGCCTTGTGCTGCTGGACGAGATCGGGCGCGGAACATCGACATTTGACGGCCTTTCGATCGCATGGGCCGTAGCAGAATTTCTACACAATTCACCGGAACATTCCGCAAAGACGCTTTTCGCCACCCATTATCATGAACTGACCGAACTTGCCGAAAATCTTCCCGGTGCCAGGAACTATCAGATAACTGCGACCGAAAAAGATGGTGACGTTGTGTTCCTTCACAAGCTCAAACCGGGCAAGGCCTCAAAATCGTACGGAATAGCCGTTGCAAAGCTCGCGGGACTGCCTCGTAACGTCATCGAACGTGCGAAAGATGTGCTCGAACGGTTGGAAAAATATGAACTGGCCGTTTTTGCCGATGAACGAAAAGAGGGCCTTGCAAAGGCCGCCGGCAGCCGAGCCGCGGCGCAATATTCTCTCTTTGCTATCTCAAACGAAAGCGCAATTGACGAGCTTCGCAGTGTTGCTATTGATGAACTCTCGGCAGACGAATCGAAACTTCTCCTGAAAAAGATCAAGGCAAAGATAGTCTAGAGATCCTTACCCATTACCAGTTTGCCGTAAATGGCAAACTTTTACATTCACAAAACGATTGATAGACTCAATTTTTGCCGCATGGCGATCATTTTGAGAAATGGCTTTGGAAACGATCGAAAAACAAGTCGGCCAACTGTTTTGCATCGGCGTAGGCGGGCCGGACTTGGACAATGGAGCATCGGAACTGTTAAACGAAATTTCGCCCGGCGGCGTGTGCCTGTTTGCGAGAAATATTCGTGAAATGCGGCAGACGCGGGACCTCTTGGACGGTATCCGTTCCATTTCCGCTACAGTTCCGTTTTTATGTGTTGATCAGGAAGGCGGGACGGTTGACCGGCTTCGCAGGTTGATGACGCCGATGCCTGCGGCTAATAAGATAGCAACTCCGGCGAATGCGGCCCGGTTGGCCTCGATCATTGCCGAAACTCTTAGAACACTGGGGTTCAACGTGGATTTTGCTCCGGTGGTGGATGTGGTCGATGTAGCGCGGTCGAAATATTCTAACGGACTGTTTTCGAGAGCTTTCGGCAGATCAGCGGCGGAATCTGCAGCCCTGGCCGGCGAGTTTCTAAGAACTTTGCAGGCCAATGGAGTGCTCGGATGTCTAAAACATTTCCCGGGCCTCGGCACCTCGGAGGTTGACTCGCACGAAGAACTGCCGATGGTGAATATTTCCGACGACGTCCTGCGATCGACCGACCTGTTTCCCTATCGCGAAATCTTCGCTGCGACCGATGTGCAGTCTGTTATGGTCGCCCACGCCTGCTTTCCTTACTCAAACTTGCAGGAATCGGATCAAAATGGGAAACTTTTACCGACCTCATTGAGTTACAACTTCGTAACCAACCTGCTTCGCGGCGAACTCGGTTTCGGCGGCCTCGTTATCACGGACGATCTGGAAATGGGAGCGATCATCAAAAATTACGGCATCGGTGACGCCTGTAAAATGGCGATCCAGGCGGGTGCCGACATGCTGGCAATTTGTGCCGATCCGCAAGCGGTAAGAGAAGGCTATGATGCCGTATTGAAAGCCATAGGCAATGGCGAGATAAGCAAAACTCGTCTCAGCGAGTCGCTCGATCGAATTGCTGCGGCCAAAACCCGGCTATCTGAGCCGCTTATTTATGACGCCGCCCGCCTCGAAGAATTATCGGCTGAGATCAAACAACTTGGTTAGCCGCTGAATGGCGACTAAGGAGGAAAGACGATTTGCGTAAATTGATACCTGTTTTATTAATACTTTTGTTTTTTGCGACCGCATCCACTTGTCGGCGTCAAAGATCAGATGTAGTAACCGTCGCACTCTCTGAGAAATTTTCAACATTTGATACCTTGACCACGACCGGATCGGACGCTGCCGCGGAACGGGTGAGGAATCTAATGTTCGATACGCTCGTACGCAAGGATGAAAATTTTGATTACGTCGGTGGTCTTGCGAGTGATATCAAAGCCTCGGACGACGGAAAGGCGATAACGTTTACGCTCCGTGACGGGGTAAAATTTCACAATGGTAAGGTTCTCAGCTCGGCGGATGTTAAGTACACGATGGACGAGCTGATCAAGGCGAATGGTTATAAAGCCGGAGCGTTTTACGACACTGTCCCGCTCGATAAAAATGAGGCACAAAAACCGGCATCTACGCCGGCAGCGAATCCAGCCTCGCCAAACTCAAATGCTAATGCGGCCGCCAAACCCGTCGAGGCACCTAAAACAAAAAGGGTTCCCCACATCACGTCGGTCGAGGCTCCGGACCCGCGCACTGTGATCATAAATATTGCGAGGCCGGCGCTCCGCAATCCACTGTTTTCCAGTCTGGTTGCGATCCCGATCATCCCCGAAGGTACGGTCGGACAGCAAAAAGATTCTCCGATCGGTTCCGGGCCGTTCAAATTTGTCAGTTTTGACGCTTCGCAAAATACGGTCGAAATGGCGGCAAACGCTGATTATTGGGACGGCGCTCCAAAGATCCAAAAGCTTCGGCTAAAAACCGTTACGGATGCCACGTCGCTGCAGGCCGAACTTCAGACCGGTGGGGTCGACATTGCCCCAAATCCGTCCAATTTGCCCCCCGATATGATCAAAGCGATGAGTGCCGGCGGGACGCTGAAGACCGATCAGTTTGAGGGTTCCAATATCCAATATCTGGTCTTTAACACCCAATCGCCGCCGCTCAATAACCCTAAGATCCGGCAGGCGATCGGCTATGCGATCGATCGGCAAAAGATAGTGACCGACCTGTTGCAGGGCCAGGCGACTGTGGCGAGTTCGATCTTACCGTCCAAGGCGTGGGCGTACACGCCCGGTACTGTTTACACTTATGATCCGGCGAAGGCAAAGCAATTGCTTGCCGAAGCCGGATACAAAGGCGAATCGATCGCTTTTAAATATGCTGCCGGTAACGCAATGGTCAACCAGTATGCCCAGGTCATTCAGAGCAGCCTGAATGACATCGGTTTTAGTATCCAGATCGAAACGCTCGACCCCAACGTTTCGCGGCAGCAGCAGGCACAGGGACAATTCCAGATGGGTACCGGTGTCTGGATCGGAGGCAATTCGGACCCGATCTTTATGCGTGACCTTTTCAGCTCGGCAAAGATTCCCGGTGCGTTGGTATCGTGCTGCAACCGCAGCCGCTATACAAACCCTGAGGTCGACAAGCTCCTCGAGACGGCAGTAAATACGACTGACAAGGCCGAGGCCAAGGATCTTTACCAAAAAGCCTGGATGATAATCAGCGGTGACAATCCGCTGTTCCCGTTATGGTATCCGGCAAACATCGTCGTTTCGAATAAGCGGATCGGGAACGTAAAAATGAGCGGGAGCGGGGATTGGGGGTTTTTGAAGGATATAACCGTTTCCCAATAGAGGATAATGACGGAAAGTTAACTGCGGCGTTTGAGGCGGCTTAGAGTTCCGGTTACTTGACAATTTTTAGCTAGTCGGTAGAATTATCATTTGCCAAGCGGGAGTAGCTCAGTGGTAGAGCGCGACCTTGCCAAGGTCGAAGTCGCGAGTTCAAATCTCGTCTCCCGCTCCAAGTTTGCAAAAGGCAAAAGTTAAAAGGAAAAGGCGAAAATGGCTTCGTTTTTTACTTTTCCACTTTTTCCTAATTGCCTATTTTATCCAGTTTTAGCGGGGTTGTCGAAGTGGTAAGCCTGCAGAGGTCTGACAAACGTGGATGCCATTTTATTCATCGTGTTCGTATTCCGATCGCCGCCTCCGAAATAGTGCCTGTGAACGATTTTTCATCGCACCATCACTAATTCGCCATTACCCATATTCTCCTAACGCAACCGATTAGGGAAGACACGAAATACTGAAAATTTCAAAGTGTTACCGACAGCCGTGCCTGCCCTAATAACGCAAGGTCGGCCGAGTTGACTCTCAACCGGCCACTCGCCTGAGACCCGGCCTGCTGGATTATCACCTCCATTAACCCTTGTCCAGATTAGCGTGACAATATCCACCGAATATAGCGGGATCTGTTGTTTTGAGACGCTTCGTACTCGGCCAGCTTTTTCAGGTATTCGGCTTCTGACAGATTGCCGGGATCCGGCGCTCCCTCTGGCGGAATATCCTTCGGGTACGCATACACTACACCTGATGGAGCGCAGGGCCCTGGCCTATCGTCGGGCCCCACTGGGAGCTGGCCAGCTCCAGGTAGACTCGACGTCGTCAGGGTTGCTGCCTCGGTTATAGGTGCCGCTGAACGCATTGTTCTTCTCTTCCATAATAAACCGGCCGCTGCCGGTACCGCTGTCTGATCGCCAGGTAAGCAGCAAGACCCTGACGGATATGGTGCCTCGAGCTTCGTTGCCCGGGTAAGTACCATCACGTGATCGCCCGATTGCACCATCGTGATCGAAACAGCGTTTCTGCCATCAACGTTTGCAAACACACGCGAAGGGGGTTGCGGCGGTGAGACAGTTTTCCAGGTGACAACCATCCGACCGAAGATCTAACGGTGCTCGACTTTCGGTAAAGCCTTTGCTGATCGAGTTTGGAAGAAACTCCTCGAAGCCTTCGCGCCATCCTCGGTCATTTGAAACTGAGCTTGTTGCAGATGACGACGCCGGCAAAGATCTTTGCATTGTACGGGCATAAGGTACCCGTCACTTTGTCGCCAGCTTGTCCGAGGATCACTGAATGAGGTTTGCATGCGGCGCTTCATTTGCCAGGTGCCGGTGAAGTCAGGTGGAAAACCCTGACGTACGAGTTTGAGATGCCGCAGGACAATAGCAGTACAAGACTGCTAATTAATGGAAATAAAAGTCGCTTTCGAGGATAGTTCATTTTGTATCTCTGGGTAGTTTATATGTCTGTTCTGATCGTCTATTGAGCGACGAAAATCGCCGTCGCCAAGACCGTGCGGCTATTCATCAAAACGTAGGTATACACATGCCCCCGTTGAACAGGTACTTGTTGACCATCTTTCGGTTGTTTAACAAAAATAACTCGTTTACGGCTGCTGTTGTATTTGACCCACAGATCGACGTATGGGATCGGGCCGCGGCATCCAAGTGAGCACAACAAATCGCGTTGCAGCAAAAGGCGTTGGGTAGATCACCTGACTCGCAAAGACGAAAGGAGGCTTCGGTTCTGGCACCTGCGTCGGCTTCGCCTTGCCTGAGGATTTGATAGGCTTCGGTTTGACAGGCTGCGGCGATGGACACGTGAGGACTCCATCGCTGTTCCATGTTGGGCGGACAGTTGGGGCTGTTCTTCTCGTATGCTTCACCATGAATCTGACCAACGGCAGGACCGTAGCGACGTAGACGCCGGTTTGCTGGTTATTCCGAAACATCTGAATGCGGAAACTGTTACCATCGATCGTCCCATCAACAGGCCGTTATTGTTTCTACCCCGCCATGCCCGGGCTGTATACCGTGGCATTCGACCGTCCCGGTGATGACCCAGCAGCTTTTGCTGCAAGTTGACGTTGATAGGGTAAGTCCCTTGTTGACGGATGACGTGGTGCCACCGCTGGCATCCCAGCCCGTGCTGCATTGCGCGTCGATCGACACGGGTAACAAAGTAAGAACGACAGCGGCTATAAGGACGCAAAAAAGACCACGTGCAGATTGATCGAGTTGGTGGTCTTCGTTTATTTAACATTTTGATTTCTCCTATCATTTTCCGAGACTTTCGCCATGCTATGCCTCTATTTAGCTCTGTTTGTGCTACGGAACAAGGGCATATGGCGCCGGACGGCCATAGTCCACGAAAATTACTGGGCGACGAAAGTAACCCCGGCCAATATCTTGCCGGCATCCGTTAAGACGTATTCATAGTACCTGCCCCGTTCCACTGGTAACTGAGACCCGCCTTTGACTTGCTTGGCGACAGTTACAGCTCCATCGGTGTCTTTAGCCATATCTCTGCATCGGGATGATCAGGCCCGGCATCCCACGTGAGGATCACAAAGCCCGTTTGAACGAAAGGTGTTGGGAAGATCGCTGGGGTGGCGACGAGGAAGGGGGGCGTTGGCGGCGGCGCGGGTGTCGGAGCTGGCTTAGCCTTGCCCGAGGACTTAATAGGCTTCGGTGGCGGTGGCGGTGGCGTCTTTACAAGGACCACGCAATTGAGTCCTTCGTCGGTGTGCCAGGGAATACGAACATTGGGGGATCTCTTTTCCCACGCTTCACCATCAAGGCGTCCCGACGGCAGGACCTTGCCGTTGTAAACGCCCGTTTGGCCATTGTCCCAATAGATCTGCACGCTAAAACTGTCGCCATCGAATGACCCGTCGATCGTGCCCGTCATCCGCCTCTCGCCATCATTCGAGCCTCCGTTCCTTACGATGGCCAGTGCGGTCCCTTGAATCCCGTTGCCTTTGTGCGACAGCCAAATTTCCGTAGCCTTCGATCCGGCCTGTCTAAGGGTCATGTGGCCGTTCGCATTCCAATTTCCGCTGCATTGGGCCCCAGCCGAGATCGGCAGCAAAACAAGAACCCCAACGAACAACAACCCGCTAAAGACCGGCAAATGCCGCAAACTGAAAATTTTGAATTTGAATGTGTTGAACATTTTGTATTAACTCCTCCAATTCTGTTCAGAGCGGACATTAAGGAGAGGGGAAAAATTCTTTATATTTAACCCGCTCTGCGCTATGATTCCTGTGTCGTTATCAGGGATCAGGAAGCAAAGCGTATCCTCAATTTACGTGTCCGCTCACCTAAACAATTTAGGCGGGAGCTGCGTAAATGTCTTTGGATTTAACATTAAAAAATCTTGAAATTAAGTTTAAATGAACGATCCGCTAAAATGCAGGATCTTTGAGTCGAAGATTTTCGACTCGAAGAGGCCACTCGAATCCTCTACCGCAGCGGTGGACAGCTTGCGCTCACGCCAAGGCTGTTGAAACGCTGATCGCGTTGGTCGAAAGCCAGGGCAAAGTAATAAGTAAAGAACAATTGATGAAAACGATCTGGTCGGATACGGCGGTCGAAGAGTCGAACCTCGCTCAATACCTACACGTTCTGCGAAAAACTCTCGGCGAAACCAGCGACGGCAGGCCCTATATAGAAACCTTAAAGCGGCGCGGTTATCGTTTCAACGGCACGGTTCGCGTCTTGAATGGTGAAGCCGACTCTTCGCGACAGGCAGAGCCGGCTGATAATTTTGAGACCCGCCCGCAAACGGACAGACAACCGTTGTAAATGTGATCTCACGTCGCGTTGAACGACGCGGTAACGTTCTGGCGTTGAGTGATGTGGCTGCTGACCGCGAACCGGTGCACCCTGTAAGTGTCGAGCGTTCGGACAATATTTATTCGGTTTCCGATTGGCGCCGCGAGCCTGCCGCCGATATCTCGCCCGTTGTTGTTGCCCCTAGCGTTCGAAATGGATCTCGCTTCTGGTCCTGATGGTTTTGGTAGCTGGATCTGTCGGGATCGTTTATGGGGTTTACAAATTTGCGATGAGAGGCGAGAGTACCGAGACACGCAGCGTTCCTTTTCTCGGATCCGACCTAATGCGGCTGACCACGACCGGCAGATCTAAGTACGCCGCGATCTCGCCGGATGGTCGATATGTGGCGCACATTGTAGGCGGTGAGTACGGTGAGAGCCTGTGGGTTCGCCAAGTAGCCGTCGCGAACGATACGCAAATCGCCCCCCCGTCGGAGCGTGACTTTGTCTGGGTGACATTCGCACCGGACGGCAATTTTGTTTATTACCTCACTCTGGAAAGAGATAAAGGCGAGCCCGAACTTTTTCGCGTACCGATACTCGGCGGACCGATCGTAAAAATATTAAACAACATCGCTCCCCCAACATTTTCGCCTGACGGAACGAAAATAGCGTACATGAGAACGTTTGAAAAAGCGGAAAGCCGACTGATCGTGGCGAATGCCGACGGGACGAACGAAGTGGTGCTCGTCATGCGTCGTGATCCTGATTATCTGAACATGTTCTGGTATGCCCCGGCGTGGTCGCTTGACGGAAAGAGCATTGCATTTCCGGTAGGTCAGGGCGATGAAAAGGGCCGGTACGAGACGGTAATGGCGGTCGACGTCGAAACGGGAGTCGAACGTAAGTTGACAGACCAGCGTTGGCAGCAGGTCGGACAGCCCCGGTGGCTGGCTGACGGACTTGTCGTGACGGCTTCGGAATCGTCGATCGGCTCGCAAGGTCTTTGGCATATTTCCCTGCCCGACGGTACCGCCTCACGCATTACGCGTGACCTGAACGATTACCAAGGCATCAGCCTTACATCAGACGCAAAAACGTTGGCAGTCATCCAGAACCACATCGTCTCAAACATCTGGACGGTGGGTGACGACATGTCCTCGGCTAAACAAGTAATTTCGGAGGCAGGGCGTTTCAACGAGATCATCTGGTTGCCCGATGGCCGCCTCGCTTATACATCCAGCGGCAGGCGGCAGCTCGGACATCTGGACAATGAATGCGGACGGCTCGAATATTCGCCAGCTTACAGTCGGCGCAAATGCAAGGCTCGGAATTGCAGTTACCGCAGATGAAAAACAGCTTGTCTTTGCCGCCGAGAGAGACGGCAAGTACAACCTGTGGCGGGTCGATATGGACGGGTCGAATCTGACGCGGCTAACGAACGGCAACGGTGAATTCTATCCGCAATGTACACCCGACGGCCGCTGGATCGTTTATCAAGCGGGCGCAAATTTCCCAACACTCTGGAAAATGCCGGCCGGCGGTGGCGAAGCTACGGCGATAACGACTACGCCCGGCTCGCGGCCTTCCGTTTCCCCCGACGGAAAATTCGTGGCCTACCATTATCTCGATTCAAGTTTTGAAAGATCCCGATGGGGTATCGGCATCATCAGTATCGATGATGGCAAGCGAGTCAAACGGTTCGACTTTCCACCGACGGTTGTCGAACGTATCGTGAAATGGTCGCGGGACGGCAAATCGATCGCCTTTCTCAACAGTCCCGGCGGGATCCCGAACATTTGGGCTCAACCTCTCGACGGCGGACAGGCTAAACCTTTGACCAACTTTCCTTCGGATAACATCATTTCTTTTAACTGGAACGCAGACGGCAGCCAACTCGCGGTCATCCGCGGCGTCGAAACAAGCGACGTCCTGTTAATGAAACAGTCATCAAGATAAAAAAAAGTACTCTGATCGTCTGTTGACCGATCGACTCCCCAGTTAGTTGCCCAAACATAGGGATCGGCGGCGATCAAGCACGATCCAATGCTAAGAACTTGCGCGAACCACGGCCTCATTGCTATCATTCGAGATTACGCTTTTTCCGGTACCGAGAACGACACAACAAACTGTCGCTTGAAAATAGTGTTTTGGGGCAGGCATTTGCAGAAGGTCCCCAATAGGGCTCAAGATTAACACTAACAGTCGGTGCCATTGGGGTAGATTAGCAAGTCACGGCGGCGTAGCCAAGTGGTAAGGCAGAGGTCTGCAAAACCTTTATTCATCGGTTCAATTCCGATCGCCGCCTCCAATTTTTGCAATAGTTAAAGCCGCCGCGCCTGGCGGCTTTTTTTATTTGTCCGCCAAATATCCAGGAGAATTTGGTTTGTGCTCAGTGTTAAGCGGTCCGCCCTTGCATTAGTTTCAACTGGGGCAACATTTCGAGGATCACTAGGCAATATTTCTCGACTTGTATTTTTCCGCCAATGTTGGCCAATTCACTCGCCAGGTCCCCGTCAGGCTTTGAGTTGGTCTAAATCATCTAGGATGCGCTGATTAGAATATTTTTCGCAAGACATCTCCATTTCTCACCGGCCCGCTCGCGATTACTTTGGCGTTTATGCCTCTGAGATTATGCGTCCGGCCAAATGGTGAATTGGCAAATGTCATTGCATCGAGGCCGAATCGTCAACAAATTTCTTACAGCCAAGGTGAGGGACCGTTGTGACCTCGATCACCGCATCGCCGACCGAAAGCTGGGTGCCGACCGGCAGATTGCTGGGGCTCAGATCAAGATCCACGAACAATTGGTCCCCCGCAAGCTGTACGCGGTCACGGTGCCCGGCGATCAGCTCAGCAAAACGGTAATTCATTACAGTTATCTGCATTCCGGATGGCCGAGTCCGGTGTTTGTTCGCGAACTGCCTCGCGAAAGCCAGTTGTCGCCGACGAGGCTGGTTGCGATATCGAGTTCGCCTGATTCCAAAACTTCACGTATTTCCACCGTTGGCCGACGCACGATCATTTCAATATGACCGTTATCAGGCGGCGAAGCCAGCACTCGGGGCATCCCGGCCTCGATCTCAGCCGCGGTCAGGTGTTTTTCGAAAAGATTGCCATCCATAATAGACCAAGATTCGTGACTTTTTAGTTTGTTATCCCTGTTTTGCCGGCAGCCGACAAACCCGGATCGCAATAATAACTCTCATTCGTTTCGTGAGGTTGGAAATCGGCAAACCCGAGAATAAGAAAACCGATCAAACTTAGCGATCTTTTCATCCTGAGTCTCACCATCTTCGTGTCAAAAAACCCTCGTAATAAAAGATCTAGATCTATGTTTGTTCGAAATATTATTGTTCAACATCATTGGAAAGGTGCGAGGTTACTACTTGCCAACGTCCTTTGAGTTTGTGGTAGACATCGGTATATCGGGACCTCTCTAGGATAATTTGTCCATTTCGATTTATTTCTGTAATTAAACGCCCTCTCAATATAACTATATCTCCATATGCACGGCTTTCGACTTCTAAAGTTTTATATTTCGGCGCCGGTTTTGAGGGATCTGTATGAGATTTCAGAAAGTCGATTATTTGTGATTTTATTTGGACTTCTCCATTCGGATAAGTGATCGCAAAGTCATCAGCAACAATTCGCTGCATTGCCACAGCATCGCAGTTTTCATAGGCATCGAGCCATAAGCGTTCGAGCTTGATCACTTCTTTTTCGGATCTGGTTATCTGTTTTTTATGAGGATTGCTTTCTTGAGCACCAATTCCAAAAGTGCAGCTTAGCAAAAATACAAAAGTAAAAACTATTTTCTTCATTTTATTTCCGGCTTAACCAGGCTTGTTCGCCCTGGTCTTTTTTCAACTCTAAACTCTTTGCCAACATCCAGCGACGCAGCCTCTCCTCAAAATACGCAAATGGTTTCAAACAGTTGCAAAGTTTTTCGACCAAAGGAACGCCTATTGTTATTCGAAGCCGACCTTCTGCGGCTATATTCGCTGATGCGGGGCTGCCTCTTAATTATCATGTACAGCCTGGCCTGTTTCCACAAGATGAACGGGTTCACTTAGCCGACGGGCCGGACCGACCTCAAATAAGTTAGGCAGAAAAAGTACCCTTGAAAGAAATCGAAAAACCAAAATCTAAAATCGAAAATGAAATTCGATTCCGCGTATAATAGCCAACAAATGTTCAAACGCATCCTCATCCTCTCAGCGTCTGTCGGCAATGGCCATGTTATGGCGGCGGAGGCTCTTAAGAGGGCTTTTGAGATCAGAGGGCTGGCGGGCGAGGTGCGGCATGAGGACGTGCTGAAATTTACCAACCCGCTGTTTCGGCGTCTTTACGGCGACTCTTATATCAGTTTGGTGAACAAAATGCCTGAGGTGCTCGGGTGGATGTACGATCAGATGGACGAGCCGTGGAAGAACGAAAAGCGGCGTCTGTTCGTCGAGAAGCTAAATACGCGGCCGCTTGTGAAAATGATCCGCGAATACGATCCTGACTGGATCGTCTGCACGCACTTTCTGCCGTCTGAGATAATCTCGGACCTGAAGGGCAGCGGAAAAATGAAAACGCCGCAGGCGATAGTTATCACCGATTTTGATATGCACGCGATGTGGCTGTGCCGAAACTACGAGCATTATTTTGTCGCGTTGGACGAGACCCGCCAATATTTGGAAACGCTCGGATGTCCGCCCGATAAGGTGACCGTTTCCGGCATTCCGATCGACCCTAAAGTTTAGCGAGATCAAACCCAAGAGCGAGATGAGGGCCAAATACGGCCTCGATCCTGATAAACGAACGGTCATTCTCTCGCTTGGCGGTTTTGGCGTCGGACGGATCGAGACGCTGCTTGACGCACTTCGTTCCATCGATCCGCCGATACAGATCCTGGCGATGTGCGGCCGGAATGAGGAGCTAAAGGCAAAGCTCGACGGCGAACCCACGAACAAAGACGGAGCCCGCGTCATCGCGGTCGGATATACGCGGGATATGGACGAATATATGAGTGCGTCTGACCTGATCGTCGGCAAACCCGGCGGCCTGACCACCTGCGAAGCCCTTGCAAAAGGCCTCGTCTTTGTCATCGCCAACCCCATCCCCGGCCAGGAAGAGCGAAACTCAGACCACCTGCTCGAACGCGGCTGTGCCATCCGTTCGAACAACCCGGCGACCCTCGGCTACAAGATCGGGAATTTGATAGGTGATCCCAAACGCTTAGAGACAATGCACCAAAACGCACTGAAGTTTGCCCGGCCAAATGCGGCTTTTGATATTGCGGATAAGCTTGCTAATTTAGGTCAGTAATATGCGGATACGTCGAAACATAGTCATATTTCTCTTTTCACTGTTGTTTGTTGCGTCGATGAATGCTGTTACCTATGCATGTTGGTGTCGAGACAGGGGACCAGTTCTGGAGGAGTTTGAAGGGGCGAAGTTAGTTGTTGTTGCCCGGGTATTGTCGGTCGGTGAACTAAAAGCGGTAATGGGCGTTGAACGCGTGTTCAAGGGCAAGGTCAAAGAGGGCGACCAACTGAATTTTATTCAAGGCCAATTTAGCGACTGTGTTATCAGTTTCCAGCCTAGCGAGGTCGGCCAAAAGTATCTTTTTTACCTCGGCATGCCGACAACTCGGCTCGGAAAAAAAGAGCCTCTCTATGAAGCCTTCGTCTGCGGTCGGTCAAGTAAACTTGCTCGTGCATTCGACGATATGGCTTATCTGGACCGGATCAGTGAGGTGAGAGGCAAGACGCGAATCTCCGGTTATTTCGAAACAAGACTTGCAGATCCCCCAAACTTTGAGGGCTTAATTGTAAGAATTAAACGCAAAAAGAAGAGTTATTTCGTTAAAACCGATCAAAATGGGTATTTTGAGATTTACGATTTGTCACCGGGCGAATATGTCATCGAACCGGAGATTCCCGCCGGTTGGCAAGTCGATCAAAAATATATGTTCGGTCTCAACGAATCGCGCCCATTTCATGGGTACACAGTCACCGTTAAGGCAAAGCATCACACTTCAACCAAAATAAGGCTCATTCGATGAATGGCTCTGCTGGCGGGATGGTTGCGCCGCTGGAGCTATGGCTAAGCTGCTGGCGCAGTGGCTGCGCAGCTGGCGCTATGACTGCGCTGTTGGCGCCGTGGCTGCGTGCGACTGGCGCCGTGACTGCGCTGCTGGCGGTGCGGCTGCGCAGCTGGCGTTGTGGTTGAGCTGCTGGAGCTGTTGCTGCTCCGGTGTCAAAAGGTTAGGATCGGGGGAAATAATGTACTTATACCTAAAAACGGCGTCATCCGGTCGAAAAGCTGACTTATGATAATCTAACCCGAATAAAAGGAATTTTAGCCGCTTTTTTAAACCAAAGCGGCCCGATCTCTTCGGTCGGATAACGACCACTAATAGGTTTTAAATATTGCCCCTCTAAGACAACTTCACGTCGATGTATTTCAGATCCCAGTCGCCGGTGTCTTTGACGTACTGCAGTTTGAATCTCACGGTTTGGCCGGTCTCGGCGCTGTAGCTTCCGCTCAGGTTGAGGAATTTATTTTTGATCTCGGGATCCGGTGACCATTTTATCTTGCTGCCCTGTTTTGGTCGGATGTCGATCTGTTTGTCGATAAATTCCGCAAAGGCCTCGTTAAACTTCTCAGTTGTCAGTTCGTCTTTGGCGCTGTCGGCGACCTCGTTTTGGTGAAACTCCTCGAAATCGCCTTTTTGAACCGCGCGGTTAAAGGTCTGCAGTGTCTTTATCGCTATCTTTTCGGCGTCCGAGTCCGAGATCTTTTCCGAGCCGCCAACGGAATAGCTAAAGTTACAACCCTGGGCCAGCAGCATCAGGGCCGCAACTACAAGCCAGACGCCGGTCTTTTGAGTTATCATAATTTCCTCCTGATCATTGATAAATGTGGACGCGGGATAACGGTAGAATGTTCCGTGGCAGTTCCTATGCAACGTTCAGCCGGCTCCGCGGTGTCTTATGCTTATTGGTTTAGGGGTGATTTTAACACGGCTGTATAGGTTGTGCGAAGACGACTCCATCGTATTGAGTAGCGGCAAAGTTGGCTGTTACATATGCATCGAGCTTTATGGTTTATGCCCTCACTTTTGTGCGACCGTCTGTTTCGTCGATTTCGGCTATGGCCCTGACCTGGGAAAAGTTTTCCCGGTTGGAACACAGATGACGTCTCGTAACGTGCTCAACTTTGAGTGCTAATTCCCAGGTTCGGATATTTATAGGAGCGCTCCTTCAGCTAAAACCCGGGAATTGCAAAAGTGCGCCGTCCTTTTGGCTGAGTTTCAAAAATATCTATTTGTTTAACACTTTATCTGACCGATCTTAGGCGGCGTTTAAGATCAGGAATGCCCGTGTTTACAGGCGTCCGTCGTTTACGAAACGATCATTCTGATGTTCTGGGATCGAAAACATCTGCAGAGGCTCTGAGACAATGTTTCAGGGCCCAAACTTTTTTTGAAGAGGCTGCAAAAAAGTTTTGGCGGCTCCGCAAGTGTTTTAGACTCTCCGAAAATTGCAGAGAGCCTAAAACATTTGCGGAGAGCCCGCGCAGGTGTTTTAGAGGTTCTAAAAGGATGAAAAGTGAATAAGTGTTAGGGTGGAAAAGGGGTAGTGTTTAACACCAAGATAGTGCAATACGGGAAAAGAAAAAAAGGCGACGAGTTTATTTCAGCAACACAAATTCACCAGCTTTCAAGCTGCGTGTGCCGTCGTCGGATGTTTTTATTTCGACTTTTTCTCCACTGACTTTGATCGCCTGGGCGTATTCCCAAGCTGATCCTGTCACGGGTTTTACCAAAACGTATTGGCCTTTTTCCGGCATCGCCGTGTCATCGGCGGTCGGCAACGGCAAAACTTTCTTCAGTTCGACCGGTTTCGGCGGTGTGCCGTCGTCCCAGGCGACCGTAACCATTGACCCCGTGGCAGCCTGTACTTTTCCGGAATACCAGCTGTTGGTTGACCATTCCGCAAGCACCTTATCGCCGCTTGCCGGTTTGAAACCCGGCGGAACCGTTGGGTTTTTTGCATAAGCCTCAGATTCGAAATTGGTAGATTTGCTCTTATTGGCAAAGCTGGCTGCGGTCGCGGCTGAGATCATAATGATCTTATCGGGCGGGACGGTTGCGGTTGCCGAGTCTTCGACCGTTTTCACAGTGAAAACACCGTCGCCGATCTTTGTGATCTCTGCACCATTCCAATATGTGGTGTTGCCTGTTTTCGCCAGCACCTTATCGCCGGGCTTAACTTCCGGTGCCGCACGGGCGTTGGGTACGGCGTAAACGTCTGGCAGATCTACGTCACTCGGATCTGACCCGTCGCTCCATTTAACGCGCACCTTAGAGCCGCTTATGCTCTCGATCTCGCCCTCATAAAATGAGTTTGGCGACCATTGAGCTACTACCATGTTGCCGACATTAAATTTTGACTGTGGCTTCGCGTCCTCAGTTTTGCTTCCCGACGTGAAATTACAACCGGTCACCAACACCAGCATAAAAATAAAGGTAAAGATCTTATTCATAGTCGATTACTTCCCTCGCGGCTCTGTGTCCGGGTTTGGTGCCCACTGTTGCACCGGGTCTAAAAGTTGATCTAATTGCATTCACCGTCTATGCCGGCGATCTCAAGGACGCTTTCAGTTCCGGTTATATTTATCTGGGTTTTTGTTGACCAGACGCCGATGTAGTCCTCGGTTCCTTTAGTTCCCTTTAGCTGTCCGGTGATAAGCTTTATCGTTTTCCGGGAACTGTCGGTAAACGTGATAACAACGTTTCCTTTGCCCGTATACCGGGTACCGTCCTTTGTTTTTCCCGTAAAATTCGCCTGGCCAAACCATTTGTCAGCTTGTTTGGTGATCCCTGTGATCTTGCCTGAGATAGAAAGATCGACCTTGACACAGGGGCTAGGGGCGGACGCAGTTGCCATCGATGAGATCAGTAAAGTCGCGATGATCAGTGTAAATGCCTTTTTTAATGTCATGTTCTTGTCTCCTACTTTGCTCCGACCTTGGCGCAGCTTATCTCAAAACTGTCACCTGTGCCGTTAGTTTGTGTTTCGTGGTAAGCGTTGGTGTAATAGTCCTGACGAAAGCTCAGGTTGAACGCTTTGCATGTGCCGTCGTCCATCTTAAATGCCGTGTATGTGTCGATCGTGCGATGTGTTATCTTGCCGAGTGGTTCGCGATGGATCGTCCAATTCGGCGAAACGATGTTTATCTTTAACACCTGATATTTCCACCCGCCGGTTCGCAAGGCGGTGACCATTGTCTTGACCAAAGCCGGATCATTCATTTTCGCTGCCGGAAGATCAGCACTGAGGTCGATATTAGGCAGTTTGTCGACGACGACCGTGAAACTGCCTTTCGCGAGCGGCTCGCTTATCGCGTTCTGGAACATATATCGAATTTCGACATCGACCTTATGACTACCTACGCCGGCTTTGGCAAGGCCTTTCATTAATTCCTGGCCCGGACCGCTCACCTCTGTAACATTTAGGCGGGGGTGGCCGGCTTCAGCCATCAGGACAAGATAGAGGACCTTGTCTTCGTACATTTCGCCGCCTGCTAATGATTTTGAGAACATGGCACCCGGAACCGCCGCCGCAAAACGGCCAACTCGGTTCGAGACCAACGGTTCGCCATTTACTTTGACAAAATACCCAAGGTTAACCGAATTGCTGGGGTTTTCCCCGTTGATGGTTGTTTCGACGACCGGCGTTCTCAGCGAGGCAAAACCGTAAATTCCGTCGCCGTACTTAAATGCCGACTTCGGAGCGGCTGGGATCTTGATGTCACTTGACTCTAAAACTGTCTGGTCCGTAAAGTATATTTGCTGTGCCAGGACGCTGCCTGATCCTGCCAGAATAAGTACCAAAATTAAAAATAGGCTTTTCATTACAATCTCCTCATAAGTGATCCTCTGAACCTAACGTTCATCGCTTTTCCCTAAAATTTGTCTCTCTATATATAAAACGCGTAGAAAATGGCCGACAATCACCATTTATCCAAAAAATAAATTTGAAATCAGGTGTCTGGTGCTAAAATGGACTCTAAACCCGAACGATATTTAGGAATATGCGGCAAGCATCAGATGTGACCAACCTGCTGGTGGAATGGAGCGATGGCGACGCCGACGCCGTCGAAAGGTTGATCCCGCTCGTTTATCAGGAACTCCACGCAATGGCCGAACGGCATATGAGGCGCGAACGCGACGGACATACGCTCCAGGCAACGGCGCTCGTAAGCGAGGCATATCTGCGGCTTGTAGACCAGACCCGCGTCCAATGGCGGGACCGAGCTCATTTTTTTGCGGTCTCGTCGCAAATCATGAGGCGGATCCTCGTTGACCATGCGCGGCGTCACCGCTCAAAAAAGCGGATCGGCAGATCGCAAACTGTCTCTCTCGACGAAACAGTGGCCATCGCGAGCGGCCAGGAAGAGGAGGTCATTGCCATTCACGAGGCGCTTGAGGCCCTTACGGAAATTGATCCCCAGACGCGGCCGCGTGGTCGAACTGCGATTTTTCGGTGGTCTGAGCCTTGAGGAAATAGCCGAGGTTCTGAATATTGCCCCGAATACCGTGACCCGCGACTGGAGCTTTGCAAAGGCCTGGATCTATCAGGAAATAACGGGTTAAGAATGCGCTATGGAACCAGAACGGTGGGAAAGCCTTCACGATATATTTAATGCGGCATTGGAAATGGATGCCGAACATCGTGAGCCGTTCGTTAATGAGGCTTGCGGAAGTGATACACGGTTCAGGGATGAAGTATTGAAACTGCTTGCCGCCCACGCGGCCGCGGATGACCTGCTCGAGAGGCCGGCCGCTGAATTTGTCATGGACGCGGCTCTGAATCCTGAGGACGACCGGATCGGCTCTGAGATCGGGGCGTACAAGATCGAAAGCCGCATCGGCCAGGGCGGCATGGGGGCCGTGTATCTTGCTTCACGGTCAGACGACAATTTTGATAAAAAGGTCGCCATCAAGCTCCTAAAACGCGGAATGGACAGCGAATCTATCGTTCTTAGATTCAAATCCGAGCGGCAGATCCTGGCAAACCTTGACCATCCGAACATTGCCCGGCTACTGGATGGTGGGACGACTGATGATGGATTGCCATATTTCGTAATGGAACATGTCGAGGGAATGGCCCTGAACACATATTGCCGGACGCGTAAGTTGGGCCTGAGTGAGCGGTTAGATCTGTTTTGCACTATATGCTCGACCGTATCGTTCGCTCACCAAAATCTTATAGTTCACCGTGACCTAAAGCCGGGCAATATCCTGATCACAAAGGACGGTGTGCCTAAATTGCTCGATTTTGGCATTGCCAAGGTCTTGCAGCCTGACTCGACCGCCGATACTCTGACGATCGCAAGCGAAAGATATTTCACACCTGATTTCTCGAGCCCGGAACAGATCAAAGGATTGCCGATAACGACGGCAAGCGACATTTACAGCCTGGGGGTCCTGCTTTATCAACTCTTGACTGATGGACTGCCATACAAATTCGAAAGCAGCTCGCCCCTGGAAATTGAACGAGTTATCACCGAGGAAGGGCCGTCGCTGCCAAGCTTGCATTCCCGGACCGTCGAGACCGGATCAGCGGCCGTCGATCCAAAGCTATTGCGGGGTGATCTGGACAACATCATTCTGATGGCGATAAGAAAAGAGCCATCGCGCCGATATTCGACGGTAGAGGAATTTTCGGGCGACATTGAGCGGTACATGCAGGGGCTGCCGGTTATCGCTCACCATGACTCAGTCGGTTATCGGGCATCGAAATTTATGAGGCGGCACCGGATCGGCGTTTCATTTGCCGCGCTTGTCGCGATCATCATCCTGGCCTTTGCAGGTTATACAAAGATCCAGGCAAGTCGTATCGAGCGTGAACGCGACCGGGCAGAAAAGGTAGCAGATTTTTTGCGCGATCTGTTCAAAAGCAGTGATCCGAGCCTGGCACGCGGTAAAACAGTCACGGCACGTGAACTGCTCGACAGCGGCGCCGAAAAGATCGAGCGAGAATTAAATGATCAGCCTGATGTCCAGGCCGCATTAATGGACACCATCGGACAGGTTTATGAGAGTCTCGCCCTGTATGATGAGTCATTGGCGATATTGCAAAAAGCCCTCGTATCACGTCAAGACATCTATGGCCGCCGTTCTGCACAGACAGCCGAAACGCTGCTTCATATCGCAAGTGTCCAACGTATCAAAGCCCAATATCAGGACGCCGGACAGAATTTGTCCGAAGCGTTGTCGATCCGGCGCGAGCTATTCGGAACCTCAAGCCCCGAGGTTGTGGACGCAACACGGCAGCTTATTTTGCTAAAACACGGCGAGCAGGATTTTGAGGGAATGGAGGCGGTCGCACGTGACCTCATCGAACTTTGCCGCGAACTTTATGGAAACGAGAGTGTCGAGGTGGCCAAAAGTTTGCGTGATCTGTCCACTGCTCTGATGAACAAGCCTGATCCTGACGGTGCCGAGGCCTCGGCCCGCGATTCGGTCAATATTGATAAACATATCTTTGCCGAACCAAATATAGAGACCGTTAACAGCATCAATCAATTGGCCCGTACCCTGTTTTATCTAAAACGTGAATATATAGAGTCAGAATTGCTCTTGAACGAGTCCGCGGCCATGACGCGTACAATTTATGGCAACGAGCATCCTCGGGTGATCGCAGTTTTACGTTTGCAGAGTTGGTATCATACGGAAAAAAAGGACTTTGA
This sequence comes from Blastocatellia bacterium, assembly GCA_963834975.1. Lineage (GTDB taxonomy): Bacteria > Acidobacteriota > Blastocatellia > Pyrinomonadales > Pyrinomonadaceae > OLB17. Next base: position 292,655 of record CAWIDZ010000001.1, read on the forward strand.
AGGTTCACTGCCCTTCTTACGTGAAGAGTTGGCACTTTGCCGAAAGATATACGGTTCTGAGCATCCGGAAACATCGCTGACTCTGCTCGTGCTCGGTTCCTCATTATTTCACCTGAAGGACCTTAAAAATGCCGAGGAGGCCTGGAACGAATCGCTCGCGATCCGTAAACGAATTCTGGGAGCCGAACATCCGGACGTCGCGTGGGTGATCAGCGATCTGGCGTTGCTCGAATTTGAAAGACGCAATTATCGGGCGGCGGCCGCAGCGTTTCGCGAATCTATGCGCATCCTTAAAAAAGCGGGCCTGGAACGAGATCCGCAGATGGGATATGCCCTGGTCGGTTTAGGCAGGTCCCTGCTGGCGGAGGGAAAACCGGGAGACGCCGAGCCGAACGTCCGTCAGGGGATCGAAATTTTGTCAGGCTCAGGTGACAGTAATACCTGGCATTTGGCTGAAGCAGAAAAGGTTTTGGGCACTTGCTTGCTCGATCTGGGGCAATTCCAAGAGGCAGAACCACTGCTCTTGAAAAGTTATGAACAAATAAAACTGGATAACGGCCCGGAGCATGAAAGTACGAACGAGGCCCGACAGCTATTGATCAAGTTATACCAGCGAACTGGCAACATAGATGGTGTAAGTTCCCTCAGATCACCGTAATGCAGGCGGGTTTAATGTTCTGATTGCGGGTAGCTTTACGGTGTTTCCGCCCGCTTGCGTTTCGGTTTACTGCGGCGCGATGCTTTATCTTAAGTGATCATGCAGAAATTTATTTTCAGAGTCAAGACGAGTTTTCGAACCATTGCCGGAATGATGGCGGTTTGCGTTGCCGGACTTTTGCTGCCGATTATGGCGTTTGCCCAGAAAACTGCTGCTAATGACGTCCCGGTCATTGTGCAGCCGGGAGCACCGGGCGAGCCGACCCGAATGTTGCCTGCTTCGACACGGGCCGTACTGCCGCCTGTCTCGCCGAAGGACATCGAGTTTATGCAGGGGATGATCATGCACCACTCCCAGGCGGTCGAAATGGTGGCGTTGTTTGGTGGCCGGACCGAAAACAAGGAACTTACGCTGTTGGGAGCGCGTATCAGCCATTCACAGTCGGAAGAAATGGGGTTTATGAGCCGATGGCTTATAGCCCGCGGCCAGCCCGTATCACTGCCGATGACCGGTATGTCCGGGATGGACATGAAAAGCCATGATATGAAGGGCCATGATATGAAAGGCATGGACATGTCTCAGCACCAGATGCTGATGCCCGGTATGCTCACGGCAAAACAAATGGATGAGCTGAGCGCGGCCACGGGCGCTGAATTCGACCGGCTGTTCCTGACGGGCATGATCCAGCATCACGGAGGGGCCCTGACTATGGTAAAGGAGCTGTACGATACGGCCGGAGCCGGACAGGATGCCGAGCTCTTTAATTTCACGACCGATGTAGATAGCGGCCAGCGTGCCGAGATCAGGATCATGCAAGATATGCTCAATAAGAAGTGAAAATGTGAAAAAGTGGAAAAGTGAAATAGTGAAATAGTGAAAAAGTTAATAGGTAGAGACGCTTAAGAGTTTAATGAGTAGAGGAGAAATGATGAATCGATTTTTTGTGACCCGATTGGCAGCAGTATTGATGGTTTTATTTATGAGCTTTACGGTTGAGATTTTGGCTCAGGATACCACCGCTAAGCCTGCCGATGATACCGCTAAAGCAGCCGATGCAAAATCTGGTGCTGAAAAAGACGATCAGAACCCGTTTGCTCCCAAACCGGCACCTCCGCTGCCAAAGGGAATGACCGGTTCCGATACCAGTGACCCCAGATATAAGTTATCACCGGGATTGTACGATGCCGGCGAAGCCGCGATGGGCATCAAGCATCTTACCCTGGTCAAAAAGCCGGGAGCATTCCAGCTCGGTACCGACGACCCTGCAGATCCTAAAGTTGGAAAGACATTGGACCAGCTTGGGGTTTGGTGACCCAGCGAAGATGCCGGGATCAATAAAGATGGTCCTTGCTCAGCTCGCCTTTGCCAATTCGGATCTTGCTTTTCAGGGCAAACACTTGTTTTTGGGTAACTTCTATGGTGTCAGTATTTATGACATCGGCGACCCGGCAAAAGCCAAATTGCTGACCACGATGGTATGTCCGGGCGGACAGGGCGATGTTTCTGTTTACAAGAACCTGATGTTTATGTCGGTCGAGATGCCGAACGGACGTCTGGATTGCGGCGTGCAGGGATTTCCGGTTCAGGCCCCGCCGGCGGCAGGCCAGGACCATAAACCCTCGGTCGAGAAAGACCGTTTTCGCGGCGTAAGGATTTTCGATATTAGCGATGTCACGAAACCAAAGCAGGTTGCCGCCGTGCAGACCTGCCGCGGTTCGCATACGCATACGCTGGTTACTGACCCTAAGGACAAGAACAACGTCTATATATATGTTTCGGGTACCTCGTTTGTCCGTCCGGGCGAAGAGCTGGCCGGTTGCTCGGGCGGGACACCGGAAAAGGACCCGAACACAGCATTGTTCCGCATTGATGTGATCAAAGTGCCGGTGGCCGCACCGCAAGATGCAAAGATCGTGTCGAGTCCGCGGGTGTTTATGGATAGCCGCACGGGTGTCGTGAACAGCCTCAATAACGGCGGATCACACGATGGCGACGGTTCCGGAAACCGCCGACACCGACCAATGCCACGACATTACTGTTTACGCGGAATTGGGACTTGGCAGCCGGTGCATGTTCGGGCAATGGCATCTTGCTTGATATCAGGGATCCGGCGAATCCGAAGCGGGTTGATGCCGTTAACGACACCAACTATTCCTATTGGCACTCGGCTTCGTTCTCAAATGATGGCAAAAAGGTTGTGTTCACAGATGAATGGGGCGGCGGACTCGGTGCCCGTTGCGGGCGAACGATCCGAACAAATGGGGCGCCGATGCGATCTTTCATTTGAAAGGCAACAAGCTGGATTTTGCCAGCTATTACAAGATGCCGGCCGCCCAGGGCGACAGTGAGAACTGTGTTGCCCACAACGGTTCGCTGGTTCCGGTACCGGGCCGCGACATCGTAGTGCAGTCATGGTATCAGGGCGGTATCTCAGTGATGGATTTTACCGATGCAGATCATCCGATGGAGATCGCCTATTTCGACCGTGGCCCGATCGACCCCAAGATGCTGGTCCTCGGCGGCGACTGGTCATCGTATTGGTACAACGGCCACATCTATGCGTCTGAGATCGCAAGGGGCCTCGACGTATTTGAACTGACTCCGACGGCACACCTTACCCAAAACGAGATCGACGCCGCAAAAGCGGTACAGGTGTCCGAATTTAATGCGCAGAATCAGGAGAGGATCGTATGGCCGCATAACCTGGTCGTCGCCAAAGCGTACATCGATCAGCTTGAGCGTTCCAAGGCACTGGCTGCGGATCAGATCGCGTCCCTGCGAGGGGCCATTTCAAAAGCAGAGAGTTCAAAACTTGGTAAGAAGGACGCCGAAAATCTCAAGGCAATGGCACCGTCACTGGAAAAGAATGCCGGTATGTCAAAAAGTGCCGCGGATGCTGCCCGGTTGAACGCATTGGCAGAGATACTTAAAGCACCGATGCTTTGATAGACTGGACGCTAGATCGTTCTTAGATTTCAGCCCCCAAGACATTTTTTCAGGATCTGAAAAAATGTCTTGGGGGCTGTTTTCAGTTTAGAAGGTAATGTGATCGGTCGCTCAGGGAGTATCATCTGTATTCTCATGGCTCTTGAGATCTTTCAACCGTGCCGCCCAATCCTTGATCGCCCGTGGAGTCTTGCTTCCTCGCTCGTTAAAATATCGAGTCGTTTTCGCTTCATCAAAGATCGCCGCATGGATGGTGTTAACGTTTAGATCGATCGCTATCGCCGATTCCAAATGTGTGCAGGCGTGGATCATACAACCACTGGAAAATAATATGTTGCCGTCTTTTGCTATCGGTGTCAGAGTTTCGAAATTCTCCATAAAAGAAGCGTAGTTCGTTTTGCCCAAAAGACTTTCAAGACGGAGTTTGATGACCGGGTCATTCAGGAGCTTATCAGAATCCTCGCCGCTCCAAGTAGCTATACCGGCGGGCAACGAGACAGCACTCGATTTAGCGTTTTGAGCAAATAGCGATGTTCCAAGGATTGCTAAGACCAAAAGTAACAAGAAGATGGGTTTCATAATTTAGTCCACGGTTTAAGCTATGCCGGGAACTATAGGATGAAATATAGACGAGTTTTTACTGCCCCGGATCACTGCCGCCCGTTCCGTTCTTCACATAAAACATCTCTTCCGACGGTTTCAGTGGCCGACCGAGCCATAATGGACGACGAAGCCCGTCGGGACCCGGAGCCGGACGGGCCATCGCTAGCCATTCTTTATAGATCTCGAAAGACTTATCGGTGTCAACAAAGACGTCTCCATGCTCGTCACCCGGTTGTGCCAGTTCGACCGTCACCTTTTGGTGCCAGCAATGCATGCCTGAGACCGGGTCCGGATGGACGGGGAAGGTAATGTTTTGATGAACACCGCCGTCCGTCCAGAAAATGCGTGACGAGTCGGGGTCAGAGCTTTTGTACGGACCAATACCCTCGGTGACCCGCATCTTCCATTTGCCGGGTGAGTCCTCGGTAACGATAACCTGGTTTGTGGACCAGCGGTTCGACTCATTATCCTGCTTTCGCCGCCATCGGCCGATATGATGAGAACAGGCAACAACCTGCGGTCGCATACCCTCGGTGACCCAGGCACGGTTTACGAAATAGCCGATCTCGGTAGATATGCGAACCAGGTCGCCCGTTTTGATACCGAGACGTTCGCCGTCTGATGTATGCATCCAAAGCGGATTGCGATTGGAGATCTCAGCGAGCCATTTTGCCTGGCCCGAACGGGAATGTATCAGCGTTGGCAGACGGAAGGTCGGCACAAGGACCATCTCGTTCTCGTTGAAATTGTCAGTATGGATATGGCTCTTTACATATGTCGGGACGACATATTCGGGCCAGCCCCAGTCGGCGGTTGTCTTGGAATAGAACTCTTGCTTTCGTGATGGCGTGTTAAAGCCGACGCGTGCCTTTCCGCCGACAATATTTGCGATAATCTTGCCGTCCTTTTTAACCTCGCCGGTTGCCGCATCCGTCTCGGCACCATCGAGTTGCGTTTCGGGCACGGCATCCATGTGTTTTTCATAAACCGCCTGCTCGACCTCAAACGCACCGTATTTCCGCATATAGTCGAGTGCCGACAATCCCTCTTCGGCCGCTTTTTCGGGCAGGCCCTTGGTGTTTTCAAAAATATATTGGTAGTACTCGTCGATCGTGATCTTTTCACCGGGACGGTAAGGCGAGATGAAATGTTGGCGTATGCCCAATTCGCCGTCGGGATCGATACGCCACGACAACTCGAACCAAAACTCGTCTTCTTCCCAAACCTCGCCGGGGTTTGTCTCATATGTAAACGTCGTCTCCCGGCCCATCTTGCGAGCCGCCTCGCGGAGAATGGGTTGGCGATAACTGATCCACATTCCCGAATGGGTCTCGTAGCTGGTCAGGTCGTGCCGCTCGCTCGAGTGCCCCATCGGCAGGACGTAATCGGCAAAATACGCGGTCTCGCTCCAGGTCGGCGTCAAAGCGACATGCAAGCCTATCTTGCTTTCATCGCTCAATGCCTCGATCCAGCTAAAGCCGTCGGGATAAGTCCAGACCGGATTAAAGACGCGGGTGAAATAAACCGCGAGCTTCGCTCTTCCCTCTTTCAGGAAATGCGGGAGCAGGAAGCTCATTTCGTAATGCGAGAGCGGATACTCGAGCGGGAAATGCAGTTCATTCCAAAACTTCTGCGCCGGCGGCGTGCTGAAGCTGGCGGGTTTGAATTTGTTCCACGCCGATGGCGAAGTTCCGCCGACCGTGCCGACACTTCCGGTCAGGACATTCAGAAAATGCAAGCATCGGGCAACCGCCCAGCCGCCAAGATTGCCGCTGCCCGCTGATCGCCAATTGTGTGCCGAAAACCTCGTCCCCGCAGCGCCGATCAATCGAGCGGTCTCGACTATAGTTTCTGCACTTACACCGCTTTCCGCCTCAGCAAACTCAGGCGTGTATTCGGCGTAGAGCTTTTCCATCTCGGTGATGAAATTATCAAAGGTCACTTCGACGTCGGGATTCAGTTCTTTCAAAGAGTCGCGCCAATTGACCCAATTCTTTAGAGAACTCCTCGTTGAATAGCCGCTCGCGGATGATGATATTTGCCATCGCAAGCAGAACGGCTGCCTCAGTCCCCGGATATGTCGCCATCCAGTAATCGGCCATCGACGCCGTGTTAGATAGCCGCGTGTCCATCACCGCCAGTTTTGCTCCGTTCATCATGCCCTCGATGATCCGTTGGGCGTGCGGGTTAAAATAGTGGCCGGATTCGAGATGGGCAGAGATCAGCAGAATAAACCTTGCGTTGGCATGATCCGGTGACGGGCGGTCGTAACCCTGCCATATAGCATAGCCAAATCGCGCTCCAGCCGAGCAGATATTCGTATGGCTGTTATGCCCGTCGACGCCCCAAGCCTGAAGGATGCGGTCCATAAAGCCCTCATGTCCGGGGCGTCCGACGTGATAAACGACCTCATTTCGGCGGTCTTCGATCAGAGCGGTACGTATCTTGGCGGCGATATCGTCAAGAACCTCGTCCCAGGTGACGCGTTCCCATTCGCCGTCGCCCCGTTTCCCTTTTCGCCGCATCGGGTAGAGTATGCGGTCGACGTCATTGATCTGATTGATAGTCGCCGGCCCTTTGGCACAGTTTCGGCCGCGGCTGCCGGGGTGATATGGGTTACCTTCAAATTTGCGGACCTTCAGCGTCTCTTTGTCGATATAACTCAACAGCCCGCACCCCGCTTCGCAGTTAAAGCAGGTCGTCGGCACGATCATGTAATTCTTCTTCTCGCGCCTCTGCCCGCTCGTCGCCTCATATTCCGTCCAGTCGTCCCATTTCTCAGGCGGCGGATAGTCTGTTAGATTGCCGGGCTCCATGATCGGCGGAAGTTCTTCGCCGTCGTCTCCATGAAGATTGGGTATCAGATGAAGCGTCTCGGCGAGGCGTTCAATGAATGAAGGGGTATGATGAGACATATCAACTAAAGAAATCCTCTGCGGTGCCTTTACCCAAATATGCTCGGCGAACCACAGGCCGATCAAAATCAAAACGCCGGCCGGTGCCGCGGCTGCGGCAGGACCGAGCAGCAGGAACATTAGGGGTATGACGTTGCCAACGAGGATCATTCCGTACCAAAACTTTGAGCTGAATTCCCCGTCGAGGATCGACTTGACTACCGTATGGGCGTCCTCGGTTGGGTGCGTTGTGCTCAGCTCGATCGCCAGTGTGAGCAGATGGACGGCAAGAACGATGACAGCTCCCGTGCTTATTGCTGCAGCGGTTCCGGCCGACTGCGCTGGTCCCAAGCGCAGGCCATAAAAACCGAGGGCGATCAGGAAAACCGAAAACCCGGCCATGAACGCGTGGACCATCATATGAAGGCCGAGCATCGGCGATTGCCAGAAATCGCGACCCTTTGCCTGAGCAAACAGAAATGCAGTGTAAATGGCAGTCAGTAGTGCGAGTACGATTCCTACCGGTTCTATTATTCTCGCTGCGTGATAGTGTTCAGAATATGATAGGGCAAGCCAAAGAGTTAGAAATCCGCCATATCCGGTAATGATGTATGCGCCTCGAGTTAGCCATGACTTCCATTGCGGGCGGAGCAGCACGGACAGAAATCGGTCAGGGCGGCCGAGATCTTTTACTAATAAAGCTCCCGTGATCGAGAGAAAAATAAGCGAGACCACGGCTCCAAGGCGTGCATAATGCTCGGGTGACCTACCAAAGAGATTACCGATCGCTGGCACGAGGAATGCTCCCGCCGCAATAGCTTTGGTCAAAATGTAAGCAGAAACTTCCCAGCCCCAGAGAACGCCTTTATTCGGGTGCATCATAAACGCGACGAGCCTTCTTTTCCCTGGGTTCTATCTGGACGAAGCTGCAGAAACCTGCTTTTCAGCGACCTTCCTTTCGGCAAACTTTGCATAATGCCCAACGCCGGAGTTCTGGCTGCTCCACATGTAATCGGTGTTAGGATCTGTTGCCGAAGGCTCAAGCGAGGCCCGATCACCGTCAATGTAAAATAGCTTTGGCTTAGTTCCCTTTTCCGGTTTGCGGACCGAAACGGTCTCGCGGGCGAGCAGCTTTGAGATCTCAGTTTCCGGGTTGTCCATATCGCCCGAGATGATGGCGTGCTCCGGGCAAACATTTACGCAAGCCGGTTCGAGACCGATGTCGGTCCGATGCGAGCAATAATTGCACTTTGCCGCAGTATGTTCGTCGGGATGCATGTAGAGTGCATCGTACGGGACACGCTTGGGTGCATGCTTTGCAGCCGATGCATCGGCGATCGTCGAAATCGACAATGCCGTCCTTTGCGTGTAAACAGCGCCGTTACAGGACATATCTCGACACACGGGGCATCAGCGCAATGGTTGCACCGCATTACCGAGAACAGCCGCCGCGTGTCGGGAAAGTCGCCTTTTTCGATATACTTGACCCAGGTGCGGTTTACGCCGACCGGCACCTCGTGCTCGGCTTTGCACGCGACCGTGCAGGCGTGGCAGCCGATACACTTCCGGTTGTCGATTATGAAGCCGAAATTCATATAAGAGTGGAATTGCTCTTTTTGATTTTAGGCTAAAAAGGCGTGGATATCGAGTTGCCTAAGAAACAATGCCCGCGAATGACGAATTTTCTCTATCTGAGCGAAGCATTTAATTTCGCCAGAGCCGCAGAACCCGGGCAGAGGCTCTTTTCGCTAAGTGCATTCAGTGGCACGTCACTCGTGTTTATCATTTCATGCAGATTGGTTGAGTCTTCGTCAATAAAAAGTAACCCGGTGAGGATCTCGCCTTTTAGCTTGGCATTTTGCACAGCATTGATCGCAGATAATCTGTTGAGCGGGTCCCAATCCTTGGCAAGCTTGTGCAGGCGGATCGTAGTGCCGTCATGCATCAACAGGTCATTTACTGCACCTGCCTCATAGCTAGTGGTTATCTCGCGCATCATCGGCACAAAGTCCAGTGTTGCCGTTGCTTCCATATGCTCACGGACGTAATCGTAAGATTTGGTTGATCCGGAATTGTTGTTGAATGTGACGCAGGGACTGATGATATTGAGAAATGCAAACCCATTGTGATGCATAGCGGCCTTTACAAGCGGCACAAGCTGGTCTTTATCGCCAGAAAAGCTCTGAGCCACAAACGTCGCCCCTAACTCGATGGCAAGGCTGGCAAGATCTATAGCCTCAAAGAGATTTACTGAACCCCCTTTGCTCTTCGACCCGACATCGGCAGTTGCCGAATCCTGGCCTTTTGTCAGGCCGTAGCAGCCGTTGTTCATTACCAGGTAAACCATCTTCAGGTTTCGTCTGACAACATGGACAAACTGCCCCATACCGATCGACGCAGTGTCGCCATCACCCGAAACTCCAAAATAGGTCAGATCGCGATTTGCGAGGCTCGCACCTGTCGCAACAGACGGCATTCGCCCATGGACAGAATTGAACCCATGCGAGTTTGACAAGAAATATGCCGGTGTCTTAGACGAGCAGCCAATACCCGACATCTTTGCAACGCGATGGGGCTGTATATTCATTTCGAAACACGCCTGCGCAATAGCCGCACTGATCGAATCATGCCCGCATCCGGCGCACAGCGTCGAAAGTGAACCTTCATAGTAATCGACCGTGTAACCAAGGTCGTTCTTAGGCAACGCCGGATGGCGGAATGCAGGGCGAATGTAGGTCATATATTACTTGTTAATTGGTCCCGCTTTTTGTTGTTTCGAAAAAATTTGAGCACTGAGATCATAAAGGTCTGGAAAATGATTGGGCCGGTTAACACCGTGACCGCCCGGAAACTCTCTATATTCGTGTGGTATCTTTCGTTCTACCATTAATCCGGCAAGATCACGGTTTGGTTTGAACAATCCAAGTCCGTCTTCTGTGCCACAGTCGAGATAAAAAAAGGGCAATTCCTTTAGCCTGTCCTGCGGGAATTCCGCAAATAATTTGAACAGGTCATTTGCAGAGATAACCGAGCGGTCCTTTCCGTCGCCAAAGACGGTAGTGAGCATCCCTTTCAGACCGGGAATCGGCGGTAGGTCTTTGGCCTCCGCAAATGATGTCACATTTACGGCACCGCTCCATGAAACCGCCAACGAAAATAACTGAGGATATTTAATGCCGTATTTCAACGCTCCATATCCCCCCATCGATACGCCGGCAACGGCACGAGCCTTTCGGTCTGCGACTGTGCGAAAGTCCTTGTCGATCTCGGGGATTAGTTCATTGACAACATAAGTCTCGTATTTGTCGTTCGCTTGAGTCGCGCTATCCGTATAAAAACCATGGCCGCCTTCTACAAAAACCATAATGACACGCTGACTGTCAGTATATTTGGCGGAACTCAGTTTTGTGATCTTATAGTCGCCGCCAAGCCCATGCAGCATGTATATAACGGGAAAACGTGTTTCTTTATCTATATCGTAATTAGCCGGCAATATGACGCAATAGGGCATCTTCCTTGCCATTAATTTACTGTCGAGTTCTAAGGTCTTGATAGTCGGCTGCGGTGAAGCGGCGGTTGGCAGCGAAGCAACTGAAGGCTGTTGGCCGGGTATTACGGAGGTTGCAGCCAAAAGCAATATCAGCGGTATTATCAACTTGAAATGCTTAAACACGCCTATTTTAACCTCCCCTTTATTTGCCTAAAAATATTGTCCGCCGTGATGGGCATACCGTCATAATTCAAGACCGATATCAGCTTTGAAGCGTCGATACCTAACTCGATCATCATCAGGCTCTTGAACTGAGCGTCGCGGTTTTGTTCGATGACAAAAACCTTTGGATGGGCATCGACAAAGTCTCTAAATGCCTTACCGAACGGGAAACCGCGGGCACGCATCGCATTCAAAGTCACGCCTGACTTGTTTAATAATTCTATTGCCTCTTCGGCAGCATATTTTGATGAGCCGAAATATAAAACGCCGTATTCAGACGTACTGTCCTCCTGATAAAATTCAGGCTGCGGAACCAGTTCCTTTGCGGTGTCCCATTTTCGCATCAGCCGGTCCATATTTCGGCGATATACGTCACCGTCCTCTGTATAGACAGCGTATTCGTCACGCGATGAACCGCGGGTGACAAATGCGCCGTGCGTAGTATGGGTGCCTGGGATAGTGCGATATGGGATGCCGTCATCGTCGATATCGAGATAGCGGCCCCATTTGCCGCGAAATTGTTCGAGCGGTTGTCCGGACGTCTCGTCGCTGCCGTCACTACCCGGTAGGTCGCCGGCGCCGTTAGTTGTTACGTGGCCATTTCCATTTGACACCCCTGATGATCTTACCTGGTTTCGTATCTCCTCGAGTTGATCTGCAGTCAGCAATTTACCACGGTCATAGGTACGGGTATCGTCCCAAACCAATGGACGCGTAACATGGTCGTTCATGCCGAGATCGAGGTCGGTCATCACGATGACCGGTGTCTGCAGACGTTCGGTCAGGTCAAAAGCGTCGGCGGTCATCTCAAAACATTCGTAAGGCGACGACGGGAACAACAGTGGATGTTTCGTATCACCATGCGAGGCATAGGCAGCGAGCAGCAGGTCAGATTGCTGCGTCCGCGTCGGCATTCCGGTCGACGGTCCGGTCCTTTGGACATCGATAAGCACCGTAGGAACCTCGGCAAAATAGCCTAATCCTAAAAACTCATTCATCAGCGACACACCCGGGCCGCTGGTGGCCGTAAATGCCCGGGCGCCGTTCCAACTTGCTCCCATGACCATGCCGATCGCGGCAAGTTCATCTTCAGCCTGCACAATAGCATAGTTGTTCTTTCCCGTTTCAGGGTCGACGCGGTATTTAGCGGCATATTTCGCAAACGCATCAACTACCGACGTAGACGGCGTGATCGGGTACCATGCGGCGACCGTCGCTCCGGCATAAATAGCTCCCAAGGCACAAGCCGAATTGCCGCCAAACAAAATATTGTCACCGATCGCTTCGCAGCGTTTAACGCGAATATCGAGCGGGAATTCAAAGTTCTCTTTTACGTAATTAACTCCAATGTTGAGAGCCCTGATATTCGGTGCGATCAGCTTTTCTTTGCCCTTGAACATATTGCATATCATCCCTTCGAGAACCGGGAATTCAATGTCAAGCAGGGCAGACAAAGCACCGATATAAACAATATTCTTAAACAACTGCCGTTGGCGGGCATCAGTATACTCGGCGTTGCAAAGCTCCATTAACGGAATACCGAGATGCGTAATATCCGTGCGGTCGTATGTCGGCGGCAGCGGTTTTGAATTGTCGTATAGAAAATAACCGCCCTCCTGCACATCGCGATAATCCTGCGGCATGCTCTGCGGATTTACAGCGATCATAAGGTCAATTCCCTCCCGCCGGCCAAGATAACCCTTTTCGCTTACGCGTACCTCATACCACGTTGGCAATCCCTGAATATTGGACGGAAAGATATTCTTTGGCGTGACCGGAACGCCCATACGGAATACCGCTTTTGTAAATAATGCGTTGGCCGACGCGGAACCGGTGCCGTTCACGTTTGCAAAGCGGATCACAAAATCGTTGGTCTTGGTCATAAACTGGAAATATTTGCCGATCTATATCGGCCTAACTTGCCTCGTTGCTGTTACATCCATACTTCACGTTCCCGGCCTTGGCGACGTTATACCAGAATTTTTGCATATCCCAGGCGGCGGTCGGACAGCGTTCGGCACAGAGGCCGCAATGAAGGCAGACGTCTTCGTCTTTGACCATTACGCGATTGGTCGGCAGTGTTTCCGAGACATACAAATCCTGGGTCGGATTAAGTGCCGGAACTTTCAGGTCTTGCCGCAGGTCGGCTTCTTCGTCACGATTTGGCGTGAAAGTAATACAGCTGGTCGGACAAATGTCCACGCACGCGTCACACTCGATACACTTTGGGGCGTCAAAAACAGTTTCAGCGTCGCAGTTGAGGCACCGCATCGCTTCTTGATAACCGGCGAGCGGGTTAAATCCCATCTCGACCTCTTGCTTTCGGTTTGTCAGCGTAACTGTCTTAGGTGCCTGCGGTACAACGTATCGCTCGTCATTCACAACCTCGCTGTCGTATGCCCATTCGTGGATGCCCATTTTTTGCGAAACCAGGTTTACATATGGTGACAGCCGGTTATGAATGTCCTCGCCTTTGCATATCAGGTCGATCGATACCGCGGCCTGATGGCCGTGAGCAACTGCAGTGATCACATTTTCAGGGCCAAACGCAGCGTCGCCGCCAAAAAATACTTTAGGATTTGTCGATTGGAATGTTGTTTTGTCAACGACAGGCATTTCCCATTTGTCGAATTCAACGCCGATGTCCCGCTCGATCCAGGGGAAAGCATTTTCCTGGCCGACAGCGATCAATACATCATCAGCGGGGTAAAACGCCTCTGGTTCGCCGGTTGGCACGAGGGTTCGCTTACCATTTTCGTCGTAGACAGCCTCGACCTTTTCGAAGGTCATTCCGACAAGCCTGTCTTCTTCGATAACAAACGATTTTGGCACGTGGTTATCAATGATCGGTATATCTTCGTGCTGCGCGTCCTCTTTTTCCCACGGGCTCGCTTTCATCGTGGCAAAAGGCGACCGAACAACGACCTTAACTTCTTCGCCGCCCAGACGCCGGGCCGTACGGCAGCAGTCCATCGCAGTATTTCCGCCACCCAGAACGATCACCCGCTTTCCGATCTTATCGGTGTGTTCGAACGCAACGCTCCCGAGCCAGTTAATACCAATGTGGATATTCGCCGCTCCTTCCTGACGGCCCGGCAGATCAGGCAGATCACGGCCTCGCGGTGCCCCTGTGCCGACAAATACGGCGTCATAATCCTTTTCAAGCACACCTTTAAGCGAATCAACGTAAGTATTGAAATGAGTATGGATACCGAGGTCTAATATATAATCGACCTCTTCTTCGAGAACCGTTTCAGGCAGCCGGAATGCGGGTATCTGACTGCGCATAAATCCGCCACCCCGCTTTTGCTCGTCGTAGAGATGAAGCTCATATCCGAGCGGTGCCAGATCTCTTGCAACCGTCAGACTTGCCGGCCCTGCGCCCAATAAAGCGACCGTTTTTCCATTCGAAGGAAACGGCCCCTGCGGCATCAGTGATTTGACCTCGCCCTTATTATCGGCCGCAACACGCTTAAGGCGGCAAATAGCGACAGGTTCCTGTTCCAGTCGGCCGCGCCGGCACGCAGGTTCACACGGGCGGTCGCAAGTTCGGCCGAGGATCCCGGGAAATACATTCGAATCCCAGTTGATCATGTATGCCTCAGTATATTTACCTTCGGCGATCAATCGAATGTATTCCGGGACCGGCGTGTGCGCCGGACAGGCATATTGGCAGTCCACAACCTTGTGGAAATATTCAGGGTCTTTTATGTCAGTTGGTTTCAATTCGATGTCTTCCCGCGGCGAGCAGCGTTTAGTGACCTATCACACAAGCGCAATGATAAAGGAATAAGTGGTTCTTTGCCAATAAAAGATGCATTTCATGCAAAGTTTTTTACCTTTAAGCTCCAGCATTCATATAAATACACTGAGTAATTCTAAGTTTACAGTGATTCAAACAATATTTGCGCCATTTTATTGTTCACTAGACAATATTTATATTGTTTTAGGGGCTGCGCGAATATATCAATAACGATGGGTTCTTTGAAACCGCTTCAAGAAAGTTCTCAAGCCTAAAGTAACGTATTGACGTCCAAATAGTTTTTTTAGCGTTTAAAAAAACTATTTAGCCGACGCAACGGCAAGATGAACGCTAAAATTCATTGCCTGCAATCTGGTAAACGTTCAAAAAACGCCCATGCGATCCGATCAAGCAGAAAACCTGGCGAATATGAATAAAATTTAAATATCAAATAAAATAGCCGCGATTTTGGAATCGCGGCTATTCTAGGTTTTAAGACGTCCGGGCGGACAGGAACAGGAGGGTGAGTATCTACAAGTTTCAGAGCGGGGATGCTGACGTTACAGCGAAGGAGCCGGCAACGATCGTGCAGGCAGCGTTATTTACATCTGCGGCAGGGCCGGCATACAAAACGCCGTCTATCGCTATTGCTATATTTCTTGGGCCTGTCGCAAACAAGCCGCTTCCGACAACGGGGACGGCGCGGCCGCAGAAACTGGCGGGAACAAAACTGTCAGAATCGACTTTGGCTCCGGTAAAGTTGTAACCACTTTTAAGCCCGCCGGCGAGCAGACTGTCAATTATCCCTGCGACGCCGAGTTGGGTAAAGGCCTCGCCATTCACCGCCGAACTTGAATTCCCGGCATACTGGCCGCCACCCATCGAAGATGCATAGGTACTCTGCGCACCAAAATACATACGCATGTCGGAGATCGCAGATCCCTCATTTGCAGAACTTCGTGACGCAATTAAATTTGGAATAGCGATCGCCGCGAGAATGCCGATGATAACAACAACGATAAGGAGTTCAATTAATGAAAAACCTTTGTTGTAAATTTGTAATTTATTAGCCATAAAATCATTCCTTGGGAGGACGGAATTGGCTCCCTGCCGGCAAGCATCATTCAATAGGTATGCTTCAATTACTGTGCCAAAAAATGGTAATTTTGCTGATCGGAGCCGTAAGCCAGCAAAACGGTCTATTTGACACGAATTTGGTCTTGGCTGACTGATATCAGGTCAGGTTGATTTACCGTAGTTGTACAATTTATGTCACAATGCGAGTGCCGGATTTTGGTATTAGTTGGTTT
Organism: Blastocatellia bacterium; assembly: GCA_963834975.1. Lineage (GTDB taxonomy): Bacteria > Acidobacteriota > Blastocatellia > Pyrinomonadales > Pyrinomonadaceae > OLB17. Next base: position 308,520 of record CAWIDZ010000001.1, read on the forward strand.
ATTTGTTCAACATTTTCCTGTTGGCAGGCGGATGGGCCCGGAAGATATTTGACTGGGAGCTAATTAATTCTCCCGACCGACGGGTTCTGCCGCTGGTCGGCCTATCTTCCCTTTTTTGCACCGAGACATTATTATGTTTCGGACGGCAGCTCGTAGAAGCAGTGCAAATTCTTTTCTTTAACAAATGAACATTTTCCTATTTTCATCTCTCGAGGCGAATCTCGGTGTGCCTGAGTATATTGGCTACATTCTCGTTTTCATTCTGGGTGCTTGTATAGGCAGCTTTTTGAATGTTGTGATCTACCGGGTGCCTAATGAAATGTCGCTGTTGACGGGTTCTGCGTGTCCAAATTGCAAAACGGCAATAAAGTTTTACCACAATGTGCCGATCGTGGGATGGTTGATGCTCGGCGGCAAATGCAGCAGCTGCAGAGAACCGATAGCGTGGCGGTATCCTGCGATCGAACTTTTGACGGCCCTCGTCTTTTTACTGACATACTGGCAGTTGGGCCTTACCGCTTTTCTGCCGGTCGCGCTTATTTTTGTTGCGACTATGATCGCTCTGATCTTTATTGATTCAGAGCACATGATCCTGCCGAACGTAATAACTTACCCCCTGCTGGTATTTGCCGTGGCTGTCCGAATCGTTTTCCCATTGATCTTTGCTGAAAATTATTTTTCGGATATGGCATTTTCGCCCTTAACCTATTTGACGGGCTATCCGACGTGGCTGGTCAGCCTGGCGGGGGCGCTGCTTGGGGCTATTGCGGGCGGCGGCTCGTTATGGCTGGTCGGTGCCCTGTGGAAGCTGTTGCGGGGAGTCGATGCGATGGGTTTAGGCGATGTAAAGATGATGTTCGGCGTCGGCGCCCTGCTTGGGTGGCGGCTAACGATCCTCACGATATTCGTCGGAGCATTCAGCGGAGCAATAATCGGGAGCATCCTGGTAATGCGGCAGAAGGACAAAGATCTCCAAACACAGATCCCGTTCGGAATATTCCTGGGGATAGGGTCGATAGTAGCCCTTCTTATCGGAGATCAACTTATCGGCTGGTATATTGCGCAGTTTATCAGTTAACTGATAATGCCCGGCAATCGTCCGAGCAATAATAAGCGTCCCGGACCCTTATGGCCTTTGACTGCGGGACCCAGATGCCGCATTTCGAACAATTTACAAGCGGAATGCTCTTATTGGTGTCGCCTGGGATATTTTTCGGTCCGGTTGCAATAGTCTTTGTCGCGTCTTTTAACACTTTCGCAATTCCGATCATGCCGGTGATCTGTTTGCGGTATCGGATCGCGGTCAAGGCGGCGAGGACGCCGATAACCAGCAAAATAAAAAGAGCCTCTTTCATTTACTTCAAACCGCCTTTGTCTTTGGCGATCTGAGACCGCAGCTCGGCAACAGCTTCGTTTGCGGGGTCAATTGCCGACAATTTCGCCAACGCCTTTTCAGCCTCGTCAAACCGATTCTGCTTAGAAAGCGTCCTGATCATAAATTGCAGAGCCCGTGGCTGTTTAGGATCGGCATCCAGCACTTTTTGTAATGCTGCAGCTGCTTTGTCATAAGCAGGCGGTTCCTGCACAAAATACGATATTCCGTAATCGGTCATCACATTCGCGTCGCCTGGCTTAACTTCGAGGGCCTTTGTGTAGATGTCGCGGGCCGTTTGAAAGCTCGCCAGATCATTTTCTGCAAATCCAATATCAAAACGCGCATTTCCGAGTGCGACAAGTACGTCAAAATCTTTGGGGTTCAATGATCTCGCGCGTTCAAGAATTCGGGCGGAGTCAGCCAGTAATGAGTTGTCCTTGTTAATTACGGCATATTGATAAAGGCCAGTCCCAAGGTCCTTTTGAAATTCAAAATTTCCCGGGTTTTTGTCGGCCTCTGCGATCTTTGCTTTGATCTCTTCGCTCGTAAGCTCAGGATTACCGGTCGCGGGCTTGTTATTTGAGCTTGAATTTCCCGGCTTCTGATTCTCCGGCCGAATTTCAGACAGTGCGGAGCGGTTAATTGAGTTCGCCAGAAAAAATCCGCCGATAAAGCCGCCGAGTGCGGCGATAATCACAAAAAGAACGGTATTTTTATTCATCTGCATCGATGGTAACAGACTAATAATGCGTAAAAAAAGCGTTGCCGGTACTAAATCCGGCAACGCAAATCATCGCAAGAGTCCAAATTATTTCTTCTTACCCTCTGAGGGGATATACGGAAGGTCATCGACCCGGCGCCTGACCGGCGGATCCGATGCCCGACGACGCGGTATCTCGTTAGTTGCCCTTCGATCAACACTACCGGCCGGCAGGCCTTTGCCGTGAACTGCTTCGACCAGAATACGTGTGATCTCCTGCGAAAGCGTGCGGTGTTCGCCCGCGGCCCGGCGACGCAGTGATTCCTTTAACTCATTGGGAACATACGCACCAATAAAAACACCCTTCCTATTTGCCATAAAAAAAGTTCTTCTCCTTTCTATTAGTCCTAAATAACTATTGAAATACCTTGCAAAAAGCGCGTCTATAAGCCGAATTTTGTTCCCGCCTTTCAGCGGGCGGCGATCATTCATCTAGGCCGTGCGTTGCCGCATGGCTCAAGCGGCCTACCCGAAAACGCGGCCGTAAGATCGCTCTTACGTCAATGAACGGGCCGCTCACATTACACGTTTTCCTATTTGGCCTTGCACCGCGAGGAGTTTACCTGGCCGCGCTCGTTACCGACCACGCCGGTGAGCTCTTACCTCACCATTTCACCCATCACCCTTTTCAGGGCTGGAATATTCTCTGTTGCACTTGTCGTCAGTCCGCCGAAGCGAAAAGCCCGGTCGTTATCCGGCTCGCTGCCCTGTGGTGTTCGGACTTTCCTCTTTTGCAGAAAGCAAAAGTGATCTCCCAACGCGCTCTATTGCAAGGCGTGAAGAGTATAGCAAAAAATGTTGAACAAACCAATTTAATGTTAACGGGGCGTTATTTCCGGATCTCAATAACATCGCCAGGGGTCAAAACAGGGTCCGGGGCCTTTCCCTTTTTTATTTTCCTAAGATCGTGTTCCATTAACGACAGGCGGCCATTTTCGGCTTTTCGGCGAACTATTGCATTTTTGGGATCGCCCTTTAAGCCGCCGGAGGCAACTATGGCCTGATAAAGGGTCAGTCCCGCAGTCATCTCTTTTTGTCCCGACGAAGCAATTTGTCCGCTGATAAAGTAAAACGATCCGTTGGCAGCCTGGGAACCAAATCCTGAGGCGAATTCGACAGAGTCGCCAGGATAAATGAGTGTGTTGTCAGTATCAGCCTCTCTAAGGTCGTGTGATTCGACCGTTGATTGCTGACCTCGTTTGATCACCACTCTTGTCGCCTTTGAATCGACGCCAGCGTCGGCACGGATGACAAACAGAGGAATAGCCTCACGACGAAGACTTTTTTCACCCGCGTTCGTGACCATCCCGAAAACGGTTATTTTGTGACTGGCGTATTCGCGGACCTTTACTTCAAATTTTGGGTTAGGGAATAATGTCACACGGGATCGCAGCATTTGATCGATCTTGTCGACGGTCTGACCTGTGACAATAATGTCACCTCCGGCGAGCGGAAAATCAATAGTTCCGTTCGCTCTAACGGTGTAGTAACCGGCGCCCTGTGATGAATTTGTGAGATCGATAAACAGGACATCGCCAATACCGATCTTGTAGATCTCACTAGGCGTTGCCGGCCGGGTTTCGGCAGGTTTAGAAGTTTCAACATTCCGAATCGTAACCGGGGGCGTGGATACATTCGCCAGAGTGCTTTGATTCCTTGTTGCCGGCGCAAATTCGTTAGTAACCGGCTTTTGCACGGCCACAGAGGATACCTGTACCGATCTCCCGGACGGGCTTGGCGAATATGGATTATTCTTTCCCCGGTTGTCAGTGCCCTGGCCTTGAGTTAAAAGCACGCCAGCAAATAGTATTAGGACGATCGAAGGGATCAACTTCCGAATTACCGGTACCGTTGGATCTTTTGTAAGTGACTCGAACATCATTAGCACTCCAGAGTGAAGGTTTAGATACACGCTCGATCGCGTCGAGCCGTAATTCCTCGCGAGGGCAAACGGCGGAATATGCTTAATTAAACGGGTAAAGCCGGGTGGATTCTATTTTTTGAAGAAAAACTTAGCGGTGACGGGTATTCAAAAGGCCGGGTGAGAAAAGGTCCTTCCAATTATCGAGATAAAAATCGCGGAGCACGTTTTCGGTCTCGTCAGTTGTTGCACAAGTTCTGACCGAATCAACTAGTTTGGCGGCGTCGTGAATAGTAATCCCTGATATCAAATGTCGGATCTGCTGAATGGAATTTACATTCATACTCAGTTCCCGGGCGCCGAGGCCGATCAACAGTGGCACGTAAAACGCAGATCCTGCCATTTCGCCGCAAACCGACACAGATATGCCCGCGTCGTCTGCCGCAGAAACTACGTTGGAAATCGCCCGTATCACCGCCGGATGCAGCGATTGATACCAGTCGGCGACGGAATCATTGTCGCGGTCGGCGGCCAGAAGGTATTGCACCAGATCGTTTGTACCGAGGCATAAAAAGTCGACATTCTCAGCGATCTTATCTACGGTCAAAACAGACGAAGGGACCTCGATCATCGCTCCGATCTGCGGATCACCGATCAAAATGCCTTCTTTAGCCAGATCCTCCCGTACCTCAGCGATCAAAGCTTTTGAGCGAAATACGTCGCTGACCCCGCATATCATTGGCAGCACAATGTCGATCTTTTCGAAGTATGAGGCTTGAAGAATGGCACGGATCTGCGCCCGGAATTGTGCCGATTCAGAAAGGCTTAACCTGATAGACCTTAACCCGAGGGCAGGATTACGTTCGGCGGCCGAGTTTTCGCCAACCTGGTCACTCTCGATGTCAAAGGTGCGTATCCTGACGCCATCTTCGCCCGCAGCCCTGCCAATTTGTTTATAGGCAATGATCTGTTCGTCCTCGGATGGAAATACTCCGCGCTCGCGGATCAGCGACTCTGAGCGGTAAAGCCCAATTCCGCGGGCGCCAAGTCTAATTGCCGTTGTGCACGCATCAGGGAGGTCAACATTAGCGCGTACCACCACAGGTGTTCCATCCCTGGTCGATAAGTTTTCCCGATCCACGTCCGGCAGATCGCTTGTGTCTCCGGTTTCTGAAATGATCCTGACAAAATAAGCGATACTTTCGCTGGACGGGTTGATTATGACCTCGCCATTCATCCCGTCGACGATCACTTTGTCTCCAATGGAAAAAGTTTGTTCGAGGTTGGGAATGCCGGAAGCCATGGGCAGCCGGAATTCACGGGCCAATATAGACGAGTGAGAGGTCCATCCGCCGTGCTCTGTTATCAGCGCCGCCGGGACTGCCTTTGGTCAACTCCATTATGGCCGACGGCCGTAATTCACGTGAAACAACCACGGCGCCCGAAAACGGCAGGTTTGCATTGGACGCTTTTCCGATCAGCGTTTTCAAAAGCCGGTCAACAACATCCTCGATATCAAGATATTTTTCTCGAAACTGCATGTCAGCCGCAGCTTCCTGATTCTCAATATACTGATCGGTAACCAGCTTCAGAGCCCATTCCGCGTTAACCCGATTCGTTCGGATCGCTAACTCGATCTTATCGGTCAAAGAGGATTCCTCGATAATAAGCAGGTGTACGCCAAAAATGCCGGATACAGGGTGATTGGGGTCGGGGGCGTTATGTGCGGCCAGATCCTTGAGCTGCAGTACAGAGTCAGCAACGGCGGACCGAAAACGTTGAAGCTCAACTTCAACCTGGCTCTCATCGAGATCGATGCGAAAGAACCGCCGTTTTTCACCATGAAGGAATACAACCCTGCCAATGCCAATGCCGCGTGACACGGCAATAGCCGATAGCCGCCGCTCGGCCTTTTGGCCAATATGATCGCTGGAACGCTTTAGGTTTTTCAATATTTCTGCTTTGCTCGGACCAACAGGTACGCCAAATCTAGCTGCCAAAACTGAATCCGCTGCCGCCGCTGCTCTGTGAAGGAAAGAATGGTTTAAGTAATCCGGCAAATGCCGCTAAATTGCGTGTTTGGATCAGTATTTCACCGGGTCCGTTAAACTCGGCCACCATACCCTCGCCACTGAGAAAGCTACGCAGGTAACCGCTTTTGGCTGCCTTTCTAATATTGTATTGCATATGGCCCTCCCAGGCGACGAGATGGCCTGTATCAACCACATACTGCTCACCCGGGCGGAGTACCCTGCGATAAATTGCACCAAACGACGAAACCAGCAAAAGCCCCGATCCGGAGATCTGCAGAACAAAAAGGCCTTCGCCCCCAAAAAACGATTTCGCCCCGCCGAATTTGGTGTCGACAACCAATGACGTGTCGCCCGCCAAATAAGAACTGGACTGAACCATAAAGGTCTGGTTTTGTATCTCAATACCAGCAACATCACCCGGAGCACCCGGTGCAAATGTAACTTCGCCCGGTCCGCCTTTTGCCGTAAATGTCGAAACAAACGCAGATTCGCCACCTACCGCCCGCTTTAAGGCTCCGAAAACGCCGCCTTTCAGTTCCGATTGCAGATCGATATTCGCCGACATCGAGACCATGGCGCCTGCTTCGGCTGAAATAGATTGCTCAGCCTGCAAATTTACGACCGCAAGCGCGAAAGCGCCCTGATGTTCGATCGCCCAGGTATATCCGCGTCCGGTCCCCCGTCCGTCGGCATCAAAATGAAAAGCGCCGCCGGATCGTTCGGGTTCCGGCGATGAAGCAGCGGCAGCCGGCGGCGGTGACGGCGGAGCAGGTTCGGCCAAAAGTGTAAAACCGCAAGAACCGCAAAACTTGGCCCCATCCATAAGTTGCACAGTACATTTTGGGCAGTTCATATTACAACTCCTTGTGATTTCTCGATGATTATATTTGCCGCAGACTCGGCATCCTCGGCAAAGTCCAGAAAGCTAATATCGGCATCGCTAACTACCAGATTTTCTCTCCATGCCTTAACTACAGGCCCCCAGCAATCGCCAACGAGGACGAGCGGACGCTTGCCGATGACGCCGGTTTGTAATTTATTCCAGACGAGAGAAACCTCGGTCACGGTTCCCATCCCACCCTTAAGTGCGACGAAACCGACAGACCGGGTAATAAGATTCTGGAGACGGTCGTAAAAGTGATCGGTCGCCACCTTGTCAGTCAGGTATCTGTTCGGTTCTGACTTGAATTGATTCATCACAATGCCGAACACTCGTCCGCCCACCTCTCGGGCGCCTCGTGATGCGGCTTCCATGATACCGAGATATCCGCCAGTGCAGATCGTAAAGCCCGCCGTTGCGAGCCGGGCACCGAGGTCCTTTGCTTCTAAATATTCAGGTGAACTGTGCGAACATTTAGACCCTCCAAATATCGTGACGATCTTCCCTTCAGCATTTTCGATCATATTCTAATAGTGGGTAAATTTACCGGGTAATGAAAAGGCTATTATAAGCGACCGCACACTAATAACAAACGGCCTAAGCTGCCTCAAGTTCTTCGGGGGTCATATTTCCCGCATCGTGTATCGCCCTCGTAGTGTTGGTGAAAAACAATATTATGCTGCCGACCAGAAAGAAAAAGATCAACGCCAGGATCGCAGGCCGATAAGAATTCGTGAGTTGGGCGACCAGACCGAAAACGATCGGGCCGATCCACGATGTGCCTCGTTCAGAGATCTCGTATATGCCAAAAAATGACGATTCGCGTCCCTTTGGGATCATTTTCGAGAACAGTGACCTGGAAAGCGCCTGAGAGCCGCCGAGGACAAGGCCGATCATTCCACTCATGACGTAGGCCTGAGGAACTGAGTTAAGGAATCCATAGGCGTAGATGACAATACCGGACCAAATGGCCAGAGCGACTATTATTGAAGTTTTGGTTGAGGTGAAATGAGCTATCCTCTCAAAAACGATCGCACCGAAAAAGGCCACTATCTGAGCGATCAGAAATGCCATGAATAGCACCGTCCTGTCGGTCTCTAACCCTTTTGACACAAATAGCTCTTGTGACAGGAATATCGATGACGCAGTTATCACCGTCTGGATACCGTCGTTATAGAGCAGGTATGCGATCAGGAACCGCAGAGTCTGCTTGAGTTTCCACAGTTCTTTGACCGTATCGATCAATTCACCGATACCTGCTGAAATATAAGATTTGCCCTCGGGGACTTCGCGTTCAGCTTGGCGCTGCCTTACCAACATAAGTGTCACGATCGAAAAACCGCCCCACCACAGCCCTGAAAACAGCAGACATAACCGAACGGCCATTTCGGTCGTGACTCCAAAATAATCCGCATTCTTGAGAAAAATAATGTTTCCGATCAATACCAACGCCCCGCTGAGATAACCGGCGGCAAATCCCCAGCTCGATACCTTATCCCGCCTATCCTCTGTAGTTATGTCCGATAAAAACGAGTTATAAAAGACGATCGAGGCACCAAAGCTCAGATTTGAGACCAGAAATAACAGGCAGCCGAGAAGATAAAGCTCGCCCTGAACAAAAAATAACAAGCAGCAGGTTATGGCCCCGGCAAAGCTGAAAAAAGCCATAAAGGTTTTCTTCAAATGGGTATAATCGGCGATCGCCCCTAAGATCGGCAGAAAGAATATCTGAAGAAAGACCGATAGCCCGACAGAATATGCAAATACAGACTTTGCGGTTACGAGGTCGTAACCACCGAGATGGATGACCACACCGTTTTCACCGACCACCTTTTGTGCCAGCGTGGTGATATAGTCGCCTATCAGCACGCCAACGACGGTCGTTGAAAATACCGAATTTGCCCAGTCATACATGAGCCAGCCAAAGATCTCCTTTGGGTTATTCTTTTCAGTTACGGTCTTGATCATTTTTTACGTACGCGGGCATTTGGCCCGCTTAGCAACTTGCTAATTGGAGTGTTTGTCCACAATAGTTCAGAAGCGTGCTTTTGTCTAACGGGATAGCGATCCAGGACTTTCAGAACTTCCAACGGCTCCTATCTGTAGCCATTCAACATTTGCTAATTCCAGTCATTGTAGCGTTTGCGTTACACTATGGCATAGGTTCGTCTGACCGTCTATGAAAGCAATGATCCTCGCCGCGGGTTTCGGAACCCGGCTATTTCCTCTAACAATTGATCGTACAAAGCCCGCGATCCCCTTTCTTGGTAAGCCGCTTGTCGGTTACGTGGCTGAGTACATCGCCCGATACGGTATTAAGGACGTCGTCGTCAATCTGCATCACCAGCCGGATTCGGTTATAGATGCCCTGGGTGACGGCGGCGCATTTGGTGTCCACATCGATTACACACGCGAGGAACCAAAGATATTGGGTACGGCCGGTGCGCTCGATAACGCCCGTGAATTTCTGGATGGAGACACATTCCTGGTTGTTAACGGCAAGATAATTACCGACATCGATATCGGTGCCGCCCTGGAAACCCATAAGCGGTCAGGTGCGCTGGCAACAATGGTCCTAAAGCCGAATACAAAACGCGAACGGTTCACAATTGTCGAGGAATCAGAGGGGTTTGTAAAAGGATTTGGCGATTATGCCTCACCGGCGACCGAGGTTGAGATCCGTGATGTCGAACACGACCCAGTTGTGCCGCTGATGTTTACAGGCATACATATCTTCGAGCCGCGGGTGTTTGATTATATCCCCCGCGGCGTTTACTCGGACATTGTGCCGACATTTTACGATCCTGCTCTCAGGAATGGTGAAAGAATCGCCGCCCATGTGACCGAAGCGCATTGGTTCGAACTTTCGACGATCCCAAGGTATCTTGATATTTCACTCGCCATGATGAATGGCGGCGACGTTCATTTTGGCCGTAATTGCGTTCTGTCGGGAGCCGCCAGTCTCAAAGATTCGGTCATCTGGGACAACGTTACCATCGGCGATGGAGCGGTCCTTTATCGAACGATAATTGCCGATGGCGTCAGGATCGAACCGGGAACGCATTTTGAAAACGCTGCTATCGTCCAGGCGGACAGTCTGCGAAATTGCGACGAGATCCCTGAAAAGGCTTTGAGAGGCTATATCCACGGCGATAATTACGTTGTTCCATTGAACTAACAACTGATAGGAATTCTTTTCGGCTCTTATCCCCTGTTTTTAATATGTCTGATCAAATAGATCGGCTCAAAAAGTTTTTGGACCTGCGCGGCCGGCAGACCGATTGTGAAGTTTTGACGGCCGATGCCTCAACACGTGAATATTTCAGGATCAACTGGAGCGGCAGCAGCGCGATCGCATGTGTTTACCCTCAATCGTCCGATCCGGCGGCGGGCATTTACATCGACGTCTCGAAACTGTTTCTGTCGGCTGGTTTGCCGGTAGCCGGGATCCTTGATTTTGATGAAGAGCTTGCGATAGCCGTACAAGAGGACCTGGGCGACAACATACTCGCCAACGCATTAAAAGGACCCGCCAAAGAAAATAGATCAATACTTATCGACAACGCTATCACGCTAATTGCCGAGATCCAGTCTGCCACGGGGCTGGCGTTTGAGCGGAACTCGATCGCGTCGAAGTTAAAATTTGATACCGAAAAGCTGTTGTGGGAACTGAATTATTTCAGAGAACACTATTTTGGGTCTTATAAGGGAGTAGAACTCTCTGACGAAGAGACTGCGGACCTGAATGCCGAGTTTCTTGAGCTTTCACTCGAATTAGAGTCATATGCCTCGGTACTTTGCCATCGGGACTTTCATTCATATAACCTGATGCTGGATGATGACGGCAAATTGCGGATCATCGATCATCAGGACGCGAGGATCGGTTCACCGGCCTATGATCTTGTTTCCTTGCTCCTCGACCGCGTTACCGAAGAACCGGCCGAGGCCTGGCTGAAAGAAAAACGAAATTTCTTGCTGGCTGAGAGAAAACGTCTGGACCTGGCTGACATTGACGAGAGCAAATTTGAATATGAATTTTCGCTGCAGACCATCCAGCGATGCTTAAAGGCGGCCGGCACATTCTCATTCCAGTCGGTAAACCGGGGAAAGACCTATTTTGTTCCGTTCATCAAACCGATGCTTAGCATTTCAATAAGACGCGGCTGACGGATTGGGAAAGTTCCCGGCCATCCGGGAAATTCTGGGCAGAGAGAGCAATGATCAAACCCGCAGATGATCGGCCCGCCAATTTTTGACAGCCATCTTTATCTCTTTGTTGGTGTTCAGTTCCCCGTTTAGGACCCGTTCGACCAGTTGCGGCAATTCCTCGTCTGAGGCAAAACGGAGTGCGATGATCTGTCCGACACGCAGGTCAGATGCTTTTGCGCAAGTTCGGCCGATAGAATTTCCCTGTATCGCAGCCTTTCCTCGAGGCGGATAACTCTGTCCTGTACCTTCATCGCCATCAGACGGGCAGCGAGTGCGAACAGGATCAGCGTAACGCTCAGCAGAACCCAGAAAGCCATACCCCAGCTAGGTGCCATAATTAGCCTGACGATGTGCGAAAGCAGGTTTAGCACCAAAAGCGGAATGATCACGAAATGGAACAGCGGATAATACCGGGTGTGGTTTGAATAATTTTGTTGATCGGCCATAGTCTGAGTCTCCTATCAGAGTTTTGTTTGCGCCATGGCTTCCGGTTGTTTGCCGGTAAAATCCTCGCCCGGGTTTACAAATAGATTTTGCTCGAAACGGTACTGCTTATCATAAAGCTGTTTGTATCGCCCGTCTATTGCAATTAGCTCATCGTGGCTGCCGCGTTCGAGTATCTCACCGGCCTCGACGACTAATATCTGATCGGCGCTGCGGATGGTCGAGAGCCGGTGAGCGATGACAAATGTCGTCCTGCCCTGACGCAGACGATTTAAGCCCTCCTGAATCAGAGCCTCAGATTCGCTGTCGAGGCTCGAGGTCGCTTCGTCCAGGATCAGGATCCGCGGATTTGCGAGAAGGGCACGTGCGATGGCGATCCGCTGACGCTGGCCGCCTGAGAGCTTTACGCCGCGTTCGCCGACGATGGTGTCGTAGCCGTCGGGAAATTTTTCGATAAATTCATCGGCATTGGCTATCTTGCAGGTTTCTTTAATGGTCTCGATCGTCGCCTCGGGGTTTGAGAAACGGATATTGTCGAGGATCGTGCCGTCAAACAGGAAATTGTCCTGCAGCACCACGCCGAGCTGCCGCCGGTAATCGCGAAGCTTTACCGTCTGCAGCGGCTTGCCGTCTATCTTTATGATCCCGGTTGTCGGCTGAATAAAGTTCAGCACGAGGCTGAGGATCGTCGATTTGCCCGAACCGCTCGAACCGACAAGCGCCGTCGTCTTTCCCGCCTCGGAATGAAAGCTGACATCCTTCAGCACCGGGACACCGGGGTCGTACTCGAAGTGAACGTTCTCAAAATCGATCGTTCCCTTAACATCGGCCAGAGCTTCCTTGCCGGCGTCCGCTTCGTCCTCGGTCGTCATGGACATGACCTCGCGGATGCGGTCGAGGCCGGCCAGAGCCTCGGTTATCTGCGTTCCGATCGAAGTCAGTTCGATGACCGGCATCGCCAGCAGGAACGTGAATGATATATAAAGCAAAAAATCGCCCAGCGTCATCGTATTTGCCTGAACGGCGTTGCCGCCGATCACGATCATCACAACGGCGATCGCACCGATGATGACCGACGAAAATGACGAGATCGCCGATACGCCGGTGACCGATTTTGCGATATTACGAAACAGCTTGTGAGCACCGCGGGTGAACGAGAGGGCCTCGCGTTTCTCCGCGGTGTACGCCTTGACGATCCTGATGCCGCCCAGCGATTCGCCGAGCCGGCCGGTCACCTCGGCGTTGATAACATTACGCTCGCGGAAAACGGGCCGCAGCACCTTGAACGCATACATCAGGGTCCCGCCAAAGATCAGCAGGACGACCAACGTCGCGCTCGTCAGCTGCCAATTTACATAAAAGAGCACACCGATCGCTATCGATGCCGTCACAAGGCTGCCGAGTATCTGCCCAAGTCCCGTTCCGACCAGGTTACGAATGCCCTCGGCGTCATTCATGATCCGCGAGATCAGCTGGCCGCTCTGCACCGAATCAAAATACGAGATCGGCAGCCGCTCGATGTGCCGCTGGACCCGCATTCGCATATTTGTGATGGCAAGCTGTGCCGCCACGCCGAGGATCTGCGAAAGCGCAAAACCCGTCACGCCCTGGATCAGCGTCGAAACGCCGATCGCGAGCGCGATCCATTTGAGCATCGAGTAATTGTGTTTTGAGAAAACTTCATCACCGATGTACTTTGTCGACGCCGGCAAAACCATCCCCGCCAGCCGCGACACGAGCATCAACACACTGCCCAACGCCAGCCGCCAGCGGGCATTCCACATTATCTTGCGAGCCTCAGCCCACGCGCTTGAGTAATTGACCTTCTTTTTCTTTTCGTCCGCCATTTTCAGATAGTATAATGCTTTTGCTCTGGCGCCGCCGATTACGTAGAATCTAGTTTTATGTTTCCGACCCACAACAGCCGACGAAAGGACCATGATCGCGATTCTTCGATGCTAAACGGTCGGCGGATCTGTACTCTCGGCATATTGGCGTTGTTTGTGTTTTTCTTAGGTTGTCAGCCGGCAGGTATTGCTGATCTGCAGATCGAAAGGCTGACGCCGGCACCAACGCCTCTCCAAACGGGCACGGAAACGGTCGAGCCAGAAGAATGTCTCAGTTGAAGAACCAGTAATGCCGATCTTGAAGGAGATCGCTAACTACAAAAGGGCAAACCCGTCAGCTTCAAACCAAGATCTGGCGGATCGAGGAAATGAGATCTTGCCGACAATGGGATTTGAATTTGATTTTGATCTCGGAAAACTAGTTGAAAGGGCCCTCAAATCAAAGAAGATCGAGCGAGTAAAGATTGATGGTGATGACGGCGAGTATTTTTATTTGACTGTTCCAATGATCACTGTAACCGGGAAAAATAAGGCGATAAGAGTTGTGGCTCCGACGTCCGAGTCGTGTTGTTGCGGGTTCACATTACGCTTCGATCCCTGTTACGCAGATCTCACCAAAGCAGATAACCGTTGTCATCGACGGCAAGCCGAATACGATAAGACGTACAAAGGACTTTCCTATCGTTGACGAATACATTCTGTACGAAGACGAAAAGTCGCCGAAGAAGGTCAGATCTTGGGAGGCGCCATATGAAACATATCCGTATGCGTTATCCAATGATGGGGCTTCTGTATATTTCGAGACGGAGATCAATAAACTATTGCTAGAGGTCTCGGCCGACGGACGTCTTCGATTTGTGCCAATAGATCTTCCGGACATCATTACTCAGAAAGAAGATCTCAGGGAAATACACGCTCCGAAGGAAGGAGAGATACTCATCAAATCCGGTGAGTATGGGGTGTATAAGTATATGATCGCTGGAAAACCATACTTTCTCGAATTCCCTTTCGTTTGCACTTAACTTTAAATGACTCAAACTTACATCAACCAACTAAAAGATCACATCGGCGAGACGGTCACGCTCAAGGGCTGGCTTTATAACAAACGTTCGAGCGGCAAGCTCGTGTTCCTGCAGCTGCGGGACGGGACGGGCATCGTGCAGGGCGTTGTTTTTAAGCCGAATGACGAGGCATTGTACGATCTGGCAGACTCGATCGGGCAGGAAAGCTCGATCATCGTCACCGGCACGGTTAAAGGAAGACACGCGTTCGAGCCTGGGCGTCGAGGTCGATGTCACCGGCCTCGAGGTGCTGCAGAATGTCCACGATTACCCGATCACGCCAAAGGAACACGGCACCGAGTTCCTGATGGATAACCGACATCTTTGGATAAGGTCAAAGAAGCAGCACGCCGTGCTAAAGATCCGCCACACGGTCATCAAGGCCGTTCGCGATTATTTTGACGGCAACGGATTTACGCTTGCCGATACGCCGATATTTACACCGGCTGCCTGCGAGGGGACGACGACGCTGTTCGAGGTTGATTATTTTGGCGACGACAAGGCATACCTGACGCAGAGCGGCCAGCTTTATAACGAAGCGACGGCCGCCGCTTTCGGCAAAAGCTATGCATTCGGCCCGACGTTTCGTGCAGAGAAATCAAAGACCCGCCGTCACCTGACCGAGTTCTGGATGGTCGAGCCCGAGGTCGCCTACGCCGGTTACGAAGACATGATGGACCTCGGCGAAGGCCTGATCCTGTTCATAGTCGACCGCGTCCTCAATGACCGTCCGGAAGAGTTAAAGACGCTCGAACGCGACACCACCATTCTCGAAGCCATCAACGCCCCGTTCCCCCGCCTGCATTACGACGATGCCGTCAAGATGCTGCAGGAGGGACATGCGAAAGGCGAGATTGAGAACAACTTTGAATGGGGCGGCGATTTTGGCGCTCCGGACGAGACATATCTTTCCTCACAGCACGGCAAGCCGGTCTTTGTCCATCACTTCCCCGCCGCGATCAAGGGCTTTTACTTCGAGGTCGACAAGGACCGCCCCGAATGTGCCCTCGGCATCGATCTGCTCGCCCCCGAAGGCTACGGCGAGATCATCGGCGGCGGCGAACGTGCCTCTTCGCTCGAATATCTCGAGCAGCAGCTAAAACACCACGGCCTGCCCCAGGAAACTTTCGAATGGTACCTCGACCTCCGCCGCTACGGCAGCGTCCCCCACGCCGGCTTCGGAATGGGCATAGAACGCACCGTAGCCTGGATGTCCGGCATCGAACACGTCAGCGAAACAATTCCGTTTCCGAGGATGTTGTATAGGTTAAGGCCGTAGAGAGGTGATAGGCTCCACCTATGAAGTACTTTAAGTGGGCAGCACTGTCGATTGGTCTTTTTGGCGCCATATTCGTGGCCTATCTGCTTGTTCCCGCGCAAATCCTGGGTGGCGGCAGAGTGGAAAAGGAGCATTTCGGGAAAACCGCAGATATCGAAACCCCAACCGGCGTCGTAAAATGTGAAAGTTCCGAAATATACGTTTTCGAGAAAGATCGGGCGTATTACGAGACAGAAGACTATAAGGTTGTCGTGGATGACCATTGTGCCGGACTGCAAAAACAACTGGTCGATGCGATTAATAATGCTGACAAAGCTGCTGTGGAGGAAGCGATCAGATCCGGTGCAAACGTGAACGCAATTGACAGGTCGACGGGCGATCCGGTGTATCCGCTTAATGCGGTTAGTCTTGAAGACCTGCAAATTCTGAAACTTCTACTCGACAGCGGAGCTGACGTAAATCGAGAGTATTGCTGCTGTGCCTCGTGCCATACCATACTCTCAAAAGCCGTAGAATACGACAAACCAGCTGCGATGGCCCTGGCGTTGCAATACGGGGCGAACCCGGACTATCTTCCCATCAATGAGTGATATTGACCCAACCTCGCCCTGCGAAGATGCGGTGAAATCTAAAGATGTGGAAATCGCTGGCATCATGGAAACAGTTTGCGACTCCGACATAAAATTGAGAGCACAATACCGTTTTTGGAAGCTTATGAGAATTTTCAGGCTGACTGATACAGCCAAGACCCAGATAATGCCGAATGGTCATTGTCATCGCAAGGCCGAACGGAGCGTGAAAATCAACCGCTCGCCCCGGCTTAAGCTCACGAGACACGCTAAACGTTTTTGAATTTGTTAATGCCGACACAATTGCCGAAGGCCTGTCTGCATTGTAGCGCCTAAGATTGCTAGCGATGTCGAGGTCCGGTGTAGAGTTATGTCTGCGCAGACTTCGGGAGTTGGCGTCGGACGAAGAGGATTTATGCCTTTGATGACCACATCTTGCTACACGAGTTCTACGCACGATGGTTAAATGACCTGCCGAAATGGGTTACCAAGGTGAAGTCTGGTCTTTCCTTGAATAAGAAAATACCGGAACTGCAGAGTTCAAAAAGCGTCGCATAGACAGCGTCTATATTAACCTGTTGGGTACTCATACGCGAAACAATAATCACTGAATCAACGATACGATCGTGAGTAGAAACGCAGCTGGCTGTCCGGGTGGTATTTGTCACAATTCGACGGCCGTCTCCATGCATCGCCTACGATTCCAAAAGCAGATAGCGCGTTTTGACAAACTCGGCGGCGAAGTTATCTTTGACCAGGACCTATGGAAACAAATAGAAAGATAAAAAAAGATGAGACCAATCTTTTCATTACCCATAGTGAAGAGATCAATAAGGCCTACGAACGAGCAGTGCGAGAGGCTCTTATTAAACATAAGAAGGCTGGTAATTCCGTCGTGATTTCACGCGACGGCGAAATTGTCATCCTCCAGCCTGATGGGATCGAAATTCGTTAACACGTCAGCGAGACAATTCCGTTCCGAGGAGTTGTGTAGGTTGAGGCATAGACTTTTCCGGGCTCTGCCCCTCGACGTGCGGCGTGTGCTCTGCCACTCCGTAAAGGTTCTTTAAATAAATCGCGGCTATGCCGCCGTCTTCACAAGAGCGGCGGCATAGCCGCATTTTGGTTTAGGAACTGACGGTGGGTCCGAGACCCACCGCTCATCAGGGTGGCAAAGCCACAAAGGTGCATTTGGTTCGAATAGGTACAGGTTTGACACATGGAATATAATTAGGGACCGGCTAGAAATGAAACTCAGTTAAATATGGACAGTCTAAAACTTGTAAACACGAATTTGCTTAAAGACGAGATGCCCGGTGGCCGTCAGGTTGGCGGTGCATGGAGCGACGATCAGATCTTTTTAGATCCGAGCTGTACCTATGAAAAGATATTTGATACCCGCCCGACAGGATCTGTCGCAAACAGTGATCTCAATCGTCCTGACGAAGACGGCGTGTTCCTTTTGTTGCCCGGCGAACATATCGAGCAGATCATCGCAAAGCTCACGGACAACGCGGTCACGACCCCTGATCAGATAGAAACCCTAAAAGAGTGGCAAAAATTATCCCTCTCAACTGATCGTTATCAGGTTGCATATTTATTCCACGACGAAGCCCAACAGTCGAACGAGCAATGGGAAGATGGTACTGATGAAAATTACGACCATGCTCTCACGGAACCCGATCGCTCCAACGCCGCTCAGAACACGGGACGGTTAGCAGAGCTTCAGGTTAGGACGAGTAAGTTCCAATTAATAATTGTGATCTTGCTTTCCCTTTTTGTGCTGCCGTTCAGTCTGATGTTGGTCATCAGCAATATTTCAAGAGGCCCGGACCTTCGCCCGATAGAGCTTTTGATCGGAATTTTGCCGTTCTTTATGTTTGGGATCGTATTATGGCGGTCTGTCGGTGCCCATCTTAGGTCGGTCAGATCTTTATCCGCGGACGGCGTGCAGACTAACAGCGGAGCCAGATATGATTGGTCCGGGCTCGACAAAATTATCGACCGCGTTCGTAGTAGAGGTTTAGATCGAAAACACATTTGGCGAACTGAACTCCATTTTGCAAATGGAAAGTCCGCCTGGCTGCTGCCATCAAGGGTCAAGAATCTTGACGAAGTCTACGATTACCTCAGCAAAATGCGGCTCGAGCGGACTGAAGAAATGGATTAGGTAGCTAAACCGTTCACCGCGCATCAGCATTCGCCCACCAAAGTGTTACTTCTCAGAGACTGGCCCCTTACCTCGATAATAAACCGAGGCGGTGTCGGACCAGGCGGATGATTCGCCGCTGGCGGCCTGGGCGCGGACGCGGTAAAGATAGGCTTGGCCGGGCAGGACGCCCTTGTGAGTGAACGTCCGCTTTGTGGTGGTGCCGATGATGAACCACCCGATCTCCTCGCCTGAGTGGGCTTCGAGAATATAGTTGACCGAACCGGGCGTATTGTTTCCCTTGAACTTCAAAATATTTATGTCATTTGACTGACCGGTCGCGTTCAAGGCCGTCGGTCTGTTAGGTGTTACCCTCGACGGGTTGGCCGGCGGCTTAAAGCCGATCGCCGCATATTCTGCTTCATTTGCATTAATTCCGCGCATTGCATATTTGAAAGCGGATAAAAGACCTAACAGATCAAGCCGCTCAGTCTGTGCGAAATTTGTGGTCTCATGGTAGTCGGAAGCTGCCGCAACAGCATTATTGTCGGCTGTTGTGAGGGAACCGGCTTTATCATCGATAGCAGTCGAAAAGGCAAGGTTTTGCTCCGGTGTAAAACCGGAAACTTTTCCCGCCGCGATAGCTACAGCTGCGGCTTTGGCAAAAACAGCCAGTTCCGCTCTTGATAATGTTCTTGGATTCATTGTGATACCTCGTTTCTAATAGATTATGACCGTAAAAATTTCACCAGCCGAAAGGAATATGCTCGCATGACACCCTTTCTATCGTGTAGATCGGCTCCCCAGATCAAGAGAATGAGCTTTCTCCAGATGTGCGTATACACTACTGAAAAGGCCAACATTCCAGTAATAATTTTCCAAAACTGCCAGTAAAAGTATTTTTCTGGCAGTTTTTTAGGTTTTCTGGCAGTTATTTGCTGTTTCTGGCAGTTCTAGATAAAAACTGCCAGTATTCATCGATAACTGGCAATTTTGTGATTGTTCTGGCAGTAATGAGCGTCTAACTGGCAGTTATGTGACGATACTGGCAGAAAAATAATTTTTCTCGCAGTTTGAGCACAATTTTGGGATAGATCTCATTACTTTTGGTTTGCAGTGACGCAAAACGAGAATATGCGGGGTACTTTCTTCCTGGCAGACATAGGCTTTTGCCATAGGTATCATCGTTTCACGTCACTTAACCACTTGTTTAACCTTACAGAGCTAAGCCATAGCAGAAACGGAGGTTAATGTGACCGCGTGTCTTGTCCCGCCGCCGCCCTAAACAAGTTTTCTGGACTTAAAGCGAGAGTTTGGCGACAATGGTTACGAATGAAACGCCTAATCTTGATCACCTTTGTGATTCTCTTCGCCGGCCTCATCCCTTTGGTCGGTTCTGCACAAACAAAGCCTGACAAGGAGTATGAGATCTCAGCCAGCGACAAGGCCGAGCTTAAACGGCTCACTAAACGTTTTGTCGCTCGGATGCAGCAGACTCGTGACGTTGGACCGCTGATCCCGGAGTTTTATCTTAGGGATTTTTATGTACTATCGGAGAAAGACAACGTATTTTTGGGCCGCAAGATTCCAGGACCTCGGCTATCAAAAAGCGAATGGCTCGGGGCATATGTTGCCAGCACAAATTTTCTATATCTCACTGATCTGGATTCGATGATGGGCGGAAGTGACGACTTTTCGAGCATAATGCCTAAGAAATTAGGGCAAGCACTTGTGGATTCTTCCGGAGATGGTGAAATAGCTCATAAAGACAACCGCGGACAGGCGCTCGCAAGACTTAAAATATGGGAGAAGACTTATCCGGCCGCAAAGGCAGAACTCAGGAAACGAAATAATGAGGGTTCGCTTGCGTACAAGAAAGAGTGGGATCGACGTATAAAGGCGGGCGATTATGATTTTGAAGTTTCATCTAATATGTTGTGGGACGGTAAGGAAAACGTTGATCATTGGTCCCTCGAATTTCGAAAGAGATTTTCAGGGGGCGTCCGAGCATTCCACGTCACATCCCCGATCGGACTAGGTTTGATCTTTGTAAGGGATCGGGGCCGATTTAGAATTCTATACATTATGCCTTATCCGTGGGATTGAGATGGAACCGCGGTTTGATCGCCTAGCGACACCAAAAACACTATGTCAACATACACAGCAAAGATCATGTGGAAGAGCGATTCGCCGGAATCGTTTGTTAAGAATCGATATACGCGGGGGCATGTCTGGGCGTTTGACGGCGGGGTCGAGGTGCCGGCGAGTTCTTCGCCGCATGCGGTGCGGGTTCCCTATTCGGTTGAGGCGGCGGTCGATCCTGAGGAGGCTTTGGTGGCGTCGGCTTCGTCGTGTCACATGCTTTCGTTTCTGTGGGTTGCGGGAAAGGCCGGGTTTAACATCGAAAGTTACGAGGACAACGCCGTCGGCGAAATGGCGACTACCGATGCCGGCAAACAATGGATCTCTAAGATCACCCTCGACCCGCAGATCGTTTGGTCAGGCGAAAAAACGCCTTCGGCCGACGAACTTGCCGCGATGCACCACGAGGCCCACGAGATTTGCTATATCGCAAATTCCATAAAGTCCGAGATCGTCATCTTGTCAGAACCGGGAGCGGTAGCGACTGGGTAGATATGTCCGAAAGCACGGCACAATGTTCTGATCTCGACGAGGCCATCGATCACTATACAAACGAGCTTGGCTACCGGCTCGATATGATCGCTCCGGCGGATGCTCCGCGTGAGGCTGTGCTGTCTAAGGGCGGCGAGACAATATGGCTTGAATTAGAGAACCACCCCGTCGACGAAACGCCGACCCCCCTCCCTAGTAAGGCGGGGAGTTGGACCAAAGGCCGGGCTGGGATGGAATATCGTGATCTGATCCCGGGGCGTATGGGTGGTAAAGTGATCGCGTCCCATATTCGTTTGCAACAGGGCGGCGAGGTTCCGGATTACGTTCATTATCACAAGATCAGTTTCCAGATGATCTATTGCAAACGGGGGCGGATCAGGGTCGTTTATGAGGATCAGGGCGAGCCGTTTTGGTTGGAGACGGGCGATTGTGTTCTGCAGCCGCCCGAGATACGGCACCGCGTGCTCGAATGCACCGCCGGGGCCGAGGTCGTCGAGGTCAGCATGCCCGCCGAACACGAAACCTGGGTCGAGCATGAGATCACGCTGCCGACGAATGAGATCAACGCCGACAGAAAATATGACGGCCAGCGGTTCGTCAGGCATATCGCGGCCGATGCCGTGTGGACGCCGTCAGATGTGTCGGGGTTTGAGGAACGCAACACCGGTATTCAAAAAGCAACAAATGGCGTCAGGGATGTTCGCGTGTTGCGGTCTTTACCGGGCAAAGTTGGCAATACCCAACCGGCCGTTTCGCGATCGGCAGCTTATCGGTTCTGTTTTGTCCTCGCGGGTGCGGTCGATCTATTCGCGAACGGCGTTCGGCAGACATTGATGCCGGACGAAAGCATCGTCATACCGCCTGACGAAGAAGTTAGTATTTCGGCAGCGGGCGACGCTGAGATTCTGTTGGTCTCGTTTTAGGCATACAGATCATCGCGGCCGCTCGGCTAGGCCCGAACATTGGCTGCTAAGAGGAAACTGCCCGACCCGTTATTTTTTCTTCGCGATCTCTGTACCGAATGATTTGGCGCCGCGGCCGCCCCATTTGCCGTCGAGGGTTCCGTCGGGTTTTACTTCGTAGCTGACAAACGCACATTGCTTGCCGCCGAAGCCGACAGCTACCTTATCGCCTGTCTTGACGCCAAAGCCCTCGAGGTTATTGCCGGTTTTCCAGGCGAACGTGTATCCCTCGCCGTCCTGCTTTACTTCGAGAGTGCCTTTGTAATCTTTGCCGTCGGGGCTCGTTCCCGTGATGTCGTATTTGCCGTCAAGCCCTGTTCCGCTGGTGCGGGTCGCCTTTTCGCTCTCGGCGGAATTTACGCCCCAGTAACCGGCTTTGCCGTCGAGCGAACCGTCCGCGCCGATCTTGTACAGAACGACTCCGCAGCCTTTGCCGTTTGTGCCGTCGGTGTAGGCGACAGCGACCGCGTTGTCGGTCATTACGCCGACGCCGTCTGATTTATTGCCGTTCGAGTCCCAGGAGAATTGATAGACGTCGTCGCGCGATGTGACCAACAGGCTTGCTTTATACGGGCTGCCGCCGTTGGTGTTTGTTCCGTTGGCGTCATATTCGCCGGCGATGTTTTTAGGAACAGACGGGGCCGGCGTCGAACCGGACGGCGTCGAGGTGTTAGTTGTTGGTCTCGCTGTCGCTGCCGGTGTTGCAGGCAAAGCCGGCTACGAACAGAATTGATCCTACAATTGCCAAAATCGAGAGTGAATGTTTATATCTCACGGTTCGTTCTCCTGGGTTGAATTTGGTAGAGCCTGGGTGGTGTTATAATAAGCCCATCTTGGGTAATTATCCACCCACAGGCGTTGTATTTATGAAAATAATTAGAGCTTTTAGTGCCGTCCTGATCGTCGTCATTGGATTTGCTTCAGTTTCTGCGCAGCAAATTGTTAAGGACCTCAAGCCAACCGTTATCCTGATCTCGCTTGACGGTTTTCGTTACGATTACATCGATAAATACAAACCGCCGACGCTCAACGCTTTGGCAAAAGACGGTGTCCGGGCAAAATGGATGATCCCTTCGTTCCCGACCAAGACATTTCCGAACCATTATACGATCGCGACGGGGCTATATCCTGAGCATCACGGCATCGTCGCCAATGATGTTTATGATTATGGCGTGGTGTTTGGGATGTCAAAGCTCGACCGAGGTTGAGAACCCGCGTTGGTGGTGGGGCGAACCGATCTGGGTGACGGCGGTGAAACAGGGGCAGCGTTCGGCGTCGTATTTTTTCGTTGGCACGGGGACCGAGATCGAAGATACCCGCCCGACGTATTGGCGGACATATAACGGGCGGGTTCCGCCGGAGATGCGGGTTGACAAGGCATTGGCGTGGTTTGATAAGCCTGTCAATGAACGCCCGACGATGATCTCGCTTTATTTCAGCGATACGGACGACGTCGGCCACGAATTCGGCCCCGATGCCGAGGAGACCAAGTATGCCGCCTGGAACGCCGATCGTTATATCGCCCGTCTCATGGACGGACTGAAAAAGCGCGGGATCGATCAAAAGGTAAACATCATCATCGTCTCGGACCACGGCATGGCAAACGTCGATCCGCGAAATGTGACGTTTCTCGACGACAGTTTTGACGTTAAACTCGCTGACAAGATCGTGTGGAACAGCGAACACGTACAGATCTTTCCGAAGAGCGGAATGACGGATGAGATCTATAACAAGATCAAGGACCTGCCGCACGTTACCTGCTGGACACAAGACAATATTCCCGCACGGCTGCATTACAACGAGGGCACAGCGGATCGCCCCGATCGTTTGTTCGAGCGAGCAAGGCTGGATGACCGTCGACCATGCATGGTACGACAAGTGGTTCAGGGATCTCGACGAAAAAGACCATCCTCGCGGTGCCCACGGCTACGACAACAAATATCAGGAGATGCAGGCGACGTTCATTGCCCACGGCCCGGCGTTCAAAAGCGGTTACGTTGCCGATCCGTTCTCAAATGTCGAGGTTTATAACGTGATGTGCAAAATTCTTGGCCTGAAGCCGGCGAAAAACGACGGCGATCTGGAACACGTTAAGGGAATGCTCAGATAGTTATTCCGGGTGGACAGTTACAACCGCGATCTCAGGCGGCACCATAAATCTGAACGGCAGCACGCTCGTGCCGATGCCGCTCGTCACAAACATATCCACGCCTTTGTCAAAGATATGCCCGTAAGCATATTTCTGTCCGAAACCTGATGGTATTATGGGCCGGCCAAGAATTGGCAGCCACACCTGTCCGCCATGAGTGTGGGCAGCGAGGATAAGCCTGAGGTCCGGTGAAATGGAGTATTCTCCGGCTATTACCGGCAGGATATCGGGGCTGTGCTGCAGAACGATCACATCCCCGGTGCCGGTGGTCTTTAGATAATCTCTCGCATCCTGCGACGTCAGCACCCAACCGCGCGTCAGCGACAGATGGTCCTTCATTCCGTAGATCCGCAGACGCTGTCCGTCTTTCTCGATCACCGCCGCTTCGTTTTGCAGAACCGTGATAACCATCTGGCGGATAGGGCCGCGGCAACGCTCGGGTCGCCAAACCAACCGTCGTGATTTCCCAAAACGGCAAATACTCCATACTTTGCCTTTAGGCCTTTTAGATTCTCGGCAATGGTCTCAATCGGCATCTTGAGATCGCGTTCGTTGAGCGGTTCCGGCCCGTGCACCTGTGAGACATAGTCGCCCAGCAGCACAATGACATCAGGGTTTTGTTCGTTGGTCTTTGTTACCACCTCGCGGATCTTTTCTTCAGTAGCACCATTTGACCCGCCATGGACGTCGGCGATCATCGCGATCTTTAGACCGTCAAACGCGGGGTTCCAGTTTTTGATCTTTATGTCGTAAGGCGTGACGACCAGGCGGTTGGGTTCGATAAAGTAGCCGTAAGCCACGCAGCCGGCACAAAAGACGGCGATGACGATCAGCAAGATCTGAAGGTTTGAGACGCGGCGGCCGTTTGGGAGGTTCATCCGAAATACTCGCTCCAGCGGCGGTCGACGAGCTTTACCGTTTCGTCCGCTGCCGCAACTTCGGCCGGATACCAGGGTTTCATCCGGGCATCAATAACGATCGGGGCCTCGTAACCGATGTTATTGTTTTTTGTGGTGACGTCTTTGGCGAAGATATGAGTCGCCGGATCGAACCGCGTCCAGGTCGCCCAGAGGAATTTGTCCGCCGAACGGGCATATTCGATATTGTCGTGGATGACGACGACCTGCCATTCGTCAAACTTTCCCGATCTTGCAATGCGATCACCCAGCTCTTTGTCGCTTTCGTAAGAGGCACCCTCGACAACCAGGCATCCGCCGCAGAACGGTTCGGCCTTGTTTACGCCGGACGGAAGCTCGCCGCTGAATTCACGTGCGAGTTCCCTCTTCGCGTCACCCGTCCCGATCAGGATCGCCTTGCTGCCGTGATTTATCTTTCCGCTTGCATAATCGAGCGTATCAAAAGCTGTCTGGCTAAAAATAAACAGGTCACGATGCCAATCAGCCCGTGCAAGGATATGTTCGAACAGCGATCTGAAATCTCGCAGGTCCTGCGGTTTGTCCGTCAGCAGCAGAAACTTGGTCAATGCCAATTGTCCCTCGCCGAGGATGCGAAAGCCGGCGGATAGAGCCTCACGGGCGTATCGTTCCTGTACGACGGCTGCCGCCAGCGAATGAAATCCGGTCTCGCCGTAACTCCACAGATCACGGACCGCAGGCATCACGAGCGGAAAAAGCGGCGACAGCAACTCCTGCAGATAGTCGCCAATAAAAAAATCTTCTTGCCGCGGCTTGCCGACAACGGTCGCCGGATAGATAGCGTCCTTTCGATGAAACACAGCATCGGCCTGAAATACCGGATAATCGTGAGTTAGGGAATAATAGCCGTAATGATCGCCAAACGGACCCTCGGGTTTTCGCGTACCGGGAGCGACACTGCCGCAGATCGCAAATTCGGCCTCGCCGAGCAAACGGTGTCTGTTAGCCCCCAGCGGGTTTGCGGCCATCCCGATCTTTTCGCCGGCAAGCAGCGAGGCAAGCATTAGCTCAGGGACACCTTCAGGCAATGGTGCAATGGCAGCCAGGATCGACGCCGGCGGGCCGCCCAGAAAGACGGTAACGGGCAGGGCCTCGTTTAGCTGCTCGGCTTCATAGTAATGAAATCCGCCGCCCTTACCGATCTGCCAATGCATCCCGGTCGATGTCTTGTCATAACGCTGCATCCGGTAGATGCCGAGGTTATGTTTATGCGTCGAGGGGCTTTCGGTATAGACGAGCGGCAGCGTAATAAAATGGCCGCCGTCTTCAGGCCAGAGTTGGAGCAAGGGTATTTGTTCAAGATCGACGGTTCCTTGCTTAGATTCTAGGACAGGAGCACGTTTACTATTGCTCGTCCCAAACTTTCGGGCGGTGTTCGCAAGGCCGCGGTTTTCCCAGAGTTTGCCAAAAGTCGGCGGCAATAGGGTCTCGATCGCATCAACAGCCCGGCGAACAAACTCCAGCGGCTTTTTGCCAAATGCGAGATCGATCCGTTTTACGGTACCGAAGAGGTTGGTAGCGACAGGAAACGCTGAACCCTTTACATTCCTGAAGAGCAGCGCCTTTCCCTGCTCGGCTATCACTCGCCGATGGATCTCTGCGATCTCAAGGTACGGGTCGACCTCGGTGTTGATCTCAATGATCTCGTTCTCCTTTTTCAGAGAATCGAGGAATGAGCGAAGATTGCGATGCATAAAAATGAAATTGCCCGCGAAATGTCGCGAATAGGCGCGAATGGCTACTAATAATTTAACAGCATTCGCGCCTATTCGCGTAATTCGCGGGCAGATGGCTCCGATTAGCTACTTACGCAGATCGTCTTTGCTCAGGTCGAGGTCGTCGGCCTTGATCACATCGACTTTCATATCCGGAAACCGCTTGGCAAGGTCGTCCTTAAAGATCGAATAGTCACCGACGATAATAACGTCGCCGCCGAGCAGATTGTTGTTTGCAAATGATTCGATCTGCTTGCCCGTTACGGCATTAACACTTTGTACGTAGGTATTTAATGCATCAGTAGAAATACCGAAACTATAAAGTTCGCCCAGTGCAGACGCCAATCCGCCGGTCGTCTCGAGGTTTCGTCCAAACCCGCCAGTCAGGACCGACTTTCGCGGCACCAGTTCATCTGACTCGACCGGCGTGCCGGCCAATTTGCGGATCTCATCTAGAACCAACTCGACAACCTCGGCCGCCGATTCGTTTTTTGTTTGCGTGCGTGTGCCAAAGTTGGCAGCGTCGGGCCGCCACGCAAAGCTGCTGCCCGCACCATAGCTCAGGCCGCGTTTAATTCGTATTTCGAGATTTAGCCGGGACGAATATCCACCGCCAAGCACAGAGTTTAGAACGCTGGCCGGAAAATAAGCGGAATTGCCGCGGCCGATACTACCAACGCGTTTTGTATACGAGACGGCCGCCTGCCCTGATTTTGGAAGGTCGATGACCAGTAATCGTTTAACGATCGGTTCCGCAGCCGCCTTTTCTACCTTGGTGATCCTGTCAAAACGCATTACCTTAACAGGATCCTTCGCCGGCTCTTTCCATTTTCCAAAATATTTTGTTGTGACCGCCGCTCCCGCGGCATCGGTGATATCGCCGGTGAAGATCATCACGGCATATGACGGGTTGTAATGCTTAGTATGAAATTCGACTATATCCTTCTGCTCTATCGAACGTAATACTCGCCGGAGTGCCGCCGGCCGGGTGTTCGTCAAAGCTATATTTGCTCGCAACGAAATTTCCCAGGAAGCCGGGCTGTTTTAGATTGTAGGTCAGCCCGTCAAGGTATTGCGATTTGAGCAGGTCGAGTTCTGACTGGTCAAATTTCGGGTTTAGGATAACGTCCGAAAGTATCTCCATCGCTTGATCGACCTTGTCAGAGGTAACCGTAACCGCTACAAACGAACTGTTCCAACTGGCGCCGCTATTAATAGATCCGCCGAGAAATTCGATCGCCTCGGCGATCTGTGTGGCCGAGCGGGTTTTTGTTCCTTTGGTGAGCATCGACGCGGTGAGGTCTGCAAGGCCAGCCTTATCGGCACCTTCGGCGGACGCACCAGTCTTTACCAGGATCTGTATGGTCACAAGAGGAACATCGTGACGCTCAACAACCGCGACTGTCAGCCCATTTGGCAGTTTCTTTTCTTTGACCGCGGGTACTGTAACCGGCCTCGGGGCCGATGGTTCAGGCGGCTTTTCCTGGGCAAAGAGAGTTGCCGCGGAGGCAGCGAGGACACAGAGCAAAACTAAGAGACTTCTTAAGGCCTGCATTATTTCTTACCTCCTTCGTTGGTGTAGAAGATCACCGTTCGGTTATTGTCGTTAAAATATTTCTTCATAACACGTAAAACGTCTGCTGCTGTCACAGCCTGCAGGGCCTGAGACGTTGCTGTTCACCGCCTTGGGGTCGTGCTGATAGGCGATCGCACGTTCGATTGCGATGGCTTTACCGTCGTTGTTCTGAGTGCTGCGAACGGCGTCAGCGACAAGCTGGTTCTTTGCCTTTGCGAGTTCGTTGGCGGTGATGCCTTTATCTTGGATCAGTTTTAATTCAGCCAAGAGTGATCTCTCGAGTTCCGGTGCGGTGTGGCCTTCGGATGCAATAGCTTCGAAGTAGAGCAAACCGCCGTCAACCTTGTTGTCCAGGCCAAATGAGGCTTCCTGAGCGATCTGCTGCTTGTAAACGAGGCTCTGATAAAGCCGCGAGCTTTCGCCGCCCGATAATATCTTGTCCGCGACCCGCAACGCCGGGATATCAGCACTATCCGATCTTGGCCCCAGGTAAGTTATCGCAATTGCCGGAAACGGAACATTCGACGCTGTTTTCTCAAAGCGGGCTTCTTTGGTCTTCGCCGGCTCGACCTCTTTAACGCGCGGAATGGATGAGCTTGGTTTAGTGAGTTTACCGAAATACTTGTCCGTCCAGGCATCAAACTGCTTTTGGTCAAAATCGCCGACCACGATCAGATATGCATTATCAGGCCGATAATAGAGGCTGTGAAACGCTCTTGCATCAGCTGATGTGGCCGCGTCGAGTTGCCCGAGGTCGCCGATCACACCCCGTTTGTAAGGATGCGTTGTATAAGACAGGCTGCCGATGTATTCGTAAAACTGGCCATAGGGCTGGGCGAGGACGCTTTGCCGATATTCCTCTTTAACAACGTCTCTCTCTGACGCAAAATTTGCATCGTCAACGTTCAGGTTAGCCATTCGCTCGGCTTCGGCCCAGAGCAGCGTCTCAAGATAGTTTGACGGAACAACCTCGTAATAATTCGTGTAATCGTCCCATGTCGAAGCGTTGTTAAATCCGCCGACATCTTCGGTCAGCCGATCCATTTTTTCGTTCGGCATGTTCTTGGTCGATTTGAACATCATATGCTCAAACATATGGGCAAACCCCGATTTTCCCTGAGGGTCGTTCTTGCCGCCGACGTCATACCAGACGTGGATAGCGACGGTCGGGCTGGAATTTTCCTGTAATGACACGACCTTCAGGCCGTTCGCCAGGGTACGTTCCTTTATATTCAGTGGGGCAACCTTTACCTGGGCCGATCCGCTTAATACGAATGAGAGCCCGAGGGTTGCAGTGATCATAGCCAGAAACACTTTGTTCATAATTATTTCCTTTTCCGGTAAGGTGTCTTGTTTGTTACGCAGAAGAAGGCAGCCTGGTTTATCGACCGGGCCGCTTACTGATAATCGTAAAAGCCCTTGCCGCTCTTTCGGCCAAGCCAGCCGGCATCGACATATTTCTTTAGCAGCGGGCAGGCGCGGTACTTTGGATCACCCAGGCCTTCGTGCATTACATTAAGGATCGCGAGGCACACATCGAGTCCGATAAAATCTGCAAGAGCTAACGGGCCCATTGGGTGATTCATACCTAATTTCATTATCTCGTCGATCGATTCCTTGGTTGCGACACCTTCCTGCAGGGCAAACACTGCTTCGTTGATCATCGGCATCAACACTCTGTTAGATACAAAACCGGGAGAATCGTTGCACTCGACCGGTACCTTGCCGAGTTTTTCTGAGAGTTCCTTTACGGTTGCGTAAGTCTCATCAGATGTGGCAATTCCGCGGATAACCTCAACCAGTTTCATAAGCGGAACCGGGTTAAAAAAGTGCATGCCGATCACTTTGTCAGGCCGTTTTGTCGTCGCTGCGATCTTTGTTATCGAGATCGATGAGGTATTTGACGAGAGGATCGCATCAGGGCCGCAGATCGAGTCCAATTTTTCAAAAATTTGTTTCTTGATATCGAAATTCTCCGTCGCTGCTTCGACGACCAAAGAACAATCGGCAAGGCCAGCCAGATCGGTCGTTGTCTTAATACGTCCGAGGACCTCGCCCTTTTGCGCTTCGGTCATTGTCTCTTTCTTTACAAACCGATCAAGGCTCTTGCCGATATTAGCCAAACCGCGCTCCAGCAATTCCGCATTTACATCACAAATAATAACGTCAAAGCCGGCACCCGCCGCAGTCTGAGCAATCCCGTTGCCCATCGTTCCAGCACCTATAACACCGATAATTTCACTCATTGAATATATTTCTCCGTAAAAAAGCTAAATTAAAGCCGAAAGATAAAAGTAATCGAAATGGGCAGGCAAAACAAACAAGCGGCGAGATTTGATGGTCTCGCCGCTGCCAGGGAAAATCATAAAATCACAACTTATTGCCAACTGTTTGGCGGTGGAGGTTGCGGGGGAGCCTGAAATGCATTTTGCGGATAGCCGCCAAGATAAAATCTCTTTCCTTCGTCACCAAACAGGAACCATAGGCCGTAAACACCGACGGCCGTGCCGATCGGGAAATGAAAGGCATGAAACTATACTGCCCACGATTCCCCATGTGCGGGCGTTTGCCTTTCCCGCCAAAGCTTATAGCCGCCGATCAACTGTGGTCCGATAAACAGTATGGCGATAAATGCCGCTACAAGCGAAGATCGCGATGATAAAGAAAATTCCGACCAACCTTTTCTTCGCCTTGTCTGCCGCCCTGCAGACAACGCGGCCCCCATAACGCCGTATATCAAGCACACGAATATCATCACAATCGCCTGCAAGTCCACCATGTGCCATCAAAAAAATGCCGACCAATCTGTTATGTTCTTTTGCAGTCATTTTTGTTATCACCGCGATACGGTGCAAGGCATGGCTTCAGAGAGATAAACGAAAATCCTGATCAAAGCTTGTTGCAAAAATCGGATCAGTCCCGTTCCACTGCAAGTGCAACCGAGTTGCCGCCGCCGAGGCATAATGCCGCAACACCGCGTTTAACCCCGCGCCGCTTCATTTCATAGAGAAGCGTGGTCAGGACACGGCCGCCTGAGTTACCGATGGCGTGGCCGAGGGCAACAGCACCGCCGTTAACGTTGACCTTTTCCATATCGAGGCCAAGCTCCTGCATTACACCAAGGGCCTGCACGGAAAAGGCTTCGTTAAGCTCAAACAGGTCAACGTCCTTCATATCCCAGCCGGCTTTCGCCAGCACGTTTTGAACGCCCCTGACGGGCGCCATCATAATCAGCTTTGGCTCAATGCCTGAGGTGGCTGAGGCGACAACCCTGCCCAATGGTTCAATGCCCAATGTTGCGGCGTTATCAGCCGAAGTTACAACCAACGCAGATGCACCGTCGTTGACGCCCGGTGCATTGCCGGCGGTTACGGTTCCGCCGTCTTTCTTAAACGCAGGACGCAGTTTGCCGAGACTCTCGACCGTGGTGTCAGGCCGGACGGGTTCATCGTAGTCAAGAATGATCGGATCGCCCTTTTTCTGCGGGATCTCGACCGAAACCATTTCATCCGCAAACCGTCCTTCCTGCTGAGCTTCGGCTGCTTTTCGATGCGAGTTAAAGGCATAATCGTCCTGTGCTTCCCGTGTGATCTGATATTTCTCGGCGACGATCTCACCGGTATTGCCCATATGCCAGTTCTCGAACGGGCACCAGAGGCCGTCGTGGATCATCAGGTCCGTCGCCGTCTGGTTTCCCATACGAAAGCCCTCGCGGGCCGTCTGCAATGCATAGGGGATGTTGGACATCGATTCCATGCCGCCGGCAACTACGTACTCAGCGTCACCAAGCTGTATCGCTTGCGAGGCAAGTGCAACGGCACGCAGGCCCGATCCGCAAACCATGTTAATGGTCAAAGCCGACACCTCGGGCGGCAGGTCGGCCTTGAGAGCCGCCTGCCTCGCCGGAGCTTGTCCGATACCAGCCTGGACGA
Source organism: Blastocatellia bacterium (assembly GCA_963834975.1). Taxonomy (GTDB): domain Bacteria; phylum Acidobacteriota; class Blastocatellia; order Pyrinomonadales; family Pyrinomonadaceae; genus OLB17. Next base: position 340,890 of record CAWIDZ010000001.1, read on the forward strand.
CGCAGCCCATGATGACCTCGTCAACCTGTTCGCCGGTGATCCCGGCACGTTTAATGGCCTCTTTGATCGCTATAGCTCCGAGTTCGGGCGCCGTGAATCCCTTTAATAACCCTAAAAATTTACCCGTTGGCGTTCTCGCCGCACTAATTATTACCGCTGTTTTTAAGTTAGACATATTAATTATCCTATTCCTAAACTACCAAATTATTACGTTATCACTTATGAGATCGGATTTGAATTCAGGCAGACCGGAAGCGCTCAAATGCAGCCTTTTCCAGCTCTTCCCGGTGATCAGGGTGAGCGATCTTGATCAATGCGTTGGCTCGCTGGCGGAGATTCAGTCCATAAAGATTGGCAATGCCATATTCCGTGACAATGTAATGAACATGGGCACGGGTAGTTACAACGCCTGCTCCGGGTTTTAACACCGCGACGATCTTACTCTCGCCGCGAGAGGTTGTTGAGGGCAAAGCGATTATCGGTTTTCCGCCCTCTGAGAGCGACGCTCCGCGAACAAAATCCATCTGGCCGCCTACACCCGAGTACTGATAGGTTCCAATAGAATCAGCACAAACCTGTCCGGTCAGATCAACCTCTATCGCACTGTTTATGGCAGTAGCCTTGGGGTTGCGGCGAATTACGGCGCTGTCGTTGACGTAAGCGATATCGAGCATCAAAACCTGAGGGTTATCGTCGACAAAATCGTAAAGGCGGCGCGTGCCCATAACAAATCCGGCTACGATCTTGCCCGGATGCTTTGATCTTTTCCTCACCAGTCACGACACCTGACCTGACAAGGTCTATGAGCCCGTCAGAGAACATTTCGGTATGGACGCCGAGGCGGCGGTGGTTTGTAAGCGAGGACAGTACCGCATTCGGTATAGAACCGATGCCCATCTGCAGGGTGGCGCCGTCCTCTATCATCCCGGCGATGTGCAGCCCGATCGCACGGTCAGTTTCAGTGAGAACGGGCGGATTCACCTCGTGCAGCTGATCGTCTACATCGACAAACACATCGATATCGGCCGCTCTGACCAATGCGTCCCCTAAGGTCCGGGGCATATTCGGATTTACCTGGGCGATGACGTGATCCGCACATTCAACGGCAGCCCGGGCGATATCCACAGAAACACCGAGCGAACAAAACCCGTGCTTATCCGGCGGCGATACATGGATCAATGCGACATTTAGCGGCAAGACACCTTTTCGAAACAAAGCGGGAATTTCTGACGAGAAATACGGGAATGTAATCACCGCGGCCGTCATTGATAGCCTGTCTGACATTAGACCCGACGAAAAAAGCGTTCACATGAAAGCTGTCTGAATATTCTGCTCTCGCGTAAGGTGCTTCTCCCTCAGTGTGCAGATGTACGATCTCGACATTTTTCAATTCGGAAGCACGCCCGACCATTGCCTCGATCAGTTTTGCCGGTGCGGCAGCGACCCCGTGAATAAAGACCCGGTCATCTGACTTGATAGCCTTAACGGCGTTTGCTGCGGTAGAGTAATGTTGACATATATGATCAATGGCCGGGGCCGGTCGCACAGATCGTGGCATAGTCGATCTTTGTCACACTGCGGTCCTTAAATACTAATGCGATGCCTATGATGATTTGGCTTCCGACCACAGGCTTTGTGCATTCAAAAAAATTATAGACCCAGACATCGCCATCAATAACGCCGGGCTTTCCTATTAGTTCGATCACTTGTTCGTCCGTCATGCCGACCTTGATCTCTCCGGCGTGCTTTTGGGCTTCCTCACAGGTCACATCTGTATCGGAAGCATTACGATCCATAGGAATTCCATGTTCGGGCTCCATTGTTAAATAGTGACCCGTTACAATCAGAAGAGTAGCGAAAATTAATAATACGGCGGCCATTGAGATCTCCTTTGACGGTTAAGTTTGACAGTCAAAGAGAGAACGAATCGGGTAATGTTGTCTTGCGTTACCTATTCTTCGCCAATATCTTCGTTCCAGATTTCCGGGATGAGCCGATTAATAAAGCTGCCGAGGATCTATGCATTCTTTTGATTTCATATCGATCACCTCGACCCCGTTCTCTCTCAGCCATTCAATGCCGCCCTGAAATGTCTCCGATTCGCCGACAATCACCGTCCCGATACCAAATTGGCGTACAAGCCCGCTGCAGTACCAGCACGGGGCGAGGGTTGTGACCATTATGGTGTCACGATAGCTTCGCTGGCGTCCCGCTTTGCGAAAGGCGTCGGTTTCACCGTGAATAGACGGGTCGCCCTCCTGCACACGCCGGTTGTGGCCGCGGCCGAGCAGATTGCCGTCGCCGTCAAAAAGGGCAGCTCCGATCGGGACACCGCCTTCGGACAGTCCGAGACGGGCCTCTTCGATAGCGGTTGCAAGCATGGTTTCGAGATCAAGATGAGCTTTCATTTTTTAGTTGTTCCAGCGAAGGGGCTTTATTGTCCTTAAGACAAACCCTATACCCGATCCAGATAAAGATTATGCCGATGAACTCGCCTATGTATAAGGCCTCAACCACGCCGCCTTTTGCCATGGCTCCGCCTATTCCCGGCAGCAAGGCTCCAAAGCTGATAAATGCGTTACCGATCGCCCGGTTCTTTCCGTTCTCGACCTTGGCGTAACGGATGGCACTGTAAAACGCAGATCCGATCAGGAAGATCGCCGAGTATGTGTTGATGAACGGAGTCAGCAGCCGCACCCATTGCCATTCGAGCGATGCCCCGCTTGGGCGGAACGATTCCATCAATTGCGTATTTACAGGCGACAGAAAGACCAGGATGCTGGCGATTATTATAAACGGCAGCGAAATGGAACTAAGGATATTTGCCGTCCGCTTTTTGAAATGCAGATAGACCGAACCCTGGGCTAACGGATATCCGCCTAAGATCGCTCCTGCGACATACCAGAGTTTGTTCTTTACCACCGAATTCCCTGTCAGCGTTATTGTCGCCTCGAGAAATGTTCCGAGCCCGTATGTGAATACGCCTATCGACCACCACAACAAGTGAGTTCCACGCCGGGCAAAATATCGGCGGAGGATATCGACCAGAAAGAACGCCGAAAACAATGTGGTCAGGATCGGCAGATAGTGAACCATGCCAATTTGGCGAAATGGATCCATGAATACGAACGTAACTTACTTTTCACCGGTGGTGCAAATGGATTCCTAAATTCCGGGTTTGATAAAGCTGTTTATCGCAACTTATCCTTAATGTCAGGAGGAACTCATTTTGTCACAAAATTTTGATCCCGGTGATTTTCTGGTGTTTCAATTAGAGAGCGCGTTCGCCCTGATGCGGCTGCTCGCTGTCGACGACTCGGACAAGGGCGAGGTATGGCACGTTGCCGTCTACGAGGATTTCTTCCCCGATGTTGACTGCGCCGAGGCAGCGATCTCGGCCGGTACGCCTTTCTCCGTCAGTTCTCCCCACTTAGCTCTTACGACCCGTGCTTTTGAGAGTACGCAAGTTGCAAAGATAGCCAATGTTCCACTAACCGCCGATGAACTAAATAGTCTGGACGCGTGGCGAGACGATCCCGAACGAAAGGTGTCCAACCGGTCTGTCAGACTTTTGCTTGGCGTGAGGTGATCAACGATCTGAGGCGAGTTTCTGCTTAAAGCTAATGTCCACCATACCCACCCTCTACCTCAATTCGCAGCTTGCGTGCCATTGCCGTGTAATGTCGCCGTGTTCTTAAGGATTACAGACTTGCAGGATTGACCCCCTATCTTCTTGAAAGGTTGCCTCCTCTCTCCTTCATCCTTTCGGGGATGTTGGACCTGCCGAAGAATCGCATACTGCGGGTCGGACACGCTGGGTTTCTAAGAGCTATTTACAACTCAATTCATTTCTCTTTAGTATATCCGGAGCATACTTTATTTCCTTCAGGAGCCCGCGATCCAATGATAGACTTAAGCCTCTCTCCTCATTGGAATAGTGTACCCATCCCGGAAGTTCTTCGTCATCCACGATAACAAAGTCTTTCAAATCAAACCCAGAACTCCGTATAGGATTAACCGTCGTGACAAATAGACTGATCCAAATTGAAGTTACAGTATTTTCCTGAACTTTCCATAATTTATTAATGTCGCCGCAAGGTTTTCCTTGGGCATAAAAAATGACGACTTTCCGGTCTGTTAACTCATACTCGCATAGATCCTCTCTTTTCCCCGTACGACACGGACCCATAATTCTCTCGACATCCGATTGTGTTGAGACCAGAGGCTCGATCCCATTCCAGCTTTCTGCAGCCGCATAAATGGCAAAGAATAAATAAACAACAGATAAGGCAATCAAACGATTTACCTTGTTGAATTGGCGATTAAATTTCATCGGAATTTTCTCTCCCTCCAGCCATTTGAAGTTGGACAATAATGCTGAAGAGCCTTGTCCCAATAAACACTATATTGACTGACGGTGCCGTTGGCCTCGATAGCCTTAAATTCATCGACGGCGCTTTGAGGAAGGCTATCTACCGGTTTACCATTCGCCGTAATTACGAAAGAACCGGGGTCAATCCTGCAAAACTGCAATTCTCGCACGATATTCATTTACAACACGATCCTTTGCAAAAGCGATCTTGCTGTCGAGTGGCAACTTCTCTCTGGCAGCGTCGTTCCTGCGGCTCATCGTAGAGGTGTCGAGGTCTATGATGCTTGAAAGATCGCTCAAGGTAGCTCCCTCATCGACGCCGGTCAGTATGAAGACTTCTTTTGCCATGACAGCTTTGGCGGTCTTACCTCGACCGCAGAACTTGTCTCTCGACAATCCGAAAACTGCTTCGATCGATGCGATCAAGGCTTCGGCGTCGAATGGCCGGTTGTCTTTTTTCAACTTTCGTTTGGTACGTTTTGCGACCGTGCCGATGCGATGGATAGTGTCGTCAACAAACTCTTCCGAACCGAGAACACCGTTTTCGGCGGGCGAGTCCAACTCTACCGGAGATTCAAGACGCCGGAGCGTCATGTTCGGCTGACTCCTTCTGCATTCTTGGCCTTCAGATACTGATTTCGCACTTTATTTTCTGGGCCGTTTCCAACTTTCTCAAAAAAATTTCCAACTTCTCTTTTACCTCGCGGCTGGGTGCATCGGCGGCAATCAAAGTACTTTTTGTCCATCTGAATTCCACTAATCCCCCAATCCGTCTTATCTCATGCACGACGAAATCCCATTCGCCAATATCTAAAAACCATATTCTATATGTAGTGTGACCACTCGCGCTGACTATTCGGTTAATAACATATTTTCTTCCATTGGCTGATTTCGTTTCTACCTGGTCACCCAGCGCCAATTGATACGCAAAAAAAGGAATACAACAAATTTCGAAAAGCCTTTCGGAAATCTGTCTTGCCCAAATCTGCTCCCACTCCACTAAGTCCGCAACGTCCAGTTCAGTAATATGAACGGCAATGATGAAATTTGACTTCTCCCGCCACACTGGGAAATCGTGCGTTACAATTTTCTTCGTATCAATTTCTCCACTCATCATGATTTGGGTTTCCGGTGTCAGGCCTGCGTTTCTGTGGTTCTAACATTTGGATGTAATTTTAACATAAAAATAGAGCTCAAAAATGGAATTTGGGGGCCGATCCGGGGGCATTCGAATCGGGCTCCAGGTTATTACTGGTTGGCATCCGTAACCTACTTATACAGTTCATTTACGAGACATATTTGCCTTTTGGAAAATCATTTTCCTGAACGGAAAACCGTTTTCCCGGCAGTTAAGAGCTTGTCCCGTCCGGACAGATCTTTTCCCGTCGGGAACGCGGCTTTACTGTCGCGAGAGTGCGGAACTCGTCGGAAAATCGCTTTACTGACAGGAAAACGGTTTTCCTGACGCAGAAGATGACTTACCCGGCAGGAATGCTCTTTACTGACAGGAAAGCGGCTTTACCGACGGTTAAGCGTTGAAATGTCGGGCGAGCAGGCGTACCGGCAATGTAGTCGCGTAACGAGGAGTTTTCGATTTTTTCGCGTAGTTCGCCCGCTTGGATCCTCGTACTTGTTACTTACCTTATTCCTCCGATCCCGGCAGTGATCAGAAAAAGGCCTCCAACAGCGGCTGATCATTCAGCTTACCTGAGATCTTGATCAAGGGATGGTTACCTCAACGAGCGGCGTTTTAGTTCCTTTTCGATCAGCCGCAGTTCGCGGCTTACCTGGCCTGCTGCAGCAGAATTTTCGTCTGCCCGCCTGATCAGATAAGGAACGGCTTCGGCGACCGGTCCGTATGGGACGTATTTTGAGACGTTATAGTTATTGTCCGCAAGGACATACGACAGGTTGTCACCCATGCCGTAAAGCTGTGAGAACGATATATTGGGGTGATTCGTGGCGATGCCGTGTTCGTGCATCTTCATGGCCAGGTAATGGGTGCTGCCTTCGTTATGCGTGGCTGCGACAAAAGCCATATCGTCAACATGCTTTAGGCAATAATCGAGAGCGGCTTCATAATCGGCGTCCGTCGACGCCTTATTTTCGTGGATCGGCGAAGGATATCCCTTATCAGCCGCGCGATCACGTTCCTTTTCCATATAGGCACCGCGGACAAGCTTTACTGCATAAAAATATCCGTCGGCCTTTGCCTGTCGCCGGGCATCTTTGAGATATTGCAGACGGTCGGTGCGGTAGAGCTGGATCGTATTGTAGATCAGCGGCCCTTCCTTGATTGAATTTTTCCATCATCTCGGTGGCGAGACGGTCGATGGCGTCCTGTATCCAGGAGTCCTCAGCATCGATGAATAAAGGCTGGCCAATGGAATAAGCATGCTCGCAGATCTCAAGGACCCGATTATGGATCCGCTCGCATTTTGCCTGGCTTTTTGCATCGAGCTTACGCTTTTCGCTTAATCGCTCGAGTGTGCCGAGCGGGGCGATACCTGTAACCTTAAATACCGCAAATGGTATGTTTGGGTCATCCTTAGCCCGGCTGATAGTTCGGATGATCTCGTCTTTCGTTTCGTCAAACCCGGACTCGGTTGATTTACCCTCGACAGCGTAATCGAGGATCGTGCCGATGTGGGATTCGCCCAACTTGTTAATGACATCGCTACATTCGTCGATCGTTTCTCCGCCGCAGAACTGACTCAAAGATCGATGATTTGATCATTCCCTCGACCGGCAGACCGATAGACAGAGCAAATCGCGCCGCTCTTGTACCGATCGCATTCAGGAATGGAGAATTCAGCATCCTGAAGATCCTGTACTTCTCTGTTAGTTGTGCGTCCGATTTGTCCGCAAAGGCAGTTGCGGTGTCGTTGAAATCCAGCCGGAATTCACTCATAAAGAGGTTACTCTAACATATCGCCGGGCAAATCAAGGAATCAGACACGCATTGTTCCGGCATCGGCAAAATTGTAAGGCCGCCCGATATGTCTTATCATCAATACTTTTACCCGGTGTTCGGGGTATGTGAGCGGTGAAATATTGTTATGGCGAAAGGGCTTCCTAAAAGATCGGAAAATTATTCCGAGTGGTATAACGAGATAGTCAAACGTGCTGACCTGGCCGAGAACTCGGCGGTTCGCGGCTGTATGGTGATAAAGCCGTACGGGTATGCGATATGGGAAAAGATGCAGCGGGCGCTGGACGATATGTTCAAAGCGACCGGGCATCAGAACGCATACTTCCCTCTTTTTGTCCCGAAATCCTTTCTGGAAAAAGAAGAGGAACACGCCGAGGGCTTTGCCAAAGAGTGTGCGGTCGTTACGCATTATCGTCTCAAGACAGACCCCGAAGGCGGCCTGATGGTCGACCCGAATGCCAAGTTAGAAGAAGAGTTGGTGATCCGGCCGACGTCTGAGGCGGTCATCTGGAACACCTACAAAAACTGGATCCAGTCGTGGCGTGATCTGCCGCTGCTGATAAATCAATGGTGCAACGTCGTCCGGTGGGAGATGCGTACCCGTTTGTTCCTGCGGACGACCGAGTTTCTATGGCAAGAGGGCCATACCGCACACCTAACCGAAGCCGAGGCGATCGAGGAAACCGAGAAAATGCTCGGCGTTTACGCCACATTTGCTGAGGAATGGATCGGTTTGCCGGTTCTCAGAGGGCTCAAATCACCCAACGAACGCTTTGCGGGTGCGGTCGAAACTTACTGTATCGAAGGGTTGATGCAGGACGGCAAGGCCCTGCAATGCGGCACATCGCACTTTCTTGGGACAGAATTTCTCAAAATCGTTTGACGTGAAATTTGTAAACAAAGAAAACCAGCTCGAATATCCCTGGGCGACAAGCTGGGGCGTTTCCACACGTCTGATGGGGGCATTGATAATGGCCCACTCTGACGACAACGGCCTTGTATCTGCCGCCAAAGCTTGCTCCGATACAGGTTGTGATCATTCCGATCCACAAGACGCCTGAGGACCTGGCGGCGATCAGCGAAAAGGTCGCGCCGATCGTCGATGAACTCAAGGCCGCGGGTGTGTCGGTAAAATATGACGACAGCGATAATCAGCGGTCGGGGTGGAAATTTGCCGAATACGAGCTGCGAGGCGTGCCAGTCCGTCTGGGCCTGGGTATGCGTGACCTCGAAGCCGGAACTATCGAGGTTGCCCGCCGTGACACTTTAACAAAAGAGTCGGTGGCGATCGGTACTGTTGTTGAAACCGTTCAGATCGTTCTTGACCAGATGCAGCAGAGCATTTTTCAAAAGGCCCTTAGATTCCGCGAAGAAAACACCCACTCCGTCGATACCTGGGAAGACTTTAAGAACCAGATCGAAAAAGGCGGATTTATCATGGCCCACTGGGACGGCACCGCTGAGACCGAGGAAAAGATCAAGGAAGAGACCAAAGCCACCATCAGATGCATCCCGCTCGACGCCCCTGAGGAAATAGGTAAATGCGTCTATTCAGGCGAGTCGTCGAATAAGCGGGTTGTGTTTGCCAGGGCGTACTAGGGCTTTGCTCAGACCAGATCCCCTTTTAAGCCCAACGGTTCAGATTACCGCTGATTCCCACATCGGCCTGCCTCAAATGGTGGGGCCTTTCAATTTATCAAAAACAAATCGATTTAGACTTTTGATCATATTATTAGCGTCTTAATAGCTGTACGCGATACTGGTTTCGCGTCATTTATGCTATTTGAGCTATTATTCTCGTGAAAGTGCGGCGTCAGCACGAGTAGATGTATATTGATCTGACGGATGAGCAGCTTGTCGAATTGGCGGTTTCGGACGAACCAGATGCCTTCGGCGAAATCGTAAGAAGATGGGAGCGGAAAATTTTCGCTCTCTGCTTCGGTATGCTCGGACGTGAGGATGACGCAGGCGATGCGGCCCAGGAGGCATTTATTGCTGCGTATCGCAATTTGAAGAATTTTAGAGGCGAGGCCAAGGTTTCGTCGTGGCTGCACCGGATCGCGGTAAACCAATGTTTGACAACAAAACGCCGTCAAAAGAGCCGGGCTGAGGACCTGCTGGATCCGGACGATGGTGCAGAAGACAGGACGTTTGTCGCTGCCGCGCATTATTCACCCGCCAGGACAACCGAAAAGGCTGAGCGAATGACGTTGGTCCGAAATGCGGTGACAGCTCTGCCTGTTGAGCTAAGGCAGGTAATTGTTATGAAAGAGTTTGAAGAGATGACATTTCAGGAAATATCGGACACGCTCGATCTTCCGCTAAGTACGGTAAAGAGCCGGCTCTATACTGCACTTAAGCAATTGAAGATGAAATTGGCCCGAACACCTGTCGAGGTCGTCTGATCATTAGATGGTGAAAGGTATGTTGAATAACGGTAATAAAAAAGCTTGCGGTTCTGACGACCAGTTCGTTGCGTATATATACGACGAGATCGGTACCGAAGAACGCAGAAAATTTGAATCTCACCTGTTGGACTGTGCTGTCTGTACTGACGAGTTTGCGGCCATTTCTGACGCCCGCTTCGCAGTATTTGAATGGCAGAAAGAAGAGTTTTCGCACCTATCGACACCCGAGATCGAGATCCCGTACTTATCTACGGCACAAGCCCGAGACCCGCAACCTGTAGGTGCGTTGTCCGGGTGGTTTGGATCATTGGCGTGGCTAAACCCTCGTTTCGGGATCGCGTTTGCTGTGGTGGCTGTAATTGCAGTTGGGATATTTGCGATCAGATATGTCGGATTCGGCGGCGCCAAAGCCCCAATTACCGCCGAGGTGAATATTAAGGCGGTTCCTCCGGTTGAACCAATACAAGATGCGGCGGTCGCAACGATCCCAAAGGTTGAAGCAGAGGTTGCTGACCAGGTTGATCCAGAATCTCGAACTGTTTCGATAGTTGACCGGCAGGCAACATATCCGAGGGCCTCGAAAGTGGCCAGCAATCGTCCTAAGGTTCGGGAAAAGAAAACTATCGAAACATCAGATCCTGAAACCCGTGTTGCTGTTCATCCGGTACAAAAGACGCAGGATATGAAAGCTCCCGTGTTGAGTAATTATGTTGATACTGACGATACTTCGCTGCGTTTGACTGATCTTTTTGATGAGGAGGTAGGTGCAAAATTGTAACCTGCACCTGGAAACGTATGATAGGAATGAAATTTGTAAAGATAATTCTAGTTTCGGTCGTTTTGCTGATCACAGTTAATTTTGTGTCCGCACAGGAGCCGCAGGCGCGGGGCGGCGAAATGCCGGAAGGGCAGCGGCCGGAAGCCAGGCAGCCACAGGATATCAGGATCAAAATGCTCCGTCAGCTTGGGCTTTCACGTGAGCAGATCGGGCAAATACGAAAATTGAATCAGGAAAGAATGCCGCTTATGCAGCAGGCCCAGAAACGGTTCCATGATGCTAATCAGGCACTCGATGCGGCCATTTATGCTGACCAGGCAGATGATGCAGCTATTGACGCTCGCCTGAAAGAGGTCAATCTTGCCCAGGCCGAGATTACGAGGATCAGGATAATGAATGAGCTCGGAGTTCGCAGGATCCTGACACCTGAACAGCTCGCCCGATTTCGCGAGCTTCGTCAGAGATTCGAACAAGCGCGGCGCAATTTTGAAAATCGCGCGTGGCGTGACGGCAGCCAGCGAAATCCTTCGGGAATGAAGGGTGAGCGAAATATTGATCGGGGCGGGCAAAAACCGGCGAGCCCGGTCGGACCGCCGCCCGATCAAGATCCCGACCAATAAGTCTGTCAATCTATTTTTCTGCCATATACTCAGCCGGTTCCATTAGGGACCGGCTGCTTTTATGTTTGGTGTTTCAACAGAGTTCGTTATATTCTTGACCAGAAACACTTTGCAGTCTTTTCTTAATGAACCCGATCATTCAATTCGTATTTGAAGTCCAGGCGATCACCAACCTGTTTTGGCGCTCCATCAAAGGACTTACGAAAAAGCCCAGATATTTTGATGAGATCGTTAATCAGATGGATTACATAGGGGTGGGCTCGCTGGGAATCGTCGTATTGACAGGATTCTTTACCGGCGGCGTTCTGATCCTTCAAACATACCCGACGCTTGCCTATTATGGTGCACAGAGCAATGCGGGACAGGGCGTTGCGGCCTCGCTGATCCGTGAGCTTGGGCCGGTCCTTACGGCGCTAATGGTAGCTGGCCGGGTGGGCTCGGCAATATCAGCCGAACTAGGGTCAATGGTCGTCTCGCAGCAGATCGACGCCATGCGGGCCCTTGGCACATCGCCGGTCCGAAAACTTGTAACGCCGCGAATTATTGCGTTATTGGTTACGTTGCCATTGCTAACCATCGCGGCGGATATGTTCGGTTTGGTCGGTGGAGGATTGGTCGCCAGGCAAATATACGGCCTCGACCTAAATGTGTACATTTCGTCGGTTCGGACAGGCAGTGACATTGACGATATTGTCGCCGGTATAATGAAACCGATTATTTTCGGGATCATTATTGGCTTGATATCTTGTTACAAAGGCCTAAATACCAAAGGCGGAACTGTCGGCGTGGGATTATCGACAACACAGGCGGTTGTGATGTCGTCGATCTGTGTAATTATCGCTGATTTCTTCCTATCGAAACTATTGCAGTCTTTGCTAACCGGAACTCTATTTTAGGGCGAACTCCGATCTCTTATGTCTTTAGGTATCGAAGAACAATACGAACCTGCCGCCGCCGTTAATACACGGATTGACGACACCGTCGAGACAAGATCCGGGCGCCTACTTCCCGCCATTGAGTTTAGAGACGTCGAACTGGCATTCGATGATCAGGTGATTTTGGATAAAGTTACTTTTTCGGTCAGGCGCGGTGAGGTAAAGATCGTGCTAGGCGGTTCGGGTAGCGGAAAATCTACGATCATCAATCTTATATTAGGCCTCGTAAAACCCGATGCGGGCCGAATTCTGGTTGAAGGGGTTGATATTACCGATCTTGATGACGCGGAAATGATGCGGGTCCGCGAAAACATCGGTATGGTCTTTCAGGAGGGGGCGTTGTTTGATTCACTGTCTGTGTACGATAACGTCGCATACCGGCTGCACGAGGACAACATAGACGAAGATGAGGTCGAACATGAGGTGCGGCGGATGTTAAAATTCGTAGATCTCGAGGACGCCATCGACAAGATGCCGGTGGAACTGTCTGGCGGAATGCGTCGACGCGTCGGGATCGCCAGGGCGCTAGTCGGAAATCCGGGGATAGTGCTGTTTGACGAGCCGACTGCCGGACTCGATCCGCCGACGGCGAGGACTATCTGTGAATTGGCGATTAAACTGAGAGACCTGGAAGATGTATCATCTATATTTGTAACCCATGAGATGAACAATCTTGATTACCTTTCGTCGGACTATGCGATCATCGACCGGAAAGGTGAGGTGATTTTTCAGGAAGAGGGAGACACACGTTGTCTCGTAAATACTGAGGTAATGATGCTCAGACGCGGCAAGATCATCTTTAGCGGAAAGGATGAGCAGATACGCAGAACGACGGATCCGTATATCCAAAAATTTATTCGAGGGAAATAAGAACCAATGCCAAGAAGACAACAAAAGGTAACCCTTAGTGAACTTCGCGTGGGTATATTCATGCTATCCGCGCTTTTGGTCACTGGCTTTCTCATTCTAAATTCGTCTGGGAACTTCAATCCTTTCGAGAAAAAACTGCGGCTTAAGTCAAGGTTTGCCAGCGCCGACGGCCTTCACCCCGGGGCAGATGTCCAGTTAGCCGGAGTCTCGGTCGGTAAGGTCGAGCAAGTAAATTTCCTTCCACCCGACTCGGAAGACGGAGAGCGAATCGAAGCTACGTTGGCCGTGGTTCAGGAGTTGGATGGCAAGTCGGTTTCTGAATTGATCCGCTCGGACTCTAAAGCCCAATTGATCGCAACATCCATCCTCGGTAACGATAAGATGATCAACATCACCCCTGGAACTTCAAAAGGGACTCCGGTAGAAGAAAATGCCGTTTTGAACTCGACCGCAGGCAACTCGCTCGCCCAATTGACCGAAACCGGAAACGATGTTTTGGCTCAGATCAAAAAGATCGCGGTGCCCGCGAACGAGATCTTAAATAAGGCGAATCAGGGGGAAGGAACTCTTGGGCGTGTTATTAATGACGAATCTCTGTATAAGGATCTGGACGGGGCCGTCAGCGAGACGAGGGATACGATGACCAGGCTTCAGACTACGATCGACAGGATAAATAAAGGCCAGGGCAGTGCCGGCAAACTGCTGAACGATCCGACGCTTTACGATAATCTGAATAAGACGGTTTCTCAGTTAGAAGCAATATCTGCTGACATAAAGGCCGGACGTGGTTCCGCCGGTAAATTTGTAAATGACGACGCGCTCTATGTAGAAACGCGAAATACTGTAGCGGAGCTAAGAAAATCGGCGGAAAAGATCTCAGCGATCGCAGATGATGTTAAATCGATCACGGCAGACCTAAAAGAAGGTAACGGTACGGCCGGGAAGATCCTGCGGGATGAACAGTTGTATAACGATACTAAAGAAGCCATTGCTCGCTTTAACTCAACCACAACTCGTATTGAGGCCATCCTTACGGATGCCCAGGCAGGAAAGGGTACGATCGGCAAACTACTTAACGACGATACACTGTATAAGAACGTAAACCAGACGGCTAATAACGTGGCAACTTTTACCGGCGAAGGTACCAAGCTTTTATACGATTTCCGCCAGAATCCTAAAAAATTCCTCAGGATAAAGCTCGCGATCTTTTAGCTGTTCCCCAGAGGAACGATCGGCAAAATATAAAAAAAGACAGGCCCGTAAACCTGTCTTTTTTTATATATGGTGCTGAGGGCGGGACTCGAACCCGCACGGATTGCTCCACACGCCCCTCAAACGTGCGCGGCTACCAATTACGCCACCTCAGCGTTTATTCTTGTCAAAAAACATTAGTTATTTGCGGGCGGTGCCGAGTCGGCCGGCTTTTCAGACCCAGCCGGAGCTTCAGCAGCGTTGGCATTACCTGCCGGCGCCGTTGCTGAATTAGTATTTGCTTCAGCCGGAGCGGTTGTATTTGCGTTGGCGTCTGTCGTATTCGCATTAGCATCCGTCGTATTAGCGTTCGAATCAGTCGAGGCAGGTGCTTCAGCGGGCGTCTCAGGATTGCTGTTCAAAACTGAAACATTCCCAGTCAACGCCGGCATCGCCAGCAGCAGCGCCGACAACATAAAGACCGTTGCCGAACCGATCGTGATCTTGGACAAAACAGTAGCGGTGCCGCGGGGGCTCAAGGCCGAGCTTGAAACGTTACTTGTAAACAATGCTCCTGCGTCGGTTTTACCGGGCTGCAGCAAAACAGCTGCGACCAGTACAATACACGAGAGGAAAAATAAACCGTACAAAAAATAAGCCAACTTCTTTCTCCGTAAAAACTATTTGTAATTTACTATCTTTGCAAACGTATCGGCGTCAAGACTTGCTCCGCCGACAAGCGCTCCGTCAACATCCGGCTGCGACATCAATATCGCAATATTATCGGGTTTAACGGATCCGCCATATAAGATCCTGATCTGCTCGGCGGTCTCGTTCCCGATCTTAGCGGAAACAACCCGGCGAATATGGCCGTGCATTTCTTGAGCCTGTTCAGGCGTCGCGGTTTTACCCGTTCCGATCGCCCAGACAGGCTCGTAAGCGACTATGATACGTTCCATATCCGAAACTGTCAATCCATCCAACCCTGCTATTAATTGGTTTTCGACAATGGATTCTGCGCCGCCGGCTTCCCTTTCGGCCAGCATTTCGCCAACGCACACGATAGCTCTCAGCCCGGCGCCGAGTGCCGCCTTTGTTTTTGCATTCACAGAGCTATCCGTCTCGCCATAATATTGGCGGCGTTCTGAGTGTCCAACTATTACATGCGAACAACCGACATCCTTGATCATCTTGGGGGCCACCTCGCCGGTATGGGCGCCAAAATCGTCCTGAGCCGCACAGTTCTGTGCAGCTACCTTTATATTTGAACCCTCAAGGCGGTCGGCAACGGTCTTTAATGCGGTGAAAACCGGAGCGATAATAACTTCGCAATGATTTGAATTTGAAACGAGCGGCTTCAGAGCCAAGGCAGTATCAACAGCTTCACTAAGAAGCTTGTACATTTTCCAATTTCCGGCAATTACAGGTTTTCTCATTTATTTGTTATCTAAAGCTTCGACGCCCGGCAATGCATCACCTGCCAAAAACTCAAGCGTAGCCCCACCCCCGGTAGAAATATGACTGATCTTATCGTCTAGACCGGCCTGATTTAGGGCCGCTACTGAATCACCGCCGCCAACTATAGAGGTTGCTCCTTTTTCCGTCGCGTCTGCCACCGCTTTGGCGATCGCTACCGTGCCCTCATCAAATGGCTTTTCCTCAAACATTCCCATGGGGCCATTCCAAACGATGGTCTTTGCCCCTTCGAGGGCATTTTCAAAAATGCTTATGGTCTCAGGGCCAATATCCAGGCCGACAAGTCCGGCGTTCGTAAATGCGATCGGGATCACCTTTCGTGAGTTCAGGGGGTCATAGCTGTCAACGACCTGATGATCGGTCGGCAGAATAAGCTCGACCCCGGCATCTTTGGCTTGTTGCTCGATCTCAAGCGCTTTAGGCAACATATCGTCCTCAACCAGAGATTTTCCGATAGTGAAACCCTGAGCTTTGAAAAAGGTATAAGCCATCGCCCCACCGATCAATAGCTTATCAACCTTTCGTTCAATGAGCGATTTGATCACCGGGATCTTGTCCGAAACCTTAGCACCGCCGAGGATCGCGACAAATGGGCGTTCAGGGTCATGGAGTGCCTTGCCCAGGAAGTTGAGTTCTTTCTCCATCAGCAGTCCGGCTACACAATCGTCGACAAAATGTGTAATTCCCTCTGTCGAGGCGTGAGCCCGGTGAGCGGTTCCAAAGGCATCATTCACATACACGTCGCAAAGGGTTGCAAGCTCTTTAGCAAATTCCGTATCGTTTTTTTCCTCTTCCGCATGCAGCCGAAGATTTTCAAGTAATATCGCACTTCCCGGAGACATTGAATCAACCTCTGCATTCACATCGGATCCGACACAATCCTCCGCAAACTCGATAGTTAACCAGTCCAGCTTCGTCAGATAATCGAAAACAGGTTTTAGGGTGTATTTCGACGCATCGTAAGGCATACCCTTTTCTTCGGCCTTTTTCTTATCTTTAAGCGGCCGGCCCAGGTGCGAGGCTAAAATAACGCGTGCCCGCTGGTCAATTGCATATTTGATCGTAGGAATGGCGCCTAGTATCCGCGTGTCGTCGGTAATGACACCAGCCTTGATCGGCACGTTAAAATCGACACGGATAAATACCCGTTTGCCGGCAATATCAATGTCTTTGATGGTTTTCTTATTCATAATTATCTATTTCAGCGCGACTTGCGACCGGGTCATTACCTTGTCATTACGGAACGTTAGTATTATGGACGCAAAATTTTCGCCTTCCCATTTATTGACCGAAAATCTGATGCCTCCCCCTGTCGAACTACTTATTTCGGTCCCTTTACCGCCGAGAATACGCTCAACCTCGGCCCTGGGGGTACCGATCTTGATCTTTTCATATTTGGCCATTGTGACATCATATTCGCCCTCTGTGTCGCTCGAGGTGACAGTTGGCTGTGTGTGCGGCTGGGTCTGCGTCGTCGTTGGCTGGTCATCGGAGCTCTTCTTAAGCCGTTCAGCCAACTTTGGGCACGAGCACCCAATGACAGCTAGCAGTAAAATAACAATGGCGAGGCTGGACGTGTTTCGCGGTCGCATTTTGATATCAATTTGGTCTATCAAAACAGTTCTCCTTTTTTTCAAAATTTGCCGGATCAACCGTGGAATTGAGGTGAACGGTTTCAAGCCGCATTTGCATTATATGTTCCAGATCTATCATAAAAGGCAGCATGACCTTGTCAACTTTTCGGTAGTCACCCAGCGTATATGCAAGGCCCGGCAACGTAAACCGGACCAAAAATTTAGATTCCACATCAAACGCCATTCCGATCGGAATACCTGTTTCAGACTTGGCGGATAGAATGTTTACCTTGCGGCCGTCAAGATCAAATACTCCCTCGAACGATACAGAACTCAAAAATGTCGGATCAGTCAGGTCGAAAACACCGGGAAAGAGCTGCGATCGCCTGGTATCCACTCCCGAATAAATCTCCCTTTCGATGCCCATCTCAGACTGTAAATATTTTTTCTTACCGTTATAGATCTCTCTGACCTCTCCGCTAGCATCTGACGTCATCAGCAACAAGAATTTGTCCGGCGTTTGACGAAATGCTTTTAGTGCGATCTCCATTTCAGAGCCGTGGAGGCCGACGATACCAGACCCGGAGACATCGTAGGAACTAATACTTTGAATATTATCCGCGCCCCCGATCTTTTCGGCAAAATCCGCGATAACCTTTAGGGACTTTGCATCCTTAACAGGCGCTTTTGGCGGTTTTGTAGATGTTGGTGGTGTTAATGCACCACCATTACCAGCAACGATTCGGGGCGGGCCAGATGCTTTTGGCGGCGGCGGTGGCGGTAGCGGTTCACTCCGCACCAATAGTTTTTTAGACGAAGATGCATCCTTTTCGGAGGCATCGGAATTGACCAGCGATAATGCCTTTTCAAGTTGAACGTCAGTGCCCTTAAGCAATGATTCCCGGTCGAAGGACACCTTATAATCGGGTTCGACTCCATTACCCTCTACCGATCTCCCATTGGGCGTTTTGAAATCTGCGATCGGATAAATAAGAACTGCTCCTGTTGCAAGTGGTGTTGTTATCGAGGGCAGTGCTTCTGCTGAAGTCCGTTCACCCACGATCAGTGCCCTGTGATTGTCCTGCATCCCGGCAGCAAACAACTCTGCTGCGGAGGCTGACTGACCGTCAACAAGAATGACAATTTTCCCTTTAAAGTTTTTAACTTTTGGGGTCGCGATCAGACGCTCGCTCCCGTCCCGATAGATACTTGTTCCTATCACAGTTAGATGGTCAGACAGCATTCCATTGAGGGCGACAAGGGTGCCAACAACGCCTCCGACATTGCCGCGAAGGTCAATTATCAGTGCCTTCTTAGCGGCAAACTGAGAGATCGCGTCGCAAAATTTTCCGATCATTGGAATGGCGAATACGTTGAACCTGATATAGCCAACATTATCTGTCAGGGACTTGGACTCAAATTGCAGGTATTGGAGTGGAAAACGGCTTCCAAACGAGATCGTGTCCCCTCCCAGCGGCCGTCGGGGCACCTCATATTCACTTGCCTGTCCGACACCGTCCAGGCAAGTGAGGTTAACCGTTGTGTTGGGTTTTCCATTAAGGAACCATCCAACGATCTCAGACGGCAGACGCTGCTGAATATTTCGAGTCGATGGATAAGATGCAATAGTTCGACGAATAAGGTCGTCAAGCAAAACTCCATCGATCTTGTCAAGGATAAATCCGGGTTTGAGGCCCTTTTCAGCCGCAGACGAATCTTCGTCAACCCGGGAAATTACAAAATGGCCCGCGATCATTCTTAACTCAATTCCAATGCCGTATTTGGCATCCAGATCTTGCAGATCGATTTCGGTGTCTTTGCTATCGCCGGATGATTCAGCACCGTCAGACGTGGACGGTTGTTTTAACGATCGTTTTTCACGGGCCCTGGCTTTCGCTTTTTCCAGCGTCTGGAAATACTCGGGCGGTATTATAGCGAAATGAGATCTGCCGAGGCGATTTATCATTTCTTCAAGAATGAGGTGAAATTCCTGGTCGGTTTTGGCAGCGGTGACCCTAGGTTGGTACTCAGCGCGGATCTTTTCCCAATCGAGTCCACTAAAAGTACTGTCAAAATAGTTGTCGTTGATCGCCTCCCACGTTTTAAGGAATGCCGCCTGACGACGCTCCATTTCAGGTGAGAGCGTCGTTGTAGGCTCAGACGTACTGACATCTACGACCGCATGTATTACTTTTCGGCGCGGTTTTTGCTTCTGCGAATATGACTCGCTACTAAGGGAGACGAGAAAGACAACCGCTATAAGCGCAACAATTATGCGATTCAGCTTCATTTAGAAACTCAAGTGCCCGACAACCGTTTCGCAGCAGAGACCTTATTGATCGAAATTCCACAAGCCCTTGCCCGCAACGAACTTTAACAGATCGCGGACACGGCATGAATAGCCCCATTCATTGTCGTACCAGGACAGAACTTTTATGCAGGTGCCGTCGATGACCTTTGTGTTATCAGCATCGACGATCGACGAGTTCGAATTACCCTTAAAATCTATTGAGACAAGAGGCTCCTCGCTAAAAGCTAATATACCTTTGAGCGGGCCATTAGCAGCATCTTTCAGGGCTTTATTCACTTCTTCCGCCGACGTAGCCTTTTCGACATTCATTACCACATCGACAAGGGAAACATTTGGTGTTGGGACCCGTACAGAAATACCGTCAAACTTGCCTTTCAAATCGGGTATGACCAGGGCAATAGCTTTTGCGGCACCAGTGGATGTCGGGATCATTGACAGCGCGGCAGCCCGGGCACGGCGAAGGTCCTTATGCGGTAGATCCAGCAGATGCTGATCGTTCGTATAGCTGTGGATCGTATTCATCAAAGCGTTCTTGATGCCAAAATTTTCGTGAATAACCTTGGCGACCGGGGCGAGGCAATTTGTTGTACAGGAGGCATTAGAAATAATGTGGTGGCTATCAGCGTCATACATTTCCTCGTTAACACCAAGCACAATCGTAACGTCCTCACCCTTGGCCGGGGCGGAAATGATCACTTTCTTGACACTTCCACGCAGATGTTTTGCAGCATCCTCCGCCTTGGTAAAACGCCCGGTCGATTCGATTACGATATCGGCGCCGACTTCCTCCCAAGGGATAAGCGATGGGTCCTTTTCCGAAAAAACACGAAAGGTGTCGCCCTCGACATCGATCGACCCATCACCGGACGAGATGCGATGGTCGAGATTTCCCATAACCGAATCGTACTTAAGTAAATGCGCAAGCGTCCGGGTGTCCGTCAAATCATTAACTGCGACGAGATCGATATCTGCGTCACCGAGCCATGTTCTTACGACCGCGCGACCGATGCGTCCAAAGCCGTTAATACCTACCTTTATTGCCATTTCAATTTAGATTCCTCCGTTAAAAGTGCGTATATTAAAAGCTTGACGATACCGCAATTATTACGATAATTCAAAGGCCCGGTACATACCTCCGTGGCCGTCTAATGCATAAGAATGTTGAAACAATCAGAATTTGAGGGACGTAGTAACGGTTTGAGATTTTCGTGCCATTTAATAAAATCAGACGTTTGGCCCCGGAGCTTTTCAAAATGAAACTTTCGCGATCCCGCAATATATTACTACTAAATATTCTGATCATAGCGTCGACGAGCGGGGTGTTTGCCGCGCAGCAGCAGTCCCAAGTTGCCAAAAATACCGGTGAGATAAACCAAGAGCAGATCGCCCCGGTTCGCGAGCAGCCAACGGACGCTGGATCGCCCGCGCCGAAAAGCAGCACGCGGTCGATGGATCTTAGCCGCGTTGGCGTGCAGACGGCTCAGCCGATCCCGCTTTCGCTTCAAGAGGCGATCGGCAGGGCCCTTGAGGGGAATAACGATATTGAAGTTTCGCGGGGAGACGTAAGATTTCAGGAAACGCAGGTGCGGTCGTTGGCCGGGGTCTATGACCCGGTTTTCAGTGTATCCCCTAATTTTTCCAGAAGTTCCACCACAGGTTCTGCAGCGACCAAAGATTTTAGAGTAAATGCCGATGTTTTCCAGTTCATACGTCCCGGAGGCGGCAGTTATCAGATATTTTTTAATAACAGCCGCACAGAAAATGCATTTGCACAGGCACAAGTGTCGTCGGGGTCGGTAACAGGCGGCAACAGCGCTATTTTCTCGTCGAGCCTCGGTATTAGTTATACTCAACCGCTATTCAGGAACTTCCGGATCGACAGTAAACGGCAGCAAATAGCAATTGCCAAAAAACGCCTGGATCAAACAGATACTGATTTCCAGCTTCGAGCGACAAATACCATCACCGAAGTTCAAAGGGCGTACTGGGATTTTGTCTACGCCTTGAGAAACCAGCAGAATCAGGTTGCCAACGTAAATCTGGCCAAGGAAAATTTGCGTCAGATAGAAGCCAAGATCGATGCCGGCTCCTCAGCTCCTCTCGCCAGGGCTGAGGTCGAGACCGAACTGGCTAATCGCGAGGGTGACCTTTTGGTCGCGACACAACAAGTAGGAATAACCGAAAACGCTCTGAAGAAGCTAGTTCTGAAAGAGCCGCTTTCAAATGAATGGTCGCAGACTTTTGTTCCTACCGATGATCCGAAGTTTGATCTGGACCCGGTAAGTTTGGACGATGCCATGAACGATGCAATGGACAATCGTTATGAACTACGAAGGTTAAAGCTGCAGAAAGAGATCAACGCGGTTGATATAAAATTCTTCAAGAATCAGACCAAACCTCTGATCGACCTCACTTCAACATTCTCACTGGATGGGTTTACCCGGAGCGGAGCTAACTCGGCGATCGATACAACACTTTTGTCGGGTTCACAGGATATTTTTCTTTTCAACTCGCTAAATTCAACGAGGGCCTCGTTGGGCTTGCCGCTACTGGTAAATCCACCGATCACTATTCCCGCGTCACCGTCGTATCTCTTTGGCGGATTTAACCGCTCGCTGGCCAATATTTTCCGGAGCGATGCTCCTAATTTTTCTGTCGGCGTGACGATCTCGTTCCCCTTTCGAAACCGAACTGCCAAGGCCAATTTGGAAGGTGCCCGCATTCAGGAGCAACAGCTTGATGCTCAGACCCGCGGCCTGGAGGAGACTGTCATCGTCGAGGTCCGCAATGCTGTACAGGCGGTCGAAACAGCCCGGCAGCGGGTTTTGACGGCTCGCAGGGCCCTGGCAAGTGCAGAGATCCAGTTGGCCGGTGAGCAAAAGCTTTTTGACGTCGGGCGTTCTACGACATTTTTGCTGTTTCAGCGAGAAAATTCGCTGAAAAACGCAAAAAATGCCGAGATCCGGGCCGAAACTGATTTCAACAAGGCTCTTGCTGACCTTCAAAAAGTAACGTCGACGGCGTTCAGAGAAAATAACATAACGATCGATTCACCTGTTCCGGGACTAAGATAGACAGGCCTGAACGTAAATATTGCAGGGTGCCGCGACTGCGGCACTTTGTGTTTCCCTCCATCTTTGCGAAAATCCTTTCAATGAAGATCTCGGCCGTTATCATCGCGGGCAACGAGGAATCTAAGATCGCCGACGCCATCACCTCGGTAGAATGGGTGGATGAGGTGCTTGTCATTGATTCCGAAAGCACGGACCGTACTCGCGAGATAGCTGAGAATCTGGGAGCGAGGGTGATTACCAGACCCTGGCCGGGATTCTCCCGTCAAAAGCAATTCGGTGTGGATAACGCGGCACACGATTGGGTTCTCAGCCTTGATGCCGACGAACGAATAACGCAAGAACTGCGTGATGAGATCTGCAAGATCAAGGATCTTTCCGATGACGCCAGGGCTGATGGTTACAGGATGCCTCGGCTTTCAACCTATATGGGACGGCAGATCCGGCATTCCGGCTGGTATCCTGACTGGCAGTTGAGGCTCTTTGATCGACGAAAGGGTAAGTGGAAAAATGTGTTGATCCATGAATCGGTTGAAATGATGGCATCGGCAAAAGTCGAGAACCTGCGCAGCGAGATTCTTCATTATAGCGTTGACAGCCCAGAGCATCATCACGAAATGATAGGTAAGAGATATGCTCCGCTCGCGGCCCGGCTGATGTTTGACCGGGGTCGTCGCACTTCGCGATTCACGATCGTAACCGCTGGAAGCATTGCGTTTTTTTCCACGTATTTTTTAAAAGCCGGGTTTCTGGACGGCTTTGCCGGGTTTTGCATCGCCCGTTTTGCGGCACATCACGCTTTTATGAAGCATCTTTACCTTTGGGAGCTTCAGAATTCTGATATATCGGCCGATTAATGGCCCGGATTTTACAACTAATCCCACACGCAACACATCAAATCCTTTTGCGGACGCCCGAATTGCGATATATTCATTCTATGACGATCAGAATCCGGATCAAGCCAATTTTTTCAGCAATTTTCACTCTGTTGTTGCTAAGTATCGGGGCATTTGCCCAAAAGGGCATCGATACTCAAACCCAGACGATCAAAGCCAACGGTAATAAGGTTACTACCCGAGGCAATGATGTTTCGAGATCGATCGATTGGGGTAAAGATAAAACAAAGGTTCGTGACCGGCTTCCAAATCCATACAGGCTTAATGGGAGGCGAGATGTACTGATCGAGACGATCGTCGATGCACTGCGTGAGAAAAAGATAGTAGTTGACGATGCTTCTTCCAGGCCCGGCGATGGCATCATTGTTACTCAGCCATATGTATTTTCAAAGGGTTCCGTTATCACGCAGACCGAGCTTAACCGATACGGCATCCTTGAGAATTCCGGATCGGCTTGGATCCGGGGGCAATATACATTGACCATAGAGGTGCAATCGATCGACGGCATTCAGAACAATGTCTCGGTTATTGCCAAGGTCGAGGGCCGTGCCGGAAATGGCCTCACATCAGAATGGCTGACCGTCCAGAGTTCCGGACAGGCCGAGGATGATTTTTTAGCTAAATTGATCGAGCTTGTTACCGGAGCTTCGCCAGATCCTGTACAGAATACCGATAATTAGCAAGATCTCGGGGGGATTATGCAGACCCGCTCATTTCATATATATTTCCTGTTTTTTATTACGCTATTGGCTTGCGTAAATACACCGGCACAATCTGCGGATAACAGGACGCCGCTTTTCCAGAGAGCTGAGGACAGGCAGGACCAACCCAAAAATGTTCGGGAAATGTTCCAAAAGCAACGGATCGAGCAAGAAATAAAAGACTATAACGAGATGCTGGAGCGGGGCGACACAGCCCTTCAGTTATCTTTAGAGATAGAAAGGTCCTTTACCGCACAAGGCTATCTAACTGACACCGACCGGGATAAATTACAAACCGTAGAGAAAACAGCTAAAAAGATCCGTGGCGAACTCGGCGGCAATGACAATGACGAAAGCATCAGGGAAATATTAGGTCCCGCCGCCGGCTCAAATGTTGCAGGCGCCGTAAGCAGCCTGAAAGCAGCCGCGACCGAACTTTGTGAAGAATTGAAGAAAACATCCAGATTCAGCATATCAGCGGCCGCGATAGAGACATCTAATTCAGTTATAAAGATAGCTAACTTTTTGAGGGCCCGAAAATAGGTTCACTACGGTTTGATACTCGAATATGAGATCGTTCTTGTACCCGATATTGCTGCTCGCTGCAGTTTTTATCGGTGATGTAGCTGTATCGGCGCAATCGGACGACGACGACGTTATCCGGGTGGATTCGTCCATTGTCGTGATGAACGTGTCTCTTAGGGACGCAGACAACAAACCGGTTGTCGGACTCGATCAGTCAAAATTCAGAATATTTGAA
The DNA here is from genome assembly GCA_963834975.1 of Blastocatellia bacterium. Taxonomy (GTDB): domain Bacteria; phylum Acidobacteriota; class Blastocatellia; order Pyrinomonadales; family Pyrinomonadaceae; genus OLB17. The sequence goes on from CAWIDZ010000001.1 coordinate 365,785, forward strand.
GACGGTGTAGAGCAGCAGACCGACTCGTTCGAGTCGCAGGAATCACCATTCTCGGCGGTAATTTTGTTCGATACGTCCGGTAGTATGCGTGAGCGGATAGGACTGGCCCGTTCGGCGACTATCCGTTTTTTGGATGGTCTGAGCGGCATGGATACCGCGGCCATATACCGATTTGATTCTAAGGTTGCGATGGTCCAGGACTTTTCGAGCAGCCGCGATGTGAGCGAGCATATATTTGACCTGGCGGCAGATGGCGAGACGGTGCTGAACGATGCCGTTTATGAAGCGGCCATGCTGCTAGATAAGCGGCCCGAGAAACGACGGGCTATCATAGTCCTGTCCGACGGGGCCGACAGCATGAGCAAACACTCGGCCGATCGGGCGCTGCGGGCGGCACTGGATGCCAACGCGACCATATATACTGTGGATATGTCGCGAATGTATGTTAATAATCCAACGATACAAGCCCAGGGCCGGGGAGTTCTTAAGACCTTTGCCGAAAAGACCGGTGGGGTATTTATATCGACCTTGGACGGTTTCGCCCTTCGCGATGCTTTGCAGCAGGTCATCGACGACCTTCATATCCAATACACCTTAGCCTACGTCCCTAAAAATACAAAGAAAGACGGCAAATGGCACGCCATCGAGGTGCGCGTCGCCCGCCCGCACCTGACGATCCGCACCCGCAAGGGCTATAACGCCCCGAAAGGTAAATAGGTCATGGCTGATTGCTGACATCGCAAGTTTTCACACCCTTTCACTTTCGCCCTCCTAATGTGTTAAACAGTCACTTTTTCACACTGCCAATTCCCCGCTTTTCCTCTTTTAAAACCTCTGAAACATCTGCAGAGAGTCTCGGCAAAAGTTTTGGGTCCTTGCGTCTGTTTTTGCAGCCTCTGCAAAGTTTGTGCAGCCGCCAAAACTTTTTTGAAGCCTCTCCAAAAATTGCGGAGCCCCCAAAACATTGTTTCAGAGGCTCTGCAGATGTTTTTGGCTTGAAAACATCAGTATTAACGTTTCGAAAACGGCCGCACCCAGTAAATATGGAAGTATGTGATCACGAAGGTATCGATAAAGCGGACCGGAAAGTGTTAAACAACCGATCCATTTTGTGTTCTTCCCCTATGCACGGTCGAATATTTGCGATCACCCATAGAGTGCCAATCGGATCAATGAGATCCGTGCGACGCGTGAATATTTGGTGGTGATCTTTTCACGCGGGTCGGCGTATTTGCCGTCGTAAATACCTGCTGAGACGTCTCCGCTGCCTTGGAATTCGAAACTAATGCCTGGCGGTTGCCGGGTAAACTCACCTGATTCGGTCTCGCCATAGGACATCACCATTTCCTTTAGTTTGCCGAAAAGCATTTCGGCATCGGGGAGCTTCATTCCAACGTGGGCCCCATCGCCGGTCTTGTATCGGGGATCCAGGACTTCGATGATAATGATCTTGGAATTACTGGTAATGGGCATTTCGCTGCCGTCCGCATTATAAGTCTCAACGGTCAACGACATAATGGTAGATCCCGGTTGATCGACCTTGATCTTGCCCGTGTCGAGATCACTGTTAAATTCAGCGCTCGGCATAGCGGCCTTTGCTTCATTTACGGTCATTCCGAGCCGGATCGAACCAGCGGATCTCGCCGTTATCAGTAGATCGCTGCCGCTTTGCCCAAATGCAGCCACACCCGAGATCAGGATCAAAAAGATACTCAATATCGTTATAGGCCTCAGGCCCATCTTAATTTCCATTTCGCAATCGCTCCTTTGCATCAATAATATCTTCGACACGTATCAAACTAGTAGCCTTATTTGGGTCCGGCGGCGATTTACCTAAATGATCACTTTCGCAAATTGTTTTGCGAATTCTTTTGCAGCGTTTTCGTCCGGGGTTGCGCTAAAGACGCCAAAACCGCGCTCTTTGGTAACTCTGAACAAAATACGTACACTCTCTGGCCTGCCGTTTTGGGCCGGAATGAGCGTAAACACGATCAATTCGCCCTTGAGATTTGGATTAGCCGGGTCGTTCGGGGTTACCAAACCTGTGGTCCGGTCGGTCAACTCGAAGCCGATAAGGAAGTCCGCTGACTGTTCCGATGTCGCAGCCCGCAACTGAGGCAAGGCTTTTGTTAACTGAGAGGCTATCTTGCTCTTGATATTAAAATCGTTACTGACAACAAAGAAGCTGCGTGCACGGGCGATCTCAGATAGTGAACCGGGCTGGGCAGCGGCAATAACTTGTTGAAAACCAGTCGAAGACGCGTTGCCTCCAGTGTTTCCGCCTGAGTTACCTGCGTTTCCGCCGCAATCCCTCGAATTTAGGATCATCAATCCGATCTTCTGGTTAAACCTGTCATCCAGATCGACGTGCATCGGTACACTCCGTTTTTGTTCCGGTGTTCCGCAGTAGGTCTTTACCAAAAGCGGCCTTAATGCCTGATCGATCTGGCCAAGGCTAACGTCTTGTCTCGATAGGTTTGGCGTTTTTGCACGGATCGTCACTGACTCTGTGTTGTCTGCCACCTGGCATCCAGATTGGCAGTGTGAGGCCGCGTCAAAAAGCTGGATCTGGCCCAAAGTGATCGGAAGCGTAGCTCTTGACTCAGCAGCAGAGTTATTGAGGAACGCTGCATTTGGTGAGGTAGAAGCAATATTGCCCGGGCCTGTTGTTCCCGAGATCCCATTGCAGTCTCTCGCGTTGATAAAAAAGTTTCCGATCTTTTGATTCAACATGTCGTCGATATCCACACCAAAGGTGACATTGTTCAGCTGTTCAGGTGAACCGCAATATCCCTTTAATAGGGCGGACTTGAGCGACTGCTCAATTTGACCGATGTTTGTGTTTTGTTTGGCGATCCCGGGTGTTTTACCGCGGATGATCACAGACTCATTGTTCCCATCCGATTGTTGACACCCTGACTGGCAGATCGAAAAGGAGTCAAATAATTGAATGTCGCCGACCGTTAGCGGAAGTTTTGCCCTGTTGGTTGCAGCCACTTGATTTAAGAAGGCGGCATTTCGCGATTGTCCCAAATTCCCCGGTGATCCGACCGGTCCCGGATTACCGGGATTATTTGGGAGCAGTTGGCTCATCTTAAAACGCGCCAATGCCGCAAACTGGCCGTTCGGAAATGCGTTTAAGTAGCCCTGAAAATCAGATGCCCGTTGGCTGTTTTTGACCGAGTCCCAAAATTGCTGGTCAGAGTTAGTCCCTACGCCCGGATTGCCTGATGGCAGCTGACTCATCTTGAAACGCGCTAAGGCCGCAAACTGGCCGTTCGGAAAAGCATTGAGATAACCTTGGAAGTCCGTGGCGTTCTGACTGTTCTTCACCGTATCCCAAAACTGCTGATCTGCGTTACTTGCACCGACATTTCCACCGCCCGGATTACCCGGATTATTTTGGGGCAGTTGGCCCATCTTGAAACGCGCCAGGGCCGCAAACTGGCCATTTGGAAATGCGTTTAGATACCCTTGGAAATCCGAGGCATTTTGGCTGTTCTTTACAGTATCCCAAAACTGCTGATCCGCATTATTTCCACCCGCCGGCGAACCACCGCCGCCCGGATTGCCGGGATTGGCCGGGGGCAATTGACCCATCTTAAAGCGGGCCAACGCGGCGAACTGTCCATTAGGAAATGCATTGAGATAACCTTGAAAGTCCTGTGCGTTGTTGCTGTTTTTTACTGTATCCCAAAATTGTTGGTCAGCTGAATTGCCCGAATTACCGCCTTGCGGGGCGATAGGGCCGGAGGCCTTTGGCAACTTGACCGCCCAAAGCCCGCCAACGCTCGAGGGCTGAGGGCGAATATGAGATGCAGCTGCGAAGAACAAGCCGCTGCTTGCATATGTAAAAGTGAAATCAGCCGCTGGCGATGAGATACCCCAGGCCCCGAAGTCGCGGGCCGCGCCAGAGCCGGTATCATTCCAGATCTCGCTGCCTGCAAAAGCCGTTGCGAGAGCTGTTTCGCGGACACATGCGACCTCATTTATTGACGGTTTCGCATGACTGTTGCTGGTCACGTCACCCATCGCTCTGTAGCCGTTGGGGCAAGAGGGCCGCCACACCGAACCATCCCGGGCGACACCCGAACCTGTATCGTCCCAGATCAAAAAATAGTCAAAAGGTGTCGCCAATGCACCGCTTACTCTTTCCCTTACGATGATCGTCGATTCTGTCGGATTGCCGAAACCGCGTTTCATATGATGCCCAACCCGAAACCAACCCGCAGGCGGTTCTGGCCGCCAAAAGGAAACGTCTGCGGCGGCGCCGCTGCCGGCGTCCGTCCAAACCAGGCTATAATTGCGGGTAAAATCAACATCGAGTTCCGCCGTTTGGGCATTGGATATTGCTGGTAGTAAGCTGAAAACCAAGATCGAACCGGCGAAAATAGTAACCATGACTGACCATCTAAACTTTTTCATTTGTTTTGTTCTCTGCCTTTAAATAAATTTCGATAAAAATTCTGCGTCTCTATTTAGTTAAACGAGAACTGTTCACTTAAACGGACATTTCGTTGCGTCTCAACTACCGCGAAATAAAGGAAAGCAGGAAAATAGGGTACTATTGACCTATATATCAGCGTAGATCCGATGACCACTGAAGAGTCCCCCAAAGAGATAACGCAGTTGCTCCACGATTGGAGCAATGGGGACGAGGTTGCCCTAAATGAACTGATGCCGATGGTCTATGACCAACTTCATCAGATGGCAAATCAATATATGCGGAGCCAGCCAACCGGCCATACACTGCAGCCGACCGCGCTGATCCATGAGGCATACGTAAAACTCGCCGGTTCAGACCAGGATTGGAAAAATCGGGCACATTTCTTTGGCGTTGCGTCACAGGCAATGCGGCATATACTGGTCGATCATGTCAGGAACCGCCGTTCGCTGAAACGCGGAAGCGACCCGCAGCGTGTCCCGATCGAAGAATCGATACTTGTTTCGTCAGAGCGGGCCGAGGGTTTGGTGGAACTTGACGAAGCCCTGACAAGACTGTCTGCCCTCGATGAGAGAAAAGGCCGCGTTGTCGAGCTGAAATACTTTGGCGGCCTCAACAATGACGAGATAGCAGAGGTGCTGGGCGTTGCATCAAAAACGGTTACCCGCGACTGGCAATTTGCCAGAACATGGCTCCTGCGCGAGCTATCAGTCCGCTAGGTACTTAAACTCCCCGTTTTACACATGAATTCTGACAGACTCGCACGGATCGAGGAAATATATCATGCAGTACTAGAACTGCCGTTGGAACAGCGCTCAGATTTTCTCAAGGAAACGTGCGAGTGTGACGATGAACTGCTCAAAGAGGTCGAGTCCCTGCTGCCGTTCTCTAATGCCGCGTCAAACCTGATCGATACTCCGCCAATAGACATTGCTGCGGAGCTCATTTACGAGCAGGCTGATCTGGATATTGTCGGTACCACGATCGATCATTACCGAATATTGTCAAAGATTGGCTCAGGCGGCATGGGTGATGTGTTTTTGGCGGAGGATACCCGGCTCGAGCGAAAGGTCGCTATCAAGTTTATCCGTGCTGAGTTTGCCGAACATGCCGAACAACTGAGGCGTTTTGTTCAGGAAGCCAAGATGGCGTCTTCACTGAACCACCCCAACATCATCACTGTCCACGAGATCGGCAAGGCGGACGGTATACAGTTCATTGCAACTGAATATATCGACGGCGTAACTCTTCGCCAGTCACTGCATGACGATCGGTTGTCATTCGGCTCGATGCTTGATATCTCAATACAGGTTGCGACGGCGCTTAATGCCGCACATAAGGCCGGCATATTTCATCGTGATATTAAACCTGAGAACATCATGCTCCGAAGCGACCAGCTCGTGAAGGTACTGGATTTTGGCCTTGCCAAATTAGCAAAGTCGCCGCCCGCAGCAGTTACAAAAGGCCGGCAGACTATGGGTGAAACTATGAATGCCGGGGCCGCCGATATGCATCTGACATCGCCGGGACTGGTAATGGGGACGGCGGCGTATATGTCACCCGAGCAGGCACAGATGAGGGCGGCCGACGCCCGGACCGATGTTTGGAGCCTGGGTGTCGTAATGTTTGAGATGTTCACCGGCGAAAAGCCGTTTCGCGGTGTGACATCAACGGAAATGATCGCTTCTATCCTGAGGAACGAACCGGCGCCGATCGGTGTTGGTGTCCCCCCGGACCTGTGTCGCCTGATCGAAAAGTCCCTTACAAAAGCTCCGGGCGATCGCTATCAGAGTGCTGGCGAGATGCTCAGCGCACTGCTTGCCTGTAGAAATGTATTTAGGGCCGATGCGGAACAATACCCTGAATATAAGTCGGACGAGACCATCGAAACGTCCGGCGCTAACGCTTCATTACGATCTTTCCCGTCGGGCGGGACGATCGGCCGGCGCACCGGACTTGAACCCCAGAATATCTCGAGTGCTGAATATATTGTCAGCAGTGTGCGTCAGCACAAGGCGTTTTCGGCCGGGGCATTTGCTGTTATCCTCGCTGTCCTTGTCGTTACCGGTTATTTTGTAAAGGCTGGCTATTCCCAGCCGATCTCATCCATCGCGATAATGCCGTTCGTAAACGAAAGTGGCGACCCAAACAATGAATATCTATCGGATGGCATAAGCGAGTCGCTGATAAATGAGCTTTCAAAGATGCCTTCGGTAACGGTCACAGCCCGAAGCTCTGCCTTTGAATACAAGGGCAAACGGATCGACCCGGAGCAGGTTGCACGGGAACTTGGCGTTCAGGCGGTGTTAACCGGCCGGGTAAAGAGGCAGGGTGATACCCTGCAGGTCAGCACCGAGCTGATGAATGTTCGTGACCGGTCGCAGATCTGGGGCGACCGATTTGATCGCCGCCCGGCTGATATGCAGCAGGTGCAGGACGAGATATTGCGGCAGATCGTCGCAAAACTTGGACTGCGTCTGTCGACAGCCGAACAGACCAAACTCGACGAAAGTTCAAATGTTGACGCACAGGCTTATGAATTATTTCTGAAGGGCAGTTTCTACAGATCGATCGGCTCGGAGGACGGCGCCAAAAAGGCGGTCGACTTTTATCAGCAAGCAATCGCGATCGACCCCAACTATGCCGAAGCTTACGCGGCAATGGCCCGCACCTATCTTTTTCTGGGGGGAAACGGATTTGAAGACCAGAGAGAGATGGCGGCAAAAGCCGGGACGGCTGCGAAACGTGCTTTGGAATTGGACGATTCTAACCCCGAAGTGCATCTTGCAATGGCCGGGATTAAAAAGGCAGCCTATGACTGGGCAGGGGCGGATCTCGAATTCAAGCGGGCCGCCGAGCTAAATCCAAACCTCGCCGCCGTGCATTTCTCTTATTCATTTTTTCTGGTTACTCAAGGGCGGAGCGAGGAAGCCATAGTCGAGGCAAAACGCTCGCGTGAGCTCGACCCGTTAAGAAGGAATATAAATCTGGATATGGGCATTATCTATTATTTTGCCCGACAATATGATCTCGCCCTCGAACAATACAATACCGGTGCTGAGCTAAGGCCGGACAATGGCCCTGCATTTTACGGCCGCGGATTTACCTATGCTGCACTGGGCCGTCACGAAGAGGCTCTGGCCGATTACAAAGAAATGCAGCGCCTGAGCGGTGATTTCACAGGACTGAGTTGCTATATCGGCGTTTCTCAAGTTAAGGCGGGTCGGATAGACGAGGCGAGAGCTACACTAAATGCCCTTGAGACCGGCAAGAAATATGTTTCGCCGGTCGAACTCGCTATTCTCTACACCGCCCTGGGCGAAAATGACAAAGCTCTCACCTCACTTGAGCGTGGCTCCGCCGAACAAGATTCCCAGATACAGTACCTCGGCGTCGAACCAAACTTTGACACTCTTCATAACGAACCGAGATTTGTGGCTTTAATGCAATCCGTAGGGTTACCGCATTAAGGTCGGCAGCGATTGATGCTTCGTGATTCGTATTACTTACTTGTCTTGTTTTTCTTTTTATCCTCGTATCGAGCTATGGCTAGCTCGATAAGCTCATCTATCACTTGTGGGAATGGCTTGCCTGTTCCGGCCCACATTTTGGGGAAACCTGAGGCGTCGGTGAGACCGGGCATTGTGTTTATTTCGTTTACAAGCAGCTTTCCGTTATCGTTACGCAGGAAAAAATCAACGCGGGCGAGGCCCGAGCCGTCGATGGCTTTGAAAGCGGTGACCGCCATTTGCCTGATCTTAGTCGAAAGCTCGTCCGACACGAGAGCCGGGACGACGAATTCGTTATTGCCGGTGCCCGAATATTTCTCGGTGTAATCCAGGAATGCTTTTGATTCGTCACGGATAAGATATTCGCCCGGCAGACTGGCTGACGGGACGTCATTGCCGATGACGGCGCATTCGATCTCACGCATCTCGAGGCATTCTTCGATAATGATCTTGCGGTCGTATTCAGCGGCGAGGGCGATGGCAGCGGTAAGTGACTCTGCATCGGTCGCTCTTGATACGCCGACTGATGAACCAAGATTTGCGGGTTTTACAAAACACGGAAAGCCGAGTTTGGTCTCTACTTGTTGGATAACCGTCTCGCGATTGTTTTCCCATTCGTCACGCAGGAACCAGACATAATCACATATAGGAAGCCCGGCATCGCGAAACAGGGTCTTCATAAACGCCTTATCCATCCCGCACGACGACGCCAGCACCCCGCAGCCGACATACGGAATATCGGCCATCTCAAACAGTCCCTGAATCGTGCCGTCCTCGCCAAAGGTCCCGTGAAGCACCGGGAAGATAACATCGAGTGTGCCGGGGTCTATTTTCTGCACGTCAGCAGGGGCCATGTCACCGTGGATAGAGCCAACCACGGCCGGCAGACCGCCCCCGTCTCCGGGGTCACCAAATCGTTCCTTGAAAATGGCCTGTGTCTCGTCCGGAAATAACGCCAGAGAATCCGCCGCATTCAGCCAAATGCCATCGTTCGTGATCGCAACGGGAATAACATAGTATTTCTCGTGATCTATCTGTTCAATTACAGTTTTTGCTGAGCGGATAGATATCTCGTGTTCACCGGACCGGCCGCCGAAAATGACTCCAATAGTTTTTTTCATAAGGATTAATGGCAAAATGAGATTTTATTGTCTTGAGGGCGTTGATGCAATAACGATCGTGCAACCGATACTTTCAAAGGTATATTGATAAGGAAAAATGTAAATGCTAAAGTCTCATTTCGGGTCATTGGGCTATCAATATACTTCTGCATCTTTTCCTTCAAACATCGTCATATCAGGTCCTTATTACAATATATGAAAATCAAATGTTTTACCTTGGCTGCCGTCATTTTTGCGGCCGTTTCAGTTGGATCTGCACAGCAAAATTCCGGTATTCGGACAGTTGATTTCAAAAACTTCGATTACGGCACACTTTGTGGCGGAGCGCATAAATTCATGTCGTTTGACGGTGAAAAGCTTGTCCTGAAAAAGGGACACGCCGAACAGGGCGACGAAATGAATTTCACTGATCTGGGTTCGGTCAAATATGCCGACTTTAACCATGATGGCAAGGATGAGGCTTTTGTGGTGATCAACGGGCAAACCGCGGGCTCGTCGGGCGGCTTTCGGGCTGCATACATCTTTGGATATGAACGGGAACATGCAAAACAGATCTGGTCTAAATGCGAAGAGGGTTCGAACGCCGAACTAAAGGGGCTAAAGGTTGTATTCACCTCGCCCGACTGGCTCAAGACCGATGCCCATTGCTGCTTTAGCTATATTAAGACGGACACTTATGGATGGAAGTCCGGTAAGATCGGCCTGATCTCGAGTTCCCGAAAACGTGCGAACGCGGAGCCGTCAGGCAGTAACAAAAGCGTCGGTGATATGGCGGTTGAACTTGCGGATGCCTTTGCCGCAGGCAAGATGGGAGCTCTTGATAGTGAGAAACCATACCTCAGCAAGGTGACGGTTGTGCTTGAGCATTCGCTTAATGGCCGGCCGCAAACGAAGAGTTTTACAAGCCTGAAACGGGCAAATGACTGGCTCACCAAAGGCCGGCCAGAGGTCAATTTCAATACCGCCGAATTTAAGCGGTGCCGCGCAGGCGTCTGTACATTTGTCCAAAACGGTCTTCTGCACAATAATCTCTACCTAACAAAATTTACCTATACTACGACTAAAGGCAGATCCTACATTAAGACAATATCGGTTTTGGACGGTGATTAGATCGAAGGGGGTACGCAATTAATATGGAACAAGAGCCTGAAAGAACCGATGAGGTCATGTTGTCGATCGCTGATATCCGCCGAGCCGCGAGCGAGGGCGCGATATCCGAGGCGGATGCGGGACGTTTGATCGGATGGGCCTGTTCCAAACCTCTCGACCAGGCGCGCAAGGCGGTCGCAACCGAACAGAGCCAGGGTTTTAACGTCATAACGATCGCGTATTACTTTGGCGCAATACTGATGATACTCGCGGCCGCGTGGTTTCTTACAAACACCTGGGAAACACTGGGAACAGCCGGGGTTCTCGTTACGACGTTGATATATTTTACGATCGCTGCGGGTGTCGGCTGGTGGATACGCAGCAGAGGGTTTTTTATAGGCGGCGGGTTGCTTATCACCGTGGCGGTCACGCTCGTTCCGCTGATGGTTTTGTTGATCGAGGACCTGTCGGGATTATGGCTGCCGCTCGACCCCGCTGCTTACGATAATCTGTCCCCTGTCACCCATTCTCAGTGGATGATAGTCGAGATCTCAGCGATGGTCGCAGCGGTTGCAGCGCTGCTTTTTTCGAGGTTCGGTTTTCTAATGGCCCCGCTCGTGATCTCGTTTTTGTTGTTTGCATTTGACTTCGTGCCGCTGATACTCGGCCGAGACAGTTTGGATTCGAACACAAACGCGTGGATCAGCGTCGGAGTCGGGTTCATCACGATTCTCATCGGTTTTGGCCTCGACAAGGTGGCGAATACCGGTGACAAGCCCCGCTCGCAGGATTTCGCGTTCTGGTGCTACCTATTTGGCCTTATGTCGTTTTGGGGCGGTTTTACGTCGATGCAAAGCGATTCCGAGATTAAGCAAGCTCTATACCTCCTGCTAAATCTCTGCCTTATCGCTGTCGCTCTTCTGCTGAGGCGAACGGTCTTTCTGGTCTTTGGCGCAGTCGGCGTACACATCTATCTCGGGCACCTGGCTTACGTGGTATTTAGGGACTCGGTACTGTTCCCGTTCGCCCTGGCGCTGATCGGCTTGAGCCTGATCATGGTCACCGTCCTGGCCCAGTGGTACCTGCGGCGGATGTCAAAGGCCGCGCAGGCGGCTAAATCATAGAAATTAATGATGGATCGCTAACCATAATAAGGCTCAATTCTTAATAGCTGACAAACTTATAATCTCACTTCGCCACTTGGTATTGTTCGAGTTTGCCGTCGGGCATCTCATACGTCCAGGCGGTTAGAGTTTTCTTGGCAAAAACGACACGATAAGCTCTGAGAACCATCCCACCGCGTAAACCGGAATTTACCTGCACGAAGGACTCAGGTTCGCCGAGCGGGCCGAGGCTCGATGCAAAATCCTTTACCGCCTGATCGCTGAAATAACTGTTGGCATTCTCGCTAAACAGGGATCGGTTGATCGTGCCGTGCTGAAGCCCGGTAAATATTTTGCGGGCTTGATCGGTTTTTTCGGTTTTAAGCGGATCTTCCTTTTCGAGCAGCAGAGGGGCGATGCCATTAGCGATCGTACTCGCGGCGTTTGCTGCATCCTGGTTTGTTAAAACAACGACGGCGGCACGATCATCAGGTAATACGATATTTTGAGCAGTAAAGCCTGAAACTTCGCCACCGTGCGTGAGGTAACGGTGTCCGCCCCGGTTATTTACATTGACGCCCAGGCCATAATGGGTTCCGACACCGCTGTTGAGCAGGATCTCAGTTTCGAGGTCCAGATATGAAGCGGGTTTCAAAAGAGCCCGGTCCATTATCGAGATGTCCCATTTAGCCAGGTCAGAGGCCGGCATTGCGAGCTCGCCGGCGGCAAATAGCCAGCCCGGGCCTTCTTTCGGAGCCTTACGCGGCGGCCCGAGAGCATATCGCAAGTATCCCGTCGGGTCGGTGTCACCGAGTGCGGCCACATCGATATCAGCGACGCTCTTCATCCCCAACGGAGCAAATACCTTTTGCTGAAGAAATTTCAAAAGCGGCATGCCACTCACCTTTTCGATGATCACGCCGGCGATAACATAGTTCGTGTTGCTGTACTGCCATTTTGTGCCCGGTTCAAAATCCAAGGGCTTTTTTGCCCACCGGTCAATGATCTCCTGTGATGTGGTCGGTTTGAGCATCATTGGCGGGACATAATCCTGTGGCCAGTAGTCCTGGTATCCCGACGTGTGCGAGAGCAGTTGGCGGATGGTGATCTCTTTTGCCCGTGTAAGGTCAGGCAAATACTTTGAGACTTTGTCGTTGAGCGACAGTTTACCTTGCTCCTGCAGCAGCAAAACAGACGCGGCGGTGAATTGCTTGCTGATCGAACCGATGCTGTAACGCATTTCTGGTTTAGCAGCCACCTTTGGGTCCAACTTTGCATCGCCATATGCATTCAGATAGGCGATCTTGCCGTCTTTGACAACAGCAATAGACGCGCTCGGCACACCGGTTGCGGCCAGTGCCTCTTCGGCTATCTTGTCGATCTGTGAACGCAGACCCGCGGGCAGGACAGCCTGAGCGGCGACCGGAATAGCAGTCAGTGCGAAAAGGATGACGGTAAAAAATCCGGTGAGTGTTTTAATTGGTCTGTGCATATTGATGCCTTGTGATTCGGTCATTCTCAAATTCATTCCCCGCTAAAGAATAGTCTTGCCCAACGCGGATAGGATCAGCTCGCAGGCGAGTTCTACGGTGATATTCGATTGATCTAAAAGCGGGTTGACCTCGACAATTTCGAAGGACCGCATGCCGCCGTGCTCGGCGATCATTTCGAGGGCGAGATGGGCTTCGCGATAAGTCGTTCCGCCGCGTACCAGTGTGCCTGAGCCGGGTGCGAAACGAGGGTCGATCATATCGACGTCAAACGTCACGGCATAGCCTCCCGGAGCCTCTGACGCGATAGCGATCGCATCGGCAACACAGGCCGCCATTCCCCGGCGGTCGATGTCACTCATCGTAAAGAAATTATTTCGCAGGCCGAGCCGTTCGATATTTGCCCTTTCACCTTCGTCAATGTCGCGGGCGCCAATGTGGGCGAGGAATTTGGAGTTCAGCTTTGGTGAGTAACCGCAGAGGTTCACCAATTCCTGTTGTCCGTGTCCAAGTATCGTCGCGAGCGGCATGCCATGGATATTGCCTGAAGGCGAAGTTTCCGGTGTGTTTATGTCCGCATGAGCATCAAACCAGATCAGGCCGATCTCGGTTCCCTGCTCGCGATAATATGATGAGATCGCTGAAAATGTCGGTATTGCGATGGCGTGGTCGCCGCCCAGTATGATCGGCATCTCGCCATTCAATAATATGCCGGTAAGAGACTCGATAATATTCGCGCTTGAGGCCAGCATCTCGGCCAAATGTTTGGGATGGCCGCCATTCGAATTTTCTTCCGGTTGAACGATCCTAACGTCACCGTGATCGGTTATCCCATAGCCAAGCGACCGTATATGATCAGTTAGGCGGTGGCCGCGGACTTTCGACAAGCGCATTGCATTTACGCCGAGCTCGCTGCCGGTCATGCCGGCACCAAACCCAAGCGGTACGCCGAGCAAGCCGGCCTTCTTTGAATTATTCTCGCTATAGTTCATTTATCTTTTTATTTGTCTATTACGCCCCCTCGCCAAAGTTGCTTTCAAACAGTGCTTCGATAGCGTCGAGTGCCTGGGAATGATCGTCACCGTCAGCAGTTACTTGCAACGTGACGCCGCAGCTTGCCGCCAAATTTAAGACGCTAAGGATCGATTTAGCATTAGCGGTGATCGAACTGTCCGGGCGTTTCAGAGTAATAGTGCACGCAAAGCCATTTGCGAGGCGTACTAACTGAGCTGCAGCCCGGGCATGGAGCCCTAAAGTGTTCGTGACGCGGATCAGCCGTTCCTCATGCATCCTTTTTCATTTTCTGCGGCTCGAGCAGAGTTGTGGCCCGGCAAATTGCCTCTTTACCCTGGTCCTCGACCTCTTTTGCCAAATCCATCAGGGTTGCTTCTCCGTCATACGAAGCGAGCTTTATTACCATCGGTAGATTTACGCCAGTCACGATCTCTACCTCGTCGTCCTTGAGAAACATCGCTGAGATATTGGTCGGCGTACCGCCAAACATATCGGTCAGCAGCAAAACTCCCGCGCCGTCTGAGACTTCCGCGATCGCACGCTCGATCTCACTTCGCGCTATTTCGACGTCGTCATGCCACCCTATCGAGACAGCGGTAATGTGGTTAAGATCGCCAACCACCGCCTCGGCGGCGGACAAAAGCTCGTTTGCGACCTGTCCGTGCGACACGATAACTCCGCCTATCTTTTTCATAATTCTCCGGTTCTTTCTATTAGCAATTCACATTTCACTGCACGTTGCTATTTGGTTATATCGCGATGCGTCACCGAAACATCAAAATCATTCTTCTTCAATAACGCCCGCAGACTGTTAGTAACCATAACGGAACGATGCCGGCCTCCCGTACAGCCGACGCCTATCGTCAGGTACGATTTACCTTCCCGCTGATATCGGGGCAGTAAATATACGAGCAGGTCTGCGAGGCGGTCGATCGTTTCGACAACCTCGCCCTGAGCTTGTAAATACTTAACGATCCTCGGATCATCGCCGCCCAGATGTTTTAGATCTTTTTGAAAATACGGGTTTGGTAAATGGCGAACGTCGAACAGCAGATCGAGTGCACGCGGGCTGCCATATTTGTGGCCAAAACTCACTATCTCAACCTTTAACGGAACACCCTCCTCTGAACCGCTGAATTTCTGCAGCATCAGGTGGCGCAGCGTGTGCACGGTATGTTCGGACGTGTCGATGATCAGGTCTGCCCTTTTGCGGATGTCCTTTAACGCACGGCGTTCCGCACGGATCGAGGCAAGCAGCCCCTTACCGTTATCAGCCGGATGCGGGCGTCGAGTCTCGGAAAATCTACGCTGCAGCACCTCGTCCGACGCTTCAAAGAAAACTACAAATGGTGCAAGGTTTCTCTTTGCAAGTTTGTCTAATTCCGCCGGGAATTGAGACAGGAAGTGCCCCTCACGAATATTTATGACGAGGGCGGCTTTTTTGATCGCCGGGGTCCCGCCCTCATTTGTGATCAATAGCCGGCCAAAGGTGGAAAGCATTGTCAGCGGCAGATTATCAACGCAAAAATACCCGAGGTCCTCAAATGAATCTGTGGCCGAACTCATCCCCGAGCCGCTGAGCCCGGTTATGACCACGAATTCAGGGAGGGTTCTGCTTTCGGCTTTGTGTTTCTTTGCCATCTGGAGAAAATCGGACGCAATTAACGCAATTGAGTGATCGCCGACAGCTCGCCCAACGGGACAGGCAGGCCGCCGGTTATCAAACCAGCGATCAGATCAGCCAAGCTGAACCAGTATTACTCTGTCTCAGCGTCTGCCGGGGCTACGATCACCGATGCTTTTTGGGCCTTATGCGACTTGTCAATAACCTTATCTTTTAGCCGGCGGGCCTGCGTTTCTATCTTAGCGATGGTCTGTGTTAATGACTGATACATATCAGACTCGCTGGAGTTTGCCGTCAAAACCTCATTCCGCCAGTTAATAACGACCTCTGACCGGTGCCGGCCCCGTTCCACTTCGATTATGACGTGGGCTTTTGCGGGCCTGCCGTCAAATAAATGATCGATCTTTTCAAAATGCTCTTCAACATGAGATTTGAGAGCGGGGGTTACGTCGATATGCCGACCTGTAAATTCAAAGTTCATAATAGTTTATCTCTATAATAGGAAAGATCAGCGAACAAACAACATCGCAGATCAGATCACCGTCTTTCGCTCCCGCGATCCGGGAATATTCATCTGATCGCGGTATTTCGCAACGGTGCGCCTGGAAAGTTTAACTCCCTCATTGCTCAACACCCTTGCGATCTGGTCATCGGTCAAGGGTTTCTTGGTGTCCTCGTCCTCCACCATCTTCTTGATCCTTAACTTGAGGATCCGAGTAGAAACTTCTTCACCCTCTTCATTTAGCATGCCTTCGCTAAAGAATCGTCTCAGCTCGATAACGCCCTGCGGAGTATGGGCATACTTTCGATTAACGACTCGTGAAATTGTCGACAAATGCATACCGATATCGGCGGCTATGTCCTTAAGCATCATCGGTTTTATGTGTTCAACGCCATTGTCGAGGAAATCACGCTGCCGCTGAACGATACACTCGACAACTCGATAGATCGTTTGGCGCCGGTGCTCGATATTTCTGAGCAGATCAACTGCCGAACGAACCTTTTCCTTAATAAAGTCCTTGGTTTCCTTGGTCGTTTCGTCCTGATCGAGCAATTTGTGATACGTCGGACTTATCCGCAATCTGGGGCCGCCGTCATCGGCAAAGTAAATGACATAATCGTCCTCCAGCTTTTCGACATAGACCTCAGGCGACACAAACACCGGGCCTTCGGACGAATATCTCCGCCCGGGAAAAGGATCAAGCTGCCGGATCTTCTCGATCTCGCGATCGAGAATATGCATGTCGACGCCTGTCCGCTTGGAAAGATGCTGTAATCTGTGCGGCTGCAGGTCCTCTAAATGATCTTTCACCAATTCTGCCGCCAGGCTGTCGCCCTCACCCATCGCTTCTAACTGAACCGACAAGCATTCGTGAACCGTAAACGCACCACAGCCTACCGGATCAAGCCTCATTACCGCTTGCCTGGCGTGTTCAACGATATCTTCGGACGACTGGCAGGTTTCCGCAATTTCCTCAAGGGGTGACGACAAACGGCCGTCCCCGTCAAGATTGCCGATGACCAGGACCGCAGCCTCGTCGACGTCTTCGTCAAGGCTGACAAGACTGAGCTGCCACTCGAGATGTTCGCTCAACGTAGGCGAATGCGTCAAAAACTGTTCAAAACTCGGTGCATCCTCTTTGTATTCGATCTCCTGGGTACGGTAACCGGGGTCAAGATAATCCTGAAATTCGCGGCCGTAGTCGATCTCATCGAAAGAGTCCCCACTTCCTTCATCGTCGGAATCAGAATCTTTTGCGCCCAAGTCACCAGTATCAAGATCAGCATCAGCCGAAGATTCCGCACTCTCGGACGATCCGTTAAGCGACGCACCTTCGGGTAATGCTGCTTCGAAACGTTCGGCTTTATCGGCGGCTGCGCCTCCATCAGCATCCGGCGGTCCGGTGTAGTCTACGTCCACACCGTTCGAATTCTGATCTAATATGCTTTCGCCGATCTCTTGTATCTCTTCGCCCGGCTGAACCTCTTCGAGAATAGGATTTGCGATCATCTCCTGCTCGATCAGATCCTCCAGCTCGAGCGATGTCATCTGCAGCATTTCGATGCGCTGACGCAGTTGCGGCGTCAGCACCATCTTTTGCTGTAGCTGAGTTGTAAGTCTAAGAGATGACATAACCGGAAGGGCCTGGATCAGACGGCCGTTCGTATATAGAAATTGCCGACTGCTATTGACGATTATACCGAGTTAATTGGGAAAAAGGAAAAATGAAGCAAGTTACAGAGTGAACCTTTCGCCCAAATATAAACGCCGTACATCGGGATCAGAGATCAACTCTTCGGGGCCACCCGAACGAAGTATCTTTCCGGCGGACAAAATGTATGCCCGGTCCGTTATCCCGAGGGTTTCGCGTACATTGTGGTCTGTGATAAGGATGCCGATCCCCTGGCCTTTGAGGTACAAGATAATATCGCGGATATCGTCGATGGCAAGCGGATCGATACCGGCAAATGGTTCATCCAGAAGTATGTAACGTGGTGCGGTTGCCAGACAGCGGGCTATCTCAACACGCCGCCTCTCGCCGCCGGAAAGCGAATCACCGCGGGTCTTCCGGACCTGCACGATGCTAAATTCTTCGAGCAGTTCATCCAAACGATTAAACCGGTCTGCACGCGACATCTTCATTGTCTCAAGGACGGCGAGAATATTCTGCTCGGCAGTAAGCTTGCGAAAAACGGACGCCTCCTGCGGTAAATAACCGAGGCCCATTCGCGCACGCAGGTACATCGGCAGGCCGGTCACGTCGCGGCCATTTATCATTATCGTACCTTTTTCCGCCCTCTCGACCCCGACGATCATATAGAAGGTCGTTGTTTTTCCGGCTCCATTCGCACCTAAAAGCCCAACAACCTCACCCGGAGCCAGCGTGACGCTGACATCGTCGACCACGCATCTGCCTCCGTACGTCTTTCTCAGATTGAGAGCCGTCAGCGAGTTTGTTTCGTATGATTCGGAGTGTCCGTTAGAGCTCTCCGGCGTCGATAAGGTCACTTATTCTTTCCCTGCCTATTGTTTTGGCTGCACCTTGTAAGTAGATCTGATCCTGCCTGAAGTCGAATCCTTTCCTTTGCTTTCGCTGACAACTTTATTATCTCGCATATTCATGGTCATCTGCGAAGCCTGCGATGTGCCGTTGACTCCGTCAACGACTCTTGCGGGAGCACCGCGAAGAATAGCGACCTCATCGTTGGAAGTATACTGGACCCAATCACCCGTCGCACGGCGGCCGGGCTGTGTTATGACCACGCCCGTTTCGGCAACTGTCTTATCGAGCTCATTAGCCTCGTTAAGATAAACGTCGGCTGATTGCGAAGTGATACGGTCGGTTCCCTGCCTGATGTCAACATCTTTGCGGTATTGCAGCAGCCGCGTATCGCGAAAATAAATCATCGACCCGGCGGAGGCAAAGACCGGGACGCTTTGTTCACCCGATCTCTGACTGACCTTGGCATTGTATGCGGCACTTTGGACATTATTCTCGGCGGTAAATTTACCTTCGCGGCTGCTGATCGTGAACCGGTCGCCGCGTACATAATTGTTATCCTGCCATCCCCTGGCGTTACCGTTGTAAACCGCGATCTCGGTCGAAAGGTCAAAATCAGCAATATCGGAAGTTAAAAAGACCGGCTTCTCTGAATGGCTGAATGGAGCCGCGGACCCCATTTCGGCAAGACTATAGTAGGTCGTGCTAACACTGCCGCGAAGATGAGCCAGATTATCGCGCGTATCCCAATCGATCTCGGTTGCCTTGGCCCTGTTTTTGGAATCCCAGGTTGTCGGCGACCCGCCGCGGAGCCGAACAGTTTCGTCCGCCTTTAGAAACGTGATCTCGTTTGCGATCGCGTTGCGGTCCATTTCGGTAAATTTGGCATTGCCGGCAGCAATGAGCTTTTCAACATCCTTCGTCTTAGGATCGAACTCGGTTGAAAGCTGATCAGCTAGCAAGGTCTGCTTGCCGCGGCTCTGATCCGGTACCGTCGGTACCCGGACAGTTTTTGTCTTGCGTCCCCCGCGGCACAACTTTGCATCGTTTCCGGTAGGAAAGAATTCACAGTCGAAGCGTGGTGCGTTGATCGTCGTCTTATAATTTTCCTTCGCCGCAACGAGAGGTTCGATATAGAGTTCGGCGTTTCCGACCGCTTCGGTATGGCTGATATCTTTTCCGTTTGAATGAAATGATACCTTGACCGTATCTGCCGTGACACGTTTGTTTGCGGCGTTCTCGGTCCCGTCGGGGGCGTTGAGCTGGACGGTGGTCCGGCCGTCGGTTCGCATGGCGTCGATCAACCCTGCCCCCTTAAAGGCCATGCCGATCCCGCGTCCCGCGGAGATTGTGGCCTCTTGAATATTCCTTATTCGCTACAGGAATGATCTCAACAACACTTGCCCCGATCGCGTTTGCGTCGTTGAGTTCCCGGTTATCGCCATATGCCGCATTTACTTCGGGTGCGGAGACAGAGATCGTTTTCTCGGGGGTCGTCTGTCGGACAAATGCATTCCCGCGGACGACGGCGTCCTTTAACTTTTTGTCAGCCAACAGCGTTGCAAATAAAGTGTCGCCCTTAAGGTAATTGCTGCCCTGAGCTATTTCGACATTACCGGTCAAAGCCAGTTTTCCGGCCGTTTGTTCATAAACGGCATCGGACGAACGGATATCTGTGGGTACATTGTTAGATGTTGTGACGATGTGTGAACCGGACTTTAATTCGTAACGGTCGGCCGCTTTGTCAAAAAGCGCATAACCGGCGTCGATCGTGGTTTGCGGCCCGGCAGCCTCGGCAGTCACTATATGTACATTTTCAAAAAGCTCGAACGAGCGAAGCTGCTGTGTCTTGGCTCCCGCATCAGTGAGATTGACCTTGGCACGGCCGGATTTAACATTTGTCGTTTTTGCGCCGCCGGACTCGGATGCTTTGGTTACAAGCTCGATCGAAACGTTGTTATTCAGATCAATTCTGTTGTCATTCAGTGCGACCGAGGCCGAGCTGGAATTGACCTTGGCGTAACGAACATTTGAGCTTAGCAGCTCGGGCGACTCAAAGGTCTCGATCTCAACGTCTTTGAGCAGATCGAGCGTCTTTTCACCAAAATTAACCAAAGCACCCATGGAAGTTCCCCGAATAAAGCCGCGTTCAAAGGCGACCTTTTCGTTTGCATCGACAACCTCGGTCTTTTTGGTGAAAACGATATTGTTGGTTTTAACCCGCAGGTCGTCACGGGTGTCGATCTGTACATTGCCCTTGAGATAGGCGGTAAAATTCTTATCTTCCTCGGGGACAAAGAGGGCTGACTCGGCCGTCATCTTATTGTCAGAGTCACCGTTGTTATCAAACGTCTCGAGATGAACATCCTCGAGTTCCTGATGGTTGTCAGAAAAGGTCTTGGCATGAGCGGCGGTCAGGTGGTACTTTGAAACGCCGCCGTCGGCCTCGGTCCGCTCGTAGCCGTTAACATCGGCAACGACATCGGTTGACAGCTGAGTATGCTCGCTCTTTAGCCTGAATTGCGACTTTGAACGCTCACGATAAAACCCTGCGATGACGCCCAGAACGATGATACAAAACGCTACAACAGAGAAAATGCGAAAGTACTGCGGCAATTTAGCGCGCAGTTTATAATTTTTCTCGCTTTGTAGTTCTTTTTCAGGCACCCGCTTAATTATCCGCTCTTAAATCCTCGACCACAAGTTGCAGCCGGGTGTTTCCCTGCCACGTATTTGTCTCGGCGACGTAGGCTAGTTCGATGCGGGAATCAGGTTTGAGAGTTTGCCCCTTATGAACGCGCGACACCGTCCCACCAGACAGCCTCGAACCGCGTACCGCATTCGCCGACAAGCTGCAATTTCAGATGTTTCTCCTTCATAACGAAAGGTTCATCGCGAAGAGTGAACCCGCGTGTGACAAACACAGGCTTTGGATTGCCGGCACCAAACGGCTCAAACGCCGCGAGGCTCTCGACAAGTTTCAGGTTAAGCGACCGGCTGGTTACCAGAGCGTCGATCTTAAGTTCGGGTATGAGGTCGTCGCCCGAAAATTCGCCGGCGGCGTATTGATCGAGCCTATTTTGCAGCTCGGGGATATTCTCCTGCCTGATCTTCATCCCGGCAGCGGCCGCGTGGCCACCGAACTGCTCAAAGAGGTCGGCGCACGATTCTAGAGCCCTCAATAGATGAAAACCCGGAATGCTGCGGGCGCTGCCGTGGCCGATGCCGTCTTTTAACGAGATCACTATCGTTGGGCGATAAAGCTTTTCGGCTATACGCGATGCCGCCAGGCCGATGACGCCCTGATGCCAGCCCTCGCCGGCAACTACGACAAAATTCTTGTCCGTGATCCCCTCGGTCTCAAACAGTGCTAGTTCGGTGATCTGCTGCTGCACCTTTTGACGTTCACGGTTGCGGCTATCGAGCAGGCCGGCGATCTCACGGGCCTTTGCAAAATCGTCTGCCTCAAACAGCTCAACAACGTGGCGGGCGACATCCATCCGGCCGGCGGCGTTTATCCGCGGGCCGATGCGAAAGCCGATATGATAGCTCGTCATATCCGAACGGCAATCGGCAACCTCCATCAACGCCTTTAGCCCCCAATTGTCGGTCTTTGGCAGATCAAGCAGCCCCATCGCGACGATCGCACGATTTTCGCCGGTCAGATTCATCACATCGGCAACGGTGCCGATGGCAGCGATCTTCAAGAAAGCCCGGAACCTCGTGCTCGAGCCCCTTTTCTCTCAATAGTGCATGTGCAAGCTTAAAAGCAACACCGACGCCGGCGAGATTCTTGTCCGGATAAGGGCAGCCGGGTTGATTTGGATTAACGATGGCAACGGCCGCCGGCATTGGTTCGCCGGTTTTGGGCAGATGATGATCGGTAATAATGACATCGAGGCCGATAGAGTTTGCAAAATCAACCTCTTTTACACTGGTCGTGCCGCAATCGACGCTGATAACTAATGAATAGCCGTCCTTTTTTGCCTGGTCCAGCGCCGGGATATTAATGCCGTAACCCTCGGTAAAGCGGTTCGGGACGTGAAAGCCGCTCTCGCCGCCTAACATCGATATCATCTTGCGAAGCAAGACCGTCCCGGTCGTACCATCGACATCATAATCACCCCACACGAGTATCTTTTCGCCTTTAACGATCGCTTCCTGGATGCGGGCGACGGCAGTGTCCATCCCTTTGAGCAGGAATGGCTCGTAGAGATGTTCCGGTGATGGATTAAGAAATGTAGACGCAAGCTCGGCAGTGTCGTGGCCGCGTGAGATGAGCAAAGCGGCGACCAGTGGCTCGACGGCCAATTCGGCGGCCAGTTGCTGCACCGCTTCCGCGTCGTGTTTTGTGATCGTCCAGCGTTTTGCCGGCATAAGAGATGACGAGACTATTTGATCTGCGGGTTAATAACACCCTGCCACAGCAGAACGAGTATCACGGTGCCCAAATATTATGCGGTAGACAATAAAGACAGCCGTCGAATTTCGCCGCAGATATGCCAGCAGCGCCCAGATCGAGAGATAACCGACAATGCCGGCAATGACGGTCGCGACGACAAGCGGCGTAAAACTCTCGGCCGGGAGTATCTTCAACGCCTTTCGCAGTTCGAGCAGGCCGCTGGCCGTGATTGCCGGGATCGACAGCAGGAATGAGAACCTCGCGGCTGTCTCGCGTTTTTCGCCGGCGAACAGGCCGCCCATGATCGTCGAACCCGAACGGCTCGAACCGGGCATCAATGCCAGCACCTGACAAAATCCCTGGGCAAGAGCATCTACGATCCCGAGGTGCCTGATCTCTTTTCGCTGTTTGCCGACCATCTCAGCTACGGTCAACCCGAGAGCGATAACGATCAGCATTGTCGCGATGAACCAAAGATTTTTGGTGCCCGCACCCTCGATATAGTCTTTTAACAAAAAACCGATGGTGCCGATCGGTATCGAGCCCAATATTACGAGCCATCCGAGCCAGGCTTCCTCAGAAAGCCATATCGGCCGTACGCCGTCGGTTCCCGAGAATCTCATACCGCGTTTACCGGTGATCAAAGCAAAATGATCGCGAATAAATGCTGATGCAATACCCCAGATATCAGCCGCGAAATAAATAAGTACTGCCGCCAGCGTCCCCAGCTGGATCACAGCGATCGTCGCAGTGATCTGCTCGGCATCGCCGCCGTAGAGGTTTACAATTCGGCTCGCAAAAACAAGGTGCGCGGTCGAGCTGATCGGGATAAATTCAGTGAGGCCCTGGACGACCCCTAGAATGATTGCCTGAAGTAGATCCATAGTCGATGGTTAAATAATGGTGCGAATATTGTACGGAGAACCCGACGCTAAAGTGAGAATTTAGCATATAGAACGGCGTGTGACTATTCGCGATAGCGTGCCTTACCCGCGATGCGGTCATAGATCCACGTGGGCATAAATTTACCGGCACGGACGATGGTCGCCAGCTGCCAGGGGAACGCGGCAAACTTTTTCTTAGATTCGATGGCACTGACAAAATGCGGTATCGCGTCATCAAGCTCCATCAGGAACGGCATATTGTTGGTCCGCCCCTCGGTCAGCGGCGTGCGGATAAAACCGGGCTGGATGATGGTGACTGCAACGCCCCGATGTTGAACATCGAGCCTGACGCTCTCAAAATATGCCGTCATCGCGGCCTTGCTTGCGGAGTACGCAGCCGAATTCGGCAGCCCGCGAAAACCGGCGAGGCTCGAGATGCCGACCAGATGCCCGCTTCCCCGCTCAAGCATCTGCGGCAGGACGGCATGGATAGAATTGACCGCACCGAGTAGATTTATGTCGATAACCTTCTTTACGGCATCAGGCTCGCCATCCCGCGTCGCCTTATTATTGCCGCCGATGCCGGCATTCGCGATCATAATGTCGATATGCCCAAATTCCCCCCGAAACTCATCCGTCGCCGCATGGATCGCGTCACTGTCAACCACATCGCAGGCAAACGCCCTCGCCTTGCCGCCCGCGGCCTCACACTTCCCGACAAGTTCCTCAAGCAATTCCGCCCGCCGGGCCACAAGCCCCAGCGTCGCCCCATTCCCTGCCAACGCCAAAGCCAACCCCTCACCGATCCCACTCGACGCCCCGGTCAGCAACACTATCTGATCTTTCCAGTTCACGATGACATGATACACGAGAGAAGGTCAGTACCGGGAGCGACCGATGTGGGCCTTCCCGGCACTGACATCACGATCACTCCCGTACCCCCCCCAATGTGTATTCTCCTCCACGCTGATGTAAGATTCGACTTTACCTCTCACGAGGTGGTCATTGTTATTTAGGGATTACCGATAGTCAGACAAAAGGCCTAATGTACCGAAAGCTTGAACCTAAACTGCTCACCGTTCTTCGCGAGGGTTATTCGCGAAAGCTCTTTACGGGCGATCTGTTGGGCGGGCTGACGGTTGGCGTCGTCGCTCTGCCGCTGGCGATCGCGTTGGCGATAGCATCGGGCGTAAAACCCGAGCAGGGGCTCTACACGGCGATCTTTGCCGGATTTGTCATCGCCGTGCTCGGCGGTTCGCGTGCCCAGATCAGCGGCCCGACGGGTGCCTTTATCGTCATCGTGTATGGCGTGGTGCAAAAATACGGTTACGACGGGCTCGTGGTCGCGACACTGATCGCCGGCGTCCTGCTGATAATAATGGGGCTCGCCCGGATGGGTGCGTTTCTGAAATTTGTCCCGTATCCGGTCGTCGTCGGCTTTACGTCGGGCATCGCGTTGATAATCGCGTCATCACAGGTGAGCGACTTCCTCGGCCTTAAGATCGAAAGCGTTCCCGCCGATTTTGTAGCCAAGTGGGCTGCATATTTCGAAAACATCCGTACCCTCAACCTCTATACCATCGCGGTCGGCGCGGTCTCGCTGTTACTGATATTGATCTGGCCGCGTGTAACCCGTAAGGTGCCCGGGTCGCTGATAGCAATACTCGCCGTGACGGCGGCAGTGCAGTATTTTGGCCTGCCGGTCGAGACTATCGAGACGCGATTCGGCGGCGTGCCCAGCTCGCTGCCCATCCCTCACTTCCCGGCCGTAACGTTTGAGATGATCCAGCAGCTGTTTGCTCCCGCCCTGACAATAGCCATCCTGGCCGGCCTCGAATCCCTGCTCTCAGCCGTCGTCGCCGATGGAATGCTTGGGACGCGGCACCGCTCAAATATGGAGCTGATCGCCCAGGGTGCCGGTAACATCGTCTCGGTGTTATTTGGCGGCATACCGGCAACAGGTGCGATAGCCCGGACCGCGACCAATATCAAGAGCGGCGGCACAACACCCGTCTCGGCAATTATCCACTGCATCTTTTTGCTGCTGGTGCTGCTGTTTGTCGGCAAATGGGCGGCACTCATCCCAATGGCTACACTTGCCGCGGTCCTGCTCGTGGTCGCCTATAATATGTCCGAGTGGCGCGAGTTTGCACATCTGCTAAAAAGCCCGCGGGGCGACGTCGCCGTTTTGCTTGCGACTTTTCTTCTAACCGTTCTGATCAGCCTGACGGCAGCCATCCAGGTCGGCATACTGCTCGCCGCCTTTCTCTTCCTGCAAAAGATGTCGACCGAGACCCACGTCGATCTGATCACCGAAAATCTGAGGGACGACGAGGAATTTAATTCCCGTGATATGTCGGATATCGAGATACCGCCCGACGTTGAGGTGTTTGAGATCTACGGGTCGCTATTCTTCGGTGCGGTCAGGCAATTTAAAGAATCATTAAGAGTGGTCGCCCGCAAGCCAAAGGTGCTGATCCTGCGGCTGAGAGATGTCTCATCGATCGACGCCAGCGGAATGCGTGTACTCCAGGAAGTCGCCGAGGAAGCCAATGCCGGCGGATACCTCCTCATATTCTCCGCCGTCTCACGCTCTGTCTACAGAGTGATGCGTCAAAGCGGTTTTGTAGAGAAAGTCGGCAAAAAAAGCTTTGCCCCCGACATCTTCGCCGCCCTCGAGATCGCAAAAGAACACCTCAGAGCACCGGACAGCCCCAACCCCGACCAAATGCCGGAAACGGAGTGAAGCAACGACCAAAAAACCGAATTCCAAAAGGCCAAATATTGCCGTACCGGGGTGTTAAACACTACCCGCCTTCGACCGCCGGATCGTAAAAATTTAACGCCTATAACGGTGATAAAACCTCTAAAATACCGGTAGAACGATTTTCCAAGGTGGGAAGTCTCTATATTTCTATTTAAGCCTCTATAACGGTAATAAAATGATTTTATTAGTAATATAGCGGCTTTCTGCTGAAGAAAGTCTTTATATTAGAAATAAAACCGTTCTACCAACAATAAAACGGTTCTACCGGTAATAAAATCGCTACAAAAACAGCGGGATCCAGTAAATACGGGTATTTGCTATTTTAAGGAAAGCAGAAAGACGAGGCGATAAAGTGTTAAACACACGGCTACTTCAGTGGTGACAGGAAAGCGGCGTACCAGATGATAAACTGTGACTCGTACCGGCTGTTCGGTACCGCCCCGCAAACGAATGATAACCACGATCTATCGATTCTCTGATCCGCTCGCCTTCATAGGGGCGATGATCTTTGCTCTTTTGTTCATGTTCGTTCCGAATTCATTAACCGTCTCGGCACAGTCGAGCCGAAAAGCCACGGCGGAGATCACGGTTCCTATGACGGTGGATGTTGACGGTGCCCCAATGTCATATGGCCCAAACGACAGCCTGGCACTGGACTTTGAACTGAATGCACACGTCGGGGCCAAACAGACAGGGGCGATCGTTGGCTATCTGGTTGAAAACGGAAAGCCTGTGATACAAGGCCCTGACGACCCGGCTCCGGGCTTTTACATTTCAACCACAGCTTATTACGACGTCAATAACCCAAACCCCAAAGACCCTCGCCGATACGTCAACGCCGCTGAGATCAATTACACTGTGCTATCCGCGGCTGCCAAAGCGCATGGCGTAAAGCCCGGCGATCTATGTGTTGTCCATTCGATCAGAAAGAACACCACAGTTTTTGCCATTGTCGGCGACGCCGGCCACAGCAGCGGTGCCGAAGGCTCTCTGGCACTGCTCCAACGGCTGGGATTTAAGGTCCGGAACGGAAAATCAGTTGACGAAGAGATATCCGACATCGTCGTCCGCTACTTCGCCAACACAAATCCGTCGATGAAGTTCTTCTTTACCCAGGCCGAGTTAAACCAAGCAGCCGGGGCACTTAAGCTGGATACAGATTTTTCGGGTTTCCATAGAGATTAACCTGATCAACCAATGCCCGAACAACCAACAAATAACACAAATCTATTATCTCTCGTGATGAAATGTAACAATAATAACCACCTTAGTGTTCATGGCCGCAGCCGCCCTTTCGATGTCGTGCGAATCCCGGCCGCCGAAACTACTCGTAACGGTGAACGCTCCGCAATGCGAGGCTAGATGGTACGATTACCGGCTAGAAGATCCCAGGTGTTATGACCTTCAGGAACGGCTGGCGGAAGCTGCGTCAAAAAGTGATATACCCAAAATGCGGGAAGCCCTGGAGCAGGGTGCCAATATAAACGGGGGATATGAACAATCAATGACCGCCCTGTGGTACACGGCGTTCGCCGGGGAAAGTAATGCTGTATGGTTCCTGATCGATAATGGCGCGAAAGTTAATAAAATGACCGACGTTGGGAACACCGCTTTGATGCCGCCATCAATTACAATCATAAAGATATCGTCAAGATCCTTATAAATAACGGCGCCAATGTCTGCCAGGACCCAGAGGATCCGGACAATGCGACTTACGACAAGCGGATAAAAAAGGACACGCCTGAGATCTTTGACATGCTCGTCAAAGCCAGAGCCCGAAATTGCCCGGCCCAATCTGCTTCACCCTAAAGCCAGAATGCGGTTGATTTAGGGTCAGCCCGATTTTTGCTTTTCTCCAGAGTCCCAAAACCAGTTCCATCATACCTCCTGGGAAGCGATATTCTCCATAGAAAAACCCCTTCGCTCCGCAGAAAGACCATTTTTCTTTCCAACAAAATGATCTTTCTCGCCAGAACCTATGTCTTCGCCTTCAGACAAAATCATTTTTCTGCACGGAGAAACCGATCCACCGACAGAAAAAGGTCAACTCATCCTAATAAAAGAGTTTTTCTGTCGGACAAAATGCTTTTTCCGCGGAAAATCCATTTAGTTGGACCACAAAATGATCTTTCTTGCCAACAAAAATGGTTTTACCACCGGGAAAAACAATTTTTCGCCGGAAAAATGCTTTTGTATGCCAACAAAACCCTTAAATAGGCGGCGAAAGAGTTTTTCTAGCCAACAAAACCATTTTTCCGCCGGGAAAAAGCATTCTTTGACCCCGATCCCGAGCCCACCGCCGGGAACCACGGCAAAACCTCTTAAGTCCGCAATAGCGGACGACAGAAAATAGCCCCGGGTCCAAACCCTACATAAATTGCCTCCAGCTTTAGCTGGAGGTGAGTTATCAAAAGTTAGGGGCTTTAGCCAAAACAAAATAAACGGTTTCAAAATGGCTTTAGCCTAACGCGGTAGACGGCATTGGGCTAAAGCCATTACGAAAAATATTTTTATTGGGATTCGGTTAAAGCCTGGCCTTGATAAGCACCTACCTCCAGCTAAAGCTCGGAGGCCATTTAGGGGAACCCCATGTTAGATCAATCTAGCGGAATAGTGGTATCGCAGCTTGTATAGTAATAACATTCAGTTGCAAAGGAACGGGCGATCCGCCCTTACACTTACGTGCGGGCTACGGACACTGAGGCCCTGCTAAGTCGCGGACAGGCGTTTTACCGAGTCGCTCAATACGGAGAGCAGTGTATCAACCGTGCTCAGATGCGTGCGGAAGGCCAGGCAGGCGAAGCGGAGGGTGAATCGGCCGTCGAGCATTGTGGATGAGATGAAGATGCGGCCGTCTGAGACTACGGCGTTGAGGAGGCGTTTGTTGAATTCGTTGGCGTCGCCTTGTTTTGGGACGTAGCGATAGATGACGACGGACAGTTCGGGTTCGAGCTCTGATTCGAAGCCCAGTTTTTGGATCTCGGTGTGAAAATATTTTGCCAGGAGCAGCTTTTCTTCGAGACAGGCCCGAAACGGGGCGACGCCGTGCAGTTTTAGCGGCAGCCAGAGCCTGAGGCCGCGAAAATGTTTGGTCAGCTCGGGCGAGAGATCGGCGGGCGAGGGTTCGTCCGGCTCGCCGGCGGCGTCCTGCATATAATTGGCGGTGTAGCTGTGCGAGGCTCGCAAGTTTGCAGGGTCTTTGACCAGAACGACGCCCAGGCCGTAGGGCAGGAAAAGGCCTTTGTGCGGATCGATGACGAGCGAATCAGACGTTTCCATTCCGGCGAGCTTTGCACTTCCCTCTTCGGTCAGGACAAAAAAGCCTCCGTACGCGGCGTCGATGTGATACCAGAGGTTATGGCGGGCCGCGATCGCACCGATCTCAGCAAGCGGATCGATCGCACCGACATCGGTCGTTCCTGCCGAGGCGACCACGAGGAAGGGGTTGAGGCCTTCGGCGAGGTCGCGGGCAATTTGCGTCTCGAGGGCGTCGGCGATGATCCGGTATTTATTATCGATCGGTAGGTGTCGGACGATGCATTCGGTGAGGCCGGCTATCCTGATGGCTTTGCCGATCGAGTGATGTGCCTGCTCGGACAGATAGATGACCGAGCGGGTGATGTTAGTGGAATTGATCCCGCGGGCGTCACGGGCCGTTACGATGGCTATCAGATTTGCGAGGCTCCCGCCTGATGTCAGATTGCCGCCGGCGTCCGCCGGGTAACCAACTATCTCATTCATCCAGCGGATGAGCATGTTTTCCATCCGCACGGCACCGGGGCTGGCGTAAAAGACTCCGGCGTAACGGTTAAATACATCGGCAAGATAATCGCCGAGTGCCGAATAATAGATGCCGCCGCCGGGGATATATGCCAGATGCCCGCCGGACGCCGGGTTGAGGCCGGGGCGGTCGACATTTTCCTTTAGCAGCGAGATCGCTTCGTCGATGCCGATACCGGTTTCCGAGATGGGCGAGTCGAGCAGGCCGATGCCCTTGTCATCGGTTTTGACATAGGCCTTGAGCGAATCGATGTTGTTCAGGAAGTTCTCTGAGTATTGCAGCACCTTGCCCTGACAGACGATCTTTCGTCCCGGCAGGTTCGAGCAGTCTTGATAGTTTTTCGAGTTTGAGCAGGCGGTCTCGCATGAATTTATTGTAAGACTACGTGGGCAGAAGACAGAATCCAGAAGACAGAAGGCGGAATGCGGAAGACAGAATACAGAATGCAGAATATAGAATATAGAATGCGGAAGCTCGGAACTGGTTCGATGATCCAAATGGGTTTATGAGATGACAAGCAGGACGGGACATGTTGAGCGTTCGAGCAGGACGGCGACGCGGCGGCCGAATGGCAGGGTTTCTCCGCTGCCTCTGAATTTGCCGGCGATGATCATAAGGTCGTGCTTTCCGCGTGAGATCTGATTGACGATCGCGTCCTCGGGCGATTGGCGTACCTTAACGAGCGGTTTTACTGTCACGCCTTCGCGTTTGCCGATCTCCTGAATTCCCTTTACGATGATGCCGGCCTGCCGCGAGCACTTCATTTGGCCGGCGAAGGACATCGATCTCTTTTGCGGGTGGCGCTACGTGAAGGGCCGTTACGGTCCCTTTTGATCCTTTGGCGATCGCGACGGCTATCTCGGCGGCCCGGGTCGAATAATCGGTGCCGGTGATCGGCAGCAGTATGTTAGGCGATTTGTTAAGGCCTGATATCTGGCGGCGTCCGATCGCGGCCGCGATGGCCGTTACACCGTCAAAATTGGGCAGAATAGCGGCCACGGGGCCATCGGGATCTTTTATCAGTTCGTCCGAATCGCCAAACAAACCGTTGAACCCGAGAAATACGAGATCATACCCTTTTTCCATCTCGGCCAGGATGCGGCTCCGAAAGCTCCTTTTTCTCATCTTCTTTTTCGACCTCGATCGGCGGCTCATCTTTTACCTCATCTTTGCCCTCCTTCTTTTTGGTCACTTTATAGCCTATGCCGGCTGACGATTTGGCGACGGCCCCGGGTTTTTCGGGTACTGGCTTATTTCGTTTCGGTTTCGGTCCGGCAAATTCCAGAACGGTCGTCGAGAGATGCTCCACGCCGGCCAAAAGTCCGGCCAGCGTCGACGAAAGTTGGCCGTTGGGGCTGTCATCTGCCGCGACCAGTACGCGCTCAATGTTGGGCACAAATTCTTTTGATTTGGCCTCTTCGTTCTCGAGGCGCTTCTTTCTCTTTGCCGGTCGGCGGAATGCGGGACAGTGCCCATCTCAGCAGCGGCGGTGTGATCAGCGTGGTTGTGATCGCCATTACCACGATCAGCGTGAACAGATCGCGATTTAGCACTCCCGAGCGAGAGCCCGATGGTGGCAACGATGACTTCGGTCGAACCTCGTGCGTTCATTCCGATACGCAAGCGCAGTTGATTCCTTAAAGTCTGAGTTTGCCCGAGCAATCCGCCGATGTAAGGCTCCCGATCATCTTGCCAACGCTTGCGATCAGGATGAAAGCGATGGCGATCTCGATCTGCGTAAAGCTGTTAAGGACCGTCAGGTCGATCTCGCGTCCGGCGAGCGGCAAAAAATATCGGAGCGAAGAAAGCGACGACCATCCCACGTAGCTGTTCCTCAATATGCTTGGTAAGTATCGGCGATTGTCCGACAAGGATACCCACAACGAACGCGCCCAGGACCGTGTGGACGCCGATGTGATCTGTGATCAACGCCATGATGATCATCACGACGATGATGGCGGTGATCACCGGCATCTCCATGATCATATGATCGTTGGTCCAGCGAATGGTATACGCAATGAGCCGCTTTCCCGATCGTAAAGCTAAAGGCGAGAAACGCGACCGTCCCGAGAAAAGCAAAGGCCGCGGCCGATAGGTTGATCGTTCCCCCCGCCGCCATTCCGGCGATGATCGCGATAATTATCCAGCCGATGGTGTCATCCAGGATCGCGGACGCGAGAATGATCTGGCCGAGGTTTCGGCGTAAAAAGCCGACCTCCATTATGACCATCGCAACTATCTTTACGGACGAGATCGACAGGGCCGTAGCGAGGAACAATGACGTGGCGATGCCGTCGCGACGGGTCGGGGATCATGTCGGCGGGCAGCAGCTGGCCCGAAAAAGAAGCCGCACACGAACGGAAAGAAAATGCCCGAGATGGACGTGAAAAGAGCGGTGCTCCGCACCTTGTTCACGAGCTTTAGATCGGTTTCCATCCCCGTCAACAGCAGCAGCAGCAATATGCCAAGTTGAGAGATGGCATCGATCATCTTTTTCTGCACCGGGCTGTCAGGGAAAACCGACTGATAGGCAGTTGGCAAAAAATGGCCAAAAATGGAAGGGCCAAGTACGATGCCTGCTATCAACTGTCCCATTACGGCGGGTTGGCCGATCCGTTGCATCAGTTCGCCGAGAATTCGCCCGACAACCAGCATCAAAACGATCTCAATAAAAAAGATAGGGATCGTATGCTCAGCCGGCCCGCCGGTTGAAGCGGTGGGGGAGTCTGCAAAGAGTAACAGGCTATTTGCGAACATATGATTTGATACAAGTTACCGCGAGTTGCGGTCTGTATGCTACATATCCGACTTGCAACTGAAATAGTCTTGCCGCCCGGGTGCGGCCTGAGGACTGTCTAAACGATCGTGGGCAAAATGCAGGGCGAGATCGATTGAAGCGGTGAGCGACAGACATTTTGTGCTCTAAAGCTAACGATCTCAGACCTCGACGATCGTCGTTACTATTACCGGTTTGGTGCCGATCTCTTTTTGAACATAACGTTTGAGAAGTATACGCAGGTTTTCTTTGAAAAAATTGCGGTCGACGATATGTTCTTTTTTCATATTGCCGATGGCCGACGCGGATAGCCTTGCGGGCACCGGCGGCAAATCCGTTTGACGCTTCCACGTGGGCAACGCCCTGAAATGTGACCTGGGGATCACCGGCCAGTTCGTGTGTGGCTTTATTAATGGTAACGACGAGTGATATTGCGCCACCGGATGCAAGTTTTTTGCGTTCGCGGACCACGTCATATTCGATCTCGTTGAGGGATTCCTCATCGATAAAGGTTTTGTGCAGCTCGTGCCGTTCCACGATTTTGGCGGCAAATTCATCGACCTCGAGCACATTGCCGTTCTCGATCAGGATAATATTATGGTCGTCATAGCCGGCGACATGGTGTTTTACAAATTCCTTGTGGCGGAACAGCATCCGGTACTCGCCGTGAATGGGCACGAGAAATTTAGGACGGGCGGTCTCGACCATTATCTTGATGTCTTCCTGCGATGCGTGGCCGGAAACGTGTACGAGTCGGCGTTTTTCTTCGATGATGTTCGCACCGCGTTTATAAAGGTGGCCTATCAGCCGGCTGATGCCTTTTTCGTTACCGGGAATGATGCGGGCAGACAGGACGACAGTGTCGCCCCGCTCGATCTCCATTCCCTTGAATGTAGATGTCGCCAGATTCCATAGAGCGGCCCGATTCTCGCCCTGCGAACCGGTTACGAGGTAACAGATCTCGTCGTCACGCAATGCCCGGGCATCGCCGAGGCCGACCATTGTGCCGAAGGGTATCTTGAGCAGGCCTTGCTCATCGGCGATCTCAACGTTCTTTTGCATCGAGCGTCCAATGACGCAGACCTTGCGGCCAAATTGATGTGCGACATCAAAAACGATCTGCAGGCGATGGAGCGACGACGAAAATGTCGCGATGAACAAGCGGCCCTCGGTCTCGCCAAAGATCTCTTCGAACGCCGGTATCACAGCCATCTCTGACGGTGTCCGGCCCGGAACTGTCGCGTTTGTCGAGTCGCCCAGCAGCAGCAGCACACCATCATCCCCGATCCGCCCCAGCGTTTTGAGGTCATAGGGCTTACCGATCACAGGCGTGTCGTCGATCTTGTAATCGCCGGTGTGAATGATCGTCCCCAGCGGAGTATGGATGGCAAGCGAAAAACAATCGACCAGTGAATGCGATGCGTGGATAAACTCGATCTTGAAAACGCCGACCTCGATGACGTCATTTGCCTTGACCCGATGGATCAGGACCTCGTCGAGCATCTTGTGTTCTTCAAGACGCTTTTCGGCAAGGGCTATCGTAAATCTCGACGCGTAAACCGGCAGATTAAACTTCTTAAGAATATAAGTGAGGGCACCGATATGGTCTTCGTGGCCGTGCGTCAGGATAATTGCGGTAAGGTCGTCGCGGTATTCCTCGAGAAAATCGAAATTCGGGATCGAGATGTCCACGCCAAACGGCGTTTCCTCGGGAAAACCCATACCGGCATCGATGACGATCATCTCGTCAGCGTATCGGATACCCATACAGTTCATGCCGAATTCGCCGATGCCGCCAAGTGGAATTATTTCAATTTTATTCACAAAAAAACGTGGGACTCCAAAGGAAAATTCAATTTTGGAGTATAGCACACGCGGGATAAGGAGTCTGTACACACTGAGGCCAGCAACATGAGCTTGGCAGACGCCTGATCTTTTTTCCTAAAGAAATTTATTTGAAACCACGGGCACTTGCCGCGCGTCTTTTTCCTAACGACGAAATTTTGAGGTCAGATCTATGAATAAACAACTTGATGAAGAAAAGTTTGATGATCTGATGCGGTCTTTGTTAAAAAGTACGGCCGTTGATGACGAAACAATAGAAGAGATCGCCGGTTCGCCCGCCATCTGGTGGGGCGTCAAGCGGCAGATCGCCGAGCAAACAAGTCTGAAAACTGCACCGTGGCCGCCGGCAAACCGGATCTTCAAATGGTTAGCTTTTACTGTGCCGGCGGTTGCTGCGGCGGTGCTCGTGATGACATTTGTAGTTTTTCGCCCCGCGGGGACGCCTGAACAGGTGGCCGGGGTTGTTTCGCCAAAGGTTGATATTGTTACGCCGCAGATCAGTGAACCGGTTGCAGATACCACGGCGGTCAGTAGTGATCAGCAGCCTGAACCGGTGGCGGTTAGTGATGCTTCGCCAAAGCAGCCAAGGCCGGTTGTTGTCAGGGCAAAGGTCAGGCCGACCGCAAAACGCTTAGTTGGAGATTCTGATTCACAAACAGAGGCCGCAACGACAACAACCTCTGAGATCAAAACAAATTTTATCGCCCTTTCTTACGCTCGTGATCCTGAGAGCGGCCAGATCGTACGGGTAAAAGTCCCGAGTTCGATGATGGTGTCGCTTGGCCTGGTTGCGAGCGTCAAAAAGCCGACCGATCTGATCGACGCCGAGGTTTTGGTGGGCGACGACGGCCTGACAAGGGCGATCCGTTTTATTCGTTAATTTTTAATAACTGTTGGAGTCATATATGAAAACGAATTTATTCTTTACGATCATCGTAAGCATTGTTTTAGTACCTGGGGTTTTTTCGCAGCGGCCGCGAGCCGGCGGGCCGCCGCCTCCGCCGCGGGCGGAGGGGCCGAGGGATCAAGGTTGGGGCCAGAGTGTTGATTTGAACCGTAACGGTATCATCGAGTCCAATGAATTTCAGGCGGCCCTCGACCGGACATTTGCTCATTTCGACAAAAATGGCAACGGGATCATTGAGCAGGACGAACGACCCGGCCCGTCAAAAGATGAAAGGCGCGGTCCGCCGATGGGACAGCCCGGTGGGCAGCCGGGAATGGCGATCGCACCTCGAGGCGACGGCCCGCCTCCGGCACGCGGCGGAGATCGCGGCGAACCTAGCACGCGGCCGTCCGGATGACCATGACGGAATGCTGCCCCCATTCTTTTTCATGGGCAAGCTGGATGATGCCGGGTCGGTGACCAAGGCCGATTTTGATAAAGCTGCTAACGAGGTTTTTGCCGGTATGGATGCAAATCACGATGGTGCACTCAGCCGTGCGGAATCAAGGCCGCCTGAGGGTGCCGGACGCCCCATGGCACCACCACCGCCAAATGCAATGTTTATTGGTGCAGAGTTGCGCTTTGGTGACAAGCTCGTGAAAGGCCAGCCATTCTCTGCAGAGACACTGATCGAAGATACGCGCCGGCTATTTGATGGTTCTACGGTCACCAAACGCATTCAGGGTGCGACATACCGCGACACCTCGGGTAGAACTAGGCGAGAGCAGCCGCTCGAGATGGTCGGCGGATTTAATATTGTGAATGAAAATAATAAACCGCAGATGCTGGTATTTATAAATGATTTTGCAGCAAACACCCAATATTTCCTCGATCTAAACAGCAAGATCGCCCGCAAACATCCGCTTGGGCAAAATGCTCCGCGTGATGAACCAAAGGATCCGAATGATGCAAAGTCAGAGTCGCTCGGCACCAAAACTATCGAGGGCGTATCTGTCGAGGGCACAAGGACCACGTTTGAGATACCGGCCGGGCAGATCGGGAATGCCAGCCCGATCCAGGTGACCACCGAAAAATGGTATTCGCCGGAACTTCAGGTGACCGTAATGTCACGCCACGTTGATCCGTTATCGGGTGAACATATATTTCGCCTTTTGAATATTAAACGGACCGAACCGGCGGCCGATCTTTTCGCAGTGCCGTCCGGGTTCACGGTCGAAGATCCCGGCGGCCGGCGGCCGCATCGGCAATAACGGATATCGTATTTGTATTGTGTATCTGAAATAAAGAAAATGCTCGATGAGGTTTTAACCATTAGCTTGCAAAGTGAGGCTCAAATATCGGCAGTTATGCTGCCCGCGAGGTCAGAGATGGCGGATGACCATCTGGTCCGTGCCGCCATCAACGGCGATGAGCAGGCGTTCGCCGAGTTGTTTGAAAGATATAAGCTTTTGGTCACGAGGGTTGTCAGCCGCTTTTTCCGCGACCGGTCCGAGATAGAGGAGTGCGTACAGCAGAGTTTTGCAAAATCATACTTTTCGCTTAAGAACTTTCGCGGCGGACGTGGGGCATCATTCCCTGCCTGGATCACCCGAATATCGGTAAACGTTTGTTATGACGAGTTTCGCCGGCGGCAACGCAAGTCAGCGGACCTTTTTACCGAGATGGACGGCAATGATCAGAGTTTTGCTGAGTCCGTCTCAGACAAAACCGCCGTGTCGGCAGAATCGACATTATCAAACGCTGATCTTGCGGACAAGATATTGTCGTCACTTGACGCAAGGGACCGCATTGCTATGACGCTGGTTTACACGGAAGATTATTCCCTGCAGGAAGCAGCTGAGATCGTCGGAATAAGTGCCAGCAATTTGAAATCGCGATTGTTTCGCTGCCGGACTCATATTAGGAATCGTTTTGGACATTTATTTACTTAATTATATTTTGAGCGACATTAATATTATGAAGAAGCTGAAAACCGCCGTTTGCCTGGCATTTGTTGTTTGCATAGTAGCCTTTGCACTGCTCAGGTCCGATCCCGTGACCGGGCAGACCGGTGGATCTTCCCTGTCGGCCCCGACCGGCGTTATCGCTTCGGACGGAGTATATAACAATAAAGTGACCATCTTTTGGGACCCGATCCGCGACGCGACCATTTACCGCATTTTTCGGAATACGACCAATAATTCTCAGACCGCCGCGGACGTCGGTACGACTCAGGCCGCGTCGTTCAACGACAATGCTGCTGCACCGGGCCAAACTTTCTTTTACTGGGTACGGGCAGAAAGCGGATCGTTATTGAGTCCGTTGAGTGCAACTGATCAGGGAACACGGGCTAACGCTCAGTCGCAGGGACCCGTTCCGCCGCTCGGCCTGCCTCCCCCACCGCCGGTCGGCAATGATCTGACAGCGACAAAGGTGTATCTGGGAAAGGCACTTTTCTGGGATGAACAAATGTCGTCCACGCGAACGGTAGCGTGCGGCACCTGCCACCATTCGATCACAGGCGGAACCGACCCGAGGTCGGCATTGAGCGCGACAAACTCGACAAATCCGGGTCCGGATAACTTATTTGGAACACCTGACGATATTCGCGGATCGGGCGGTGTGCCGGTGAATAATGCCGACGGCACGTATGTATTTGACGCGAAGTACGGCTTAAACGCTCAGGTAACCGGCCGCAAGTCCGTATCGTATGTGAACGCCGCATACGCACCTCTTCTGTTTTGGGACGGCCGGGCTACGGGCATTTTTCGCGATCCGATCACCAATGCGATCGTGCTGAACGGCGGGGCCGCACTTGAAAGCCAGTCTGCCGGCCCGCCTGTATCGTCGGGCGAAATGGCACACACCGGCCGTGACTGGAATGATGTTGCCGAGAGGATCAAGTCTTCGAAACCCCTGGCATTGTCGCCATCCATCCCGGCTGCTTTAAGTACCTGGATCGGCGGCCGCACATATCCGGATCTTTTCAAAGAGGCGTTCGGCTCGGATGAAGTTACGCCGGCACGGATCGCGATGGCGATCGCGACTTTTGAGAGGACCTTGAATAGTGACCAGACACCGGCAGATCTCGATGCGGCGGGGATAGCACCACTCACTCAGCAGCAGCAGCGGGGACGCGGTGTATTTAATGCGAGCAGCTGTAACGTTTGCCACGCGGGCAATCTGTTTACAGATAACTCATTTCGGTATATCGGCGTTCGGCCGCCAAATGACGACACCGGCAGGTTTCAGCAGACCGGCAACAATCAGGACCTGGGTGCCTTTCGCGTACCTGGCCTGAGAAATGTTGCCTTGCGCGGATCATATTTTCACAACGGACAATTTACAACGCTCCAACAGGTTGTTGCGTTTTACAACCGCGGCGGTGATTTTAATGCCCCAAATAAGCCAAATAACCTGATCCGCCCGCTTGGACTTAATCAAAATCAGCAGGGGGACCTCGTTGCTTTTCTGCAGGCGTTGACCGATCAGCGTGTGGCAACTGAAGCATCCATATTTCAGCCGGCCGCTGTTATATACCGAGGGCACGCGGATGCCGCAGATCACAGGCACCAGCCGGGCTGGTTCCGGGGCGATCACTCCACAGATCAAGGCGATCTCGCCGCCGATCGCCGGCAATCCTAATTTTACAATATCGGTTTCAGGAGCTATCGGGAATGCCTCAGCAGTGTTGGTGGTCAACACAACTGACACGGGTGTCGGAAACACGATACCGGCGGTCGGCAATTTTGCCCGCGTGACTGGTTCGACGCAAAACACGGGTGTCGGCAATGGCTGGGCCTCCGCCAGCATAGCTATTCCCGATAGCCCGTTAGTTGCCGGACGAACATATTTCGCACGGTGGTATATTGAGGATCCGGCAGCTGCTAATGGATTCTCAGTAACTCAGGCGGCTAAGTTTACAGTATTTGGCCGGGCCGGATTTGCAACGGCAGCGACCGCCGGCGACTTTGACGGTGACGAAAGGGTTGATATTTCGGTCTTTCGCCCGGGCCTGGGTAACTGGTACATACTAAATAGCGGCGATAGCAGTGTTTCGGCTCAAAACTTTGGTCTTTCGACTGATCAGCTCGTCCCGATGGATTTTGACAATGACGGACGGGCGGACGTGGCAGTATTTCGGGACGGTATCTGGTATATCTCGCGAAGCCGCGACGGTTTTACTGCGATACAGTTCGGGCAGGCTGGTGACATTGCCCAGCCCGGTGATTATGACGGTGACGGTGTTATCGACCTGGCGGTATTCAGGCCCTCGAACGGTACCTGGTATATGCAAAAGAGCACCGAAGGGTTTGCGGCTTTGAACTTCGGCATTGCAACGGATCTTCCGGTCGCCGCCGATTTTGACGGCGACGGCAAATACGACGCTGCCGTTTTTCGCGATGGTACCTGGTACATCTCAAAGAGCAGCGGCGGTCAAACGGCGACGCAATTTGGCCTGGCCGCTGATAAGCCGGTTGTCGGAGACTATGATGGTGACGGCTCGGCAGACATTGCCGTTTGGCGGCCATCAAATGGAACCTGGTATTACCTAAAGAGCAGCGACGGTTCTTTTGCTTCGGCGGCGTTCGGTTTGGGTACGGACCAGCCTTCACCGGGGGATTATGACGGAGATGGTGTAAGCGATCTGGCTGTTTACAGAGCGTCAACGGGGTTTTGGTACATTCAGAACTCAACCACCGGCTTTAGGGCTCAGCAGTTCGGAGTCAGTCAGGACCTCTCGGTCCCGGCGTCTATGATCCCATGATACTAATTTGTTAGCGTGAATTGACCGGGGCTGGTTCAACCGCCCCGGTTATTTTTTTTCGGGAATGATATCTGTCAGGTTGGCCCACTCATCGATAGTGATGGTTTCCGCCCGCCGGGTGCTGTCAATGCCTGCGGCCGCTAACAGCAACGCAGCGTCATCAAACTTCCCTTTCAAATTATTAAGGATGGTCTTTCGTTTCTGTTCAAAGGAAGTGCTGACGAGGCTGCGAAACAACGTTTCGTTCTGAACTAAGCCCTTCTTTGGCGTAAGCCTTACGACCGAACTCCAGACCTTCGGGACAGGCCTGAATGCCGTCGGAGGCACATCAAACAGATGCTCGGTAGAAAATGCATTCTCGATCAAAACACTAAGATAGCCCCGGGCTTTGCTGCCGGCCGGTGCGGTTATCCTTTCGGCTACCTCTCGCTGGAACATAAGCACAAGACAGTCAAAAAGCCCTCGGCATTCCGTAAGCCGCTGCAGGATCGGGGTTGAGATGTTGTATGGCAGGTTAGCGGCGAGTTTGGTCTCTGCGGGTGCGGCATCGACCAGGAGTTTACTGAAATCTATGGTCAGGGCATCATCATTCAAAAGCGTGAACTTTTTATCTTCGGCAAAAGTGTGGTGCAAGCCGGGGATCAGATCACGATCAAGTTCGATGGCGATGACCTGTTTGCTTTCCTCGAGTAGCCGCGATGTTAATGCTCCCTTGCCAGGGCCGATCTCGATCACGGTGTTTTTCGGCGTCAGCCTTAACCCTGCGACAATATTTTCAATCACGCTCTCGTCAATCAGAAAGTTCTGACCGAACGACTTCTTTGCCCGATGTTCTGATTTTAGGCTATGTTTCATCGGTGGTTTGGGAACAATAGGACGGCAATCCTGTCGAATAGATCTCATAGCCGACCATAGCAAACAACACCGGATCTAATTGGAAGTCCAGCCGGGCCAATATTGCATCAGACATCAAAACTGCAGTGAAGATCTCTACGAAAACGTCTTCGGTTATGATCTCCGTCTTAGGACGCCCCTGCATCGCGGAGCATATCGTACGCCTGATTTCTGAATTAAAGACGAGCCTGTTTGCCTGATTCTCGACAAGATCAAAACCTCGTCGTTTATAATCTTTGTCCAGGGCCCGTTTCATGAATCGGAAAACGAATCGAAAAATGAAGATAAAGATGCGCCCGGAAACGCTTTTGTGCCAATCAAGCTTTTGCTCAAAACCGCGCAGATCTGTGCCTTGTCGAATGGCCTTCAACGCGTAATACTGCTCGCGAACTTCCTTTTGAAATTTGCAAAATTCCTGGTCGTTGGGCTGCATAGCGTGTAAATATTGATCAATTGCCCGGATAACCTGATATCGTCAGGTCGTCCCCCAACCTCTCTACCGAGATATCTTTCAACCGCATTGCACTATCCAAGGTGTCTGCACCGGCACCGCCTATGGCGTTCGGAGCCTCGCGGCCTCCGATGATCTTTGGTGCGGCGATAAAAGTGACCTTATCGACCAGGCGGGCGTCGCAGAATGAACCGGCGATCTCAGACCCTCCCTCGACCAGGACGCTTTGA
This sequence comes from Blastocatellia bacterium, assembly GCA_963834975.1. Classification (GTDB taxonomy): domain Bacteria; phylum Acidobacteriota; class Blastocatellia; order Pyrinomonadales; family Pyrinomonadaceae; genus OLB17. Next base: position 407,865 of record CAWIDZ010000001.1, read on the forward strand.
ATTTCACGTTTCTTCAACTCATCAAGAACACCCGCGAGGTCGCGGCCGCCCATTTCAAGTTCGACAACATCGACGCTGTGTTCACGCAATTTCGATATTTTACCGGCATCACGACTGTTTGTGAATAGAATCGTAGGAGTATCACCCGCCGTCGCCACTAGGCCTGCGTCGATCGGGAGACGCAGGCGGTTATCAAGCACAACACGAACGAGCGACCGCCGCCGCGGTTCTCCGCTGCGGTCTGTAAGGCTCGGGTTATCGACAAAGGCCGTATTGCCGCCGACAAGGATGGCATCATATTCGTGACGCAGTTCGTGAACATATGTAAGAGCGCCCGGGCCCGAGAGTGCGGTCGAAACAGCTACCGTCAACCGAGATGCGCCCGTCGAGCGACATGGCAAGTTTCAGATGGACAAATGGCCGCTGGTTCTTATGCCAGCAAATGAACTTTTCGTTTTGTTTTGACGCTTCGTCGGCGAGTACGCCTGTCGCGACCTCGATCCCAGCTTGTCTTAACCTCTCGAATCCACGTCCGGATACAAGCGGGTTAGGATCGTCGATGGGGCAAACTACGCGTGCAATGCCCGCATTTATTAGAGCTTCAGTGCAGGGCGGTGTCTTTCCCCGATGATCGTGCGGTTCGAGAGATATATATGCTGTCCCGCCGCGCGCCATGTCGCCGGCTTGCTCGAGAGCGATGGCCTCGGCATGAACAATATTCTCATAGATGTACGTCCCCTCACCGACGACCTTTCCCTCAGCAGAAACTATCACGCAGCCGACCAACGGATTTGGGCTGACCAGTCCGACACCGGTCGCCGCCAATTCCAGCGTTCGCCGCATCATGTTCAGATCAAACTTTGTAGCGTGTTGTTTCAATTTAGTAAACGATCACCTACGGAATAACTGATAATTGATAGCTGATAAGTAATAACTTGTCAGTTATTACCTATAACTTATCAGCTATTTCGAACATCCATCTTAATTAAACAACCCGTTCACATAGCTCTCAGCGTCAAAGACCATCAGGTCGTTTACCTGTTCACCGATGCCGACGTAGCGGATCGGCAGGTTAAGTTCTTTGGCAATGGCGACGGCGATGCCGCCCTTTGCTGTGCCATCGAGCTTTGTGAGGACGATGCCGGTGACGTCAGCCGTTTTCATGAATTGGCGGGCCTGTTCGAGACCGTTCTGGCCCGTGACGGCGTCGATGACAAGCAAGGTTTCGTGAGGTGCCCCTTCGACCTCACGCGAAGAGATGCGTTTCATCTTTTCAAGTTCAGCCATAAGGTGTGCTTTATTGTGAAGCCTGCCTGCCGTGTCAACGATCAGTACATCCGAATTCCTCGCCTTTGCCGCCGCGAGGGCGTCGAACAAGACCGCCGCCGGGTCGGTTCCCTGCTTTTGCTGGACCAATTGAACACCCGCTCGGGTCGCCCAGATCTCAAGCTGGTCGTTTGCCGCCGCACGAAAGGTGTCTGCTGCACATATCAACACGTCGTTGCCCTCGTCCTTGATCCGCTGTGCGAGCTTGCCGATGGTTGTTGTTTTGCCGACGCCATTTACGCCAACGACCATCAGGACGTAAGGTTTGATAGACTCGTCGATAGTGCGTTCGTCCGCCACACCGCGTTCGGTTGAGTGATGCAGGATGTCGAGCAGTTCGCGTTTCATCGCGAGTTTGAGAGCACTGAGATCACTGATCTCTTGCCGCGAAACTCCTTTTCGCACCCGGTCGAGTATCTGCATTGTCGTCGCAACGCCGATATCCGTTGAGATCAGCATCTCTTCCAACTCGTCCAGAAACGCCTCATCGATCTGCTTGCGGCCCTCAAAGATAGTGTCGAGCCGGTTATTGATCGAATGCCGGGTTTTCTCGATCGCCTTCGTAAAGCGAACGCCGATCTCGCGCTCGACCGCCTCTTCCTGTGCCTTTAGCTCCTCGACCGATTTGTCGAGGCCGAGCACCGAGCTTGAAAACTTGTCTTCCTTCTTTCTACGCCAAAAAAACGCCATATAGTTTGAACCGCAACTGCGTCTGCAAACTAAAGAGTATAGGAAAATATCGGACCGCGGACAATGCACGCCTCAAATGAGTGCGGACTGCGAAGTGCGGTATGCGGAGTCAGAACCACCTGCGGTAGCGGGTGGTTGAATCTGGCATTTATGGCCTGTCATCTCACTGGGGAAAACCGTTTACGGCGATCAACGCGAAAAGAACGCGAATAAAAAAACTGTTAAACGCGGATACCGTCAAGGACGCTAAGGTCGGTACCGAGAGCAATACCATATGGAAACTTCGTCCAGCAAACCCCAGAACTGGCCGATAAGTAATATCCGCGGCACGGAACTCTTGTCGACTTAGATCATTCCTTAGTCCTATAGGACGCAAAAGGATCCCTCTAAAACCCCAAAACCATCGAGGAAGCGTCTATAATTCCAAGTAAACTATCTACCTGACAGAAAAATCACAAAACTGTCAGAAAAATGATTTTTCTGACAGGTAAATGATTTTTCTGTCAGGTAAGACATTGATCTGTCAGATATATGCTCAAACTGTCAGGGCTAACGATTTTCTGTCAGAATTTCGATTTATCTGGCAGAATGGCCGTATTACTGACATTGCAGGGATCGAAATATGACAGGACTTGCACCCCCACAAATAAGGTCATGACGGAAAACGGCCGACGAGCAGTGGGCGTGTTACCGATAAAGCTTTAGTTTGTCGGCTGCTTTAAGCAGGGCGTAGGCTATTACGCAGGAGAATACGACTGAGAAGTAAAATCCGAAAAGGCTGCCGATGGCGCGAGCGGGAATATTGCCGAGGGCGGGCATATCAAATGGGGCGAAGACGACGGATAGGACACCGCTGACGGCGCCCGAAGCGACTAAGAGGATAAATCCCATCAAGAGGATAAGGGCGTAGCTGGAACCGAGGCGTTTTATTGTGTCGAGGCCGACGGTCGGGTTTATTGCGGCTCCAAACGAACGTGTGTAACCGGCAACTGAGAGGGCGGCCGGAAAATAGAAAAAGCCCCAGATCAGCGTGATGCCGCCGAGTATGAGAAAGATCGCGCCATAGCCGAGCAATTGACTCAGAAAAGCAGTCTTTTCCTGCGAAACGGTTTCTGGTGTCTTGCCGATGACCGATTCGAGTTGGGCCTTTTTCTGTTCGGCGATCATTTTGTTGACACGTTCAAAATCCATTTGCTCAGGATCGATCGGTTGGCCAACGGGAGCGGTCGTCTCGGGTATCTCGCCGTTTTCGATGGCGGCGATACGTTTCTGCTGGTCTTCGTTTGTCTTATTTAAAAGTTCGCGGACCTTTTCGCTCTGTTTTACAGCGCTCGCTGCGTAAGGCAATTCAGGGTTAACGGTTCTTGCCGCATCCGCCTGCAAAGGGTTCATTTCTTTTGTGACCGCACCCATGAACATGAAAATGCCGACCAGCATTACCGCGATAAACGGACCGAATGACGATATGTACACGCCAATATTGAGGAAGAACGGATGGATAACGTCATCCCAGAGCGAAAAATCGTCAAACGACGGCATGAAATTCTGTTCCATCTTGCCCTGTGTAAAGTTCTCGATCGTATTTGCAAGCACGCCAAAGGTCAGCATATTGGCCAGCAGGAAACAGAATATTGCGGAGAACATCATATAGATGCCGCCAAATCCAACGATCGCCTGGCCAAGCGAGAAGATCATGTACAAGACAGCGCCGAAGAACAGACTGACCTTGAACTTGAATGGAAATGCCAATGCCCGGCCGAAATCGCCGAAGCCAAATCCTTCGCCGATCAGAGCCTGGATCTTCTCCTCAACATCTACTTTCTTGTCCACCTTACCAAGCAAGCTGCACATCGCACCGCAGAACGGGCAGATCTTGACCGTTCCGCCATATGAGTTTGGGCATGCCCGACAAAATAGATTTGAGCAAGTTTCGCAAATAAAGGCTGCCGGAGCATCCGGATGCATACTGCACGCGTCGGATGGCAGTGTGAGGGTATGATTAACCGATCCGTTGACCGCAGGCTGCGCCGGGGGCGTGGGGACGCCGAGGGTTTCACAATGGTTCGTTGTAATGACCGGCGGTAGGGGCTCACCAGCTTCTTTGGCGTTGAAAAAGTCGATCAGCGCAGGTACCTTTCCGGCTTCGATCCATCTGAGGTTTTCCTTACGAACCCGGTCGATCCGTAAAAGTGAGCCCTCACTTATCCAGGCTGTCATTTCACCGAAATTCGTCTCGAATATCTGACCGCCGGATTCTACCTCCCAAATTTCCTGATTTGAAGTTGTGTTCATCAGTTTTGCTAGGCCACCAGCTTAACGGCATCCGCGGCCTCCTGAACGCTCTCCGCCGCCCTTATTGCGGCCATTTGTCTCACGATACCGTTCGCAACCTCGCCGGCATTACAAGCCTCGATAAGAGCCTCGACAACATCTGACTGATAGCGGGTGCCGACAAATGTACGCAGACGGTCCAGCGCGGCTTGTAGTTCCATCCCTTTGGAATATGGCCGGTCGATGGTCATCGCGTCAAAGGTATCGGCAACTGAGACGATCTTTGCCTGCAGCGGTATCTGGTCGCCGGTCAACCCTTGCGGATAGCCTTTACCGTTTACCATTTCATGATGCATATACATACCCGGCAAAAAGTCTTTCATCGCCGGGATCTGTGACATTATCTTGTACCCGCGCTGCGGGTGTGTCTTCATGATCTCAAATTCCTCGTCGGTCAATGCCGCCGGCTTCTTAAGTATCGAATCATCGATAGCGATCTTTCCGATATCGTGCAGAAGGGCGCTCATTCTCAGGGTTTCGAGTTCTTCGGCTTCCATTCCCATTCGTTTGCCGATCGCGACGGAAATACGGGAAACACGTTCCGAGTGGCCACGTGTGTATTTGTCTTTACCATCGATGGCGGCGGCGAGGGCTTTAACCGTGCCCACGAATAGCTCACGGTTTTCTTCCGCGGCCTTAGCCAATTTCGCTATCTGCTCCTCGATCTTGTCGGTCATTACGTTAAAGGTCTCAGCCAGCGTTCCGATCTCAGTTCGATTTCCTGTATCGACGCGAGAGGTGAAATCACCCGCTCCGATCTTTTGTGCGGCTGTGACCAGGTGCATCAGCGGTGCGGTCATAAAACGTGCACCAATGAGGCCGACGACAAGGGCAAAAAGGGCAAAAGCCATGCTGATGATCCAGGTCTGAGAGCGGATTTCACTAACCGACGCCAAGGCCTTGCTTTCGTCCTGCATCGTTATGACCCCAAATTGGGTATTCTTACCAACATTGACCGTAGAATAAGCTCCGATCATCGCGTGTTTTGTGCCGTTGTACTCGGCAACGAAAGGGACAAGGGCAGATTGGACCTGTTTACCGCCTTCGAGCCATTCCCCGACTATCTTGAGATCGCCGAGCGGTTTTCTCTCAGATACGAATGTCGGATCCGGGTGAAACACGGTATCCCCGTTTTGGTCGACTACGAAAATTATCGGTAAACCCGCCTTCCAGAGATCCTCTTCCTTAGTTGGAACAATTCCGACGACGCTTCGTTGAATGTCCTTGAGGGAAACAATTGCCACAACCTCGGCATCGTTTCCGCCGCTAAGATTCACATGGGAACCGAAAGCCATCACGAGTCCGCCGGTGGACGGTATATTTTGTGGGGCGCCGACATCGAGTATTTTGTCGCCGGCCAATTTGTCGACCTCTGCGGATATCAACGCGACATCATTCTTACTGATACTCTCTGAACGAAAAACAGAGAGTGGCTCCCCGGATGGCGGCCTGACATTAAGAGCAAGCAGTTCGGGATTTTCCCTAAGGATCGCAGCCAGCTTTAGTTCCGTGCGGTCTGATGATACAAGAGAAGGATCGTTTGATAGCTCGAGGGCAACTGAAATGCTCGTTACCAGATCGCTGAATCGCTTACCAAACATTTCGATCTGGCTGGCCTTTTCCTGGACCAGTTGGATCTGATATCTGTTTTCGGCAGCCCGAAGCTCCCGGCCGCTCCTGTCTGACAAAAACCACCCTGTAAGTACAAGCGGGACGAGGCCGACCAGCAAGAGCGTAGCGGTTACAAAATAAATTAAACTGATCTTGCGGTTTTTAGGAGGCATCGGAGGGGGACGGCTCGAAATACAAGCCAATTCAATTTTATTGCATTTAGAGGCTATCGGTCAACAAGTTTTAACACGACAGGTCAAACCCTTCCCATTACCTGGTTGAGAATCAAGCAGAAACCTGACCGATAGGAGGATCTTCTAAAGTTTTTTAACGATAACCAGAGTAATATCGTCATTTGCGGGAGCAGTTCCGGTAAATTCAGAGAGAGCCGATTCCACCTTGTCACGTATGCCCGACGCAGTAGAATTCAAATATTTCTTGAGCACCCCGGCTAGCCGGTCGAGCCCAAATTCTTCCTCAGCTAGATTGTTGGCCTCTGATACGCCGTCAGAGTAAACAACAAGAACCTCACCTGCGTTCAAAGTAACCTCGCCGACCTCATATTCCGAATTTGGCATAATGCCCAGAGGCAGGCCGCCGCTCGAAAGATAATTGATCGAGCCGTCCATCCGGCCTATCAATGGTGGATTGTGGCCGGCATTGATGTAACGCAGTTTCCCGGTTAATGGATCCAGTTCACCGGCGAACAGCGTCACGAAACGGTTAGCGGGAGTATTTTCAGCAAGATAATTGTTTACGGATGTAACCGCATCCTCTAGAGAACTTTTGGCAGCAACCTGTCCGTGAATTGCGGCGTGCAGACTGGACATAAGAAGAGCCGCCGCGGTGCCCTTTCCTGAAACATCTCCCAGCGCGACCATCATTGTTCCGTCATACCGGGGGATAAAATCATAATAGTCCCCACCTATCTCGTAGCAGGAAAATGAGATGCCCTGAAATTCATAGCCCTCTACTATTGGCGGACCTGATGGCTGGAGTCGCTGCTGGATCTCGGTTGCCAATTCCAACTCGCGCTCCATACGTTCGCGGTTGATCCTCTCATCAAGCAAACTGGCGTTCTCGACACGTATCGAGGCCACGGAAGCGAGCGTGGTCAAAATATCAAGATGCTCACTTGCGAAAGACGATTCATAGGTCGGCGAATCGGCGTAAATTATGCCGAATACATGCCGCTCGTCGACACTTAGCGGCACGGCCAGGACAGAACGAATGCCCTGAAGTACGAGCGTCTGGCTTGCGTATTTCGGGTCCTGCTGGGCGTCTGAGGTCAATACCGATCTGCCATTCTCGACAACCTCATTCATTATTGTCCGGCTGATCCGGACCTCGGTTATCGGTTCATCCTGGCCGCGAACCCGGGCGACCTTTATCTCCATCCCCTCTTTCGATTTGTCATCGCGGAGCATGATAACGACCCGTTCGGCGGGCACAGCATCAAAAACGAGCGACGCCACCTGGTTCAGCGTTTCATCGAGGCCGCTGGATGACAGCAAGGCAACGCCCACTTTGCTGATCAAACCGATAAGGTCCGTTCGAGACGAAAGCGAGGACTTGAGTATGTCGGTCGTGGGATATTTGCGGGCTGCGAGCGATATGGTCTTTGACGGATCGAGAGCTTCAGTATTGTCTGCGATGAGTGTCGAGCTGATGCTTTTTGGCGCGACCATTCCGCCGTCGAAAATTATCTTTGTCTCCCCGATCTGTATCTCGCCGCCTGAATTCAGTGGGAACGGTCCGTTAACAGGCGCTCCGTTGTAGCGAGTGCCGTTCGCGGATCCCAGATCGTGCAGCCAAAACAATTCGCCTTCGTGACGCACCTCAGCATGCAGCCTCGACGCAAATGCATCGGGAATACAAACGTCGCTGCGTGCCGAACGCCCGATGGTGGTTTTAAGACGGGTCAACGGAACAATATCTGTGGTTCCGTTTGGATGATTGACCAATAATTGAGGCATATCCTAGTTGACCGTTTTTCGTCCGTAGACAACGACTGTTCCGGCTACGTAATCGTGCAGTGCCCTACCGCTTTTATTTACCGATGAGATCAGAAAACCTATCCCCAGGGTCAGCAGCGTCAAGAAATATCCTATTATATTCCTCTTAAAAATACCGAAAAGCCGTACCGGCGTTCCGTCGGTATTTAGTATGGTTATGCCGGCCAGCATTTTCCCGATGGTTTGGCCCCGGAACAACGGCAGCAACAGAAAATTAACCATCCACATAAGTCCGGCAAAAAACCAGATGGTTCCCGAAACCGTTATATTACTGCTCGCACTGCCAAGGAAGGTATAAAACATCAGCCAGCCAAGCGGCAATGCCAAAAACAACATATAGTCGATAAAAAGGGCCGCGCACCTTAAGTAAAAGGGCGCTCGTAAGGCCTCTGGCGAGAAAGTAGTGGTCTTTTCCATTTGAAACGATTTATTTTCGAAAACAGCGGGTTCGAGGATCGATGCCATATTATAGCTGAGATTTTCTGTTATCCGACCAAAAAATGAAGTGTAGTGTCGCCAACCCGAAGTCTATCACCATTAGTAAGCGGATGCGGTTTGTGCGGTTCGAGACGAACGGACTCGCTGACGCCCGGAACCAGGATCGTACCATTTGAGGATCCAAGGTCTTCGACCAAAAAATTGCCCGCGTCATTCCATATGCGGGCATGCCGCCTGGAAATCTTTGTTTGCGGATCATATCTCGAAAGATCTATTTCAGGGAAAATGTTTGACATCGGATCTCGCCTGCCTAAAAGATTGTCATTTTTTTCCAATGAAAAAACCGGAGCCTGCAGTTCGCTGGTGCCGTCAATAATTAGTTTGGCGGTCGGAGCTGTCCTGGAATAGATCTCAGAATGGACCCCGTGCTGTGCGATCGGCTGCTTTGCCCCGCAAAAAGCGCAAAATAGATCGGTTGCAACAATTCGCTGCCCGCAAAAACCGCAAAAAACATTCTGGTTAGCCAAACTAACAGACGAAGGTATCTCAGTGACCCCAAATGTAACGGCTCCGGTCTTAAGATTTTCCAAATGGCCATTCAAAACATTACGCATCTCAACCGCACTTGAAAATCTGGCATCGGCATTATATTCGACGCTCCGCATCAAGATGCGCTCCATTTGATCTGATAGTTGTGGATTTATCTGCCTGGGACGCGGATTCTTTTGAAAATCAAAGATCAAAAGAGGGTTGTTTTGCGGGTCGGCCCCGGTCAACAGGTGAAACATCGTCGAACCCAAACTATAAATATCGGATCGCGGTTCGACATTGCCGCTAAACAACTCGGGCGGTGCATAACCCATTGTCCCGACCGCGGTAACGCCTTTTTCCTCCGTCTGATTTATTGAACGGGCGATACCGAAATCGATCAACATGATCCTGGTGCCGCTGCCGTCGATCATCACATTTGACGGTTTCAAATCGCGGTAGACGATCGTCGTCGGTAAAGTGTGGAGGTACGCCAAAACATCAATTATCTGCAATGCCCATTCTGTTACCGTCTTTTCATCAATTCGTCCGCCCGGTGCCGCCCTCAATCGGGAAGCAAGATCGCCGCCCGATATATATTTCATGACGAGATAAAAGCGGCTCTCTGATTCGTCAAAAAAGTAATCGAAGATCGTCGGGATCGAAGGATGGTCGAGGGTCGAGAGTATCAGCGATTCGCGCTTGAAGTCTTCGACAGCCTTTTGCTGCTGTTCTTCCTCAATACTGGACTGGACCATTTCTTTTACGGCCCGTTCCACACCACCAAGGTTGCGGTCATATGCAAGATAAACAGCCCCCATCCCGCCGCCGCCTATTTTACGGGCGATCTCATATCGAGAATTAAGTATTGTGCCTTCAGTCAGGGCTTTGAGTCCGGATGTCTTTCCGGGGTCAGATCGGGAAGATATATCAACTGGGGTACTATCCGTAACGACCGCTGAAGTATTAAGGGCACCTTGGGTGGCCTTAACCTCCGGGCTAATATCGTTCGTGATTATTTTGCCTTCAGTCTTAACTTGGTCAGGTTCGGGTACCTCTTCGTTAGGTATCGTCAGTTCGTTTTCATCCTCGACTGGGGCGTATGGATCTGCCGCCAAGTTCGATCTGTTCCGTAGACAAGAACTCGGGGTCGGCATTTTCTTCTTCTTTTGAGGCCGGTTGAGAAACTTCGACCGGAGTCGGGGCGAACAATTGCCCCTCAACTGTTTCCAGAGTCTTAGCATCTGCTGGGGATTCTGATCCCATCGGGTTTTCGAGCGTTTCTTCACCCAACTCTTTCATGGCTTGCTCGGCTCGTTTCATCTTAATATCGTCCGGATAGGACATGAAAAGGGTGCTTTCAAATTTAGAATAATCCTTAGAGGGCTTCTCTAAGTCCTTTTTCGCATCCGCGCCGCACGTCGGGCACGTAGCTTCGTTATCAGAAAATTCCGATCCACATTTGTGACACAAGGCCATGATCCTGAAGAAAAAAGTTCACCAACCTAATGATGTATTTGAAAACGTAAAAAAGTCTTACCGACGATCACTTCGTCACCGTCGTTGAGGATCTGAGCATTGCCGGGCAACAAACGCCTCCCGCGATTTACATAAGTGCCGTTAGTCGAACCAAGGTCTTCGATAGAGTAGGCCCCATTATGACGCCTGATACGGGCATGCCTCCGCGACACCTTGGCGTCATCGTCGAATGCGTCCAGATCAATATCTGGAAAGATACCGTTGTCAGCATCCCACCGGCCTATCGTTGATTCATCATTCGTTAGCCTAAACTCAGTACCCGGTGTGCCGCCCCGTTCGATAACCAATTTTGCATGGGCAAGTGTTCCGGCGTTGCCGGCTTGCGGCGTTACCAGCGGTTTGTCCTCGACATCGACGTTTACCGCCGGCACACCGAACGACGTAACATTCCCCGAATTCACAGTCTTTTCCTGTGCAGGCGGAACATATGCAGGCTTCTCTACCTGAGGTTCGGGCCTCGGATGCACAAGTCTTGTTCCACATTCGTCACAGAATCGTGATGTGTCAAGGTTAGAGGATTGACATGTAGGGCATCTCATCATGGTTATTTGCGATCCGCCGTTCAAGCTGAAACGGTAGATTGCTTTTGAAATATGATTTTACAATCTAACTGTAGATTCGTAAATCCCAATTCTATCGCAATTTGAGTTAAAACCTCTAAGATCCGTCATAACACGCGATCTTTTATACTGAGATCAAAGAACCGGAACGATATTTTTAGAAGTCTTTACGGGTTCATTTTGAACCAATAATCCGTTTCTCTTGATGCTCCAGGCTAAACGCAATGGGATCCGTGAACGATAATTTTTATTATATTGCCCTTTCATAACGTGGCAGAGGTTTGCCAATCGGCGGGTCATCTTCGAAAATAGTAATCACGGTGCCGCAGAATTGGTTCAACGACGGGCGGGATGGAATTATGAATAGCCAGGCGGGGCATAATTCGGCCGGATGATCTGCGATTGGCGGGAGGCGGCCTACACCCGGGTAATGAGGTCCTTTTTTGAAACTAAGGAAAAAAACCGTCGTAATAGTCAATTGACGCGAAAAACACACATAGCTTCTGTTGGCTTGCAGCCCAAACAGAATTCAAAATCGAGAGGAATTGAGAAATATGGCATTAAGCCGTAAGAGCAAGATCATAATTGGCATTTCAGCGGTCTTATTGTTGTTGATCATAATTATCGGCAGCATCTTTGCAACGCGGACCGACACCCCCGAGGTTACGGTCGTTAAGGTGGAACCTCGTAAAGAGCTGCGGTCCACTGTAACGTCCTCAGGTGAGGTGCGCCCGATCCAGTTCATGAATTTGACCAGCGAAGTTCAGGGACGTATCGAAGAGATCTATGTAAAGGAAGGCGATCAGGTCACTCAGGGCCAGCCGTTAGTGAGGCTCGACCCAAATCAGCTTCAATCCAATACGGACGCTCAGCGAGCAGCGTTTCAGGGTGCGCAGGATGATGTCAGGATCTCTCAGTCACAGGTGTCTGCATCCCAAAATTCGCTGGCCCAGGCTCAGCAAGGGCTAAATGTGTCGCAATTGGCTGTGGATTCTGCACGCCAGGCGGCCGAGGCCGCACAGGCTGATGTTGACCGGGAAATTAAAAATGTTTCGATCGCAAAACGCGAGCTTCAGAGGACGGCACAGCTTTTCGAATCGGGTGTTGCATCACGGTTCGAATATGATGACGCCAAAGACAAAGTCGACCAAAGCGAGATCGCTCTCAGAAATGCGCAGTCCAGGCTGAAGTCTCAGACGCTGGCCATAAAAGACGCAAAAGCCCGGTTGGACCAGCAAACGGTAGCAGTACGCGACGCGAGACGGGCTGTCGAGACAGCCAATCTCAATGTCGCATCAAGCCAATCCCGCGCAAATCAACAATCCGCGGTGCTTCGGGGACAGCGAAATCAACGGGATAAGACACTTCAGGTCGCCCCGATAAACGGAGTTATTGCCGAGATCCCCTCCAAAGTCGGTACATTTGCAGTAGCAGGACTCTCGACCACTCCGCTGTTGACGATCGCGGATATGTCCTCGATAAACGTTGAAGTAAAGGTAGATGAAACATCCATCGACAAGGTCGAGGTCGGGCAAAAGGCGAAAATAAAAGTCGATGCGTTTGGCGATAAAGAGATACTCGGCGAAGTGATACAGAAGACCCCGCTTGCTGTCGGTAAATCTCAGACAAGCGGTGGCCTTTCGACAAATATTAATGTTCAGGAAGCCAAGGAATTTCGGGTTGTGATCGAGTTAACCGATCTTCCGCAGGATCTTAAGGATGGATTAAGACCCGGAATGAGCGCCCACCGCCGAGATCACTACAAAAGTAGTTAATGATGTCCTTGCCGTACCATTGCAGGCCGTTATTGAGAAAAAACCTGACGCCACGCCGGTCCCGACGATCCAGGGCGACGTTCCTCTCCCGTCTGATAAACCCAAGATGATCACCGGCGTTTACATACTTGACGGTAACAAGGCAAAATTTGTCGAAGTTGAGACCGGGATAATTGGTGAATCTGATCGACAGATCATTAGCGGCCTTAGTGAGGGTAATGAGGTCATTACCGGACCCAGCAGAGTGCTAAACACCCTAAAGGAAGGTACCGTCGTTAAAAAACAAACCAAGAAAGAAGGTGAGAACGCGAATAAGTCGTAGCGATGTATAGGTTTATGGACGAAGAAAACGGAAATGGCGTGACTCACGTCGAACCCTCACCTTCTAAGGTGGATGATCTTATCCTGATGCAGAACATCTGGAAGACCTATCAGATGGGCACCGAGGAGCTTCATGCTCTTCGAGATGTGACTTTCAGCGTCAAGAAAAATGAATACCTCGCTATCATTGGCCCCTCGGGTTCAGGTAAATCTACATTGATGAATCTTATCGGATGTCTGGATTCCCCTAGCAAGGGCGATTATTGGATAAACGGGCATTTGGTTTCGGATATGTCCGACGATGAGCTTGCGAGGATCCGGAATAAAGAGGTGGGGTTCGTTTTTCAAACATTTAATTTGTTAGCCAGGGCAACGGCACTTCACAATGTCGAGCTTCCTCTTATTTACGCAGGAATGAGAGCCGGCGAACGACATGATCAAGCCCAGGCAGCGCTGGCTGCCGTTGAATTGGGCGATCGCGTCATGCACCGCCCGAATGAGCTTTCCGGCGGACAACGTCAGCGTGTTGCGATTGCACGTGCCTTGGTAAATAATCCTTCGATCCTCCTTGCTGATGAACCGACGGGAGCTCTTGATTCAAAAACCAGCCAGGAAATAATGCTCTTGTTCGAAAAGCTCCATGAAGAAGGCAATACGATCATCATGGTGACCCACGAGCCTGAAATTGCCGAAAGGGCTCATCGGGTTATCACCATCCGTGATGGCCGTATAGAAAACGATGAACGATTGCGATAACTTTTGACCTCGCAATCATGATTTCCTGCTTTCAAATACTTCCGTTTATTCATGGGATAGTGCCGTCGCTTATTTTTCCCTTGCCCCTATATTGAGTCCGGGATCGCAGCTTATCGATATGCAGATGGTCCTAATTCTGCCCATATTTGGTAAACTCTTTTCAACGGGAGCCGTATTAAATAAGGGCAGCTGAACGACCTGGAATGAATTTTACTGAAACATTAAAGCTTGCACTGTCTGCTATTTGGGCCCACAAACTGCGTTCATTTCTTACCCTGCTTGGCATGATCATCGGTGTCATGGCGTTTATGGTTGTCTTTTCGGTTTTACAGGGATTTAACTCCTATATCGATGAAAAGATCGCCGGGATCGGTTCAAACTCATTTACGATCCAGCGGTTTAATTTTGAAGATTTTAAGGATTCGGACACTATCGCCGAAGCTCAGCGCAAGAACAAAGAAATTACTTTCGAGGATCTTGAGTTTATTAGATCTCGCACTCATTTCATTAATAATATTGGTGCAAAGGCGGGCGGCAACCGCAAAACCGTCAAGGCCGGTAGCAATGTGATGGAAGACGTGACGGTGGACGGCGCCGAACCCATCATCAGAGAAATAGAGAACATTGACGTTGCCGAGGGCCGATATTTTACGGATGCCGAGAATAACAACGCGATGAGGGTCGCGTTTATCGGTAAAGATGTTGCCGACAAATTGTTTCCGAGAGGCGAGGCCCTCGGACAGGAACTTACTATTCAGGGCATTCCTTATAAAGTCATCGGTATCCAAACCGCCAAAGGCACCGTCTTCGGACGGCCAATGGATGCTTTCATTCAGTTCCCAATAAAGACCTATGGCGCCAATTTTGGCGGATTTCGAGGCGGCCGCTATTTGTATTTTTTGGCGACTTCGACATCAGATAAGACCTTTAAGGACGCCGTTGACGAGGCACGCACAATCATGCGGCTTAGGCGACGATTAGAGTTTGGTGACAAAGACACATTTGGAATAATCACGCCCGATGCGATCTCAGGCCTGCGGGACAGCATTTTTGGAACGACCTTTATTGTAATTCTGGCCGTTCCTGCAATAGCACTTCTCGTGGGAGCAATTGTGATCATGAACATTATGCTCGTGGCTGTAACTGAACGAACAAAGGAGATCGGAATTCGCAAAAGCCTCGGGGCGCGTCAATCCGATATATTAAAGCAATTCTTATATGAGGCCGCGACATTATCTGCGATCGGCGGGTTTGCAGGATTGGTGTTGGCAAAAATAATTGGTCTGATCATAACCAAGTTTGTACTCCAAACGGTGATCCCGTGGTATGCGGCTGTTATCTCGATAGGCTTCTCGACGATAGTTGGCATACTAGCGGGCCTTTATCCCGCCTGGAAAGCTGCGCGCCTTGATCCGATCGAGGCACTGAGAGCCGACTAGATCTTCTTATGAGATTAGTTACTAGCCCATTCTACGAGAATCTGAAAATGGCGTTGGATACGATACGCGGCAATAAGCTGCGTTCGTTTTTAACGATCATAGGTGTTGTCGTGGGGGTTGTGACTGTAATGCTGATCTCATCGATCATCAGTGGAATAAATGTAGCGATCGAGAAACAGGTCGAGTCGTTTGGCACTCGATCTATATTTCTTTACAAATATGACATCGGCTTTACGTCAGGGCGTCGGACGCAGGAAGAGAGGATGCGCAAACCATTGACGGTCGAGGATGCCGAGGCCATAATGGGCTTAAAGAGTATTGAAACAGCGGTTCCGTTCCTGGACGTATCAAACAACTTCTTTGGAGCGAAACTGTTAGTTACCGGTAAGAACGGTAAGACGTCGACGGCCGTGCAACTTCAGGGGACACTGCCCGAGATCGAGAAAACAACCACGGAAGTACTTATTGACGGAAGGTGGTTTTCACGATCTGAGAGCGACGCAAAAGCCAATGTCTGTTTGGTAGGCTCGACCGTTGTGGAAACATATTTTCCTTACGAATCACCAATAGGTGAATCCCTTGACATCGGCGGAGCCCCTTTTCGTATCATCGGCGTACTCGAAAAACGTGAGCAGCTATTTGGCGGTGGCGGCGGTAATAATGATCAGTCAAATGTTATCTATATGCCGCTCGGGGCCGCTTTAAAGTTAAAACCGAATGCAGATGATCTGTTTATCCTGGCTGTCGCCAACGAAGGAATGCTGGACAAAGCCAAAGACGATGTTGCCGATCTGCTGCGTATCCGCCGGAAGGTCCCCTTCGATAAGAAAAATAATTTCTCCATGGAAACTGCCGCCAGCCTGATCGACCAATTTAAATCGATAACCGCAGGGGTGGCTCTGGCAATGATCGTGATCTCATCGGTGGGACTAATGATCGGGGGGATCGGCGTGATGAATATCATGTTGGTATCCGTCACAGAACGCACTCGTGAAATTGGCATCCGAAAAGCTTTAGGCGCTAAGCAAAGAGATATTTTGCTTCAGTTTTTGATCGAAGCAGCGACACTTACCGGTTTTGGCGGGCTGTTGGGGCTTTTGATCGGGTGGCTGCTTACGCTCTTAGTAAAGATCGTGCTTCCGTCCTATGTTCCGTGGTGGGCCCCTGTTGCGGGATTTTTCGCCAGCGTCGGTATAGGCATTATCTTTGGCTTGTTCCCTGCATGGAAGGCCGCACGGCTCGACCCTATAGAGGCCCTAAGATATGAATAGAAAGTGACACTTGTTCCGACCGTTCCCGCTAAACCAACTAATTTGCTGATCAGCTAATAAAACTCGGGAACAACAGGGCCATTGCGGCTCCGAGAATAAGCAGTGCAAAATATACTGTAAGACTCGCTGACCAGGCTATTGTGCCGGTAACTTTCTCCCCCGTATTTTTCAAGCCCACCGCGTTCATCCAAACCCAATAAAACCACAATATACTTAGTGTCGCCAAAGTCGAGTAGATCACCGGATGTTCACCGGACGAGACTAGGAAATTCAAATTGTCCTGTATCAGGGTGCTCTGTCCGATGATCGGATGAATATCCGCCGGATCTTTTATGAACAAAAGGGTGGAGTTAAGTACAAATCTAATAACGCTCACAGGAAATGTCGCATAAACAACACTTGACAATGCCTGCCAAAAGTTGATCTTACCTCCCATCGCCATCGCAAAAAGGAAGAAGATCAATGCCAGAAACGAGTAACCGAATAAGGAACTGCCAAAGCCACTAACAGCCTGCCCGGCTCTAATGACCGGATTCTTTTGATCTGCGATCGCTTGGCGTCGGCCTTCCTCAACGCTTTTTCGGGCCTCTTCATTATTCTGTATAAAAGACATTTCAAGCGTCTTATCTATCGCATAATTCGTCACCCTTTCCGGTGTTAAGCGATATATGAACAGATTGTAATAGACGGCCGAGAAACACGACATAATTATCAGAGCGACCAACCACCGCGGGTGTCTCCTGAGGTTTTGAAAAACTTCAGAGGGAGAAAAAAAGATATTTCCAAGGGTTGAAGGAGTTGACATCCTTTCGGTCCCTTCGTCGTCCGGTTTGTCGATAAAGCTCAGGCCAATGATCAGGCCGCCAGCCAATATCATTATGACCCCGGTTCCTGTTAGGCCGGGAATTAGTTTTGTGACGCTGAGAATACAGACCACAAACCCGACTGCAGCGAAAATAATTCCAGCTAAACGATTCATAGTTTCCTCTTTTATGTCTGATACCAGGTGTACTTTATCATACGGTCCGATCAACACCCCGGTTTCGTGCGCCTAAGACGGCCTTTCTAGATGCTCCCCTCATTTATTCTAATACACGCCGCAAAGTGTCCACTTGTATACTCTTTCATTTCCGGTTCCGCCTTTGAACATTCATCGATCGCGATCGGACAGCGAGTTCGGAAACGGCACCCCGAAGGTGGGTTGATCGGGGTAGGCACATCTCCCTTCAATATTATCCGGTCACGCTTATGGTGAGGATCCGGTACCGGGATCGCCGATAGTAGGGCCTTGGTATACGGATGTAAAGGAGATTCATACAACTCCCTTGAGTCGCAGATCTCGACTATTTTCCCCAGATACATCACCGCTACCCGATCAGAAATATGTTCGACCACGGCTAGGCCATGGGAAATAAATAGATAGGTGAGCCCAAATTCTTCCTGAATGTCCTGAAGCAAATTTACGACCTGGGCCTGTACAGAAACATCCAGTGCAGACACTGGTTCGTCACAAATTATCAATTTAGGATTTAGAGCGAGAGCCCGGGCGATACCGATCCTCTGCCTTTGTCCGCCGGAGAATTCGTGGGGGTACCGGTCAGCATATTTAGGATCAAGGCCCACTTTCTCCAGTAGGTCTCTGACCCTGTTGGCCCTTTCGCTTTTGTCGCCTATCTTGTGGATCTTTAGGGGCTCTGAGATGATCGCCTCGATAGTGAGGCGAGGATTCAGACTGGCATATGGATCTTGAAATATGATCTGCATCTCCCGGCGAAGGGCCCTCATTTCATCTTTCGAAAGATCGATCATACTTCGTCCCTCGAATAACACCTCACCGCTCGTGGGTTCGTGAAGGCGGAGCAAACATCGTCCGACAGTGGATTTGCCGCAGCCCGATTCGCCAACCAAGCCAAGCGTCTCACCCGGATTAATATGAAATGAAACATCATCAACGGCATGCACTACGTCGCCACTCCCCTCAATAGCAAAGTGTTTAACCAGGTGTTCTACGCCAAGTAGTGGTTCTTGTTCGATTTTCGCAGCAGCAGCTGTCATTTTACTTGTTTGAACTCCAATCTTCTTTCAGGATCGCCCATCGTTCATGATCCCGCCATCGGCCGCCGATCTTTAAGTACCGACGTGAGAATCCTTCTTTCGAAAATCCGTTTCGCTGTAGCACCGCGATCGATGGCTGATTGCCCGGCTGTACGTTGGCCTCTATCCGATGAAGCCGGAGATCCAAAAAAGCGAATCGAAGAATAAGTCTAACGGACTCCGTCATAAGTCCCTTGCCCGTAAACTCTTTCCCCAGAAGATAGCCGAGGTAAGCGTTCTGAAATCTCTTTCTGAATATTTGAGATAGAGTAATTGTTCCCGCTATACGGTCATCTCTCGACCTAATGATAAAAAAAGATTCCAATGCCTCGCCCGATATATCCTTGACGAATTGATCGTAACTTTGCCTATCATAACTGGGTTGTACCAAACCCCGAAAATGTCCGCGATTTACTTGATAAAGGGTAACGATCTCATCAAAATCGCTACTCCGGGGATACCGCAGATAAAGTTCTTTCCCGTCCAATTTCAAATTTTTGTTTATCATCGTAGAGCACGCAGCGCACCTTAACGTCATTCTTAAGTTCGGTAAGCGGGACCTCGCCATCAGTGCAGATCTTCAAACGAAATTCGCATCTGGGAGCAAAATGACAACCAAACGGCAGATCCGTCGGGCTCGGAACAACACCGTCGATCGTTTGAAGCCGCTCGGCATGAGCGACATCGCGGGCTGTTAGTTTTGGCACCGAATTCAATAGCCCCTGGGTATACGGGTGTTTCGGAGCGTCAAATAATTCATCGACATTTGATTGCTCAACGATCTTCCCGGTATACATAACCGAAACGCGATCAGCAACCTCGGCAACGACGCCAAGATCGTGCGTGATCAATAAAACCGCAAGTTTTCTCGACCTTCGGAGTTCGTCCAAAAGCTCGAGGATCTGAGCTTGAATAGTCACATCCAGAGCGGTTGTCGGTTCATCAGCGATCAGAAGTTGAGGGTTACATGCAAGTGCCATCGCGATCATTACCCTTTGTCTCATGCCGCCCGAGAGTTGATGAGGATAGTCGTGTACGCGACGCTCAGGTGATGGGATCGAAACCTCACGCATTGCCTCGATCGCCGCTTCCCAGGCTCGCCTTTTGTCCAAACCCCGATGAAGTCTGAGAGCCTCGGCGATCTGTTCACCGACCGTAAACACCGGATTGAGTGAGGTCATCGGATCCTGAAAGATCATGGCGATCTCGTTGCCCCGGATCTCTCGCATCCGTTCGGCAGAAACTGACGCAAGCTCCTCACCCTTAAATTTGATCGAACCCGTGGTTATCTTTCCCGGCGGTGAAATGAGGCGCATTATTGACAAAGCCGTGATCGATTTGCCGCAGCCTGATTCTCCAACGAGCCCGAGCAGTTCGCCCTCGCCGATGTGAAAACTGACTCCGTCGACTGCCTTTACTAGGCCCGCCCGCGTCTGAAATTGAGTGCGAAGATTCGTGACTTCTAGTAATTCGGCCATTCTGAATGAATCGAGATGTTCAGGGCTGTTTGTTTTTATTCGGGTCCGCCGGACGCCTGGGCAGTTTAACCGGAGTCGATATCTTCTTCATTAGTTCAGAGACGGCCCGCTCTAGTTGCGGGTCGTGGCCGGCGATCACTGACTTCGGATCATTTTCGACCTCTATATCGGGATCTACCCCGTATCCTTCAATAATATACTCGCCCTTCATGTTCAAGAGAGCAAATTCAGGCACATTGACCACGCCACCGTCTATCAAATTTCCGTGATTAGTGATACCGACAACTCCGCCCCAACTTCGCTTCCCTATCAACTGACCGAGTCCCGCTTCACGGAACATATATGGAAAAATATCGCCGTCCGAAGCGGAGTTCTCATTTAATATGGCTATCATGGGGCCAAGGAAGGCTCCGTCCGGATACGTAGACGGTTCAGTATTACCGCGCGTATAGTTGATCGCAAGGACCTTACGGCTGAGGCGTTCGATCAGCATCCGCGAAACATTTCCGCCGCCGTTGGCCCTGACATCTACAACCAAACCTTCTTTATTGAGCTGTGGATAATACCATTTGATAAACTCGCGGATACCCGCAGCCCCCATATCCGGAATATGTAGATATCCGAGTCGGCCGCCGGAAAGCTGATCTACCCGACGACGGTTGCCGTCAACCCAATCCAAATACAACAAATTCGTCTCACTTGTGAGCGGACGAAATGTTACTTCTCGCGATCCTTGTGCGATAGGCGTTGAGTTAACAGTCAGGGTTACTGGTGAATCGGCTTTGCCTCGTAAATAAGAATAAATATCCCGATCGGTCGTAACATTTTCGCCGTTAATAGCTAAAATGTATTCACCGACCTTTGCTCCACTGCCAACCTCGGTCAGCGGCGACCTATAAATATCTTCCTCGTTCTCACCGGCAAAGATCTTGCTGATCTTATACCGGCCAGATGTCTTATCGGCATCAAAACGTGCTCCCGGCAGGGCCACACTTACACGAGATGGCAAATCATAATCACCGCCTGTGATATAAGCATGCTGGATGGTTAATTCGGAAAGCATTTCGCTGATCACATAGTTTAGATCCGATCGATGTGCGACATAAGGAAGCCATTTCTTGTAATCGTCACGGATCTGTACCCAATCAAATCCGTGCATATTCTCAACATAAAACCAATCTCTATATCGACGCCAAACCTCATTAAATATCTGATTCCATTCCTGGGCCGGATCGATCTCCGTTACAAGGCCGCCCGTGGATACTGACTTACGGCCTTTATCACCGCCCGGAGCAGCATCGATCAGCGAATAGCCGCCGCCCACACCCGCAAGTATCTTTGTCCCGTCTGCAGAGATGGCATAACCGCCGGCTGGTTGAAGCAATGTCGATTCTTTGCGGTCTTTGAATGAATAGATCCTAAGCGAGGAAGATGTTTCGGCCTGCCGGCCGTAGTAGAACGGAGGCTGAACCTGATATATAAGATTACCCTTATTTACGGATAGACCAGCATAATTATCAGCCGGAAGCGGGACCTTGACCACCCTTTTCTCTATTCCGTCGAAATTGATCGTGTCAGATGCATTGCCTTTAGGCGTTGGAGTGCCAGAAGGAGTATCTTTCTTATCCTCAGAAACAGTTACCTCATCGTTTTCATATGGGAACGGGTTCTTCGTTGCAGACTGCAGCGTTATGGAATAGATCTGTGTGGTTCGATTTGTAGCATAATTGAATTCGGCACTTGAGATCAACGGAGCGTATTCGCGATCGCTCAGGAAATAGAGATAATTACCAGTCGGATCAAAAGCCGGGTTATTCGCATTGAACATCTCTGGAGTGATCCTGGTGTTCTTGTTATCCGCGGCATTCCAGATATAGATAGATGAAAAATTATTCTTGCCGGACATCGAGTAAGCAATAAAATTTCCCTTTGGCGACCAGTCATAATCTCTGATCTGTCCATTTGGTGCGTCAACGATCATTTGCAGCTGTTTGTTTCCTATGGTAAGGACAAAAACCTTTCCATTTTTATCGCTGAACGCTATCTTCGAACTGTCAGGTGACCATACGACGCCGTAACGTTGGGCATTGCCTCCGGTCGTTAATTGTTCAGGCGGGCTCGAACCGTCCTGAGCGACCGTCCATATTTCCTCTTCGCCGCTCTTGTCCGAGATATAAGCGACTTTCTTGCCGTCCGGTGACCATGCCGGATAGCGGTCGTTGGCATCTGATGAATGGGTCAAGTTCCTTACCGCGCCCTTTTCGACCGGGGCGCTAAATATGTCACCCCTGGCTCCAAACAGCACACGCTCGCCTTTCGGGCTAATTGCATAAAAAGCTACCTGACGCCCGACAAACTCTTGCCTCCGCCTCTTATTCGTGCCATCGTCAGGCACTGTGATATTGAGTTTGTTTGCCTTTTTTGAGGAAAGATCAAAGATCTCGATCTCGCCGTCCCGTTCGTAAACTATTCGGCTCTGATTGTCAGAACTTGGCCATCGGATATCCCAATCACGGTTCCTTGTGACCTGAGTTGTTTTTCCCGAACCCGTGTCATATGAATAGAGGTTAAACTTTCCGTCTTTGTCCGAATTGTAATAGATCGTAGTTCCGATCCACATCGCATCGCGGCAGGCCCGTGGGCTATCTGAGATCTTGGTCGCATCATTCGTCGCGATGTCGTAAATGTAGAGCGTGTTTGCCTGGCCGCCCGAATACCGCTTCTCGGGACGGAAATCACGAAAACGGGGCGAATATACCATTTTTGATCCGTCCGGCGAGAAATCACCTGAGCCGGCCTCCGGCATCGGAAGGGCTTCTGCCGGCCCACCGTTAGGAGAAACCGTATAGAGCTTAGTGATGGGCAAAGATGTTGAATCCCTTTCCGACCGGAAAACGATCCGGCCGTCCTTTGTCCAGCCGTTAACCTGATTATCGAGTCCCCATCTTGGGGCCAATGGCCCCAACGAAGGATAAAATGTCAGTTGTTTTGGCTCGCCGCCGCCTGACGGCATGACGTAAACCTGCTCATCGCCGTCATATTGGCCCGTAAATGCGATCCATTTCCCATCAGGTGAGAATTTAGGATAGGTTTCAACGCCCGGATGGGCAGTGAGCCGGATCGCAGTTCCGCCCGTCGCCGGTGCTATCCAAAGGTCACCGCCATATGAGAACGCGATACGATCACCATAAATATCCGGGAAACGAAGCAGCTTCGTCTGGGCGGACGCACACAAAACAAAAAACATCACGGCCAGCATGGCCGTCAGAGATCGATTTAGCATTTAAGATCCTCCGTAGAATGTCGGGGCAAGATATTGAAATTCTAACTTAATTACTTACGGCGGAAAAGTCGGGAGGTTTCATTCTTTAAACCATTATGAGACAACCAATTTCGTCGCTTTTTCTTCAAATGGATGTTATTCTTTTGCGAAGGCCTTTTGTCTTTTTCCGTAGTACCATCCAGGAGACTTCATATCGTGAAACAAACTTTTATTCTTTCACTTTGCCTAATTACCATAATCTTTTTGTCCACCCCGGCATTTTCTCAGGCGTCCGGTACTTCGGCAAAGAACGTGTCCAAGATATCGTCCGGACAGGCCGACGGTGAAAAATCGACAGGTCCCGTTACGACTACCATTGTCCAGCAGGACATGGCCGAAGCTCTTTCCCTGATCGAAGAAAACTATGTCGGCGGCGCCAAGCTAAATTACAATGATGTGGTCAAATCGTCGATCGATTCGATGCTGCATACCCTTGACCCCCACTCAAATTATTTTGATGCTAAGGAATTTGAACAATTCAGGACGGATCAAAGTTCGCGATATTTTGGGATCGGTGCGACGATCGGCGATCTAAGTGACGATAAAGGCAATGTCATAGCTACATATATCAAGGCGACTTTCGACGGGGCTCCTGCGAACAAAGGTGGCCTCAAATACGGGGATAAGATCGTCGAGGTCAATGGCACATCGATGCTGGGTAAGCCCTTTAGCGAAGTTCGTAACTCTCTCCGCGGTCCGAGGGGTACCTCGGCAAAGATCGTGGTCGAACGTGTCGGAACAGGAAAACGTGAGACTATTGATATTATCCGTGACGCTGTGTCTCAACCGTCTATCAGCGAAGCATACATGATCCGCCCCGGCATAGGTTATATGAATATGAACGGTGGATTTAACCAAACCACCTATACCGAATTTGTCGGGAATATGCGGATGCTGAAGGCTCACGGCATGCAGCAGCTCATACTCGATCTTCGCAATAACGGCGGTGGCCTCGTAATGCAGGCATATCGCGTCGCTAATGCGTTTTTGTCAGCCGGTCAGACCGTCCTTACACAAAAGGGACGCATCGAAGGCGTGAACGATACGCTTACCGCCGATAACAGGACCCCAGACCGGTCGCCGGTGGTTATTTTGGTTAACCGAAACACTGCCTCAGCCTCTGAGATCCTGGCGGGTGCTATGCAGGATCACGACCGGGCATTGATCGTCGGTGAAAATACTTTTGGTAAAGGGCTCGTGCAAAATCCGTTTGGCCTCGAATATGACTCGATGCTCCTACTTACCATTGCGAAATACGAGACACCGTCAGGCCGATTGATCCAGCGCGATTATTCAAACGGTGAACTCTATAACTACTACACCGAGGGCGGCAGCTTCCGGGATGAGAGGGCTGACCTTGATAGGCCGAGGGGTGAGGCAAGCAAGACAGACACCGGCCGCGAAGTATACAGCGGCGGCGGCATTAATCCTGATGTGGTGGTAAAGCCAAAGACCATAGGGGTTGAACGTGTCCGTGTGGAACAAAAGCTGGCCAATCCTGTTTTCGCGTTCGCCTTGAATCTGGTGGTTGGTAAGGTCAAAGGATTTGAGAATTATAAGGTCGACCGCCCGATAACATTTGATTACGATCTTAAGGCATCAGACTTCCCCGTTACGGCCGGCCTTTATCAATCATTCAAGCAATTTGCGGTGGATAAGTACAAGATCCCGGCGACACAGGTTGATGCGGAACGCGAATTTGTGGAAAGGCTGCTCCGGTCTGAGATCGTTACGGCCGCATATGGTTCGCAAACGTCATTTCAGGTATACAACGAATACGACACGCAGCTTCTGAAGGCGATCGAGACACTCCCAATGGCAAGGCAGCTTGCAATGCAGAGCGAAAAAGCCAAGTCAAATATTCAAAGGCGGACGAGTCCGGCGAACTAATAGAATAAGTTCTTTTTGAATAAAAGGTTTACCGGATCAGAACATCCATTTGATCAGGTAATAGATACCAAAACCGAGTCCGGCTAATATCGCTATCAGGGCGATGATCAGCCCGGCTACCACGAACTTGAATTTCGTGTATCGATTCTCGTCCGGGGGCGAAAGCTGGTTTTGCGGAAAATAGGGCGGCGGGCGGTTTAACATATCAGTTTGTGCTCAAAGTATAGAGCCAATAGCTCTTTGTAAATAAAGAGTATGCTTCATCCCGCTTAAAGTCTCAACCCGTCATCCGCCCGTTCCTTACCTCGGGAGCGGCTGTTCGAGGTTTGCAAGTCCGTAAGCCAAAACCGCTACCACTGAACCGACCTCCGCGATCTCTCGCGGTGAGATCTTATCAAAAGTGTCAGCCGCAGTGTGATGATAATTAAAATAGGTCTGCTGATTGAACCATGGTGCAAATGACGGGACCCCGGCCTGTGTCAGCGGCCCAATGTCCGAACCAACCCCGCCCTGAACCTGCGATAGACCCGCACCTTGAGCAGTGAGCACATTTGAGATCGGGCCAAAATACTGAAGGGCGGCCGGCTTACCTGCGAAATAGAAACCCAGCGGATGTGATGCACCGAGATCAGCCTCGATCGCGGCAAAATGGTTTGCGAAATTTGACGCCTGCTCGGCCGCATAGGCCGCAGAACCCCGGCCGCCGTTTTCCTCATTCATCCAGGCGATGAAGCGGATAGTACGTTTTGGCCGCAATCCAAGAGACTTGAGCAGTTGCGGAACCGCCATCGAAACGGCTACACCCGCACCATCATCTATTGCTCCCTGGCCGAGGTCCCACGAATCAAGATGCCCCGATACGATGACGACCTCGTCCGGTTTTTCGCTTCCCTTTAGATCGGCAATGACATTATAGCTCTCAGCGTCAGGCAAGGTTTGCGGTGTCATTGTGAGTTTTATTCGGACCTTACCCATTTTTGCAAGATAAGCAATGGTCTCAGCATCCTCGTAGGTTACAGCGGCACCGGGTATCTTTGTTACACCATCCGCATAACCCATCACACCCGTGTGCGGCAATCGGTTTTGCGAACCACCGGCCGACCGAACCAGAACGCCCACGGCACCCAATCTCGCGGCGGCCATCGCTCCCCCGAACCGGTATGCGACGGCTTGCCCGTATGCTGCACCGCCGAAACCGGACGCCTGCATCTCGCGGTCAAATTTATAGTTAAAGAGCACTATCTTGCCCTCGATCTTTTCACGGCCAAGCGTATTTAACTCGGCATAACTATTAACGACAACAATGTCGGCGATCATCCCGTCAGCCGGGGTAGCGATACTGCCCCCGAGGGCGCATATGACTACCTTTTGCGATGTGCCAGCGGCCATACCTTCGAATTGGATAAGCTCAGCGTGTTCCTCGCCCCTGACCCAATGCGGTACCATCACTTTCTGAAGGCGAACGTCGAGACCGAGCTTTCGCATTTCATCCGCTACATACTGCACTGCCCGTTCTGCCTGAGCTGAACCGGACAACCGGGGCCCGATGTTATTCGATAAATATCCGACCTGCCGATAGGCATAGTCACTGGCGACCGCGGCTTTTTGGATCTTAGCGAGGTCAGCCAAGGTTGTTTCGGAGTAAAGCGGGGGCGTCGGTAACGCATTTTGTCCGAAGGTCAAAAGAGCACTAAAAGCGATCACGAAAATTATGGTATATAGCTTCATAGATTGTGGATATGCGAGCGATTCAAACTTATTTTATTCTATGCGATAATAAACACGAATTGGTTGTCAATATTATTAAGGATTTGTCTATGAAACGTATATTGTCGGTATTTGGTTTCGTTCTGTTGGCCGCGTTTGTAACGTCTGCCCAGCTAACCTTTAATGTCAATGATCTTATCAACGTCAAACGCGTTGGGGACCCGCAGCTATCGCCCGATGGTAAATGGGTCGCATTCACTGTCGGGGTCGTCAATAAAGAAGAAAATAAGACACTGACCCAGATCTATATGATGGCTGTTGACGGCAGCGGTCAGAAACAGATAACCAAGGAAACATCATCGAGTTCAAGCCCGCGATGGTCGCCTGACGGAAAGTGGATCGCCTTTACGAACGGCGGACAGATCTGGACGATGAAGCCGGACGGAAGTGACAGAAACCAGGTGACAAAGATCTCAACTGGCGCCGGCGGACCGGTTTGGTCGCCTGATGGTAACTGGATCGCGTTTAACTCTGATGTCTATCCGGCATGCGCCGATGATGATTGCAATAAGGCGGCCGATGAAAAGATGGACAGCAGCAAGGTCAAGGCTCACGTGACCGAACGTCTGCTTTTCCGGCACTGGGTAGAATGGCGCGATGCGAAACGGACCCATGTTTTTGTGGTCTCAAGTAAAGGCGGTACTGCCCGTGACGTAACACCGGGGGATTTTGACTCGCCGCCGTATGCTGCAGCAAGCGGCGTTGACTATACATTCTCACCGGACGGTTCGAGCATTGTCTATCTCAGAAATCCGGACAAGATCGAGGCGGCCTCTACCAACAGCGACATCTATATACAATCGCTCAACGGCGGTGAGGCTAAGAACATTACAGCCGGAATGAACGGTTACGACGCCTCGCCGGTTTACACCCCGGACGGCAAGTATATGATCTTCCGCTCACAGGCAACGCCGAAATTTGAGGCGGACCGTTGGCGGATAATGCGGTACGACCCGCGAAGCGGTGAAATAGTCGAACTCACCCGCGGGTTTGATCAGCAAGTTGATGAGATGGTTGTATCGGCCGACAGCAAAACTATCTATTTCACCGCCGGTGAGGGCGGAAAATCGCCGATCTTTACCGTGCCCGTAGAACCTGACTTTCGGCTCAAGATAGCAACCCACGTCCGAAAGCTGATAGACGGCGGCTACGCAGGCAACCTTAATATATCAAACGACGGCCGTCTGCTTGTGTTTACCTCAAGTTCGATGGCGTCACCCGCTCAGATCGTTAAGGCCAATTCAGACGGCAGCGGTGTTTTGGCATTGACCGACATAAACAATGCGGAGCTGGCATCGTTCGGCCTGCAAAAGGCCGAGGACATTAACTGGGCCGGCGCAGGAAAGCAGGACATCCACGGCTTTTTGTTAAAGCCGGCGCGTTTTGACCCTGCAAAAAAATATCCGCTTATCGTTCTTATACATGGAGGGCCGCAAGGGGCGTGGGGTGATAACTGGGGTTACCGATGGAATCCGCAGATATTTGCAAACCAGGGCTACATCGTATTTATGCCCAATCCCCGCGGTTCGACCGGTTACGGGCAAAAGTTTGTAAACGAAATTTCTGCCGATTGGGGCGGCAAGGCGTTTGTTGATATAACAAACGGTGTTGCTGAGGTTATTAAACAGCCATATGTTGATAAAACAAGGATCGGAGCGGCGGGTGCAAGCTATGGCGGATATATGGTCGACTGGCTGCTCGGACATAACAATGATCCGAGATTTAAATTTAAGGCGTTCGTCTCGCATGCCGGTGTTTACAACCTTGAAAGCATGGCCGCCGCGACCGAAGAGATCTGGTTCGTAAACTGGGAGTTTAAGGGTATGCCGTGGGAAAATTCTGCTGAATACGACCGCTGGTCGCCGAATAAATTTGCAAAGAATTTCTCAACCCCGACACTGGTCACTTGCGGCGAACTCGATTTTCGCGTTCCCATCGATCAGAGCTTTCAACTTTACACGACCCTTCAGCTAAAGGGCGTTGAGTCAAAACTCATAGTCTTTCCTGACGAAGGCCACTGGATAATGAAACCGCAGAACTCTGAGTTCTGGTACACCAATGTTATGGATTGGTTCAAAACCCATCTGCAGCCATAAGGTTTGCCGCCGAACTCAACGTATTACATGGCGTTCTCTGCTCTGGTATATTATCTTTTCGCAGAGAACGCCGGTTTTTAATAGGCTGATCTGACTGCCCCGATATTGTCTAAATAGTTTTAATAGAATGAACCTACTCAAAGTTAACCGACTCCTTTTCACCGGCCTCATTATTCCGTTTACTGTCTTATTTGCGTTCGGCCAGGCACCGCGGGCGAATTTCAATCGTATACAGACGTTTGACGCCCAGAACTATACGATCAGAGCGAGTTTTGACCGGAACAACAAGAAGGTATTCGGCGACACGACGGTTTCGCTAAAGCCGCTTGCTGCGGGATTTGGCGTGGTTGAGCTCGATGCCGTCAACCTTATGTTTGAATCGGTAAAACTAGAGCCATCGGGCACGCCGCTGCAGTACAAACTGGCCCCGGGCAAGGTGATCGTCACCCTGGATAAGACTTACGGCCCTGACGATCTCATCTCTATCCGTCTTAAATATAGTACGGCGCCCAAAAAGGGCGTTTACTTCGTCCCTGCCGAATCGGGCCAAGGCAGGGTAACTCACTCTGCCCAGATCTGGTCACAGGGCGAGGCCGAAGAGGCCCGCCATTGGTTCCCCTCATTCGACTTCCCGAGCGATAAAGCGACCACCGAAGAATATCTGACGGCGGAAAAGGGTGAGACCGTCATCGGCAACGGCGAATTTCTCGGTAAGGCCGACAATGGCGACGGTACCGAAACATGGCACTACAAAATGCCCGTCCCGCATTCCACTTATCTGGTTTCGTTTGTTATCGGCAAATATTCAAAGGTCGAAGACCGTTACAAGGACATCCCTCTGGGCTTTTATGTCTACCCCGGCAGAGAGACGACGGCCCGCAATGCGTTTGGCAAAACCAAGGAGATGATAGCGGTGTATGAGGGACTGACGGGCGTTGCCTTTCCGTATAACAAATATGACCAAACCATCGTCTCTAATTTTCAGTTTGGCGGGATGGAGAATATTACGGCGACGACCATGGCCGATATGGAGATATTGCTTGCCGACAATGAGATGCTGAATAACACCTTTATTGTCGATCTGGTCTCGCACGAATTGGCCCATTCATGGTTCGGCGATCTCGTCACGTGCCGCAACTGGGCCGAGTTGTGGTTGAACGAGGGATTTGCCACTTATATGGAAGCAGCCTATCGCGAAAAAGCGGCCGGCCGCGATGATTACCTGAATAAGATCAGGTCCGATGCCGCCGAGTTTCTCATCGACGACAGTGTTAATAATAAACGGCATGGCCTGTACAATCTGCGTGCGGGCGACGCTGCAACGCTTTTCGATAATGCCTCTATTACCTATCACAAAGGCGGTGTCGTGCTGCATATGCTCCGCGAACAGGTCGGCACCGAGGTATTTTGGAAGGCGATCAACGCCTATCTGAACCGCCATAAATTCGCAAATGTAGAATCGACCGATCTCAAACAAGCGATGGAAGAAGCCTCAGGCCAGGACCTCGGCTGGTTCTTTGACCAATGGGTTTACGGCGTCGGCTCGCCCAAACTGGATGTTCGACAGGTTTATAGTTCACGGAACAAAACCCTTAAACTGACAGTTACACAGTCTCAGAAACGGGACTTGCACGTTCCGAAGGCGTTTCGGCTGCCGATAGACATCGAGGTCAAAACCGCACGCGGCACAGCTTCGTTTCAGATGAACATCACCAAACCGGTCGAAACCTTTACTTACCGGGTCGCCGGAACACCGACGGATGTAAACTTTGACCCCCAGGAAAAGATCCCCCTAA
Source organism: Blastocatellia bacterium (assembly GCA_963834975.1). Classification (GTDB taxonomy): domain Bacteria; phylum Acidobacteriota; class Blastocatellia; order Pyrinomonadales; family Pyrinomonadaceae; genus OLB17. The sequence continues at coordinate 438,908 of CAWIDZ010000001.1, forward strand.
AAACAGTAAAGCCGGGCAAGATGTTAGTAGTGAGATAAACTCTATCGGCCATTGACCGGCACCTAAAGCAAATATGGTCGCAGTAGAACTCCCATTTGTGAGGTTTAGTTGATAACCCTTCACGTTAGCTTTTTCACTTTTTCACTCTTTCACTTTTTCACCTTCAAAGTGTTAAACACTACCCCGCCCGCCCGCCGGTAGAACGCTTTTATTGTTGGTAGAAGCTCTAAACTACCGGTAGAACGGCTTCCAACCCTGGTAAGCCTCTATATTTTTTGCGCAGCCTCTATAATAAAAATAAAATGATTTTAATAATAATATAGCGGCTTTCTACAGAAGAAGGTCGCTATAATAGTTTTAAAAGCTTCTCTACCACCTTTATAACGGCTCTACCGGTATTAAAATCGTTCCCCTAGCGGCGAAACCCAGTAAACACCAGGATTCGCCTTTTAGAACCTCTCCGATCGGCTGCCCGGAAAAGTGTTAAACAAACCGCGTTATTTGCCCGCGATTTGTGCGAGTAGGACGCCAATGACAGTTTGTAAAGAGGCTACGCCGCTGCTGTCGGTAAAGACGGCGGCACAGCCGCGGAAGCTAATGACCCTTATCCGGCGTGGCAGAGCACACGCCGCACATCGAAGGGCGCAGCCCAAGAGCTTTTCAATATTTCATTCCGCGTTACTTACTCATAAGGCTTTGCGATCCGATCAGTGATAGGTCTCGGGAACAAGGACAGTCTCCCGTGGCTTTGCCACCCGATGAGCGGTGGGTCTCGGACCCACCGTAAGGATCCTAAAATTTCCGCGGCTCGGCCGCCGCCGATGGATGGCCCTAATAATAGCCGGGGTCTTTTTTGTTGCATTTTGTCCCATTTTGGCGTAAGTTTAGCCAACTCATCCGCATTGAGATTAGTATCGAAACGTGTTTTACCCTCAACCGATATGGCCACAAATAAATAAGAATGAGAAAGGATCCGTTAATAAAGAGGGTCACAAATGACAAACTTGAGATTATTACATGCTTCTTCACGAGTCCTTGTTTTGTTAGCATTTCTGGCCTTTTCGTGGGATGCGTCATTTTCCCAGGGACATAGAAGCAGTAAGACCACCGGCAAGATAAGACCTGATAATATCCTTTCCTTTGTTCAGGATAAAAAGATCCTGAGTGTCTTTTACTGGGAGCAGGTAGACGAGGAACCCTATATTTGTATTGCGACCGGAATGTCCTCAATGAAGGATGACGGATCAGCCGTGGTCTTTAAGATCTATAACAACCAAGGTCAAATTGTCTATCAACAAGATCTTACCGGTGGAGGGATCGATCGAATCTATTCGGTTTATGCCTTGAGAAATGGCAAGGCACAGCTTGCTGTTGAAATGGGTTTTGGCGGTTCTGACCGCTTTCTGTACCTCTTTGATAACCGTGATGGTCGTTTGGTTAATCTTATTCCGCATGATTACTCTGATTTCAATATTACCTGTGAGATCAAACCACAGTTTGGGTCAATTGAGAATATAAGGAAATTACCATTTCAGATATATCTAACACATCAAATTGGAAGTATTACTGTCCCTGAGACTACAATTTTATCGTTCGAGGGTGACCGCTATGTTTACGACCGAACGGTGGAAACATCAAAGCTTGAAACGATTCCGCCAGAGGAATAATTTTGAGATCGAAAAGCGAAAAAAGGAGGAAACGATGAAAGGTAGAAATGTTTTGAAATTATTGATACTCGGCCCGTTCCTGCTTGTCCTCTGTGTCGCAGTCTCAGCTCAGACAAATAATGATCGACCGAACCGGGCACGGATCGTCTACAAGGATTGCGGTACGCCATATGAATTGGTGGTCTTGTCCGTCAAATATAAGGCCGGCCATCTTTTTATGATCACCGATGAGAGAAATTTTAATAAAAAGGACCTTGTAAACCTTTTTCGATGTATCTCCGAAAAGTATCCTGAATTTGCTCTCCTCAAGGCCACGCTTTTCAGTGACCGTCAAAATCTGGAGGTAGCAATTCGTTCTCATTTTTATCCTCCGATGCATTCAAACGAGCCCATCGATACTTCCAAAACCGATTGTGCCAATTTGGCAACGGCGATCCTTCCCTGCCCATATGGATACCAAAGGGCATCCTATATGCGAACTGGGACGGACGAGTTCATTAGATACTCGCCTAATCCGGCTAGTGCCGAGATGAAAGAATTAGTCATTGGCCAGCCTAAAGAATTAGGATCCCAAGAGTAAATCCATAGCTCTAAACAAAAAAGTTCCGCTGATCGCTCAGCGGAACTTTTCCCTTTGAGAAGACTGGATGTCTGCTTCTGATGTTGAAATGCAGAGCCTGGAAGCACATCGAAATGCAGCGCCATAAAAGGCTTGATCCTTTGCAACTTCTTTGCCACACCTACGAGGTTAGCTGCCGGGCTAGGAACGAAAGATTATCCCCGCGTCCATTTTGGCCGGACGCTTCGCCCCCGTTTTAGCGATAAATCGCTAAAAATTGGTTCCCCCGCGTCGTTTCACATTGAAACGGCTTCGGTGATCAACTTTTCAACAATCAAATAATACCAAGGATTTTGGTCTAATTCAAGAAAATAAACGGATTATTTGAAAAATTTCTTGCGGCTGCTGCTAACTATCGTCCGGGATACATCTGATAGAGCAGAAAATACACAATAACTCCGGTGACCGAGACGTATAGCCAGACCGGAAAGACGAGCCGTGCTAACCGCTTATGCTTGTCATACCAGCCCTTTAGCCCACGCCTCAGCGTCATGATGACAAACGGGAATATTGCGATGGCGAGGACCGTGTGCGATGTCAGGATGGTGAAATATATCGGCCTGATAACACCTTCGCCGGTAAATTTTGTCGGGCCGAGGCCAAAGTAATAGGTCCGCAGGATGTGGTGAGAAACGTAAGAGAGCAAAAAGACCGCCGAGACCGCGCTCGCGGTCAGCATGCAGAACCGGTGGCGAGCGATCTGCCGCTTCATGATAAAGAAGAATCCTGAGAGCAAAAAAACGCCGCTCAATGCATTGAGCGAGGCATTTAGGTGCGGAAATATCTGCAGCAGGTCCATCAAATAAACTCTACTTCCAAAACCCGAGCAGTATAAACAAAACTATCCACAGCGCCCCCATAAAATGCCAGTACCACCCGACCACATTTGCCAGAGCCGTCCGCTTTTTGATCAGTTCCGGATCATAATTTGGCACCCATGACCGCAGCAGTACCGAACCGAGTGCGGTTATGCCGCCGAGTACATGAATGGCGTGAACAGCCGTTAGAATGTAAAAGAAACCCGCATAGGGGTTCCCTCCCATATAAAGGCCGCGGCTGGTCAACTCTATCCACGCCAGGATCTGCGACGAGATAAATGCTGCACCGAGTACGGTGGTAACCATCAGCCATTTTTTGGCGCGCGGCTGGTCATTGCGTTCAATTGCACGTTGGCCGACGTGATAGGTGACACTGCTTGCGAGGATGATCAGTGTGCTGATCCAGACCTGTATGGGCAGGTCAAAGGGTTTCCACTCGGCGACATTATTCGTGGCGATCACCACATAGGCGGCGATCAGTCCGCCAAATGTCATAAGTATGGCCAGCAGGAGAAAGATCGTCAGGATGCGGGATTTCTCAGAGTTAAAGCTCTGGACCCTGTCCGGAGCCTCGCCGTCCTGATCGTCTCCGCCACCACCGCCGCCGCCATTTCCGCCGCCGCCTTTACCGCCATTTGACCCGCTAAGCAGGCCGGGACGGCGCTTTTCCTCATCCTCAAATTGATCGATTATGTCAGCGGTTCCGACTTCCATGACTTTAACGCTTATCGGCCACCATTAACAGCAAAAGCAGCGGCAGGTAAATTACAGAAACGAGCAGCAGGCTGCGGGCCGCCTCGTTCGTTTTGGCACGGGCAGCCTTGACGCTTGCCCATAGGAACCAAACACCCAGAATGCTCGCACCGACCAGAAAGATGATGCCGTCGTGTCCGAAAAAGAACGGAGCGAGGCTTACCGGGACAAGCATTACTGCGAAGAGCACGATCTGCCGGGCGGTGATCGTCCCGGCCGGCTCGACGACCGGCAGCATCTGTATACCAGCCTTTGCGTACTGATCGCGATACATCCAGGCGATAGCCAGAAAGTGCGGGAATTGCCAGAGAAACTGCGTGGCAAACAAGACCCATGCACCAATGGATATTTCGTTTGCCGCGGCCGTCCACCCCATTAGCGGCGGCAGAGCACCCGGGATCGCTCCTATAGCAGTACAAACCGAGGTCCTGGTTTTTAACGGTGTGTAGACAAGAACATACCCAACGATGACCACCAACCCGAGCAGCGCCGTTAGCGGATTTACCGCAAGAAACAAATAGATCTCAGCTATCAGGCATTGGACAATGCCAAAAACAAGCGCCTCCATCGGCGTGACACGTCCCGACGGTATCGGCCGGCCAGCCGTTCGGTCCATCAATTTGTCAGTTTCGCGTTCCCAATATTGGTTGAGAGTGGCTACGCCGAATGCAAGCAAAAGTATGGCGAATAGTGAGTTTGCAAACAGAACACCATCAAAAGACCCGGCCGTGCCCAGATAAAATCCGGCGGCCGAGGTCAGCACAAGTATGACCGCGATACGCGGTTTAGTAAGCTCGAAATAGGCCGCGATCTTTTCGCGAATTCCTGAGATCCTCGGTTCCCCGATCTCAGCCGTGATCATATCCATAAATCAGTAATGAAACGCTTCCTGATCGTTCCGATAAAGAATAACGTCTAACAAAAGGAAATCCAAATTAGAGAGCCATTATCAGCTATGCTTTTTGCCAACAGCCGTACTTATTGGGTTAGTAATGACAAACAAAAAAGCGTAAGATAAACTTTTAGTTAAAGCATGTCTGCTGTCGAAGAAACAATAGAACCAGCCCGCGTCGTCCGGCCAAAAGCGGCTCCCCTCTTAAATCGAATTCTTGATTTTCTTAGTTCCGTCAGGTTCGGGGTCTTCCAGCTTTGCATCCTGGTCGTCCTCGCGATGGCCGGAATGCTGATCCTGCAGCAGAATATCGAGGGCTTTGATGCCTATTTTGCCTCGCTGACACCGTCAGAGAGAGTCGTGTTTGGCTCGCTTGGGCTGTTTGATATTTATCACAGTTGGTATTTCAACGGCATGCTGCTGACGTTGTCGCTGAACATCATCCTCGCGTCGATCGATCATTTCCCATCTGCCTGGCGATACATGGTCGATCCTAAGGTGACGGCAACTCGTGACTGGCTGCTCTCCCAAAGCAACAATGCCGAGATCGCGATGAAAGGCACGAGCGAAGATGAGGCGGTCGATAAGGTCAAAAAGGTCCTTACGGATAACGGCTTTAAGCCGGTTGTCAGTGAGATGTCCACAAAAGAATACGGACTGGACGAAAACGGCCGCAAAGATTTCTCGGTAGTGACCGAGCGGAAAAGTACCGTCGTTTTCGGTCAGAGCGGCAAGATAAACCGACTCGGGGCGTACATAGTGCACGTTGCCCTGCTGACGCTTTTCATCGGGAATTTCGTATTTTTCACGACCAGTTTTGATGCCGATGTCCGCATGATCCCCGGTGAGACAACGGACCATATCCAGCTTATCAAGTACAACATTGATAAAAAGGAACGCTTTGACGTTAAGCTGCCTTTTACTATCGAGTGTACTGACATCCAACAGCGTCTGATCAACGAGAAAGGTTCGATCGATGTCACAAATACCCTCGACTGGCGGACGCAGTTAAAAATAGACGACCCCGACTATGGCGTTACCGTTGCCGATGCGAGCCTGAATGCACCCTATGTTTATCGCGGCTATCGGTTTTTCCAGGCACAGACGATACCGGTAGGACACGCCCGTACGATCGACCTCGAGCTTACACCGCAGGGCGGCGGCGAACCCATTCATGCCAATATTCCCGAGAAACGGTTCGACGGATCTGGCCGATGGTACAAAGGTTGAATTTACTGATTTTCAGCCCGATTTTACCTTTGGCCCCAATGGTTCGCCCGACACGCGCTCCGGTGAATACAACAATCCTGTGGCTGTCCTGAATGTGACGCCGCCGGGCGGCGAGAAAGTACGCGTTTTCGCATTCGCCCAGAAATTAGCGGATAATATACCGGTAGGGGCACCAAAGGCAGGCTATAAATGGCGACTCGCGGCATTTGAGAAAACACCGCTCGCTCATATCCTTTCGATCAAATATGATCCGTTCAACGCATCGATCATCGCCTGGTACTTCGGTGGGTTTGGACTCGTAGGGGCGCTGATGTTCGTTTTTCTGTTCTCTCACAAACGGGTTTGGGCGCAAATAGAGCGGAAAGAAGATGGTGAAGTTGAGATCGTATTGGCAGGCGACGCTAACCGCAACGGGATCGCGTTTGCTGATAAATTCAAGAAGATCGCCGACGATCTGAAGCAAGACAAGTGAGGATAAAAAAATGGAAGAGCTGGATAGATTAGAAAAACGAAATTCCTGGAGTTCATTTATACCGGCCGCGATGGTGCTGTTAGGCTCGTTTGCGATGCTCGGGATCAGGATACAGGTTGGTACGTCGTTTATCTCAGACGGTGCCCTGATGATGCTCGCCCTGGCGTGCTATATCATGGCGGCTCTCTTTCAACTGACCAATCTCTATGCACCGTCCTCAATGGCTGAAAAGATCGGTTTCTGGGCCGGTGCACTCGGCGTTTTCTTTAATCTCTCAAGCTGGCTGACCCGCTGGGTCGGGGCATATGACCACGAGATCGCCATCATGCGCGAGAGCGGAAATATGACCAGCCCGTGGGTGTTTCGTTACATCCCTTTCGCCAATCTTTATGACCTGAGCCTGGCGTTTGCCTTCGGTGCGGGTTTTACAACCCTGCTCTTTGCTCACCGCAAGAGTTTCAGGATACTTAGTGCCTTTACGCTGCCGGTTGCCGCGTTGATCCTCACGCTCGCAAGATTTATTGGTGACGAATTTATCGATCTGCCGCCGGTGCTCGATTCGTACTGGCGCCCGATACACGTTGGCGACGCATCGCTGAGCTATGGCGTCGCGCTTGTTTGCTTTGGCGTCGCGGTAATGTATTTGCTCAAGGACGGGCTGAAGGTAGAGGCGATGGCCATATGGTCGAGTCTGTTTAGCATCTCTGTGATCGCGACCATCAGTAAGTTTTCGGTATTTACCGATTTTGTTTACAGGGCGAGTCTTTTTGTGCCTAACGGCGCCGATAAAAAACCGTTCTCATCACCATTTCGCCTTGATCTGCCATATGTCGGCCCGGCGCTTGTCATCGCGGGGGTCTTTCTGCTCGGGGTTATGATCGCGTTCTCGGTCTATATCTATCAAAAGAATGAGGGTGCAAAGATAATCGGCCATTATTTGTTAAAGCTTGCATTCATTGCTCAGATCGTCGCGATAACACTGCTGATCTCAGGTATCAAAACAACGACAGACGTGCCGGCAAAGCTGAAAGCTCAACTGGCGGCAAATACGAGCCAATATGTGGTCGCCGGAATGGCGATGGCCGAGACCCAGGGGATGAGTGTCGCAGAATATGCGGCAATGACGCCTCAGCAATATGACCAGTTGGGCCGCTCTTATATCCAGCAAAATGGCGGCCAGATGTTTCTCAGCCTGAATGCCAATCCGGTCGAGGTCGCCGCCCTGCTGACGGCCCTCGTAGCGACATTTTTTGTTCTGCTTTTCTCATTTAACACGGACAAGATCAGAGAGCGCCTGCCGAGCCTCGAGTCGCTTGACAGCCTGATGTACAAGACCGCCTGTTTGGCATTTGCGGGCCTCGCGATGCTGCTGATCACCGGCGCCATATGGGCGAACGAGTCCTGGGGGCGGCCGTGGGGCTTTGATTCCAAGGAAACCGGCGCACTTGTCGCCTGGCTAACGTATGCGGCATTTCTCCACACGCGGATAGCCCGCGGCTGGAAAGGGCGAAGTTCTGCCTATTTTGCTATCGTCGGGTTTTTGCTCGTGATCTTTACGTACCTGGGTGTGAGTTATCTGATCAAGGGCCTGCACAGTTACGCCTGATCTTTACTCGATCGTTACTTTATCAACGTCAAATATCGAAATGCGTAAGGTGATCCCGTTCTTTTGGATCACCGTTAATACGCCCTTATCAACGCTAAACTTCGTGACCTCGTTCATCGGCCTCTCGACCGTTGTCCCGTCTTTCATTTGAACCACCAGGTGAATACTGGCCAGCGGGTCAGCGTTCGCCTCAGTAGGCGGGGCCCCGGCGTCGGGCTGCGTTTTGGCAGGTTTGGCCGCGGATTTGGCGGCAGCTGTGGTGGGGGGCTTTGAAGCCGGTTTACCGGCTGCAGCCCTCCTCTTTGGCTTTGTTTTTGACGGCTTGCCGAAAACAGTTTTTACCTCGGGGGCCGTTGTGATCGTTCGGCCCGGGTCGGCTGCATCGTCGTCCTCTTCCGCCTCGTCCTTTGGTTCTGTCTTCGCCACCGTTTCCGCCGGCTGAGGTGATGGCGATGGTTCTGGTTGGCCGGCTTTTGGTTTGACCGGCGGGCGGGTCACGGCGGTCGTTTCTTCGGGTTTCCTGATCGGCTGCGGCTTGGGGATCACCTCGATTATCGTCCCGACGGAATTGACTCTGACGCCTGATTCATTCACCTCGCCCTTTGAAGCTATTTTTGGAGCATTGTCAGTATTCTTGCCTGACATTGCGACAAAGCTGCCGCCAAATTTGATGCGAAAGGTGGCCGGGTCGTCATTTGGCGACCTGCCCTGTAACCTCAGGATCAACCTTTCACTTTTTCTCAGATAAATAAGCCGGCCGGTCTCATTTACATCGCCGCTTGCGTAAATGACCATCTTTGTCAGCGGCAGCAGCCCCTCGGCGTTAAAGACATCAATGTCACCCGAAAAGTTACGTGTGACCACATTGATAAAAATATCGCCTTGTTCGCCGTCGAAAACATAGTAGTAAGAGGTCAGCCGGGCGTCGCCTATGTCACGTGCCTTGACAGTCCCGACTATCTCATTGGACGTTACATATGTCGGGAAATTAACATCGGATGATTGGGCGGCAGCAGAGATCGCCAATAAAAGGCCAAGGCTGAGGATCAAGACAGATTGTTTCAGATCAGAGAGCATGGATAAATTTTACACAAGTGACTTTTTCAAATGCACGAGCCGCGAAGTTTCTGCGTATCCGAGCTGGTTATGTGCCTGCAGGCTAATGGCATTATCCACCTCGGCATCAGACGCCATTTCCGTGCATCCCCTCTGCCGTGCCCATTCCTCGGCAAACCGGACCAGACGGCCGCCGATCCCCTGCCGGCGATGGCTTTCGTCTATATACCAACCTTCAAGGTAACCGACATTCTCAGTATCGCAATCCTCGACGTGCGTCCTGATGCTGGCCTCGAGAAACCCTGCCAGGCGTCCGTCACCACGATCGGCGACCGCCACGAATTGCGAATCGGAGTGCTCGATAATATCAACCATCTCGTCCTTGTGGTCGTCCTCGTCAGACTCGTCCCACAGGAGCAGCCGCAACCGCAGCCACTCACCCAGGTCGCCCTCGGCAAGCGGTCGGATAATAATGTCGTTTGAGGCCATCGAAATCAGATTTTAACAGTGTTCTGTTTTCAGAACAATAGTTTCACAAAACTAAGGCGCCGGATACGTTCCCGGCGCCTGTTCAAACCAATTTGTACCGGATCATTCGGTGCTGCCGGCCTTGACCGCCGCTGCCTTATCCTGCAGGACCTCGATCGCCTTTTTGAGTTGAATATCCTCAACAGACCTGGGCTGTACCGTCTTCGGAGTCGGCGAAGCCTGGGGCTGCGGATTCTGGCTGTCCTGCTGGTCAATCAGGTTATCAACCTCGAGCGGCTCAGGCGTATCAGGCCGTTTGACCTCGATCGACGGCTTAACGCCCATTGAAGCACGATCTTCGCCAAGGAAAGGCTTACCCTCAGGTGATGCCCATTTGGCAACGGTCAGCAGATAGCCGCCGCCGCTCTTGAGTTCAAATAACTTTTGCTCTGTGCCGGAGCCAAAACTTCGCTCGCCGATGACCTCGCCGCGTTTATGGGCCAAAACGGCCGACGCGACGATCTCACCTGCACCCGCCGTTCCCAGATCGATCAATACCGCAAGATTGCCGTCAAAGACCGCTTTTGCAGGATCGGCCTTATATGAGTTGAGGACCTTATTCTCACGGCCGATAACATTTGCGAGGTCTCCGTCTTTTATAAAAAGATTAGCAACGGCCACACCCTCAGCCAAACTGCCGGCCGACACACCGCGAAGGTCAAGCACGATCTTTTGTACGCCCTGCTTAGTAAGATTGGCAACCTGATTGCGAATATCAGCACTCTCGCCGTCACCAAGGCTGAAAACCTTGATCACGCCGATCTTGCCAGTCTCGACACGCGATTCGACAGGCGGCGTCTTAAAGGTGCCGCGGACTACCTTGATGGTTTGCGGCTTTTCGCCGATCCTCAGCACTCTCAGTGTGACGGTACTGCCCGCATCGCCGTAAAGCATCTGCCTGGCATCATAGAGTGATATATCGCGGGTAGCTTTGTTATCGATATATTCGATAAAATCGCCGGACTTCAGCCCTGCCTTTTCGGCGGGCGAACCTTTAACAGCCGAGATTATGTACAGATAGCCTGAGATCTGCGAATACGCGGCACCGATGCCGGCACGGGTGTCAGAGATCTTTTCGGCCTCATATTCCTTTACCTGTTCCGGTGTGAGAAACGACGAATATGGATCGAGGCCGCCGGCGAGGCCGCGAAGTGCGCCAAGGCGGACCTTTTCCATATTAGGTTCATCGACGTAATCATTCTGGATATGCTGCAGTACAGATTCGACGATCTTCATCTGAGCCGTCGCATCGTTGGCCGGCTGCTGGGCCATTGTCGTCAGTATTCCACCGACCGACGGCAGGCCGCCGACAACTGCGTAAACGGCAATTAAGCCGGAAACAGCAAGGATCCAAAGCTTTCCGCGAAATGACATATGATACCTCTTATGATAATTCTAAACGTGCTTAGTACGGTAAATACCGCGTATTTGTTTGATTTACGCCAAAAAATAATTATCTCTTAACGCAGATCACAGGTGCAAGACAAAGAAACAACTAATCCAGCCGGTGTTACAGATGTTTTCGACATCCCGTCGGAGGGACGCATATTGGCGATCGACCCCGGTACAAAACGATGCGGCGTCGCGGTTTGTGACGAAATGCGTGTCACGACGCGGCCGGTAACCGTTCTGGCAAGGCAAAGCTGGAAAAAACTTCTCATCGACATCAAACAGATCGTCTCGGACTTTGATGCAAAGGCCGTCGTGGTAGGTTTGCCGCTCGAATCAGACGGTACGGAAAGTGTGATGTCACGCGAAGCCCGCGACATGGCCCGAAAATTTGCATTGTCGCTGGATATACCAGTATTCCTGCAGGATGAACGCTCAACCTCATACGAGGCGAAACGCCGGTTATGGCTCACCGGCAGCAGCCTGGCCGAGAGCAGGCAAATGGTCGATGCCGAGGCCGCGGCGATCATACTCGCTGATTTTCTCGACCGGCACAGTTCCCCGCCATCCGAAGTATAGAACCGTTATATCCGGTCTGGAAGGCTCCGATTCGACCGCCCGCTCGAATCAGACGGTGCAGATGGCATGAGATGTTTCCAGACCTATAAACCTGTTATGAAATTAAGATCGTTGCGGTTTTGGTCGGCTGTGAAGAACTGCGGCGACGTGAATAAATAAAGTTTATGAGTAACGGTTAACGTGTATGTCGTTCCGGGTATCAGGTTATTGAGCCTATAGTATCCAAAAGGATTGGTTTGCGTATAGAAAACATTGCCTTGCCCGTCGTCGATCCTGATCCGGGTGCGGTCGATGCCCCGGCCGCTGTAAGTCGTAATTCGTCCTCTTACCGTTACCGGTGATCGACGAATACAAAGCCTCATAGGCTCCGATATCGACAGTCAGGTTTTTACCACCGACGAATCGATCATGGCCTCGTTGATCTTGCGTCAGCGGCAGCATCGTCAGCGGATCGATGGCAAGTGAATTATTACCGGCGTTAATGGCCGGGCTGCCGGGCAAGAGAGCATGAGTAAATGTCGATCCGCCATTATTTCCCAGCGGCCCGAGCATCGGATCTACATTCAACAGATCGCCCGCGATCCAACCGGAATTTCCCGTAGTGTTCCCGATAAGGTTTATCCCATTCGACATTATCATTCCTGATACGTCCTCCTGCTGACGTTCCGGTAGAATTATTCCCGGCAATTATCGAATTGGAAAAATCCCCTTCGCCATTGGGATCGATCCTAATACCGCCGCCAGCACCGGCTGAAGTGTTGTTAGCGATCGTCGAATTGACAAAATATACGCGTCCGCCAGGGTTCGCACTATTAACCAGATCATAAATGCCGCCGCCAAAGCCCGGATTGCCAGAGGCTGTATTGCCGCTAACCGTGGAGTTGATCACATATACCCTGCCAATCGCCGAAAAGATCCCTCCTCCTCCGTCCTCGAAACCTGTAGACATACTTCGATTGCCGGAAACGGCACTATTGAACAGATAGAGAGTTCCAATGTTAGCTATTCCACCACCTCCGCTTACTGCAGTGTTATCGGTTATCTGTGTATCCTTAATAATTGTCATTCCAGACGAAAGCACCCCTCCGCCGGGCCGGATTCTACTGTTTCCGCTGATAAGGCAGCGTTCAATGGAGATGGTTGAACTCGCATCCCCGTCCGCCACGCCTCCAAGCGTGCTGTTGTTAGTTATCGTTGAGTCAACAATGGTAAGATGCAGGCCCTCCACGCCGCCAGCGTTGTGGTCGGAAATCACACATCGGCTAATATTAAGATTGGTAGAATTGATGCCACCGCCCGTGTTCTGTTTAATAACAGAGTCCTGTATAGTGGTCCATGCCCCCCCCGAGATCGCCCGCCCCTGCGGCGAAAAGTTTCCGACTACAACAAGATGAGAAAGCGTGAAGGAGCTGTTTTCTGTGCCCCAAATTGCACCGCCCGCACCACACGAGCACTGCGAATTGAGAGCCTTGTTGTTTGTAAAGGTGACGTTTGAAACAATAATAGAGCTGTCCGACACCCGGATCGCTCCCCCCAGACCCTCGCCGGAGTCATTGCCATCACGAAAGGTCATGCCGGAAAGATTTACCGTAACTTCCACACCTGAGATAAAAAATATGCGACTGGCATTGTTGCCGCTGATGGTCACCAGGTCCCGACCCGTGCCGGTGATCGTCAGGTTTTTGTCGATGGTGATCTGCCCTGCCGTCAGCGTGATCGTCTGCGGGGAGTTGAAGAGTGGAGAAAAGGCAACCGAATCGCCGGATTGCAGCACGTATTTACTGCCTCCCGCAAGACTGCAGTCCGCATCGCAAACGCCGTCATTCGTATCGGCGGTTTTTGTTACTGTGAGTGTCGAGGCGTAAGAGTTGCCTGCCGCGAAACTGAGGAGAGGCAGCAATACAAGGATGAGAGTAAAAACGCGAGCCTTCATACTGAGCTCAATGCGGATGAGACTCGCAAAGCCTTATGAGTAAGTAACGCGGAATGCAATTTTGAGATCCTTATGGGCTGCCCGCCCATCGATGAGCGGAGATGTGCTCCGCCACGACCGAATCTACTGCAAAGCCTTATGAGTAAGTAACGCGGAATGAAATATTGAAAAGCTCTTGGGCTGCGCCCCTCGATGAGCGGCGTGTGCTCTGCCACGCCGATTAAGGGTAATAATGATCCGCGGCTGTGCCGCCGTCTTCAGCGACAGCAGCGGAGCAGCCTCTTTACCAGCTGCTTCGCGTCCTATTGGCGTAATTCGCGGGCACATCCTATCCTGCTGCCCTCAGGACAACCCTTATTTAGGTGCCATCACCAAAACCGATTTTGTAGCCGCCGTCAACCGCCGAAGCGGTAAACGGAAAAACGCGCGGCTCGCCTGTCCGCCAGGCGTCAAACTGGTCCTTGAAATGCGGTGACCGCGGGTCGCCGCTCTCGCCGAGCGGTATGACGTGGCGGGTCGCATCCCAGTTGCCGGGGCTGGCGATAAAACGCATCGAGACGTTAGAGCCGACATTGGGTGTCTGGCCGCTGCCGTTGATCGGGACGGCAGGGATCGTAAATTGTCCGCCGATGAACGGAATAGCGGCGAGCACGTGCGGGAAACGGGTCTGAAACGTCCGTCCCCACGTCCAGAGTCGCGGGGTCAGGCCCGAGGCTTTTTGGCGACGCAAGCCCCGCCCGCGAGCTGTCATCGCAAGATCTGATCAGCGCGGCATAACTGGCAAACCCCGCAGGCAGCCACCGGCCCGACTGGTCGCGGACGGCCCAGTCGAGTATACGTTCGCGAATAATGTATGACGGAGCGGGTTTGTTAACATCAGCCATCTTATCGGCCAGACAGCCGCGGATCTCGTTTACAAGCACGGCGGAGCGCGAATCAGCCGTCATTCGCCCGTCCCAGTCTTTTATGACGGCGAGGGTCTCAGGCGAGGCAGCGTTCAGCTTTACGATCTCGTTTCGCAGGTTAGCGAGCGGAATGTTAAAAACATCGTACTGAATGTCGCGAACGTCATCCATCGTGATCTTTGGCTTTGCCTTTATCAGGTCATAGATCCGCCGTGCCCGCCACGGGGAGGCAACATCACGCGACAACTGGGTGTATTTATATGACGTGCCGACGATCCGCTGGTTGGCGGTGACGATAAACCCCTCGGGCGGGTTATACAGGTTTGGCAGTTCGTCAAATGGAATGTAGCCGACCCAATCGCCGTCCGTGGTCGCACCGTCATACGGCAGCGAACCATCGCCCGTCCGGCGTATGGGTATGCGCCCCGCCGCGTACCAGCCGATATTGCCCTTAACATCGGCGTAAACAAAATTCTGCGTCGCACCGCCGTATTTCTTCAAAGCGGCCTTAAAGTCAGCCCAATTCCCTGCCCGGTTTGCGGCAAAAAACGATTCGAACTCATTATTCTTAGGGTCGCGGGCGGTCCATTTCAGAGCGTACCGCTTATCACCCTCGTCAAAGAGAATGACGCCGTTGCGTGTCTCGGTGACCTCAAAGTTCACTGTCTCAGTGTCCGTCTTTGCCGGAGACGTGCGTACCTTGATCTGCTCATTGCGGACAACAGGCTTTTCCCAGCCGGCCGGCGTCTTATAGCGGCCCTCACCGTCAAACGTCTCGGCGTAGAGGTCCTGAACGTCAGGCCCGACATTCGTCGCACCCCACGCGATGAACTGATTATGCCCGAGCACTATCCCCGGAACACCGGGAAATGTAACACCCGCCACCCTGATGCCGGGTGCCGATAATTGCGTCAGATACCAGATGCCCGGTGCGGACGGAGCAAGATGAGGGTCGTTGGCGATGAGCGGCTTGCCGTCGGCGGTGCGCTTGCCCGATATGACCCAATTGTTGCTTGCCGCCAGATCCTCGGCATAAAGGCCCAGCTTGCGAAGCGAGTCTGCCCTGAGCTGCTCGGCCCTGTCGGCAAATGACAGCATCGAGGCGGACACCGTTTGTTTAGCCTTCGGCGGGGCCTCTTTTGCCGGAGCCGTGTCCTTGCCGAACAACACTACGTCATACGGCGTTACCTGATCGTTCAGATCGGCATATTTGTCTTTTGGCAGTGAGCTGAGCGAGGCCCTGATCAGATCGTTACGCCAGGTGGTGCTGAGAGCGTCGGCGAGTATCTTGCCGATGACGATCGTGTCGGTCGCCGTCCACTCACGCGGCTTGTATTGCAGTATCTTGAACTCCAGCGGCATCGACGCCTCATCTAGCGTGGCGATACGGGCATTGACGCCGCGGGCATAGTCATTAAGTGCCGCCCTCAGCTCAGGCGTCAGCTCGGCCAGGCTCTGCTCGGCGATGCCGGCAAAACCGTAACGCCGCCAGCGTTTGTCCTCATCGAGCGCCCTGCTGCCAAATATCTCGGCCGTCTCGCCCCGCGCAACGCGCCGCAGCAGGTCCATCTGCCACAGCCGGTCGCCCGCCGTCACATAGCCCTGGGCAAAATAAAGATCGGCGTCCGATCTGGCCTCAATGTAAGGTATGCCGCGCTCGTCACGGCGGACCGTTACCTCGCCCTTCAGCCCCGGATCTGTGACCCTCGAGGACGGAACCTGGCCGAATGAAACGGCAGCCAAAAGCAGCAGCAGTGTCAATAATAGAGATCTTGCGGTTTTTATGATCATTGATATTCAGCAGCGTCAACCCCAATGCGGGGCCGCTCGCGGGCCGTTGCGAATTATCGGCGTTTGTGCGGCGATGATTGCCTCGGCCGACAAATTTAAGTTAAACTTTTTGCTAAGCCTAATCAAATCAGGGGTTGATACAATATGAAACATATCAAGGTCATACTTTCGCTCGCTGCCGCCGCTCTATTGCTCGGCGCCTGCAGCCAGAGCGCAAACGTCGCCAAAACGACAAACACTGCCGCAAACGTCAACAAAACCGCCAATACGGCCGCCGCACCAGCCGACCGCAGCGCCCGATGAGGCCGCTATGGGAAAAGAACTCTATACCGAGAATTGTATGATCTGTCACAAGGAAAGCGGCAAAGGCGGCAAGGTGACCATCAAGGGAAAGTCGCTAAAACCCGCCGACCTGACCTCAGACCATATGAAAAAGATGACGGACGACAAGATATTTGAGCATATCTCAGAGGGGATCCCCGACGAGGGCATGCCGTCGTTCAAGGATAAGCTAAAAGAGGACCAGATCAGGCAGATCGTCAAACATATCAGATCGCTGCAGTCACCGGCTCCGCTCGCCCTCTAATGCATAAATTTGCATATAGGCGTCTGAGAACCTAAAATCAACCTGCGTGCACCCGTAGCTCAGCTGGATAGAGTATCTGACTTCGAATCAGAGGGTCGCAAGTTCGAATCTTGCCGGGTGTACCATTTTAATAACCACATATCAGCTCCCATAACATTCCACAGAATATTGCCCGCTAATAACGCGAAAAGACGCGAATAGAAGTAATATCCAACCCGATCGCTGCGTTCCGTGAAGAATACCTCTAACCGCATCCTCAAAAGCAGAACGGCCCGGCTTTCCCCGCCCGGGAAACGGGCGGTGTGATAATAGCCCACGGTCCTAACCGTATCCAATTGTCATCCGGCGGCTCTCGGCATTCCTCGCCCGGGAAACGGGCGGTGTGAAAATAGCCCACGGTCCTCACCGTATCCAATTGTCATCCGGCGGCTCTCGTCATTCCTCGCCCGGGAAACGGGCGGTGTGATAATAGCCCACGGTCCTAACCGTATCCAATTGTCATCCGGCGGCTCTCGTCATTCCTCGCCCGGGAAACGGGCGGTGTGATAATAGCCCACGGTCCTAACCGTGGGTAAATACGATAAATACCATCCGCCGTCCCGCCAGGGCCGGCATGGGTAATGCCCGTTCGGTGGTCGTTCAATTCCCTCCCGCCTGATCCGGTTCGGCCTTTGCCCTTTGCAATTGGCTCCCTCTTTATCTGATCTTGCTTTTGCCTGATCAAATTGCCTCCGGCTTTATCAGCCTCTGCTTTTGCCCATTTAAATTGCCTCCAGACTTTAGCTGGAGGTACGAGGCCCCGAGCTGAACGGCTTTAGCCGAATACCTGATAAAGCAGCTTCCGTAATGCTTTAGCCGCATCGACACTGGCCATCTATAGCTAAAGCCTATCGGAAATAGCCTCTGTCAGAAGCCCGGCTAGAGCCGCTCCAATTTGTTACAAGCGGCGGCTTTCGCCAGATGCCTCTTTTCATTGCAGCCGCCTTTAGTCACCGCTATCTCCTATTTTGTTTTCGGTGATCATGTCTTTTCGGAGTGTGCCGGGACACTGTTCAGGTAAAAGGGGCCTTATGACGGCAGACTTTGATCTAAGAAGAAACAGGGGTGACACAATGAAAATGAAAAACGCGATGATCACAACAAACAGGCAAAGGCTCACTGTGGTATTTGCTTTACTAATTGGTTTATTTGGATGGTTAGCAGTACAGGCAGCACGGGCCGATGAACCGCGTCTGGCCCTGATGGATCCGATCAGTGTGCTGGATTTTGGACGGCAAAATGTAGAAACGGCCGGCGTCGCGCGTTCCCTGACATTTACAAATGCAGGCTCGACCGCACTAATGATCAACAGTGTCCGCCTTACGGGTGTGAACCCCTCGGATTTTAATATCGTCAGCGATGCATGTACCGGCGCCGCTCTAAATATGGAAAATACCTGCACCGTGACCATAACATTTGTTTCAGCGGGCATCGGCAGCCGCAGCGCGAGGCTCTCGTTTGAAACAAGTTCAAGCCCGGCACCGATCGAGATGCCCATTTCAGGATTTGGACAGGACCCGCGTCTGCCTATGCGCGTCGTTGGTCCGATCGATCTTGCATATGGTTTTCCGGTTTGGTACACGGACGAGGCGGGTCTGAGGCTGACACTCTGTCTCGACCAGAGCGGCCTGTGCCTCGGCAAATTGCCCGATCCGGGCAGCCCGGCGGCTGTCTCGGACGCCCAGGACAACTTTCCCGGTGAAGCTTTTTGGTGGTATGCCGAGGCGAAAATTTCACGGCCAAATGGTGGTAAGGTGCTGCTGGTGCTTTCAAAAGAGGCCACCTTTCTTAACGGCAGGCCCGTTGTCGGCGATCAGATCGCTTTTGACCGCCTGCGTATCAGGATCGACAAGCTGGTGGCGGGCCAGACATACAGGGTAACCCACCCGTTTGGCGTTGCTAATTTAAGAGCCGACTCAAAAGGTGAGATCTATGTTACAGAGGACACCGGGTGCCTGAATACGCCGTGTGATTTTCAAAGGTCGATGACAAGCATATTTAAGACGTTTCTTCGGTGGGACCCGAATATCGCTCCGCTGGCCCCCGGTGGATATATAGGCGATCCTAACCGTCCCCACACCGTCGTTGGCAGCCCGTATGGAACCAATTTTTTCAAGGTCGAGGGGCCAAACGCCGGCGGCACGAATATCAACGTCGTTCAAACCTCGTTGTTCAATGTTCAGGGACAGATCTATTAGATCTATAGTGTCGATAAGATCAAAAAAGAGGCGGTCCCGCGGCCGCCCTTTTTCTATTCGCGCTAATATTCGCGCCAATTCAGGGGGGACGGGATAATAAATAACACTAATGCTGTCTGAGGATCTCAGGTGCAGCTGCCGGCCGCTTTGACCGGTGCTGTCAACTGCCCGATCAGCGCGATCAATTGCCGCCAGTCCTTAGCCGGTTCTATTGGCCGGTCGTTTTAGCCCTTTCAATTCCCACCCGCGCTATCTGGTTCGGCCTTAGCCCTATCGATTAGCTCTCGCTTCATCTAATTTTGCTTTTCCCTTTTCAATTCGCTCCCACCTTATCTTGTTCCGCCCCTGCCCCCGTAAATTGCCTCCAGACTTTAGCCGGAGGCTAGACAGGCCCTGATCTGAACGGCTTTAGCCGAATACCTGATAAAGCAGGTTCCGTAATGCGTCAGCCAGATCGACAATGGCCAACTGGGGCTAAAGCCTAAAGGCAATCAATCTTTTCAGAAATTCGGCTAAAGCCGCCTATACATTTATCGCCTACCTCCAGCTAAAGACTGGAGGCAATTTATCCAGTTCGGTTTCAGAAGATGTCAACAGACTACCTACCCGCCGATTGCGGACTCCGTATTCACCGGACACACTCGAAAACCGCTCGTCGCAATAATTGCTTGTGAATAATATTTATTCGGCGTATCATAATCGAGCCGCAACCTAAACAAATCAGCCACGTGATCAAACAGATACACGCAAGCTCTGGCTCGTTTGTCTAGTACGACTGGTTTGTCAATGCGCCATAAGGAGATTGAAACAAATGTATTTTCCCTCAATGACCCACAACACTTCGTACAGTTTAGATCCCATTTTCGATCTTGCTTTATTGGATTGGTCGTTATGCTTTTGGCGATCGTGACTCTCTTTCAGAATGGAGACCGGGTCGTCCATGCTGACGCGATCATTGGCAATGTTGCGGCGGGACTAGTCCCAATTCCGTCGCCGTAAATCCAGTTACCAACAAGATCTACGTTGCGAACCAGGAAAGTGCTACCGTAACCATAATTGACGGAACTGATCACTCACTAACAACGGTTGCCGCCGGTTCAACTCCAAATGCTATCGCAATCAATCCCATTACAAATAAAGCCTATGTGGCCAACTACACAAGCAATAACGTAACGGTAATCGATGGTGCAAATAATTCAACAGTTACCGTACCGTCCGGCCAACATCCCCAAGCTATCGCGGTGAATCCAGTGACGAATAAGATATATGTCGGCTAACGGCGGCGGGGCCAACAACAACGTAACAGTGATTGACGGAGCTACCAATTCTGCTATTTTCGTCCCAACTTGGTGCCGGTTCGAATGGCATCCGCCCATCAACCCGGTGACAAATAAGATATATGTCGCTAATCGGCAGGTGGGAGAGGTCGCAGTAATTGACGGAGCTAACAACTCGGCCACAAACATCGCGGTTGGCGGCGGCCCCTACGGCGTGGCAGTCAATCCAATAACAAATCGGATCTATGTCACAAATTCAAATGGCAATACCCTGATCGTAATTGACGGCGCGGACAACTCAACAACGACCATCGGCGTTGGTGTCTTTCCTGCGGCGGTCGACGGCTGAATCCAGTGACGAACAAAATCTATGTTGCCAATGAGAATGGTGCAAATATAACCGTGATTGACGGAACGAGCAATCAAACAACGACGATCCCGGCTGGGACAACTCCGTTTTCCATCGCTGTGAATCCGATTACGAATAAGATCTATGTAGCCAACCTGAACAGGGAAATGTCACTGTAATTGACGGAACGAACGACTCAACGACAACAGTTACGACTGGCAGCACACCCACTATCATTGCCATAAATCCAATAACGAACAAGGTCTATGTCCCCAATTTGAATCAGTAATAATGTTTCGGTCATCGACGGTTCATACAACAGGACGACAAGCGTAGCCATCAGTGGAGGCCGATTGTCGGCGTCGTCAATCCGGTCACCAACAAGATCTACGTCGCTAATCTCCGCGACCACAATGTTACCGCGATTAACGGTGAAGACAACACTACGACAACCATCGCGGCCGGTACATCCTACTCCGGTATTGCGGTCAATCCGATCACTAACAAAATCTATGTCGCTGATAGCGTTGGCAACAACGTAACCGTCATTGATGGAACTAACAACTCGACGACAACGGTGCCAACCGGTTCATCTCCCCAATCTATCGCCGTGAATCCGGTAACTAACAAGATCTATGTCGCGAACTGCGGTCGTGGATGCGTTTTTGGAGAAGGCGACGGAAACGTAACGGTTATTGATGGAACAACCAACACCACCTCAACGGTGGCCACCGGCATTGGTCCTCTAGCCGTCGCAGTCAATCCAGTCACGAACAAGATCTACGTGGCTAATTACTACAACGGGCTTGGCAGCACTGTGACTGTGATCGACGGGGCGACAAATACGACCGCGACCATCACTGCTGGCTCAGGCCCTTTCGCAATAGCGGTGAATCCGGTTACCAATAAGATCTATGTTGCTAATTTCAACAACGGGGGCAGCGGCATCGTGACAGTGATTGACGGAACGAATAATTACACCGTTGCCTGTTGCCACCGGGGCCGGTCCCAGGCCGTTGTTGTCAACCCAGCAACGAACAAGATTTATGTCGCTAATAACAGCAGCGTTACGGTGATTAACGGTGAAAGCAACAACACCTCGACAATAACGGTAGGGTGGGCCCAGTCGGCATTGCTGTCAATCCAGCACACAATAAGATCTACGTGACCAATCCGCCAAATATAACGGTGATCGACGGGACTACCAACGCTAAGACAAATGTGGCGGGCGACTCGTATGCCGGTGCAGTATCGGTCAACACGATAACGAATAAAGCCTATGTTGCCAATGAAGGCAGCGATACTGTTACTGTGTTAACACCTGCACCGACGAATGCGATTCCGCTGAACACCACGATCACACCGCTTCAAGGGAACACGTCAACGAGCCGCCACTCCTACATTTACGCTAACCGCAACATCGACCTATTCGACCGCACCTCCGCCTCAGAGCATCTATTTTCAGATGGATACGGCGAACGGCACATGGACACGTGCCGCCATTACCGGCAGCACCAGCACGACCTTAACGGCAACCGCGACTCCGGCAGCATTGCAGCCTGGTTTACATATTATTTATTTCTTTGCGACCGATGGATCGGATGGTACTTCAATAAATCCGAGACCAAATGCACCCGAAGCCAAAAAAGGCAACATTGCGCGGTGTCTTTGATCCTGAATCGTCGCCGTTGATCGGCCGATCAACGCTTACTTGTTCCTGGTAAGACCTGACTTTCAAGCGACTACGCCCTTCGATTACGACGGAGATAGCAAAAGCGATATTTCCGTATTCCGGCCATCGACGGGGGCTTGGTATTTGCAGCAGTCACAGGCGGGGTTGTATGGAACCCTTTTCGGCTTTGGTACCGATAAGATCACACCGGCTGATTATGACGGAGACGGAAAGACAGATATTGCCGTCTACCGTCCTTCCACGGGTATTTGGTATGTCTTCAACAGCGGAAACGGCACTGTTTCTTATTATGTTTTTGGGCTTGCCGAAGATTTGCCGACTCCGGGTGATTACGACGGTGACGGTAAAGAGGACATTTCTGTGTTCAGGCCGACCACTCAACATGGTATCGCCAAAATAGCAGGGACGGATCATTTTATGCCATTCGTTTGGGGATCATTGGGGACAAGCCAACGGTAGGAGATTTCGACGGGACGGTAAAGCGGACATTGCGGTATTTCGCCCTTCGGTGGGGCATGGTATCAGATCAACAGTTCAAACGGCAGCAATATTCGGTGAGCAGCTTCGGTTTTGGAAGCGACGTTATCACCCCCGCTGACTATGACGGGGACGGCAAGACCGATATAGCCGTATTCCGACCGTCAAACGGATTTTGGTATATCAAACAAAGTGGGACAACAAGCTACACGGCATTTCCGTTTGGGCTATCTGAGGATATTCCTGCACCGGGTGATTTCGATGGCGACGGCAAGGCCGATCTATCTGTCTTTCGTCCATCCGACGGCAACTGGTACCGTATGAATAGCTCGAATGGCTCTTTCTTTGCTTTTCAATTTGGAACTAGTGGGGATAAACCGACTCAGACTGCTTTTCGATATTGATTACCCTCCTAGGGGACCAGACCTATTAGAATCTTGAAACAAGAACGATGTGCCCTCGGCTAAATCAGTTCGGAGACGGAAATGCAAGAATGGCCGAAAGGCCGTTCATGTTCGTCAGATCGAAGTTCCCGGCCTAAAGCGAGAAAGAATCGAGGATAATGGTCACGGAACGGGTGCTCTGACCTAGAGTTGGCCCAGAGCCTTCTACATTCGTATGTCTGAATCCGTTTACGTGGATCTGTAATTAAGAAAACGCTTGAGAATCGTCTCGGATAGGACTATGCTTCCGCAAGCGCGACTGAAACAAATCGTTCAAGTCAACGAGGCGGGTGTTGGCAGAGGGCATCGCAGAAGGATACCCCGATAGCTAAGTGCAGTTAGTTTCCGTCAATGCAGCTAAAAGACATGAGACTTTCGTACCGAATCATTTCCCCTCGTTCCGCACGGCTGGTTGTGTTTGCGGCGTTCGTGCTTTGTGCTTCAACACTGACGATCGCCCAATCGAAACCGGTCGTTGAGATAGTACCCATCAAGTCAAACGAAAGTATCGAACGGGATATTCGAGGTGGGCAGGCTCACCGTTATCGAGTTGATTTGGTTACCGATCAATTCATGCAGGTTAGGGTTGAACAGAAAGGCGTCGATGTCGTCGTAACTCTTTACGAACGACGGGGCAAACGAATAGCTCAAATGGACAGTCCTAACCTCGCACATGGACTTAAGATACTATCGTGGGTCGCAGGTCATTCAGGTGTCTACATCGTTGAAGTAGCTCCATTTCGCACCTCAATCACCGATTGGTACTTACGCGATTACTCTCGAGACCAGGCCACATACGTCTGAGGATCTGCTCAGAGTATCCACTGAACGCAAGTTCGCCGAAGCAATAAAACTGGAACGCTCAGTTGATAAGGGCCTTGAGGACGTTTTATCGAAAAAACTAGAAGATAGTCTTTACGGCTGGCAAAAATTGAACGATGAATACCTGATAGACGTAACGGAACGCCAAATAAAATTTCTAAAGTGGGCCAGGCAAGTATCGCTTAGCGAACTTAATGACCCCATTGTTCTTAGTGGTACTCAAGACGAATTGCGAAAGCAATTGATGGACTTGAAGCTCGCCGAGACACTCTACCACGCACTCGGGAACATGCGATTTGAAGCGAATATAATGCTCCGTGAGGCGTATTTTAATAATCTACTGGGCGACAAACAAAAAGCACTTGAGATTTATTCACAAGTCTTGGCGTTTCAACAAAGAATCGACGACAAGCGGGGGGCTGCGATCACCTCATTGGGCATCGGCTACGCATATCTTACGTTGGGTAATTTCCAATCGTCATTCGAGTATTATTCGAAGGCTCTTCTGCTCTACCGGTTGCTCGCCGACAAGTTAGGCGAAGCATTTGCTTTGATGGGCAGTGGTTACTCCGAATTTATGCAGGGTCAGGGTCATAAAGGGCTGGCAAAGTATGAACAAGCAATGATGTTTTGCCTCGAAGTAAATGATTCCGGCTGTATAAGTAGTGCTCTCCTCGATCTGACAACAATCAAATTTCAACTCAGCGGGGAAAAGGCTAGCCTAGACAACTACGTTAACGTCTTTTTGCCCGCAAAAGATAACGGTGACAAGCGACTCGAAAGTGCGCTAAATAATATTGGCGTGGTGTATTTGCACCGGAATGAGACGCAAAAAGCAATCGACTATTTTTCCCGTTCCCTCCTGATAAGCAATCAGATCGGGAACAAAGATGGCGAGGTTCTTACTCTCCGAAATTTAATGATCTGCTGGGCACTTTTGAACAACGGCCGATTAGCAACATTCTACGGAAAACAATCCGTAAATGAGGCTCAGAAACTACGGGGCACTATTAGCGGTTTGGATGACCAAACGAAAACCGCCTATCTTAATACAGTCGAACCCAGTTATCGCATTCTTGCCAACCTACTTGTTGCTGGCGGCCGAATTGCGGAAGCTGAGCGAGTACTTTCAATGCTTAAAGAGGAAGAGTATGTAGAGTTTCTTCGTAGCGATAAAACTGTTGCCTCGAAAATGGCAGCAACAATACCGTTGACACCTCAGGAACAGACAGCTTTCGACGAATACACAAAGCATGCTGACACGCTGACCGCGTTAGGAAAAGAGTACGGCGAGTTACAGGCCGAGAGCAAGCGGTTCGAAGTTGGACGCTTCCCAAAACAGAGGCGGCTTGATGAACTGGAAATGCTGATGGCGGACGCTATGAGGGATTTCAACAAATTTCTTGACGGGCTGAAGGCATCGTTTGGTTATAACGACATCCGCGTTGCGGCGGTCGAGTCCGGGTCGCAAGCTCTGCTAAAAGAACTCAATCAGCCAAAAACGGTGATGATCTCGACCATTGCGGGTGATGATCGATTGAATATCATTGTCACAACCGCTGATACTCAGCGGGCACATACCATCAACATTAGAGCAACTGACCTTAACAAACTAGTTGTTGAGTTTCGTTCGGACGTTAGAAACCCACATATCGATCCCCGAACCTCTGGAAAAAAGATGTATGACGTTCTGTTTCCACCCTCGCTATTGAAAGACCTTGAAGGCGTTCAGGCCGATACGATAGTGTGGAGCCTCGACGGAACTTTGCGATATGTACCGATCTCGGCACTCTGGGATGGCAAACAGTATCTGGTTGAGAAATACAAGAATGTGCTGATCACGCTGGCGAGTCGCGACAAGCTCACCTCTGGGGCAGCGGACCGGTCAAAGTGGCAAGCATTGGGGGTTGGCGTATCTAAACAATCCACAGTAAAGGATTTAGACGGTACTTCTCACACGTTCGACGCCCTATCTTCAGTCCCGGACGAGCTGTGCAGCGTGATCGCCGACCCCGGGGAAAAACAACGATGCTCCTCTATAAACGACAGAAACAAAGGAGTGATCGCCGGTAAAAGCCTTTTGGATGATAAATTCACCTTAGAGAGTTTCAAAGGTTATCTTGGCCGTTATCCGGTGGTCCACATTGCTAGCCATTTCTCGTTAAACGCCGGTAATGAAAACGATTCCTTCTTATTGCTAGGCGGCGGCGAGGAGAGGAAGCTGACGCTTGCAGATGTGCGGCAAGGCGGAGCGAGGTTTGTCGATGTTGATCTTCTGACTCTGTCGGCCTGTAACACCGCGATGGGTACAGGTAGTGCTTCGAATGGTGTCGAAGTTGAGAGCTTTGGCGCTCTTGCACAGAACCAAGGGGCCAAAGCAGTTGTGGCCTCGCTTTGGTCGGTCGCAGACAGTTCTACTCGCGACCTAATGATCTCGTTTTATTCGCAGCTAGAAGCAATGCCTAGGGTAAGTAAAGCTCAGGCATTACAAAAGGCGCAACTGTCTCTGCTGAATGGGGCGTATTCGCCCGGTGAAAGTCCGAAGTGGCTACGTGGTTCCGACCCAATAAACATTGGGGACGATGCCGCATCCAAACCATTTCAAACTGACCCAAAGGCTCCGTTCGCCCATCCCTATTACTGGTCGCCTTTTATCCTCATGGGCAATTGGCAGTAGCGTTCATTATTTGAGTCACTTTCCTGACCTCGATACTCTTACTAAGTGGCAAGGTATCGGTATCATGAAGATTGGCGGATAACTGTCAAAGATGACTGTCACTTTGAGAATACGTGCCGGAGGCGTATGAGTCGGAAAACTGGCTAATAGTGAAGCCCGTCGGGCTTGACCTGGGGGACTTTTTGCCAGGCTAACTGTTTCTTTTTTCGCCGTTTCTTCAACTTGGGCGAAACACTATTCACCCTGGCTTTTGCTAGGAGTTGTTCGGTGTTTTCCTCCAGGTGTTTTTTGATGCTCGCCTTTATCCTCAGACCTTCTCGTCGTTTCCTCTGAGCCTCTCGATTGCGTTCCAGTAAACTTTTGTCAGATTTCGGCCGGCCGCCTCGGGATCGACGCTTTATCTCATTCTCGGTGAGCCAACGAATCAACTCGCCCGTCGGGGATTGATTATCTGCGAACTCCCGTCTGAGTTGTCGGAGGTCATCTATTGTCGCTTTCGTCTTGGTCATAGAAACCTGATTAGCACATAATTTCAAGCACACCCGGACTATCCCTTACTCTTATCTTAGGGATCGGCTCTGGGCTTTAAAAAACACCCGTCTTACAAGCTGCTGCAGAATGGACGTTACAAGGATCGGTAACCAGTATTTTTTATGCTCTGCCTTTATTTACAGTTGATAATTATCGACTAGGACGCTGTCCGGGATTCGTCAGGATCAAGTACCTGCTCGTTGCCTAGCAAAAACCTCACACTTCGAGGGAAAGGCGATTTCCAATTACTGTTCATTACCATGCGTGTCAGCTATCACACGACCTCATCCTAGCGGTGATTTTGAGCTTAACGTCCGACCTCAACCGCTGTTACAAGAACGGACAAAATAGAGCTAATTGTTCTGAGTCCTACGTATCGCGGCGATCAGAATTGTTAGGAAAGCCGCACCGAAAAGATAGGAATATTTTATTACACAACGTGCCACCCGTGCAACACATTATCCATCATATTGGGGTAAATGGGCGACGCGGATCTAGATAATGTTGTCCAGTCGGATTGCCGAACCCAGAACTTTAATGATGTCAATAAGATAGCAACGGCGACCTTTTTAAGCCTCTGATCTGCTCAAGAAAAATAATTCTGTCAATAAATTAAAGAAAAGTTTGAATTGGTAAAAAAGAGAACAAATAAGGATATTTAGCCTCTCCGCCGCCCGAAAAGGGCGCGAATAAGGTTATTTAGCGTCTAAATTGTCGAGGAAAGAGCCAATTAAGGATATTGACGGTCTGCACCCGCAAAATAGAGATCGAATATACCTATTTATCTCTTTTCCTAGCGTCCGATCAGACTTAAAGCTGATCTTGCGGACGAGACATTTACGCTGGGCGGGGCGCGGCGAGGCATCCGACGGGGCCTTTGAAATGGATGTCGGTGGCGATGTGGTTGAGCAGGCTTGCTTTTGGCATGTGTAGCGAGGCGTTTCGCCTGTATTCCTTTACGCTGACGACGATCATATCGGGTTCGCGGTCGGCAGGCCCATTGATTGATCGACTCATTCCTTAGGAGCCAATAGGGGCGGGGCTTTGAGTGCTTTAACCGATGGTGATGCCGTTAGTGCTTTCAACTGATCTCTTGCGCGGCTATTTAGCTCAAGTATTCTCTCAGATTGAGACTTGCCCTGGTCAATAAGGATCGAGTTGTAGCTCTCAATATTTGCCAATACCAACAATTGTTCAACAGACAGATAATCTCGCATATTACCTTCTTTATCAGGATTAACTGCCCGCCATTCCTTGGCGGTCATTCCCGTTATTGCCTTGTTGATCAGATCTGCCTCGCTTGCGTAAATGAGGCCCGCGTCTTTGGCGGTTATGGTGGGCGGAACTAGACGTTTCTTTATGGCGTCTGTGTGCAGCCGATAATTTACCTTAGCCAAAGTCCGGCGAATGGCCCATTCGGGATCTGTTTGCCTGTCTTCATCAGCTTTGAGGCGCTGAAATTCTTTGATGATGTATAGGCGTAACTCCGGGGATAGCCACGAGGCAAACTCCAAAGCGATGTCCTTTTGTGCGAAAGTGCCACCGTAACGTCCGGGCGTCGCGATTATTCCAACTGCACCCGTTTTCCTGATCCATTCCTTAACTGAAAGGTTGAAACGGTTGGTTCCCGACTCATTTCTAATTCCCACGAATTCGTGGGAATTAAAATGTGGGTTGTTTATGACCTCCCAAACCCCGAGGAATTCTAGAGTATTTTTGTTTCTTAGCCACGTTTCAACCTGTGAGCCAGTTCCGCCCATTCGTTTAACCATATCTGTCAAACAAATATAGTCCTCATGTTCGCGTGTAATAACTGATACTTTCCCGCCGGGGATAATGATGGCCTTGCTCATATTTGACTTGCCAAATTATATCAGCCTTTTCGTGTAGGTACCTGATTATTTTTTTCCTTAGAAGTCTGATGTAGCGAATTACCGGAGCGGGGGCAGTCTTAGGCCGAACGCGGCGGACGGCGAGGCATCGGACGGGGCCTTTGAAATGGATGTCGGTGGCGATGTGGTTGAGCAGGCTTGCTTTTGGCATGTGGAGCGAGGTGTTTCGCCTGTATTCCTTTACGCTGACGACGATCATATTGGGTTCGCGGTGGTCGAGATCGGCGTCTCAGGGGTCGTTGAGGACGACTTTATTTCGCTTACAGATATGTTGAAGGCGAAGGACGGAGAGTTTTTCATTTCCGACTGGCTGCGAAATCGTAATACTGTCGAGTTTCTCGGTATCTGGGAAAGAATCCATAACCCGGAGTTTAATTATGGCGAATTCGCCACAATTAAAAGCCAGGCCGGGCTAAACAGTTACAAGATAAGCGTAAAGGAATGGGTGGAAAAGACCGGGGCCATCGGTCTGAAAGCCACAGCCGGCCGATACGGCGGCACCTACGCCCACAAGGACATAGCTTTTGAATTCGGCATGTGGATCAGCGGAGAGTTCAAGATCTATCTGATCAAGGAATTTCAGCGGCTAAAGGCTGAGGAACAAAGACAGCTCGGATGGAGTGTTAAGCGAACGCTGGCGGCCATAATATCAGTACTTTGAGAGCTTAATATTAGCCCGAGCGCGGTATGTCGAGGCATCTGACGGGGCCTTTGAAATGGATGTCGGTGGCGATGTGGTTGAGCAGGCTTGCTTTTGGCATGTGGAGCGAGGCGTTTCGCCTGTATTCCTTTACGCTGACGACGATCATATTGGGTTCGCGGTGGTCGAGCGAGATGCGGGTTTGTTTTGGAAACATCTCGATCAGGGCGAGCAGCGAGTTGGCTTTGACGCGGTAAAGACGGGCACGGCTGCGGGTGTGAACCTCTTTGGCGAGCCGGTTGGCCTCGCGTGCCTTTTTTAACAGGCAGCGGCGGTTCCTGGCGGCGAGTGACGTTACTACGTCGTTAAATGTCGGTTTTCGCGACCTCATCAGACAATGGTCCTCCTTACGAAAGATCTACTGCTATCGGAGATGAAACGCTGATTGGCGGTTCGGTACCAGAAAACGATGTGCGGTTATCGGTATCTGAGCGGCATGCGGGGGCTGCTCCCCATCAAAAGTATATCAACCGGCGGTTGTCGCTGTAAATAGTTTTCCCTGCTGCCGCGCCGAGCACCGAGACAACACTAATAAAAATAGGTTGGTGACCCGCTTGCGATGTTCGGGTAAAGCATATTATTAGATGAGTGATAATGTGCTTCGGGGCCTGTGGCGTTAGTTGGGATGGCGATTCAGATCCGCTCGCTTAGATCGGCAAGGGTGCCGAGGCGGCGGATGACGGTTTCTGCGGTGGGGCATTGGCCGGCCTTAGAGGCGGCATTGATCTCGCTGTAGGTTGGGAAACGGCCTAGCCGGCGTCTGAGGGTACGGACGCGGCAATGATCTCTTTGTCGGTATAGTGCAGCGGCTTAACCTCAAACCCGGCGGCGGCGAACGCGTCACGCAGGCTGCCGAACATCAGCGAGAATGTGGGTACGCAGGCACATTCGGAACGTGGGGCTGTTACCACGTCACGATACGATGGTGCGCGCCCCAACCGCTGCCCGAGGGACGTTAGCTGCGCGATCATCTCTTCCCGGCTGTAACGCTGCTGCTTGCCGGTGACACCGTTCGCAAACCGGAATTTTTGCTTGATGCCGGCGGCCGCACGCGCCTTTGCCATGCCGCCGAAACGCGCAGCAAGTACTTTTGGCGAGGGACACTTGCCCCGGCGGTGCAGATCGTTGAGATCGCTCTGACGCACCGGACGGTCGAGCCGCATATCGACCTGCCGCAATATTTCGAGCATTTCTTCGTCCGTGTAGTGTATCTTGACGGCGACGCCGGCCGCGTCTATTGCTTTTTTGATCGAGCCAAAGGCTTTTTCGTAACGGGAGACGGCCGAGACCTGTCGGGTGCGCCGTGCCGCGCGAACGTCGTCCGTCGAGATAGGCCGCCCGAGCCTCTCGCTCAGACGGCGAAGCTGGCCGAGCATGATCTGCTTTTCATTTTCATTGAACTCGCGGCTATAGTTGGGGGCCAGGCCAGCCTTTTTTACCGCCGCCTGATAACTGCCGAAAACCAGTCCAAAGTCACGCTCTTTGTGCGGCCAGCCGTTCTGCACCTGCTGTCTGATGTCCATTGTGGTAGGTGTACGCCCGAGCCGCTCGGCGAGCGCCCTGAGCTTTAGCACCAGGTGGCTTGCGGACGGCAGCGGCCCCGTTCGCTTTTCTCTTAACGCAGGTTCGATGAACAGCCGCCCGCACGACCGGCACTTATACCGCTGCTTACCGTTGCCGTGCAGTGCGTTTTTAACGGTGTTGCGGCTGCCGCAGTGATAACATGTGGCCTGCGCAGGAGGAGATGATGCTGAGCTCATATCATTGATTTTTATCCAAAACAGGCGGAACCGCAATCAACGGCGGGTCATTTGTAGGCGGTAAACAGCCGCACTCTGTGATCCGAAAGGGCCACTCCGCGGCTCGGCAGGCGATGCATTGCGCTCGTGCCCGGCGAGGATGAGGCGAAGAGAATAGTCGAAACATTGTAGCAGGTCCGCATGAATGCGTCGGCGTAAAAATTTCTTGCAACGACCCTGATCAATTTCATATCATAATACTTGTGCAGGGTTCCATATGTGATACCATGGCACTACAGAATATGTTATAGTTTGCCGAATGAGCAGATGCGAAAAACTCCTAGCTAAAGCGCACGCCTCGGCGAATAATTTTCGCTTCGAAGATCTGTGCAAATTGGCGGAGTGCTATGGATGGGTTGCCACCCGCCACGAGAGTTCGCACTGCATGTATGAGAATGACGACCTCGAAATCACAAAGGGCAGGATGATGAATTTTCAAAGCGTCAAGGGTCAAGCCAAGTCGTATCAGGTCAAGCAACTTCTCGATGCAATCGAATATCTGGAAAATAATGTCGAATAAATACAAGTTTAATTTGAGCTGGAGTGACGAGGATGAAGGGTATATTGCTGTTTGCCCTGAATTTCCAGGACTTTCCGGATTTGGTGAGACCGCTGAGGATGCCTTGTCCGAAGCTAAGACGGCGCTTGGTCTTTTTATTGAGTCCTATGATGCAAATGGGATTGCCTTGCCGGAACCAGAGAAAGTGAAAAGCCATAGCGGCCAAATTCGCCTTCGCTTACCAAAGTCTCTTCATGCAAATGCAGCTAGGCTAGCAGCAGAAGACGGCGTAAGTCTGAACGACTATTTGACACTTGCTGTTCAGCACAAAGTAACCGGGCACGAGGTCGGCAATCGCTTTGTTCGTGAAATGAGGAAAGAGATAGCTGTTAACACCGCGGAGAAGTACGTTGTGATCGAGGATGGTTCATTCTCGTCCGACACGCCGGTGGTAGTAAACCCCAACGATGGTGGAACTAGATTTGTGATTCTCAATAACGAGGAGCGGGCCGTCCATTAGGGGAAAAGCTGTGGAGCGATACGAATGAGTACAAAAAATAAGATGTTCAGTCACGCCGAAGTTGTGGAGTGCCTCCTAAAAAAAGAGGGCATCCACTCTGGTCTATGGGGCCTTGCAGTAAGTTTTGGATTCGGTGCGGCAAATGTGTCATCTAAGGAAAACCCAGAGCACTATCTACCCGCTGCCATTGTCCCTATAGCCGAGATCGGTATCCAGGAGTTCGATAAACCGAGCAATCTCACTGTCGACGCCGCCAAAGTGAATCCAAAAAAGTCAAATAATAGCGTTAATAGGAAATCAAAGCGTTGATGTGGCACGGTCATAACTGGCCGATTCCGGCCGCCCAGAACGGGCTTACCCTCCTTGAACAATAACATCATGAAATATATCATAACTGATTGATATATTATCTATTTATCTGTCCTGCTATTTGCTATAATATCCTTGTCAAGACAGGGTAACTCCCGACGTTGGCCGGTGTGGTTATGAGGCCCAATTCAGCTCTTAACATCACTGATCTTATGACTAACAGGAACATATAACTATTATGAACCCACGTAACCTAAATCGAGCCGCTCTGGTCGATTTTACAACCAAGGCGGCCACAGGCGTTGCTGACGGAAAAGTATCAGGATTTCTCGCCGCCCAAAATACAGCTATTTCCGATGCACTGACGGACGCAAACGCACTTTTGGCGGCTGCTGACCTATCGCAGGTTTCGGCCCGTGCCGATTCGCTCGAGGCAACTGAGATCGCCCAGACTGCGGCGGATGAGGTCCAGCGGCTGCTTGCAGACCTTAAATTCGGTATGAGAAGTGTGGAGTCGCCGGCAAGCGACTATGACGCGATCGGCTTTGACCCGCCGTCCGAGGTCCGCAGTGTCGTGATGCCGCAGACACCGACCGATCTGGCTGCATCGGGAACGTCGAATGGCGTCAATTTACTGACGTTTGTCGGCAACAACGCGACCGGCTCGGTCACCTATGTGGTCGAGGCCAAGATCGGCGACACAGCACCGTATGTGATCGTCGGGACCTCGACCAAACAGTCGTTCAAACACACCGGCGTCACTCCGGGACAGTTTTATCAGTACCGCGTTCGTGCCCAGGCAGCCCGCGGCCTGGTATCAGACTGGTCGAACGAAGCTGTCGTTTACGGGTTGGACTAGGACCGGCTGCAGCCGGTAGTTAACAGGGATCCTAAATATTGAAGCGCTCCCAGACGGCGCAAAAACGGGAGCACGGCGGACATGTCCTGAACATAGGGCATGTCCTTTTTCGTGACGAAAGTGAAAAAGAGGAAAAGGGGAAATGGTGCCGCCCACCTGGCCGCTTCAATAGCTTCCAGCTAAAGACTGGAGGCAATTTATGCCGGGCGGTTTCGAATATTGCTGAAAGGACGATGCCTGTCGGATCATTACCTGCTCATGGTCAGGGGGTTTATTTTTGTCTTGCCATTGGGGCTGTGGTGGCGGATATTATTAGCAGATGGTTCATTGCCGACGGTGAAGGGGCTTTTCGCGGCGAGAGCTTTGGCGGCTGAACGGCTCGACGCTTTAGCGGTCCGCACCTTCACCAGTGTTATCAGGACAAGATCACTATTTAGGCTGTGACAAGGAGATAAAGACTATGCCATTAACAGGAAAACTTACCGATGCCGAACGCCGGGTGGCCGAGAAACGGAATAAACACCAGATGCTGTGCAGCTACCCCGGCTGCCGCAGGCCGGCGGCCGACGTGACCGGGTTTGTCCGGGAAATAAGCGCCATTTCCGCTGTATGCACTGAACATCTGGCAACGCCCGCTACCCCGAAAGTGAAAGAGTGAAAAAGGGGAAAAGTGAAAGAGTGAAAAAGTGAAAGAGTGAAAAAGGGGAAAAGTGAAAAAGGGGAAAAGGGGAAAAGGGGAAGAATGAGAGGTGAGTAGACAGCAGTCAGGAGTCAGGAGTCAGGAGTCAGACGGGCAGAGAGATAAGTGGGCCGCAACTAAATATCGGGTACCCAGAACGTTCGGCTGGCGTTGGTTATTTGTTTTAGGCCGAGCGATGTGAGTTCGGTTTCGGTGACGCCGAGATAGGTAAAATGGGGCAGGTCAGAGACGACGGTCTGGAACCAGCCGTGGCGGGCGAGTATCGCCCGTACACGTTGGTTGTCAAACTCCCTGACATCGAGTGCGAGCATTGAGATATGCTGCGAGGTGCCGGGCGGTGCGACGCTATAGATGATGGATTTTGACAGGCTTTTTGCAAAAAAGATGCCGTCCTTTTCGAGGCCGAGTATCTCGGGCACCTGCTGGTACGGTGTGAGTGCCCTGATCCGGGCTGCCTCGGCGGCGGTGATACGCCGTTTTGATGTCCAATAGCTTAACCCCGGTTCGACGCGGCTCTTCCACAGGGCGACGGTATGGTCATAATCGCGTCGTGACGAGTCGGCACCGCGCGGGGATATTGACAGCCGTGCGGCGCGTGCCTCGGCGATCGCCTCATTTAACGCGTCGAGAGCAACCGACTGCAGCTGCACCTTGTATGAGCCTATCGAGGCAGCCGAGACCTTGAGCTTTGACTGAAATGCGGCCACATCGGCCTGGTCGCGAAAAACGACCTTATGTGGGCGGTACGGCACCGCCGCGGGCGACAAAAACGGCCCCATATTCCCTTAGCAGCAGCTTGCCGGCGTCATCCGTGGGCATTTCAAAATCCCGGGGGAGATTGTCATAGAATCCTTTTGCCGGTTTTTGCTCTGTCATATCTGGTGTGGCTGTCTGCGATGGTCGCGCATCGGGTAACGGCTCGCCGGCCTTAGACCGGGCCGACCAACAGCCCGCTGCTATCAACATTACCATCAATATCGCCGAGATCTGCCGTTTATTCATTACTCTGAGATCGCCGCCATAAAGCTGCGCACGACGGTGCGCGTCTCTTCGATATGGACCTTCATATATTCATCTTTCGCGATGAAAGGCACCCGCGCCCTGACCGCGTCGTAGAGCGGCCGTGTGCCGCTGCCCAACCGTCGGCCCGGGCCGAGCATCTTTTGCCTGAAATCGATCCCCTGTGACGCACAGAATACCTCGAGGGCGAGAATGGTCTCGAGATTCTCTGCCACCTGTCTTAGTTTTATCGCGGCGGTCGCACCCATTGAGACGTGGTCCTCTACATTTGCCGAACTCGGTATGGTGTCAACGCTCGCCGGGTGTGCCAGCACCTTGTTCTCGGTGCATAGGGCGGCGGCGGTGTATTGAACGATCATAAAGCCGGAATTTATTCCGCCGTGTTCGGTCAGGAATGGCGGCAGGATGTGCGCGTTTGACGCCTCATCGGTTAGACGCATAATGCGGCGTTCTGAGATGTTTCCGAGTTCGGTCAGGGCGATGGTCAGGTAATCAAACGCCAGGGCGAGCGGTTCACCGTGAAAGTTGCCGCCGCTCAGTACCTCTATCTTATCGCTCTCGTCGTCGATAAAGATGAGCGGATTGTCGGTGACCGAGTTTAGCTCGAGCTTTAGCAGCCATTCGGCATAGAGCAACGGCGTCGCGGCAGGCACCGTGGACCTGCGGCATGCAGCGCAGAGTGTAGGCATCCTGAACGTTTGCCGGGTCAAAATCGCGGATGAGTTCGCTGCCTGCGAGTATATTGCGAAGATTTGCGGCACACTGCACCTGCCGCGGATGCGGCCGCAGTGCGTGTATCCGCTCGTCAAATGCCGAAACCGTACCGTGCAGTGCCTCGAGGCTGAGACAGCCCGAAACGTCGGCAAGCTCGGCGAGCCGTTTGGCCCGCCACGTCTCGAGCAGGCCGACGGCGGTCATTACGGTCGTCCCGTT
This sequence comes from Blastocatellia bacterium, assembly GCA_963834975.1. Taxonomy (GTDB): domain Bacteria; phylum Acidobacteriota; class Blastocatellia; order Pyrinomonadales; family Pyrinomonadaceae; genus OLB17. Next base: position 475,469 of record CAWIDZ010000001.1, read on the forward strand.
TGTCAGTGCAAGCCCCTCTTTTGCTGCGAGTGTTATGGGTTCAAGCCCGGCCCGACTAAGTGCGTCGGCACCGCTTACGGTCTCGCCATTAAATTCTGCCTCGCCTTCACCGATCAGAACGCAGGCAAAATGGGCGAGCGGCGCGAGGTCGCCGCTGGCACCGAGACTTCCCTTTTCAGGAATTGTCGGGTGGACGCCGCGGTTGAGGCATTCGAGGATGAGTTCGATCGTCTCAAATCGAATGCCTGAAAAGCCGCTTGCCAGTGTATTTGCACGGATCAGCATTATCGCCCTGACAGTTGCGGTATCAAACGGCCGGCCGACGCCGACGGCGTGGCTCAGGACGATGTTACGCTGCAGCGTCTCGACCTCTTCGCGGCTGATTATCTTGTCCTTGAACGCTCCAAACCCGGTTGTGATGCCGTATGCTATCTCACCCCGGTCGAGCAGCGTCTGTACAGCGTCAGAACAGCGGTTTACGGCAAGCTTCGCGCTGTCAGCGAGACGGACCGCCGGTTCGCCGGGTTTTCCATAGGCGACCGCGATGACTTGTTCAAAGGTTAGGCTTTTGCCGTCTATAAGAATATCAGTGCTCATTGACAAGGAAAGATTATCATAAATCCAATTGGCCCCGGTCGCGACGCACAAAATTATGCCGGAAGTATTTGTTCGCCGCGTTTGAAAACCGCGCTGACCAGATCGCCGCCAAATTCGTTTGATAGTTGCCGGAAATCGTGAGTACCCAAAAGGACAAGGTCCGCCTGTTTACCAACCTCGATCGAGCCGACCCGGCCTGCTAAACCTATCGAATAAGCCGCATTTATTGTCGCGGCATTCATGGCCTCGGCCGGCAGCAGCTTTTGGTACCGGCAAGCGATAGCCATCGCCATCGGCTGAGACGGGCACGGCGCCGACCCGGGGTTGTAATCGGTCGAGAGTGCGACGGCACAGCCGGCATCGATCAGTTTGCGGGCATCGGCAAAATGCGTACTGCCAAAATTGAAGTTCACCGTCGGCGTCACAATACCGATAGTGTCAGAGGCCGCGAGCAGCTTGACCTCGTCATCAGAGATCGCGTCAAGATGGTCTATCGAGACTGCTTCCATCCCGATCGCGAGCCGGCTGCCGCCGAGATTTGTAAACTCATCGACGTGCGCCTTTAACGCAAAACCCAGCTCTCGGGCGGTTTCCAGAACCCTGTGCGGACTGACTCGAGCGAGAACGCCCCTTTCTCACAAAAAACATCACAGAAGAACGGCGTCCTGCCGTAAAAGCCTGAGGCCGCGAACCACTGCCAGGCGAGCGGCAGCATCTCGCTGCAGATCAGATCGACATATCCGTCGGCATTGTCCTTAAACTCAGGCGGAACGGCGTGGGCGGCGAGAAACGTGGGCACGAGGTCAATGGCGTGAGCACGGTCGAGTGCGTCTATCACCTCGAGCATTTTGATCTCGGTGCCGGTGTCGAGTCCATAGCCGGTTTTGATCTCAGCGGTGGTCGTGCCGCAGGCAAGCATCTTGTCCAGCCTTGCCAGCGACTGTTCTATCAACGCCTCTTTAGACGCCGCGCGGGTTTGCCCGACGGTCGAGATTATCCCGCCGCCCGCGGCGAGTATTTCCAGGTAATCAGCCCCTTTGATCTTTAACTCAAACTCATTGAGCCGGTCGCCTGCAAAGACAATATGCGTATGCGGGTCAACAAAACCCGGGCAGACGGCCATCCCGCGGGCGTCGATGACCGTTTCACTATGATATTCGGCGAGGATCTCGTCCGACGCCCCGACGGCCGCAAATTTCCCTTCGCTGATCGCAACAGCTCCATTCGCGATCAGGCCAATGTCGGCCATCGCTTCCCTGCGTTTTGGACCATTCGCGGACGCACAGGTGACAAGCTGGCCGATGTTTGAAATGATCAGTTGTACATTCATCAGGATAAGTTCAGAGATCGTCAGGGCAGGAGCACGCGAAATAATAACATACTATAGGCCGGTTGATTTATCTGCGACGGGCAACGACACCGTTTGGGCAATTGATTTTAGGCCCGATCTAATTTAACTTTAACAAAAACAATAATAAGGGGACCAAACAGATATGTCACAACCAGCACCACACGTAGATCCACAGCAGATATGGCAGATAATGACCGGCTTTCAGCATTCGGCGGCTTTCAAAGCGGCGGTTGAGATAGAACTTTTTACAAAAGTAGCAGAGGGCTACAAGACGCCTCTTGAGATCGGGGCCTCTTGCGGAGCGTCGGAACGCGGAGTACGCATTCTCGCGGATACCTTGACGGTGATCGGGCTGCTGAACAAAGAGAATAACGAATATTCTCTCACGGATGTCTCGGCAGCATTTCTTGACAAAAATTCGCCGATGTATCTGGGCAGCGTCGTTGATTTTATAATGTCGCCGCAGCAGACCCGCGGCTTTGACGATCTGACGGCTGCTGTTCGCAAAGGCGGCTCTACCATCACCGGTGACGCGTCAATGGACCCGAACAGTGAGATGTGGGTAACATTTGCCCGCGCTATGGCACCGATGATGATGCCCGCGGCACAGATGATAGCCGGTCATGTGGGTGGTGAAACCGACCGCAAGCTAAAGGTGCTCGACATTGCCGCCGGACACGGTATGTTCGGCATTATGGTGCTCAAGGCGTTCCCAAATGCTGAGGTCTATGCGCTCGATTGGCCAAACGTTTTAACTGTCGCCACCGAGAATGCTGAGAAGTTTGGCGTGGCGGACCGACATCATCTGATCCCGGGCAACGCTTTTGATACCGATCTCGGTTCTGACTATGACGTGGTCCTGGTCACGAACTTCCTTCATCATTTTAATGCTGAGACCTGTACGTCGTTTATGAGCAAGGTCCGCGACTCGCTCGTCGATGGCGGCCGGGCGATGACGCTCGAGTTCGTACCCAACGATGACCGCGTCTCACCGCCGGCCGAGGCCCTGTTCAGCCTCGTTATGCTGGCAGCAACGCCTGAGGGTGACGCATATACCTATGCGGAATTAAAGCAGATGTTCGAGGATGCCGGTTTTGCTCAGAATGAGCATATCCCGCTCGTCCCGCTGCCGCAGCACCTGCTAATTTCAACCAAATAGTCAAGGGTGATGAACGAAGACGTTCAGCAAAAACCAAACAAGATCTGCTCGCATTGCAGCGCCAGGAATGACTTGCAGCAGGGGCAGTGTATTTCGTGCGGGCGAACCGATTTCCTTTTGTCCGGGGTTTCAATAAATACCAGGAAAGAGGGACGGTTAAACATTGTGGTCGGCCTGTTTTTGATAGGGATGAGTTTTGTTTTTCTGTATATCAAACGAGATAATATCTATTATGACAACTGGGTGATAATCACGTTTTTGATGCTTATCACGGTGTCAGTAAGCTTTCTTATCAACTCAATTTACAGTTACCGCCACGGAGGCAGCATTCAGGCGCTGCGCTACATCATGATCGCCGCCGGAACCGCGTTATTTATCTGGCAGTATTTCTCGTGAATAGGCTTTTGACCGCTGCTGTCATTAGCCGCAACCGGAATAGCCGGCTCAGGGATTTTTTTGTGAGATCTTTTTATGTATCTCAGGCGTTGCCATCAGCGCCGCCGAGCCGTACCACGGTGTAAGTTCGGCGATAAAAACACCGGCCTTCACCGCAGGGTCGGTCTCGACCAGTTTTCGCGCCTCTTCGACCGTTGCGACATTAAAGATGAACAGCCCGCGATAAGACTCTGTCATTATCGCCAAACGGGCCGGCAACAGCCAATTTACCCTCATCAGCCAGACGTTTGATATTTGCCATATGACCGGCAAATATCGCCGCGCGGTCCTTGCCTTTGATCGCAGCGTCCTTTGGCCCCGTCTTTAGGATCACAAACACGTAATTCTTCATACCGTATTCGTCGGCACCGAGTTCCTTTGCCAATTTAGCGTCATACTTTGGCTTGTCATCGTCGGTTTGCAAAGCATCGGCATCCTGGGCATAGAGAGTAATACCTGAAAGAAACAGTAGTGCAACGAGCATATAGGTGACGTTTAGAATTTTCATAGTTGTTATTTTACGATAGCGGCACTAAAAAGTTATCTGCATTTGCGTATCGGTATTATTTAATTTTCGGCTTCACCTGCCGCCTTAAATATCAGATCCTTATATTTGTTATACAGGAATGACGCGACCAGCATCAGCAGCCCGATCGAGACGAACAAGATGGTTTTTGGAATGGTAGCGAGATCGGCGATGTCATACAAAAATAGTTTCGCCAGGGTCGCAGCCAGTAATACAAAAGCCGCGATTCTCAGATATTTCTTGTTGCGGCCGATGCCTATCCCGATCAGTATCAGCGCATAGGCGGCCCACAGAATGCTCAATCCGAGCTTTACCGCATCGGCAATGTTAAATTGGCCCATGACATTGACCAGCTCGCAGCTAGCCGTGACAAAAATGCTGCCGTAAAAGATCAGGTCAAACGCGGGCTTTAGATGTTTAGCCGATGCCACCGCGGCAAAGAACCGGTCGCGGCTATATTTGTAAAAGACGAAGATCAAAGCCGCTGCAAATGCGTATGAAAAATACCGGATCCAGATATTCATCGGGCCGGCGCCGACGTTTTGCGTCATCAGGAATGGCTGGTTGACCCTCAACAAATACATCAGGAACATCCCCGCAGTCAGAAACACGATCAGGTTCAACAAGCCAAAGGCGGATGTCGCATACGCCAGTACGGACGACCGCAGCTTTTTGATATTGACCAGGGATAAAACGGTCAAAAAGAACATCGTATAGTCGATCTGCCAGATGGCATTTAGCCAATCAAGATAATAGCTCGCGGTGGATGACGGGATAGGCCCTTGGGCTGATCGGATGCCGCTGGTGACCGTTTGCCAGTGATAATAGTTAGCTATCTCGATCCGGAACATGTTGTAGAGGGCAAATAGCCCGGCGGTTCCGACGATAAAACCGACGGGCCGGACGATAGCTTGACCCAATGCCGACTCGTATCGCTTGTCGCGGTTGACCCAATATATAAAGGCAAAGGCGGCAACGAAAACAGCGGCCGTAATAAATTCGCTATTCGCTATCGGATAATGGCTAAATTGGCTAACAGCCGCAGCGCGATCGTCGTAAGCGATCGCCCAGTCGCCGATCAGGCTTAAACCGGCGAGCACCATTACCGGATAAGAGAAAAACTCAAACAGCGGTACCGGTGCCTTACGGCCAAACCAGAAAAGTGCCGCCGCCTCGACCGAAAATATCAGCGTGACCGTATGCCCATCAAACTGTACGGGGATAGCTATCGTTGCAAACGTAATGATCAGCACAGCCAGCACCTGCACTACATCAACGGCCGATGGCTTTAGCCGGCTAACCGCCTGAGCCACTATTGAGTGCAGCCCGGCATGGGCAACCGTGAATAGCCCCTCGTAGGGCTGCAGGGACTCGCGGCTGTCCATCACAGCGTATCCGAAACCGTAAAAGACGAACGAGTTTGTCAGTACCAGAGCGGTACTCTCTTCCAACCCGATCTCACTGGTAACCACGCGATAGATGAGTGTCGCGCCATAGAAAACCGCAAAAAACACACCGGCAAAAACGGCCGCAAGAACAAAGTCTTCGCCGGGAACATACTTCTCGGTAAACCATCTTGCATATATCAGCCAGGTAAATGGATAACACAGATAGATCAGAATACGGCCGTAAAATCGAAATGAGGTCAGCAGCACGGCAAGCGATGCCAGGGCAAGATAAGTAAACAAAACAGCGTGGCCGCTATTCGTTTCGATCGAGGCATTGATCGCGAGGCAAAAGCAGTAAAAAATGAAAACCGTCCCGATCGTCGGGATCAGGTTTTCCACATAGTCCTTTGCCGGCTGTTTCAGGCCCTGAATTATCGCCGCTGCATAAAATAGAGCAAAAAAGATAGCAAGAAAAGTTAATGCCAGGTAAAGATGCTCGGGCGAATATTTTGTACCCATCCAGACGGCAAATATCAGCCAGGTAAACCCCGAAGATGTGAAAAACAGCGGCTTCCAGTATCTCTTGATCGAGATCGCCAAAATGCCGCCATTGATGACCGACATATAGGTGAAGAGAAACAGGTAGTTACCTGAGTTATTACTGAGCAGGAACGGGACAGCATACGCCCCGACCAGGCCGATATGTGCTATCACTTGCCGGTCATAAACCAGCGCTGACGCGACGGTAAAGACGGTAAAGATCACCATCAGAGCAAACGCAGTGGGTTGGTTTATCAACGCATAAGATGAATAGGCGAAATACGTGACAAAGTACATTATCGCCATCCCGCCGCTAAGCAGGACCGCACTAAAATTTAGATATTTGCCCTTGAACCGGACGGCAAAACCCAACAGGCCAAAACCCATTACATAACCGAACACAACCCGCAGCAGCGGACTGATCCAGCCGTTGTCGATGGCATATTTGGCCCCTATGCCGACACCGAGCACCAGTATCACGATACCTATCTTGCTGATAAGGTTTTCGCCGATAAATTTCTCGAGGTCGGAGCGGGCCGATTCGGCGGTGGTCGAGAAATATTGTGAAAATGCGCCGGCCGGCGGTTCATAAGGGCCGGGTTCGGGGTCAGCTCCCATGATACGGCTTGGCTTCAGGCGGCGGTGTTTCCGCATGGTCACCTGTGTCTGAAGGCGGCTGATAGGCATCGCCTGCCGGCGGAATTGGGCCTGTGCGAGGGTGCTCGGGCCTGGCGGCATCGGGTTCCTGCGCTGCGGGGGGCGGGGCAGCTTGCCATTCAGGGGGCCAGTTTTCCGCAGACGTACCCGACGACGGGGCGCCCGCCGCGCGGAGTTTGGTCAACTCCCTGCGGATCATACTGATCTCGGTTTGAAAATCGATCTGGGTCCGCACAAGGCTGTCCAGACGAGCCTCGAGTTCAGCTATTTTGGGATCGATCTCAGGCATAAAGGGTAACGAGCGGGTAAGAAATTATTGCGTTCGCCTGTTTTCCGGTTTGCCAAACCGGACGCGCCGATTGTAGCTTAAGTATTTAATAAACAAAAGATAATTGATCACGTAAAACCATGTCCCGAACTGTAAAAGCCCCAACGGGCAGCGACCTTACCTGCAAGAATTGGCTTATTGAGGCGGCCTACCGCATGATCCAGAACAATCTGGACGCTGAGGTGGCGTTTGACCCCGATAATCTCATCGTTTACGGCGGCCGCGGCAAGGCGGCGCGCAATTGGGAATCGTTCGATGCCATTCTGCGCTCCCTTGAGAACCTAAACGAAGACGAGACGCTTCTTGTTCAATCAGGTAAACCGGTCGGCGTGTTCAGATCGCACGCGGACGCCCCGAGGGTTTTGATCGCGAACACAAATATTGTCCCGCATTGGGCGACTCAGGAACAGTTTGACCAATATGAACGGGACGGGCTGATGATGTATGGCCAGATGACCGCCGGCTCGTGGATATATATCGGTACGCAGGGGATATTGCAGGGCACATATGAGACTTTTGGCTCGCTTGCCCGCCAGCACGGCTGGGGCGATCTGGCAGGCAAAGCTCGTCCTTACGGCAGGGCTTGGCGAGATGGGCGGTGCTCAGGCCCAGGCGATCACATTTAACGGCGGTGTCGGTTTGCTGGTTGAGGTCGATCCCTGGCGTATCGAGCGAAGGCTGCATTTGAAGCAGGTCGATGTCGCGGCAAAAGACCTCGACGACGCTTTAGCTATTGCACGGCAAGCCGTTGACAATAAAGAAGCTATATCGATCGCCCTTCACGGCAACGCCGCCGAGGTTCACTGGCAGTTATTGGAACGCGGCGTTATCCCTGATGTTGTCACTGACCAAACCTCGGCACACGATGTGCTCTATGGATACATCCCTGTCGGGCTTGATATTGCCGGGGCAAAGCAGCTCAGAGAAAGCGATCCGGTTGGATACGAACGGCGTGCGATGGACTCGATGTCCCGCCATGTTGAGGCAATGCTCGAGTTTCAGCGTCGCGGGGCAATTGTCTTTGATTACGGCAACAACCTGCGGCAGAGGGCAAAGGACAATGGCGTCGGTAACGCTTTTGATTATCCCGGTTTTGTCCCCGCCTATATACGGCCGCTGTTCTGCGTCGGAAAAGGCCCGTTTCGATGGGTCGCCTTGTCCGGCGAAAAGGAAGACATCTACCGCACGGACGAGGCGATCATGAACCTGTTCCCTGACGACGATCATCTCGCCCGCTGGCTGACAATGGCGCAGGAAAAGGTCGAGTTCCAGGGCCTGCCGGCCCGCATCTGCTGGCTCGGTTACGGCGAACGAGCAAAGGCCGGCTTAAAACTAAATGAAATGGTCGCATCCGGCGAACTAAAGGCCCCGATCGTCATCGGACGCGACCACCTCGACTGCGGTAGCGTCGCATCGCCCAACCGCGAGACCGAATCGATGAAAGACGGCTCAGACGCCATTGCCGATTGGGTCTATCTCAACGCAATGATAAATGTCGCGGGCGGTGCCACCTGGGTCTCGCTCCATCACGGCGGAGGCGTCGGCATCGGCTATTCACTCCACGCCGGCCAGGTAATTGTCGCCGACGGCACCCCCGAGGCGGCAAAACGCATCGAACGTGTACTGACAACCGACCCCGGAATGGGCGTCATACGCCATGCCGATGCTGGTTATGAGGAAGCTATTGAGTTTGCGGAGAACAGCGGTGTAAAGATCCCGATGCGATAAGATGTAATCGGCAGTACGAGAGAAAAAATGGCTATTGGATTTCCCGCCTCTTATAAAACCCAGGTCGATCTAGATGGTCCGCGGCAGAGGGGCCGCGAGGCCGCGATCTATTCGTTCGAGATCCTGGGCTGGAGATACGAGATGGTCAATCTCGACCTATATCGGGCGAAAATACCCATAAATCTAATGACCTGGGGAGAGACCATTACCGTGGACTTTTCGGTTCCCGACGTAGTCATTGTTGAGAGTAAATGCACTTTTCCGATGCAAATCATTGACTGGGGAAGGAACCGTCGGAATGTCAATGAGTTTTTAAGCCACTTCTCTTCGAAATTAACGCGAGACGCCAAATTGGCAAGAAATGATCTAGGTTATTTTGATACTGACGGAAAAACGCCTGTCCAGCGTGCCCTCATGGACGAGTAGCGAGCAGTCTCGCACATCACAGCGATGCTGATAACTTTGTATAGCGAATACAGCATTACAAAATTTGACGCCGACGCTAGGAGAGATACCGATTAGTTAGTTGGCACTCCATGCTCAAGAAGATATTCTACGCCCTTACCGATGCCCACTCCGAAGACAAAGATCGCATCGTTCGGGCTTTTCCCTCGTCGGTTGAGGCCGATGTTCGAACTGTTATTGCCATTCTCCCCTTTCATCAGGATCGAATAAAACTAGCAACCGGTGAATATCGCCGTTTCGACAATTTAGTTTCCGATTGGAGGCCTCAGGTACTCAGACTGCGAGCCGAAGAAATTCAAATACCTTACAGGATATATTTGAACGAGCCCCAACCGAACGAACTGTCTCACTTTTCAGATCGCCAACGCATCATCTTTAACTGCATATACCTTCGTCATGATGATGGGTTTGTGCGACAGAAACACTTGGAAAAATTGAAAGGAATCCCGGAATATTATATTTGTCCGTTTTCAATTCAGTTGCTAGGTGAATATGTAATTGAAATATTAGAGGTTTTAGATACTCTTATAACCGATACTGTAATCGGCCAATATGCAGAATTATTAACCTCAAACCCTTTATTTTGGCAGCAGACACAAAGTCGGATGACAAGCTACTGGGACGCGTACTATAGATACGGAAACCCCAAACTTCGTCAGTACATCGGACAACGTATAGTTGATCGGCTAAATGCGGCAATACGGTCACAAGCTAACGGTTAAAAACTAAACACGCCCCTTTCAGGGAGTAGTCAACGATATGAAAATCCTAAAGTTACCCTTCTTTACCATTCTGATAATTGCTCTTTCTGCTGCGGGAATAAACGCGCAAGTACCCGAAGCGGGAAAGAAAGAAGTAAAAGTATTCTTTATGTTCATAGGTCCTGATGGCAGCGAATCTGAGATCCGGCCGCTGAAACGTAAGGTTTCGTCCGCGGCTCCTTTGTTTCCGGCGATGGCGGCCCTGCTCGTTGAGCCAACGGGAGAAGAAGCGGATCTTGGCTATACTTCCGCTGGATATGGCGACATGACGCTTAAGTCCGTAAAGCTGACAAAGGGCGTCGCCCGTGTCGATTTTGTCCGTGAGATCCGCGACGATTACAATCCCGGCGACCTGCAAACCCTCTATTTCGAGGACGCAGTTATCAGGACCGCAAAACAATTTCCGTCGGTCAAGAAGGTAATGGTCTGTGTGAACGGTATCAATGAGTTTGGTATCGGAATGGTCGAAGGCAGGCCGTATAATTGCCCAAAAGTAAAATAGCTTTATGCCCTTAATTCGCAATTCGTTTTTAGCGGCACTGTTCGCCATCTGCCTGGTCATATCCGGAGTCAGTGCCGTATGTGCCCAGACTATCATAGGCAGCAGCGAACCTGATACGTTCCTCGGCCTCGACCTGCGGCCTGAGATCCGTTCCATTGTTCGAGAGATCGAGCAAAAGTCGAAACGGCGTATATCCGCACAATTTGCTCAACTGGACACCTTTCAACTAGGTATAAGTTATATCGACGACGACACCGGCGTACCGACAATTTTCGTTGGTCAGGATCTCGAGGGCGAGGATAAAAAACTCGAGGCCGTGATCGTCCACGAATTACTGCATTTGCGTCTTCGGGTTAACGGATTTCCGACTTTCTTGTTCTCTCCGACGATCCAAACCGCTCAGGGACGAGCTATCGATGTCGAACAGGGGCATGTAAACGATCTGTTGAGCATTATCGAACACCAGGTTTTTAAGGCTGACATGCAAAGGTTCGGGTTGTATAAATATATCGATCTGGCCGGCGACACCGCCGCTGACTCCCGCAAACGTAAGGGCAGCAAGGACGGTCAGGCTGACGCCATCAATTATGCCCGGGCCATCCTGGAGTACCCCGATCCCCGCGACGTAAAGGAAGTAAAACAAATATTTGAGGCAAACGGCTGGAACCGGTCGATCAGGGAGGGAGCTGCTATAGCCGCCATTATCTCCACGGGACCGAATACACCAAAGGACGTCGAAACCGTGTTCCTTCGCTGTTTGCTGACGCTTTATCCGGTGTCGTATTCGAATGTGACATTTAAGCTCAGCATCGACCCGGCAATTCGCTATTATCGTCAAATGACAATCAATACGGCTAAGGTCATTAGAAAAAGAAAAAAGTGAGGTTTATAATTCAGAGGGCCTTTTGATCAAATAACGACGACGGAGTTGACCGATAATGGAACCACTGATCTGTCCGCAATGCGGCGGCCGAATTACCAGCTACTCGCCCGGCCAGACCTTTACCACCTGCCAATATTGTTCCACCAGCTTTCTGATCGAGGCCAATAAGCAAAAGGACGCCGACCCTGTTAGCGTTTACACTCCGGACCCCAAACGCAATCCGCAACAGACTATCATCAGCGTTATCGTCGCGGCATTCCTGGTCATCGGCGGAGCTATTTTCTTTGCGGTTGTTTCGAGCACAAAAACCACCCGTCCCAAATCGCCGCCGATCACCTCTTTTACGCCCCGGCCCTCAACATCGCCGGTCGCGTCGACAACATCGACACCCGACCCCGACCTGCTCGGTTTCGGCGGCAAAGGCACGGGAAATGGCTTATTCCAGGATCCTGATTCGATCGCCGTTGATAAGCAGGGCAGGATCTATGTCGGCGACGGCAGCCTGCGTGTTCAGCAATTTGATGAAAAGGGCGAATTTCTCAGGGTCTGGCAGGTCCCGGCAAAGACCTCGCTCTATTCACGTGCCCGCCAGATAAACAAGATCGCGGTCGCTGATAACGGCAACCTTTACGTAGCTGTCGGCGGCGTTATCCTGGTCTATGCGGGCGACGCGACCGAACCCACCCGCACGATACATGTGGCGCCCGACTATATTCAGGATTTTGCTTTCCGCAGCGACGGCGGCTTATTGGCGGTCTCTAACAACGATTCGATCGAAACTCTGGTCTATTTTAATCAAGCCGGTAAGGTCACGCGTCGAATAAAGGGATTTCATACCAACACGGCCGATGCCGCACTCAGCCCGGCCGAGACGGGCGTAGTGGCGATCCGTATCGCTGTCGATGGCGCCGGCAATATTTTTTCGGTATATGCCTTTGGTGATCTTGGCAGCTATCAATTGTCATATAACACCGAAGAGCTGATGATCTTTCGCTTCACGCCCGAGGGCAAATACGTCAATAAATTTGTCGAAACCATGTCCTCCTGCGGCATTGAGGTCGACGACCAAAGCCGCATCTACCTTACCGATGGCCAGGATGTCCTTAATGTCTATTCAAACACAGGCCAATTGATAGGATCGGTCTGGGGTGTAGGCGCCACGCCGGCCTTTGCCCTCGATAAGGCAAACAATGTTTACGCCATCAAGGATGACAAGGTCATCAAACGGCCTGCGATCTCGTGATAGAATGGAGTTGGGCTCCTATTTCCCTATATAAATCTTATACTTGAAAAATATGAGAAACCTCAACTTGTTGATATTTTTGTCCCTTATAATCCTTTGTGTTAGTCCCGAGACTGCGACATCTCAAACTGCGTCGAAATACCCCGACCTAAATGGCACATGGATCCTCAACGTGGCGGAAACGAAGATTGACGGATTTAAGCTCGAAGCTCGTGGGACGGTTCGTGCCGAGATCAAACAATCAGAACCGAAAATAAGTTTTGTTGTTACAGGTATTTCGCCCGACGGCCATGAAAGCTTGGCGGAAAGCGTAGAATATTTTACCGATAATCGAGGCGAAACCAACATAGGTACATCCGGTGAACGCATCTCCAAAACAAAATGGAAAAAAAATAAACTTTCTATCGACATCATTACAGGCGACAGACTCAAAAAGGAAAAAGAAGAGTGGTGGCTGTCGAAGGATAAGAATAAGTTCTACCGTAAGATCACGATAAGTACCAAGATCGAATATCAACTAAACGGTAAACCGGTGGGGGAGGATACCCAAAAATCGGAACTTCTATTCGTTTACGACCGTTCTAGATGATCCCTTTGCTCGGGTACGGAAACGGAAGTCGGTGGAAAAAATCAACCCGCTAACTGTCAGCTATCACAGTACATCTCAGTTATCTGCCGAAAGTGGTATCCCATCGCTGCCAGCGTAATGCCGTGGGCAAAATCGCGCCGGTAAAATCGGATCAACTTGTAAAAATAACTCCAAAACTGTAATCGCGCCCGGTCGCGTATGCCGAGCGTTATGACGATCTTGCAAAAGGCACGCAGGTCATTGAAAAGGCTGCTTTGACGCGGTTCGATGCGGTCCTTATGAAATCTTGAGAGGCAATCGAGTGCCCGTTTATAGTATTCACGGGGGCTATAAATGTTCTTGAGTACGTTCTGAAATCCCTGTATCAGTATTTCGCGGTTCATTTTTGGTTCGAAGTTGAGCGTGCAATCGGTATTGTTTCCCGAATGGTAACCATCGAGCCTTCCCTCTTTTTCGAGCCGCCGCCAAAGCTGGGTGTCAGGAAGGGCCGACAAAAGCCCTACCATCGCGAGCGGGATGGCGCTTTCGCGAATAAATGCCATCTGAAGTTCGAATATATCCGCTGGGTCACTATCAAAACCGACAATAAAACCGGCCATTACTTCGATACCGTAACTTTGGATCTTATGGATAGAATCAAGCAGGTCGCGGCGTGTGTTTTGGCCTTTTTGTGCTTCCTTCAGACTCTCTTCGACAGGGGTTTCTATCCCCAGAAATACCCGCCTAAATCCGGCCTCCTCCATCGAGCGGAGTAATGCATCATCTTCCGCGAGATTGACGCTTGCCTCAGTAATGTATGAGAACGGAAAGTTATGTGAACGAGACCACTCAATAAGATCAGGCATGAAAAGCCGCACATTCTTTTTGTTGCCGATAAAATTGTCATCGACGATGAATACGAGGCCCCGCCAACCTGCAGCGTTCAGAGCATCCAGCTCAGCTAGCATCTGGGCGTTCGATTTTGTCCGCGGCACGCGGCCGTAGATCTCAATAATGTCGCAGAATTCGCATTGGAACGGACACCCCCGGGAAAATTGGATATTCATCGCACTGTACGCCGTTAGATCGATCTGCGAGAAATCAGGGACCGGTGTATTCAGCAGCGACGGGCGTTCATCAGCCTCATAGATCCTACGCGTCTCGCCACGCTCGAGGTCATTTATGAACTTCGGCAAAGTAACTTCGGCCTCGCCAATAAAGATATGGTCGGCATCAGGCAGGCTCTCGCAACTGGTCGATACATATGGCCCGCCGACGACCACCTTCTTGCCCATTGAGCGGCATAACTTTACGACATATTCGAGCGACTCTTTCTGAACGATCATGGCGCTGATAAGCACCATGTCGGCCCACTCCACTTCGTCAGGCCAGAGCGACACGACGTTCATGTCAACCAACCGCCGCTCCCAATCGCCGGGAAGCATCGCTGACACCGTCATTAACCCAAGCGGGGGAAAGGCAGCCCGCTTTCCCTCAAACGACAACGCATGCCGAAAACTCCAATATGTTTCCGGAAACTCAGGGTAGACAAGCAGTACTTTCATAAATCAATTTTACTCCTGTTTCAGCCCTCTACAAGGGTGCAGCGGCCCTTCGAGGCTCCAAACGGGTAATAGAAATGTAATGTTTATCGGGTTTTTGTTTAGTGGAGGGCAATACAGAGGAAACTGGTGTCAGATCTGAGAAGCTGCAATTGTAGAACTCTGGGCGCTCTTTTGAAGCCAATTTTACGTTACGGCGTAAGTCAAATTTGATGGCAGGCTGCCGCTCTCTGATTGTCACCGGCGACGGTGGTCGGCGATTAGTTTTAGGCACTTATGCCGTTTCAGGCTTAACTCACACGTACACTTCATTTACGAGACATATTTGGTTTTGGGAAAATCATTTTCCCAAACGGAAAACGGTTTTCCTGGCGGTTAAGAGGTTGTCCCGTCAGTATACATTTTTACCGGTTGGGAAAGTGGTTTTACTGTCGCGAGAGTGGGGACTTTGTCGGAAAATCGTTTTACTGACAGGAAAGCGGTTTTCCTGACGAAGAAGTTTGCTATTCCGGCAGGAACCGGCTTTCCTGACAGGAAAGAGGCTTTACCGATGGAATAGGTGTTGGAATGACGGCTTAGAAGTCTTACCGGCATTTCGGCGGTATTACTGGCAGTTTTTGCATTCGACCTGAGAAAAACCTGTGAAAAATGCAAATGTAGCCGTATCCCGTACTGATATTAGGTTCTAACCGGGAACCAACGCCCTTACTGCGTCCAGGCTACTGCATTCCTCACTCCGCATTCCGCACTCCGCAATCGAAAACCCGGGCCGTCCCCTTACGGGAGGCGGTTCTGACCTGGCTTTCCTCTGCGTCCTTTGCGGTCTCCGCGTTAAAAAACTTCTTTTATTCGCGCTATTTCGCGTTATTCGCGGGCAGACTAACCATAACCGTCAAGAACCCACCCGCTACCGCAGGTGGTACTGACAAGTTTCAGGCTGCGAGCAGCGCCCCTTTTCGCGAGGCGATTCTGACGGGTTTCCTCTGCGTTCTCAGCGGAATTATGAAGGGAAACAAGTCTTTCTTTCGCGTCCTTGACGGATCATTGACTTCGATGTGTTATTGGAAAATACTTGATTTAATCTTATGTCCGATATTTTTCGCCTTACTTCCCGGCCCGATCCCGGCGTTTTCTTTTCGCGGAACGACCCGAACGATCCACGCCTCGGCGAGATCGTTTCAACCGGTGAGGATGGATATGCTAACGCCGACATTGTTATCCTTGGCTGCCCTCAGGATGAGGGTGTCCGCCGAAATCAGGGCCGCATCGGCGCGGCCGATGCTCCTGATGCTATCCGCCGGCAGTTTTACAAACTGACAACTTACAACATAAAACGCAGAATTGTCGATATTGGCGATCTCATTATCAGCGGCACGCTTGAGGAAACGCACGAAAGGCACTTTGAGGTCGTCAGCCAGATCCTGCGAGATGGAAAGCGCCTGATCGTGCTCGGCGGCGGAAATGATATTTCATACCCCGACGGACGGGCCATGGCTGAGGTTTACGGGCCGGAATGGTGGATAGGGGTTAATGTCGATTCGCACCTCGATGTGCGGATCGCTGAGCAGCGAAACAATGGCACCCAGTATCGCCAGTTGTTAGATGAGGGGCATCTCGAACCGGAATATTTTTATGAGGTCGGTTATCAAACCCATCTTTGCTCTCCGGTCTATTACAGTTATCTGCGTGAATTGGGCGTACATCGAATTAGCCTCGAACTGCTCAGATCACGTGACGAGGCCGACCTCGAACTAAAAGAGGGCATCAGGCAAAAGTTTATCGGCCACAGTTCGTCGATGAACACATTCTTTGGCTTTGACATGGATGCGGTCCGGTCTGCTGACGCTCCCGGAACATCGGCCCCGTCGCCGCTTGGTTTGCGTGCCGGTGAATTCATTACGCTGGTCAAGTACGCCGCGTCGCTCGCCAATACAAAGATCATCGAGTTTACCGAGGTAAATCCGAAATATGACAATGACGACCGGACCGCTAAACTTGTTGCGGTCGGGATGCATCGGTTTTGTTCAGGTGTGTCCTGATCGACATCGGCATCGGGAACTCTTGAAAGCGAATATTCGTTTGTAGAATTATGGCTCACCAAATGTTTTGTCCGAAATGCGGAAACAGTGGCCAGGCCCCTGACTCATACTGCAGACAATGTGGTGAATGGCTGCCTGATCTAAGTTCCGGCCACGGCGTGGGGAGGTTTCGTCGCTCGTCGCGTGAACACAAGGTCAGAAAAATGAGGGTGCTTCAGTTTGTCAGTATCGGTCTTTCACTCGCTTCAACAGCTATGATCATCAGTTTCCTTTCTGGTAGCCTTGATAAGGGTCTGCTGACATTAGCCGCGCTTTGCGGTTTTTTAGTAGCCGTCTACCAAATGATTACCGTCTTTATCGGCAAGAGTGTTCTTGCCCCGAAATCAGGTCAATCGGAATCGGCAAAACCACAGATCAGCACTACGCAAGATGTTGCGTACGAGGCCCTAAACCCTGCCGACACAGGCACGTTTATCAAGCCTGACAGCGTGGTAGACGACACTACGGCATTACTCGACCCTGTTCCTCGGTCCAAGACCCGTTCCGGTTCTTGACAGTTGTAGCGATGTTTGGCATTCTTTAGGTTCGCTTTTCTCTTGAATTTGCGACAAGTGTAGTCTCTTAGCTCAGTTGGTAGAGCATTACCTTGACAAGGTAGGGGTCAGCAGTTCGAGTCTGCTAGAGACTACCATTTACAATCTTTCGATAAGATGCTTACAAAGTATTTTGCTGTTTTTATAACTACTACGACACGCTTCTAATGGCGTGACAGTAAGAGTGACGCCTTTAGGCGTTCCCTTTTACAAGCAAAGTCGCTCTTATCGGATCTGATCTAATTTAGTAGTAGGAAGTTGTTGACAGTTGATCTAATTTGAGTTGGCTTTGAGGTTAGAGCGAGGCGTTTTGCGTCTTAGTTTCTAACCCGAGGTGATTTTCATCTCAGTTCGGACTTAACAAAGGTCGGTCAACAGTTATGAGTGAATTAAATATAAAATACGGTCAGGACCAGCGTGTCATACCTGCGCCCGCCACGGTCATCGACGCCTTGAAGGCGATCGATCGTGACGTCCTGAAAAAGTCGCTCGCCGCAAAAGTAAACGGCGAAGAGGTAGATCTCAATCATGAGATCACCGCGACCGACGAGATCATCTCTATCGAGCCGATCACCGTAGATTCGCGGGACGGCCTCGAAGTATTGCGTCACTCGACCGCACATTTGCTCGCAGCTGCCGTTCTCGATCTGTTTCCGGGTACAAAACTCGGCATCGGGCCGGCATTGATGGAAGACCCTCGTTATGGTTTCTTTTACGATGTAATCGCCCCGCGACAATTGACAGAAGCAGACCTGCCGGTCATCGAAAAGAAAATGCGTGAGATGGCCAAGCGTGATCTGAGATACCGGCGGGACGACATTGCCAAGTCTGAGATCCTCAGCATGTTCAAGGATCGTGACGAGCCGCTCAAGTGTGAATTGATCGACGAAAAGGTTACCGATACCGCGAGTGTGTATTACATCGACGGTTCGCCATTCATTGATTTTTGCATGGGTCCGCATGTCCAGCATACCGGCAAGTTAAAAGCTTTCAAGCTGCTTGCCCTGTCCGGTGCCTATTGGAAAGGCGATGCCGAGAACGAGCAGATGCAGCGGATCTACGGAACCGCATTTGCGACGCAGGACGAACTCGACGCCTGGCTCAAGCAGCGTGAAGAGGCCGAGAAACGTGACCACCGCAAACTCGGCCGCGAACTTGACCTGTTTTCGATCTCTGACGATTACGGCCCGGGTTTGATCCTATGGCATCCGAAAGGCGGCATCGTCCGCATGGAGATGGAACGCCTGCTTCGAGAGGAGCTTGAGCGGCGAGGTTATAGTTTTGTTTTCACACCTCACATCGCCAAACGGGCAGCTTTGGGTTACGAGTGGACACGAAGGCAACTATGCCGATTCGATGTATGCTCCGACGAGCATCGAGGACGAAGAGTATCGGCTAAAGCCGATGAACTGTCCGTTCCACATCGGCATCTACAAATCAAGCCCTCGCAGCTATCGCGATCTGCCGCAGCGTTACTCAGAAATGGGAACGGTCTATCGTGCAGAGTTGTCAGGAACGCTTCATGGGTTGATGCGTGTGCGTGGCTTTTCGGTTGATGACGCACATCTTTTTGTCCGACCTGACCAGGTACACGCCGAGGTTGCCGATTGTCTGGATTTTGCGATCAAAGTTTTCGAGACCTACGGTTTTGATAAAGTCAAATTTGAGCTGTCAGTCCGCGGCGGTGCCGAAAACAAAGGCTACCTCGGTTCTGATGAAGATTGGATCGCGGCTGAGGAACAGCTCGCCAGTGCTCTGAAAGAGCGAGATATTTCATACGAGCGAATCGAAGGCGAGGCAGCGTTCTACGGCCCAAAGATCGATATTAAGATCGAGGATGCAATTGGACGGATCTGGCAGTTGGGTACCATACAGCTTGATTTTAATTTGCCTGAACGATTCGAACTGGAATATACAGGCGACGATAATCTAAAGCATCGTCCGTTCATGATCCATCGTGCGTTGTTCGGTTCGATCGAGCGGTTTTTTGGCGTACTGATCGAACATTACGCAGGGGCGTTCCCTCTCTGGCTCGCTCCGGTTCAGATCACTGTCCTGCCGATCACCGATCGCATTAACGATTATGCGGAAAAGATCGCTGCCGAATTGAGAACCACCGGGTTTCGCGTGGAATCAAATACGAAATCTGATAAAATCGGAGCGAAAATACGGGATGCTCAAATGCAAAAGGTACCGTATATGCTCATCCTGGGCGATCAGGAGTTGGAAAGCGGCAAGGTTGCCGTTCGCGAACGTAAAGAGGGAGACATCGGCACGATGTCGCTGGAAGAGTTCAAAGAGAAGATAACGCAGCAGAAAGAGCAGCGTAGTCTCTGAGATCGTTTACATTTTTAGGAGGCCTATATCGCAAGAAGATTTGGTGGAAATAGATTTAAGCCGCGATTTCGCGAGCCGCTGCACCGGACAAACGAACGCATCCGCGTTCCGTCGGTTCGTGTAGTTACGGAAGATGGTGAAACCCTTGGCGTGTTGGATACGCGTGACGCGATACAGGAAGCGAGAAATCGGGGACTGGATCTCGTTGAGATCGCACCAAACGGAAAACCACCCGTTTGTAAGATCATTGACTACGGAAAGTTTCTTTACGAGCAAAAGAAGAAAGCTCACGAAGCTAAAAAGAAACAGGTGACCGTACAGGTCAAAGAGATCAAGTTTCGACCGGGCACCGACGACCACGATTACAATTATCGTATGGAACACGCCCGGCAATGGCTCGGAGAAGGCGACAAGGTGAGGGCCGCGATCGCATTTCGCGGACGCGAGATGAGTCACAGAGAGTTGGGTGCAAAGATCCTCAAGAAATTAACCGAGGATCTCACCGATCTCGCTGAAGTCGAAATTTACCCGAAGATGGAGGGCTATCAGATGTTCACCATTTTCGTCCCAAAGAAAACAAAGGTCCCTGAGAAAAAGGTGACAGAGAGTTCCAGCGAAGTTAAGGTTGAAAAGCCTGCAGCGGCCGAGAAAAAGGCCGTTAAAAAAGCACCGGCCAAAGCAAAGGCCGAACCAAAGACAGACGACGAGATCTTTTAAGAATAGATCTGTTTTGTAGAGTTTTACAGGAGAAAGAAATGCCGAAATTAAAAACACATAAGGGCGCAGCAAAGCGTTTTCGCTCGACAGCATCGGGTAAATTCAAACGCGGCCATAGCCATGCTCGTCACATTTTGACCAAGAAAACGAGCAAGCGTAAACGAAACCTCGATATAGACGTTTTGGTTTCCGAGGGAGATCAGAAACGAGTCGAAAAAATGCTTCCATACGGACGAGATTAAGGGATTTTTGATTGACGATCGCGGATCGGCGGAGCCAGAGGCTTTGCCCATTAAGTCCGGGATCACAGATCAAAGATCGAGCGATTGAAAGGAGTGAATTATGCCAAGAGCAAAACGTGGAAATAAGCGTCTTGAGAAACGCAAAAAAATATTGGCCTTAGCCAGAGGCTATCGTGGTACAAAATCGAAATTGTATCGATCGGCAAAAGAATCTGTTGAACGTGCTTTGAACTTCGCCTATACAGGACGTAAGTTGAAGAAACGTGATTTTCGCAAACTGTGGATCGTCCGTATCAACGCAGCGTGCAGGTTGAATGACATTAAATATTCGCAGTTCATTCATGGCCTTAATCTTGCTGAGATCGAACTTGACCGTAAGGTCCTTGCCGATCTCGCGGTAAAACAGCCTGACGCATTTGCGACGATAGTCGGGCAGGCAAAAGACGCGATCGGAAAACATCAGGCTACGGCGTAAACACTCGCTATGACTGAAGAACTGAAGAAGTTCGCAGAATTCAGGAAGCGTTCGAACAAGAGTTCGGACGCTTTGCTGATTTGAATACTGATGGTATCGGTTTAACTGACGCCGAGGACCTTCTGCGCGAACTGGGTGAAGTCAAGATCAGGCATACGGGGAAAAAGTCTGCGATCTCGGGTGCGATGAAGCTGATCGGCAAAGTCGCCCCCGAAGACAGAGGGAGTTTTGGCCAATCTGTCCAAACGATCGTAAAGGAGATCACCAGCAAGATCGAAGAGGTTGAAGGCAGGTTAAATGCGCTTATCTCTAACGCCAAGATCGAACAGGAGAGCCTTGATGTTACGATACCGGGCCGCCGGCCCCGAACAGGCCATCTGCATCCAATAACGATCCTGCGGCAGCGTATCGAAGATATATTTGTATCAATGGGTTACGCGATCGAAGACGATCGTGAGATCGAGACCGATCATTATAATTTCGACGCCTTGAATATCCCTGAGGGCCATCCGGCCCGCGAATCGCAGGACACTTTTTACACAACAAGAGGTTTTGCCCTTCGTTCTCAGACGTCCACAGTTCAGATACGAGCCATGGAACGCCGGGGTGTGCCGATCCGCATTATCGCGCCGGGTAAGGTCTTTCGCCGTGATACGCCTGATATGACACATGTTCCGATGTTCCATCAGATCGAGGGATTGTGTGTAGATAAGGGCATAACGATGGCTCATCTGAAAGGTACCGTGACCGAGTGGATAAAGCGGCTTTTTGGCGAGGATACGATAACGCGTTTCCGCCCATCCTACTTCCCGTTTACCGAACCGAGTGCCGAATTTGATTTTTCGTGTTTCAAATGTCAGGGCACAGGAAAGGTTGGGGATGACCGCTGCCGGCCATGCAAAGGCTCGGGCTGGATAGAGTTGGGCGGTTCAGGGATGGTCCATCCAAATGTGTTGAGGGGTTGCGGTGTCGATCCAGCAGTTTATTCGGGGTTTGCCTTCGGATTTGGCCTTGAGCGGATGTGTGCGTTGATGTATTCAATAGACGATATTCGGTTAATGTTCGACAACGACGTGCGGTTCCTGGAGCAGTTCAGATGAATATCAGTTATAACTGGCTAAAAGAGCTGGTCGAATTCGACTTATCGCCCGATGAATTGGGGCGACGCTTGACTAATGTCGGCCTTGCCGTCGAAGGCATTCATCCGCATGAGAACGATTTCGTGCTTGATATTGACCTAACTTCTAATAGACCGGACTGTTTGTCCCATCTGGGTGTCGCCCGAGAGATAGGGGTGATCGTCGGAAACGACATTATCCCTGGCATGGGCGGAAATGCTAACCCTTCACAGGTTCCGGTTCCTTCAATATTAGCGGGTGATATTGTACGTATCGATGACCCTGAACTTTGTCATCGATTCACTGCCCGAATATTCAAAGATGTAAAGATCGGCCCGTCGCCCGGGTGGCTGGTAGAAAGGCTTGAAGCCATCGGCGAACGTTCTATAAATAACGTCGCTGATATTACGAATTTTGTAATGCATGAACTTGGACAGCCGATGCATGCTTTTGACCGTGACAAATTGTCTGAAGGCAGGATAGTAGTTCGACGGGCTGAAGCCGACGAGATCATTACGACACTGGACGAGGCAGAACGCAAACTCGACCATTCCGTACTTTGTATTTGTGATGCAGAAAAACCGGCCGCCGTCGCGGGGATCATGGGTGGATCTGAGTCAAGTATTACTGAGCAGACTGCTAATGTATTACTTGAGGTTGCTTACTTTAAGCGTGAAAGTATAAGGGCTTCGTCAAGAAAGCTTGGACTGGCAACCGAAGCGAGCTACCGATTTGAACGTGGTGTTGACATTGATAGAATTCTGCTTGCCTCAAAGCGAGCCGCCGACCTGATCAGTGAACTTGCAGGCGGGGTCGAGGTGAATTTTGTTGATGTTTATCCGACCCGCTCCGCTCCTCAGGAGATCGCGTCTGAGGATATTTCGAACGCCGTTAGGCGGCTAACGGGCCTTGATGTCGAGGAAACTGGGTGTGTTCGCATCTTGAACGCACTCGGCATCCACAATACAGAACCTACGATCTATTTGGCACCGTCGTGGCGATACGATCTCTCGATCGAAGAAGACCTTGTTGAGGAGGTTGCACGCCATAGCGGATACGAGAATATCGGTACCGATCTCCCGCCTGCTTATGGTGCCGGTGAATATCAACACAGCGAACCGGGAAAGAAGCGAGTTCGGGAAATGCTGGCTGATATGGGTTTTGATGAGGCGATCACTTACAGTTTCATAGATACCGCATTTGATGACCTAATAGATACCGCACCTGGTCTTATTGACAACGCGATTGACGAAGCATTTGTGACCCTTCACGATTCTGTCATCGAAGGAGCCGTTCGCATGCGGCCGACTATACTTCCCGGTTTGCTGGAAGCCGTAAGGCTGAACTTTAACCATAAGCGTAAAGACATAAAACTATTTGAGATCGGCAAGGTTTTTGCGTCGACAACGGGGGAAGATCCGCTGCCTAATGAGCGGGAATTATTATCGATAGTCCTTACGGGTGGTGAAATGAACGAAGAACGGGCCTTTAGTTCCCGCGAGCTTGATTTCTATGATATAAAGGGAGCGATCGAGGCTTCGCTTGATTCAATTGGTATTGCTAATGCCCGATTTGCACCTGCCAATGTCAAACATCTCAGGCCGGGCCAATCCGCCGCAGTTTCTGTCGGTGAACAGACCATTGGCCATCTCGGCCGTCTGAGTGATCAAGCGGCTGCAAAATATAAATTTAAGCAGCCGATATTTGTTGCGGAGATAGATATTGAAACAGCGTTCGATCTGAGATCAGATAGAGCCAATTTCAAGCCGCTGGCGAGATTCCCTGGCATTATTCGGGATGTTTCGTTTGTGGCTAAACGAAATATTAACTTTGACCAGATCCGCGACGCGGTAATATCACAGCGTTTCGAGATCTGCCGAAGTGTCGAATTTGTTGATGTTTTCGAGGGTAAAGTCATTGCTGAAGACGAACGGTCGATCACAATCCGCCTTGAATACAGAAGTGATGAAGGCACTTTGATCGAAGAAGATGTTGAGGCGGTACATCAACAAATACTTATGGGAATTGAGACTCAACTAAAGATAAAACCGCGTATTTGATAAATCCCTCACCTTTTACTTGAAGTTTTTTCAAAAAGCCAACATAATCGAAAAACAGTTTTTACGACCCAGCCATTGGAGACCGCTAAATGAATGCCTTAACGGGAATGGAAAAATTCTCGCATCTCGAGGATAAAATATATCTAACGATCGAATTCGCTAAGAAAATGCGGGACGAAAAGGAACATTTCGAACGTGAGGCGGAAACGCTCAGGCAAAATGCCGAGAATGCTATAGCTGAAAACAGGCTTTTAGAGGAAAGGATCAGTTCATTGCTTTCCGAGCGTGACTCGATCCAGTTAAAGGTTGAGGCGATGCTCGATGCAATGACCGTTATCGATTCAGATGTGGCCGAGGCCGTCGGAAAGACAGCCTAAAAGGGGAGACCAGATGTCGGAACAAACGATACGAGTCGAGATCTACAACCAGACCTACAGCATTAGGTCCGATGGTGACAATGAGTATATTCACGATCTGGCCGAATATGTGGATAGTAAGATGCGTGAGATATCATCCGGTACGCTTACGGTCGATTCATTAAAGGTCGCGATCCTGGCCGCTTTGCACATTGCGGATGAGTTTTTTCAGCTTAAGAATTCACAGGCGCAGACAGATGCTCAGCTTGCGACCCGAAGCTCAGAATGCTCGGCAATGCTCGATCGAATACTGAAACACCGGGATAATCCACCGCAAGAGATCCCGACCGATCAATAGGAGCCTCAGTTCAAAAGCAGATGAACGAATCTCTTTCAAAACCATATAACTTTCTTGTTTTACATATTCATCCGATGTGCTAATCTCAGATTGGCGAAAGATTTTCACTGCGTTCCCCGTCACCGGGCGGCATATATAATTGAGCCAACATATGAATGCCGGGAGGCTAATGCCGATCGTCAGTGCGCATCTTTAAGGAGATGAGCCATAGACCTCGGCTCTGATGCTCGCAAGAGCAGAAAGCCACCCACCTGTAACTAACAGGTTCAATTCATACGTTCGAACGGTTTCGCGGTTCTCATTCGCCAATCAGAAATTAAAAGACGCAGCCGAGCGGGTTGCGTCTTTTCCTTTTCAAATAGGTACTTGTGCCAGACTACTCTACATCTTCTAATTCCAACTCTCGTCTTATCTCCTCGGACATTTTGGCAGATTCAAGTGCCAGAGGAAGTTCCGCGGTCCGGGCCGAAAGTTTCTTGAGGGCGAGGTCCGAATCTGCCAATGTCCCCTCTCGGCTCGCGGCCGCCTCGATCATTTGCAGCCTTGCCTCGGCTTCACCCAGCATAAGCTTTGCTTCCTCGTTGATCTTATTGATCTTATCAATATCGTCAGAGATGGCAGCTTGAAATTCCCCCGCTCTTGCACTCTTCAACTGTTTAAGCGAGTTTTGTCGACGCTTTGCAAGAAGCAATTCTCGCCTTGAAGATTGTACTATCCTCGTAGCTGTGAGACGGGATGCCAGGGTTTCACGAAACGCGTCGGCAAGCAGCAGATTACGGGCCGATATAGACTTGAGAGCCCGCTTCTCATGAGCTTTCAGTTCTTTCGTGAACCATCCTATTTCCTCTGCCTTGATGCCGTCGGCGGCGATCCGCTCACGCATCTCGCGGGTCCAGTTCGCGGCTCTCTTTGCCAGAATCGCCGCTATTACTATGCCGGTTGCAAACCCAATGACGGTCGCGATGATACCGAGAAATAAAATAACCGCGGCCACCGGCGGGCCACCGGCAGAGAAGAGGAGCAAAAGAAATCCAATTGTTGCAGGAGTGACGGTAAGCAAAACAGGTGCAGCGACGGCGCCGATCTTTAACCTGCGTCCCCTTGAGAGGTCTTCCTTTGTGATCTCATTCATACCGTTCGTTCACACTCAGTCTAGCGCAGTCATCAAAGTATTTGGGAAACAGCCAACGCGATTCGTGCATCACAAAGTTTAGTGTTTGCACGTAAATATACTATCATTCAAGGTGATCGGGGTGTGGTTATGGGCAAACGCATAATTTTCGTACTTATCTTATTTTTGCTTTTACCGGTTGGGGCGGTCCATGCTCAAAAAGGCGAAGCAAAACAAGGGGTCCGTACCGTGACGATCCCGATCTCTATTTTTACAAAAACAGAAATACGTGAGAATCAACTTGAGGAATTTGTTCAGGCGGACCGTCTGATCGTTAAGGAGGATAAAGAGGAACAGGATATCCTATCCATCCGGAGCGTCAGCACCACGCCCCTTTCGATAGCGTTTGTTATCCAGGAGGACCTTGCCGGTTCCTTTAACCTTCAAATAAAAGATATCCAACAATTCATCCGTGATCTGCCGGCCGGCACGCGTGTAATGGTCGCTTATATCCAGAGCGGTTCCGTTCAAATACGTCAGCGATTTACGGATGACCTCGAAAAGGCATCTAAAAGTTTACGGATCGTGAGCGGCAGTTCCGCCTTCGCTCCTCGAAGCCCGTATGATGGCGTGGCTGATGTGCTTAGTAAGTTTGATGGTGTGCCCGCCGGCCGACGGGCCTTATTGTTATTTTCGGACGGGCTCGATACGACCGAGGGCTTAAATCTCGCATCGATCACGCAAAGCTTTGATCTAAGCCGGGCAATATTGAAAGCCCAAAAGAAGAGCGTGGCGGTGTATTCATTTTATTCACCGACTGCTTTTACCAACAATGGTGAATCCGTCTTGATCTACGCCTCGCAGGGAGCTCTCGAAAAATTATCTCAGGAGACAGGAGGCCGTGCTTTTTTTCAGGGTTCGATAGCCCCGATAAGTTATATGCCTTTCTTTAAGGACCTGACCGTCGCCCTGCATCGCCAGTTTTCTCTTACATATCTGTCGACTCATATGAAAAAGGGGTATCACAAGATCCTGGTTCAGAGCACAAACCCCGAGATCAAGATCGATCATCCGAAAGGATATTATTATCGGTAAACTTAGTTTACCTTGGAATTACACGTTTGACAGACCTGGACATCTTCCTTGATCAGGAGTCCGATCCAAAATAGCGGAAAAAACATAACAAGCAGAACCGCAAATGTTATCCAGCCTGCTGTCGAGATGCGCCTCTCTATCCGCGGCGTATAATGACTCATGCAATGCGGGCAGCGAAATGGCTGTCCGAGGCCCTGCGGCTGATAAACGAGCGGAGCCTGTTTATATGAAGTTGTATTTTGGCTGAATTGATCGTCTCGTAACTGAACGCGGGAGATAGGAACCGTTTTTCGGGGTTCATTCTCTGTCTGAAATTCGTCCGTCTTCCAGGCATAGGGCCGCGGGGCGGAATGATCAAACGGATTATCCGGCACCGACCGCTGCATCACGAATTTTGTCCCGCAGAAACGGCAAAAATTTGTTTCCGGACTATTGAGTTTTCCACAGTTCTGACAAGGGTTCATAACGATCGGATGGCACTGCGATCACTTACGCATAATAGCAGAGAATTGTTCGTTTATCGAAATCGTTCGAGCATCACGTTTCAGACATTATTGCTTTGGCTGCAACGTTATTTCTTGCCGAATCCTCCAATAATCGGTAGGCTTAAGACTAGCCTCTCGCGTCTATTTTACAAAAATGAAGAATCTGATCGGAATTATCGTAATCGCTTTTCTATTGTCGGTGCCGGCCGTCCCTCAGCGCTCGGACGGCGAACTTCGGACGGTCATCGAACGTGACCGGATAAGCCGCGGTAGCGACGGCAAGCTGCCTGATCTCACTGCTGCAGAACATCTTTCCCGCGGGCAGGCATACTTTGAGAATCGATTATTTCCGCAAAGCCGCGAGCATTTTCAAATTATCCTGGATCTGTTTCCGACAGATCCGGCGGTGTCGTCAGCCCTCTTTATGATGGGCCGTTCGTACTATTGGGAGCGTGATTATATAAAGGCAATAGTTTATCTGGACCGGGTTTCGCGCGAATTCCCCGCTACCAAAGATGGCCGTGAGGGCCTAGCCTTCAAGGGGGCATGCAATGTAAGGTTGAGCAAGAATGCCGAAGCTGCCAGGATCTACGAGCAATATACGGTTATGTATCCGACGGGCGAGCGGATCGATTCTGCATACATGAATCTTATTGATGCATTGCGTGAGGCCGGCCAGTATGACGACGCCAATCTATGGGTCGATAAAACAATACAGAGATTCCCAAACCAGCCTACCGAGACAAATGCCCTTCACTCTCGTCTGCGGATGGAGATATATCGCGGGCGATGGGATGATGCGATCGCGGCGGCAGACACGATGCTGCGTTCCTCTAAGTTTCCAGGATCGATGACAAGTGCTGACGAAGTTCGGTACCTTAAAGGAATATCTCTCGAACTGGCCGGGCGGCGTGTTGCGGCTAAAGCTGCCTATGCAGCGATACCCGATACAGGGATATCATATTACGGAGGGTTATCCGCGGACAAATTAACGGACGGCCGCGACCGTGTCAAAACTATCGCACAAGTTAGTCGGCGTGATTTTCCAACCGCTTTTCGGACCGAGGTCATTCAGGAATCAAAGAAGCGGGGTATTGATCCGCGATTTGTGCTCGCCATAATGAGGCAGGAAAGCTCATTCCGCCCCGGCGTCAAATCGCCGTCAGCCGCGCGCGGCCTGCTTCAACTGGTTTTTGACACCGCCCTCAAATACAACAAAAAGGCGGGCTATGCTTCCCTGCAGCCCGACGATCTGTACCTGCCCCGTACCAACATAGCTATCGGCTGTGAATACATCGCCGATCTCAAAACTGAATTCGGCGGACTGTACGAGGCGATCGCTGCCAGCTACAACGGCGGCGAAGACAATGCCGCCCGCTGGCTAAACCGCTCAAAACCCAAAGACCCCGGCATATTTGCCGCCGAGGTCGGATTTGCCGAAACCAAGAGTTATGTATTTAAGGTGATGAATAATTATCGCGTATACCGCGATCTCTACGACGAAAATTTGAACAGAAAGTGATCCAGAGTTAATCACGACCTTCGATCGACTGTGTTAAACACGGCCCCTTTTTTACCGCCTATAGAACGCTTATAGCGGTATTTGAACCGCTATAATAACAGTAGAAAGGCTTCCAAGCCCGGTAAGCCTCTATATTTTTTACGAAGCCTTTCTAAAAAACATAAAACGTTTTTAATAATAAAATAGCTGCTTTCTACAGAGGAACGTCGCTATAATTGTATTAAAACCTCTCTACTACCGTTATAACGGCTCTACCGGTACTAAAATCGTCCCAAAACCGGCGAAACCCAATAAATACCGGAATTCGCGTTGTAGAACCGGCCCGATCGCCGGACCGCAAAAGTGTTAAACAAAACGATAATTTGAAGGCTTCTGAGAGACACCCTATTTAGTTATTTTAAAAAGGTCGAAACCGAGAGTCCGGCGGCATAGCCGATAGCTCCGGTTTACTTATTGAGTCCGCTGAAGAATTCCTCGGCGTTGGCCTCGGTCTGTTCAGGCGTCGTTTCCTCAAGCTGTTGATTGACGCCCCATTCGTGGCCATATGGGTCTCTCAACTTGCCGTAGCGGGCTCCCCAGAACATATCCTGCACCGGCATGATGACGCTTGAGCCCCGCTCTACAGCACGTTCCACAAGAGCATCAGCATCGTCCGTCATAATTGTGATCCGTACACACGTCCCGCCAAGCCTCTCAGGCGAGCTCAGCGATCCGCCGTCGCTCGGAGCAAACCAGTCCGAGACGAACAACTTATGTCCATCCAATATGATCTCGCCGTGCATCAGTTTTGTTCCGTCCGGCGACATCATGTTGTGGCCGTCCTCCGCGCCGAATACTTCTTTATAGAACTCGAGTGCGGCAAGGCCGTCGCTGACTATTATGTGCGGTATGAATTGGTCTACTTTCATCATGATGATTTCGTCTAATCATTAGGTTTTGAGGTGAGGTTTGATGGTCCAATTACCCTCAACCCCAAATTTGGTACTTTTTACTCCTCCCAATCCCCCTGCCCTTCGCGTTCTACGTGGTAGCCGGCGTCCTTTAGGTGTTTCTGAACCTCGCGGCCGTGATCGTTGTCGCGGACCTCGAGGAGCATTTCTATACCAACGCGGCCAAGGGGAGCGAGCCACATGGCCCGGCGGTGAAATACTTCGATGACGTTTGCCCGGGTCTCAGCGACCTTATTGAGCAGAGTCGCCAGCATTCCTGGACGATCCAGAACAAGCAGCTTAAGCATAATATAGCGGCCCTGTCGGACGAGCACCTGTTCGAGGACACGGGCTAGCAGATTGGCGTCGATGTTGCCGCCACATAACAAGGCGCAGACAGATTCATTGGGGTCTATCGTGATCTTCTTTGAGATCAATGCGGCAAGGCCGGCTGCACCGGCACCCTCGACAACCAAGCGGTTGTTCTGGACGCAAAAGAATATGGCGCGGGCGATCTCTTCCTCGCTGACCTCAACGACCTCGTCAACCAATTTCTCTATTATCGGCAGCGTCAGTTTGCCGGGACTTTTGACAGCGATACCGTCCGCGATCGTTTGCCCCATCTCGGCCATGACGGCATGCCCTGCCTTTAAGCTGGGATTTACCCACGCCGCATTCTCTGCCTGAACGCCTACAATGCGGGCATCCGGCCTTAGGGCCTTTACGGCGGTCGCAATGCCGGAGATCAACCCGCCTCCGCCGATCGGAACAACAATGGTTGTCACATCTGGAAGCGCCTCAACTATTTCAAGCCCGATCGTTCCCTGCCCTGCCATGACAAGCGGATCGTCAAAGGCATGTACGTAGGTGTAACCATGTTCTTCCTGTAATTTACGTGAATGAGCAACCGCTTCGTCGAAGGTATCGCCGAATAGCACGACCTCGCCGCCAAAACCTTTAGTCGCGATTATTTTGGTCAGCGGGGCGGCGACCGGCAGGACAATAGTGGACCGGATACCAAGCATGGTCGCCGCGAGTGCAACCCCCTGAGCATGGTTCCCGGCTGATGCGGCTACAACCCCGCGGCTTTTCTCTTCCTCGGTAAGCCGCGAGATCTTGTTAAATGCTCCGCGGACCTTGAACGATCCGCTCTTTTGCAGTGATTCTGCCTTTAGGCTCGTGATTGCTCCTATCTCGCGTGTCAGGCGGGCATCCGCGATCATCGGAGTAGGAAGGATTATGTCTTTCAGGACGCCGCGCGCGTCTTCTATGTCAGATAAAGTGACGGTCATAGTATGGTGCGAATTATAGCAAAGATGGCAAAAATGAGATATATTGGCAGTGAATACAAACGGAGGAGCTATGCCTGAACTATTTGGACTCGGTGCGGTTTTTCTCGCCTTTATTTTTGGGATCGCGTTGCTGATCGTCGCTTGGAAGACGATCAAGATCGTCCCGCAGTCTAGCGTTCTTCTAATAGAGCGGCTTGGACGTTTTAATCGGGTTGCGGTGAGCGGTTTGAATATTATCGTCCCGTTCTTTGAGGCTCCGCGGGCGGTCTACTGGACGAACACACGCCCCGGGACAACATTTATCGATCAGCGCGAGCAATTTATCGATCTGCCGCCACAACCGGTCATCACACGCGATAACGTCACGATCAATGTCGACTCTGTCGTTTACTGGCAGATCACAGATGCGGCCAAAGCGGTTTACGAGGTAAATGACCTCGTTGGCGGTCTCGTGCAGCTCACCATCACCGGAATGCGTTCGGTCATGGGCGAGATGGACCTCGACCACACACTTTCGAACCGCGACCAGATCAACTCAAAACTGCGCCTCATCCTCGACGAAGCGACAGACAAATGGGGTGTTAAGGTAACCCGCGTGGATGTAAAGAACATCAATCCGCCTGAGGATGTCCGCATCACGATGGAAAAACAGATGACGGCGGAACGTAACCGTCGTGCCCTGATCCTGACGGCTGAGGGTGACAAGCAGGCAGCTATTACCCGTGCTGAGGGTGAAAAGCAGGCCGCGGTTACGCGTTCAGAGGGAAACAAACAGTCAGCGATACTCGACGCCGAAGGAGCTGCCCAGGCGAGGCTTACGTCGGCATCAGCCGAAGCGGCCGCTATCGCCCAGATCGCCGGAGCGATCGGCGATCGGGGCAAAACGGCCCAGTACCTCATAACGTCACGCTATATAGATTCAATGCGGGACATGGCCAGGACGCAAAATTCCAAGGTGATATTTATGCCGACCGAAACTTCGGGAGTTTTGGCGAGCGTCGGGGCGTTTAAGGAAGTGTTTGCCGAAACTGGCGAAACTGCAAAGGAAATGCCCAAACCACCTCGCGGACCTAGAGAATTGGAGAGATAGACAATGTTTAAAGTAATTATCGTCATTCTGCTTGTTTCGGTCGCCGCCCTTGCGGGCGGTGCATACAAACTTGGCTTTATTTTCAATTCGTCTCCTTCTACACCCGTTGCGGAGTCATCGGTGTATGAATTCACGATGAAGAATATAGACGGCCAGGATGTAAAACTGGACACATATAAGGGCAAGGTGGCCCTGATAGTCAATGTCGCCAGTAAATGCGGCTATACGCCTCAGTACGAGGGGTTAGAGGCTATCTATGAGAAGTATAAGGATAAGGGTTTTGTGATATTGGGCTTCCCCGCAAATAATTTTATGGGCCAGGAACCGGGTACCGAGGCTGAGATAAAAGAGTTTTGCTCGACAAAATATCACGTGACCTTTCCGATGTTTGCCAAGATCTCAGTTAAGGGCGACGATCAGCATCCGCTCTATAACTTCTTGACCAATAAGGCGACCGATCCGGAATTTGCCGGTGAGATCACGTGGAATTTCAACAAATTCCTTGTCGATCGTAACGGCAAGATCGTAGCGAGATTTGGTACAAAGGAAACGCCTGAAAGCGACGTTATCAAGGCAGCGATCGAGAAGTATTTGGCCCAGAAATAATACCGGTTCCAAACTTGTGCCGGGAGATCACTCTATAGACTGATCCGGTGGGCAGCAACTCACTTTGATATACCACTAACTCACGCACGTCAAAGGATATTGGGCCGAGGTCCTTTTTAAGGTGCGTCGTGATCAGATCTTGACACTGTTTGGGGTATTTTGATCGGGCGATCGTCAGATGCGGTTTAAAGCGTCCCTTGGGCCTTTCTGAAGCTGGCCTTAATAGATCTGCCAAAGGTTCAAGTACATTGGCCTCGCTGTCCGACCGGTAAGTCTGCAGAGCGAGCCAGAGTACGGCATCGCGACTGCGGCGGCTGAATGAACCGGTTCCCATGACACTTATTGTAAATGGCTCAGTGACGCGGACCGCGGCCTCAACCCCATCGATAAAAGCAGCCAGTTCATTCTCACTCAGCCCACCGGCGAACCTGACAGTGATGTGGAGCTTTTCATTTCTTTCCCATCTGACATTAGATCCGGGAAAGGCTTGACCGAGGGAGTCGACGTATTTGCCGACTTCGTTTCGAGCCGCGTCGGAAAGTTCGATCGCCGCGAATATTCTCTTCTTAGCCATTTTGCTTACGATTTTCCGCGTTGTTAAAATCTTCCTCGAGTAATGAAACCAGCCAACGTAATTTTAATTTTACTAGCGATCGGAATTTTAGCTATCTGCGGCATTTCCTATTGGGTTTTTCACTCGGTAAACTCGCCGCACGAACATGGCAAGGCGAATCAATTTATAAAGATCGAGAAAGGTACTGCTCCGCGTGAGATCATAGGAAAACTCACCAATGAGGGGATCCTCGCTAACCAGATCCCGGTGCTGATCTATGTACGACTATTTGGCGATCCCGGAAAAATGCAGGCGGGTGAATATCAATTTGCCTCACCAATAACGCCGCTGCAGGTTTTGAAAGAACTCGAAAGCGGTGAGACAGAAACAACAAAACTCGTGGTGCCTGAGGGTTTCACCCGGTTTGATATCGCAAAACGGATCGCGGAGAAATTTCCGCAAGACCCGCCTGCAGATGACAAGGCGATCCTTACCCTTATGGACGATGTGTCGCTGATACAGGACATAGCACCGACGGCGAAAAACCTCGAGGGCTTTATGTATCCCAGCACCTATAGTTTTCCCAAACAAACCCCGGCCAAGGTCATACTAAAGGCAATGGTCGATCAATTCAAAAAGACCTGGAAACCGGAATGGAACGAAGCTGTCAGGGCCAGCGGCCGGACCCCGACAGAGATCGTCACTATCGCTTCACTGATCGAAACCGAAACCGGTGTCGAATCTGAACGCCCCATCGTCGCTGGTATCATCAATAACCGATTGCAGCGTAACGTACCACTCGGTATTGACCAGACCAATGTTTATATTGCAAAGATGATGGGCCGTTGGGACGGCACGATAAATAAGAGTGATCTCGAAGTTAACTCACCTTATAACACCCGAATAAAGACCGGACTGCCGCCTGGGCCGATCTCATCCGTTTCTGAAAGTGCCCTGCGGGCCGCCCTCTTCCCTGAGACAAACAACTATTTGTATTACGTTAGAAATGTCGATCTGAACGACGGTTCTCACTGGTTTTATGCCTCAGCTGCAGAATTTGAAAAGGGCAAAACGAAATATCAGCAGTGGCTGGAGAAAGAACGGCAGGAAAAGCGAGCTGCCGAGACTAACAAACAGTAAATCGACATGACGGATTCGGTCATCTCAAAAACAGAACGAGTTTATATACTGATTCTCGGGCTCATCATTTCAGCGGTAAATGGAGCCAATATGATAGTTGTTCGTTGGGATCAGATGCACACGTCCGATCTCAGGATTTATGATATGGCAGCGTTGAGTTTTTTTCCTTTTGGTCGATTCTTGTCCTTGTTCATAGTCATCTTTCTTATATTCTCGAAACGCTATTTTGTGGCTCTAACATGGACATGCATATGCTTCATTCCATTTCTTTATCAATTTATTACTGCTTACCGAATGATCCACAATAACGGAGATATTTTATATACGGTTCCAGCGTTTGCCTTAATTGGAATGATCGCAAACCCGCTGGATTACCTTTCTTCTTTCTTAACTATTATTTTGTTAATTTGGCTGCTCTCTGTGGTCGTCCGTTCATTTACCGTAAATGCCGTTGCCGAATTGCGATGATAAAACTCCTGGCACTAGACCTTGACGGAACAACGCTTGATTCGCGCGGCGAGATCCCATTCGTGAACCGAAAAGCGATCCGTGATGCAGAGGACATGGGGGTCCTGGTGACAATAGCCACCGGCAGACGTTTTCGTGATGCCCAGCCGGTCGGTGTCGCTCTGGAGTTGAACGCACCGCTTAATTACCCATAACGGAGCCTTACTCAAATATTCAAATACCCTCGAAACTGTCGCCTGTTCCCTGCTGGACCACGGCACCAGCCTTGAGATCGTCCGGGCCGGAAAGAGCTTTGGCGGTGATGCATTGGTCAGTACTGATCCGCACGGCCGCGGCATGCTGCTCTATGACCGGGTCTCTGATGATAACGCCCCGCTGCAAAAATACCTTAGATGGTCAGAGAGCCTGCATGGTGACGGAGCGGATCACGCTGTACGGCATGTGCCTGTTCTGGAAGACGTCCTTGATAAGCATGAGATCGTTCATATTTCTTTTTCCGGCAATTGTGCGGCGATGCACGAACTGCAGTCCAGCCTTAAAGGTGAACTGGGGATGGGCGTAACGATCCTTGCCACTGTCTATCCTAAACTTGATTTCACTTTGATCGATATCTTGCCGCCCGGCGCATCGAAAGGCCATGCGGTAGCGCGGCTTGCGCAGATAAATGGACTGACGAGTGACAATGTAATGGTCGTCGGCGATAATTATAATGATCTGGAAATGCTCGAATATGCCGGGACGGCAGTAGTAATGGGAAATGCCGCGTCAGGGTTGCGCGACCGGCAAGAATTTTATACAACTTTAACTAATGACGAAGGCGGCGTAGCAGCCGCTATAAAACGTTTCATCTTGAATTAGGAGAATACTTAGTGGCAAATAGAATTGCGGTTTTAGAGACAAACAAAGGAACGATCAAATTTGAACTTCTTGAGCAAGACGCTCCGAAGACAACTGAGAATTTCAGGCTTTTGGCTGATAAGAACTATTACGACGGCGTGATCTTTCACCGTGTCATACCAAACTTTATGATCCAGGGCGGCGATCCCCTGGGCGAAGGCTACGGCGGCGAATCAGCCTGGGGCGGAAAGTTTGCCGATGAGATCGATCGCGGTTCGCCGCTCTATGCCGGACCTTACGATAAGGGTACCGTTGCGATGGCCAATTCCGGACCCAATACGAATGGATCGCAGTTTTTCATAATGCACGTCGATTATCCGCTGCCGCCGAGCTATACAAAATTTGGAAAATTGATAGAGGGGCAGGATGTCGTTGATATGATCGCAATGGTCGACAGAAATAGTAACGACAAACCAAATGATCCGATCAAGATGGATCGGGTATATATTGTTGAAAGCGAAGCGTAATGCGTGCCGTTGTCCAACGGGTCTCGTCCGCCAGCGTTACGGTCGATAGCAATGTTGTTGGGTCGATCTCGGACGGCATCCTTGTGCTGCTTGGCGTAGGCATCGAGGATTCTGAGTCGGACGCCGACTACCTGGTTGAAAAGATATTGAATCTCAGGATCTTTGACGATGCCGAGGGCAAGATGAATCTTTCGCTGATAGATAAGGAAGGCGAGCTGCTGGTCGTCTCGCAATTCACGCTCTACGGCGACACGCGACGCGGACGGCGTCCGTCTTTTATAAAAGCGGCCCAACCGGCCGATGCTAACCGCCTCTACCAATATTTCGTGGCAAAGGCCAAAGAACAACTCGGCCGGGTCGAAACCGGCATCTTTCAAGCGATGATGGATGTCGAACTGGTCAATGACGGGCCGGTCACGATAATTCTCGATAGTGAAAAATTGATCTGATATGAAAAAAATAACATTCTTAATACTGATGTGTGCGGTCCTGTTTTCGGTTTCCTGCGAGGAAAAAAAGCCGACCGCAAGTAACAGCAATAGCTCTGAGGTGAAAAAAGGCGTTACCCCGGTCGCTGACGACGAGATCGCCGTCATCGAAATGGAAAACGCTGCAGCTTTTGGGACCATTAAACTTGAACTTTACTCAAACATTGCGCCGAAAATGGTGGCCCGTTTCAAAGAACTTGCTAAAGAGGGCGTGTATGACGGAACGACATTTCACCGGATCAATCAGTCTGTGATTCAGGGCGGTGACCCGCTCTCTAAGGATGATAATCCGTCTAACGACGGACAAGGCAAATCCGACAAACCTAATGTCCCGGCCGAGTTCTCGGATATTCCATACGACACCGGCATCCTCGGTGCTGCTCGCGGCCAGGATAATAATTCAGCAAATTCACAGTTTTTTATTACCTTAAAACGTGAACAGGGCTTTGATAATCGTTATACGATCTTTGGAAAGGTCATCGACGGTATGACCAACGTTCGAACTATCGCGGGTGTTCAGCCTAAAGAGGGCGAAAGGCCGCTTGAGGCTGTAAAGATCAAGCACATCTCGATCGTACCGCGTGAACAGGCTAAATAAGGTGTTGTACAATACAGTTCATATGCTCGCGTAGCTCAGTTGGATAGAGTGCTTCCCTCCGAAGGAAGAAGTCGCAGGTTCGAATCCCGCCGCGAGTACCACATTAACTTGCCTATTATCGATAAGGTGCAAAAACCAAAAGAGACGGTCTTAAAACCGTCCTTTTCGCTTTTTGGACTAAATCTTAAACCAAGCGGAGTTGATTTCGAGATTATTTGTTGTATATTCGCCCGCGTCCTGCGGCTTTTCGATACCATAGCGGAAGTCGATTTCGTAAAGGCTCCTGGCAATTTACGAATCGTTATTTCCTGAGCATTCTAATCAACCGATTCCAGATTCATCCTGCCGAGAATTTGCTGAAACCGGGGATCATCTCTGAGCAGGTCATAACGGGGATCGACGGCTAAATAGACCATTCGGAAAGGCAATGCATCGGCCGAAGAGCCCACCGCTTTTTGGAGCCAGGCCAAGGCATTTTCGCGATCACCGAGCGCGGTGTAGAGTTGAGCTATGCTAAAAGCGTTAAGCAATTGGCGGCTGGATATTTTCGAATCGGAAGTCTCGTTCTTCAGCAGCCCGGTCAAGCTGGCTTCGCCAATATTCAGGGAAACCACCGCGGTCAATTTTATCGCGGATCTGTTGTATGAGTTCACCCTCATTCCCGGACTTTCCGTAAACTGCAACCTCAAAATCAGCCGCAGCACTATCGTTGCCAAGCTGCAGATTAATATCTCTCAAATACTCATTAGCAAAGAAAAAATCCGGATCCAGATCAAGAGAGGTTCGGCACTCATGTTCCGCCCTTTCGTATTGCCTTCTGAAGTAATACACCTGACAAATATCTGCGTGATAAAGCGGTAATCCGGGGGCAATGTCAATAGCCCTTTGCATTTCTCCTCCAGCTTCCGAGAGACGGCCGCGTATCGAATACAAAACACCAAGCCAGTGATGGGCCCTGGCGGAATTTGGGTCGATCTCAAGCGCCCGTTTGAGCGAGGCTTCAGCTCCGACCCAATCCCATTTTAGACCCATTCGTCGAAAGCCTTCGACGGCATGGGCGTCAGATAGATCTGGATCGAGGGAAAACGCTTTATCAAGGCTGATCTTTGCGTCATCCATCGAGCCGCACATCGTCTGGGCTGCGGCCATTCTGGCGAAGGCCAGAGCATGCTCCGGATCTCGTTTTACCGCCTCCTGAAAATACGGAACGCTCTCACATGGCCTTCGTTTACTAAGCTCAAAATCCCCTTTTGTAAATGCCTGCATTGCGTCTGACGATCCGGCGACCACGTCCGTCTGTGTACTATTCACCCAGGCGGCGGAACCGATGGCGACCAAGGCGAGAGCCGCCAACACATAGAAGATCCGGCGGCCATGCAAGACTCGTTGGGTTTTGGGTGTTTTAGCCGGATGAGCGGGCTGAGCCAGATCTTGTGTAGAACCAAACTGTTTGTCCGCGTTACGATCATCGTCAACTTCGCCCACAACTTCAACATCGGCAACAAATCGATATCCAACTCGCGGGACGGTTTGTATGAAAATTTCGTCGGGATCAAACTCACCAAGCGCCTTTCTCAGCCGTGAAATTGTAACGGTCAGGTTTGCTTCTTCGACAAAGGTCTCGTCCCAGATTTGATCTATCAAAAGATCACGTCCTACGACTTCGCCCGGTTCGTCAAGCAAAACCTTCAAGACCTCAAGCGATTTAGGGGGCAAATGAACTGGTACGTTTGCGTGATGGAGACAAAGCCGATGAGCATTAAATCGAAATCGGCGAAATTGATAAAATTTGTCGTTCTCACTCATGCCAAACTGCCGATGTTAGAAAATGTTAGAAAAAGTTAGATAGCTGTTAAGGATTTCCAGAACGCCTTCGTCGTAAGTTATACGGTATCAACAAATTATATCACAGTTCCATGAGACGCCACATTAACGCTTTCGCAGCCGCACTATTCAAAATCGTAGGCCCCGATGTTTTATTTCGCCAAAAGGAAAAAATAATGAAAAAATCAAGATCAAACCCCACACCGTCGCACCATGTGGCACTGTTAGTTCTGGTAATTACGCTCGGAATTTCAGCGTTAAGCATTGCCATCTGGAAAACCGGTGCCACATCTCCCAAAAGTGACGGCAACACTCAGACGGTAACGGAGGGGCTGACCGGCGGTGACTGGCAGAGCATTCGTGAAGCCCACGAAGCGTGGCGACTGGCGATGCTGCCGCCGGGAGAGGAGGCGTATCTAAAAGCCTCGAACACCGGAACTGATGACCAGTTTGGCTACTCGGTCGCAGTCTCTGGCGACACGGTCGTCGTCGGGGCTGCTGGTGAGGACAGTTCGACAACGGGTGTGAACAGCACGCCGGACGATAATGCGTCGGGCTCGGGGGCGGCATACGTCTTTACCCGTACCGCAGGGGTCTGGACACAGCAGGCATACTTAAAAGCGTCAAACACCGGGGCCGGTGACCAATTCGGTTGGTCGGTTGCTGTTTCGGGCGACACGGTGGTCGTCGGGGCCTATCTAGAGGACAGCTCGACAACAGGTGTGAACAGTACGCCGGACGATAACGCAGGGAACGCAGGTGCGGCATATATCTTTACCCTCACGGGCGGAGTCTGGAGCCAGCAGGCATATTTAAAAGCGTCAAATACCGGGACCGGTGACCAATTCGGCTGGTCGGTTGCCGTTTCGGGTGACACGGTTGTCGTCGGGGCTGACACCGAGGACAGCTCAACAACGGGCGTGAACAGCACACCGGACGATCTTGCGACAAACGCAGGTGCGGCATATGCCTTTCATCGCACGGGCGGATGGACCCAGCAAGCCTATCTAAAGGCCTCTAATACCGGGGCCGGTGACACATTCGGCTGGTCGGTTTCCATTTCTGGCGACACGATGGTCGTCGGAGCTCAAAACGAGGACAGCTCGACAACGGGTGTGAACAGCATGCCTGACGACCTCGCATCGGGCGCAGGTGCGGCATACGTCTTTACCCGCACGGCAGACATCTGGACACAGCAGGCCTATCT
The DNA here is from genome assembly GCA_963834975.1 of Blastocatellia bacterium. Classification (GTDB taxonomy): domain Bacteria; phylum Acidobacteriota; class Blastocatellia; order Pyrinomonadales; family Pyrinomonadaceae; genus OLB17. The sequence goes on from CAWIDZ010000001.1 coordinate 516,229, forward strand.
GAAGGCCTCGAACACCGGGGAAGCCGACTTTTTCGGCCGGTCGGTTGCCGTTTCGGGCGACACAATGGTCGTCGCAGCTCCCAACGAGGACAGCTCGACAACGGGTGTGAACAGCATGCCGGACGAACTTGCATCAGCCGCAGGTGCGGCATACGTCTTTACCCGCTCGGCAGACGTCTGGACACAGCAGGCGTATCTAAAAGCGTCAAACACTGGGGCCGGTGACCAATTCGGTTGGTCGGTAGCCGTTTCGGCCGACACGGTCGTCGTCGGGGCTGTCAACGAGGACAGTTCAACAACGGGCGTGAACAGCACACCGGACGATCTTGCATCGGGCGCAGGTGCGGCATATGCCTTTACCAGCACAGGCGGCGACTGGATCCAGCAGGCGTATCTAAAAGCCTCGAACACAGGGATCGATGACCGATTCGGCTACTCGGTTGCCGTTTCGGGCGACACGGTGGTTGTCTGCGCCCGTGACGAAGACAGCTCGACAATGGGTGTAAACAGCACGCCGGACGATACTGCGGAGAACGCAGGTGCCGCCTATATATTCGGGGGACTCGGCTCCGGCACACCGACCCCGACGCCTACGCCGGTATCCGGTAATGACTCCGCAATACTCACTACGGGTGGAGCAAGCAATAACATCGTGATTTTCAGTGACCCTGTCAATGCTCCTACCGCGCAGAACATGGTGCCGGGATTGCCAGCAAATGCATCACCCCATGGCCTTGCTTATGCCGGCAATGATACGGCGCTGATCGGAGACTTTAACAATTCGCGTATATTTGTTGTCCGACCGTCCGATGCGTCACTCTTGGCAACAATTGACACATCGAGTGCGGGTTACAATGGTTCAGGCACCATAGCTGTCCCGCCGGTACAAAATGTTGCATTGGCATTTGGCAACAGCAGCCTTAAGGTCATTCAGGCACCGTTCACGGCTGCTTCAACTATCACTTCTGTGGCCTTGCCCGGCAGTGTTACTTCGGTCGCTCAAACCCAAGCCATTGTATTTGACAGTAATGGCCGTGCATTCGTTCGTCATTCAACCGGTATATCGGTTCTTGATGCACCATATACATCGGTAGCATTTACGATGGCTATCAACACCGGTCCAAGCGCCGCGATAGCGATCTCGCCGGACGGAAATTCCGTTTTGGCAACCGGATCCAACGGAATCACCTCCCTCGTGTATTTCTTTAGTGCTCCGTATAGCTCTGCTTCGGTTCCCGAATTCAAGAGCGTAGTCACCGGAGCAAACGGCATCAAAGTGACTCCTGACGGCACAAAGGCGATCGTCGTAAGCAACAACCTTCATGTTGCATCTGTGATCTCTGCCCCTTTTGGCAGTGCATCAACCGTCGAGCCGCTTCCCCTACCTGCGGGTACGGAAGGCTTCGAAGATGTGGGTATCAGCAGCGATGGCCAAACTGCGATCCTGGCCGGTCGGAGTAATACTGAGCCGCCCGTGCTAATTAGAGCTCCGTTCACAAATGCCGGAGCACAGTCGTCAAACTTGCCGGTAAATGGACCGGATCCAAACCGAGGCGGCGGGGCCGTGAGGTTTTTCACTCCATTAGGAGGATCAACACCAACGCCGACAGCTACTCCAACTGCAACGCCAACCGCCACCCCAACGGCCACACCAACTCCATCAGGAACCCATCCTACTTTGTATGATTTCGACGGCGACGGCCGTGCTGATCTGTCAGTGTATCGTCCAATGCCCGACCCAGCCGAGAATTACTGGTATATCAATCGCAGTTCTGATGGGCAATCATATCAGTACGAGTGGGGCATCGAGACTGACCAACTTGCGGCCGCCGATTATGATGGCGACGGTGAAGCTGATCTGGCTGTATGGCGTGAGGAGCCGGGGGAACCGGACAAGGCTAACTTCTATATTTATCAGAGTTCCGACAACGCCTTTCGCACTGAGCAATTCGGCAAGACAGGCGATGTGCATTCGGTAGTTGGAGATTGGGATGGCGACGGTAAGGCAGATCCTGCGGTTTATCGCGATGACGCAGGAGGCGGGCAAGGCGTTTTCTATTACCGGCCATCGTCGCAACCGGGGGTTGATTTCACCGCTATTAATTGGGGAACAACTGGCGACATACCTGTTCGCGGCGACTTTGACGGCGACGGCATTCTCGATGCGGCAGTGTTCCGTCAGTCTGATTCGATCTGGTATATACACGAAAGCTCGACCGGACAGCCGCGATACGACAAATGGGGATCGGCGGGCGACAGACTGGTGCCAGCCGATTACGACGGCGACGGCAAAACCGATGTCGCAGTATTCCGTGACGGCATCTGGTACATCCTGCAAAGCTCGAACGGATCTCCACGCTATGAGATATTCGGGCTTTCGACTGACGTACTGGTCCCGGCAGATTACGATGGCGACGGTTCGGCCGACATTGCCCTGTATCGCGACGGCATATGGTATCTCGATCAGAGCACCAGTGGATTCGCTGCCTTTAACTTTGGGCTTTCGACCGACAAACCGATCCCGGATATTGGGAATTGATGCAATTGTTCAGGTCCGGATCAGTTGAGCAATGAACTTTTAAACGCGCTCGATTCGTTTGGCCAGCAAAAGTGAACTTTCGTCTGAGGATTGAAAGATCACACCAATTAATGTCGATACCGGAAGATGGCTCGTGCGTGCTCCAGTTCGATTGGAACACTCGGCGCCGGGTTTGGCACTCGAGGCACTGACACAACGCGTCCCGATAACCTCAGGTCAGAGGCGTTCTGTGCCGAACTGCTTCGGTATATCATTCGGGACAAGTAATTGCCGTTAAGTCCTCTTTTCAGGGCTTATAGAGCTAATTAGTAATTAAGATAATAAACTCTGGAGAAACTAAAGGCATGAAATATAAAAAGACGGCTATTCTGGCAATGTTGTTGGCAACCATGGTTCCTGCGGGCATATTATTCGGGACGAAGTCCACTTCCGCGACGGAGAGCATTCTCGAACCGGAGGCTATGACGCTCGATTCGTCATTCGATGGTGACGGGATCGCTCTATACCCCTCGGGTACTGCATGGTTCGATGTCGGTGTTTTATCCACGGGAAAGATCGTTGCGGCGGGTTCCGCTGGACTTGTCCGATTTAATGCGGACGGCAGCCTCGATCAGGTGCTGCCCTTTAGCGGCGGCGGGTCCGCGGTCAGCATGATCGTTGGAGCCGATGACAGCATTATAGTGGTGTCCAGCACAGGGCAGGTACGCCGACTCGATCCAGCCGGAGTGGAAGACCCTGCGTTTTCGGCCAATGTAGGCGGCTCGGCACGCCTCGCTCCCGCACCGGAAGGCAAGATAGTTGCCGTGACCTCAACGGAGGTGATCCGGCTCAATGCCAACGGCAGCTTTGATAAGACATTTGATGGCGATGGCAGGTTATTTCTCGATGGAGCTGGACCGCGGAGTGTGACTGTCCAGACGGATGGGAAGATCATTGTCGGCCGAAATGAGAACGGCATCTGTACCTTGAATGACGGCAAGTTCTTTCTGTATCGCCGAAACGTGGATGGAAGTCCCGATACGTCGTTCGACGGCGATGGTACGGCCGTCATCATCCACGGGGGCTGCGGAGGAGCTTCTGCACAACCCACAATGAACCTGGCTTTGTTCCCTGACGGCAGAATTGTCATCGGAGCCACAGTTATTGCTGCTTCGGTTACTGGCGCTGCTATCGCGGTCGTCGTGTCCCCAAATGGATCCGTGGACCCGACATTTGGCTGTGCTGGCTTTGCCAGGTTTGAGCCGTTAGCACACTCCCCAACCGTCGGCGATGCCGTAGTTCGAGACGGTAGAATCTATGTGGTGGCAGGCACACACATGCCCCTTGCCACCACAATCGGAACCTTTGTTATTTGGCGGATCGGGCCAAACGGAGCTACCGAAGATTTCACCGAGACCGACGTCGGCGACGGCTCCGATTCCACTATGAAAGCAGTCTTTCAACCGGATGGCAGATTGCTTGTAGCCGGCTCGGCAGGCTACTTAACCCCTGAACATACTGAGGCCCTGATGATCCGGTATTTGGCTGTAACTCCGGGCGGTACGACCCCAGTCGATTGCGGCCCGTCGCCGACCCCGACGCCTCCACCGGCGAGTTTTGTTGTGACGAACACGAACGATAGCGATTCCGGAAGCTTGCGACAGGCAGTTCTTGACGCGAATATTGCCCCTGGGATGGATACCATCACTTTTGGTCCCCTGTTTGACTCGCCGCAAACAATCACTCTGACTTCGGGTGACATCGTTTTCGACAACTCTGTTTCGGCGAGCGTCACGATCGAGGGGCCAAGTGCCAACCTTCTTACGGTAAACGGCAACAATGCAAGCCGGATATTCACTATCCTCCAGGCTCCAACCGTCGTCATCAAAAATATGACCCTCACAAACGGGAACGCGACATCGGCAATTCTAGACCGAGTCGGTGGGGCGATCTCAAATCAGGGAACTCTGACCTTGGACGGCGTCGTTGTAACGGGCAATGGGGCCAGTGCAAGCGGGGGCGGCCTCTACAATGGCAGCGGCGCAAGCATAACAGTCAATGGCTGTACAGTTTCCAATAACATCTCGAATTCGGCCAATAGCCAGAACCTCAACAGCGGGAACGGCGGCGGCATCTATTCGGCCGGCACCTCGCTGACCATCAGCGACTCATCGATAACCGGCAATACGGCACAGGCCTTGAATTTTGGCGGCGGAATAAATAGCGACGGCACTATCACGATCACCGATACCAGCATGGACGGGAATTCGTCGGTGGGCGGCGGCGGGATCTTTATCCGCAGTTTTGCAACAGCCAGCATCTCGCGCTCAACGATCAGCGGAAATATGGCTCCGGGTGGAGGCGGTGGCGGCATATCGACGGATACGAACCTCTCGGGACTAACGATCACTAATTCGACGATCAACGGCAACTCGGCAACCAACGGCGGCGGGATCAATCGAGCTACGGGAGCAACCCCGTCGATAACGGCGTCAACTATCTCCGGCAACACCGCGACGGGTAATGGAGGCGGGATGACCTCGACTGCGGCCAATATCAACAATACGATCATCGCCAACAACACGGCAGGCGGATCGGGGCCTGATTATAGCGGCACATTTAACTCAGACGGGTTTAATCTGATCCAAAGCACTGCAGGTGCAACGATCAACGGCACCACCGTAAGCAATATCACCGGCGTAGATCCTAATCTCGGCCCACTAGCGGACAACGGCGGACCGACTTTTACTCGTGCGCTTTTACCCGGAAGCCCGGCTATCGACGCAGGAAACACTACACTGCTCGACGACCAACGCCTGCGCCTTCGCCCGTATGACGACCCGAGCGTGGCGAACGCTCCCGGAGGAAACAGCTCGGATATCGGTGCGTTTGAACGTCAACCAGCCAGCACACCGACGCCGACTGCAACGCCGACTCCGTCAGGAACGCCTTCTACTTTGTATGATTTCGACGGCGACGGCCGCTCCGATCTGTCAGTATTTCGGCCAATGCCCGACCCTGCCGATAATTACTGGTATATCAATCGCAGTTCTGATGGGCAATCATATCAGTACGAGTGGGGCATTGAGACTGACCATCTTGCGGCCGCCGATTATGATGGCGACGGTAAGGCCGACCTGGCTGTATGGCGTGAGGAGCCGGGCGATCCGGACAAGGCTAACTTCTATATTTATCAGAGTTCCGACAACGCCTTTCGCATCGAGCAGTTCGGCAGGACAGGCGATGTGAATTCGGTAGTTGGAGATTGGGATGGCGATGGACAGGCAGATCCTGCCGTTTATCGTGACGACGCAGGAGGCGGGCAAAGCGTTTTCTATTACCAGCCATCGTCGCAGCCGGGGGTTGATTTCACCGCTATTAACTGGGGAACAACCGGGGACAGACCAGTTCGCGGCGACTTTGACGGCGACGGCACCCTCGATGCGGCAGTGTTCCGTCCGTCTGATTCGATCTGGTATATACGCGAAAGCTCGACCGGACAGCCGCGATACGACAAATGGGGATCGGCGGGCGACAGACTGGTGCCAGCCGATTACGATGGCGACGGCAAAACCGACATGTCGCAGTTTTCCGTGACGGCATCTGGTACATTCTGCAAAGCTCAAACGGAACTCCACGCTATGAGATGTTCGGGCTTTCGACTGACGTACTGGTCCCGGCAGATTACGATGGCGACGGTTCGGCCGACATCGCCGTATATCGCGATGGCATATGGTATCTCGATCAGAGCACCAGTGGATTCGCTGCCTTTAACTTTGGGCTTTCGACCGACAAACCGGTCCCGGATATTGGGAACTGACGCAATTCATCAGGTCCGGATCCAGTGAGCCATGAATTTGTAACGCGATTGATTCGTTTGACGTAGTGGGCCGCGACCGTAAAGCATAACAACTGGAATGATTGGTGACCGGTGATGCGAAATGCAAATCCGGTATGGATCACACGAACGGGGCTGGACAGAGTGTCACTTTTCGCAGGTTCGAATCCCGCCGCGAGTATTCAATTACAATAAAGAGGCCGTCCGGAATAACATTCCAGACGGCCTCTTTGGTTCGTAACCATTAAGGTCGGTGTATTAAAGCTGCGGCCTTACCTTCAGCATCGGGTCACCGAGTAAGACCCATGAATAGCCTACATCACTTCCGGCGATCACGGTCTTAGCATTCTTGACCAGATCCCCCATTCTCGGGATCGTACTCAGGGTAACCAGCCGATAAAACTCGATCCCCATTGTAAGCTGATAATCAGGTGTTGTCTCTGTCGTTGAGGACCATGTCGCAACGGAGCCGCCATTCTGAGCCTTTAATAGAACCTCTCCCAGGGAATCAGCGTCCGGTCGAATAAACAGCCCGTTGTAGCACGTCAACATCAAAAATATCGACTGACTATTGGCATTCGTCAAAGCCCCAATGTCATTATTCTGGAAAAAGCTTGATGATGCCCATACCCCTGCTGAGCCATGCCCCGAATAATTCACAATAAACTTGCCGGTATTTATCGCATTGATCAAATTCTGATGGGCCAACGGATCCTGAATATGCATCGGATTTGGTTCAGGCAAGCCCCGTCGAACATACGTTACAGGCATACTCGCAGGCAGCTGATTTCTTAGCACTTGGCTCATCGCTTCAAAATCATAACCAAGCGGCATGTCGTATGCGAATAAAGCTCCCCTATCAAGAGATTGCATTGCCGGAGTTTCAAACGCCATCGTCTTGTTAAGAACCGCTGTAAGGCTCGCCGCCGTTCGGCCGGGGATCCGACCGACGGATATATCGGCAACGCCGTTATGGTCAAAGTCAGCGAGAGCTTCGTCACTGCCGGTCTCTTCATAGATCAGGCTGACCATCTTGGTGGGGACAAGATCCGAATTGCCGAATCCCAGATAATTTCGGGGGTCATATGACGCATCACCCAGCAACAGAACGTATGCCGGCTTCGGACCGGACCATTGAGTCCGTGTATATTTCAGGAAATCATTTATCGCCGTGCCGCTGCGAACCCCATAACTGAATTCGTCAAAAATATCAGCTACGTCGACGACCTTGACGTTAAATTCGCCACCCGTCCGGTTATGCCGGTAAGCTGCCCAGGCATTTGCCACATTCATAAAATCCGCCGCGGAATACGAGATGATGAGCACATCGGCCGTATTAGTTGGGTCGGAAAGCGTGGACGGATTATCGATCGTCACCGATGGGGATTGCAGCAGTGCAGAATCCTCAACTGCATAAAATACCGCAGGACGATTCGACGGCATCTTAACACTGAAAGTCGAACCATCCGGAACTATCGAAAGGTCAGTGATCTGCTGTGGATCGCCGTCGATCGTTGTGTCAAACACGCGGACATTTGGTGAAGTAAATCCGGTAACATCCGTTTTGCGATACCCCGGTGTAAAAAAGTTAACTTTGTTCTGGCTTGCGGCATATTTTCGCGAATATATTACCTTCACCGAATCGAAATAACATACGTCTGATGACATAGTCGTATTTAATGTCAGTGTATTGCTGCCATCATGCAATAACGACGCAGGAACTACGAATGTAGCGCCAAAATTTGTCATCCCACTGCCGGTCATAATGCCAGCGTCAACGCCATTAATGAAAACCCTAATATTATGAGCTGTAGCTAACAGCCCTTGGAGTCTGATTGTTAGATATGCATCCAACCCGTTAGGGTCAACAGATGTAAGATCAAAAGTTTCAGTCAAAGGTGGATTATTGATCACCGCCTCTCCAAAGAAATTTTCGACAGCACCATTTTGAATACTGGAGTTGTATTGCCTGCGTTCTTTCCTTTCCGTTACAGCCCGATAGTTGTGAGTTACTACGTTTCCGCCGATGGATCCCAGGAATTTTGTGACCATCCGTTTGCCCGCAACAGTGTCAGCTATAAGATAGTAGATCCTTGTGTCGCTCTCTGCCGTGTCCATTCCACGGCCATAAAATTCGATATATTGATTATTTGCCCCGACAATGATCGCCTGCTCGTTGCCTTGCACAAACAAACGCCAGGTGGACGAGTCGCCGTCTACGTTGAAACCAGCCGCTTGAAGTTCAGCACGCGTGACCCGATACATTCCTTCTGTCTTTACGGCGATCTTCACACCCTGCTGTGTGGCGACACGATGCTGGTTTAACGGATTCGGCCGAGGCCTTGAACCATAAACCAGACTGTTGAGTTCCTTCGTCAGGTTGAGGCCTGAAATGTTGATCTGATCATTAGTGTTCTGTGCCCGAGCCAACAACTCAGCCTTTGTATGCCCCGTATCGCCCTCAAAATCACTGGTGTACCTGGCATCAAACGGCTGTGTCCAAACCCGATGGCCATCGACCGCCTGACTGACAATAACATAAGTCGAGTTAAGCGTTCCGTTAACATCAAATAGCTCATACTTTTCACCATAACGAGTTATATTCAGTGGTCCCGCCTTCGTACCCTGAAATAAGCCAGGAGTGACAAGCACGGGGCCTCGATTAGTGTTGCGATAGACCAGAAAACCTACGTTTCCCGTTTCGCTTTTCATATCCCATCTGAGAAATGCCCCCTCGCCATCCGTGAAAGCATCGATCCGTTCAAATTGGACAAATTCACCGATGGGCACAGGAGCAGGCGGCAACGCTTTTTCCTGAGCAAATGACATGTAACATAAAGATAGAACGAATATGGTCAACAACAAGAGCGAGCCTGATTTTTTCATTTTTACCTCTCCAAAGATCCCCGGGCGCATCTGATACCAATAACTGAAAACGATAATGTTATAAATCTATCATTGATCGGTGCTTTTTACAAGAAATTTCAAGAGATCAATTGACGTAAAACGTACGGTAAAATACCGCCATTCTTGTAATATTCGATCTCGATAGGAGTGTCTATCCGCAAGGTCAATGGGACTTCTTTGGAAGTCCCATCCGATGCTGTTATTCGGAGCATAACGTCATGTCCGGGAGTAACATCGCCATTTTCGAGCCCAATGATATCAAATGTTTCACTTCCGTCAAGGCCGATCGAAGCCGCAGATTGGCCGTCCTTAAATTGGAGGGGCAAAACGCCCATTCCAACCAGATTTGAACGGTGAATACGTTCGTATGATTCAGCGATCACGGCTTTTACTCCCATCAACGCTGTACCTTTTGCCGCCCAATCACGCGAACTACCTGTGCCATATTCCTTACCGGCAAAAATCACCAGCGGTTTGCCTTCGGCCCTGTATCGCATGGCCGCATCGTATATGCTCATTTCGTCGCCATCAGGTTGATAGCGGGTGAATCCGCCCTCTACCGGAACGACCATAAGATTTTTGATCCTTACGTTAGCAAATGTTCCGCGAAGCATGACACGGTCATTACCACGCCGCGACCCATATGAATTAAAGTCCCTCGGTTCGACGCCCAATTCCTGCAGATAGATGCCTGCAGGCGAACTAGCCTTTATCGAACCCGCCGGCGAGATGTGATCTGTGGTCACCGAATCGCCAAATACGGCAAGCGCCCTTGCACCAACAACATTCGAAAAAGTTCCGATCTCCATCGAGAAATTTTCAAAGAAGGGCGGTTCCTGAATATAGGTTGACGAAGCGTCCCATTCGTATATCTGGCCAACGCTTGTCGCAATGTTATTCCAGAGTGGATTCTGGTCGGCAAATTCAGAATATAGACGCTTGTACGTTTGCGGATCGAACGCGGTCTGCAGCAGTTCTTTCACTTCATCAAGTGATGCCCATATATCCTTGAGAAATACATCATTGCCGTCCTTGTCCTGGCCGATCGGTTGAAGCTGGACGTCTTTGACGACCGTGCCGGCAAGTGCGTAGGCAACAACAAGCGGCGGTGACATCAGGAAGTTGGCCTTTATGTTTTGATGCACGCGTGCCTCAAAATTACGATTGCCCGAAAGCACGGACGCGGCGACGATATCGTTCTCAAGCAGCTCTTCCTCGATCGACGGGTCCAGAGGGCCCGAATTTCCAATACACGTCGTGCAGCCGTAGCCGACGAGGTTAAAGCCGACCTCGTTTAGATATTTTTGTAGTCCCGTCCTTTCCAGATATTCGGTTACAACTCGAGAGCCGGGTGCGAGAGAGGTCTTGACGTGAGGCGGCACCTTCATCCCCTTTTCTGCCGCCTTTTTCGCGACGATGCCGGCAGCGATCATTACCGATGGGTTTGACGTATTTGTACACGACGTTATTGCAGCAATAAGGACGTCACCGTTCCCGATCGTTGTTTCAATTACCGGACACTCCTCTTCTGCATAATCGACCCTATCGGGGGTCGGCCGATTATTCATCATCTCGATCTCGGTCAACGGATTTGTATTTTCGGAGGTGACAGAATCATGGACTGATTCCGGAGCCGACTTTTGACTCTGCTCACCACCACCCTCAGCAGTGTCTGCAGACCGTAAACCCATCGAGACCGGGAATCGTTTTGCGAGATCGTCCGAATTTTTGCCATAACCACCATCAGCGGCCGCTTTAGTAAAGAGCTCGACAAACCTGTTATCAAGATTTGATAGCTCTATCCGATCCTGTGGGCGTTTTGGCCCAGCAACCGCGGGATTAACAGTCCCCAGGTCCAGATCGATAACGGTCGAATAATCTACGTCGCCAGCGCCCGGGATCCCGAACATTTCCTGAGCCTTGTAATAGTTACGGATCGTATCGATCTGCTCCTGGTCGCGGCCCGTGTTTCTGAAATAATCGAGAGTTTTCTCATCCACCGGGAAAAAGCCCATCGTTGCTCCATATTCCGGAGCCATATTTGCTATCGTCGCCCTGTCTGTCGCATGCAGGGCGGCAGCCCCTTCGCCAAAGAATTCAACAAATTTACCGACGACATTCGCCTTTCTAAGGATCTCCGTGATGCGGAGTACGAGATCAGTCGCCGTTGACCCCTGCGGCAATTCGCCCGTAAGGTGAACACCGACAACGTCTGGTGTAAGGATATAAACAGGCTGTCCCAGCATGCCGGCCTCGGCCTCGATGCCGCCAACACCCCAGCCGACGATCCCAAGGCCATTTATCATCGTCGTGTGCGAATCTGTGCCAACCAGGGTATCCGGAAAATATACGCCGTTGCGTTCAAAGACGCCCTTGGCCAAATATTCAAGATTTACCTGATGGACAATGCCGATCCCGGGCGGGACAACTCTAAAACCGTTGAACGCCTGAGTTCCCCATTTCAAAAAGCGGTAACGCTGATCGTTACGCTTAAATTCCATCTCAATGTTTCGCTGATATGACGATTCGCTGCCTGAATAGTCAACCTGCACCGAATGATCGATAACGAGGTCGACAGGCACAAGCGGCTCGATGACACCTGCATCCTTACCCAGTCGCCGGACAGCCGATCGCATAGCCGCCAGATCGACGAGCAACGGTACGCCTGTAAAATCCTGCAATATTACGCGGGCCACGACGAACGGGACCTCTTCAGAACGCACGTCGGTTGGCCCCCATCCCGTCAGTGCCCTCACGTGCCCTTCGCTAACTTTTTGTCCGCCGTCAAAATTTCTCAGTACGGATTCCAATACAATGCGGATCGACACCGGAAGCCGTGAAACATCGCCGACGCCCGCCTTGGCCAATTGAGGCAGCGAATAAAAAACTCCATCCGAACCATTTCCAAGTGTGAACGTTTGCCGTGTGTTAAATAGATCGTGTGTCATAGATTTCTGCCGAGAATATAGCTTAACCTACAAGTGTAGAAAGCCTTTACGGCAAGGTCAAGGAAAGGGGCTCTGACACCTGTCGATCGATGATCGATTATTCAATCACCAAGGTCTCCGGCACAGAACGCTCCCCACTTTCATCAGCTCCATTGATCAGTGATCTTCGAAGTTTGTGTTGGTGATCGTCTAACGATGATCTTGTACAGAGTTCGTGACGACCGATCCGCCTTTCGCCGGAGCATTTGACGTTTTCGTCGTCTCACCCGGCAATTCATAAATAACGAAAGGAGTGTTAGACAATTCGTCGCCGGTCATAAATCGAAAGGTGGTAGGGACAAATTCGATCGACCGCAATTCTCCTCGTGAGCCCTCTTTGACGGGCTTTGTAGCAAAATAAGTTATAACCGCGTCGATGCCTGAAATGTTTTCGTCACAGCCGAACCTAACGTTATTGGCCGACTGTTCAAAAGTATTCAGCATTATGTCTTCAAAATCTTTGCTCGTAATTGTGAAGCTCTCAGTCGATGTCTTTATCGAATAAACGACCGAACCACTAGTACATGCGATCTTCTGAATTCGTCCGATCACACGGATCTCCCCATCTAAAGGTTTTCGCAAAGACTGATTGATTGAACGAAGCGTAGCGTCCGCCTGCATTTTCATGAGTTCGGTTTCGCTCACTTTACCGTCTAATTCGCGTCCCCTTTCGGCATTAGGATTCGCCACACCTGCTTTTTGTCTTGCGGCGGCACGCTCGTTAAACTCCTTTCTTTGCTGCAAATACCGTGTCAGGTCCTCGGCACGGCGCTTCATAGTAGGATCATCTGTTGTACGGGCGATCTTTTCAGCGATCTCCGAGGCCTCGGCCAACTTGTTTAGCCGAAACAGGATCTCAGCGGCTCTCATAGTATACCGTTGATTGCCGGGTTGATATTTGAGGGCGGTTTTCAGCAAGGCCAATGATTCTTCGAATGCCTCTTTATTCACCAAATTGACGAATGCAAGAAGCTCATAGCTCTCGGTAAATGCAGGGTTAAGTGCGATCGCTTTGTTCAATGAAGCGTGAATTTTGGTCGACGTTTCTTTGTCAAAACCACTGACCATACCAGATTCGTCCCGAGCTTCCCGGCTTAAAAGGAATGCATACCGGTATAGCGCCACGTGACTGGTCTTGTCGTCCAAGATGGCCTTTTCCAAAAACGTTTTAGCTTCTGTAAATTTTCCTTGCCGCATCAATACCATGCCAAGCGTTGCATTCGCCATACTCAGATCAGGTTCCAGCTTTAGAGCTGTTTGGAGATAAGAAACCGCATCATCGGGCCGGTTCGTATGATAAAGAAGGTCACCCAAATAGGCATTGCTGCCAGCATCGGACATTCGCTCAACCGTCATAAACTTATCGAACACGAGCTTTTGCGGCAAACGTCAACACATTGTATTGATATCGGCTTTTTTTGACATAATTTCGCAGATCCGACTCCATCTCGATGTATGTTATTTGAAAGGCATCCTGAAAGGCTTTTTCCGGCTTAATGCCACTCCGCAGAGCATCGAGAAATTTGATCAGGCCGTCAGTTTTGCCGCTCTGCAGCAAATAGTGCATCAACGCCCATGATTCAGCATAAAAAATACTCCTGGAGTGATGGCCTGTTTGACCAAGTTGAAAATTGGTTGTGCCGAATAACTGTTCAAGCGGCATCAATTGATTTTGTTGAAGAAGGTTCAGATGTTTATTCTGAGGCAGGCCAAGTTTCACTTTTTGATCATCCGCGATCTCAAATGTCTGGTAATATTCTGCGAGACCCTCATTGAACCACGGCGGCACCTCGGAGTTTCCAAAATTCGTGCCTACAATAAAATGAACGTACTCGTGAAAGATAACAGCATAAGCTTCATTTTGGGCACCATCGGTTGAGAGCGTTATGTAATTCACATCCTCGCCCGGCTGAAAATAACCCGCAACGAGGTCATCGATCTTACCATCTGCCCTTTTCGGTTTGAAAGGTTTATAAGACGAATCGTTTTTGAAGACGATGACGTTGGTGGCTATTGGCGATGTAAGATTGACGTTCTTAAACAGCTGCCGAAAAGTTTCGCGAAATTGTTCGAGCCTTGTGCCGACGTTTCGGATATCTTTGTCAGACGCGTTCCCCAACAATAAAAAATTCTTTGACTTAACCTGTATCCATTCGTCTTTAGCGGCATCATGATCACCTGCAGCCAAGATAACCGTGGCTGCTGCGAAGATAAGAATGAGGGTTCTTAGGGGTTTCATGCTCAATTCCCTAGGTTATTGCAATGAATCGTTAAGCCCTGGTCGTCAACCAGATCATGTTCAATTACTTGAAAGATAACACGCCTGTCAATAGTTGTATTCATACAGCGATCATCCATTATTACGGCTATCAACAATTTGCTTGTGACCCCACATTAAAAAACTGGGTCTCTCTTGTTCGAAAAATAACTTAGTCCTGGTTTATCAGACTTTACACTTTTCTTTCGGCGGTTCCATCATTTTTTCCATAGGCTGCAAAGCTTTAAAATGACCTGCCTCTTTTTGCAACAGTTTCACAGAATGAAAGGGCAACATATTTTTTTTGGAGCCGCTTCAAAAAAATTGAAATGTCACTGATCTTATTGAAACGCCTATAGAGATTTGTAGCTTTCGCAATAGTTATTATTGCTTCGTCAACAATATTGGGGAACGTACGATTGTGTTACAGGCTCAAAAATACCCGACTTCTTTTGCCCATCTGGAATGTGATGATTTATACTTACGAACTGTTGGTTAAGCAGGCGCCTTCGTCTATCGGTTAGGACGCGAGGTTCTCAACCTCGAAAGAGGGGTTCAACTCCCCTAGGCGCTACCATTTCACATCTTAAAAGTTTGGGACCCGATCTGCCAGCGATGGCGAGACACCAGATCCCAACCATGTCGTTTTCACGTCCCCTGGAGGCTTATGATCGTAACAACCGGTTTTGATATACAAGGAAGGCAAGTAGTTGAATACCTGGGTGTTGTACGCGGAATTGTGGTGCGTGCGACAGGCATCGGGCGGCGGGATCATTGGGGGGTTCAAAGCCATTGCCGGCGGAAATATCGAGGAGTGGTCAGTCGTCTGCGAGGCGGCCAGAATGGAAGCCTTTAACCGAATGATACAGCACGCTCATGAGATCGGTGCCGACGCGATCATAGGCATGCGATACGACGCAACTGAATTTTCGCAGGGTGCCACCGAAGTGTTGGCTTACGGAACCGCGGTCAAGATCAGCACGTAACGGGTAATTCGAAGTTAAAATAAAGGCGACCTGCCGTCTTTTCCGATCCTAAGATCCGACAGCTGACGTATAAACCGGCTTTTCAGGCGTCCGGGGGCAAGATACGTTGATATTCCTATAGTTTCGCGGGTTGATCGGTCGGGCAGTGTTAAGGTCATACGATTCAGTAATTTTGAGTCACAAAATCCTGCCTCGATGGATGATATCGGCTTTACTGACAGACTCACATTATCTCTAGATGTGAATCGGACCTCATATGGCACCCTCAGACCGTACCGATTATGCACATTCGTTCTGTATTCGGCCTGCGACTCTAATTCTTCCATCACACCATCTTTTACAAGAAACAGTTTAGATAAATTCTCTCCGATATTATCTGTCAGCTCCAGGAAAACTGCGGTAAGATCGACAAAATGCCCGCGGCCTGAATATCGCATTCTGCTCTTGTCTTCATCCAGGAGATCACTTGTATAGTGATCGTGATAACCTGTTCCGCGAAAATGGTAAATGTTCTTTGTCAGTCCGCTGCTTCCAAAGATCGTGATCCGCCCACTAACATCTGACCTGGGTGCGACAATATTCCATGATTCAGAGCCTTCATAATTCTGTTTGGGAACGTCGAAAAGTCCCGCTTCTATAGACAGCCATTCCAACTCAGCAATTATGCGGCGTTTTCTGGCAGTCAACAGATCAATGCCGATCACAAAGCCGCTGCCGTATTCAGCGTCCTTAACACGAAACCAGGAATTGCCGATCGAAACATTTATTCCGCTTTGGCCCGTCGAAAACTGATCCGGCTTAAATTCATTAACCGCCCCGGCTACAGTCTTTCCATCAATTGTGAAAACCATCGACACTGACGGAATCCGGATCCGCGTATTGCCCAATGGCCCATTCGCCCCTTTTGCCGGATGAAAATAACGCGGCGAGAACGGGCAATTGTCATGAAACCTCACCACTAGAGCTTGGCGCCCATCATCGGAAAGCGCATCAAAATGCCAGGACTCAAATGCGTTGAGCCCTTTCTGGTCGTGCCACACATCTTCCTTAAGACTTGAAAGAAATGAAATTGGAAATCCACTCATAGCAGCACAGAATACCGACAATTTCAGAAAATGATCTTTGTTTGAAAGTTGGAGAATTCGTAACAAGCTTCGCAGAATTCGAGATTTATGGCAAACTTTCCCGGCCAAACGTGCTCTAAACAGAGTCGCCGGATGACACTTACTTTAGTCTAAGAGGAATATAAGATGCGAACATTTGGAAAATATTCACTGATCACCGCGATCACGGCGATCTGCATTTTTGGGGCCGGTTGCCCGGAACGAAAAAGCATCGCGGATATCAACTCAAATCCAGGCAGATATCAGAATAAGCAAGTCGCGATTGCCGGTGTCGTGAAGGACAGCTACGGAATCTCGATACCGGGAACGACATATGGCGGCGGAGCATACAAGATCGATGACGGGACAGGCTCAATTTGGGTTGTGGTTTCCGAAGGCAGTGTCCCCTCGAAAGGATCTGAGATCGGTGTCGAAGGTGTGATAGGCAGCGGGGTGAATTGGAAAGGACGCAATTATGGGCTAGGAATGTATGAAAAGAAACGGCATTATCGAAAGCACTGATTCTTGTAAGAATAATTGAGTGTTAAAATTGGGCGGCCGGTGTTTGTACGGCCGCTTATTTTATGGATCCGATCTTATCGACCTTCGACCGTCAGTTTGTTTTACTCGATCGCCGTTCACGGGATCTTCTAATGAAACTTCCGGAAGAAATGTTATTCGAGAAACCGCGAGTGACGCCAAATTCGATGGCGATGTTTTCGTGCGGTGAGTATCTTTTACGTTCTGCAGCTATGATAGAAAAAACCTTTGGCGGGATCACAACCCGGCTCTGGGATGATCCGTTCGAGTGGACGCTGCCTGAGAAATTGAATAGCCGTGACAGCATATTACGATACCTGGACGAGGTTGAAGAGACTCGAAAGATCGGGTTTAGATATTTCAATTCTGACGCAGATCTGACACGTGAATTACCAGCCCCTGAGAAGCTTCGAACGCTGATCGATATTTTGTTAGAAGCCGTTTCACTAGCATCGCATTTTCAGGGGCGGGCCTTTTCCTTGTACCAATTTATGTCGAACGAAAAGATACCTCGGCTCTGATTTTATTGCATATAGAACTTTTTCGTGTAAGAATTCGTTAAGATTAGCGCCCAATGACATCACTTATTAATTTGGAGATTAGCAATGCATTGTCCTAGTTGCGGACAACAACAAGTATCTAACGAGACAAAGTTTTGCTCTCGCTGCGGCCTGCCTCTAGGTATTGTGTCCGAAGTTTTGCATTACGGAGGTTACCTGCCCCAACTTGCCGAATTGAACAAAAAGAAGAGATCACTTTTTTCGCGGCGAAATGGATTGGCGTTCAGTTTGCTATGGTTTCTATTTTTTATGTTCATTATGACGCCGTTATGGGGAATTCTTGGTGTCGATGAATTAGCAGCCGCCTCCGCGGTGATCGGACTATTTGGCTCCATAATGTTGATGATCTCAACGTTTATTTTTCTTAAGAAAGAGATGCCGGCACATCAGTTTGATCAAAGGAACTTTCCGAATGCCCAAGGACAGGGCCATTATGATCTCGGTGGAAAACAGCCCGGTTATGGAGCTCTGCCGCCTCAGCAGTCGGTGCCTGCCTCTGTATATTCGGCACCGCAAACGGGAAGCTGGCGTGATACAAGTGACCTCCAGCCAACTAGCGTCACAGAAGGAACAACGAAATTACTCGAAAAGAACGAGGGCCAATAAAGCGGTATGTTTTGTCCTCGCTGCGGCGAAGAAAGGGTCTCCACCGAAACAAGCTTCTGTTCCAGATGCGGGTTCTTGCTGGCCGGCACGCTTGAGCTGCTGATGACCGGTGGGGTAAATCCATCTTTGCCGGAGAAGCTAAAGAGTTCACCCGCTTCACGAAGAAGTCAAGGGATCAAGCAAGGCTTGTTCATTTTCCTGCTGACATTCCTTATTGTCCCGATAATAGCGATCCTAACGATAGCTGCCCATGCGGAACCATATGCGGTCGTGATCGCCGCCATATTCCTGGCTGTCGGCGGACTTTTGCGCATGGCTTATGCAATGATGTTCGAATCGATACAGTCCACGCCCGATGATTCCCTGATTGATGTCGATCGGATCTTGCTTGAAAGACCCGGTAAATTTGCCGAGTTGCCTAATCGGCAAGGTGTCACTGCCCAAGATTACGTTTCACCACCGACCGGCAGTTGGCAGAATACAAACGACCTACAGCCACGAAGCGTCACCGAGGGGACTACCCGCCTTCTCGAAGCTGATGAGGTGGATCAATAACCTACGGCTTCCCCATCGCTTCTCGAATCGATAGCCCCGAACCGCACTCCATCCGTGCCAACCATTACTCCTGTTGCGGAAGCGAGATACGTCGGCTGTGGGGTAATTTTGTGCCCGAACGACTTTAATATCGATATTGAGTCCGGAGACATTCCATATGGTTCGAATAAAAGCTCATCTGGCAGCCATTGGTGATGGATTCGAGGAGAGTCTATTGCCGCCTGAATATCCATATCATGGTCGATCATATTAATAATTATTTGGGTCACAGCCGAAATTATCCTAGGGCCGCCGCGGGCACCGACAGCAAACCAAAACGATCCGTCTTTCCGCAATACGATCGTGGGTGACATTGACGAAAGTGGCCGCTTGCCAGGCTGGACAGAGTTTTTTTCACCCTGGATAAGCCCAAACATATTAGGCTCACCCGGGCGGGCGGCGAAATCGTCCATCTCATCATTGAGCAATACTCCGGTCCCTTTTGCGGTTACGCCGGAACCGTAAAGATCATTTAAGGTATAGGTATTTGTGACAACGGTGCCAGCCGCATCCACGACAGTAAACGCGGTTGTATCTTGCGATTCATATCCCGTAATTTCACCGTGGCCGGTTTCCGCGCTGTCGGAAGCCCGGTCAGTCCGGATAGTTGACCTGCGATTTTCCGCATACCCCTTGTCAATAAGGTTGTTAACCGGGATGTCGCTG
Organism: Blastocatellia bacterium; assembly: GCA_963834975.1. Lineage (GTDB taxonomy): Bacteria > Acidobacteriota > Blastocatellia > Pyrinomonadales > Pyrinomonadaceae > OLB17. The sequence goes on from CAWIDZ010000001.1 coordinate 535,791, forward strand.
AAATCGGGGTCACCTAGAAATTCCGCCCGGTCGGCAAACGCCCGCCGCATCGCCTCGGCCAAAACATGATATTTGGCGGCAGAGTTATTCTGCATTTTGGTGATGTCATACCCCTCCAGTATGTTTAACACCTCCGTCATCACGATCCCGCCTGAACTGGGAGGGGGCATTGAAATCAATTGACTTCCCCGGTAAGTTCCCAAAAGCGGCGTCCGTTCAACCGCGTGATAAGCCCGTAGGTCTTCAAGCGTTATTGATCCGCCGTTATCATGCATATCCCGGGCGATCAATCTGGCCGTTTTACCTTTATAAAACTCGCCTGCTCCTTCCTTTTCGATGCGGCCAAGGGTTTGAGCTAATTCCGGCTGTTTGAACAGATCATCTTCGCGGTAATATTTGCCGCTATTCAGAAAAATACGTTTGCTATCCTCAAATCTCGAAAGCGTTTCCTTTTTTGACCGAAGCTGTTCCGCAAGCCTAAATGTAAGCCTATATCCGTTCTCCGCGATCAACCTGGCGGGTCTTACAAGATCTTGCCACTTCAATTTGCCTGAACCGTATTTTGTGAATGCGAGGTCAAAACCCGATAACGTGCCAGGTACACCTGATGCCATATAGCCGGTAGTTGACGACACCCGTCCATTTCCATCATTACCCGCCGTCGACAGGTACATTCCGCGAGAGGCTGCTTTTGGTGCTACCTCACGATAGTCGATCGCGTGTGATCTGCCGTCAGACATCCTTATCAGCATAAATCCACCGCCGCCAATATTTCCCGCCTCCGGATAGACGACAGCCAGGGCAAGCCCTACCGCTATTGCGGCATCAACGGCATTCCCGCCTCTTTTCATCACGTCGACGCCGATCCTTGATGCAAGGACGTGCTGGGACGCGACCATAGCGTGTTTTCCCCTGACAGATTCCCGCGTCGCGGCAGAAACAGGTGCTGCGGACGAAAGCCCGCTAAACAGCAATCCGAAGATGACCCAAAAGACGGCTATCCTATTGTTCACATTTCGATACATATTGGCACTCTAACAGAACTTGATTTAACGGACAATTCTCGCCGCCGGGGACAAGTGCATCGCTTTTCTATTTACTACAAAAGGGTTATAGTCAGAATTTCGATGTGCGTTTGCTCTACTCTTAACGCCGAATGTACTGCCAAAATAATGAACGAAGGCGACAGTTGCAGACATGTCTTTTACACGCTTTTCACCAAAGACATTTGTACAATCAGTGCGCCGCATTCCCGCGCGGTTTCGTCGTAGTCTATCCGGTTACAGGCTATTCGTTTATTTTGCCGTAGTTGGCCCGGGCCTTATCGCCGCAAGTTCTGGTAACGAGGTTAGCGGTATCGCAACCTATTCCGCAGCTGGTGCGGAGTACGGCTATACGCTTCTCTGGACCTTTATCCCGATGACCATATTTTTTATTGTCGCACAGGAGATGTGTGTGAGAATGGGGGTTGTCACCGGGCAAGGACTTGCGGATCTGATAAGGGAGCAGTTTGGCGTCAGGTGGACGGCGGTTGTCATGCTCTCGCTGGTCGTTGCTAATTCCGGCATCGTTGTCGCCGAATTCATTGGTATCGCACAGGCTTCTGAGCTATTTGGTATTTCTCGTTACGTTACGGTACCGATGACCGCGCTGATCATTTGGTGGCTCGTGGTTCGGGGGACTCCAAAACGCATTGAGCAGGTATTTCTGCTCATGTCACTGGTTTTTGTCGCGTACATCTTTGCTGCTTTTTTGGCGAAACCTGATTGGGCTGTGGTTGGAAAAGAATTCATCACACCAAGCTTTAAACTCGAGTCTGGATATTTATTCACTGTAGTGGCATTGATCGGAACGACGATCACACCATTTATGCAGTTATACGTTCAAAGCTCCGTCGTTGAAAAACAGATGGACAAAGAAGACCTGTATTTAGCCCGTGCCGATGCGACCGTTGGGGTTATTTTTGCCAACCTGATAGCGGTATTCATAGTGATCTCGACGGCTGCGACCCTTCATTCGAAAGGATTGACAATTAGTGATGCCGCAGACGCGGCGCAGGCTTTGGTCCCCGTTGCCGGAGTTTATGCTAAATACCTGTTCGCGATCGGGCTATTTGGTGCCGCGATGTTGGCAATGGGTGTTTTACCTTTGGCTACTGCATACTCCTTGAGTGAGGCATTGGGGTTTGAAAAAGGCCTGTCTCATTCTTTCAGAGAGGCACCGATCTTTATTGGCATATTTACATCACTGATCATCTTTGGAGTGTTGGTTGCACTTATCCCCGGCGTGCCGCAATTCAAACTGCTGGTAGTAACTCAATGCATTAATGGCTTGCTTTTGCCGGTGCTTTTGATAGCGATCGTAACGCTTGTGAATAACTCCGAAATAATGGGTGAATATCGAAACCGTTTAGTTCATAATATCTTTGCTTACGGAACCACAATAATCGTCTCCATTCTATCGCTCTTGTTGATTGGGAAAACAATTGCTGATATGTTTTAGCGAAACTTATGGCCGCTACCGAGCTACAGAAAAAAGCGATCTTTCTGATCATTTTCGTTGGGATCGCTATCCTTTCATTGTCATTCTTGCCGGCCTTTGAACTTTGGCTTCAATCCTCGGTATTGCCTCAATTCGGCCTCAGTTTTTCGACCGGTTGGACACTAACAAGCGATAGTGCCGGGGTGGCGATGAATGTCACCTATGCTAATTACATCGACTCGTTTTTCCGCATTATCAAGATCATATTGTGGATGGCGATCACAATTGCTTCCGTCAGATTTATCGCTTATCTGATACTGCGAGCTGCCTATAGAAATTCCCCACATCCAGATTTTTCTTCCCTTTTGAAAACGGTTTCGTCGATCGTTGTTTACATAATCGCATTCTTCATAATATTCCAGGTCCAATACCCGGATGTGCCGCTTTCGCCCCTATTTACCGGATCAACGATCCTTGGCCTCGTTGTCGGTCTTGCTTTGCAGGAAACACTCGGAAATCTTTTCGCGGGTATAGCGATGCAGGCCGATCAACCATTTCAGGTTGGCGATGTTGTATCGATGCCAGGCCGGGGAACGGGTGTGGTCGAGAGCGTATCTTGGCGGGGTGTTAAGATCAGGACCTTTCAGAATAAACTGCTTGTTCTCAGTAACTCAGTGCTTGGAAAAGAGATTCTTGAAGTTGCCCCTAAAGGCAATGTAAATGCTCGCCTCGTATTTTTTAATACCGAATATACATTTTCGCCGACAAAAACGATCCACGCTGTTCGTGAAGCTGTACGACAGGTGGAAAATGTTTCTCACAAGATCAGGCCCATCGTTCGGATCCGCGACCTGGCGGCAAGCGGGATAGATTGGGAGATCAAATATTGGCTGGATGATTATGCTAAATACAATGAGACAGATGCACTCATTCGACAACGGATCTGGTACGTATTCCAGCGTGAAAAGATATCTTTCGCATTTCCAGCTCTGACTCTTTATAAAGCCTCTGAAATTAGCGAAATAGCTCCGGAGGAAGTTGTCAATACGATAGCGGAGCGTCTTAACCGATTATCGATAATCGCTCCGCTTTCCGACGAAGAGACTGAACAGCTGGCCAGCGCTTCAAAGTCACGTGTTTATGCACCGGGCGAAGCGATCGTCAGAAAGGGCCAGGAAGGAAATTCGATGTTTGTCATCCTTAGAGGGTCTGTTAAGGTCCAGATACCTGAGGACAACTTTCAGAAGACCGTCAACAGGCTTGGCGAGAATGATTTCTTCGGCGAAATGAGCCTTCTAACAGGCGAACCTAGATCCGCCTCCGTCATCGCTGAAGAGGAAACCGAGGTCTTACAAATTAGGAAAGAGGCATTAAAACCGATCTTCGAGAATAACCCCGAATTGGTTCAGTCAATCTGCGAACTAATAGAGGAACGGCGCGAGAAACTTGAAAATGAGGCAAAGAACGATTCGGATGATTCGGCTGCATCGCGGAAAACTGTTATGCGGTCAATAAGAACATTTTTTGGGTTACGCTGATATTAGCTAACTATTGGATGTTGTTGTCATAAATATCATGTAGCACCTCAGAGATAGTTTTTCGTTGACCATCATCAGACTTCTCGACAATCTCTGTTGTTTTTGATCCGGCTATTAAGTCTGATTTGGGAACTCGAGAGAGGCCTATTAATCCAACGTCGGAACGGACCGTTTGGGGTTCTTCTGAAAGATCTCCGGATCTTGGGGTTTCAATTCCATGATAACCACTGTCGGTGACAATCGATTCCGGCACAGCTCTGCCTTCCATTGACGTTTCGGACCCATTCTCCAACTGCTTTCGACTGAGATCCAATATTTCCTGCCCACGGTTTTTTCTAGCCCGTTCCAGTGAACGTATTGCCGACGAAGTCAAAGGTGCCTCGGCCGGAAATCTCTCGATCTTCCTTAACATTTGGACGTAGTCTCTTAGATCTTTACCTGGAAAAACAATTGCGGATTCTGAAAAAGTGGAATCCCCGACAACCTGCTCAAGATTTTTAACTGCCGTACTATGGTCGTCCAGCTTCTGATAAAGAGAACCAAGGCCAAAGTAAACGAGCGGAGGAGCTGTACTCATTGAGCGGAGGATCGCTTCGCCGCGTGCAATAGTTTCCTGTATCTCAAACCCATACCAGCGCCGGCCATCGTCCCGCAGGATCTCGTTTACTGCAAGATAAAACTCAAAGATCCGTCGCGTCTCAGTACGGGACTCAGTAGAAAAGACCTTCCAAACAAAAAATGAAAGAATTCCAAGAAATACGAGGAGGAAGACCGGAAAACCGGCATAAAAAAGCATCAGCGCGATGACGCTGAAACCGATCGCATATTGACCTTTTTCCCTAACGGCAGAAGAAGATGCTCGTTTCTCCAGGGCCTTTTCTTTCACAATATATTAAAACGATGGAAGTGCCGATCCCTGTCGCTACGGTGTTGACGAAGGCTTTCGACGTGTTCTCGATTTTGTTTTGCCACCGGAGGCCTTGCTATCTTTGGTATTGCCGCCCGGTTCTTTCGGCCGCGATGCCTTTCTGGCTTCGTTTTCAAGTTTGATACCAAACTCAGCTATAACATCACCCACCTTTTCAACTACTTTCATCGGCGAATTAACGACATAGGCAAATGTTTCACCGATCGTAACCGCCTCTAACCTTAAGAGACTGGCGATCTTTTTTTCAAGTGGCATTGCCTCAAATTCCTGTTGAAACTTGTCCGTGCTATGTTCTTTCTGCTTGGGCTCTTCCTTTGGTTCGTTTGTCATAATACTAATTTCTCCAGCTTTAATGATTCTCACATCACAAATCAATCTTCGCTTATGGTTACGCCCGGAACCGCCGAAATGTTCCAGTTCGGCAGAGGTTAGCTCAGACAAACACTGCTCTCCACTGGTAATGATGATCTCGCAATCATGATGCTCTATTGAACGATCGCAGTTGCTATCAACCGTTATACCAAATCGCCCAAAAACATCTGACAAATAGCTTCCAACCGCCACCGGGCCGTCGACTTTTTCTCTTTCAAAATTAATGTATGCGATCGACATTGGCTTTAAATTGTTAATGCATAGCCGTCCTAACTCGTACCCGAGGTTGTGCTCCGGCCGGAGTGGTAGGCGAGTCAACTGACTTTTGCTGACAATCTGCGCACACTCCCCAAAGTCTCAAACTGTGATGTGTCGGCTTAAACCCAAAGTTGTCCGCCATTTGATCCTGCAATGCCTCGATGTCGGCCGAGAAAAACTCAATTACAGTACCGCAATCGGTACATATCATATGGTCATGATGTTCGTGATTGTAATGATGTTCGTAATAGGTCTTATTGTCGCCAAACCTAACCTCTCTGGCCAACCCCGCTTCCGTCAGAAGTTTAAGGGTTCGGTATACGGTTGTCTGACCCAGGGCAGGATCTTTTTTGTTTACGAGCCAATAGAGATCCTCGCTTGTGAGATGTTCCTCCGTACTAAGAAAAACCTCGAGGATAAGATCGCGCTGCGCCGTTCGGCGAAGCCCGGCCGCCTGAATATGTTCGAGAAAAATTCGCCTTTCTATTTCAAATTGGTCCTTTTTCTTACCCACCTTTAACGCCCCGTTCCCATCGATACTACCATTTCAATTTTGATTTCGCTATCGATACCTTTGTGCGAAGCGAATCGATCCGGTCAGGATTGACACCTTCTTTCGCTGCCAACTCTAATGATCTTTCACCAAGTAATAGATACGTTTCTAAAAGGTCGTCGGAGACATAGGTGTTCAGAGCATTCAAATGCCGGACAAACGTTTCGATATCTGCTCTGGCAAAGGTTCCTGTGAGGGCAGCCGATGTGGACTGTTCGCCAAGATTCTGAACAGTGCTTTTAACCAGCGGCAGCAAAATTGTTTTTGAGTCCTCCGACGAGAGTCCGCACTTCGTCATCATTTCTACCGCGGTGTCGAAAAGTGCAACGAGGTGTCCACAGGCCGTGACCGCAGCCGCATGATAGAGCGTTTTGAATTGAGTATCGATCGTGAACGGTATCCCGCCAAGTGAAGTGACCAATTTGTTGGCCTCAGTAATGGCTTCATCGACACCTTCGACGCAAAAATATGACCCTTTGAATCGTTCAGGCCCTGTTTCTGCGTTGCTTACAGAAACAAGGGGATGAATGGATCCGGTCTTACATCCGGTCTGAGCCAGAACTTTTAGGATCGTGGATGACAACGCCCCGCTGGTATGAAAAACGCATGGTAGCCCAACAACGATTTGAGCAACTTTATCGGCAACATCGCCGATCTCAGAATCCCGGGTCGTAATAAAAACTATATCGGACTCGATCTTTTGGATCTCATCGATAGATCCGGCATTTGTATTCGAACCCAAGGTCTTCGATATTTTTACCGCACTCTCGTGATCTGATCGAAAGACCAGGTTCTCAACCAAGTAATCTTTATTCGGTAAAGCTAACGCGAGGGCTCCGCCAACCCTGCCAATGCCTATTATAGAAACCCTTGTCATATCGATAAAATATAGTTCAAAGAACAATAACTTCAAACCCGTGCCGAATATTAACCCGGACACGGGTCTAGGCAATGAACTCGTTGCAAAGGTTTAACCCACTTCCCGGAGTCGATCTAATTCATTCTCTAGCAGAAGATCACTCAGAGTTTCAAAGGGAACCTGCGAACCATCTCCGAACAACTGTTCTGAACCCGATGGGCCAGCTGTTATGTTTTTAAGAAACTGAACCTCTGAACCGGAGAACCGGGGCTCGTCAGTGCCTTCTTCAATGAATTTAATTAATGAACCTGCTTCGATCGGCAAACTGTTCTCACCATTTCTGACCGTAAAGGTATGCAGACCATCAAAAACCAGCCTTTTATGAAAAACCAACTTTTCACGAAACAAATTCAAGGCGCTTGTTACAATCATATTCAATTCACCTATGATATCGTTTACAGTTTTCTTATTGACCAGGCTGAATCCGCAGATGCAGTGGGGCTGGGTTTCGAGGATCTGCTTGACATCACACTCGCAAGCCATATTTCGAATTTCCCGAACCAGAGCCAACGCCGACTCCATATGGGCGCGACCAAAAAATGGGATCGAAGAAATTTCCGTGAATGTCGACCACAGGTCTGATTGTAGAAATTCATCCAGTATTTTCCGGTTTTCACTGGTGGACATGGCGGAATCATGAGCTTCTGCATATCGGCTCGAATAGCTTGATTTGAACTGGATCCAGTCTGCGGTCATTCCCACCTTGTCAGAATCCTGAGTGAAGCCGGCGTTGGAAACAAGTGCATCCATTAGGGTCATCCGCAATCGCTCCACTACTTCATCACGGGTCGGGTCACAATCGACCAGATACCTATGCATCACCCGATCCGCTTCAAACCCATCAACAAACTCCAGAAGAAATTTAAGCTCACTTTTCTTTTTCTCAAACTCTTCCTCGGAGTCACAAAAGACACCCGCTATAGATTGAAGGCAATCGTGGATCGAAAGCTCATTCTGGCAAACACTCTCAATAGATAGAGCCAGGACACCAAAAGTCTTCTTCACATTAGAGGCCATGCGCCAAAGTTCTGAATTTAGTTTCTCATCCGGCAGTTGGTCAAACCGTATCAATACTGCCCCGTTTTGCCATGTTCCGAGCCAATCGCCCAGATCCCTGGCAAGTTTCGTTTTAGCGTCACCTGTATTAATAGACTTTAGCGAGGTGTTACCCGTAAACAGGATCGCCCATCTGAGAAGCCGTTCGGTCGAATATTCTTCTCCTAATGGCGGAGCAATGCCGACGATATCGTTCCAAACGATCTGCAGATCCAGCGACCGATGGTTAATTCGATTACCGCTTGATGTAACAAATTCATACCGGCGCTGAGAAATTAGAGACACCAGGACGAGATGCTGTGCTTCCGCGGACAATCCATAGGGTTCGTTTTGCATCCGTTTTGATAAAGTACCTAACGGAATGACCTCCGACTGATCTTCAGCCGGCACGTCGAACACATCCTGGATCAAAGGCAATGCAGACAGTGCCTCTGCGGAAAGCGGCAAAACCGCATCGTCGAACTCATAGACAAGACCTAATGGCAACGCAACGTTCCTCGCGATCGATTGAACCTCCGGATCTGATGTATCGGCCCCGCTGAATAAATACTCTGTTAGGCGGGACACCTCGATCGCGCCAAGCACCTGTCCAAAATGAGGGTGCAGCGGAAATCTCGCCTCAAATTCTGCAGCGAGCATTGTCGAGAGGACCTGCGAGAGGGTAGTTGAAGAATTAGCATCCACACTAAACCGAAATTCCGATCTGTCTGAAACCAGGCATGCGTCCTCAAAGTAGATCCTCTGCCAAATTTTTTCAACTGCGATCGAATGAAAATGGATCGCGGCAGAAAGTGAGTCATTAAATTTTTCACGCAGAGCCGTATTTGTCTGCAAGACGTTATACCGGCGAATTGTTTCAATTTCATCTGCGGTCAGATCCCCAAGCCGCCATTCAAAATCGGTACCTACTACCGGTATCGTTTGGACTACACCTGCGGCCGCAGGGAACCGCACAAAGACCCTCCAATCAAACGGATCATGGCTAGCGGTCGGAGCATCATAATTATCAGAAACAAAATTAACCTGGCCTCGCCTTATGCCGCCCCGCCACTTTACCTCACAATCGACGGACGGTGACTCCTGATCATCAGATAAATGAAAATCAGAAAACTTATCTGCTGTTTGTCTGAGCAGAATTGACTCGACAACTTTAAGCGGCACGTTTTGGGCTTCTTCCGCCAAAGCGCTCTTTAATTCGTCTTTGCCACTCAATCTAAAACCAAATCTCTTAGTCTGACCTTCATCTACAGTTGTCCGGATCAATTCAGGCGCAGCATCCGAAAAAGCCTGCAATTCCGACTCAAGATGTGCAGAAGCCTTATCAGTAGTTGATTCATCAAAGATCAGCATTGCTGCTGACAGCTCCTGTGCTGTTACGACCTCCTCATTAAATGACAGCAGGAAGAGCCCTTTGAGGACAAGCTTTGCTGCGTGCCGCTCCATGACAGGTCTCTGGGCTATAACCGTCCGTTCGATCAGATCATACGCTGCGAATGCATCCTTTAGTTCGTCTACGGCACGAAGGCGAACTTCTATGCTGTCAAAGACCTCGTCAAGGCCTATCAGGGAATTTGCGGGCCTCCCCAGGATCCTAAAACCAGCCTCGGAAGCAAAGCCGAGAAGAGCAAAATCATTCAAATACAAGCCGAATGAAGGGAGCGATCTCGAGAATGGCCGGATGAAGAGGATAAAGTGATAAAAACCGATGTTCACTCCATCGAAACGCCGGAAGCTCCTGCCGGTATGCTTCATAGATGTCATGCAGGATCGGGCGCATCTGATCTCGTTTTGCGAAAACAAATGCATTGACGATCTTGTAAAGGTGTTCCTGATCGAGGTAATCGATCGTGAAACTGTTTGCGATCGAAGAGTTGACCCCATCGGCACCGGCTATGTCGTCATCTAGAGCTATGCCCACAAACACACCAAGCTTTTTGGCAGTCTCCGCGATCTCGCTTAGGACCGCACCGTCGTCGCGCGAAACGCGAGTCGCCCGGCCGCTTGCCGTATCGATCAAAAGAACAAATGGCAGGTCGCCACCTTTTGCGGAGGCGGCTTTTAATAGTTCAGGAATCGTATCGGACAGGTCACCAGGTCGGGTTCCTAACGTACTAGCGATGGCAGTCTTTAATTCCTCTTGCAGCGAATCACTGGAACCACGACGGACAAAAGCAACCGCACCATGACGACGCGGCAATCCCTTAGCGGTTTGCAATACATGCGAGTCAGCAATATTTGCACGTAAGTCGGGCCGGGAAATAATGGCGCCAAGTGCGGCTAGAAAATGACTCTTTCCAACCCCTCTAAACCCCGCCATTGCCATGGCATCGCCGCCGCCTGAACGCACGTTGGAAATTCGGGTGACCCATTTCGCCATTAAGTCAGCCGTAATATCGGTAAAATGATAACCCTCCAGCGTAGCGGCCGCATCGGCAAGAAAATCACTTACGGTTTCCGATGAGCGAACCTCGACTATATCTCGTACTTTTTCGTCCAACCGTTTCATAAAATGCGAATGTAGAGGTGGGTGAGCAACCGACCGCTCCAGATATAGAACAGCCTCATTTATTTTAACAAGTTTTATCGCCGGTGGAAATAAATTTTTAACTGATTGCGTCAATTCATGCCATTCACAACTAAATTGAGTCGTCATGCATCCTATAAGCGTTAATTCATGATCAGGGTCGGACTACATGTAAAGTAGTTTTCTTGGTAATATTCTTGGAGGCTAATTATGCGGGGGAATTTAATGCGGAAATTTGGGGTATTTTTACTAATTGCTAGTGTTTATCTGGGGGCAATAGGAGTTCCGTCGGCGGCTCTTGCTCGGGAGCGTACGCCTAATACTGCAAAAAAGGGCAATAAGAAAAAGGATGTAAAAGCGACACCAACACCCACCCCTGCGGCGCCGCTAAGCACTAAAGAGGATCCCGCGCAGATCGGTAAACGCAATATTAATGGCGGAACGGACAAGTTTTTTGGTTGGTTGGGCGGGTCGCAAGAAAAAGAAATGCAGATCGGCCGGCAACTTGCCATGGAAGTTGAACAACAGAGTAAATTTGTAGAAGATCCCATGGTCACGGAGTACATTAATCGTGTTGGTCAAAATATAGTCCTACATTCTGATGCCAAGATCCCATTCACTATTAAAGTTATTGACAGTGATGAGGTGAATGCATTTGCCCTGCCGGGTGGATTCTTCTTTGTAAATAAAGGATTAATTTTGGCGGCTGACAACGAAGCAGAATTGGCGGGCGTTATGGCACATGAGATCGGTCACGTGGCCGCCCGGCACGCTATGGAGAATCAGGGTAAAGGCACCCTTTTACAATATGGCCTTCTGGCAGGAATGATCCTAAGCGGGGGCATAGCGGGTACTGTTTTGCAGAATACGGCCGGTATTACCCAGGCCCTAGCGTTCTTTAAGTTTAGCCGCGGGGCCGAATCCGAGGCTGACAGGCTCGGCGTGCAATATCTTTACGCTGCTGGCTACGACCCAACAGCTATGTCTACTATGTTTGAGAAGCTTGCCTCTCAGAACACAAAGAAACCCGGGACCTTTTCAAAACTCTTTTCGTCACATCCGCAGTCGATCGACCGCCGGGACCAGAGTCTTCAATTAGTTGCCCGTTTTCCTGAAAAAGAAGAGTATGTCATTAGCACATCAGAATTTCAGCGGGTCAAGGCTCATCTGCTAAAGGTCACAAATGCCCGGGCCGGTGTCCTTGTAGACTTCGACCAGAACGATAACACCAAGCCCACTCTCAAAAAACGACAGCCTGATCAGATCGATCCGTCAGATAGCGACGGATCAGGTTCGTCATCATCCGATGGCCCTCCGAAACTGATCAAGCGTGGCCAGCCTGAGCCAACCCCGGCTCAGACTCCGAATGATAACGAATAGTTGTCAGGTTTGTTTGCCTTACAAAAAAGGACTCTATCCAAGGAGTCCTTTTTTGTTGGCCTGAAATGCCGTTAATGATAAGGGAACCTATTTTTGTCCGGGTACGGGTGCGGGCTCGGTTTGTTTAGGCTGACGTTGAGAGATGACAGTAGTTAAGGCTTGCGGGATTTGATTAACCTGGATATCGCCTTGGTTCTCTATGATCTGATCGATCAGTTCGAACTTTTCCTTGTCAAAGTTATTACTCATCAGAACGCCATCTTTATCGATCGTCATCGGATAAATACCAAAAAACTGATTCTTAAAATTCTCAAAGAAACCCGGCTCGGCACATTGGTTCACTTTCGCCTTTTCCGGATTGACGGCAGGCACTGTCGCCCCGATCAACTGGAGTTGGTCGATCGACTTTTTGAGGTATTCGCTATTAGGATATTCACTAACGATCCGCTGAAAATATTTTGCGGCCTGATCCGTTTCTTCTTCAATAAGATACGTTACCGCAAGTTTATAGAGCGTCTCGTCCTGAAAACAGAAATTTGGATATTTGTCCAGGATCTCCCGGTATCTGGATTGGGCACCCTTAAGGCCGCCTTTCTTTTGATCAACCGAGAGGGTGTAATAATAGTTTGCGATCAACAGGTTGTGAAGCCCCAAATTGTCCTGAACCTGCCGCAGCCTCTCCTGAGCCTCAGTCTTAAGGAACGAACTTGGGTACTGCTGAAGCAATGCCTTTAAGCGAGTTTCAGCCCTCTTCGCCCGCGTTGCATCTCGATCCGGCAATCCGATCTGCCTCATCTCTGACTCCGCGATCTTTAAGATCACACGATCAGAAAGCGGGTGCGTTGGGAAGAAGGTCAGCCAATCCTGATACGCTACGATCGCCTGAATAAGCGAGCTTGTGGACCCTTCAAGATAAAAAGAATCACCAACAGCCAGTTTGGACATCGGCAAGTATGGTGAGTCCGGATAAGTCGTAATGATCGTCTGAAACAGAAGCCTGCCGACATCATAATTTTTCTTCCTGATCTCTCTGGTCGCAACGATAAATAGTTCCTTGTCACGGCCCGGCGAAACATTGCCTATAAGGTCCTCATACTCGTCACTGTCGCCACCGCCGAATATCCCGAGGAATTTCTTCTTCTTTTTCTTTTCTCGAGGCTTGCCGACCGGTGACGATGGCACCGATCGGGCCTGGGCGGTCTCCAATTGCGCAGTGTCTACACGAGCCTGCATTTCTGAAACAGACTGCTCGTATGAATCAACATCGCTATTTTCGTACTTGTCCCCTCTTTCCACTTTGCTTTTGAGGCTATTTACATCTGACAATAGCCTCGAAACATCCTTTTCCAAGCCGATCAATCGCCCCAGAGGCGTGTCCAGCTTATCTTTATCATCCTTTTTCGAACTGTCGCTCTTATTTTCCTCTTTCAGGACCGATGCCGCGCTGTTTAGCGAACGCCGCATGGTCGAAAGTTTCTGAGTCATTACATCGAGGCGCTGAACAGCGGTGCCGTCGCCCGGCTTATTTTGGGCAACCGCAATGCCGGCGACGATTGAAAGCATCGACACACAAAGGAGGATCTTTTTTAATGAATAAAAATGCATAATTTGGTTAACTGCGAAACGAGATCAGCAGATCGGCAACAGCGGGCATCACACCCACACCGCAGCCTCTTGTAACAGATCTTTTACCGACCCCTCGGGGTCACCGTTCGAAAAAACTCCTGAGCCGGAAACAACAATATTCGCCCCTGCCGCAGCGATCTCACGAATGTTTGTACGGTCTATACCCCCATCGATCTCGATCTGAGTCGACAGGCCGCGCATCACGATCATTTCCTTGAGGCGCCGAAGTTTATCTAACATCGTGCTAATAAATTTTTGGCCGCCAAACCCCGGATTGACTGACATAAGTAGAATAAAGTCAGCAAACGGAAGAGCCTCGGTCAAAGATTCAATAGGCGTCGCAGGATTGATCGCGACCCCGGATTTGGCCCCAGCCTCCCTTACAGCAGTCAAAGTTCTTTGAAGGTGAACATCCGCCTCAACGTGGACAGACACCATATCGGCCCCGGCTTTTACAAAATCAACTGCATATCGCCCCGGTTGCTCGATCATCAGATGTGTATCTATGATCATATCTGTTACTTTACGTATCGATCTGACAACCGGCAGTCCGATAGTAATATTTGGCACAAAATGGCCGTCCATGACGTCAACATGGAGCACCGTCGCCCCGCCTGCCTTTACCGATGCGATCTCTTCGCCAAGTCGGGTAAAATCAGCGGAAAGAAGTGATGGAGCTAATTCAAACATTCCATTTACAGGCTAAATGTCGGCGTAACAACCGCCTGCCCTATTTCTAAATTCTTATGGCCGAACCGGCGGTTTTTGATGCGAGTCGCCGGCCGGCGGCTTAACACCTGGATTTGGTGTCCGGTTCGTTGTTGGCGGCTGTGTATTCTTGTTCGGTTTTTCAGACGGGTCCTTTGGTGCCCCGGTTTCCTTTTTATTTGAATTTGATGAGCCGGTATTAGCAGAAGAACCTGAGTCGGTATTTCCAGCCGCAACATCCCGAGTCGTTTCTGCCTTTTTACGATTAGAGTTAGAATTGGACTTTGATTTTCGGGGCTTATCGGAGATCATTTCTTCGATCTTCTCGCTGTCATCCTCTTCATCCGTAGTCTGCAGACTCGCCGGTTTCTCGTCCGGTTCGCCAGAGGCTTTGCTCGTGACGACGAGGATCATCTGTCCCGTCTTGACGGTCTCACCGGATTTGGGCAACTGCTCAATTACGGTATTTGGCTTTTCAGAGCTAAATCGGTCCGCGCGTTTTTTGATCTTAAGGCCCAAGGCAGCCAATTCCTTTTCACTGTCTAAGAAATCTTTGCCTGTGATCTCGGGCACCGTTACCTCTGCACCCTGGAGCGACATATAGACAACGCCCCCGAGACCAAACATGAATGCCCCGGCAAGCAATATCATAGCCGCCAAACGCCCTAACACTGTAAATCCTGAACTAAACATATTCATTGCCTGCCTGTGCCAAATTCAAAACGAGAGTTTATCATTTTTGCAATAAAAAGGAACCTCACGGCTATTATCACTAACAACGTTGGTCAGCGGACCGCTCTTCACCTTCGTCGAAATTCGGCGATGAAAAAACCATCCATGCCGTCCCGATGCGGATAGGTTCTTGCGAATCCATCACTGGTGATAAATCGCTTCTCTAATCGGGGTTCGATCGAACTAAAGTCCTCATTGTTTGCAATAAAGTTGTTACAAACCGTCTCGTTTTCCTCGATCTCAAGAGAGCACGTTGAATAGATCAATGAACCACCACCATTAACGAGTTTTGATGCATTTCCTAGTATGTTAAGTTGTTTTTTGGATACCTCGGAAATATCAGACGGTTCGAGAAAATACCGCAGTTCAGGATTATGGCGAATGGTGCCGGTTCCGGAACATGGTGCGTCGACAAAAACAGTATTAAAACCCTTTTCCGCAAATGGCAATGCGGACTCAGCGTCATATTGAACGATGGAGACCCTTGCAGCACCCTGTCTCTTGCAATTTTCCCGAAGATCAATGACCCGTTTCCAATACAGGTCTCCGGCAATTATTGTGGCATGTGAAGAGGCCGACGAGTGTGCGATAAGGCCTGTTTTCCCGCCAGGAGCGGCACAAACATCCAGGAAGCGGCCATTTTCCGTAATACTGACGCTGCGAGCAACCAGCTGAGAGCCTTCGTCCTGAAAGTAAATATTATTTTTCTTTGCGAACTCACCCGGATCGTTCCCTAACTTGTCGATCATGAAGGCTCCCTCAACAAATTCAGAACGACGGGCGGCAGCGATATCGACAGGGCCATCATTCAAAGACCTGAATGCATACGGGGGGCTTTCGTTGTTGGCTGCAGCGATCTTAGCTGCCAATTCCATGCCAAAGTCGGCAACCCACTTTTCGAGCAACCAGCGTGGGTGCGAAGTTTCGACAGATAACTGGTCGATCTCGTCAGTGAAGTTTAAGGTCACCTTCTCGCGGGCAGCCCGCCGGAGAATAGCATTTGCAAAGCCCTTAGCCGATGTTTTGCCGGCCATTTTTACAAGGTTGACACTGTCATTTACCAGGGAATAATCCGGGATCCGGTCAAGGAACATCAACTGGTACAAGCCGATCCGGATGGCAATACGTACCACAGCGTCCAGTTTTTTTCCGCCGGACAAATGGTCAATGACCCGGTCTAACTGCATCTGGCGCCTAAGTGTTCCCAAAACGATTTCATGACAAAGTGCACGGTCTGCTTCGGATAGTTCCGACTCGTAGGCAGGCAGTAGGATAGATGAGAACGACTTCTCTCTCTCAATACGCACTAGGATCTGAAAGGCTGCAACCCGGGATGGTGAGATCTTTATCATTTGATCTCATAAGGCGGCTTCTTAGCATTGGCATGTCGTTGGGAAAGATCGGGGCCGGTGCCCTTTCGCAGTTCCTTATTGAGCGATATCCGTTCGTCAAAGACAAAGCACTCGCCTTCCCACAACATATCGTCGGGCTCCATCTCTTCAAGATATTTCAAAATACCGCCTTTTAGCTGAAATACTTCGGCAAATCCGATCTCCTTTAAGTAAGGTGCAAATTTCTCGCATCGGATGCCGCCGGTGCAGAACATGGCGACGCGTTTGTGTGTTTGGGGATCGAGATTCTCGGCGACGAACTGCGGAAGGTCACTAAATTTCTTTACCCTGGGGTTGATCGCCCTCTTAAATGTGCCGGTCTCGTATTCATAATCGTTGCGGGCGTCTAGGACCAGTGTTTCAGGATCGTCGATCAATTCATTCCACTGTCCGGGTTCGACGTGGGTGCCGATGCCCGACGATATATCAACCGGTTTCTTTAGCGTTACGATCTCAGGTTTGATCTTAACGTCGACTTTGCGAAACGGAGCCTTCTCGTGAAACGAAGACTTGACGGCAAGCTTGGTAACAAGTATCTCCTCGGCCCTGGAAATGAATCCGCTCACTGCGTCAGGGTTTCCGCACAGCATCCCGTTGAATCCCTCGTTTGCAAGAATAATAGTTCCGCAAACCGACACGTCACGAAGAGCCTGTTTTAGGCGGTCACGCAGGTCCACAAGCGGTGCAACCGTAGGCAGATCCTTAAACTCGTAAAATGCGATTATTTGTATCGCTTCTTCATTCATAACTCAATTACCAAGGATGCTTCCCTCTCTAAGCTTTGATCCGTTGAGAAAATCGCGGGACGAGACTCTCCGCTTACCTTCGACCTGTAATTCCTCTACCGCCAAAACCGTCCCCTCACCACAACCGATCTGCAGTTCACCACCCGCGGCCAAAACCACTTCGCCGGGGGCGAAGTTATTACCGGCAGTGTCGTTCATACACGACGTTCTCCATAGAGTAATACGCGATCCATCATGATAAGTATACGACGACGGGAACGGTTGAAATCCACGAACGCGGTTCCTAATATTACCGGCACTCATTTTCCAGTCGATCAAACCATCTTCTTTTTTGAGGATCGGCGCAAGCGTTGCAAGCTGGTGCTGCTGCTGTCGGGGAACGATGGTATCAAGATCATTAAGCGTCGCAGCCAACAACTCAGATCCGTCAAATGACAGTCTTTCCATAAGCTCGATCGATGTTTCGTCCCCGCCGATCTTCGTTACAGACTGCAGTAGAATATCACCAGTATCCAGCCCGGCGTCCATCTTCATTGTCGTTATGCCGGTTTCCGTTTCACCGTTTACGATCGCCCAATTTACAGGTGCCGCTC
Organism: Blastocatellia bacterium; assembly: GCA_963834975.1. Taxonomy (GTDB): domain Bacteria; phylum Acidobacteriota; class Blastocatellia; order Pyrinomonadales; family Pyrinomonadaceae; genus OLB17. The sequence continues at coordinate 553,596 of CAWIDZ010000001.1, forward strand.
CCCGATATTCTGGAAGCAGCGAAAAGTGGACGTTTATTGCACCTCGCGGAAAGGCCGATAGAAATGCATCCGGCAATATACGCCCATATGCGACAACAATGGCCGCGTCTGCCTTCAGGGTGCGAAATTGCTCGATAGCCTCATCAGTGCGGATCTTGAGCGGCTGATATACAGGCAAGTCATTATCCACCGCAAATTGTTTGACCGGAGAATAGATGACTCTTTTACCCCGGCCCGAGGGACGATCCGGCTGAGTATAAACGGCCGTTACCTTATGGCCATCGCTTATCAGCTTCGCAAGCGACGGAACTGACGCTGCCGGGGTGCCCATAAAAACAATTTTCATCGGCGCCCCAATCTCATGGCATCAGCCATTACAAAAAATATCCAGTTTTCTTCCATCGAACCGCGGATCAAATGGGCATCGACACCCGTGGCGAAAATTGCAACGTCCACGCCGCTGTGTGATTCATCCATTAGCGGGACTGCTGCCTCCTGCAGATAATCCCGGTCGGTCGCTATTTCCTCGGTCAGGAGGGGCCGCCCGTCCGTTATTCCCTTAAACCTCTTCGGTTCGTCAGGATACTTCTTGGGGCCCTCGGGCATATTTTCAGATGCTCCCGTGTAACCGGGGCCATTTGCATACATTAGTGTCGTATACGGCCGGCCAAGCCTGTCGCGCTTATAATCGGGTTCGACGTTACCATTCTTATCAAGCTCCCGTACTAAACCCAATATATTATTTCCCCTCGTCGAATAGCCCCCGATCGTTAAAGTATGGCTGTGATCAGCGGTGACAACAATAAGCGTATCGTCAAGGTTCACCTTTGTCGACGCAGCCCGAACTGCATTTGACAACTCGACGGTGTCCTGCAGAGCTCGGTACGCATTACCATAATGATGCGCGTGGTCTATCCGCCCTGCTTCGACCATCAGGAAAAATCCTTTCTTATTATGCGACAAGATATCTATCGCCTTCGTCGTCATTGTCGTCAGTGACGGCTGATCTGAATGACTCGCGATCCTATCCGCATCAAACTCCATCGAGTCCTGGCTGAAAAGGCCGAGCAGGTGTTTTGTTTTTCTGGCGTCAACCGCAGCTAGGTCCGCAGCGTTACCGACATATATGGAACCGGGGTGTTTACTCTCCCAATCTTTTGTCAGGTCCTGTCCGTCCAGACGTTCGCCCGGCTTTCCTTTATGGTCGGGGTCAGGGGTTCCATCGGGTAGAAACTTCATGCGTCCGCCGCCGAGAACCACGTCAAGGCCGTCGCCGTAGGGGAATTCTATCAACTGTTTTGCAATATCCGGAAAACCTGTGTCATAAGCGTCTTTTCGCCATTTGAATATATCTTTATCCGATTCCCAGTTGCGGTCCGCTGTGTGAGCGTAACACGCACCGGGCGTGGCATGTGTGACCCGTGTGGTCGTCACAACGCCGGTAGACCGGCCAGATGCCTCTGCCATCTCGAGTAAAGTCTCCGTCTCGTTACCCTTGACAGTGCGATAATCGGAGCGAACTACGTCCTGGTCAACCGATAATACGCCCTCGTCGGTCTTAACGCCCGTCATGATAGCAGTCATAGTCGGCGCCGAATCAGACGTCTGCTGGTTAGCCGAATACGTTTTGGAAAGAGCCGAGAATGGAAACTCCTCAAAGCTAAGACGATTTTCTTCACCGCTCTCGCCATGCTGCTGCCCCTCGAAGATCCGGGCCGCCGTCAGCGTCGATACCCCCATTCCGTCTCCGATAAATAGTATTACGTTCTTCGCCTTACCTTTTCGCACCTTTTGCTTTTTCGCACTATCAACAGCTTTCCAGCCGTCTCTCTTCCAGCTCTCAGCCGACTCTTGTCTTTTCACGGGGAAAAGGCCCTCAGTTGACTGAGCAAACGAGGTCAGGATAAATGAACATAATGTCGCTGCCGTCATGAGTGATCGTACAAAGATTTGATTTCTCATAATTGAAATGAAAAAGGGTGCTAAATTCTCATTCGAATTCAACACCTGAATTTCCCAATAATAAATATCTGTTTGCCAGTTGATCAATAGCCGCAGTGATAATTCGAATTCTCGTAAGTGCTTGACCACTTGTCACCCTTACGTTTGTAAACATTAAAACCCGATCCCTCGAACGACTGCGTATAGGTAAAGATCTCAGCCGTGCCGTCACCGTCGTAATCAAACGAGTCAAGCAGCAGCTCGTGATAAACGCCCTCGTCAACCGAAGTGATATCCCCGCTCATTACATCGGCCTGATCGACCTTTCTGTATTCGTCATAGCCCATGAAATACTTGCCCTTTGCGTCCTTTTCAGCAATAAAAAACAGAAGCCCGCGGGTAAGTTTATCGATATCAACCCAATATGACCCGACTATCTCGGCCTTTCCGTCGTTGTCAACGTCGATGGCTGTCAGATTGTGATAGTGCAGCGTGTCCGGCGTTAGCTTTTGCTTTGTATACTCTTTACGAACGAGCACCTCGATCTCGTCCTTTTCGGCTTCTGTCGGCCTTCTGCGGTATGACGCAGCCTTAGATCTGACAGCTGCATTTGTCGCTAAAGCCATTACCAGGCCTTTTATCGAGCCTTTAGTCGAATTCGTCGTTATCTCGGCCATATTCCTGGAACAATCAGCATTTGGATCGGCACTTTTTACGGCCACGGTGCCGGCATTAGCTCCGCCAAAGATCAGGGTATAGGTCGTCTTAGGTTTGTAATAGGTATTGTCGAATGCAGCCACTTTCTTAGAATCATCGCTTCCGTTTACGGTGGCTTCCAGTTTGCCTTTGTTTATGTGCGCTATCGGCTCGAGTGCCCTGCCATCACTCAAAACAGCAAATATGGTCGTCTTAGGTGACGACTTCGCCGGCTTTTTCTTTTGCGCAATTGAGCCGGTTACAAACACCGCCAGAATCAGGAATAGAACGAAACTGCTCCGTAAATTGTGTTTACGCATAATATTCTAAGTATGAAGGTAAACAGACCGGCTAACAAGAAAGCGGTCGGCTTAGATCTTTTGTGCGATCGATTTGCCCTGCATAAACTGAAGCAGGTATTCCCGCCCGCCCGCCTTTGAGTCGGTCCCGCTCATGTTGAAACCGCCAAACGGATGTACCCCGACAAGGGCCCCGGTACATTTGCGGTTCAAATACAGATTGCCAACGTGAAAATCTCGTTCCGCGCGGTCGAGTCTCTCTTGAGATCCAGAAAACAAAGCGCCCGTTAGTCCAAACTCGGTATCGTTTGCAATTTCGATGGCATGATCAAAATCGCGGGCCTTAATAACAGCAAGGACGGGTGCGAAAACCTCTTCCTGTTCCAGGGTTGAGCCCGGTTTTACGTCGTCAATGATCGTCGGCTCAATATAAAATCCATTTGATTCGTCACCTGTGCCTCCGGTCAATAGTTGCCCACCTTCATCGATGCCCTTTTTGATATAGCCCAATGTGTTGTCAAAAGAACGTTTGTTAATAACGGCAGCGACGTTTGTATCGGCGTCGGTAGGCTGACCAAGTTTCAGCGACCTTGTCAGGCCGACGATCTTTGCCATTAATTCATCATGTACCTTTTCATCAACGATCAGACGCGAGCACGCCGAACATTTTTGCCCCTGGTAACCAAACGCCGCGGAAACCACCCCTGAGGCAGCTGCGTCGAGATCGGCGTCGTCAGCGACGACTATCGCGTCTTTGCCGCCCATCTCGGCGACCACGCGTTTTATCCAGATCTGGCCTGGCCTTGTCTTTGCAGCCTCTTCGTTGATATGCAGACCCACGCCCTTGGAACCGGTAAACGATATAAACCGTGTCTTCGGATGCGTGACCATCGCTTCGCCGGTCGCCGAACTGCCGGTAATAAAATTAATAACCCCTGCCGGCAGGCCGGCCTCCTCAACGATCTCGATAAATTTAGCAGCGATCGTCGGTGAATCTGACGAGGGTTTCAGAACGACCGTATTACCGGCAACAACCGCTGCCATGGTCATGCCTGCCATGATCGCAAGAGGAAAATTCCACGGCGGAATAATGGCCCCAACTCCGAGAGGGATATATTCGAACCTATTCTTTTCGCCCGGATTTGGTGTGACCGGCTGCTCTGATGCCCATCGGAGCATCTCGCGTCCGTAAAATTCACAAAAATCTATCGCCTCTGCGGTGTCGCCGTCCGCTTCGGCCCATGTTTTTGAAACCTCAAAGACCATCCATGCCGACAGCTCAAACTTACGCTGCCGCATTATATCGGCGATTTTGAACAGATAATCAGCCCGTTGGGCCGCAGGAACATTTCGCCATGTTTTGAAAGCGGTCGAGGCCGCTGTGATCGCCTGTTCGACCAGGTCCGTATTTGTGTCACCATCCGAAAAGACGCCGACGACCTCGGTCTTGTTTGACGGGTCGATACTCTGGAATTTGCCGTCAAGGGTGATCTTTTCGCCATTGATGACGATCGGATACTCACGGCCTAACTCGCCGCGGACCTTATCGAGCGCTGAACGCATCTTTTCAGCGTTCTCCGTTACGGAAAAATCTACAAAAGGCTCGTTCTTAAATTCATCTAAAGTTCTTTGTGTTTGCATGTTCAAATACTCAATATTCCTAAAGGTTACTTAAAAAGTGTAACCGTAAAAGGCCGAGAATGCATTGTTTCCCCTGCCCGTGTTTCCGAAATTGTAACCTGCCGTGATAAATTGCCGCGGCGTTATATTATAGTTCAGGCCCGCCGCTGCGTAACCCAGCTTATTCGACCCCGAATACCAATCACCCAAAAAGCTAAATCGCTTGCTGATAGGCTGTTCGATACCGACGATCGCACCGGTCTTTGTACCGAAGTCTGCACCGCCGTTAAGGATGGTGTATGCACCACCCGTAAGCCTGAGCCCGTTTAGCGGCTTTATAACCTTGCTCGCCGTCGAATAGAGCATTACCGGCGCCCGCTTGGTGGACGAGTCCTTGATCGGGATAAAGACCTGGGCTCCTGCTGAGACCGCAACGGCATGTTTTTCACTTTCATACAGCTTTCGCTTTACATTAAACTGTAGGTCTCCGACCGACCCCGAACCGTCCCGCGTGTAAAAGAAATTAGTGCCGATCTCAAGGTTATTGGTCAGCCCGTAAACGATCCGGTAGCCATAACTCTGAAATCCGCCATCACGCAACGCGGCCGGCTTGGTTATCACATCAAACTCAAGAGCTGTCGAGCCCCGCTCCAGCACATCCGTCGAAGGTACATTAAAGATCGTCATCTGCGCAGATGCCGTCACGGCAGTGCCGAAAACAACGATCGCCGCAAATGACATAAATGTGGTGCGTACAAAGAAAGCGCCTCTCTTAATCATGGTTCTTCACTCCTCTTAAGGCACTCTATTGTTTCGGCTGTCATCGACCCCGGGCGTTGGGGCCGCACTCGTAACTCTAATTAAGGTCTATCGATTTAGCCTTATCTTAAACCATCCGGCAAAATAGATAAACCACGGCTGCGAGCCGTCAGGCCTGCATCACCGCAAATAACTTCGCTGCATCTCGCGCTGTTCCCACTCGTCCAGCAACTCAGGAAAAATGGGCGGCCCGTCCTGCTGCCACGCGACAACAAAACGCGGCTGATGCGAATCGCTGGAATGCTTGACGTAACTAAGTATCAGCGTCCATCCGTCGCCTAGATATTTGTTCAGTTCGCCGCTCGAACCGATCTCTGCGGTCAATTTTGTATCTTGAATTTCCAAATTTAGCTCCACTTACCGTCCTTTTTTAATGCCCTGATCTTTCGCTTTGCCCATTCACGCTTTAGCGGGGACATACGATCCAAAAACACGATGCCGTCGCAATGATCTGTTTCATGCAGTATACAACGGGCCGCCAGATCCACCACATCCAGCTCAAACTCATCGCCGTTCACATCCTGAGCGCGGGCGATGACCCTCATTTCCCTCTTAACCACCTGATAAAGCCCCGGGAACGACAAACACCCCTCGTCCCCGACCTGCTCACCCTCAATATGGATGATCTCGGGGTTTATGAGAACATGCCGCTCACGCTCACCATCTTCAAGCGGAACATCCATGACAAACATCCGTTTAGACAATCCAACCTGCGGGGCCGCCAAACCAACACCACCGGCATCAGCCATCGTCTCAAACATATCCGCAGCCAGCTGAGCAAGCCCGTTCCGAAATTCCTCATCCCCAACCGGCCTTCCAACAGACAGCAGTACCGGATCAGGGTAATGAACGATCGGCAATAGCGACATTTTAATATTCTACGAAGAAACGCCGTAAAATAAAAGAATAAAATATGTGGTCGTGGGGTAATTTGATACCCAAACAGACTTGATAGGTCGTTTCAAGTCCGAAAGGGGTGGTCGGAAGGTTCATTGCGGAAGCCCACACGGAGAAAGGGCGTTGTTCACAACCAATGAGCCGGTTATCAAGGTGTGTACGAGTTTGATTATACTTTTGCCCCCCTTAGAACCCCACGAACGCCTACTTCATGCGGCCTACTGCATCCGCAGACCAACCGCCCTTTTTGCTAATTCTCAGTATTAGCAGGGATCCTCAAAATTTCCACCCAAGACTGGCCGCCATCAATGGTTTTGAATAAAGCGTCCCGTCCAGCCAGAACGCCTATCTGATTATTAAAGAACTTGATCATGGAAAAGAACGGTTCATCGGTATCCAGGTCGACCGTCGCGACGGTTCGGCCATTATCTGCTGTTTTGTAGACAACAGCGTGCCCTCGTCGAGGCCCGGCTGCCGAGACGTCCGAGTATTGGTATCCCGCGATGAAACAGATTTCCCCTAAACAGTCGATCGATCCAACTCTAAACTTTCCCGGCAGCGCATCGATACTGTTAAACGTCCGGCCGGCGTCAGTGGTTATCGAGGCTGGCCCCCATCGCCCACCGGCAATACCGGTAAGAGAGTTCAGGGGCCGGATCTCATCTATTCTCGTCTTAGCTGTCTTATAGGACGTCCATGAGACGCCGCCGTCAGATGTAGTGTAAATCGTAGAGTTGTTATCCTCGTCCACCGCAGTTACCCAGCCAATGGATCGATCTAAGAATGTAAGGTTTCCGGCATCTATAGATATATCGTTAACTCTTGTCCAGTTCTTCCCACCGTCCATCGTCCGGAAGAGGCCGTTAAGATCGGCCATCCATCCCGTTTGTAACGAGGTAAACTGCAGCACCTCACATTTCGCTGCCGGAGATCTCTCTGGGATCTTTCCTAAATGTTCCCAACTACTGCCTGCATCATCTGTATGCCATACGTCCATTTCATAGCCAATGGCCCAACCGTTAATGCCGTCCACAAAATCGACACACTTAATAGCTGCACGATCAGCGTCACCGCCCGATTCAAATTGTTTTGTTCCCAATTTATCCCATTCTCCTGCACCCTCCCGAAAAAGTGCGAAGGACCCTGCTTTGCTAAAATTAGTCAACATAAAAAGACCGTTATCCGTAAGTTCAACATCGCGGATCTGGGAAAAGTTGCGCAGATCAATGCGCATGTCTGATGGGCTTGCTGCCGCAGGTTCGACCGCAAGGGTGAATGGCTTGGGCTTTTGATCTATAGCCGCCACCTTTTCAGTCTCCGCAACAGGCGTACATCCAAATTGCACGCTAATAAACAAGAAAACAAATGCCAAGAATTGTGTCGACATAAAAGGAAATGCGGGCTCTAAAGGAAATGCGGGGTCTGACCTGCAATTTTGCGATACTCGAACACTTCCCTGCCTCCGAAGACAATTTTACACCACAGCGCAAGTCGGAGTTGATGGCAGGTTACTGCCTGATCTTGATCCCGGGTGGGCGGCGAACGATTTTCCGATAGTCTCCCTTTAACTCTTGTGGCTCGGCCGCCGATAGCCGCCAAGTGGAGATCGGCGGCGTAGCCGCGGGACTTTATTGATGGCTGCCGGAAAAGCAAAGCTTTTCCGCAAATAGAGCGGCAAAGCCGCAAGCCGGCGTAGCCGCAGGACGCAGTGTTTAACACTTTTCCGGGCCGGTGAGCGTGCCGTTTGCAAAATGCGAAATGCGGTGTTTACTGGGTTTCGTCATTTGGGAAACGATTTTAATACCGGTAGAGCCGTTATACTGCCGGTAGAGCGGTTTTATTGTTGTTATGAAGGCATCTAACTGTAAGAAGCCGCTATATTTTTATTAAAATCACTTTATTTTTATTTTAGTGGCTGCAATAACATTAGAAAGGCATTTTACTGTAGGAAGCCGTTCTACCGGAAATAAAATGGTTCTACCACCGCTATAGACGTTCTACCGGCGGGAAATTAGGGGGGGGTGTTTAACATTTTGAAAGTGGAAAAAGGGAAAAGGGGAAAAGGGAAAAGGGGAAAAGTGAAAAAGTGTAGGTCGGTATCTGGAGCGATAGCGACCTTACTCCGCACTTCGCATTCCGCACTCCGCATTCCGCACTCCGCGTTCCGCACTGGTAATTATTCAGGCGGTGGCGCTGCTTTGAGCGATTCGGCGGCTTGTTTGGACCAGTCGCAGAGGGCTTGTATTTCGGTGTCTTTAAGTGCGGCGTCCCAGTGGATCCAGAGATATGAGGGCAGCGGCATTTCCTTGGACGAAACCTGTTCGCAGATCTCTTCGAGCTTTTTGGCCTTTTTCCGGGCGGAATAGGTGTTAAAGACGCTGAAATTTACTTCGCGGCGGCCTTCATCGATATGGTCTTTCATAAACCAGCCGGCGGGCTGGGTGCTCGTGTACCACGGATAGACAGTATTATTTGAGTGGCAGTCGCTGCACGACCGGCCGATTATCTGGGCGATATCAGGCGGAACGGAAACAGATGCTTCGATCGAGTCGGCCGCAACGACCGGCGGGTTGACCTTATCGATCTGAAAAAACTGAATTACAACAAAAGCCGCCGCGAGCACGATAACAACTACCATCAAAACCTTTTTTATTTTGGATCTGCCAGTCATATATATAAATTATCGGTACTCTGTCCCGTCGCAGAGTAGATGAACTTTCCCTATTTCGATACAAAAGCTATTATATTGCGGCCTCAACCAAAAACAGAATCATGCGGATCATTTTACACTGCGGTACGCATTTCGCCTTGGTGAGACGCTTTGACTTGTATCATTGGATGCTTGCGGTTTATCGTTACAGATATGCTGAGGCCGACAGTAATAGCCATTCCGTTTTTCGCGTTGCTGATCGCGGGCGAGGCACTGTGGGCCTATTTTAAGAGCTCAGATGAGTACGCTGATAGAAAAGACACCTGGGGCAACATCTTCCTCGGGTTTATGAGCGTCGTCTGGGGAGCTTTGTTCGGCCTGGTAACGGGATATGCGTATATTTTTTGCTACGACCTGGCACCGTACAAGTTTCCGGCCGACGCCTGGTGGACATGGGCTGCACTGTTTTTTGTCGACGACTTTGCATATTACATCTTTCACCGCGTCAGTCACGAATCACGGCTGTTTTGGAATTTCCATGTCGTCCATCACTCCAGCCAGCATTACAATCTGAGCGTTGCGGTCCGGCAAAGCTGGTTTAGCGGTATATTGCATTGGATATTTTACGCTCCGGTAATGCTGCTCGGTTTTGCTCCGTGGATGTTTGCCCTGATGCACGGCTTTAACCTTATCTACCAGTTTTGGATCCATACAAGGTTTATCCGCACACTCGGCCCGCTCGAATATATTCTGAACACGCCCTCGCATCACCGCGTACACCACGGTGTGAATGAGGCCTACCTGGATAAAAATTACGCGGGTGTACTGATAATTTGGGACAGGATGTTCGGGTCGTTTATCGCCGAGACCGAGGAACCGCGTTACGGCATCGTAAAACCGATCAGCAGTTATAACCCTCTTTGGATCAATACTCATGCATGGTTTGAAATGTTTGACGCAATGAAAGAAAGACGCGGCATCCGTGCTAAACTTCGGTGCGTCTTTGCATCTCCGAATATGGACGACGCTCTCGCTTATGAACAATAAAATTTTACTTTTGGCATTTCTTATCGCCGCTTTCGGGATTACCGCCATCGGGCAGAGTGTTGTCATTACAGCAAAAAAGACAACCTATACCCGGCGCAAACCTATCTCAGACTATAAGAAGCACTTTGTCATAACCTATCCCAGAATTAAGGCATCGACGCCGGCACTTTCCAGGAAGATCGAGGCGGCGATCAGCTATAGTTCCGTCCTCGGCCTGAACCTGAAGGAAGAATTGGGTGAGTATCAATGGCTCGAGGAAGCAGATTATGACGTGCATTACAACAACGACGGCATTCTGTGTTTGGACCTTTTTATGGAAGGCTCAGGCGCCTATCCTTCAAGCCAGATAAAGACTGTGGTGGTCAATATCGCCAAAGGCACAAGGGTTAGGGTGGCCGATGTCTTTACAAACCTTGCCGGCCTCACCGCTCTAGTTAAAAAGGCACAGGCAAAGGAGATGGCTGACGCTATCAAAGAAATGAAAGCGGATCCTGAGAACACGGATTCCGATCCTGAGAGCCTCTTTCGCGACGCAAAATTTACTGCAAAGAACCTCGACGGCTTTGTCGTGACGGGCGAGGGCATAACATTCAAATACGATTACGGCTTTCCGCATGTTATCCAGGCGCTGCAGCCCGCCGGCGAATACTTCTTTACCTGGGCCGATCTTAAGCCTTTTATCTCACGCGGCAGTTTGCTCACACGCATCAGCCGTTAATATACTTTACGTAATCTATGGCAGAAAGAAAGATAAGAGTGCTCGTAGCTAAACCGGGCCTCGACGGCCACGACCGGGGAGCAAAGGTTATTGCACGCGCCCTTCGCGACGCGGGTATGGAAGTAATATACACCGGCCTCCGGCAAACGCCCGAAATGATCGCCACGGCAGCATTGCAGGAAGATGTTGACGCGGTCGGCATTTCGATTCTGAGCGGGGCTCACAATACGCTCTGCCCGAGGATCATCAAATTAATGAGAGACAGCGGTATGAACGACACACTCGTTCTGGTCGGCGGGATCGTGCCGCAGGAAGACATTCCCAAGCTAAAAGAGATCGGTGTGTCAGAGGTTTTTCTGCCCGGGACCTCGACCGAGGATATCGTTCGTTTTATTAACGCAAATGTTCGCCCACAGTAGTTTGGTATTGTAACGTACTGAAAGTTCCCTCCTTGAGTGACATAATTCGGGGTGTGATGATGAAACTTATCAGTAAAGGGGTTTATATGAAACAAATTACTTCAATATTTGCAGCATTCTTATTCGTTTTGATGCTTACGTTTATGGGAAATGCGCTGGGCTCAAACGGTACACTCTCAGTGAGCGCTCAGGACACGATGCTTGGAAAGGCCGGAGACACGGTAACAGATGTCAGCAAGAGTGTTGCCAAAAAAGTCGGCCATACCACTCGTAGAGTTGGCACAACAGTCGGCAAACGCACCTGGACCGGTACTAAGTGGGTGGCCAGCAAATCGTGGAAAGGCGGCAAATGGGTCGCCGTTAAAACCGTACATGGCACTAAATGGGTTTATAAGAAAGGTAAGAATACGGTCAAGGGGGCTGTGAAAGGATCTACGAAACCAATTCCTTAAGCAGAGCCCGATATAACGAATAACGAACTTTGGCGGTCAGGCCGGGATATATTATCTCAGTTTGACCGCCACTTCTCATTTTGATTAACTCGTATCTAAATATGAAGGACAAAGTAAGAGTTGCAGGCGGACAAGGTTTCTGGGGTGATCTTTTAACAGCTCCGGTCGATCAGGTCCGTCGGGGCCCGATCGATTATCTAATGCTCGATTACCTCGCAGAGGTAACGATGTCGATCCTGCAAAAGCAGCGCTCCCGCGATCAAAATGCGGGTTATGCACGCGATTTCGTTTCGCTCATGAATGAGATCCTGCCCGATTGCGTTGAGAAAGATATTAAGGTCCTCTCAAACGCAGGCGGGGTCAATGTCCTGGGATGTGCCGAGGCGATTCGGGATGTGGCCCGCGAACTGGGACTGTCCGGCAAGGTGAGGATCGGGATGGTGACCGGCGACGACGTTCTCGACAAACTTGATAGTTTTATGGCTGACGGTGTTTCTATCGTCAGCATGGACACTGGTGAATCGCTTTCCACCATAAGGGACAAGGTTCAATCGGCAAATGTTTATCTCGGGGCGGCTCCGCTTGTCGAGGCGCTCGGAAAAGGCGCGAATATTATTGTCGGTGGACGGCTGACCGATACAGGCCTGACTCTCGCACCGCTAATGCACGAATTTGGTTGGTCGTTTGACGACTGGGACAAAGTATCGGCCGGTACCATCGCAGGGCACATTATCGAGTGCGGAGCACAATCGAGCGGCGGAAACTGTCAGTACGAATGGAAATCGATCCCTGACATGGCTGATATCGGCTTTCCGATCGTCGAGGTTTCACCAAACGGAGAGTTCATTGTCACCAAGCACGATGGCACGGGCGGCTGTGTTAGCGTTCAGTCGGTAAAGGAACAGCTGCTATATGAAATGGGCGACCCTCACGAATACATCACGCCCGATGTCGTCGCCGATTTTGCGTCGATCCATCTATCAGACGCTGGCAAGGACAAAGTAAAGGTTTTTGGCATTACGGGCCATCCAAAGACAGATTTTTACAAAGTTTCAATAGCATACCTTGGCGGCTGGAAATCAGTCGGCACTTTGGTTTATTCCTGGCCAGACGCCTATGAGAAAGCAAAGGCCGCGGACAAGATATTGCGGCAGCGTTTGGATAACCTCGGACTACGATTCGACACCATCCTCACCGAATTCGTGGGTGTCAATGCCACCCACGGCCATCTTGCCGGCGAACCGTCGCCGGATATTCCGGAAGTTCAGCTTCGGGTTGGTGTGAGGGGGCAGAATAGGGAGGACATTTCGCGGTTTACTAAGGAGATCGCCCCGTTGATCCTTACAGGACCACCCGGCGTTACTGGATTTGCCGGAGGCAGGCCAAAAGTCGAAGAGATCATGGCGTACTTCCCCGCGCTGATACCGAAATCACTGATCGAAACAAAGGTGGAAATTCTTGAGGCCTGATCTACTTGTTTAGAAATCTTTCAATGCCGGCTTTGCAGTCGGCGGTCATTCGGGCATCCGCATTGACCTCTGCTCCTCTGCGTAATGCCGTCGAAAAATCCATTCCGTCGATCTCATAAATAAGCCGCTTGGTCATTTCAACCGCTGATCGGCTAACCCTTGAATAGACCGATGCGTAATCCATCATTGCCTCATAGACTTCGCCATCATCAAAGACACGGTTGATCAACCCAAGGCTGAATGCCTCGTCTGCAGTAAATTCAATTCCCTGCGTCAACAACTCAAAGCACCGCTTCTCAGAAAGGTTTCGTCTAAGGATCGCCGCAACCATCGCGGGCACAAACCCGATCTTCACTTCAGGATATCCAAATCGGGCCGATCTGTCCGCGATCACAATGTCACAAGCCGTCGCAAGTCCGCAGCCGCCGGCCAACGCACGCCCATGCACTGCTGCAATAACGGGAATTCTCAGGTTTCGGATTTGCTCGAATAGTCCGCCGAGGACCATCGCATCGGCCAGATTTTCGTCGCGTGAATTCTTACTGATCTGCTGCAGCGACGCCAGATCGGCACCGGAACAAAAATCCTTTCCGCGACCGCGAATAGCTACACATCGCAGATCGTCCCCGGCATCTGCCTCAGCCAAGGCCGCTTTGAGAGCCGAGATCAACTCGTCATTTAAGGCGTTTCGTTTATCAGGCCGGTTGAGTTCAAGTATCCGGACGGAATCTACCGTTGATATCTCTAGGACGTTCATTTTGATTTGAGACAGTAAAGGAACTAAATGGATCCGTTCACGCCAATCCAAGATCCGCGGCATCGGCATCCGCTACATCGATCGACATTCTGAGCAATGCGGTTGAGAACGTTTTACCCTGGGCATCGGTCATAAGGCTAAGTGTGCCGCCGCCGTCTAGCGATCCATGGAGCAGGAAATTCAACGCTTTTAGGTTTGGCAATTCAAATCGTTCAACTTCACCTTTAACCATCTCGCCGAAGTGTGCTTTGACGACTTCCGCCGTGACCGCCCGCGTTAGGAGCGGATAATACTCATCTTTTAGGGCAATAAGCCCGACATTTGCCGTATCACCCTTATCACCCGAACGTGCGTGCGCCAATTTCACCAACTGTACTTTCATATAGCGAATCTTACACGAGATCACCTTAACCGGACAAACTCCCGGGCTTGCCGCACGGGGTCCTCCGCAATTTCATCGACTAAACCAATAGCAAAAGCCTGCTCCGCATTTATATGCTCAGCAGTGAAGAATAATTCCATGGCAGCTGCCTGCCCGATGAGCCGCGGCAAACGTTGGGTGCCGCCCCAGCCCGTTATTATCCCCAACCCGGCACCGGGATGTGCTAATTTTGCCTCAGAAGACGCTATCCTTCGACTGCATGATAACGCCAGGTCCAGGGCACCGCCAAAACAATAGCCGTTGATCGCGGCAATTGTTGTCTGAGGTAGTGATTCGATCTTAGACATAAGATCCTGCCCGCGCTGAGCGAATGCAGGTGCGGTCTTACTATCCAATACATCGATCTCCCGCAAGTTGGCCCCAGAGGCAAAGCTTCTGTCCGTACCAGTAAAAATGACCGCGGCGATTGCCCCAGAAGATGTGCAGGAATCAAGGATCTCATGAAGCATAACCAATACAGAAACAGACAGCGGGTTACGGATCTCAGGACGGGTGAATCTTATGGTCAGGATGCGATCCGCTATCCCGGTCTCAACATCATTGGTCTTTAGGGGTTCCATTGAGATCAAAGGTTAAAAGAATACCGCCCATGTCGCAAAATCGTCGGAGACCGTTTCGAAATGATGCGGCGCTTTGGCCGGAACAAAAAACGCATCACCTACGGCAGCTGCGTTTGATTCACCGTCAATGATCAAACAGCCGGTACCGCGGGCGATAAAATAGAATTCGTCCTCTTCGTGAAGAGTTTGGTGATCAGTGCCGGTCGGCGAAAAAAGACGAGTGAGACACTGCCCTTCTTAAAGGGTTCAATGTCCCAAACGCCTTCTGTCCATTTTTCATTTGCCGGCAACGGCAGTTTGGCGAGAAATTCGTCGACGGTATATTTCATACCGTCAGCATAGCCCACACGTCAGAGGAGACTCAACTTCACAACTAGTGGCAGTGCCCGTTTAATACCGAACTCTGTCGTCTTAAGCATCAATTGAGCAGCCTTTGGAGTTCCCTTAACGATCAGTGTCTTAGCCATAGGGGCCGCAACCCGGGTCGCTGTGAATTTGGTCACCGCCCACCCGGCTTTTGCCGCTGAACCAACTATCACGATCGGAACCTTACCTGTAGTTTTCAAGACAGAGGATGCAATATCGCCCCCGCTGTCATCTTTTCTAGTTGGTTGTTTCTGCGCATTCGCCGCAACATTTAGGGCAATAATGAACGCGCAGACGGTGATCCCGCAATATAAATAGTCTTTCATTTTCATGATGGAGATTGATTGAGAGTTGAAGGGCTGCGTGAATCGCAGCACTTGTTATTATACAGTCTTCACTATGCTTTGTGAAGAGATTAATTGACCTCACAATTTCCGACAAAAGTGCGGGCTGTTGGAACGATCTATTTGCACGCCCAGGTTAGCGCGGCGTTCGGGCCAAAAAAACTATTCTTAAAGAACAAAGGCTCCAATATGCGGCTTGGAAGTGTTCAAACAAGTCTCAAGTGCCAGGATCAGAGTATTGCGGACATTTTCAGCGGTAACTATCGCATCGACTAAACCACGGGCAGCGGCATGTTTCGCATCAAGTTCACGGTCATATGTTTCGCGAACTTCATCCATTTCGAGGAGGGTCTTTTCATCGGGCGTTTTCCCCGCTGCTTTAAGCTTTTCGATCAGAGTGCCGTATATAGCCTGTACTGCGGAATCGCCTTCCATGACCCCCATGCGTCCTGTTGGAAGTGAGAAGATGAAATCCGGATCAAAGCCCTGGCCTGCCATGGCATAATAACCGGCCCCGGAGGCATGATTGACCGTCAAAACGATCTTTGGAACAGTTGCCGTTGCCATCGCTTCGACAAATCGTGCTCCGGCTCGGATTATTCCACTATGTTCCGCCTCAGCTCCAACCATAAAGCCCGAAACATCCTGCACAAAAAGCAGAGGAGTTTGATGCCGATCACAGTTTTCAATAAAATATGCGGTCTTCTCAGCGGATTCGGTATACACAATTCCCCCAAAACGCGGTGGCTCTCCGGGTTTCCCTTTAGCCATTCCACGGGAATTGGCAATAACACCGACCAGGATCCCGCCAATACGAGCGGTTCCGCATATCATTTCCTTGGCAAAATCTGCCTGAAACTCGTCAAATTCGCCGGCGTCCAGAAATGTCCCTAACACCTCGTGCATGTCATAAGGAGCACGATGATCTTCGGGTAGGACCTCATAAAGTTTTTGGCTCTTGAGTTTTGGTTTCGATGACGCCGTAACCGAAACCGGCGTCATCTCTTTATTGGGAAGTTCGGACACAAGACCGCGTATTTTTAACAGACACGACTTTTCATCAGGTGTGCGATAATGAGCAACACCAGAGATGGAATTGTGCGTCATTGCACCGCCAAGGCTCTCATTATCGATCGTTTGTCCCGTTGCCCCTTTTACAAGGTTAGCTCCGCCGAGCCCCATAAACGAAGTTCCCTCGACCATCAGGATGACATCGGACAACGCCGGCAAATACGCTCCGCCTGCTACGCACATTCCCATTACGGCGGAGATCTGCGGAACCTTAAGGTAGTGTCGCATTATCGAGTTGTAATAAAATATACGGGCGGCTCCGTATTGCCCTGGAAAAACACCGCCCTGATATGGAAGATTAACCCCGGCTGAATCAACCAAATAAATGATCGGTACGCGATTTCGCATCGCGATCTCCTGGGCTCGCAGGATCTTCTTGATGGTTTCCGGATACCATGCTCCTGCCTTTATCGTTGCATCATTCGCAACCACTACGCATTCCCGGCCAGTTACCTTACCGACGACCGTCACAACGGCTGCCGCCGGGGCCTGGCCGTCATATTGGTCGTACGCGACAAGAAGGCCAATTTCCTGATAAAAGCTGTCTCTGTCGAGCAGCAGGTCAACCCTTTCGCGTGCCGTAAGCTTGCCTTGGGAGTGAATCTTCTCGATCTTTGACGGGCCACCGCCGAGTTTCAGCTTGTGCTCAAGGCGCAAATATTCATCACTAAGATCACGAAGCCGACTTTTCTGATTTGATAATTTCATCTGCAAACCGCCGGGCAATTCACTTGGCGTCGATAATAAAAGTAGGGACCATACCGCCACCCGAAGAAACATTTGCAAGTTCACTGGATGAGAGCCGCGTAAAGGCCGAGCCTACCTTTCCAAGAAATAGTAACGGGTCGAGATCAACGAGCTGCTCAACCATTTCCCAGTTTCCTTCCTGGTCTGTGATCATCGGGAAATATTCCTTTGCGGTCTTAACGCGTTCCTGGATCAGGTAATCCCCGTTATCAAGAGCCAATGAGATTGCTTGGTCCCATTCGGTGGCAGACAAGTTCCAACCAATATAGATCCCATGGCCGCCATAATCGTCGTTGGGTTTGAGAACCAATTTGTCTGAATTTAACCGCGTCCATTCAACCAGATCTATCGCCGCTCCCTTATTCTTCGTGTTGCCGTTCCGGAATTTTCGCGTCCACGGAATATGTTCATTGATGGCGTTAATTTCTTTTTCGTTAAAAAGATACGAGTATTTTTCATCAGTCAACACCGCGAATATGGCTTTTTTGTGAACAAGCTTTCCGCGAAAACTGTTAACCATACAGACCTTGCCAAAACGATAGGCGTTAACCAATGCAGGATACTTGTCCATTATAGGCAGGTACTCGTTAACCAAAAGACGTTTATAAACCACGTCAATAATTGTTCCTTTATACGACAGTTCGCTTCCGTTGAACTCTAACTCATCTGGCGAACAGATGACCGCCGGAAAGCCATTCTGCTCAAAATATTCGTTGAACAGCTCAAATTCCTGCTGAGTTGGAAGGTCCTTTAGGTCAACGATCGCGATCGTAGGTTTGCGGCTGGGTTTTCGGCCTAGATATTCCTGGTAACATCGCATTAGGGCATCCAGCAATTTCGAGCGGCCTTCGAGTTGACGAATGGTGTACCGCTCATTAAATTTCTGCATTACCGGCAGAGCTGCAAAAATTTCACTGGCTGAATCGGAGTATGCCACCCCTGCCGGACTCTCGCCATTTAACTCAACGAAGCTGTAGGTGTCGTCGATCAGGAATGAATCAAGCCTCGAGGTCGGAGAGACATGTTTATATTTTGGATCGATCCTGATCAGGTCGCGTTCGATCGAGGTGACACCCAACTCATCGAGGAGAACATCGTTTTTGATCGCCGCATCCTTAACCTTTTGCAAGGTTCCAAAGATCGTTTCACATTTAACTGTGATAAAAGACCAATCTGCCTCGGTTACGAAATGGGGACGCAGATAAGGAGATAACCGCCGACCGCCAAAGATCAACCGTGACCTTTCCAACTCGGCGTCCAGCATTCTTTGCGATCGAGTTGCCAGATCCGGGTCTTTGAGTAATTCGTGATAGTAGGAAACGGCGTCCTTGAGCATATTTAATGTCTAGCTTCCCATCTCAACAAGCTTTTCAAACTCGACATTTTTGAGCGGCATCACCGAGATGCGGCCGTTTCGAACAAGTAGGATCTCCCCCAACATTGGCGTCGCCTTAATAGCCGCAAGCGTAACCGGGTTTTTCAATTTTTTACCTGCGGTCAACTCAACTGCGACCCAAGTGTCATCGTCGGCAGTGGGGTCGGCAAACGCCGGTTTTGATACAGTAGCTAAGCCAACGATCGCCCTTTCATCGCCGGAGTGATAATAAAGCACCTTATCCCCCTTTTTCATATCACGAAGAAAGTTCCGGGCCTGATAATTCCGCACGCCGGTCCAATCGGTCTTTTTGTCTTTAGTAAATTCGTCAAAAGAATATGACGCCGGCTCTTGTTTTACACACCAGTAGTTCATAGTTATTAAACCTAGTAATCTTTAAGAATTTCGTTGAATTTATGAATGCCAACCCTAAAATCGACATTAGTATCTTACTGGGCGGTCAGTTTTTATTAGCCGCCGCCTTCTTATTAAGCCACTTGGCCCAGCGTTCAAGGTAGGGGCGAAACGGCTTAAATATCTTAGCCCGCCAGCTCCCTTCTGCCTGTTTTTCACTCCATTTCTTCAAATTCTTTTCCGCGTATTGGCGAATCTGCGGTTCGAGACTTTGTCGTTTAACAGAGTGTCGCTGCGTCAGATAATAATGCTGGCCGATCAGCGAGAATATCAGGCCGGCAAGATTGCCCTTGAACGAACTCTTGGCCATAAACCTCTTTACATATCCCTCGGTCGGCTGAAGCAGAGCCCCCATGGACATCTCTAACCAAGGTGCCTGATTTCCAGCCCGTGGATGGTAAAGGCCCGGGAGGTCACCGGTTAGCGGAACATCCATATTCTTTAATCGCGGATCGTTTATGAAATCAACCAGTTTGATCTTCTCGACGCCCCGGATCTGCTCAACGGGCAAAAAATCGAGAGCCTTATTGATGGCCTCCTCGGAACCTTTTGGAAGCGTCAAAGTCGACGAATTTTCGATGCGAACCCTTGTTACTTTCGCGGCCTTTTGACCGGCGGTTTCGATAGCCATATTTAGTGTTAATTGTAAGCGCCCAGCGGAAAATAGTAAATTCGGCCACACAAATGTGGCACTTGCGCCACAAATCAGAGATCAAACTGTAGACCCAGCACTATTTGCCCCCTAAATGACTGCACATCGTCCTAAATTGCACATGGCACGAATATTGATTTAAGAAAGATCGATATTTGCAGCATATGTTTCAAACTACTATAGGAAGATCGGTCAGCGTAAGCGGCGTTGGGCTTCATACGGGTGTCGAAGTTAATTTGCGCCTGAGGCCTGCCCCAGAGAACACAGGCTATATATTTGTGCGTACTGATCTGGATGATTTTGAGATACCCGCCTCAGCTGAATATATATCACATTGCAGTTATGCGACCACCTTAATGCGCCGCGGTGTTGTGCTCTCGACCTGTGAACACCTTTTGTCCGCTCTCAGAGGGTCCGGGGTCGACAATTGCTTTATTGAGTTAGACAGTATTGAGATCCCAATAATGGACGGATCGAGTGAGGATTTTATTGAGTTGATCGATAGCGCGGGTGTTGTTAAGCAATCGGCACCGCGACGGTACTTCCGGGTACTCAAACGGGTTGAGGTCAGTCAGGGCGATAGAAAGATGTCGATCGAGCCAGCGAAAACCTTTAGTGTCGACTGTGTAATAGATTTCGACCATCCTTTTATCGAACGGCAATCTCTACAATTTATTTTCGAAAACGGTTCGTTCAGCAAGGAGATCGCTTCTGCCCGGACATTTGGGTTTTCAAATGAGATAGATTCATTGCGTAAGGCAAATCTGGCATTGGGTGGGTCCCTCGAGAATGCGATCGTTTTGACTCCCAACGGTATGCTAAATGAAACTCCTCTGCGGTTCAATGATGAATTTGTTCGCCACAAGATACTCGATATCATCGGTGATTTTGCTCTGATCGGGATGCCGATCATCGGAAAGATAACAGCCGAGAAAAGCGGGCATTCGGTACACGCCTCGTTAATGAGCAAGCTTCTCAAGTCCACAAGCTCCTGGGAAATAACTGAAAGTTAGTTGGTCGCCCAGTCTGACGTATGGAAAGTGCCCTCCCTGTCTGTTCGCTGATAAGTGTGAGCACCGAAAAAGTCGCGTTGAGCCTGAATAAGGTTAGCTGGCAGTCTTCCAGTACGGAAAGCTTCAAAGTAGGCCAGGGCCGACGAGAAACATAAAGATGGTATACCGTCGGCCACAAAAGCCGAGATCACTTTGCGCCACGAATCTGAATGTTCATGGAGTATCGCAGAGAACTTATCATCAAGGAGCAGAGTCGTAAGCGTAGTGTCTGCGGAATAAGCTCGGTGTATATCCTCAAGCAATGCAGAGCGTATTATGCATCCGCCACGCCAGATCTTGGCAGTTTCAGCAAGGTTTAAGCCATAATTCTTCTCCGAAGACGCTGCCTGGAGCAGCGACAAACCCTGAGCGTAAGTAACGATAAAAGAACAGAGCAAGGCATTTTTTAGATCGTCGATCGTAACCATTTCCGACATTGTCGAATCTGAACCGGACCCATCATATTTTCCCGAGATCTTTTCACGTGTAGATTTTTGAGACGAGATCTGCCGCATTGAAACGGCTGAATCAATGGTCGGAATCGGAATGCCGAAATCCATTGCCGCCTGAGAGGTCCATTTACCCGTTCCTTTTTGGCCAGCGGTGTCAAGGATCATCGACACGAGAGGGTTGCCGGTTTCCGGATCTGTTTTGCGGAGCACCTCGGCGGTGATCTCGACAAGAAAGGAGTTAAGCTCGCCATTGTTCCATTCGCCGAAGCTACGGCTCATCGCGGCATAATCCATTTTCAAGATCCGATTCATGAAATCATATGCCTCAGTGAGCATCTGCATCATGCCATATTCAATGCCGTTGTGGACCATTTTGACGAAATGGCCTGCCGACCCCTTCCCCATATATGCAACACACGGTTCCCCGCCAACCTTTGCTGATACTGCCTGAAGCGTGTGCTCGACCCGATCATAAAAATCTCGTCTCCCACCAGGCATAATGCTCGCACCATGCCGGGCCCCTTCCTCGCCGCCGCTAACGCCTATTCCCATAAATCCGACCCCCTTTTCCGGAAAGATCTGATTCGCGGCGATCCGTATCGGTAAAATGAGAATTACCACCGTCGATGATGAGGTCGTTTTCTTCAAGGTGGGGTAAAAGATCGGCAATGACTGAATCAACTATCGGACCGGCAGGCACCAGCATCATAATATTCCGGGGTGATTCGAGTTTGGCAATAAAATCTGCCATATCACTGCCGACATCGACAGGCATCCCGGCTCCCTCTTTAAGTAGGAGTGCCCGCTTTTCCGCATCGAGGTCAAATCCTACGCTGTTTATCCCGTGTTCAGCTATGTTCAGTAAGAAATTACGACCCATAGTTCCAAGCCCGATCATTCCAAAGTGTGCTTTGCTCATAATTTGTTATTCGCCGGAACAAAGACCAAACAGAAAAGTCTTATTTCATGTTCTGAATGCTCACTGATCATCTCGGTTACGGCGGCCGATCCTTATACGAAGATTTATTTTGGTGAAGTTAATTTATCAGACTTTCCAAATATCCGAAAGGCCAAGTTCATCGCCAAACTTTTCCGGCATCTCATCAAACATCCACCACCAGGACAACACCATCTGACAGAACGCCCATTTCCTAATAGTTAGCTCTGTGAGATCGAAAGCAGACGCAAACTCAGCAACTGCCGAATCTAGCGTACCCTCAAGCTTTGTATCCCAATCGAGCCAATCGTGATGGTTATTAAGAAAGACGCCAATGTCATAGCCGACGTGCCCGATGATCCCCTTGGGATCGATCATCAAGAATGGTTCGCGTGTTGCAGAAAGGATGTTGTCATGGTGCAGGTCGCCATGCAGCAGACGGATGTTGGTCTCGTCGCGGCTCAATTCCCCGTAAAACTCCATGGCTTTCTCTGCATAGTCTTGCGGGAAATTTGTGCCGGACGCCCTCTTTAAGCCGTCAAACCAATCGTCAAGTTTGATAAAGGAACTGACGGTCTCAGGTACAGGCCTGAGAACCCCCTTAAGGACACTGATCGCTATCGCCACTGCCCGGGCCTTGTCATTTTTACAAACGGATCTAAGACTTTTCCCCGGGGCAACCCGTTCTAAAAGGACGCTTTTGTATTCAGGATCAAATTGAAATAGCTTAACCGTTCCACGTCCATCAAGAATTCTCAAGTATCCCGCCTCGCCGGCGATCTCAGTATCTTCTAAGGGAGGTGCGATCTTGAGAACGGCGCTCTCGCCACCCGATAATACGGCGTTTGCAACATAATTGTAGGATAGATTGCGAAAGTATTTGCCGGCTTTGATATCCCAACGCTCCTCGAGGCGGCAGATCGTTTCCGGCAGGCCTTCCAGCCACTTTCGGCCGCGATCACCACACAACGCTATTGTATTTTCGACGAATTTTGCTGGGAGCTCCGATACGCTTGGTCTGTTCATTGTTCTTGACGAGTCTAGCTTGTCTGGTGGATTCTAAACAAATGAAAACGCTGCTCGAAGCAATAAAGCCTACGACTTTTATTGAATCTTCAAAACTTAACGACTATTTAGGGTTGGATGTCACTATCGCCACTGAAACCTTTCAACACACCGGCAGTTTCAAATTTCGCGCAGCATACAACCTCGCTCTTAATGTTCCAAATGATTCGATCTTAACCGCTTCGTCCGGCAATTTTGGCCAGGCTCTGGCTTATGCTTGCCGTTTAGTCGGAAAGGCATGTACAGTCGTCATGCCCGCTACCTCTGCACAGGTCAAGATCGATGCTGTCCGACATTTTGGTGCTCATGTTGATCTAGTCGATACCAGCAAGATAGGCCGAAATGAGCGTGTTGAACAACTCGCGGCTCAGATGCCCGAAGCCTATTACGCTAGTGCATACGACAATAGATTCGTTATTGATGGTAACTCTTCGCTGGGAACTGAACTGTCGGAAAGGGCTTTTGACGTTATTATTTCGCCGGTTGGCGGCGGCGGGTTGATATCGGGCATTATCACCGGATCGAGGAGAAAGGGGCACACTGCGGCGATCTATGGTGCTGAGCCGCAGCTTGGAAATGACGCTGCCCTCTCGCTTAAGGCTGGAAAGATCATCCGAAATGAAACAGAACCAATGACGATCGCAGATGGTGCCCGTACGATCTCACTAGGTGAATTGAATTGGGAAATAATCAAGGACGGTGTAGCCGGCATTCTAGAGGTACCGGACGAAACTATTGAGGAAGCCGTTCGGCTATATTTTCGGCTCGTCAACCTCAAATGCGAACCCACGGGGGCTCTGAGCCTGGGGGCGGTCCTGCAAGATCCGCAAAAGTTCAGCAACAAGCGGGTCTGCCTCGTCGTAAGCGGCGGGAATGTAGACCCATCGACCTATTGCAAAATACTGCTAAGAACTCAGGCCCGCTAAACTGTTTCCTTGATCTCTTCGACGAAAGTTACACGGTTGATCTCATGAAGCGTCGTCATTCCAAGAAATACTTTTTTCACCGCCGACTCGCGTAGTGAAGAAAGGCCTTCTTTTTCCGCCTGACGCCGGATCTCCGATCCCGGCCGCCGTTCGATGATCATTTCGCGAATATTGTCAGACATGTCTAGAAGTTCATGGATGGCCGTTCGTCCGCGATACCCTGTATGGTTACATGCATCACAACCAACACTTCGGAAAAATAATTGATCTTTGCGGAGGTCCTCGCTTCTCATTCCTGATTCGTTCAATTCTTCGACCGTGGGTTCATATGGCCTTTTACACGTCGGGCACAGAAGTCGAACAAGCCTCTGGGCAAGTACGCAATTGAGCGACGAAACAAAATTGTATGGTTCGACGCCCATGTTCAGAAATCGCCCGATAACATCGATCACGTTATTGGCGTGAACGGTTGTAAACACAAGGTGGCCTGTAAGCGCGGACTGGATAGCGATCTGAGCGGTTTCCTCGTCACGGATCTCACCGACCATTATCTTGTCAGGGTCATGGCGGAGGATGGAACGAAGCCCGCGGGCAAATGTCAGCCCTTTTTTCTCGTTTACGGGTATCTGGACAATACCGGTCAGCTGATACTCGACCGGATCCTCGATGGTAATGATCTTGTCTTCGTCGTTGCGGATCTCATTGAGGGCCGCATAAAGCGTCGTCGTTTTACCGGAACCCGTGGGCCCGGTGACGAGCACCATGCCATAAGGCTCTTTGATATAAAGCCTGAACCGCGAAACATCGTCCGGGTCAAATCCGACTACATCGAGGTCGAGATTCTTAAAACTCTCGTTGATCTGCTCCTTGTCCAGGATACGAATAACGGCGTCCTCACCGTAGATCGTCGGCATTATCGAGACACGGAAATCTACCGTCCTGCCTTTATAACGCACGCGAAAACGTCCATCCTGTGGAATACGGCGTTCCGCAATATCCAGCTCGGACATGACCTTGATACGCGAGATCAGGGTTTGGTGAAAAGATATGTCTATCGGATCTACCTTTGCATAAAGGGCGCCGTCGATCCGGAATTTTACATGGACGTCGCGTTCACGCGTCTCGATATGAATATCGGACGAGCGCGACTCCATCGCGTTATAGAGAATAGTATCGACGAGCTTGATGATCGGCGACATATCCGAATCCGAGGCCAGGCGGTCAAGGTCGAGTACCTCCTCGCCCTGATCGGTCTCTTTTACAAGCGAGATCTTAAAGGTCGATGCGGCTTCCTGCAGGACACGCTGTGTCTGATCGCCTTTGCGAAGTATCAGATCGATCGCACCCGCCGTTGCAACATATGGAACGATGCGGATGTTAAGGACATTCTCCAGCTCGTCCAGTTGCTGAAGATTCGTCGGATCGGCCATCGCTGCGTGCAGGTTATTTCCCTCACGCCGCAGAGGCACGAATTGGTTTCGCAGCATCAGATCGACGGGTAGCTTTCCAAGTTCCTCCTGGTCGACAGGCGATGCCTCCTCCGGCGGAAGCAGGTCGATGAACGGCAGCCGATATCGCCGGGCAAGCTGCTTTGCCGCCTCAACCTCCGGCGGTTCATGGTCCAAAAACTCTGCAAGTTCGATCTTTGGTGCCGAAGTATTGTCGGTTTCGGTCTGAGTTTGCTGATTCATGATTTCGATAAATTAATGCCGTCCGCCCGGCCCGGCTGAGATCATTTGGATGATCGGTAAATATATAGCTAACAAAATAGTGACGACGATGCCCGCCATGAATAAGAGGATCAGCGGTTCAAGGAGTGTTGTAAATTGCTCGAGCCGTACCTCTGCCTCGGCGTCATAAAAAGTCGCAACCTCGTCCAGCATTTCCCTCAAACTTCCCGACCGTTCACCGATACCGATCATATCGAGGCCGAGTTCGGGCACCCAATTAGCTTTTTCGAGAGCCTCGGTAAATCCGCGGCCTTCGCGGATCATAGGCAGCACGCCCTGGCTGCGGCGGCGAAATTCGAGATTATTTATCGCCTGTGAGGTAATGTCCCACGAATCAGGTACCGTAATACCACCCGACAGCAGCGTGGACAGCGAACGAGAGAGTTGTGCGGCTGCCATGTTGCGTATCAACTGGCCGCCGATCGGGACGCGAAGCAGCAATTTGTGCAGCAGCAACTTTCCCGTGTTCGTCCGCAGCCAGACAAACAACGCAAGGCTAATGATCAAAACCAATGGCACAAGCCAGACAATATTGTTGACGATAGTGTTTGAGAACCAGAGTACCACCAATGTCACGGTCGGCAGCGTCCGATTAGCGGCCAGGCTCTTAAAGAGGTCAGACATTCGCGGCACGATATAAAGCGACAAAAACGCGACCATCAGCGACGACGCCAACAAAAGGAACGCTGGGTACGCGAGAGCACCGCGAAGTTTTCGCGAGACACCAACACTGCGTTTAAGGTAGGTTACAAATCGAGAAAGAACGTCATCGAGGGCACCGCTCTTTTCGCCGGCCAGCAGCGATGCGGTATAGATCTTTGGGAACATTCCCTGTGCCTCAAACGCCTCAGACAGCGGCACACCGCTTTTGATCTTTTCCTCAACATCGGTCAGGACCATCCTTAATGTGGCTGAACCAGAACGCGTCTTTAGCAGTCCGATCGCCTGCAGAACCGGGATGCCCGCCCTTAGCAATGCTGACAATTGTTGGTTAAATAACAGAAAGTCAGCCTGTTTGACCTTACCCTTACTGCTGCCGCCGATGGATAAAATAGACGACAGGCCGTCCTCAGGGGAAGAGACGGCAAAAACCTTAAAGCCCTCACTTTCTAGACGGGTCCTCGCATCGGCGGCGGCCGCGGCCTCGACAACCCGCGTAATGATCTCGCCAGAGGGCGTGCCCAATCGGCAAATAAATTCAGTCATAGGATAATGCAAAAGGCCTGCCCCGAAACACGCAGGATCGGGATGCTTTCTAAGGACACGCGCAGGCGTACCGACCGTTAAACGTTCGGATTATATCACGCAAATACACATCAATAGTTGCACGCAAATATTATCGGAGATTTTGAGCCCCTGAACAACCCCGTCATTGGCTTCTACATCAAAAACAATATCTTGCAGAACTTTTGCCCAGTCCTTAGAATGTAGATATTTGCCGGGAACTATTATGTTCGATTTTGTACCATCGCGTCGCGGTCCGTTTGTCGGCCTCGGTTTTTCGTTTATTTTTGCAGCCGTCTTGCTGATGTCG
The DNA here is from genome assembly GCA_963834975.1 of Blastocatellia bacterium. GTDB lineage: Bacteria > Acidobacteriota > Blastocatellia > Pyrinomonadales > Pyrinomonadaceae > OLB17. The sequence goes on from CAWIDZ010000001.1 coordinate 581,047, forward strand.
GCGACGGTCGGCGCCGCACAGGACCCGACGCCGACGCCCGATGATCCCGACAGGCCTATCCGGGTTAAGACCGACCTGGTCACGCTGACATTAACGGTAACTGATTCCGGCGGCCGCTTTGTCTCTGGGCTGAAGAAAAATGCTTTTACCATCAAGGACAATAATGTTGAGCAGGACATACAATATTTCAGCGATACAGATGCTCCAGTATCGGTCGGCATCTTATTTGACGTTTCTGATTCGATGAGCGGGGACAAGATCCAAAAGGCCCGGCAGGCCCTCTCACGGTTTATCGCCACGAGCCATCCTTCCGACGAATACTTTCTCATTGCATTTAACAGCCGGGCGCAGCTGCTGCTCGACCGCAGCCGTAACGGCGAAGCTGTTCTCGACAAACTGTCGATGGTCAAGCCAGATAAAAATACGGCCCTCTATGATGCCGTTTACCTCGGTATAGAACGTGTTACCCGGGGCAGCCATCAAAAACGTGCTCTTCTGATAATCAGTGACGGACAGGACAATGCGTCACGTTATAATTTTGGCGAGGTCCGCCGATTAATGAAGGAATCTGATGTAGTGGCATATTCGATCGGGATAATGGGCTATGATGATTCGTCGAGCCAGCTCGGGATGCAGGGACAGATATTTCTCGACGAGATCAGCTCGGTCACCGGCGGAAAGGCATTTTATCCGCGAACTGACATTGAAATGGATGATGTTTTCGAAAGGATCGCCCTTGAATTAAGGCATCAATATTCGATCGGTTACACACCAAAAGATTTTCAACCGAACGGAAAGTGGCGTAGAATTAAAGTTAAGGTCAAACCCCCGAGGGGGTTACCGCGTCTAACCGTCCGCGGGCGTGAAGGATATTATGCAACGCCCAGCCCGACTTATCGTTAATTGCCTTAAGAAACCAAAATGAAACGAAGCCTCTTTGTGATCTCGATAGCCGCCGCGTTTGTTACTATTCTCGCGATATCTTTTCGGCAGGATGCCGTTCAGGCAGGCCCTGTATCTGACGCCGCATTTTTGGGTGCGACACCGTCACCGACGCCGCCGTCGATCCAGGCTTCACCCAAAGTTACGCCGCCGATCCTTGTTGAGGATAATGACGTGATCAAAGTCGACACGGAACTCGTTAACCTGAACGTTCGCGTCATCGACCGCAATAACCGGCCGGTTAATAACCTTAAAGAAGCTGATTTTAAGATCCTCGAGGACGGCAAACCTCAGCAGATCGATTTTTTCTCACAGTCCGAAGTTCCTACGAATTACGCCCTTGTTGTAGATAATTCGGGTTCGATCGCTCCGCAGTTAGAAAAAGTGATCGAGGCCGGTAAGATCTTTATCGAGACAAACCGGCCAGCGGACGAGAGCATGGTCATCCGATTTGTCGGCAGCGATAAGATCGAGATCCTGCAGGATTTCACATCGAATAAGACCGACCTGCTGGATTCCCTCGACCAGTTTTATAAAGAGGGCGGCCAAACCGCGATCATCGACGCTGTTTATCTTGCTATCGAGAGCGTCGATAAATACAAGGCCGCTAAGTCATCTGTCGATAAAACGCGAAAAGCGATAATCCTCGTTACCGATGGCGAGGACAGGAACAGTTTCTATACCGAGAAACAGCTTTTTGAACTGATGCGTGAATCAGAGGTCCAGATCTATGCTATCGGCTTTGTAAACGACCTGAGCAAAGACGGCGGCTTTATCGGCAAGAGCCCGCAGTCAAAGGCAAAGGCATTTCTCGAACGAATGGCAGCCGAAACCGGCGGCAAGGCCTATTTTCCAGGCAGCGCAGCCGAATTGCCCAGTCTGGCAAAAGAGATCTCAAGCGAACTAAGGACCCAATACTCGATCGGCTACATTCCGTCAAACGACAAACAAGACGGCACCTACCGAACTATAAAAGTGTCGGTCAGCGACGGCCCGGGTAATCAAAAACGCATCGCCATCTCACGCGCCGGCCGCGTCGCCGATAGCGACGCCCCAAAACAGCCAATTAAGGTCCCCGCCTTCGAAAAGCCCCAGTAGGCGGCTTTTCGGAAGTGCGGAATGCGGAGTGCGGAATCAGCACAGAAATCTCTGTGTCCTCAGTGTCTCTGTGGTGAAATTCTATTGTCGTTTACCAACCGCTGCTTGCCGGCCCCGAAACCGGCTTTCAACCGAGGCGATCTCTTATCCGGTATTTTAACGCTTAGAATCCCAGAATATGAAAAATATTGCCAATATTTTTAAAATACTGACAGTATTTATCAAATATTGCCAATATATTATAAATACTGACAGAATATGCTGAATATTGTCAGTATACGGCGAATACTGTCAATATCTGACAAATACTCGCAGTATTTCTGGAGTTCTGCCATTATAAACTCTCTACCGGTTGTTTAAGGATTTTTTTGGCGGTCGACGGCTGTAACCGGAAACGCCTAACCCTAACATTTACTTCAATTACGACGCTTGTCTAAGGAGTGTTAGCTAAAGGGCTTTGCCCTGTTCCTGAAGCAGGCAGCGTCAGCCGTCTTACCGCGTATAGCGGCAAATAGCCACGTTGTTTACGACGTGAAAGATCGTCTGAACATCCTAAAGGGCGTTTCAACGTCCTTTCCCTGTTGGGCTTAAGCCGCATACTACACCCTTGTTGAGACCTCCTTTGGTAAGGACGTTAGAAACGCCCTTTGAATCGATCCCACCCTTTTCACGTCGTAAACGCCGTGCCTATTTGCCCTTCGGGAAAGCCTCGTGAACGAGGCTGAAAGACTGTCGGGATCCCGGCAACATCATATCTTGAGAATTGCTTTAGTGCCGTTCCTTCTCATTGATGAGAGCGGCACAGCCGCGAAGAGGCAATGGCCACTAACCGGCGTGGCAGAGCACACGCCGCACATCTAAGGGCACAGCCCTCAAAAGAAAACTTTCTGGACTCCGCGGCTCCCCTCCTTACGAAGGAGGGGTGGCACCCGTTTCGGGTGACGGGGTGGTTCTCTCGAAAACAACTGATCAACCAGGCCCGAAGGCAGACATAGAGAACCACCCCGCGGCTACCGCCGCACCCCTCCTTCGTAAGGAGGGGAGCCTGGAGGGGACAGGTTATCTCTAAGAAAACTTTTATTGCTTTTGTCAAGAAATGGGTGTATTGTTCCCTAAACCTTGAAATTTTGGGCATTCCAGGTGGAAAATCGACTTCCCGCACTCTTACTGCTATTCCTCTCCGTTTTTGCGGCAGGCAATTCTTACGCCTCGACGCTCATCGTAACAAAGACAGCTGATACGGACGACGGCGTTTGCGATGAAGACTGTTCCTTACGCGAAGCGGTATCTGTTGCGGCTTCGGGCGACACTATTGTCTTTTCCTCGTTGTTCGATTCCCCCCAAACCATCTCGCTTACTGCCGGTCAGATAACCATAAATGGAGATCTCACGTTCACAGGTCCCGGACGCACCCTTCTTACGGTGGCGGGGGTTCTCGGTGAAAACCCTTTGGGCAGGCTTTTTATGACAGGACCTAACACCTCGATCTCTATGAGCGGTATGAAATTGACTGGCGGATGTGCCTGCACGGTGACGTCCGACCCCGGGGGACAGGCGGATCCGTACGGCGGAGCCATTAAGGGCGGCGGGACTTTACGGATCGAGAATATGTCGTTTGTGGGTAACGGCGCCTATAAACGATCGCCGATCGGGCAATATTGTTGTGGCTATGGTGGGGCGATCTCTGCTGGAGCTGTAACTGTTATTAATTCGGAATTCACTTATAACTTCACCATCCAATCGGGCGGCGCGATCTATGCTAACTCGGTCGACATTACTGATTCGCAGATCAACCATAATACGGGCGGCTACGCGATCTCCGCCGATTCAGTCACGGTAAACAATAGCACTCTATCGAACAACAACCCGTTCTTTAACTACAGCTCCTACGGAGGTGCGATCTTCGGTAGTCACGTCAATGTTTACAACTCAACTTTTAACGATAATGATCGGTCATCGATCTACGGTTCCCTCGACCTTCATGTCGAAAATACTACCGTCATTAATATTGATTCGTATCCGTTTGATGATAATACGATCGAGATCGGAGCGCAGGGTGTTGGAGTGATCAAGAATTCATCGATAGTCAACGGTTACGATCTCGGTATCTGGAATAAAGGCACGCTGTTCATACTCAACTCCACCGTCAGCGGTAATACTGTCGGAATCGAAACAGAAGGTGGCAATCTTTTCGTAACAAATTCCACGGTGAGTGGGAATAATTCGACCCGCTACACAAGTGGGAACGCCGCAGGTATCGATTGCAGACAAGATAATGCAGGAAACGGAGCCCATGTTTTAGTTACAAATTCGACGATCACTAATAATAAATCCCTTGGTCTGGGAGCCGGAATTTATGGCGTTAATGGCTGCACTTTGACCCTACAGAATTCCATAGTTGCCGTAAATTCGTCCGCACCTGGAGCGCCCGACATTTATGGCGTGGTCGCTTCACAAGGAAATAATTTGATCGGCAATACAACGGGAAATTCCGGTTGGATCGCGAGTGACCTGTTGAATGTAGATCCGACGATGGGACCGCTGGCAGACAATGGCGGAAACCACCCTGACCCACGCATTATTAGCATGCAGCCTGCCAAAAACTCGGGGAATAATTCGCTTGCCGTCGATCCGCAGACACAACTGCCGCTGATGACAGACCAACGCGGCTTTCAGAGATATGTAAATGACAGCGTCGACATCGGAGCGTACGAGGCCGCCGATGAACTGTGCGTAACGCCGACTCCGACCAATACGCCAACGAACACTCCGACGAATACTCCGACCGCAACGCCGGTTCGAACTCCGTGCGATGCGGCAGGTCTCGACCCGACCTTCGGCAGTGACGGCAAAGTGACGACCGATGTTCTCAATGGATACGAAGTTGCCCGAGCAGTCGCGATACAGGCCGACGGCAAGATCATAGCGGCAGGAGACATTTTCAACGACCTCGCCCTTGTCCGCTACGATCCGGACGGCTCGCTGGATACCACGTTCGATGGCGACGGCATAGTGACGGCCGGTTTCGATGGAGGCGGATCTGCGCTGCTCAGTCGCGATACAGGCCGATGGTAAGATCGTCGCGGCGGGATCCAGTTCGGGCGATTTTGCACTTGCCCGCTTTAACGCGGACGGGTCGCTCGATACTTCTTTCGACGGCGATGGCAAGGTGACGACCGCAATTCTGAGTGGCGATGACGTCGCGAACTCAGTTGCGATACAAGCTGATGGCAAGATAGTCGCGGCGGGTAGCAGCCATAATGGATCCGACTATGATTTCGCACTTGCCCGCTTCAACATAGATGGTTCTCTCGATACATCGTTCGACGGCGACGGCATAGTGACGACCAGTATTATGAGCTCTAGCGACTTTGCCCTTTCGGTTGCGATACAGGCCGACGGCAAGATCGTGGCGGCGGGAGACAGTTCCGGTGATTTTGCTCTTGTTCGCTACAACCCGGACGGCTCCCTCGATAACACCTTCGACGGCGACGGCAAAGTGACGACCGATTTTCTGAATGGAAACGATTTTGCCCGTTCAGTCGCGATACAGTCAGACGGTAAGATCGTCGCGGCTGGATCCTGCTGGACAGGGCCGGCGCATGGGGACGATTTTGCAGTTGCCCGCTATAACGCAGACGGCTCGCTCGATACCTCATTTGATGGTGATGGCAAGCTGACGACCCACGTTGTGGTTTTGGACGACGAGGCCTATTCAGTCGCGGTTCAGTCCGACGGCAAGATCGTCGTCGCGGGTTACACCTGGAATGGACCGACCTTGGATTTTCCACTTGTCGGCACCTTTGATTTTGCAGTTGTCCGCTATAACCCGAACGGCTCGCTCGATACTTCATTCAATGGCAACGGCAAAGTGGTGACCGCCGTTTTGAGTGATAACGACTATGCCACTTCAGTCGCGGTGCAGGCCGACGGCAAGATCGTCGCGGCCGGGTACACTTGGAACGGATCCAGTATCGATTTCGCACTTGTCCGCTATGGCAGAGACTGCGCAGGGACGCCGACTGCAACTGCTACGGCTACTGCGACAAACACGCCAACTGCCACCGCGACGGTGACAAATACACCAACTGCTACGGCGACCGCGACCAGCACGCCGACCTCTACGGCAACGGCGACTAGTACGCCCACGGCAACTGCGACAAATACCCCGACTAGCACGCCCACAGCGACGCCGACTGCGGGGACTCGGACAGCATTCGACTATGATGCGGACGGGAAAGCTGATATCTCTGTGTTCCGGCCATCTACCGGTGCATGGTATCTGCAGCGATCGTCGGACGGGCTTTATGGGGTGGAGTTCGGTTTTGGCAGTGACGCTCTGGCTCCTGCTGATTATGACGGAGACGGGCGGACCGACATCGCGGTTTACAGGCCCGAGACGGGTATCTGGTATGTGTTCAATACCGTAAACGCCACTGTTTCGTATCACGTATTATGGCATCTCAGAAGACCTGCCGACACCTGCCGATTATGACGGCGACGGCAAAGCCGACATCTCGGTATTTCGCCCGTCGACAGGTACATGGTACCGGCAGAACAGCTCTGACGGATCGTTCTTCGGGATGCAGTTCGGGATCAGTGAAGACAAACCGGCGACCGGTGACTATGACGGCGACGGCAAGGCAGACATCGCTGTTTTCAGGCCGTCAAGCGGAGCTTGGTATTGGGTAAACAGCAGCGACAACTCGTTCCACGGCGAGCAGTTTGGCATAGACACCGACCTGATCACTCCGGCTGATTTTGACGGCGACGGTAAAACGGACCTCGCGGTCTATCGGCGGTCAAACGGCTACTGGTATTTCAAACAGTCCGCAACCTCAGCCTACACGGCATATCCGTTTGGATCGTCAGAGGACATCCCCGCGGCCGGCTGACTTCGACGGCGACGGCAAAGCAGACATCTGCGTATTCCGCCCGTCAAACGGCATATGGTACCGTGTAAACAGTTCGGACGGATCGTTCTTCGCATTCCCGTTCGGAACCAACGGCGACCAGCCAACCCAGGCCGCATTTCGATATTAGGTTCAAAGAGATGGCAATTCGGTTCTCCACATTTTTATTTTTACTTTTCTCTGTATTTGCGGCTAGGTAATTCCTATGCCGCAACGTTTACTGTAACTAAAATAGAAGACACAAACGACGGTGTGTGCGACTCGGACTGCAGCTTGCGCGAGGCGGTTGGCACATCTGCGTCAGGCGACACGATAGTCTTTTCCGAACTCTTTAACTCGCCTCATACGATCACACTTATGCTGGGCGAGATGGCGTTCACGAAGGACCTTGCGTTTATAGGAACTGGGCGGGACAACGTTGTCGTAAGTGCGAATAATTCGGGACGGATCTTTTATATCACTGGTGGGGCCTATGTATCTATCACGGGCATGTCCTTTCGAGACGGCAACGTGGGTCAGCAGTCGACAACCGATGCCCTGGGCGGAGCTATCAGGCTGGGCGGCAGCACGCTTAATGTTACCGATGCCAGTTTTACTAACAACCGAGCCTTTAATAGCCAAGCTTCGTACGGGGTGGGAGCGGCTTTGTATGGCTCGGAAAGTGGCCTGGTTTTGTCGAATATCTCAGTAACAGGAAACACCTCCCTAGGGACCGTAATTGATGCCTCGACAATCGATATTCAGGATTCAGTGATAGAGCAGAACGGGGCCGGCGGCGTTTCAGCTCTTAACTCCCTAAACGTTCAAAGATGCATAATTAATAATAACTCGGGTAAAGGGGCAGGTGCTAAGTACAACACGATAGTCGATTCGATAATATCCGGAAACACTAAGGGGGGCGTTTCTGACGGGGATTCCGAATCAATAATGACGATCGAGAGATGCCTGATAAGCGGAAATGACCGGAGCAGCGGTGGCGGGGGAGTTCTGGCATCAGGAATGACAGTGATCAAAGACTCCCGAGTTATCAATAATACAGCCTCGGCATGGGGCGGTGGAATTGCGAATACGGGCAATCTATATGTGATCAATTGCGATGTTTCGGGGAACACCGAGTTTTTCGGTGGAACTGGCACAGACGGCGGCGGAGGGATCATGACCACTATTGGCCAGCTGTTCCTGATAAACTCTACCGTGAGCGGCAATAGCTCTTTGGGCGTTCCGGGGGTTGGCGGCGGGGTGTATAATTTGGTCGGTTCAGAAAATCATGGTCGTGTGTATATCTTTAATTCGACTGTTGCGAATAACACCGCACGTGAAAAGGGCGGAGGAATAAGAATTGACCTAAACGGGATCGGAGAGTTTAGTAATTCGATAGTTGCAGGAAACTTCTCTACTTTGACGGCGGATAAAGACGTTTCGGGAACAATAGCATCGAATGGAAGGAACCTTGTTGGGAATGCCACCGGTAGTACCGGGTGGCTTTTAGTCGACATCTTGAATCAGGACCCGCTGTTAGGGCCTCTTGCTGACAACGGCGGCGGCACGTTGACTCATGCTCTGATGGATTGCAGTCCGGCGATCAACGCGGGCGACAACTCGCTCGCGGTAGATCCATTGACAATGATGCCGCTCAAAGGTGACCAGAGAGGCTTTCCGCGTTTTGTCGGAACGGTGGATATTGGTGCTTATGAGGCAAGTGGTGACGGATGTCCGAGTCCAACTCCGTCGAGTACACCCACGTTTACTCCGACAGCGACGCCTACAAACACAGCGACAGCTACGGCGACTCCGACCAACACGCCAACTCCGACCAACACGCCGACTGCAACGGCGACAGCTACGAATACTCCGACTTTTACGCCTACGAACACACCGACCGCTACAGCAACGGCGACAGCTACGAATACACCAACTTTTACCCCCACGAATACGCCGACCGCTACAGCAACGGCAACGAGCAACTGCGACGAATACTCCCACGAACACGCCCACACCAACCCCGACAGCGGGACCTCGGACAGCATTCGACTACGATGCGGACGGGAAAGCCGATATTTCTGTGTTCCGGCCATCTACCGGTGCATGGTATCTGCAGCGATCGTCGGACGGGCTTTATGGGGTGGAGTTCGGTTTTGGTAGTGACGCTCTGGCTCCTGCTGATTATGACGGAGACGGGCGGACTGACATCGCAGTTTACAGGCCCGAGACGGGTATCTGGTATGTGTTCAATACCGTAAACGCGACTGTTTCGTATCACGTTTACGGCATCTCAGAAGATCTGCCGACACCCGCCGATTATGACGGCGACGGCAAAGCCGACATTTCGGTATTTCGTCCCTCGACCGGTACATGGTACCGCCAGAACAGCTCTGACGGATCGTACTTCGGGATGCAGTTCGGGATCAGTGAAGACAAACCGGCGACCGGTGACTATGACGGCGACGGCAAGGCAGACATCGCTGTATTCAGGCCGTCAAGCGGAGTGTGGTATTGGGTAAACAGCAGCGACAACTCGTTCCACGGCGAGCAGTTTGGCATAGACACCGACCTGATCACTCCGGCTGATTTTGACGGCGACGGAAAAACGGACCTCGCGGTCTATCGGCCGTCGAACGGCTACTGGTATTTCAAACAATCCGCAACCTCAGCCTACACGGCATATCCGTTTGGATCGTCAGAAGACATCCCCGCACCCGGCGACTTCGACGGCGACGGCAAAGCAGACATCTGCGTCTTCCGCCCATCAAACGGCATATGGTACCGTGTAAACAGTTCGGACGGATCGTTCTTCGCCTTCCCGTTCGGAACCAACGGCGACCAGCCAACCCAGGCCGCATTTCGATATTAGGTTCAAAGAGATGGCAATTCGGTACCCCACATTTTTACTATTGTTTCTCTCCGTTTTTGCGGCTAGTACCTCTTACGCCGCAACGCTTACTGTAACTAAAATAGAAGACACAAACGACGGTGTGTGCGATTCGGACTGCAGCTTGCGCGAGGCGGTTGGCACATCTGGGTCAGGCGACACGATAGTCTTTTCCGAACTCTTTAACTCGCCTCATACGATCACTCTTCAACTCGGTGAGATGTCATTCTCAAAAGATCTTACCTTTGTTGGGTCAGGGCGGGACAATGTCATTGTGAGTGCCAATAACGCTGGCCGGATCTTCTATATTATTGGAGGGTCTCATGTATCTATCAGCGGTATGACCTTTCGGGATGGCAATGTGGGACAGCAATCGACAACGGACGCCCTCGGCGGAGCAATTAGGCTGGCCGGCGCCGGGACACTTAATGTAACTGATGTCGGCTTTTTTAACAATCGAGCATTTAATACCCAGGCGTCGTACGGCGTAGGCGCTGCAGTGTACGGCCTAGAAACTGCCTTATTTCTATCAAATATCTCAGCTATTGGGAATATGACACTAGGCGCCGTGATTGAGGCCTCATCGATCGATATTCAGGATTCTGTGATTAAGCAGAACGAAGCTAGCGGATTATCGGCTCTTAACTCCCTGAATCTTCAAAGATGCGATATTAGTGATAATTCAGGCAAAGGAGCAGGTGCAAAGTACAGCACGATAGTCGATTCGATAATATCCGGAAACACTAGTGGAGGCGTAACTGATGGAGACTCTGAATCGACGATGACCATCGAGAGATGTTTGATAAGCGGGAACACGAGGAACAATCCCGGTGCCGGCATTGTCGCATCCGGAATGTCTGTCATCAAGGATTCTCAAATTTCCAATAATACCGCATCGGGATGGGGCGGAGGAATTTCGAATTCAGGCAACCTCTACGTAATTGATTCCAGCATAACGGGAAATACCGCATTATCTGTTGGCGCGGGTAACAAAGGTGGAGGCGGAATTAGAAATAGCGTCGGGACTCTTTTCCTCATTAATTCAACTGTTAGTGGCAATGTGTCCTCTGGAAATCCAGGTGTCGGTGGAGGCGTTTACGGAACGGTCGGGATTAACTCGACCGGAAGTATTTATTTAGTGAATTCCACTATTTCAGCAAATGTGTCGTTGGGATCGGGAGGCGGAGTTCGGACGGACTCGCAATCGACGATAACGTTTGTCAATACTATAGTTTCGGGAAACATTTCCTCGGGGACAAATGAGGAAGATGTCTCCGGCACCGTAACATCGAACGGAAGAAATCTAATTGGGAATGCCACCGGTAGTACGGGGTGGCTTTTAGTCGACATCCTAAATCACGATCCGCTGTTAGGGCCTCTTGCTGACAACGGCGGCGGCACGTTGACTCATGCTCTGATGGATTGCAGTCCGGCGATCAACGCGGGCGACAACTCGCTCGCGGTAGATCCATTGACAATGATGCCGCTCAAAGGTGACCAGAGAGGCTTTCCGCGTTTTGTCGGAACGGTGGATATTGGTGCTTATGAGGCAAGTGGTGACGGATGTCCGAGTCCAACTCCGACGAGTACACCCACGTTTACTCCGACAGCGACGCCTACAAACACAGCGACAGCTACGGCGACTCCGACCAACACGCCGACTGCGACCAACACGCCGACTGCAACGGCGACAGCTACGAATACTCCGACTTTTACGCCTACGAACACACCGACCGCTACAGCAACGGCGACAGCTACGAATACACCGACTTTTACCCCCACGAATACGCCGACCTCTACGGCAACGGCGACTAGTACGCCCACGGCAACTGCGACGAATACCCCGACGAGCACGCCTACGGCAACGCCGACGGCAGGTACCTCGGACGGCATTCGACTATGATGCGGACGGGAAGGCTGATATCTCTGTGTTCCGGCCATCTACCGGTGCATGGTATCTGCAGCGATCGTCGGACGGGCTTTATGGGGTGGAGTTCGGCTTTGGCAGTGACGCTTTGGCTCCTGCTGATTACGACGGAGACGGGCGGACCGACATCGCAGTTTACAGGCCCGAAACCGGTATCTGGTATGTGTTCAATACCGTAAACGCCACCGTTTCGTATAACGTATTCGGCATTTCGGAAGATCTGCCGACACCCGCCGATTATGACGGTGACGGCAAAGCCGACATCTCGGTATTTCGCCCCTCGACAGGTACATGGTACCGGCAGAACAGCTCTGACGGATCATTCTTCGGGATGCAGTTCGGGATCAGTGAAGACAAACCGGCGACCGGTGACTATGACGGCGACGGCAAGGCAGACATCGCTGTATTTCAGGCCGTCAAGCGGAGTGTGGTATTGGGTAAACAGCAGCGACAACTCGTTCCACGGCGAGCAGTTTGGCATAGACACCGACCTGATCACTCCGGCTGATTTTGACGGCGACGGTAAAACAGACCTCGCGGTCTATCGGCCGTCTAACGGCTATTGGTATTTCAAACAGTCCGCAACCTCAGCCTACACGGCATATCCGTTTGGATCGTCAGAAGACATCCCTGCACCCGGCGACTTCGACGGCGACGGCAAAGCAGACATCTGCGTCTTCCGCCCGTCAAACGGCATATGGTACCGTGTAAACAGTTCAGACGGATCATTCTTCGCCTCCCCGTTCGGAACTAACGGAGACGGGCCAACGCAGGCCGCATTTCGATATTAGGAATTATCTACGAACGTAATTAAAGTTTGCCGGGGGTAAAGATGTGTTGAAGATCCGTGGTTTTACATTTAAACGAGAAGCTGGATTCATGGTCCTGTTACATGTTGGGGTCACCACAATAGGGCTTTTGGCAGGCTTGATTTTTTGCTGCTTGGCTACTTCAGGTAGTCTATTTTGTTGATAACAGAGGCCCTCAGTTGGCATCACTCCGGGACCGAGCCTGAGATCTTTTTTCGGGTTGTTTCACCGGTTTGGAGAACAGGGATGCCTTCGTCGATCTCGTCGTGGGGACGGGGGATGACGTGGGTGGCGGTGACTGTGCCGATACGGCGGGCGGCGGCGGCTCCGGCGTCGACGGCGGCTTTTACTGCACCGACCTCACCGCGGACAATGGCGGTCACGAGGCCGGCGTCGATGCGTTCGTAACCGACGAGCTTTACATTAGCTGCCTTGACCATGGCGTCAGCTGCCTCGATCATTGCGACCAGTCCAAAACATTCGACCATTCCAAGTGCTTCCATATTAATATCCTATTGCGTGGGTAAAAACGCCGCACGGCCGGTCACAATTGCTATCTTACTTCCAAAATACCATTAAGAATACTATCGCTGCGGATATCGTGACGATTAGCAGCGTAATATATACGAACAACCGTTCCCTATCGGACCCGACCGCCTCCCAGACGATCTCACGCCTTTTACGCGGCTTGACGCGGGCCTTTTTCCTCTCAGCCGCAGCCTGTGCCAGTAACTCAGCATTATCACGCTCTTCGGCGTCGAGCTTTTGAGCCAATTGTTCGAGGGCGGCTTTTCCGTTATCCGACACCTCTACAGGCACTTCTACAGGCGCCTCGATCGGAGGCAGATCATCATCAACAGGTGATCCCTCAAGGCTGCTGCCGCAGTTGTAGCAAAACAGTGTATTCTCGCGGACAACGGCCCCACACTCTTCACAGGCTTCTTCTTCTATCTTCGCTTCGGCCATTATCTAAATAGTAGCAAATACATCCTTTTCCTCGCCGAGGTCGCGGGCAGAGGGTGTCAGGATGGTCTTTTTTGATATATAGATCTTTTCCCCATTGTTGATAGCACGCCTGACATCGTCCTCGCTTACAAAATCAACCGCGACCTGCGGTACTGGCTTTTGAACAGCGTTTTCCGGCGTCACTTCGTGAACGACCGCTTTCGGTGCCGGCGGCGGTCGTTTACTCGGCGGCTCAGGCATCGGTGCCTCGGCTAGCTTTCTGCTTAAAAAGCTGTCAACGATCGCAGCGATCTGATCCCGGCTGGCGGCCGGCTGACGCTGAACGGGTGCGGCCGATGTTTGCTGCGTCGCAGGACGTGCCGCATTTACCGGCCTCGTTTCAAAGGCTACACGCTTGATGTCCATCAGATGATGCGGCGAGATATTATCTGACGTTACATTGCCGCCCCACGAACCGCAGCCGAGCGTCATTGACGGCGGCAGGTCGGTCGAGAATCCGATCGCACCATGTGTTGTAGGCGAATTAATTATCACGCGGGCCGCGGGCATCTGTTTGCCGTAATTTATCGCAGCCGCCCTGTCCTGCGTATGCATACCAGCCGTATGCCCCATGCCGCCATATTGCAGGACCTCCTGGCAGCGGTTCGCCCCGTTCACAACGCCATCGGCAACAAAAAACGCCAACGTCGGCGACAGTTTCTCAATTGACCACGGATAGTCCCGCCCGACCCCGCCGCAATCTGCCAGCAGGCAGCGTGTGCCCTCAGGAATGGAAATGCCGGCGAGGTTAGCAATGTATGCAGCGGACTTACCCACGATGCCTGCATTCAGCGTTCGTTGCGGAGTGAGCAGGATCTTCGCGACCGCTTCAGCATCAGTTGCGTTCAGAAAATGCCCGCCCTGCATTCTGAACTGTTCGCGAACCTGAGATTCGATCGGTGCGTCGACCACTACCGATTGCTCGGACGCACAAATGGTCCCATTATCAAAACATGTGCTAGTCAGGATATCTGCGACCGCCTTTGCCACATTAGCTGATCTCTCAATGAAAACTGGTACATTACCCGGACCGACTCCAAAAGCCGGTTTGCCGGATGAATACGCCGCCCGAACCAGCCCTGTTCCGCCGGTCGCCAGAATAACTGCGGTTTTGCGATGCTTCATCAGCGTCTCAGTCCCCTCGATAGTCGAGCTCGTCAGACAAATAATGGCATCTGCCGGCAGTCCGGCCTTTACCCCTGCGTCACGCATCACACGCGTGGTCTCAGCGATGCAGCCTGCCGCTGACGGATGGGGCGAAAGGACGATCGTATTTCGCGATTTGATCGCGATGATTATTTTGTAGATCGCGGTCGATGTCGGGTTTGTAGAAGGGATAATGGCGGCGACAACGCCGCGTGGGCTGGCGATCTCGACAATGCTCGGTGTATCGCTGACGACGCCGACGGTTTTAAGATCGCGAAAATAATTCCAGACGTCTTCGGCGGCAAAGCGGTTCTTTTCACGCTTGTCCTCTGCCTTGCCAAAACCGGTTTCCTCGTTCGCCATTTTGCCGAGCCGGGCAGATTCGGCTAGAGCGACCCGCGACATAGCGTCACAGATCGCGTCGATCTGTGCCTGATCGAGTTTTGCAACAGACTGAAAGGCAAACGACGCGGCCTCAACCGCGTCGCGTGCTTCCTGTTGAGCAATCAGATCTTTATCACCCATAGATCTAAACAAGACGTTTTTACTGGCTCACGGCAACGCAGGTCAACCGCGGCCATTGGTCAGCGCCCGCTCTTTATCTATTTAACTTTACCTTTATTTCCAGTGGGGTTTTCGGTGGCTGATGAACTGGCGCTGCCTGCGCCGAGCTGCTTACCGCCGCCGCGAAGCGCTTTTTCATCAGGGCTCAGGCCAATGGCTCCGCCCTTTGGCAAAACGCGCTCAACCTCGCCGTGCGGCCTGGGGATAACATGTACGCTGATAAGCTCGCCGACCCGCCGTGCAGCTGCCGCACCGGCATCGGTCGCCGCCTTAACCGCCCCGACATCACCGCGAACAAAGATCGTCACATACCCTGCGCCGATGTACTCTTTGCCGACAAGCTTTACATTCGCAGCCTTTACCATAGCGTCGGCTGCCTCTACCGCTCCGACAAATCCTTTGGTCTCTACCATTCCCAAAGCCTCTAAACTCATTGATTATTCCTCACTACTTGGATTGCTCTACCGATATTATAATAAGTCCGATGCAATGCCCAAACGTTAGCACTGATAATTGGTGCATAGTTACCATCCATTGCGGTTAAATGTTTGTGAAACGATTGACATTGCCCGCGTTTGAACGATATATTTCAAGTCAAAGACGTTCGCAGCACTGTATTTAGGGGCGTCCGCCGAAGTAATAATAGATGTCTTTAACTCTGGGTGAAAAATTGCGACAGGCCCGTGAAGAACGAGGCTTTTCGCTGAGCGAGGTTTCTGAGCAAACGCGGATCTCTTCGCTATATCTCGAATCCATCGAGAACGATGATTACGGCATACTCCCGGGCGGCATCTTTAATAAGGGTTTCGTCAAATCATACGCAAAATTTGTCGGCCTTAATGAACAGGAAGCCCTGTTGGAATATTCCCGCCAACTTGCTGCCTCAGATGGCGGCCAGGAAGAACTAAAACGCTACAAACCAGAGGTATTGACTGACGACAACTCGTCCCGGTCTATGATCCCGACCGTCGTGGGGGCATTCATCATCCTCGCTGTTATGACCGGGGCGATCCTGTTTGGCATCAGCTATTTGCGGCAGCGAGCCGAGACGACGGAAGTTAAGCAGGAAACGCCGGCGAACTCAAATTCCAGCATCGCGGCAAATAACGATAATGGTGAGGTTCCCGTCTCCGACGTGCCCGACATGGCAACCCTAAAGGTCGAATTTAAGGCGACGACCGAACCAGTCTCACTGACCGCAGTTTACGACGGTAAGACAAGCAGCAATGTGGTGACGCCCGGTTCGATGACGATGTTCGAACCAAAAGAGAGCCTAAAGCTTAGTTATTCCAAGTCACTGGCAAATGTTGTAGAGCTCGCGATAAACGGCAAGCCGATCACGCTGCCCTCTGAACCGCTCGTGCCAAGGCGGAACGTTATCGAGTTTGAGATCAATAAGGACAATTTGGCGGCAATTTGGACCAACGGTGCCATCAGGGTCGAGACACCTGATCAAAATGACGGATCGGACGCCAACACGACCTCTGAGATACCGGCAGCGCCGACGCAAACCCGTTCGACACCGGCTACAAAACCGAGTCCCTCGGAAACGGCTGCCACAACTGATACGCCGGCGGTAAAAGCTTCGCCGTCGGCAAAACCGTCGCCAAAGCCGCCCGTTAAAACTCCGACACCCAAACCTCCGACCATGACAAAATTGCCGGCTAATGCACCCCAGTAGTGCAGTCGGCAGCGATCGGTTTGAAAAGATCACTTATGAATGTCCGCCATTGATTTGCGGGCATTTTTGTTTGATATAGAATTAAACGTAATTGATATGAATATTAAAGAAATAAATGAGGGCCTGACATTTGATGATGTCATGCTGATCCCTGCATATTCCTCAGTATTGCCCGGCGAGGTGGATACACGCACACGGTTTTCGCGAAATATTGACCTGAACATTCCGCTGTGCTCGTCGGCAATGGACACCGTGACCGAAGCATCCCTCGCAATAGCGCTGGCCCAACAGGGCGGGATAGGGGTCATACATAAGAATTTCTCGATCGACCAGCAGGCCGAGGAGGTAGACAAGGTAAAACGAAGCGAATCAGGCATGATCGTTGATCCCGTCACTATTGGCCAAAAAGCGCTGGTGTCAGAGGCCCTCGCTATCATGGGCCGATATAAGATAAGCGGCGTACCAGTTGTCGATGAGAATGGCCTTTTGGTGGGTATCATCACGAACCGGGACCTCAGATTCGAAACGCGGTTCGATATACCGGTTTCCGAGATAATGACGCCGCAGCCACTCGTTACGGTCCCGGTAGGAACAACGCTGGACGAGGCAAAGGTCAAGCTGCAAAAACACCGCATCGAAAAGCTCCTGGTCGTTGATGAAAAGGGCCTGTTGAAAGGGTTGATCACGGTAAAAGACATTCAAAAAGCGATCAATTTCCCGATCGCCGCCAAAGACGAGCTGGGACGTTTAAGGTGCGGGGCTGCCATCGGCGCAACGGGTGATTATCTGGAACGCGCTTCGGCTTTAGTAGCCGCCCGCGTGGACGCCGTGGTGATCGACACCGCTCACGGGCACAGTTCGCGGGTGGTTGACGCAATTAAGAGGATAAGGTCGGATTTTCCGGATATTGAACTTGTAGCCGGCAACGTCGCAACCGCTGACGCTGCGAAAATGCTTATTTCCGCAGGAGTGGACGCGGTCAAGATCGGTATCGGGCCCGGTTCGATCTGTACGACCCGTGTCGTTACCGGTGCCGGGGTTCCGCAGATCACGGCGATCGTCGAATGTGTCGAGGCAGCAAAGGGCTCGGGTGTACCGATAATTGCGGATGGCGGCGTTAAATTTTCGGGCGATATTGCCAAGGCGATCGCTGCAGGAGCAGATTCGGTAATGATCGGGTCCCTATTTGCAGGTACAGAGGAAGCTCCCGGCGAAGTGATCCTTTTTCAGGGACGTAACTTCAAAACCTACCGCGGAATGGGCTCGATAGGAGCGATGAAAAAGGGGTCGAGCGATAGATATTCGCAGGAGGCCGCAGTTGCCGAGGGCAAATATATACCCGAGGGCATTGAGGGCCGTGTCGCGTACAAGGGAACGGTTGCGGAGATGGTGACCCAACTGGTCGGCGGCCTGCGCTCCGGCATGGGTTATACGGGCTGTAAAGATATCAGCGAACTGCAGACAAATGCCAGATTCGTCCGTATGACGTCGGCCGGTCTTCGCGAGTCACACGTTCACGACGTGATCATTACAAAAGAAGCCCCGAATTATCGTATTGAATCGTAGGCCGGCGTTGTGATCATTCAGCTTTTATTATGGATATCACCAAACAAGAGAATTATGCCGCTGCGATCAGGTCAAAGGTCAATACGATCGAGTCGCAGCTCGCAGACAATGAGGATGCCGGCGATCCGATAAAGCCAGATCGTGCAATAGGTCGACTGTCCAGAATGGACGCAATGCAGGATCAGCAAATGCGTCTCGCCCTGCAGCGAAACCGTAAAGCTGAATTAGAGAGGCTGCGTAGTGCGCTGGATCTGGTTGAAACGGGTGAATATGGAGTTTGCAGCGGCTGCGGCGAAGATATACCGGATGCCCGCCTCGAAGCCTTGCCCGATGCCCGGATGTGCGTTCCCTGCCTAACCGAGATCGAGAAATAACCCGCAATTCTGAGTGCCCGCTATTTCAGCTTTTCTGCCGCCGAGGACCATTCATCATATAGAGCCTGGATGCGCTTTTCTGCCTCTGAAAGGCTATTTGTGACGTCTGCGAGGCGATTATAGTCTGAGGCGATACGCGGATCGGACATTTTCTTTGTGAGAGCGGCGGCCTCGGCCTCAATGACCGGTATTTCAGATTCGATCGCCTTTATGCGTTTTTCAAGCTCGTTCCGCTGGTTTTTCGATAGGCCGTCAGTCGCCAGCGTTGCCGCTTGATATCCTGAACTGCTATTGGATGAACCAGATCCGGCCGCTCGCCGCATCGGTGCCCCCGCACTGCGTTCCACCTTCCAATCGTGAAAGTTTGTATAGTTACCGTCAAAGCTTATGACGGAGCCGTCATTCTCGAATGAGAGTATCTGGTTGGCTATCTTGTCCAGGAAAAACCGGTCGTGGCTGACGACGATTATCGTCCCGTCATATTCATCAAGGGCATTTTCGAGCGATTCGTGCGACGGTATGTCGAGATGATTAGTAGGCTCGTCCAGGACCAGAACGTTCTTTTGCGAATAGATCAACTTAGCGAGGGCCAACCTTCCCTTTTCGCCACCTGACAGAGCTGATACCGGCTTAAAAACGTCTTCGCCCATAAACAAGAACTTTGCAAGAAACCCTCGAAGCGTTCCGTTGTCAGCGGTAGGAGCAACACGCCGCAATTCCTGGATCACCTCATTCCGTGGTTCGAGGCCCTCAAGATTTTGCGAATAGTACCCGATGTTGGTCTTGGTTCCCCAATGGATCTTGCCTGAAAGCTCGCGTATATTGCCTAGGATCGTTTTGAGCAAGGTCGTCTTTCCGGTACCGTTTCCGCCGAGAATGCCGAGAACATCACCACGGTGGAGCGAGAAATTTAATTTCGTTGCAAGCGTCTTGGTTTCGTAACCGATGGTCAGATCCTCAGCAGTCAATACGTTGTTACCCGTGCGTTCTACCTGACGCAAGCCAAAATTCCCGCCTGACTTCTCACTGGTTACGGCCTCGATACGTTCCATCCGGGCGAGCAAGGTTCGGCGCGATTTTGCCTGTTTGGTCTTTTGTCCCTCGAGGTTGCGACGAATAAATTCCTGCGTTTTATTGATCAGCGCCTGTTGGTTCTCATATTCTCGTATCTGCTGCTCGCGCCGAAGCTCGCGCTCGGCAAGATATTGCGAATAGTTGCCTTTGTAGGTGACAGCCTGGCCGCGATCCATCTCGATTATTCGGTTCGTCGTACGATCAAGGAAATAACGGTCATGGCTGATAACGATATACGCTTTATCGTATTCTGTCAGAAATTCTTCGAGCCATTCGACCGCGTCCACATCAAGATGATTCGTCGGCTCGTCCAGTAGCAGGACATCCGCGTTTGAAAGCAAAAGTCTGGCCATGCCGAGGCGGTTCTTCTGGCCGCCGGACAGCGTTCCAGTATCGTCCGACCATCTATCCGTTGCAAAACCCAGGCCGAGCAATACCGCCTCTGCTTTGGCTGCGTACGAAAAACCGTCGGCATGTTCAAAAGCGGTTTGCAGATCCGCGTACTTGTCGAGTATCTCAGGCGAATGATCGGTCTCCATCCGCTTTTCAATAAGCCGCATTTCCGCCTCAATATCGTGGATCTCCTTGAAAGCAGAAAGGGCGGCCGTGTGGACAGTTTCACCCGGTTCAAAATCAACGTGTTGGTCGAGGAGCCCGAGGCGAAGGCCATTGATCTTTATGATCTCGCCTTCATCGGCACTCTCCTGATCAGTGATCAGGCGAAAGACGGTCGTCTTGCCCGCACCATTACGGCCGACAAGGCCCACTTTTTCCGACGGATTCACCTGGAACGAGACGCCCTTAAGGATCTCGGTCCCGCCGTAGGATTTCCATACATCTGAGAGTCTGAATAACATAAAAAACAGTAGCCGGTTTTTAGCGGTCAGGCTCCTGTAGGTCGTCCTACAGACGGCTAACTGACTGAAAACCGACTACTCCATCTATCGATCGACAAGGCTATTTTGCCTGATTCGTATTTGCCGCTGCTGTATTAGCGGCCGGTTTCGCAGGCGGTTTTGCCGCCGCGTTGGTATCTGCTGCGGCCGTATTCGTATTGGCAGCACTGGTATTTGAGTTGGCAGCGGAAGCCGTATTCGAATTACCTGCCGTAACCGCACCCGCCGGGCGTGCACCGCTCAGCTCGTTAGGATTATCAACCACCTTTCTGGCCAGGAAATTTTCGATCTTAGCCTCGTTCATCGCGATAGCCTGATACGATGCCGCAAGGAGCTGTTTCCGGTTGTCTACCAGCAGCTGATTGATCTGCGGCCTGACATCCGGGCTATCGAGCGTCAATTCCTCTTCCTTTTCGACCCTTTCCTGAAGCTTAAAGATGTAGTACTTTCCATTGAGCTTCAAAGCGTTAGTGATGCGGCCGACATTAAACTGCGGATTCATAAATCCGACGGCAAGTTCGGGATAGTTTTGTTTAAGGTCTTCCTCACTTAAATATCCAAAATCCCCGCCCTGCAGTTTGGTTCCGTCCTCGCTGTATTCCCTTGCCAACGCAGCAAAATCACTGGCAGGCTGCGTGACCTTTGCGAGGATCTCATTGACCTTTTGCTGAGCTTCAGCATCGTTTCTGGTCACATCGCCGGTTCCGCTATCTGACGGGTCAACAACGATCGCCGCCAATCGGACACCCCTCTTTTTAACGAACATTTCCGGATTGCTCTTAAAAAATGCTTCGATCTCACTATCTTTCGGCGTCTCAATTCGGCCGGTAACCTTGTCAACAAGCTTTTGGATCGCGATACCTTTTTTGATGCTCTCGCGGAAAGACTTCTCGTCCATGCCTGCCTCTTTCATCTTTTTATCAAATTCCTCGGCAGACATGTGGCTATCGACTTTTCGTTTGTTTATCTCAACCGTTACTTCTTCATCGGTCGGGACCATATTATCTTTTTCCGCCTTTTGAAACATTACTTCTTGTTCCACCAGGCTCTGTAAAACCTGCAGACGGGCCCCGGCAAGCTCGAGGGGAGACATCTTTGCCTCTTGCCCTTGTGCTTGTTGTTTGACCGCACGGTCAACCTCTTGCATGGTAATGACCTTGCCATTTACCTTGGCCGCCGTTTCATTTGGATCGACCGGTCCGGTTGACGACTTATTTGCTTCTGATCCACCGCATGCAGCGATCATCACCGAAAAAACCGCCATAGCCGCGAGGCCTAAAATCCGTTTACTGTTATTTTGCACGATTGCTTTTGCTCCTTTTACCTTATCCATTTGGTTCAGTTACTTGACTAACTTCAATACTATTTGTTATAAATCTTGTTTCGAGTTTTTATAGAAACTCTTTATTTTCCTCGTTAAAAACGTGAGGCAATATTATGGCAAAACGCTGCGAAGTATGCGGAAAAGGTCCGCAATTTGGAAATAACGTATCACACGCTAACAACAAGACCCGACGCCGATTCAACCCTAATCTGCAACCCGTCAGGGTTCAGCTTCCCGCTGGCGGCAACGGCCGGATGAAGGTCTGTACCCGATGCATCAAATCCGGAAAAATTACTAAAGCCGCTTGAATCTATTTGAGACATGATCATCGCAAAGGGTTGCCAAACGCCTATGAATAAAGGTGTTTGGCTTTTCACTTTTTAGGCCATCGCGATGCATTCGATCTCAACGCGTGCATCCCGTGGCAATCTTGCTGCCTGCACGGTTGCTCTCGCAGGTTTGTTATCGCTGAAAAACTTTCCATAGACCTCGTTCATCTCAACAAAGTCTTCCATATCGGCCAGAAACACCGTTGTTTTCACAACGTTATCCAAACTGGTACCGGCCGCCTTTAGAACCTCACTAAGGTTTTGGAGCACCTGCTCTGTCTGCTCACCAACCACGTCAGATACAAACTGGCCCGTCTTCGGGTCAATAGGGATCTGTCCGGAACAAAATACCATGCCGCCCGCTTTGATCGCTTGTGAATAAGGCCCTATCGCGCCTGGCGCACTTTCAGTAGTAATGATCTCTTTCATTGATAAATACTTTGCCTTTACAATTCAAGCAAAACGCGAATTCTAACAAATTAGGAGGAAAAAGGAAAGTAAGGCAGTTTTGAACACGCAATGGTCAGGCATTTACCCTCTCAACTGCGATCACACCGGGCACGTGCTGAATAGCTCCTACAACCTTGTCGAGGTGTTTTTTGTCGAATACTTCGACCGTTACTTCGATCATTCCGATGTCATCTTTTGATACATTTGCTCTCGCGTCCCGAATACCGGTCTTTATGTCAGCGATCGCATTTGTAATACCGGCGAGCATGCCTGTTCGGTTTTCGGTCGTAGCAAGGAGCTGAACGGATTGGATCTGGTCCTTATCGCTCTTCGCCCATTCGACCTCAACAATACGTTCTTTATTAACCATTAACTGCGTTACGTTTTTGCATCGCTTGTTGTGAACTACGATCCCTTTTTCAAGCGAAATATAACCGATTATCTCTTCGCCTCTTAACGGGTTGCAGCAACGGGCCCGGTTTATCAGCAAGTTATCTACGCCCTTGACGATGATGGCATCCTCAGCCATTCCGATGAACTTGCGTACGGCCTTGATGCCGGTTTTCATCCGGGTTTGTTTCTCATTGTCCGGATCAAGCTCGCTAAATTTTTCCGCTCCGAGAAATTTTGCCAACACATTCCGCGGTAACGTTTTTCCATAACCAACCGACGCGAAAAGGTCCTCAGAACGGCTCAGACCGTACTCATTGGCGATCCGTTTCAATTCGCTCTCATTACTCAGAAACTTTTTAGCCGATACGCGGAATTTGTCGGCCTCTTTTTCAATTAGTTTTCGACCTATCTCTATGGATTCTGTACGTTGCTCCTGCGATATCCAGTGACGAATGCGGTTGCGGGCCCGCGATGTTACGGTGTGATTTAACCAGTCGCCGGAGGGCTTAGAGTTTTGTGTCGTAAGTATCTCAACAACATCACCATTCTGCAGCTCACTTCTAAGTTGAACGATACGGCCATTGATCTTAGCGCCGGTACACGTATCGCCAACCACGGAATGGATCGCGTATGCAAAATCGATCGGCGTTGAGCCTCTTGGCAGCTGAATGACCTTTCCCATTGGTGTAAAGGCATAAACGTCCTTTGGAAAAAGGTCCAGCTTTAGAGACTCGATAAAATCTTCTGAGTCCTCATCATCGGTCGAATTTTCAACCAACGGCAAGAGCAGCTTTTCAACCGTCTTTCGCAGTTCATCGAGGCTCTCGTCTTCGTCTTTCTGCCCCAACTTGCTCTCTTTATATTTCCAGTGGGCTGCAACGCCCTCCTCGGCAATACGGTGCATTTCCTCGGTCCTGATCTGAACCTCGAACGATTGGCCTCCGTCACCAATGACGGATGTATGCAGCGACTGGTACAGATTGTCTCGTGGGATGGCTATCCAGTCCTTAAAACGCTCAGGAACTGGCGTCCAGGTATCGTGAATGACGCTCAATGTCAGATAGCAATACTTTCGATCATTTTCCGTGATGATACGAGCGGCGATAAGGTCATAAACCTGTTCGATACGGAGCTTTTGTTTTTTAAGCTTTTTCCATAAAGAATAAAGCCGCTTAACCCGGCCCTCGATCTGCACGAACGGGACATCATTCTCTGTAAGTTTTTTCGTTATGGTCGACTTTATCCTGTCCAGGGTCGCCTCCAATTCGGGACGCCGGGCATCGACCTCTTTCGCAAGCCGCTGATATTCCTCAGGATAGAGATTTTGGAATGCCAGGTCCTCAAGCTCACTACGCATCTTTCCCATACCTAAGCGATGAGCTATGGGTGCGTATATATCCAAAGTTTCCTGAGAAATACGCTCGCGTTTCTCAGGCTTGAGGTACTGCATGGTCCGCATGTTATGGAGTCGGTCAGCAAGTTTGATCAGGACCACACGGACATCCGTGATCATTGCCAAAACCATCTTCCGGACATTCTCAGCCTGTTGTTTCTCTTTGGAAAGGTCGCTGATATAAGCGATCTTTGTCAGCCCATCGACAAGGTGGGTAATTTCGTCGCCGAAATACGACCGGAGCGTTTCGAGGTCGACCAGGGTATCTTCGACAACGTCATGCAGCAGGCCCGTCGAAACACTAACCTCATCCAGACGCATCGTCGCGAGGATCTCGGCAACCTCTAAGGGATGTACAAGGTAAGGCTCACCAGAGGCCCGGGTTTGTCCGCGATGGTGCAACGCAGAAAAAAGGTAGGCGCGCCGGATCAGATCGGTATCAGCATTTGGCCGATTTTCCGAGACCGTTGCAATTACATCCTCAATTCTGATCATCGTCTGCCTGTTGCGTACACCCGGGGGCCCGATAATATTGCCGGCTGGCCACTATACGAGAAAGAAAAAGGTGACGCTCAATCAATTGTAATTGAGCATCACCTAAGTTGAAAACAAAAAGCGGTTCTATTTATTCTCAGTCACCGCGTTAGTGTTCGATTTCTTTGCCCTCTCGGCCTCGGCTTCTTTAGCTGCAGCCCTATCATCGATCTCAGTCTGAATTCCTTTGACCACATCGCTCAATTCGATAAAGCTCTGCCGGGCGGCTTCTCCCTCTTGCTTCAACCGATCGCGGTCCGCTGTTCGGCCTTCCATTTCTGCAAGTCTCATCGACTGAAATAAAAGGCTTGCCTTATAGGACCTGGCCGACTCAAACGCTTTCAAGAGATCCTGATTCACGACCAACTCTTTATCAGACAAAGACTTGATATTAAGGTTCTTAGCATTCTTCGCCTTGTCAGTTTCCAGGGCTATAGCCTGATCAATAAGTTTTGTGCCTTCGTCAATACAAGCCTTTAGCGTCGCCAACTCCTCTTCGCTCTCGGGTTTTACAAACTGAAATGTCTGCTTACCGTCTTTTGTAACGGTCTTTTTAGTTTTTTCGGTATCAGTTATGTCGTTAGCACAAGTATTTTTCTTAGCCGCCAACGAGGTCAATGCCTCAGCCCTTTGTTCTGCCGGTATACTGGTATTAACAGACCTGGCCGTAACCCATTTGAGCCACTCGTCATTTTTCTGCAGATTTTCGTAAAGGCTGGCTACCGCTTTATACGAACTCTGATCGTCAGGATTCTGCGCCAACGCTTTTTGGTACTGGACAATGGCCTCTTCGGCAAGGGCCTTCTCTTGTCGATTTCCGATGAATTCGGAATGCAACGTCCGGGCAAGGAATAGCTGGGCAAATTTGCCTTCGTCCGTCTCACCGTTTGGATCACGGGCTACCGCATCACGAAAAAGCTGTTCTGCCTCTTTGAATTTATGGTCTTTGTAAGCTTTCGAACCGTCTACCAGATTTTTTCTGGCGATAACCCGGTTGTAATACGAGCAATTTGATCCTATCAATACGGTGATAGATATGAATACAAAAACCCCTAAACGAGAGAATCTCATCATTTGACTCCATTCGCTGCCTTAAGAAACTCAAGCGTCGATTCAAACCTTAACGCTATCGATCCCTACTGGCAGTATTAATCTGTTAAATCATCTATCTGCAGGCCGATAGGCTCTGCTCCGGCAAACTTAACGGCATCGATCACTGAGACGACGTCACCATATCTGACTGACTTTGGTGATTTAATAAATATGGTCTTTTCGACCTGGTTAGTTCCTTCTCTGAAAGCCCCGTTATTTTCCCTTTCCTTAAATATCTCACGGAGCCTGTTCGTCAATTTTTCGGTATCCGAAACGTCCCCGAAAGCTTCGTTATTCAACGTAACAGCCTTTGTCTCTTTGTTTATGGCCACAACCAGCGTAAGCGGATTTGGCTTAACGTTTACATCCTGCTGATCTTTTGGCTCTGCAGGCACTTTTGCCTCAAACCGGCTGGGTTTGAGCGGCGTGATCACCATAAAGATGATCAACAGAACCAAGAGCACGTCGATCAAAGGGGTTACATTAATATGTGGTGATGCGCCGCCTTCGGAACTTCCACCTGCTGACATTCCCATATTGTTATCCTTCCCGAGAATTTATCCAAAGTCCGCCGACAATTGCTTACTTAGGGGGTTCTACGCCCTTTTTCTTGTCAGCTACCAATCCGATCTTATCAATATCCTGTTTACGAATCGTGTCAATGGCCTGCACGACACGCCCATAATCGACATCGACACCGCTCTTAATATAAACGATCCGTTTATCAGGCGTTTTGCCTTCCATTCGCCGCTTGACCACATCACCAAGAGCATCAAGCGGATACATTTCTTTGCCGATGTAAAAATTGTTATTGTCAGGAATAGCGACAATAACCGAGGTGTCCTTCGCGATATCCTCGTCCGGATCCGGACTGATCATATCTCTCGGAAGATTTACCGAAACTCCTTGCTGAAGAAGCGGTGTGACGATCATAAAGATGATCAAAAGCACCAGCATGACATCAACCATCGGGGTTACGTTGATCTCAGAGTTAAATTCCTCGGTTCCACCGATTTTCATACTCATAACGAAACGTCTCCTATCGAATAATCCTCAAAAACAGTCAGATTATCCGCGTAAGCTTTTGGCACGCTGCTTGATGAAATAATCTACAAGCTCGGAAGCTGAGTTTTCCATCTCGACGCCAAAACTCGTTACCTTGGTCGTGAAATAGTTGAAAAGCCAAACGGCGGGCACGGCCACCAGAATGCCGAAAGCAGTTGCGATCAAGGCTTCGGAAATGGCTCCGCCAACGGCGCCGATACCGGCATTCTCATTGGTCTTCAACGCCTGGAAGGCTCCGATAATACCCACAACCGTTCCAAACAATCCCACAAACGGTGCGGTCGAACCAACTGTCGCCAAACCACCAAGACCACGCTTCAATTCAGCGGTCTTTACTGCAATGGCACGCTCGAGGGCTCTCTTAGATGCTTCCATTTCATCAGCCGAAATATCGGAATTGCCCTGATGGGCGGCAAACTCCTTGAGGCCTGATGAAACGACCATAGCCAAATGCGAATCCTTGTGTTTGTCACCGATAATGATCGCTTCGTCAATATTCCCGTTTTTCAATGCCTGTGCCACTTTCGGAGCATATTGCCGCGATTGCTGCTTAGCTTTGTTATAGGTCAAATAACGCTCGATCCCAACCGCGATCATATACACGGACTGAACCAAAAGTGTGATGATAACGCCCCAACCAGGATAAGTAAGCTGGCTGGCGATATCGTAAATACCTAACGAAACACCAGAGTCGGCGAACATCAAGTAAAGGCCCGAAACATCCGTTCCCATCAGGCTGCCCAAAAATATCATGATTTTTCCTCCAAAGAAATCAAAAGAATCTAATTATTGCTAAGATCTGGAATTCTGCGGGAAGATGCATCCGGCACCGTTCCCGCAATTCGTTTGTTCCATTACGGAACGAAATTATATGTGATCACACCAGACACTTTAACAGGCTGGCCTGATAAAAGTGTCGGGCTAAATCGTGCCCCCTGAGCTGCCGAAACAGCAGCTTGCCTTAACAAAGGATGCCCGCTGACAGCACTGGCTGAAACCACACGGCCATTTTCATCGATCAAAACCTGTACGCTTACTGAACCTGACGCCCGAACGGCCTTGGCGGCAGCCGGATATGCCGGTTTAGGCAAACTCGTTGCCTTACCATTCAAAACACCGCCGGACACTGTCTTAGGTTTCGGTTTTGGCGTCGGCGGCGGCGGCGGCGGCGCTTCAGCACTGGTCGTTTCGGTTCCTGTACTGGCTGAAAGCCCTCCGTCACCAGCCGTTGTAACAACGCCACCTCTTGTACCAACATCCCGACCTGTGTCCAGATCACCACTACCCTTCATTGTATTTACATTCAGCCGCATTGCCCTCACAACTGAAGCATCTGTTTTTATTACGTCCGGAGGCTTAACCGGCGATGACATGATGTTTTGAATAAGTTCTTTACGAACATCAACATCAGGCTGTTTCTGCTTTTCCGGCTCTTTCTCGGGTGGCGGCTCTTCATCGGGCACCGGAACCGGTGCGACAAGCGTCGTCAACGCCAGGTCATCTGCACCCATTCCATAATCTTTGGCAAAGAGGCTGTATGTCCAACCTGTCATTAAGGACAGGACCATTATTACGAGGGTTACAAACAGAAACTCGCTTCGTCTGGTGTTCTCCTTCGTATTACTTTTCGACTCGACTAATTGATCAAGCATTTTATTTCCTCCCTTTTTCCGGTGCCATTTCAGGTCAAGGGTTACGAATCCTGATAATTACATTAGATGTAATAAAGTGAGCCCCTAGTTGTAACCGCATCGATGTAATTCGATTCCGATCAGGGACATTCTAACTTCTTTAACTCGTTTACCTTAGTGTCATCAAGGTGCAGGCTTCGTTGAATCAAACTGGCCATACAGGCAGACTTTCTACGAAATCCCCTCCCGTTTCCGACATCGAAACCGGGAAAAGTCCGAGGCAAACAAATTAATTGACCAGCAACGAAATGAAGTCTAAAAGTTTAACATGCGAAAGTCAAGAATAATCTCTTTAATTTTGCTATGTTATTAGCTTATTTTCAAAAAGTTAACCCATAATCCGGGTATCTTTTTCACTGAACTAAATCAGAAATCAATCGAACCGGTAATGATGATCCGCTTAACGGGTCACCGGCCGTCGTGTCACTGTTCGACGCGACGATGACGCAAGCTTTTCTCCGGTCTGCGGAGCAAGCACATCCTTTATTTCCGCTTCTCCGAGCCGATGCTGCCACCAAATGGCGATAGGGCTTGCGATGGCGATAGTCGAATAAGTTCCGAGCGTGATACCGACAAGCAGTGCAAGCGAAAAGCTCTTTAATACTTCCCCGCCAAAGAGAACGAGTGCCAATACGGACAAAATAACCAATCCAGCCGTAATGATAGTCCTCGACAACGTCTGATTGATCGATTCGTTTGTGATCTTAAACAATGAATCAGTACGATTTATAGCGAGATTCTCACGAACACGGTCAAAGATAACGATCGAGTCGTTCACCGAGAAACCGACGATCGTCAGGATAGCCGCGATCACGGTCAGATTGATCTCCCATTGGAAAACCGAGAAGAAAGCCAAAACCATCAACACGTCGTGAAACACGGCAATAACGGCGCCCGCCGCATACGTCCAGTCGTAACGAAACGCGATAAAAAGCAAAATTCCTATGCAGCCAAAGAGCGTAGCAGTTACAGCCTGATTTCTAAGCTTTGATCCGGCGACTGCCCCGACCGAATCGGTTCCGATGATCTTGTAAACAGCATCTGCCGAACCTTCAAGGGTTTCGTCGCCTTCCGCTTCTTTACCAAAAGTGTCGAGTGCCGACTTAACGGTAGTTCGCCCCGCCTGGACCTGGGCTTTGAGGTCTGCTCCACCCTCCTGGCCCTCTGCCGGCGGAGCCGAAGTCGCAGCTGAATTCTCAACAAGGGGTATCTTGATAAGGACCTCATCAGGTTTATCAGTCGAGGCTTGAATCAACGGATCAGCTACCCCGGCCGTATGCAGAGCATCCCGGATCTGATCGTCAGTGGGTTTCTCGCCCTTAAATTTGGCCACAACTACCGTACCGCCCTTAAAATCGACTCCCAGATTAAAAGCCTCGGTGCCGCCCGGTGTATATTGCCGGCTGATGGTCGAAACCAAACCGGCGACCATAATGAAGATCGAAAAGGCAATAAAAAACTTACGCTTCCCCAGCCAATCAATGTGAATATTCTGAAACAGGTTAAACATCTTTATAGTCAAAAGCCCTAAATACTAAGTTTCTGCATGTCAGGGCGGCGGCTAAGCTCCCAATTAAATATTGTTCGCGATACAAATACCGCGGTAAAGAGGTTGATCAACAAGCCTAGGATCAACGTCACTGCGAACCCTTTGATAGGGCCTGATCCCGTTATATACAGGATGACCGACGAGATGATCGTCGTAATATGGGTATCAATAATAGTGACAAATGCCCTGTCAAAACCCAGCGATATCGATTCAGCCACGGGATAATTAAGCCGGAGCTCTTCGCGGATGCGCTCAAATATAAGCACATTAGAGTCGACCGCCATACCGATGCCGAGAATAAGGCCCGCGATACCCGGCAATGTCAGGGTCGAGCCAAACATTATTAGAGCTCCGACCGTGAGGATCATATTCAGGATCAATGCGATCACCGCATTCACCCCTGACCCGCGATAATAAAAGAGCATGAACAAAATAACGAAAACGAGTCCGCCGATAGACGCAGTCACGCCCGAACGGATCGAGTCAGCTCCAAGGCTCGGGCCTACCGTACGTTCTTCCAGATACTCAATATCCGCCGGCAAAGCACCGGATTTTAGTGTCAGTGCCAGGTCTTCGGCGTCCTCTTTTTTGAAGCGGCCTGATATCTCGCCCGAATCGAAGATCTGTGATTTGATATAGGCAACAGATTTTACGTCAGAGTCCAGCAGGACCCCCATGTAATTGCCAATGTTCTTTCCGGTCCAGTCACCGAATTTTTGTGCACCCGACGGCTTGAAGGAAAATGATATCTGATAGTCTGCTCCTCCGCCCTTGCCCTGAACAGCTGCAGCGTCGCGAAGCTCTGTACCATCAACGACGGACGGCATCTCAACCACAACATATTTAGACGGCTTCTTGTCATTAGGATCTTTTGTGGCCGCCGTTTTAGCATCATCGCGTTCAACAAACGGAAAGACCTTCTTGGTATCCGACTCAGAACCGCCGATCGATTGCAATGCGGCCTCCTTCGTCGGGTATGTCGTTACCGGAGAGGGATTTGGCGGACTCACGATCTTAACAAGTTCCAGCTTCGATGTTTTACCTATTAGTTCTTTAACGCGTTCCGGGTTTTCCATACCCGGCATCTGCAGAAGGATCTGTCCTGAATCGGAAGCACCCTGGCGCTGCAGCGTCGGCTCCTTTACACCAAATGCATTGATTCGGCCATCAATTATCTTTAGCGCCTGATCGGTTGCCTGTTCCTTGAGTCTCGCCTGCATCTGCTTGGGCAGTGACCAGTTTATTGCGGTCCCATTTATCGTTTGGGTCCAGTTCACAAGATCAATTTTTTTCTTAACAGCATCCGCTACGGCAGTCGCTTTCGCGGCGTCCGTGACATTTAAGGTGATATCGTAATTTCCGTTCTCGGCGACGTAAGTTGCGTCAGCAACCGGCAGCGGCTGGCCCGCGTCATCTTTTGTGTCCCGGGCGGTCTGAAGTGCGGCAGCCTCATTGTTCTCGGTAAGTTTCTTTAGATACTCATCGGTCTTTACACGCAGGACCAGGTGCGATCCGCCCCTAAGGTCAAGGCCAAGATTAATATTGGCGGCGAGATTATCTTTAATACCCTGCCATGTAAAATCGGCGGTTGTCGGCGTATGTCTCGGCCCAAATACCAAGTAGATACCAACCAGCGTTATGCCGACGATAATTACTGTCCTTATCCACAAACTCGTATTCTTCATTGCTAATTAATTGCGTGATCTAAATAAACTTTATTCGGGCTTTTTGCCTACGACGGCAGTCTTTCCAATTTCAAGAAATGATTTCTCAGCGCTCTGGATGATAAAACTCGTTTCTTTGACCTCTTTGATCTTTCCAATGATCCCGCCGTTAGTCACGACTTCGTCGTTTATGCGTAACTGGGTGATCATTTCCTGAAGTTGCTGCTTTTGTTTTTTCTGCGGCATTATGACCAGAAAATAAAAAATGCCAAAGATGAAAACAAATGGCAGCAGTGTCCAAATGAGGCTTCCGCCGCTCGAGGCATCCTGAAACAGAAAAAGATTAATATTCATAGCTAAACTAGCCGAAAGACAAAAACTCAATCATATACAGACATTGTTTGTTTATCAAACGCCTGCGGGGTCATTTTCGTTTAGTTTATCAAGAAATGTTCTTCTGAAGCGGATATATGTACCCTGACCGATCGCTTCCCTCGCCTGCCGCATCGTATTAATAAAGAATGCGACGTTATGATGCGAGATCAAAATGGCCGCTGTCATCTCGCCCGCCTGGTATAAATGGCGAAGATAACCGAGCGAATATCGGCGGCAGACAGAACAGCCGCAATCAGTATCCAGAGGCCGCTCATCGTTTGCAAATTTTGCATTTCGGATATTGAGCTTTCCGCGAGAGGTAAACGCGCTTCCTGTGCGCCCATTTCGCGTCGGTATTACGCAATCAAACATATCGATGCCCCAACGCACCGCTTCTATCAGATCCTCGGGTGTGCCGACGCCCATGAGATATCGGGGCTTGTCTTTGGGCATTTGCGGAGCAAGGAATTCGAGCACTTCGTACATCACAGATTTCTCTTCCCCCACGCTCAACCCGCCGATAGCGTAACCATCGAAACCGATCTCAACAGTTCGTTCCAGACTTTCACGTCGCAGGTCCAGATGTCCGGCCCCCTGGATAATGCCGAACAAAGCCTGTTTACCTGACAAGCCAGTACCGGGAGCGATGGCGACGGGGTCATTGTCCGATCGCGTTGATACAAACCCCGTATCCTGTCCGCCAACCTGCAACTCACCAAACCGATGCTTTGACCTCGCCGCCCATCTAGCCGTCATCTCCAGACTTTTACGAGTGGCGTCAAATCCCGCATCCCCCGGCGGGCATTCGTCAAATACCATCACGATATCCGAACCCAACGCTGCCTGGATCTCCATCGAGATCTCAGGAGAAAGAAACTGCGAGCTGCCGTCCAGATGAGACTGAAACTCAACACCCTCCTCGGTAAGCTTTCTTAAACCGGTAAGGGAAAAAACCTGAAACCCACCGGAATCTGTCAACAGCGACCGGTTCCAGGTCGAGAACTTATGCAGGCCGCCAAATTTGCGTATGACATCGACACCCGGGCGTAGGAAAAGATGATATGTATTAGCGAGAATGATCCTCGCATCGAGTTCCGCTTCGAGCCATTCAAACCGGATCCCCTTAACGCTGCCCTGCGTCCCAACCGGCATGAACACCGGTGTCTCTATGACAGAGCGTCTGGTTTTAAGCAGCCCCGCCCTGGCCTCACCGTCAGTTGCGGTTACCGACCAATCAATTGCACTCATAAATTGTAAGGAAATTCGTGTTCGCGACCGATATCGCGATGAAAATTGATCGTATTACTTCCGCTTTCCAATAAGCGACCATATATCAGGAGCTCCTACGGCAGTCTCTGAAATGAACATTCCTTCTTCATTAACGAGAACGGCCGAGGGTGTACCGAACATGCCAAAGGTCTCTGCTGTCTTGT
The DNA here is from genome assembly GCA_963834975.1 of Blastocatellia bacterium. GTDB lineage: Bacteria > Acidobacteriota > Blastocatellia > Pyrinomonadales > Pyrinomonadaceae > OLB17. The sequence goes on from CAWIDZ010000001.1 coordinate 615,203, forward strand.
GGCCTTTGTCGAGGACGATCGGCGAATTAAGGCCGAGTTCCTGATGAGCTGCGATCTCGCCGTCTGAGAAGACTATAAGGTTCGGCTCGTCCTTGCCTTTAACCTTGTCCCATTCGCGGAGGTCATCCATCATCGCCTCACAGAACGGACAGGTAAGGCTCCAGAATGCGACAAGCGTCTGCTTTTCCTTGAAATTACTGGCCGTTATCTCGTTACCTTTAATATCTGTTAGCGAAAACTGCGGGACGCTCTCGCCGATCTTGACGTGATGCGAATGCACCATTGCCATTGGTGATATAGGCGAAATCACTTTTTGGATCGAGTGATCTGATCTCGTCGACCAGGCTGCGGATGGCAGTGTCGCCCGCGGCAACATGACTTGCGATCCGGCCTTTAGCGTCCATAAACACAGCCGTCGGGGTCCATTGTGCTTTTACGATCTCAGCAAGCTCACGTTCAGTTTGAAGCAGGATCGTCTTGTCGGCGTCGCCGCCAAATTTTTCCAAATTCTCCTCAGCGGTACCGCTGCTTACAAATATCAACTTAACGCGGTCCTCAAGCTCTTTTTGCCACTGTTCAAACTCCGGAACCAGGGCCTTGCATGGATTACATGTCGGACTGACGAAAAAGAACAGTGCCGGCAATTTCTCCGCCCGAAGATCCGCGAGAGACACAACCTCACCATCCAGACCCGGCAACTCAAAGTCAGGAAACACTGCACCGATCGGCAGTCCCTCATGCGGATGACCTACATCTTCGCGTGCGACCGAGTCGCCTTCGCGTGAGACGAGTTCCATCAACTCGATCCGCCGCATGATCTGGACCTGCTGATCAGCGATCCGCTTTAGGAAAAATACAACTACCGCGAGCAATACAACAACGGCGATGCCGATCACAAACTGCATAATATCCTGATTAGAATTTAGAAGGCTTATTCCCTGATCGGCATTGCCTCGAGACACCAAAAAAGCGGCAAGGGCCAGCAACGCGAGATTTCGCAGAACGCTGGTGATACCGACAGGTTCGCTATGTATCTGGCCGAAACAATGACAGTCGGGAGCATTGCCCTTAGCCATTTGATAAAGCATGCCCGCCGAAAAGATCAGCAACAGGGCGGAGGCACCGATCGCGCCGAACCACGAAGTTCCGACAAGCAAAAGCGTACCCGCGATGATCAACTCCGCCGCCGGAAGCAAAAACGCCAATGGCCGGGCCAAGGGCGTCGGAACGCCAAAGTCTTTCGCAGCCTTTTCCGATCCGGCCGGGTCAAAGAGTTTAGCGATACCCGCTACGCCAAAAACCACCGCTAGCGCGAGTCTGAGTATGAGTAAGAAAATTTCCATCGATCGATCTGCTTTTAAGTTCTACCCTGACAAGGGTGCCTGTATGGGAAAATTTTATAACGCTGGGGCGGATTGTCCAACCGTCGATCAACCGACAACCTTATCGAGCGGGATGTGCTTTTCTGGCTTTGTGCCTTTCAACGAGGCGGATCGGGGTCGCGAAAAACCCAAACTCAGCCCGCAGCTGGTTTTCGATATATCGAAGATACGAGAAATGCAGGCCGGCTTTTCCGCCGGATGTAAACAGGATAAACAGCGGCGGCCGAAGCCCTGCCTGAGTGAGAAATTGTATCTTTAACCGGGACATTCCGCCTTTTACAGGTGCGGGTGTTCCGCCGCCTTTCGGCTGTGATATCGCATCCTCAAAGAATCGGTTAAGCCGTGACGTCTGTATCCGTTCATTTCTGGCGGCGTTTGCCTGTGCAACGAGCGGCAATATCTTTGCAACCCTCTGGCCGGTCAATGCCGAAGTTGTAACGATGGGTGCCCAATCGAGGAATTTCATCGCCATCCGCAGCGTGCGTTCAAATTCATAAATGGTATTGGTCTCTTTTTCCTCGAGAGCGTCCCATTTATTTACGACGATGATCACCGAACAACCCGAGTCTACGGCGTAGCCTGCAATATTTGCATCCAGATTAGTAACCCCCTCGACGGCATCGATAACAAGCAGAGCAACGTCGGCACGCTCGAGCGCCTTGCGGGCCATGATAACCGACATCTTTTCTGCCATCTCAGTCGTCTTGCCCTTTCGCCTGATGCCGGCTGTATCAATTATCAGGTAATCCTGGCCGTCGACGGTCAAATGTGTATCTATGGAATCACGAGTCGTACCCGGGATCGGCGAAACGATAACGCGTTCCTCGCCCAGCAATTGATTAAGCAGCGACGATTTCCCTACATTCGGCCTGCCGATGATAGCCAATTTGATCTCGGATGGCTTTTCTTCCTCAATAGTCTCGGAAAAATCCAGATGTTCAAAGACCATATCCAATAGGTCCCCGATCCCCGTGCCATGCTCTGCTGAAACAGGCGACATCTCAAAACCAAATTGATAAAACTCACCGGCTTCATTCTCGACCGTCTTTGACTCGACCTTGTTGGCGGCGATGATGATCGGTTTGCCTGTGTTTCGGAGCAGGACACCCAACTCCTCATCAAGCGGCGTTACACCGGCACGCGAATCGAGCACCCAGATGATGGCAACTGATTCGTTGATGGCGTGCGAAGCTTGCTTAAAAATATTTGACGGTATGATCGCCTCGTCATCAGGCACGATCCCACCCGTGTCGACAAGACGGAATGTCTTTGCCTTCCAGTCGACTTCGCCAAACATACGGTCACGCGTGATGCCCGGCTCATCGCCGACGATAGCCTTGCGGCTGCCCGTCAGGCGATTAAAAAGGGTCGACTTTCCGACGTTTGGCCGGCCGATGATGGCAACTAAGGGTTCTTTCATAACTGTCCGGCTTGATTCTAACAAACGCGATGTATAATTAGCGAAGACATGAATTTTAACCTCGCAAGTTCTATCGAGATCCTGAGCCAAACCCCTTACACGCTGGCGCGAATGCTCGAGGGCCTCTCACCCGAATGGACGCGATCGAGCGGTGATCAAAATAACTGGGCACCTTATGATGTGATCGGCCACCTGATCCACGGAGAAGAAACCGATTGGATACCAAGAGCCGAGATAATTCTCGCGCAAGGCGATAGCCTCACATTTGTCCCGTATGACCGTCTTGCACAATTTAATAATGCTAATAAGAGATCGCTCGGCGACCTTTTGACCGAGTTTGCCCATCTGCGTATCACAAACCTCGAACGGCTCGCCCGCTGGGAATTAACCCCCGACCGACTCGCATTAAAAGGCATACATCCCGAACTTGGCGAGGTTACACTCGAACAGCTCTTAGCGACATGGGTCGTCCATGACCTCAACCACATCCGGCAGATCGCTGCGTATATGGCAAAGCGATACGAAGCGGATGTCGGCCCCTGGAAACAGTACCTGTCGATCTTGAATTGACGATCCAAATAAAAAAAGCCCCGGCTAGAAAGTCGCCGGGGGCATAAACCTTAGAGGATCTGTCTCTTTAGTAAAGAGCTATATCAAGGATAGTTCCAATAACTGACCCAAGTATCGAATATTTTCCACTCGAATATCGGCCATAACTCTGCCGACCGTAATATCCGTCCTCATATCCACGTCTAAATCCCTCGCGGAAATAATAGTTATATTCGCTATAGCTGACGTAATAGCTGTCATAGCCTAACGCCGCATCGCGATATCCGTAGGAATTTTGATAATCAAAACGCCAGCCATCCTGGCGGTCAGCCTGTCCGGCATAAAAGCCTTCTTCATATCCATTATTTACAGCATCGCGGAGCAATTGAGCACCGTATTGGCTGGTATAATAATAGTTGCCGCCCCGGTAATATCGATAGTTGTTGTAGTAATTATCGTAATATCGGGCCTGTTGAAGCCTTAACTGGTCACGCCTCAGTCGTTCCCAATACCGCTGCTGATACCGCAGATAAGCATTGCGATGCTGACGCTGCAGGTTTCGATACCGGTCCTGCTGTATCGACTGCCAATTGTTCCAATGCTGGTTATATTGGCTGAGACGCTCTCGCCGCAGCCGTTCCTGCTGATTGCGGTCTATACGCTGTTTATTTGGCGAATTATTACGATCATCTCTGATCTGGCGGCCATTCTGCTGCTGCCAAACACTATTGTTCCGCGGCTGTCGGTTTCGTTGTTCATTTGCACGCCTGTCGTCCTGAGTCTGTTGGTTATTCCAGATCGGCCGCTTTTGCTGTGCCTGCCTGATCTGATCATTTCGCTGACGTTCTTCGTTTTGTTTGCGGATCTGTTCGTTGCGTATCCGCTGGTCGTTCTGCTGTTTGATCTGTGCGTTACGTCTTGCCTCGTCATTACGACGCCGGCTGTCATCCTGTTGAGCCGCCTGGATCTGACGCTTACGCTGCTCCTGAATGGCGCGATTCTGATCGGCCTGTCGCTTTTGTTGTTCCTGTTGACGGACCTGCCGCTGATCGTTCGTCGGCTGCGGCCGGACAGGTGGTGTACGGTCAACTTGCTTGTTGCGGCCATCGTCCTGTCGCTCGGTCTTTTTCTCCTTTGACTGATCGCGCCCGCGGTTGCGCTGGGCGTTGGCATCGATCATCAAAAATGAGATCGCTGCCAGGATCGACAAAGAATAGATCGTCAATCTCCTTAAAAATGTGTTTTTCATAAATATCTCCTTTCAATAATGCAAAAAGGCGAATAACTTTTCGTCCCGCTATGTACTTTGCAAATGCCATTCCAGAGAGGAAAAACGCAGATTTGCACCCGTTTTTCGAGAAATCGGCCAGATCGGGACACGAAATCGTTTCCGTGAAAGACGAGATGGTTTAAAGGAATAAATGTGCGAAATGCCAGTGGTGAATCACTAGCCTTTTAAGAATTCGTAGACGATATTCAGGTTCAGAACGCCAGGCAAGAGATCGGGCCGCACCGCGACGGCTTTAAGCCGGACGCTGCCTGAGTTCTGTATGGGAACGCCGAACGAGAGTTTTTCGAGTCGCATGATCTCTATCGGGTTCAGCTTTCTATCAAGAGAGCTTTGGAGCATTTTAGCGATCACTGTTCCGCCCATGCCACCGGTTCCGTTGAGATTTACACTGTTAACGTGGGCCCGGCCAATAAGGCGCTGACCATTCTGGTCAAATTCCAGATCGATGGTAGTATCGGCCCAACCGGCAAATTCCACACAGCCGATAAACGGCGGAGCGTAGCTGCCTGTGAACGCCAGCGGGACATTGATCTTGCCTTCCCTAAATCGCACGGCGGTACGTACGCCGCTCATTTCGCGGAGGACCCTGATCGACTGGTCGCAAGCCGGGTTAACAGATGAGCCTTTTGTATCGGCAACATTAATAAATGATACGGACTGCTCTGATTGGCCGAGGCTCTGACCTGCTTTCACTTCCCTATCACTATTTTTATCGCTGTTTTGGGCTATCGGAAACGACGGCCCTTCGAAATTATCAAAGACGGAATCAAGCAATGCGTTGAAAAATACTTCGTTAAGGCTGATCGTCACCTCAGCCCTCTGCGCGGCGGCGGCCGACACCATCATCATTATTACCAATGCGGCAGCGAAAATTCTTTTCTGGCTCATATCTTTAATTAGTTTTGTCAGGACGGTTTCAAAGCCCGCTTTTTACAACATCATGCAATCGAAGCAGTCCGACGCAGACACCGTTTTCATCAGTAACAGGCAGGACCGATATCTGTGACGGCCTGTCTTCCATTAAGCGAAGCGCGTCATAGGCCAGCATCTCAGGCTGTGCAGAGACAGGCGAACTCGTCATCATCGCTTCGGCCTTTAGACCTGCCAATACATCAGGCGGCGTTCTCTCAATAGTCCGCCTGAGGTCGCCGTCCGTTATGATGCCGAGCAGTAACGAATTGCCGTCCGTCACATTTACCGCGCCGAGGGAGTGATTTGAAATAGCTTTGACAACATCAAGCCAACCCGCATCGGGCGAAACATTCGGGCTCGGATGCATCAGCGTATCTACAGTCAACGTCAATCGTTTGCCCAGCTGCCCGGCCGGATGATTGGCGGCAAAATCCTCAGCCGTCATATCTTTGATATCCATCAATGCCATCGCGATCGCATCACCAATAGCAAGCGCGACCGTTGTCGATGTAGTCGGTGCAAGATTCAGCGGACATGCCTCTTTATCAACCGAAGCGTCGAGGACAACGTCGGACCGTTTCGCCAATGTAGAATTTGTATTGCCGACGATCGCTATCATCGCCGAACCCCGCTTTTTTAGCGAAGGCAGGATCGCGAGTATCTCGTCAGTCTCGCCGGAGTTGCTCAAAGCAATGATCACGTCGTCCTGAACGATCACGCCGAGGCCGCCGTGCAAAGCGTCCGACGGATGTATGAACAAGGCGACCGTTCCGGTGCTTGTCATAGTTTGAGCGATCTTTTGGGCAATGACGCCCGATTTGCCGACGCCGACAATGATAACTTTGCCTTTACAATTCAACAGCAGATCGACGGCCCGCCCGACACTGGCCCTGTCAAGATTGGCTGAGGCGTGCTCTATCGCGGCTGCTTCGAGTTTAAGGAACTCGATGACTTTTGAATAAGGATCGTTCACTTTTTGGATTTGTTGAGGCAGAACCCGCGTTTTGAAATCTTATGAAATTCTGAGACCGGACATTACTTGGCCGGCAGCGGAGCAAAGACGTCCAGAACGATCCGCCATTTACCGCCTGAGAATTTCCAGATCTGCACAAAGTTCCCTTTTTCAACTTCCTTACCATCAAGAGACTTGGTGTAGGTATTCAGGCTGTACGAAATATTGTCAGCTGTAAATGTTGTGCTGCGTTTGGCAAAGACGGTCTTGGCCTTGTCGGCTTTTAGCATCTTGATGGCGTCTTTTTTGCCTAGTATCGGTAACTTTTCATCGCGATAACACCGAATATTGTCATCGGCGTACGTCTCGTAAGCTTTCGCGGTCCCTTTCTTCGCCTGAAGCTGATAGAACGCCGCCGCGGCATCGCTTGTTGGTTCCATCTTTTCGCTGCCGGCGGCGGCGGCGGCTGTTTTCCACTCGGTCGAATAATTGGCCGGCTTCTCGTGGCCAACGCCTATATCCAGGATAAATTTGTATGTTCCGTCAGATTGCCGCTGCCAGAGAGTGATAAATTCGCCGAACGCCGCCGGTGCGTCATCTTTTCCCTTCGCCCGAAATTCCCAATTCCCCGTCGTATATCCCAGAATGCCATTGCTCGAAATGTCGGCATAATTCGGCGCCCACGAGAGCAGGCTCTTAGACTCGCCCCTCGCGGACCAAAACGCCTTTGCGTTCATCTTGTCAGGGTTAAAAACGACCGCGTCATCGGTCATATTTGCGAGGAACGCAGCCTTTGTACCGTCAACCGCCGCCTTTGCGGCAAATGCGTGTTCGGTATCAACCATCTTTTGCAGGTCACTCTGGGCTATAGAAACAATGCCGGACATCATGATAATTACAAAACAAATTACAGTTTTCATTACCCGCAAATTTTAGCATAGCCTGTCGGATTAATCGCAAAACATGCGTTCCGCACTCAACCGATCCCGCGTTGCGGAGGACACAGGGATCGCATTAAGAATGCTGGCTATCTGAACTATACATATTTACGGTCAAGATTTATGGGATTGCGACGGAAAGTGCCCCGTTTGATCTGCATCAGGCCGCATGAAAATAGAAAATTACCACAAACCGCTCAACAATAATTTGAGCACCATCTTTCTCGTGATAAGTTCGAAAAGAGAGGATCGTTATGTCAAAAAAGACCGGCCGAAATGAACTTTGCCCGTGCGGCAGCGGCAGAAAGTATAAAGCCTGTTGTTTGGGGCGTAAAACAAATTGGGATCTCGAATTTCGTAAATTTCGGCAGACTCATGATTCGCTGACGGCCAAGCTGCTTAGCTATGCGTTGGACGATGTCAACGCTGAGATGGTTCCGGAAGCGTGGTGGGAATTCGTTCTTGACGAAGACATGCCGGAGGAACTCCAGCCTGACGGATCGATAAGCGTCCTGTTCATGCCATGGCTGCTTTACAATTGGCAGATCGAGACAGATGTGCCGGGAACGGACGATTATACTGAGATCACTATCGCCGAACAGTTTCTTGAAAAAAACGCGGAACGGCTTAACGCTGATGAGTTGGAACTGCTAACCAGCTCGAACCGCTGCCCGTTCTCGCTTTGCGAGGTCGTCGATATTAAACCCGGGGAAAACCTTAGGCGCCTGTTCGATCTGATGCGTCGGATCGAATACGACGTCATCGAGAGAACATCGTCCTACCAGCTAAAGCGTGGCGAGATCATCTATTGTGCAACTTCCAATCATAAAGGGTTCAAGACCAATGTCGCCTCTGGTCCGTACGCCTTGCAGGCGACCTCCAAACTTGGCGTGAACAGATTGCGTAGAACGATAATGGAAGAATTCAGCAAAGACAAGATCACTGCCCACACTTTGCACGAATTCGAGCCGGAAATTAGAAAATTTTATCTTGATACGCTTTGTTCCAGGTTCGCTCCGCCAACGATCCTGAACATGGAAGGCCACCGAGTGGTCCCGCAAAAACTCTATTTTGAAATTGCCTCGGCCGACGAAACATTTCATGCCCTATGTGATCTCGCCGAAGGAACCCCGAAATCTGAGCTTCTGAATGAAGCCGTTGTCGAAAAAGACAAGATCAAAACGGTCGAGATCCCATGGGTTGGCGGCACCAAAGAGGCGAGAAAAAAACTTGGCGGACCGGTTGTGATGGGAACTCTAAAGATCGATGAAACAGATCAGCTCATCATCGAGGTGAATTCAATAGAACGTGCCGGAAATGATCAAAAGCATCGTTGATAAGCGGCTCGCCGGCATATCCACATTTCAAAAGAGTGTGGTCGAACCGATAGAATTCAAGGTAAATGAAATGCGGCAAGCCGGCGGATCCAGTTTGGCGGATCTGGAGATCGATCGTCTCACTGAAAGAGTCGCCCGAGGTGCGAGCGTTTTTAGAGGAACGGGCCCGCAGCCATTGGCAGACATGGTTCGATATACCTGTTCCTGCTCTCGATGACATGACCCCACGCGAGGCGGCAAAAGACGATCGAGGGCCGTGAATTGCTTGAGAGTTTGTTCCTGCATTTTGAAAGTCTAGACAGGTCACTGCTACAGACGATACGTTTGCACCAAACGTTCCCGAACTTCGCCGGGAGCTCGGGATGGACCGATAGTACAGCAGCGGGTTCTGACAGACGCCGCTCCCAGTTCTGACTTTGCGTCCCTATCGCTTTTCGTAGACGGCGCCATATTTGACCAGTCTGAGATCTGGCCGCGGGTGGCTTCGGCACGGACTCGGTATAGGTAGCGCCGGCCGGGAATGACGCCTGAGTGTGTAAAGGACTGTTTGCGGGTACTGCCGACCATCGCCCAGCCAGTATCGGTCATTCGCCTCGACTAATGAAAACGACCCTTCCTGAGACATTATGGCTGATCCAACGCAGCTTATTGATCCCGTTCGAGAACCCTGTCGCGGATAATTTTGTCGGCGTTCTGCGGTATGACGCGGCTCCGCGGATCAGCCGGCGGATCATAGCCTACAGCCTCATATTCGCTGTCGGGGCTGCCCACGCTGTGCATTGCATATTTTGACCGGGTGATTATATCCAGGATCCTTAACCGCCGCTCTTTCGCCTTTTCCAGTTGGGAGTTAACAGCCGTCTGCATTCTGACAAGCTCCTTTTCGTCCGCTTCCAGCCCATTGGCCTCTGCCAAAAGCTCACTGGAAAAAGCTGCGTTTTGCTCTGGTAAAAATCCCGTGACCTTGCCGCTGGCGATAGCCATTCCGGTAATTTTTGCGGACTGAGCCAGCTCGGATCTGGAAATTCTGCGTGGGTTTGACATTAGATTACTCCTTATTTGGAAAATGTTATCCGGACAAAAAAACCGTCGCTGCCTCTTAAAATTGCTTATTCGTCCGCAAAATACCGTGAAATGCTAATGACTGTCGTATATGCCTCGAATTGGATCAATATTGATCCGTAGGTCGTAATATAATGAAAAGTATGCATATTTCCTTTCATATTTACAATTGTTTTCTCCTATCTCGGAGATAGTGCTATTAGCTCCGAGATATTTTTTCAATCTCCGCGATCTTAGCATTTTCTCGGAGATATGTCGGCATTCTATGAATATTTGATCTTTTCTCGGCGATCAGCTCAATATCTCGGAGATATTATCATTATTTCGCAGTTTACATGTTAATTGACGCTATTTTTGAACAGATATGGCTATTTCTGGACAAATTCAGCTATTAATGCTGAAGTAACTCTATTCCTGATCAAAATTTATGTATTGCCGCGCGGCATTACGTCGATCTGACAAAAATTGCCGTCTTTTTGAAAGTATTGTGTTGTCCGCAGAACGGAAGTAGTCATTAAACGATTTACCTTGACTTTCGACCGATTTAGGCACACAGTCAGAGTACCGATCATTGCGATAAATATCGGGGGCACCAAAAGCTCTGAAATTTCTCTTTCGATATTTATCTCATACCACGGATGATCGTTTTGTCTTAATTCCGAAGCTATATTGTTTCGAAGTTCTGCACCCGTGATTTGCGCAATAATCAGCGTAAATTTCAGGCATTTTGATGACGGATGCTTTAAGCGTGTTACCGCCCCAAATAGCCAATGATCAGGATCTGTAAAGTCCGGGAGCTTTTATGCCTGCTAAAGCGCTTGTCGAGACCGACAAACTAACTGTTACTATCCCCGCGCCGGTAAACGACGCGGAAAACCAGGACGAAAACTTACGGCTCTCAGAGCTGCGCTACCGCCGTTTGTTTGAGGCGTCCCGCGACGGCATATTGATCCTTGACGCCGTCACACTGCAGATCTGTGAGGTCAATCCATTCATGGTTGACCTGCTTGGCTACACCCGTGACGAATTTCTCGGCAAGGAACTATGGGAGATCGGCTTTTTTAGCGACAAGGCCGCAAGCCGCGAAGCTTTCAGGGATCTGCAGCTCTCAGGATATCTCAGGCATGACGATCTGCCGCTAAGGACCTCAGACGGAAAAACCCGCGATGTCGAGTTCATCAGCAATGTTTACGAGGAAAATGGTTCCAAGGTAATACAGTGCAACATCCGCGATATAACAGAACGAAAGCGTGTCGACCGTTCCCAGTTGGTCATCGAGGAGAGGTACCACACCCTTTTCCAGTGCGCACCGGACGGCATCATTATTGCCAGCCCTGAAAGCTATTATCTCGACGCCAATGCGAGCATGTGCCGGATGTTGGGTTATAAACATGATGAGCTGATAGGCATGCATGCCTCAGATATCGTGGCCGAAACCGAAAAGGAACATCTTGACTCGGCCATGATCGAATTACGTGAAAGCACCCAATATCAGGGGATATGGAGATTCAGACGAAAGGACGGTACTGACTTTGCGGGCGAAGTAGTAGTTACGTTGATGCCCGACGGTAATTTGCTCGCCACGATCCGCGACCGGACCGAACGCGAACGGATAGAGAACGAGCAAAAGGTGATAGCCGAGATCATTCAGGGCGGTATCACCACGCCAAACCTCGACGAATTTCTTAAACTGGTACACGGGTCTATCAGTTCAATACTTGCAGCTGACAATTGTATCGTAATGCTCCACGATCAGACGGCCGATGTATTTGACTTTGCGTTCTGGGCGGACGAAAAGGACCCGCCGCCCGCATCCCGGCCCGTCGGCCATGGTTTTGGCAGTTATGTCCTTCGTACGGGCAAGCCGCTGCTTCTGACAAAAGATCTAAAAGAAGAACTTGTTGAAAGCGGCGACGCCATATTGAGCGGAACGCCGTCCCTTTCATGGCTGGGTGTGCCGCTGAGTACGCCTGAGCGTGTCATAGGCGTTATGGTCGTTCAGCATTATGACCTGGAAGATGCATATGACCAGCAAAATCTGGAATTCCTCTCTTCCGTTGGCGTCCAGATCGCCTCGGCGATCGAACGAAAATGGGCTGAAGAGGCGTTGATCGAGAGCAATGAGAAGTTTTATCAATTGGCTGATAACATCTCTGATGCCTTTTGGATCCGCTCGCCTGACATGAACCAGGTTTACTACGTGAGCCCCGCATTTGAGCAGATCTGGGGACGCACGGTCGAGAGCTTATATGCCGATCCGCAGCAATGGCCTGAATTTATACATCCCGATGATCGAGAACGAGTAAACGCCGTTTTTGGCTCTTTGACCGCTGACGAATCATCGCTCGATATCAAATACCGGATCCTGCGCCCTGATGGCGAGGTCCGCTGGGTCAGTGTGCGAGGTTTCAAGGTAAGAAATAAAGATGGTGAATTGATCAGATACGCCGGTATAGTAACAGATGTCACCGAGCGAAGAGAGGCCATTGAATTGCTGCGCCAAAGCGAGGAACGCTTCTCCGGTGCCTTCGAGTTTGCTCCTATTGGCGTCGCTATCGTTTCCCCGGAAGGAAATTGGTTAAAGGCAAACGTGGCATTGTGCGGGATCGTAGGTTACAGCGAAGCTGAACTGTTAAAGATCACGTTTCAGGACATCACGCACCCCGATGACCTGGATGATGACCTAAACAATCTGGATCGCCTGATGAAGGATGAGATAACTTCATATCAGGTCGAAAAGCGCTACGTCCATAAGGCGGGACATCTGGTCTCGGTCTTGCTAAACGTTTCCCTTGTTCGTCGTTCTGACGGCTCGCCAAACTACCTGATCTCACAAATACAGGACATTACTGAACGCAAACTGCTCGAGGAACAATTTCGTCAGGCGCAAAAGATGGAGGCGGTCGGCGTACTGGCGGGTGGTGTCGCTCACGATTTTAACAACTTACTGACGGCTATCAATGGATATAGCGATCTTACGCTGAAGAAGATGGCGACTGACGACCCGTTCCGGCCTAATATCAAAGAGATCAGAGAGGCCGGCGAGCGGGCTTCGGAGCTCACCACGAGACTGCTTGCATTTAGCCGCAAACAGGTCCTAAAACCCCGTGTCTATAACCTCAATACAACCATAACCGAGATCGACAAAATGCTTTGCCGCATGTTGAGGGAGAATATTGAATTCAGAAAGGTCCTCGCACCCGATCTGGGCAACATCGAGGCGGATCCGGGCCAGATAGAACAGGTAATAATGAACCTGGTCATTAACGCGCGAGACGCGATGCCCGATGGCGGTACCCTGACAATAGAAACGCAAAATGCATATCTCGACAGCCAATACGTTAGCAAGCACTTGGAGGTGTCACCGGGGCAATTTGTACGGATGATCGTGACCGATACCGGCCAGGGGATCGATGCCGGTTCTCAACCGCATATTTTTGAACCGTTCTTTACGACGAAAGAGGTCGGCAAAGGTACCGGCCTCGGCCTCTCGACCGTTTACGGCATAGTCAAACAATCCGGCGGCGACATCATGGTTTATAGCGAGATCGGACATGGCACGACATTCAAAATATATCTGCCGTGCGTCGAACAGCCGGTCGAAAAGGTCAAATGGGTCGACAACAATATCGAAAAATATGTCGGCTCTGAAACCATCCTACTAGTCGAGGACGAAGAGATCGTTCGCAAACTGGTATGTGAAATACTCACCGACAATGGATATAAAGTGCTGGAAGCAGCATCAGGTAAAGCGGCATTGGCTATCTGCAATTCGTTTGCCGAACCGATAGAAATGCTGCTGACCGATGTCATTATGCCAAAAATGGGCGGACCGGAACTGCGGGACAAGGTCGTAGCGCTGCATCCTGACATCAAGGTCTTGTTCATGTCCGGCTACACCGACGACGCCATAGCCCACCGCGGCGTATTCGACCCCGACACCGAGTTCATCGAAAAACCCTTCACCCCCGACAGCCTCTCCCGCCGCGTCCGCGAGGTTTTGGAGTATTAGGGTGCAGACTTCTGGCGGAACCTATCTGACGCCGGTCGCGGATATGGGAAGCTCTCTTTGGCATAGAGAATAGTTTTGTTTCGGAAGAAAAGGGCACCGTTTGCATGCAAAAAAGTTTTGTTGGCCTGCCGGGTGTGATTGTTGGCGAAAGAGCGGACGTCTGCTGGATAGAGTATGATGTCGGGCATTCGCGGATCGCCGGAATGTTCACGTCCTTTTGCAGGACCTGTACGGGATAGTCGCCATGGTTGATGTCAGGCTTGATCGTTAAAACAGCCCCCTCCTCGGCACTGTCCGCATCGCCGGGGTAGAGTTGGCATTTAAGCTTGTTTGCTGTTCTTGATAGAATGAGCTCGTAATACTGCTCGTTCCTCATAATTGACCGGGTACTCGATGGTCGTAAAAACTATTGTAGAGGGATCATAATCGGGCGACAGTCAAGGTGGAAGGCAACAAACGCGGCCGGTCCGCATCTGGTGCGATCCCGGCCGTGGCCGTGTGGTGGGGGCTATCTTATGCGGGTACCGATCTGGGTCAGTCCCTGGCACATCATTCGAATGGTTACGTGGTCGGCATTGTCGGACGTCGAGCGGCGGCGGTACATTTTCCACTGGTTGCCGGCTGCATCCTTTATGATCACCCCGTTCTCGGTCTCTGTGCCATAGCGGGCACCGTCTATCTTTGCGTGCGGCGTCCACTTGCCTTTTACCGGTGGCTTGCCGCCATCCTGAAACCAGATATAGCTGCCATCGCTGTTTATCTGAATGCCGGGTGACCGCCCCCAGGCTGCGCTTGTCCCATACTGGCTGCTGTTCACGCCGACCGAGGTCATTAACCATTTACCATTAAGAAACGTTATCTCGGGATCGTCTTTTGCGATGCTCGCGGCGGGTTTGACCAATAGCATGTTTTCCCATGTATCGTCCTTTTCGCTGCAGCCGTCATAGCGCACCTTATATTGACTCGGCCGTGCGTCAACGATCGTCCCGCTATTCTTTCCCTCAGTACCGCCTGACAAATAAACGTCAACCCGTGCACCGACCTGCATAGTGCCGCCACCAACGCCGCCGGGGCCACCCCCGTTGCCTCCTCCGCCGACATTACCGGCGGTGGCAGGTTCAGTCTGTTTACACTCACCGAGGCGGGACGCACTGTACATCAACTCTTTGCCGACATAACCGCCTTCTTCAACCCGCACGTAATAAGCAGGGTCTGTTTTTAACACCGTCGCTTTTACGCATCCGCCGTAAAATGCATTTGCATAGATCGTATCTCCCTCTTTCAAAGAGGCTTGTGAATTCCCCACTATGGCCAACGATCCCACAAAAACCGCGACAATTACAAAATTAAATATCTGCTGCATGAACCACCTCATTCGTTTAGATCGAAACTCTGATCCGGACAAGAATAGTAAAAAAACACCGGCCCTCCTGCCAACCCGGTCTGTCCGTCGAAAAACCCTTCTATAACTATTAAGCGGAAAAGAAAGGAAAATTCCGCCAGATTTTTCACACGAATCGTGTTTTGCGGCGGCCCCGATCAGCCAACTATCGCATCATCTGTACGTCATCTACTAGACAGTCTGATCCTCGAAACGGGCAATAATAGTTAAGGCCCGAAGATGTGCCGGGAGTGCCGTGTGACAAGAAAACGGCCACGGAGCCGAAGCTGTTGTAAGCTATTTATATGAAGAGGGGATCGCTAATTTCGCTCACGCCGCGTGGTTTATTCTGCAAACGCGGAGATTTTTATGTCGATCCATGGCTTCCGGTCGATCGGGCGGTCATCACTCATTCGCACGCCGATCATGCCTATCGCGGCAGCAGATCATATCTGGCAGCTGAGGACGGCCTGGAACTCGCAGCGTATAAGGCTCGACGAAGGTGCGACGATCACCGGGCAGCCTTACGGGAAAAAGTTGGACATCAATGGGGTAAACGTCTCGTTTCATCCGGCGGGGCACATACTCGGTTCGGCACAGGTGCGCGTCGAATATAAAGGCGAGGTCTGGGTGATTTCAGGTGATTATAAGCTGACGCCGGACGCGACCTGTGCGGCGTTTGAGAGCGTCAAATGCAATTACTTTATTACCGAGGCCACATTTGGCCTGCCGATCTATCGATGGCCGCCGCCTGAACAGGTATTTGGCGATATCGATGACTGGTGGCGGCGCAATCAGGACCGCGGAAAGGCGTCGGTCATCTTTGCCTATTCGCTGGGCAAGGCACAGAGGGTTTTAAATGGCATCGACAGTTCTATCGGCCCCATTTTTACGCACGGTGCGGTCGAGCGTTTGACTGACGTTTATCGAAAGGCGGGCGTAAAGATGCCGGCGACAACCTATGCCGGCAGCGTTACAAATAAAAAAGAATTTGCCGGCTCGCTGATCGTCGCTCCGCCGTCGGCACAGGCATCCACTTGGCTGCGGCGGTTCGGCAGTATCTCGACGGGTTTTGCGTCGGGTTGGATGATGGTACGTGGCGCCCGCCGTCAGCGTGCAATTGACCGCGGTTTTGTGCTCAGCGATCACGCCGATTGGCCTGAACTGCAGAAGGCGATAAGCTCAGCCGGGGCCGATACTGTCTATGTAACTCACGGATTTGCGCCAGAGATGGTTCGCTGGCTTAACGAGACCGGGTTTAACGCCGTACCGCTGAAAACACAGTTCAAGGGCGATGACGCTGCCGAAATGCTCGATGAGGAGAGTGAGAAAGCAGCATGAAGCTTTTTACCGAACTCTACGTCGAACTCGACCAAACAAACAAAACCAACGAAAAGGTCAGCGCGATGCGGTTCTATTTTGAGAATGCCGCACCGCACGACGCAGCCTGGGCATTGTACTTTTTGTCGGGGCGGCAAGCCGCGGCAGATCGTCCCGTCGAGGCTGCTGAGGCAATGGGGGCTCGAAATGTCAGGGATACCTGAGTGGCTGTATGCCGAGTCGCGTGACACGGTCGGCGATAGTGCCGAGACGATCGCTTTGCTGCTGCCAAACAACTCGGATTTTTATGACACGCCGCTGCACACTTTGGTCGAGGATCAGCTGCTGCCGCTTCGCGGTTCTGACGAGGCCGCGCAAAAGGCAGCCGTGACCGACGCCTGGGCGCGGATGAATTACTCGCAGCGGCTCGTCTATAACAAACTGATCACCGGCGCCTTTCGCGTGGGGGTGTCGCAGTTGCTTGTCATCAGGGCTCTGTCACAATTGTCAGAGCTGCCCACCGACATTATCGCCCACCGGCTGATGGGCGAATGGTCCCCGTCGGCTGAGTTTTTCGAAATTCTCTTGAGCCCTGAGCTTGATTCGGACGAGACGCCGATCGCCCGGCCATACCCTTTTCACCTTGCCCATCAGATCGATGTGGAACCCGGCGAATTGGGCAAACTGTCCGACTGGCAGGCCGAATGGAAATGGGACGGCATTCGTGCCCAGGTGATTAAACGCCAGGGTGAGATCTTTGTCTGGTCCCGCGGTGAGGACCTGATGGCGGGCCGGTTCCCTGAGATAGAGCAGGCGGCCGCCGCGCTGCCGGACGGTACGGTCCTCGACGGTGAACTGCTGCCCTGGCGTGACGGCCATGTGCTGCCATTCACCGAAATGCAGCGCCGCATTGGCCGCAAAAACGTCTCGGCAAAGATCCTTAATGAGGTGCCGGTGATAATGCAGTGCTATGACCTGCTGGAGTATGAGGGGCGAGACATCCGTGAACTGGAATTTAAGACCAGGCGCGAATTTTTGGAAAAGCTCCTAAGCGATATCGGCGAAGAGGCCCGCGAGGTCATCCGCATGACCGAGGCGGTCGAGGCTGCCGATTGGGAACATCTGGCCGAGCACCGCGAACGCAGCCGCGAACTTGGGGTCGAGGGATTTATGCTCAAACATCGTTCGTCGCCCTATCGTGTCGGCCGCCACCGCGGCGATTGGTGGAAATGGAAGATCGACCCGCTGACCGTCGACGCCGTTCTGATCTATGCACAAAAGGGCTCAGGCAAACGCTCAAATCTGTTCACAGATTACACATTCGGCGTTTGGAAGGGTGATGAGCTGGTGCCGTTCGCAAAGGCCTATTCGGGACTGAACGATGCAGAGATCCGAAAAGTGGACCGGTTCGTTCGCGACAATACCATCGAAACATTCGGCCCGGTCCGAAGCGTGAAACCCGAACTGGTATTTGAACTGGCCTTCGAGGCGATACAGCGTTCGACGCGTCACAAATCAGGCGTAGCGGTCCGCTTTCCACGCATATCCCGATGGCGGCGGGACAAAACGCCAAAGGACGCCGATTCCCTGCAAACGATATTTGAAATGCTCGACGCATACCAAACTGCAGCCAAATGAAAAACGATCGTGTTGTCAATGACCTTGCCGAAGACGGTGCCGGGCTGTACCCGCATCTCAAGATCACGGCCGAGGAATTTCCGCGGCTTCTGGCAACGCGTCGCGATGAGGGTGACGGAGCCGAATATTTTGGGGCGTTCCTGACAAAAACGGCCGTCCGCATCCTGATCGACTTTCTTAACCGCAAATTTCGCCTGCGCAGCTGCGACATCGACATTGACGGCAGCTTTCCGGTTCCGTGCACACAATATTATTTGAAACGCTGTCTTGCGCCGTGCGTCGCGTCGATCTGCAGCCGCGATGAATATGCGGCACAGGTGCAGCTTGTCCGGCTGTTTCTTGCCAACCAGCGGGGGCTGCTGATGCGCGAGATCAATGGCCGCATCAACCGGCTTGCGGAAGCTCTGGAGTTTGAAGCGGCGGCCGAATGGCGCGACCTGCTAGTTTCGCTTGAAAAGATCTGGAGCAACCGGCGGTTGAACGTCTGGCTCGACGACGCTGTCGACACATATGAAACTGACGAGACCGTCGCCGGCAGTTTTATTTACCTCGTCACGCAGCGGGGCCGCAACGTGCTCGGCCGCAAGGTTTTCAGCCTGCCCCGCGGCGGCGGCATGTCGGCGGACGAGGCCGTTGAGCGGATAATCGATTCGTTCTACCGGTTTCATTTGCCGAGAGAGATCCGCGTCGCCTTTGATTTCGAGGGGCGTCAAAAAGTGATGCGTGAGTTGTCCGCGCGTTTTGGCCGTCCGGTTAATATCACGCTCGTTCGCCCCGACCGTCAGCGAATAACATCCGTCCGGGCTCTCAGAGAAGCAAGAGCCGAGGGTGAACTCGACTATGCGGCGGCACGCTCGACACCGCGGCAGATCCAGGGTGAGCTAAAAAGGTTATTTGAGCTGGGCAGCCTTCCCGAGCGGGTCGAGGCGTTTGATGTAGCCCATATTTCCGGCAAGAGTTTTGCCGCGGCGTGGTCGGTGTGGACCGATGCGGGCTTTGCTCCGGGGTCCTATGGATTCAGAGCATCTGACGAAACCAGCGAACTCGGCGCTCTCGCCGACGCCGTTGTCAGACGTATCGCCGACGCGGCGAAACCGCTGCCCCATCTGATCGTTCTCGACGGGGGCAAAACGCAGATCAATGCCGTTCTAACTGCCCTCGGCGATCAACGCCCGCCCGGGTTTACCGTCGCCGGTGTTGTAAAACCGCGCGGACAGCATTCGTCGGTCTCTCATTTCCTCACCGAGGCCGGTGAGCCGATCGAGTACGAACCCGACAACCCCGCGCAAAATATGCTCAGGCTTTTGCGGGATGCTGCCCATGATCTGGCAAACCGCGTTCACCGCGATCTGCGCGATCTGGGACATCACTATGAACTCGCCGCGCTGCTGCCGTCGATAACCGAAACCGAACGACGGAAGATCATCGCAGCGGCCGGCTCGTTAAGAAAGGTTGTCGATCTCGACTCCGCGGTTTTAGTAAGACTACTCGGCAAGGAACGGGCCTCGCTGGTTATTAACGACCTCCAGACAATTGACGCCGCCGACACCGACGCAGCATTGCCGCTCGTCGTCCCGATACGCTTCTCCGCTGAAAACGGTGATGCCGACGACCTTATCCCGATCCGGTCGGAATAATTTCAACTAAACTTTCGCCCTCCTTTTCAACAACTTCCGGGGCTATTTTGAGGAATATAATGCCAGTATTTTAAAAATACTGTCAGTATTTTGAATATATTGTCAGTTTTTATAAGATATTGACAAAATATTATTAATACTGGCAATATTTATCAAATCTTGTCAATATTTTGAATATATTGACAGTATTTCACGAATACTGTCAGTATTTGCAATATTCTGCCATTCCAATGGCTTTAATGATGTTTTAGAGATCTTAATAGGACTCTGTTGAAGCAAAAAACCGCAGACGACGCCTGTCCTTATAGTTCAAGGAATCTGCATCATCTGCGGTCAATACTTGCCGGAAAGCACCGGCGGTCATCTATTCAACCCTTACAAAATCCGTACCCGTCCGGCCGAATGTTTCGGGGTGGTACATCTCTTCCGCCTTGGCGGGCGGCACTACGAACTGGCCCGGTGTCGTTGCCCTGGCGACGTACGAATAGTTGTAAACGCCTTCCCAGAGCAATGACGAAAATGCCTCGGCGCGTTCGTCGCGGAAGTTCTGATGTTCGAACCAGTTCTGCCGCCACCACCACGAGCCATGGCCAAATGATTGGCTGCCGTATTCCAGGACAGAGGTATTGCCGCCCTGATCGGCGGGGATCGATTCGGTCGTGGCTAGTTCAGGATTGAGGATCTCGAGGCCCGCCGGCAGAGGGTCGACCAGAGCGACGTGATAACGCCGCGCCTGTGCGACCATTGTCAGACGGATGCGGACCCGGGCGCCGGATTTGATGGTCCAGGTCCCGTCTGCGTTCTGTTTGACGTCGTCCTTGTCATCTACCGCCTCGTATTTGCGAAGTACGGTAAACCCGTAATCCGCCGGTTCGAGTTTCAGGTTACGCGGTGCGTACTTCATACCGATACGGTAATAGAGCCGCCCTGCCCCCTGCCGGTCGAGGATCAGGTTCGACGTTCCGCCTTGATCTGTCAGGTAGGACATCGGAATGGTCAGTTCGTTCGAGTCGACCGAGCGCCCTTTGAACACTTCCTCGCCGGCGTATGTGTTGCCGAGCCAGATGCGTGTCACAAAATCAGGCGTGACCTTTTCGAACGTGTTGAAGTACCGGTCCAGTGCCAGCAGGATAAACACGTTCTCCTGCGTATTTGACCATGCACCCTTGACGCGATGATCGAGCAGGCCGCGGACGAGCTTTGGAATAAGGTCGTTCTTAGCATCGGCTTTGATCAGAGCCTCGAGCAGCACGCCGTCAGCACGCCGGTTCGAGTACATTATCAGCCAGGCACCGTCACCGTAATTGGTAACAAAGTTCGCTGTCGCGGACGTTTCGGCAACGCGGTTGTTGAGGAAGTGCAGGATAGCCTGAACCTCGTTCGATGAACCCGGATCGTTTGCGAGGACAGACAATATCCAGCCTAGCCCCTCGAACGGCATCTTTTCGATGGTCGCCTCAGCAAGCAGCTTTTTGGCTTTGGTCACGTCCTTGTCACCCATCATGTCGCGGATGTACAGCGCATAGGCAGAGATCGTCCAGCGGACCTCGGGTGAGTTTTTGTACCATTCGTCAAAATGCTTTTCGACATCCTTCAGGTATGGCTTGGTCTTGTCGATCATCTCGTCAGGCACCTTGTAGCCCTTGGCTTTGGCGAGGGCCAATGCGTGAGCAACATGGATGGTGAGGAACGGGTATTCGTAACGCTCCTTATCGCGTTTCCACAGTCCAAAGCTGCCGTCGCTTCGCTGACGCGACTGCAGTATCTCGATGTCGCGGGCGAAATATTTATCCAGTTCCTTCGCCGTCGGCATCTCCTTTGCCTTAAATGCACTGAGCACATCCCGCATGGCGGCGATCGAGATCATCCGCGATGAGATCTGCTCCGAGCAGGCGTATGGGTAATTGGACAGATAAAGGAACGCGTCTGTCAGCTCCTGCAGCTGTGTAGACGAGGTCGTGACATCGAGCCCGCCAAATTGCGGGAACACATCACCCGGTGTCTGAACGGGCTGCATAATGGCCCCGTTCTGGTCCGTGGTGCCATATGTCGCGAACGCCTCGGTCGTCGCCGGTGTCCAAACCGGCAGCGATATCTCGGCCGCGTCGTTAAATTTGCCCGACGTGACCGCTATCTGGAACCGTGCGGTGCCGGCCTTTTCGGTAGAGACCGGGAATCGCACCTCGGCACGGTCATTGGCTTTGACGAGGACGGTCTTGCCTGCGGTATGAGTAACGCCTTTAGGCGTTTCTCCCCCGTCAGTTGAACGGCTAAAGCCATCACTCATACTTGCGTTAGTCGCACGGATGGCGATATTGACGGCCATGTCTTTGTCGGTCTGGTTTTGCACGACAACAGGCAGATCGACCTTGTCGCCGAAGTTCATGAACCGCGGTGCACTCGGGCGGACCATCAGCGGCTGTTTGGCCGTAATAGTCGACTCGGCCTTGCCGAAGCGTTTGCCGGTATCTACCGAAACAGCCGTGATCCGGTAGCGGGTCAGGTTGTCGGGCAGTTTTACGTCGACGACCGCTCGGCCATTCGAATCTGTACGGACCGTGGGTGAGAACAGAGCAAGAGCGTTGAAGTTTTCGCGTAGATTGATCGCCTCATCCGGAGATCTGTCGTCCCGATCCTTGTCTTCTGACATGGCGTCTGCCATAAATTCTTGTCGCTCGCCAGCTTTCTTTGCCCTGGGAGCCGATGACGGCATTGCGAGTCCCGCGCCATTCGCCCTTCCCATTATCGTAGTCTCATCTGTTGTGATCGGCGGGGGCGGCGGAGCACTCTTAACATCCTCAGGATTTCCGAGCAGAATATCTTTCCGCAGATGATAATCTGTCACCCCAGCGCCGCGTGCCGTGTAAAACGTACCCATCGGGTCGCCTATAACGTAACGCGACAGGGCCAGGACGCTCTCATCAACAACGACTATGGCAACCTCACTATTGGCAACCGGTTCGCCGTTTGAGTCTTTTACATCAACATTGACCTTTGTCTCGCCGCCGGGTGCAAGTGTCTTGTCTATTGGATCGGCGGTAACGGTAAGGTGCCGCGACGCGGTCGAGATCGCGAGATTTATGTTACCGCTGGCAAAGGCGGGCCGTTTCGCGAGTTTCAGGTCTATCTCACCTTTATCATCCGATCTGGGTTCGGCGCCGACGAGATCTACCTGGGCATATATATTCGGCAGATATTTCTCATCGAGGGGGATCTTGAGCGTCATGGATGAGTCTTTCATCGTAAACCTCTCAGTTTTGACGATGCCCTCCCGGCGTAGCGTCAATATACCCTCGGCGGGTGTGAACGGCGAGATAACGAGCAGTTCAGCCACATCGCCCGGTGCAAAATCTTTCTTGCTGGGTATGATCTGGACCTCTTCCTGTTCGACGGTCCTCTTTGGCGGGGTCTTTCCACCGGGAACCCATACTGTTAATGTGCTTTCATTAAAACGCTCGCGGTCATCCATCACGTTGGCGGTGATCGTATATTGTCCGCCCTGCTTGGCGATGAATGTGCACGGTTGCGGTTTGTCCGTCGATTTGACCGTGCAGGTCTGCTCATCGATCGTCTTTTCTGACCACGAACCCTTATCAAAGACCCAGTCTTTCAAAACGGCGGTGATCTCAGCATCCCGGTCTTTGACCAGGTTGCCGTCGATGTCTGAGACTATCGACTCGATATTTATCTTTTCGCCCTTTTGGACAAACGTTCGCGGCGTTTTGATCCCAATATAGAGCGATGAGGGATGGACAAGCAGCGATGTCGAGCTCGACCACGTTTGACGATTGACGTCCTGTACGGACGCAGACGCGGTGATGGTATATGGCCGGGGCGGCTTGACCGATTCAAAATCCACTTTTAGCAGATGTTTACCGCTCGCGTCTGTAACCCCTTTGAATGATTGCGACGTTCCGCCATAATATCCGCCGCGCCCGCCATAGGCAAATTCACCATAGTCATAGATCCTCCACCACGGCGTCCAGGTGCCAAATGTATAGTCACCGCGGTTCGGCGGAGTATAGTTTGTCGCGTTGGCCGTGACCGTCCAGTTTGTTTCTGCATTAGCCAACCCGCCGCCGGCATAATATTTTGCCTCTACCGAGAGCATTGCATTTCCGCCGACAAAGTGCGGTGCCTCGGACTCGACCTTTGCAGAAACCTCGAACTCGGGCCGGCGAAACTCCTGTATCTGGAATTGATGTGAGTAACTGCCGCCGGCGATCGTACTGTTGGTCGACAGATCAATCCGGGCATACCCGAGATTGGCGTTGTCAGGCAGCGAAAATTTGAAGTCGAATGCCCCGAACGAGTTGAGATTCCCGGTCCCGCTTGCGATCTCATTACTGCGAGCGTCCTTTACGGAATATGTCAGCCCGTTTGCCGCATCGCCCAACGCCTCTACGTCGCCGAGTTTTCCGGCCGTCAATTTTCTGATGTAGCCCTTGACCGCTACTTCCTCTTTGGGCTTGTACATTTTCCGGTCGTCGAAAACGAACCACCGGAGCGAATCGGATTGGGTTTTCTTATACCAACTTCCGCTGGTCTGCCAGTAATACTCGGTATTTTCAGGCAGAAAAGCCAGATCCTTGCCCCGTTTTGCGATCAGCATGTTTTGCTGTTTGTCCGAGATCGTGTCGGGCAGCGGCAGGCGCAAAATGCCGTTCTCGCCTGTTTTGTTGGACTGGGCCGACCCGATAGTTTCGATCTCGGCGGCCGTACCGTCAGGTTCGATCGACTGAATATCGCCGGCCTGGCCATGTCCCCAGCCAAAAAGCCAATTCCAGGCACGTTCAATTATTCCCGGCTGCTGGGTATCATCCGGCTGATTCAGGCTGACCGATCCACCATTTGGATAGATCGACAGATCGACCCCCGCCATCGGCTTTCCCGTCTTGAGTTCGGTCGCAAATCCGACCAATTCAGAATTATCGACAAATGCGCTAAGCCCTATCTGTGTCGCCTGCAGCCAACTGAGTACGCGTGTCCGGTCATACTTATCACGCCTCACGGTCGGTTCGATGTCGACGATCACATTGCCGTAACCGCCATCGAGAGCACCGGCGAGATCTATTCTTGTCTCGACCATCTCATCGGGTTTACTTGCGACCGGAATAGTCTTGTCAGTGACCAATCGTCCCGGCATCGCCGGGCGTTTGCCGTCATCGTAATTTAAGTGAGCAACATAGTCCTTAAATTGCGCCCAATCCTGTGGCTTTACGGTGTAGATCCGTAACTTTACATCATTCAGATTCGTTGAATAAATAGAGAAGGTCGGTTTTGAGTTGGGGTCGATCACCGACATAAATCCGCCCTGGGCATATAGATTTGTATCCGCCGATCCGACCTTTATCGATGTGGTCGCATCTTTACCGAGAGACTGTCCATATATGTCTGAGATCGAGCCATCGATAGTGATCTTGTATGTGGTCCGGCCTTTTTTATATCCCTGGATATAAACATTATTTCCCGAAGGATAAATACTCAGGCCCTCGACCGCCGGCTCGATCTTGATCATTTCCTTGGTAAATTTTGCCGCCTCGACCGCGTTTGTAAATTCCAGATACCAGGATTCAAACGGAGAACAGTTTTTGTTGTTTTGCCAACCGCAATAAGCTTTGACGAATTTGAGCGGGCCAAACGTCTGAAAGCTGTAGCTCTGAGCCTTAACGGTCGTCAGCGGTCCCTCGGCAGAGGGTGTCCCTTTTTCCGCAGTGACAGTAATTGTCGAGGCCGCTGGAAGTGCGTTTTCGGTCTGGCCTTCTGCGTCGATAACGCGAAATGCGAGCCAGCGTCCCGGCTGGGCTTGTTTTGAGTAATACGAAATGCTGCCGTCAGCGTCAACCTCTTCCTGGGTTGCGAGACGTGTTGTCAGCTTTTTACCCTGGCCTGTTACCGTTATGGAACTAAGTACTGCATCGGGGTTGATCGCCTGGTCAAACGAGAGATACATCAACGCGTTGCGGCGAGTCGTACCACCATTTGGGACCATGGTCTCGACCTTTGGCGGCGGTGTCGTGAAAGTCCAGACCACATCTTTCTGAAGCGTTTGGCCGGTTGCCGACTTGGTCCCCGCGGGTACACGTGCCGTAAATTTTGTCGCCATCGGGAAACGCTTTGTCGTGTCGAACATCAGCGTCTTGGTCCCGAGCCAACGCCATTTGCCTTCGACCTGGGGCGTTAATTCGACGGGCGCATATTTCGCCGCATCCTCCTGTGAGGTGACGGCAACCATCGGCTGCGAGAAGGTAACGCTGAGGTCCGGCGCAAGCGGCACCTCGCCCTCAGGCGAATACCTGATGACATCAAGTGTCTTGTTTTCTCCGTTTGCGTTTGGCGGTGCCATTTGATCGGCGGATGGGAATTTGACGGGTATCTTGTTGCCCGTCTTGGGCGCCGGCAGCGTCCCGATCCGTTTTGCAAAATCTGTCTTATCGTCGGCGACAGCTTTGATCTCAGGGATCCGCTTTAACAAGCTGCTCGTGTCACCCTCAGATAGAGGGTCGGTAGACGGCAGCTGCTGTTTCTCGCGCGTTTCGGCGCCCTCGACACCCTCACTGAGCTTAAACTTCAGTCCGTCGGGAACATCTTTTAATCTTTCATCCATTGCTTTTCCCATCACCTGTGCCTGTACGGCGATGCCCGCTGGAGCGATAGCACCGAGGTAAATTGCAAATAAGAGAAACCATCCGGTCAACTTTTTCATATAGATTTGTTCACGATCAAAGCTTTCAAAGCCGATCAACTAATTTTTCTATCTTGATGAGTGTCTTTAGGCATCGCATTTTAAACGGCCCCATCTAGCCTCATCCACGATAATTGAACGCTGGCCTTCCACTGAACTTGCATTTGAGCCAAAACCGAATCTTTCCAGAGGCCGATCGGTGGCTGCGTTATTCGCTCATATCTTCGAGAATTACCAAGGCTGCCTCGCCGCCGCCGGCAGCGACGTTCACAAGGGACTGGTCTGAGAGACGTACCAATCCGCCCTCGACCTTTCCCCGAAATAGGAAGGGATCAAAATCGATCAGCAATTCTTCCATCATTGCCACTTTATCAAAGGTGGGAAATCTTACCTTTTCGACCGCCACACGTTCCTGGGCCACAAAGGGCTCGTTCAGAGCTTGCTCGATCGCATCGTCCCATTCGGCTTCGCTGCTTTCCCAACCGATAACGATCCCGGCACCGCCATAATCGTCATTGGGTTTAAGGATAAATCGGCTTCGCTCCCTGCGAATGAACTCGACCAGATCGACCGTCTGCCCGGCATACCGCGTCGGCCTGTCGGAGATCAGCCGCGTCCACGGCAGGTGTTTGTGGATCGCCAAAAGCTGATCGTCGCTAAACAAATGGGCAAACTTGTCGTTACCGAGCACAGCGAGGCTTGCCTTTTTATGCGGTATTTTAGTGCGAAACGAATTCGCCATAAATATGTTGCCATCCTCATATGCCCTAAGCAGCGGGTGATCATCCGACGCCCGGTCAAAGAATTCATGGATCAAAACGCGTTTGTAAAAGATATCAACCTCGAGGTCTCCGATCATCAGATGTTGGCCATCATATTCGAGCTTTCCGGGATCCGCTATCACCGTCCTGTGCCCTTCTGACTCAAAATATTCTCTGAGTGACTCAAATTCCGTAAAGGTTGAGACGCCGTCCCAATCAACAATGGCGATATTTGGCTTTTCCTTTGTACCGCCGAAATCTCGATAGCCGGAAACCAATCCCTGCAGGAGCTTTACATGCGGGCGCGGCAGCCAATGGGGATGTGCCTCGAGAAAGTCGCAGACCTCGGGTATCTTCTTCAGCAAATTCTCGATCTGGATCTGATCAGTGATTCCCGCCGGCGTTTCGCCGTTATATTCAAGGAACTTAAAACTGTCGCCGGCCATGAACGCATCTAAACGGCTCGAATTGCAAACCCCGGGATAGCCAGGATCGATCCTCGCGTATCGTTCTTCTGTTTCGGTCAAGCCAAGTTCAACCAGGATCTCACCATCATCGAGAGCCGCAAGAGTCATTATGTCAAAGGCCTCGGCGAGCAGCTCCGACGCCCGCTTTATCTCATCATACTGAGCGCGGGTAAAAAATTGCGGGCGAAGAAAAGGCGAGAAGGGGCGTCCGCCGGACACAAGGCCAAGCTCGATCTGGCTGTCGTTCAGTTCAGAAAAAAGCCGAGAATCAGTGCGATGATTTTCGATCAAGGCTTCGTCGAGCGAGGCTACAATATTCGTAATATTTGCATACATAACTTTTATTTGTCCTTGACGGGGTTCATAATTACTGTAAACCAAATCCAAACATAACCAAATCCAGCGCTGTCAAAGCGACATCGAATGGTGTTTATTTATTAGCGTTTCCTGTTATACTGATTCGGAAATTGCAACTTTGGCTTTTTACCTTTCGTAAGGATTTTGGCTGGATGGCCTTTTAACACACAGATTGAGGAGCACGTAGATAAAATGGGACTGTGGGCGAGAATAATGCGAGTATTTAGGGCGAGCACTGGGGCCGCTCTTGATAAAATGGAAAATCCGGAATTGGTGCTGCAGCAGACCATCCGCGATATGCGGGACCGTGTACCGGAACTGAATAATTCAGTTGCTCAGGTGATGGCGACCGAACGGCTCTTGCTTAAACAAAAGGAAAATTTGTCGTCACAGGTCGTAGATCTCGATTCTAAGATCAAAGCGTCAGTAAAGATGGGCCGTGACGATATAGCGACCGCGTATATCGGCCAATTGCAGCAGGCCCAGAACGATCTCCAGAGGACCGGCGTCCAGGCTGAGCATGCCCAATTGGCCTCAAAACAGGCCCTAAAAGCACGCGACAATTACGTCCTCAATATGAAGACCCGCACCGCTGAGGCGATGCAGCTCATCAGCGCCGCAAAACAGGCGAAGCTGCAGGAACAGCTCGCTCAGACGATGGACACCTTCAACATCGGCGACGATGCCTCGACATTCAACGAGATGCGCGAAAAGATCGACCGTCGTGTTGCCGCAGCCGAAGCCAAGCTTCAGCTCGGATCATCCTCAGTTGACGCCCAAATGCAGGATATCGAACGTGAAGCGATGGATATTCAGCTTCAGGACAAATTGCTCGAATATAAGCAGCAAATGGGTATGCTGGGGTCAGGAACACCTGGCGGAAGCAAACAGATCGAGGCCGGTGATAATATTCCAGAAGCTGAGATGGTTAACCTGGAGATCGACCTCGAAGACGAAAAGAGCCACTCGAACTAACTTAACTATATTCTTTCGGACACATAACCTTAACGGTGCATCCAATTAGTTTGATATGGCGGATATAGCGAAATACCGGCAGGAAATAGACAGATTTAATACAAGCTACGCCAAAGCGGCGGTCAAAGAAACCGTCAATTTTTGGGGGCTTGCAGGATTCCTCGTTGCCGCCGCGTATACAGGCAGCGTTATTCCGCTGCTGATAGCCTTGCTTTGCGAAGCTGTCTATCTGGTCGTGGTCCCTCTGCTCCCGTCATATCGTCAGTTGGTAAATAAACGCGAAAAACATCGTCTCTGGGCAGCAAATGTAGCGGGCCGTGAGAGTCTGATCAAATCGTTCACCCCGCGGGAACGCGAGGCGGTTGAGTATCTAAGGTGGCTCAAAGAGAAGATCCAGGAAAATTACCGTAAATTTACAGGTGCCGGCGAGCTGCCCAGTAACCTCAGGGCGCTGGATCAGCGATGGGAAGATTTTGTCGACCTTCTGGATGTGTACAGGCGCCGCAAACAGCATCTCAAGTCCATAAACCGACAGGCTGTCCATAATCAGCTATCGCAGGCTTTTCGCGCGATGGAAGCATCGACAGACGAAAAGACAAAACGTATTCAGAACACGAACGTCGAGATCCTGAAACGCCGTGTATCGTCTTTTGATGAGATCGAACGCAGCGTTAAGCTTGTCGAGGGCCAGTTGCAGTCGATCGAAAATTTCTTTAGCTATCTGAACGATGAGATCGTTACCATTTCTACACCCGAGAAATTCTCGCTTCTCGATTTTGAGCAGCTTTCTGATTCGATCGCGATGACAAAACAAATGCTTGACGCAACAGCCGACGAGGTAGGAGCCCTGGATTCCTTTAATCGCGAAATGGGCAATTACGAACTCCTGCCGGGAACAAAATAACGATAGCTACTTGTTATCGGTGACGTCCCTGGATGTCAGATTCATGCTCGTAACACCTGTATTTCCTGCTTCGTTTGCATACCAATCAGGTGCCGGAAAGATCTTTTTGATGACGAACACTATCGGCATCGAAAAGATAGCCACGATAATTATCGACACAAATAACGAACCTATAGCTGCCGTCAGCGGTAGTGCACAAACAGCGGCGAATAGCATGTAAAGTTTGATTATGTTTCTCTGATGGAACATTTTTATCCTCCGGAATGTGATCTTTGTGGGAGATCTTAGTTCGAACCGTCTATCTACGATTTGTTCTGTTCGCTTTCTGCAACTTGTATCCAATTGCTTATGGAGTTTAGTTCGAGGGCGTCGACCTTACGGCCAAGTGCGCTCTGCATACGGCGCCGTTTTGCCCTAAAAGCCAAATAGCCGAGGAACGCGATCAGCAGCGTCAGAATGAGCGACAGGATACTGAAAATTAATCCGATCATCTGTTTATCTCCTTTGTTTAGTGTCTTCAACGTGCCCGCGATATATTGCGGGTTGAACGGCCCTTTTTATCGTTCATCATCGTCGTATTTCCAGGGCTGAAACGTGCAGCTGTCCCCAGGAGCTTTTTAAGGCTCGTATAGTAAAATAGATCGTTCCGCTCAAATAGATAGGCGTAACTGTATTGAAATTTCCGCCAATTATTTTTTTGTCTTTTTTTGCGGAATGCGATACCCATGAACCAGGAAGTAACCCAACTGCTATTAAGATGGAACGATGGTGACGAAGCTGCACTCGAAGAACTCACAGCTCTGGTCTACGGCGAATTGCGCCGGCGGGCGGCGGCTTATTTGAAGAGAGAATCGGACGCCGATACTCTACAGGCAACGGCGCTGGTCCACGAAGCATATCTGCAGGTGCTGGATCTGCAAAACATCAAGTGGCAAAATCGGATTCATTTTGTGAATACGGTAGCGATGTTAATGAGGCGGATACTTGTCGATCATGCTCGCCAAAGAAAAGCAGTTAAGCGGGGTTCCGGGCAGAACGATCTATCATTAAGCCACGCGGACCAGGTCGCCAGATCTTCCGACTTGGACTTGCTCGAATTAAATGAGGCTCTTGACAGATTTTCAATGAAATATCCACGTCAAGCTAAAGTGGTTGAATTGAAATTTTTCGGAGGCCTTAACTCTGATGAAATTGCTGAACTTTTAGGCAATAGTTCTGAGAAAACCTCAGTGCGAACCGTCGAACGGGACTGGGCATTTGCACGGTCATGGCTGCATGGCCAAATGCGGCGAAATTAGATAATTATGACATCCGAAGATCAGATAGTGGAGATCTTTGCCGCCGCACTTGAGGTCGGCGAGGGACAACGCTCGAAATTCATCGCTCTACAGTGCGGCGGCGATCCGTCAATGGCCGCTGAGATAGAGCAGCTATTAAAAGATCATGACGAGGCGGCCTCCAGCGGCTTTCTTTCTAATTCAGCGATCGAGATCGAAGCCGCGCACTTTGCGGACGAACAAATAGCAGACGGACGGGTCGGCCAGCAATTAGGTCAGTATGAGGTCATCGAGCGGATCGGAATGGGCGGAATGGGCACTATCTACCTGGCAAAGCGTTTCGATGATTTTCAAAAACAGGTCGCGGTTAAGATCATTAAACGGGGAATGGATACAGAAGCGATCCTTGCCAGATTTAGAAGAGAGCGGCAGATCCTGGCACATCTCGAACATCCAAATATTGCTCGACTGATCGATGGCGGAACAACTCCGGACGGACTCCCCTATTTTGTATTGGAATACATCGATGGAATTTCGATCACCGATCACTGCAAAGGGTTGAAAGAAAAAGAGATCTTAACGCTCTTTCGTAAAGTGTGTGCGGCCGTCTCATTCGCTCATCAGAATCTTATCGTCCACCGTGACATTAAGCCGTCGAATATTCTTGTCAATTCTGATGGTGAACCCAAGCTTTTGGATTTCGGCATCGCTAAACTCCTGGATCAAACGGCCGAGGATGAGACCCATACTCTACAGAGGATCCTTACGCCGGCATTTGCTTCTCCGGAACATATTTCAGGCGACATCGTAACCACGGCGAGTGATGTTTATAGTTTGGGAAAGGTCTTATCGGAATTGCTATGTCCGGTTACGGGCAAGGCGTTGCCTTTCCGTCCTGCAAAGGCCTTGTCTCCTGATCCAAAGCTTAATCCTGATCTTCAGAAGATATTAAGCATGGCCGTTAGGGATGACCCCGAGCACAGGTATCGGTCAGCCGAGCAATTTTCCCATGACATTCGCCGATATCTCGACGGCCTACCCGTCTCTGCCCGAAATATCTCATTTTCTTACCGTTCAAGTAAATTCGTTCAGCGAAATAAGGCGAAAGTTACCCTTGCCTTTCTTCTGTTGATAAGCGTGATAGCCGGTTTGGCGGCAACGATATTTAATGCAAATGAAGCCCGCCGCGAGCGTAATTTAGCTGAACGCCGCTTTGATAACCTGCGAAAACTGTCTGATTCTTTTGTTACGGAGCTGCACGCGGCAATACAAAATCTTCCCGGAAGTTTGCCTGCCCGGCGCCCTCCTGCTGCGTCGTGCTACGGAACAGCTCGATCTGCTTGCTGCCGAATCAGGCAATGACCGGACGCTGCAGTCCGATCTAGCCGGGGCCTATCTCAACCTCAGTTCCCTTCCTGATATGCAGATCACTGAAAAGGAAAAGATCCTCTTAAAGGTCCGGGATATATACCGCGGCCTTCTCGAGGGCTCTCCAGAGGATCCGGATCTGAATGCATCTATGGCAATGGCTGAGTTGGAGTTGGCGGATGTAAGAAAGGTGCAGGGTTCGGTCGCCGATGGCCTGATGTACGCTAGTTCGGCGGTAACACGCATGGAATCCGTTACCGCCGGATCACCAGATGATATACGCCATATGCGTGAACTCTGCGATACAGAAGCAGCTGTTGCCGGTTATTATTTGATGGCCGGAGATGCAAATGCGGCCCTCGCTTACAGCCGGCGCACTTTGGAACTGAATTCGGAACTAAGAGATCGCAGCGATAGTTCGCCCGCAACTTCACAGGCGATCGTGCGCAGCCATCGCCAAATTGGAGACGCTCTGCTAGCGATCGGCGATTTTCCGGCAGCTGTATCGGAACTTCAGCTGTCGCTTGCCGGTGAACAGGCAGCTCATCTGGCCGATCCCAATGATATGAGTGTCAATTACTATTTGTGGGCGACATACCGCCGATTGGCCAGGGCTACGGAGTTGAACGGTGACCGGAAGGCCGCTCTGGATCTTGCCCATAATGCTCTTGGAATCATGGACGACCTGCGCGAAATGAGTCCGGCTGACGTTGGTTACAATCGCAATACGGCTGTTTCCAACCTGCTAGTTGGACAAATTCTCGTACGCCAAAACCAGCCTCAACAGGCTCTGCAGCATTTTCAGCGTGCCCTCGCTCTGAGCGAGTATGTACTCGGGTCCAATTCCGAATACGTCGAATCGAAGATAGATGTCGCTCGTTCGAAAGGCGATCTAGGTCATGCTCTCCTATTAAGCGGAAATGACGCACAAGGACGGGCCCGGCTTCGCGAATCTCTTGAAATGTATGCAGAACTATTAAAGGCAGACACGGGAAACGCCGAATTGAAACGAGATTACGCCGAGACTGCCATTTGGCAGGCAACTGCATTGGAACGTGTGAACAAACCGGAATCGGATGGGTATAGGAAATTAGGGGAAACCTTGTGGAGCGAGTTGAGTTCCAATGGCCAATTGAGTGCGGCGGATAAGACGATCGCTAGCTCTATTCCAAAACTCGAAAGCTAGGACCGTTTTACCCCGCAGCTAGCGGTTTTTGAAGTTCAGTTTCTTGCCCTCAATATTTTAATGATCTAAAATCAACGATTTCAGCCTCGGCTGATTATTTTTCGATAATACAGATATAAGAACATTCAATTATGAAAAGAGTAGGAATATTAGTGGGGCGTGAGGTCACGTTTCCTGAGTCAATTATTAACAGTATCAACGAAAACGGCGGCGGCGAGGTGGTGGCCGAAATGGTCACGATCGGCGGTATCCGTCTGGATGAACCAAAGCGGTATGACGTCATCATCGACCGCATATCGCATGAGGTGCCTTATTTCCGAGCGACCTTAAAGCGGTTTGCCCTTGAGGGCACATATATTATCAACAACCCGTTCTGGTGGTCGGCTGATGACAAATTTTTTAACTTTGCACTTGCCGCAAAGATCGGTGTTGCAATACCCAAGACCGTTCTTCTGCCGCAGCATGCTTATATCAAGGACATCACGTCCGAAAGCCTGAGGAATCTCGAATTCCCGGTCGACTGGCAGGGCGTCATTGATTATGTGGGCTTCCCAGCTTTCCTGAAACCGTTTGACGGCGGCGGCTGGAAAAATGTGTCCAAGATCCACAACATCGAGGAGCTTTTCACTGAATACAATCAATCAGGAACGCTCTGTATGACGCTGCAGGAGGGTATCGAATATGACCAGTTTGTCCGCTGCTACTGCGTCGGCAAAGAAAAGGTCCTCATCATGCCCTATGATCCGTCAAAACCTTATTTGTCGGGAATGCAGTACGTAAATGTCGATGATTACCTTTCACCCGAACTTCACGCCCGCGTTGAAAAGGACGTCATAACGATTTGCACTGCTCTCGGTTACGATCTGAACACGGTCGAGTTTGCCATCAAGGACGGCGTCCCATACGCGATCGATTTTATGAATCCGGCACCGGACGCCGAGCTTGCATCGGTCGGCGAATATAACCATCGATGGATCGTAGATAATATGACCGACTTCATTCTGAAAAAGCTAAAAGAAGGTTGGGAAACACCTGAGTATCGCTGGGACGCGATGCTGAACCCGCCGGAAAAAGCAGCGAAGAAGTCGGCCGCCAGGAGTAAGAAGGCGTAAATTGGTGATCAAAAGATGGAAAAGGCTTCAGATAGAGATCTGGAGCCTCGTTTTTATTGATTTTTTAGCCAGACCCAAAAGCCTAAGCTATACAACAATGCTTATTTTTGGTGCCCAAATTCACGCTGTTGCCGTGAGTTAATGTTGGCGATTATTATCCACCTGCCGGCTAGTGTCGTTTCGCGGTCCTGTCGAACGATCCAATCGTAATGTTCTTTGGCGTCGAGCAACACAACGCCAGATCCCCCTTGATATGAGACTTTCATCTCTTCGGCAGTTGACGGGCGCCATTTGCCTCGTAAATACCGGGACGGTGGATCATTACCAAATAACTTCCAGACATAAGTCTCATTAGCATTTATGGTGAGCGAACCGGCCTTTGCGGCGATTATCAAGAATGCATCTTCAGACTGCACGCTCGTCGGCCACGTGCCGTTGTACCACGCCTGCTTGGTCGGCGGCCCGTAATTAGCCCTGAGCGGGAATATGACCGTTGAGAGCACGCTGTATTTCGAAAGCTTCTTATCAAAAGGTGAGAAGGTGACATATCGAAAATTGACGCCGCAGTTGCGGATCATTCCGGCGAGTTCGTTTTCTACACGTTCTTTTTTGTACGAATCCTTAAATGGATCATTGCCCAAATTTTTCTGAAGGAATGTCAGTACATCGTCCTCACCCAACATCGTTGTGCATGCTCCATCAACTGGAGGGTCATTCCCGGCGTCCTCGGCTGGTGCAGGTTGCGGATCAGGGTCTGGCTCGGCCGGTGGCTTAGGAGGCGGGCCTACGGGTCGGATCTTGTCCCACGATGTGGCTGTTTCCGAACCTTCAGGGAAAAACTCGCTCGGTTTTTGGCGTATCACCGGCTGACTTCCGCCAGGGGTCGCACGAACGTATACGCCTTTTTCCCATTTGGGCGGATAAACGCTGGTGTCGAGATACTCGATAGCGCTTCCGGGTTTATATTTATCCGCTTGGCCGAAAACCGTTGCAGAATTGAAAGCCAAAAAGGCCATTCCAGACACAACTATGACGGATCTCAGAAAAATCCCATTTTTCATCACAAAGCCTCCTAGGAAAAAGTAAGGACCTGGGCGAAAATAACTTCTCCCGGGCCCGTCGTATTGTCCTCGCTTTTTACTTTTTTGGCAATGGGATAGTAAGAGAATCTACGCTTAAGAGTTGGTGGGATCCAACGCCGGCTCTACGAATTTCAGGCGCCATGCGGGAATATGTGCAGATAGATACAAGAAGAAATGAAATCGAAGCAAAGGAGCAATGGTCCAGGGACTGATCTGTGAACGCAGCCGCTAATCGTCAGATCCGACAAGCTCATGCGGGATGCGTTGAGCGAGCATGCGGGTAGTCATGATCAGGCCCGTCCAGATGAGAAGGCTAACGGCCGAAATGGCCCAGCCAATGTTTGCAATTAGCGTGTCTTCGAGCAGGACGCCAATAGCGATCGCCGGAAAGCCAAAAAATGCTATCCGTAATGCGGTCTTTTTTGAGTTCTCAACAGTTTCGAGCATATTGACGCGGCCGATCTCGAGATCCATGTATTCTTCGTCCGAATTGAGATGCGAAAAATACTCGGCCTCACCACGCGACCAGCGTCTTAGCGAAGGGGTTTCTGCGATACGTCCTGCGGTTGAGAAATGATGGATCACGTGGGCTATCTTACCTTCCCGAAGGGCGATCTCAGCCAATCCACGGGCGGTACGGAAATTTTCACCGACGCTCTCCAATGCGTTCTGAAACACAATGCCTGCCCGCCGCCATTCACCGATCTGGAAATACCATTCACCTAGGCGCGACAATAATTCGCCGTCATCAGCTGCCCGGCGCTCAGACAAACGCAGCGCCGCAAGGGCCCGACGCTCAAGTTTGTCGTCCCGCTCAACACCCGCAAACGCGTGCAGGCATCGCGCAAATTCGAACAGAAGCCGGGCATCCTTTGGCCTGAGGATCAAGGCACGACGAAACGCTTCGAGAGCCTGCAGCAGATAACCTGACAGGCGAAGTTCATTAGCCAGACTACGCAGATCGTCCGCCCTCTCCTCCTCCGGTGTTTCCAAATTTGCAATGGCCGGACGCAGCCGTGTTTCTCTTTTACCGGCAACATTGAGAGATCCGACAAGCACGTCGGCGGATGGGATACGAGAAAACTCTGCCCGCATCAGCGTTTCTTTGGGGTCGTTGAGATGATCGCGAAGCTCGATCGATCGGGTGTCCATGACATTTTCCGGCAGGCGGGGCAGAATGCCTTTCACCATTCGCCTAAAATCTTCGCTGCCCGACGCAATTGTGACACTTAGCCCCTTACCGCGAAGAACTGTCCGGTACCGGTAAACGATATCGCCGCCGCGCTTTATCGCTCGTATAGCCTGTGACTCAACTTGTTCGACATCAGAAATTTTCAGACGGCGGCGGCTGGTATTGAACCATGACCAAATACGCGGCACGGTACCGGTACGGAGCAGGCGTTTGCCGTCAAAGCTGATCCGGTCATTAAGGGCAAAGAAAGGGATCAATATCCAGGAAACGGCAAACAGGATCACGGCCGGCAGATCTAATTCAAGATAAAAAAGAAAAGCTGAAAAAAATGAACCGAGCAGGAGTGCGGTGAAATAGCTGTGCGGGGAAACCCGTATAGAGGCAAACATATCCGGAAGCGATTCGGCATGCATTCCGTCGTCGGCCTCCCTCTTTATCAAATGTGTATGCTCAAGATCGTTCAAGATCGAAAAAGCCTCCCCCCTGGCCCTACCCGATAGAAAGGCCGGATAAGAACCACATTCCTTAAAAGCTTACTGCAATTGTATCGGCATACTGCCGCCCGCAGGGGCTTCAGGCGTTGGCTCAGCTATTTCTTTGGCCCGTTCCGGATCTAGTTCCTTTATCTTATCCTTGGCTTCGTTTGCCGTTTGGGTCATTGGTATTGCTTTACCGTCAGCGTCTTTTGCATCGCTAGCAGTTTTGGCAATATTAAAATAGATGTCTGCAGCCTCGGTTTTCTTATCTTGTTTCTCGTATACCTTGGCCAATTCAAAATTGATGGTGTCTTTTGCCAGGATCGGATCGTCCATGGCGAGCAACTCCTGATACATCGCAACAGCTTCGTCAAGCTTGTTGTCCTCAACACGGGTTTGAGCTAATGCAAATTTTGCCAGTTTTGCCGAAGGCGATCCGGAACCGGCTATTGCCTCAAGCTCTTGAATACCTGTCGGACGATCAGAAAACAAACGATTAACCGCAATAAAATATTTCGCCTTTTCCGCGATCGCACCGCCAAATTTATCGGCGACTGCCTGAAACTCAGCGATCGCGGCATCTGCGCGTTCCTTTTCAGATTTATACGATTTTTCGGTCGCCCCGGCGTCAGGCGTTTCAGAAACCTGGGCCTGTGATGTCTCGATCGCCTTGCCAAGCGCATTCTGGGCCGCACCGCTTGAGCTGCGGCTCCATTTCGTAAAAACGAAAGCCAGGATAACGATGACGATCAGCGCCCCGATGCCGTAAAGTATCGACTTGCCTTTGCCTTCGAGCTTTTTGCCGGCATCCTCGAGCTTATCGGTGACCTGCTGCTGCAGCGGGTTAATGTATTTTTTCTTTTCGTTCGGGGCCGCCGCTGCGGCCTCGAGCTGTTCAAATCGTCTCTTTTTTCTTGCCATTATTCAAAATACTGCAATTTTTCCCGCTTTCCCCGTTATATAATTGCCTTAACCGGGGTTTTTCCAAAAGAGTTAATTTAGCTTAAAAAAACGATGAGAGCAAATAACTAAAAGGCAAATATGAATAACTCATTGCATTCGGGTGTAAGATTTATTTTGATAAGCCGGGAACTAAATCCCGGATGCGGTGTCTAACATTATAGTCCGCGGGTTACAGCGGACTGGGCGATTTGACGGCTTCCCGGAATCGGGAATGCAAAAAAGGGCGGGCGATGGTCTTCAGTAAGTCAATTACGTTTGACAGCGAAGAAATTGGACGAGCCATAGTCTCGGCTTCACCCAACTCTGCCCGTACGGTCGATGAGTCCGTTTTTATTGACAAATTAAGAGCCGGCGACGCGGCTGCTTTCGATGATCTGGTCGATCGCTACTCGGGTGACATCTATTCACTTTTGTTCCGATTGACCGAAGATGCAGAGGATGCCCGAGACCTGACCCAGGATACCTTTTTGAGGGCTCTGAGGTCGATCAAAGGCTTTCGCGGAGATGCAGGGCTTAAGACCTGGCTATACCGGATCGCCATAAACGAGTCGCGAAACCGATTCAGATGGTGGAAACGGCGCAAACGCGGTCTAACGATCTCTCTGGATGCAAGCGTTGGCGATACTGATACGCCGCTCTCTGATACGATGGCGGGACGTTCGCCTGATCCGGAAGAGACTGCACTGATGCGGGAACGCGAATATGCGTTAAAGTCAGCCCTGCTGGATATCGGCGATATTTATCGCGAAGCGGTGATCTTATGCGATATCGAAGGGCTCAGCTACGAGGAAACAGCCGCTGCGTTAGGCATTGGGCTGGGAACAGTAAAATCGCGTATTTCACGCGGCCGCGAGGAATTGCGGCGAATACTTAAGGATTTTTGAAAATTGAATAGATAGCTGACTCGCCCCGGTCTCATTTAAGAAGACTAAATAAAATCGGTGCCAAACGATAGGTCAAAGTGAGCGAGAGTTAGGGTTTGGGAATGTCGTGGAGACATTCTTGGCGTTATTTGAATCGACCAGCAACATCGACTTGAGATCGCCTGAAATTGCAACGCGAGAAAGCCCGGCCGTTACGAACCGTTGTTGTTCTAATTTGGACAACAGCCGGGGTCAGTCAGCTATTTATTCATCGGATTGGGAGCAAATAAGCAATGAAATGCTCAGATCTAAAATATAATTTATCTCTATACGCAGACGGTCTTCTTGATGAGTCTGAGGCCACCCGGGTCTCGCAGCATCTTGAGGTCTGTCCTCTCTGCAGGCAAAGTAATGACGAGATCCGCGCTGTGCGTGACGGTTTGCGCCGTTTGGGACGGTCAGAGATGCCTGCTGTGTTTTCAGACTCGATCAAATCTGCACTCAGAACTGAATTGAGTTCGGGCCGCCGATCATGGCTGCCGGCTTCTCCCGACATTCGGGAATGGCTCACGCTCAGCGTGTTGCCGTACGGTGTTGGTGTTTGTGCGTCTGTCACGATCGGCCTTACTTTGTTGACGATGATGTACTCCGGCATGTTCAAACCGGCAATTCCACCTATTGCAGGCGGCATCTCGCCGACGATGCTGGCTCAGACCAAATATCCTCTGAGCGGCGACACGACAACCGATATATCGCCTGCTGACTTTGCACAGACACGGCTGAACTTTGCCAGCGAATCACCGAGTGTGAATCCACGCGGAGCTTTGATCGCACTTACAAAGTCATTTATTCGAGGTGGTATGAAAAATGACGAGGTTGTTGTCGTTGCTGATGTATTTGGCGACGGCCTGGCCCAGATCGCCGAGGTCATCGAGCCCTCGCGGGACCGGCACGCGGTTCGCGATTTGGAAAAGGCCCTGGATTCAGATCCCGCTTATGCCCCGTTTGTACCGGCCAACATGGAAAACCGGCCAAGCACCATGCGGGTTGTTTTGAAGTTTCAAAGCGTAAATGTAGACACCCGATCGCCTGCTGCCAAGCGCAAACGATAGATCTTGATCGGTTCGATAGTTCACCTATAATTTCTCGATCTCAGCCATTAAGGCATCGGCGAGTTTTACATCTAACCCCACCAAAGCATTATATTGCTCGGTCGCGGCGATCTTGTCTTTTCTAAGGGTATAAAGTATGCCCAGGTTGTAGCGGGCCTTTGTAAATTTTGGGCTGATCGACAAGCATCGCCGGTAAGCATCTTCGGCTTTATCACGCTGATTGTCCGCAAAATATGCATTGCCCAGCAAATACCATCCGTCTGAATAGTTTGGATTCTTAGCAGTAAAATCGACAAGGCCCGTAACCGCCAAGCCATAGTTTTTCGTAGCCTCAGCTGACTTGCCGGTCAAATTATAGGCTCTGCCCAAATAAAAATACGTTTCCCCGTCGCCCGGATTTAATCTGAGCGCGTTATTGCAGGCCGAGATCGCCAATCCGTAATCCTTGGTATCGTTATATGCCCGGCACAGGTTGGTGTATCCCATGTATTCATTTGGCAGTATAATTACCGCCGCTCTGGCTGCCTGCACCGCGTCGTCTGTGCGTCCGGCAAGACTGTAATACCAGCTAAGTGATGTATAAAAGTTGCCGTCACGCGGGAATGCCACCAGCCCTTGTTTCGCCGTACTGATCGCATCATCAAAACGGTTCTCATTCCTGTAGACATCAGCGAGATTGATATAAGCCTCGTATATATCGGGCTTTGAATTAATTGCTCTCTTATACGCAGCTATCGCTGCATCTGCATTTTGCTGTTTCTGATAGGCGTCACCGGCAAGGTAATGAGCTTCGCCCGGAAATCTCGTTCCCTTTGCAAGTGCTGTTTCAGCCGCTTCACCCTGTTTTTTAGGATCTCCGAGCGTGAAATAGATCCGGGCCATATTGTAATAAACATCTGCGTCATCGGGTGCTAAACCAGCGGCCTTTTGAAACGCCGCCAATGCGTCAACCAAGGCATTTCTGGCAAGGTTTATTTCACCCAGTGCCTTTAGAAATGGCACGTCGTTCGGGTCGATCTCGAGGCCCTTTCGAATATCGTCGAGGGCGCTGTCATAGTTTTTGTCGCCGTAAAAAATAAACGCCCTTATACGATAGATCTCGATCGGCTTAAATCCCTGAGTGAGAGCAGTAGTAAATTCGTTGATCGCCAGATCATTTTCCTTTAAGTTAAAGTGTGAAAATCCCTTTTTATAATGGGTGTTGGGATCATTGGGTACCAGAACGACGGCCTGCCCATAGAGATTTGCCGCCTCCCGATAATTCTTGGCGGTATACGCCTGATCGGCCTGGATCAGAAGCTTTTTGGCCCTTTGACGATCTTTCTTAGACTGGGCGGCGAATGACAATGGTGCCGCTAAGATCACCAATACCGTTAGCCACTTAATGGAAACCTTTATTAAGTTCTTTCCTTTCATAATTATAGATCCGTATTTACTGTAAGATCACCGTCCTATCATCTTTAGGCTTGGACGTTGGTTTAGGCGCCGCGGTTTGAGTCGTACGCGGAGGCTTATCTCTTACCCGCTCCTGCGGAGTTGAACGTGTCGCAGGCGGTGTCGAGGGCGAGGTCGTGGTCCTTTGGCTCGTATTGTCATCGGTCGTATTAGAATCATCAGACGTACCGACCTCTGTGTTCGTATTTGTGTTTGTATCCGTCGCCACATTAACTGTGGGTTCAGGCGAAGCAGGAACATCGGGGGTCGGTGCCGGGGTCACATCAACCTGAGCCCCGCTATAGTAATTTGAATACACGTACCACCCGCCACCCGCAGCTGCAACCATCAAAAAGACCAAAACGAAGAGGCCGCCCAACACGAACAGAACCTTGGACGATGACTTTTTAGCAGCCACCGGTGCTGCGGCCTGAGGAGGCACAGGTATCTGAGCGGCTGGGATCATCTCGCGTTCAGGTTTCAATTCATCGCCGATCCTCGCCGTTGCCTGATCGAACGAGGGGATCGTCGCTGCGTGGCCTGAGGACTGTCCTGTGTCAGAATAAGCTTCCGTGGGGGGATAGGTCTCATTTTCTATCGTTTTGGCACCCGGCCCGTCATCATCGGTTTGGATCTGAGCTGCAGTTCCGGATCCACGAAAACTAGATCCGATCCCGTCCTGCTCTTCATAAATTTGGGTAGCCGAGCGCCTGGGAACTGGAGTTGCATCGGGAATAGTCGGGGCCGATCCGGGAGAGAACGCGACCGTCTCTGCGGTCATGGCCTCAAGTGACTGTTTATATGCCCGGCGTAATGCCTTTTGCATTTCAGCAGCTGAGCCGAACCTATTTTCTATATTGATCTCCATCCCCTTGTG
Organism: Blastocatellia bacterium; assembly: GCA_963834975.1. Classification (GTDB taxonomy): domain Bacteria; phylum Acidobacteriota; class Blastocatellia; order Pyrinomonadales; family Pyrinomonadaceae; genus OLB17. Next base: position 658,125 of record CAWIDZ010000001.1, read on the forward strand.
GATCACATTTGAGATCTCGATCGGGACATCGTCATTGACCACTGAGAGCGGAGTATGAGGATCGGCAGAACCTGATGCCAAAGCGCCTGCCCGGACTGCCGCGTCGATCGGCATAACGTTTGCCAATAATTGATAGATTGACGCCGCAAGAGAATAAACATCACTTGCGGGCACCAGCGCTGAACCTTGGATCTGTTCTATCGACGCAAATCGGGAAACAGCAGGGTTTGCTAAGGCCACCGCACCGTCACTAGCTCGAACCGAACCATAATCCAAAAGAACGACGTGGTTCTCGTCAGTCAATTTCATGTTATATGGACTGACCGCCCGATGAATTATGGCCGGAGAGTGCGAATGTAAATACGTCAGTGCATCGAGCAATTGGTCCGCCCAAAACATGCACCAGCTCAACGGAAAAGGCTTACGCGAATCTTCGAGTCGTTTTGCCAGATCATCACCGGTAATATGTTGAACTACGAGAAAATGATCGCTTCCTTCGATAAAATTATCGAGAACATTCGGCAAAACAGGATGGCGCAGGTTCGCGAGGACCTTAGCTTCACGATCAAGTGCATCTCCCTTTGCCTGATCGCTGCCGAATACGGTTCGCTTTAGGGCTACCGCACTTCCCGACCCCTGATCGACCGCCAGATAAACCTCGCTTTCTTGGCTGTATCCGATCATTTGAACGATCAGGTAGCGGCCACGGACCATTGCGTTGGCTGTTAATGGATTCATATTATTCAAGAATGATACACCAGCAAGTGCTGCGATCTTAAGTTATCGTGACGCAAGCAATTTATCGGGCGGCAGCATTGCGGGCATTCCCGTATGCTGCCAGCAGCGAACGTTTCCTTTCACCTTTCGCGAACACGGAGTTCCCTTCCTGGTTTCGGCACCGCAAAAATATACGGGAGCAGACGTCTCAACAACAGGCTTTGAGACCTGGCTTGCCGCGGGAGCCGAAAGCAGCGGCCTCGCTGCCGGCATAGTTCCGGCCGTATTTGCCTGAGGCGGCGGCTCAACCGGTGCGGCCGGCTGATTTTGAACACCAGTAGTTGGCCGCTGAGTCTCGTTAACATTTTTTGACGGCACTTGTCGCTCTAGTACCCGTGCTGCCGTGACTTCCGGCCTTCGGGTACCGCCGGCAAAATAATTTACGACGCCCAGTAAACAAATAACGCCGGCAAAAACCACGATCGCCCTGGGGATCATTTCCGTCAATTGAAAATCCGTCGAGCATAGGTCGCAAAACCGGCGGCTCGTCCATAATCGCCAATTCGTGCGTTCTATCCGATCACCGCAATTGCAACAATAGCAAGGCCGAAATAGCATCGTTACATACCTTAAGAAAATACCGCGATCCAGAAAACCAGGCTGCTGAAAAAAAGTTATTCCACTAAAGTGACTATTCGACGCTGATTATAAATGAAATCACGCGATTTGTTAAGAGTTATTGAACTTAGAAGCCTCAATACAACCGAGCCTCGACAATTCGCGTCATATTGGTAACATTTCTTTATGACCCTGGCCAAGTTTATAAGTCCCCTTTTCATCCTAATAATATTCGCCATCCCCGGCGTTTATGCGCAGGACGATGACCCGATCCGTGTCGAGTCGTCGATCGTACGGCTAAACGTAGGGGTTGTAGATCAGCGGGGAAGGCCGATCATCAACCTGAACAGGAGCAATTTTGAACTATTCGAGGACGGCCAAAGGCAGCAGATAACGAGCTTTGAACCGAGTTCGGCACCATTTAGCGTGGTCATCCTTTTGGATATGAGCGGCTCGACCATCGGATTTCGCCAGGTCATTAAACAATCGGCGTCCCGCTTTATCGATGCCCTTTCGCCAAACGATCGCGTCGCGGTTGTCGAATTTTATGACAAGGTCAATCTCCGCAATGATTTCACGACCGATCGCGGCACAATACTAAATTCGATCAATGTGTCTAACGGTCGCGGCAAGACCCAATTATTCAAAGCCATGGATTTTGCCCTCGATAAACTAGCAAAGGAAAAGAGCCGCAGAAAGGCGATCATTGTGCTGACGGATGGGGTCGACACGGCTATTCAAGACCGCGAACGCGGAATATTGGAACCGTTAAAGGACGATCAGGTCGCGACGGCAATAGATCCGGAATCAAACGATATACTCAATCGGGTTTTGAACCGTTCGGACGCTCAGGGTGTAACGATCTATCCCCTGGCATTGCCCACTGGCGATCCCGCACGCCTGGCTGATCCGACGCCCAAACAAGTTGCCTTATTCACCGCGGCTAGGGCCCGGCTTCAGATCGTTGCCGACCGAACCGGCGGCACGCTTAATTCAATAAATCATCTCGAAGAAATGGGCCGGATCTATGCCCTGGTAGCTGCCGATCTTCGCACCCTATACACCATCGAATATCAGCCCGTGAACGACAAACGTGACGGTAAATGGCGCTCTATCAGGATACAAGTTAGCAACCCCGACCTTATCTCACGCACTCGGCAGGGGTATTTTGCAAAATAAAGCCACGGAGTTGGCCCACGTTCTGTATTGACGCCCCAACAAAGTCAACACGTCTGAAACTTGACTCTTTTGCCGATGGTTTGTAGTCTAACAATTCGGCTTTCTGCACCCGTAGCTCAGCTGGATAGAGTACTTGACTACGAATCAAGGGGTCGCATGTTCGAATCATGCCGGGTGTACCACATTTGATCAATTAATAAAACGGCGGGGCCCTTCCCCGCCGTTGTTATTTTTGCCGCCGCATCGCTTCAGATCATTTGCTTGCGGACACCGAGCCCCTGGAACGGATATTCACTCCGACGCTATACACTAAGAATCCTTCTTACGTCCCGAACCGCCCTTTTTCTTGCCGCCGCCGTCCTGTTTATTAACGGTCGCCCATGCGCGTTTCTCGGCCTCTTCCTTTGAAACGCCTTTTTCCTCGTAACTCTTCTCAATGTGGTCCGCCTTGCGTTCCTGCTTTTTAGTATATTTTGTCCCTGGCATAGTAAATTTTCCTCCGAATAAAAATTATGAGCCCTGCCCGCCCAGTATTATTGTCTCGTTCCAGGTAAATCCCATCTGTAAGGTCGAAAACATTTCAACGCCCACCCCGCACACGATCTCTGTAACCCAAGGTCTGCCTTGCTAACGCCGTTACCAGGCAGCAGCCATTCCCGCCGACCGGGTGGTCTGGGTTCCTGTCTCTTTTATATTGGGGTCTTTTAAATTGCCTCGAGCTTTAGCTGGAGGTCGATGTTTGTGAGTCCGGGCTTTAGCCGAATTTCATAAAAAAGTTATTCATTATGGCTTTAGCCCGATCTCTGCAGCCTGCAGAGGCTAAAGCCATTTGGAAACCATTTGAATATTCTTCGGCTAAAGCCTTTGTCCTCTGATCCTTTCCCCCAGCTGAAGCTTGAGGCAATTTATGCAGGATCAGAGAGGGATGCCCGCATCCGCATTCCGAAGTTCCCCTCCTTACGCGGTTGCGGGCCCACCGCAACACTGGCCGCGTTTTGCCAGGCCAGAACGAGGGGTGGCAGCCGTTTCGGCTTACGGGGTGGTTCTCTCTCTCGCCTTTTGCCTTGCCCTGCACTCACTCCCCGCGGCTCTGCCACTCGATGAGCGATGAGTCTCTGACTCACCGAAACGCCAACAAACCATTCGCGGCTACGCCGCAAAGCAAAGCGGCCGGGCTGTGCCCGGCCGTTGGTTCCATGCTCTGTCCCTGGGCTATGCCCCTTTTTCTGTCGCCCGCTAACGCGGGCTTAAATATGTGCGTAGGGCATTTGCGGCGAGGCTGAGCCACGCCGCACTGCATTGCGGCAAGCCGCAGGGGAGATCGCGGCCCCGCACCCCGCACTCAACACTCCGCACTCCGCACTCCGCACTCCACACTCCGCACTCCACTCCGCACTCCGCACTGGAAAAGGCTCCATTAAACATTAAGAGCAAGATCAAGGGTCGATCCTGCAATTCTGTGATCCTTTCTTTAAACGCTGCAAACTGGCCTACGAGCTGGGTCTTTTAATGGAACAATGCGGTTGAAAGCTATATAGTGGGGAAACACTATGGATCTGCTTGGATATTTGGAAGAGAGTTTTGACGGGACGGCTGAGGCGTTGATCGATGACGATCTGGCGTTGAGTCTGGCGATCACTTATTTTGACGACCGTCCGATAGATGAGCTGCGCAGTTATTGCACGGTGGGGCTTAGTGTTGCCGTGCTCGAGCGGGATGGCGGCCGGTACAGGCAGGAATTGATGTTCGTCATTTATGACGACGTCGACCGGCGGACGATCGCGGCGTTCCTTGGCAGTTTTGCCGAGGACATCATGCGGCGGGGCCGTGCCGTGGCCCGCGGCGATGTTGTGACGGCGAGGGGGCCGGTGATCCTGGGTACGCTGATGAACCTGATCTTTGTTTGCCGCCCGATAGTTCTGGCCGGCGGCGGGCCCGAGGTGTTTGACGAAACGGAACCGCCTATCGATTTTTGGTGGCTGGTCCCGATACATGACGACGAGGCCCAGTTCGCACGCGTCAATGGCTGGCAGGCGTTGGAGTTTGCCCTTGACAACAGCTACCTGCAGCTATGGGACCTTCGCCGGCCGTCCGTGTTCAGCGATGAGGCCCGCGCGCTAAAGAATGAGGGGTGATCGCAGAGCCTGTTGAGTGTGGAGCCGTCTGAGTGCGGAGTGCGGAGTGCGGAGTTTGGAGCCAGTATTTCCAAATTCCGCGAGCATATTGCAAATTCTGGGAGTTCAAACATTAAAATGTGAAAGGAAAGATCGCAGTGGTGTTGGTATGTGCTGATCATTTGGAACATCCGGTGATAGACGAGCGTGTTAGTCCCGTCAGTTTACAGACTATCGATTTAGACAGCCTTAAAGGAGACGGGCACGCGTGTACCGGAAAAAAATATGAGAATGCTAATGACCTTATTGTTGGCGGCAGCGGGTATGCTGTCGATCCAGGCGGAGGAAAAGGCGATAAGTGCGGCGGAGTTTGCCGCGGCTGAGAAAGCTGCGGACGCGCCGTTTGCTGCCAAACAGACGCCGGCAAGATGGACAATAGATACTGAGAGCCGGATGGAGGGCCGGCCCCAAACCGATTGGGTATCGCGATCGGTGATGGAATTCGGGGCGGACCGTTCGCTTCGCACGACGAGCACTTCAAAATTTGGGAACGTTCCGCAAAAGACTGAGATAATGATCAAGGTCGGCAAGCACAGGTACACCAGGACCGGTGACGGAAATTGGAAAGAAACGGATGTCGAGGCCAAATCTCAGCCGCTTCAAAAGACAGAGGGCGAAAACGAAGCCGCCGGGCGTCAGGTTGAATACAAAGACCTGGGCGATGCGGTATTTGAAGGCAAAAAGGTTCGCATGTTTCTGCAAACAGAGCTCAAAAAAGATATCGCGACAGCCGGCGCGACTCGTCAGCGAATCAGAGGTCTCGACCAGGTATTGGTTCGGTCAGAGCGGCGAGTTTTACCGGTCTGAGCGTCGTTCAACGACAAGATCCGGTAACAGCGTCCTTCACACGACTATAACTATGCAAAAGGAACCCGATCCGGGTATCTCGATCACTGCCCCTGAGATGTACAGCGACGCCCGGGGAGGTGGTCGGCGAAATGAAAAAAGGCGGAAAGAAACCGAGGGTCAGGCCTTCGATTCTGCGTTTTTTCGGAGCATTCTGATTAGTGCATGGCGGCGGAGCGGCGGCGTAGCCGTCGGCGGAGCCGCGGGTGGGGTGTGGGCATTTCGATGAGTCCGAGACTCATCGCTCATCGAGGGGCATAGCCCTTGGGTGCGGAATGCGGAGTGCGGAGCCGTCTGAGTGCTCTCTTAAATGTTTCTTTTAAATTGCCTCCAGCATTAGCTGGAGGCAGATGCCTATCAAGTCCAGGCTTTTAGCCTAATTTCAAAAAAACGTTCTTCATTATGGCTTTAGACCAAACCCATTGGAAGCTCAGGGGCTAAAGCCATTTGGAAACTATTTGAATATTTGGTAGTGGGTCAGTTTGAATATAAACAAACTCCTGCATGGTCGAACCTCAAATCTTTCCATTGATCATTCGTTGTTTTACAATGAGCCCTATGGGCACTTCCGACAAAAGTTTCTATCGTGGCTTTCTAAGCGATCTCGATGCTGAGCCGCTGAAACGCCGGGAAAATGGGGAAGTTGAAGCTGACGGCGTTATTTATCCCCGATTGCATCCGAAGCAAGTTCCAGGCAAATACTGGATCGACGCCCAAGCCTGTCTATTTAGTGATGCTTGTCCGATCGAAGCGCCGAATAATATTCGCCTGGAGGATGACGACGATGAGAACTTCACCGCCTACGTTTACCGACAGCCCGAAACCCCGGAAGAAGAGGCTGATATGCAGCGAGCAATGAATTGTTGCCCGGTGGAGGCGGTTATGGACACGGGCACCGAGAATGTTTGAGGTCCCCACCCCCAAACAGTGACGGATCATTTCAAACTGACCCACTACCGAATTTTTTGGCTAAAGCCTTTAATTGTTGATCCCTTTCCTCCAGCTAAAGCCGGAGGCAATTTATTCAGAACCAGGGCCGGATGCTCCTTTAATGGATCTGCCCCTCGATGAGCGGCGTGTGCCGGGCCACGCCGTCAGGTTCCTAGTGAGACCTTGACGTTGTGGGTGGTGCCGTCGTCGGTCAGGTCGATGGTTTTGGATCGGCGATATTACCGTCGACCTTTACCTCGGCGACGCCGCGGCAGACGCCGTGAGGGTTGTCGACCTTGATCTGATAGACACTGCCGCCGTAACGATAGGTTATTTCAAATTCGCGCCAGCCGCGGGGGATGCACGGGTCGATGGCCAGCGTTGTTCCCTGCAGGTCAAAGCCGAGCATTGATTCGAGTGCGGCGCGGTACATCCAGCTGGCCGAGCCGGTGTACCATGTCCAGCCGCCCCTGCCCATATTCTGGGGTTCGGCGTATATGTCGGCCGCCGCGACATAGGGCTCTACCTTATACCGGTGCAGCCCGGCGCGGGTCGACGAATGATTTATCGGATTTAGGATCGAAAACAGTTCGCCGGCCCGGTCGCCATCGCCGAGTTTTGCAAACGCGATCATCGTCCAGATGGCCGCGTGGGTATATTGGCCGCCATTCTCACGCACGCCGGGGACATAACCTTTTATATAGCCGGGTTCCAGGTCGCCTTTGTCGAACGGCGGCGTAAACAGCAGCACGATGCCGTCGCCGCGGCGGATCAGATATTCGTCGACCGATGCCATTGCCCTCGCGGCCTGATGCGGATCGGCACCGCCTGAGATCACGCTCCATGACTGAGCGATCGAGTCTATCCGGCATTCGTCGTTGAGTGCCGAACCTAATGGCGTGCCGTCATCAAAATATGCCCGCTTGAACCAGTCGCCGTCCCAGGCATTCTCGGCGAGAGCCACGCTAAGCGATTCAATATGTTTCTGATATCTGGCCTGTCGCTTTTTATTTCCGGTGCCGACGCAGAGAGGGATAAAGTTTGTCAGCGTATTTAACAGGAACCAGCCGAGCCAGACGCTCTCACCCTTGCCCTCGTCGCCGACGCTGTTCATACCGTCATTCCAGTCGCCGGAACCCATTAGCGGCAGGCCGTGCCCGCCGGTGTTCAGGCTGCGGTCGATCGCCCGTATGCAGTGATCGAGGATATTCCCTTCTTCGTCAGAGACTTCGGGCTTGATATATGCCTCGTGCTGGTCCGGTGCCAGCGGGGCGGCACTTAGATACGGGACGACCTCGTCCATCAGCGAGATGGTCGCCGGTCACCCGCACATAAAAACTGGCAACGAACGGCAGCCAGAGCAGGTCATCGGAAATTCGTGTCCGCACCCCGCGTCCCGTCGGCGGGTGCCACCAGTGCTGAACGTCACCCTCGGTAAACTGGCGCGACGCCGCCCTGACTATCTGAGCGCGGGCAGCATCGGGTTTGCTGTAAACGAGGGCCATTATGTCCTGCAGCTGATCGCGAAAGCCAAATGCACCACCTGACTGATAAAACGCCGACCGGGCCCAAACGCGGCACGAGAGCGTCTGATACAGCAGCCAGCGGTTCACCATCAGATCGAGCGCCGGATCGGGCGTTTTTACGGTTATTGTGCCGAGCGTGTCGTCCCAGTGTTTAATGACATCGTCAAACGAACGCTTTGTCTCTGACAGGTCGCGGAACCTTTCGGTGATGGCGGCGGCCTCGTCACGGCTCATCGCCTCACCGAGCATCAGGACCATCTCAGTCGATTCACCGGGCCCGAGTTCAACCGTGATCTGCATCGCGGCACACGGATCGAGGCCGGCACCCGTCCGTTGGTAAAGAACCTTCCGTCCCAATGCTCTCGGCCGCCCTTTTTTGCCATTCCGCCCCAGAAACATCTTCCTGTCGCATGTCAGGGCCTTTACCTCAGCCGATGCCGATACAAAAACGACGCCGTCGGCAAACTCGTTGTTATATGGGTTATGGGCAAAGATCGTACCCTTGCCGAGATCGCCCTCGGTCACGACGTAAGGTGCGGTCCGTTCTCTGTCCGTCCCGAGGACAAGTTCGCAGTAATAATAGACAGAAAACCGCCGACGACGGTCCGTATGGTTTTCCAGATTCAAGACCGACAGCTTGACCGGAGCGTCCATCGGGACAAAAGATAGCAGCGACTGAGCGATGCCGTGGCTTATATGTTCAAAAACCGTGTATCCCTGGCCGTGTTTGATCTGGTACGGCTCAGCCTCGCGGATCGGCAGCGGCGTCGGTGACCAGATCGTCCCGGAATCTTCGTCGCGGATATAGACGATCTCGCCCGGCGGATCGCTGACGGCGTCATTGGACCACGGCGTTAACCTGTTCTCGCGGCTGTTGCGGGACCAGGTAAATCCGGAACCGGTCTCTGATACCTGAAAGCCAAATTCGTGATCATTGGCTATAACATTCAGCCACGGAGCGGGTGTCCATTGCCCCTCGCCGAGGATCGTCACATATTCCTGTCCATCAGTCGAAAATCCGCCCAGCCCGTTAAAGTGTGTTAGCTCGGGCATGGGTTTTGCGGGTTCAGGATAGTCCCGCGGCGGTGATGCCGCTTCAAAATCAGATGGCAGCACCGGATCTATCGGCCGGCGAAGCAGCAGGTCCTCGATACCACCGCGTTCCGTAACGATCACCGCCCGAGCGACGGTATGCATCAATATCCGGTCCGGCTCTGATATCTGATCGGAACGCTTTACAAAGACGCCGCCATTTTTGTCCAGGAACGCCCCTGCACCGCCCGACCGTATGATACTCAGAATTTCGTCCTGCAGGGGCTCCATATAACTTGGCGGGTTTTCATTCAGGATCACCAGGTCGAATACGAGGCCTTTCATTCGCAGGTATTCGTGGGCCTTGACGAGTTGCCGAACAGTCGCAAGGCCATCGGGGCTGTTTATTCTAACGAGGACGATCGGTGTGTCGCCGCTTATCCCGTGGACCCAGAGGTCCGACTGCCGGCCGGTGTTAAGGGCCAGCACTTTGGGGGCGGGACGAAGTGACGGGTCGGAGTACAGTATTCGCGACGCGAGCCGTTGAAACAGATATGCCTCTTCGGGCTCGATTCCCAAATGCCGCATTTCGACCTGTGATTTTGTCCACGCGAGCGCTGCTTCACGCTCAAAAATGTTCGGCCCGTGATATTTGTCGGCGAGTCGCATCGCCTCTTCATACTCGAATGCGACGGCGGTAGTGAAGCAGACCTCGGCCGTCTCGTGCGGTTCGATCCGCAGCGCCTTTCTGAGGGAAAATACCGGGTCAAGCACGGAACCGGTGCTGTTAGACAGCGGCCTCGCCTCCATTATCGCGGCCGGAGCTCCGGCGTCGTGCCCGCGGCCCAAAAATCTGGACCGGTCCGTCTCGTATTGAGTTGCACCGATCGTTGAGCCGGTCGTTGAGATCGTATGTATGGCCCAGACCCGCTCATCATTCTCACCGCGGGGCCTGCGCCGGGCGATAAGCGAGTCCTTACCCGCAAGAAACTCGGTTTGTATGAACAGATTGCTAAATGCCGGATGGGCGGCGTCGGCGGCCGGCGGTGTCAGCACAACTTCGGCGTAACTGGTGACCTCGATCTCAACAGCACTTGTAGTTTGGTTTGTGATCGATACCCGGCGGGCCTCGGCGTCATCCTCCGGCGAAACAATTATCTCTGTTAGTGTTGCGATATTATGGTCGCGCCGCCTGATGACTATCTTGTCTTCTGAAAATGAGGCCTCATACTGGTCGGGCTGCTTGTCTATCGGCTGAGACCCCGCCGACCAAACCGCACCGGATTTTGTATCCCTTAGGTAGATGAACGTTCCCCAATTATCGCGGACCGGATCCTCGCGCCAACGAGTTACCGCGAGAGCGTCACATTTCGAGTATCCTGCCCCCGAGCTCGTAGCCATGACCGAATAACGTCCGTTTGAGAGGAGCTGGGTCCGCGGTGTAGGCAGATCAGGCGTGTCGAAAACACGTGTTATACGTCCGGCGATCGAACGTACCATGCGACCTGATAAAACCTCCTCGGCCCGCGGATGATAGGCAGCGACCCCCTTGGGTATTCGCTCCTGCAGCATCAGCTCGTTGGCCTGGACCATGGGCTCGCTGTGAAAGCGCTGCTGGTCGATGTTCTTGTTCAATACCTGAGTCAGGGCCGTCAGGATCATACCCTGATGGTGAGCCATAAAGGCCATTATCACAGCATGCTTTTGCCCGGGCGGCAGCCTTTCAGTCGTGTAATCTATGGCCTCATAAAACCCATATTTTGACATCGCTCCCTCATTAGTAAGGGCGTTGAAATTTGCGACCGCCTGTGACGGCAATACAAGAGCGGCGAGAGCCGTCGCGTACGGTGCAATGACCAGGTCTTCGCTCAAACCGCGCTTGAGCCCAAGGCCGGGAACGCCAAAGGCCTCATATTGGTAATTGAATTGCAGATCGCGGGCGTTATATGCCGATTCGGACACTCCCCAAGGCACCCTTTGTTTGCTGCCGTACTCGATCTGGCGGCGGACAACCGCAAGATAGGTCTGATCGAGCAGCGTCCCCTCATAATTTCGCATCACGAGCAGAGGCATCAGATACTCGAACATTGTAGCTGTCCATGAAATAAGTGCACGGCTCGACCCGACAGGCGTTAACGAGCGACCCAGCCGGAACCAATGTTCCTGCGGCGCATCGCCTTTGGCGATCGCGACAAAACTCGCGAGCCTCGCCTCCGACGCAAGCAGGTCATAAAACGAGTCATCGAGACGTTCGTTGTCGATGTTGTAACCGATCGAAAATACTTTGCGTTCCTTGTCCAAGAGAAAGCTGAAATCCATCTCGTCAACCATCTGAGCGCATGTCGCCGACAGTGAATCAAGGACCGCCGTGAGTTTTCGCACGGCCCGCACTGCCTCTTTTATTCCCTGCAAAATCGGGCGTATGTGCTCAGCATCATTCTCTGTGAATCGAAGGGAGATCGCCTCGTAAAGTTCGGGTAATTCGGCAATTGAGGGAAATTCCTCAAATAGGTCAGTGACCGGCCGTCCAGCCCCGGCGGGCTGATCCGGTACTGTATCAATACCAGAGAGTTCATTTATCTGCCAGGGAAAGAACGTAGTCATATCGCGATGGATCGACCTGGACTGCCGCAGCAGCTGAGCCGACCAAAAGCGTAGTTCGTCAAACGGCTGCGAGCCGGCCTCCAGAGACAAGGCAGCGACCACGTCGGCGATCGTTTCAGAGCGGCGTGCCATCTCGGCGGCAAACGCCAACCAACCGGATTGGCCTACCGGTGCATCTCCTTTTGCCAGTTCAAAACACTTTGCTATCTCATCCGAAAGGTCACTCATCGTCAGAGCGGATGTTCGGCGATGAGCTACGTCCAGATGCCTGGACTCGAACCGGAGCATTTCCAGCGTGTCCATGAGGCCGTCAATTGTTTTGACGCCTAATATCGGTTCCTTCGCAGCCGTCGATAAGGCATTTTTTATAGCGATAAGATGCCCTGCGAGATTTCCGCTGTCCACCGTCGAGACATACCGCGGATTCAGAGGTTCCAGGCTCCGCGTGTCATACCAGTTCAGTAAATGTCCATTAAATTTTTCGAGCTTTTCCAGAGTCGCCAGGGTAAATCCGATCCGTTCGACAAATTCGTGGATGCCCAGATAGCCGAGATCTTTAGCAGCGACGGTCGACATCAGGAACATGCCGATGTTTGTCGGTGAGGTACGATGCTCTATCTTTGGCGGCAGGATCTTCCTGATAGTTATCAGGCGGCAGCCAATTATCCTCTTCACCGACGAAAGTCTCAAAAAAGCGCCAGGTCTTGCGGGTGATCAGACGGACCTGTCGGACCTCGTTCGGCAAAAGTTCACGCTGGCGGCTGTCGATACTGCGGCTGAGCAAGTACATGATCAGCGGAGACAGGAACCACACTATGAGAAACGGGGCCGCAACACGCAACGACCCGCTTTTGAAAACTACGATCAGAACAAGCACAAACGCCGACATCGCAGGTGCCATCCACATTAGCCCGATGTAACTTCTCAGCCCGTTGGGCTGTTCCCGTTCGGCATTTGCTGCCGTTTTCCACTCAAGGAGGTTTTTATGAGATATCAATTGCCTGTAAAGCGTTCTTGTAATTGCATCGATATCCATATACGCACGATGCGGGATCGTGGCGAGCATTAGGGCAACACGGGCTGTGTGAATATTGATGGAACCAGAGACGGACCGGAAATGGGTTAACAGCGGTGTTTCTGCTTGCCGGCTGATCAGCGTCATAGTCGCCTCAGAATAGATCGGAAAGGCTATGGCGACTAACATTAAGGCCGTCCAAACCAATGGCGAGCCTGGGATGACGGTCCAGACGGCTGCAAGCCATAAAAATATGAATGGTGCGGCCAGACTACGCCTGAGATTATCGATTATCTTCCAGCGGGCCACGAGCGGTAATTCATTGCTGACCTGCACGCCATGCTCACCTGAAACGTGACGTTTCAGCCAACGAATTATCTGCCAATCGCCGCGTATCCAGCGATGAGCCCGGCTCGAAAATGTGTCGTACCTCGTTGGAAGGTCATCGACCACTTCGATGTCAGTGACCAGGCCGCACCTGGCGAATAAGCCCTCGAGTAGATCGTGGCTCAATACAGTGTTTTCCGGTATCCGTCCCTTCAGCGCCCGGCGAAACACATCGACGTCGTAGAGCCCCTTTCCGGTAAAACTGCCCTCGGCAAACATGTCCTGATAAAGGTCGGAAGCCGCTGTCGTGTAGGGATCGAAGCCTGTATCGCCGGCAAGTATCCGGGCCAGGTACGATCGTGAGGCGCTTGGCAGCGAAACAGACACCCGCGGCTGCAGGACACCATAACCTTTGACGACGCGCTGTTGCTGCTCATCGAATTGTGGACGATTGAGCGGGTGTTCCGCGGTCCCGATCAGTTTTAGCCCGGCATCGCGCGGTAATTGTGTGTCCGCGTCCAGCGTAATGACGTAACGAACGCCTGCGAGAAACTCCCGGTGAGATCCATCTGTAATAAAGCTGGTGTCGTCGGCACCCTGTAAGAGCCGGTTAAATTCAACGAGCTTGCCTCGCTTACGTTCCCAGCCCATCCAGGTGGAATCGGACGCGTTCCACAACCGGCGTCGGTGAAACAGGAAAAAGCGGTTTTCGCCGTCCGTAGGGTGTTTTCTATTTAAGGCGTCGATGCCGGAGATAGCAGCGTCCAGGATCGCCAGATCCCCGGCACTCTCCTCTGCATCCGAATCTGCCGGATCCGACAGCAGAGCAAAGTGAATATTAGGGTCTTTATTTGCGAGATGGTCGACCTCGAGCTTTTCGATCATATCTTCGACATCGCGAATATTGGAAAATATCACGGGACGCGCAACTATAGTTCGACTCTCGTTTTGAATGCCGAAAGTGGTTTCCATCTGGGGCAAGAGCCGAGGAGGGATGATCTGAGTGATGATCCGGTTGACGATGCTTATCCCGAGGTCGCTGGCCGGTATGAGAGATAAAATACCAAAAGCCGCGAGCATCCCTGGCGTTGCACCATGCCAATATGCGAGTACCATAGGACCGGCAACAGCTAATGCAGTCAAAGTGCCGAGCGCCCAAAAATAGACCATTCCCGGATGGTCGCGCAGTTGACGCCTGATAGCTTCTGCAATACGTGGGCGATAGTTAAATGGCCGTTCAAATTCGCATACACCGTCGTCTAAAAGATAATACCCAACATGAGACCGGCGTTTATCGGAGGGGTCCACCGCAAAGGCCTTCTCTGCAAACTCAACGGCCCGCCGGCTAATAGTAATTTCGTCAGTTCCGGTCTTCTTTGATATTAGCTCGATGACCTCACGGTACCTGTCCCGAGTTATAAAGGTCATATCCGCATAGACGCCCGACGGATCAGACGTCAAGACTTCGTCAACGATGCTGACGTGTTCAAACAGTTCGCGCCAATCGAGTGTCGACACCAGGCGCATGCTCTTAATGACATTGCCGACAGTTACCTGTGAGGCTGCCTGCGACTGAAGTTCCGTCTGGACTAGTTGTTCTGAACCGACGCCTGTTTTTGCAAGTCTCTCCTCAAGCAGCTCAAGGGCCGGCAGAACCGACGCATCCTGGTCACGAAATTGCCGCACGAGCTGCATCACGAACGAGCGGCCAAGAACCTTTCGCCGATCGAGACGCCCGGCAAGATAATCAGATACCTCGGCCGGCCGCCTGGCCGCCAGGGCGAGCAGTTCGCCGGCGATCTGGTCGGCCTCGCCGCGTTCTTCGTGCGAGGTGGCGATCAGTACAGCTAGACGCCTGAGATTTTCGACCAGACCAAGTCTAAGCGTGATCGCTAATGCCCAGATCTCGCCGATCGTAAGTGGTGTCACCGACTGATATGCTTTTAGGAACCGCACCAGCATTTCACGATCAAGCCGGCTGTCGGTATGGGCGATGATGCTGATGGCGATGGCAAAGATGCGGGGAAAGCCCTTATCGTCACCGCTATTTAACTTAGGCAGCTCGCGGTAATAACTGGTGGGCAAGTCTTTGCGAATGTGACGGAGCTGCTCCTCAATAATATGAAAATTATCGACCAGCCACTCGGCTGCAGGCGAGATGCTGCGGCCGCCGCGTATGGAGTCTGTCAGCATCCGATAGGTGTCCACCAGGACCGATGCATTTTCCTCGAGGCGCGGCAGCAATTTCGGGAACCGCCGTGGCGTTGCAATATCCTTTTGCTCGAAGGCCAGTTCCCGGGCAAATTCCTCCAGCCGTTCGACGCTAAACAATTCTCTGCGGATAGGATCACCGTTCCTGCCCAACACTGAATTGTTAAATGAATTTCCGCGGCCTCTTGATCGATTTAATGAAATGAACGCCATTGTATTTCTGAACTCTGTAGCTTATAAGAAAATACCGGCCCGCGATGTGCGCCTGCATACAGTTCCGCGCTTTTTCGCCCCGTAAGTTTTTTCTACCTTTTTTCACAGAAACCAGATCCAAAGACACGTCACATCGGGTATATCCGCAGAGTGCTAGTGAAGCTATAGAGATCTGATCAGTGTTTAACACTTTTAAGGGTGCGGGTTTAGGTGTTTGAAAACGTCGGGACCCATTAATACAGTGTCCGGCCGTTTGAGGAACGATCATACTGATGTTTTTAAGTCCAAAACATCTGCAGAGGCTCTAAGCCAATGTTTGGGGGCCTAAACTTTTTTTGAGACGGCTGCAAAAAAGTTTGAAAGGCCCCGCAAACGTTTTAAGAACTGCACAAACTGCAGAAAGTCTGAAACATTTGCGCGGACTCTCTGCAGGTGTTTCAAAGATCTTAAAAACTTAACATTCGACAAATTAGATACCTAAAAAGTAAAGTGTTAAACACCTGGCGGCACTATTTCCTTTCACCCTGCCACATCAAAAACCCGGCAGGCACCGGTTGCCTACTATGCATCAAACGACCGTGTATTTGAGACCTTTTCATTAAATCGCTATATTTGAACTTACAAACAGGAGTTTCCAAACAAGTGACCATTCATTTTATCCGGCTTTTGGGGGCGGCGATGCTTGCTGTGACCCTTTTACTTTTTATGACGACACAATTTCAGACGAAACCAGTGATGGCTGCAGATGCCCCGGCGGCAAATCCGCTTTTAGCCGAGTGGAGCGGGCCTTACGGCGGCGTACCGCCTTTTGACAAGGTCAAGATCGCAGACTTCAAACCCGCACTCGAAGCGGCCATGAAAGAAAATCTCGCTGAGATCGACGCTATTGCCAACAGCAAAGAGGCACCGACCTTTGAAAATACAATCGTCGCTATGGAACGATCCGGAGAGACACTGGACCGCGTGGAAACTATCTATCATATTTGGGTTTTAACAATGAGCAGACCCGAAATAGATTCGATCCAGAATGAAATGGCACCGCTGCTGGCCGCGCACAACGATAAGATCTTGCAAAACGCGGCCTTGTTTAAGAGGATCGAGGCCGTTTACGAACAAGAGTCAAAGAAAAAGGCAAAAGACGGCGAGCAATATCGCCTGACATGGCTCGATTACACAAATTTTGTCCGCCAGGGGGCCAAGCTTGATGCTAAGGGGAAAAAGCGTCTCGGCGAGATCAACCAACAGCTCGCTGGCCTGTTCACCAAATTTAGTCAGAATCTTCTCGGTGACGAAAGCCAAGTGTATT
This sequence comes from Blastocatellia bacterium, assembly GCA_963834975.1. Taxonomy (GTDB): domain Bacteria; phylum Acidobacteriota; class Blastocatellia; order Pyrinomonadales; family Pyrinomonadaceae; genus OLB17. Next base: position 674,823 of record CAWIDZ010000001.1, read on the forward strand.
TGACGATTACGAATAAGGGCGACCTTGCGGGGTTGCCGCAGTCGCTTGTCGATTCGGCTGCTCAGGCTGCTGCATCAAAGAAAGTTAAGGATGGCTGGGTCATTCGCAACACCCGCTCGTCGATCGATCCGTTCCTAACATATGCAGACGATCGGGAGTTGCGTGAAAAGGCATGGCGGATGTTTATAAACCGCGGTGACAACGGCGACGAACGCGATAACAACGCAACGATCACTCAGATCCTGCAATTACGTGCAGAGCGGGCAAAGCTGCTCGGGTTTGCGACCCACGCTCACTGGCGGCTGCAAAACACAATGGCAAAAACGCCCGAGAATGCGTTAACGCTGATGGAGGGTGTCTGGCCCGCCGCCGTTGCCCGCGTTAAGGAAGAGGTTGCCGACATGCAGGCACTCGCCGACAAAGAAGGCCGTAAGATTAAGATCGAGCCGTGGGATTACAGATATTACATGGAAAAGGTCCGTAAGGAACGCTACGACCTCGATCAAAATGACATCAAGCCGTATCTGCAGCTCGATAAAATGCGGGAAGCGATGTTCTGGGTCGCCGGCGAGCTTTTTGGCTTTTCCTTCACACCCGTGACCAACGTTCCGGTTTATCACCCGGATGTAACTGTTTATGAGGTTAAGGACAAGAAATCGGGACGTTATATCGGCCTCTGGTACTTTGATCCTTACGCCCGCGACGGCAAACGCTCAGGTGCATGGATGAATGCCTATCGCAGCCAGGATAAACTCGACGGCGGGACAACGACGATCGTTTCGAACAACGCCAATTTTGTAAAAACAAAGCCGGGGGAACCCATCTTGATCTCATGGGACGATGCGACAACGATGTTTCACGAGTTTGGCCATGCTCTGCACGGATTGTCCTCGAATGTGACCTATCCGTCGCTTTCGGGCACAAGGGTGGTTCGTGATTATGTTGAGTTCCCTTCACAATTGCTAGAGCATTGGGTCTCGACGCCTGAGGTTTTGCAAAAATTTGCTCTCCATTATCAAACGGGTAAACCTATCCCCAAGGAACTTGTGGACAAAATTGAAAAGACGTCGACGTTTAACCAGGGCTTTGCGACGGTCGAATATCTATCGAGTGCGTTGGTGGACATGAAACTGCATCTTGCCGGCGACAAAAAGATCGATCCTGATGCTTTTGAAAAAGAGACCCTTGCGTCGATCGGCATGCCGAGGGAGATCGTTATGCGTCACAGAACGCCGCAATTCGGCCATCTATTCTCGAGCGACAGTTACTCGGCCGGATATTACAGCTATCTCTGGTCAGATGTTTTGACCGCCGATGCCTTCGGCGCCTTCACCGAAGGCAAAGGGCCGTATGACAAAGCGGTCGCCGCCAGTTTGTACAAGAACATTTTCTCGATCGGCAACACGATCGATCCGGCAGACGCCTACCGCAACTTCCGCGGACGTGACCCGAACGTCGATGCGTTGATGAGGAAGAGAGGTTTTCCAGTTGCTAAGAAATAGAGGTTCGGCGTCTTGACCTGTACCTGTTAGTTAGAGGCAGTCATATCCAACAAATTGCCTCCAGCTTTAGCTAGAGGTCAAGAGGGTCATTAAAAAGGCTTTAGCCGAACTTCTGAAAATTAATTTCCTTATGGCTTTAGCCTTGATCGGCGATATCGATTTGGGCTAAAGCCATAAGGAATTTCTTTTGTGATCATTCGCCTAAAGCCTTTATTCACTTCGATGTCCTCCAGCTACAGCTGGACGCAATTTAAAGACCGTATGATCCCCAAAACAAATCACAATTACTTCACCTGTATTCCCAAATTTCTCATCCGGCGATATAGATGGCTGCGGTCGACACCCATATGTTCCGCGGCCTTTGCGACATTTCCGTCAAACTCTGCAAGCTTGTGCTGGATAAATTCACGCTGATAGGCGTCGGTTGCGTCCTTGAACGTCGGAAACCGGAAGTTAACGGACATGGTCTCGTTCGTTGGTTCTAATTTGGGTAGGTCAGAGGCGGAAATATCAGATCCCGCGTTCATTATCACGATCCGCTCGATCATGTTCTTTAGCTCGCGGATATTGCCGAACCAATCGTACCCCTGCATTGCCGCGATCGCGTCCTCCGAAAAGGTTTTTGGCTTCTTGCCATATTCCCGCGAGAATCTTTGATTGAAATGATCGACCAGCAAAGGGATGTCCTCGCTCCGCTCACGGAGTGGTGGGACTTGAAACGGGATAACATTTAGCCGGTAAAAGAGGTCCGATCGAAAGTGACCGTTATCGATCAGACCGTCAAGCGGTTGGTTTGTAGCTGAAATGACCCGCACGTCAACAGACACTGGCGTGTTGCTGCCAACCGGCTCGAACCGCTGTTCCTCCAACACACGCAGCATCTTTGCCTGAACACGCGGCGACATGTCACCGATCTCGTCCAAAAACAACGTTCCGCCGTCTGCGATCTCAAACTTCCCTTTCTTGGCACGCATGGCCCCGGAAAACGAACCCTTTGCATGGCCGAACAGCTCAGATTCGACGAGTTCCTCAGGTATCGCAGCGGAATTTATCTCAATGAATGGGTCATTCTTTCGTTTCGACTTTAAATGGATAGCTCTGGCGACAAGCTCTTTACCCGTACCGCTTTCGCCTGAGATCAGAACCCGGCCATCTGTTGGCGCGACGATCGAGATCTGTTTTCGAAGCGCCCGCATCGCAACCGATTCACCGACCATCACATATTCTTCGGCAAGTTCTTCCTGCAGCTGAGCATTGGTTGCCTCAAGGTCCCGTTGACGAACTGCGTTCTTTATCGTTACCACCGTGCGTTCGAGACTTAGAGGCTTCTCGATGAAATCAAACGCCCCAAGTTTGGTTGAGCGGACCGCAGTCTCAATATTGCCGTGGCCTGAGATCATGACGACTGCGGCGTTGCATTGAGCCTCTTTAAGTTTCTGCAGCGTGTCGAGCCCGTCGATGCCATCACCCAGCCAGATATCAAGCAGAATGCAGCTAAAATCGCGGCTTTTTACAATTTCAAGACATTCTTCGCCCGAGACCGCCGTCTCAACTTCAAATCCTTCGTCCAGCAAAACTGCGCGCAGGGTGTCGCGGATGCCGCGTTCATCGTCAACAATAAGGATCGTATTTTGCATCTATAAAGATCTAGGCGTTCACTGGCAACTCAATAATAAACTTAGCACCGCGAGGTTGGTTACCGACCGCTTTAATTCGTCCCCGATGCTCAGAAATTATACGATTTACTATCGCCAACCCGAGACCGGTTCCGCGCCCTTTTGTCGAAAAATATGGCTGAAACAACTTCTGAAGATCGCTTGCCGGTATCCCTTTTCCATTGTCCGACACTTCCGCCACCACCAGGTCACGCGCGATATCGTAACGCGTTTTGATCAAAATATGGCCGTCGCCTGCCCCCCCATCGATCGCCTCAGCAGAATTTTCGATCAGATTTACAAATACCCTCTTTATCTGCTCGGCGTCAAAAAGTACCTGAGGCAGATCATCACCGGTTTCAACGACAATTGTTATACCCACGAAACGTCCTTCGAACCCCGCCACGGTTTCGACGATCAAATCGTTGAGATCACCCGGTTCGAGTTTTGCGTCCGGAAGGCGTGCAAACCGCGAGAATTCGTCTACAAGCGTCTTTAACGATGCAACCTCACGAAGGATAGTGGCTGTGCTCTCGCTGACCATCTCACCCATCATAGCTCTGATGTTGCCATTGCCGCCCCCGTTTTCAGAGTATTCAATGTCAGAAAACCGCTTTGCTATCCGTTCGGCTGATAACTGGATCGGAGTCAGGGGATTCTTTATCTCGTGGGCCATGCGGCGGGCAACCTCTTGCCAGGCTGAGGCTCGTTGGGCCGCAATAAGTTCTGAGAGGTCCTCGATGACCAAAACCACGCCGCCGTCTGCGGGCAACTTCGCCGCCGTCAGAGCCACGGTAAGGTCCGGCTGCGAGGGTTCGTCTGTACGCAAGGCATTACCCTTTAATACCGTTTGATCCGAAGCATGGCCGACACGCCGTGCGCGGGCGAGCAGTCTTTCAATGACAATTTGATGCTCGCCATTCACCAGCTCTTTGAGCTCGATCCTCGGCGGCCCGGCATCATCGAGTCGCAGCATATTTAATACGGCTGTGTTAATGGTTGTTATCCGGTCGTCACTATCGAACGAGACGATGCCGGTCGGCAGTGTTTCGAGCACGGTCTCGATATAACGCCGCCGTTCGCTGATCTCGATGGAGTTTGACTCAAGCTTTGAGGACATTTGGTTAAAGGTCGAAACCAACAGCTCCAGTTCATCTTCAGCCATGACCGTGACCCGGTGGCTCAAATTACCGCGGGCGATCTGGTTTGCACCCTCCGCAAGTGCCTTGATCGGGGTCGTCAGGCCGCGGGCAACATAAAATGCGATCCAGGATGACGCAAAGATCAGCAGAAATGTCAGGACGCCAAGCGTCAAAAGCCCAACTTGTCGGATCGTCACCTGCTTTTGCTTTAGCCGCTCAAATTCGCCCATGGAACTGTCAACGATCTTGCTGACGCCCTCTTCTGAAAAAACATCGGGGACAATGATCAATTGACGGCCGCCCGACATCGGGACTATTGCAGCGTCAAAGCCTTTTCCGTCACGAAGTGTCTCGTCGTCTGCATTGGCAAGCCGGGCCTTAGCCAAAAGGGAGTCAAGATCAGCCTTTTCATTGACCGGTAACTGCTTTTGAAACCCTATGTAAAAGCGTTCGTTTTGTGCATAGATCTCGATATGCGATAGTTCGCCCGCTTGTGCGATCTGTTCAAGGTCGTCGGTCGTTGCCGGATATTTTTCAAGAACGGCCGCCAACATTTTGGCCGAATCGTTGAGTTTTGCCGTCCGGTCAGCGATCGTCTCGCGCTGCAGATTCCTCGTTTCCCTAATGACATTCTCCGGGATCTGCGTAAACCAGCGTTCCAGCGCCCGGTTCATAAAGAGATAAGAAAAAACCGCCATCGCAATGATCGGCAGCAGGCTGACGGCAAAAAAATAGACCAACAAGCGGGTTTTGATCTTTGCACCAAGTTGAAACGTTCGCCGTTCACGGACAAGCTTGATTATGCTTCGCAGGAAAATAAAGCCAAAAATGACAAATGCGATAAAATTAAGTGACGAGAGTGCATAAAGGAGCAGCAGATCGCTCGAAGATTCGATCGAGAACTCCTTCCAAAGGTTTGTCGATTGCAGCACGACCAAGAGGGCGAGCGAAACGACCATTAGTGTTCCCACAACCCATGGTGTTTTCCTCCGCTTTATCTTTATTCCCTCGTTTTCCACGTGTGCAAGTTTAACACGCGCACCGCTATCGGCTAGAATCTTTCAAACACCGAATCATGACTAGAATATTCCTAAACAACAACGGCAATCTGCGAAGCGGCTGGCGGGTGTCTGCGTTCCTACTGGTTTTCGTTCCGCTTGCGATCCTTTTCGGATTTCTGGAAGGGATCGCGTTTTCAGGAAGTGATCAGAATAACAGTTACAACTTTCTTACCTATATAGCTATCAACAGCCTTGTGTTGTTGTTGCTTGCAATAGGGCTCGGGGCGATCGCCGGCAGATTACTTGACCACGTACCCTTTCGCGCCCTTGGGGTCAGCTTTACACCGAATTGGCTAAAACATTTTGGTCTGGGTTCGGCTGCTGGAATATTGGCTCTCAGCCTGGCGGTCCTGATAGCCTTTGCATCCGGCGGCGAGCGTTTTGAGCTAAATCTGGCAAACGGCATAGAGCCGATCTTGTGGTCACTCGCCGCGTCACTGGTCGTTTATGGATTAGCATCAGCCTTTGAAGAGGCACTTTTCCGCGGCTATTTGTTGCAGACTTTTGCGAGATCAGGCCTCGCCTGGTTGGCGATCTTATTGACTTCCCTGTTTTTTGGCGCGGTTCATATGGGAAATCCAAACGCCACGGCCGTCTCGGTCATCAACACTGTGCTCGCGGGAGTCTGGTTCAGCCTGGCCTATATGAGGACCCGCGATCTGTGGTTTGTCTGGGGAATGCACCTGATGTGGAACTGGATACAAGGCTCTTTCTTCGGCATCGAGGTCAGCGGACTCACTAAACTGTCGCCGATGCCTTTATTCCGCGAGATCGATACCGGGCCAGTCTGGCTTACCGGTGAGAGCTATGGCATCGAAGGCAGTTTGGCGTGCACCGTCGCGATAATTACCTCAATGGCAGTTATATATTTCTGGCCCGCACTTAAGCCTGATGAGGAAATGGTCGAGTTGACCCGCAGCGAAAATCACATTTGATAGTCAGTTGCGACTACTGTTGGCGCCCCGCTGCCGCATTCAGGACCGGAGCAGGTTTCAAGCTGATTGTATCTTAAAGGATATATCGACGGCCCGCGCAGAGTGAGTCAAACGGCCGACCGAGATCAGGTCAACACCAGCCTCGGCAAATGAACGCACTTTGTCGAGATCCATTCCGCCTGACGCCTCGATCAGGACATTTGGATTCATCCCGCGGGCCATACCTACTAATTTAGCAGCTTCTTCGGGAGTTTGATTGTCGAGCATAACTATCTCAGCACCCGCCTCGATCGCCTCGCGAAGCTGTGCCCAATTTGTTATTTCGACCTCGATCTTATGCAGATGGCCAACACGGCCCTTTGCAGCCAAAACCGCTTCAGTAATTCCACCGGCAAGGGCAATATGATTGTCTTTGATCAAAACGCCGTCATCGAGCCCCATACGGTGATTCCTGCCGCCGCCGATGGTTACAGCGTATTTTTCCAGCATCCTCAACCCGGGAGTTGTTTTTCGCGTGTCAACGATGACTGCCTTTGTGCCCTCGACCGCTTTGACATATTGCCGCGTCAGCGTCGCAATGCCGCTTAGCCTCTGAATAAGGTTCAATGCCGTGCGCTCACCCGTAAGCAAAACATCCGCATAACCTTTCAAGGTCGCAAAAACTGTCCCCGCTTTGATCTCGTCCCCTTCGATGAACGACGCCTCGATCTCGCTGCCCTCAGGATCGAGATGGAAAAAGACCGCCTCGGCAACATCAAGCCCGCAAAGCACCGAGATCCTCTTTAGCCAAAAACCTCCCAACCCCACGCGTCTCCGCCGGCACAGTCGAAGATGTAGTAATATCACCGCGCCCAATGTCCTCGGCAAGAAACTCGCCAATACTCGCCAAAACTTCGCCATTTTCGAGCCAGTTCATATCAATTCCTGGGTTCTTTGATGCTAATAGTCGGATCGTGTTCTTTTGTGTTAGTAACGATGCGAAGAATCGAATTCGAGTCCTTAGTACCGTAAGTTGTCACTTGCTTTAAGAATTGCATTCGATCATCAAAGAAATATTCGTCTTGAATGTAGCCTTTCACGTTTGATTCCACAATATCGACGGATTCCCCATATACTGTCCATCCGGATTTCGGCTCCGATCGTTTCCAAAACCGACGAGAGTCCAAGTATAAAGTGATGCGATTCTGCTGCGTCAAGCTACAGCCCGGTTCAAGAGGGATCTTAACCCACGCCCCATTGTCGATCCTGGTGTAATCATAACCATTCAGATAAATGAATTCTTTCCGAAGGCTTCCCCGGCTGTTGACCTCGGTTATCAAGGTCCTGACTGCCTCCATTGTCATTTCCCGAACCGTAACAGTGGTCGTAACGATCTTGCCATCATGGAGAATTTCTTCTCTTGTAGTGGTTCGCACTGGAATCAAAGGGTGCTTATTCGCCAACTTAAATGCTGTCTCTAATTCGTCGCGGCTAACCTCCTGACTAGGCGTGTGAAGGGTTACACCGACAAAGACAATAAAAATAAAGAGAAAACACTTTTTCATATCTTACGTGAGAGATTCCACATTTTGTTGCAATGTTCTGAGTTGTGATCCGAGTTCTTCGGATCGCTCCCTTAGCGCATCCACCTTCTCCGCCGGAGCACGGTCGACAAAGTTGCTGTTGGAAAGCTGTGCGTCCAGCCGTCCTTTTTCTTCTGTCAACTTGGTTATCTGGTTTGACAGCCGTTCGCGTTCCTTATCGAAGTCAATGAGACCTTCGAGCGGGATCGCTATCGCGGCTTCACCGGTGACGGCCTTCGCCGAGGCTTTTGGAACATCCAGATCGGTGCCGATCACAAGTTTATCAGCACGCGCAAGTTTCAGGATCTGCGGCTCGTTCGCCCTAAAGATATTCTGAGTCTCAGGATCAGCGGCGAAATGGACAGTGAATTTGACCGATGTCGAAATATTCATCTCAGCTCTAATGTTACGGACCTTTTTGATAACCTCGATAACAGCGCCCATTTCGGCTTCGGCCGTTCCATCGACGGCTGCGGCATCGCCCGGCGGGAATGAGGTGAGCATAATAGTCGGCTCTGCAGATCTGTAGGCCGAATGCAGAAGTTCACCGGATGTGCCGGGCAGTTTAAGCCATAGATCTTCGGTCAGATACGGCATAAACGGATGGAGCATTCTGAGAGCGATCTCCAGAATGGTCAGGATACGAGTGGTTGCCGCCGGGCTGCCGGCGGTGATCTCGTCCTTTACTAGTTCTATATACCAATCGCAAAAATCGTCCCAGAAAAAATGATATAGGAGTGATACGGCGGTGTGGAACTCGTATTTATCGAGCGACCGGTTCAAATCTAAAGCGGTCTGATTTAATCGTGAGATTATCCACCGGTCGGCCAAGGCCAGCGCCGGACCGCCCGCGGACGCAGATGGTTCTGACATTAGGCTCGCATGGTCGACGCCAGCACCATCAGCATTCATCAGGCAAAACCTGGTAGCGTTCCAGATCTTGTTGGCAAAGTTGCGATAAGTTTCGACACCGACATCGTTCCATTTGATATCGGCTCCAGTCGCGATCGAGGCGAGATAGATGCGCGTCGCATCAACGCCGAATTTGTCGAACATCTCGATCGGGTCAACGCCGTTGTTTCGCGACTTGGACATCGGCTTGCCGTCTTTGCCGAGGACCGTTCCTGTGATCACGACATCGTCAAACGCCTTCTTGCCAACGAATTTCTTCGTGAGCATCATCATCCGCGATACCCATAGGAAAAGAATGTCCCGCCCGGTCACCAGGACGTCGGTTGGCAGAAAGGTATTTAGGTCATCGGTCTCGGTAACATCCCCGTTCCAGCCAAATGTTGAGAACGCCCACAGACCCGACGAGAACCACGTGTCGAGCACATCCTGATCCTGCGTCAATTCCGTCGTACCTGCCTGCTCAAACGCCTCTTCGGCCGAATGGGCGACATACACTTTTCCGTCGGCGTCATACCACGCCGGGATCTGATGTCCCCACCAGAGCTGCCGCGAGATGGTCCAGTCCTTTAGGTTTTCGAGCCAGGCGGTATAGACCTTCTTATTCGGGACCTCAGGAAAAAAGTGCGGCACGCCTTCGTCTTTAACAAGTTCGAGAGCCATATCACGCATCTCATCCATTTTGACGAACCACTGCTCTGAGAGGATCGGCTCAACGATCGTTTTGCAGCGTTCGCAGATGGGCAGCGTTATCTCATAATCATCGATCTTTTCGAGCAGGCCAAGTTCCTCAAAGCGTTCGACGACCTTTTCACGAGCGACAAAACGGTCCAGGCCTTCAAACTCGGCGCCCGCGTCGGCGTTCATCGTCGCGTCGTCATTCATTACAAGCAACTGCGGCAGATCGTGCCGCTGGCCAATCTGATAATCGTTCGGGTCGTGGGCCGGGGTGATCTTTACAGCACCGGTTCCGAATTCAGCATCGACATATTCATCAGCGATGATAGGTATCTCACGGTTTGTCAGCGGTAAGAGTATGGTCTTCCCGATCAGGTCTTTGTATCGTTTGTCAGACGGATGCACGGCAACCGCCGTATCGCCAAGCATTGTCTCAGGCCGCGTCGTGGCGACAGTTATTGTCCTATCACTGTCCTTGACGGGATATCGCAGATATGTGAGCTTTCCGTCCTTTTTGGTTTCCTCTTTAACCTCGAGGTCGGAGAGGACTGTTTTATCTTTGGGGCACCAATTGACGATACGCAATCCGCGATAGATCCAGCCTTCGTCATAGAGCGTACAAAAAACATTTCGCACGGCGATCGAAAGGCTTTCGTCCATCGTAAACCGATGCCGCGACCAGTCGACCGAGGCTCCTTCGCGACGCATTTGCTCGGTGATGGTGTTGCCAAATTGCTCTTTCCACACCCAGGCCCGGCGGACAAATTCCTCACGGCCAACATCGGTCGGGGACTTATGCTCTTCCTTTTTAAGCTGCTCGACTATCTTTCGCTGAACGGAAATGCCCGCGTGATCCGTACCCGGCAGCCATAGCGTCCGGTATCCCTGCATACGCTTCCAGCGGATAAGTGCGTCCATTATGGTGTGCTGCAGAGCGTGGCCCATGTGCAGACTGCCGGTGACATTGGGCGGAGGGATAACTATCGAGTAAGGCTTGGCGTCCGGATCCTCGTTTATTTCCGGCGCAAAAAAGCCGCTTTCTTCCCAGCGTTTATAGTGATCTTCTTCGGCCGCTTTCGGATCGTAGGCCTTTGCAAGTTCCATATAGCAATGATAAATAAAAGCTCTATTCTAAAACAAAAAGGGTTAGCTTTCATTAAGGAGAATGAAAACCAACCGCTCGCGGCCCCTGAATATCTTTAAATCAGATCACTTCCTGTCTTCCTCCAAGGCCTCACGGATCAGATTTTCCGCGATACGGGGAACAGCTTCCCGAGCAATATCCCGGACAACCCTATCTGATAACATTTCGACAACACGCCGTGCCACCAATGCTATAAACTCTTCTGACGGTTCATCAGTGGCCGTTGCAGGGGCCCCCGCTACCAGCGGCTCCATGTCAGACAGCGTATCAATGTCGAAATGGTCCGGCAGATCAGGTACGTTCCGTTGTTCATCAGAATATTGCGGTCCCGCTTCAGAAAATGTATCCCGGACCTCATGAGTATCGCTCTCTATTTCGGAGATTTCGTTTCGTTCATCAGAACCGTCAGGTACGACATCAGAAAATGGGTTCAGAGCGTCAGATACTTCGGGACCATCAGCAACGGCTTCGAGTTCAAAACCAGTAAACGCATCTCCAACGTATGAATCTTCGTTCTGTACTTCCGGATCTTTATCGTTTGTGGGGACCTCGTCGTCCTCGATGCGAAACTTAGGCTCAAATCCGCCATTAGCCGGCCTTATCGGGTCGTCGAAAGCCTCCAAAGAAATGTCGAAACCTTTACTGGTTTCCGCACCAGCTAATGTCGGGTCCGCGGCGCCGCCTTCGTCATCATAAACCGGCTGAAACGTCTCGATCATTTCATCATCCATGCCGGCATTGCCGAGATAGATATCGGTCGATTCATCGGTCGTCACCCGATAGGTCTCGGCAAAGCTGCTAGCGTATAAGTTATCAATATCCGATGTTTCGGCCGGGACATCAGCCGGGACATCAGATGGTTCCTCAACAGGATCAGTTGATTCATCGTGGATGTCGGAAGTTTCCTCCGCGATATAAGCCAATTCTGCGTTGATGTTGGATGTTACTTCACCAATATCATCTGATTCGGCAGTGAAGTCGGGTGTTACTTCACCAATATCATCTGACTCGGCAGTGAAGTCGGATGTTACTTCACCAATATCATCTGACTCGGGAGTGATATCAGTTGTTTCCCCGGCAATGTAAGGTACATCCGCAACGAATTCAGACGATTCTACGACGATGTCAGCCGTTTCCTCCGCGGTCTCAGGCGGGAATTCCGCCGTCGTCGCCTCCGGCATCTGATCGGTCCCCAATAGTTCGCTCACCATACTGACCAGATCCCGGGTCGATTTGAACGGCTTGACCATAAATCCATCGGCGCCCACACGCTCCGCTTCATCCTGGTCAAATGGTTCAAACGAGCCGACAAGCAGCAGCACCGGAATATGCCGCGTAGCGTCGTCCTGCTTGATCATCTCGCAGATCTGATATCCGGTCGGGTCGGGCATGTTGACGTCGGCAAGAACGATGTCCGGCTGGACCTCGATAAATTTCTGCATGGCCTCTTCACCGTTTTGGACAGTGGTTACATCCACGTTTTCGTCTGCAAAGGTGAACTCCACTACCTTTCGAATCGTGGCTGAATCATCGGCCAATAATAGTTTTGGTCTGTTCACTACCTGTTAATTCTCCTATTCTGGATCAGATCTACCGGCCTTTTCTTCGTTGTCTACTCTGGCAACCCCTTGTGTCAACAAACTGAGCATCGATATCAATTGTGTATCCCGAAAGGGCTTTGGCAAGAACGCCACCGCTCCTGCCGAAAAGCTGCCCGACGACAATTGGGAACTCGTTTCGCCAGTCATAATAATTACCGGGATGTTCATAAACCGCCTTTCCGACCGCATATACCGAACGAGATCAAGTCCCTCGATATGCGGCATGAATATATCAAAAATGGCGGCGGTCAACGACTTTTCAGACTGTAGGATTTCATACGCAGCTTTTCCGTCTTTTGCCGTAATTACAGAATAACCCTCTGACTTAAGGATAGAACTTACGAAACGCAATACCTGCGGGTCATCGTCGGCCACAAGGATCTTGACAGGCAAGTCATTTTCGAAACCCATTTATAATATCGAAACGGTCACGAAGGATTTTATCAGATTTGGACGACGTTCCGCGAACGTTCTACAAGATCCGCCGCTAACGCTATAGCCGCTTTCATGCTCGATGCATCAGCTATGCCCTGCCCCGCTATGTCATAGGCAGTGCCGTGATCTACCGACGTCCTGATCAGCGGCAACCCAAGCGTTACATTGACGGCCGAACCGAACGCAATTGATTTTACTGCGATCGTTGCCTGATCGTGGTACAGGGCGACAACCGCATCAAACTCACCACGGGCTGCCCTTACGAATATAGTATCGGGCGAATAAGGCCCGCTTACGTCGATACTAAACTCGTCTCGGCAACGCTCTATCGCCGGCACGATCTCAGTTTGTTCTTCAGTCCCGAACATGCCGCCCTCAGAGGCGTGGGGATTGAGCCCCGCGACGGCAAGTCTGATAGGTTTTGCCAATAATTTTTGAAATTCAGCGGCAGAAAAGCGGATCAATTCGATGAGTGCCTCCGTCTTGACCTTTTCTATAGCATCCCGGAGCGAAAGATGTGTCGAGAGTAGAACGACCCTAAGATCACCGCCGAAAAAGCTCATCGCGAATCGCTCGGTATTTGTGCGATCTGCCAGAAACTCAGTATGGCCCGGAAAATTATAGCCGCCCAGCCCGATGGCCTTTTTGCTGATCGGGGCCGTGCAGATGGCGTCTATCTTCTTGTTCTGCCACAGTTCGACCGCGGCATCTATATACTCAGCCGACGCCTTTCCGGTCACCGCCGAATCTATCCCGGTCTCAATTACCGAGGGCAGATTCGCGAGATCAAATACACTTATGCCTTCGCGAATATCAAAATTGGCAGAGTCGATGCGGGTAAATTCAAAATTGACGCCCAACTCTGCCGCGACTGCCTGCAAACGAGCGAGATCACCGATAATGACGCATCGGCATGTATTCAGCAGATCCTTGTCAGCAAGAGCTTTGAGAACGATCTCCGGGCCGATGCCGGCAGCGTCGCCCATCGTGATCCCGATCACTGGCTTTGCTTGATCATTCATCGGCATCATTAGATTATCGCGGAAGTCAGAGGGGCACCGCAAGGTTTACTATCTTCCACTTTAGCTCCGGCTGTATTTCGCCCCAATTCAAGACGAAAGAACTGCGAGGAGATCGTTGCCCGACTGTACCCTATTTGCGACCGACGTGTTTAACACTTCCCGCTTTTTCCGGCCGGATCGCGAAAATTTAACGCTTGTAGCGATATTCAAACCTCTAAATTACTGGTAGAACGCTTTCCTACAGAGGGAAGCCTCTATATTTTTCCGGAAACCTCTCTGTTAGAAACAAATTCATTGTAATAATATTATAGCGAGCTTCTTCAAGAGAAAGTCTTTATATTAGAAATAAAATCGTTCTACCAACAATAAAACGGCTCTACCGGCAATAAAATCGTTCCCCAAACGGCGGAACCCAATAAACACGAGCACCGGGGATTTTTCAGCTGCAATTTCGGCTCACTGAAAAATGTTAAACACCAGTGCCTAAATTTGATGTTTGAAAGCCTGATAAATTCGTCCATTTCCGGGTGACTGGCGATCAAGTCCAAAATCCGGACTTCGTCTGTGATGACGAAAAGAAGGATCCGGACCCCTGATGCATAAGTAATGCAGTAAGCAATTTGATACGGGAAGTGTCAGAGATTGGTACTCAGAAAATCAAAGTGTAACCAAATGATTCGATTAGCTGCCCAAGATAACATTGCACCTTATTTACAGCTCCAATATCTCCATATCTTTCTTTAATAGCCGATTGACCACTTGATTGCGGTCAATATCTTTTTCTAACGATAGTTTCTGGACAAACTCAGCTATTTCCGGTTCGAGATAGATAGGTAGATTAAGTTCGCCATCCGGATTGTGGAACTTGCCTCTAACTCCTTTTGAAAAGTCATATTCCTTTTTCATATTGTTTTGCTTCTCCCTTGGTCGCTCTCCGGGCCGAAATTATCCTGATTCGCGATACATTAATGCTCAGGTTTTCGAATTTGTGGGACAGCACCAGCAAAATCCCCGTTTCATCCAATCCAATTGTAATCCATCGTTCTTCAGATTCGCTATGTTCTTCGTCCGGCACCGACAGCAAATGGGGGTCTCGAAAGATGGTGGCGGCCCGTTCAAAACTGACTTTATGTTTCTGAACATTTCCCTTTGCTTTTGTTGGGTCCCATTCAAAATCGTAACGCATAATATCTCCAAACCCGATTCATCGGGCTTGAGACATTATCTGACGTGACCGGCAAACCGTCTAGTACGACGATCATCAAAACTATTCCTTTTTTTGAGAACCAGGCTCGAAACTCTTGAAATCTCGCCCTTCGCAAAACACAAACGGCCGGGTTTGGCCCGGCCGTTGTGTGTTGAACCGCAGGATTTGCAAAAAAGTTACCCCTAGTCCGCGTGGCGGCGCATGAATGTCGGGACGTCGATATTCTCGGCCGGCGGCATATCGGCGGGGGTGAATGACGTTGCGGCGGATGAGACGGCATGGGCCTCAGCGGTTTTGGGTTTTGGAACCTGGGCCGTCACCGGCGAATCAAAACCGGTCGCGATCACGGTAATTCGGATCTCATCGTTCATGTCCTCATTGATCACGCTGCCCCAGATGATATCGGCGTTGTCATCGGCTTCTGATTCGATCATACCGATGGCATCCTCTACCTCGCCGAGGACCATATTTGGGCCGCCGGTGACGTTGATGAGGGCAGCCTTTGCACCCTTGATCGAATTTTCTTCGAGCAGTTTGTAATCGAGCGCGGCACGCATCGCCTTTGAAGCGGCGTCTTCGCCATCGCCTTTACCGATACCCATCAGGGCGACGCCCTTGCCTTTGATAACGGTCTTTACGTCAGCGAAATCGAGATTGATAATGCCCGGCGTAATGATCAGGTCGGTGATGCCGCGGACGGCCTGAAGCAAAACATCGTCGGCACGGCGAAACGCGTCCATGATCGTGATCTTTTCCTCGACCTCGCGGAGCCGCGAGTTTGGGATGGTGATCAGCGTGTCGACACAGCCACGAAGCTCTGCAAGGCCCTTTACAGCCTGTGCCATACGCTTTTTGCCCTCGACCGTAAACGGTTTTGTTACCACCGCCACGGTCAGGATATCGAGTTCCATGGCAAGCGACGCAACTACCGGGGCCGCACCGGTGCCCGTGCCACCGCCGAGTCCGGCGGTAACAAAGACCATGTCGGAACCTTCTAATATATCGAGCAGCTTTTCCGTATCCTCAAGAGCGGCCATGCGCCCCATTTCCGGATTTGACCCGGCACCCAGGCCGCGCGTTGATTCGCTGCCTAATTGGATCTTCATCGGCGCCTTAGAGGCATTGAGTGCCTGTAGGTCGGTATTTGCGACGATGAACTCAACCCCCTTGATCCCGGCGTCGATCATCCTGTTGACCGCATTGCCGCCGCCGCCGCCAACGCCGATAACCTTTATTCTCGCCCCGGTAATGGGCGGTTCATCGATAAACATTTTAATGCCGTTCGTGTTCATTTTTAGGTCTTCCATATCTATAAAACTCATGTGGGGAATCAACTATCCAGTGTAAAAAAGGCTTGTAGGGTCGCTTTTCCGAATATAACAATATATTGTGCCGTCGGCGAAAGAGCATACAACGATTTGCGGTAAATTTCCAGTCGCCATGTTACATTTATCTAAATTTATCTCGAAAACTGCCAAACCATTCGGCGACCTTTCGGGCGGACGATTTTCCGCCCATTCCGTCGCCGCGCAACTGGCCGCGCATCGACCTCAGTGCCAGTCCGCAGGCGGTCGCCCATTGCGGCCCGCTGGCCTCCTCGGCAAGGCCACCGAAATAAGATGATTCGAGAAATCCGGCACGCGTCGGTGCGTCAAATATCTGCTCGGCAACCTCAGGCAATCCGCGGATCATGGCACCGCCGCCGGTCAGGAATACCCCGCCCGAGATCTGCGCCTTTGCCGAACTGGTCTCTTTTGCAACAAGCTGCATCAGCTCAACCGCACGCGGCTGCATGATGTCGCACAGGATCTCTTTTGACAGCCCGCGCGTGTCGCCATGGCCGAACGGCAGGATGTCGATCACCTCTTGCCGCTCTTCTTCGTCAAGCAAAAAGGTCGCAACGCATCCCCAATTATGTTTGATCTTATTCGCCTCAGGGATCGACACCCGCAGGCCGGTCGCGATGTCCTTGGTAAATAGCATGCTGCCAAACGGAAAGACGGCCGTCTGCTGCACCGCCCCCCGGCCAAAGATCATCAGGCTCGTTATCTCGGCCCCCATATTCACCACGGCACAGCCATATTCTTTGTCGTCATCGGTCAGGACACTCTCGGCGGCGGCGAGCGGTTCGAGTACCAGATGTTCGACATCGATGCCTGCCCGCGTGACGGCCTTTACCAGGTTCTGCCTGGCCGCGCTCGGGCTGGTCACAATATGGACAAGGGCCTCTAGCCTCGCTCCATTCATCCCGATAGGTTCTGTAATGCCGTCCTGGCCGTCGACGATAAATTCCTGCGGCAAACGGCTGACGATCTCCCAACCCGGGGTGAGCGGCATCGCGCTGGCCGAATCGACGGCCCGCTCAATATCTTCTTCCGTGATCTCTTTTTCAGGTCCTGCAACCGCGACAACGCCGTTCTTGTTCTCGCCTCTCAGGTGCTCGCCTGACAGATTTACCGTCGCCATCTCGACCTCGAGGCCGCTGACCCGTTCGGCGTCGCCTACGGCCTTGCGAACGGCCTCAGCGACTGCTTCGGTTGATATAACGACACCCCGCCGCAGCCCCTTGGACTCAGCCTCGCCGATACCGACGATATTCATTACGCCGTCCGCCGACGGTTCGCCGATGACGCACCTGACCCGGCTTGTCCCTATATCCAGCCCGACTGCCTGTATTTCACTATTCATAACACTTTTATTCCATATACTGGATGACCGGAAAAACTCCGCCGGCATCCACTGACTTCACTTTGGCGCCCTTTCCGGTGACCGACTCAATTGCCCTGTTTAACTTTTCCCCAAAATTGTCTTTCGAAAGCGTCACGCCGATGGCCCGGCCCGAATCCATTACAACGGCGACTGGTGCACGGGGATTTGTAAGGTCGACATCACGAATCCTTGAGGCAATGTCAAACTGTTTACATTCGTCAAGCATCTTCTTATAAAGCTTGAGCCGGCCGGCATTATCGGTCAACGGCCTTTTCGGTCTTGCTCTCATCCCAACCCTGCATGATAAAAGGAAAATCATTGTTTTTCGCCGTCGCCATCACCAGTGCCGTACCCTCGCCATCAACCAAAAAGTCGCCTGAGGAAAGATGAACGATAGCGGCCGGAACCCGCTCGGTAACGTTCACTCTGATGCCCGACGGTAGGACCCGGGAAACCGCCGCCGCCTTAACGAACGGGAACTTTTCCAGCTTTGACCTGATATCGCTAAGATCAGCGTTCCAGACGCCTGTTTTCTGAACAGAAGATTCAACGATCCGCTGTATATCGTCCGAAGCGGTCCTTTCATTGCCTCTGATATCAACACTCCGCAATCCGAAAAAAGCCGACGCGGTCGCAGTTTGATAGCCAGACAGAGCCATAAAAGTAACAGCCCCGATTAGGGCCACGATCAACAGTAGCGGCAGCAGGAATTTGGAAAATGACAATGATGCAGCTGTTCCACGCGAACGCGACGAAGGGCTCCGCCGTTTTACTTTGACGGATGGCCGCTTTCGCTTAGGTTTTGCGCTCGTCTTTCTTGCCATAGATCTTTTCGCCATTTAGCCCGCGGCCGACTGTTCGCCGATGCGGTCCACAATTTCGTCAGACAGTCGCGTAATACTGCCCGCCCCTAATGTGATCACCAGATCGCCGGGCTGCAGATGTCCGATCATTTTCTCGGTCGCTGTCTCGATGTCACCGATATAATGAACGTTCTTGTGGCCGTATCGCTTTATGTTATCTGCCAGTACGTTCGCCGTAATTCCCTCGATCGGCGCCTCACTAGCGGCATAAATGTCGAGCAGGAACAACACGTCGGCATTGTTGAATGCGACCACAAAATCTTCCATCAATTCCCTCGTGCGGGAATAACGATGCGGCTGAAAAACAACAACAATGCGTTTGCCGCCCGAGCTGTTTTTCGCCGCCGAAAGCGTCGCGACGATCTCGGTCGGATGATGGCCGTAGTCATCGACCACCGTTATGCCATTCACCTCGCCTTTGAACTGGAACCGGCGGTTTGCATTCTTAAACCCTGCAAAAGCCTCTGCGATCTTGTCGAATGGAACATCTAATTCGAGAGCAACAGTGGTTGCCGCTAAGGCGTTATAAACATTGTGTTTGCCGGGCACCGGCAGATCGATCGTGCCGAGCACCTTATCGCCCTTCGACACCGTAAAGCTCGAGCCAAAAGTTTCGTTATATTTGATGTCCTTTGCAGAAACATCCGCTTGCGCCGTCAGGCCGTAGGTGACGCGGCGGCGTTTGATATTGGGAATGATTAGCTGTACATTCGGGTCGTCGAGGCAAATGATCGCTGCGCCATAGAACGGCACCTTATTAACAAAATCGGTAAAACATTGGACCACATCATCCATCCCCTTATAGGATTCCATATGCTCTTTGTCGATGTTAGTCACAACGGCGATCGTCGGATAGAGCATCAGGAACGAGCGATCGCTCTCGTCGGCCTCGGTGACGAACCAGTCAGAGGCTCCCGAGTTTTGCATTTGAGCCGAGAGTATCAACAACGCCGCCGACCACCGTGGTCGGATCAACCCCCGCGTGGCCAAGCACCGTTGCGATCATCGATGTTGTCGAGGTTTTGCCATGCGTACCAGAAACGGCAACCGCATATGGCTTTAACGTCATTAGCTCGGCCAGCATTTCTGCCCGCGGGATGACCGGGATGCCTTTTTCCTTAGCTTCGACAACCTCCGGATTATCTTCTTTGACGGCCGAGGAATAAACGACGACCTGTGCATCCTGTACGTTATCGGCGGAGTGGCCCTCGCTGATCCGAATATTGAATAAGGATTCCAGGCGTTCGGTGTTTTTCGATTTATTTGCATCAGACCCTGAGACGACAAACCCAAGGTTGCATAGAACCTCAGCGATGCCGCTCATGCCGATGCCGCCGATGCCAATAAAATGAATGCGTTTTACGTGACGAAACATATCGTTATTTTTGCTCTCTCAGTCCCTCTATCAGATCTACAGTCGCTTCGGCTGCGTCTGGTTTTGCCATTTTCCGTGCCGCGGCACCAATATCGGCAAGCTGTTCACGCTCGTTTATGAGGCTTACTACCTCTTTGGCAAGCCTTTCACCGGTAAGTTCGGCCTGCAAGATCATCCGTGCTGCACCGTTTTCGACCAGTGCCTCGGCATTACGCCGCTGATGATCATCAGCCGCGCCCGGCAGCGGCACCATTATCGATGCCTTTCCGGCTGCCGTAACCTCGGCACAAGTCGTGGCCCCAGCCCGGCAAATTATCAGGTCCGCCGCGTCAAATGCTTCAACCATATTCTGTATATAAGGCCTGACATCGGCTTTTTCCCAGCCCGCCTCATCATATCTCTGACGAATGGTTTCATAACCAGCCTCACCGGTTTGATGGGTGATAGACAGATCATTTTTGCTTTCAGCATAGGTATGGCAGCGCCGCGATCATACCCTCGTTCAATGCCCTCGCCCCTTGTGACCCACCAAAGATCAGCAGGTTTATATGGCCACTACTGCCTTTCGCAGTGATATCAAAAAACTCTTTGCGGACCGGGTTTCCGGTAACCACTGCCTTGTCGCCAAAGAACGGCTTCGCGACGTCAAAAGTAACGGCGGCCTTATCAACAAATCTGGCAAGGTTGCGGTTCGTAAAGCCAGGCAGAGCATTTGAGTCCATAACCAATGTTCTATATCCCATAAAATGGGCCGTCATCAATACCGGCCCCGAGACATATCCGCCGGCACCAACGACCACGTCGGGCCGAAATTCTTTCAGTATCTTTCGCGCTTCCCAAAAGCTGCGGGGGAGCACAACCATTCCTTTCACCTTACCAATAAAGCCAACATTCTTGAGCCCGGCACTATTAATCAGCGATAACTGAAAACCGTTCTCAGGAACTATCTTTTTCTCGAGCCCGCGTGCGGTTCCGACGAACAGGACCTCAGACGCAGGGTCCCGCCGAAGTATTTCGTTGGCGACCGCGATCCCGGGATAAATGTGTCCGCCGGTCCCGCCGGCGGCGATCAAAACTTTCATCTAACACTCAACTAACAAAACAGCCGCAATACTATCGATGCCGCCGGACCTGCCTTTTTCCTGAACGCGACGCCCGGCCCTCACCTGTGCCCGAGAATTTAGAAATATTCAGTAATATTCCGATCCCCAGCAGCGTTACTGCGACCGACGAGCCGCCGTAAGAAATAAACGGCAGCGGGATGCCTTTTGCGGGCACCAGCGACGTTACTACGCTTATGTTGAACAGCGCCTGAACGATGATGCCTGTAATAATGCCGATCCCCAGGAGGTTACCAAACCGGTCCGGTGCCATCACGGCCGCCCTCGCACCACGCCAGAGCAGTAAGCCAAAAGCTATCACGACACCCAGCGTTCCGATTAAACCCAATTCCTCACCAACCACCGAGAAAATAAAATCCGAGTACGGATAAGGCAGATAAAAAAGCTTTTGATGCCCTTGAGCAAACCCCTCGCCAAAAACTCCGCCAGAACCTATCGCATACAGCGACTGGACAACCTGATACCCCTCATCATCTGCGTATTTGTACGGATCGAGAAACGCCATCAGGCGTGCGACCCGCCAGGGTGCAAAAAATATCGCCGCCACCCCGATAGCGACCATTCCAGCCGCAACCGTTCCTATATGCGTCAGCCGGGCTCCGGCTGCGAAATAAACGGCCGAAAATATCGCACACAGAACGATGGTCGTACCGAGGTCCTTTTCCAGAAACACAAGCCCGCCCAACAACCCCAGGCCCAACAGGCACGGCAATACCACTTGTTTTATGTCGCCGACCAGCTCCTCTTTTTTGGTCAGGTAATATGCCAGAAAGATCGGGAGTGCGATCTTGGCAAGTTCTGACGGCTGAAAGGAAAACCCCGAGATTCGGATCCAGCGTTTCGCTCCATTGATCGCCGGAAAGCCAAAGACCGACAAGAGCATGACGACTGTTATCCCAACGATCGCGCAGACGACCCACGTCTGCTGAAAATTGTGATAGTCAATGCGGCTGACCAGGTACATCAGCACCAACCCGCCGACGGTGAACCCCAACTGTTTGAAGAAATAGGTGTATTGGCTATTGCTCTGCGTTTCTTTCAGGGCAAACATCGCCGAGGCGCTATAGACCATCATCGCCCCAAACAAAGCGAGCGTCGCGGCGATGCCGAACATGAACCAATCTATGCCTCTTTCCTGCTCCATTAAAACCTTAAGCTTCTGGCCCCCCGTTGAGCCCCCTCACCGCCGCCTTAAATACATCGCCCCGCTCCTCAAAGCTTTTGAACATATCAAAACTCGCACAAGCCGGTGCCAAAAGTACCGCATCGCCCGGCTTTGCCGCCGACAGGCCAATTTCGACCGCATCGTCAATGGATCCGGCACGAACTATGTCGGCGTGACCGGCCAACTGCGACTCGATATTGTCGGCATCCTCGCCGACGAGTACGAGGCTGCGAACTGACGCCTCGATCAGCGGGATAAGCGGTGCATAGGGTGCATTCTTGCCGCGGCCGCCGAGGATCAGGACAGTCTTTCCCTCGCCGCCGCTTAATGCCTCGATAGCCTTTGATGTAGCGTCAACCGACGTGGCTTTGGAATCGTTATAAAACTTTACGCCGCCGATCTCTGCGACAAACTCGATGCGGTGCTCGACGCCCTTAAATTCTCGGACCGTCTCTCGCATCGAATCCGGCGAAGCTCCGCAGGCGAGGCCGGCGGCAAAGGCTGCCAGAACATTCTCGACATTGTGGAGCCCGCGTAAGAATATCTCGTCGCGTGTCGTAAGCACCTTCTCAGAACCATTTGCCCGGCAAACCAGATCGCTGCCCCGCAGGAACAACCCATCTTCAAGTTCGCGTTTAACGCTGAAAAGGACGACGTTCGCCTTCAATCCTTTTGCCCAACTCGCGGTTATCTCGTCATCGGCGTTCAATATCGCGACATCCTCAGCCGTCTGATTCATGAACAGTCGATGTTTTGCTGCGGCATAATCCTGAAACGAATCGTAACGGTCGAGATGGTTTGGCGTAACATTCAGGCAGATCCCGACACTGGGGCGAAAGTCTCGTATCGTCTCAAGCTGAAAGCTGGAGAGTTCAACGACCGTCCAACCGTCGTCCGTCGACGCTTCGGCAAGGCTAAGCAGCGGAGTGCCGATATTGCCGCCGACCTGCGTCTCGATACCGGCGTTTCTGAGAAGTTCACCGATGAGTGCCGTCGTGGTCGTCTTGCCGTTCGAGCCGGTAATACCCACGATCCTGCCTTTCAAAAAGCGATAAGCGAGTTCAACCTCGCCGATGACCTCGCCATCTTTTCTGTCTACATACCTCGCCGGAATCAGTATTTGTCGGAACACCCGGCGAGATGACAACGAGATCGATCTGATCGAGAAGCCACGAGGGGATCTGTCCGGAAAGCAGCCCAACGCCATGAGCCTCTTTTAAGGAACGGGCTGCTTGCGGCCAGCTGTCAACTTCCTTTTTGTCATGCAGGGCGACAACGGCTCCCCGCTCCGCCAGAAAACCGGCGGCGGCGATACCGGACTTGCCGGCACCGAGCACTAATACTTTTTTTCCCTCAACCTTCATCAAAACCAGCTAAACACTTCCCTATCCCTGAGCTATCTGAGCTTAAGCGTCGATAAACTTAACAACGCAAACAAGATAGCGACGATCACAAAGCGAAACACGATCTTTGGTTCCTTCCAGCCTGACATCTCAAAATGGTGATGGAGCGGCGTCATTTTGAATACGCGTCGCCCCGGCTGTCCGCCTCGCTTTGTCAATTTGAACACCGACACCTGCAGCATCACCGACACGGCCTCGAGAATAAACACGCCACCGATGAACGGCAGCAGGAACTCCTGCTTTGTCAGAACAGCAACGGTCCCAAGAGCACCGCCGATCGCCAGGCTATCCAACGTCACCCATAAAAACCTCAGCCGGCGGCGCGTTGTACCACAAAAAGCCCAGACTCGCCCCGACCATCGCCCCGCAAAACACGGTAAGTTCCGCAGACGCCGGGTTATGCGTAATATCAAGCCTCTCAGCCCAACGGGCATCGCTCGCGATATAGGTCAGCCCTGTCAGAGCCGACATCGCAATAAATGTAACACTGATCGCGAGCCCGTCCAGGCCATCTGTCAGGTTTACCGCGTTCGATGATCCAAGCAGGATGAACGCGATAAAAAAGAGGTAAACAAACGGCCCGACCCAACTGATGCTCAGGGCCTGATTTGCCTCGGCCGTTGCTTTCAAAAACGGAATGCTCAGATTCCAGGGATAATTCCCCCACGCCCAAAGCACGCCCCACACCAGCAATGCCGTGATAAGCTGGCCGGCAAGCTTTTGCTTGCCTGTCAGCCCGAGGCTGCGCTTTTTGACTATCTTTATATAGTCGTCAGCAAAACCGACCACCGCAAAAAGCGTCGTCGCCCCGAGTGCGATCCAGAGATAAAGACTGTCGAGCCGCGACCACAACACCGTCGAGACAAACACCGAGCTGATTATCAAAACCCCGCCCATCGTCGGCGTGCCCCGTTTCTCCTGGTGCGAAGCGGGGCCCTCTTCACGGATCTCTTGCCCGAATTTCAACGCCGCCAGCTTTCTGATGACCTTGCCGCCAAGAAGCAATGAAAGCAAAAGTGCCGTTACCGCCGCCAACGCTGTGCGAAAGGAAACGTATTGGATGACGTTCAGGCCCTTGAAAAAATACGACTCGCTGCTGCGTCCGTATTGCTGGAAGATCAATTGGTATAAGAAGTAATAGAGCATCGTCCGGTCACGGAACTTAAGATCGGGGCTCGAAGGCCGCCCTCTGTGTCAGGCATTAGTCGCCGTGCCTTTGTCCTCCAATTCAAATTTCTCCAACAACTTTTCAACCACCTTTTCGGTCCGCACTCCGCGGGAACCTTTTACCAAAATAACGTCCCCGCCTCGCACCTCGTCGGATATGAGATCTCCGGCCGCGTCCGAGTCCGCGACAAATTCCGCGGCCGCAAAGCCAGCTTCTCTCGCACCCTCGATCATATCCTCAGCAAATCCGCGAACACCAATTAACCGGTCAATACCCATGCCCGCGATCTTACGCCCGGTCTCGCGATGGATCGCGGCGGCATCCGCACCGAGCTCGAGCATTTCCCCGGCGATAACGATCCGGCGTTTCGCCGACGCTCCGCCGTCAACCAATGTTTGTACCATCGACAGCAACGCGTCGGGGTTTGAGTTGTACGAGTCGTTAATCACAGTAAACCCGGCGGCAAAATGCAAAACCTCGCCACGCTGCGGCGGTGCGGCGACAGATCTGAGGCTCTCGGCGATCTCGGCAACGGTCATGTCAAAGCCGATGCCGACCGCGGCGGCGGCAAGGGCGTTAAGGATGTTGTGTTTGCCGTTCAGCGGGAAAGTGACCTCTGCACGGTTCCCGGCAGCCGACAAAATAAATCTCGTTTCGCCAAAACGTTCAAACCGGATATCCTCAGCCCTCACATCGGCCTCATTTTCGATACCAAATGTTATCGTGCGTCCCCGGCTCAGGCTGCTCATCTGCCGCAACCCGCGGATCGTCGGCGTTCAGGACGGCAATGCCGCCGTCCTTCATTCCTTCGACAAGTTCGGCCTTTGCCCTTGCGACATTCTCGATAGAACCAAGGTGCTCGACATGCACGGGCAAAACATTCAACTCGACGGCGACGTCGGGCGGCGTTATGCGGCACAACCTCTGTATCTCGTTCATCGGCGTGGACATGCCCATCTCGAGGACCGCAACGTCATAGCTTTTGTCCGCCGCAAGCTTTAAGACCGTCAACGGGTGCCCGAGGCCGTTGTTATAATTCTTAATGTTACGCAGCACCTTGCGGCCGCTCGACGCGAGCACATGGGCCGTTAGTTCTTTGGCGGTCGTTTTCCCTGCACTTCCGGTGATGGCAACCACCGGTTTGTTCCATTCCAGGTAAACGCCGTGGGCCAACTGCTGAAACGCCGCAATCGCATCCTCAACAAATATAAGCCTGTCACGAAACCCGCCTAGCTCGATTTCGTGCTCATCAAACCTGTCCTGCCGAACGACACATGACGGCCGCTCCTTTTTCAAAAGCTGACGGCACATAACGCGTCGAATCTTCAAAATCGCCGTTAAACCCATTGTCCCGATAATCCGGCTGTGAAAGGGCAAAGAAAACGTCGCCGCTCTGCACCTCGCGCGAGTCAATAGCAAATGAACCCACTTCGCGTTCACGCAAAGCGGGGTCAAGTGCAGGCGCGGTTGCATTCATATATCCTATGGCAGTTTCAAGTTTCAACTATTATCTCGTCTTTGCGTTTATAGGCCGGATCTGTCCGGCGTGGTAAATAGGCGGTCAGCTTGCCCGCCTCGGCTAACTTCTTGTCCGTCGTCTTTTTCTGCTCCGGCGATCTGTCGGTCTTTGCCGGCGGCTGCGCCGCTTTCGGCTTGGCGGTATTTTCCGGTTTGGCAGCAGCGGTCGTTTTGTCGGCCGACGGTTTAACCGTAGTCGCCGGGATCTCCTGAGCGAGCATTGATTCCGGCTTGACCGCGGTATCGTTGGGGACATTCATATCCCGCAAAATATTCTGTGCGATCTCACGAAAGACCGGTGCCGAAACCATTCCGCCGTCGCGGGCACCAACCCTCGGTTCATCCATTACAACTGCAACTACTATCTCGGGATTATCTGCCGGCGCCATGCCGATGAATGACGAGACATATTTGCTCGAATCGACCGATCTCGATTTCGCATCAAACTTCCACGCCGTGCCGGTTTTGCCGGCGACAGTATAACCATTTAACTGCGCCCGCCGTCCCGTGCCTGCCAGCACTACCTGGCGGAGCATTGTCCGTAAATTTTGAGCGGTCGCCGTTGTGATCACCTGCGAAGTTTCGGCCTGTGTTACCGTTTTTTGCTGCTCGTTCGACCTGCGAATTTCCTTGATAATGTGGGGCTGTTTCCTGATTCCGTTATTTGCTATCGTCGCAAAAGCCGATGCCATTTGCAACGCCGTCACCCCAATTTCATAACCTATCGACATAGACGCCAGCGAGTCACCGTTCCACTTATCAGGCGACCTTACGATACCAGCCGTTTCGGCCGGCAGCTCGATGCCCGTACGCTTGCCAAACCCCATCTTTTGCACCAAAGAAAAGAAATCATCTTTCCCGACACGCATACCGGTTTTGATCGCACAGACGTTGCTCGAATGGGCCAGAGCGTCGGCGTAACTCATTGTCCCGGTGTGATGATCTGAAAAGCGGTGTTTGGCGACCTCTATCGAACCGTTGCCGGCATCTATCATGTCGTCGGGGCTAAAAAGATTCTTTTCGAGAGCCGAGCCATAGGTCACGATCTTAAAGACCGAACCGGGTGAATAGACAGACTGGATCGCCTTGTTGCCGATATTCTCGGCCACTGACTCGCTGATGGTATTTGGGTCGAACGTCGGATAATTTGCCAGGGCGAGTATCTCGCCCGTTTTGGGGTTCATCACGATCGCCATACCCGATCTTGCCTCGGCAGATCGTACGCCGCGCTCGAGCGGCCTGCTCGGCCATATATTGATAGGCGGCATCGATGGTGAGAACTATGTCGCTCGGCGTTTCGCGTTCAAAGATGGTCTCGTCATAAACGCGCCCGAGCCGGTCGCGTTCCTGCAGTTTTTTGATGATAGCACCGTGCAGTATATCGTCCTGCGATTGTTCGATGCCTGCTCGGCCGTCATCGTCTGAATTGCTGAACCCCACGACCTGAGACGCCAGCGACTGATATGGATAGCTCCGCTTTTGATCGTCACGCCAGTGAAGCCCGGCAAAATTTGGAAGATCGCTCTTTTTGACCTCAGGGACATCAAGTGCCCGGTTTATACGCTGCACAACGTCCTCGTCGAGCTTTTTGGCGATGGGGATGAACCGCTTATTGTTCTCTTTGCCCTGGCGGATCGTTCCGGCGACCTGACGGGCGTCAAGCTTTAATGCTTTGGCGATAGATTTTGCGGCCGCATCGACATCCTCGATCTCAGACGGATCGGCATAGAGCGTTTTGACCCGCAGGCTCATCGCCAATGCACGTTCGTTGCGATCATAGATCGTCCCACGCAGCATCCGCGATTGCTTGACGTCCTGACGGATGTCCGTCGCCTTTTCCTTTAGCCAGGCATGCTGTGTCACCTGCAGGTTGACCAGGCGGACGCTGATGCCGCCCATCCATATAACAAAAATGGCCACCACAAACATAAATCGCGTGAAGGCCACCTGGCGAAGATCTTTCTTTTTTGGTCGTGTTGATCGCTTCATTTCGGGGGCTCGAAACTAAAGTAATAAAAATGCGGCGGCCCTCGGGCCAACCGCGGTTATTCAGCAGCCATCGTTGCTCTGATCGGCTTTATGGACTGGGCGGTTTTAGAGCCGGTGACAACACTGGCCCGCTGTGCGACGGTAACTTCAGATGTTTTTTGGACAAGAGACTTGGCCGGCGTCTGAACTGGATTTTGCGGTATCGCCTTTTCCTTTGTCGACGATGCGACCTGTGCAACCTCACCGCCCACTGTCGGATCTGCCATTCCGTTACGCCTTATTGCCTTTTTGATCTCTGCCGGTGAGAGCGAGACTTCGCGGGCGAGCAGCAGGCGGCGTTTTTCGGCCTCGAGATCGTCGATCTGCCGACGAAGCCGCGAATTACGCATTCCGTAATCGATCGAAGAGAAATGTTGGCGGCCGGCGAGGAAAAATCCGCTCACCATCAGCAGAGCGCAAACAAGTATCAGAGAATAGGTACGCCAACGCTGGGCATTTAACTGTTTGGCTGCTCGTGTTCGCCGGGGGCTCTCATTACTTCTCTTATTCATTGTCGTCCTCCAAGGGGGTAAATGGTCATCAGCTATTGCTGTAGTTTGCGGCACGCCCGAAGTTTGGCACTGCGGGAACGTGAATTTTCAATTTTCTCTGCTTCTGCCGGCAAGACCGGCTTGCGTGTCAGTATCTCGACCGACTTAACGGCTCCACAAATGCATTGCGGCATTCGCGGCGGACAGCTGCATTTGCCTGCAAGCCGCTGAAAGGCGTGTTTTACGATGCGATCCTCAAGTGAATGAAAGGTGATGATCGCCAGCACGCCGTTAGTTTTCAAAAGATCGACCGCATCGGTTATGAACCGCTCCAAGATGTCCAGTTCGCCGTTCACCGCGATCCGCAATGCCTGAAAAGTGCGTGTCGCGGGGTGCGTTTTATCCTTAGGATTGGTACGCACGGCCCGTTTGACCAATTGTGCGAGCTCGAACGTTGTCGTTACGGGCATCCCCGCCTCGCGTTTTTCAATTATCCAGCGGGCTATCTTTCGCGATGCCCGTTCCTCGCCAAATCTGTAAATAATGTTTGCAAGCTCATCCTGCTCCAGGCTTGCAAGCATTTCGGCGGCGGTTTGACCGCCTGACGCCGGGTCCATCCGCATATCGAGCGGTGCGTCGAACCTAAAACTGAACCCGCGTGTCTCGCTGTCGAGCTGAAGCGACGAAACGCCGAGATCAGCCATTATCCCCATCGGACTTCCCTTTTTCGCCGTTTTAAGCACATCGGCGATCTCAGAAAAGTTTGCGTGGGCAAAAGTTACCCGCTCGCCAAACCGCTGAAGACGCTCTTTTGCAAGAGATAAAGCGTCTGTGTCCTGGTCGATGCCGATAACCTGGGTTTCAGGCGAAGACTCGAGTATCGCCGCGGTATGTCCGCCTATTCCCAGCGTGGCGTCGACAAAAAGCCCGCCGCTGCCTGCATTTAACAGCTGCAGCGTCTCATCTAACAGGACCGGAGCGTGAACATTTTCGGTGTCGATGTCCGGCATCTTCAAAGATCAAGGAAAATTATTAACTTACTGTGGAGGCTGGTAATGCCTGAATGGCCGTATTACCTTTTCACGTTTTGCCGATAAATGCTGCCGACAATGCCCCTCGCGCGCCTTGGAGTGTGGCGCTTAACATCTTAAACAATGATTTTAGAATGTATGTGTTTAATACCGATCGTCAATCGGGTTTGTTTAGTAACTAAAGCATTCTACGCCGATTTTTCACCCGGTGTCAAGATTTTATTTCCAAAAAAGTGCTTAATCATACGTTTAAGATTTCACAAAGTTGTAACTTTCATTTCCACTTTGTTTTTGTGTTTCCTAATTTGCCTGATATACGATAGTTGTGGCCCATCGATAACAAATGTCACCACTATTTTTTCAACTCCTGCTGTTTGGTTTACTTGCAGGTTTTGCCAATGTTCTGGGCGGGCTGATCCTGTTCCCGTCAAAGCTGCATCACAATTACAAAAAGCTGCTTCGCTATCTGCTCGCCCTGGGCGCCGGGTTTATGCTCGCGGTCGCTTTTTTTGAAATATTGCCAAAGACGATAATCATTTGGCAGAAAATTGATGGCGGGGCCGAAAAAAGCCTTTACATCCCGATGATCCTGCTGCTGGTGGGTTATCTGCTGACGCAGTTCTTTGAACACACGATCGCCCCGCACTTTCACCTCGGCGAGGAAATGCACTCGGACGAGCTGATCTCGACATCATCGGCCTATACCGCTATCGGCGGCCTGCTGATACATACATTCTTTGACGGGGTGTCGATAGCCGCCGCGGCACAGATCGACCTCAAGGTCGGCCTGCTGGTTTTTATCGCGGTCTTTCTGCACAAATTCCCTGAGGGATTTACGATCGGCTCGATGGTAATGGCCGCAGGCAAAGGTTTGCGGGAGGTGATCATCGCAACATCGCTGATAGGTTTTATGACGCTGGTCGGCGTACTGGTGTTCTTTATTATCGGAGCCAACTTCAGCTCGGCCCTCGCCTATGCCCTGCCGATCGCCGGCGGTGTAACAATATATGTCGCCGCCAGCGACCTCATCCCCGAAGTAAACCACCACGGCGGCAAAAGCCCGCTGGTCTCACTATCAGTCTTCGGCGGCGTCGCTCTGTTTTTTGTAACCCACCTGTTCCTGTCGCAATTTATGGGAGACTGATGTGAGTGCGGAGTGCGGAGTGCGGAGTGCGGAGTCAGAACCACCTGCGGTAGCGGGTGGTTGTAGCCGGCATACTAAATTCGGAATGCGGAGTCAGAACCACCTGCGGTAGCGGGTGGTTGTAGCCGGCATACTAAATTCGGAACGCAGAGTCAGAACCCCCTGCGTCAATGGGGGATCATTCAATGATGACCGATCAGCGTTTTGTTATTGGTATACAGGAGGCCACGCCTCTGCCGCCCCCTTATGCAGGCGGTCCTGACAGCGAGAGCAAGCCGATCTATTATCCGGCGTCCTCTTCCACGCCAAATATTTCATTTTTCGGCAAATTTGCGCCGGTCAGGAGTTTGTAGCAGCGATGACAAATAGATTCTGCTCTTTCGTTTGTTCTGTCGATCGACGTATCACACCACACGCACAAGGTAAATGCCGCGGCCTCCGTCGCCTCTAACGGGTTAATATATCCCATCATTAATTTTTCTGATCTGCCTGCCCTGGGGGAGCGGAGGCAATGGTTTCAGAATTATATTAATTTCGATTAATCGATCTGTAAGTGCGCTATCGCACAGACCGGACAGTTCAAATTACCGACAATTTACCCACCATATCCCACCGGGTGATCTATGATGTCAAAGAAAGAAAAAGAAGATATTTTACGCAACGTAAACGTGGAATTGGCCACAATGTTCGATGTTCTCACGAATCACTACAACCGGCCGCAGTATATTGCGGGACTACCTGAGCTCGAGAAGATCGAAACCTATCTAAAGGCAAAACTGGTCGAATATGACCCTGCGTGCTTAAAACTCTTTTCGGATTACGCAGAGGATCTAACCCTTGAGTCGATTTCTATCGTAATTTAGACTTTCGAATCCGTCATCTGTTCAGCGATGCAAACGCGGTTCCTTCCGGTTTCCTTTGCCATGTACAGGGCCGTATCCGCAATTTCAAGGAGTTGTTCCGGGGTCTTAGTCTCAGCCGTTGCAAACGCAGCCCCGAGACTGATCGAAACGGTTAGCGGGCCGCTCGATGTTGCGAATGGTTCTGCATTTATCGCATTGCGCAATCTTTCTCCGGTCACCTTGGCGCCGTCGATATCGGTACCCGGCAGGAAAACTGCAAACTCCTCGCCCCCGTAACGGCCGATGATGTCTATTTGCCGCAATTCGCGATTGCAGCGAACGGCGACCTCCCGAAGCACCTCGTCGCCGACCGCGTGCCCATAAGTGTCATTAAAACTCTTGAAATGATCGAGATCGAACATGATCCCGCATATCGGTTCGACAAACCTACGCGAGCGCTCCATGTAACGTTTTGCAAGATCGAACGTGCCGCGTCGATTGAGCAGTCCGGTGAGCGTGTCGGTTATCGCCAGGCGTTGGACCTCGGCATACAGCCTCTCGAGCTCGACATTCTTTTTTGCAAGCTCACGCTGCAGCGTAGACATCTCATTATTGAGGGCGGTCAGATCGTCAAAATGTCGGCTTTGTAATTCCGGCCGTCCGAGTTCGAGTGCGATCTGGCTCTTTGTGACGCTCCGCAGCAGATTTGACTGTTCGGCGTTGATGCGAACCATTTCATCGAATAAATGATTAACTGCACCATTGGTTTTCGCGAGCATCACGAGCATCTTGCCCTCCAGGACAATGCCTATGACATGGATCAGGATCGTCTCGCCGGCAAGCTCGAGATTAAGCTCGCGGTCAAAAACCTTGCCTGCCTTTCGCAGCTCTACAATTAACGACAGCGCCTTTGGCATACTTTCCGCAGTGACGATCTGAGGAAACGACTTTCCCATCAGGCCTGCGGTCGGGATCTGCAGCTCATTGAACAGGACCTCGACGATAACGCCTGACTCATTGCAGAGTAATGCGGTTCCGTGACTAAAGGTGTCGGGCTTAGTATGCATTGCGGCTAAAGGCCATAGCGGTCACACCTCAGCTCCGATGAGTCTGTTAGCGGCCGCGACTGCCTGGACCGCGTTCACAGCCGAGCCATCGGCCCCGACGTGCCGCCAGAGCCGCGGTTCGACAATAAAGGGGTAACCGCCGACCAGGATCTTTGTTCGAAGTCCGGGAAGCGCTTGTCTAACCGCGTCGATCAACTCGGCGATGATCTTCACGTGAAAAGTCATCGTCCCGGAGATCGCCAGGATGTCCGGGTCGCGGTCCTTGATCGTTTGGCACAATGTCGACGTTGGCGTATTCGCCCCCAGATAGTATGAGTCCCAGCCTTCCATCTCAAAGATATCTGCCACCATGTGAAGTCCTATCTCGTGCAGTTCGCTGCCGCTGCAGACCGCGACCATTCGCCGCCCGTTCTTCTGATTGCTGAAAATGTGCGGATACAGTTGGCTCATGATCAACTGGGTCGCCGCGGTGCAATAGTGCTCCTCGGCAACCGTCATCTGATTTGTCTGCCAAAGCCGGCCGATCTCGTGCTGGCTGGGTTCGAAGACCCCGATATATATGTCCTTAACGGTAGTCCCGTCGCTAACGGCATCAAGCACCATTTCGCTTGCGACAGATCGTTTTTCATTCCGGAGGCTGGACAAATATTTGCGGGCAAAATCTGACAAAGGATTTTCGTCAACGAAAAAGCTGGCAGGCATTGAGGGAACATCAGCCAACGCCTTAATTCCCGCGTTGATAAATTTCGCACTTACTGACAAGTCCTCGCCGGGCATTTCCGACGCGAGGACCTCGGCGGTAATGCTGAGGCTCTCTGACAATTCCCTCGTCGGTATCTTAAGCCCCTCAAATAGAGTTTTGACCCATTCGATATAGGTCACGAACAAAGGCTCGCTATCCGCAGCGATCGACTGTGACAAATAGGACAGATTGTAACCAACATCCTGGGTACACTTTGCCTTGCCTGATTCGCCGTAGCGATCGGTAAATGCCGGGTTTCGCCGC
This sequence comes from Blastocatellia bacterium, assembly GCA_963834975.1. Taxonomy (GTDB): domain Bacteria; phylum Acidobacteriota; class Blastocatellia; order Pyrinomonadales; family Pyrinomonadaceae; genus OLB17. Next base: position 708,607 of record CAWIDZ010000001.1, read on the forward strand.
CACTGTTCCGCGACAATAAGCTCGGCAAACTCGCTCTTTTTCAGATCGATCAACGTGCCGACGCGTCTTGTTTCCATTGAGTCACTCCCTGAGCGGCATCACTCGGCGATGTGGTTAAAGTACTGAATGCTGCTCTTATCACTGACGAGCTTTAACCCTGTGGGGACGTTAGAATGGGATTCTTTGAAGTGATGGGTGCGAAACCACGCCGTGAAATCAGACTCGGCCGCCCAATAGGTCAACAGCCAAATCTCGTCCGGCCCATCGACCGGACTGATAACATCCAACCGGACAAAGCCAGGTGCATTATCAACAAGATGCGGCCGCGCCATATAGGCCTGCTTGACCGAATCGGTCATACCGTCAGGACCCTTGACCGTAAATTTACTAAGCACCACGAACATACCCAAAGCTCCCCGCGCCGCACTATACCACACACCACGCCCCCGCGTCTGTACCCTTTCCGGCTACGATAGATTCATAGAACAACGAGTGCGGCTCTTAAGTCCGCGGACGCGGACGACCGAAAATAGCCCCTTCATTCCTGTATTCGTTTCCGCATTCCGCACTCTTAAGTCCGCGGACGCGGACGGCCGAAAATAGCCCCGGGTCCTAACCCGGGGTATAGGTCCCAAAAGAATTAAAGCCCGTGGAACGGGCGACAGATGATGGTTAAATTGCGGGCCGAACAGGATAAAGACGGCGGCAGGGCCCTGAGGTGCATCCGGCTCCGATTCTGCATAAATTGCTCCCCGGCGATCGCGCTTGCAAGTTGGCACTCATTTCGGATATAAGTGAATTCTCATTGAAGTGCACTATTGGCGGTTTCGCGATCGAACCGATTGCCGGGACCAAATTTAACCTGACATTAGGAGATATTAATATGATCGAAAGAGCACCTGAGTTCCTTATGGCACGCTCCACTAATTCAGATAGCGTGGCTCATATCTTGACGGTATATCCGGCGACAGCATTCGAGTATCGTTTCCAGTCGTCGGCGGGCAGCAATAGGGTTTTCCATCTAGAACGCGGTGCCCTTGAATCCAGCGGGATTGATTCCGTAGAAGTCTCGTCATTCCGGGCTGGTGTTTCGCCAATTGAGAACCCAACACGAGGAGGCTTTTTTACCTCACCCGATTCGATCCTTTTAACAGCTCACGCCCACATAACAATTGACGGCAGCGTTTCCGGTGATTCAATAGTCTGTCGAAGCTTAGGGAGTTGGGATGGACTCAAAATAACACTAAAGATCTTTCGTGAAAATCCTGACCGCGGTATAGGCCTTGTTCTGCAGGAAGATATTCAGGATTCAGACGAACACACTTTCATTCTTTTATAACACGGCCTTTTGACCGCAACCGTCGCCCGCGGTGCCGGGCTGATCTCCGCTCACCGCGCTCATAGTCTGTTTCAATTCCGAGAGCAGGCTCAGGACATCTTGCCGTGCCTCGGCGGCGGCGTTGGCGGTGCGGTCACGTTCGCGCTTCGCTATTTTCACGTTTCGCTCGGCCGCTTTGGCGGCTCGTTTGAGTTTTCTTAATCTGGCACGCTTTACAGGCGGCAGGGCCAGAACACGTGTCTCAAAAATTTCATTATTGTTTGTAGTCATTGTTTTTCTCCAGGAATAAATTTGATCAGTGGTTGGATCAGTCGGCATCGCCTTTCAAAGTCCCTGAAAGGGACCAATGTAATAGCATTGGGTGAAACCCGATGAAAGATCGCCAGCACAAGGATCGGTCCCTGAAGGGGACTAAGGAAATATTTGCCGGCATTCATCCGTCCCTTTCAGGGACTTTTCTGTTGGATGTTCTGTTTCGTCGGGATGCTCCCGACGCTATTACATCCGTCCCTTTCAGGGACCAGAGGGCCGCTTTCTTCGATCCAACGGTTGCGGGCCTACCGCAACACTGGCGGTATTGTGACGCCAGAATCTAAAATGGGCTAACATACTTCACCGTCCAAAGCATGTCGTCATTCCTGAAGGGTACTCAAACGGAAGGGATTTTGTGGGCACTACTGTAGGAGAACGATGGAAGAAATGTGAGAAATGAGATGTGAGATGTGAGATGTGGAGGAGATGTGAGAAATGAGATGTGAGATGTGAGAATCCAGAAGTCAGAATCGATTCACTCTTTCACTTTTTCACTTTTTCACTTTTTCACTTTTTCACTTTTTCACTTTTTCACTCTTTCACTTTTTCACTCTTTCACTCTTTCACTCTTTCACTTTTTCACTGCTCTCTAGTCCGGCTACGATCCATACACAACCGCTTCATTCGACCATTGCGAGACGATATTACGGCCGCTCTGGGCTCGGACGTGGTAGAGGTAGTACTCGCCGGGGGTCACGTTGGCGTGCAGGAACTTCTGATTGGTAGTGGTACCGACCAGCACGAACGGGGCCGTGTCGCCGATCTTTGCCTCGATCACATACGTGACGGTCCCGGCCTTGTTATTGCCCTTGAACGTCAATTGGTTCGTATGATTTGAGAAACCGGTCGCACGCAGGTCGGTCGGGATCTCAGGCACAACGATGCTGCGGACGGTATCCGGCGGATCGAGGCCGAGAGCGTCATACTCAGCCGCGGGTGAATCGACACCGCGCATCGTAAACTTAAGCTCGGCAAGCAGCTTGAGCACCACCTCTTGAGCATCGACCGCGATCTGCGTCGCCTCTATCGAGTCGGACCGGGCATCCATCGCCGCCTGGTTAGCGGCTGCCAAAACGGCGGTCGCATCGGTCAACGCGTCAGAGATCGATGTGTTCTGCGCGGGCAGTAAACCTGAGACCTTACCGTCGGCAACGCCGGTCGCGGCGTCAGTGGTAAGGTTAACGAGTACCTGTCTTGAAACATTACGGGGATTCATAGATTACGCCCCCCTCCTTTGGGGGTTCGGGAGATAGGTGAGCAGAGGTAGCGGGGCGTGTCAGCCGTCACTCTGGGGCGGCACTTTCGATGGGTGCCGGTGGGGTACTACGACACGTCACCTAAAAGAATCACATATTTTCGACGCTGATTACAATACTTTTTTTCGGCCCTGATTTTGCGTTTTTGCTCAGTATTTTTGCAAATTCCGAGGACCGCCCAAAAATACTTTTTCACCGAATTTCGAAATTTCAGGAAAATCGGCCGCTTTGAGCCTTGCGATCGGGCAAAAAGAAAACGGCTTGCTTTATAAAAGAAAACCATTTCTTTTTCCAGGGCAGCCATTTCTTTTTCCGGGGCAGCCATCTTCTTTTTAAAACGAGATCATTTTTTTCTGACAGGCGAACACTTGATTTGTAAAAGGAAGTCTTAAAGCACCTGTGGGAAACATCTATCCACATGTGGGAAGACATTTTCCACATGTGGGAAGACATTTTCTGGGCAATAAAACTTCTTCCCAGGTGTGGGAAGCCTCTTTCCGTACTCGTAAAGGTGTCAAATTGCCCGGGAAGCCTCTACTTTCCAGAAAAAAACTCCTTCCCACATGTGGAAAGCTCTTTCCCACATGTGGGAAGACATTTCCCAGACTATAAAACTCCTTCCCACATGTGGGAAGACATTTCCCTGCCCAAAAAAACCCTTCCCAAGTACGGAAAACTTCTTCCCAGGTACGGAAAACTCCTTCCCACATGTGAGAAGACATTTCCCAACCCAACAAAACCATTTTTCCGCCGATAAATCTCTGTGCCCTCAGTGCCTCTGTGGTGAACATTCTTTTCCGCACTCCGCACTCCGCACTCCACACTCCGTATCCGGCTCCCCTCCTTACGGAGGAGGGGTGGCAGCCGCTTCGGCTGACGGGGTGGTTCTCTCTTTTGCCTTTTTAATTTTGCCTTTTGCCTTGGACTCACTCCTGGGGCTTTGCCCCTCGATGAGCGATGAGTCTCGGACTCATCGAAAAGCCCACCCACCGATCGCGGCTACGCCGCCGCTCTCACATATGGCGGCGGCATAGCCGCAAATACATAATAAACCGCAACCGGCGTGGCACAGCACACGCCGCTCATCGAGGGGCACAGCCCGGGAAGGAACTCCGCAATTTACCTGAATCACTCCGCACTCCGCATTCCGCATTCCGCACTCCGTATCCGGCTCCCCTCCTTACGGAGGAGGGGTGGCAGCCGCTTCGGCTGACGGGGTGGTTCTCTCTTTTGCCTTTTTAATTTTGCCTTTTGCCTTGGACTCACTCCTGGGGCTTTGCCCCTCGATGAGCGATGAGTCTCGGACTCATCGCAACGCCCACCCACCGATTGCGGCTACGCCGCCGCTCGCACACGATGGCGGCGGCATAGCCGCAAATCAAATGATTCAACTGCAACCAGCATTATGCAGAGCACACGCCGTCACATGAAGGCACAGCCAACTCTCTCAATCCCACAGTCCGCACTCGGACTAAAGCTCTCCGCACTCTGCACTCCCCGCTCAGGGCTGGTCGGGCCCCTCAATGAGCGATGAGTCTCGGACTCATCGAAACGCCCACACCCCAGATCGCGGCTACGCCGCCGCGAGATGACAAAACTGATCCCGCGGCCGAGGTCTGAGAGATCGACACTCTCATCCTTAAAAGCCGCCTCGAGCTTTTCCCAATCGTCGGTGCACGCAAGATCTGATTCGTCATCGTGAATGGGAACGATGCGGACAAAACTGACGCCCGGCCTTGAGTATGGAAAACGGGGAATGTCACCCGGCACCGCCGCGTCTGAGAAAACAAACACGCTGCACATCGTCGTCCCCGGTGTAACGGTACACTCGATATCGACAATTTCAGCCTCAACCAATGCCTCGCCGCTGCTGCGTATGTCGTCGGCAACTATAGACAGGAACGCGGCAACCTCGTGGCGGTCAAAACTATCGCCGGCGCGTCATCACCAGCTCCTGCTTCACGATCTCGCCATCCATCATCAGGTCCGCCGAATAAAGCCCGATCGAACAATAGGTCAGCGTCCCCTCACAAGGCTTGTCCTCAAAGATCGCGACCTCAGTCTCAACCTACGGGTCGTCAGTCGCCAAAAAATAATCCGGCAGCCCCAGACCACAGTCCTCCGAAATGCGCCATCAGCCGATACGCAAACAGACTCCGCTCATAAATGTCAAAATCTCTACCCATTCACCCCAAGCCGCACAACACCACCAAATTCCCAATTTTTGCCTTTTGAATAATTTGCATTTTGAATTGGCCATTCGCCTTTTTGAATTTTGCATTGTGAATTTGATCTGCTCCGCCGCCGCCAAAGGATCGCATAATCGTTTGGCTGGCCCTCGATCGCTCTAGCCAAAAGTTGCTGTATATCGTCTGGCAACATCAAGTCGGTATTGTTTGAATTCCTTACAGAGGATAGTCGCCGTTGTTGCGACATCGCTGAATAGCTTATTCAAATCGTTGATCATGGCCGCCAGCAGCTTATCATTTTTCATTATTTCCGGTATTATCTGCTCGCGAGCTATGTCAAAGAGAAGCCGTTCCCGAATGTCGAGCTGGTCGGGATATTGTAAAGTCGACCGCCATCGCAGAGTAAAAGGAGAGCTGCCGAACGAATGCACTTGCCGATTCCTCTGGGTCTGAGATGTTAAGCTGTAAATCCCCGGAAAGATGGTAAGCGACTTTCACGAGATTCCAGTTATCGAATTGTTGAGCTGAACGTTGCGTTCCTGAGCTCGCCTTGAATACAAATCTTTGGAAGTACGTGAGGAACTTCTCAGATTGTCTGATCGCATCACTGAACTCCAGCCTTTTTGAATCGAAGAAAACAATAGACTCATGAAAGGCCGAAGCATCTCATTGGCAGCCGGAAACGTATAAATGCTCGCGGACGTGCGACCAGATCAACGGGTCGAAGTTGCCAAATCGGAGTGTACTTGATAAATAGCCCGTCCCAAATACTCGAGTAGGGCTGAACCCCTTGGCAGGGAAAGTCCGACTGCCAAATTCACGCTAATTTCATTGACACTGTCTATTACGGGATTTAGAAAGCCGTTCAGCCACCACGTTCGCAACTGACGACATGTTAGGGTCAGTCCCGCCCCCAAAGGAATGCGAGGTAATGGTGCAGAGCCGGCCGTGATTCGGAATTTACTCGATAGTAATATTTATGGTTAAACACACACTGGTGTGGGGCTAATTCGCTGTCAAAGACGTCAACAGCGATAATTGTATTATCGGGTCCAAGCACCTTGAATGTTTCCTCGCTTAGGTCCCCAACTGACGAAACCCGCAGATGCTGGAGCCGCATTTCTAACAGGGTTGGGGATTTTGCTTTCAAGCCAACGCTCGATTGGCAGAGTTGGCCCTTAAGCGTCACCAACTTGGGCACCCCGGCAATGATGCGATCGTCATTTATTCCTATGAAAAGGCTTCCCCAAAAGCGTCGGTCAAATGCCCCGATCTCAGTCGCAAGCGGATGGAAGAACTCGGATTTGGAGCCAATAATGTCTTGACCAGATTTCCGTTCGTAGCGGTCATCTTCCCCAAACGGTAATTCATTTAGAAGCTTCTCTGTCCATTTTGGCGGCGGTTTATATAACATACTCAATCAGGTTGGCAGCCTTAGTCCTCGAATTTGTCAAAACTCAACAACCCAACGGGGAACATAGTTCGTCGGCATCGGTGTTGCACTTTGGATCTCATTAAGGAAAAAGCTTTTTATCGTCTGGCCGCGGCTTCGATCATAGCCATAGAAGTACTCAGTTCCATATCCCTTCTTTATCATTTTATACTTCAGTGAGTTTCAACGTCGCGGTCCTTGCCGTGGTACCGCATTCGAAGTATTTTTCGTTGACGACCGGCAGCAATTATTGTTTCCCTTACACCGGACCGGATGTTATATCCGTATTCGCGGTTGGGTCGGAGAGATTCGCCGATACACACTAAGAATCTCCAGCTCGAAAAGGGCCGCAATAAAATCGCGGAAAAACTGGATCGCGTTCGCCGCCAATAAGATGGAATTTACGGGACAGATGATCGTCTGCAGCCAATCATTCTGGATAATTTGAAACTTGTTTTCAACGAGGAGTTCGTCTCGGCCGCACTTAATATTCCTTTGAAGATGGTTTTCTGCAGAAAGACAGATAAGATCTGCCTTTTACTTATAGGAATAGCGTCGCTCTGTACTATTTTGACGACGTCGAATAGATCACGGGCACGGGTTCAGTTGTATCCAGCTGCGAAGTTTCTCGGCCAGGACTTCCTCGAGGGAGTACGTGAGGACCGAACACTTGATCGCGTCGACATCCTCGTAGTTGTGGATGATTGGCAGCCTCGGCGTAGGCAAGACGATTTTCTCGTAATCAGACACGTCGAACTTAACCCGCATCGTAACGCTCGAATCATCCGCCATGCCCTTGAAGTAGACTCGCCCGTCGAGAGCTTTGCATGTGGAAAGCGGAGTTTCCTGTTCAACCACCCTCAGCCTGTCAAGATCGAATTCAATTCCTGATGCGTTCGTCACTAAGCCGCATATCGCAGTGAGTCGCTTTCGGAATGTCACTTCTGCGTCTAGCCGCAACGCGGTAAAATCTAAGTCGTCCGAAAATCGGGTGTCGGAGAAGTAGATCTTCCTGAGGCAATTGCCACCTTTCAGGACAAGGTTATTCCCAAGCCATGAATCATTTCCAAGTCGCCAAAGAAGCCATCCCATTACGTAGTCTTTCTCGACGCACGGGAGCGGACACCGTATTCTGATTGCTATCGATTTGAAACTTTCGCTTGGCAACATTTGCGTCTCAATTACTCCTATGCAGCTTGTGAGCTTCTCTTCGAGGGCGACTTGGAGTAGGGTTTCGACGTGGTGTTTGCTTTGGCAGATGTTGCATCCAGTTCATCGCAGAAAGCCATTGGCTTTTCCAGTTTTTCAGCAACCATCGGAATTTTCTTAATGTCCTGCATAATCCCCGACAACGGAATCAGTCGGTCTCATTTTATTCCAACTATCTATCAGCACCTGTTGTATTTTTTATGCCAATGCTTAATTTTCTTTTGGACCTTGCCGCTGACATCTCCGCGAGTAGGCGCCAATCCTCTATTGCGAAGCTTGCATCGACGTCCGGTGACCTTACATGAAAGTGCGGAGGGGCATGTTCCTTCGGACGTATTTCGATTTTAAGGCCATCAACCACTACCCACCAAAGCTTTGATCTCGTAACGACAGAGTTCTCCGCTAAAATCATCAATGTAATATATCTCACCAAAAATCTCGCACAAAATGTCAGCACCTTCCCTTAGCGACTCATCTTCTATCAAATCGTCCGATTTCTTCATTGTTACCGTTCCACAATTCTCGTGTCAGATGACTATTCTCTCGTTTACAAAGTCTATCCTTCACTAATATATTCACTAAAAATAGTCTGCCGGAGATCCTCCAGTAAATCACGCTGCTTGGAAATCTCAATTTCAATATTGTTCAGAAGCCGATATCGATCAATAATGCATCTTCTCATTTGATAGACGGGAACAGGAGTCGGAACCGATGCGATTTCCGTCATCGACAATGTTACATTTGCCATTCCTTTCATTCTCGACACCAATTCTTTTTCCTTAAATGAGTCTAGGTATATATACAAAAACTCCGCTAAGAGTTGAGTAGTGTCTCTAGGAATCACCGCACACAGAATTGAACCAACAGAGAATTTTCCACTTTGAAAGAAAATTCTTTTCATGCTCTTGTGTCCATGTCCGGTCGAAGATACGAGAGGAACAATCACCGCTTCACAATCAAACTGGTATAGAGAATGTGATTTTCGTTCCTCCCCTAATACCACTAGAGGGTATTCTCCTGGAGTCGCTTTTTTGATTCCGATATTTCCTTTAATGATGGTGCAGGCGTCGCCAAGCTTTATCATTGGCCAACTCATACAAGCTCCTTCTTTATTTGCTCAAGTAAGATCGTATTCTTGGAAAAACTTTGGGTTAATAGCTCAATAATTTCAAGGCTTGAATATTCATGCTCACTTCTGGCGTCTTGTGCGGATTATTTATATCCAAATCAAAATTTCGTGCCTTGATCGTTTCGATGTTAATCTTCCAAGCAATTTCAGATTCGGTGCGATTATTCCACCAATCGTTGATAGGCTGAAATTCTTCAGGGCGGATCGATTTTGTTTTGCTGTAACTCTTTTGGCCTTCGGGCAAACGATGTTCGTAATACCATATCTCTTTTGTCGGTGTTCCCTTGTTGAAAAACAGTAGATTTGTGGCAACTGTGGCATATGGTTGAAAACACTGTTAGGCAGCCGAATGATCGTATCCAGATTACATTCGGTTAGCAGCTTTCACGAACTCGTTGCTTTACGCCCTCCCCGGAAAGCGATCCATCCGGCAAAACGATTCCGGCACGGCCTTCCATCTTGAGAAGATGAATCATAAAGATCAGAAACAGATCGGCACTTCCTTTATCAGAAGATTTTGCGGAAAGTTTGTTTCGTTGTTATTCGCGACAATGCCGCCAAAGGGCGGGTTGGCGATGATGACGTTGACGCGGTCTTTTTCGGTATAATTTGTCAAGCGGCTGGTCAAGAGCATCGCGGAAAGTGATATTCGGAACCTCGACATCGTGAAGTATCAGGTTTGTCGTAGCAAGCAGGAAAGGCAGCGGTTTATATTCCCAACCGATGACATTGTCCTGAATCGCCTTAAGCGTCTCGATGTTTGTATTGCCTTTGCGTAAATGCTCGATGGCGTTTGTCAGAAATCCGCCGGTTCCAGCAGGCGGGGTCAAGAACCTTTTCGCCGATCTGCGGATCGACCATCTCGGTTATAAATTGCGTAATCGCTCGCGGTGTGTAAAATTCGCCGCTCTTTGCCTGCACTTTGGAAATCTTTGAGGACGGCTTCGTAAAGCATCGCCGAAAGCATGGCGGTCGTCCTTAACGTTGAAATCTATCTCATTGAGCTTGTTGAGGACCTTGCGGATATTGATTCCGCTCTTCATGTAGTTGTTATTGCCCTCGAAAACTTCGCGAAGAATTAACGCCCGTTTGTTGTTAACGACCGGAATATTTCTGAAGCGTCGGGAAAAGCGTCCGGTCAACAAAGACCTGTAAGCTCTTCGCCGCGTCATCCCTTCGTCATCACCGGCCCATTGATCCCAATGTAGTTCGGGCGGGATCGGCGATTTGTAATTGTCGTCGATTAGTTCGAGTTCTTGATCTTTGTCAGAGAAGATCTTGAAGAAACAGCATCCAGCCAAGCTGCTCGATGCCGTCTGAGCATCGCCGTTAAGCCCAGTGTCCTGCCACATGTCCCGTTGAATCGTCAACCAAATGCCGTTAATATCTGCCATATGGAGTTTTGAAAAGTGGTAACCAAAAAATGTTATAGGTGGCGAGGAAATGCCCATGGAGTTTAAGGATAGCTCTGTACATTTCGTCCAGCACACTCGCTTGTCGTCGTTCGAGAATTAGAGGAACCCGTTCAGACTTATAAAGATTCAACAGGTATTCACGGAAGTCTTCGGGCTCGGGAACGTCGATTAACGGCATGTATCGTGATTCGGTCTTAACTTCAATGGCTCGCGAACAAAGGTATCCGTGATCCCGGTCGAGCCGGTAAACCATGCAATAAGCGTTCCCGTCATTAATGTCAAAATGAGGTGGCTGATACTCTGGTCTTGTTAACTGGCTGCAGTCGATTCGTACCGAGTGTTCGATAATCTTCTGGCTATTGAAATGGTCGAAAAATTCGGTTTCCTCATGAAAGCACGGTGCACAATAATAAACGCGATTCTTTTTATTCCTTGCCTGCTTAACCAGGACCTCATATTGCCCAGGCTGAACGATGCCTTTCTTATTAACGGTTTGCCGATTATAGATAATGAATCTGTAGTAAGTTTTATAGCTAGACGGCACCGCCGCTCGAATTTCTATCGGTCCTCGACAAGTATTCAGCCGGTGGCTGCACTTGAACTGATAAAACTCAGAATGGGAGATACGTCACCAGAAAGTCGGCCGAGGTGGCCTTCTCCTTACCGTTGAGGGCAACGGTCAGAATCTGCGGACGGCGGCGCGCATCGCGTTCCCCGTATTGATCAAATAGCTCCCGAAGGTAGCCGAAGACAAATTGTGTTTGAGCTAAATTCTGGCTCGGCCATTATGCAACCTTATAAAGTTCGTATTCTAGCTCTTTAACTGCGGCAGTGTATCGGTCCCGCCCGCCAAATATACCCCTGACGATCTGTGAGACGCGAACCAATATTGGTAAACAGAATCTTGACGTTCATACACGTCCAAGCTCTCAAGATTCTCGATTCCTTCGTCGGCGTATTTATAAAGACAAGGGCTTCTAAGACCTCTCTAGCCTGTTCGCCATACTTGGTGAAATAGTCTCGCTTGATAACGTTATTGGCTCGTTCCCGTCTGGTTAGCGGCGGACGGTCATAAGCAACGTGGCAAATGAGATCAAAGATGTCGAGTTTTTTATCAACCGAATCGATCACATCGTCTAACGCGGAATATTGAGATCCTTCGAGGCTTCATCGATAATAGTCTGTTTCTTTTCGGCTTCATTCCATTTGTTTAGAAAATAGTCAAGAGTTGCATACTTTTCCTTGACGACCTCCTTAGTATAGTCAGTCAGCTTTCGCGTTATTAACTGTCCGTCCTTATTGTAATAAAGCTCGCGGGAACGCAACACTGATACATCAACGCCGTTAACGAATATCTTCTCACGGAGGCTCGATACATACGATCGTGTCCGGCGTGCGAATCTCAGGAGGAACATGATCTCAATCTCTTCGCCCGTGACCACATCGACCAGTGGCGTGTCATCGGCCTCTTCTTCCTCGACGATCGTTGACAGGTCTCATCCTCGGTAACTGGCTTAACACTGTATTGGGTCGCCATCAAATTCTTTATCTGCAAAGAGAGCAGATCGCGTTACGAAAGTCCAATATCGTGAAGTAGTGCTTATCGTAGGCTTCGTTGATCCTGGTTCCGCGCCCGATTATCTGCTTGAATAGCGTCATCGAGGCAATGTTCTTATCCAGAACAATAAGCTTGCATGTTTGGGCGTCTATTCCGGTTGACATTAACTCTGACGTAGTTGCAATGACAGGGAAAACTGATTCGGGGTCGATGAAGTTATCAAGTTCTCGTTTTCCGATGGCATTATCTCCGGTTATCTGAACAATATACTTCGGATTGTCCGCAACAATATCGGCGTTTTGTTTGGAGAGATTGCTGGTCATGCCCTCCGCATGTTCGATATCGCAGCAGAAGGCAATAGTTTTGTCATATCGACTCGTGCCTTTTAGGAACTGAGTGACTTTTTTCGCGACAACTTCGCACGCCGTTCCTCGACGACAAGCTTTTTATCAAAATCAGTCCGACTATAAATACGGTCTTCGACCAGGTTTCCTTCCTTGTCCTTAAATCCCTGTGGCGGACGCCACCCTTCAGCGTCTATGTCCAGCGTCACTCGCACAACCCGATAAGGTCCAAGAAAACCGTCGTCTATGCCCTGGCGAAGAGAATATTTATAAATGGGGTCGCGAAAGTATTCGCTGTGTGCTAATGTCGTCCGTTTCTTTGGGCGTAGCCGTTAGGCCGATCTGCGTCGCGTTTGAAAAGTAGCTAAGAATCTCACGCCATGCAGAGTTATCATTCCGCTGCTCCCGGTGGCATTCGTCAACGACGATCAAATCGAAAAAATCAGGAGTGAATTGCTTGAATATGTTTTGCTTTTCGTCCTGGCCAGTTAATCCCTGATACAGAGCTAAATAGACTTCATAAGCTTTATCGACTTTGTGGTTTTTAATCACCGTCATCGAATTCTTGAAGTGTTTGAAATCACCACGCTTGATCTGGTCAATAAGCGCGTTTCGATCTGCCAAAAATAAAATGCGTTTCTTCGGCACCGGCTTTCCATAAACGCCAAATGATCTGAAAGGCTGTATAAGTCTTTCCGGTGCCTGTCGCCATTACAAGCAAAATCCTATTCTGGCCTTTAGCAATCGCTTCGATAGTGCGATTAACCGCGATCTGTTGATAGTATCGCGGCTTTCGGCCGCTTCCGTCGTCGTAGTAGTCTTGCTCGACTATCTTTTCCTCTTCGGGTGTTTCAATGCCTTTGAAATGTTTGTATTTTGACCAGAGATACCCAGGGCTCGGGAAGCTGTCGTTATCAAGCTCCGTCTCGATATTCGGTACCGGTGACGGTTCGGTCGTGAAATACAAACCCGTCGCCATTGCTGCTGAATACGAATGGGATATCAAGAGATCGCCGCATAATCAATGCCTTGCTGCAGCCCGCCGCGAACGGTGTGATTGTTATCTTTTGCCTCGATTATCGCGATCGGGATGTTTGGCTTGTAATAGAGAATGTAGTCCGCACGCATTTTCTCGCCTCGCGTGTGGAGCTTTCCACGGACATAGATCTTGCCGTCGGTGAATGAGACTTCCTCGAGAAATTGGGTGTCAACATCCCAGCCGGCCTTTACGATGGCAGGGGTGATGTACTTCGTGCAGATGTCGCACTCTGAGAGAGACTTCTTATCGACCATGGAAATGCTGCGTCGCGGCTCCGGGTTTTCTTTGGAATTAACGATTGAACGGGAGCACAGGGGAAATGTAACACATATTAGTGAAAAGTTTATAGTGACGAGTGGCAAGCGATCGGCCGCTATTCATCAAGCTCGCCGGTTGCGAGGAGTTCATCGAACATGTCGCCGACGACGACGACGACGGGGAAGAGGGGTTGCACGTCTTTGCGGGGTTTGGCGGCTGCCCGGGCGGTTCTTATTCGCTTCGATCGCCTTGAGGAGGTCGGCTTCGAGTTTGGCTTCGAACTCGGCGCTTTTGCAGTGAATAGTGAATGGTGAATAGTGAATAGTGGGAGTGCGGAGTGCGGAGTGCGGAGTGCGGAGAAAGAAGGTTCACCACAGAGGCACCGAGGGCACGGAGATCTGGGAGTGCGAAACGGTTCTCAAGATAAGCTATCGCGAGTATCGGTTCCAGATCTTTGGCGAGAACGGGTGTTGAAAAAAGAGGCCTCCGGAACAACAGTTGCGGCGGCCTCGTCTGATCGGTCACCACGTTTCTACTGGTCGGCTACGAAATCAGCATCAACCACGTTGTCAACGAGTGTGATCACGCGGCTCGGTACACTGAAGGTGTAACGCTGCGAGTTGACCGTTACAACGTATGTCTGGCCTGCTGTCAGGCCGTCAAACGAGAAGTAGCCAAACGATCCCGTCGCGGCGACACGTGCCTCAGGAAGGCCATTGCCAGAGATAACAACGTGAGCATTGCGTATCCCGCGGCCGTCTGCTGTCGTCACTCGTCCCGAAAGCGATACGTCAGCTGCGGTGGAGGGCAGGAATGCCAGTTCCCAACCGCCGTCTATGCAACCGGTTATCGCCTCGGGTGCAAAAGTCCCGCCGTCATCTCTGACATAGAGACTCCAAACACCGTTGGAATTGGATAACCCAAACGTGCCATTCAATGTCTGCGGCCCGTTTCCGCCAATTGCACTACCAGGCTCATTGTACGGGCCCGGAGGTGCCGGTGCCGGAAAATCTGTGACCGGCGATTCCCAGTTGGTCGGCTCGAAACTCCCCGAGGTGAGCATTGATGAGTCTGGCAATACCTGCCCCGCAGCGTCTGTAAACATCAGGGTTACAGGAGCGCTCGGGTCGATCGGGTTCGAATCACCCGCATCTCCCATCAGAATGAACTTCTGCCCCTGTGGCCCCACCAACAAAGCATCGATGTTGTCCGGCAATACGTGATAGAGATCAAAGAAGGTGACCCGAAGTGCAGCGATCTGGCCCGGCCCGCCGGCGACCGTTATGGTCGATGGATATGGCGAGGACGGATTCCCCAGCGATGTACAGATAGGCGTGCTATTGCGGAACACTCCGGTCGGCGTTGGTGAGCCTGTCGGGGTCGCAGTTGCTGTAGCAGTAGCTGTGCCGGTGGGCGTCACCGTCGGTGTATTCGTGGGCGTATTTGTAGGAGTGCTCGTTGGCGTATTCGTGGGCGTCGCGGTCGGCGTATTCGTGGGTGAATTAGTGGGCGTACTAGTCGGCGTATTCGTCGGCGTCATTTGTTGGCGTATTTGTCGGTGTACTGGTCGGCGTATTCGTAGGTGTATTAGTGGGCGTATTTGTCGGAGTATTCGCCGGAGTCGCCGTCGGAGTACTCGTTGGCGTATTTGTCGGTGTACTGGTCGGAGTATTCGTTGGCGTCGCGGTCGCCGTACTTGTCGGGGTACTGGTCGGAGTATTCGTCGGCGTCGCGGTCGCCGTACTTGTCGGGGTATTGGTCGGAGTACTAGTCGGAGTACTAGTCGGCGTATTCGTTGGCGTACTTGTCGGGGTATTGGTCGGCGTATTGGTCGGAGTATTCGTTGGGGTCGCCGTTGCCGTACTTGTCGGGGTATTGGTCGGCGTATTGGTCGGAGTATTCGTTGGGGTCGCCGTTGCCGTACTTGTCGGGGTATTGGTCGGTGTATTGGTCGGAGTATTGGTCGCCGTTGCCGTCGCGGTTGCCGTCGCCGTCGCCGTCGCCGTCGGTGTCGCTGCTCCAACGACCGTGATGGTCCCCATCATAGTTGCATGAATATTGCAGTGATACGGAAACGCTCCCGCGCTGGTAAAAGTAAAGCTAAAAGTTTGCCCCGATGACAGAAAGCCTGAGTCCCAGACTGAGTTGTCGCTCGATGTGGTGTGAGTAAACGGGTCGTTATTCGTCCACATCACCGTATCGCCGACGTTGATGGTAACGCTCGCCGGAGAGAACGTAAAATTGGTTATGCTGATCGGAACGGTCACCGGGAATTCGTGCGGGGGCAGCACCACTGGCTCCGCTGGCCGCCACCCCAATGGTGGAGTGCCGCACCAAGCCTCAGTGTAACCGCTGGAAGTCGGCGAGCCGTTTTTTGCTCCGGACGCAGGTGTCAGTGACGCCTGGTTACGGCCTGTCACGGAAGTAACGACAGGAGACGATCCCCATCCCGCCATGACAATGGTGCCGACACCGGTGAGAGCGACAATGGCGAAGGCAAACAGCGCAAAAACAATAAGAAAACGTCGACGGGTAAACGACAGCATTATTCCTCCTCTGCAAATAAGAAACGCGACCAAGTTAAATTGTATTACCTGAAACTTTAAGAAGTTTAGTCCGAAACCGCATATTGGTCAAACAAAAACGTGGTGCCCGTTTACGCTTGGGTTGGCAATTGTGAGTATCTACATAAGGTTGTCTGGTGGTTTCGACGAGATACCTGTTAAGGTGCCCGAGGTTGGGTCGGATGCTCCAATAATCATCAGACTCTGTCCTGAATTAAAGCCCGGCAAGTTTTATATCGAAAATGGAGATATCTATTTTAGTAAAGAAAAAGCAATGAATTGTACGCCAGGAGGCGGCGGAGGATAAAGTGCAACGGGGGCAGGCCCGCGTTATTGCATGTCCGGGGCTGTTGGGGGCTCATAGTATTTTCTTTCATTCTCGGTCCAGCTGCGATTTGCTGTTGCGTAGCCCCAAACGATGAAGCCTGTGATGAAAAACGCTCCGACCAGCATAGGGATGTGATCCCATAATAATATCTTGAGATACGCGAATGCCCACGCGCCGCCGAGGGCCGTTGCAGACATCGTGTTGAGGATAAACCGGCGTCGGCCCCGGGCGTGCGTCTTTATCCAATTTGCACGCTGCGGACCGTCTTCTGCATTTGATGGATCACGGCTATCGGTCCACTTAAAATATAAGGAGAGCGAGACAGCGGGGAGCAAGGCTCCGACAATGAGCGGCCAACCGGCATCCACGACGCCGTTGCGTAAGAGGGTCAGGCAAATAGAGGCTGCGGCGATATCAAGAGCACCCTTGATGGCCATTTGACGAAGCTGCGGGCCAGAATGTCCGCGAAAGATCGGATAGATCCCGCCGAGCACTTTGAACAGTCCCCCGGCTATCACCAGGATCATAAAAGCGTTTGCAGACCAATCTGTGATCATCACCTGTTCCTCCTATTCATAGAACGGCCTCGGGAAAGGTAGCACGGAATAGTGAATAGGGGAATAGTGCGGAGTGCGGAGTGATTAGGGGAAAAGTGAAAAAGGGAAAAAGTGAAAAAGCCAGAGAGAGAACCACCCCGTCAGCCGAGGCGGCTGCCACCCCTCGTTCTGGCCTGGCAAAACGCGGCCAGTGCTGCGGTGGGCCCGCAACCGCGTAAGGAGGGGAGGATCGGAGTGAAAGAGTGAAAAAGGGGGAAAGGGGAAGAGGGGAAAAGTGAAAAAGTGAAAAGGTGAAAAAGTGAAAAAGGGGACAGGGGAAAAGGGGAAAAGTGAAAAAGTGAAAGAGTGAAAAAGTGAAAAAGGGGAAAAGTGAAAAAGTAGAGAACCACCCTGTCAATCGATTTTGGATTCTGGCGTCATAATACCGCCAGTGCTGCGGTAGGCCCGCATCCGTTGGATTGGCGGATGCGGAATGTCCCTGAAAGGGACGGAGAATTAAGGGCCTTGTGAATGCGGAATGCGGAGTACAGAAAGGATCCGGCACATGATCTACTTCTCTTTTTTGCCAGTGATTCGTTCTAGAATTGGTTTTGATCTACTACTGTCTCCGTCGAGGTGACCCTGAATGAGCGTCAGGTCGACTCCGCTACCCTTTACCGCCCCGCACTTGTAAGAGATCCGAATCGCGACGTCGCTCTCCTGAATTTCGTCATCTGCTGAGAATGTCGAGATCTGATAATCAGGATCCCAGCATCCGGTTCCGGCGTCGCCTCCGGTCGCTGCATCAAAATAGATGGCGTCCAAGAGTTCCTTTCGCTGCACCTGATCCGCGAGACGAAAATCCCTGTCCTTCCGCATGTCGGTCACCACTATCCATTTCGCTTCGGTAAGGGCCTTTTGCGTTTGGCGCGGGAACACGTCATCGAGCTCCACTCTTTCCTTAATGCTGAGGTCTGCGAGCGTACGGCTGCAAGCCGACATTAGGCAAACAAAGACAATGAGACTAGCGGCATAAATGACCCAGCAATGTTTGAGAGATGAAATCAGATCCGGACTGTTGTTGTATTTGAGAGTTTTCATGGAATATTCAGGGGAAATGTAGCATAAATCAGTGAATAGTTAATAGTGAAAAGGGAAAAAAGTGAAAAGGTGAAAAAGTGAAAGAGTGAAAAAGTGAAAGAGGGGGAAAGGGGAAAAGATGGCACATTCAATTATTTGAAACAATCGGGGGACGTGGTCGTAATTATGGGTGGAGGTATTTTAGTAACATGCGTGAACCTTTACTTGCTGGCATATTAAGTTTGTTGATCCCCGGACTCGGTCAGATTTATAACGGTAGAATTATTATTGGAATAATCTGGCTTATATTGACCGGATTTTCGTGGATCGGCTCGGTTGGTGTGTTTGGATGGGTTATCCATATAATCGCCGCGTGGTGTGCGTACAGTTTTGCAAAGGAATTTCCCGTGCGGAACTAAGGTTTCTCTGATACGATCCTCCTCTTTGCCCGGTGTTTGGCTACACCGGGCCTTTTTTTTGCCGTTTCGGTATTCGGCCGCCATTGTGTAGTATTGTGCATTGTCTTTATGGTTAGAGAAGGGATACCGTTCGTCGCCGTACCGGCTGTTATCGCTGCGATATTCGGGATATTTGGATTTTGGCTCGTGGCATTTGTTTTCGCCTTTCTGGCGGGATTTATGCTCTTTTTCTTTCGTGACCCGATGCGCGTTGTGCCCGAGGGTGACGGCCTGATACTGTCCGCCGCCGACGGCCGCGTGACCCGGGTCGAGAATAATGCCGACAACTGTCTGGTAAGCGTCTTTCTCTCGCCGCTCGACGTTCATATCAACCGCTCGCCTATTACCGGCAAGATCCAAACAATAGACTATGTAAAAGGCAAAAAGCTGCCGGCGACGAGTGATCAGGCGAGCTTTGTAAATGAGCGCAATTCACTGGTCATTGTCGGGGACGACATGACCGTGACCTGCACGCAGATAGCCGGAATAATGGCGAGGCGGATTGTCTGCTGGCCAAAGGCAGGCGATAATCTTGAACGTGGACAAAAATTTGGCCTGATAAAGTTTGGCTCGCGAACCGACCTGCTAATGCCCGCGAATGTTGAGATCATGGTGAAGGTTGGGGATAGGGTTAAGGGCGGGGAGACGGTGATCGGGAAAGTGAGGAGTTAGAAGAGGTTTTTGGTCTTTGGTCTTTGGTCTTTGGTCTTTGGTCTTTGGCTTTTTTTCAAATTGCCACTAGCTTTAGCTAGTGGAAAGGTATTGCTAGAGAGGCTTTAGCCAAATGGGCTGGTTTAATGGTCATCCTTAATGCTTTAGCTAAAGCATGGCGGAACTTGAAAATCTCAGAATTTCGGCTAAAGCCGGTGCATTTCATGCCCGGGTCCACTAGCTAAAGCTAGTGGCAATTTATGTGACGATTGCTTATTCATGAGCGATGAAAAAGACAACCGGCCTCCGCATAGGGGATTGAAGAAGGGGCTTTATGTGATCCCGACTGCATTTACTGCGGCAAATGTGGCGATGGGGTATTTGGCGATTCTTTCGTCTATCCGCGGTTTTCAGCTTTCGACGATAAACCCTGAGTTGGCGGCGACCTATTTTAACGGTGCCGCGTTGGGCATCGGGCTGGCGATACTTTTCGACACGATCGACGGACGCGTTGCCCGGGCTACGCGGACGGCGACCGAGATCGGCGTACAGTTTGATTCGCTCGCCGATGTGCTGACGTTTGGTATCGCACCGACAGCGCTGATGTACAGCTGGGCGATCGCTCCGACATTTACCGAGAACAGTCCCGGGCATAATCTGGGCGTCTTTTTGCTTTTTGCTTATCTGATGTGCGGTGCGTTTCGTCTGGCGCGATTTAATCTGCAGGCGACGCGGCCGCGGGTTTTGATCGAGGGCACGCCAAAGATCGATAAAAAATCATTTGTCGGATTGCCGATACCGCCCGCCGGCGGGCTGCTCGCGGCGTTGGTCCATTTTTCACCGCTGCCGATGAACGCACACGGGAATGTTGCCGCCCATTATTACACTTATGCTCTGCTCGCCCTTGTCGGCGTCCTTTCGGTTCTGATGGTGAGCACGATCCGCTATACCAGTATGAAGACGACCGGCAGCGGACGTCAGGGATTTTTCCTGGTCCTGCTGATCGCCGCGGCCGGGATGACGGTCTGGTATTATTCCGAATACGCCCTGCTGATCATCTCAGGTGGTTACGTCGCCCACGGCGTGATCTGGTGGATCTTCCGTTCACTGACGTCGAGATCAAAAACGGCCGCCTCAGAAAGCTAAACTTACTTATCCTTCTAACTCCTGCGTTGATGCCCTTTCTTCGCGGGATCGCTTTTCAAATGCGGCAACGCTCGCCGAACGCCTGTGCCTCGACGGCGGCTCGTCAAAATCCGTGATGTCGTCCTCAAACCTGCGGCCGGCGGCGACAAGCATTGCCATCAGTGACAAAAACATCACCGAGATCGCTGTCGTGTGCAGCACAAAATCAAATATGCTGTGGATCAGCACGGCAAAGCACCCGGCAAATGCCCCGACCGCGATACCGCGGCGAAATACATTATGCCGACGCGCATTCCTAAATCCCTCGCGAAAGAACCAGAACAGGAACGCCCCGCCGATGACCAGCACCGACCAAACCGGCATCCGCCAATATCTGCAGATAATCGTTATGAGATTGCTCGACCATCTCGAGGCCGTTCAGCGTATCATACCGGGTATAAGCCTGAGGATAGGCGCCGAGTCCCGTGCCGAACGGCAGATTACCTGTGATGACCTTTAACGTAACCCCCCAGATGTGTGTTCGGTTTGAGGTGATGTCATCTGACGACGCGGTCTCGGCAAAACGCGTGAGCGATGTGTCGCCGCCGACAAAGATCGCGCCGCCAACAGCCGCCGCCGCAAGCGTCAGTGCAAGTGCCGATCTTAGTATCAGTTTTTTACCGCCCTTTGCGCCGGTGGTAAGGATTATCAGGAATATGACCTCAGCGAACAGTGCGACGAACCCGCCCCTTGAACCGCTTAGCAATAGCGCCGACCCCATTAGAGTGACGGCTATAAAATAGAGCAGCTTCTTGTCACGTTTAACGGCACCGACAAACAGCAGTCCGAGCGGCACGGCGACGGCCATCTCCATAAAGGCCGCAAAATTGTGACGGTTCACAAATGAACCGAAAGGCGACATAAGCGAGCTGCCATAGATCCCGTATATTTTTGTCGGGCTCAGGACCGACTGGAGAATTGCGTAAAAGCCGTAAATAAAACCAAAGACAGTTATCACGGCCGCAAATCGCCTGAGCCGTGCGGCGCTGTCAATAAAGACCAGCGTCACCGAAAAGAACAGGCACAATGCGCGAGGATGTGGAGAGAAGTTACCTGCGTCGCGAAAGGTTCGAGCGAGATCGTCCGCGGTATTGCGGATATACCGTCCGAACCGGTGTACGTCCCAAACGGAATGACCTGGATCAGCCCATAGACCGCTGTCAGTATCAGCGGCACCTGCACAAAGCTGCGGCTGTATCGCAATTCACCACTCGTGATCCCATCGATCCCCCACAGTACAAACAAGGCCGCCACCGAAATGTAAAACAGAGCGATCGTCGGCTGATGCACGGTGCCATAGGCGAGCGTCGTCAGCACGATCGTCAGGCAGATCAGGACAAAGGCGATGTGGTTCGATCTCGTCATAAAGATAAGCGGAACGCTCAGCTGCTAGTTGCGATCTAACGTAAATTCGTCATACCAGAACGTTCCGACGATAGGACACTGGTCCCCGCAAAAAGCCCGCACGGTACGCATCGTAAAAGCGGTGCAATTCTCAGGCGTTCGAAATTCGACCGTATATTTTTCCCAGTCGTTAGTTCCTGTCTCAAACGGCTTTGACTGAGTGATGAGTTTGTCGTCATTTGCGTTGAGCAGCTGCAGCATCGGCCCGCCCGAGCTTTTAAGATTCTCGGTCCGCACCCAGAAGCTCAACCGATAGGTAGTGTTTGGCTCAACAACCACGGTTTGATAAATGTTATATAGGTCAGGTTTAATATAGCTCCGAAAACTGACCTTCAGGCTGCGTGCCCCTTCGTGCCTGACGCTCTGGTCGGTCGCCACGTCGAGCTTAGGGTCGTTCCTGAGGATCTGCCAGCCAAACCGGGCGTCTTCACGTTCGCCGACAGAGCGTTCAAAACCGGCGTTTGTCACAGTCGCCGGCCGGGCGTCCGGATCGATACCCAATTGGCGGGCAAACTCCAATGCCTG
Organism: Blastocatellia bacterium; assembly: GCA_963834975.1. Classification (GTDB taxonomy): domain Bacteria; phylum Acidobacteriota; class Blastocatellia; order Pyrinomonadales; family Pyrinomonadaceae; genus OLB17. The sequence goes on from CAWIDZ010000001.1 coordinate 730,818, forward strand.
AGGGTAAAAACCGCTGAATGAACAGGCCGTGGGCAATTGATTTTGCAATATCCGGATGTGCAGCCTTTTGCTCATCCGACAGCTGGTTCCATATCCTGAGCGAATCAGCCGCCTGTCCGCGAGCCGCAAAAAAGATCGCGAGGCCCGCGAACGCCTCAGGTGAATCACCGGCAAGCTGTTCGACCTTCGCCGGGTCCTTGTCAAAATAATCCCAGGCGAGTGACAACACCTGCTCGCGATAAGTTTGACTATGGGCGGCCGCTGTTTTTAGCTCGGCAAATGCCTCGGCCTCACGTCCCTGGCGTAAATAGAAGTTTCCAAGATGCCAATGGCCGAATGCGTAGGTCGGCGCGAGCTCGACAGCCTTCTTAAATTCCGATTCGGCGAGTTCAGGCTTGTCGACTTGCTCATAGGCCCGGCCGAGTTCAACCCGCCAACGATAGTCATTGGGTGCGAGCCGGACGGTGGCTTCGTATAGCTTGACCGCTGACTCTGCCTGATCCGGACTGCTGCTATTCTTCTCGATCGACGCCGCCAGCCAACTCGCCATCGGATCTGATGGCGACAAACGTAACGCGAGGTCCGCGGCAACAGACGCACCCAGGTTTATCCGGGGCGGTAAAGACCGTCAGCATGCTGCCGAGCTGCCAACGAACCGCAAACCAGGCAAAAGCGAGCGCGAAAATGATCGCCGCGGCGATCAGAACACGAACCGGCAAGCTACGAGAATTTACTGACGTCAGGTCCTGCATCTAAGCCTTTGAAAAAAATTCCGCAAATGCGTCCGCAATGTACTGCTGCTGTTCGATATTGAGTTCAGGATATATGGGCAAAGCAAGCGTCTCGCGGGCCGCAAGTTCTGATACCGGCATGTCGCCGTCGGCATAACCCAGATACGCAAAACACTCCTGCAGGTGGAGCGGCACCGGATAATAGATGTCCGTGCCGATCCCCTTATCTGTCAGAAACGCACGCAGTTCGTCGCGTCGGTTGGGTACGCGGACGACGTACTGATTATAAATATGTTTGGCGTTAGGCCGCTCAAATGGCAATGCGATCTGCTCGGTCAACCCGGCGTCGGTAAAGAGGCGTTTGTAATTGTCGGCATTTGCCCGCCGGCGGTCCGTCCACATATCGAGATGCGGCAGCTTTACCCGCAGGACGGCACCCTGAAACCCGTCAAGCCGGGAATTTAACCCTACATATTTGTGATAATACTTCTCTTCCGAACCGTGTACACGAAGCGCCAGCAGCCTTTTAGCGAGAGCATCGTCATTTGTCGTTACAAATCCGCCGTCGCCCATCCCGCCCAGGTTCTTAGACGGATAGAAGCTAAAACAGCCTATGTCACCCATAGCCCCAGCGGGTATTTCATCTTCTTCCGCACCAATGGCCTGCGCTGCATCTTCGACGATCGGGATGCCGTGCCGTTCGCTGACCGATCTTAATGCGGCCATATCCGCACATTGCCCGTAAAGGTGGACCGGCTCGATCGCCTTTGTCCGCTCGGTTATCTTGGCTTCGATCTGAGAAACGTCAATGTTGTACGTTACCGGGTCAATATCAACAAAGACGGGGGTCGCCCCGAGCCGGGTTATCGAGCTTACCGTTGCAAAAAAGCTGTATGGCGTCGTGATCACCTCATCGCCGGGCCCAACTTCGAGGGCCATGAGGGCAAGCAGGATCGCGTCACTTCCCGACGCACATCCGATGGCGTGTTTGACGCCGCAATATGCAGCCAGTTCCTTTTCGAGCTCGGCTACTTCCCCGCCGAGGATAAATCCGTTCGAGTCCAGAACACGGCCCAATGCCGCCTCGATCTCAGGCCGAAGCAAGGCGTTTTGTTCTTTTAGGTCAAGTAAGGGTACGTTCATTATTTGCAGTTGGTGCGTTACGATTTCGAAACCAAATTCTATCGAATAGCAGTGTGATTTGCATTTTGGGGCTTTGTTTTTTAGCCTTAGCACCATGATCGCAGACCTGAAAGCGCGGACAAAAGAAATAATAAAGCGCCTCAAACAAGCGTATCCAGACGCTCACTGCGCGCTCAACCACACCTCGCCGTTCGAACTTCTTATAGCCACGATCTTATCGGCCCAATGCACCGATGTGCGTGTCAACATTGTCACGGCCGATCTGTTTCGAAAATATCGCGGGCCCGAGGATTATCTAAAGGTTTCGCAGCAGGAACTTGAGCGGGACATCCACTCGACTGGGTTCTTTCGTAACAAAGCAAAGAACATTCAGGCAGCGTGCCGGCGGATCATCGACGAATATGGCGGCGAGATACCGCGAAAAATGGAAGAGATCCTCACACTCGGCGGCGTTGCGCGTAAGACGGCCAACGTAGTTTTAGGAAATGCTTTTGGAATTGCCTCAGGTGTCGTCGTCGACACTCACGTTTCGAGACTTTCGCAGCGACTGGGTTTAACAACAAATACTACGCCCGAAAAGATCGAAACCGATCTGCAGGCCTTGGTCCCGAAACGGGACTGGATCATGTTCCCGCACCTGATCATATATCACGGCCGCCAGATCTGCGTCGCCCGCAAGCCAAAATGCGGTGAATGCACAATAGCTGATATCTGTCCGTCGGCCTTTACCGTTTGAAGCTAATTACTTGCAAGCCATGTGATAGCCTCGTCCTCCGAACCAGATATCAACAGCTTTGTACCCCGATTGGTGGCGGCCAGTTCGGCCATCTTCGTGATCGTTTCGGCGGGCATAAGTACGGCAACCTTAAGCCTCGAACCGAATACCTTTGCCGACTGCAGGCCTCCCATAAATCGTTCCGTATCACTTATGGCCCCAATCACTCCGCGTGAATCCACCAGGACCTTATCTCTTCGGGCAGCTATAGCTTCGGTCATGACCCGTTCAATAAACTCGAAAAGATCAGGTATAGAAAATTTGCCTGTGGCGGTCATCCGCAAATATTCAGTTTCGACCGCCATCGTAATTTCAAAACTCATATTACCTTACTAATTTGTCTTGGCTGCCGGCGTTGGCGTAGGCCGCGGAGTTGGCGGAGCCGGCAATTCAGTTTTACTAAATCGCGGCACCATTTCGTCCCGCATCGCGAGCGTATAAAGGGCGGCCGCGATAACTATCGCCGATGATTTAACATCGCTCTCGATTATTCGTTCGTAGGTGTCGAGATTTGTATGCCAGGTGGTTGTAAAATACTCGATCGGATCCTGAGAGACGCCGATGCCCGGCAGCCCGGCGGCATTAAAAGAGGTCGAATCTGTGCCGCCTAGTCCGCGACTGGCCGTACCGATCACTCCCCCAAAGCCCTGATCGGCAAAGGGTGTCAACGCATCACGCAGGATCGCGGCTGCCTCGGGCGGGCCGAATATTGTCATTCCACGAGCTCTGCCGGTGCCGCTGTCGATGTTGAAGTACCCATTGAACTTATTAAAGTCCGGGCCCGGATCTTCGGCAGTTCCAAAATGTCTTTTGACATATGCCTGCGATCCCAACAGCCCCTGCTCCTCACCGCTCCATAGAGCGACGCGAATTGTTCGCCGGGGTTTGACGCCGATCGCCTTCAAAATGCGGGCGGCCTCCATCATCACGGCGCATCCTATAGCATTGTCTGTCGCTCCGGTCGCAGCATGCCACGAATCAAGATGCCCGCCGAGCATAACGATCTCATCCTTTTTATCAGTCCCGGTGATCTCGCCGATAACGTTATAACTCGTAACCCCATCCGGCACTGTGCGGTTTCGGATGTCAAACTCGAGCCGAACCTCTGTCTTGTCGGCCAGCAGCCGCGCGATACGGCCATAGTCCTCGTTTCGTAAAATTACGGTCGGTACAACCTTCTCGACGTCAAAAGTGCGGTTATTGAATGCCCGTACCATACCGAGGTCCATGGCCGCATCATTGATTCTCAAAGCGACATTATTTTCTACCAGGAACTTGTCTAACTGTTCACTGACCTGAGCATTGGTCAACGCTCCCGGTTTGAGTTCGATGGCGTTGGCGTTTCCGGATCCTCGTCCCGGCGATGGCGTTTGATTTGGATCAAACCTCGATTTCACCTGTTCATCGGTCAGCCGCCTTGCGGGCGGGTCGATAGTAACCTTAATGACCGCCGGTTTACCTACAAGCACTATCTTGCCGTTCACATCGCCCTTTACCTTTTCAAAATACGCGGTCAATTCCTCTTGTGTCGGCCGATCAGGCAGCACAATGTTCACCGCTTCAGATATGACAGTTCCTTTTGTCGACGGCGTCCACGCTAACACCTCAAAGGTCAGCGTGTCCTGCACCGGTTTTAACATCAACCCAACAGCGCCGCTCATTCACCCAACCCGGGTGGCCAAATTCCCATGGTTCAAGCGTCGCACTGTCAAAACCCCATGACTGCATTTCACGAGCCGCCCATTTTGCCGCATTCACATGATTTGGCGAACCGGTCAGCCGCGGGCCGTAAAGATCAGTCAGGAAATGCATCGTGTTCATGATCTTGGAATTGTCCGATTCCTCCTTGCGGATGGCGGCATATATGTCAGCTTGCGATGCATCCTGGGCGATCACATTGCCGGGGAGGACAAATGCTTGTAGCAGCAGGACTGCGAGTACAAAGCGAATTACGATCAGTTTTTTCATAGGGCTATAGGTATCCTTTATCGAGTTTTGAAATCATTTGGGAAACACCTGAACGGTATCCCATATAAGACGGTTTATGGCTAATGATACCGTATGTCGATCAAAAATGTTTCATACGTGGCATAAAAACTGTTTCCCTGAATGCACTGTCTTTACGGTCATTGCAAACATATGCCGGAGGTTAAAGTTTTTTTGTAGCGGCTTCAAAAAAAGTATAAAGAACTTGTATTTCTCGTAGACCTTCCAAAGATAGCTGATCGATGAAGATATCAATTTAGGCACTGTAAGGATGTTTTTGGTGCAAAAAAGCCGGGCAGAAGATTCAACTTCTGCCCGGCTTTTAGCTTTCGAAATACTATCTACTAAGGGATGTATTTCTTTAGTATCGGCGTGTCCCCACTCAGGCCAAATGCCGCGCCCGATGGGCCTTGTGATGTGAGATTCATATACCAGGTGCCGTTGCGGTAAACGGCGACGTCATCGAGATTGTCACCGTCATAATCGCCCGGGACCGGTATGTCTCCGTTAATTCCCCAGTTGATGCCCGTGTAGGCACCGCTACCGCTGAGGTGGGCGTACCAGTTGCCGTTAGATGGGCGGAATACGGCGATGTCGTCTTTATTGTCGCCGTCATAATCACCCGGAACCGGCATATCAGTATCGATCCCGAAAGCCTCGGCATAGAATGATCCATTCGAACTATTCATTCGATACCACGTGCTGCCGCGAAATACGGACAGGTCGTCTTTACCGTCACCGTCAAAATCGCCGACTATTGCCCGGTCGCCGTTCTGGCCAAACTGCATCCCGGCGAACTGACCGTCGATACTTCGCAGCCAGTACCATGTGCCGTTCGACGGACGAAATACAGCCTGGTCGTCGTTGCCGTCACCGTCAAAGTCGCCTGCAATTGGTATATCGCCGTTTAAGCCAAACTCTACAAAGTTCACCGTATTGTCCCTGCTATCGATGCGATACCAGAAACCATTAGATGGCCGGAACACGGAAATGTCAGTCTTGCCGTCACCGTCAAAATCGCCCGGCGACGGGATGTCCGTCGTTTCACCAAAATGCAAACCCGTAAAGCCCGAGGTCGAACCTAGAAGATACCAGTTGCCTTCGGAAGGACGGAACACAGACAGGTCAGATCTGCCGTCACCGTCAAAATCGGCCCGAGGCTTATACGACGGTATCGGGGTCGACGTCGGAGTCGCGGTTGCAGTTGCTGTCGGCGTCGGCGTAGATGTGGCCGTCGGCGTGGACGTCGGCGTATTCGTCGGCGTTGAAGTCGCGGTTGCCGTTGGTGTCGACGTAGGCGTATTGGTTGGCGTTGAAGTCGCGGTCGCCGTTGGTGTCGACGTAGGCGTGTTGGTCGGTGTTGATGTCGGTGAAGGTGTTGGCCCCGCTCCCGGGATCATGGCAAACGCATGCACTGCTCCATTCAACACACCGGTTCCTACGATAATACCGTTGTCGCTGATAGCGTCAGCTGAGGACGAGGTGTTCATCGACAGATCCCAACCGGTACCGGAGGGTATAAGGTCAGCGAGACGATATGTAGCTGTACCATTCCAAACGAAAGGAATTGAAAATGCTGACGAAGCCCTTCCGACCACCCAGCCGGTGGAATTAACCCCGCGGGCCGATCCCTGGCTGGTGCCAACCGGTAGAGGTATTTCAACCGTGCCATTAGCATCAGACCAGATGAAAGGACGGCCGTTGAAACCACTCGCACCCACTACATGGCCACCATTACCAACGGCGAACGCAAGTGCCGTGGTGTCACCCTGCAATGGGGTTATGCCAAACGTGGTGTTTGTCGACATGTCATGGACGATCGCGACATTAATTGACGCGTTGGTTGGATCGAGGCCGACACCCGCGATACGGCCGGAGTCGTTGATACCATATGCCACCTGAAAATAACTGCCGTTAGATGTGGTCTGGGTAATGACCGAGCCAACGCCATTATCGTAGATCGCTCCAAACTGTGAGATCCCGCCGTCCACTGAGCCAACCGCGACACCCGAGGAATTAACGTCCCAGGCATCGCCAAGAGATTGGCCGGCCGGCAATGGAAGTTGCGAAACAACGCCGTTCTGCCAAACAACGGGAAGCCGTGCACTTCCGAAAAATGTCGTCGAACAAGTTCCCACAACAGTACCGGTGTCCGTCGCACCGTTTGATCGGCAAAAGTCACGCGCCGCAATATTCGGCAATCCTACAATGCCTCCTCCTTGCGTCCATGTGAATGCCTGATTAACATTAGACCGGATCGAAGTCCCCGTCCCGACACCGCCACTCGAAACACCAAATCCCTGCGATGCGGAGTCACCAACCTGTACAACACCAATATCAATGATCTGATATTGAGGCGTTGATCCTGCCGTCGGCGTTGCAGTAGGTGTGTTTGTCGGAGTTGATGTACTGGTCGCTGTTGCGGTCGGGGTATTTGTCGGTGTATTGGTTGGAGTTGGGGTAAAAGTTGCCGTCGCTGTGCTGGTCGGTGTGGCCGTCGCCGTAACTGTCGGCGTTGGAGTCGGACCGGCAGCCATTACGGCCGCAAGAGCGTCAACTCGTCCATATCCGAACGAGTTGTTAGGGATATCTGTCGAAGGAGTTCCACCGCAGGTTTGCGTCCCTGTCGAGATGCTGACGTCCGGATTGGCAGTATTTTGCAGCAGGGTTTTTGTTGCTTCGATATTACGTGCCAGCTCGGGATGTGCTGACCAAAGCAATGCCACTACACCGACAACGTGCGGACCGGCCATCGAGGTACCGGATAACGACGCAAACGAACTATCGCTCGAATTATAGCTAGATCGCACGTTCGAACCGGGTGCCGAAACGTTCGGCTTCAAAAGATCTGGATTATAATACGTACTTGGCCCGCGGCTGCTGAAGCCAACTAATGAATTGTTAATACTTATCGCTCCAGTCGAAAATGCCGAACTGTAGATCGCAGGTGCGTCGGAAACCGACGAGCATCCGGGACCTGCATTGCCGGCGGAAGCCTCGACAAAAATGCCGGCAGCGGTCGTATTATTTACGATCGTTTCTAACTCGGCACGTGTTGTGCAGCCCTCACTAGCCGGGCACGTCCATGAGTTGTTAAGAACGTGTGGACGCAGCGTCGGGTTAGGGTTATTACCGGCAGAGTCTGTAGGGGCAATAGTGAACTGAAAGCATTCGGTATATGATGCCGGCGTTCCGTCGCCAACATTCATATTGCGGCATCCCATCCATTTTGCTCCGGGAGCAACTCCGATCTGATTTCCTGCTCCGTCGTCACCGACTATACTGCCTGCAGTATGGGTGCCATGTCCGCTGTCATCGCAAGGAGCGATATTGTTTGCACCACACGAACCCCCGCCCGAATGAATGGAATCATGCCAGTTATAATTGTGATCGGCAGTCGTTCCGTTCCAGCCTCGATATTGAGGTTTTAAAGCTACGTGAGTCCACCGGGTACCAGTATCAAGATCGCCGATAACGATCCCCTGGCCGGTAAAACCCATCGCCCAAACCGCCGGAGCGTTAACGTTTTGCACTCCCCACTCGGTCGTGGTTGGTGACTCCGGTTTGTCAGATGTTTCATGAAAATCAGCGATGGTATCATCCTCGATCCACCGGGCAGGTTTGTTTGAGTCTATCCGGGCAACATCACTGCGTGCCGCGAGCCTTTCGATCAATAAACGGTCTGCATTGGCCACTAACATGTTTGCAGCCCAAAATGACTGGTACGTTACGCTCTCGCTGTCAAGCAATGCCTTGATCCCGGCCTGCGTCCGGGCGGCATGTTCGCTCAAAGTGTTATATACGTACCATCCGCGAGCGTCCTGATCTTTCATGCCATTCGCCGCACTTACATCGGCCTGGTCAGCTAAAAAGATCACGACCGATGTCCGTTCACCTTTTGCCGTATCCCTGATCACCTGCGGCCCGATCTTTAATTCAGGATTCGACATGCCCTCGCCGAGCGAATTCAAAAAGGTCGAGTTGCCCGCCTTTGGCAGCAAAAAATCAGTCAGCAATGATGGTTCGGATTTTGCCTTACCGACAGGCCCTAAGTTCAGAGCAATAATGACAAAGGAGATCAACAACGCTAAGACGATGAAATGGCGCTTTCGAACAACGGATTGGAACATAGTGTTTATTTGACTTCGGAAAGATCTATAAATTGAGAAATGCAAACGTCGAGTGTAATACTTGCCTAGCTTTTGGTCAATTGAAACGGGGGTAAGGAACGATTAGCGATCACGCGAGTATACGGCCTCGTTCCTCCGGCCCTCGGGACAAAGCCAAAAGCAAATGACCTATGACATAAGAAAGAACGGCGACACAGTGGAATTAATTTCCGTGTGGCGCCGTCCATTGATCGCTCAACGAGACAATTTTGATACCCGGCTAAGGCATGACGACCTCGACCCGCGACGCTGAGGCGAATCCAGCCTGCTTACCCTCTTTGTTGATCAGGATGACTTGTGCGTAACCCCTATCCCGACCTTCATCAAGCACCTTCTTTAACAATTCCAGCCGTTTTTCTTTTGGCAACGCGTCCCAGGCAGGCGACAGCAGTCCGTAAAAATTTTCGCCGCTTACACGAGCGGTCGTCGCATACTCGGCTAAGACCGAATTCTCAAGACTCACTGGATTGACGCCGGCGGATGAAATTTTCTCCGCTGCAAAAAAATCTGCCCAAATATAGAGAATTGCAGAAAGGGCGAGAGCTATGACGGCGATCGCTAAGAGGACCTTGTTTGTCTTTCGGGCACTGTCGATCAATCGCGATACAAAAACCGACCTTTCTTTCGACGGCTCTATGGTCGGTTGAGCTTCAACAATAGGATAATGCCTTGTCTCAACTTCCCGTTCAGTTGATTCGGTCATTTTGCGGGCGCCAGAAGTATTTTTGGCTAATGGCTGACGCAGCAATTCCGATAGATCCAACGTACGGCCGGTGACGTCTGAAACCGATTGACCGTCTATATCGCCATATTTTGTTTGAATGCTTGAGGCGTCCATCTTGCTGCGTTCACTATTAATAAGCTCTACATAGGCATTACCGATACGGATATTACTTTCGATCGCAGCTGATGTAACCGTCGGTGCAAAAAACAATTCGCTGATGCTTTCCTTAAAGAGCCTTATCCTGCCAAAAAAATCGCTTGAAATGAGCTGATCAAAGTTCACGGCCGCCTCGGCCTCGGCCGCCAGATCATCAAAGCTCAATCCGGTGAGCAGTACATTTGACTCATCATCATCCGCTGTATATAAGGGGATGCTCGACCATTCGTTGTATAGCGTACTTATGTGACCAACTGTTTCTTCCCGGTTAAATAAACAGACCCTTTTATCATTGTCTGCGGGCCTCGAAAACAGTCTTGTAATGACAAAATCAAATTTTGCCCTTACTGATTCTGAACACGGGGAATTCCGGTAAAAGCGTGCCAGGGCCAGGAGGGCCTGAGAGCTGAGTGCCGGACGGCTGTTTTCGCAGTACCGCCTAAGATTAGAAACAGAGACGTGGCAGTCACGATCAGTTAACGCCATGCACCAGGTCTCGGTCTCATGCATTAAGGCAAGTTCAGCGCCTTTATGTTCTTCTGAATTCGAGTCCTGAGTGATGTTCAAAAGAGTGTGAAGTGCCTTTTTGGCGTTAAAGTCGTCAAAGGACTTGGGCACAACCTTCATGAATTCGCGCTCGACACCTGTCAAGACGTGCTCGACCATCTGGAGGCTGGATACCTCAGCGACGGCGCGTTTTTTGAAGAATTCCTTGCCAACTTTTTGCGGCTTTGTTACAGGAAATTGCTCCCCTTTCGTTTCGCTGACGGCAGACCCATTAGCGATGTCCGGGACTTCATGTTCGTCGGATCCCTGAACATTAATTGAATTGAATTCTGAAAACTCTTCGCCTTTCTCAGCCAATGGCGGATCGAACGACCCTGATTGAAATCGATCTGCGATCGGACCGTTATCGTCGTCGGCGTTATTTCGATCGAGTTCAATTACCGTATTCTCAAGGAGATTCTCTTCTTTAAGCTCTATCACTAAGTTTTCGAAAACGTTCATTGGTTGGCACCTTTCCGAGGATGGAAAATCTGTAGTATTTCGGGGCAGAAATAGTTTGGTCTTGCTTTCTTAAGGGAGGATCTGGCGGATATCGCCGGACTGGGTCAGTTCATATATGTAGATCACACCTTCACCGGCTACGTTCCGGGTCGCAGTAATAGTATAAGCATTCTTTAATTCCAAATCGGTTGGTGCTGCGGGTTCCATCGAAAATATGAATTTTCCTCGGATAATATCGTTTCCCGACGGAGTGCCGATCGAGTTTGACAAAATGTTATTGATCTCGCTAAGCCGCCCAAACCGAGTGCTCTGAGAATAATAGCTCATTTCAGTTGAAGCGATCGTACGCATGGTCGCAAATGTGTTGCCATTTTCCGAGGCACGGATCGCTTTCTGCAGAAATGGAACTGCCAGTGCAGCAATAATTCCTATGATAACTACAACCACTAATAGTTCGATAAGAGAAAATCCTCTGTCGTTTCCTTTTTTCATCTATAACACCTCAGTATGTTAGCCGACTTAGCCACAAGTGACATTTTTTGGCACCTAAACCTTGACAAGATACGGCATTTTTCGCGTGGTGGCACTCATCTCAGCAAGCATTTTCATGCTAATACGGGTTTGGCTCGCCTAACCCATTATCTAGATCACTTTCATTGCAACGATTATGCCAAAGATTCTGGATCGGGTGTTTGAAGTCGTACCGGCGATCTTTTTTCCGACAAGCCTATTTGTTTTTTCCTGGTTTTTTATTAAGCTATACATTTTTATCTGGAGTATTAGGAGTCGAATCAATTGAGCGCTGTTGTCGATCAGACCATAGAAACTTACGGGATAGATAATTGGGGTGCCGATTATTTCGGCGTGAACCGTAAAGGTAACCTTATCGTCCGTGCTCCGGAAAATGAGAATCTAACTGCTGACGTCAAAGAGATCATAGACGACCTGCAAAAGCGTGGTATCAACACCCCGATCTTGCTTAGGTTTCCACAGTTGCTTTTCGGGCAGATCAGAAAGCTGCAGACAGCCTTTCGTAAATCGATCAAGGAATTTGAATATCAAGGGGGACACCTATGCGTGTTTCCGATGAAGGTAAACTCGAACCGGGCGGTTCTTGAGGAATACCTTCGCGAAGGTTCCCGTTATAACTTCGGTCTCGAGGCGGGGTCCAAAGCGGAACTTTATGCCGCATTAGGGCTGGAGCAAGCAAAAGACAGCTTACTTATCCTAAATGGATTTAAAGATCGTGATTTTGTAAGGCTTGCATTTGCGGGCGCGTCGGCCGGCAAAAACGTTGTCATTGTGATCGAAAAGCTCAACGAGCTCGACCACACTCTTTCACTTGCTGAGGAACTATTAGCCGAAAATCCGGATGCTGACCTACCTATGATAGGGGTTCGCGTAAAGCTATATTCCAAGGGCTCGGGGAAATGGGAGAAATCAGGCGGCGAAGCAGCTAAGTTCGGCCTCACAACAACTGAGATACTTGAAGTTATCCGACGGCTGCAGGAAGCCGGCAGGATCGACATGCTGCGGCTGTTGCACTTTCATATAGGTTCACAGCTAACCGACATAAAGCGTATCAAGAATGCGATGAAAGAGGCGGCCCGGACCTACGCGAAGATCGTCAAAATGAAGGTCCCCATCGAGTATCTCGATGTTGGCGGTGGGATGGCGGTTGATTATGACGGTTCACGAACTTCTTTCGAATCTTCGGCTAACTATAACGCCAGGGAATTCGCAAATGACGTAATTTATGTTATTAAGACGGTATGTGATGACGAAAATGTGACGCATCCGACGATCATTCAGGAATCGGGACGATATTTATCGGCCTATCACGCAATCCTTGTCACAAATATCCAGGATGAGATAGAAACCGTTGTCGAAAGCCTTGTACCGATGGAAATGGACAAAGACGATCCTCAAATTGTCCATGAATTATTTGACCTTAGGGATACGATCAACGCTAAGAACTATCGCGAGTACTATCACGATGCCCTGGAGAATCGTGAGGAACTCTTTACGATGTTTAATCTTGGTCTTATATCGTTAGAGTCAAAGGGAAAGGGTGAGGTACTCTTCTGGGATATTTGCGAAAAGGCAGATCAGTTCGCTCAACTCAAAAAATATGTTGCCGAAGAATTTGACGAACTCCGGCGGCTAATGTGTGCAAAGTACCTGGCAAATTTCTCAGTTTTTCGCTCGATGCCCGATAATTGGGCACTCGAACAATTATTTCCGATACTGCCAATACATAAACTCAACAAAAAGCCGACAGAATATGCTACGCTTTGTGATATAACCTGTGATTCCGACGGTATTGTAGATAAATTCGTCGACCTGCACGATATAAAACCGGTGCTCGAATTACATAAACTTGCCAAAGGCGAAACATATTACCTCGCAATGATGCTCGTAGGGGCCTATCAAGAGGTTATGGGTAATAACCACAACCTCTTTGGCGTACCTCACGAGGCTCACGTATACATCGGTGACGACGGGTACATTATTAAAAAGGTTATTTACGGAGCAACTCTAGGCGATGCAGTTGCTTCGGTCAGGTTTGAACCAGTGCAGCTGCACGATACGTTTCGACGTTCGGTTCTTCAACGTATCAAGGAAGGGCGGCTCTCAAACACTGAAGGCAGCAAAGTGATCGAATTTTATGAAGATCAGGTTGGTAATTATACGTATCTCACGCCTAAAGGTGGTAAAGACAATTAGAACTATTCGCAAACGAATTATTAATACAGATTTATCGGTGAACAAATTATGGTAGCTCAAAAGAAAACAAAGGCCTCGAAATTTTTAACTGTTCCGACTCGGCCGGTCCCGATCGACCGGGACCGATCAGTTGCGGGCCTTCTCGAAAAGATGGAAGGAGCCGGCTTCGGCGCAAAACAATTGGCAGAGGCTCATAGGATATGGTTGGACATGCTTGACGACAATTCAACCATTTATCTGTGTGGTTCCGGCAATCTTATTACATCCGGAATGCGGCGCCTGCTGGCTTACGTGATAAAGAATCGATTTGTTGACGTGATCGTAATGTCGGGGACGGTTCTTTATAACGATATTCACGAGATTCTCGGCCGCAGTCATTATCAGGCGCACCCGAGTATGAATGATGACGAACTCGAAGCATCTGATGTGGTTCGAATAGGGGACGTCATAGCAAATCGGGAAGAGTATCAGGAAGCTGACGAATGGATCGGAAGTGTTATAAACCAACTCGAACTCAGCCGGCCTTATTCAATTCGGGAATTCCTTCATTTGATGGGGCGTGAACTCTCAGAAATTGCCCATGAGGACGGTATTTTGACCTCGGCATTTAAGGCTCGTATACCGGTCTATTGCCCGGATCTCCCGGGTTCAGAGATCTCGGTAGGCATTGCGAGAGCCAAATTCGAGAAAAAGATCCAAATATCATTCGACACTACTCAGGACTCAATGGAGATGATGCAGATAGCCCAGCGTACAAGGCATTCGGGGCTAATTACGCTCGGCAGTATTAACAGCCACCATTTGATCAATGTGGCCGAACTTTCGTCGTATATAACCAGAACGACGCCCCGTGGCCATAAATATGCGATCTCGATAGCAACCGACACATCGCTGCTCGACACACGCACTCCGTCGTTTGGAGCGAATCACACATCGCTGTTCGGTAAGCTTTTGAGGGGAGCAACAACGGCATATGTTCCATGTGATCCGTCGATCGCCCTTCCTATGATCATTACTGCCCTTTCGCAGACTGCAGCGAAGTTTATGAAGGGACGCAAGCGGCCAACATTTAGCTTTTCTGGCCGGGAAATGAACATTGATGTTCCATAGCAGGGTTTTTGAGCGATTTATTTTTGTTTGACGGGCCGTTGGTCCCTGTCAAACCGCTCCTGACATCTGACAATGTCACAATCTGGACAGCTTCCAATGAATTTCGGGGGCATCGATGAAGAGGTATTCTCGGATTTCGACGCCTCCCGTATCCTCATTTTGCCCGTTTCATATGAAGGAACGGTCTCATACGGGACAGGCACCGGGGCGGGTGCAATGGCGATCGTTGACGCTTCGCGTAACATGGAGCTTTACGAGGAGGAGACTGATTCAGAGGTTTATAGGCTCGGCATTCATACATTGCCAGAGTTTACTTCGCGATCCACCCCCGACGCGATGATGGCTGACCTTTACGGCTATACAAAGGAACTCTTGGATTCAAATAAATTCCTTTGTATGCTTGGCGGGGAACATTCTGTTTCGGCTCCGATAATAAAGGCCCATAACGAAAAATTCAGCGATTTAAGCGTTCTACAGATCGATGCTCATGCAGATCTTCGGGATACCTATGACGGCACCCCGCACTCGCATGCGTCGATCATGGCCCGTGTGGTAAAGGACCTCCACATTCCATCGGTTCAGGTAGGTATCCGATCCATTTCAGGTGAAGAAGCCCGATCGCTGAAAGAAGGACTACCAACCAAAATATTTTGGGCGCGAGATATTGTCGGTCGCACAGACTGGATTGCAGACGCCATTGGATCGTTATCGGAAAACGTCTATTTGACGATCGATATCGATGGCCTTGATCCTAGTATAGTTCCGACCACCGGTACTCCTGAGCCCGGTGGTTTGGGTTGGTATGAAACTTTAACTCTTATACGTGAACTTGCACAACATAAAAGGGTTGTCGGTATGGACCTGGTGGAGTATTCTTATTTTGAGAATTATGATTCGCCGGCGTTTCTCTGTGCTAAGCTTGTCTATAAATCGCTGTCATATATTTTTTGTAATGACGCCCCAAAGCTTTCCGCCTAAAAGAATTGCAAAATCCTTGTTCACTAAATTTCCCCGAACAACCAAGTTGTTTTGATCGTAGTCCTATTATTGTTTAATGCCCCCGAAAGAAGGAGTAAAATCTACATAGCATTTTTAATGGAGTATCTTTCAATGAATATTAATAAGTTAATTGTTGTTTCGTTAATTGCCGTCGCAAGTTTGATATCAGGATGTAAAACAGACCTATTGAGTAGCGATGACGCCCCTGTGGCCGCTCAAGCCCCCAAACAGGCTGCTCCCGTCGTTGTAGAGGGCATGCGCACATCCTATGCAGACATCGTTGAAAAGACATCGCCGGCTGTTGTCAGGATAACTGCTGAGCATAAGGAAAAGGCGTCCCCGGTGCAGCAATTCCCATTTGGAGACGATATGCTCCGTCAGTTTGGGATGCCGGCTCCAAATCAAAATCAACGGCCGCAGATCGAGCGCGGTCTTGGTTCGGGTGTTATCGTGAGTGCCGATGGTTCGATCTTGACCAATTTCCACGTTGTTGATGGAGCTGAAAAGATCACCGTTCTGACGAGCGATAATAAATCGTTTGTCGCAAAGGTTGTGGGATCTGATCAACCCAGCGATCTGGCAGTCCTAAAAGTTGAAGCAGAAAACCTGCCTTTTCTTACCCTCGGAAATTCCGACAGTGTACGAGTGGGGGATATCGTCCTCGCTATTGGCAACCCGCTCGGGATCGGCCAAACGGTTACAGCTGGAATTATTTCTGCGAAGGGACGGCAAACCGGCCTGAGCGATGGTAGTTTTGAAGACTTTCTTCAAACCGATGCCCCGATCAATCGCGGAAACTCCGGCGGTGCCCTGGTTAATTTGAGCGGTGAATTGATCGGTATTAATTCCCAGATCCTCTCTCCCGGAGGAGCCAGCGGCGGCAATATAGGAATAGCCTTTTCCATACCGTCGAACATGGCTAAATCCGTCATGGAGCAATTACTCAAAGACGGAAAGGTCCACCGGGGCATGCTAGGGGTGAACATCCAAAATATTACTGACGACACGGCTAAGGCCCTCGAACTGAAGGAAACATCGGGAATCCTGGTAAGTAATGTCCGATCAGGAAGTTCAGCGGACAAGGCGGGTGTAAAACGGGGCGATATCATTACGGCAATTAATGGTGAAAAGATCGAGGACAGTAATGTACTTCGAAATAAGGTCGCAGGAACATTGCCTGGAACGGAGATAAAACTCACCGTCAATAGAGATGGAAATGAAATTGAACTAACAGCAAAACTGGACGAATTTAGTGTAGATGCGTCTAAAAAATCAGGCCCTGGTCAAGGCGATGACGAAAATGAAACTGGCCCGCAAAATCAGGGCGGAAAACTCGGCCTGGGTTTGCAGCCTGTCACTCCCCAGATCGCGAAACAACTCGGTCTTGATTCGGACTCAGAGGGTATGGTGGTTACTGACGTCGACCCAAGCGGCCCTGCTGCTGAGGCTGGTATCGATCGCGGCGACGTTATTCTCGAGATAAATCGAAAACCCGTAAACTCTATTGCGGATGTAAAGGCAGCACTTGATAATACTGGTGATAAGCCTTTGCTTTTACTGATCTCTCGACGAGGCCAGACAATTTATCTGCCCGTAAAACCAGAGTAGTACTATTTAGATAACTTTTGATTGGAGTTTGGCTCGTTGCCGTGTTTGCATTAGCAAATATCGCAACGGGCCTTTTTGTTTTCGATGCACATGTATGCTAAAAACGTGCCATATGTGGAGCAAAATATACTTTGCAGTGCTCGGCCTGGCCATCGCGATCGTAGGCTTCTTTGATTACTATTCGTGGAGCTGGCTTCAGAGCATTGGTCAGCCGACGGCTGTGATCGAAGGCTATGAATACAACCGCGGCCTCGCCTGGATGGCGTTATGGGTATTCACCGTCATCTTATTATTTGTCGGAAATGCCATATTATGGGCCGGCCAGCGGGCATGGGCGATTTGGCTGACTTTTGTCTTTTTCGCATTTGCGATAATGCTCAGTTACTTCTGGCTGGATCAGATATTGGGCCGCTTCGTAAAAGATAATGGATTTAACGAAGCTACATTCTCACTAGGGCCGCTTTTTGCAGTCGTTTGGATCGCCCTAATGGCGGGACTGGTGTTCCTAACTCAGATTGTTGTCATCAAGATTCATAAAAAGATGTACCCCATCGAATCAACTCCAGTTGAGGAAATTCTTCTCGAAGATGTCAATGATTGAACAGGCAGGACGCAAAACAAAACTCCCGGCTCAAAGCGAACCGGGAATTTTTTTGTTTGGTCGGGACGGCTAGATTTGAACGCACTGAAGTACCTTCGGCGTCTACGAAACCTATAGAGACCGCTAGGCCCACCTCACCGGGAAATTCAACTGAATCGGCCAACATCGAAACCCGGTAGGTTCCTGCCGCAACAAAAACGCCTGTCCGGGCTGCCAAATGAAGCAAACGCCGCTACGTTTCTATTGAACCTGCCGTCGACCGAATACAGCACCTACCCAGCTTTTTTGTTGAGGGTGCCGACGGGAAGATCGAGCAGTTCCGCAAGCTAAAGCCGTCAAAAAGCCGGGTCAGAATAGGTTTAGGTACGAATCAACTAAAAAAATGTGATTACGTCATCAAACTAGACGGAAGAAACCGTTCCGGTGAGAGTGAATTTGCCGCCGTTTTGCAGTTTCGAATAGGCCGCTAGTTCAATGCCCACCATCGACCTATAGAGCTGCCCATCCTCACTAAGAAAAAATGTGTGAAATGGATTCGTCCGTTTTGACACTACAAATGACGGGCGCATCGGCGGGGAAAATCTTTAAGGAGAAAATCAAATGAGGAAACTAGCTGTAGGTCTAAAAGCACTCGCAATAATTACGGGGATTACTTTTGCTGATAACTATTTGTTGGCCACGCCCGAGTACTTTAATGGAGGAAATCGATGACAAAAGTAACAGCGAGTCTAATAGCGCTCGTAATAATTGCCGTGTCTATTTTCGCAGGTGATCATTACACAAAAAACTTAAAGATAGAACCGGAGTCTTCTAAGAGCTTCTCAATGCATTTTGCTAAAAGAATGACGGTTTCGGTTCAAATTTCGAGTGGAGATCTTGGTTCCGGCAGAATAGTCGCCGAAGTCTATGACCCGAGCGGGCAAAAGGTTGCGGGCGGATCAAGAGGATTTTCGTTCAATACCAAGACCACAGAAGGAGATTATGGAATCGTTGTAAAAAACAACTCGAAAAACCGCCAGCAGGTAGAAGTTTCGGTAGATCAATCAGACAACTAGTGCAACAAAGAGGTACCAGAATATGAATAAGAACTTAGTATTTTCAGTTATAGCAATATTATTTTTATCAACTTTTGCGGCGGCGCAATTTCCAACCATCAAAATTCCGAAATTACCCAAGATCGATAAAACTATGGGCAGTTCGGTCGGAATGTCAGGCGGGAAAGATCGGCAGAATGTGATGGATGACGGCTTCACGTTTTTTGAGGCAAGACCGGTTACTGAACGCAGCGACAAATACAATGGCGATATTTCCAAAGGTTGGACGATGCGGGCCCATTTGCGGGCGTTCGGCACCTTTCCGCAGAAGAGCGGGTTTAACATCGTCGTAAGCAAGAACGGCAAGGCCCTGAGCAAAATGTATTGCGAAGGCAAAACCTACCGCAAATCAGAAGACCAGGATCCAAGAACAAAAAACTCGCCCGATGATGATTATGTAATGACCGATCCGAATTCCGGTTGCTACGACGAGAAGAAATTCGTCGCGGAATCAGGCAATTTTGACGTTCAGGTATTTGCGGTAAATGGCGACACGGATCAGGAAAAACTGCTCCGAACCTACAAGATCGAGGTCAAGGAGGCCAAAAACATTCGTCCCGGCAACCTGCCCGGTATCACGGATTATTTCATTCAACGCCACGCCGAAGCGTCGGCAAGCATTTTGTATCTGCGTCCCGCTCAGGGAAGCGGTGGAACGATGAAATCCAACTATCAAAAGATCACCGGGGGCACAACGCTAAAGGGAAATGTTGACATACTTTTCAATGTCGCGATGACGACCAATTCGATAAACTTTTCGGGCGTTCCGTATGTCCGGTGTTCGGTAAATGGTGAGCGGTTGACTTTTCAACAAGAGGGACAGGTCAAAGAAGCCTGGGTTCGCGGCGACAATGTGAAATGGGAACGTGACGGCAAAGCCCCTCAGTTTCTGGGTTTTTATCAATATTGGCTAAATCTGCCCATCGTTTGGAACGGCGGAGGCGGAAATTCAGCAAATCCCGACATGACAAGAAATACCGGGAATTGGGAATGCGAACTCCGCAACAAGAACGAAACGATCCGTAAATTCAAATGGACGGTTGGACGCAACGGCTTCCCCGAAGAACACGCAGAGCAAAAGAACGGCAACGTCAATCTTGCTTATGGGGGTTTTCTTATCGAAACCGAAATTCCGGCACACGATAATTCGATCGAGGAAAGATTGATGCCGATGCCGAATGCGGGTCTATTTTACGGCATCCCGTGGAAAACCGAAGAAGGCAAGAAAATGGCGGCAGGGGTCCCGAAAGTCGGCGAGCCATATTTTATCCCCTAAATGCGAATGAAGCAGCTCTAATGAATTTTCGGGAGAAAGCCGAAAATCAAGTCCCCTTAGCCTAAGAATATTAGAACGGGGAGAAATAATATGGATGGTCAGATATGCACCAGCTGTGGAAAATTTGTTCCGGCATATATGCCGGGTTGCGAAACTTGTCAAACCGATCTGGCCCCCGAACCTCAGAATGAGAAAACCGGCGAGTTTGGAAATATGTTTCAAAGCGCAAACCTTGATGAAGAGCGAACACAGTCAAAAACAATCGATAATCTATTGCTTGGTGATATGTTTTTTATATCGATCTTTGGCGGCGGTATTCTCTAGTAAATTGCGGCAGCCGTCATCCCTTTTTTCTTTCGGAAGCAAGAGCATAGCTGGCTGTTTATTATAGTTCCTTGGGTCTTGTTGCAGATCATCGCTTTTGCATTTTGGCGGTAGCAACCTGTGCAGATAAGAAATTTCCGTTTGGGCTGTTTCTTTAATATTTGGTTGGAATCAAAATAAAGAACTCATCTCCGACAAATTCGAAAAAATGAATAGTGAAATGACAGAACAACCTCTACCAAAGTTTCGGGCAATTTTAGCAAAATTGTTCGCCGGGCTGACGATATTGCTTTTTGTGATAGGTATTATCGTTCTTGCATCAGTACTTTATTTCGGTCCCTATAATTACACTTATTTATTGGTCATTTATTGTTATCTAGGCTTGGGAATAATCTCCGCACCGCTGATTGGTTACTATCTTGTCCGGGCAACGGACATCATAACTTTTATACTGCTTTTACTAGGTATTTGCGGGTTTGTTTTGTTCTCACTATTTTCATTGCCCCTTCTATTTAAAATTGCAAGAGGTGGCGATTGGGTATATTACCTGATGCCGTATCTCGGTATTTACTATCTGATTTTCGGTATTGCTTTTGCGATCTCAGCTTTGATTAAACGAAGGGTTTCGACGCTCAAGAGTTTGCTTCCCGCAATTCCCCTGGTTACAAGCATTATACTTTCAATAATTTCATCAGTGCTTTCAGCAATAATTATGAGTATTCCTAGCCAATATTCTTATTTTGCAATGATCGGGTTATCAGTTTTGACGGTTCTGATACTTGGCGGAATAATCCTGTTCTCCGTCGCCTCGATGTTGAGAACTATTTTCACCGAAGCCAATAAGCAGTCTGCCTGAATTGTTAATGTGCAAATCGGACAGAAGTTAGATGAAATCAAAAAAGTCTCTGATAATCACAATCTTATTGGTTGGCTCGGCGATAGCGATTTTCTACACCGTTTCGCAAATGTATCCCGCTGACGAACAGATATTTATAACCGACAGTTATTTCATTTCGCCGAAAACTCAATCGCTTCAGTTTGTGCTGATGTGGTTTGTGAATGTTGGGTTGATGCTGTTTGCCGTTTGGGTCGGAAAATTGATCGCTGTTTTCCTTTGGGCAAAGGGAATCTTGTTTCGGGTCGTCGGTGCAGGTTTGGTTTTAGGTTCGGGGGTTTTAGGTTATAACTTTCTGGTTTTACAGGAACGAGTAAGAACCACAAAGGATCTCGTCATCGTATTGGTCCTTGTTCTATTTGTCGGAGGACTGGGGGTTTTAATGTTGTTTTCAAATTTAATAAACAAAAAGGGCTCTTTTGAAAATTAGTGGTTAAGTTATTCAAATCGTTCTTTGTAGCCACATTGACTGACAAAAACAATTTCCACCCCTAAGTAGTTAGATTCTTAAGGAGAAATTTACTTATGCTAAACACAGGACCTCGACCCAAGCATTCTATTGTTCAACTTTTTTCAATTCTGATTTTTATTTCAATTACATCTTTCGGGCAGGTTTTGGTAACTACCAAAAAGGATTGCAAAGCAAAAGATTATGCTTGTCAAATAAATGAATTTACAAATTTGATCCAGGCAAAACCTGACAATGCAGAGCATTATAAAAATCGTGGCGATGTTTATTTTGCTTATGAAAAATTCACAAAAGCAATTGCAGATTACGCAAAGGCTATTGAGATACATGATCGATTTGTTGAGGCATATTTAGGTCGAAGTCGATCACATAGTAAAAGGGAAAATGGAGCATTAGCCTTAATTGATGCGGAGAAAGTACTGGAAATAGAGCCGCAAAATATTATGGGGTTCTATGCTCGTGGCAGTGCATATTATCTTTTGCGAAATTACGATTTGATGTTGCAAGACATTGAAAACATGAAAAGATTAAAGCCGGATTTTTACGGTGAATATCATTTAAACGCACTATATCTTTCTAGTCTCGGACAATCTGAAGAGGCAATAAATGTTAATAGCAAACTTATAAAATTAAAGCCTGATTTTGCCGTCGCTTATAACAATCGCGGGGCCAGTTTATTAAAACTTGGAAGAATTGAATCTGCAATCAAAGATTTTAAGAAAGCGATTGAATTAGCACCAAATATGTATCTTCCCTATCGAACTCTTGGCAAAACTTATCGGGGTTTGAAAAAGAATGATCTAGCCGTTGAGTTGGGCAAAAGATCTGTCGAACTGGATCCGGATCAGGCAGATTCACTTGTTGAATTAGGATACACATATCAGGAAATGAACAAGATTGATCTGGCACTCGAAAACTATATTGAAGCCTTGAGAATAGACCCGCAGAATGCAGACGCACTTCTTCTGACCGGATTGTATTATCTGGATAAAAAAGATTTAGAACTCGCGATGCAGAAATTTCAAAAGGCTGCGGAAAGTAAACCGGATTCTAAACAAGCTTATTATCACATCGGTTTGGTTTATTTCGCCCAAGATCAATATGAACTAGCCTTAAAAAATTATGACAAAGCAACTGAAATCGACTCTAAATATAGAAATCCGTATTTGGGTCGGATAGATGTATATGAAAAGCTGGAAAAAACGGATTTAGCTTTTAAGGAATATGACAAACTTATTGAACTGGATCCGAAAGATTCTCAAAATTATCTAAATCGTGGATATGCCTTTAATTTATTAAACAAATATGAAGAGGCTGTTAAGGATGGCAGTAAATCTATAGAACTGTCACCGAAAGATTCAAGTGCTTATTATTATCGGGGACTAGCTTATTATAATTGGGGAAAATACGAGTTAGCGATAAAAGATTTTACTCAAGCCATTAAAATTAAGTCCAAAGATGCAGATTATTTCAATAAGCGAGGTTGGGCGTATTACCATCTTGATAAAGAAAAAAAAGCGTTGAAGGATTTTGATATGGCGATAAGTCTAAACCCAAACCTTGCCGACGCCTTTGAAGGTCGTTCTAAAACCTATCGAGCATTGGGTGAAAATGCCAAAGCCGATAGCGATTTGGCTAAATATAACGAGTTGATCGATAAATGAGTTTACGCACATCATTCTTTTGAAAACTTAAAAAAGTGAAATGTTTTGTTCTGTCTTGACACTATTAACGGATCGCCAAGAAATATGATAGCTTTGGCGACCAAATAGATGAAATTATTTAGGAGGAAACAAAATGAAAAAATTGACGATCCAACTTTTTACCATCGCCGTCGCCGTCATAATATTCTCGGCAACCGATATACTTGCACAGAAACGTATCACTCTAGACTCGAGCGGCAAGGCCACAATAAGCGCCACTATTAAACCCTTCAAGCCTGGCAATTTCGTAGAAAGATGGTCAATTTCTGGCGGGCAGTTCGATAAGTTAACGATCAGGCAAACAAGTGGTGGAAAGTTCAAGTACGAGATCCGGCGCGGCGGCGAATTTTTATCGAGCGGACATACCACGGGCTCGAATATCACGATCCAAAGCGACGGGAAAAGCACATACATCTTGTCGATAACAAACGAGGAAGACCTGCCGAGGCCGATCACTTTATCTATTTCAAAACAGTGACGAATAGACTTGACTTTCCTTTGATTCAATAAAACGCGCTATTAGTGAATCCCTGAAATAATTGACTCACATTCATATTTGGCAGAAAGTATCCTTAATACCACTTTTGGATGCTTCGCTGATCATGAAAAGAGAACTAACAAAAACAACCGCCGTTCTAGGACTGGCGGTTGTTTTTCTGTTTTGCACGAACTCGATTGCCCAAATTCTTCCGACCAGGTTGGCATTGAATACCCCGGTGAGCGGCGAGATCAAAGATGAAGAAATAAACTCCTATACCGTCACCCTATTGGCTGGTCAGACCGCGCGTCGAGATGGTTCAGGATGGCATTGATGTCAATTTTGAAGCGATCTATCTGCGGGGTGAAATATTTATTATCGGAACTTCACTTGCGTTTTCAGTGAAATTTGGTTTAGAAAAGTCAGAGGAGTGAAATGTTTTTGACCTCTTCGACACTATCAATGTCTAGCAGAGAATTATGCAGCTTGGCTGATCAGGAAAGATAGAGCAATGACAGAATCCCCAGGATTCAACAATTTTGAATTGGCACGGTGAGAACTACGCCTTTCGAGTAGAAATTCTTTACAGGAGAAGGAGATTATGAAATTAGCAATCAAATTATTCACTTTAGCAATCGTTCTGAGCAGTGCGGTGTTTGCCCAGACGGCGACAGAGCCAAAGGTAACGTTGCTCACAATGCCAGCTGACCCGGTTGCGGGCGGTGAGGTTACCGGGAACATAAAAGACGGGCAAAAGATCCCGCTGCGTTGGGCCGAGAGCAGTCAGGTTGCTTGTTTTCCGGGAACGCGTTTTGAAATGTTTACTGGTAACCACGTTCTGTATCGTGTAACAATGCCTGCCGCAACGTCGATGACGATTACAGTTACACCAAAAAACAACGCCGCGATCAATCTTTATGCCCTGCGACAGGGCAGCAGACCGACCGATCAATCCGTTCCGCCAAATGTTCAGCGAGCGATCTCGTGTGAGGCCAGCTATCCTATCTACGCCAATCTCCCAAGCGGAAAAGTGGTCAAGAATAAAGAGACCGGTGTCCGAAAGGTCGAGTACGTCTCGGTTGGTTCGTCCTACAGCATCCTCATTGGCGTTGCCGGGGCACAAGGCTTGACCGAAGGCGACTTTACACTGAATATTTCGATGAAGCCTCGATAAATGAATGCAAAAGCAGCTGTTGGCTCTTAGAACTATTACATTATCCTCAATACCTGACGGCTTCGGCCGTCTTTTTTTGTGTTTGATAACGAAAATGTGAAATGGTATGCCGGATATTGACACTTAGATCAGAGGAGAAAAAAATGGAAAAAATAGTGATCCAACGCACAAACCAAAAGCTTTGGCTTTTTGGAGCTCTAGCTTTTACGATGCTAACCGGTTCTTCGTGTTCAAAAATAGCGAAAATGGTTTTTAAGCCAAAGGACAGTACCCCTAATGTAAATTCGAAGGCGAATGAAATTGTCTCTGGAGACAAAACCAGGAAAGAACCGGTAAATGCGGTGGTTGACGAAGAAGAGCTGACCGGATCTGCCAAGGAATATTTTACTGACGGAAAGAAATTGTTAGGCCGTGAAGATTATCAAGGCGCGGTAAAAAGTCTTAGCCGAGCCATAAAAAAGGATCCAAAAATGACGGAGGCTTATTTTATGCGCGGCCTCGCGTCCGCTCTTTTGCAAAAGTTCACATCTGCGATCGACGATTTTTCCATCGTGCTTGAACGAGAACCGAAACGTATTGAGGCGTATTCTGCTCGCGGAAATGCCTACGTGCAGAGCAAATCCTATCAAAAAGCAATTGATGATTTTGATAAGGTCTTGGCGGTCGATAAAAACAACAGCCACGACTATACACTCCGAGGAATGGCACATGCTGAAATGAAAAGCTACAACAAGGCTCTCAATGATATAAATCAGGCAATAAAGCTAAGCCCAAAAGAAATCAAAAACTACAAAGCCAGAATGCTGCTCGCGGATAAGGCGGCTGGATACTCAATAATAGATGCCGTAAGTGATCTCGAAAAGGTCTCAGAACTTGAACGGGAGCAATCAAAATCGAGGAAATCGCCCTAAGAACCGTCGATCTGCTGCTCCACTGCTCGTCAAGCGGCATTTGTTCAGAATAAGGGTGCACGAAGGCCGGTTCGCCTGTTTGCATGAACAACCCTAATTTTACGTTTTCAATGTTAGTTTCAAGAACAAAGGATTCGCCCTAATTGGTGCAATTGAGAGGCTTACCGATCCACCCTCTCGTGGCTATGGGAAAACAACGAAATAGGGACTTTCGCATTTCTTCGAAAGTCCCATATTCATTGGTCGGGACGACTAGATTTGAACTAGCGACCTCTCGCACCCCAAGCGAACGCGCTACCAGACTGCGCTACGTCCCGTAATGTCGAGTTTAAGAGTAAATTTGCCGCCGGTCTTTGTCAAATTTAACAAATGTCAGGTACGAGATGTGCGCAGCATCTCACGCAACTCAAGCAAGTGATTGGCAAGTGATTTAATTGCATCATGTTGCTCGGCGCTATAGGATCCATTACCGTCGGAATTGTTTGTTGGTTCAGAGACCTGTTTATCACTCTCAGGCACATCATCAAAAAGCGTCGGGGCTTTTACCATACTGTTTTGAGGTACTTCCTTAGGCTGAGCAACCGGTGCCCTTGTTTTGGAGCCCTCCCTCTGTTCGGTATGCAGCTTCTTCTTAGCTCCCGCAATGGTGAACATTTCCGTATACAGCAGTTGCTTGATCCTAAGGGCTATCTCGACATCTCGTCTTCGATAGCTGCGTTGGCCCGAATTATTCTTTTGAGGTGACAAAGTGGGAAATTCCGTTTCCCAATATCTAAGCACATGAGCCTGTACACCGACCAATTCGCAGACCTCACCTATCTTAAAGTAAATTTTCTCAGGTATTACTACAGGTTCCTGTGCCATTGAGTTAGAGATTGTGTTAAAGTTTCTTGTAAATTCCGCAGGCGTTATTGTATGTGTTTAATGCACTTGTGTCAACAAAGTTCTAATGGTAAACGAATTTGAGTTTATTGATCATCAACGGTCAAGATTTTCATTGGGGAAGGTCGGGGACGATTGTGCGGTACTACCCAAAGATGAGATCTCGGACCAGCTGTTAAC
Organism: Blastocatellia bacterium; assembly: GCA_963834975.1. Lineage (GTDB taxonomy): Bacteria > Acidobacteriota > Blastocatellia > Pyrinomonadales > Pyrinomonadaceae > OLB17. The sequence continues at coordinate 757,941 of CAWIDZ010000001.1, forward strand.
CGCAGACATGCTGGTCGAGGACGTTGATTTTCGGCTGGAATGGACAAAACCCGAGTTTCTCGGCCGCAAAGCTATTGCTGTTTCCCTTTCGGATATAGGCGCGATGGGTGGTTACCCTCAATGGGCTATGTTATCCATCGCCGTTCCCGGACATCTCTGGAGATCAAAATTTCTGGACCGATTCTATGACGGCTGGATGGCACTCGCCCTTGAATTTACAGTGGAGTTGGTAGGCGGCGACATATCGCGGTCGCCTGATACTCTGGTGATCGACTCTATGGTCGGCGGAATCGTTCCGAAAGGCAAAGCAATACTTCGTTCAGGTGCGAACCCGGGAGATGGGATCTATGTTACCGGTACCCTGGGCGGAGCGTCGGGCGGGCTTAAGCTACTAGAACAAGGCATAAGATCGTCAGCTACTCTGGACAACAATACCAACAACTTACTGCTAAAACAGCTTAACCCATACCCTCAGCTTAGAATCAGTAAGTTATTGACATCATTGAATATTATAAGCGCAATGGTGGATATCAGCGATGGTCTTTCGTCTGATCTTGAACATATCTGCCGGATGAGCGGTGTCGGGGCTGAGATTGATGAACAAAAGGTACCTATCAACCCTCTTTTGTTCAATCACTTCTCGAAAGAGGAATGCCTGGAGCTGGCGTTGAACGGTGGCGAGGATTTTGAACTATTATTCACCGCAAACGAAAAAAAATTTTCAGAGGCAAAAGTTAGCGGGATCACTCAAATCGGGAGCGTCACGCAAACTATTGGTAATATAGAACTTAAAGGCACCGGTTACCCTCGGAATTTGGTGCCCGCTGGGTACCGACATTTCTAGCTATTGGACCACTTTTCCATCGACTCTGCAAAAAAATTGCTTGACAAGGGTTTTCGACCTGTGTCTATAATTCGATTCCTCGCGAAATGGCGAGAATCTTTTTTCGGAGTGAACCGATGAACATGACTTGGATGAATACAACCTTGAGACGACAGCATAGTGCCGGGGCAGATTTTGCTCGGACGAATATGTATGCGTGTATCGTGGCCTGTAATTCGCTCGATACATCGGATCATCAACCGAAACCCAACGGTATAGGCCGTCTGGAAAAAGTTACTTGACACAGCGGGAGCGGCGTTCCCGCTCCCCAAACATCGAAAAGGCCGGGTGCAAACCCGGAAATGTTTTAGGAGCGGTTACGCCGGATCATTGAGATCCGCGGGTAAGCCGCTCCTTTTCTTTTTGATGTTTGACAATCCAACCACTTAGTCGGAGGTCAGTGGTCAGTTGCCAATGGTGAGATCGAGAGATCCGACCATTCTGGAAACTTACCGCTGACCGCTGACAAAAATTTCAAAACGAAGGCGTAGCTCAACGGAATCAGAGCATCTCGCTACGAACGAGAAGGTTGTAGGTTCGAGTCCTTCCGTCTTCACCAATATTATTTCGGGGTCGTCTAACCGGCAGGACGACTGGCTTTGGACCAGTAAATATGGGTTCGACTCCTATCCCCGAAGCCAATCAGGGCGTTCCGCAGATGGCTAAACGGGCTTGTCTTGGGAACAAGTATTCGCAGGTTCAAATCCTGCCGCCCTGACCAATAAATATTCATGTGCGTGTAGCCCAACTGGCCGAGGCACTTGTCTTAGAAACAAGTTGACGAAGGTTCAAATCCTTCCACGCATACCAAATGGGGATGAATGCAAAGAGCCGAGCAGGCAGCCTTTCGAGCTGTTACTAGCGGGTTCGAGTCCCGTCGTCCCTTCCAGCAGATCAAAACACGCGGGTATAGCCAAGCGGCCAAAGGCGGCGGCCTGCAAAGCCGTTAATCATCGGTTCAAATCCGTTTACCCGCTCCAGTTTTGGGCGAATGCAGACGTGACTACATGGTTAGAGCACCTGGTTTCAAACCAGGAGGCCGTTGGTTCGACCCCAACCATCTTCGGATGTAGCTCAGTAAAAAACGTCACCTCGCTTCTTGTCGCCCAAATTTTATGTGGTTCGTAGCTTAAGGACAGAGCACCTCGCTGTGGACGAGGGCGGTATGGGTTCAAATCCCATCGATCCACCCATATCGATTTTGGATTGGGGATTGCGGATTTTGGATTGGAGACACAAATCCAAAATCCCTGATCCAAAATCCAAAATCGATATCCGGGTCCGTTCGGTCCCGCCAATTTTTTACTGGACGTTTAGCTGAGACAGATCAGCGTCGGCCTGAAGAGCCGAAGAGTTTGGTGCGATACCAAAAGCGTCCACCATTACAACACAAGGAGAGAAAAACAATGTTCGCACTTAAGAGTTCGACGGGTATCACCACGTGACTATTCAGCTTTTCCTAGTTCGCTGAATATGTCGCGTTTATTCATCGATATTTATTCAGCATAACTAACTTGAGGGAAAGAAAATGAGCAAGAAATACCACGTTCGGGAACGGGCTTTCCTGAACAAAAAAACCGATATGCGAGCTTATATCATGGCTATAGTCGAGGATACGCGTGATATAGCCGATTGTTACGAGGACGGATGGAAATGGGGCGAGATCGAGCTTAAGCTCGCTGACTGCTTCGATGAAGTTTCATTCGAATTTGATCTGAGCAACAGAGTCGAGAGAGAGAACAGCCTCTTTAAGATCAGGAAGATCGCCGAGATGGTGATAGCTGTCCGCGATGCTATGGAGATCGAGGCTCGAGATATCGAATCACGGGAGGCCGTCAAACCGCTGTTCAAGGCTCTATCGGCAGTTCACTAATTCCCACGGCGCAACCGGCCGCTCTGTCGTGAGGGCGGCCGGCAAATGTACATATATTTTCACGAACTTACCAACACAAACGCGGCTCCCGCGGGTTTAGTGAAGACGGCGAGAAGAGTAGACAATTTCTGTCTCTTCGTTTTAACAAAACTTGCTCTTTCGCCGTCTGTTGATGCTGCCCGCATCCGCGTTTGCCTCACCGATCGGTAGCCAAGTTGGCCAAGGCACTCGCCTTTTAAGCGAGGTATCGTGGGTTCGAGTCCCACCCGGTCGAAATTTTTTTGCGGTGTAGCTTAACGGCAGAGCAAGGGTCTCATAAACCTTTGGTGGAAGTTCGATCCTTCCCGCCGCGACCAATTCATTGACGGGTAACTCAGTCGGTAAGAGTGCCGGCCTGTTAAGCCGGAGGCCGCGGGTTCGATCCCTGCCCCGTCAGCCAATTTCTTACAGCGAATGCAGATGGAACTACATGGCTCATAACCCGCCGGTTGCCGGTTCGAGTCCGGCCGCGACGCCCCAGGCGTCGTGTAGCTCAATGGTAGAGCTGCGATGTTTCATCGCCCCTTGTCGCTGTTTTTTCTTCGGGTGAATGCAGAAATGACTACATCCACCAGCGCCTCGCGGAGTCAGGAAAACTCCGGTGATCCTAAGCTGTTCACGCGCAAAACGTCTTTTCACTTTTGTCACCCGATCTTTTTATCGCTTCCTCGAGGAATGCGAACTTTTTGTCCAATAGGAGGTTCTACAATGCCAAATAAGAAAATTTTCAAAACCCTGGCCGGGCTGTTTACGCCACGGGCCGACACTGTGAACGAGGCAGGCGGGGTAGCCTACAAACTGACGCCTGAACAGGCGCTCGCACAGTATGCCGTCACCGGCTGCTTTAACAACACGTTTTACGCTGACGGTGCGGAGCAGCTCGATAAGGTGCTCGCTCTGACCGCCGATATCGACCCTGCGTTTATTGCAAAAACGGCCGTCTATGCCCGCGAGAGTGGGCTGATGAAGGACATGCCGGCACTTCTGCTTGCCGTCCTGTCGGTCAAAGACAAGCAGCTTTTCGAGGCGGTATTTCCGCGTATCATCGATAACGGAAAGATGCTGCGAAACTTTGTTCAGATAATGCGGTCGGGCGTCGTCGGACGTAAGTCGCTCGGTTCCCTGCCAAAGCGTATGGTCCGCGAATGGTTCGATAAACGCGAACCTGAGCAGATCTTTCGCCAGTCGGTAGGACAGTCGCCGTCGATAGCCGACATTCTGAAGATGGTCCACCCTAAACCGGGCGACGCAGAACGCGAATCTCTTTACGGATATTTTATCGGCCGCGATATCGATGCCGATAAACTGCCTGACATTGTGAAGCGTTTTGAACGGTACAAGAACGGTGACTCGCGAGAGCTGCCCGATGTTCCGTTTCGCCTGCTGACGGCGCTGCCGCTCGGCCAGGCTGAGTGGACCGACATCGCACGCAAGGCTCCGTGGCAGATGACGCGAATGAACCTGAACACGTTTCAGCGACACGGCGTTTTTGACCACCCGGCTATTACCGATCTGATCGCCAAACGCCTGCGTGACCGGGACGCTATTCGAAAGGCCCGTGTTTTTCCCTATCAGCTGCTGGCTGCCTACAAGGCGGCCGATGCTAATACGGAGATCCCGCGTGAGATCACCGAGGCACTGCAGGACGCGATGGAGATCGCGATCGAGAACGTCCCGGCGATCAATGGAAAGATCTGGATATTTCCGGATGTTTCCGGCTCGATGCATTCGCCTGTTACTGGTTACCGAAAAGGCTCAACGTCAACGGTCCGATGCCTGGATGTCGCGGCACTGTTTACCGCCGCTATCTTGCGTAAGAACCCGACCGCCGAAGTAATTCCGTTCTCGGACGGCGTCGTAAATGTCCGACTGAATGCTCGTGATTCGGTTATGACAAATGCGCAAAAGCTGGCTTCGCTGCCCGCGGGCGGAACCAACTGCTCGGCGCCGCTCTACGAGATGAATCTGCGAAAGGCAAAGGGTGACGTTGTTATCTACGTTTCCGACCAGGAATCATGGATCGACTCGCCGCACTACGGCCGCTTTGGCGGGGGTGCGACCGAGACGATGAACCAGTGGAGCGAGTTCAAATCGCGAAACCGCGAGGCCAAACTCGTCTGTATCGATCTTCAGCCTTACGGCCACACCCAAGCCCGCGAACGGGCCGACATTCTGAACGTCGGTGGATTTTCCGATACGGTCTTTGACCTGATCGCGAAATTCGCACAGGCGGGAATGAATGCCGGCCACTGGACTGGTGTGATCGAACAGGTTGAACTCTAACCCGCGATGCGGTGGTGTATGCCGCCGCATCCATCACAATTTCTATGGCGAATGCAGATCGGGAGTACATGGTCAGGGCCTTAGGGCCTAGTGAGTTCGAATCTCACGCGTCATTGACGGAACTCTCATCAAATCTTGTCGCCATTTTTTACCAGGGACGAATGCAGGAATGATTACATTGTCTGTGAAACAAATAGAGCATCATTTCGAACCTTGTCGTCCCATTAGCAATCATATAAGGAGGATAAAATGCCACATAACAAACTAAACATAAGCGGCGGGGCGGCGGACGTCCTCTCGTGGGTTACTCATTCGCTTTCGGGCGATGAGATGGATATGCTCCGCAACGTCTCGCGTCTGCCGTGCCTTTTCAAGCACGTGGCGCTGATGCCGGACGCTCATCTGGGCAAAGGCTCGATGGTCGGTTCTGTTATCGCGACCAAGGACGCTGTTATCCCGGCGACTGTCGGGGTCGACATCGGCTGCGGAATGATGGCTGTTAAGACGCCGTTCAAGAGCGGAATTCTCGATCGAAAGCTCAAGGAGTTTCGCCATGAGATCGAGCGTGCGATCCCCGTGGGGTTTAACGACCATAAGGAACCCGTCGACGAATCGCTTGCATGGGAACGCTGGCCGGAGTTCGACGAACTCCATCCCGGTGTACAGGACCGTAAGCGTAAAGCGATGAAGCAGCTCGGTACGCTGGGCGGCGGAAACCACTTTATCGAGGTCTGCCTCGATACTGAGGACAATGTCTGGCTGATGCTGCATTCGGGTTCGCGAAACATCGGGAACGAGGTCGCGACGCGTCATATCGCTACGGCGAAATCGCTTCACGATCTGAACACGCTGCCGGCCGCTGACCTTGCCTACTTCGTAAAAGAGACGCCTGAGTTTAAGGCGTACTGGCACGATCTGGATTGGTCGCAGAAATACGCGATGAAAAACCGTGAGATCATGATGACCCGCCTGGTCCGTTCATTTAACCGAATGTTCAACGACCAGGAGACCTGGGACGCCGAGATCACGGTCAATTGTCATCACAACTACGTTGCGATCGAGGAGCACTTTGGCGATGAGGTTTACGTTACCCGTAAGGGTGCGATCAACGCCGAAGCCCGGCGTTTCGGGATCATCCCGGGTTCGATGGGGGCGAAATCGTTCATCATCCGTGGCCTGGGTAATCCTGAGGCGTTCAACTCATGTTCGCACGGTGCGGGGCGTAAGATGTCGCGTACCAAGGCCAAGGCTCGTTTTACCCGGGAAGACCTTGAGAAACAGACCGCCGGCGTCGAATGCCGCAAGGACAAAGCCGTCATTGACGAGATCCCCGGTGCCTATAAAGACATCGAGGAGGTCATGCGTGCCCAGTCCGACCTCGTTGAGGTCGTCGCGGAGCTCAAGCAGGTGATCTGCGTTAAGGGGTGAATGAAAGGCAACGGGCCGGGTCAAATTGGCCCGCCCGTTGCCTCTAATAAACGTATGGAGAATCAGGTTAAAAAGTGGTTGGATCTTCAATTTACAGGGACAGTTGCGGCGGCTAACGGACGAATCTCGCACAACTGTCGGCCAGATATTGTCTGACAAAAATGTTACGCAACCACATATTGTGCTTGCGTTTAACGGAGTTTGATATTACATTACCAAAAGTGTAAGGGAGGTATGGATTTGCTTACGGGTCGAGTTTTGCTATTAAATTTTTCCTACGAACCGCTTGGAACGGTTGGCGTAGCACGCTCCGTATGCCTGTGGTTCCGTGGAGCGGTATTCGTAGAGGAAAATGATGGTGACAATGTCCTGCATTCTCCGTCGACCACATTTCCCGTACCATCGGTCATCCGTCTTCGTCATTATGTGCATGTAAGGCGTAATAATCGTGAAACTACGATGAAACGTGCCCGAATCTACATCCGCGACCGTTATCGCTGCCAATATTGCGGTGAGCATCGGCATGCAAAAGACCTGACGCTCGATCATATTTTTCCGCGTGCACAGGGTGGTGAGAGTACACCGCAGAACCTGGTCACAGCTTGCGTCAAGTGCAATCAACGAAAGGGCAACCGCACACCGGAACAGGCGAGGATGCCGCTTTTGACTTCGCAAAAGTTGTTACGGCTTGGCCTCGATCACGTTCTGTTGTGTCACTACGCCGAAAATCGTCCGGAATGGCGCAAATATTTATTTATGGACGATATACAAGAGGAGGCTGTGATAATGGCCGCCTGAGGAATTTCAGATCACGTATTGCGTGTTGCGATCCGGATGAAAGTCCGGGTCGCAATTTTATTTTGACAAGTACATCCGGCCTGCCAAATGAGGAAACGATATGAGTTTTAGGTACAAAGACGAAAAGGATATAGCTTTATTAATTCGCTCGTTCGAGGAGGCCACCGTCTCACGCGACGATTGGAAACATGCCGAACATTTGATTGTCGGCCTTTATTACCTGTCAGCACACGATTTTGAGACGGCGACTGATAAGATGCGAACCGGCATTTTCAAGCTGCTGACCGAGGGCTTCGGGGTTGATCTATCGAAAGAAATGCCTTATCACGAAACCCTTACCGTTTTCTGGATGCGAACTATCTCGAGCTTCGATGAAGCTTCAAATGGTGCAGCATTTATCGAGAAAGCGCGCGAATCTCGTCACTGCATATGATAAAGATTACCCGCTGGGGTTTTATACCCGTGAGTACTTGTTTTCAGACGAAGCACGGTCTAGGTTCGTTGAACCTGACATTGAACAGATTGACTCACAAATCTAATCAACGCACAATTGGAATTTACCGTTATGCTCAAATTTTTCAACACGTTATCGCGACAGGTCGAGGAGTTTCACCCAATCGAAGACAAAAAGGTCCGCATGTATATGTGCGGTCCGACCGTTTGGAATTTTGCCCACATCGGCAATTTTCGTACATTTGTTTTCGGCGATGTTTTGCGTCGGTACCTTAAATTTAAAGGTTACGACCTAACGCATGTGTTCAACCTGACGGATGTTGATGACCGGATCATTAACGAGGCGAATTCGAGGGGTATCACGATCGACGAATTCACAGACCCGTATATTCAGTATTTCTGGGAAGATTTTGACGCTCTGGGTAATGAGCGGCCGGATGTGACACCTCGTGCGACTCACCATATTCCCGAAATGATCAACATCATTTCGAAACTGCTTGAGAACGGGCATGCGTACGAATCTGATGGCTCGATATACTATCGCATTACGGCATTTCCGGATTACGGCAAGCTTTCAAAGATAAACTTTTCGGGAAATATCACCGGCGGCAGTGACCGGATCGATACAGACAAATACGACAAAGAGGACGCGCGCGACTTTGCGCTTTGGAAACTTGGTTGGCGAGGACGAGCAGCCGGGTTGGGATGCTCCATTCGGCCGCGGCCGCCCGGGTTGGCATATCGAATGCTCGGCAATGTCAATGAAATATCTCGGAGAGACCTTTGACCTGCATGCCGGCGGGATGGACCTGCAATTCCCGCATCATGAGAACGAGATCGCTCAGAGCGAGGGTGCGACGGGCAAATTGTTTGCTAAATACTGGATACACAGTGAGTTTCTAAAGATCGACGACGTCACGATGTCTAAGTCGAAAGGCAATTTTTTCACCTTTCGCGACCTTCGGGAACAGGGTTATTCACCGTTGGCGATGCGATATCTTCTGTTGTCGGTTCCCTATCGAAAGCAGCTTAATTTCACGTTTGACGGCCTGCAAGGAGCGGAAAGTACGATCGAACGGCTGCAGAATTTCCGGCGTCTTGTATCAGAAGCGAACATTCGGGAAAACTCAGATGCAAATGTTCAGGAATTTGTTGAGAAAGCTTTGACCTCATTTGAAGAAGCAATGGACGACGATCTCAACACAGCCGCTGCGTTGGCCGCGATCCATGATATGGTTCGCGAGGTAAACACGGCCATGTCAGGTTCGGGCATCAGTTCTGCAGATCAGGCGGCTGTGCTGGGCGCGATCGGCAAATTCGATTCGGTACTTGGCATCTTTGGCAGCGAGTCGGTCGAGATACTGGATGGCGACATTGAGGCCTTGATCGCAGAGAGAAACGAGGCAAGGGCACAACGCAATTTTTCCCGATCCGATGAGATCCGTGACGAACTCGAGGCAATGGGAATTATTCTTGAGGATACAAAAGACGGTGTGAGGTGGAAGCGGAAATAGGGACTACTTTTTGACTCACTTTCACCAAAAAGGCTCTCGTATTTTGAAGGTCGACCTCGAAAGCCTTTTCAATCACATATCCTCGTTGATCCAGGCCGTCGGGAAGCTGCATTGGGGTGGTGTCGATGTTGTTTCGAAATGCCAACCAAAACTCGTTGTCCTTTAGACCGTCGAGCCCCACACGGTTAACTTCCGTGAATCCGCGGGGCAAAAAGTACGCGGTATCTTCCGGAGCCCCGATCTCGAGTTTAGACACCTGCACTCGTGGAGTATGTCTTGCAGCGAACCAAAGGTGATAAGCAATAACATCCTCGGCGGCATAGATGTGGGCTTCGGTTCCGGGATCGAGCTTATCTATAAGCTGCTCCCATGCACACCAAATATATTCAGGATCTGGGCGTGAAGCCCGTAAAATACAAGCGTATCCCCCGAACAGGATCACTAGCGCGATCGCTGCCAGCCGAAGCTTGTAGACCGGTAAATTGGATAAGACTAAGGCAATAATGAGAGACACCGGTGCAAAAACTATTATCAGGTGTCGCGTTCCCCAGACCGAATACGGCAGTATCCTGCTTGCGACAAAAGCAGTTATCGCCGGCAGCACAGCAAAGATCGCGATCAACCCGACAACTCTTTTTTCCTCGGTATCGAGCCGCTTCCACCCAAAAAGGTAAACAACGATCGCAGCTGAAATGATCAGCATCAAGGGGATCGAGATCCAATAGATCGACATCGGATCGACATTGCTCGCCTGGAAATAGAAAGGTTCGACCAGCGCGAATTTGAATTGGACGATCGCTGAAATTCCGGGACGCAGCATCCAACCAATATTCTGCGAGAGCCCCGAACCATCACGTGCTGCCAATAAAACAGCAATGCCCCACGGAACAAAACTCACGGCGGCAACTGCGAACATTGATAATATTGGCCGCCATTTGATCCGCTGAAATATCAATATCGCCGCGATCTCTGACACCACGACGAACCAGCCAAAATAATGCGTCCAAATTAGAAGTACGTTGACGATCACCAACGCCGTCATGCTCTTGCCTCTCTGCAAATATCGTGCAAACAGCCACATTGAGAATAACGACAGGCACATTAAGAGACTGTACATCCTGACTTCCTGAGAGTATTTGATCAGCGATCCGTTGACAGCGAGGAGGCCCAAGGCAAAAAGGCGGGTCCAGAACGAGATCTTTAGTTCAATACAAAGCGACAAGAACGGAAAGATCGCGATGACCGCGAAAAGAACGGGCAACAGTCTCAGCCACAGCAGGCCATCTCCACCGACTCCGATCCAAAGTTTTAACAACGCATAAAACAGCGGCGGGTGTATCAGGTCCAGTGCGACAAACGACCAAAGTGATCCCCAATCGTGTTCCGCAGCATGGACGCTAAATATCTCGTCAAACCACAGGCAAGACGCAGTCAGCCCCCACAGCCGGGCAGCTATGTAGATGCCGGCAATGAGGAAGAACGCCGCTAGATGGGTTCGGCGAAACTGCCTCATCTTAAATGGTTACGTAGTCGCAAAGTTTGCCGCCGATGCTGTGGTACGAAAGCGGCACTTCTTTGAATGTGTGCGTGTCGCGGCAATAGGAAAGACAGCTGGCGTAAGGTTTGGAATAAATATGAATACTTACTGCACGTTCGTCATATTCGGCCAGATTTAGGATTTGATGGATCGGTTCCTCGAGTTCAACTTTAGCGGCAAGGCAATCGGCGAGTTCAAAGCTGTCGGTTTCCCTCAGCTTGCAGTAACTTTTCGCTTCGTCGATCTCGGCAACGGCAAAATTTTGTCCCTTAAGCCTTCCGACCGGAACCGTCATCCAACACTTTTGATCAGAGTGGTTATGCACGCGGGAGACCTGGCCCTTTTCCCAGCAGATCGCCATCATTTCGAAACGATGGTCCTTATAGATCAGATTTCGAGTATAAAAATCAGAGCTCCAGTGAAAGTACCTGGTTATCGAATCGACATCGACGGGGTTCTCGCCCAGAAAATCGTATACATTATCGCAGGTAAAATCATCGTCAGTGATCGCCGTTAACCCCGATATCAGTTGTTCTACTATCACCATAAGATCGATCTGTTGCAATGAGCCTTAATTTCAGCTCAATATTAACAATTATTCAGCCCTTTAGAACAGCCCGGCGTATCGCGTCAATTTGTAATTGAGGGTCGAACACTTTCCATCCAAAAGGGCATCGCCCGTGTCCTTACAACAGGGGTTGAGTCGCGTGCACGTTAGGCCGTTCTTCATCAACTCGGCCAGTTTGTCCTGTCCCAGCCCCGACGGATGAAAACAGTCGCAGCACGAGATCTGGGCCTCGCTGAACCTGTAAAACCAGGGCACGTCGCTAAAAGCAAATACTGTCCCAAATGCCTTGACCCCACCGCCTACCGTTTGGCCGCCTATCATGACAATTGGCGAGGTACCGCCATCCCGGATCACCGCATACTCTGAGGTCACCCGTTTCAAAATATCGTAATATGCCTTCATTGTAGTGTACGAATCCGAGATCCGCGTCGAGGAACAATCCCGCGTGAGTGAGCCGCAGATATTTACCGCACCCCATAGAAACTGGCAAGTTCCGAACAGCTGGCAGTTTGATTTGCTTCCAAAATTGCAGAGTTGCGAGACACGGATCGGCGCCATAACACCAACACGCGTATTTCCAATCGACATCAGCACATCCAGGCCCTTACGCACCTCTCGTTCGAAAGCGTCGGGTTTAGTCCTGCAATAATTGGCTGGGTCCAGATCAGGGCTCGAACACGATGCGTTAGATTTTGTCAGGCTGCCGGAACAACTGTCGTTGTGGCCTAGAAAAACCACTGCCATACGTTTTGGCGGCTGTGATGAAAGGTAGTTTGCGATATTACCCGCCTGAACTGCAAAATCGTCAAGCAGCGTGGCACCCGAAGCAGCATGATTGGTCAGCGGGGCGAATAAGTTGCCTCCGGCCTCACATTCCATACGTTCGAAAACACTGAAAACACCCTCGCTCCCCGCTCCGCAATACGACGCTCCGTGAGAGTCGCTAGTCATCCAGTTATAGTTTTCCTGATCGCCGTTCGAACACGGGAATGCATTGCCCGCGTTAAATCCTTTCGAAATGCTATCACCAGCAACATCGACCGCCTGTATTCCCAGCTGCGCAAACGTCGAAACTGCAAGCAGTGACGTCCACAACACAGAGATCAGCAAAATGCGGGACCTTTTCATTGTATTGAAGCTTAGTTATTCTCTTGCGCTTTCTTCAAAAAGTCAACGAATTCAGCGGAGCTGCGGGTCAATCCGGGAAAAGACGCAATGATCTTGCCATTTCCATCAACAACGGCATAAAACGGCAATGCGACCGTTCCGAACATTTCCTGTTCCATCTGCTGCTGACGTTCGTAGATCTCGCCTTCGCCATCGGTATAAAGACTTACAAGCACAAATTTTTCCATCTCTGCCTTTACCTCAGGCAGCGGGAACATATTAGCCTCCATCCAGCGGCAATTTGTGCAGGTGTAACCTGTGAAATCGATAAGTACGAGCTTATTCTCAGTCTTGGCACGCAGCAATGCCGCCTCGTAATTATTCGTCATCCATTGCAATTCTTCGTGGCGATTGCCGAGGACGTTGAAGACAGACTCCTTGTTCTTTGGCGGCAGAAATGATTCGAGCTCACCAAGCTTTCGGCCAAGCACACCGGTCGTAAGATAAATGCACAGGCCAAAGAAAAGTGTCGCAAATATGAACCTTAGCGGAGTAACCTTTTTCAGCGGCGAATCGTGCCTGAACTTAAAAAAACCGAGAATATAAGAGCAAATTCCCAAACCGATCACTACCCAGACAATCAAGACGAGTTCACGGGTGAATATCTTACCGTAATTGAGTGCCCCGCTAGCGTTAAAGCCAGCCCCCCAGACGAGATCGACATTTGAGAGAAACTTCATCGCCGCCGCAACCTCCAAAAAACCCATCACCACCTTGACGGAGTTTAGCCATCCGCCTGAACGCGGCAAAGACGAGAGCAGGCGGGGCACTGTGGCAAGAACAAAGAACGGCAAAGCAAAGACGGTCGAAAACACCAGCATTCCGAGCAGCGGCATTTTCCAGTCACCCTGAGCGGTCGAAACCAGCAAGGTACCTATGAAAGGCGACGTACAGGTAAATGACGTCAGCGTAAACGTCAGCCCCATCAGCAATGCACCCAAATATGCACTTCCCTTTCCTTCCTCGGTGCGGGTTATCTTATCGAGTTTTGTTAAAAGCGATGCCGGTACAGTGATCTCGTAAAATCCGAACAAATTGAATGCAAAGAAAATAAAGATCGCGCCGATGGCGAGATTTACCCACGGGTTTGCTGCAAACAGATTTATCCCCGCGGCCCCAAATACAACCGCAAGCAGCATACCGAGCAATGAAAATGTCGCTATGATCCCGGCCGAGTAAACAGTTGCGAGTTTTATAGTCCTGGTACGATCACCGTCCGCGTGCTTCATAAAATATGAAACCGTTATCGGGATCATCGGAAAAACGCACGGCGTTAGCAGCGAGATCGCTCCGAACGTGATCGCCAGCCATATAAATGACCAAAGATCGGTGGGCTGACCCTGGTTATTTGTTGGTGAATAAGTCGAGGTCGAGGTATTTGAGTTCGACGCTGCCGGCGTTTCGGCGTTGTTAGCGTTTAGCTTCTTAACGTCCTGGGCACCCGTCAAAGACACCCTAAAGGTCCTTGGCGGCAGGCAGATCCTATCGTTACAAAGCTGAAACCGAACATCGATCGACACGGCGTCCGCAGTCGTGTCCACAGTGGCTTTAAGCGGAATGGTAAATGTGGCGCTGTCGGCGAAAAACTTTGTTACCAGAGCTTTCCCATCCATTCCCACAAATAGCGGATCATCCCTGATGATCGGCTTCTGTGAAACGATCTTGCCATCGATCATTATTGCAGCACCGTCCGGGACCTTGATAGTTGTAGCGATCGGGCCGCCATCCGGCTGCTCGAGGGCGTACAGATGCCAGCCCTCATCAATCCCGGCTTTCAGCAGACCCTTAAATTTGTCGCCGCTCTTTATTTGAGTCGATTGCGGTTCAAACGATATGCTCCACTTCGCCGGATCTTGTGCGAAAGCACTTAGCGGCAAAAAAATACATACGAGCAATAAAACAAGGCGTATCAGTTTCATCAAATTCAATTCTCTCGATAAAAACTATAACATTTTCGGCCGAGTCTTCCATTTGAACCAACGGCACTGCGTACAAAAGCCGGTCCACGCTGTCCCGGCCTACCTGATAGCCGGTTTAATACCGCAATCGGGTACATGAAATACCGCCTCGCAGTCAAGCTACTTTTTACAACTGTAACGAATTGGCCGAAAACCTTGCTCCGGGTTATTTAAAAGGGTATTCTAGCCATAAAAATGCCAGAATATTGGAATATATTGTCAGTATTTCAAAAATACTGACAGTATTTACAAAATACTCGCAGAATATTAGAAATACTGACAGTATTTACAAAATATTGACAGAATACCCCAAATACTGTCAGTATATGAAAAATACTCGCAGTATTTTCCAAATTCTGCCAATATAAACGTTCTACCGGTAGTTTAGGGATTTTTTCAGCAGTCAGGGTTGATACCCGGAAATGCGTTAAAGATAACAATTACTGCATTTAAGCCGCATTTTTGCACCAGCTCTCTTTCCTATGCAAGGGCGAGGCTGCGGGATCAATGTCGGGCAAACAGATCTTATAGATTCTCGATATAGCGACAATAACCTAAAGGCAGGCGGCTTCAGCCGTCTTTCCGCGTTTCGCGGCCTATAGCCAAGTTGTTTACGAGGTGGGAGGTGATTCCCAAGAATCCTAAAGGGCGTTTCAACGTCCTTATCGGTTTGGGCTTTAGCCGTCTCACGTAAGATCGCTCAAGCCTCCGCTGGTAAGGACGTTGAAACGCCCTTTGAATCGAGCTCCTACCCTTCCACGTCGTAAACGCCGTGTCTATTTGCCCTTCGGGAAAGCCTCGTGAACGAGGCTGAAAAGCTGTCCGGATCCCGGCAGGTGTTAAAATATAAAGCATCGCCATATCTTGAGAAGCATTTTGGGATCATTACTTCTCAGTGATTAGGCCTGGGTATTAACAGATCGTACGTCTCCAGCATGGCGATTTTGACATCGCAAAGAGGTTGACGAGGTATAGATCAGAGGTCGGCAATGGTTCAAGAATTGCAGATTTGCAGGTCTGCCCCTCGTTCCCCTTGAGGCGGTAATTTTGTTATGAAGGTTGCGTTATTTTTGTGTTTGCTATTGTTCGGAGTTCATAACTTTGCTTGCTCGACAGGGATCGACAATAGAAATTCCGGCATATCTGACCCGGAGCCATGTGGGAACCACTGTGCTCGATCCTAAGGGGAGCCCCCAGAATACGCCAGGCCCTTCCGTGGAGAGCCCTAGCCCGAATCGACGGGAAGTTGTTGTGGTTTGATGGGAAAAACTATATCAAGAAGAGTGGATGGAAAATTCCCTCGAGGAACGATACATACATTGATGAATCCTATGATCAACGCAGTGTGGAGGGTACGACTGAAAAAGGGAAACAAGTAGAGTTGAGATCAGGTTCTTTACGGCTATAGAATTTCTTGGTGGCATTCGCAAGATTTTTACTATGACCGTGGGGATCTGGATCATTTGAAAGGAAACTTAAGGCGGGCTCTTTCATGGAGATCAGTGCGAACGGCAAGGTTTTCATGTACTCCCATTACTGTTGAAAAGGTGGATCCACCCACTTCAACGCAACCTTGATCATGAGGACCCCTTCGGGTACGGATCCAAGACAGGGATGGCGACGGGATATTTGAAACGCTCCTCGGTGAATATGATGAAATCATCGTACCCGATTGGGTGCTCAAATGATCTCCCGTGGGTTTATTTGCCGTTCACTCGACCCGACGACGAACAACGGCAACGCACCGGTGCGGTGATATAGATGCAGTCTTGAGATGACGGGGTCACGCCTCCGTAATTGCGATATTTATTTGAAAAACTAGAAGTTCCGCTGTAGTGCACCACCCCGCGCCGGTTCCGGCGCAGGTAATTTATGACGATGAGGCCAGATGACAACTCGCCAAGTTAATTTGTTTGTGGGTGTCGTAATTCTAGGTTTCTGTCCTTTTCACGATTCTTGCGATTTGGCTCATGGCCGGCCACGGACCGACTTTATATTCATATCGATAACCCGGCTGTCTTGCATACGACGGTCCATCATTTGTGTATATTGTAATACCATTTCGCAGCCGGGGTCCTGAAAATGCTGCAGAAGACAGTCTGCCCAGGTGGTTGTGGCCTGCACAAGACCAAGGGCAGCGTCATTGTCAGATAGCTGGAGTCAGTGTCTGCTAGATAAAATTCGACTTGCGGAACCGGATGAGTGGCCCTTACTTACGTGCGGGCTACTGACACGAGCCGGGTACGTCGGCGGGCCCCTATTTTTGCAGATTCAAATGACCGCGATTATAATAATTTGTTTATACTAGTCAGAAGCAATTTATAGAATTTACGGGAGATCAGTTTTGCCAAAAGCAGCAACAACTCAAAAAACAACGGCCAAATCAGCTAAGCCATCCACAAACGGGCGGGGTAAGCCGGTGGACGAGATCAAAAACAAAAATGAATTCACCGATTTCGTCGAGGTCGAGGAAGCAAAAGCCGAATTCAAACGCCGGCGTGCGTCGCAATTGTCCTCTATAAAAAAGACCGATAAAAAACTACTGCACGAAATGCTTTACCAAATGGTCCTAGGCCGGCATTTTGAGGAAAAATGCGCTGAGGTTTACCGGATGGGTAAGATCGGCGGGTTCTGCCATCTCTACATCGGCCAGGAAGCGATCGGCGTAGGATCGATAATGGCCATCAAGCATACGGACATGGTCATTACTGCCTACCGCGATCACGTGCAGGCGATGGTTAAGGGCATGTCACCTGAGAGCGTATTGGCGGAGCTTTACGGCAAAGCGGGCGGATGTGTCGGCGGCAAAGGCGGTTCGATGCATATGTTCTCAAAAGAACATGAGTTTTATGGCGGTCACGGTATCGTAGGCGGACAGATCGGCGTTGGAACCGGAATGGCATATGCTGCCAAATACAAGAAGTCCGGTCAGGTAGTCCTGTGCTATTTCGGTGAGGCTGCGGTAAATCAAGGGATGTTTCATGAGTCGCTCAATATGGCTCAGTTGTGGAAACTTCCCTGCATATATATTTGCGAAAACAACCAATACGGAATGGGCACTTCGCAGGCGAGGGCGATGAGCACGCGAAATATTGCAAAAAAGGCGGACGCCTTTGAGATGGCTAACGAATTTGTCGACGGAATGGATGTAATGGCTGTCCGCGAAGCGACCCTGAGAGCCGTCGATCGTGCCCGAAAAGAGAGCCTGCCGACTCTGCTTGAGATCAGAGCATATCGGTTCATGGGCCACTCGATGTCGGACCCGGGCAACTACAGGACCCGCGACGAGATCGCGAAATACCAGGAACGCGACCCTATCTTTCTCTTTAAGGAGAGCCTGAAAGAAGCAAAGATATTCACTGATAAAGATTTCGAAAAGATCGAAGCACGTTCAATGGAAGCAGTCGAAAAGGCGGTGAAATTTGCAGACGAAAGCCCGTACCCGGACGAGAGCGAACTTTTCACTCACGTCCTAGCGTGATCGTTATGCCGTGCATCAGTCAATTTTTGGGCATAATGATCTACATGTATTTCGAGACCATGCCCCGCCACATTTTCATGCCGAGATATGGTGAACATGAGGCATTGTTCTAGATCAAAACGTTGGAGGTCATTCAGGGACGACTTCCGCGTCGTGTTCACAACCTGGTATTAGAATGGGCAGACATGCACCGAGAGGAACTGGCTTCGACGATTGGCTTTTGGCCAGATCGAGAATAAACCGTTGGTGAAAATAGAAACCGCTGCATAAGAGATGGAACAAATCAGTATCAAAGAAGTTACGCCACTCCACGATTTTGTCGTTTCGCTTGGAATTTTCAGATGGAACGTCACGCGAGATCGATCTCGAACCATATTTGACGGGAGAAATATTTGAACCTATTAGAAATGATAAGAGTAAGTTTCGCTCGGTTAGCGTAAAAGACGGGAGCAGAACTATCGGCTGGGAAAATGGAGCCGACATCGACCCATATACTTTGTACCTTGGTATCGTGCCGGAGTGGTCTGAGGAAGATGAGGACCTGGCCGAACTTTTGAAAGTTTGGAAGGCAAGACGGGAATGCGGTGAAATACCGGGTGTACCTGTTGATAATACAACGAAGGAACTAGGACTTCGATAAATATGGCAGTTTTAACTATCCGCGACGCCCTCAAT
This sequence comes from Blastocatellia bacterium, assembly GCA_963834975.1. Lineage (GTDB taxonomy): Bacteria > Acidobacteriota > Blastocatellia > Pyrinomonadales > Pyrinomonadaceae > OLB17. The sequence continues at coordinate 776,598 of CAWIDZ010000001.1, forward strand.
CAGGCGCTTCGTGAAGAAATAATCAGAGACGAGAACGTCTTTATCATGGGCGAAGAGGTCGCAGAATATGACGGAGCCTATAAGGTCACACGAGGGCTGTGGAAAGAGTTTGGCGATAAACGCGTTGTCGACACTCCTATAACCGAGCTTGGCTTTGCGGCGGTGGGTGTTGGTGCGGCGATGGCGGGCCTGAGGCCCGTGATCGAATTCATGACATGGAATTTTTCTATCCTTGCCGCCGACCAGATCATTAATCACGCGGCAAAGATGTTGTATATGTCGGACGGGCAGTTCAATGTTCCTATCGTATTCCGGGGGCCAAACGGTTCTGCATATCAGGTCTCGTCACAGCATTCACAGGCGCTCGAGGCGTTTTACGGTAACTTCCCCGGTTTGAAGGTTGTCATGCCGTCGACGGCGGCCGATGCAAAGGGACTTTTGAAATCGTCGATCCGCGACAATAACCCCGTGATCTTTCTTGAACAGGAAAGAATGTACGGCCTCAAAGGCGAAGTGCCGGAAGATGATGATTTCACCATCCCGCTCGGTGTGGCGGATATAAAGCGTGAAGGCACTGACTGCACGATCGTCGCCCGGTCGATGACGGTTCCGCTGGCGCTGCAGGCGGCTGAGCAGATCCAAAAAGAGTTTGACGTGTCAGTCGAGGTCATCGACCCCCGTACGATCAAACCGCTCGATGTCGACACTATCGTCAGTTCAGTGAAAAAGACCAATCGACTGGTCATTGCAGAGGAATCGCACTCTTTCGCAAGCGTCGGTGCCGAGATCTCGCATGCCATCATGGAACACGCGTTCGACTATCTCGATGCTCCGGTAAAACGTATCTCGACCGCCGAGGCTCCGATGCCGTATGCAAAAAATCTTGAGGCATTGGCTTTGCCGGATGTTGATAAGATCGTCGCTGCGGTGAAAGAAGTTTGCTATTTATAGGTTTCGGGCCATATGGACAAGAAAGCTGCAAAATTGGATTACAAGTTAACCCACCGGCCGATGGGTGTATTCCTTATCAGGAACCGCGTCAATGGCAAAGTGTTTATTGATTCGAGCATAAATGTGCCGGGCAAGATAAATCGTCATAAATTCCAGTTCAATTTGAATGGTCACCCGAACAAGGCACTTCAAAAAGATTGGAACGAATTTGGGGAAGATTCTTTCGAATTCGAGGTTTTAGAGGATCTATCACCGCGTGATGATCAGAATTACGATTACACATCCGACCTTGAAACTCTTGAGGACCTCTGGCTCGAAAAGCTCGAGCCGTACGGCGACAAAGGATATAACGAGCGAAAAAAGACGCGGGAAGAGCGGTTGCAGATGATCGCGGCTAAACGAAAACTGTAAAGAAAGCATATGGCTGAAAAATTTTTAATGCCGAAACTCTCGCCCACTATGGAAGAAGGGCAGATCTCACGCTGGGTCAAAAACGAGGGTGACACATACGAGGCAAATGAAACCCTCGCCGAGGTCGATACCGACAAGGCAACGATGGAGATGACCGCCCTGTCGGCTGGTACGCTGCTAAAGATCCTCAAAGGTGCCGGCGAAACCGCCGCACTCGGCGAACCCATCGCGATCATCGGTAAATCCGGCGAAGACATTTCAGCATTGATAAAGGAAATATCGGCAAACGGGTCGGGCAAGTCAGAGGCTAAGACAGAAGCCGTCGAAGAAACTAAGGCTCCGGCCGAGGCTCCAAGTGAATCAAAGGCTCCAGCCCCAAGCGTTCCGACGGCAGCTCCGTCTTCAACGCCGCCTGCCTCAGGAAACGGCCGATTGATCGTCTCACCGATCGCCGCCCGGATGGCAGCCGAAAACGCCATTGATCTTAGATCAATAACCGGTTCAGGCCCCGGCGGACGGATCATCAAACGCGATATTGAGGCTGTAATGGAATCCGGCGGACAAGCTAGCGGCAGCACCCGCAAGACAGTTCACACCGTCCACGGTTGTGGGAGCGTCAGCATATACGGATGAGAACACATCTCAGATGCGCCGCGTGATCGCCAGCCGTTTGGCGGAATCATTAGGGCCGATCCCGACATTCTACTTGACGGTCGAGATCGAGATGGACAACACTCTCGCGCTTCGCAAACAGGTCAACGCGTCCATCGCCGAGGACCAGAAGATCAGCGTCAACGACATTATTGTAAAGGCCGCCGCGATGGCGTTGGTCAAGCATCCGTTCGCAAACGCCTCTTATCAGGACAAGACCATTCGCTTTTATCAGCAGGCAGATATCGGCGTGGCCGTTGCTATCGAGGACGGATTGATAACACCCGTCATTCGCAGTGCCAATCTAAAGGGATTTGTCGAGATCTCAGCCGAGATCAAAGATCTGGCCGGTAAAGCCCGTGCTAAAAAGCTCCAGCCCGAAGAATATACAGGTGCGACGTTCTCGATCTCAAACCTCGGGATGTTCGGTATCAAAGAATTCACGGCAATAATTAACCCGCCCGAAGCCGGCATTCTGGCCGTCGGCGGTGCATCTCCGGTTCCCGTTGTTCGCGACGGCGAGATCGTCGTCCGAAACATTATGCACGTGACGATGTCGTGCGATCATCGCGTGATAGACGGTGCGACCGGTGCAAAATTTCTCCAAACATTTAAACAAATGCTCGAGCAGCCCGGTATGATGCTGGCCTAATGTGACCGAACGCGACGCATCTAAAGCTCCGTATCTGGCTCTTTTTGTGGTCCAACTGTGCTTTGGCTCGCTTCCGGTCATTGGCAAGGTGGTGCTTGCCGTTGTACCGGCAATGTCGGTGGTCGGATTCCGTGTCGGTATAACTGCATCCCTGCTCGTTATCATCCAACTATTCCGCCGCCGTTTCTGGCTAAAGGAAAAAGGCGACTATTGGCGTCTGGCTGTACTTAGTCTTTTTGGCGTTACGTTTAATCAACTACTTTTTATCGGCGGCCTGTCGCTGACCAAAGCGTCGAATGCTTCATTGCTAGCTGTTACCATTCCGATATTTGCAATGACTGTGGGTGCGATCATCGGAGCGGAACGGCTTACAAAGTTAAAGGGTTTGGGAATTGCCCTGGCCCTGTTGGGTGTACTGATAATAATAGACCCGAGGAAAGCCTCATTTTCATCGGACACCACGCTTGGCGACATTCTCATCGTTGTTAATTCCCTTTCGTTTGGGATCTATGTGGCGACGTCAAAGGCGGTTGTGACCCGGAATGGGGCTTTTCGCTCGATGATGTGGGTCTTTATTTTTGGAGCGGTGGCTTGTGTGCCTATAGGTCTATGGTCGTTCTCGACCGTAGATGCATCGACGATGAGTCCGTTGATATGGCTGCTTGTCGTTCATCTGGCTGTCGTCGCGACCGCAACGCCATATTTATTGAATGCCTGGGCATTGGCAAGAGTAAATCCCTCAACTGTTGCCGTATTTATCTACATGCAGCCCCTGATAGGCTTTCTGCTCGCGGTGGCGTTTCTCGGGGAAAAGATCGGCTCATCGTTTGTTATCGCGGCGTTGTTGATTTTTGCCGGGGTATTTATGGTGTCCAAGAAGTTCGTACCTATTGAAACTTAAGGCTCGGTTGTGCGTTAATACACTATCTGATCAACAACAAATGGCAACCCAGATCACTCAGATCGATCTCCCCGACCGGCGAAGGACGATCTTGCGTGTGGAGGGCGATATGCTGCTCGATGACGCCAAACTGCTCGAAAAGATCGCAAAGGGCGTCGGAGCCGAGACTGAGAATATTGTTGCTATCGACCTCTCGGACCTCGATTTTCTTGACAGCGAAGCTGCCTCGATACTTAAAGAACTTGCTGATCTGGACAAATTTGAGATCGAGGGCGTCGAGATCTTTCTTCAGTCGGCGGTCGATATGGCCGAACGGTCATGAGCTCTCACCTGACTTTTTCGCAAAAACCATTTACATTGTAAAGAATGAAAACACAGGAGATTGCTGATTTTCTGCGTGGCGAGCTGGTCGGTGACGGTGAGGTCGAAATAGTGCGGGTTGCTGCTCTCAACGCGGCCGCCCACGGCTCTCTGTCATTTTTCGAGGGCGGTGATGGCCCTATCGAAACGGAAGCGTCCTGCGTGATCGTTTCGTCAGAGTATAAGACTTCGCTTAGTATCCCCGCCATAACGGTTTCAAATCCAAAACTTGCCTTTGCCCAAGTAGCCGCGATACTTCATCCCTCAAAATCAAGGGGACCCGAGATTCACCATACGGCTGTTATTTCTAAAACTGCTCAACTGGGTGCAAATGTATTCATCGGAGCCTTTACCTGCGTCGGCGACGGGTCAGTGGTAGGCGACAATACTCACCTACGGGCCGGCGCTAAGGTCGGGGACGATGTTGCCATCGGTAAGAATTGCGTCCTGCATCCTAATGTCTTTGTCGAGGATGGCTGCACCGTCGGTGATGGCGTTATTTTACATACCGGAGTGGTGATCGGCACTGACGGCTTCGGGTACGTTCGCGACGCCGATTCGTATGTGAAGTTTCCCCAGATCGGAACTGTTGTCATTGAGGACAATGTCGAGATCGGGGCCAATTCTTGTATTGACCGGGGAGCACTCGGCGAGACCCGGATCGGAGAAGGCACAAAGATCGATAATCTTGTGCAAATTGCCCACAACGTACAGATCGGAAAGCGGGTAATTATTGCGGCCCAAACAGGGATCTCCGGCAGTACGGTGATCGAGGATGATTGTGTGATCGGCGGACAAGTTGGGATGGGCGATCATGCTCGTGTAAAGGCGGGCGCAGTGATCGGCTCGCAAGCAGGCGTTCTGCCCGGCAAGATCGTACGGCCCGGCGTTTGGTGGGGAACGCCCGTTCAGCCGCTCGACGAATACAAGAAACAAAACGCACATCTCAAAGGGGTCTCGCGGTTGAAAGATGAAATTAAGCAAATGAAAGACCAGATAGCCGCCCTGCAAGATCCCGATCAACCTCCCAAGACATAAAAAAATAAACCGACACGGAGCGATTATTTTCGCTTTAATTGCTTTGTTCATATATAATCTGCGCGAAATCTCACAACTCACGACCGCCGGTGACCGGGTTTTTCGACCAGAGATCTGGCGCTCATTACCTTTGGTAGACAAAAAGGAGATGAACTATGAACTGGAAAATTATGGCGGTTTTCGCGATCGGCGTACTGCTCGCGGCTTGCGACAAAACAACGACCACGAACAACACTACAACCACTACGAACTCGAGCACGAGCACGACTACTACAAAGACCGAGCCTGTTAAGAAAGCAGCCCCGACAGACCTTCAAGCTCTGGCGACAAAGATCGTCACTCAGAGTGCCGGCGTAAAAGAGGGTGAGATAGTATTGATCAGCGGCGGTGCCCGCGATATGGAACTTTTGGAGGATATCGTAACCGAGGTCGAGAAAGTTGGAGGATACCCGCTTTTGACCATGGACAGCGAGCGAATAACAAAACGGTCCTACGCCGATGTTCCTGAAAAATTTGACGCTCAAGAGCCAAAACTCGGCATGGCATTGGCAAAAACTGTCAATGTCACCATAGGCGTCGATAGCGGTGAGACAGAGGGTTTGTTGGCTGACGTACCACCAGCACGGCTAGCTGCACGATCTAAGGCTAATGAACCCGTTGGGAAAGAGTTCATAAAGAATAAAGTCCGTTCAGTAAGTATAGGAAATGATCTGTACCCGACAGAATGGCGGGCAAAACGATTTGAGATGCCGGTCGACGCTTTCGCGAAACTATTCTGGGAGGGTGTAAATATTGACTATACTGCCCTTCAGGCAACCGGTGAAAAGGCTCGTGCGGCACTTGCGGGTAAAGAGGTTGAGATCACTCATCCCAATGGGACAAGTATGAAGGTAAACATTGAGAGTAAACCCGCCTATATAAGTGACGGAGTTATTTCTGCCGATGATGTTGCCAAGGGCAATTTTAATGTATATCTGCCGGCCGGCGAGGCTGCAGTTATTCCGGCTGCAAATTCGGGATCGGGCAAATTCGTCATTGAAAAGGACTATTTCAACGGTAAAGAGGTACACAACGTGGTCCTAAATTTTGAAAACGGCAAACTGACGTCAGTGACTGGCGAAGGTGACGGCTTTGCAGCTATGAAAGCTGACTACGATGCGCGGGGCGAAGGAAAGGATCTGCTCGGCTATATCGATCTTGGCATCAATCCAAACTATACGCTCGCACCAAGCAGCAAACTGGGCAATTGGGTTTCTGCCGGTATGGTCTCGATCGGTACAGGTAACAATACCTGGGCTGGCGGCACCATCCAATCAAACGGCGGCCTTGGAGGTCATCTCGCCGGCTGCACTGTTAAGGTCGACGGCAAGACAGTGGTTGAGAACGGTACTCTGAAACTCTAATTGCGAACATGTTTTATCAAGCGGACGGCCATGCTTACCGTCCGCTTGTTTTTTGTCATATGGATCTGTCTATCCGGCGGACGGCCTTTGTGGCTTTCATGGTGACGCTCGCGGTCATCATATGTGTTGAAAGCCTTATAACTGGCGTCCACTCACTGCGTTCAACAACATATTCCCTACTCGGATCTATATTGCCTTGGTTTGCGGGCCTCGAAGCCATTTGTGCCGTGATGCTCATGTTCCCTCGAACGCGAAAGATCGGAGGCTGGATGCTGTTATTAATTTTTGTATCAGCCTTAATAGTCCATGGCCCGGTTGACCATTTATATCTATTTGTCTATACCGCCGGGGTAATTTTGATAATGCATGGAAGGGTCGCCGCACCGCAAGCAAACGAGAAGATAGAAAGCAAAGCCGACACCGACGATTAGTATCAATTGCGTTCGCCTTTTATTCTGATCCAGGTAGGACACCGATATTCTTTAAGATAGCCTCTGCAGCTCTTTTGGATGCACCGCCATGTCCTAGTTTGTCGCCGGCGATCTTGAGCCCGGCTCGAATGCTGGCATTTTCTGTTGGTTCAAGAATACGCAATAGCTCGCCTGATAAACTTTCGGGTGTAAATTCGTCCTGTATAAATTCATTAACAACCCTTTTGCCCGCTATCAGGTTTATCAACCCATAATGCGGAACGTCGATAATGGGCTCAAGCAGTTTGTAATTAAGGCTTGAGGTCTTATATACGACAACCATCGGAGTCCCGATAATTCCGGCCTCGAGCGTCGCGGTCCCGCTGGTGACCGCTGCGGCGTCGGCAGCATTCAGCGCGTCGTATGTCTCATCGATCAGAATAATCGGCCTTTTAACCACGATCTCAGGATCGATGAAATATTTCGAGATTTCTGTCTTTGCAAATTCGAGATATTTATCGGAGCTTAAAGCGATCAAAAATTGGATTTCCAGCCGGGACTTTTCGAGTCGAGCTGCGGCCGCAAGCATTACCGGTAGTATCCGCAATATCTCTTTCTGACGGCTTCCCGGGAGGAGTGAGATTATAGGGTTACCCGGCTCCAGGCCGTGTTTCTGACAGAAGCCTTCCTTGTCGGTCCCTGCATGTACTTCGCGCGCCAAAGGGCTTCCAACGTACTCAACCCGCTCAAAGCCATGCCGCAGATACCAATCGCTCTCGAACGGCAGGATCGTCAGCATGAGATCCACATTCTTCTTGACTGATCTCACCCGATGCTTTCGCCATGCCCAAAGCTGCGGTGAAATATAATAGATCACGCGAAAGCCTCTGCGTTTCAATGCTTTAGCCAGTCGCAAGTTAAAATCAGGAAAATCGACAAGGATCACCACGTCGGGTTTTCGTTCAATTGCGGCTTGCTTTAGCTTCTGAAACGCCTTCAGGAACATCGGCAGTACGCGGGTGATCTCAGCAAGCCCGACGATCGCGAGGCCGTCAGACTCGACCACCGCCTCGACGCCCGCCGCACGCATCTTGGGGCCCGCTGCTCCAAAGGCCTCAATGGCGGTGCCCGGCATAGCCTCACGCAGTGCGCGGACCAGTTTTGCGGCGTGGGCATCACCTGACGATTCACCGGCAACGATCATCAATTTGAGGTTTGACGACATAAGGAATGTAAATATCTTATGTTAGATGAATTGGCAGAATTGTAAAATAACAACCTTTGCCGAAAGTTGCTGCATCAAATGGGTTGATTTTAAGGCTAAACGAAGTATTTTGTATTGCTTATGCTTGCAGTGCTTCCCGGTAACGCATAAAATTTACTGTTTTGGACATTTAGTTCAAATGGCGTTCCGCCCCATTGTTCATTTTGGTTTTTATCGGAGGAGTTTGTGACCTTTCGCCTTGTTTTACTGCTTGTAATCATAAATTTGGTCTTTCCCGGGTTTGCGGCATTTGCTCAAACAGACTCGGTCATCGGTCAAGTGTCGAATTCGAACGCCGAATCTTTTGCCGGCGGAATGAGCGGCAATGGCCGTTTCGTCGTATTTGAATCGCGGGGAAATCTGGCTACGGATAACCCGAGGAATACCGATAATAACGTCGAGATCTTTTTGTTCGATTATGCCCAGCGGCGGATCTTTCAGATCACGGACACCAAGAGCGTACTTTTTAACACGACGCTCCTTCCAACTTTTAACAACATTCGGGTGGAAATATCGAATACACGTCCGGTAATAAGCAACGACGGACGGTGGATAGCTTTTAGTTCAAATGCGACGGCTTCGACGCCGGCCGCTCCGGACACGACTAATCCGGGTTCCTTTGACGGGAACAGCTACACGTCGCCAACGCCGACGATCACGCCGACCCCCACTCCAACGGGAACGCCGACTGCTACGCCTACCGGTTCGCCGACCGCAACACCGACGCCGGCGGCCAATCCTTTGACGAGCGACGGAAACCTCGAAATGTGGCTTTACGAGATACCGGCCTATGCTCAGGTTGCGGATCTGTCGACCGGCGACGACATTCCGGTTACGGATCTTAGCGGCGGTAACTTTATTCGCGTAACTAACACCGATCCGAGTCAGCTGCCCCGTGCCGGGACACCAACAACCGGAGCGTTTATCGCGGATGATAACCACGATGCGAGCATTAGTGACGATGGCAGCGTTATCGCATTTGTTTCAACGCGAGATCTGGTTCCAAGCATCGGAAATCCTTTTCCGACCGAAGACAACGACGAGATATTTACTTATGTCAGGACCAGTTCCACACTGGGTCAAATAACTAAGACTCCCCGAGGAATGATCTCAGATCCGATCTATAACAAAAATCCGACGATCTCCGGTAATGGATCGCGCGTTGTATTCACAAGTACGGGTGATAATCCCGTTGTAGGGATGACAGGCGGGGTAAATCCGGACACGAGCCGAAACGAAGAGATCTTTTTCGCCGACCTGATAAGCGGCAGCCCGACAGAGGCCACCATAAAAAAACAGGTAACAACGACGACGCCGACGAATCCCGGAGACCCGGTAAACATCCTGGATCTGGGGCGGAGAATGAGCCGCGACGGTAATTACATTGCGTTTGATTCGTATGCAGATCTTGCGTCAGAGAATAGCGGTACCAACTATACTTCGTTCGCATTATATCTCTATGACGCCACGGCTGACAGCTTTCGCCGGATAGGGCCCCGCAGTGATGCCGATACCCAGGCGCTTGGCGGCGACCTTGCCCATTACCCTGGTTTTACTGACGATGATGCAGCCGGCACACCATCGACATTGGTTTTGGAAACGCGTTTAAATATTAAAGCTGACGGTACTATCCCGAAGGTCGAGGCAGATGGGTTAAATCCTAACCCGGTGCGCCCGGCACAGGTGTATTCTTATCCGCTCAACGCTGCTCCGGAAGTTGCTACATTTACGCGTCTTGCCAAGTTCCCACCGCCGACCAGCTTTCTTGCATCGACCCAACTGATGCCGAGTAACGCCTTGAAAAGGATGTCGTTCAACTTAGGGTTGACGGAACTCGGAACCTATAATCCTGATCTTTTTTCTGAGGTGTACTATTATCTGCAGCCTGATGTGGTCAACCAGAGCCCGATAACAACTGCATTTGCGACAGGTGCAACCCGAATACCGGTTTCGCTAACCGCGATCCCAACGCCGTCTGCGACCGCAACACCGACCGCATCGCCGACTGTGTCGCCAACTGCAACTCCGACGTTCACGCCAACCTCTACTCCGACTGCAACGCCGACGGCTTCGCCGACAGCTTCGCCGACCGCGACCTCTACTCCGACGGCGACCCCGACGGCAACTCCTGAAACCCCGCCTGCGGTGTTTGGCCTTGCACCGGGCATGTCGGCGATCCTGGATTATCAAGCCGGGTTTGACCGCGGAATAATTGCCCGAACGGCGGTTGGCTCGATCGATCGCCGGTTTACGCTGCCGATAGAGTTGAGTGGGCTGACAATGACCATCAACGGTGCTGCCTGCGGATTAAAAGCAGTCAGTAGGCACAAGATAGAGTTTGTAGTTCCGCCTGGCCTGTTGAGCGATGCAACAGGAACAATGTATCCGCTAGTCATTAATAATAACGGGACCGTCATGAAGAGTATGGTTACGATCGTCCCTGCACGGCCTGATATATTTAATATCGAGGGCCTTACAGGTCCTGGCGGGCGAGCTAAAATATTTAATGTCACGAACACGGTCCACACAACCGAACCTTTTGCAGTTCGTACTATTAAGCGAAAAGGCAACATGCTTGTCCCAAGCGTTTTGCGAGTTTATTTGACAGGTGTGGGTGGTATTTCACCGTCATTTGTAAATGTGCGAGTAAGGGATTCGTTGATCCCGGCTCTTGGTGAGGCGGTCCTTGTTGAGCCCGGAGTCTATACTCTTGATTTTGCACTGCCCGCGGCACTTCAGGGGGCAGGTGATCAGCCAATAGTCGTCGTCGTGACGATCGGTAGTGTCACCTTTAACTCGCGGCTCGACGACACAACTTCACGTTTATTCATTCTCTAACTATTCGAACATTGAGATCGACAAGGGCGGCCCATTTGCCGCCCTCTTTTATTGGTCTATAACATCTTTCTTGCGTGAATAATTGCCGTGGGATACAATTGTATGTTGAGAATCCCTATCAACAATTTTCTTTTTTTTGTGAACCGGCGGGTTTTCGCTATTTATTCTAAGAGTTAGATCGGCTAATTTGCGTCTCAAACGGCGCCGGGGAGGCTAATTAAAATTATGGCTGGAAAAGATGTAAGTACGATGAAAATATCACCAAAAGTATGGAAAAATGGTGAGTTTATTGATTGGGATGACGCCAGGATCCATGTGATGTCACATGTTGTAAATTACGGGTCGAGCGTATTTGAGGGTATCCGTTGTTATAACACAAGCAAAGGATCAGCAGTATTCAGGCTAACTGAGCATATGCAACGGCTGATGAATTCCGCCAAGGTCTATCGGATGGATACTAAATTCACCAAGCCCGAATTTTGTGATGCGGTTATCGGACTTATTAGGCAAAGTGGCCTCGATTCGTGTTATATCCGCCCGGTCATCTTTCGCGGACTCGATGAGGACAAACCTGCATTTGGCGTAAATCCGTTTCCCAATCCGATCGAAGCTTATATTGCCGTTTGGCAATGGGGTAAATATCTCGGCGAAGAAGCTCTCGAGAGCGGCATTGATGTCTGCGTCTCGAGCTGGACGCGAATTACATCTAATTCCCTACCGACAATGGCCAAAGCCGGTGCGAATTATATGAATTCGCAGCTGATCAAGATGGAAGCGCTGCTGGGTGGCTTTTCTGAAGGTATCGCCCTCGATGACCGCGGTTATGTCTCTGAAGGCTCGGGCGAGAACATCTTTATGGTGAACAACGGCAAACTGATCACTCCGCCGCTCGGTGCATCGATCTTGCCCGGCATTACCCGCGATTCGGTTGTAAAGATAGCCCGCGAGCTGGGCATCGACGTCGTTGAAGCCCAAATACAGCGTGCCGCACTTTATCTCGCCGACGAGCTATTTTTCACCGGAACAGCAGCCGAGATCACGCCCATCCGTGCCGTTGACCGTATCACCGTCGGCGAAGGAAAGCGCGGCCCGGTCACAAAACGGCTGCAGGACGAATTTTTCAAGATCATCGACGCAACCCGTCCGGCTCCAAACAATGCCGAATGGCTGACTTTCGTAAACGCCGCCGATGAAAAAAAAACAGTCGGAGCCTGAGTTAATATCTAATTAGATAGCTACGTCTCAATTTTCATAATAAAAAGGCCGCTCAACTGAGCAGGCCTTTTTTTCGATAAGGGGAAACTACGGTTCCGAAATGGGATCTTTATCTCAACCCTTGCCCGTACTGTTCGGTTCCGAATGAGCCAATGCCGTTCAGGCGAAAGCTGAAAACGAACCGGTTCTCTTTGCGGATACCGACGTTGAAAGTAAAGTACTGTAACGCGAGAGAGCAGCAATCATAAGCGTAGCCCAGCGTTACGAGCGAGCTGATCAGCGGAGAGGTGCCTGAAGCACGGTTGTTTTGAAAGTCATAGAATAACGATGTGCCGCCGTACAGCCCGTGATCGCGGTTGCCGAGAAATATTGACGGGCTCCATTGCGACCCTCTCAATGTTCCGGGTTCCTTTCCGTAGGGGTCTGCGTATTGAGCAAGAGAGGGCATCAGGGTAACAGCCCGGGTGTAATAAAAGGTCTGGAAAAATTTTACAAGCCCCTTGTCATAGCCGACCGTGGCGGAAATGTCACGCAACCCATCTCCGTTCACACCCATATCAAGCCTTGTGTTCACAAATATCGTTTTCTCGGGCCTGTAGGTAGCATCTATGTTTAGCGGGGAAAACCTGCGGGGAACACCGCCAAAAGTATAAAAGGTTAGAGCAGTGATCGGTTCGATCTGATTTCGCTGGCCAGGGATAAGTGCCCCACCGAAGGTCTCATCAAAAAAATACCTACTCCTCACCGTTACGCTAAAGATCTCATACGGCTGCATCGACAGAGGATCGCTATCAGACTTATCGCCGGTTTCGGCGTCTTTTACCGACTGCTGCAGGAGACGCGTTTGGGCCTCAGGGGTGACTGCCTGCCCGTACCTACGTGTATAAAACCTGTTCGTTATACCGAATTCGACTTCATTCGTATCGGTCGCGGTGTCCAAATAATCAAACCGTATTATCTTATTGAAATTGTCCACCCCCTTGATATAGCGATACGTCACAAATGGTTCGATAACGTGTCGAAGCCGAAATTCTTTGTTCTTGCCGTAATAGTTCTTTGCAAGGGCGACCGGTCTGACATCAAATGTGAACTCGCCGTATTTTCTGATCACGTCTTTGCCCACGACACGTTTTAGGCTGTCGAACGAATTTGAATAGTAAGTGACACGGGCTGAGCCGCTCGCCGTGAAATTAAAATACTTTGTGCGAAAAGGAAAGGTCAATTGCGGATACACATCAAGTCGCTGGACGAGCGATGGTGTGATTACTGGTAAACTGCCGGTTTGCTGAATATAAGATTCCAGGTCGTCGACCTCTTCGCGCCGCGATACCCCTTCCATGCCTGCCTTGAAGGAAAAATAGACGCTTTTCAGAAACGAAAGTTTTGACGGCCGTTTCTCAAAGCTTAATCCTGGCAGGTTCCGCGTCTTTTCCCTCACATTTGGTATGGATATAACCTGTGTTCGGCCAATAAAGTTAAGTGTGTAATCATCCCAGCTTTTGTTAACAAAGACCTGCGAAACTTCGATCGGCGAAATGATCGCCTGAACTCCATCCGAAAATTCTTGTCTGAAATCCAGGCTGGAAGTCAGCCGAACGTCAGCTGCGGCGGTGAAACCGTTAGGAAAATATTGGACACCATCAGCATAAACGGTCGAACCACCCTCGTCAGGATGCTCTGCATCGGCGCTGTGGCCGAATATTCGGTCCTTTACGGCATAGAAACCGAAATTGAAGAAGGAACGGGAGTTTGATCTGGTCCTCACGTCCAGGCCGTATCCGATGCCGCGGGCTGTATAGACATCGCCCCTGAATGTAACATCTGCCGATTCACCGAGCGTTTTGTAATACGCCGTCGATATCCGGAGCCCCTTATCACCCGAATACCCAAAGGTCGGAGTCAAAAACCCGGAACTTCGATCTTTTTCCTTGATCGGGATCGACGCAAAGGGTACCAGCAGCAGCGGGACATCCTTGATACGAAATTTGGCATTTTTCAACCGCAGCCGGTCATTGGTCTTGATCTCAGCTCTGTCCGCCGAAAAGCTCCATTTCGGCGTTGCTTCGTCACAAGCCGTAAAGACCCCCTTTGTTATCACGATCGTGTTGAGGGAAACGCGTTCGACCCGTTCGGCGTTAAAATAAATGACGGTCCCGTCATTCGTCTGATTTGTAAATCCCGTTGAATCCTCAAAGACGCCAAGTTTGGTCCTGTAGTTCCAGACCGCCTTTGCTCCCGTGATCCGCTGGTCATCTCCCTGGTCAAAAATGACGCTTCCGGCGGCCACCATTTTATTTTCAGCCTCGTAGATAACGACGCTGTTGGCCTGCAGGCGATATACGCCATAGTGAACATCCACATTGCCGGTGTGATGAATTATCCGTTTGCCTTTTTCACCCTCAACGGTCTGCGAGTCAGAATAGACGACAACCTCGCCGTCGCCGCCCTCAGACTGGACGCTTTCAGTTTTTTTGGGCTTGGGGGCTGAGATACGCTGCTCAGGTGCGATGGGACTGATATTCGGCGTGTCAGTGATCGGATTGGATACCTGACGTTCGACAGGATTTGTCTCCTGCGCCAATACGGCCGATGCAGACACAAATACGGATAGGATCAAGATGAGGGTATTACAAAACCGCATTAGTTCGCTTGGCTAATAACGATGCTAACACGAAACCAAATAAACAATAAAACCCTGTGCTAGACTAATATACGCTTACAATTCGGGCGGCACGTATGGCGAAACACAATGTCTTGATAGTCGAAGACGAAGAGTTAATGCGGGCGATCCTGAGGCAACTGCTCGAGGGGGCGGGTTACCACGTTCTCTCGGCGGATCGTTCCGAATCGGCTCTAGAGATCTTTGCCGGCAATGATGTCGCCATCACCCTGTCTGATATTAAGATGCCCGGGTTTGACGGCGTGGAACTGCTGGACAGGCTCAAAGCTATCGATGAAGATGCTCTGGTCATAATGATGACCGCGTATTCGTCGGTCGATTCGGCGATCTCGGCCCTGAGGATGGGTGCCTACGATTACATCACAAAGCCGTTTGTTAACGAAGACCTTCTGCAGACGATCAAAAATGCCATCGCCCACCGGGAGTTGTTTCGTGAGAACCGCGTACTTCGTCGTGAACTTCGCAAGAAGAATGATCTGTCAGAGATCGTCGGTAAGAGCGACGGTTTGCAAAAGGTCTTTGACCTTGCCAACAAAGTTGCCGGGACAAATGCTAACGTCCTGATACAGGGTGAGAGCGGCACGGGTAAGGAATTGGTGGCCCGGGCAATACATTTTAACAGCGGCAGGTCAGACAGGCCGTTTCTCGCCGTAAATTGCGGAGCCTTGCCGGAATCCCTTCTGGAAAGTGAACTATTCGGACACACAAAAGGATCTTTTACAGGTGCCATAGCGGACAAGGAAGGACTTTTCCGGTCAGCCGCGGGCGGCACCCTGCTTTTGGACGAAGTTGGTGAGATGCCGCCCGTTTTACAGGTAAAGCTGCTTAGAGCACTGCAGGAGCATGAAGTAACGCCCGTGGGTGCCGCCTTGCCCATAAGATTTGACGCACGGATAATCGCTGCGACGAACAAGAACCTGGAAACTGAAGCAGCGGAAGGACGTTTTCGCGAGGACCTCTTTTACCGCCTTAATGTTATCAGCATTGACGTACCGCCGCTTCGCGATCGCCGGGACGATATACCGCTCTTGGTCAAACATTTTGCTGCGAGGTCCGCCCGCACACATTCAAACGGTGTTAAGCCGGTAACGGACGAAGCGATGGCGGCCCTGGTCAACTATGACTGGCCCGGCAACGTTCGCGAACTTGAAAACGCGTTGGAACGCGCCATCATTCTCAGCAGCGGCCCCATTGACATCGACAGCCTGCCCCCAAAGGTCCGGGAGCGGGCGGCCAACTCGTTTGAAATAAGAGATGTCGAGGGATTTCGGCCGACACTCGAAGAAATGGAGCGGCGATATGTGCTCGAGATACTTGCTGCGGTTGAGGATGATAAAACGCGGGCGGCTGATATTCTCGGCATCGATCTCTCAACGCTTTATCGCAAACTGAAACGCTATGGTGAGATCTGAAACTTACTTGGCAAAAAGCTCCAGAATAAAGTAATCCGTGCTGTCGATCCTGACTATCTGGCCCGAAGTATAGGGTGGCTCAAAAAAGCTGTCAGCGGCGTAGGAGACGCCTTTCAGAGCGTCATCACCGGTCATCTCGCTTTGAGCTACAAGCTCAGCCGGAAACCAAGGCTCTGATGACAGTGTCACATTTTGCGGCGGCCGGCGGCTCGATGCCTCTGATACTAATTTGGCCGCGTCCTCAGTAGAAAAACGAAATACTGCTATCAAATTCTTTTGACCGGCATCCTGTTTCCAAACTATGTCTTCGGCCTCGTAAGGAATGTTAACGATCACCCCCAATTCTTCGGAATTGGTTTTGGCTGCGTTGGAATTGTCGGATGTGACGTTGGCGATCCCATTAGCGACATGCCCGTTCGTATTACTTCCAGCTCCCCCGCAACCGACCAGATTTGCGACGCTCATAAGCAAAACTAAAATAGCGGTAGCCTTTCGCCAATTCATGACGCTAATTGTATGCAGATACGATATCGATTTGCAATTTTCCTCGTCAGAAGTTCGGTGCACTCAAGTACTTAGAAATTTGCAGCCGAAAGCCCCTGTTGAGAATAATGCTCATGTAAATTAGAATTGCAGTTAAATTCAAATATTCTTACAGGCTATATTTAATGGAAATTACCAAGGCAAAAAAGGCCGAAACACAAGCAAAAGCAGAATTAGAGCGATGGGAAGATGAGACACTTTCTAAGGTTCTGGAGAAGACGCCGGAACGAAAGTCGTCGTTTGAGGGCATCAGCCTCGAGCCGGTTGACAGACTCTACACCGAGGCCGACACGGAAGAAGTCAGCGAGATCGGTTTCCCTGGCGAATTCCCTTACAAACGCGGCATTCACCCGACCGGGTATCGCGGAAAGTTGTGGACGATGCGTCAGTTTGCGGGATTTTCTTCGCCCGAGGAAACTAACCGGCGATTTAAGTATCTGATGGCTCAGGGCCAGACAGGATTGTCCGTCGCGTACGATCTCCCGGCGTTGATGGGTCTCGATTGCGACTCGCCTTTAAGCGAGGGTGAGGTCGGTAAATGCGGCGTCGCGGTATCATCGCTTGCCGATTTCGAGGTGCTGTTTGATGGCATTCCCCTGGATCAGGTGACTGTTTCGCAAACGATAAATGCCCCTGCCCCGATATTTCTGGCAATGTATCTGGTGGTCGCCGAAAAACAAAAGGCAGACTTTCAAAAGATCTCGGGCACCCTGCAAAATGACATTTTGAAGGAATACATCGCTCAGAAAGAATGGATCTACCCGATAAAGCCGGCGATGAAACTCGTCATCGACACCTTTGAATACACTACCAAACACGTACCGAAATATAACCCTATCTCGATCTCGGGTTACCACATCCGCGAGGCGGGGGCCACTGCCCTTCAGGAACTCGCCTTTACGCTGCGTGATGGAGTGGAATATGTTCAGTACGGACTGGACCGGGGAATGAACGTCGATGAGTTTGTACCCAGGCTCTCATTTTTCTTTAACGCACATAATGATTTCTTTGAAGAGATCGCTAAGTATCGGGCGGCCAGGGTCATCTGGGCTCAGACGATGAAAGAGCGGTTTGGTGCAAAAAATCCGCGAACGATGCAGATGCGGTTTCACACGCAGACCGCCGGCGTCTCGCTCACCGTTCAGCAGCCGCTTAATAACATAGCCCGGGTCGCGATCCAGGCCCTTGCAGGGGTTCTCGGCGGGACACAGTCGCTGCATACTGATTCTTACGACGAGGCTCTCGCGTTGCCGACCGATGCAGCCGCTTTGATCGCACTTCGCACTCAGCAGATCATTGCCGAGGAAACCGGCGTCGCAAATACTGTCGATCCGCTGGGCGGCAGCTATTTTGTCGAATCGCTAACGCAAAAGATGATCGACGGATGTTATGACTATTTTGACAAGATCGACGGTTTTGGCGGGATGGTCGAGGCCGTCGAAGCCGGATTCCCGCAGCGTGAGATCCAGGAATCGGCTTACCAGTATCAAAAGGCAGTCGAACGAAATGAACAGGTCATCGTCGGAGTGAACAAGTATGAGATGGATGACGAGCGGCCGCGTTTTGACATCCTGCAGATCGACGAAAATGTTCGGCAGCATCAATTGGACCGGCTCGATGAGGTAAAGTCGACGCGTGATAATGCTGCGGTCTCGACCTCACTCGATAAGTTAAAGAAGGCAGCTGTTTCGGGTGAGAACACGATGCCCGCGATAATCGAAGCAGTGGCAGCATATGCTACCGTCGAAGAGATCTGCGTCGCACTCCGCGACGTCTACGGGATCTATGAGGAGCCGGCCATTTAGGATCAGATCCCGATGAAAAAGATCACCTCGATCGTTGATGTCCCTGCCACATCGATCCTAAATCTAGGCGAACGCGGCGAGGCATTAGCAGCCGACTATCTTGTCGAGAACGGATACCGTATAGTCGTTTCAAATTTTAAGGTTCCTGTGGGCCGCAATAGTAAAGGCGTACAGGTCACAGGTGAGATCGACATTATCGCCATGGACGGTGAAACGCTTGTATTTATTGAGGTCAAAACCCGGCGATCGGATGATTTCACGCCCGTGATCACAAACGTCAACATTCGCAAACAGAGACAGATCACCCGAACTGCAAAGGTCTATCGGCGAATATTCGGGGTTTGGGATATGGAATATCGATTTGACGTAGTAACGGTCCTAATGCCGAAACACGCCGGGCCGGAGATCGAATTATCAAAGAATTTTTGGACCGAGAGTAAGTTCCGCAAGCGAAGTTGGCACCGGGATGTTTGGCAGGAATATGTTTGAACAAAAATCTGCGTCAACGCGTAATAAGTGGAAAAGGAAAAAACACAAATTATGAAACAATTGACTATTTTAGTGGCTATTTTACTGTCATTTATTATTTTCTCGGGGTCGGTGCTTGCACAGCAGCCGGCTTTGATCGATCGAGAATTATTTTTCGGCAACCCTGAATATGCGGGAGCACAGATCTCACCGGACGGAAAATATATTTCATTTATCAAACCGTTGATGGATGTTCGCAACGTCTGGGTAAAGGGCGTTAACGAGCCGTTTGAAAAGGCACGCCCGCTGACGGCCGAGAAAAAACGCCCCATCTCGAGCTATTTCTGGAGCTGGGACAGCAAATACATTCTCTTCACCAAGGACAATGATGGCGACGAGAATTTTAACGTCTTTGCGGTCAGCCCGACTGCATCCGCTGCCGAAGGATCAAACGTCCCGGCGCCGACAAATCTTACCAATGCCACCGGCGTCCGCACACTTATTTACAACGTGCCTGAATCAGAGCCCGATTTTATATACGTTGGGATCAATGACCGGGACAAGCAGTGGCACGATCTGTATAAGGTCCAAATTTCAACCGGCAAGAAAACTCTTCTGCGTGAAAATAAGGACCGGATAACCGGATGGGTATTTGATAATCAGGACAAGCTTAGAATGGCAACCCGGTCGCCGGCAGATGGCAGCACCGAGATCCTAAGCCTCGACGGCGACAAATTCACGACCGTTTATACCTGTGGCATTTTTGAGTCGTGCAATCCGGTCCAGTTTCAAAAGGGCGACAAGCGGGTTTACATGATCAGTAACAAGGGTGATCGGGATCTCGTTCAGCTTGTCCTTTTCGATCCTCAATCTGGAAAAGAAGAATTGGTTGAGCAGGACCCGTTGGGCCGCGTCGATCTGAGTAACGCATCTTTTTCGAATGTTACAAAAGAGCTGATCGCTACCGTTTACACCGATGACAAGAACCGTATCTATTGGAAAGATAAGAATTACCAAAAAGACTATGACACTATCAAGGAACGGTTAGGCGACCGTGAGATCAACTTTGGTTCGAGCACAAAAGACGAAACAAAGTTTGTTGTTGCCACGTTCAGCGATGTTGATCCCGGTACGGTCTGGCTTTATGACCGAAAGACCAAGAACCTTTCAACTCTCTATCAGGTTCGCGAAAAGCTGCCCCGTGCGGCTCTTTCGGAGATGAAAAGCATCACCTATAAGTCCTCGGACGGACTTGAGATACCTGCTTACCTGACCCTGCCTAAAGGGCTCGCGCCAAAGAATCTTCCCTTGGTGGTCTTTCCTCACGGCGGGCCGTGGGCCAGGGACAACTGGGGATACAATAGCTTTGCACAGTTCCTGGCGAACCGCGGCTATGCCGTACTGATGCCTAATTTCCGGGCCTCGACCGGTTATGGAAAGAAATTCCTTGACGCCGGCAATCTTCAGTGGGGCGATAGGATGCAGGACGACATAACCTGGGGTGTAAAGGACCTGGTAGCCAAAGGCATCGCGGATCCGAAACGCATCGGCATAATGGGTGGCAGTTACGGTGGATATGCGACGCTTGCCGGCGTTACGTTTACGCCGGACCTATATGCGGCCGCCGTTGCGATCGTAGCTCCGTCAAATCTCATTACCCTGCTAAAATCGATCCCGCCCTATTGGGAAGCAGGCCGTCAGATATTCTACAAGCGTATGGGCGACCCGAATACGCCGGAAGGCCGGACACAACTTGACCGCCAGTCACCTCTCAATCATGCCGACAAGATCACAACCCCGCTCATGGTCGTTCAGGGGGCCAACGATCCCAGGGTCAATAAAGCCGAAGCAGATCAGATCGTAATTGCTCTGCGTGACCGAAAGTACCCGGTTCAGTACCTTTTGGCCGATGATGAAGGGCACGGGTTCGCAAGGCCGGTAAATAACCTTGCGATGACCGCTGCAGCGGAGAAGTTTTTTGCCAAGTACCTCGGCGGCCGATACCAGGAATCAATGACCCCGGAAGTCACTAAACGCCTGGCAGAGCTAACCGTAGATCCCGCAACAGTTGTGCTTATCTCCAAGCCCGATATGTCCGCGGCACCGTCAGCCGATCTAACCGGCGGATGGACTCTCGTGGCTAATGCCAGCGGTCAGATGATCGATATTGGCGTTGATCTGAAACAGGACGGTGCTGTTCTGACAGGTACGACCACCTCACAGATGGGAAACGGAACGATCGACGGAGGCAAGGTGAGCGGAAAAACATTCACGGCTACACTGCATGCCGATATTCAGGGGCAAAGCGTTGACTTTGTTATGACCGGGACGATCGACGGTGACAAGATGACCGGGACATTTTCAAACCCGGCGTTTGGCCAGGTTCCCTTTTCCGCCGCCAGGAGCAAGTAACATTAGCGGTCATTGGATGAAAAAGACGCGGGAACGGTCTCGCGTCTTTTCATATCTGCAGAACAAAGTACAGGCTTATTTCAGATACCAGGTCGTCCCGATCGTAAACGATCGTCCACGAGCCGGAGCAAACACAAATTGCTCACTAAAGGCTTTGTTAAAGATATTTGAAATACCCAGGTTGATATTGAAATCGTAGTTCTCTCGCCTAAAATAATATCCGCCGCTCATAATGTGTGAAACAAATCCGGGCTCTGGCCCTCCGTTCCCACCCTGGTTTACAGGCAGAAGATAGGATGGCGAAAGCCGTGTCTGCTCAGCGACGATCCTGACAGTGTAATCAAAGAAATACGACCGTCCGTAATTATTCCACCGAATGCCGATATTGGTACGAAACGGGCTGATGAAATTGAGCGGTACATTCTGCTCGGTGTTGTCACCCCTTAGATAGCTGAAATTACCGTTTGGCGTCAGGTACCCCAGGCTGATCTTTATCGGAACCTCGAACTCGGCCTCAAAACCCTGTATCCGGGCCCGTTCAATATTCTGCGTCTGATAGACACGGACCGGGACGGGGCCGGGCGGTGTGCTGACGATATAACAATTGTCCTCGTCGTATACCGTCCCCGGCCGCACGATAAAAACGGGGCATCCGCGGTGATCGTCAGCGGGAACCGTGGCAAGAAGATTACTATAGGAATTGTTAAAGTATGTAAACGCCGACACAAAATGCGAGCTGACTATTTTAAGGCTCGTGTCGAAGTTTATACCGCTTTCCGGTACCAGGCCCGGGTTGCCGACCACAAAACCGGCTACAGAGCCCGTATCGGTAAAGAATAGCTCAAATATATTCGGTGTACGGAACGACCGGCCGACACGTCCCGACAAACTGAAATTTCGGTTCAGCTTGTAAACAGCGCCGAAATCGCCTGTGAAGGCATTGTTCGAGACATTGAGCCCGGATGCAAGGCTGCCGATCCCCAGATCCTCGATCTGGTCCGGCCTAAGGGTGGGTATGGCAAACCCTTCTGTAGGCAGGGCCGAGGTTCCAAAGTTATCAAAGCGAAGACCGCCGACAAACTTCAGTTTTGAATTAACCCTAAACTCCTCCTGCCCAAACACCCCGATGTTCGACAGCTTGGCGTCCGGAACGCTTTTTGTGTTGCTGACCGTCGGATTCAACGAGGTCGGGGTCGATGCGGTGATAATAGTACGGTTGTCGCTGTTGCCGTCACGGAAATAGCTGAGGCCCGCGATCAGGCGGTTGCGGCTGCCAAAGATCCAGTCGGTCTGCAGGTCAAACCCGGTTGTTTTTGTATCGGTGACCGTTTCGCTGAACTGATAAATGCCCGGGAAATAGGGCGGGGCCGGCGGCACGGTCAGGACGTTCGTAAAATCCCGCTTTTGTTTTTGATAAAATCCGCTCACCGACACACGCTGGAGGTATTTATTAAGGGCGACCGAATCATATCGTCCGCTAACCTTGTCCCGGTCAGAGAATGGAAAATAGCCGGTGAATACACCTAACAACCCTGCAGAGCCGATATTCGACTCACGCCGGCGGTCAAAGCTGAATCGCAGCGTATTTGTGTCATTGATGAAGAACCTGAACGTCCCCCCGGTATTACCACCGTGTGACTGAGAGTTAAGCACTTCTCCGTCGTCATTTATGCTCACACCCTGTTCCCGCAGGTCCAGGAGAAAGGCGGCGTTCGGCGTTCCGGTAAAATAGTTATCGAACCTCTCGAGCGACTGAGAGACCCGAAATGCGAAATAACGGCCGGCTCCGGTCAGTGCGAGATTACCCCGCCGTCCGTGTTCATTTGTACTGTAAAACGTACCAAGTGAACCGCCGAACCTAAAGCCGTGATCACGGCGAAGCGGGGTATCCCTCGTGATGATGTTGATCGTTCCGCCGAGAGCGTCGGTGCCGTACAGGACCGAGCCGCTGCCGCGCACTACCTCGACCGATTCGATCTCGGATGTTGCGATCAAACCAAGTTCGACCCCCGACTGTTCGGTTGACGTGCGGCTGTTATTTAGCCGTTCGCCGTCCACAAGTACAAGGACACGGTTACTGTCGAGTCCGCGGATACGCGGCCGCACCTGAAAGGCTCCTTCATTGGCGGTCGATGTGCCGGGAAGCGTCCGGAAAACATCACCGATGGTGTTTACCGCTTTTTTTTCTATCTGTTCGCGGTCGAGCACACTTACAGGAACAGCAGTATCTTCGCTTGAGACCTGGCGCCGTTCGGCGGTTACATTTACTACCTCTGAGATCTCACCGGCTGGCAGGGTTATCTCTGTGACAGCCGTCTGATCGTTAGCAACGGTCAGATCCCTGATCACGCTCGAAAAGCCCTTTGCAGCCACCGATAAGCGATAGCGGCCCTCAGGAATATTATTAAATAAGGCAACCCCATCCGCCCCGCTCACCGTGTTCCGGAAAGCATTCCCGGCCAATAACAATTCAACCTCAGCACCCGGTATCACCATCCCGTTGCTATCCTTGATGGTGACCTCGAGCCGTTTGTCGCCGTTCTGCGAAAAACCACTCGCAACCAAAATAAAGACCATTGCCAACAGTAAAATAATAGAAAAAGATCTGTGCATTACATTACCCCGTGTAGAATCATAAAACATATATTATGTACCATTGGAGACTTCATAAGCCATATCTATGGTGGGAAATGGCAAGTTCGGATCATCGGCTGCCATTGCATTATGGGTTAGCCTTGTAAATCTGTTATACACTTTGCAAGCACCGTTCCACAAGAAATATTCCATTTTATCTATATTTGCAGCCCCTATGGCCCCAAAGTGTGGAAAAACCCGCACCTGATCATAACTGGATGCGAGCTATTTCGAACTGTCTTTGCACCCCGTAATAGATGAGGCATCAGAATTTCGGCAGCAGGATGTTATTCGCCTGAGATGATCTGTGCGGCGAGCATAGGCAAGGTAAGCTCGTGATGGCCGGTGATCGAGTACCCCTTTCCCGCTCCGTTCGCGGTTGGCCGGTGTACGACATTCGTCATCGGCCTGTATCGCTGGACAAAGTCAAAATTCGCGGTTGTAATATCATTCAGGTCGTGCCCGAGGTTTCGGACCACAGTAACGGCCTTAAGAAATATCTCAGGCATGACTACGGCTGACCCGTAATTTATATAAACACCGCCGCCATTCATTTCCTGAACTATCGAGCAGAATAACTTGAAATCTGTGTGACTCGTGGCTCCCAGAGCCGCACCGTCACAGGACGAATGAAAATGCCCTATATCCGCACCGATGGTCAAATGGGCCGTGAACGGAACCTTTTTAGCATATGCCCGGCATATGACCGACATATCCTTAAACGGCGGATCGAGGGCGGTGACCGCCCTGCCCATAGCTTCACCTAATCCCAGCCCATCATCGCGGCCGGCTTTTGCGGCACCGTTCAATATCTCGCCCGTTTCTGTCGCCGCTCCAAATGCGCCTTTTCCGAGAGTTGCATCGACGTCCTCACTCGTAAAACCAACGAGGGCGATCTCAGTATCGTGGACGAGGACAGAGCCGTTCGACGCGATCGCAGTAACATAGCCGCGATCCATCAAGTCAAGGATCAACGGAGAAACACCGGTTTTAATAACGTGCCCGCCCATCCCCCAAATGATCGGCTTACCCAGATCACGGGCCCTGCGTATGCTTTTGGCAATAGCACGCAGGCTCCGGACGGCGAGGATGTTTGGTAATTTATCGAGAAAACCGGAAAGAGAATCTGCGGCGTCTGACGGCCGGGCAAAATCCTCAACAGTAACTTTACTCGGCCGGGACGCCAGGTCATAGGTCTCGATCTTGCTCAGGTCGATCGGCTGCAGGTGTTCGTATATGCTCATCTACAAGGTATCCAGAGGGAAGTCTTTGCCAAATAGTAACACAAGAAAAAAGCCTTTACCCGTGAGGATAAAGGCCTTTCTCAATTATTCACCCGCTCTCGGGCCGCAGCGCGACCCGGGAGCAAGATGATCCTATTGCTCGGGATCAGCAACAAAGTCGGCATCGATCACGTTATCAACGAGACTGATGACACGGCTTGGTGCACTGAATGTGAACCGCTGTGAATTCACCGTTACAACATAGGTCTCACCGGCGGTAAGTCCGTCAAATGTGAACCAGCCAAACGATCCGGTAGCAACCCGCAGTGGCTGTGCGAGAGCATTTCCCGAGATCACAACCTCAGCGTTCCTGATACCGCGGCCGTCCGCCGTCAACACACGTCCCGAAATGGAAGCGTTTGCCGCCGTCGTCGTCAGGAACTCAAGTCCCCAACCGCCGGCGATGTTGCCAACGACCGCCGTCGGGGCGTTCGTCGTCGTATCGTCGCGGATATAGAGGAGCCAGGTTCCGTTCGAGTTCGTTCCTCCGAAGTTGCCAAACAGGGTCTGAGTTCCCGTTCCACCGACCGTGCTGCCCGGCAGGTTATATGGGCCAGCCGGTGCCGGTGCCGGGAAGTTGGCAACCGCACCCCATGTGGTCGGCTCGAAATCACCCGTAAGCAGCGGGCCGTTATCAGGCAATACTGTACCGGCCGTATCAGTAAAGTTAAGTGTCACCGAACCGTTCGGCGATACTCCGCCTGCATTTGCCATTAACGGGAACGCCTGTCCGCCCGGTGCTACCAGTAGAACATCCAGGTTATCCGGAATGTTTGCTGCCAGATCATAGAGCGTTACACGCATTGAGCCGATAAGGGCCGGGCCGCCCGTCACAACGATCGGTGCCGGATAAGGACTGCCCGCTCCGCCGCCGTTGATCATGATATTCGTGGTGTTGCGGAACACCGAGGCAGTATCGTTTATGGTAAGGATCGCATTTGCCGGCGATCCAAGATTTGATCCGGTCAATGCGAGATTGACCGTTTGATCGGGTTCGGTAAGGGCGTCGCCGCAGATGACGATATTTACCGTCTTCTGCGTGTCACCCGGGTTAAATGTAACCATCTGACTGACACTGATGTAATCAATATCGGTCGTACAGGCCACTCCGCCCATAGCCGTTCCATCGGATGTCGCGAACGAGACCGTATTAGTACCTGTCGTACTTCCGGTACGACTGATGGTAATAGCAGCAGTCTGCGATTCATCCTCGATATAGGCAACCGATGTGAACTGGACCGAAGGCGGTCCCGGCGTTGGCGTTGCTGTCGCTGTAGCCGTTGCAGTAGCTGTCGCAGTCGGCGTAGACGTCGCCGTTGCAGTTGCAGTCGGCGTAGATGTAGCCGTTGCTGTCGCCGTTGGCGTAGCTGATGGCGTACCGGTTGCCGTTGCTGTCGGTGTGCCCGTTGCAGTCGCAGTTGCCGTTGCCGTAGCGGTTGGCGTTGATGTAGCGGTTGCAGTTGGCGAAGGAGTCGCACACGCACCTGTGAGCAGCTCGACCGCACTGGTCGTCGTGGTCGCCGTATTGAAGCCATCGGCTACGATGATCCGGCCATCCGGTAAGGTACCCTGTGCGTGTCCTGCTCGGGCACCGATCATCGCCGGGCCGGCACTGAACGTACCTGTGCCGATCGTGAAGATGTGGGTTGCCGTGGTTGAGACACCAGCAGAATTCGCTCCGTCTGTGATCAGCAGTTGACCAGCTCCGATCGGCGAGATGCCGCCGTAGTTGCCTCGAGCTCCGGCTGTACCTGCCGAACCGAGGTTGGTCCAGGTATTCGCAACCGGATCGTAACGCAGCAGCGTGTCAGTTGTCGTGAATGCCGGCAGTACCACACCGCCGAAAACATAGATCATACCGCCCGAGGCCGTACCATAAAGGTTGGTACGCATATCAGGCAGCGTCGCACCCGTCGTCCAGACGTTTGTGGCTATGTCATAGATAAAGGTGGTGTTAAGACCGTTGTTAAAGTCGTCACCGCCCATCACATAGAACTTGCCATTGACGACCGCTGCTGCAGCCGCTTCGACGCCCGCAGTAGGTATACTTGCCCCGGTGCTCCAGGTGTTGGTGCCGATGTCATAGATCTGCAGTATGTTGGTCACACTGCTGCCGCCTGTAAAGCCGCCGGCAACAAAGATCTTGCCGTTAGCAGCTCCTGTAGCAGCCTGGCTGACCGCGGTCGGCAGCGGAGCGACGTTACTCCATGTGTCGGTCGTCGAGTCGTAACGCGAGACCTGGTCAAATACGACCGGCGCCGCGTCAGTGGACTGGCCACCGGCGATATAGAGCATATTGTCCGTGCCGAGAGCACCCTGAATTGCATAGCGTGCCGGTGCCTGGACCGGACCCGCCAGCCAAACAGTTGGGGTACAAGTCGGCGAAGGTGAAGGTGATGCTGTCGATGTCGCCGTTGCAGTCGCTGTAGCTGTAGCAGTTGCCGTAGCAGTTGCAGATGGTGACGGTGACGGTGTTGTACAACCGTTGGTCGATGTCTTGATGTTCAGCGACCAGCTGTCGAGGCTTCCGCCATCGCCGTTTGCGTCATCCGAGATCGTCAATGTCCATGTACCGTTCGGGTTCTCACCGTTGAATGCCGAAAGAGCCTCTTCAGGTACAAGTGTCGGGGCCGTCATCAGATCGGTATAAATAAAGTCGTTGACCAAATTGGCTCCGGCCGTATACGGGACCTGTGATCCGGGATCGGCCTGATCGTCAAATACCGTTCCGTTATATACGTTGTCATTGCTGCCGCCATTGTCGGTCGTTATCGTTACGATAGTTCCCGCCGGCGACTGAAGCGTTATGTCCAGATCGCTTGCGAATGTGTGCTGGATGAACGTCGTCAGGTTGACATCCCCAACCGTTGTTCCGGCTCCCGTAACATTTATGGTCGAAGTAACAACATTCGGCGGTGCCGTATCCGGTATCACTACCGGCGTATTGTTTGTGAACGTTGGTTCCGTTGTAAGCACCGGCGGTGTTGTCACCGTCGTTGCCGTCAGCGTCCAGCTATCCAGGCTGCCGCCGTCGCCGTTCGCGTCATCCGAAATTGTCAATGTCCATGTACCGTTCGGGTTCTCACCGTTGAAGGCACCAAGGGCCTCTTCAGGTGCAAGCGGCGTGGCCGTCATCAGATTGGTATAAATAAAGTCGTTGACCAAATTGGCTCCGGCCGTATACGGGACCTGTGATCCGGGATCGGCCTGATCGTTAAATATCGTCCCGTTATATACATTGTCATTGCTGCCGCCATTGTCGGTCGTTATCGTAACGATCGTTCCCGCAGGTGACTGCAGCGTGATGTCCAGATCCGACGCGAATGTGTGCTGGATAAAGGTTGTCAGATCGAGGTCCGTCAGATACGTACCCGCTCCTGCTATGTTGACCGTTGATGTGACCACATTTGGCGGTGCCGTATCAGGTATTACTACCGGTGTATTATTGGTCACCGTTGTTACCGCTGTCCCCGGACACGTCGGCGAGGCCGATGGTGTAGCCGTTGCGGTAGCGGTCGCAGTAGCAGTTGGTGTATTTGTTGCTGTCGCCGTTGCCGTCGCGGTTGCTGTCGCGGTTGCGGTTGCTGTTGGTGTATTTGTTGCTGTTGCCGTCGCGGTTGCTGTCGCCGTCGGAGTTGACGTAGCGGTCGCGGTGGCAGTTGCTGTCGCCGTTGGCGTCGGTGTAAATGTTGCCGTCGCGGTTGGCGTCGGTGTAAATGTTGCCGTCGCGGTCGCGGTCGCTGTTGCCGTTGCCGTTGCTGTCGGCGTAGGTGTAAACGTCGCCGTCGCGGTCGCTGTTGCAGTGGCCGTTGCCGTAGCTGTCGGTGTATTTGTCGGGGTTGAAGTCGCTGTTGCTGTGGCCGTTGCTGTGGCGGTTGCCGTCGCCGTTGGCGTCGAAGTTGCTGTCGGGGTCGGCGTCGGGCCGACGAGGGTTATCTGTCCGTTGGTCGGGGTAAAGGCTACCGGACCGCCTGCATTAAAGAAGAACGTGTTCCCCGGTTGAAAAGTCAGCGGGGAAACATTTCCCGCCATCGCAGTTGGATCGGTCTGGAAGTTCAAATTGATGAGTGTGCCTGACCCCATCATCGGATTAGCTCCTGAAACACTCACTCTCAGAGTGCCATCCGGTAAAACGTTGCATGTCGCTGAGAGGCCGGCATTTCCGGACAGCGTACCCGTTGTCGAGCAGCCGAAGTTACCGGCAAGAGTGTTGGGAAACGGATCAATGACCGCCGGGTCATAAAGTATGTTGAACTGAAAGGCAAAAATGGCGTCAGCCGTGATGTCATTGACCGTGATCGGTACCACAAAGGTCGAGGGCACCATTTGATTTGCGGTAGGTGCGCTCACCAAAACCGGCGCCAATGGCGCGTCATCGGCAGCCAATGGCGCGTAATCGGTTGCTAATAACGACAGGGTGAATGTATCACCATATGAACTGTTATCAACAAAGATCGTTGAAAAATCCCTGGCCGATACGTTAATAGCGGTTAATGACGCCATAACGATCAGGACAAAGGCTAATGCAAACGCCGAACCGAATTTAACCGGTACCAATGACTTGACCATAGAGAAACCTCTCGAAACAACAGTTGATGACATAGCGGAATGACCTCCAAAGATCGAAAATGATCCTGACAATATACAAATCTTCAAACCGAAAACCGGTTTGCAGCAGAAACCATAAATATGTAAACCTTACCGCTCTATTGATGGTTTAGGTGTAAAAAACAACCAATAATAAAGCATCGGTAAGTACACAAGTTCAATTTTTTCAATAGTAGCGAACACCATGGTAAACGAAAACTCCCAAAAAAGCTATGCACAAATGCGAAAAATAAACAGAAAGGTCAACTTTTTCCCAACCGCACGCCACGCAGGTTTAGGATCGCTCCGCCGCCGCACAAATGACCGTCCGCAAAAAAGCCCCCTATAATAAGGTAAAGATCCGAGGCTCTCTCCACCCGGATAATCCGGCTAAAATGGCCGCCTACCTATCCGGGCGCTCTATCAGATCGGGCTTTTCAGTTCCCCCGACGATCAGCACATATCGGGTCAAATCACGGCTCGGCGATCATCTCAATATCCGTGACGTCCCCTATGACGCTGACCGTTCGGGGTGAGAACCTGAACCGGGCCGAAAGGGCATTTACGCTGTACGTCTCGCCAACCGTCACGCCGCCAAATTCAAAATGCCCGCTTTCGTCGGTCATCATAAATTGCGTTTCGCCGGCCGTGCTGGTCAATGTCACCCGCGAATTAGCCACCGGCCGCCCCGCAGATGTGACCACCGTGCCCTGGATGAGCGGCCCCCGCGGCCGCGTCACCGTTAACTGTCCGCTACTGGTAAAGACCGGCTCCTTACCGTCATTTAGCCTGAACCCGCTGATATTGAGCGGCGAGGCAGAACCAACCGCACCAACAACATTGAACCTCAGATCTAAATAAGTACCGTCACCGCTGACCGGCAATGCCCCGTAAACGACAACCTTGAGCAGGCCCGGCTGCGGTGAATTTGAGACAACACTGAGGCCCTCGCTCAATGTGCCGCTTATGCCCGCCGCCAACTGGCCCGGCTCGATCACGGCCGGATCGTATTCAATATCAAACTGATATGACGCGACACCTATGCCCCGCAGCCGTGAGATGCTGAGAGGAATAGTGACGGCAGATCCGCGTGTCGAGCTGACATCCGGGACCGAAACCATCACCGAGCTGTCAGGATCGGCCGGCCTCTCTGCCACCGGCTGCATCGTGCCGTTCGTCCAGTCGCCATTCACATCGCCCATCAGAATGCCTGAGTAATCCTGCACGCTGTTCGCCGACACGACAAGTGATGGTGTATCAGGTGTGAACCGCCAGGCGCCGCTGGAGTTCAACAAATTGGGAATGCCCACAATATATTGAGCGATCAATGCCGCATCAAATGATGTAAGCGTCACCCCGCCGCTGACCTTGCCGGCAGCTATCTGGTTCGCGTTAAGAGTTATCAGATGAACAACATGCTGCGAGATCATCGAAGCATCATCGGCGAAAATCCCATTATAAACATTCACCGGATACGACGCTTTAGACGGCGTGATGGTATAAGAACCCGTACCAAACCCCGAGATCGAATACGAACCGCTCGAAAGGCTCAAACCCGGCGTCGGCAAAGGCGTTGCGCCCGCCGCCGTGATCACCGTGTCCGGGATCGCGTAACCCGTTGTCGGGTGGTTCACATAAGTGACCGTGCCGGTCAGCGTCCTGGCGTTGATAGTAAACGTCCCACCAGTATTAGTGATGAGATAGTTGTTAAGGTCGCCCGGGCTAGCCGAGAGTGTAGCCGTGATGTGATACATACCTGCGGGCTCACCCGGGTCACGAGTGTATGTCGCTGTCACGCCATCCGCCATCAGGAATCCGGTTCCGCTGCCAGTAGTAAGAGGCATCGGATCAGCATCGCCAAACGTCTTACCGGCATTATTTGTAGTCCAGGTCGCCGGCTTTGGTGTGATAGTGATCGTGTTAAAGCCCGAACTGCCTGTATGGTTGGCGTCGCCGGCATATGTTGCCGTCGCCGTACATGGCGTGTCCGAAACATTGACAGGTTCCGCCGAGCAGTTATCTGTGTAGGCCCATGTCACTGCCTGTGTGATACCCGTTCCGACACCGCTGACGGTCGCCGTCGTCGGATGCGGGCTCGCCGTCATACTCCACCGAAAGGGCATCCACAGTTACAGTCGATGACGCCTTTGTGATAGTGATCGTGTTAAAGCCCGAACTGCCTGTATGGTTGGCGTCGCCGGCATATGTTGCCGTCGCCGTACATGGAGTATCCGAAACATTGACTGGCTCTGCCGAGCAGTTGTCCGTGTAGGCCCACGTCACTGCCTGTGTGATACCCGTTCCGACACCGCTGACCGTAGCCGTCGTCGGATGCGGGTTGCCGTCATATTCCACCGAAAGGGCATCCACAGTTACAGTCGATGACGGCCTTTGTGATAGTGATCGTGTTAAAGCCTGAACTGCCTGTATGGTTGGCGTCGCCGGCATAAGTTGCCGTCGCTGTACATGGAGTATCCGAAACATTGACTAGGCTCTGCCGAGCAGTTATCTGTGTAGGCCCATGTCACTGCCTGTGTGATACCTGTTCCGACACCGCTTACGGTCGCCGTTGTTGGATGAGGATCGCCATCATACTCCACCGAAAGCGCATCCACAGTTACAGTCGATGACGCCTTTGTGATAGTGATCGTGTTAAAGCCTGAACTGCCTGTATGGTTGGCGTCGCCGGCATATGTTGCCGTCGCTGTACATGGAGTATCCGAAACATTGACTGGCTCTGCCGAGCAGTTGTCCGTGTACGCCCATGTCACTGCCTGTGTGATACCTGTTCCGACACCGCTTACGGTCGCCGTTGTTGGATGAGGATCGCCATCATACTCCACCGAAAGTGCGTCCACCGTAACTATTGACGATGCTTTTGTGATCGTGATCGTGTTCGAACCCATGCTGCCCGTGTGGTTGGCATCACCGGCATATGTTGCCGTCGCTGTACATGGAGTATCCGAAACATTGACCGGCTCTGCCGAGCAGTTGTCCGTGTAGGCCCATGTCACTGTCTGTGTGATACCCGTTCCCACACCGCTGACCGTAGCCGTCGTCGAATGCGGGCTGCCGTCATATTCCACCGAAAGGGCATCCACAGTTACCGTCGATGACGCCTTTGTGATGGTGATCGTGTTAAAGCCCGAACTGCCTGTATGGTTGGCGTCACCGGCATAAGTTGCCGTCGCTGTACACGGCGTGTCCGAAACATTGATAGGTTCCGCCGAGCAGTTATCTGTGTAGGCCCATGTCACTGCCTGTGTGATACCTGTTCCCACACCGCTTACCGTCGCAGTCGTCGGATGCGGATCGCCATCATACTCCACCGAAAGTGCGTCCACCGTAACTATTGACGATGCTTTTGTGATCGTGATCGTGTTAAAGCCCGAACTGCCTGTATGGTTGGCGTCACCGGCATAAGTAGCCGTCGCTGTACATGGAGTATCCGAAACATTGACTGGCTCTGCCGAGCAGTTGTCCGTGTACGCCCATGTCACTGCCTGTGTGAT
>CAWIDZ010000002.1:0-674005 GCA_963834975.1 Blastocatellia bacterium
TTGCCCCTTCCCTGTTCCTTCAAGCTTCAGTTACGTATGCTTCCAGCTTCTGGCTATCATGTCGATCTCTCGAAGCGATCAATTCCTCAGCCTTTGGAACGGCCAATGTCGCAAACAGCCCCGGGAAAATAGATCGTAGTGGTGTCCCGCAGCCATGAATAGAAGAAGTCAGAAAGATCGGCGTATCCAATATTGTCATAATACGAGAGGATCGGTACTCACGACATAATTTCGTCCTTTTTCTTTATTTGACTGTGCTTCTTCCTCAAATTAGCGCGTCCCTTATCAGAATGGGTTTGCACTTCGAGGTAGTTTGCCACCGATTGTGTGCAAGTTATGACGTCACCGCTAGATTTCCCTAGCGGATTCGCCTCTGCATAATCCCAGGCCATAGCTAACCCTTGCCTAGGCATACTGTCACGCAATGCATTGTCCTTCGGAAGCCAAGTAACGAGGCTGGAGCCATAATACACCACCCGATCGTTGACACAAGCAAGGTAGGCTGTTATTGCATCAGCATAAGCCATCGCTCCATTGCCACCGCTGTCTAAGGACGTTCCATCGCACGGCATTCCGGAGCCGATTGCATCATTTCTAACCTTTTCGCGAACAAACTTAAAATCAGCAGATCAAATAGAGTCGCATTCCCAACAAGTTGACGGTCGGTGAAAAGTTTCCCGTATTCTGTAAATCCATAGCCAACCACTCGCTCGGACATTCCCGGTTCAATCAAAACCTGGGGTGTCCAGGTTGGCTTTGCAGACTTGGCGATAGTCTCTTGTTCGGGTAACGGGTCGAGGTACACTCTTCCTCGCCGTCCATCCGCAACAATCGCAAGCAACCGTGCACCTAGCCGGCCGGCCCTTCCTTCTTTCCGAATATACTCAAAATCAATCGGCGTTCCCGACATTAAGCAAACAAAGCCGCTTCGAGGCCCATTTGATGCAGATGTGCCATTTTTTACGATCCCCAGGTTTTTTGGTTTGCCGATGCGAACAACGAAGGAGTAATCACCATTGGCGATAATTGGCTCAATATAGGCTTCTTTTCCGGCTTGTGTGGAAAGCATGAAGTGGTAGCAAGCGGAACATCAACATTAAAATGCCGGATTAGGACTCTTCACAGTCCGTGCCCAGATCCAGGCAATGACGGTCAGCTTTTGCCCGATATACTGTTTCAGGTCCGGGCGGCCTTTGCCATTTCCTCGGTGACCTCGACCTTTGGGTAAAGATGGCCGATGCGTTTTTCGGCTTCGTCGCGCATCCATTTGCCGTAGTAGCGGACGTCTTCGGCCAGGCCCTCGGCTCCTTTCCGCAGCCCTTAATGGCCTTTTCGCGCATCGCTCTTCGACTGCCATTCGGGATTGACCGGCGGCATCCCGGCAAATTTCGGCGGTATCTCGATCATCGCCTTGTTGATCAGCACCGCCACCGGGTTAAGGTCCGACGCATAAGCCTCAAGCCCCAGCCGCTGCGCCTCAAGCGGCAAGGCCCCGCCGCCCGCAAACGGATCGTGAAACGCCGGCAGCTTGTTCCGGTCAAAAAGCTCCTTTGCCCGCGGATGATCGGCATTATCAGCACACGTCCGCCGCCAACTCTGCCAAATCTCCGCCCGAGCCTTTCAAGCACCGTCTCGTTCGTCGTGTTTTCCCAAAGAACAAGCTCCTCAATGATCTTGAACAGCCGGTCGCGTTCTTGTTCCGCAATAATGTCGTCCAAGTTCGGCTCCGGCCCCGGATCGGGCGACTCGATACTCGCCTCATCCGCTTTCGCTTTTACTTCAGTCGCCGTCGCCCAAACCGCGTGCCGTTCCTTGAGCATCCGTCTCAGCCTTCTTTCGCAGCTTGTCGTCCATCTTAAGCTATCGACATACTCCGAAGGATCATCAACCATCTGCGAAAAAATAACCGCCCTAGCCGCCGCCAAGCGGCCGCCTCGCCCACCACAAATGCAGCGTACTAGGATGCCCATGTCGTAATAGACTTCTCCCGCGCCGACGCCTTATTTATCGCCTCCAGCGGCAACGCAACCTCGATAAGTTTTTTTCTTAACTTCATTCTCTAACCTTGTTCTTTCCGTACCGGCAAATAATCCTTCCCCATTCGTTTGATTAATCGTTCGAGTTAAATACTGGATGTCCCGAGAGTTGCGCCCATTTTTACTCGTTAACTCCGCTCACCTTCTATTCCCAGGCGTATACGTTAACGGATTACGACGCAGGCGACAGCCTGAGCTCTCCAGTTCGGCACATGCCCTGAAGTTCGGCACCGGTTATTTCCTCCGCCGCGATCAGAGCTATCGCAAAGCACGACGGAATATTGGCCGGGTATTTTTCTAAAAGCTCCAGACTGGTGAATCGATAGGCATGGGCTTGTTTTCAAGGCAATGGTCCTTGACCCAGTAATAATGGACAGAACCATTTGCGGTTCGGCGTCCCGATGGGAACAGGTCGTCAGTTTTTCGCAAAGTGTTGCCATCCGAGCACCGGTAGACACCATCACCATCAGGGACATAACCGTTTTGCAGCGGAAAGCGTTCGATCAAACTCGGTTTGTCTGGCCGGCGAAAGCCGCGGATGGTCATCGTCAGGCTGTTCCTCGTCGCCGATTTGTGAGGGATCCAGACTTACTATCTGAGCCTTATCGTCGGCATCGTTCAGCTCCCTCGGCATCTGTTTCTTCACACTCGGCGGTCTTCGGTCAGATTTAGTCTCTGCAAACTCTTTCCGTTTCGCTGGCCCTTTCCTGCTGAATTTCGCCATTGCTACTATCGTTACCAGCGTCCTGCTGCAATTGGTCCTCGCTGCTCTAATAATTGAGCGGAGCAAGGTTCAAAATTCTCAGCCATATAATCTGAGACGAACTTTGCAGTGCGATCGAGAAGCAGATCTTATCGCGTCAGATAAGCTCTGGCTTTCTTATGGTCTTTCCGAGTTCCTGTGACAGCGGCATCGCAAGCCTTGCGATCGGACCTTTCTTTACGTACAAAACCTCATCCAGCCATACGACATCGGCTGCGGTTGATAGGCCGGCGGGTGTATTACCTATATATGGAATGATCTGAAGCGGCCGGGAGCGGTTTGCCATTTTGTTCGCTCCAAACGCTTACCTAATTGCCTAATTCGCTGGGTTTCAAGCTCGTCCGTGCGGACCCGGAATTCGGCGCATTTCTGTACCGAACTGCGTTAGCCATTCGACATCTGTTGGAGCAACAGTAAACACGGCCATCTGATGCAGTTGATTGGTAACTGTATCCGCGAGGTTCGCAAGTTGCGTAAAGGGTTCCGTGTTGACCACCTCATAGCCCAATCCGCCGCAGGTCTGCCGTCTTTTGCTTCAGACCCAGGTTGGTGCAGTACCATTTGAACAGTGACTGCATGGACATCGCGTATTCGAGCGTATCGGTCTCAACCCACTCTCTGGCAAAATTTAACCAGTGGCGACACTCCTCCCATATGCGGACAGGATGGCGTGCGATCATTCCCTCCACCCTTCGCAGGTCAACCTGAGTGAGAGGTGAATCAGTCGGTAGACCTTTAAGCCACTCTATTGCGAGTTCGACAGTGGGACGGTCAGCTATGCCTATTCGCCGCCAGAGATGCGATTACAGTCAAAGAAGGACGAGCGAACAAGCTCGGCCCCGAGCACCGCATGCGTCCTCGCCAGCATGAAGAAACACGCCCGAAGCTTTGGTCCACGATCCGGACTCAGTAAGTAAAAGGTTCTCGTCACTGAACGCATTTGAAACTTTTACGACATCCTCCGTTGAACATTCATTCATCAGCATGTCCAGGCGGAGGTACCATTTCTCGACCTCATGAATGGGTGGACTATCGCTGGACGAAAACGCTCGTGAACCGGTCAAGCACTGCGTCAGGACCCGTCGGCTGGTCACGAACACCCAACAGGCGATAGCGGGCGAGTAAACTCATTGTCAAGGTGCAATGAGATGAACGGCTCTGTGTCCAACAGCGGTTTAGTTTCCGGCGTTCTTCTCAGCAGTTCTTCGGGACGATAATTGATCCCATGCGTGTCCGGTAAACACGGCAGGGCCCTGAACCGTAGGATCCAGCTGGGAACAAGATCTGCCTGGGTCAGGGACTTGTACTTCCGGTTGTCGCAACATGTAATGCTTTTGCTGTACGGGATTGTTCCCGAGAATGACCGCGGCTGGTCGAGAATACGTCTCATGATGCGTTCCCATATATTCGGCATTGACTCAGCCAACTGCGACCACCGCCGCCAGTAAAGGGGATCAAAGTCCAAATCGTCGATCGAAAAATTTTCGGTCTGGTATTTGAAATTGGGCTCGCCCGAAAATCCTCGCCTCTCGATCTCCCTTCGAACTTTTGCCCTGCCGAGAACGCCGCTTCTACAATTCACTAAAGATGGAAATCCAGTAATACCAGAACGCCCGGATGCGACCCATGAGGTCCACTCCTGCGGACTACATGAGACGAACTGTGCCACGTAAGCAGAATGCAACAGGTGTGAGTCACACCAGTCGGGTGGAAAAAGCTCCTCGAGTAACCCATCGGCGTCCATGAACATGGGCTTTTCGCGTATCGTTCCATCCGGGCAACGAACCTGAACGAGTCGCTGATTCCGGCGCCAAGTTTTGCGGCGATATGGGTCAAACGAACGGCGTCTTTAAGGGCAGCACTGCCTCGGCGAAGAACTTTCAGCGACCCGGTCTACGACATCACCCATATCGCTGGATTGCATTAGGCCCAGTGAATTTAGCAGCGAGTCCGCATTTTCGGCATCGTCTCCGAGCCATCGGTCATCGTCCGTAGAACCGATGCGCCTCTTGCTCGACGATATACGGCGGCCAATTGTGGTTTACAACAAGAAGGTATTTGCTTAGAAAGTCCCAATCGGCATCCGACTGCAGTAGACGTTTTTCTGAGAGACGTACGACCTCATTGGCCAGAATAAAGCTTGTCCTTGCCGCGGACAGGAATGATGTTACCCTCGACCGTGAGGAGCTCTGCCGATAAGTTGTTAATTCGTCAGAGAGAAGAGACCAGAGTCTAAGTAAATGCCGCCATGCAGGTTTCTTAGGGTGCACCCGATGGAGCGTCGCGATCACGTCAGCTTCTTCTATCTCAGTCAAAAAGTTCCAACTTCTAAAACTTCGAAATGTCTTCCAGATCTACTAGGCCACAGAAGGGTGGACGCTTTTCCGCATCGAAGGCATCAACCACAGTTTTCACGTCCCAGATCTTGAAAAGACGCTCTGGATAGATGACCGACTTGAGTGGTTGTGCGAGACGTCCGTTATCGGTCAGCAATATCGGTTTTCCGTCAATGGAACGGTCAAAAGCGATCTCCACCGTTGCAGCGCAGATCCCTTCGAGTGAATTATCGTCCCCGGTCGACATTAGGCAACAGCCCATAGGCCTGTGCCCTATCCTTTATTTCTAAGTCTCGCCGTTCCAACCAAAGTCTCATTACCTTGGCCCCGAGAGTTCCTGTGCGGTCTAACAGCCATCGGTTCGTGGGCGATGTTTCGGGATCTTTTATTTTTAGCCGCGCAGGGTCCTGGACAAAAGGGGCATTGCAAGCGAACGGCAATTTGGTCAACACACCCGTAGGGAGAACCCACAAATAATCTACCAGGAGCGCCAAGAACAATTTCGACGCGACACGGCGGCAACTCAGCTTGTTGTTCATCGAGCAAAAGCCGTTCTTGCCTGATCTCCTGAAGAGCATCTGTTGGGAAAGGCTCGGGCTCGAGCGGACCACTAGATATTTTGAGTCAGGTTCGGACTCAAGAGCCATCCACTCTGCATCGTTGACGGGGCCAGCCCCACTCGATACCCATCGTAGTCGTTCGGCACCAAGAGTCAGTGCTCGAATGTTGCGAAAGAACAAGAGTGAAACGGGGCTCGACCGCCATTCATCCAGGTTTTTTTCGAGTTCGCGACGGCAATGTTCGTCCCGGACTGGAACACGGACCCGTGTCCATTCGTCTGTAAATTCTGAGGTGCCATTCCAGATCGGTTCAGTGAAACGTTTTTCGTCAAATGCTATCGACAGTGTGGGTGTGATTATTTCGACAGGGTTTCCGAGACTAAAGGTGCTCTTAAAACCCACCCCTCGAAAACCTATCGTATGAAGAGCTCTCTTATTGGAATAACCGAATCTACAGAGTGAGGCGAGGTGTTCCGCTTTGAAGTCTTCGCCATTGTGCACGAAAACGAGACCGGTGTCAGCTAATTCCACCTTGGCCTCCGTGGCTCCGGCGTCGTCAGCATTTTGCAGCAATTCGGATATTACGTGGCGTGGGCTCTGTACCTGTCGAAATAACTGGTACCACGGCGCTGCAAGGATCGCATTGTTTTCCAGAGTCTGCCAAAGTTCCGATGATTCTGCTAGTATCTCGGCAAAGTAGGAGGGCGGGCTTAACACGGCTCGCCTCCTCTTTCGACGATATCCTTAATGTTGTAATTCACACTTGTGACACCAAAATCCGGTTCCTTACGGAAAGGCTCCCGTACATAATGCACCCGATGCGAGTCTTCCCCGTCGAAAAGGACGAGTGCCAGTATGAAATCCTCGGGCTTGTTTAGAGAGTAGAGTATCTCGTTTTTCGTAACGGTGATCGTGTCGGCAGCCGAATTCCGGCCTTTTACCTCTATAAAGCGGAGCTTGCCAGTACCCGGAACGCGGCTCTCTATGTCATAACCCAGCTTTTGAAGTTCTACATCGACAGGGTCGAAACCAAAATCGCGCTCGATCTGCATTATCACCTCCCGAGCACGGGCTCCCCATATCTGAGTGTCTACAGCATTCGTACTGCTGACGGGCCGTCCCTTCATCAGAGATAGCATCCCCTGAGGAATGACTAGCATGCCTCCAAGAACAACAGGCGGAAGTGGAGATATTTGACGCTCAAGCGATAATTCCTCCAACCTTTTCTGCAGCCGTCCCTGCAGTTCGTCGGCTGTTCGCCTTGCCTGTTGCGAGTTCAGCTTGGCATTTACTTTGCCAGCCTGCTCCTGCAGCTTTAACTGCTCGGCACGATGATCCCAGTAGTTGATCTCCTTTGTCAGTCGGTCCTTGACCGCGGCCTCGGTCTTTGCGATCAACGCGAGTTTGGGAGTGCGAACCTCATTGAGGTGTTCAGGAACCATTTTTTCGATAGCGTGTCCCTGTGCCCTTTGCTCCAGATCGCGGCTTATCCAGGCACACTCTGGCCGATCCAGGATCGATCCGATCGATGGCTCGTCACTCTTTAGCGGACGATAATCAAGGTACGGCGCGTAGTGCAGATGGCGAGCATTACCATCCGCATCTATCTCGACATATAGGATCCGTTTCGAGACGACACGATTCTCACCATTCCGGGTTGTGCTTGCATCCTGTATCGCGTGCTCGACAAAGAACACAACTCTGGGGGAGGTGCCGAGGTCACGTTCATCGACTAAAACAGTACCGTTCCGCAGGAGATTTCGGTGCCGTTCCATTGTTAAGTCGAGTACAGAATCAAGCAGCGGATGCC
Source organism: Blastocatellia bacterium (assembly GCA_963834975.1). GTDB lineage: Bacteria > Acidobacteriota > Blastocatellia > Pyrinomonadales > Pyrinomonadaceae > OLB17. The sequence goes on from CAWIDZ010000002.1 coordinate 7,506, forward strand.
CCGGACAAATGAACGCGGCCTGCACCATACCGTCGGGTGAGATCTGATCCTTTTCAAATGTTACACGTTCGTAGCGGGGCTGAACCGCCTCACCGATGCCCATGATCCGATCACGATTTCGTACGGGAGCAGGCACGTGGGATATCTCATATCGACGAGGCTCGCGCAGCTTGATAGCACCGCCAAGCTGCTGGAAGGCCTCAACAAAGAAGGACTCAATATAGTGGGGTTGAAGCCGACGAGCCTCGGCACGCTCCATGTCTTCCTTGATCTTTAGGACCTGACTGGTGTCCATTGCATCATGGACGAGTGCCTTTTCCTCGAAAAGGGCCTGAAGCTGAGAACGATCGAATGCCGATTCCATTACCTGGGTCAATCTTGCCCTAATCTCAGGCTGGTCGCCGTATCGGATGGCCTCTATCAGCAACTCACGAAGGGATTTTCCTTCAAATTGGAGCTTGCCCAAAACGTCAAAGACCTGCCCACCCAGTGCCTCTCGCGCTGCTTCTAACTTCTCTAGCAGCCGCCTGTAGACATCGCCTTCACGAGTTTCATCGGCGACCAAGTTCCAGAGATGGCAAACCTCCTTTTGTCCGATGCGGTGAATGCGGCCAAATCGTTGCTCAAGTCTATTTGGGTTCCATGGGAGATCATAGTTGACCATCAGATGCGCCCGCTGCAAGTTGATACCCTCACCGGCAGCGTCCGTTGCAAGAAGTATCTGCACGGTCGGATCATGCCGGAACGACTCCTGGGCGTTCATGCGATTCTCGCGAGCCATGCCACCATGGATGATCACCACAGCCTCCGCCCCCTGCATGGTTTTGATCTTACGTTCAAGATAGTTGAGCGTGTCGCGATGCTCAGTGAAAAGGACCAGTTTCTGTTTGGGAGAGCTTATCCCGCTCGGATACAGAGCCCCTTTCTGACTGTGCTCGGATGAACCGCCTGAGAAAATGTGGTTTAACAGTTCAGAGAGCTGCTGCCACTTGATATCATGGCCACTGTGGCGAACAGTATTAGCTACGCGTTCGAGACGAGTTAAGGTAGCTATCTCGGCTTTCAATTCGTCTATAGATCGGGCTGCGGTCGCCTGGTCGAGGATCTCCTCTTCGAATTCTTCAACTTCGTTTTCCGGAGCCTCATCGAGAAAATCCATGTCCTCGTCATCGAGATATCCGAAAGATATCGCATCCTGTTGAGATCCGCCTCGTACCAACAACTCCATCTCGCGTTGTCGGCCTTCCAGCCTTTCACGACGGCGTCGGAGTGAGTGAAAGATTGCCTCAGGTGACGACGCCAGGCGTCGCTGAAGAATGGTCAACGCAAAGCCGACAGTGCCTGCGCGTTTGTTGTTCTTTAGTGCTTCTGCCGATTAAACTCTTCCCTTACATAATCGGTTACCGCCGCATACAACTCTGCTTCGTCGCCGGAGAGCCGATAAGGAATGGTGTGAGCGATACGCTCTGGAAATAAAGGAGTGGCATCAAAAGTTACCAAGCTCTCCTTTACCATTCGCCGCATTAGATCCGAAGTATCAGACACATGAACACCGTCGCGGAATCGACCCTCGAAACGATCACCATCCAGCAACGCCATAAAGAGTTGAAAGTCCTCCTCTTTGCCGTTATGGGGCGTAGCAGTCATGAGCAGAAAATTACGCGTTATTGTCGATAACAGCTGGCCGAGCTTATAGCGTTTTGTGTATTTGATCTCGCCGCCGAAGAAGTTCGCCGACATCTTGTGGGCTTCGTCACAAACGACTAGGTCCCACCCGCTTCTGGTATCTTTAGCTTTTCCTGAAGGTCCTCGTCTCTGGAAAGCTTATCGAGACGGGCTATAACGTAGTTTGCCTCAAGAAACCAGTTTCCGGACCGAGCGGCTCAAGCCTGTCGTTTGTAAGGATCTCAAAGGGCAAACTGAATTTACGGTAAAGCTCATCCTGCCACTGTTCGGCAAGGCTGCCCGGACAGACCACCAGACAGCGCATGAGGTCGCCTCGTGCGATAAGCTCCTTCATCAACAGGCCAGCCATTATGGTTTTACCGGCGCCCGGGTCATCGGCCAATAGGAACCTTAGCGGCTGTCTCGGCAGCATTGATTCGTAGACAGCCGTGATCTGGTGAGGCAGCGGCTGTATATTCGACGTGTGCACGGCGAGTACCGGATCAAACAGATGAGCCAACTGGATCCGCTTAGCTTCGGAAACAAGCCGAAAAGCCGAACCATCTCCGTCAAAACTCCACGGCCTGCCAACTTCAACAATGTCAAACGAGGGTTCATCGTGGCGGTAAAGAATACGTTCGGCGACCTTTCCGGTATCTGTCCTGTAAGTAAGACTGAGAGCATCAGATCCGAACCACTGCACGCTCACGACCGTGACGAATGCGTTGGGTAAAATGCCCTTAACAGTAGCCTGCGGTTGAAGGTCTTGTAAGCTTGCCATCTTTATTTGTCGAAGGAACTTACGCGCATAGGGCGCTCGCCATGATCGTCGGAGATTCTAAACAGCATTGTATGGTGCGTAGGATAGTAACCTAGTTTTATTCGAAACTCAATCACAGAAGACAGGATCTGCGTGGTCATAAGAGGAAAAACGCGATCAATTCAACCTGGAATGAACAGGCGGCAATTTGTCAGGACTTCCACCACAAAGCCTGCGATGCAAATTCGCTTCGCCTCGTGCGGGAGCGGAGCCGAGTACAAACTGGGTTAATCTACGGCGAAGCCGATGTTGACTACGGCGGTCATGTCTTTGTCGATGGTGGTTGTGCTGTAGGTGCCCTAATCTGAGACGCCGATCGAAAAGAGACAACGAATGGGACTGAGAAAGTCAAAAAAACTTCTGATCAGAAGTTTTTTTTCTTGACACCGTAAAAAATAGTCCTTATAGTTCTCATTGCAGTAACGAAAACCAAGTGCTGGTAAGGCAAGACCGCGAAAAGTCGCACAACCAACCTGCCGGTACGAAAACAAAGGAGAATTTATGAAAACATTGAAATGTTCTGCAGTTTGCGGAACTCAAAAAGGCCGCCGCATTTTCACCGGCATTCTGAACGCTGGTGACCTCATTGACGTAACCACCGTCGACCATTACGACTCATCTAAATCGCCCGATCACCCAAAGCAGGGTTATCAAAGACCTCCGGAGCGGCTCACGCATAACAAGAATTGGAACGTACTTAATAAAGAATATCGTCGAGGATGACGGTGTAGATGGGAGCGGACTGTTTCCCACGGCTGTGACCCTGGCGGCCCGTACGCCCTTGGCGTATGACTCCGACAGCGGAGAACTTTGTATTGATTATGCCGAGAAGTTGCAGGTTGTTGACGGGCAACATCGCATTGAAGGGCTTCGATACGCGATTCGGGAGAAAGAGGAGCTTTATCTGAAGGATTTTCCCATTCCTTTCGTGATAATGGAAGCCCCAGACCGAATTGTGGAGATGAACCAGTTCAGGACAATTAACGGTACGGCAAAATCCGTACGTACGGACCTTGTTAACTCCATTCTCACTGCGATCGCGGCTAGTCAGGGCGACAGTTACATAAGTGCCAAAGATAAATGGCGCGTTGTCGTGACAAGGGTAATTGACCGCTTGGACAAAGACGAGGATTCCCCATGGCACAAACTTGTTCTAATGCCTGATGAGGCCGGCAGCCCTAAGAGCAATGACGGCAAGGTAGTACGGGCCACATCCTTCATGACTAGTTTAAAGCCAGTCTACGATTGGCTTGAGTATTTTAACTTTCTCAGGGATGCTGACGACTTGTCTAGCAAGGCAGATACTGTCTACGACGTTCTGGCTCCATATTGGTCAGCCATCCAGACTGTTGTGCCCGCTGCTTTCGAGAAGCCCAATGACTACGTAATCCAAAAAACGCCTGGATTGTTTTCGTTGCACAAACTTCTAGTCGCTGACCTGGTGCCGCACATGTTTCGAAATCGCATTGATTGGACTTGGACGAACTTCGTGGCTCTTATCGAAGACAGTCCGGAGCTTGCCGATGCTGACTTCTGGCACAAGTCCAGCGGGAGAGCGAGTTCATATGGTTCTATGAAAGGCTTTCAGGAGCTCTACGAGTTGCTGCGGAACTCCATCGAACTTCGGTAGTCTTGGGGGGCAAAAGCCCCCTTTTCCTAAAAGTAGGATTCCTGCACATATTTTAGATCTGCCTTCCAGGCTTGAACCCAAGCAGCAGGCTTCCTGCTGGATTTCCTCCTTGCTGATTTTATATAGCTTGCAATTGCGTCCGCGATAAGTAGACGGCGTGTTGCGCGTTGAAGCAACTCCCCAACTTTTCGCCATTGGGCCGTCAGGAAGTTGCTGGGAGTAGATACCGTCCAGAATTCTACGACGTTGTGCGCTGGTCTGGTTTTTAGAAACAGCATAGCCAAGATAGGACAGAAAATCTGGCGATTCACTTTGAACCGGTTCCTCCCAAACATCATCAATCGCGGACAACTCACCAATACGCCTAAGCACCTCTTCTCTTAGTTCGGTAGCCGCTTTCTTTTGACGAAAACTGAGTTCGTGAGCGATCACTTTCAAGACCGATTCACTATTCCAATTGTCTTTGATCAATTCCTCCAACTGGGGTCTCTGTTTGCCGCAGTAAGGACGTTTTTGCCAAACCATCACTGTTCTAAAGGTGTTAGGGGCTGCCGGCGGAGTTTCGCTCGCGCGGACATTATTTTGAATACGTTATTGAAAAATGTCTAGATGGCGTAAGCGTTATTCCCCGAAACGGTCCCTGGCTCCGTTGTGGATACCTCCTATTCCTGACGACTAACAGTTGTAGTACTTGATCGGATTTTGGCCGTGTTTTTCGGGGAGGGTTTTGCCGAGGTATTTGTCGCGGATGTTGTTGACGGCGATCTTGCCGGTGAATTCGAAGCGGTTTTTTAGGGTGGGGTCGATGTGGCGGCCGTTGGCGTAGTTGGTCGTTCCGGCGGCGTGCCAGGTGTTTATTTCGTAGACTTCTTTGACGACTCCCTGATAAACGGTGAAGGCGTACATGGCGTGTTGGGCACGAGCCGGATCGAGACGCCACATGCCTCGGGTAAAGTCATATTTGTCCTGGGCGTTCATGCCCGCCTTAAATGTTTGATTGATATTGATCGCGATAACCGGGTCGGTGATCTGCGCGAGAGTGTTTTGCATAGGTTTATTGGGGGATCGTGGGATCCGGATAGGTGGTTTGGCACCTTAATTAAAATACATCTCGAATTGGGAATGCATTCCAAAGATATTTGTAGTTGAGTTGGTTGATGGGAAAGCAGCGGTCTGCGAAACGTTGGTAATAGGCGCACCACCCCGTCAGCCGCTGCGGCTGCCACCCCTCCTCCTCAAGGAGGGGAGCCGTGTCGATTTTAGATTGCGGATCGGAGATTTTGGATTTTGGGTTGAAAAGAGGCTACGGCCACCCCGTCAGCCGCTGCGGCTGCCACCCCTCCTCCTCAAGGAGGGGAGCAATTTGCACGCGGGCCGCGTGGGTTCCGACATGGGTCAATCTACGGCGAAGCCGATGTTTACTACGGCGGTCATGTCTTTGTCGATGGTGGTTGTGCTGTAGATGCCATAGTCTGAGACCTCGGTCGAGTCGGCCGGGGTTATCTGCAGGACGCCCATGCGGGCTGAGCGGATCGAGCCGACGCGGTTGCCGGTGCTGGCGGCGATGCTCTCGGCACGTTCTTTTGCGTCCTTGGCGGCTTCGCCGAGCATCTCGATCTTGAGATCGCCTATTTTTGTATAGTAATACTGCGGCGCTTCTGACTCGATCAGTATGCCCTGGTTTATCAGCTCGGTCGCCTCGCGGGCGAGCTGGGCTATCTTGTCGACGTCGGCCGAGCGGACCTCGATATGCTGGCTGAGGGTGTAGCCCGACACCTCTGAGGTTTCGTTGCCGTTGCCGTCCAGCCGCTTGTGCGTCAGCGTGGTGATGGACGAAACGGTCATCTGGTCCTCAGGCAGGCCCTTGCCGGCGAGATATTGTTTGATCTTGGGGATATTATCGGACAATTGCTTATATGCGTCGGTCAATTGTGCCCCCTGTACCGAGACGCCCGCCGACCAGACGACGAGGTCCGATTTGATGCGTTTTTTGGCGCTGCCCGTGACCGTGATCGAATCGTCGCCCTTTTTGGCCTTTGCGTAGAACCAGCCGAATATTGCCGAGGACATTACCAACCCGATCGCCATCGCCACGCCGGCATTAAATAGATAATTGTTCTTTTCACCGTTCATTCTCATATGGCCACCTCTCTAGCCTTATTAAGGATGCTGTATTTGCGTGCAGGGAGTTAGCAGGCAAGACACGGCGCTGGGGTGTGGGGAACCACAGGGGAGTGGGAAAGAGTGAAAAAGTGAAAAAGTGAAAAAAAGTGAAAAAGTGAAAAAGTGAAAAAGTGAAAAAGTGAAGGAGTGGGATAGTCAGTACCACCTGCGGTAGCGGGTGGGTTCTTTGAATTCACCACAGAGGCACGGAGGATACGGAGGGATGTGAGAAATGAGAAGTGAGAAGTGAGAAGTGAAAAGTGAAAAAGTGAGAAAGGGAAAAAGTGGGAAGAGCGGATTTCAGTACCACTCGGCGGTTGCGGGCAACTGCGTTACTGACCTGTTGTCGGTGGGGCCGCGCGACTTTTCCGGCCTTAGCGGCTTCGCCTGGCATTTCGATATTTAGATCTCGTATTTTTGTATAGTAATATTGCGGGGCGCAAAACCGCTGCGGGGCGTTCCTGAAGGACGACGGCTATGACCGCGACTACATGGGGGAAACGTTGACGAGATCTTAAAACTGCTTTCTCCGGACACAGAGTTAAAATGACTAGATTTCCGAGCACAGCATCCAACAACGATAGAGAAAACATGAGCGAATTTGAAGGTTCAGATCAAGGTGAAATGATCGTTTATGAGGCAGGCGATGGCAGCGTCAGGCTTGATGTTCGCCTTGAGAACGAGACATTATGGCTGACGCAAAACGCTATGGCAGAGCTTTTTCAAACCACCCAGCAAAACGTCAGCCTGCATATCCAGAATATTTATGACGAGGGCGAACTTGAGACTGACGCAACCCACAAGGATTTCTTGTTAGTTCGTCAGGAAGGTAATCGAGAGGTGCAGCGTGAACTGGCACATTATAGCCTCGACATGGTCATCTCAGTCGGCTATCGCGTTAAGAGCATTATTGCCACCCGCTTTCGCATTTGGGCGACGGAGCGGCTTCGGGAATACATAGTGAAAGGGTTTGTGATGGATGACGAGCGGTTAAAGAATCCGCCCGTCAAGGGTTTGCCAGTTCCTGACTATTTTGACGAGATGCTTGAAGCGCACCTCCCCGTTAACCGCTGCGGCTGCTACCCTTCGTCCGCAGGGAGAGGAGCCAAAAAAAAGAAAAACGCCGGTTGAATTCTCTATGAGGACCGGCGTTTCTCTTGGGTTTCCCCTTGTCAGGAGTCACTTCCTGACAAAGGGGGTAAAGCGCTAATAGGGTGGGGAATTCAAAAAAGTGAAAAAGTGAAAGAGTGAAAAAGGGGAAAAGTGAAAGAGTGAAAAAGTGAGAAAGGGTTCGAGTGCGGAATGTGGTATGCGGAATGCGGAATGCGGAGTGCGGAGTGCGGAGTGCGGAAAAGGCTACTGAGCCCGAAGACCCAAGACCCAAGACCCAAGACCCAAGACCCAAGACCCAAGAGGGATCTCTCTTATCATCTGTGTCTATCCGTGTTTATCTGTGGTTTCGCTTCTTAATCTACAAAATCGATCTTTACTTTGTGGGGGATGATGCCGGCTTTGTGGCCTTCGGCCAGGAGGCGTTTGACGCCTTCGCGGCCGCGGTCGCCGTAATCGAGGGTCAGGTCGTTGACCCACATGGCGACAAAGCGGTCGGCTAGTTCGGGCTGCATGTCGCGGGCAAACTGCATGGCGTAGGCGAGGGCGTCCTCGCGGTTTTCCATTGAGTAGACGATGCTGCGGTGCAGGTGTTTTGAGACCTTGCTCATCAGGTCTTTGCCCAGGTCGCGGCGGATGACGTTGCCGCCCATCGGCAGCGGCAGGCCTGTTTTTTCAAACCACCATTCGCCGAGGTCGAGCACTTTATTCAGACCCATTTGGTTAAAGAACAACTGGCCCTCGTGGATGAGCAGACCGGCGTCGACATCGCCGCGCTGAACGGCGTCGATGATCTTGTCAAACGGCACAACGACGTGTTCAAAATCGCGGTTATAGATCCTGAGGGCAAGATATGCACTGGTCAACTCGCCCGGGACGGCAATCCGCATCTTGCCGATATCAGCCGGGTCACGCTGCTCTTTTGAGACGAGTATCGGGCCATATTTGTCGCCGATGCTCGCACCGTGCGGCAGCAGGGCGTATTTGTCGGCGACATACGCATAGGCGTGGAACGAGATGGCGGTGACGTCAAAAACGCCGCTGCGGGCATCCTCGTTGAGCCCCTGGATGTCCTTGAGGGTATGCTCAAATTTCAGGCCGTCGGTTTCGAGCTTGTTGGTCGCGAGCCCGTAAAACATAAATGCGTCGTCCGAATCGGGCGAATGGGCGACCGTGATAGTGCGGATTCCGGTGGTTTCCTGAGCTGTTACTGGCATACATCAAACCTGTGAGAAATAGACATTGGTGTCATACAAAACCTTAATTCTACCGTTTTCGGCGTGTTTGGCAAACAGGGACTTTAGTTCTTCGGCCATCTCGGCATAGACGGGTTCAGATTCGCTCGGCATATATGATGAGGACAGCATCCGGCCCCTTAACCCTTCGTAGTCAAAGATCTGAATGTTTGCAAATGTCGCCTCGGCGTATCCGTTTTGAAAAAATCCGCCGATCTCGTTTTTGCCAATATTCTCGTGCCGGACGGCACCGTAATCGTTGGCGTATTTGCCGAGAAACGCCTCGTATTCCATAAGGAAAGGCGTGGTGTCGAGCTGGCGTTCGTTCCAGATCAGCACCGCGTAACCGCCGGGTTTGAGGATACGTTTGAATTCGGGCCGCGTTGCCTCGGGGTCGAACCAGTGAAATGCCTGGGCCGCGATGATCATATCAACCGAATTGTCCGCGAGCGTCGTGTCGTCGGATGTGCCTTTGACGGCGGTGAAGCTGGGGAACTCGGCGAGGTATTCGACGGCGGCGGCACGCATCGCGTCGTTTGGCTCGACGCCGATGACCGTGTTGCAGTTATCCAGAAAGATCTGCGACGACATGCCCGGCCCACAGCCGATATCGGCAATGACAGTCTCAGGCGTCAACCCACAATGCTTCTCGAGATGCCCGATGATCGCGCGCGGGTAACCGGGACGGTATTTGACGTAATTTGCAACGCGGTTTGAAAATCGTTCGATGGTGTCGGTCATATCAGAGTTAAAGAGCTTTCAACGCAGAGGGCGCTGAGGACGCAGAGTCATTGGTCGTTATCTAATATCACGCAAAGCCGCCAAGATCGCAAAGGAAGAGAAAGCACCGGCCCATTCTACTTTTTGCATTTTTAATTTTGCCTTTTGAATTTGCCCCCATCTCCCCTTCACCTCCACTCCTCCACTCCTCACTCGGCGACTTCCTCGCCGGTCCACTGTGACTTTTTCGAGTGGGGGATGTCGAACTGGTCGAGGATGCGGAAGCAGAGATGTTCGACCAGGTCGTCTATTGTTTTAGGGCGATGGTAAAAGCCGGGGCTTGCGGGCATTATGCGGGCGCCGGCGTGCGTGAGCTTTAGCATGTTTTCGAGATGGATCGCGTTGTATGGCGTTTCGCGGGGGACGAGTACCAATTTGCGGCCCTCTTTCAGGCAGACGTCCGCCGCTCGGTGAATGAGGTTTGTGCCGGCGCCTGAGGCGATCGCACCCATTGTGCCCATCGAGCAAGGCACGATTATCATCCCGGCTTGTTTGTTTGACCCTGACGAGGGTTTAGCGGCAAAATTCTCCAGCCGCCAATAGCGGATCAGCTTTGAGTCAGGCGCGAGGCCGAGCCACTGGTTTATCTTCGCGGCGTCGGTGTCCCTGAGGTTTGCACCCATCTCGACCTGCGCCACCGTCACCGCCGTGCCCGAGATTATCAGGTTGATCGTCTCAACCACCCCGCTCGCCGCCAGCAGCTGCAGCGTCCGATGTGCATAAATTGTTCCCGAGGCTCCGGTGACCGCGACCGTTAATTCCATACGCATTTAGTTTAGCTGTCGGCTGCAAAATAAAAAAGTTCGTGCCGCTGCGAGCGAGATCAGGCCATTCAATATCGACCAGACAGGCGTCATCCGCCGAGGCGACAAGATTGTAGCCCCGGCGTCCCGGGACGATCCGCCGATCTATGACCTCGAGACGCAGGAGGATGATCGCAGCCCCCTATTCTGGCGCGAAAAATGCTCATTTAGGGCTGTGTGTTTAACACCTCAACAGCCGTTGGCGGCTAGCAGCCGGTTTAAGGGCAAAATTACGTAAGTTACGGATTATATTGGGGTTCCTGGCATTGGCGGTCAGGACAGAACGTTTGCGGAACAATTATATTAGTGTTTTTAAACCTAAAACATCCGCAGAGGCTCTGAAACTTTGTCCGAGAGTGTCAGCTTTTTTTGAAGAGGCTGCAAAAAAGTTTTAGACGCTGCGCAAAAGTTTCAGACGCTGCAAGAACGGCGCGAGGTCTAAAACATTTGCAGAGACTCTCTGCAGATGTTTTAAAGGTTTTAAAAGGATGAAAAGTGAAAAACCGAAGGCGTGAGAAAGGGACGTGTTAAACAGATCGGCCTTATCATTCGGCAAGTTTACGCAGGGCGTCGCGGTCCTCGCGCATCACGCGTTCGGCGATGTCCATTTGGGCGGCAAACTCGGGGTCATAGGGTGTCAACTCGATTCCGTTTGGCGTCTCGATCGCATAAAGATGGTCGCCCTTTTCGACCCGAAGGCGTTCAAGCATCTCTTTGGTCAGGACCACCCCGACCAAGTTCCCGACAGTTGTAACCTTCAGCTTAATTGACATGAAGATATTATAAGATACGCAATAACGAAATTGGGCGGCATTACGCCGGGACGTGATGTGAAATCACGGATTCAGAAGAACGAACAGGCGGTCGGCTAGTTCGGAGCGGGTATTTCTGAGTATCTCGTACTGGACCTGGGCCATATCGCGGTTGCCGGTATTGAGATAGGCACGGCCGAGATTGAACCGGGCTATTTCAAAATCAGGGTTGTAACCGAGGGCACTGGTCAGAGCTTGAATGCCTTCCTCGTCCTTTCCGAGCTCGAGGTAACTTTCGCCGAGATAATTATAGGTCTTGGCATCCGGCTTATAGGCTTTTAGCTGGTCAAAGATGGTTATGGCCTCGGCAAATCGCTTCAGTTTGAAGAGGGCCAGGCCGAGTTTTTCCATAGCCCCGGCGTGATCGGGTTTGATGGCAAGGGCACGGCGGTATGCCAGGATCTCTTCGTCAGTGCGGCTCATTTTCCCGAGCGTTAGGCCTAGAGCATATTGAATATCGGGGTTGTTGTCATCCAGCCGCACCGCTTGCCGATAGGCTTCGACAGCGTCTTTATACTGGCCGAGTGCATAGCTCGACGCCCCAATATTCACAAATGCCGCCGGCCAATCCGGACGCAGCTTGGCGGCTTGCTTTGACGCCCTTAACGCATCGGCCGGCCTGCCCAGCACGCCATAACAATAACCTGCCTGATACCACGCCTCGGCGTAATTAGCGTCGGTCTCGACAGCCCTCTCAAAATACGGAAGAGCGCGGGTAAAATCATCACGCGAAAGCTGAGCAAGGCCTGTCGAATAGAGGCGCTCAGCCGACGAGTGCTTGTTCTTTTGCGATTCGGCGTTCAGGGATGAGAACGACTGGAGGTCACCGATCCTGAGCTGTGCGATACGTTCCGACGGCACGGCAAAGTTCAGGTTTTGGCCCTCGGCCGCCTGCAGCGTGGCAACGCCGATCACCTGTCCGGCCATGTTCACGACCGGTGAACCTGACGACCCCGGCGAGATCGATGCCGTGATCTGGATTATCTTTCCATAACCAGAGATCTCGCGAACGGCTGAGACGATGCCGTTTGACACGCTGCCTTCGAGACCGAAAGGATTGCCTATGACGACGATCGATTCGCCTTCCTGAGGCACTGACTGGACGATCGGCAGCGGAACAGCCAATGCCCGCGGCACATCAACCTGCAGCAGGGCGAGGTCGCCCTCGCCGTCAACCGCGATAACGCCGCGGACCGGAAATTTTCTGCCGTCGAGCAGATGTATCTCAACCCGGCTCGAGCGTTCAATGACATGCCGATTAGTAATGATGCGGTCCGGAGCAATAAAAAAACCACTCCCGCGGGCAATGGTATTGTCTTTTGCGTCAAAGGTCTCGATCGCAACTGCCGAAGGTTTGATACGTTTTACGAGCTCGGGCAAAAAATCCTGGGCGGCGGCGCTCAGGGTCGCTGCAAACCCAAACAGGACAAGAAAAAAACTATGACGGACAGCGACTTTCATTCTTTGCTCGAAACCGATTATCTGTCCGAATTATAAGCGCTTTCCGCAAAGCGAACAATGTTTTGACGGCGAAAGGGCCCCCGACACTGATGCCGGAGGCCCCTATCCCTTACAACGTCACAATTACTTTATTATTCCGTTGCCGTCGAGCGCCGTGTAAACATCTGTCGAATAGAGCCCGAGCCATTTGTCGTCGTTTGGCGTTTTGAAGATCTGATCATAAACGCGAGCGTTCAGTGCTTCCAGATCGCCTTTTGGCGTTTGATTTAGCCACTCATAGAGTTTGCCGTGAAAGAGAAAATCGTTTCGCGTCGTATCGATCGATACAAATGTATCCAGTCTCGCGAACATTTTCTTAAATTCATCTTCGGTTAGCCCAGTATTGCGGTTTTGCCGTCGAACGAGGGCAAGCGTGTTGTCGTCCAGTTGATGGACAGGTGAATATGCAGCCGAGAGTTTTGTCCAGTCGTCAAGATCGAGAACGGGTTCGTATTTTGCAAAATCGTCGTAGACCCTGAGGATCGAGTATTCGTCGACAACGATGGCCTTGGACATTGCCATTGGGGCGGCAAGTATAGCGATGGTCCCGGCTTTGGGCTCGGCCGGTTTGACGCCCGAGACTGCCAGGGCATTCTCACGATCTTTTTTGATCTTTTCAAAACTCTGCTTGCGATATTTCATCAACGCCAACGTTCGCTGCGCAACGGACAGGTCCTTGACACTGTTGAACGCAAGATTCGCCTGCGTGAGATATTTCAGGAACATTGCCGGGCTGTAGAGTCCGGGGATCGCGTCGATAATGTTGCCGTCCGCGTCCAGTACATAATGGATGCTGTTGCCCGTGATCGTCCGCTCGATCTTTCGTCCGTCACCAAAATCTATCGTGATCCGCGGGGCAGGGCGGACCGACTGCCAATGAAGAATGTAATTATCGCGAAGGTAATTTGAGACCCTGGCGTTGGTATATAACGCGGCACGGAACAGCCGGCTGTTGGCGCAGGAAAACTCTTCGTTAAGGTTACCGAGCAGGCGGAGCGAGAGTATCGGCTTATTGGCGGCTTTGGCGGCACGTTTTGCTTCGTCGAGGTCTGTGTACCAAAACAGGTCCGATGTGTATGCATCCTTTTGCATCGCGACCGTGTCGAGGGCGGCGGCGACACGTTGCCAGTTTTCGCTAGATTCGCCGGTGGCTTTATATCGTTCAATGTCCGCCGCATACTTTGTGAAAAGTGCGTCGAGGCCCGTTTGTCCCATAGCTCTCAATTCGCTGATCGCTGACGATGACGCCGCATTATCTGTTGAGACAGCGTTTGCCGCCAGCTCATCGACCGACGATCCGGCCGAAAATGCCGTTGTTGTAAACAGTACGAGGGCCAGGGATAGGAAATGGAATTTTATCTTCATAGCTTTTTACTCCTTAGGATTTTCTAATTGAACGACAGTTCTTTTGAGTTCTTGCACCCTTTTTCGGGTTGTACGTGAATAAATTTTGCAGACAGCGGGCAAAAGGCTAGAATTAAATAAATTGGTGAAAAACTATGAAGATAGCACTCGCGTCAGACCACGCCGGCTTTGAAGAAAAGGAAAAGATCAAACAGACTCTGGACGATCTGAATGTCTCATATGAGGACATGGGTACTTTCTCTACGGATTCCGTTGATTATCCGGACTATGCCAGAAAGGTCGGTGAGGCTGTCGCCAAGGGCGAATATGAATCCGGGCTGCTGGTTTGCGGTTCCGGTACAGGGATGGCAATTGCAGCGAACAAAGTCCCCGGGATACGGGCCGCTGTCGCCTGGAACGAAGAGATCGCCCGGCTTGCCCGCCAGCACAATAACGCTAACGTACTCTCGCTTGCTGCTCGTTACAATTCAGATGAAGAAAACAAAAAGATCGTGAAAGCCTGGTTTGATGCCTCATTTGAGGGCGGCAGGCATGAACGCCGTGTCGAAAAGATCGAACAATTAGAAAAAGACGACCTCTGTTAATCTATGCCAAAGATCCTTGCCTTTGCCGGCAGCTATCGCAAACATTCATATAACAAACGCATTTTGAGCATCGCCGCCGCCGGGGCCCGTGAGGCCGGAGCCGACGTAACGATGCTCGACCTCGGCGATATCCCCATGCCGATATATAACGCGGACGTTCATGACAACGAGGGGTGCGATCCTAATGCATTTAAGTTTCAGGAGCTGCTGCATTCGCACGACGGCTTTTTGATCGCATCGCCCGAATATAACGGCAGCCTCCCAGGCGGGTTTAAGAATGCTATCGACTGGGCCTCGCGAAAGAGTGAAAAGTATGCGACGAACGAGGTGTTCAAGGGCAAGACTGCCGCGATAATGACGGCATCGCCCGGTGCGTTTGGCGGCCTCAGATGCCTCGGCCACCTGCGCGGCGTGCTTACGATAATGGGCACATGGGTCTTGCCTGCTGAGATCGCCGTTAGTTTTGTCGGACAAAAGTTTGACGGCGACGGCACCGAGATGACAGACGACAAAATGAGATCGATCCTTGAGGGCCAAGGTACTGCGCTGGTAAATGCCCTCTGACCCGCTGAACGGTGATCTGATGATCTTTAAGGCCCACATTCCCAGCTATCCGCTCGACCAGTTTTTCGAGATCTTCATTTATTATGAAGGCGTTGAATACGCTCACAAAGTGGACCGATTCCTGCCCAACGGCGACACCGAAATACTGATCGATTTTCACGACACGCCGCAGTACATCTACGACAACAACTCGCTGAAAGAGATCCAGGCCTGTCATCACGTTTGGGCATCAGGCCTCAGGACAGAACCGATAACTATCCCGTCAGGCAGCGGAGCGGCAATGATGGTCCTTGCGTTTAAGAAAGGAATGGCGGCTTCGTTCTTTCCGTTCCCGATGAACGAGATAGCCGACTCGGTCGTTGATGCAGACCTCATCTGGGGTGAGGCCTTTGCGAACATCAGAGAGCTGCTTCTTGCAACGCCTGATATTGATGAACGGTTTCGGCGCGTCGAGTCGTTTCTGATGGCGGCCTTCGGCGCAAAGATGAACCTTAACCCTTGTGTGGCTTTTGCTGTCAGTGAGATGTCCGGGCATCCCGATGCTGTTAGTATCGCCAAGATGAACGCAAGGATCGGCTATTCCCAGAAACACTTCATTGATATGTTCCGCAGCCATGTGGGCGTCACGCCAAAGGCATACCTCAAGATAATGCGGTTTCAAAAAGCGATTCAGACGATCGACGCCGCTGATAAGATCGAATGGAGCCGGATCTCACAGGACTGCGGGTTTTACGACCAGTCGCATTTTATTAACGATTTCAAACATTTCTCGGGCTTTACGCCCGAGCAGTACGCCAAGATCCACACAAACTACCAAAACTATCTGCCGGTCGGTTAGGTAAATTTTTTCCAATACCGGGAACGCGTCGGTCGTTAGACTGTTGTTCCTATGGAAAACTTTTACATCAATCATTTGGCGGTTTTTGTCTGCGCGGTAATGAGCCTGGTCATCGGCGGCCTCTGGTGGTCGCCGCTGCTGTTTGCCAAAGCATGGCAGCGCGAGAACGGATTGACTGACGAACAGCTGGCCAAGGTGAACCCGGTGAAAAATTTCGGGCTTTCATTTCTGCTGGCATGGGTAATGTCATATAACCTCGCCTTTTTCCTCGGCGGCCCCGGCACGACCTGGCAATGGGGCGTTGCCGCAGGGTTGCTGGCAGGCGTCGGTTGGGTCGTTGCGATGTTTATCGTGATCGCACTTTTCGAACAGCGTTCGTGGAAATATATGGCGATCAACTGTGGATATATCACGGTCTATTTTGCTGTGATAGGGTTTATATTAGGTATTTGGAGGTAAGATGGCACAAAAAACATCAGGCGAGTTTGAGAAGGAATTTTTGGACGGCCTTAAAGGCGTTGACGGGCAAAGATCTTGGAACCTGGCTAAAGACCGTCGACGGTTTTGGCAGTACGAAACGAAACGAGGTGATCGCGTGGCTCAAATCAGAACACAAGTTCAATCATATGCAGGCATCGCTGCTTGCCGGCATTCACGCGAACGGCGGCAAGCCCGTCTACGCCAGCACCGGCGATCTGCTTGAGAATCAGTTTGCCAAGGCGGCCGATATGCGGCCCCTTTACGATTCATTTGCTGCCTTTATAGCAAAGAATTTTCCGAAAGCAACGATGCTTCCGAAAAAGACCTATGTTTCTGTGCTGGAGAATCGCGAATTTGCCGCCGTGAACATCAAGCCAAAGGAGCTGCGGATAGGCTTTGACCTGGGCGACCGGCCATTTGACGATACAGTGCAAAAGGCAAAGCTGACCGGCCCGATGCCGCGCATCTCGCACATGATCGTGGTAACGGATGCGAACCAATTGGATGCCGCTGTCGTCGATCTGCTAAAACAGTCGCACGCAAGATGCCACTAGGCGGCGAGCGCGGCCCGCAGGTATGAGACCAGGGGATGCATTTCCTTAAATGTTTGGACAAGCATCTTGGGGAACTCGGGGCTCGTGATGAGTTTATCGTCGTGGAGTTCGGCAAAGGCCATGAACTCTTTCAGCCTTAGATACTCGATAGCCTTGTGATCAGGGTCGAACCCCTTGGGTGCCGACTTCAAACTGTCACCATGCAGTTTTTCGAACCGTTCGCGAAAGCTCTTTTTATCGACGATCTTTAGAAACGCCGGCGTTTCGTTTGCGATCGCCGTTCGTATCTTTAGCGTCTCTGGCCCGTCGGGCAGATGTTTGCCGCCGGCGACAAAACTTTGCCCCGGCTGCAGGTGAAAATAGTATCCGGGCTGCATCGATTTTCGGCCGCCCGGGCTGATATAGGCACCGAGGTTTGTCTTATACGGCCGCTTGTCCTTTGAAAAGCGGATATCGCGATAGATGCGGAACACACAGGTTTTAGGGTCGATCGCGGCAACAGCGTCGTCAAATTTGCCGATCTCGCCAATGAGATATCCGGCAAATGCGGTCATGTTGGCCTGCGCGGCGTCAAACTTAGACTTATTAGCCTGAAACCACTCACGATTGTTGTTCTTATCGAGCTTTTTCAAAAACCCGAGCGTCTCTTTGGCGATCGTGTTCATCTATTGTCCCCGGTCTTGTAATTTTTCTAACCGCCGTGCGCCGCAGTCGCTCGCTGGTTTAGCTCTTCAGGTGTGAGGTCTTCAATATGGGTTGCGAATCCCCATTTGTGGCCAAAGGGATCTTCGAAATGCCCCGAGCGGTCGCCGTAAAACTGATCCGCTACAGGTTTGAGAACTTTTAGGCCTTCAGCTATCGCCTTTTCGGTAAAACTGTCAACGTCCTCGACGTAAATATAAAGGCTAACCGGTGATGCCGCCTATCGATTCGGGGCCAAGAATCTCCATCGTGGGAAATTCATCGGCAAGCATAAATATCGCTTTGCCTATCTTCATCTCTGCGTGTCCGACCATCCCGGGCGGGCCGATACGCAGGATCTCCTCGGCTCCAAACGCCCTCTTATAAAACTCGATCGCCGCCTCTGCATTTTTGCAGATCAGATACGGGGTCACTCCCTCATAACCGGCAGGAATTGCTTTAACTTCTGACATATGAGATCTCTCCTTTTGTTGATCTATTACAAATTTATCGCCTTTTACGGCAAGCGTCTATTGATAAGTTTCAATATTTGAGTTGAGCAATTTTGAAGCGTAGAATTATCAAAAGCCGTTATTGTTAATTTTTTCCGATGGAATATTGTGAACATGTCTCCGCGATCGTCCCGGTAACGCCGAGCGCTGACGGCTGCGAAGATTGTTTGAAAATAGGCGATACCTGGGTGCATTTGCGGCTTTGCGAGAATTGCGGTCACGTTGGCTGCTGCGATAATTCAAAAAATCGCCACGCCACTAAGCATTTTCACTCCAGCGGCCATCCGATCATTAAGTCGTTCGAGCCCGGCGAAATATGGGGCTATTGTTATGTGGACGACATGTTTTATGAATCGCTGCCTAAGGTCTGAAAGTGTGGGGTACGCAACGGTGAATTCTTTATTAAGAGGGGACAACTAAATGGCAACAAGTGCAGAATGGCATGAAGATTATGACAAGATGAGTGAAGAGGCACGCAATTTTTCGCGTGCCGTTAAGTCGGTTCAGGAAGAGTTAGAGGCTGTCGATTGGTATAACCAGCGGGCGGGCCAGACGTCCGACGAACAACTTCGCAAAATTCTCGAACATAATCGGGACGAAGAGATCGAACACGCCATGATGGCACTCGAATGGCTAAGACGTAACAATCCGGTATTTGATGAGCACATGCGAACCTATCTTTTTTCAGAGGGTGACATCCTCGAGGTCGAGGAAATGGCCAAGAAGTAATCAAACTCTTTTAGTACCGTTAGGCAGGCGGAGCTAGACTCTGCTTTTTCACCTTTTCACTTTCGCCTGTTAAACACCACTCCGAAACCCCGGTAGTAGAGCGGTTTTAATTCTGGTAGAGCGTTTCAAACAACAGTAGAAGAAGCTGCAAGCGAGGCAAGCCTTTATATTATTTGCGCAGCCTCTGAAATAGTATTAAAACCATTTTATTAGAAATATAAAGGCTTGCGATGGCAGGAAGTCGTTGTAACAGAAGCAAGCCCGCTCTACCGGTACTAAAACGGCTCTACCGGTATTATAATGGCTCTACCGGTAATAAAATCGTTTCCCAAACAGCGAAACCCAGTAAACACTGCGATCCGCATTCTGCAACCAGTACCGTCACTGTACCGGTAAAAGTGTTAAACACTTACCATTCTTTTGCCCGCGAATAACGCGAAAAGACGCGAATAGATGGAAGTAGTGAGGGATGCGAAACGGTGCGAGGAAACAAGCAAAGCTTTTCGATGTTTGCCAAAAAGATCATTTTTTCTGACAGATCTACCGTTTTTTATGACAAATCTGCGGTTTTTTCTGACAGATCCGGCGCGTCTTTGTCAGAAACTTCCAAGTTCATGACAAAACCGCGCGGTTTATGACAAAAACTTCAGATTTTCTGACAAATCTGTGATCTTCTTGTCAGAAACCATGGAGTTTATGACAAACCCTCGTGGATTTGACAGAAACCGTCGCGGATTTGACACAAACCGCCGTGGATTCGGCGAAAATCATCGTTCATTTGTTACTAGAACAGAAGCCGCTGACCGAACCGGCGCATCTTTCGCCAACCAGGACGGTATTTTGTACAATGCCGCCGAGTCTAGTGAGTTAGCCGATATTACCGGAATAGACAACTCCTGAGTCAGTCGCCCGTGTTCACAAGATATTTGTGGGCCGGATATTCTTTAAGCAGCGCTTGTTAAGCCTACTTTGGATTGTTAGTGTTGGGCCGGTTCGTTAAGCCTTCTCCATAAGATCAGGGGGGAACTAATTGCATCCGATCTAAAAAAAGGATCAAATATGTATATGAAAATCACTGTAATACTGGTTGCGATCTTATTCTTTTCGTTTGTATGCATCGGCCAGAACCAGTCGGAACCAACTGTTGCGGACGAGCTAAACCAGCTCAGTGATCAGTCAAACAAAAAGGTTCCACAAAAGGTTTTGGATGCAGGCAAGGCAGGGATCGAGGAACTGATAGCAAGTGGAATAGTCAAGAATGCCTTGAATGTGGGCGACAAAATGCCCGAATTCACACTTGTAGATGCAAACGGCAAGAATGTCAGCAGTTCGGCTCTATTGAAAAAAGGACCGCTGGTGATAACGTTTTACCGCGGCGCCTGGTGTCCGTTCTGTAACCTCTATCTTCGGTCGCTCCAGAGAAATCTTCCGAAATTTAAGAGCCTCGGTGCTGATCTGGTTGCAATATCTATCGAGCCACGTGATCGAAGTCTGTCCGTTGCCGAGTCCAACAAACTTGGCTTTACGGTGCTGAGTGACCCGGAACTCAAAGTCGCGCGCAAATTCGGCATAGTCTACGAAATTCCGAAAGTGACAAACGACGCCATGCTTGAACTTGGGTTTGATATTGCGAAATACAACGGTACGGAAAAGGCGGAATTACCGCTCTCGGCAACTTATGTCGTCAGTAAGCGTGGTGAGATCGCTTATGCGTTCCTCGACCCTGACTATAAACACCGGGCCGAAAACACAGCGGTCATCGATGCCCTCACGAAACTAAATTCAAAACCGAAAAAGAAGAAGAAGTGATCAAAAGATGGACGAGTTAATTTTTCCTGAAATACCCTTAAGCGAATGGGTGAAGACCAAGAACACCCTGCATCTATACCTACAGATCATTGGCAAGATCAGGCTGAGAATGCACCCGCGGATCAATCATTGGTGGCATGTGCCTCTGTACGTCAGCCCGAGGGGATTGACGACGAGAACGATCCCTCACGCGGGAGGCAGCTTTGAGATCGAATTTGATCTCAAGGATCATGAACTGAAAATTCGCACAAGTGACGGGCGGTCTGAGGATTTTGCACTTTATGACGGCCTGACAGTTGCGGACTTTTATGCGAGCGTTTTTGCAAACCTGGCAAAGTTGGGGATCAAGCCTGACATCAAAGCCGTCCCTTACGAAACGCCGTCCAAAGATCCCGTTTGCCGAGGATACTGAAAACAAGTCATATGACAAGCAATATGTGGAACGATTTCACAGCATACTCGTTGCGGTCGATGATATTTTTGAAGAGTTTCGGGGAAGATTTATAGGCAAGAGCACGCCGGTCCATCTGTTCTGGCACAGCTTTGACCTCGCCCTTACACGGTTCTCGGGTAAAGCGGCAACGGCACGTGAGGGGGCAGGGATGGTCGAGCGTGAAGCTTACTCTCATGAAGTGATAAGTTTTGGGTTCTGGTTCGGTGACGCCAACGTTCCGGCCCCGGCATTTTATTCCTACACGGCGCCTGAACCGGACGGCCTTGCAGAAGAACCTTTGACTGCCCCCGGCACTTGGCAGGAAGCAAATGGTTCGCATATGGCCTTGCTTATGTACGACGATGCCCGAACGTCAGACGACCCTAAACGTATGGTAATGGACTTCCTCGAGAGTGCCTATCAGGCTGGGGCTAAGCGGGCGGGATGGGACGTTTCAGGGTTCCAATTATCCGAGATTTGAACCTTGGGCGTGGCCTCAGCGTTAAAAAACTATGCTCAAGTCTCTGGTTGCCATAGCGATCTTAATAGTCTTATCTCTGCAGTATCGCATCTGGTCAAGATACCGGGAACAACAGGTCCATTCAAAATGTCTTTGATCGGGCGATCGCCGCGGTGGGCAGCCCGAAAGAGATAGAAAAGGTCCGCAGTGTTGAGTCTTTCGCAGACTGCACAGGTCCTGATGGCAAATACACTACCTCGATCGTCTCGTTTCGTGTCTGCCAAGACCCGCTTTCAGCAAACTTTCACTTATCGCCCAGGGTCTAAAAATATTTTCATAAATGGCGACGTAGTTTGGGACGCCCCGGCGGCCGGCACGGACTATTCCGTTTTGAAGCCCCTTGACCGTCAGATCGCTCGCCTACATGAATATCAAAAGCTGGCTTTCGATTTTCAAAAGTTCTTTCACGATTTTGAGATGGCTGGCGAAGCCGATCTCGCGGGGCGGCCGAGCGTTAAGATCAGTGCAAAGAATGAGCTGGACATGACGACGCTGCTATTTTTTGACAAAGCTACCGGTCGGTTGAATGGTTATGAACTTCTGATCCCGAACTCGGATGAGACCGTTCGAAATGTGTTTGACGAGTGGCGGCGCGATCGGAGCTCTGATGCTCCCGTCAAAGGTCACGGCAACCGACAGCAAGGGTGACTGGGTCTTTCGTTTCCGCACAATAACCCTAAATACAGGTGATGAAAAGCTGATGGACGTGCCGCCAAGGGTTGCCGATCTCTCTGAATTGATGCGGCTACATGAGCAGCAGAGGACGGCACACATGACCTACGACGCCAAACTGCTAACCGATGACTTCGCACAGCAGCTTGTCGAGATCCAACGCGGCAATGTCCGGACGTTGACCAGGGACAAGGCTTTTGCTCGATTTGATTCTTATTTCACAAGCTTTAAGTTCAGCGAATGGCAGGACGTCATTCCTCCCGTGATCCGAATGTCGAAAGACGGTTCTCTGGCGACGGTCATCGTTCAAAAGAGCGTCCGCGGCGCAAGTAATAATGAAAATGGCGAGCAGGCTGTAGATCATACGATCTATGCCTGGCTCGAGGTCTGGGAAAAGGGCGACAAGGGATGGAAGCTAGTGACAATAGCCTCGACTGACACGCCTGGCCCAAAATAGCCTAATATGATCGATCTTCGCAGTGACACAGTTACCCGTCCGTCCGACAAAATGCGTGCCGCGATGGCAGCCGCTGAGGTCGGCGATGACGTTTTTGGCGATGACCCGACGGTCAATCGATTACAAGCGAAGGCCGCTGAGGTGTTTGAAAAGGCGGCAGCCTTGTTTGTTCCGACGGGCTGTATGGGCAACGAGATCGCCGTCAAAGTTCATACATTGCCCGGACAGGAGATCGTTACTGAGGACCGCGGGCATATCCTGAATTACGAACTGGGTGCCGCAGCTGTTATCTCGGGCGTAACGATACGAGCGGTAAAAAGTGCTGACGGATCGGGTCATTTGAAATGGAGCGAGATCGAACCGGCGTTACATATAGATCCGCCCTATTATCAGGCTGCGACAGGGTTGATCTGCCTCGAAAACACACACAATTTCGCCGGCGGAAGCGTAATGACTGGCTCCGATTGTGCACAGATATGTGCGAATGCTCACGCTGTTGGCTTGCCCGTCCATATGGACGGTGCCCGCATTTTTAACGCCGCA
The DNA here is from genome assembly GCA_963834975.1 of Blastocatellia bacterium. Lineage (GTDB taxonomy): Bacteria > Acidobacteriota > Blastocatellia > Pyrinomonadales > Pyrinomonadaceae > OLB17. The sequence continues at coordinate 30,765 of CAWIDZ010000002.1, forward strand.
GCTGCGTTAGGTGAATCTGTCGCGGACCTCACGCGGCATTGCGATTCCGTTATGTTCACGCTTATCAAAAGGCCTCGGAGCACCGGTTGGTTCGATCTTGTTAGGCTCAGAGGAATTTATTGCGAACGCCCGCATTTGGCGAAAACGCCTCGGCGGGGGAATGCGTCAGATCGGGATCCTGGCCGCTGCAGGTTTGATCGCTCTCGAAGACGGGCCGAATCGCTTGCACGTAGATCACGCGAACGCGAAAGCGCTTGCTCGTGGCCTCTCTGAGATCAAAGGCATTTCGGTTGATGCTGAAACCGTCGCTACGAACATCGTCATCTTTAATATTTCCGAAACGCAGAAGACGTCAGCCGAGATTTGTACGCAATTGAAGGAACGCGGTATCCTCGCCATCGGATTTGGCGACATGATACGAATGGTGACGCATCTCGACATCGATGCCGACGATATCTGCTGAGACAGTATCTGCGATGAAAGATATTTGTCTATAGACAGGCGTGTTTATAATATCTAGATCATGAACATTGAGGAACTCCGAAAATATTGTCTCTCGCTACCCGGTGCGACCGAGGATATTAAATGGGGAGCCGACCTTTGCTTTTGTGTCGGGGCAAAAATGTTTGCAGTAACCTCGGCGGATTCGGTCAGCGGCGGGCTATCGATAAAATGTACGCCCGAGAAATTTGCTGAGCTTATTGAACGCGAGAATATAGAACCGGCGGCGTATGTCGGCCGGTACAAATGGGTGCATATCAAGACTCTGGACACTATTGGGACATCAGAGCTAAAGCCGCTCATCGAGAAGTCATACCAACTTGTTTTTGATAAACTACCTCCCAAGATCAAAAAAACGATCTCCTGACCAAGATGATCATAGCAATCGACGGCCCAAGCGGAGCGGGCAAATCCACGCTCGGTAAGATGCTTGCCAAGAAATTAAACCTTTTATACCTCGACACGGGTGCGATGTACCGGGCCGTTGCGCTTGCCGTAACCAAGGCGAAGATAGGGCTCGATGATGTAAAGGGTGTCGCATCGATCGCCGAAAACGCCAGAATCGAACTCGTCGGCGAGCCCGATGCAATGAAAGTTTTTCTTGACGGAAACGATGTCTCTGTTGAGATCCGTACGCTCGAAGTCGCCCAGGCCGCCTCGAGGGTATCAACTATCTCAGAGGTCAGACGCATCATGGTCGAACATCAAAGGGCGATGGGCGAATCGGCACCAAACGGCTGCATTCTCGAGGGCAGGGATATCGGCAGCATTGTTTTCCCAAATGCCGATATTAAGTTCTTTTTAACTGCCAAACCCGAGGCCCGGGCCCGCCGCCGGCATACTGAGGATCAGGTGAAAGGACGTCTCTCAACGTATGAGCAGACACTCGCGGAAATTAATGAACGCGACGAGCGGGATGTCTCCCGTGCCGATTCTCCGCTTACGATCACCCCGGATGCCGTAGTTATCGATACAAGTGAATTAGACCTGACCGAGGTTTTTGAGCAAATGATCAGCAAAATAAACGACCGCAAAACCGCAGTTGCCTAAAAGTTGACTTGTATTTCCCAAATCTATAACATCATAAGTTGCTCTTTGTGTGCTCCCGTAGCTCAGTTGGATAGAGCGACGGCCTTCTAAGCCGTAGGTCGCACGTTCGAGCCGTGCCGGGGGTAAAAATTCGATCGCGGATTCTAGAATTCGGATAGCAGGTTGGTTTAGTTTCACTCAAATCCCCTATCCGAATTTTAGAACTTGAGATGGCGGCTATAGTTCAGCGGTTAGAGCGCCTGATTGTGGTTCAGGATGTCGTGGGTTCGAATCCCACTAGCCGCCCCATTTTAAGATCTTTATTCTCCCCCTCGATCCTTGATTTGTCTCCCCTTCCTTGACATTTTAAAGTTCGCCTATATTGTCCCGGAATCGTCCCGACTGAGATCGCTTTAATAAAAAGAATTAGGTGTTATTTCAGCGTTTTCGTCTTTTGAGGCGTCTAAGGAACACTGTAAAGAAAATGGACAAGTTAATTAACAATTCCAAAAGGGTCGCGGGGCTTACTTTATATTGCATTCAATTAGACAGAAATGATATATTTTAACTTCACGTTTAACTGGACCGGCTCCGATTATTGTAAATATTAGTTAAAAGGAATACCCCAATGAGAAATATCTTGAACCACAGCGGTAAGATCGCATTATTTTCAGTCGTTATGCTGCTTTTAAGCGTTTCTGCTTTTTCGCAGGCTAGTTTGCGAAAGGCGGTCGACGCCGATGGCGACGGAAAAGCCGACTTTACTGTTTTCCGCCCGAGCAACAACTTTTGGTACACAAACCTAAGCGGCGGCGGCGTCACATATACCCCCTTTGGCCTCGCCAGCGAAGATTTTATGGCGCCGGGCGATTTTGACGGTGACGGAAAGGGCGATATTTCGGTATGGCGCGACACCACGGGTATCTGGTATAGGTTCAACAGTTCTGACGGCACATTTCATGCATTTAACTTCGGAACAACTGGAGACGAACCTGTCGCCAGAGATTTTGACGGTGATGGCAAAACTGACATGGCTGTCGTTCGCCGTTCCAATGGATTGATGTTCTGGTATATCCAGCACACCATTGATATGGATTACTCAGCGATCCAATGGGGGATCTCAACAGACTACACTGCACCCGGCGATTACGATGGAGACGGCAAATTTGACGTTGCTGTCCAACGCCCTGGTTCTTCCCCGACAAGCCAAGCGACTTTTTATGCTTTGAAAAGTGCCGATAACTCAGTTTTGGCTCAGCCCTGGGGAGTGAGCAATGATCTGGTCGTTCCCGGAGATTATGACGGCGATGGCAAAACAGATATTGCAGTTGTTAGAGAAGGTGCGACGCCATCGTCAAACATGACCTGGTATATTCTTAAGAGCAGTGACGGCGGCGTTCTCGCTGCGGTTTTCGGTTTGACCGGCTCTGACCTTAATGTCCAGAATGATTATGACGGTGACGGAAAAACCGATATCGCTGTCTGGCGTGACACTAACGGAACATTTTATTATACGAGAAGTATCGACGGTGGATTCGTCGCCAGCCAGTGGGGATTAGCAAATGACTACCCCGTTGCAAGTTACGACACACACTAAATTTTTGCTCAGGCTGCAAAAAGAAATGGCTGAAGGCAGATCGCCTTCGGCCATTTTTGTTTTAAGGGTGCTGTTGTAGAATTTTATCAATACAAACATGACCGATCTCAAAGCCGTTATCCAATCAGATTTCAAACAAAAGCGTGTCGTCATTGTTGGCGACCTGGTAGCGGACCAATTTCTTAACGGCACGATATCGCGCGTTTCCCGCGAAGCCCCAGTTTTCATTCTCAGGCATGACCAAACTGATACACTGCCCGGGGCCGCGGCCAATACGGCTGCTAACGTTGCCTCATTAGGCGGAACGCCGGTATTGATCGGTTTGACAGGGCTTGATGCTAACGGTGATCTGCTTTTGCAAAAACTAAAGGGTCTCGGGGTCGATGTTGCAAACGTTATCTCTGATGAAAAACTAGTAACGACAACGAAGCTTCGCGTGCTTGCCGGTCAACATTATGCGGCCAGGCAGCAGGTTATCCGGATAGACTACGAAAGCAGTAATGAAATATCGGCCGAGCTAATGGCTTTGATGACACAACGACTCTTGGCCGAGGCGTCAAAGGCCGACGCGATCATCATCTCCGACTATAATTGCGGTGCTGTATCGAGGGAGATCTTTGAAACTGCCAGATCGATCGCTGAGGAAAGAGGGATCCCGCTCGTGGTCGATTCCCGCTTTCGGCTTTCGGATTTTCAAGGTGCGACTACGGCTACGCCAAACAGGGAAGAGGTTGAAAAGATACTCGGCGAAGGGTTTACGGTCGAGGACTGTGCGGGCCTGCAGGACCGCCTCGGTTACAAGGCCCTTTTAGTCACGAACGGCAATGAGGGGATGCTGCTCTTAGAGGAAGGCCGACCGCCTATTGAGATGGATGCCGTCGGATCAAAAGAACCGGTTGATGTTACAGGGGCTGGCGATACCGTTATTGCGGCATACACCCTGGGCCTTGCCTCAGGATTAAGCTTTGACGATGCGGCAATGATAGCTAATCATGCAGGCGGCATTGTAGTTATGAAACAAAGGACCGCGTCAGTTACCTGCGAAGAATTGATCCGGTCGCTCGCCGCGGAAACTCAATTGCTGGCCTCAAATCATGCCGAATAGTTATATGATCTCGACACGCCCGGCGCCTATACTCAGCCGCAACGATCTGGTCCGTGAAGTTGTCCGTGCGAGGGAATCTTCATCTAAAATAGTTTTGGCCAACGGATGTTTTGACCTTATCCATGTTGGACATATTCGTTATCTCGCGGGTGCTAAGGCGGTAGGGGACGTACTCGTCGTCGGCGTAAATTCCGATAAACAGGCACACATGCTAAAGGGGGATGGCCGCCCTTTTTTACCGGAGGGCGAGCGGGCCGAGGTCGTTGCCGCAATCCGTTACGTTAACTTTGTAACGGTCTTTGACGAGCCAACGGTCGAAGAACTGATCAGGGCCATCAGGCCGGACTTCCATGCAAAAGGTACAGACTACACGGTTGATAGCGTGCCCGAGAGAGATATCGTCAGGGAATGCGGAGGCACTGTTGTGATCGTTGGCGACCCGAAAGATCATTCCTCAACAGAACTGATCCGATCGATGGCGGAAAAATAGTGCCTTCTGAATTTCGCCCATCACTAAAATGTGGCTTTCTCGCACCAAAAATGACCTCATCATAGAAGTTTGGGAAAAACTGGATTGTGAAAGTGTGGGAGCGGCTGAGATCGAGGCGATCGAAATCGTCATCAACGATCAATATGGAGAGTCGGCCGTTGAGTCCCCTATGGTGACTGCCCGATTGCTCGCCGGCGAGGGTGCCGTACTCCGCCATTCTGAGATAATGGGCCTATATTTAGAGCGGGCCTCAGAGCGGCCTTATGATGCAGCTCTGCAGAGCATCAACAACATTCACGACTTAAGAACAGCCTCCGACGCAATTTATCGATTGGAAAATTTGCGAAAGAAGTACCTTAGTGAGAATGATAAGGCGGGCCTCAGGCTGGTTCGCGAGAAAGGGATCGAGAGCAAGCAGGCTGCCGTTGAGTCGAGTCAAAAGGAAAAGATCGACCCGGTCACCAGGCATATTAATGCTGAGATAGCTCAGTGGTTTACTGTCTGGCTGCAGACGCCTGACGTTTTTGAACATTGGGTAGCTTTGCGGCAAACTTCGGCGGAATTTATAGAAAGGTTTGGGCGGATCGGGGGGCCAAATAATTAGATGAGACGATTTTACGCACCCGGTGGATCCATCGGAGGATCCAGTATAACGCTTGACAGCAACGAGACACGGCATCTGCGTGATGTGTTGCGGCTAAAGGTCGGTGACGAGTCCCATGTCTTTGACGGTGAGGGTCGGGAATATCGCTGCATTATCGACGAGATAAATAAGTCGGCTGCCAAATTATCTGTTGTTGATGAATCGATGCCAACCGCACCTGAGTCCCCGCTGGCGATCACATTAGCGGCGACGATAGTCAATGGCGAAAAATACGACCTTGTGGTTCAGAAAGCAGTAGAGTTGGGTGTTACCGAATTTGTTCCGCTTCACACGGCCCGCTGCGAGGTAAAATTAACGGACGCAAAACGGCGAATTGAGCGGTGGCGTCGTATCGCCATGGAGGCGACCAAACAGTCAGGCAGGGCAACACTGATGCATATACGGGAGCCGATCGCCTTTGACGAATTGTTAACAGATCAGAGGTCCGCAAACGTGGTCCTGTTCTCCGAACGGGACGGCAAAGATTTCTCAAATATCACTGTAAGCGAAACAATAACCGCCTTGATAGGGCCAAAAGGCGGTTGGGATGATTCTGAACTGGAAGCCGCCAGGGCAAACGGCATAACTGTCATAACGCTCGGCGGCCGAATCTTGCGGGCGGAGACCGCGGCGATCGCCCTAACGGCGCTGCTGCAGCATCGCTTTGGTGATCTTAGCTAAGAAGTGATCAATAGATGGAAGAACCACGCGGCCGGTAATAGGCCTCTCCGCGTTGCTTAAGCTTGGCCCTGGTTCCCAATGATTCGATCGCGGTCAGCAGCAATGCTTTATTATCGATCTTAAAACTCACTGTGCCTTTTGCATCCACGTCCGGATCGTCAAAGGTTATCTGCATATACTTTGAGCTGCTGGTTTTTAACCCTGCCAACCCTGCACCGGGCAGCGGAAGCCGGCTTATGACATTACCGCCCGCGGAAACATGCTCTTTTGAATCGGGGTAAACAAGTAGCATACTGCCATAAGGGATCGAGAATTTTTCCCTGCCGTCCTTTGAATAGAACACGGCCCGCTCGTTCGCATCGTCAAATTTGAGCACCCCGCTCTCTTTGCCGCTTGAGCCAAAGATGCCGCCCTCATATCGGGCCTTGACCGAGTCAGGCAGATCCTTGATCTGGCGTGGCGCGGCTGTTGTATCGACGGGCCGCACCTGAGCATTCATAGCAAACGAAAAACAAAATACCGTAAATATCGCTAACAATAACTTTTTCATAAATTTCTAAACCCAGTCGAACGAGCCTACTCAACATGGTTTAGTGTATAGACGCGTGAGGACTATCGAAGGTTGTTATTTAACAGCAGAAAATTTCGAATCCAGATATGGCGCGAGACGCTCATCCGCGATCCGTACATATTCCTTTGACACTTCAGAGCCGATCCAATCCCGTTTGAGCAAGTGTGCGATCTTTGCGGTCGTGCCGCTGCCCATAAAGCAGTCATACACCAGGTCGCCCTCATCGGTCCAGGTTGAGATCTGATCATGGACAAGCTGCTCGGGGAAAATTGCCGGGTGTTCAAATGCGATCTTGTCCTTTGAGGATGACGTCCCGACATTATAGTAAAAAATGTTATTCACCTTTCGCTGCTTGGGAGCAACGTGATCGTGGGCGAGGTCATTACGCCCGGTCTTTGTGATCCGAAACGATTTGAATGCCTTTTCCTGTTTGATCGGCTGCGTTAAAGGATTAAAGGTCTTTGGCTGGCCCTTGCTGAAGCAGAACATATACTCAAAACATTGCCGGTACCGTTTACCGCAATCGCTCGGGATCGGATTATTCTTGGCATAGATCATCGTGTCGTGGACCTTGAAACCGGTTTCCTGAAACGTGATCGCGTGCTGAAAACTCGAGAGAGTCTCATCGCCATTGACCGTGCGGTCGCCCACGACCCAAATGACAACACCGCCCGGTTTTGTTTTTTCGAACAAGCCGGCCGCGATCTTTTCGACGGGGAAATGATAACCATTATAATCGCGCAGGTCGTCATAAGGCGGGCTGGTGATCGTCATGTCAATGAGATCATCCGGCATCCGCTCAAGGGTTTCGAGACAGTTTTCGTTATAGATCTTGCCGAACTGCATAATTAAACGGGCCACTTTGCCAGGAACTCAGCCAGAAATGCCTTCTCAGGTTTTTGCATCTCAGTCTCCAGAAATTCGCGGAATTGTTCTTGTTCGAGGTGATATTCTTCTTCGCCGATCTGCCCTGTGAAATATACGAGGCGAAGCCATACAAGGTACGTGTTCAGCGTGTCGATCTGGTTATATTCAACGATCTTGGTCAGGTCGCGTTCCAGCCAGAGGTCGGTGACCTGATCGCCCTTGACGTCGATCTTGCCGGGAAATCCGCAGAGTTTTGCGAGTTCGTCGAGCTTGGGTTTCATCGCGCCCGACGAAAATAGTTTCAACAGATCGAGATGGTCCTCGTTGTCCCACCGCTTGAAATAGTCGCCCGGATCCCAGGCTTTTTGCGGACGTTCATTAAACCCCGGTGCCGTCACCTCGTTGATCAGGCCCCGCTGTATCAGTACCTGAAAATCAGATTCGGCAGAATTATACCCAACGAGCTGCGGACGGCGGTCGCCGACGATATAGAGAAACCGGTCGATGATCGCTGCCTCGTCTACATCATCGTCCTCGATCGGGAGTTTTGGAAGCGAGTTCAAAGAGAACTCTGTAACGCGTTCACCGTCACGAAAAACCGACTTGCGGGACAGGAACGCGATCGAAACAACACGCGAGAACATGTACTTAAGAAAAGGGCGAGGGTTGTCGTCACGATATTGCGGCGAATGCTCCCACAGGGCCTGCATTGATTCCAGTTCGGTGGTTTCCTCCGGCAGGTCATACAGCCGTTTTGCACCGGCAGCGTCCGGGACCCATTCCAGGTCGTAAAACAGCGCCAGCTCTTGTATCGGGGATTTTAGCATCGAACTGAGATCCTATTGGTCTTTCGGGACATTTCGACGGCTGCGACTGAATAAAACACCGAGAGTTTAACATAGCCGACAGGCTGCACGAAAACCCGTACCAAAACGTAAACAAGCTAACGATTTAGGTTGAGCCGCAAACCACGGTTACCGCTATAGCCTTTTAATGCATAGGGTTACGTATTTGGCACAACGATTGCACTATAAAGGGCGACGAGGACAACGGGCCTCGAAAACTTTTAAGGGAGACCCAAAAGCAATGAAAAAATATATTACGACATTAATCATGACAGCGATGATAGCAGTGGCGATCCCGGCTTTTGCCGGCTCCGCTTCTGCTCAGACACGACGGAATTACAATAGGACCCGTGAAACTCGCAATTATGATCGGAATAACCGAAACTACGATCAGAATTATCCGATCTATGATCAGAACCAGCCAAATGTTTACGACAGACATCGTAAGGCGATCAATATCGGCGTCGCAACCGGTGTCGGAGCTATCATCGGTGCACTGATCGGCGGCAAGAAAGGCGCTCTTATAGGTGCCGGTGCCGGTGCCCTCGGCGGCGTGGTCGTTACGGCAAAGCAAGCCCCGCGAAATAACACACGTTATCCGTATCGGTACTAATCCGTAGCACAATGTAATTGACCTGAGGGCCGTCGGGAGACTGTTCCCGGCGGCCTTTTTTTTGATCGTGGTAAGTATCTTACGCAGAGACCGCAAAAGGACGCAGAGAGCGATGGATCGGCATTTCGCCAGTATTAAGGCTCCCACGCCTAACGAAGGATCAGTGACGACAGACGCTTCGGCAGACGGCGTGGTTCTCTCATTTAGACACTGACGCTCTTTTACCTTTCGCTTTTTTGTTAAACACGACCCTTCGCTCAGCCATATCTCTCATCAAATCGTCAAATTTAAAACCTCTAAAACATCTGCGCGAGTCTCTCTGCAAATGTTTTAGACTCTCTGCTAATTTGCGCAGCCTCCAAAACATTGGCGGAGCCGCTAAAACTTTTTTGCAGCCTCTCCAAAAATTGCAGAGCCCCTAAAACATTGTCTGAGAGCCTCTGCAGATGTTTTAGGTCTGGAAACATTAATATAATTGTTCAATAAACGGCCAGGCCCAATAAACCCGGGATATCTCATCTTATGATCGGCCCAAAAACCCGACCGAAAATGTGTTAAACACTCGCCGTTTTTTGTCTGTGAATTACGCCAAAAAACGCGAATAAAAAGAACCCTCATGGCGGAGCACTTCAACGGGATACGGAAACGACGCGACAAGATAAAATCTCAAAACCAACCGCAAACTGGCTCACAAAAAAAATCTGGTCGAACCCAAATATCGTGATAAAATCGCGGAATCGAATGCCTGACCCGGTCTCCAGTATATTTAGCCCCAACTTTCTTGTGTATGGGAGGAATAGACGCGGACATCCAAATGAAGATCAAGCTTGACGGTATGTTGGAACTCGACCTTGGTTTTCATCGCAAGGCGCGGATTTGGCAGGAACAGCTCCCCAATGCCTGTTTCGACTCGCCCACGGTATTTTCTGAAGATATTGAAGCTCGCCAAACGGGTGATCAATCAACCGTCGATCGAACGTCCTTTTGTATCGAATACAGAGCTCACCTTGGTGGAAGAACTGTATACGGATTGCTTGGTTCAAGCTATGAAAGAGCGTCGACAAGAACACTCTCTATTCGTGTTTTTGGAAAAGAGTCGGGTTGGGAGATTCTTGTTACGGATTTGTATGGCTCAACGGATCCAGTAAACGTAGGGCTACCGTTCATTTTTGCTAGATCGGTCCAGACTGCTGCATCAGAGTTTTTTTCGGTTACGAGTTACAAACCTGTTCCAGGAAACCTGACCTTCAACTGCGCGGCCTATAGTGACGTTGGTTCAAGCCAACATATTTTTATGCAATTGGCGATTATCAACTGTGCATACTTTTTCCCCGGTGCGAATTTTGGAGACGAAGATGGATTGCAGAAACTACTGGCCATTATTAATGATCAGCGATGAGAGTCAGGCGGGTAAATGTGCATCAATGTTTGAATCGTCGTGCCTGAACGAAATTGGCAAGTTTGGTTACTCAAGTTTTTTGATCCCCCTCATCTACCTGATCGGGTGTTGCAGAGGTAAATCAAGAGATCAACGCACTGCGAAAATTACATAGCGACAGGAAACTGGCCTATGCTAGAGATATGGCGGATCGGCAACATAAGAGCTAATTGAAAGATCGCAGGATTGACCCCGTATTATTTCTACTTTGCGACGCGAGCTTGATCTCTAACGGTACGGGATAATTGTAGAGATATCGAGCATATGGCGGACCCAGCTATATCGCTTGTGGTGGTCCTTCAAAGTACCGTCGGCGTTTCCAATCCATGGGCAACTGGATACGTTTTCCGATGTTGCCGTCCCATGTGGGCTTGAGACTGTGTTTTTTAAGTATCGAGACGATCTCGTGGCCGACATTGATCGCGGATTCAGTCAGATCGTCGATCGATCCATAATTGAAGCAGAGCCCATACCCTTCTACTGCCGAATCGGTGTCCTGCATGTGATAAAAAACATATCCGCGAACTGGCAGCCCCGTTACTGCTACCTTTTCCATTTCCTCGTGGATCTCGTATTCACCGCATGTGCCGCAGCACAGATAATCCTGACGGCTAACAATCCCTTTTTGCTCCAATTCGGCGAATGCAGCATCAAGACGATCACAATCAGTAACAGCGGGCCATTTATCCTGTTCCAGCCAATGCCGGGACATCGCCTCTGCGGTATAAAGCTCTGCGTGAGCGGTTAGGGTTTCCTCATCGGCCTCTTCGCCGAGGTAGTCTATGGCTCCCTGGACTATGCCTTCGCGATCCGCAAAACCGCCTGCGACCTGGCTGTCTACGAACTGCCTGAGGTCCTCTAGAACGCCGGTAAGATTTTCGGTCATGAATTATTTATATACCACAAAAATCAAAACCAAAACACTTTTCGGAAAATTTTCCAGATTTGAGGGAGAAATGCAAGGACTGTTTTCCTTCGCTAATAATTTGAAGTGTGTTCTGGGGCTATGCCCAATTGCATTGCGGTCGCGGCTATGCCCGACCGTGCGAACTTCCCCAAAACTCCTCTTCGCCGCTTTCGGCTGCCTTTTAGGAGGTAGCCGAAAGCGGCGAAGATCTTATTGGCGACAACTTACGGCGAGGCATAGCCATCGCCGCGGTGCGTTGCGGCCGAGCCGCAGAGAATTCTGTACCTTAATTAGCAAACCTTTCCAACGTCTTTACCGACACATCAATCCCAAGTTATATTTCCCCCAATGTTTCACACCATACCGTAAAAGGGATACCGGTTTCGTATACTCCTTTCTGATGCGGGGCTGGCTAATGGTCTGTAAGTGCTTGAAAGAACAGCGGTTGGCCTAACGTGGCACAATGATTGCCGCATCAACAGTGTCAACAACAATGTAGGCAATTTTGAAAAGGGGATAAAAGACCATGAATAAATATATTACGACATTGGTTATGGCGTTCTTGCTGTTTGTTACGATGCACATTGCTTCGGCACCGGCTTCGGCTCAGACCCGCTCTGTGAGGCGTACGAGCCATACTCGTTACTATTACAAAAAGCCGAATTTTTATCGGCGTCATCGTAAGGCCATCAATATCGGCGGCGGAACTGCTGCCGGAATGTTAGTTGGCGGTTTGATCGGCGGTAGGAAGGGCGTTCTTATCGGCGGGCTTCGCCGGTGCCGGCGGCGGTGCGCTGTTTACACATGTACAGAAGCCAAAGAACCACTACACGCGGCGTACGAGTTCGCAGGTATAGAGCTCTGTAATTACTGAGGATATAACTAGAAAAAGCCCCGATAGCCGTTACGGTTATCGGGGCTTTTTTTGCGTTGTAAGCGGTCGATCTAGAAAGGTATAAGTATTTGCCTCGATCAGCACATCGGCGATCCGCTGACGGGCGGCGATAGTGTTGATCGGCGAATTATTCTTGGTGAAACGTTTCAGTGCGACGAGCATTGTGCGGCCCTCGTCGCCCTCGGCTATGGCCGCGATGGTATTACGGGCTTTCATGTCGATCCGCTGGATGGCGTCGTTGCAGAAAACCGATGCGATATCGATAAGCCGCCCGGCCGCTTCTTCACCGTTGGCTTCGGCGTATTTCTTGGTACGCAGAATTGCCGACTCCATCTGATAGGCGTCCATTATGATGTCGGCGGCAATTCAGCAGGACCTCCTGCTGTTCGGCCAGGGCCATCATGTATTTTTGTGCGGCCGTGCCGAGGACCATCAACGCGACCTTTTTGGCGTTTTGAGCCAATTTTGTTTCAGCCGCAAGCATGCTCGTGTCGTCGTCAAATGACATCTGAGGGTTTAGGATCTCGTCTTGCAGCGCTTTTGCCGCCGGGATGATGCCGAGCTTACCTTTCATTGCCCGCTTCATCAACTGGCCGGGGATGAGCATGCGGTTGATCTCGTTAGTGCCCTCAAAGATGCGGTTGATCCGCGAATCGCGATACGCCTTTTCAGCCGGATAGTCCGCCGAATATCCGTACCCGCCGAAGATCTGTACCATCTCGTCGACGACATAATCGAGGGCCTCGCTGCAGGCGACCTTGTTGATCGACGATTCGACGGCATATTCCTCTATCGACTGCAGCTTTTTGTCGTTGCTCGCCCCGTCGCCGATGAGGGCGTCGATCATGCCGACGGTACGGTAGGTGATCGATTCGGAAACCCAGGTGCGGATCGCCATCTCGGCGAGCTTATGTTTGATCGCACCGAATGACGAGATCGGTTTGTTGAACTGCTGCCGTTCGTTGGCGTATCGGACCGCTTCGTGAATCGCCAATTTTGAACCGCCGGTCACCGAGGCACCGAGTTTGAAACGGCCCACATTCAGGATATTAAACGCGATCTTGGCACCATCGCCTACGTTGCCGATCAGGTTCGGTCGCCGGGATGACGGCATCGGACAAAATGAGCGGGGTCGTCGATGAGGATTTGATGCCCATCTTGTGTTCCTCATTGCCCGGCCGGCAGTTGTCGCTGCGTTCGACAACAAAGGCAGAGAACTTGTCTTTTTCGCCGTCGACTTTGGCAAAGACGATATAGACGTCGGCAAAGCTGCCGTTTGAGATAAACATCTTTTCGCCGTTGAGCGTGTAGGTCTGGCCGTCATCGCTCAGCTTGGCATTTGTTTTGGCACCCAACGCGTCAGAACCCGAACCGCTCTCGGTCAGGCAATAAGCGGTGACGATCTCACCCGAAATGATGCCAGGGATCCATCTCTGCTTGAGTTCCTCTGAACCGAAATAAAGCAGCGGCAGCACGCCGATCGATGTCTGGGCACCGAATGTGGTCCCAAAACCGCCGGCGCGGCCCATCATCTCGGCGATGACAACGCCGGTCGTTTGATCGAGACCCAGTCCGCCGTATTCCTCAGGGATCGTCGCACCCAACAGCCCCAAGCTCGCCGCCCTTGGCAACAAGCTCGCGTGCGACCTCCCAGGCATGGCCCTCCATCGCCGGCAATTGCGGGTGAACCTCATTATCGACAAACTCCCTCGTCGTCTCGCCGATCATCCGCTGCTCGTCTGTCAGGTCCTCAGGTGTAAACACCTCGCTTGCCGCCTGATCGGCGATCAGAAACTCACCGCCCTTCATATATTCTTTTTCCATTTGTGCTTCCATATTTCCTCACTTTCGATTTCCAATTCCGATCTTAGAGGTCATTCACAGCTGCATCAACATTCCTGCAGTGATCGTCTCGCTGATGTTCTCGACGAATTCCTTATGTGACCATTCGGTGCTGGCGATCCGTTTTTGAGATGACCGGGAAGTAGTCGAGGTCTTTTGCTCCCCTATAGGTCGAAAGCACGCAAAATTTGGCACAGAATCCAGTCATAACGTATCATGTCGACGCCCGCTTTTTTACGCATCTCGTCGACAATCCGTCTGATTACAACTGTTGCAGTACCGTTTATGTACGCTGATGGCATCACTCTTTGGCTTAAGCGAATCGATAAATTCAAAACCATCGCGGTCCCAAAGACTACACCACACCTTCGTCAACATCCTGAACCCAGATCAAGGGCAAATTCTTTTCTTCGAATCTGGGCAAAATATAGTTTATATATTCGGCGGCACTATCCATCTGCATCGATAGTCTTGCCAAGTAAAGCAGTTAAAATTGCGTATCGATTATCATAGGGCCGCATTCATAGTTTCGTTAACTCCGTTCAACCAATTGCTCAAAGATCCCCGCCGCTCCCATGCCGCCGCCTACGCACATTGTGACCATTCCGTACCGTGCGTTCCGCCGCTTTAGTTCCTGAAGTATCGTTGCCGTCAGCTTTGCACCGGTACATCCTAACGGATGTCCGAGGGCGACGGCTCCGCCGTTGACGTTGACCTTGGCCGGGTCCATTTCGAGCAGCTTCATTACAGTAAGCCCCTGGGCGGCAAAAGCTTCGTTGAGCTCTATAACGTCGATCTGATCGAGCGTTAGCCCTGCCATCTTCAGCGCCTTGGGGATCGCGTAAACCGGGCCGATGCCCATCTCCTCAGGCAGGCAGCCGGCGGTCGCGAATGAAACTAATCTCGCCATCGGTTTGAGACCGAGCTCATTTGCCTTTTCCATCGACATTACGACCGCCGCGGCAGCACCATCGGACATCTGAGACGAATTGCCCGCGGTCACGGTGCCGTTCACGTGAAATGCCGGCTTGAGCCTTGCAAAACCCTCGGGCGATGCATCGTAACGCGGCCCTTCGTCGGTATCAAAAACAACCTCTTTGCGCCGAACGCGGCCGCCCTCGTCCATTTCGTCCACGTGGACCGTGAACGGCACGATCTCGTCCTTGAATTTGCCCGCTGTTATCGCCGCCGCCGCCTTTTGATGCGAGCCGAGTGAAAACTCATCAGCCTGCTCACGAGTGATCTCATATTTGCGTGCGAGGTTCTCTGCCGTTAGGCCCATGTTCAAATAATAATCAGGATAGGTGTCGACAAGATGCGGGTTTGGCCGGATGACATTGCCGCCCATCGGGATCATCGACATCGTCTCGATACCGCCGGCAACGATCACATCGGCTCCGCCGGTTGCGATACGGTCCGCAGCCAAGGCGATCGTCTGCAGGCCTGACGAGCAATAACGATTGACCGTCATTGCCGAGGTCTCAACCGGCAGACCGGCCGCGATCATTGCTGTCCTGGCGACATTCATCCCCTGCTCAGCCTCGGGGAACGCGCACCCCATAATGACGTCCTCGATCTGCATCGGGTCGAGTCCCGCCGCGCGATCAACCGCCTCTCGTATAGCCGCCGCACCCAGATCATCCGGCCGCGAATTCTTCAATGTGCCTTTCGGCGCCTTTCCCACAGCCGTTCGCACGGCCGATACTATTACTGCTTCTTTCATTAGTTTCCTCGTCCTCTAAATCACTTCCGCCTTTCGCTTGATCGCCTTCAGCATCTCCATTCTTATCAATCCGCTAAACGGTTGAATGAACATCCAATAGCGTCCGAAACTTCGTTTGGTATCGTTGCCGAGGCATTTGATCCGTGTCTCGGTCGTCAAACGTGTTTTATCACCATCTGCATCGAGCGAAAAGTTCCACACCGCCTTGGCAAACCCGGGCGTGGCAAATCGCTTAAAACTCTCGGCATCGATTTTTTTTAAACCGCCGCCTGACGTCCAAAACTTACCAACAAGCCCGATCACTAACTCTTTATTCAAAATCTCGCCGAGCATCTCAAATCTTGAGCCGCTCAACGATCGAAGCGTCACGTTGGCCGTTGACATTCCCCGCAGGCGGAACAGCCAGCGAATGATGAACGAGTCAGCAAAATCGACCTCATGCGCGGCGCGATAGATTTCCGCCGCACGGGCACTGATCAAAATATCGTGCGTCTCGACAAAATCAAATTCCGCCAGAAAATCATCGATCAGCATTTGCCGCTCCAGTTTCTTTTCAACACGATAACGTCCATCATTCTTGCGGTTCCCTCGCCGCCGCTTGTCGAGCATGAGGCGAACATTGTGCCAATAGCTTAAGGGCTTCGCGATACTTGGCAACCTTGTCTTCACCCGACAGCGTGTCGCCCCAATTCTCGTAATAGGAGCCGCGGACCTCGCTTTCCGGGAAATAGCCTTCGCCGAGATCGGTCTCGGCGAGCATAGTCGCTTCCATCTCAGCATATTTGCCTTGTCTTGCTGCTTCCCACCAATCTGCCGTTTTCAAATCGCCACCTCGACTTAACTTCCTACGTCGAAAGTATTCCTTTTAAGATCGTCGGGTTCTGATCTCAACCAAAAATCCACGCTTGCCGCCGTTGATATAGATATGGTCCAGATCAAATATCGTCTTCTCAACATAAACCGGCATCGTCGTTTTCGTGCCAAATGGCGATGTGCCGCCGACCAGATAGCCTGTGTGCTTTGATGCCCGCTCGGGCGTCGCAGGCTCGACACTTTTTGCGCCGATATGCCGTGCCAGGTTCTTAGCCGACACCTGACGGTCGCCGTGCATCAGGACGATCAACGGCTTTTTCTCGTTCGTTTCAAATACCAATGTTTTTACGACAGCGTGTTCATCAACACCCAACTGTTTTGCCGATTCCCGCGTCCCGCCCTTTTCGACATAGTCATAAAGGTGAGGCGTAAAATCGACCCCTTTCTCTCTCAAATATCTGACCGCCGGTGTAATAGGATGATCTGACGACATTGTCTATTCTCTGCGTCCTCGGCGCCCTCTGCGTTTAAGTCCATCTTTAACGCGGAGATCGCTGGGGACGCTGAGTCAACCCACGACCTCCTTATATCGAAAGCACGTCACCAAATGATCATTCACCATCCCGGTCGCCTGCATAAATGCGTACATAATGGTCGAGCCGACAAAGTTGAACCCGCGTTTTTTGAGGTCCTTGCTCAGGGCGTCTGAGATATCGGTCTTCACCGGTACGTCGCCGTGGCCCTTTAGCTTATTGTCAATTGGTTGGCCGCCGACAAACGACCAAATGTATTTATCAAACGTACCGAACTCATCCGCAACCGCCAGAAAGGCTTTGGCATTGCGGACCGCGGAGGCGATCTTTAGCCGGTTGCGGATGATGCCTTCATTTAAGAGCAATTCCGCCGCCTTTTCGTCGTCATACCGGGCGACCTTTTGGACATCAAAGTTATCAAAGGCCGCCCGATAGGCTTCCCGCTTTCTAAGGATCGTGTCCCACGACAAACCAGCCTGGGCTCCTTCTAAAATCAGAAACTCAAACAACGTCCGGTCGTCATGAACCGGAACGCCCCACTCTGCATCGTGATAGGCGATATTCAGTTCGTTTGTTGCCCAGCTGCAGCGAGTTATCATTTTTCGATCTTGGACACTTTCAAATAACAAACCGTACCATCTGTGGCCGTCGGGTCCTCGACTGCGGTTATCTCACCCGTCAACTTTACCTTTTCACCCAGTTGAACAAATTCGCCCTTATCATCTCTGATCTTGATGTCTTCTCGTTTGAAACCGCTTTCCGGCTTTTCGACGTTATTTGACCACGAGCCGACCGTTATGTCCGAACTGATGCCTTTTTCATCACCCGGGTTTTGCAGCAGCTTAAAACCGCACTCTAGCGGACCGCTTGTGTTGGAACAAAATACACCGCCTTTGGTTTCAAGCACACCGCTTACCTCGATGTACTTCTTGTTGTTTTCGGCTTTACAGGCATTTGCAAACTCGACCGGCGTACCAGAGCCGCAGTGGATGGTCATAAGCACAAA
Organism: Blastocatellia bacterium; assembly: GCA_963834975.1. Lineage (GTDB taxonomy): Bacteria > Acidobacteriota > Blastocatellia > Pyrinomonadales > Pyrinomonadaceae > OLB17. Next base: position 48,864 of record CAWIDZ010000002.1, read on the forward strand.
AGTGAACAAAGCAATAAAAAGTTTCATAGTAATAAAAGTCTCCTTACGTTTTTTGAATTTATCTGGTCATCCAGTGAACGCAAGGACCACCATATTCTTGCTCAACCTACCTAAATTATCCGCACGATCCAGGGTGCCGCGAATCCTTTATTCCATTTCAAAGGCTTAACGCGGGAACCCGGCATTCTCTACAACCCGCTTTGCCTGCCGGACATGCCGCCGCTCATGCTCGACCATTATCTGGTAACCATCGCTGAGCTTATAGGTCATCAGCCTCATGAACGGTGAAGTAAGCACTGTCTTTTCGGCATCCACATTCCTCATCCCTTTTACCCTATCGATTACATCTGCCTGGCTTTTTTCAAATTGGTCAACGATATCAGCGTCGATCTCGCTTGGCGGGACGATCGTCTGGGTCGGGGCCTTAAACTTTTTCGCATCTGACTTGATCGATTTGATCATGAACCGGCCGATAAAACCTGTGAACGGCGAATAGCTCTCCCAAAACGAGCGCTTTTTACCGGCGATGGCGGCATCGAGGGCGGGCATCGACTCAGTATTTGCCAATATCAGATGTTCGAGGCACTGGCCGACACTCCAGCTATCGGCGGCTGGTTTCCAGTTGATCTGATCAGGCGAGAGTCCCCCGAACGCATCTCGGACATCGTTAGTGATCTGATCAAGTTCTGAAACTTTGCTTTCGATATCAGTGCTCATTTATGTAGTTCCTCCAATTCCGCAGCGACAAAATCAGCTAGCCAAACAGTGTAGCCGTCGGAGTCCACACACTCCACTACAAAGGACTCACCCGGCACATAGACATGAACTATAGTTCCTTCGTCACCGATTCTTGGCTGACGCTTTGCCCCTTCAGTTCCATCAAAATCACGATCCGGACTCAGCAGAGCTGTCACCCGTACGTAATCAAGTTCCTCCATTCTAGTTCCGCAAGGGCTTGCCGGTCTTTAACGTCGCGGCTATCCGCTCCTGTGTTTTTCGCTCGCCGCAAAGTGAAACAAAAGCCTCGCGTTCGAGGTCGAGCAGGTACTGTTCGGAAACAAACGACTTTGTGATTCATATCGCCGCCGCACATTACCTTTGCCAGCTTTTGCCCGATAAGCTGATCGTGATCAGAGATAAATCCGCCCTGCTTCATCATATGCAGGGCAAGCTTCATCGCCGCCTGGCCGGCCTCGCCGAGGACCATAATGTCGGTCCGCTGAACTGGCTGAACATAGCCTGATGCATCGAGATTCAGCACATCCTGCTTGGCGTCGGCGATCAGCCGGTCGCCATTCATGGATATCGCATCACAGTTTCGAATAAACCCAAACGCCCGGGCCTCTTGAGCAGATGTCGCAACCTTGCCCATTCCCAGCAATTCAAATGTTTTCTTTAGGAACGCAAGCGGGTCCGCGTCCGGTGCGGCTTGTGCCGCGTCCATTGCCCGCATCGTCATTTCCTTGGTTCCGCAGCCGGCGGGGATAAGGCCGACGCCGACCTCGACCTGGCCCATATATGTCTCCGCCGCGGCCCGGACACGATCACCGTGCATTGAGATCTCGCACCCGCCGCCAAGCGTCAGTCCATAGGGTGCAGTCACGACCGGCTTTGCCGAGTACCGCAGCCGCATAACAGCCCGCTGAAGTGCGGCGACCATCATATTGATGTCGTCCCACTCCTCTTCCTGGGCAGCGAGCAGGAGCATCATGATATTGGCCCCGGCCGAGAAATTGCCGCCCTGATTACCGACGACTAACCCCTTGAAATTCTTTTCGACCTCGTCGATCGCGAAATTCATCATCGCGACGGTATCCCCGCCGATCGAGTTCATCTTTGAGTGAAACTCGAGACACGCAACTCCATCGCCGATGTCTATCAGCGACGCACCCGGATTTGTCTTGATCACGCCCGAGCGTTCTTTGACAGATTTCAGGATCATCACGCCCGGGCGGTCAGGCAGCGGTTTATATTCGCCTGCCACGAGATCATAAAATGAGCGTTCACCACCCTCGTTCTTATAAAAACTTGTCGCCCCCGACGCGAGCATATTCTCGACGTTCGCCGGCACCACCTGGCTTTCCTTTTTCATCCGCTCGACCGACTCGGCGACTCCGATCGCGTCCCAGCTTTCAAATACGCCGATCTCCCAACCGAAACCCCATTTAATTGCGTTGTCGATCTCGACGATCGTGTCGGCGATCTCTGGGATGCGGTTGGCGGCATACCGGCAGGTACGCGAAATCGTTTTCCAAAGAAATTCACCCACATTGTCCTCGCCCCAGACGAGTTTTTTCACACGGGACGGCAGATCGTCGATCTGCTTGGCGGCATCGAGCGATGCGAACTTTGTCTTTTCCTGCGGTTTATATTCAAAGGTCTTAAGGTCCAGTTCAAGGATCTCGGTCTTGCCCTCGGCGTTCTTGGTCTTTTTGTAAAAGCCTTGTTTCGTCTTATTGCCGAGCAATTTGCGTTCGAGCATCTGCTCAATCACATCTGGCACCTGGAAAACCTCGCGGTCCTCATCTTCAGGGATCGCGGGGTAGAGGTTTTTGTTTACGTGCACGAGCACATCCAGCCCGACAAGGTCCGAGGTACGGAATGTCGCCGATGACGCGTGGCCGATCGCTTTGCCGGTCATCTGATCTATCTCGGTGGGCGTAAAGCCCATCGCGATCATCTCGTGAACCGTCGCCATCATCCCAAAAGTGCCGATACGGTTAGCGATAAAATTGGGCCTGTCCTTGGCTCCGACTACTCCTTTGCCGAGACGTTGGTCTAAAAATCCAAAGATCTTGCAGGCGATCACGCCGTCCGTCCAGGGAGTGGCAATAACCTCGACGAGCTTCATATAACGAGGCGGGTTAAAAAAATGTATGCCGAGAAAATGCGATTTGAAATCGTCTGAGAACGGCTCAGCGATCGACTCTATTGGGATGCCGCTTGTATTCGAAGCGATCACGGCCCCGGGCTTGCGGTTCTTCTCAACTTCGGCAAACAGCTTGTGTTTGATGTCGAGATTCTCGACAACTGCCTCGATCACCAGATCGCAATCTTTTAGTTTGGTAATGTCGTCCGTAAAGTTGCCGGTTGTGATGAGCTTGGCGTTGTCGCCAAGCATAAACGGCGCCGGCTTGAGCTTTTTAGCCGCATCGAACAGGGAATTGACGATGCGGTTTCTCACCACAGGAGATTCCAGCATGAGCCCCTTTTTCTCTTCGTCGGGTGTCAATTCCGACGGTGCGATGTCGAGCAGCAGCGTCGGTATCCCGGCGTTAGAAAGATGTGCGGCGATACCCGCACCCATTGTCCCGGCCCCTAAAACAGCGGCTTTTGCGATATTCATATCCTATTTATTTATCCCGTAATAATGACGATTTCCAAACCAAAGATTATAACTGAATGAGCGTTCATTCAGCAAGCATGTTCACGTCTAATGTACAGTGTCGAACATTAATAAAAGTCCAATTTGGGTATGATAGGGAACTGGCTGGGACATTACCCAGTCGGGAGGTAATATGTCAAGAAAAACGAATTTATTACTAGTAACGGGGCTTTTTCTGTTGTTCGGTATATCCGCGATAGCAGTTTCTCCGGTAACTAACTCTAAGAATATTAGCAAGCCAGTTTCGCCTGTGCTGCAAAAGGCCGAGCCGTCGCAAACGCCGGTAGGCACGCCGATTCCGGCACCTACGAAACCGAAACCAAAACCACCGACGTTTTCGCCGCTGCCGCCTAAACCTTAAAGCTAAGATCGAAGCCGGTTTCGGCACGATCGAAAAAATAAAATGCGACGAGGCCGCCGGTCAGGCGGCCTCGTCGCATTTTGCACGTTAACAGGTGACCGGTCGCAGGCTGACGTACGCATGATCCGGGGGGCGACGAGGGCGGTGTGGGCAAATAGGGCGGCCTGTTATGCCCCATACGGGTACAGTTTCCACATGTTATTTTGCCTCGAAGTGACTGACATTTTTACTTTCGAACCCGTGAGATCACTGTAAACGCTTATATACACTTCAATTAAACTTCGTTTCGGGCATTCGGCGTGCTTCTGGCACTGCCATTGCATTAGACGATAGTGGCTGCCGAGGAACGTGGAAGGCCGATCCAAACTCCCAGGTCTTAACCGAAAGATCTTTCTCGATCCAAAGCGGCAAATGTTAGATCAATACCCTTGATCTGAATGGTCTAAGTTAAAAGCAAAAACAGCTTTTTTGTTGTTGCTTTTACCGGACCTTAATAAGCCCAACTTTCCTTGTGGAAGGTGAAGGTTGGGCTTATTAAATATCTCCCCTTTCGCAATAGCCATGCAAAACGGAGTTTCCTCATGTCTATATCAAATCTCCCACATTTCATTTTTCCCATCAGCATTCTTTTATCGGCATAACACCACCAGACCGCTCCTACACTCTGATGAAAAAATCACTCATTATTACCTCGATCTTTTTGCTGACGGCCCTGACCGTATTTGCACAGGAACGCCCACGGTATTTTGATAACTTTGATACTTCAAAAGGGGTATATGCACGTGGGAGTACTCCCACACCCGCCGCCGCCGTGAATAGATCCCCGGCAAGCCGAAAAAGGACGGCAACAAATCATATTCTTCCGTCGCCGCCTTATGGCAGCAAATACAAAAAATTTGCCACCCCCGGCCCGGCACCGGTTTCTGAGACCGAGTTGGTCAGAAGGACGGCGTTGGTAACTACAATGGCGAAGGGCCGATACGGTCAGGAAGCGTCCTTCATTAAGAGTGAGGTTGCGGGGTTGGCAATGTCGGCCGGTTCTTATCTCAAAGGCCATAGCACCGGCGATCCAATGATCGACGCGTACATCATCGATTCCAGCCGCCGGTATCGGATCGATCCGCTCCTGATATATTCGCAAATGAATCAGGAATCGTCATTTAAACTGCGGGCAACTTCGAATAAAGGTGCGAGCGGCCTGATGCAGCTTATGCCGGCCACAGCCCGCCGGTTGGGTGTTACCAATATCTATGATCCCAAACAGAATATCGAGGGCGGCGTCAGGTATATGCGGATGCTGCTCGATATGTTTTCGGGCGATGTGAGCCTTGCCCTCGCGGGCTATAACGCGGGTGAGGGGGCGGTAATGAAATATGGATATCGGATCCCTCCGTACAACGAAACTCAGGATTACGTCCGGCGAATATCGGCCCGTTACAATGCAATATCAGGAGCCGGCGGCACGCGATCCGTAAAGCTGATCGAAACACAAGCGGTCAAAAGTGACAAAACGGTATCAGCGCCGGTCAGCATTTACGATCCCAAACCACTGACGATCCGTCTAGAGGACGGCCGCGCGAGGCTCGTCAACTAAATGCATTAAAAGTTTCGACCCTCCCACAAGCGGTCGAAAGAAACCGCGGCCGTTCCCACCGGCCGCGTTTTTTTTAACAAATTCCTGGAAACCGCAATTCAGAAGCGGACTATTGTGTTGAAACTTTCCTGAGGATCGTGTTTAAACATTCGGGGCATATTCCGTGGGACAATAACGGAGCAGTTTCGACCTCGAACAGTTTTGTAATATTGATAGCGTCCTCGACCTCATGCCAACTAGCGTCACCCGTCTTGACCTTGTTACACCAGGAACATATGACGAACACATTACCGGTAAAAGTCCGGTTGGTTAGTTCGTGATCATGGCCCGCTGCCGGCTCTGAGCAAATGGTCCGGCTTTCAAACTGAACGCCGCCATCCGCAAGTGAAGTGATCTTTAAGTGAAGAAACCGTCGGACGGTTGGTGAATCGCAGCGAAAATTAAATTGAACCGGTTCGCCGGCGCGGACACGGCTGAGGATCCGTCTATAAACATTCTTGGTCGTTTCACCGGACATGAAATCCCAAATGCTTCGGCCAAGTATTTTGGCAGTAACAATTTGAGGACCGGAATTTGCGATAGCGAATTCATCCCACGCGCCATCAGTGAACTCAATGAGATCATTTTTATCGATTCTGTAGGTAATGCCGTTATCTTGGTTCATTTTAGGATCACCCACCCAGGACGGTATGTCGCGGGCGATCAAACAGGGCCTTTAGTCAGATGAAGGATCGATCACGAATCGGACGTCGTGCGGCTAATGATCCGGGATAGGGTCTTTCGGTCAATATTTAGTATCCTCGAGGCCGCCTGCTTATTATTGCCGGTATCGGCGAGGACCCGGCTAACATACTGCCCCTCCATTTCTTTAAGCGTAAGCCAACTGCCGCCGGATGTTCCAATAGGGTCGATGTCGGTGCCGGCGGAACCAGGCTCCTGTAGGTCCTCTTGAAGGGCGAGCCTGGATGGCAAGTGTTCCGGATAAATGATGTCGTCTGCCAACGATACGGCACGAAGCACTGCATTTTCCAGTTCTCGGATATTTCCGGGCCAACTGTAGTTTGTTAATACATCGAGAGCATTGGCTGAAAATTGAGGTGCATTTGTCTCACTCGATACGACCTCGCGAACAAAATGTTCGGCCAGGAGCGTTATGTCCTCACGACGTTCGCGAAGCGGCGGCAGATTTATCGTGACGGCATTAAGCCTGTACATCAGATCCTGCCTGAATGTACCTCTCTCCACATCAGCCTCAATATCGCTGTTTGTCGCAGCTATAACTCGTACATCTACCTTTACAACGCGGTTCGCCCCGACCCGGCGGATCTCGCCCTCCTGCAATGCCCTCAAAAGCTTTACCTGGAAAAGGGGGTTCGTCTCGGTGATCTCATCCAAAAATAGAGTGCCGCCGGTCGCCTCTTCCCAGAGGCCCATACGTTCACGGTCGGCACCGGTGAAGGAGCCCCTGGCATGGCCAAATAGCTCGGATTCGATCAACTCTGTAGGAATAGCTCCGCAGTTAACAGTAACGAACCGGTGCTCGGCCCTCTTGCTGCGCAGGTGAATGGCTCGGGCGACGATCTCTTTTCCTGTTCCCGATTCGCCGGTGATGAGCACCGGCAAATTGGTCCCTGCAACGCGGCCCACCATCTTGAGGCATTCAACGAATTTGGGTGACTTACCGATAAGCGGCAAGTCAGATTCGTAGCCTTTTTGTCCTTTAGCTCCGGATCTGCCCTTTCGATTTCGGCTGGTAAGCTGTTCCCTCACTGCCGCCGAGATCCTGAGAATATCGTCGACCGAGAATGGCTTTAACAAATAATCGTATGCTCCTGTCGAGGTCGCATCGAGGGCACCGGCTGCCGACCCCTGTCCGGTCATTAGTATAAAAGGTGCGTTTGGCTGAAGTTCTCTGAACTTGCGGAGCACCGAGTAACCATCAGGCCCGCCCAGCACGACATCGCAAAATACGAGTGACCATGTTTGCTCTTTTAATTTGGCGATCGCCTCGTCAGCCGTCCGTGCCTCGCTGACTATCCAACCGTCATCTTCGAGCACACGGGCAACCAACTCGCTGATCTGCGGTTCGTCGTCGATCACTAAAGCCTGTAAAGAGCCTCTCACGCCAATAATATCAACAGAGAACGAATCAAAAAGCAAGGAAGCCGCCGGCCTCCGATGCTTTTCGCTATCGGTCAGACCGTAGTCGTCAACCCCCGGACCCCTGGTGCGAGAATCGAAATAAATTTTGTCATTTCCTGCGAATAAAGACTTGTGTGAAATAGTAGCTGCCTTCGTCATTTCTGGCCACTCCTATGCCGGACTCCTTGTAATGTTTATCCAAAATATTCTCGCGATGACCGGGTGAGAGCATCCATCGCTCGACAACGTGTTGGGCCGGGTCGACAGCGCCCCTCAGCCACGCAATATTCTCGCCTATGTCACGCCAATCTTTCAGGCCCAGGAATTCTGCTCTGCTACTTGGCCTGCGTCCGTCAGGGTCCTCGTGGCCAAAGAAAATGCGTTGGACCATATCCGACGAGTGATACCGGGCTATCCTGGCCACCTGGTCAGTCCATTCCAGCGGTGCCCGGCCATTTTTGATCCGCTCATTGTTGACGAGTTCAAAAACGCGCAGTTCGATCGCGTAATAAGTTGAAACCGATTTTGGTTTAACTCCATAATTTACGGCGAAAAGATTTGCGGAGCTCGATTGGGCGTTTGAGATGCCTGTGCCAAACAGAGTCAAAGCAAGGGCCAGCAAAACGCCGAACCGGAAAAAGTTTGAAAGTGGGAGAACTTTCAAACGTGGGAGAAAATTAAAGTTTGTGGGAGATAGGAGATGTCTTTTCATTGCCTCATTTCGGTAACCTGACGATCTCTATGAGAAGCAAGAGACTCAAGGCTTTGCGGACCTGCATCACTGCAGGGGTGCCGGTTTATCGTTTAAGGCCGCCCTCATGGGCTGCGGCTTGATAAATTTACTTTTTCAGTTGGGCAGTGGCTGGCTCGCCGTGACCCCCAACATTGTTGTGTAATTGCAAGCCTCGAGCCAAAGCCGCCGCAATTACAACATGATCCATAAATATCTGTATATGAATAAGTTAGCGTTTTACACATTCTCATCTCCTGAACTGCTTGTTGTTTGAAACGCAATATAAAGCCCCGGCCGGGGCAAAATGGATAGGACAAACTACGCACGCGCCGGAGGTGCCTGGATGTTAATAACCGCGTGATAAAGGACTATGTGCGGCAATACAGTGTTGACGAAGGCAACACCTCGCGTCCCCGCAAGAATTCCTTTTTTGTAAGACCGAAAACAATTTGTCAGGCTCAAAAACATTATTTTAGAGCCTGCAAAAGTTTTGAAGAAGCTGCCAACACGGGACAGAACTTCCATTATCTTTGCAGGGGCTGCAGGAATGTTGGGCACGCTAAAGTTTCTTTGAAGCCTCTTCAAAAAAACTTTAGCCGCTCTGGAAGCGCTGCGGGAGCTGCAAAAACACTACCGTGTCACGAACGGCGTTATGCGATCTCCGGTACCGCCTCCATGACTGCCGTACGGCTGCAGATCGTGTTTGTCCTGTTTTTTGATGATGGGATAAAGAAAGGGGGCACAGTCATCGCTAACTGTGCCCCGGTTCCGGCCATTGTGGCCATAAATAATGGAGCCGCCCAAGAGATTCGAACTCTCGACCTTTCGATTACGAATCGAATGCTCTACCAACTGAGCTAGGGCGGCGTATATTTAAGGTTAGCCCGATCAGGCTGGCAAAGCGATGCAAATCGGTTCTTTCCACTCGCGATTCAGCCAAACCGAACTTCAGAATATACGTTTCCGCCGCCGCCCGTGTCAAGTTTTACTTGCGGATGATCTGGCATCCGCCGGCAGCTAAATTGCTATCGATATTTTGCAGGTCGTTTCAGGCATAGTAATATCTGTTGTGAATCAAAGGACCAACCACCATTATGAGGAAAACAATGGAAGATCCGGAATTTGTTGAACGGCTGAAGAAAACCTTTCCCGGCGCAAAGATGGCCGACGTTGCCAGGCGACTGGAAGTGCCGCACGCGACGGTCCAAAACTATTACCGGAACGACCGTATTCCGGCCACCGAGGTCCTTATAAAGATCGCCGAGGAAACGAGTGTATCCCTCAATTGGCTCCTGCTCGGCACAGGTGACATGTTTGCGGTTCATCGCCCCCCAATCGGACTCGGTCAGTTTATCGAGGAGAAGATCGGTGAGATGATCGAGGAAAAGTTTGCGGGAATGGGGTCAAAGGGCAGCGCAGCGTCAACCGCCGGATCGGACGACTCGTTCGATGTTGAGGCAATGGTTCTCAGCCTGAACGATCCGCAGGCAGTTATGAATGAGTGGTTCCGCCACGAAGGCCGCGCAGTTCCGAAAGATTACGGTGTCGTTTTCTTTCGGGGCTGGGAGAACTTCTCGCCCGAAGACAAGATCGAGGCAGTAAGAGACGCTAAGAGGGTCCTCGACCGCGGACTCAGATCCGGGACCGATTAGGGATGTTTTCAGTTGTGGCGTTGCTCCTTTAAGGCAGCGTCCCGGGAAAATCAATACACTATCCCGGGTAAATCAATACACTAATAGTCTTATCCGCCGTGAAAAACCGTTTTCGTGAAGAGCCTGGCATCGCCGACCTTCAACAGATCGGGCAGCAATTTCGTTAATACAAACCGTTCACCTAAACCCTGTCAATCTTTGGACAAAACGCGATCGCGTCTGATACATTTAACTCTTAACCCCTTAATCCTAACCGGTAGTTAATAGAGTAAAAGGAGACAATCTTAATGCAGTTTGGTCGTTCGTACGAAAATTCTATAGATAATGCATCAGTAATAATTACCAGATCGTATCAGAAGGCTGGTATTTACATACTTGCCGGCCTGCTTTTGCTCCTTACCTTTGTAAGCCCACAGCGGGCCGGTGCGGCAGCTTTGCCTAGCGGATTTAGTGAGACGGTGCTGGCGAGCGGGCTCACGTCCCCGACTGCCATGGCCTTTGCACCTGATGGCAGGCTGTTTGTAACTCAACAGGGCGGCTCGCTCAGGGTGATCAAGAACGGCACTCTTTTGGCTACTCCGTTTGTCACTGTACCTACGAGCGCAACCGGGGAACGCGGCCTGTTAGGGATCGCCATCGACCCTAATTTTCCGGTCAACCATTACGTTTACGTTTATTACACAGTGACGGTCGCACCGATCCACAATCGGGTCAGCCGTTTTACGGCTAATGGTGACGTTGCCATGGCAGGCAGCGAGATGATCCTGCTCGAATTAAATGACCTCAGCGGCGCAACCAACCATAACGGCGGTGCGATCCATTTCGGGCCCGACGGAAAGCTTTATGTAGCAGTTGGCGAGAATGCTAATTCCGCAAACGCACAGGTCATTACAAATCGGTTGGGAAAGATCCTAAGGGTCAACTCGGACGGGACGCTGCCGGGAGATAATCCGAGCAGTTTCCCGGGCATATCCGGTACGACTTCCGGAGATAATCAGGCGATCTGGTGCGTGGGGCTTCGCAACCCATATACATTCACATTTCAACCGGGCACTGGCCGGATGTTCATTAATGACGTTGGCCAGAGCACTTGGGAAGAGATCGATGACGGTATCGCCGGGTCAAATTATGGCTGGGCCAATTGTGAAGGTTTTTGTTCGCCAACTAATGCCAACTATCGAGACCCTTTATTCATATACGGCCACGGCAGCCCGACCACGACCAATGGATGTGCTATTACCGGTGGTGTATTTTACAACCCGGTCGGCGGCCAGTTCCCGACAGATTATATTGGGAAATATTTTTACGCAGACTATTGCTCAGGCTTTATCCGCAGATTCGATCCCGGAACGGGCACATCGCAGGCATTTGCAACCGGCATATCAGCTCCCCTTGATCTGCTCGTCGGTGGTGATGGCAGCCTGTACTATCTCGCGAACGGAATTGGCTCGGTCATGCGGGTCAAATATACCCAATCGAGCATCAGCGGCATGGCAACTTATAGCGATTCCACGTTGGGTGCCAAAAATGTCACCATGACGCTTACGGCTCCTGCGTTTACGACACAGACAACGATCGCCGATGTAAACGGCGACTATTCGTTCACTGACCTTCCGGCAGGAAACAACTATACGGTGACGCCGTCCAAGACAGGTGACACCAGCGGTATTACTGTTAGCGACGCCGTAAAGGTTGGCAGATTTGTTTCCGGCTTGGACATCCCTACAGCTAATCAACGGCTGGCTGCTGATGCGGACGGCGACGGCATACTTACCTCATACGACGCTACGCTTATAGCTCGTTTTGCCGGCGGGGACCCTAACCACGGAAATGTAGGTACCTGGGTATTTTCGCCTTCCAGCCGCACTTACGTGTCGTTTGCGGCGAGCCAGATGAATCAGAATTTTTCAGCTATCCTCATTGGGGATGTTGACAGTACGTGGGAGCCGAGCCGTGCGGCTGGCGGTGGTGACGACGATATGATCGCCGCTTTCCTACGATCCGGACAGTTTGGCGAGCCCAACATGCCGACGGTTCAGGAGGATCCAGCCGTGACAGACAGTGTTGCAGGTTTTGGTCCGGTCGCGGTCTCACTTCCCAATACGGGGGGAGGAGTCGGATCAACGATCACGATCCCTGTAACAACTGGCTCACTTACTGGCGGGGCGGTCGGTGCTTATGACCTGCAGATCAATTTTGATCCCGCGGTTATTCAGCCAGCGGTTACATCCATTCGATGTTGCCGGCACAATAAGCAGCGGGATAACCATCACGCCAAATACAAACTACGCCGGCCATTTGATCATTTCGGGATTCCAGGCTGCGAACCTTGCCGGATCTGGAACGCTGATCAATTTAAAGTTCACTGTTGTCGGCTCGGCGGGGCAGACTAGTCCGCTGACGTTTGCGACATATGTTGACCCGAATACGATCTCGCACACCGGGTTTAGGTATAACGCGGGTTTGCCCTCGGCAAACACTTCTAACGGAAGCGTCATGGTGACCGGGCCGACACCTACCGCAACCGCAACGCCGACAGCAACGCCGACGGCGGGCGGCACACCGTTGTGTACCAATACGCTTTATGGCGCTGATACTTCGGGCAGGTTGATCACAATTAATTTGACCACTGGTGTTGGCACTCTGGTAGGGTTATTACCAACGGCTCCGTCTACAGAGATCGAATATGACCCAGTGTCGGGACGGGCATTCTCACAGGCGGGCGGCTTTGAAAACACTGGCAGTGAGTTTGATATCACCACAGGGGCTGCGATAGGTAATTTCATTGCCAATGGACATGCCTTTGTCGGGCTCGAATGGGTTGGCTCAACCCTCTATGGTGCTTCGATGGAGTCCCAAAATGGTCCGTCATCGCTGAGGACCCTTGATCCATGGACCGGCACATCCACTCTCATCGGTGCTACCGGCGTCGGTCCTATTTCGGGCTTGGCCTACAACTCAAGCACCGGGATCATGTATGGGATCGCAGGTGGTTCGGCAGCGGCTCATAATTTGCTGACCATTAACCTTGCGACCGGTGCTGCATCGGTGGTCGGTGCGACGAATATCGTGGCGGGAAGCCTGGAGTATGGTCCCGATGGGCTTCTTTATGCAGGAGACAGTAATGGTTTTCTGCATAGGATCAATCCCGCTACAGGAGCTGCTACTCTCATCGGAAATACCGGCTTTGGAACTATCAGCGGACTGGCGAACGCCTGTTCCGTGATGGCGACACCATCGCCGACCGCGACAGCTACATCGACGCCGACGAATACCCCAACCTCGACGCCCACAGCGACGGCTACGTCAACGCCGACTGCAACGGCGACAGCTACATTTACACCGACGTCGACGCCAACTGCAACCGCAACGTCAACGCCTACGCCTACGAGTACTCCAACGTCGACACCGACGGCCACTGCAACGGCAACGTCTACGCCGACCGCAACTGCAACAGCAACATTTACACCAACGGCAACCGCGACGGCTACGTCAACACCGACCGCAACAGCAACGTCTACACCGACCGCAACAGCGACAGCGACACCAACGTCAACACCAATACCGTCCTATAAGCCGCGGGCTGATTTTGACGGAGATGGTAAGACTGACCTTTCGGTGTTCCGTCCGTCTGATGGTAACTGGTATCTAAACCGCTCGACAGAGGGCTTTACCGGTATCCACTTTGGCGATGCAACTGATATTCCGGCTCCCGGTGATTTTGACGGTGACGGCAAGACCGATATCTGTGTGTACCGGCCGTCTACCGGTTACTGGTACCGGATCAATAGCAGCGACAACACGGTTTTCTTTGTTGAGTTCGGCCTGAACGGAGACATTCCGCAGGCAGGTGACTTTGACGGTGACGGCAACGATGACCAAGCCGTGTTCCGGCCGACAAACGGTACCTGGTATTGGCGCCGAAGCATCGACGGCCAGTTTGCCGGCGTGCAGTTCGGACAGAACGGCGACAAACCGGTCGGCGGCGATTATGACGGCGACGGCAAGGATGACGTTTCGGTCTTCCGCGGCGGCACTTGGTACCGTTTGAACAGCTCGAACGGGTCATTCTATGGCGAGCAGTTCGGGATCGATACCGATCTGCCGGTGCCCGGTGATTATGACGGCGACAACAAAGACGACATAGCCGTGTTCCGCCCATCACTCGGCAACTGGTACTCCCACCTTAGCAGTAACGGAGCATTCACAGGCATCAACTGGGGCATCAACGGAGACATACCGGTCCCGGGTGATTACGATGGCGACAACCTCGATGACGTCGCGGTGTACCGAAACGGAACCTGGTATATAAACCTCACATCGCAAGGCCCATTCGGTGCTGCTTTCGGGCTGAGTTCGGATATTCCGATACCTAAGAAATACATTCCATAGTTGAACGTATGTCAGAAACCTCAGGCCGGGCAGAAGTTGATCCTTCTGCCCGGCTTTTTTCGTTTCAGGATTAGAAAAGAATGGCTCATTACCTACCTGCAATGACCATTAATGGCATGGCTTTATATCCATGCTCAAAAATTTATTGACTTTGGATCGCAGGTGGAATAAATTTCCTATGTTCTTTTCATAATTGCTTTGGCTGTTTACTGACGTTTGAGATGGCCGACATCCACGTATAGGAGCTTCCATGGATACCTCTAGATCATCCGGTAGAACAATGCGGGCTTTGTTCCCGATCTTGTTTTTGTGCATCATGACCGCTTTTTCCGTAAATGTGAATGCCGCAACTTTTGTGGTGGATACGACCTCAGACACACAGGATGCAGCCCCCGGAAACGGCATTTGTGCTGATGCGGGTGGACTGTGTTCGCTAAGAGCGGCGATTTCTGAGTCTAACGCTCTTGCAGGTCCAGACATTATCACCCTTCCGGCCGGGACCTATACCCAATCGCTGGCGGGTGCCAACGAAGACATTAATGCAGGTGGTGATTTTGATATCAGGTCGTCCGTCACGATCAACGGAGCCGGAGCGGCGACAACGATCGTTCAATCAAATGCCGCATTTGACACCGCGACCGAGAGAGTTTTTCATGTTTTTAGTGCCACAGTGATCACGGTTTTGATCGACGGTGTGACGGTACGTAACGGCGTGGCTCCGGTTTCACAAGACGGGGGACGCGGTGCCGGCATCAAAGTCGGCAACAACGCAGCCACCGACTCGAACATAACTTTTACGCTAACAAACTCGAGTGTTCTGAATAACCATGCGGGAACCCGCGGTGGCGGATTTGCGGTAAATAAAGCTAATTCGACCATCTCGAACTGCACATTTGACGGCAACATAGCGGGAGGAGCCGATGGGACCAGCGGTGCTGGCGGTGCGATCTTGGTCGATTCCGAGGACAACGTCTCGATACCGGCGATGACATCTCTCATCACAAACACGGTAATGACCAACAACCAGGCTGCATCATCTGTCGCCAACACGTTTGGCGGAGCCGTTATCGTTCGGGCGATTGATGCCACAGTCACAATGGACCATGTTACGGCAAACAACAACATTTCGAACGCAAGCGGTTCCGGCTTCAGTGCTTTTGCTGGTGGGCTTTATAACCAACAGGCACACATGATCGTTACGAACAGCACGGTCGATAGCAATGTCACCAGTCTGTTTCATGCGGGTATCCGAAATCTTGCTTCGACCGGCGGAGCAGCGACGCTTGACATCACAAACACATCGATCAGTAACAATAGTTCAACTGACTATGACATTGGTGGCACAGGGTGGCGGTATCACTAACATCCTCGGTTCCACTTTTGATGCTACTGTAAACCTTACCAATTCAACGATCAGTGGAAACTACACTGCCTACTGGGGCGGGAAGTACAAACCGTTGGCGGCGGCCTCGCCAATACGGGCAGTGCCGGCGGAGCCGCGTTGATGAATATTCTAAATTCAACGATCACCGGAAACACCGCCGAATTCGCTGGTGGTATTTATTCCGACGGATCGGCCCAGGTTACGCTGATCGATTTCTCGACGATAACCAACAACACAGGGGTTGAAGAAGGCGGCGGTATTTACCAGGACACAACGGCAGGCGGATTGACCCTAATTTCAAACTCGATCGCTTGCGACAATATCTCGCCGTTACGGCAGATATAGCTTCACCCGCGGGAACTCTTATTTCAAGTGATTACAACCAGTATGAGGATGCCGACCCGCTTGTTTGCCCCGAGTGCACACGATGTTCAGGGCGACCCCGGAATGAGCCCGTTGGGAAATAATGGCGGTAATACCCAGACACAGATCCCAGGCATCGTTGTCAGAGACACGATCCCAACCAATACAAATGGATGCGGCGACATGGTCAACACCGATCAGCGTGGATTTGCCCGGCCGGTTGGTGCGGGCTGCGACAAGGGATCAGTCGAAGTGATAGCCGGCACACCGACAAATACGCCGACCGGTTCTCCGACTCCGACACAATCTGTAACACCGACCCCGACCGCGACCGCAACGGCGACCGCGACCGCATCACCCTCGCCGACGCCATTTACCATCACGCCGAATATGAGAGATTTTGGCACTGTGGCGATCAGAACGAACTCCGCCCCTATCCGATTCACGGTCACCAATAGGGCAGGTCTTGCAACGTTCAACATGACTTACGCCTTATCAGTTCCTGACGGCTCAAGTTTTAGTATTACACTTGTGACTTGTGGCTCTGTTCTTTCGGCGGGAAGCAGCTGCACGTTGGATGTAAGGTTCACCCCCTCGACAATTGGGCCAAAGAGTGCGACGTTGACCGTGACTCTACGACAGTAGCGGGAAGCGCCATAGCAGTTTTGCAGGGCACGGCAATAGCGAAGAGTTCCTTCGATTACGATTTTGACGGCAGGGCCGATATTTCAATTTTCCGTCCCACGACCGGCGAATGGTATCTGCAGCGGTCGACGGCCGGGCTTTTTGGAATGTCGTTTGGCGTTGCTGGCGACCGGCCGCTTCCGGCGGACTATGACGGTGATGGGAAAGCCGATATTGCGATCTACCGTCCATCCGAGGGGCTGTGGGCGATCCTCAATAGTTCGTCGCAGACGTTTTCGTACTATTTATTTGGGTATGAGGATGATCTACCGGTGCCTGCGGATTACACGGGTGACGGGCGAGCTGACATTTGTGTTTTCCGACCGTCGACCGGATTGTGGTATTGGCGAAACAGCACGACCGGCATGTTTAGTTCTGTCCAATTCGGAGCTGCCGGTGACAGGCCGACCATGGGAGATTTTGATGCGGACGGAAAAGCAGATGTCGGGGTCTTTCACCCGCAGAGCGGGGTTTGGTATCACCTGTTGAGTTCGAATGGCCAACCTTATGGGGAACGTTTTGGAATCGCCTCTGATGTACTGGTTCCGGCCGATTACGACGGTGACGGTCATACGGACCTGGCCGTCTATAGGCCATCGACCGGCATCTGGTACCTGAGGATAAGCTCGACCGGGATGTGGTCGTATAGGATCTTTGGGCTATCAGACGATGTTCCGGCACCGGGCGATTATGACGGCGACGGAATTGCGGACGTCTGTGTGTTCAGGCCGTCTGAGGGCAATTGGTACTGGCAAAACAGTTCGGACGGCTCATTCAACGGATATCACTTCGGCATAAATGGCGACAAGCCGACGCAGGCGGCCTTTGTTTATTAGTGATTAGTGAATAGTGACAGGTACATTCATTGGGGGCAGAGCGGTGACGTTCCGGTTCCGGGCGACTATGACGGCGACGGCAAAAACGATGTTGCCATATATCGCGAGGGAGTTTGGTATATGTACGGCTCGACCGCCGGCCCGTTAGCATAGCAATTTGGCCTGAGTTCGGACATACCTATTCCGAAAAAATACATTCCGTAGATCCGAGCGGTGAAATTGCGGTGAATAGCCGAACACCATGCCGCCCCCTTCAACACCAAGTTCGCCAATGCCGGCGGCTCATATTTCAGTTCCACGCCCTATTTCACACATACTCGTGTTTGTGAATTATTTCACAGCGAATCGGGCAAATATCCACACTTGCCCAAAACAAAAGCTGCGCCGTCAATTCATTAAATAGTTCAAAGCAAACGCATTAGACCTAAAGCCTGTCGGGCGCCGATGGGCACGCCGATTGCACTCTAGCCACCTATACGTGGACGGATGCACCGTCCGGAGGGGCGAATATTTGGCAATAGTTTAAGTGCCCGAAGGGGTCAGGAGGATCGGCAAGATGAAGTTGAAAAAAAGGGATCTGTTGACGAAAGAAATTGTAAAGCTTGTGGTGATCGTATCGTTCACCGTTTTTATTTTCATTGTAATGGTCTTTTCCGATTCGACCACAAGTACCATGGCATCGAGCGGCGGCGCTCCGACCGGAAGGACCGGGGCTCCGGGTGAGTCGACCTGCACATCATGCCATTCACAAACCACTCTGACGGGGCAGTTTGTGATCACACCTCCGGCGGGTTACGTTCCCGGGCAGACATATACCGTACAGGTGCAGAATGTTTCGGCCGACAACTCGCGAAAAATATGGGGGTTTGAGCTCACATCGCTGACCGCGGGTAATACAGTTGCGGGAACCTTTACCAACACGACGTCGTTTACCCGAACGCGCACCGGTAACAACAGAAACTATATTGAACAAAACTCGACCGGGGCCTTCTCCGGGCAGACGGGCGGAAGTACCTGGACATTTACCTGGACCGCGCCGGCCACCGATGTCGGACCGATAACATTTTACGCCACCGGCCTGCACGGAAACGATAACGGAAACGAAGACGGCGATCAGACCTATGCCGCCTCCGCGGTAGTAATGTCCGGCAACCCGAGTCCTACGCCAACAAACACGGCTACGGCGACCCCGACGCAAACAAACACCCCGACACCAACACCTACAAATACTGCGACCGCGACACCGACACCGACAGATACACCTACATCCACACCGACAAATACACCAACGTCGACGCCGACGAATACTCCGACAACGACGCCCACAAATACTCCGACGTCGACACCGACGAATACTCCTACGTCGACACCGACAAATACACCAACTTCGACGCCTACAGATACCCCGACGTCGACACCGACTAATACTCCTACGTCGACACCGACGAACACACCTACAACGACGCCGACATCAACACCAACGAACACACCTACGTCGACGCCGACCAATACACCAACGTCGACACCAACAAACACTCCTACGTCGACGCCCTCGAATACCCCAACTTCGACACCGACCAGTACACCTACTGCAACCGCTACGGCGACAGCTACTCCAACAGGAACAGCAACGCCGCCGCTTCGCTCACGGGCTGATTTTGACGGTGACGGCAGGACCGACCCATCGGTTTTCCGCCCGTCGGACGGTAACTGGTATATGAACAGGTCGACATCGGGCTTTTCGGCGGTCAATTTCGGACTGAAAGGCGATATCCCCGTCCCCGCTGATTTTGACGGCGACGGTAAAACAGACATCGCGGTATTCCGGGGAAATGCTGACAATGCTCAGCCTGACTTTTGGGTGCTTAACAGCGGGACGGGCACGCTGACCTCTGCCTCGTGGGGGCTTTCCGGCGATATCCCGATGAGCGGTGATTATGATGGCGACGGCAAAGCCGATTTCATAGTTTTCCGGCCGTCGGACAGCACCTGGTATATCCTGCAGAGCGGCGGCGGATTTCAAGCATTGCCATTCGGTTCGACAGGCGATCTGCCGATGCTGATGGATTATGACGGCGACGGTCGCTCTAACCTTGCCGTTTTCAGGCCAAGCCAGGGCATTTGGTATATCGCCAAGGGAATCGGCATACCGGCTCAGAACTTTTACGCCATACCATTTGGTTTGTCGTCAGACAGCCCGGTCCCGGCCGACTATGACGGAGACAACAGGGATGACATTGCGGTCTTTCGACCGTCGACCGGTGTCTGGTACATTTTGCGGAGCTCTGACGGCACCGTAAGCAGTTCATCGCCGTTCGGATCGGCAGGCGACACACTCGTACCTGGTGACTATGACGGCGACGGAAAGGATGACGCGGCAGTTTATCGAAACGGCACGTGGTACCTTAACCGGTCGACCGCAGGCCCGATCGCCGAACCGTTTGGCCTGAGCTCGGATATACCGATACCGACAGGATATATTCCATAGGCGGTATTGATACCGCTTGCCTAAACGCCCCGACATAGGACCGGGCCCTGAAATACGGAATTTCTTTGAACTTAAAGGAATTCCGTATTACACTCTGTGCATCGTCTGATCAGAGAAATGTCGTCCGTTAGCTTAGGCTCGGTTTAGAAAAGTTATGTTGTGGTCCTATCGTTGGCGTTTGGCGGCCATGTCCGTATTTTTCTTCTGTGCTGTCTTTTCGGTCCTGGCTATCGGCACCGGCGGAGAGGCTGCAGGCGCAGGCGACAGATCAGATGATGCGCCAATTGGTGTTACCCCGACACCGACCTGCACACCGGTAAACATCATTATGGATGGCGGTTTTGAGGCCGGCGGCTTACCGAGCACTATTTGGAATGACCCGCAAACGTCCACAAATTTCGGCACCCCCTTATGCACAATAGAATTTTGCGGAAATGGCGGCGGCACGGCGCCACCGCGAACCGGGGTCATTTGGGCTTGGTTCGGCGGCATCGCGGCACCTGAGACTGCGACGCTGGGGCAGAATGTAATGATTCCCACTGGCACGGCCCAGATGCGGTTCTGGATGCGGATCGGTCAGGTCAGCTCTCCATTCACTGATGTGCTCACGGTCAAGGTCGATAACGTCGCGGTGCAAAGCTATAGCGAACCGTCGGCGGCTGAACCGGCTTATACCGAGCGGTTGATCGATCTCGAGCGCATTTGCTGACGGGGCAATGCATAATATTCAGTTCGAATATGTCGGAACGTCCCTCGGTTCCTCCAATTTTGTCATCGACGATGTGACTCTTGTTGCAGGCGGTACCTGCGCGACACCGACAGCTACCTCAACCGCTTCACCGACACCATTATGTACGCCTGCCAATATTATTAATGACGGCGGATTTGAGGCGGGGGGCATCCCGAGCACCATCTGGAGCGATCCGCAGACTTCGACAAATTTCGGCACCCCGCTTTGTTCTTTAGAAACCTGCGGTACGGGTTCAGGCACGGCGCCGCCCCGGACCGGCAATGTCTGGGCATGGTTTGGCGGCATCCCGCTCCCCGAAACAGCAGTAATTGGACAGAGCGTTATCATTCCGACGGGAACTGCCGAACTTCGTTTCTGGATGCGCATCGGAGCTGTCAGCGAGCCGTTCACCGATGTGCTCAATGTAAAGATCGACAATGTGACCGTCCAGAGCTACCCCGAGCCGGCAGCGGCGGAAGCAGAATATACAGAACGGGTGATCAGCCTGAACGCATTTGCCAACGGTGCAATGCATAACATCAAGTTCGAATACATCGGCCCATCAACCGGCACCGGAAGTTATGTGATCGACGATGTTTCGCTCTTGTCGGGCGGTTCATGTATGTCTCCGACGCCAACCACATCGCCAACCTTGACGCCGACCGCGACAGCAACGTCGACACCAACGGCCACCGCGACGTCTACTTCAACGCCGACAGCAACGGCAACGGTTACGTTCACACCGACGGCCACTGCGACGGGTACTTCAACTCCTACAGCAACGGCAACCGCCACTTTCACACCGACGGCGACAGCAACCTCTACGTCAACGCCGACAGCAACGGCTACGGTTACGTTTACGCCTACGGCGACTGCAACCACTACGTCGACGCCAACAGCAACAGCGACTGCCACGTTTACACCGACGGCCACCGCGACGGCTACCTCAACACCGACTGCGACGTCGACAGCTACTTTCACACCAACGGCTACTGCGACAGCGACGCCAACTTCAACACCAATACCGTCTTACAAGCCGAGGGCTGATTTTGACGGTGACGGCAAAACTGATCTTTCGGTGTTCCGTCCTTCCGATGGCAACTGGTATCTGAACCGCTCGACAGAGGGTTTTACCGGTATCCACTTTGGCGATGCTACTGATATTCCGGCTCCCGGTGATTTTGACGGTGACGGCAAGACCGACATTTGCGTGTACCGTCCGTCTACCGGTTACTGGTACCGGATCAACAGCAGCGACAACACTGTTTTCTTTGTTGAGTTTGGCCTGAACGGAGACATTCCGCAGGCAGGTGACTTTGACGGTGACGGCAATGATGACCAAGCGGTGTTCCGGCCGACAAACGGTACGTGGTATTGGCGCCGAAGCATCGACGGCCAGTTTGCCGGCGTGCAGTTCGGACAGAACGGCGACAAACCGGTCGGCGGCGATTACGACGGCGACGGTAAGGATGACGTTGCCGTTTTCCGCGGCGGCACCTGGTACCGTTTGAACAGCTCGAACGGGTCATTCTATGGCGAGCAGTTCGGTATCGATACGGATCTGCCGGTTCCCGGTGATTATGACGGCGACAACAAGGATGACATTGCCGTATTCCGCCCCTCACTCGGCAACTGGTACGCACACCTCAGCAGCAACGGAGCATTCACAGGCGTCAACTGGGGTATCGATGGAGATATACCGATCCCGGGTGATTACGATGGCGACAACCTCGATGACGTCGCAGTCTATCGCGACGGTACCTGGTATATGAACCTAACATCGCAAGGACCTTCCGGTGCTGCATTCGGCCTCGGTTCGGATATACCAATACTGAAGAAATACATTCCATAGTCGTTCGTATTTCGAAAACTTTCAGCCGGGCAGAAGTCGATCCTTCTTCCCGGCTTTTTTGCACCAAAATCATCCTTTCAAAGCCTGAAGAAGTGTTATCGTCGACCGGCTATCTTTGCAAGGCCTGCAAGGAAAACAGAGGGTCCAAACTTTTTTTGAAGACGCTCCAAAAAAAGCCTGAAGGCTGGGAGGGCTTTGCAGAAGCTGGAAAAAAGGCGGGAGGGCCAGAATAAGTTTGGAGAGGCTGTAAAGACTTAGCGAATACTGAAACGGCCTTAATTCGTCGAAAAGTCCATTAAAACCGATCAGACGATGCTGTCCAAAATGCAGAGGCACGCCCTGAGTAAGGGCGTTCGCTATTACTTATCACTATCAATATCCGCCTTCAACGACCCGCTACCAACTTCCGCCACTCAATGCTATCTTCAACCACCCGGTTCTGGCGTCACAATACCGCCAGTGTTGCGGTGGGCCTGCAACCGCCGCAGGTGGTTCACGCCGCCCACCGCATCGAGCCCTTTCTTCCGCGGATTGCCGCAACGCAGTGCGGCGTGGCTATGCCTCGCTGTGAGCTATCCCCCCTTTCTTGTGGCTATGCCACCTTTCGCCGATCGGAGGCATAGCCTCGGGAGTTTTTAGGGGACGCTACGGCGAGGCTGAGCCACGCCGCACTGCGATGCGGCGAAGCCGCGAAAACAGGATACCCCTCACAAAAACGAAAAAAGTTAGGGCTAATGAAAATTGTATTGACAACTATATATGTTGTGTATTATGCTATCTCCATTGTAAAAAATATTAATCAATAAAGGATGGTTTAGAACAATGATTCCCAACAATATGACACGAGCACAACTGGCTGATTTTGGCCGGAATATTGCAACACAGGTTGCGAATGGCAAGGTTAAGGGCATGCTGGCCGAGCAGATCGCTAGCATCTCGGCTGCTATCGCTGATGCTTCGGACGAACTTGCGGCAGCTGATAATGCACAGGTCGCGGCGAAGGCCGCAGCTATCGAGACAACACGCATAGCACAGGAAAAGCAGGCCAGGTTGCTAAAGCTGCTCCAACAGCTCAAATACTTAATGAGATCTCTCGAGAGCAACGCTTCAGAGTTTGACGCACTCGGCTTCAAAGCGCCGGTCAAGGTACGGCAAATGGTAAAACCAAAGATACCGTTCGACCTATCGGCAGCGGGCTATTCGAACGGAATAAATGTGCTGAAATACAACGGGGAAAACAAGCCCAACACGGTGAACTACACGATCGAGGCAAAGATCGGCGATGCGGACGGCTACCAGATCGTCGGCACATCTAAGAATCGAACATTCAAACACGAAGGCGTAAAACCCGGCGTACGGATCCAATATCGGGTCCGGTCCCAAGCCACCCGCGGAGGCGTTTCGGACTGGTCGAACGAGGCGGTGGTTTACGCTAATTAGCTTCGTGCGATCCGAAACATCCGCGACTGCGCGGAGGGCGGTTCTGCGATCCTGGGCGGCGGCACGATCTGTCATTGACCGTTGACCGGTTCAGGAGTAACATCAAACCAAAGCGTTTTAATACTGTTGTTTCTATTCCTTGAACCGGATATAACTACCAGGAGATCGGCCATGTTTTCGAAAAACTTCCTATTTCGTCTGGGCGCGTTGTTTGCGTTTTCAGTCGTTGTATTTATCTTTTTGTCGTCCAAATTTGGGATCGTCAGTCAGGCCGAGGTTGGCCCGATGGCGATAGGTCAGGCCGCACAGCCTGCCGTGGCTGACAGTTTGTTTACAAGCCTAGGCAAAAGTGACTTGCTGACAGATCTCTTAAATGCACACGGGCCAATTCATGGTCCCGGTCAACATCTGTCGGGCCCGGCGTTTCTCGATTTGTCAGGCGGGCCAGGGACAGGTCCGTTAACGCCGATGACGTTTTCCAATACGACGACGATCACGATACCGGCGGTACCGTCGGCTTCGCCAAATACACCGGCAGCTCCCTACCCCTCAACGATCACGGTGAGTGGTTTAAGCGGCAATATCTCAAGTTTAAAATTGACGGTAAAAGGGTTCCACCATGCACAGCAAAAGGACGTCGACTGCCTTTTGGTAGGGCCGACAGGAGCGACGTTTGTATTTATGTCAGACATCGGCGGAGCGTCATCGCCTGATACATTTGACATAACATTTGACGACGCTGCACCGATCGCTGCCCCGGCAACGACTATTACGGGTTCAGGGCCTTTTACCTATAGGCCGACAAATAACATTATTGATGTTCCAACTGCCGATACGTGGGTTAGTCCTGCTCCATCCGCGCCTTACAACAATGCTGCTCCTACTGGGGCTTCGACGTTCTTTTCAGTTTATGGCAGCACAAATCCTAACGGCGACTGGAAGCTGTATGTAATGGATGATGCCGGCGGCGACAGCGGCGCCTTTGACGGTGGCTGGCAGTTGACGATCGATACTGTTGTGGCCGGTTCACCGACGACGACCACAGTGACATCGTCTCAGAATCCTTCTTTGACAACCCAGGCTGTGACATTTACGGCCACTGTCTTAAAAACGAGCGACAGCACACCGGCAAGCGGTACTGTAACATTTGTCGATTCCACCACAGGTTCAACGCTCGCAAGTAATGTTCCATTGAACGGCAGCGGGCAGGCTCAGACGATAGCACCCGCAAATACATTGGCGGAACGCAGGCATTTGATCGTCGGTACGTTTACCGGTGCTTCCGGATTTCTGGGCAGCACGGGAAGCCTGACCCAAACTGTCGATTTTCCGACAACAAATCCTGCCGCCGGTGTTTATGCTAATACGAATAATATAGCGGTACCCGACCCTGCTCTTGGGACAAGCGGGACCGCGCTGCCTTATCCGTCGCATATAACCGTCTCTGGTTTTAGCGGCCCGCTTGGACATCTGACAGTGTCCCTCAATAGTGTTACCCATACGCAGTGCCAGGATATGGATATCCTGCTCGTCGGCCCCGGCGGACAGACGTTTGTTTTGGTTTCGGACATAGGTAATGTAGCTAACAATATCACCGTCAATTTTGACGATGCCTCGCCAAGTGTTCTGATGGTCGGACAACCATGGGGATCAACGGGTGCAACGATCTCGAGCCGGCCGGTCGATAATACGGCGGGCGATACCTGGCAGGCCCCGGCGCCGGCCGGGCCGTATAATTCTCCGGCTCCGGTTGGAGCCGCGACCCTGGGGTCTATCTTTAATAATACAAATCCGAACGGTGTCTGGAGTCTGTATATTGTTGACGATGCCGGTGCCGATTTCGGAAACATTGCGAACGGCTGGAGCCTGACGGTTTCGCCCCCGCCAACTATAGCGACGATAGCGTCCGGCAACATTACCCTGGGTGCCGGTACATTGACCGACAGTGCGACGGTCAGTGGACGGCTCAATCCGGTCGCCGGCGGCACGGTTGATTTCAAGCTATATGGCCCGAACGATGCCACTTCCGCCAGTGCACCAGTTTTCCAATCTTTAGGGGTATCATATCCGGCCGGCGGCGGAGCAGTAATGTCGTCTCCCTTTACACCGGTATCGGCCGGCACCTACCGCTGGGTAGCCTCATATAGCGGAGATGCCAACAACCTGCCCGCAGCCGGTGCCTGCAACGATCCGAATGAATCCACCGTTGTCGCTCCGCCGCCAACACCGACCTCAACGTCGACAGCAACGGCAACTGCGACGGCTACGTCGACGCCGACTGCCACTGCCACGTCGACCTCAACACCGACGTCTACTGCCACATCTACAGCGACGGCCACCGCGACTGCGACTGCGACGGCTACTGCGACCTCAACACCGACAGCCACTGCTACGGCAACGGCTACTGCTACGGCCACGCCGCCGCAGTTTGGGTCGATCGTGACTGGTACCGGTATGGGGTCAAATGAGGTCAAGAGGTTTGATGCCTCTAACCTGAATCAGACAGCGGCATTCTTTGCTTACACACCAAGCTTTACCGGCGGAGTTCGGGTGGCTACGGGCGATGTCAACGGCGACGGAACGGCTGATATTATTACCGGCTCAGGGCCGGGCGGAGGGCCTCATGTCAAGGTTTTCAGCGGCTTTGACCTTTCTCCTATCCAAAGCTTTTTTGCCTATTCGCCGAACTTTACCGGCGGAGTCTACGTTGCCGCTGGCGACGTGAGCGGTGACGGCCGAGCGGACATCATCGTTGGAACTGACGCCGGAGTTCCTGCACAGGTATCGGTATTTGACGGGGTCACATTAATGAGGCACAGCATTTTCCAGCCGTACGGTAACTTTACCGGCGGCGTAAGAGTTGCCACGGGCGATGTGAACGGCGACGGCTTTGCCGATATTATTACCGGCGCCGGCGCCGGCGGGGGACCGCACGTAAAAGTATTCGATGGTCTAACCGGCACACCGATAAGCAGCTTCTTTGCGTATGACAGAGGTTTCACGGGCGGCGTTTATGTAGCTGCCGGGGACATCAATGGCGACGGCAAAGCTGACATTATTACCGGTGCGGGAACTACCGATGCCGGGGGCCACGTAAAGGTCTTTGACGGGGCGACCGGTGCCGAGATCCGAAGTTTCGTTGCGTTTGATCTTTCCTACAGGGGCGGTGTGTACGTTTCTGTGGGCCAAATGAATAGTGACAATACTCCGGACATCCTGGTTGGAGCGATACCGGACCCACCTTCGCCAAGCCAGGATGGCACCCCGGTGGGCAGTGAGCCAAGGGTGAGGGTCTTCGACGGCATAACAAACGCAGTTCTTCAGGACTTTTTGGCGTACGACCCGATGTTTACCGGTGGTGTGTATGTCGCGGGGGCCGCCGCCGACGGGCCGCCGGCTGCAACGCCGACGCCGACGCCGACACCAGCGTGCCCGATCGTGACGACGCCGGTGCTGAACTCAAAGACAAATGTACCTGTGACGATACCGGTCAATACCACCGACCTTACGGGCCTGAACGTGATCGCGGCTGACATTGTATTCAACTACGATCCGGCGGTTCTGAGCCCGAATCCGGCTGACATTTCGGTCACGGCGGGGATGACGAGCCCGACGGCGGTTGTCACCTACAATCCGGTCTCAAGCGGAACGATACTTATTTCGGTGTTTAACGCATCAGGATTTTCGGGCCCGGGAAATGTTGTTGATATTAGTATGAAGGTGATCGGGCCGATAGGTTCTGTTTCGCCGCTGACGCTGACAAACTTTAAATACAACGGCAACACCGTTTGTTCCACTGCGACAAGCGGTATGCTGACGGTGATATCAGGAACTGTCAGCGGCCGCGTCTCATTTGAAAATGAGGCTTTCCCGACCGTATCACCGACACCAGCGCCGCTGCCGGTACCAGACACAAAACTGAGTGCGGCGGGCGGAACCAACTTCTTCCAACTGTCGAATGCCAACGGCGACTATCTGCTGACAGGTTTTGGGCCGGGCCTATATACGGTGACACCGTCGAGGCCGGATGAGGACTTTATGGCACCGAACGGCATCGCCAGTGACGATGCGGCATTGATCGCCCAGCACGTAGTGCAGCTTATTACGCTCAATGCCGTGCAGCAGCGCGCAGCGGACGTCAGCGGACTTCATACTGTCTCGTCATTTGACGCAGGACTGGTCGCTCAATGGATCGTCGGTATGGCAACACCGATCAATCAGACAGGCAAATGGACATTCACGCCGGCATCGACAATGCCTGACACCACGGATGATCCGATCCAGGACTATAAGGCCCTGCTGCTGGGTGACGTCAATGGCAGCTGGACACCGTTCGTTATGCGTCAGTCAGCCCCGGTCGATCCCGATTCGCCGACTGCTGTTCGTGTATCGGTCGCGGATACAAAAGCCGCAAAGGGGTCGGCCGTGAGCATCCCGCTGAGCATAAGCAATCTGGGAGGTGCCGGCGTTGGTTCGTATCAGTTTGATATTGAATACGATCCGGCGGTCTTAGCACCGGCCGAGATAGCTGCGGACCTCGCAGGTACTATGAGCGAAGGTATGAGCGTCGTCTCTAATTCGCCGACACCAGGCCTGCTCAAAGTCGTTGTCTATGGAGCGATACCTGCGTCGAACGACGGAGTATATGTGAACCTGCAATTCAAGGCCATAGGCGCCGTGGGCACCGTTTCACCGGTGACTATCAGCGGCTTCAGGATGAACGACGGCAAGCAGGATGTGTTGATCACAAACGCTGAGGTGCATATAACAAAGCCAGACGCAACCGCTCAAAACGGCCGCTTTCTGACCTTTTTCAATTTGCCCTTTGCACTCGATTGATGCCCGCGAAAGGCCTGGTATTTCCGCCTTCGGGCATGGACGATGGGGCCTCAGATGGTGTGAACGGACGGCATCGCTCACGCATGCTGCTGCGGAGCCCGGCGGCCCAGACGCCAGGGGCTCTTAAAGGCAACGGTCTACGCCCAAATCCCGGTCTACGGCGACGGAGCCTATGTGAACCTCGTATTCAAGATCAACGGCCCCGTCGGCTCAACGTCCCCGCTAACGATCAACAGCTTCATCCTAAACGACGGCCGAACCCGCCGCCATCATCGATGGGCAGTTGAGCGTAACTCGGTAACCTGAGTGCGTAGTGATCTGTCAGAACCACCATTTCCCCTCCTGCCTGAGGTGGGGGTGGCCGAAGGCCGGGGTGGAGGGAGTGGCGGATGGTCGAAGGCTGCTTTTGTTGACCTCAACCGAAGCGGGGAACCTTAGGCGCAAGAGCCGCAAAGGACGCAGAGTGTTCTAAGCACAAAGATCGGTAACCACAGATAGACACAGATAAACACGGATCCGGATAGATCCGGATAGATTTATTCCTATCTGGGTTCATCCGTGTTCATCTGTGGTTAAGATCCCCCTCAGACCATATTGCCCGCGAGAGGCCTGGTGTTGCGTGCGCAGACTGATCGCGTTTCAGCGTAACTTTTTGGAGCGACCATTAAAGTGTGGTATTCTGTCCGGTATTAGCCCTGTTTCAGTTTATTTGGGGATCCCCCAGTCGTTGCTGACGGCCTTTTTTTGGTTATTCGGCCAAGAGCGAACTTTCTATTTAGACTGTTCAAAAGGAGGTCGCTCTGTATTTAAGCAAAAAGCCCGCTGGCCGGGTATACCATCCACGACCACTCCACATTCAGAAATATATAACGGCGGCGTTATCTGCCTTCTCAGAAAGTCATTTGTGCTTCCCACGTGCACCGGGTTTTATTGATCCGTCAATTCACAGCTCAGATCCCAACCTCTCCGGACCGCAATTCCCGGATAAGATCGAAAAAACTTAAGACCGTCGGCCATAAGCCATAAAACTATGAACAAAGTCCAATTGTCGCCCCGCAGCATCGTTGCCCGTGTCATTTTGTTAACCGTCGTGGTTGGGACGGCATTAGCTTTTACCTCGACACATAGGCAGGTTCGGAATATGGTTTTTTTGATTCGGTCAAGGAGTTTTTTGGTATGGCATCACCGGGGATTACGCCGGGTGCGGCACCCCAGTTGAGCAATTCTGTAACCCGGCACCGATAACCCGTGGCCCGAATTTTGGGCCTTCCAGCCCATATCCGAGCGACATTGCGGTCTCTGGATTGACCGGAAACATAACGGGTGTTTCTATCACGTTGAATGATGTACAGCATTCGTGGGGTGCTGACATTAATGTATTACTGGTTGGCCCCGGCGGGAGAGCTTTGTGCCGATGGCAAGTGTCGGCGGCTCAACGGGCTTTGACACAACTGCAACGGTGACTATCACTGATTCGGCACCAATACCTTTCCCAACGGTGAATATGCCGATCCCATCGGGAAGCTATCGACCGACATCCCCTGGCATCGCCCACGCTCTTTTCGGCACCAACGCCTGCCCCGCCGTATAAATATCCGTTACCGGTGGGAGCCACGACATTTGCAAATGTATTCAACGGGACGGCACCGAACGGAACGTGGCATTTGTATGTTTACGATAGTGAGAACGGTGACGGCGGCATGATCGGCGGCGGCTGGTGTCTTAACATAACGGCAGCGGTACCGACGGCGACCTCAACTCCGACGGCAATACCGACTGGTAGCCCCTCACCAACTCCTACATGTCCGCCTCTGACCGAAGTCGAGGGAAATAACTCGGAGCTGACGCCGCAAATTCTGCCGACCGCTGATCAGCTCGAGTTAGTGGGCGGTATCAGCTACTACGATTATGATTTTTTCAAATTCAATGCAAATTCCGGCGACCGGATTTGGAGTTATGTCTATACGACCGGGGCGGCAACCTCTACGAACAGCCAGTTAACGTTGTTTGATGGGACAGGCTTTACACCGATCCAGTTCGACGACGACAGTGGCAGCCAGGCCGGACTAAGCTCGGCAATAGCCGGGGCACCTCTCCCGGCAACGGCGGCATACCAACTTTTGGTCAACCGATATGGCAACCTCGGTAAACTTGTACCATATACGCTGTTCCTCGATCGCACGTCTGGTGCGGCCACTCCTGAGATGGAGCCTAACGAGGACATCGGCACGGCAAATGCCTATACCATCGGTTCGGTCGCGTCGGGTGACATTCCGGCAACGGGTGACCTGGACACGTTCAGCCTTACGGTCGGCGACGGCGACAGGCTGGTGATACAGGTTGACGGCGATCCGGAAAGGGACGGCTCATCCTTCAACCCGAACTTCCGGGTATTGGATGGCGCGGGAACGATCCTCACTACAGTAGACAGCGATAGCACGCTTTGCGTTACATTCTCAGGCTGTCCGGGAGCGTCGTTCGTTTTCCGCTCTGAGGCAAGCCTGTTCACCTTTGCAACCGCAGGGACATACGCTGTGCAGGTATTTTCAGATGCAACCGGGCCGGCAACCGGCAATTACCAGCTGCATATCTGGCGGCCGTTACCACCGTCATCATGCCCGCCGCCTTCGCCGACAGCAACGCCGACGAATACTCCGACGGCAACAGGTACGCCGACGCCAACGCCGATGGGTCAATTCTGCAACCCGGCACCGATAGCGATCGGCCCGGATATGGGGCCGTCGAGCCCATATCCGAGCGACATTATGGTCACAGGATTGACCGGGGCCATTACGAATGTTTCTATCACCTTGAATGATGTCCGCCATTCGGTGTCATCTGAGATCAGTGTATTACTGGTTGGACCGGGCGGCGAGAACTTCGTGCCGATGTCAAATGTCGGCGGACCGCGTGGCTTTGAAACGGCGGCGACGGTGACACTCACCGATGCGGGCCCGCTGACCCTTCCTATGCCAGATCCGGTAACTGGGCCGATCGCATCGGGTTCGTATTTTCCGGCTGCGCGTGATGCTCCATCGTTTGGCGGCAGCCCTGCGGGGCCGTACAATTATGCGGCACCTTTTGGGCCTTCGACATTTGCAAGCGTATTCAACGGGACGGCACCGAACGGAATGTGGCATTTGTATGTTTACGATGGTGCGACCGGTGACGGCGGAATGATGGCAGGCGGATGGTGTCTTAACATAACATCAGGATCGACGCCTACGCCCACTGCAACCCCAACACCTGAAAAATTTCAGGTTGACACCACAAGTGATACGCAGGACTCTTCGGCCGGCAATGGTGTCTGTGCCGATGCAGGCGGTTTCTGTTCGCTTCGCGCGGCAATTACTGAAGCTAATGCTTTGACCCATCCGGTGGTGATCTCGCTTCCCGCCGGTGTCTATACGACAACGCTAGCCGGCGGCAGCGAAGATAATAACGCCGACGGCGATTATGATCTGAATTCCGACATCACGATCAACGGAGCGGGTTCCGGCTCGACGATCGTGCAGGCGGCGGCTTCGCGTGGAGTTGCAACCGAACGGGTATTCCATATCCGTTATACCGCACCGGGCACAACTGTCGCCATAAATGACCTGACTGTGCGGTATGGCCGGGATCCGGCCGGGGTAGGTGGGGCCGGCATACTCGTGAGTGACGGGGCAGCCAACCTAA
Source organism: Blastocatellia bacterium (assembly GCA_963834975.1). GTDB lineage: Bacteria > Acidobacteriota > Blastocatellia > Pyrinomonadales > Pyrinomonadaceae > OLB17. The sequence goes on from CAWIDZ010000002.1 coordinate 81,417, forward strand.
CCCTGAACAATGTTGTTGTTACGGAAAATGATCACCCTTCGTTCGGCGGTGGTATAGCGGTTGCGTTTGCCCAATTGGCTTCGTTAACGCTCAATGACTGCGCGGTCACGAACAACACCTCAGGCGCGGCCGCTGGTGGCATTGGGGTTGGTGGTTCTGATTTTTCGACGCTCAACGTCAACAATTCGATGATCAGCGGCAATGCCGTGTCCAGCACCGTCAACAACAATGCCGGCGTAGGGGGCATCTCCATTACCAGCGGTACGACGAATATTAATAATTCGACAATATCGAACAATACGGCTACCTCTACCTTTGGTGCGAGCGTCGGCGGCATTTCGGTTCTCGTCGGAACGGCGACGATCACCAACAGTGTTGTATCCGGAAACTCGGCAGCGGGCTCAGGTCAGTATCCGAGTGTGGCAGGCGGCATTCAAAACTATAGGGCAACTGTCTCGCTAATTAATTCAACAGTTACCGGAAATAGCTCGGATGATCAGGGCGGTGGGATCTGGACCTATTGTATTGAGAATAATCAGGTTAACGAGCTTCAGACGGCTACAACAAACATCACCGACAGCACGGTCAGCAACAACACATCGACCAGTGGCGCAGGTGTTTACAGCATCAACTACGGAATTTGCCGCACGACCGTAAATGTCACCGGATCGACGATCAGTGGGAATGTGGCTTCAGGTTCGGGCAGTGCCGGCGGTGGTCTTTATAACTTCGCTGATTACGGGGGGATGGTCACCGTAGATCTCACTAATTCGACCGTAAGCGGAAATAGCGCCGACTCTGACGGCGGCGGTTTTTATAACGTCGCTGACAACGACGGTTTGGCCACGGTTAATTTTACTAATTCGACCGTAAGCGGAAATAGCGCCGCATTTGGCGGTGGTATGTACAATAACGGGGTAGGGGCCAGTCTCAACTTGAATTATTCAACTGTTGCGTCTAACAACGCTCTGACGATGGGCGGAGGGTTTTACCAGGACACAACAGCATCGACGCACTTAAAGAATAGTATTGTCGCTGACAATAATTTTGGTGCCTCCGATAGTCCGAACGGGACTGGAAATGACATCGTTGGCATTATCACTTCGGCTGATTACAACCACGTTGAAAACACAGGGGGCGGAATATTCTTGCCGATGGCGCATGACGTCATCGGAAGCGATCCGTCGTTGGATGCGCTTGCTGACAACGGCGGCCCGACACTTACCGAATTGCCGGGAGCGGCCAGTGCGGTTTTGAATGCTATACCTCCTGGCGTCAGTGATTGCGGCTCGGCGATCGTCACAGATCAGCGCGGCCAGTCCCGCCCGTTCGGGGCGGGCTGTGATAAAGGTTCGGTAGAGCGTCAGGCGATCGAGGGAACGCCATCACCGACAGCGACGGCGACCAATACGCCGACCGCGACCGCGACGGCGACACCAGCGTGCCCGAGCGTGACGACGCCTGTTTTGACTTCAAAGGCAAGTGTAGCCGGTGTTCCGGTAACGATACCTGTTGATACGACCGACCTGACCGGCCTGGGTGTGATCGCGGCTGATATCACGTTCAACTACGATCCGGCTGTACTGAGCCCGTTGCCCGGAGATATTTCGGTCACGGCGGGAACAACGAGCCCGTCGGCAGTGGTTACCTATAACCCGGTCTCAGCCGGGACGATACTCATTTCGGCATTTAACGGCACAGGATTCACAGGTGCGGGAACCGTCGTTGATATCCATATGAAGGTGATCGGGCCGATAGGTTCGATGTCGCCGCTGACGCTGACCAATTTCAGCTACAACGGCGGAACGGTTTGTTCGACTGCAATGAGCGGAACTCTGACGGTGATATCAGGAACGGTCACCGGAATGGTCTCATTTGAGAACGAAGCCTTCCCGACCGTTTCACCGACACCCACACCGCTGCCCGTACCAGATACAAAACTCAGTGCGGCGGGTGGTACTAACTTCTTCACTCTGGCCGACACAAACGGCAACTATACGCTGGCAGGCTTTGGGCCAGGGGCGTACACCGTCACACCGTCGAGGCCGGATCAGGACTATATGACGCCGAACGGTATCGCCAGCGATGATGCATCACTGATCGCTCAACATGTCGTTCAACTGGTAACGCTCAATGCAGTTCAGCAGAGAGCGGCAGATGTCAGCGGATTACACTCGGTCTCGTCATTTGATGCCGGCTTGGTAGCCCAATGGATAGTCGGTGTCACAAACCCGATCAACCAGACAGGCAAATGGACATTTACACCTGTCTCAACAATACCTGACACAACGGTAGACAGTGTCCAGAACTACAAGGCTCTACTGATAGGTGACGTCAATGGCGACTGGTCGCCATTCCCGCCGCGCCCCTTCGCACCGGTCGATCCTGATTCGCTGACTGCTGTCCGCGTATCGGTCGCGGATACAAAGGCCGTACAGGGTTCGGTTGTCAGCATCCCGCTGAGCCTCGCTAACCTGAGAGGCACGGGTGTGACCTCATATCAATTCGATATTGAGTACGATCCGGCTGTCTTAGCACCTGCTGAGGTTGCAGCTGATCTCACCGGCACAATGAGCGAAGGCCTTTACCCTGTTTCCAATTCACCAACGCCGGGCCTGCTCAAGGTCGTTGTCTACGGAGCGATACCCGCCTCGAACGACGGTGTGTATGTAAACCTACAGTTCAGGGCACTGGGAACTGCGGGTACCAGATCACCGGTGACCATCAGTGGCTTCAGGATGAACGACGGCAAACAGGACGTATTGATCACAAACGGTGAGGCCCACATTGTAAGGTCAAACCCGGCCACCCTGAGTGGGCGCTTCCTTACGCTGTTCAACCTGCCGTTGGCCGTCGATTGATCGTCGACAGGTCTGCCCATGATCGCAGATCAAAACTGACGGAAAGTCCCGGCGGCCCTGCTGTCCGGGACTTTCGTTTTGCTTTGTTTTTGTTTGGAGCCACGGTTCTGGATACCTGCCGGGATGGTCAAAAAACGGTATGATATCTTTTTGCGACTTTCGGAATATAGGTCCGGGCCGTTAGATCGTACAGAGTTAATTTCCGGGGTCGTCGGCAATTCTTACCGTTTCACCGCCTGCAATTTTTGGCTGCGAATAAAATCCTTTACCTTTTGCGAATTTAGTTTTAAAATCGTCGGGAGCGAAGAGCAACGTTTTGCGGAGGTCAATCATCTCAGCCGAAGACAAAGTTTTACATTCGACCACCAGTTTATTAGGAGTGAGCATGGATCCACATTCAGCAGCGATCGATCGAGATCTGGCTTTTGGTTTTGAAGCGGTTGCGGAGGTACCTGCAGTCGCGGTACGTGCCGCGGCAGAGGCAGAAACCTTTGACGAAAGCTCGCCTGATATTGAACTTTGCCGTCTGGCGTCGGCGGGCAACATCGCGGCATTTGAAATGATCTATTCCCGGTACCACAGGCGGACGTATAGCCTCTGTCTCCGGATGACCAGCAACCAAACCGAAGCCGAAGACCTCACTCAAGAAGTTTTTATTCAGCTTTTCAGAAAGATAGGCAGTTTCCGTGGTGACTCGGCATTTTCGACCTGGCTGCACAGGCTTACGGTCAATCAGGTCCTGATGCACTTTAGGCGGCGGAGCGTTAAGAATGAACGGACGTCTGAGGATGGAGAGATGCCTGAACAAATGGTCCGCGGCACATCCAACCCTAACAGAATGCAGGTGGTCGATCGTATCGCCTTAAAAAATGCGATCGCCGAATTGCCGAACGGTTATCGGAATGTGTTTGTTCTGCACGACGTTGAGGGGTTCGAACACGAAGAAGTTGCACGCATGATGGGCATTTCAGTTGGGACGTCAAAATCACAACTTCATAAGGCACGATTAAAACTGAGGGGCCTGTTGATCAAACGGCAGGATTAGCTGAATCGGAATAACAAGGACACGAACAACCAGTTACGTTGTTCGTGTTTTTTTGTCCGTTTTTATTGAGAATTTCGAAAAAATCAACCTTTGAAAGGCAACGTTTACCTGCTTGGTCTAATCTATCAAACAGTAGTTATAATCCGATATACTTTTTTATTAAAATGGGCTGCGACGAGTGTAATAATCTGCTTAGTTTCTATATGGATAACGACCTTGACGAATGTCAGGCATCGGATATCCGTGAGCATTTAGCCGGTTGCCCCGATTGTGCCCGGGTTTGCGAAGATCTTTCCTCGATCCTGGATGTGTGCATTACTGAAGCGCCTTCCGAATTGGTGCCTCCGAACTCAAAAGCTCTTTGGTGTCGCATCAATAATGTAATTGAGAGCGAGATCAAATCCGATATTCCAAAACAGGAAGAACCCGTTAAAGGCGGATTTTGGCGGTTTTCGTATCTGCAATTGTCAGCTGCGGTTTTGTGCATTGCGGTGATCAGCTCTCTTTTAACGATCGTAGGTATAAAAAATTACCTTCAGCCAACGGCGGCTGATTTTACAACTCGCACTGCCTCGACCCAGACCACTTTTGAGAAGGTTTTGTGCAAGATGGGAATCATCGAAACGCCGCAGGAGGCTCGCGAACGTCGCCTCAAGGAACAAAAGGCGGCAATTGATTATTGGAATACCCGTGTACAGGCCCGGCGTGCTCAATGGGACCGGACGACAAGAGATGCGTTTGACCGGAATATGCAGGTTATCGATGAATCGGTAAATGACTATACAAGGATATTGCAGCAAGATCCGGAAGACGAGCTTTCAGGTGAGATGCTCGATGCGGTACTCGATGATAAGATGAGTCTGCTTCGCGACTTTTCGGATCTCTAGGTTTTAGAATGATCTTTAGATCACACAATTTGTTTGGCCTAGTGCCGGCCGCAAAAACTACGACAATCCTGAGCGTAGTTTTTTTCTTGACGTTTATCGCCGGCTCAGCGTCGGCGCAAAAGAAATTTTCGCGTAGCTATCCTGCCGGCCAGAACGTCCGCCTGCAGTTGATGAACCGTACCGGAACGGTCATTGTCGAGGGTTGGGACCGGGCTGAGATAAATATTTCCGCGGTTCTCGAATCACCCGCCGCAACGATCGTGCCTCAGACCCTAAGCGGAACCATAGTTATCAATCTTGTCCGTGACAATCAGGGGCGAAATGAAGTAGGTAACGTGAATTTCAGGATCAAGGTGCCATACTCCACGATGGTTGATATTGAGACCAGGATCGGTAACTTGATCGTGAGCAACGTTCGCAGCGGCCTCGTACGGGCCCACATTTCCAGTGAAGGCGATATTACGCTTACCGATGTCACTGCCATCGCTGTTTCCGCGGAAAACGGGCTCGGCGACATATTCTTTGACGGGGAATTGGTCAACGGCGGTAACTATCGGTTTTCGTCGATGAAGGGAAGCATAAATTTGAGGATCCCGTTTACTTCTTCGTTCAAGCTTGTGGCTACTGCACCGTCGACCCGAAATATTTCGCTGGGTTCATTTTCGAGTACAAATATGAGTTATCTTGGCGACGGCCGCCGGATCGTCGGCCGATTCGGCGATGGCAGCTCATCGTTGACGGTTACAAATCAGCGCGGCAATATTTCGTTTCTGCGGCGCTGACCGCCTGCAGCCCTTATTGACCTATCTTCACCCCAGGCATAGTATTAAGCCTGTCTCCTTCCTCGGACAAAACAAATGATTGAAAAACTATTACTGATCCTCATACTCGGCCTGGCATTTATTTCTGGTGACGTTTGTGCGCAAGATTCAAAATTGATCAAGCGCACGATAACCAAAACTGACCGGTTCGATTTTGGAGCGGGTGGAACGCTCGCAATAAGCGGGGCACCGGTTGGTTCGATCAAAGTGATCGGTGCAGCGACAAACGAGATAGAGATCACTGCCGAGATCGAGATCCAGGCAGGGACAGAGGCCGATCTGGAACGGTTGGCGACGGTAACTGGCTTTGTGACGGACGAAACCGTTTCCCGCACCGGCATAATCAGCTATGGGACGTATAACAAGCTTGGCGACAAAAAGGTGTGGAAAAAATTTCCAAAAAAATTGATCGGCCTGCCATTTCGAATAGATTATGTTGTTCACGTTCCACAGTATTGCGATCTCGAGATCAGCGGAGGTAAAGGTGATCTGGTTGTCACAGGGGTAAATGGTGCGATGAGCATCAATTATCTAGAATCGAACGCGAAGATCGAGGTGATCGGTGGAGCTTTGACAGCAACGATCGGCTCAGGAACTGTTTCCGTTGATCTGGGTGTGAAAGGGTGGGCAGGACGCCCGGCATCCGTTCAACTGGCTAGCGGAGACCTGACGGTCGGATTACCGTCTAATACAAGTGCTGAGATCGACGCCTCGATCCTGAGGTCTGGGGCGATCGAGAATTTGCTTCCCGATCTAAAACAGCGCGACCGTAAGTTGGCGTTCACTGATAAATTGATAATGGCGAAGGTCGGCGTCGGTGGGCCGTCACTTAAATTCAAGGTTGGCGACGGAAACTTGCGGCTCGAAAGACTCGTGGCCGGGCATTAGATACAGGCATTCGAATTTTGGTTCTAAGCGGTGATAAACTACATTGTTTATCGCCCTTTTTATTTTCGAAATATATGACTATCAAATCCGATATTTGGCTGCGGAAGATGGCCGAAGAACATGGAATGATCACGCCTTTTTTGGCCCAGCTTGTTCGCGAGGTTAATGGCAATCGCATAATTTCGGCAGGATGTTCGAGTTATGGATACGATATGCGGCTCGCGGATGATGGGTTTAGGATATTCTCCTCGGTTCATGCCAAAGAGATCGATCCAAAACGGTTTGACGAGCAATATTCGCTGATCGAACCGCAGCTGCATCTTGCCGACGATGGTGCAAAATATTACTTATTGCCGCCTCATCATTACGGCCTCGGCGTAACGGTCGAGACTTTTAATATGCCGCGTAATGTTACCGGCGTTGCCCTCGGAAAATCAACATATGCGAGGGCCGGGCTGCTGGTCAATACAACACCGCTCGAGGCAGGCTGGGCCGGCCGGCTTGTGGTCGAGATCGCAAACCTGGCAAATTTGCCGCTTCGCGTCTATGTCAACGAAGGCATCGGGCAGATCCTGTTTTTTGAATCCGACGAGGACTGCGCCGTGAGCTACAAAGATCGCGGTGGGAAATATCAGGGGCAAACGGGCTTGACCTTTGCCAAAGTGTGATGGACGGTCTACCGACTATCGCCCCTAGGAAACATTACTTTTTCGGGGGCGGCATTTAGCTCAGCGAGTATCTTTTTTATTAGCCGGGTTTTGACTGGGCCTGCTCTTCTCGGTTCAACCATGTACCTGACGATGGCTTCGACCCACGTGTTGCTGCTTATCCGGAATATTACGGCTGGGTGCTCCTTTACCTCTAACTGGTTAACCGGTGTTTGACCGAGAAGTTCCCGATAGATCACGATCCTCTCCATCATCTCTTCACCCACCTCTTCGGCGGCGGCCGCGCTCATCACCTTCGAGACAAATTCCAGATCGCTCTGATACGCGATCTGAAATTTGATGTCGTTCCACACGTATGGAAATAAGGACCATGAATAGTTATAGACAGCGGTCCCGAGTATCTGTGAATTCGGGAACTTAATGATCCGGCCGCTGGGATGGTCTGTCGAAACAAGGTCGCCTCCAAACTCCCACAACGTCGTGTCCAGATAATCGACGTCGATAACATCGCCGGTGGCCTGGCCGATCTTAATACGGTCACCGACACTGTAAGGCACCTTCACCAAAATGTATATCCAACCTATAAAGCTTGTGATCGGGGTTTGAAGGGCAAAACCCAGAATCAGTGAGATCAACCCCAGCGAAACAACCGCAGTGTACCAGTTGGCGAATAGTATTGAGATCGCAATGAAAAAGATCGCAACGCCTGCAACCAGGGAAATTATTTGATTCAGATTGTATCTGGCGGCGGCGTCCTCGATGGGCAAGATCAGGTAGGCCCTCACAACGCGTTTTACAAACAGGACCAAAACTATCGCAGCCACACCGACCGTCAGCCTCTGTATTGGCGGCACAAATCGGGTTGCAAAATCCAAATACCCAAGCCTCTCCGCGATCACCAACCCGCCCAGGCCGATCAGGATCAGGCCGTAAGTTATAAGCCAGGCCCTATGTTCTGAATTGAGAACGGGCTTTTCTGGCGGCCGATTACCTGCGGTTTGACGCAAGGCCCGCTTTACATCCTTATCATGTTTAAGCGTCTCAAGTTTTGATATCTTATCCTCACTCATTTGGTCCCTCGGTTCTGAAAAACGCCGATGGTGTAGAATAATTCTATTAGTTAAATTGAACGGTTGCCCCGCATACATTAGTAAGAACGGACACACGCGCAGGATTATTTGCGATAACTTTCGAAAATGACGATGAAGATTCAAAATTACATCGCCGGTGAATTTTCCGGATCATTCTCAGGCGAATATATAGATAACCTCGATCCGTCAACAGGCAAGGTGTATTCGCATATTCCTGATTCTGATGATCGGGACGTTGATCGAGCTGTTAAGTCTGCTGAACAGGCGTTTGCGGGTTGGTCGAGTATGGCAGCAGAGGGGCGCTATGACGTATTAATGCGCCTGGTTTCATTGATCGAGCGTGATATGGAGGATCTCGCTCTTGCCGAAAGCGTGGATAATGGTAAGCCATTATCGCTCGCAAGGACCGTGGATATTCCGCGGGCGGTCTCAAACTTTAAATTTTACGCCACGGCTGCCATGCATCTGGCCACTGAGGCCTATGAAACCGCCGGGGTTAACAACGTCGCGGCGATCAATTATACATTGCGGTCTCCGATCGGTGTCGCGGGCTGCATCAGCCCCTGGAACCTGCCTCTCTATCTTTTTACCTGGAAAGTTGCACCCGCACTCGCAGCAGGCTGCACGGTTGTGGCTAAACCCTCGGAAATTACACCGATGACGGCTTATTTGTTGTCAAAGCTTTGCGATGAGGCAGGGCTGCCTGACGGAGTTCTAAACATCGTGCACGGCCCTGGCCCTAAGGTTGGGACGGCAATTGTCAGCCATCGGGACGTAAAGGCCATTTCTTTTACCGGCGGGACTAAGACCGGGGAGGATATCGCACGAACCGCTGCGCCGATGTTCAAAAAACTTTCCCTCGAACTCGGCGGGAAAAATCCGAACATTATTTTCGCTGATTGCAATTACGAGGAAATGCTGGCAACCACGATCCGCTCTTCATTCTCAAATCAAGGTGAGATCTGCCTGTGCGGTTCGCGAATTTTTGTCGAACGGCCGCTTTACGAACGGTTTCGAGCAGATTTTGTCTCGCGGGTCGCGGCATTAAAAGTGGGGGATCCGCTTGACGCGGGAACCGATGTCGGGGCAATCGTTTCGAAGACCCACTTTGGCAAGATAATGTCATATATCGAACTTGCGAAAACGGAGGGTGGATCGGTTTTGACCGGTGGAAAGCAAGTTACAGTTGACGGCAGATGCTCAAATGGTTGGTTTATCGAGCCGACCGTGGTCGAGGGCTTGGACCACGATTGCAGAACGAATATGGAAGAGATCTTTGGCCCTGTGGTTACGATCATGCCGTTTGACACCGAAGATGAGGTCCTTGGTTATGCCAACAGCGTCCGCTACGGGTTATCTGCCACCGTTTGGACCGAGAATCTGTCTCGTGCCCATCGCGTGGCAGCACGGCTGGAATCAGGCATAGTTTGGGTCAACTGCTGGCTGCTTCGCGATCTGCGGACACCATTCGGCGGTATGAAGGACAGCGGCGTTGGCCGCGAGGGTGGTTTTGAAGCGTTGAGATTCTTTACGGAAGAAAAGAATGTTTGCGTAAAGATCGGTTAAGAAATATTGGGAGAAATAAATGAGATCGGTTAAAACTTTTATTTTTATATGTTTATTCGCATTCGTGGCGTTTGGCCAGGTAAAACCGCCGACTGAGACGGCGATGGCCCGGTTTTTGAGATATGCCAAGATCGACACGCAATCGGCTGAGGACCAAAATACTGTCCCGTCGACAAAGAAGCAGTTCGATCTGGCCCGTATGCTTGAGAAAGAACTCATCACTCTGGGTGTTCAAAATGTGAGGGTAAGTGAGTTTGCGATCGTCTACGGTATGGTGCCGGGGAACCTGAAGGACAATTCAAAGGTTCCAACGATCGGTTTCATGGCACATATGGATACATCACCCGCTGTATCAGGAGCCAATGTAGATCCCATCATTCATAAGAATTACCAGGGCGGCGATATTGTCTTACCAAACGACAAGACTCAGATCATATCGGTTGCCAAGAACCCTGACCTCAAAAACCTCATCGGCGACGACATAATTACGGCCGATGGGACGACACTGCTGGGTTCGGACGATAAAGCAGGCTGCGCCGAAATCATGACGATGATCGACACGCTTAAGCAAAATCCAAGTGTCAAACATGGCAATATTGCGATCGCATTTACGCCTGACGAAGAGGTTGGCGGCGGCATCGAGAAATTTGATATCAAGGGCTGGGGGGCAAAATTTGCCTACACTGTTGACGGCGAGCAGCTCGGCGACATTTCTAACGAGACATGGTCAGCCCGGACCGCTACGGTTACTTTTCACGGCGTTTCGACACATCCGGGAACGGCCAAAGGCATTCTAGTAAATTCGATGTATGCCGCCGGATATTTTCTGAGCATTTTCCCGGCACATGTGCCAAATCGGCCAGAGACGACCGAGGGCCGCGAAGGATTTATTCATCCTTACGTCGGCTCGCTGGATATCGAAACATCTTCGATCAAGATATTGCTACGCGATTTTGATATCGAGGGCCTAAAGGCACAGGAAGACGCTGTGCGGCAGGTTATTGCCGACACGCTGGTCAAGTATCCAAATGTGAAAATTGATTATTCAAGTGCTTTGGGTTATCTAAATATGAAAGAGGTTCTGAAAGATTACCCTCAGCTTACGGATTACGCGATCGAGGCCGCAAAGCGGGCCGGCGTGCCGTCAGAATTACGGCCGATACGTGGCGGTACGGATGGTTCAAACCTTACCGCCAATGGCTTGCCAACGCCCAACCTTTTCACCGGCGGCCACAATTTCCATGGCAAGCTTGAATTTAATTCACGAAAGGGCCTGGAAAAGAGTACGGAAACTCTCGTTAACCTAGTTCAGATCTGGGCCGAAAAGGCTAAATGACAGGCAGGCCGTGACGATCTGTCCGGCCTACTTCTCAACATATAGATCAGGAAACTTTTTCTTCAACGCCTCGACCTTTGGTATGTCGTTGATAACGATGTACGGGTCAGTCGGATTAAGTTTTAGGTAGTTTTGGTGATATTTCTCGGCATCGTAAAAGGCTTCAAGCGGGGTTAGTTGAGTAACTACCGGTTTTGAATAAACTTTTGAACTAGTAAGCTGGTCAATATAGGCCTGAGCCGCTTTTTTCTGATCATCGTTCGAGTAGAAAATAGCCGAACGATATTGCGTGCCGTGATCCGGACCCTGATAGTTAAGCTCGGTTGGATCGTGTGCGACAGAGAAAAACACCGCAAGCAGCTGTTCATACGAGACCGTGGCGGGGTCAAACGTTACCAAAACCGACTCAGCATGACCGGTCTTACCACCGCTAACGGTTTCATAATCCGCCGTACTTTTCTGTCCGCCGGCATATCCGCTCTTAACATCGACTACGCCCTTAACATGCTCAAAAACCGCTTCAACTCCCCAAAAGCAACCTCCGGCAAAAACCGCAGTTTCTGTACCTACCGCCGCAGGCGTCGACCGACTCAGCCGTTGGCTGCGGAACCGCCAGGGCATTTTCCGCTGAGGTCTTAACGACGCTGCAGCCGATCGAGGTGCTAACCAGGAGAAATGAAAGAAATTGTAAAATATAGGTTGTCATAATAGCCTCTTGTCCTATGAATTCGTGCAAACGTTTCATATCGGATTCAATCTTTATTATACTCAATAAAGACCTACAGCCGTTTTACACTTAATTGTTAGATGCCGCAGATACCGGGTTTTATTCCCGCTTTTTGTAAAGCATCTTAAGAATATGGGCGACCAAAGCATCATAAATTCTTCGAAAGCCCCTGAACCGGTCGGGCTATATCCACACGCAAGGCGAGTGGGGGATCTGCTGTTTCTTTCAGGTGTCGGCCCACGCGAACGCGGCAAAAGTGAGATCCCAGGCGTTGAGTTGAATGATTCTGACGAGATCGTGTCATACGACATACAAACCCAATGCAGGTCGGTTTTTCAAAACGTTCGCTACATTCTGGAGGATGCGGGTTCGTCGTGGGACAACATTGTCGACGTTACCGTTTTTTTGACGAATATGAAAGACGATTTTGCGGCGTATAATAAGGTGTATGCCGAATATTTTGCCGATAACAAGCCTTGCCGCACAACGGTCGAGGTCAATAAACTGCCGACACCGATCGCGATCGAGCTTAAGGTGATAGCAATAATAAACGATAAAAAAGGGGAATAATGATAGAAACAAAAGGTTACGCAACAAAGGATCCTAGTGCCACGTTCGTCCCGTTCGACTTTGAACGGCGCGAGCTCGGGGCCAATGACATACTGATCGACATCGCGTTTTGCGGCATATGCCACTCGGATATCCACCAGGCGAAAAACGAATGGAAAGACACAATGCCGACCGCTTATCCGTTGGTGCCGGGCCACGAAATAGTTGGGCGGGTGGCACAGGTTGGTGACGGGGTTACAAAATTCAAAGTTGGTGATATTGCCGGGATCGGATGTTTTGTCGATTCATGCCGGGTTTGTCCGAGCTGCACGGCAGGACTGCAGCAGTTTTGTATCAAACAGGCTGCCTTTACATATAACGGAACAGAAATGGACAGAGTCACGCGGACCTATGGCGGTTACTCGGACAAATATGTCATCGATGAAGCGTATGCCCTAAAGGTGCGTTCCGACCAAGACCTTGCGGGTGTTGCCCCGCTTATGTGCGCCGGTATTACGACTTTTTCACCGCTTAGGCGTTTTAATGTTGGGCCGGGTCAAAAGGTCGGTGTTGTGGGCCTAGGTGGGCTCGGGCATATGGGCGTTAAGATAGCGGCGGCCATGGGTGCTGAGGTAACGGTTTTCAGTACATCGCCCGGCAAAGAGGCTGACGCTCGCGGTTTGGGCGCGCACCACTTTGTTGTAACAAGAGATCCGGCGAATCTCGCGCCGCTTGAGGGGACGTTCAATTTCATTCTCGACACGGTTTCGGCTGATCACGATCTGTCGGTTTATCTGCGTATGCTCGGCCTGAGAGGAGTGATGGTCGTTGTCGGCGTGCCTGAGGCACCAGCTGCTATACATTCGACGTCGCTGATCTTTGGAAACAAATCACTTGCCGGTTCGCTGATCGGCGGTATCCCGGAAACGCAGGAGATGCTTGATTTCTGTGCCGAACATAATTTGACCGCGGACGTCGAGGTCATCACACCCGACCGTATCGAGGAAGCTTATGACCGCACGCTAAAGTCCGATGTTCGTTATCGATTTGTCATCGATATGGCCGGTGTGTAGATGAAATACGTCGCCTTGCTCCGCGGAATTAATGTCGGCGGCAATAACATGATCAAAATGGAGACGCTGCGAGAGGTTCTCGCAGCTCTCGGTTTTGAAAATGTAAAAAGCTACATAAACAGCGGTAACCTGGTGTTTGAGACGAAGAAGATCGGACGATCGAAAGTTCTGGCGAAAAAGATCCATGAGGCGATTCTCAAGGCGGAGTTTGGTTTCGATATTTCGGTAATGGTTCGGCCGATGTCTGAGATCGAGGCACATAATTGCGAAGTAACCCATTTAAGGGCCAGTTTGAAAGCCACAAGGACGTGCATCTTTTCTTTCTTGGAGAGGAACTGACGGCGGAGCAAAGAGGATTGCTCGAGGGACAGGCAAATGAGACCGAGATCTTCGACATCGATGGACGTCATATCTCGTTTGCCTGCTAAAAAAAAGCATTCTCGACAGTGCGGTTGGTAAAGGATTTATAGATAAAAAGCTAAAAATCCCGGCCACGGCGAGGAACTGGCGAACGGTGAAAAAATCTCAGAAATGTGAGTATGAGCATTCAACGCCCTTTTAATTTTCAGCAATGGATCGACGAGCATCGGCATCTGCTAAAGCCGCCGGTCGGGAACCAATGTGTCTATAGTGCCGATGATTTCATAGTGATGGTTGTTGGCGGGCCTAACTCGCGTAAGGATTATCACTGGGACGAGGGTGAAGAGCTCTTTTACCAGATCGAAGGCGACCTGTTGGTCAAGATCCAGGAGGACGGCAAGTCTGTCGATGTGCCGATTCGCGAGGGCGAGATGTTTCTGCTGCCGCCGCGCGTTCCGCACAATCCTATTCGTGGGGCCGATACGATAGGACTTGTTATTGAGCGAAAACGTCGCGAAGGCGAACTAGACGGCCTGATGTGGTTTTGCGAGAACTGCAACCACAAACTGTACGAAGAGTACTTTCAGCTCGGTGACATCACGACGCAGTTTCAAGGTGTGTTTGCAAAGTTTTATGGTGACGAGAACCTGCGGACATGCAAAAACTGCGGTGCGATGATGGAACCGCCGCCAGTTGTAAGCTGACACCCAGACTGATGCTAAAGATCGACGTTCACACGCATATCCTGCCGCGGGACATCCCCCGCTGGAAGGACAAATTCGGCTACGGCGGGTTTATCGGGCTCGACCATTACAAACCGACGTGTGCGCGGATGGTTCGCGACGACGGCAAGCAGTTTCGCGATGTCGAAGATAATTGCTGGAGCGCAGAAAAGAGGATCGAGGAATGTGATGCTGCTGAGGTTGGTGTGCAGGTATTGTCCACGGTGCCAGTCATGTTCAGCTACTGGTCTAAGCCGGAGGACGGGACCGAGATCGCTAAGTTTCTAAATGATCATATAGCGGAGATCATTAACCAATTTCCAAAACGATTTATCGGTCTTGGGACGGTTCCGATGCAGGACACTGACTCGGCCGTTAAAGAGCTTGAGCGCTGCAAACAGATCGGACTCGTCGGGGTTGAGATCGGGACAAACGTAAATCAGCTAAACCTCAATGAGCCGCAGTTCTTTGAGTTCTTTGAGGCTTGCGAAGGGCTTGGGATGGCTGATCTTTGTACATCCGTGGGACATGATGGGTGAGGGCGACATGCAAAAATATTGGCTGCCCTGGCTCGTGGGTATGCCGGCCGAGGTTTCGCGGGCGATCTGTTCGCTGATCTTTGGCGGTGTGCTTGAGCGACTGCCGCGGCTGCGGATATGTTTCGCACATGGCGGTGGAGCGTTCCCCTCGACGATCGGGCGGATCGAACACGGGTTTGACGTGCGGCCGGACCTTTGTGCGGTCGATAACCCGCATGGGCCGCGTAAATATTTGAGCCGGATGTATTATGATTCGCTGGTCCATGATCCCTCAATGCTCGATTTTCTGATAAAGCTGGTCGGAGCTGACCAGGTTGCCCTCGGTACGGATTATCCGTTTCCGCTTGGCGAGGCCGAGCCCGGAGCGTTGATACGTTCAATGCCTTATGACGAGGATATCAAAGCGATGCTGCTGCATGGTTCTGCTTTGAACTGGCTGGACTTGGACAAGAGTGCCTTTGTGTAGACGATGAATTCTATTGCTGAACAGCCTGATAGTTCCGCCGCCGCGATGGACGCCGCCGATCCGCTTGCAAATTTTCGCGAGCGGTTTTTTGTTCCGCTCGATGCAGGGGGAAGTGAGGCGGTCTATTTCACCGGCAATTCGCTGGGCCTAATGCCGAAAAGAGCTCGGGAGTATGTTGAACAGGAGCTGCATGACTGGGAACGGCTTGGTGTCGAGGGGCATCTGCATGCCCGGCATCCGTGGCTGCCGTATCACGAGTTTTTGACCGAACAGATGGCATATATCGTCGGGGCGAAGCCGATCGAGACGGTTGTGATGAATTCGCTGACGGTGAATCTGCATCTGCTGATGGTTTCGTTCTATCGGCCGGACGGGTGTTCGGCGAAAGATCGTAATTGAGAAGGGAGCATTTCCGTCGGATCAGTATGCGGTCGAGTCGCAGATCAAATATCACATATTGAGTGGTTCAGCTTAAACCACCCGCTACCGCAGGTGGTTCTGACTTGATCGAACTAACGCCTCGTGACGGCGAGACGACGCTTGAGGACCGACAGATATTCTTGAAACTATCGAGAGGGAAGGCGACTCGATAGCGTTGATAATGCTTGGCGGCGTCAATTATTACACCGGGCAGGCGTTTGATATGAAAGCGATCACCGAGGCCGGGCATCGGGCCGGCGCGATCGGTCGGATTTGACCTGGCACATGCGGCCGGGAATATTGAGCTAAAGCTTCATGAGTGGGACGTCGACTTTGCGGCATGGTGCTCATACAAATATCTCAACGGCGGGCCGGGTTCAGTGGGAGGAGCGTTTGTCCATGAACGTCATGCGAGCCGGTTTGATCTGCCGAGGTTTGCCGGTTGGTGGGGGCATGACAAACAGACCCGCTTTCTGATGGGACCAGAGTTTCAACCGATGGCCGGCGCCGAAGGCTGGCAAATATCAAATCCGCCGATCCTGCAGATGGCGGCGTTGCGGGCTTCGCTTGAGATCTTTGAGGAGGCGGGTATGTCTGCTCTTGTCGAAAAGTCACGAAAGCTGACCGGATATCTCGAAACTCTGATCGGCGAGATCGAGGACGAGCGTATTTCTATAATCACGCCTAGTGATCCGTGATCAGCGCGGCTGCCAATTGTCCATCCGCGTACGCGATGCGGACCGAACGCTTTACGAAAAGCTCGTTGGCCGAGGGGTTTTCGCCGACTGGCGCGAGCCTGACGTCATCCGCGTCGCTCCTGTGCCGCTTTATAACTCGTTTGAGGATGTCCATCGTTTTGCCGAGATCCTCAAGGATTGCCTGATAACTTAAACGCAGTGGCCGCGGGGAACGCAGAGGGGGAAAACTCTGCCTCTGCGGCCTTTGTGATCTCTGCGTTAGAATAGTTTTCATATGCCTAAAGTAGTCATCATCGGTGCGGGGTTGGCGGGGTCGTTGCTGGCTATTTACCTTGCCAAGCGCGGGATTGCGGTCGATGTTTATGAGGCGCGGGGGATATGCGGCTGGAGGAGGTTGCGGCCGGGCGTTCGATCAATCTGGCTTTGTCTGATCGCGGGATCGCGGCTTTACGCGAGGTTGGGATGGACGAGTATATGCTTGCCGAGGCGGTGCCGATGTATGGGCGGATGATCCATTCGGTAGCGGGCGAGACGAGGCTGCTGCCTTATTCGGGGCGTAAGGGTGAGTATATAAATTCTGTTTCGCGCGGCGGGCTTAATATAGCGTTGATCAATGAGGCCGAGAAATATCCCGGTGTTCAGTTTTATTTTGATGACCGGTGCACGCGGTTCGACTGCAAGAGCGGCGAGGCTGAATTGGCAAGCGGCAGGCTCGTAAGCGGCGATACTCTGGTTGCGACCGATGGAGCTGGGTCGGCGGTTCGCGATGCATTTGTCCATGGCGGGGTAGAGCGCTTTGAGTTTTCGCAGTCGTGGTTGGAGCATGGATATAAGGAACTGCATATACCCCCGAAAGGCGAGCGTAAGAACCCAACCGTTACGGCAGGTGGTACTGACCTGGAGATGAACGCCCTGCATATCTGGCCGCGGCATAAGTTTATGATGATCGCGCTGCCAAATTTTGATGGGAGCTTTACCTGCACTCTGTTTTTGGCACATAAGGGTGAGAATAGTTTTGAAACGCTGACGGACGAGGCGTCGCTGATGCGATTTTTCGAGGCGAATTTCCCTGACGCCATGCCGCTGATGCCGACCCTCGTCGAAGATTTCTTCCACAACCCGACGGGCAATCTCGGCACGATCAAATGCTTTCCGTGGAACGCTGGGGGCAAGGGCCTGCTGCTCGGCGACTCGGCCCATGCGATGGTCCCTTTTTATGGACAGGGAATGAACTGTGCTTTTGAGGATGTTCGCGTGCTAGACCAGTTGATCGACAAACACGGAACCGATTGGGAAGCCGTCTATGAGGAATATGGCCAGGCTCGCAAGGTGAACGCCGACGCTATCTGCGACATGGCTCAGGAGAATTTTTACGAGATGCGTGACGCCGTCGCCGACCCGGTCTTTGTCCGCAAGCGTGAGCTTGAGACCAAACTAGAGCAGACATATCCTGATTATTTTTCCAAATATTCGATGGTAACTTTTCGCGAAGACCTGCCTTACGAGGTGGCACAGGACAAGGGTAACGCCCAGGACAAGTTGCTTATGGAGATCTGTGCGAGTGTTAAGAGCTCTGACGACCTCGACCTTGACGCGGTTCGCGAGCAGGTTTCTAAATTGTGAATATCGATACAACAAAATTGGGTAAGGCGGTTGATCTGTCGATCCCTCTTCGGTTCAATGGCCCTCAACCTAATGCCTATGGTGTGCCGGCTGCATATTCGTCGGCGTGCGAGTCAGACGATCTCGTTGGCGATACACGTCGCGGCGGGAGCTGTAATTTTGAGCAGATCACTCTGATACCGCATTGTAACGGAACGCATACTGAGTGCGTTGGGCATATTACGAATGAGCGGATATCGGTTCGGGAGTGTTTGCGGGATGTATTTATGCGGACGGTTTTGGTGACGGTTGAGGCGGAAAATGTGGGGGCTGACAGGGTAATTACTGAGCGCGTTTTAGGCTCTCTAAAGGGCAACCTTCAACCACCCGCTACCGCAGGTGGTTCTGACTCGTTGATCATTAGGACGCTGCCTAATGGTGAGGGCAAATTGACGGCACTTTATGACGGGGACAATATGCCGCCTTATTTCTCGGCCGAGGCGATGGAGTTAATTGTCGCGAGCGGGTTCAAACATCTGCTTGTTGATCTGCCGTCGATCGACCGGTTGTTTGATGACGGTAAGCTGGTAAACCACCGCATCTTTTGGAATATTGAGCCAGGGAGTTTTGAGGCCAACAGCGGGACTCGGATCGGCAGCACGATCACAGAGATGATCTTTGTGCCGAATGATGTGCCGGACGGTGAATATTTGCTGAATCTTCAGATCGCACCATTCGAGGCGGACGCGGCACCGAGCCGGCCGGTTATTTTTCCGCTAGTTCGTTAGCCGGCCGGGTGTTAAACAGCCACGCTCTTTCGATTGTTCTACCTTTCAGTTTTCCACTTTTAATGCCTCTAAAACATCTGCAGAGAGTCTGCGCGAAAAGCATGGAAGTCGCGCAAGTTTTGCAGGCTCTAAAACATTGGCGGGGCCTCCAAAACTTTTTTGCAGCCTCTTCAAAAAAAGCTGAGGCCCTAAAACATTGACGCAGGGCCTCTGCAGATGTTTTTGATCTGAAAACACTGGTATAACAGTTTCGAAAACACCGAAGCTGCGTAAATACGGCAAAGTCCAGTTCCCAGACGGCGACACAAAATGCGGGAATAAGTGTTAAACACTTGGCGGAAAATAGGGATTTACTGCGTCAGGCCAACCGACTCTTAGGCGAGGCTGACTAACTAACAGCGTGTTCGATGGCCGGTTTCAGTTCCGGGTATTTGAATTCAAATCCGGCGTCTTCGAGCCGTTTCGGCAGTACTTTCGTGCTCGCAAGCAGCAGGGCGTCGCCCATTTCGCCGAAGACCATGCTCACGGCGAATTCGGGCAGGGGCAGAAATGTCGGGCGGTAGAGTACTTCGCCGAGGGTCTTTGTAAATTCCTGGTTTGTGACAGGATGCGGCGATACCGCGTTTACGGCTCCGCGGATATTCTCGTTCTCAATGACGTAATTGATCACAGCTATATGGTCGTCGAGCGATATCCAACTCATCCATTGGTTGCCGCTGCCGACGACACCGCCGACGCCTAGTTTGAAAGGCGTTAGCATCGTACCGAGAGCACCGCCGTCTTTTGACAGAACAATGCCGGTCCGCAGCAGGACGGTGCGGATGCCGGCGTCCTCGGCACGGCGGGCTTCTGATTCCCATTCCTTCGAGACATCGGCCAGAAAACTATCACCTGCAGCACTCGACTCGGTCATCTCTTCGTCGCCGCGTTCGCCGTAAAAACCGATCGCTGACGCAGCGACGAGCACCTTTGGCTTCTGCTTGAGCTTTGAGATGGCGTCAACAACGCTCCGCGTCCCCAAGACCCGGCTGTCGCGGATGGCTTTTTTCTTTTCATCGGTCCAGCGAAGCCCGCTCACGCTCTCACCGGCGAGGTGGACGACCGCATCGACACCCTCGAGTTTTTCGGGCGAGGCAAAGCCATCCTCGACGTTCCATTGAATATGCCGGGCGTCGACAGGCTCTTTCCGAGAGGCGAGCAGCAGGTCCCAACCGCTTTCGGTAAATGACTTTTGCAGTGCGCTGCCGATCAGTCCGCTTGCTCCGGTGATGAGTACTTTCATAACAATTATTTAACCATAGATGAACACGGATGGATACGGATGAATGTGGAGGAGCGGGGTTCATACCAACACGGCATTCAAAAAACTAAACTCACGGCTTTCTCAGTTTGTCATGGACAAATTTGGCCATCAGGTCGATCTCTCTGGCGTTCAAAATGTCGCGGAACGGCGTCATGCCATTGCCGCCGCCGGCGATCTGGTTTCGGATCTCCTGCTCGGTGTGAAACTTAAACTCGCCCTCGCGCAGGCTCGGCACCTTCGTCCCATTCTCAAGCGTTGAGCCTTCGCCGTTCGGTCCGTGGCATATCGCGCAGTGCTGGCGAAAGAGAGAGGCCTCGTAAATTTTGCTGTCGGGTATTACAAAATAACCGGCTTTAGTCTTGAAACAGGCTGGCAAAAAGAGTGCGGCAAAGGACAATATTATCAACAACTTAAGCTTGTCCATCTATATAATTGTTAACTAATTAGTACTGAAATGTACAGGCGGCGGCCAATTGGCAGTTTCCAAAATCAATTTTACCGAGTAATGAACAAATTGAATGGGACGAAAGAATAATGGAAGTCCAATGTTCCTTGGTTATTTCAAACCTACTCTTGTACTGCGTTTGATCATCGCCATTGCATCCCTGATCTTTTTTGATCGCTCTAATTTTTCTTCAATCGGGAGCTTTGCAAATTCAACTCTCCGTTTTTCTTTTGAACGAAATAACTTTGATACATCTGGATACTCTTTTACATCAGACTTTTGTATCTTTGCCATTTTTCCTCCAATTGAAATTGTCTGATCAATTTTTGCAGCAGCTTTCCATCAAGCGTATGTTGTTGAAAAAACATATTAACACGAACGAAATCTTTACCCCTTCCGGTCTTTAATGCAATGGCTGCTAAATACTCGGCAGACATTACCTGAACCCGCTCACCGTCAACGTCGAAAACAACAGGATTGTTAACCGCGGCATCTGTTAACTCATCAAATACGGGTAAAAACTGAACATGCCATCCTTCAATGTCAACGGCGTCACCTATCGGATGATAGCCCTTGGCTTTGAGATGTTCATATAACGGTTCCAGGCTGAATAGCTGAGAGGATTCGATTGCAGCTGAAAAGAAAATATCAACGTCGGTTGTGGAAAAAGGTTCGACGTAGAATACCAATGGCTCCACCGATGGCATAATTATCGATTACTCCGGCGTCGACTAATTCATTGATCACGCTAAATACGATTTTCATACGCCGTCAAAAATGTAGCATTTTTCTCACGAGCTACGAGCCTCTGATTAGTGCAATTTAACCTGCTGTTTCACGCAGGGCCCGCTTAAATATTTTGCCCGTTCCGCCGATCGGCAGGTCCGAACGGAATTCGACATGGCGGGGATATTTATTGGCCGCAAACTGGCCGCGGCACCAATCGATAAAATCGTCCTCAGACATTTCCTGACCGTGTTTCAGAACAACAAATGCCTTGACCTCTTCGCCGAGACGCTCGCAGGGAACTCCGATAACCGCACAGAGCGAAACCGACGGATGCGTAATTATCACTTCTTCCAACTCGCGGGGATAAATGTTATAGCCGCCGCGCAGGATCATATCTTTCTTGCGGTCGACTATTGCGAGATAACCGTCCTCGTCCATGATGCCGATGTCGCCGGTGTGAAACCAGCCATTGCGAAACGCCTCAGCCGTTGCCTCGGGGCGTTTATAGTAGCCCTTCATAACATTTGATCCGCGAATGACGACCTCGCCGCGTGCCCCCCGGGAAACCTCATTATCGTCATCGTCAAAACATCTCACATCGACACCGAATATCGGCTGGCCGACCGTGCCGGGTTTGGAGGGCCGTTCCATGTGATTAAAGGTGGCAAGCGGCGAGGTCTCAGAGAGGCCATAGCCCTCCATGACACGCACATTAAATCTCTCCTGAAACTCCCTCATCACCTCGACCGGCATAGGGGCGCCGCCGGAGGTGCAAACTTTCATATTATCGGCGATATGGCTGATGTCGTATCCGGTTTCGTCCGCGTATTTTAGCAGTGCCCAATACATCGTCGGCACGCCGACCCAGAAATTGACCTTTTCCGCGACCATGGCGTCGAGGGCCGCCTTTGCATCGAAGCGGGGCAGCAGCACGACACGGTTCCCGCCATATAGATTTGTGTTCATCTGAACCGTTTGGCCCGTGGTGTGGAACAGCGGCAATGTGATAAGACAGGTCTTTTGCTGCAGGTCCGTAAAATCGAGCGCCGGTAGATGCGTCAGCCAGGTGGTCGTGACATTTGACATCAGATTGAGGTGCGTCAGTTCAGCCCCCTTTGGCTGCCCCGTTGTACCTGATGTGTACAGGATCGCACATGTGTCGTCTGGCCGCGTAGGATACATGTCAAAGGTCTCAGGTTTGTCGAATGATATTTTTGTCAGCGTCTTATGCCCGGGGAGCGGGCTGTCGGCAAACATATCCTTGGTCATCACGATCAGATGTTCGCACGAGGGCACCCGATCAAAACCCTCTTTGACGGTCTGGGCGAGCGGCAGTTCATCTGTGCCCTCAAAGACAAACACGGCTTTGGCGTCCGAATCTTCGAGGTGATAAGCGATCTCGCGGGGTTTGAAAAGCACATTCAACGGCACGACGGCCGCCCCCACTTTCATTATCCCGTAATAAACTATCGGGAAAAACGGCAGGTTCGGGCAGCTCAGGGCGACCTTATCGCCATAGCCAATGCCCATTTCGACAAGTGCATTCGCCACGCGGTTAGACAAATTATCCAGTTCGCCGTACGTTAGCCGTATGGTCTCCCAAACGATGGCTTCATGGTCAGGCGTCAGCCGGGCGTGATGCGAGATGATCGATGCCAGATTAAGTGTTGTAGCCTGTGACTTCATAATTCAACAATGCCTGAATGATAAAGGACATTGCGTTTTGGCACTGATCGAACGGGGAGAATACTTATTCCAGAAACACTATTATTACATCATTTACGGTCACATTAAAACAGAATATCCGCGAGCCGGACCCGAGGTGCTTGAAAAAAGTTTTGACTTAATTTGGTTAAACGCATAAAATTCCCCCGTTCGGGCGCGGCTTTCATTTTGACGACAAATAAGCGCCGGTTTTCAATAGTTCATCACAAACGGGGCAAAGTTATGAAAATACGATTTCTCACACTGTTTTTGGCAGCCGTGTTTGCCGGTTCTGTTCAGGGTGCCGGCGGCTCGGAATACACAGGGCAATTTTTTCCGGAGCTGACGGCTAATGTTGAGGATTCGGAAAGGGTTGTGTTCAAAGAAGACGCCGGTGAACGCCTGAAGTCAGCCGGTCCATTTGACGCCAATACTCACATCACGATCGGCAAACTGCTCGACCCGCGAACTCAGCAGTTCTCGATCCTGGCATTCCTGGTCGAAGGTAAGGGAACTAACCCCGTGATCTACCTCGATACCGATGATGATCATATGATCGCAGCCGACGAAAAGTTCGTGCTGAGTAGAAATGCCGATGACACCTATCTGTGGAGCGTTACTGCTGCATTAAAGATCAAAGACGGCTTGTTCAAAACCTGTCCGATTTTTATTAGATATTTTAAGTCTTATAAGACCGATAAAATGACTAAGGAAGAGCGGCTGTTAACGCAAACAACCGAAGTTTTTGCCCGCGGCAAGGTCAATGTTAAGGGCAAGGACATTCTCTTTCAATACTCATACAGTCCTAAAAACAAGAAGATCGATCCGCAGTCAGGATGGCTCGGCGTGGATGCGGACGGTGACGGCGATGTTGATATGGACGGACTCTCACCCGAGGCTGCAAAGGCTGATGACGAGACGGTCGTTTTCAGAGTCGGCGATCTTTATGTTTCGACAAAAAAGGTCGACGTCTCAAAAAATCAGATAGTCGTTCGCGAACAGGAATCGAAAGACTATAAACGGTCAGAATTATATCTGAAAAAAGAATTTCCGGATTTTTCGTTCACCGATTTTGACGGAAAGAAGCATAAATTCTCAGAGTATCGCGGTAAATATGTACTTCTCGACGTTTGGGGACTGTGGTGCGGCCCGTGCCGCCGGGAGTTGCCTTATATCCGCGAGGCTTCGCGAAGATTTGAGTCGCGCAACCTGCAGATCGTCGGCTTAAACACTGATCCGGATTACACTGTGGACTCGATGAGAAAGTCGCTGAAAAACAACCAGATGACCTGGACCCAGGCCCAGTTTGAGAGCGTGGCGGATTTCCTGAGCATTAACCTAAGGGTTAATTCATTCCCGACTACATTTCTAATTTCGCCGGAGGGTAAGATCCTTTCTATGAGCCGGTCCGAACGGGATGAACCAAGCCTTAGAGGTGAGGATCTGCTGACTACGCTGGACGAGATCCTGCCAAATTGATCGCTGACGGTTCAAAAGAGATCGATCCCGCCGGGCGGATCTCAGTGTCGACAGACTGAATAGAATGGACCTGCCATTCTTCTCTTTGTTCCGGAAAATCCGTTCGGAAATGTCCACCTCTTGATTCCTCACGCCAGAGAGCCGCCGCGGCGACAAGTCTCGCGAGCGTCACGAAATTTGCTGATGACTGGTTAAGATTACCGGCCGCGATCTGATCGAACTCGTTAACGGCCCGGCGGAGCGATTCCTTATCACGAAGAATGCCGACGCGCTCCCACATTACGCGTTTTACACGCTTTCTGACGGCGGTGTTAAGTGAGAAATGCCGGGGGCGGCGTGGGGAGATCGGATCTTTGTCAGGCCGCTCGCGCGGCTCCGGATGGTTGTCCGTTAAGGCTGCATCACCCGCACGGGCGCCGAAGACAAGCCCTTCGAGCAGGGAATTCGACGCCAGCCGGTTTGCTCCGTGAACGCCCGTACAGGTTACCTCGCCGGCTGCATAAAAGCCCGGGATCGAGCTTCGGCCCCACAGATCGGTCCGGATGCCGCCCATGCAGTAATGCGAGGCCGGGGACACCGGCAGCATATCGGTGGCGATATTCAGGCCGTAGAATTTGCAAGTCTCGTATATCTTTGGGAACCGGTGCTTTAGAAATTCCTCATCCAACGCCGTCATATCCAGATAAACGCTGCGCGTACCCGTACGGCGCATCTCAGCAACGATCGAACGCGAAACAATGTCACGAGGGGCCAGCTCGGCGCGTTCGTCATAATTTGGCATAAATCGCTCGCCCAATTTGTTTTTGAGTACGCCGCCCTCGCCCCGCATAGCCTCGCTGAGCAGGAACCGGGGCGCCTTATCCAGGCTGAGTGCGGTCGGATGAAATTGAACGAATTCCATATCCGCCATCTCGGCACCGGCGAAATACGCCATCGCCATTCCGTCACCGGTCGCAACCGCGGGATTGGTTGTATGTTGATAAAGCTGTCCGGCACCGCCGGTACACATGATCACGGCCTTGCCATAAATTTCGCGCGGAGCCCGCAATACAGGATCGAGGAACCTGACGCCAACACACCTGCCGTCAGCCACGATCAGGCTCTCTGTGTTTGCAAACGGCATGAGGTTGATGGTGCGCTCCTGACGGGCCCGGGCGATCAGCGCCCGTACAAATTCGGCACCCGTCGAATCGCCGTGGGCGTGCAGGATACGCCGCCGTGAATGAGCCGCCTCCTGTGTAAAGACCAGTTTGCCGCCCTCACGGTCAAATTCGGTCCCCCATTCGATAAGCTGCTTTATGTATCTCGTGCCCTCCGTAACAAGCGTCTCGACCGCCAACGGGTCGCAGAGGCCTGCACCGGCAATGAGAGTGTCACCCTCGTGCAGCTCGGCATTGTCGTCATCCGAGAGAACAACAGCCACGCCGCCCTGTGCATATTCAGTGTTTGATTCGCTGGCTTTGTCTTTGGTAAGAACGGTGACATTTGCCCCGCTCTTAGCGATCTCGATCGACGCCCGAAGCCCCGCGACGCCGCTGCCGATAACGATAAAGTCTGTTTCGAGAGACATTAGGAAAAATGTAGCAGATTAATCGTGTCAGAACCACTATCGCTACCTGCAGGGATGATAACTGGATCCGTAATGAATTTAATTGACCAACGTAACTTCCTGAAATAAAATCATCGATATGAGCATCATCGAAATAGAAGCCGCAATTGCACGGCTCCCGCCCGGAGAGGTCAGTGAATTGATGACATGGCTCGAAAAATATCATGTTCAACTCATGGCCGACGACCTTGGATCGGGCCGGTTTGATTCGCTGATAGCTGAAGCCTATGCGAGTGGTGAGCCAACGCCTCTGACGAAAGCCGATATTGATTCTGCCCGCCGTATCGTTAAGGAGCGGATCGCCGCCCGAACTGAAGTCAAGTGAGAGTCATTAAACTGGCTCAGGCAATGACCGATCTGGTCGAAACGGCTGAATTCATTGCTGATGCCGACCCAGAAGCTGCAGATCGCTTTTTCGATGCCTTTGAACTGACGTTGGAAAGCCTTAGCCGTAATCCAAAGGTCGGTAGTATCCGGAAATTTCAAGACCAAATAGACGTTCGGATGTGGTTCGTTCGCGGATTTTCCAAATGCCTTATTTTTTATACAGAAACCTCAGATGAGATAGTGGTCCTCAGAATTATCCATTCAGCTCGCGATTATACGCGTTACTTTGACGCTGACTGATACCGTGAATTCCACAGGATTTGCGGCGAAAAAAACCTGCCCATCGAAATGAGCAGGCTTCCTATAATTCAAAAAAATCTCTTATGCGCCCGGTATCTTCAACTCCTGCCCCGGATGTATCATATCCGGATCGCTGATGATATCTCGGTTAGCCTCGTAAATGGCGTTCCAGGTGATGCCATATTTTGCTCCGATCTTGCTAAGATTGTCGCCTGCCTGGACGGTGTAAGTGTTGCTTCCACCGCCTGCGGCACTTCCCTCTGAAATGTTCAGCATAAGATCGCCCGATCTGTAATCCGGATCGATGCGGGCATATTCATCCCACAATGCTTGTTTTGCCTCTCCGCTCGGTGCTGACCCATTGATATGCAGGACTCCATCGCCCTCGCTCAGCTCATAAGTCGTACCATTTTGATTCGCAAGTTCAAGGATAGACTGATATTTTTCTTGTAATGACATTTTTATCCCTCCTTCTATTTACCCTTTTGGAGCTGATTGTCGACCTTAGCCGCTCCCAATTCACTTACAGCCTGAAAACACGTTCCGTATTTAGCCTCAGGTACAGTACCCGTTAGTGTTACTACACCATCTTTGATCGTCGCCGTAGCACCGGTACAACCAGCTTTCTTAAGAGCTTCATCAACTTTACCTTGAAGCATTGGGTCGGCTGCCGGCGGCGGTGGGGGCGGGGCTTTAACGGTTATATTATTTGAGACTGACTTAATACCTTCAACGGATTTCACCGCAGTCTCTGCTTTGGTTTTGACCGTAATATCGACGATCTCGCCTGACAGAGTAGCAACGCCATCTTTAACCGCAACGGTCACGCCGGTTACCTTATCGGCAGCCAGTTTGTCTGACGCGGCTTTTTGCAGGTCAGCGTCACTCTTGCCGCAGGCGATCATAAACAAAGCGGCAACCAAAGTTAGAACTGTAATAAATTTAACTTTCATAATTCCCTCCCAAAAATTTAACTTATGTCTGTACAACCATTTTGATAAAAAAAACGGATAATGGCAACAGGAGCATATGTTCTCAGGAAAATATTTCCTCGCTCATTTTTCTGGCGACATCATATGATGTGAAATCGGGCCGGACAATAAAATGCCAGTCTGCCAGGCAATAAGTCGTCTGCCTGTCCTCGAACAATTTCATCGCATTCTGCTTATTCCGTGCGAGCGGCCTGTCTTTACGCCCGAAAGTTATGTTACGCCAGCAATGGTCAAACGACGCCTCGAGCCATACGCTCACATAACCGTATTCCCCCAATAGGTCGCGATTTTCCTGAACCGTCCATGTGCCGCCGCCCAGCGAGAGAATGCGGGCGCTGGTCGAGTCGAGGACCTTTTTCAAATTCCTTGTTTCGATCCTGCGATACAGCGTCTCACCGTCGGTATCGATGATCTCAGCGATCCGGCGGCCTTCGCCTTTTTCAATGACATCGTCGAGATCTATTCTTTTTATTCTGAGAATATTGGATAGGTGCCGGGCGACACTGGATTTTCCCACCCCCATAAAACCGGTTATTGCTATCCGAATGTCTTTGCCCATTATCGTCGTTACGCGGCCAGCGCCATTTTATTCAAAACGTCAAAGAAGCCGGGGAACGAAATATCAACGCATTCGGCTCCGGTGATCTCGGTCTCGCCCGTTGCCAATAACCCGGCGACGGCAAAGGCCATAGCGATCCGATGGTCACCGTAGGAATCGACAACTGCACCCTGCAGCGTGCTTTGCCCGACTCTGAATCCATCCGGCGATTCCGATACGTCGGCTCCCATCCGCTTCAAATTATTGACGACAGCGGATATTCGGTCCGACTCTTTTAGCCGCAATTCTGCAGCGTCCCTGATCTCGATCCCGCCTTCGATCTGCGTGCCGAGAATGGCGAGTATCGGAATTTCATCAATGATATTTCCAATAATATCACCGTTTAGCTGATTTTGCTTTACGGGCGATCTGCCGATCAGGCCGCCGTGCACGCTGATAGAGCCGACGGGTTCGCCGCATATAACCTGTGGTGCCGACACCTCAACCCTGGCACCGAGCCCCGAGAGAAGGCTGATAAAGGTCGTACGGGTGGGATTGAGACCGACTGCGGGTATGACGACCTCAGACCCGTTGAGGCAGGCGGCGGCAACGATAAAAAAGGCGGCTGACGAAACATCGCCGGGCACCTCAATATCCCGGGCGGTAAGTACGGCATCGCCGTTTACGCTGATGGTCTTGCCGGCATCCGAGTGGTCGGTTCCGACATCCACGCCCAACCAATCCAACATCCTCTCTGTGTGGTCACGTGTTGATGATCTCTCAAGAATCGTTGTTTCGCCTGTCGCCAGCAGTCCTGCGATCAGAATGCATGATTTTACCTGTGCCGAGGCGATCTGCATCTCGTGATCGGTCCCAATCAATGTTCGTCCGCCGCTGATACGCAGCGGCATATGGCCGTTATCACTTTCGATCTTGGCACCCATTTGCTGCAAAGGGCCGAGGATGCGAGCCATCGGGCGCCTGGTGAGAGACGCGTCGCCTGTAAGTTCGCAATCAAATGTTTGTCCGGCAAGCAGTCCTGCAAGCAGTCTGGCTGTAGTGCCGCTGTTTCCACAGTAAAGAGGCCCAGCCGGGCGGTGAAACCCCCGCTTTCCAACACCCTTAATTCGAATGCCATCGTTTGTCTTCGAGATCTGAACTCCAAGATGCCGAAGGCACGTGAGTGTCGTCTGACAATCTGCGGCGACACTATAGTTCCGGATCACAGTTTCACCCGCGGACATTGACGCAAGGATCGCCGCCCTATGCGAGATCGATTTATCACCCGGAAGGTGCAGCTCGCCCTTTAACAGATCACGCCTTTGAACCTTCATTCCTATTATTTTAGAATTTATGGACGAGGTTTGTCTTGACACGTAACGCTCTAAACCTATAACTTACAAAACATATATTGTGGCTGAAACACTTGAGATCACCCTGCCCAGCCGGATCGAATCGGTAGAAGAGGCGGCTTCAAAAACAGATGAGTTTGCAAAGAGCTGCGGACTGGATGAGGCGTTTATCTTTGCTATCGACCTTGCCATTCGCGAATCTGTCGCCAACGCGGTAAAGCACGGCAACAAATTTGACGAATCCAAAGTGATCGAAGTCATGCTTGAGGACTCGAAAGAGGGATTTGAGATAACGGTTCGCGATTTTGGGGCCGGATTTTCGCCCGAGGAGATTCCTGATCCGACCGATCCCCAAAATTTATTAAAAACTAACGGCAGGGGCATTTTGTTCATGCGGTCTTTTATGGACATTGTTGAGTGGTCAAATAGTCCTGACGGCGGGCTAATCGTCAAAATGGTAAAAAAGCGGTAAGATTTGATTAGTACATAGACTTTTCATGTAAGGTTGTTCTAAAATCTGCTATCAATATAAATACAAAAAACTGAGGAGATAAGAATGTCTGATATTAATATTACTGAGCGCCAGGCCGGCGACGTTACAATACTCGATCTCGAGGGAAAGGTTACGATCGGGGAAGGCAGCGTTGCCCTTCGGACAACGATCCGCCGACTGCTTGGCGAGGGCAAGAACAAGATCCTGCTCAATCTGGCCGGCGTAGGCTATATCGATTCGAGCGGGATCGGTGAGCTCGTTTCCAGCTTTACGGCCGTAAAGAAAGAGGGCGGCGTCTTGAAACTGTTGAAACTTACGCAAAAGATCCAGGACCTCCTCGCAATTACAAAGTTGCTGACGGTTTTCGATGTGTACGAAGACGAAGGCGAGGCACTCAGCAGTTATAACTAGCAGCTATCGGCAGCCGATATCAAACGTAAAGGATAAGGGAAACAGCGCTGGATTCCTTTATCCTTTCGTCGTTTGTCGGCATTCGAATACATCTAATCAGCTCTGACAGTCATCTTTTTAAGCGGAAAGAAATACTATCCCGATGGCGGAATGAATTAATGCGACCGATCTATTTAATAGCTCTTATCATAATTTTCACCTTTAGTGCCGGAGCGCAGAACCTGCCGGCTGGTTTTGACCTCTCAAATTACGGGGTCAAGGTCGACGCAGATAAACGCCTGATGGTGGTCATGGCCACACTCGAAATGGCGGGCACACAAAACGAGGCCGGCGCGAGTGAAAAGCTCATAAACACAACTCTCACCCCAAAAGGAGAGAGCTTTCGAAAACAGCTGCTCGCGGACACTGCGGGCCTGGATTCAGACCTTAGGCGGCGGATAACTATGTTCGTCGCACAATACAAGAAAAGACATCCGAATGCGACGGATGTCGAATTGATCTCTCCGTTCGTTTCAATGGCTTACACGCTTACACCTGTGCCTGAGTTGGCCGATCCTGTAGTTACGCTCGATCTACCCGGCAGCCTGCTCGATGTGCTGGATTTTGCACCGCTCGTTCGCGAGTTTTACCGGCGGTCAGGCATCAGTTCAAAACTTGATGATTATGCAAAGTTGTACCGGGCCGAGTCGGATGGTGTGCTCCGCCATTCATCGAGCAATATGGTGGCCCAACTCCTGAATTACCTGCATACAAGGCCGCAGCTTTTTATTGCCGAAAAGATCAAGGTCCAAACCAAGGACGCTAAAGGCAAGCCGACGCTTGAGAAAATCGAAACCCGCGTCCACGAACGACATTTCAATATTGTCCCTGAGATGCTCGCCCCGCAGGGCAATATTACATTTCTCAACGCACGGGATGATTATTACGTGATCCTTCCGCCCGATAAGGACGTTAGCTTTACCGAGGTCCGCCGTGCATATTTGCAATTTGTGGTCGATCCGCTCGTGCTGAGCAATTCGAAAGAAATTACGAATTTACGCGATTGGGTCAAGCCAAAACTCGACGAGCTTCGCAAATCAGACCCTGCGATTTCGCCGGATGTCCTGTTAACAACTTCACGCTCTCTCGCGGCCGCGACAGATGTCAGACAGGCCGAGTACATTAAGATCCGCATAGCGACCGATCAGGCCAGGCAAAAGATCGACCGCCTGAGTACGGATGCAGAAAAACAAGCGGTTTCGTCTGAACTCGACAAGTACAAACAGGCACTGGCTGACGACGCGTTGATCCAATTGGCTGAGGATTACGACAAAGGCCTGGTTCTGGTATTCTTCTTTTCCGATAAATTGCGCGAGATCGAAGAGTCCGGTTTTGATATCGCCTCTTCGCTGCACGAAATGCTCGTTGGCTTTGACGCCGCAAAACAGAATGAAAGGCTGGCAGGTATTGCAGAAAGCCGAAAACGGGCTATCGCGGCCCACAACGAAAGGAAAGGCCGTACTGAGGTCGTCATGGTCGCAGACAATCCGGTGACCACGCGGTTGCGAGAGATTCAAAAAATGATCGAGGCCAGGGATTATGTTAAGGCCGATGCCGATCTCGCAAAGCTCTTGTCAGATAACCCGGCAGAACCTCGTATTTATTACAATATTGGGCGTGTTGCCAGCCTCACAGCCGTTAATATTGAAGATCCCGAGGCTCAGGCTGTAAAACTCATCGCTGCTAAAGACGCCTACAGCAATGTCATCAAGTCTGCTACGCCGTCAACCGACAAAGCATTGATCTCGCTTACCTACGTTTCCCTTGCCAAGATCTATGAGCATTTTAATAACAATGAAGCTGCAATAAAGCTCTATGACGAAGCAATAAAGCTCGGCAATGTCGAGGGCGGCGGATTTCAGGAAGCAATAGCCGGTAAACAAACCCTGCTGAAACCACAATAAACTTCAAACCAATGAGTACCTGTTCTGACCGACAGCTCCCATGTTCCACATTTCCCTTAAAGTCTGATAACGTCTAAACAATGTCAGATCAAGGATTTCGCAGTGGTTTAGTCGGGCTGATCGGTCGCCCTAATGCAGGTAAGTCAACGCTTTTGAATCGCCTTGTTGGCGAAAAGATCGCAGCTGTCTCGAACAAGCCCCAAACAACGCGACACCGGATCAAAGGGGTGGTTCCGCGCCCTGACGGCCAGATCGTGTTTATAGATACACCCGGTGTACATAAACCGGGGCATCTTCTGAACCGGCGGATGATGTCAGCGGTCCATGATGCAATCTTATCTGTAGATCTCATCGTCTTGATGCGCGACGCCAGTGTTTCGACCGGGAACGGCGACCGATTTGTCCTTGACTTAATAAAACAGGCCGAGAAACCCGCCATTCTTGTGCTCAACAAGATCGACAAGCTGCACGACAAAGCCGCTCTGCTGCCGCTCATTGAGGGATATTCAAATGAATTCGAATTTGCAGAGATCGTTCCGATCTCTGCCCTGAAAGGTGACGCGATCGATAACCTTCTTGATCAGATAGTTAAACACCTGCCGGTCGCCGAGCCGATATTTGCCGAGGATGAGTTGACCGACCAATCAATGCGCAACATCGCCGCCGAAATGGTACGCGAAAAGATACTCGCGACGACGGGCGAGGAAATTCCATATGTTACAGCTGTGATCACCGAGCTTTTTGATGAGACCGACCCAAAGCTGGTCAAAATATTCTGTGCGATCTATGTCGAGCGAGCTTCGCAGAAGAAGATCGTGATCGGCAAACAGGGCTCCCGCATCAAGGATATCGGCACCAAGGCACGGGTTGACATTGAAAAACTGCTGGGGAAAAAGGTTTTCCTGAAACTCTTTGTTAAGGTCGTCGAAGATTGGCGAAACCGCGAACGAGACCTCGATGAAATAGGCATCACCCAATGACCGCCCTTGAAAATATCAAGAAATGGTACGCGATCGACGTGTCGGCTGACCCTGCCGCCGCTGAGGCGCTCGAGTTTGCATTTAATTCGCTCGATTCGCTGGGTACCGAGATCAACCATTTGAGAAAGTCAGCAGGTGATGGCATGACGATCACTGGTTATTTTGACGACCCGCCGAATGCGGAGTCGTTGCGTAAAGAGATCGATCTCGGCCTCAAGATCTATGGCGTGCCTTCAAACTTGATCCGATCCATAGAGTTCCGAGACGTCGAGGATACTGACTGGCTGGCCGAATGGAAGCGGCACTGGCGCCCGACCGTTGTAGGACAATTTGTCATCGCGCCTCCGTGGTCAGATGTTGACGATAGCGACAAGATCATCATCCGTATTGAACCGAATATGGCGTTTGGTACCGGAACGCATGAGACAACAAAACTCTGTCTCGAGGCGATCGGCAGGTCTTATACGCCGGGGCAAACATTTCTGGACGTCGGCACGGGGACAGGTATTCTTGCAATCGCGGCTGCGAAGTTATCAGATTCGGCGGCAATCGCTGGTTATGAAACGGACGAAGCGTCGGTACGGATCGCGGCCGAAAATGCGGTTCTGAACCAGGTCGGCGATAGGATCGATTTCACTCACGGGCCGATCACTGATGATACGCCGGCCTTTGACTTTGTCTGTGCAAATCTGACCTTGGACGTGATAGGGCCATTGCTGTCTTCGCTATTGGAAAAGACGCGAAAGAATCTGGTCCTCTCGGGCATCTTGGTCGAACAAAAAGATACCATTTGTGACGAACTTGATCGCTGCGGCGCGGCTAATTATGACATTCAAACGGACGGCGAATGGATCTCAGTGTTTGTTACTATTGATCAGTAGGTTGAGGCGGCACGGCCTGAGGGATGTCGCCGTCGTCAGTGATAGTCACGAGCGGCACACGCGGCCTGGGCTTAGCACGAGGTGCGGCTGTTTTTAGTACCGGCCTCTGCTTCGGCGCTTCCAGATTCTTCGGCGAAAGTGGTGCGGTCCGTCGAAGCAATGTTCCGCCTTTACCGCCGACCCAAACCCGGCTGCCGCCTCTGTACACAACTGTTTGCAAGAGCTTATCAGTAATATTAGGCTGTTTGGCCCAGCTTTCTCCGCCATTCTGAGTTATCAAAACTGAGCCAAATTCACCAGCCGCGATCACACTTAAAGAACTAATAACCTGAACCGCGAACAAGCTGTTTTGGAAAACCGATTCCAATTCACGCCAATTTGCGCCGCCATCTTCTGTTTTCAATACGAGGCCGGCGGAGCCAACCGCATAACCGATATTTTTGTCGAAAAAGCTTACGGCATAGATGTTTTCGCGGGCATTTGTATTTATTGTTTTCCACGTGAAACCACTGTCATCGGTAATTACGACGGTGCCCCTGTCACCTACGGCGACGCCGTGTTTCCCGTCAAGAAATGTAACGTCCTCGAGCCAGAGGCGCGTTCCGGATTCGAACTGTTCCCAATAGGCGCCGGCCGAATCAGTGCGCAGGATCATTCCATTTGCTCCGACGGCAAAACCGACCGTATCAGAGATGAAGTTTACACCGAGCAGGTCTTCAGTCACATTTGAGATCCCATTTCCCCAACTCGCTCCGCCGTTGATCGTTCTCAGGACCGTTCCGTCATCCCCCACGGCCCAGCCGCGATCACCATCGATGAAAAAGACGGCGTTCAGATTTTTATCGACATCTGAAAATACCGGCAGCCAGGCGCGGCCGCCATTATTAGTTATCCAGATCCTGCCGTGTGAGCCCACGGCGACACCGATATCATTATTTAGGAAGGTAATGTCATTTACGTCTTCGCGAGCACCCTCAGAGAGGCGCTGCCAGCTATATCCGCCGTCGTCGGTCCGAACGATCAGGCCATCGTCCCCAGCTGCCCAGCCTGTAAATGCATCTGCGAAATATATCGAGACAAGTTTTGGATTGGTACGGACATTAAATGGCAGCCACGTAGTGCCGCCGTCCTCAGTCAGCCAAACCATCCCGTTCGTATCGGTCATCGAACCCCGCTTGTCGTCCGAAAATGCGACCGACAGCATATCTGACCGGCTGTAAATATTTTGTTTTGACCAGGTAGCACCGGAATCATTACTGCGAACGACGCATCCGCTGAAACCTGCGGCAACGATAGTAGTCTGATCAATATATTCGGCCTCAGAAATGAGCGACGTTCCGCACGGATCAGCCTTTTTCCAGGACTCGCCGCCGTCATTGGTGAACAGCAGTACGCCATTCACACCGGAAGCAGCGGCATGAGAGGCGTCCAAAGATGAGATCCTAAGCAAATGTTCGGTGGTGTTAGACGGTTGTGTTTTCCAGATAAGTCCGCCGTCGATCGTTTTTAGAATTCTGCCATAGGTCCCGCAGATCCATCCTGTATTCGGGTCGTCAGATGCAAAGGTAACGCCGTATAAATGATCACGCGCGTCGACGGTCACCGGTTTCCATTTCTTACCACCGTCCACAGTCGAAAGCACCGTTCCGCGGGCACCCACAATAAAAGCTCTCTTAGCGTCAAGAACATGAACCCCTGAAAATGCACCGTCCCCCGGAGCTGACTGGTTTTGCCAATGAAATCCGCCATCTCTTGTCGAGAGTATCGTATTATCTGAGCCAACCGCGTAGCCGGTTAGTTTGTCTTTTGCGAAATGGATCGAATATAGAGGGTTACCCTGCGGTAAGGGATTTTGCCACACCCATCCCGGATCAGGTCCGAATTGGGCGCGAGCCGTGGAAGTCCCAATAATGACCATAACAATTAGCAAGCAAAAACGGCGGCCTGCCAAAATAAATACGGCTGGTTGATTCCCCGAAGATGTTATCTTGTCCGGGATCGGACTTGCCGAAACCGTTTGCGTTGAACCTTGCTGCATTTTTCGGTTCCTTCTTATCAAAGCTCCTTAACGCCGATCTCTGCGGCAGCCATATCCAACAAAACTTCATCGACATAGCCGAGTTCAGCCAGCTTTCGCGCCATTGAGTCTGCAACTTCCTGAATTTCGTGACCATTGTGGCCTTTTACCCACATCCAGGTAATTTTATGCTTCTTTGCGGCACTTTCAAGACGTTTCCACCAGTCATGGTTAGTTTTTCGTTTCCAGGTCCCGCCCATAGTTTCGACAACATAACGGGAATCGGACATTAGTGTGACTTCGCATGGTTCATTAAGATTTGCGAGACCAATTGCCGCGGCAGCGATCTCGGCCTGTTGATTTGTTGCATTGCCCAGATATTCACCGACCGCCTTCCAGATACCTTTATATCCGAGAACGGCGACCGCGGCCGCACGGGCATTGCCCTTGCCGTTGCCGAGACTGGAACCGTCGCAAACTATGGTAACTTTTTTCATATAGGCGAATTGAACAGATCTCTTGAGTACGTCAGACTCCGACACTAACTACGTTGTCAACAAAATTATCAAACGTCTCGTCATGCGATATAACAAATAACTGGTCAAAATGGGTGATGCGGCTGATCTGCATCGCGAGGTTTTCGCGGCGTTCGGCGTCCATATTTGTTGTCGGTTCGTCGAAGAACGCGATCCGAATGTCAGTCAACTGCTTTAATAGACCAAGTCGAACAGATAGAGCCGCCGCCATTTGTTCGCCGCCCGAAAGGCTCGAGAATGGCCGATCATATCCACCCTCTTCGAGTTCTATCGAGTAATCGTCGGCCCATTTCAGGGTGAGCTCGGCGTTTCCGGTCAATTCGCGGAACATTTGCGCGGCCTCGATCGAGACGTGATGAACATAGTTGCGGGCCACGCGCGGAGCGGCCTCTTTCAGCGTATCACGAATGAAGGAAGTAGCCTCAGCGACCTTTTCGAGACGTTCTTTTTCCTTGAATGCAGCCTGCAGCGATCGCCTGACCTCAGTGAATCGAGCCAACTCGGCAGCCAGCTGCTCTTGACGGCTTTGTGCGGCTTCAAGTGTCGAGCGGGTTTGAACATAAAGTTTTTCGGCCTCGAGCAACTTTGCCTTTTCCGAGAGGTGCAGCGCGTGGTCGTATTTGGATTTAGCGTCGGCGAGGTCAGTTTCCGCCGACATGGCTTTTGAAGCGAGGGCAGCGGCTGCGGATTTCGCCGCACTTAACTGCACCTGTCTGTCAGCGAGCGAATTTGCTTCGGCCTCATTCGCCAAAAATGAGCGGTGAGCTTCGATAGTTGAGTCTCGCTCTGTGGAAAGAGCAGACCACTTTTCGTCGAGTTCCCGGAACGGCTCCATTTGCTCGATCATTAGACGCCGGTCACTCTCAAGCCTCTCGAGATTGCTTTCGACCTCGGACAGAGATTTCCGAATTTCGTCCTCGCCCGCTATGTTATTTTCCAAAAACCGTATCCTTGATCGCGGATCGTCAAGCTCTGATAGTTTCGCAGAGGCATCAGTTAGCCGGGTCTCGGTGTCGCGAAATTGATCGACCTGCTGCTCGATCTCGGCCTTTTCTTGGCCGAGCCGCTGCCCCTCCTCTGTGAGTTCTTTCTCCCGCTGGCGATAGCCATCGAGCATGGAGGTGGCCTGAAATGCCTCTCGAGCAAGCCTCAAATTATCGGTTACCACGGACTGTTCCTTTTCGGTGTTCGCGATCCGCGAACGCAGCTCACTGAACTGGCTCGCTACATAACTTTCGAGCGTTTCGCCCTCTTTTAAGTTCAGACATTTTTGCGAAAGTATCGGGCAAAGGCCATTTTTGATCTCACTTTGAAATTTCTCATCCCTTTCGAGCGCGGCACGAAATGTAGCCAGGCTTTGGATCAGCTCAGACTCCTGCTGTTCGAGAACGGTGATGTCACCAGCCGCCTTTACTTTCGATTCAGCTCCAACAAGAAGGGTATGATTGGCCTTAAAGCTCGCACGCAGCCTTTCCAAATTTTCGTCAATGCCTTTGATCTGAGACCTTTTTGCGGTCAAGGTGGCGATCAGATCTCTTAGTCCGGCGATCTCTTTTTCAAGCGTCTCTTGCTCAGCGGCCTTTGGCCGCAAAGCTTCGATCTCAAGACGTGCTTTTTGAAGGGTTTCGAGTTCGCGGACAAAACGAGCCTTGTCTGCATTTACATTAACGACGGCAGCCTCGATCTTAGCGAGTTCTTTTTGCAGGCGGTCGCGTTCATTACGCTCGCGTTCCATCTCCTTTAGCTTTGCCAATATTTTTAAGTGTGTGTCATGCTTAGGGCGAACCGAGTCTAACGTTGCCAGAGCCTTAGCAGCCCGGTCCACGCTCTCTTCGAGTTGCCGTCTTATCAGCTCTGCCTTTTCTCGTTCAGCTTTTAGGCCGTCAAATGTTTTTTGCGAACTTGTGACTGTCTGTTCCTTTAAGCCCAGATCAGTAACCGACGCTTGCAGAGCAGCACGGTCTTTGCGGATCAGATCAATTTCACCGGTAAGCTTTTTTGTTTGCTCGGTAAAGGCTCTATGTTCCGCCTCAACGGTTTCCGAACGCAAAAGCTCGCCCTCGGATCGGGCAATGCCCTCTCTCTTCTCGCCAATATTTGCATCTATGTATCGTGATGTTTCTCTCAGCTTTTCGGCTGCCTGTCTATATTCCTCAACCTTCAGTAGGCGGTCGAATGCTGCTTTCCGCTCGGCAGCCCCTTCCAAAAAGATAGCAGTGAATGTGCCCTGCGGAACACCGATAGCCTGCCTGAAAAGAGATTTGAGGTCCGTGCCCGGTTCGAGCCCCATATGCTGCCAAAGAAAGCGGAGAACCTCCTCTTTCTTATTTGCAATACGCTTGTCGAGGCTGTCGTCGGTTACGTAATAACCAGCTCCGGTATCCCGGTAAACCGTGTATTCACGTTCATCGAGGCCGCTTTCAAAGGTTACCTTGACCGAACCCTTCTTTTCACCCCGACGCACAAAATCTTCTTTCTTATAATCCAAATGGTCAAAAAGCGCCCAGGCTATGGCCTCAATGATAGTCGTTTTACCGGCACCATTTTCGCCTGTTATAGCGGTTGTCCCTCGGGTGAATTTGTAGGTTGAGGTTGCATGAGATTTTAGATTCTCAAGCTCGATCCTGGAGATGTGCATTGACCTGTTTCAACTTTGAAAGTTCATATCCAGTTTAGAATAATTGCCGGTAAAGAAAAAGAATGCCCCGCAGTTGGGAATGGAGCTGTAAATCGGCAACAATGTGCTTATGAAGATAAAAGCCGGAGACACGGTGATAGCAATATTGCACTCGCCTCGCGAAAAACTGCTGGGAATTGTTGGTGACATCGATGCTGCAGGGGTTACAATGCGGTCGATCGAGCTAGGCTATTTTGACGATTGGTGCATGTCGATGGCCGCCGGAGAGGTTCACTTGAAAATGAGTGACAATTTCTTTCCAATGTGGCGGGTAGAGCGGATCACGAAAGATGGCGGCAGCGACGACGTCCCGTCAATGGCTGATCAATTCGAATCCCGCACCGGGCGCAAACTGGCGGAGCAATAGCCCTTTACAGCTTCTTTATGCCGATACTGCCGTTGTTGGTTGTCAGTCTCAGCATTGCATTGCCGCCACCACCGACCGTGCCGACCACGTTCTTGACCTCACCTTCAGAAATATTCTCGGTTTGAATTTCAAAGGGGACCTCGGAACTAAAAGTGCCATAACCATACGTGGCTGAGAGGCGACAAGAAGAAGTTTTTGGTATGGCCACACGGATCGACCCGTTTGAGGTGCTAAGGCTGTAGGTTCCGCCGCTAAGGATCTCACCGGAGTACACTACGGATCCTGAGATCGAATTAACATCTATTTGCCGATGTTCGAGCCCTTGTAGCGATATCGCACCGCTATTGGTCTTAGCCTTGAACATATCCCCAATGTCACTTGGCCCGACGTCAAAAACAAGAATATTGCCGGTCGTGGATTCGAGTGTCATCGCTCCCTTAGATTCCTCAACTGTAACATCGCCCTCGTAGGTCGAAGCGACTATTCCCTCGGCGACATTTCGGATCGTGATGTCACCACCGATGGATTTGGCTCCAACCTTTCTAACGTGATCAATGGTTGTCGTGGTTTCCTGGCCTCTGATGTTGACGGCCGCATCAGAGGGTAAGTCGATCTCGATCAGGCCACCCGAAATACACTCAGTCGGTACCGAATATTTGTTCTTCGCCTGGATCCCGGTAACCATAACCCAGACCGGGTCTCCGGTTGTCGTACTCTTCTGAGATACCCTAAACCCAAATTTGCTGCCGTCCCTCACGAGTACACGCAACTCGCCGCGGCTCCATCCATTGATCTTGACAGTTCCCTGGGTCACACAGAGTGAAAGGTTTACCTTTTTGTCGACCTTAAGTGATCTTTCAGTAGTGTCACCGCCAAAGACGGGTATGACCGGTGAAACGGCTGACGGGCCGTGGACCGGGACGTCAGGTGCTGCCGTCGGTAACGGACAATCTGGCTGAGCCAAAGCACCCGACGGACAAACCGCAAATAACGCGAACGTAAACGCAGCCAAAGTAATATTGACAATGATCTTATTCATCAAATAGTAATGAAAACCTAACGAAGGCTTGCCATTAGCTCCTCTTTTTGGGAAACCGAATTCAAAAGGTCGATCTTGTTCTGATATGACGAGTACAAAACACGTTTAGCTGATTCGTTCTTAGGGTCCTTTGCGACGGCAAGCCTCATTTTTGTGATGGCGTCATTTACGACAGCCATATCACGTTCGTAAGCGATACGCTGCGAGGGACGCATAGCATCGTCCTTCTTTCCTTCGACAACCTTGCTTAGGCTCGAGATCGTTTTGATATAGCTTTCTTCGCCTGGCATATAACGATCAGATACTGCCGGTTCTGTCGCGGGTTTAGTGTAGGCCGCGGGGCTGCGAGTCTGACTGCCTGACAGGCGGTCGATAAACTGCTCTTTCGATCTGGGCAACGGGCTCAGGTGCTGTAGCGGTCTTTTTTTGATCTCCGGACGCCGGAATAGAAGATGAGACGATCGGTACGATCTCCCTCGAAGCGACAGAACTGACCGAGACCGGGGCAACGGGGCCAATGTCGCTAACAACCGATCGATTCACCCAAACTATCGTGAATATACCCGCGACAACCAGCAGACTAGCTGCAGCCGCGAGCGACGGGTTGGCGAAAGTTACTGCCAAAAACGCGAGGGCCTTTTTCCATGAGGGTTGGCTTTCGCGTTCGGTGATGATCGACTCGTTGATCTTGCTCCACAGACGCTGTGTCGGAACGAGCGTGTTAAATTCACGTTCGAGGGCAGGGAAAACGACCGCTGCCTCATCTTCGGCTTGGGCCAACAGCAAAGCGCAAGTGCTGCAATCAGCAACGTGGCCCGAGACCCGTATTGATTCCGCCTGGCTAAGTTCGCAGTCCATAAAGGCCTGCAAAATACCAATGTCCAAGCAATTGTCCTTCATATTAGTTCCTTACCGATCTTACCGTAATATCGGGAAAATTCTTGTCTGGCACGTGCGACGTAGGTGCCGATGCTCGACTCGTTCAGTTCGAGGCTGAGCGCGATCTCTTTGTACGAAAGGCCCTGCTGTTTTAGCAATAGGCAGCTTCTGAGCGGCTCCTTGATCTTTTTCAGTGCCTTAAATATCTCACTGATGCCTTCGTTTTCTTCATAATCGACCTCGATCGACGGTTTCTCAAAGATACCTGTTTCTTTGACGTAGTTTTCTTCTCTTGTGTTCGCCCTTATATTTCCGCGAACAGTATTCTTTGCAACATTTATCGCGACCCTGATGAGCCAGGGGCGGAGCATTTCGGCATCTGTGATGGAATCCTGATTTTTGTAGAGGCGTAGGAAAGTTTCCTGTGTTATGTCCTCAGCGAGGCCGGCATCGAACACGACCGACCTGGCGGCGCGAAAGACGGTTCTATGATGAAGCGTGAAAGCCTCTTCAAACTCTATCTTCGCATTCGCTGCCGTCGCCGCCGTTTGTTCGGACATTATGTCCACAAATATTTCGGTACTCTCGCTCATTTTCAG
The DNA here is from genome assembly GCA_963834975.1 of Blastocatellia bacterium. GTDB lineage: Bacteria > Acidobacteriota > Blastocatellia > Pyrinomonadales > Pyrinomonadaceae > OLB17. The sequence goes on from CAWIDZ010000002.1 coordinate 124,124, forward strand.
CATCAAAAAATGCTCTTCAACGGAAACACACCGCGGAACGCTGATTTATGACAAGAATTTAACCCTAAAAGTCAATTATTTTCAATGTTCGGACATCATCGCTCTGTTGCGATCTAAGGCCATTTGCCGTGATCAGATACCAATGGCTGTCGTCCGGTTCACTGAAGATACGTTCATACCACTGTTCGGGTTCAGCGGAACTTGAAGAGTCTGAAATATTGGGCTCGGTAACGGCAATTCGTCTTAAACAATCATGAAGATGCTGGCGGCCAGCATCATATTCGCCGGCCTCGCCGTCTATAAACAGCCGAAAGATCGCATTTTCGTTGGCAAATCTTGCCAGTATGTAGGAGGTGAGCCTGATGCCGGTCTCAAATCGTTCAGAGATCACAATACCTTTGCCGCTTTGTTCGGCGGCGATCTTTTCCCGAAGCGAGGGCCGTTTTTCCGCTTTTTCAGGAATTTGCGTGTCGAAAACCAGGGTGATCCTTTTTTCGTCCTCGGCGGCGTATTCGCGTACGGTCAGATGCCGGGTTCGGGCCGTTGCTTTCCAGTCAATATGGCGAAAGTCATCATTTGGCTGGTAATCGCGAAGTGCCAGCAGGTCCTGTCCCATACCTCGCTTGTCAGCGACAATTTGGCCGGTGTTGAGAGGTGCATCATCATCTGCCTGCGAATAGGGCTGCGGCGTTGGGAAAACTATTAGCTCAGTCTCGCGCGCAGGCAGCCGCCGGCGGTGACGAAAAAAGCCGAAGGGAAATTTTGTCGACAGCTCGAAATCCTTAATTATCAACCGCCCCCGATGCGGGAATATATGATCGGTTCGTGCCTCGTGGGTTTGGTTTCGATCTACAAAGCCAAAGTGGTTCAGCGTTCTGCGAACGATCGTTGCCTTACCTAATCGCTCAGCGATCCAGGACGGCAGTATCGCCTTTAACTCATCATCGGCGATCGACCGCTCGCGTTCTTTCCCCCGCACCTCGGCAACAACCGAGAATGTCGGGAAAAGGCGCTTCCGATTATTCAGACTGACGAGAATAGGGGTTGGTTCCCCGGCGAAGATCGTTTCGGGGAAACGCATTTTTACATCCAACTTTCTCAGACAGATGCTGCCCGCGAAAAAACCGACGACCATTACTGCTAATAAAAATGAGAGAACGATGAACAGCAGATTATTGCCTGTATTCCAGGCTGAAAATCCTACGATCAGGATCAGTACCAGCATGATCGCCCCGCCGGTTGTGAATTCGAACGGCAAATTCATCTGCGATGCTTCGCGGCTGGCGTTTCGGGCCAGAGGCGGGACAACGAATACGAGGATCAGGAGAACGAAAACAAGGGACATCGTTGCGGCGGTCACAGCGAGTCGGTTGTTATCGATCTGATGTGCGTAAAGCGTAAGGCCTGATAGGCCTAGGCCGCCGATGACGACGATCGCCCCGACAGCTGCGTTACGCAGGTCACGCGGGCTAAAGATTTGGCTGAGAAGCTTGAGGTTCAACTAGATGGGTATGGCGATATTTAACAATATTTCCTGCAGGATCCGCTCGGCTTCGCGGGTCCGCTGCCTGAGGGCGTTTACTCTGGAATTTACAATAATTCGATGGCCGAAACACGGCACGACCAAGCGTTTAATATCGTCGGCGATGCAAAAATCACGGCCTTCGATAACGGCCATAGCTTGAGCAGAACGAAATAACGCCAGCGTTCCGCGTGGGCTGATACCGAGATCTAATGCTTCGGAACGGCGCGTTGCATCGACTATCTGAAGCAGGTAATCGAGCAAAGATTCGGCAAAATGGACTTTTGTGACCAACCGCTGAAGCTCGAGCAGGTCCGCCCGCGTCATTACCGGTTCAACATCGTCGAGCGGATCGATATTCTCACGGTCGCGGAAGATGCGGCGTTCGTCCTCTAGGCTCGGATAGCCCATGTGAAGTCTCAGCATAAAACGGTCCAGCTGCGACTCGGGCAGCGGATATGTCCCGTGATGTTCCGATGGATTTTGCGTTGCGACTACAATGAAAGGCAGATGCAGCCGACGCGAAACTCCCTCGACTGTGACCTGTTCCTCGGCCATTGCCTCAAGCAGCGCCGATTGGGTCTTAGGTGTCGTCCGGTTTATCTCGTCGGCAAGCACGATATTAGAAAAGATCGGCCCGGGTTTCCATTCAAAATCGCCGCTCTTCTGATTGAAGACCGAAAGCCCAATAACGTCTGACGGCAACAGGTCTGACGTGAACTGTATCCGCTGAAACGACAATTCCAAAGCCCTTGCCAATGCGTTTGCAAGCGTTGTCTTGCCGATACCCGGCACATCCTCGATCAGCAGATGCCCTTTTGCGAGCAACGCTATCAGGACGAATTTGACCGTTTCAGATTTGCCGCGTATGACCCGCTCGATAGTTGTCTGAAGCTCCGCGATCTTCGCCGACGCATCAAAGTCTATGCGTACCTCGTCACCGGCGGCCACTGTTTCACTAGTTATCCAATCTCTCATTTGCGTTCAAGCGGAGGTGCCCGCCTGTATTAATATTCTAACCGATAATTCACTGCCACCGCATCAAAATGTTGCGTATATGTCCAAAGCCGGTGACCCGGACAGGGACATCCATTGAATTTCGCGCCAAAAGAGCTTAAACTTTTGAAACTAAACATAAGAGTTTTCGTGATGAAAGCGAAAGGGTCAAATCACTTAATAATATGAAAAACTTAAGAAATCGCCTCAAAGATCAACGGGGCTTTAACCTAATCGAGTTGATGATCGTTATCGCGATCATCGGATTGCTGATCGGCGTCGGCAGTATTGCGTGGCAGGCGGTTATCCGCAGCGGAAACGAAACGGCGGCCGAACAAACTATCAGCCGGGTCAGGACAATGCAGGCACAATACGCGTCAAAGAATCACTCAAAATTTGGGACGTTTGACGATCTGATACGGACGGTTGGCCTCGATGAGCGGTTTGCCGGGGAACGCCCGGTCGTTAACGGTTATATCTTTACGTTAGTGGTCGAAGAGGCATCGGGCAGCAAGCCAAGTTTTTATTCGATCGCGGCCGACCCGCAGTCGCCTGACGGCGTGACTGCGAGTGGAACACGGCATTATTATACGGACTCGTCTCTGGGCACGATCAAATCGACGGATGAAAATCGTCCAGCGAAGGCCGACGATCCATCAACTTAATTTTTTTGTAAACAGACGCCGTCTTAGCTCAGTGGTAGAGCACTCGCTTCACACGCGATAGGTCACAAGTTCAAATCTTGTAGACGGCACCAGTAAAGACGGGCGTTATCAGCCAAACTTAGGGCACGGTCAAAAATGGCCGTGCCCCTTTGTTTGTCCCAATAGTGTTCAGAAGGCCGGAAAACTTGCCAGAAGGGCGGGATTTTCCACACCTGGCCGCAGGAATCCCTACCCATCCCTGAAGACCCTTGGCGGCGGATAGTCCCGTGTCCCCCAAATCCTAGCATTTTGATCAATTTGTAACATCATGCCAACCGCTGGCCTACGGCACGGCGATTGCCCTTAATACTTGGATCGGCCGAATTGACGATAAATATCAATTATTTTCGGTCGGCATGTCTTTCAGACAGTTACGGCGACACTGTGAAGCAGATAGAGGGAATATTTTGAAAATCCAAGAGGTAAAATTATGAAATTCTTTAAGCACGCCGTAATATTTTGCGCGATTGCTGTCATTATCACGTTATCGGGTCTGGCGGTTTTGACCGATCATAGATCCGACCCAATCATCCTGGCAGGTGAGAACCAGTCTCTTGCAGCTTCATCTGCGATGGATGAAAGTCTGATCATTGAGCCGGTCGATCAAAAAAGCTTTGCCGAGAGTTATGGGAAATTACCCATAGCGTTCGAACCTAACATGGGGCAAACGGACGACAACGTCCGCTTTGTAGCACGTGGACAAGGCTATGCGATGTTCCTTACGGACGCCGAAGCGGTTCTTGAACTGCGAGGGCCGACCGGGGTCAAGAAAAACGGCAAAAGAGCCTCATTGGCAATGAAGATCGAAGGGGCAGATCCGTCAGCAGTGAGCCAAGGCCTTGAGGCTACCGAGGGCCGGTCAAATTACTTTATTGGTAATGACCCATCTAAATGGCAGGCAGATGTGCCGAATTTTGGCCGCGTAAAATACGAAAAGATCTACCCCGGTGTTGATGTCATCTATTACGGCAACGGGCAAAAGCTCGAATACGATTTTGTTGTAGCTCCTTATGCAGATCCCAACGCTATCGCACTTAACTTTAGCGGAGCTTCGTCCGCCAAGATCGATAAGGCGTCGGGCGACCTGCTGCTGGAAACTCAGGTTGGCACGATCCGGCAGTTAAAGCCTGTGGTATATCAGGAGACCGGCGGCGAGCGGACCGAGGTGGCTGGTACCTACAAGACCCGGGCCGGCAGAGACGGCGATCTAAGGGTTTCCTTTAACCTCGGTGATTATGACCATTCAAAAGAGTTGATCATCGATCCCATCCTGTCTTATGGTGCCTATTTGGGAGGGGCAGGATTTGAAGACGGACGCGGGATCGCGGTCGATGCTGCCGGCAATGCATATGTTGTCGGCACCACGGCGTCGCTGAATTTTCCGACTACGCCGGGTACGATCAAACCTGTCGCTGTGCCGCGGACGGGCAGCACCAATTCCTATTGGTATGATGCGTTTGTCACAAAGATAAATCCCACAGGAACCGCCAAAGTGTTTTCGACATACTATGGCGGCCGTGAGGGAAGCGAAATTGGAACCGGCGTAGCTGTAACTCCGGCCGGAGAAGTTTTGATAAGCGGTACGACCACAGCCACTGACTTTCCGACAGTGAACGCCTATCAATCGACTTTTGGCGGAACAGACGACGCTTTTGCTGCGAAGATAAATTCCACAGGTTCGGCCATAATATATTCGACATTTCTCGGCGGAAACAATACCGATCTCGGCGGCCGCATTGCCCTTGACCCAACGACAGGCGACGCTATTTTTGCGGGAGCCGCAAGTTCACCGAATTTTCCGACCACGCCAGGTGCATTCAAAGAGAAACTTTGTAATTCACCCGTCTCATGCAGCGGCATCTTTTATTCCGGCAGCTATGCGGTGAGGTTAACCGCAGCGGGTAACGGCGTATATTCGACCCTGTTTGATGCCGGCATTGCGGATGTTAAGTTCGACGCGGCGGATAACGCCGTGTTGGGCGGTTCGGTCGGTGGACTAAACTTTCCGACTACCGCAGGGGCGTTTCAGCCTGCGTCATCAGGTGGGATCGAAGGATTTATCGCCAAACTCAACCCGGCAGGCAGTGCTATTGTTTACGGCACATATCTTGGCGGCGGCCTGCAGTCAGACCGTATTAACGGCATTACACTCGACTCGGCCGGAAACATGTATGTAACGGGTCAAACTGAGAACGGCGGGTTCCCTGTGACCCCCGGCGCTTATGACATAACCTACAACGGCGGCGAGGATGGGTTTGTTACAAAACTCGATCCGTCGGGTTCGTCCCTTGTATATTCGACATTTTTTGGCGGTCTGGCTAAAGATCAGCCATTCGCGATCGGACTTGGCTCTGACGACAGCGTAATTATTGCCGGCGAAACTTTTAGCGGGCCAACATTTCCTGTACGAAATTCGCTGACGGGAACAACCGGATCGATATTTGTTACTCGTTTCGATCCAAATGCAACCTCGCTCGTTTATTCGACCCTGCTCGGCCAGGGCGGAGCTTATGGCCTGGCGGTTGACAGCGGCAGCAATGCCTACATTACCGGTAACACCACCAACGTGGTGGTGACACCCGATTCATTTCAACCTAATCACGGTGCGACCGACCCAACGAGCAGCTCAAGTTCCCCCGACGATGCATTTGTATTAAAGATCGCGACTGGCGATGAAAATGCAACGTCATACGCCATCAGCGGGATCGTAACGGATGACAATTACGGATTCAATAATGATTATACCGCTATCGTCGTCAACATAACGGGTACAGTTAACCGGTCTTATACACCACCTGGAGCCGGCAACGGCAACGTAGCATATTATTTTGGCAATCTCCCGCCCGGAGGCAATTACACCATCACTGCCCACAAAGTGGGTTACGAAACCGATCCGGAAAACGTCCAGTTCAACAACCTCGGAGCCAACCAGTCTGCTGATTTTCACATTCTCCGAAATCAGGCGCCGGTCGGCATCGTCACATCGCCTGTTCATGGAACGACTTTCAATGCACCGGCTAACATCACGATCCAGGCCACTGCAACCGATCCTGACGGTGACCCTATACAAAAAGTTGATTTCGTTGCATACAACTACACGTCGGGAACCAGCATGCCGTTGGGAACTGATACGACGGCCCCCTATGAATTTAACTGGCAGAACATACCAGTGGGAACATATGGACTGTATGCTTTTCCGACGGACAGCCATGGACTTCGAGGGGTCTCGGGCCAGGTCGTTCACGTTTTCGTCGTTGATTCGTCAGCGGTCAGCGTGGCGTTTATCGCTCCGCTTGACGGCTCGACCTGGGTCGAAGGCGATTACATCCCGATACGCATGGCGGTCTCGCCATCAGTAACACTGGTATCGGTACGTGACCAGAACAATAATATTGTCGCATGGCTGCCCGGAAGCCCATGGTCGAACACATGGCGGCCGCTGCAAACAGGGGATTATACGCTGACCGCCACTGCGCAAAATTCACAAGGGCAGACCGCAACAGCTGTGATCCATACGACGGTCGGGCATATTAATCACCAGATCTCCGGGATCATAACTGACAGCATTACAAATTTGCCGGTGAGTGGGGTAACCCTCGATCTGGAATGCCCAAGTACGCCGAGCATAACGGCCCGGACAACGACGGACGAAAACGGATATTACCTGTTCACCGATCTCGGCACCACGCCGAACGACAGCGTTCGCATTACGCCGTCATTGGCGGGATATACTTTTGATCCGCCCAATCGGGCAACCGGGTTTCTGGGGTATATAAATTGGCCGAATCAATATTATTCTGCGACCCGCACGTCGAATATAACGGTAAGCATGACCAGCCCGACCCAGAGTCAGGTCTTTACCGCACCGGCCAGTTTTAACCTCGCGGCTAATGCCTCAACTAGCGGCGGCACGATCACCAAGGTCGAATTTTATCGACAGGCATCTACACCGATATTATTGGGTACGGACACCACCGCTCCCTACGAACTTCCGGTAACGGGCCTGGCAGCGGGGAATTACGGATATTTTGCCCGGGCGACTGATAGCACAGGCGGTGTAGCCGATTCGTCGACTGTGAGTATTACGGTCAATCCAGCTGTCACAACGGTCAGCCTGCACGGGGTTGTTAATAATCCCGGCGGCGGGCCGATGGTGGGAATTTTGGTCAGACTCACGGGAACGGCCAACGGAAATCCCATTACTCAAACTTGGGTGACCAACACAACCGGAACGTACGGATTCTTCGGAATACCGGCAGGAGGCGATTATACGGTCACACCCGAGGCCCCAAATGTGACATTCACGCCGCCGTCGGCTTCGTTTACAAATGTTACACAGGACATTTTCGACATTGATTTTGTCGCCTCGGCTCCTAATCAGGCACCGACGGTACAGATCAACAGCCCCGCCGACGGTGCGGTGTTTACGATGCCGGCCGCGATACCGATCAATGTGACCGCACAGGACTCAGACGGTTCGGTCGTTCATCTTTCGATGTCAGCTGTCTCCGCGACAATGGCTAATACGATCGGCCAGTCTAACAACGGCGTGCTGAATTTCAGCTGGCAGCCTAATCTGCCGGGCAGCTATACGCTTACCGCAACGGCGCTTGATAACGGGGGCTTGAGAACATCGACCTCGATAGCCATTACCGTCAACCCGCCAACGGCAGTCTCGATCACCGGCAGGATTGTCGACCGGAATAGCGACGGGATCGCAGATGCGACGCTGGAGCTGAGAAATTGGGCGACCGAGACACTGATCGGAACAGCTACATCTGATTCAACGGGCAACTATACTTTTCCAAGCGTAACGACATTTGCTCACTATGTGATCAGAGCGTCGAAGTTGGATTACTCGTTTGCTCCGCAGAAACGCGTTTTCCTCAATCTCTCGGTAAATCAGGCGAATGCTGATTTCACCGGTACGTTTCAGGTACAAACGTCAGACTTTGACGGAGACGGCAAATCGGACGTCGCCGTGTGGAGGCCATCGACGGGCGTCTGGTATGTTAACCGGTCGACGGATAACGGATATACCGCAGCCCAGTTTGGCGGTGCCTCGTTTGGTGATGTCGTTGTACCCGGTAATTATGATGGGGACAAAAAGATCGACAATGCCGTTTACCGAAAGGGCGTCTGGTACATAATGAACAGCTCTAACGGATCGGTAAGGACCGTTCAGTTCGGACTCGGAACCGACACGCCCACACCGGGAGATTATGACGGTGACGGACGAACGGATGTCGCTGTCTTTCGGCCCAGTACGGCGACCTGGTACATCTGGCGCAGCTCTGACGACGCGATCACAGCGATGGCTTTCGGCCTGGCAAGCGATACACCTGTTGCCGGTGATTATGATGGCGACGGCTTCACGGATATAGCCGTCTGGCGGCCATCGACCGGCACATGGTATGTACAGCGGAGTTCCGACGGGCAATTTGCCGCCAACCAGTTCGGGCAGGCAGGCGATATGCCGCTCGTCGGTGACTTCGATGGTGATAAGAAGGTCGATTTCACTATATTCCGGCCTTCCAACGGCTATTGGTACATAATGAAAAGCACGACCGGCGAGTCTTACTTTAAGGAATGGGGTATCGCGACCGATAGGCCTGTTCCCGGCGACTATGACCACGACGGTAAGACTGACCTCGCCGTTTTCCGAGAATCCGACGGCAACTGGTACATCATCAAGAGCTCGACCGGCGTTACAAGCGTGACACCGTTTGGCCAGGCGGGTGACATACCGATCCCTGCGGCTTATATCAAGTAACCCGCGTTCATCACCGAACCGGTAAAACCAGCACCGGTTCGCTCCAAAAGGGCTTCGTTCAGAAATGGACGAAGCCCTTTTTGGGTTGATTACAGTTTTTCACCGGGTTCAAGAAATATTTTGAATCGGTGCCAACTTTTTGAAGATCGAAAGGATTTTCCAATCGTCAAAGTTTTTTTGAAGGCCCTGTAAAAAAACTTAAAAAGCGGGGAAAGCCTTGCAGATGCTGTAAAAAGAGATAATGAGCCGAAACAAGTTTGCAGGGGCTGTAAAGACTATACGATCGCTGAAATGGTTCTATTTCGTCCAAAAGATCGCCAAAACTGAACGGGAGATGCCTGTAAGATGCAGGAGAGCCCACGAAGTAAGGGCGTTCGCTATTACTTGTCATTATCAATGCCCGACTTCAACCACCCGCTACCGCAGGTGGTTCTGACACATACTAAGCGGCTTGCCGCAATGCACTGTCTTGTTTTCGCGGCTTGCCGCAATGCAGTGCGGCGTGGCTGCGCCTCGCCGCGAACTGTACCTCCCCCTTTCTTGTGGCTACGCCACCCTCGCCGATGGGAGGCGTAGCCTCGGGAGATTTTGGAGAGTGGCCCCGGCGAGGCTTAGCCACGCCGCCGTGCGATGCGGCGAAGCCGCGAAAGCAGGACATTGCCCACAAAAACAAAAAAAGTTGCGGGGTAATGAAAATTGTGTTGACAACTATGTCCGTTGTGTTTTATGCTATTCCCATTGCAAACGATATTAATCAATAAAGGATGGTATAGAACAATGATTCCCAACAATATGACACGAGCACAACTGGCTGATTTTGGCCGGAATGTTGCAACACAGGTTGCGAATGGCAAGGTAAAGGGCATGCTTGCTGAGCAGATCGCGAGCTATCTCGGCGGCTATCGCTGATGCTTCGGAGGAGCTTGCTGTCGCAGACAAAGCACAGGTCGCGGCCCGGGCGGCGTCTATCGAGACAACGCGTACAGCACAGGAAAAGCAGGCCAAGGTGCTAAAGCTCCTCCAACGGCAGAGATACCTGATGAAGTCGCTCGAGAGCAACGCTTCAGAGTTTGACGCACTCGGCTTCAACCCGCCGGTCAAGGTCAGACAGATGGTAAAGCCAAAGATACCTTTCGAGCTTTCGGTCGCGGGTTACTCTAACGGGGTGAACGTGTTGAAATACCACTGCGGCAACACCCCCAACACGGTGAATTACATAGTCGAAGCACAGATCGGCGACGCAGATAGTTACCAGATCATCGGCACATCGAAGAACCGGTCATTCAAACACACCGGCGTAAAACCCGGCGTTCCGATCCGATACCGGGTCCGTTCCGAAGCGACGCGGACAGGCGTATCAGACTGGTCGAACGAGGCTGTCGTTTACGGGAGCGCGGGCACTGATCTCATCTGACCGGTTAGCGGACTCATTCGGTTAAAGGCAGCTAGCTGCGGGTGCTTTTTTGCCAAAGATTATGGTTTGGCCCGACCAGATCCGGCGGCTGTTCCGGTCCGTGTAAACTATTATCAACACGGCAGTTTGACCGTTCGTGGTGATTAATATTACACTCCGATACATCTAAGTAAAAAGCTCGAAAAAAGAAAGACCGCAATCCGTTAAAAACTAAGGAGCCAGAGTTATGCTGTTGTCTAATCGAAAGCGTCTGATTACCGTTTTTGTATTCATTTTTTGCTCGGTGATCGCCCTCGCAAAATTCGGTCCGTCAGGATCGGCCGGATCCAGGATCGCTATGCTCGTACCGACGATCACCGCGACGGATCAAGATTCGATCTTTACCGATGTCGATATGGACGGCCGGGCCGATCCAGGTGACACGATACTGTATACCGTTGTAATAAATAACGGCGGGACAGATGCGACGGGAGTAAGCTTTACGGACACTCTGGACCCAAACATGACGGTTGTGTCCGGGCTCGGTCAGTGTCTCTCCGATCACGACGGACGATACATATCCGCGACGGGAAACGTCCGGATCCAGGTGCCTGACGGAGCGACCGACCTTTTAGGAAACGACATAAATCCGGCGACCGGGAATAATACGGGTTTGACGGCGACCGCCGAAACAAAATCCAGCGCAAGCTGTACGGGCGGCTGCAGCAATAATGTCGTGATCGCAACAAACGGCAGCTTTAGCTATAACCCTCCGCCGGGATTTGAGGGGGCGGACACATTCACATATACAGTGACGGACGGGGCCGCGACATCGACCGGGACGGCGACCATAAATGTGAGCGGCATGATCTGGTTCGTCGATGCGGCAGCAGCCGCGGGCGGCGACGGCCGGCTTACCAGCCCGTTCAATTGCTTAGTAGGCGGCAGGTTGCTATAGCGGTTCGGCTAACGACCCGGGCGACAACATCTTTTTGTACAGTGGAAATTATACCGGCGGTTTGACGCTAAAAAACACCCAAAAGATCATCGGGCAGGCTGCGGCCGCATCACTTATCAGCATAACGGGCCTCACGCTCGCACCAAACAGCGATGCTCTGCCCGTCGACCGGCGGGGCCAGCCCCACTATCACGACCGTCGCTGCCGCGACCAGCTCTTTTACGCTTGGCTCCGGCAACACAATGCGGGGGTTTAATATCGGCAGCACAACAGCATTCCACATAGTCGGGATCAAATTTCGGAACATTGACGGCCGCGGAATATGGCAATGAACGGTAATGGCGGGCTTCTCAATCTTTCGACCGGCACTCTTGCCGCGACATTTAGCAGTCTCGTTACCCAATCGAGTCGCGATCGCAGGGAATCGTACTGTCAGCGGTCGGCGGCTCGATGACAGCGACCGGCACGAGCATCTCCAATACCACGACACAGTGCATCCTGGTCACCGGCTCAACGGTGAACGCCAACTTTGGCGGTACAACCTGTATAGGTGGAACGGACGGCATCTCGCTGCAAAATAATTCTGCGGGGACACGCACATTTGCGGGTGTTGGCATTTCGGGCGGCACGGGCAACGCTTTCCTTCACGCCGTGGGCGGCGGCAATGTCACACTCACTCAGGTCGGAGTCTTCAACAGTCCGCTTACTGCGATCAGCATCAACAATCCAAATGCCGCGGACGTGATCAACTTCACTGCAGCGAACGGCAATGGCAGTGGGGCCAATGCGACCTGCACAACGGCAGGCTGCAACGGCATTAGCTGGGTAGGAACTGCAGGTGCGATATTGAACGTTACTGACCTGGTCATTCAGACCAACGCAGGCACAGGGTTGAACGCCTCGGGCGGCGGCACGATAAATGTCACAAACAATTTCGGTGCCGAGCACCATCAATAGCACTACTCAGGCGGCACCTGCGATAGTTGCCAACGGAATTGCACTGAATGCGGCCTTTGCATCAATAAGATCCTCGGGCGGTCCTAACGGAGTCAGTCTGACAAATGTTACTGGCACTTCAAATTTTGGAAGCGGAGCACTTTCCGGAGCATCCGGCTCTACGTTTCTCGTAAGCGGCGGTACAGGAACCTTCACTTATAACGGCACAATAACGCAGGCGAACCCAGCTCGTGTTGTAGACGTTCAGGGCAAGACCGGAGGATCTGTTACGCTTGGCGGAGCGATCTCGTCCACAGGGGGCACCGGAACCGGTATCTTCCTCAACAGCAACACCGGAGCAACGATCACATTTAACGGCGGCATCGCTCTGACCACGAACGCAAATGCCGCATTCACCGCTACGGGCGGCGGCACGGTCAACGTTTGCGACGAGAATCCGTGTAACTCCGCGGCTACAGGAGCTTTGGTCAATACGCTGACGACAACGACCGGCATTGCCCTGAATGTCACAAGCACAAACATTGGAACGAATAACCTGGAATTTAGGAGCATTTCGTCGAATGGTGGATCAAACGCGATCGTACTAAATACGACCGGAGCGAGCGGCGGCCTGGCCGTGAAAGGAACAGGCACGACCGCTGGGTCCGGCGGCACGTTACAGAACATTTCGGCCCGCGGCGTCAACGCAGTAAGCACATCCAATCTTGTTCTCAAGAACATGACGTTTACCAATGCAAATACGGTCGACGGTCCGGGGCCATGCGGGGCGGCCGACAATTCGGGCTGTAACGCAGCCATTCATGTTAACACTGCGACGAACGTTACTTTTGATAACGTCAATATCAATGGTACAGCGGAACAGGGCATTAACCTTAAAGAAGTCAGCGGCCTTCAGCTTTTGAACAGTACGATCATCAACGCCGGAACCTCATCGAGCGGAACTGACACGGAAGAAGCCGGCCTGTATGGCATCAACGTATTTGGAACGAGTGCAATAACAAATACGAATATCACGTTTTCCGCCGAACGCAACTCAGTTATCTACAACACAGCCAAAACGCTCGCTCTGACCGTTAATGGATCGCATTTTGACGATACACAATTGAAAACGCTTGGTGCTGACGGATTTGAGATATCGAGTTTTGGTGCGTCGAACACGACCCTGGCCTTTGTGAATTGCAATTTCCTACGGCCCAAGACCAACGGCCTGCAAGTTATTACCGAGGGCACGTCATTTACCAGTGTGGACATTACGGGTTCGACTTTTGATCCCGGACCCGGACTTGCGGCTGCCATCGACCTGGATACGAATGCTTCGGGGGATATGGACTTTAATATCAGCGGAAACACGATCAAGGGCAAGGGGATAAATGTCATAAATGTATTTGCTTTTCCAAATTCAACCTTTGAGGGCCGGATCTCGAGCAATACCATCATCAACGGTGGCGGCAGCGGCGCCGGTGTTAGAGTGGTCGATCAGGGCAACGGGAACAGCAAAGTCGCAATTACAAATAACATCATCACGGGCGGTGATGATTACGGTATTGTCACTTCGGCAAACTCCGGCAGCGGACGGCTCGATTCCACCATTACCGGCAATACGGTCACTGTTACCGCGTCCGGATTTTATGGCATCCAGACGATCGCAGGTGCATCGAGCAGTACGTTTACCAATAAGGTCTGTTCGAATGTCGCAAATAACACGGTAACTCCGGATCCATCGGCGATCGGGCATTTTCAAGCCCGTGCCGCTACCGCAACTCATGAGATCATGCTGCAGGGCAGCGGAGCGACAGTGGTCAATAATTGGAATACGAATGGAAATCTTCCAGTTTCGCCACCGGCGATCATCAGCCAAAGCGGAGCGGGAACTTTCACATTTGGAACGGTTTGCTCCGTACCGACGAACCCGCTGCCGTTCCCGGTCGGGGACACTCTTGCTATAGCGAGCCGATCTAAACCGGAAGGCCTTGAAATTGTCTTTTTGCAGGGATCTGAGCTGCCGATATTAGAAATGGTGGACGCCCCTACAAACTCAGCCGTCGTTAGTTTACAGGCGTCAATGGGCGAGACGGCGATAAACCCGGTAACATCGAACGCGATGGTTTCGGAGTCCGAGGCCGATTTTGTCGTTGCGGCTGAAGAACCGCCTCCTGCCAGAGTCGGCCTCGTCACATTCGCGAGTGAATTTTTAACAAAGGTCGGCGGCCTCATTTCACCGACGGTCTATTCTCAGGCGGTCGATGATGTCGCCAAGTCTGTATCCAAAGACCAGCCCGAATCCGGCGAGATGATAACGATCAATGGCGGCGGTTCGGGCTTTACGATCCCGGCGGGTAAGACCATCACGGTTACCTTCCGCGCCATTATAGACAGTCCGCAGCCGGCGGTAACACAGGTCAGTAACCAGGGTTCGGTATCAGGCAGTAACTTTGCGACCGTGCTTACGGATGATCCGGATACGGGAACGGCGGCCGATCCAACGGTGACGCTTGTGGACAATACGACGGTCGTAGTAACGGCAACGCCCAATCCGTCAGTTGTCGGGCAGAATGTGACATTTACGGCGACGATGGCGGGTGTGCCGTCGAGGGCGAGCGACCCGCCGGGAACCGTGCAGTTCAATGACAACGGCAACCCGATGGGTACGCCTGTACCTGTAGACGTCGGTACGGTTGGCGACAATACGAGCTCCGCTCAGTTTACGACCAACTCTCTAACCGCCGGTAATCACGCTATAACTGCGTTTTACAGTGGCGGCGGCAGCGGCGTGACCGGGTACAATTCGAATACAGGTTCCCTGCCGATCCAGGGCGTTGTTACACCGACGCCGACGAGTACGGCAACCAGTACGCCGACAGCGACAGCGACGGCTACCGCGACGGCTACAGCCACTGCGACGGCAACCCCAGCGGCGACACCGGGGCCGTTTACGCCGGGGAATTTTGTGGTATGTCGGATGGGCGATGGAGCCGCCTCACTTTCTAATGCTGCCACGGCGGTGTTTCTGGACGAATATACCTCGGCAGGTGTTCTTGTCCAGTCAGTGCCGATGCCGATTATGGTTTCAGGTGCAAACCAGATCCTGACCGCATCGGGAACAGCTACGAATGAATGCGGCCTTACGCGTTCATCGAATAACGGATATCTGATCATCACCGGATATAACGCGGCGCTCGGTACAGCCGGCGTGGCAAGTACAAGCTCGGCCACGGTCCCGCGGGTCATCGGACGGGTTGATAATGCTGGCGTGATCGATACCTCTACAACGACAACCGGTTTTAGCGGGTCGGGTATTCGCAGTGCGACCAGCGACGATGGAAACAATCTATGGGCGATCGGAGCAAACACCGGTGTCGTCTATAACACTCTGGGAGGGTCTGGTGCCGGAACACTTATCAGCAGCACGGCGACCAACCTTCGCGTAGTAAACAACTTCGGCGGCCAGTTATTTGTTGCTTCCGGAGCGGGAGCCATCCGTGCCGGAGCGGTCGGCACCGGGTTGCCGACAACGTCTGGCCAAACTACGACGAGCCTGCCGGGAATGCCGACCGCAACGGCGGCCTATAATGGATTCTACTTTGCGGATCTGGATGCAGGGGTCGCGGGTGTCGATACACTGTATATAGCCAGCGATGCTTCGGCAACATACCGGCGACAGCGACAAGCGGCGGTATCCTCAAGTTCTCACTGGTAGGTGGAAACTGGACCTATAACGGAACATTTCCGGTCGTAACCCTGCCGACTGCGATACCGCAGACCGGATTCTTTGGTTTGGCAGGCGATGTAAATGCCGGAACGGTCACACTGTATGCCACACGTGCGGGCACACAGCTTGTCAGCGTGGTTGACGCGACCGGCTACAACACGGCCCCGACGGCCGATCCGGTGCTGATCGCGACCAACGCCACAAATACAGCGTTCCGCGGTGCCGCTCTGGCCCCGGTCGTAGCTGCAACGCCAACACCGACGGCAACAGCGACCGCTACCTCAACACCAACAGACACGCCAACCGCGACGGCAACGTCCACGGCGACAGCTACGTCAACACCGACGGCAACAGCTACCGCAACAGCGACGGCAACATCAACGCCGACGGCTACATCTACCTCAACGCCTACAGCAACAGCAACAGCTACGGCTACGGCGACCGCAACTGCAACTGCAACCGCGACGCCGACGGGTACACCACCTCTATGTCCGATCGTGACTACTCCGGTGCTGACGTCAAAGACAAATGTTCCGGTGACGATACCTGTTAACACAACCGACCTGACCGGCCTGGGTGTGATCGCGGCTGACATCACGTTCAACTACGATCCGGCTGTACTGAGCCCGTTGCCCGGAGATATATCGGTCACGGCGGGAACAACGAGCCCGTAGTGCGGTGGTTACCTACAACCCGGTTTCAGCCGGAACGATACTCATTTCGGCATTTAACGGCACAGGGTTTACTGGTGCGGGAACTGTCGTTGATATCCATATGAAGGTGATCGGGCCGATCGGTTCAGTGTCACCGCTGACTCTGACGAACTTCAGCTACAACGGCGGAACGGTTTGTTCAGATAAGATGAGCGGAACACTGACGGTGATCTCAGGAACGGTCACCGGCATGGTCTCATTTGAGAATGAGGCATTCCCGACCGTTTCGCCGACACCGATACCTCTGCCGGTACCGAATACAAAACTCAGTGCGGCGGGCGGGACGAACTTCTTTACCCTTGCGGACGGAAGCGGCAACTATACGCTGGCCGGTTTTGGGCCGGGGGCATATACTGTGACACCGTCTAGGCCGGATGAGGACTATATGACGCCAAACGGTATCGCCAGCGATGATGCATCACTGATCGCACAGCATGTTGTTCAACTGGTAGTGCTTAATGCCGTCCAGCAGAGGGCAGCGGATGTCAGCGGATTCCATTCGGTCTCGTCATTTGACGCCGGACTGGTGGCCCAATGGGTGGTCGGTATCACAAACCCGATCAACCAGACCGGCAAATGGACATTCACACCGGTCTCGACCACGCCTGATACAACGGTAGACAGTGTACAGAACTACAAGGCACTGCTGCTCGGTGACGTCAACGGCAACTGGTCGCCGCTCGGCCCGCGTCCATTCGCACCTGTCGCACCCTGATTCGCCAACCGCAGTCCGAGTATCTGTTGCGGATACAAAAGCGGCACATGGTTCGGTTGTCAGCATTCCGCTGAGCCTCGCTAACCTGAGAGGCACGGGTGTAACTTCGTATCAATTCGATATCGAATACGATCCGGCTGTCTTAGCACCTGCCGATATAGCAGCAGATCTTGCCGGCACAATGAGCGAGGGCCTTTATGCCGTATCAAACTCACCGACACCGGGCCTGCTCAAGGTCGTTGTGTACGGTGCGATACCGGCATCGAACGACGGTGTGTTTGCAAACCTGCAGTTCAAGGCCATAGGTGCCGCCGGAACGGAAACGCCGCTGACAATAACGAACTTCCAGCTCAATGACGGCAAGGAGGACGTTGTGATAACGAATGCCGTCCTGCAGATCACAAAAGCCGACAGATCATCGCTAAGCAGCGGTTTTCTGTCGGTCTTTCAAATGCCGCTGATTATAAATTGAAAACTGTTCAGAACTTCCTTTGCCCCTCCTGATCATTCAGAGGGGCACGGGCCGCGCGATAAAGTCCAAACGAGACAGTTGTTTGCGGGAACTCGGCGTTTGGACCATTTACGTAAGGTGGGCCTAACCGCCGATCAGGATACGGTTTCTAGTCTTTGACATCTGCTGCTGTGAACGCAGCCAATATCACTTTTGGCCGGTCGACCAATGGACGACCGGCCTTTTTGCCACGTTAAGCACTAGTTCCTGTGAATCGTCCGATCAATGGTGCAACCCGATCTGTATCGGGGTGATATTCGCTTTCGCCAATTTTACATTAAGGGGGGCCACATCCTTGTCTTTTATCGCCTCCCAGATCTCATTTGCATTATCCAGAGCGGTTTGCAGGTCCGCGGCGGCGGTTACGGCCTGTATGGTTGGAGCAACATCCGCTTCCTGCAGCAGGTCGAGCATCCCGCCGAAGGCACCGCTAAGACGCCCAAGAGGGAAGTCGGCGACCGCGACGGCTGTTCCGGGTTGACGTTTTGGCCCGGTCACTAACATATCGAGCTTTTGCTCGATAGCCTCTATGTCTTTAAGGAATGCGGCGTCTTTGGCGGCATTACTGCGGGCGTAATCCATCCCTTCGCGCAGCCGCTGAACCTCGTCCATCAGGCTCCGGGCCTCGCTAATGCCGACGTACATACCCATCGACATTGTAAACTGATGACCGAGATTCCTCCTCCGATGTCGTAACCCGAGGATCCATTCGCACGGTCAGGGTCTGGGTCAGCGTCGTTCCGTTGGCCGTTAACTTGACCGTATATTTTCCGGGCAAAACAGCCGGGCCCTGCGGAACGAACGGCGTGTCCTTATATATCGCTGAGATCGGAAGCTCGTACACATCGGAGGGTGGATTCGGATATAGCAGGTCCCAGACAAAACGCTGCATGCCTGCTTCGTTTTTGAGGATCTGCGGCGGCCTGTACCCAGTAGGTCGGATGGCGGAGTTTGTTAATATCGACATCTAGCGGTTTGTCGTCGCTTGCGAAACGTCGAACGAGTTTGCCGGCTGAGTCCGTGATCTCGAGAACGACCGGCGTTTTTGACGGCTCTTTCAGATAGTAATTTAGGATGGCGCCATCAGGAGGATTCTGCCCCGCGGGTTCCTCGGGCGGAAATGGCGTATCTGTATGGACACTGCGTTTGACTCGCGTGGCGAGCTGGGGAGCGAACAGATAGGCGTCCGAATTTTTTACGGCCGCATTTATTTGCCGAAGCGAAGTAACGTCATCGAGTATCCAGAACGACCTGCCATGGGTGCCGACAACTATATCGTCATCATGAACAACCAGGTCCCGTATCGATGTCGCCGGCATATTAAGCCTCAGCGGCTGCCAGTTCTCGCCGTCGTCGATCGAGAAATAAACTGCCTGTTCCGTACCGCAGAACAACAGGCCGCGACGTTCAGGGATCCTCGCGAACCGCATTAACAATGCCGCCATCTGGCAGGCCTTTTACTATTTTTTTCCATGTCTTGCCTCCGTCGTGTGTACGCAGGATGTGCGGACGCAGGTCGTCGAGGCGGATCGTGTTTATAGCCGCATAGGCGGTGTTTGCGTCAAAGCGTCCGGCATCCATTACCGAAACCTTTGCCCAGGATCTTAATTCAGGTGGGGTCACATTTTGCCATGTAGTGCCGCCGTTGCGTGTTACGTGGATCAGCCCGTCATCGGTTCCTGCCCATATTGTTTTCACATCTTTATAGGATGGAGCAACGGTATAGATGACACCGCGGCGGGGCATTGCTTCCATTTCCGGTGTGCGGTAAATGCCAACACTGGCGGGCACTTCCCATTTGTCGCGTGACAGGTCAGGGCTGATCACATCCCAGCTTTGCCCGCCATTCAGTGTCTTGAAAAGCACATTGCCGGCGAAGTACAGGATATGTGGGTCGACCGGGGAAAAGATCACCGGTGCGGTACGAATGAACCGGTATTTGCCGGTTCGGACGGCCTCGGGCATGATGTTCTGCGCCTGGCCCGTTCGCTTGTCGAACCGGGTAAGCTTGCCGCCATAGATATAGTTCGGGTTCAAGGGGTCAGGGGCAGCATAACCATATTCCTCGAGGCCGACGGTACGCCAGTCCCGCGAGGTGATCGCACCCGTATCGCCGCGTGACGCGATCGCCGACGCTTCCGCTTTCCTGCTGGCCGCCGTAGACCCAGTAGGGGTACTCGTTATCGGTGATGACGTGATAAAACTGTGCCGTTGGCTGGTTATACCAACTTGACCATGTTTCGCCGCCATTCACCGTAATTGTCGCCCCCTGGTCACTGGCGATCATCATGATGTTCGGCTGTAGGGGGTTGATCCAGAACCGGTGATAGTCGTCGCCGCCGGGAGCCCCCTTAAAGCTTTCCCAGGTCTTGCCGGCGTCAAACGATCGGTATGAGGCGACGTTTGCATCGTAAAGGGTATCAGCATCGCGCGGATGCACCTTAAGTTCCGCAAAATCGCTGCCCCGGCCCCACAGCCGGGTGTCGCCGTTTACAAACTGCCAACTGTCACCGCCATCGCGCGAGGCATATATGCCCGCAAATTTATCATCGGCGTCAACTGTCGCATACAGGCGTTTCGAATCGCTCGGTGCGATGGCGACGCCGATCCTGCCCAAACCCTGGTCAACGGTCGGCAGCCCGTTCGTCAGTTTTTTCCAGGTGTCGCCGCCGTCGGTCGATTTGAAAAGGCCGCTCTCTTTGCCCTGCCATGCACCGTTTTCCCAGGGGCCCTGGCGGGCTGCCCACAGATCGGCATAGATCACCTTGGAATTGTTAGGATCGATCTCGACCTGTATCGCTCCGGTATCCTCGCCTTTGTAGAGGACCCTTTGAAACGAGCGGCCGCCATCGGTCGAACGGTAAACGCCGCGTTCCTCGTTTGGGCCGTAAGGGTGGCCGAGGACAGCAACGAATAGCCGGTTCTCATTCTTTGGATCGACCGCTATTGACCCGATCTGCTGGCCATCGCGCAACGCCAGATGTTCCCATGTTTTGCCGCCGTCGATCGACTTGTACATTCCGTCGCCGGTCGAGAGGTCCGGCCGCTGCAGCCCCTCGCCGCTGCCGACGTAGATGACATTTGGGTTGGCCGGCGAGATCGCGATGTCACCGATCGAACCTGTCGGCTGATCATCAAATATCGGCTGCCATGTCCGCCCCGCGTCCGTAGTTTTCCAAACCCCGCCGTTATTGACGCCCATGTAAAAAACATTTGGCTGTGACGGTATCCCCACCGCTCCGACAGTACGGCCGCCGCGAAACGGGCCGATCATCCGCCAACGCATGCTCTGGTACATAGACGGATCTACGGCCTGAGAGTAGACAATATTTGAGATCGCCGAGAGGGCGAGTAATGCGGAAATAGCAATCGCAATAACAAAATGACGCGAAATGATCGGGCGGATGGTAATGAACATCGAATGTCTCCTCATGCTAATGTCTAAGGGCTTCAGGCATGTATGCCGGTTTTACAAATATAGCTCAGTTACTACAGAATATTTTAACTCAGAGGCCGCTAAGGACGCAGACAGCAGTGTCCGAACCCGCTGCGTCAGCGGGATTGTCGGTTGCACACGGTACACCGATCTGTTGAGGGTATGAGCCGATTGCGTTTTTGCCGCCCCCTTACGGGAGGCGGTTCTGACAAGTGTTAAACACGACCTCTTTTTTACCGCCGGTAGAAGGATCGTAACGGTAATTAAAGGTCTAAAATACCGGTAGAAAGACTTCCAAGAGGAGAAAGCCTCTCTATTGTTATTTTAATCTCTAAAATAGAAATAAAATGATTTTATTAGAAATATAGCGGCTTCTTACAGTAAGAAGTCTTTATATTAGAAATTAAACGGCTCTACCGGTATTAAAACGGCTCTACCGGTAATAAAATCGTTTCCCTGACAGCGGAACCCAGTAAATACGGCGTTCCGCATTTTAGAACCACCCCGATCGGCAGACCGAAAAGTGTTTAACACAAACCGACAGCGGCCTTCCGGGCACTAAAAAAAGCAGCTTCTTTTACAAAGCTGCTCATCAGATCGATCGATCAATAAATTATTCTGTTTCGGTCCAGATCTCTTCGCGTGGTGCGAGTTGGGCTGATTCCGGCTTTTTGGGTTTATCTTCGCCCTTGGGTGGTTTCTTAATATTTGGCGTCACCACCGGAGGATTTTGCTTCGGCGGCGGCTTCTTTGGGTCCTGATGTTTTTGTGCTGTAACAGCCATCGTAAGTCCGATGATCATCACCAACATAAACAAAATTTTCTGTAATATTTTCATTGTTGTCGTTCCTTCTCTTCCCTTGATTTAACGCTCCGGGGAAAGAGGGAAAGTGCGTCCGCTAATGTTTAATGCAATCCCAGTGCCACAGGCTGTAATAAGACGCAATATGCCACTTATTGGTTGGAAAGCTCCTTTTGTCGTTTTCACGAAATTTACAAAACTTTACGTTTTCCGTTATTTTCATACGAAAACGTGAATTTTGCCAAGCCCTCGGGAGGAATTTGCCTGTTAATGAGATAATCGCATTATGAATTTAGCAGGCACTTCTCAGGATCGGATGCGTGCGGTACTCGTAATAGTTGCAACGTTTGCGACTATCGCTTTTAATGGCCTGGCCGCCGCGGGTTATGTAAATGGTGTCACTCCCGAGGTCATTTCGGACAAGTACCCGACTGTTTTGACACCGGCCGGATATGCATTCTCGATATGGAGCCTGATCTATCTGGGCCTGATCATATTTAGCGTCTACCAGCTACTGTCGGCCAACCTTACACGATTTCGGTCTATCCGCTCACTCTATATCGTTAGCTGTGTTTTGAATTGCGCTTGGATCTTTTTCTGGCATCGCGAACAGATCGCGGTTTGTTTAGTGATCATTTTGATGCTTCTCGCGGTATTGCTAATGATCAGGTACAAGCTGCAGGGCGAGCTGCCTTTTAAGGAAATATGGCTTGTTTTGGCCCCCTTCGGAATTTATGCAGGCTGGGTTACGGCTGCGACGCTTGTGAATTTTGATATTCTTCTGGCTTCAATGGGCGTAACGATGTCCGGGTCTGCGGCAAACGTTCTCGGGGTGGCTCTTATAATTGGGGCCGCAGCCGCTGCGGTCCTTGCTCGTATTAAACTCTATGATTTCTTTTACCCGCTCGCAGTGGCATGGGCGATAACTGCGATCGCGGTCAAACAGAGCGGCAACACGGCGATCGTTGTAGCGGCGGCCGTCGGAGTCATCATTTGCATCGTTACGACCGGCAGTGTTGTGACCGAGCTTAAGGATTCGACCAGTGAATAACGGCAAGATCTGTGTATCGTTATGTGCTGAGACGGCGGACGAACTGATAGAGAAGGTCAGCCGTGTCCCCGAAACTGCCGACATGATCGAAGTGCGTTTCGATTGCCTGCCGCCGGACCAGATAGGGAGGGCGTT
Source organism: Blastocatellia bacterium (assembly GCA_963834975.1). Taxonomy (GTDB): domain Bacteria; phylum Acidobacteriota; class Blastocatellia; order Pyrinomonadales; family Pyrinomonadaceae; genus OLB17. The sequence goes on from CAWIDZ010000002.1 coordinate 147,499, forward strand.
TGAGCTGATCGCCGGCCTATCTATCTCAAAGCCGATGATTGCCACATACCGTCCTGCCGAACAAGGTGGACGGCGAGCGATCTCTCTAGAAGAAAGAACGAAATTTTGGCAAACAGAGCGAGGTCCGCTATGGATCGCTGACCTCGAAGAGGACGTCGCGGCAGAAGGGAAGTGGAACAACCGGATAGCCTCGTTCCATGACTTCTCGGGGAATACCGTGGAAGCTGGTAGCGTATTTGAAAGGTTATCGTCGACCGGTGCAGATACAATAAAGATCGCCTTCAACGCCAAAGATATTACCGATACGATTCCGGTTTGGAAGCTGCTTGAGGGTCAGCACGCTGACAATCAGGTAATTCCTATAGCGATGGGCGAAGCCGGGAAATTTACCCGCATCCTCGGCATGGCCCACGGTGCCTCTATGACGTATGCCGCGCCCGATTCCGCGAGTTCAACCGCCGCCGGGCAACTCACGCTAAGTGACCTGCAAAACGTTTACCGCGTAAAGGAACTCGATCGGGAAACCAAAGTTTACGGCGTGATCGGCGATCCTGTTTCCGGGTCGTTATCACCGTTTATCCATAATCGGGCGTTTGCCGCCGCCGGAATAAATGCGGTGTTCGTTCATCTCGAAGTAAAAGATCTCGATGCATTTATCCGGCGAATGGTTAGAAACGACACGCGCGAGGCCGAACTGAATTTTGCCGGGTTCTCGGTGACGATGCCGCATAAACAGGCCATCATTCGACATCTCGACCATGTCGACCCAACCGCCGAAAAGATCGGTGCGGTAAATACTGTAAATATTGACGGCGATAAACTGACGGGCTATAACACCGATGCATTCGGGTTCATTTCTACGTTGGGTTCTAACTTTGGCGACCTAAAAGGCGCAAGGGCAGCAGTGGTCGGGGCAGGCGGCGCGGCCCGGGCGTGCGTTTATGCACTAAAAGATAAAGGTGCCGATGTAACCGTATTTGCACGGAATGAAGAAAAGGCTAAGGTCTTAGCTGATAAATTTGGTGCCCGATCGTCTTCCTTATCGAACAAAGTCGATGAGGACGCGGAGAACTTGTTTGAAGACATGGATATTCTTGTTAATGCGACGCCGTTAGGAATGAAAGGGCCGCATGCTGCAGAGTCGCCGTTTCGATCGGGGCAACTTGCCGGTGTAAAATTCGTATATGATCTTGTGACCAGAGCGGATGACACACCGCTTGTCATGGAGGCAAAAAAGGCCGGTGTTCCCGTGATGGGCGGGTTAGATATGCTTATCGCTCAAGCCGGGAAACAATTTGAGATCTGGACCGGCGGGGCAGCCCCCTTAGGAGTAATGAGAGAAGCAGCTTTGAATAAAATAAAGGAAACTCATCGATGACAGTAGAAGCATTAAATTGTCCAAACTGTGGTGCGGGTGTGTCGAGTGACAGCACCCAATGCGAATTCTGCAAGACGCGGCTTAAGACGATGGCCTGCCCGTCGTGCTTTGGTGTGATGTTTATTGGCAGCAAGTTCTGCGGCCATTGCGGAGCTAAAGCGGTACAGGCGGCGGTGGATGAGGATGCTGACCCGGGCGAGTGTCCGCGATGCAGTCTGCGGCTCGACCGGCTGCAGATCGGCGATACAGCTTTGCGCGAATGCCATAAATGCTGCGGCCTATGGTCCGATCCTGAGACATTTGAGAACGTATGTGCCGACCGCGAAAGGCAATCGACCGTTCTCGGTTTTATGGGCAAACGGGAATCGGCGGTCAAACCGCTGTCGCAGATAAAGTACGTTCCATGCCCTGATTGTAAGCAGTTGATGAACCGCAGTAATTTTGCCCGGGCCTCTGGTGTCATTATCGACTCGTGCAAGCAGCACGGCATCTGGTTTGACGCTGAGGAACTGCCGCGAATTATCGAGTTCATCCAAAAAGGAGGTATGGAGATCGCCCGCCAACGCGAAAAGAACGAGTTGGACCAGGAGCGTATGAGGTTAAACGAAGAACGGCGTAAACTCGGTGCCCTGGCACGCGGGACCGGTCTCGATGATTTCAGCATCCCCGACAACAGGGACGTCATCAAACATTTTATTCGTAATTTATTTGATTGATCTTTAGCGGGTCCATGAACGAGAGATACAGCAGACAGATCCTGTTTAGGGAGATAGGCAAAGCGGGACAGGAGCGCCTTTTGGCTTCGCGCGTTCTGCTCGTCGGCTGTGGTGCGTTGGGAGCCTCGCACGCTGAAATGCTGGCCCGCGCCGGGGTGGGTAAGCTGCGTATCGTCGATCGCGACTTCGTCGAGTTCACAAATCTGCAGCGGCAGACCTTATTTAAGGAGAGCGATGCTGCCGAGCGGCTGCCCAAAGCGATCGCGGCGAAAACGCGCATCGCTGAGATCAATTCTGAAATTGAGGTCGAGGCGATCATAGCCGATGTAAATCATTCTAATGTCGAATCTCTGATAAAAGATTGCGATCTCGTGCTCGACGGCACGGATAATTTTCAGATCCGCTATCTGCTCAACGACGCCTGCGTCAAGAATGGAAAAACTTGGATATATGGCGCCGCTGTTTCCAGTTACGGCACAACGATGACCATCATCCCGGGCGAGACGCCCTGCCTGCGATGCATTTTCGAAGAGATGCCCGACGCCGGCTCGTCGCCGACCTGTGACACAGCGGGTGTGATAATGCCTATAATCGCCACAGTTTCCGCGACCCAGGTGTCCGAGGCGTTAAAGATGCTCGTCGGCGACAAAGGATCGCTTCATGGTTCGTTATTGCAGTTCGATATTTGGGCAAACGACAGACAGCGAATAAAACTTGCCCCGCCAAACCCCGAATGCAAAACGTGCGGACAGCATGTTTACGAATTTTTGGATGCCGAGGCTCAGGAGTTTTCCGCCGTACTGTGCGGCCGCAACGCGGTCCAGATCGCGCCGCCCCGATCTACGCAACTTGATCTGCCCAACCTTGCTGATAAATTGCGAAGCCTGACCGAGGTAAAACAAAACGAATACCTGATGCGGTTTATGTCCGGCGAGAACGAGGTCACCGTCTTCGCCGACGGCCGGGCGATCGTTAAGGGTACGGATGACATTGCCGTCGCCCGCTCTCTGTACGCGAGATTTGTCGGCACCTAGTGGATGCCCTGCTTTATGACTAAAGTGATTTTTCACATTGGTCTTTCTGTTGCTTGTGCCTACTGGTCATTCATTTGGCCAGAGTAATAATTTTCAATATCTAAAGATAGACAAGAATATTGTTAAGACTACACATTCAGCAAAATATACAATTGTGATCGATCGGTCATTTAGGTTTTTGGGACATTTCAACCATCAGCCGACCTATGGAGATAAACAATTTAACGTTTCGTTCGCCGCATACACTGACGGGGTGAATCTGATAATGATCCATGCGGAAAAGCACACCGACGGTTCAGGCGGCCTTGATTACAGCGACCTCACTCCTGCTGTTCTAAACAAATTGAAATTTACCATGCGAGACCAATGTGCCACCAAGGAAGATGATGAAGAGATGGATTCGAACCCGCAGATCCAGGTCATTCGATCCGTCGGGTTTGATCTTAAGACGCCGTTTTTTCTTCGGCAATTTTTCGCAACGTCGAAAAGTGGTGATGCTGAGGTCGTCATAAGCTACGGCCGAAAGGTGGATAAATGTTCGGAATTCCCAAGCGAGTTTATCCCATCGATAGTTCGGGAGATCAATGAGAAGATCAAGGTGAAGAGATAGGATTGTAAAAATCGATAACGGGTAGGGAACAGCGATACACGCGAGATATAAAGGTACTTGAATGATGTTCAAAAATCGAATTGTTTATCTGAGCGTTGTATTCTTCTTCCTGACCTTTCTTGTTTTCCCAACTTGGGCCGGCGAAAAGGCGGAGGTGTTGAAGCAAGCCGAAGAATTTTTTGGCACTCGGGTTGATCCCGAACATCATCGATTCGAAATAAACCAGGATTTCGTCGTTTCGCTCGAATTTGAAAACGACAAATTAATAAAGATCGACATAAGCCCGAAATATTACTTTCGCGAGGAACATCCCGAATGGCTGGAGCCTGATGAACGTCCATGGTTGTCCGTTTCCCGACTTTTCAGATCTGCTCACTAAGCTTGATACGATCAAGCAAAAGGGCCGATTGGTAAACAAAGGGCTGATCGGGTATTGCAGCAATTCTAACTGCTGGCATAGAGATTATTATCAGGATGCCTTTATGGAATATGCGATGTACGGAAATGACGGAATAAGTTTATCCTCCATGAGTTTTTTTCACGCAATTACTGGCAAAATTATTTCGAAGAGCATACTAAAGCCGGATACGGACACAATGACCCCACGAAATGAAAATGTGTATTTGGTTTCGGTTTCTGTAGGTTCGGATGACGTCCGTCATCATTGCTACGTTCATCGAGGGGCATATGAAGCGCTGAAAAAAGGCAGAGTGACAACATTCGAAGGGGTATTTGTTAACTGAACGAAGCAGTCATGAAGAAACCAAGAGTAATTATCATCGGAGGAGGATTTGGTGGTCTTTGGGCTGCCAAGGCCCTGGCCAACAAGCCGGTCGAGGTAACGCTGATCGACCGCAAAAACCATCACGTCTTCCAGCCGCTGCTCTATCAGGTGGCGACCGCCGTGCTCTCGCCGGGCGAGATCGCACAGCCGATCCGCCGCATTCTTCACAAATTCAAAAACATCGAGGTCATCCTCGGTGAGGTTGTTGGATTTGATAAGGAAAACAACAGCGTAACGCTCGCCGACGGTTCTAAGGTCGGGTATGACTATGTGATCGTTTCGGCAGGGGCACGTCATTCCTATTTTGGCCATGACCAATGGGAGAAACAGGCGCCGGGACTGAAAACTATCGAGGACGCAGTCGAGATCCGCCGCCGTGTTTTGATGGCGTTCGAACTTGCTGAACGTGAAGCCTATTTAACCGGTGTACAGCGACAGCTGAATTTTGTCGTCGTTGGCGGCGGCCCTACCGGTGTCGAACTTGCCGGTGCAATTGCCGGCATCGCTCGTCAGGCATTGGCGATTGACTTCAAGGTGATCGATACCCGAAAGGCGAAGGTGATGCTCTTCGAAGGGTCGGACAAGATCCTGGGAACTTTTGGTACAGACCTTTCGGCCAGTGCGAAATCACAGCTCGAATCTACTGGTGTAGAAGTTCGCCTAAATAGCTTTGTAACAGACGTGGAACCCGGACGGGTCCGCGTCGGCGACGACTGGATCGAGTGTGATGTGGTGTTATGGGCGACCGGTGTCGCCGCCTCACCACTCGGCAAGTCTCTAGGCGTCGAGACCGACAAAGCAGGCCGTGTATTGGTCGAGCCTGATCTCACTATTCCGGGCTTTAACAACATCTTTGTGATCGGTGATATGGCGATGCTGTTACAAAAAGACGGTGAGCCGGTCCCCGGCGTGAGCCCGGCTGCGATGCAGATGGGCGAGACAACGGCTGCAAATATTATTAATGATATTAAGGGTAAACCCAGAAAGAACTTTACCTATGTTAATCGCGGAACCATGGCAACGATCGGCCGCACAAAAGCGATCGCCGACATCCAGGGATTTCAGTTCAAGGGGTTTATCGCATGGCTGATGTGGCTGTTTTTGCATGTGATGTTCCTTATCGGATTCCGCAACCGATTTGCTGTTTTGTTCGAGTGGTTTTGGGCGTATCTTACCCGTGAGCGCAGCGCCCGCCTGATAACCGGTGACGCCGAAGAACTTCACGATGTGATACATGTCCATGATCGGAAACCTGACGACCCGGTCGCAAAACCAAAGGCGGCGGCAAAGGCAAAACCGAAATCGAAGGCGTGACCGCCATTTGATGGCAAGCTTGGGGCCGCTGAATGTGAGCCGGTGTCTTTTTACCCCGATTTGTGATTAAATTTTTAACGTCCTCCAAAGTCTTTAATTTCAAGAAATAAATGAAGAATTATTTACTCGCGTCTCTTTCGATCCTTGTTCTTACTATTGCCGTCGCGGCGTCCGAGCCGTCTGTTTGGACGGTCGACACTCGTGATGAAGTGCTCAAAGGTGATTCGCACGGAGTTTCGATCGACCAGAATGGCACCATTACCCTGGCCCCAAAATTGACCGAAGTCTTTAAGACCGAACAATCATATATTTGGTCCAGCGCCGTTGATCCGAATGGAAATGTTTATCTAGGAACCGGAGGCGACGGCAAGGTTTTTAAGGTTACCGCCAGTGGTGTCGGAACTTTATTCGCCGATCTGGCCGAGATGAATGTGACCTCGGTTGCGATCGGCAAGAGTGGTGAGATCTTCGCGGGAACTTCTCCGGACGGCAAGGTGTATCGCCTCGACGCCAGCGGCAAGGCAACTGTCTATTTTGAGCCAAAAGAGAAATATATTTGGTCGCTCGCCGTGATGAGTGACGGCAGCCTGGCGGTTGGTACCGGTGACGGCGGAAAAATATTCAAGGTCAAAACCGCTAATGCGACTCCCGAGTCGTCACTGTTGTTCGATACGAGCGAGACGCATATTATTTCACTCGTCGCCGACAAACAGGGAAACCTGATTGCAGGGACTGATTCAAATGGCCTCGTCATGCGTTTTGGAACCGATGGTAAACCCTTCGGACTGTTGGATTCTGCTTTGCGTGAGATCCATGACATCGCTGTTGGCCCTGACGGATCTATATACGTCCTCGCATTGGGCGAATCGGCATCAGTTGCAAAACCCGCTGACGCCGCGGCCGCAACTGCGGCAACCCCTGAACCCAAAACCCCGTCGTCGGCTAAGTCAAAAAAGCCGGCTGTAGAAACGCCGGTGAAAAGCCGCTCCGATCTGACAGGAGCCAAGTCGGCTGTTTACCGCATTTCGCCTGACGGCGGAACCGATATCATCTGGTCGTCGACGACCGTGACCGGGTTTTCGATCTACGCCCATCAAACAGGTAATGGAGTAATGCTTGGCACTTCGGATAAAGGGCGTATTTACAGTATCGGCAATGACGGCCGCGAGACCCTTGTCTTGCAGACCGATGCCAACCAGATATCTACTCTTCGATCATCGGGAAATAGCATTTTGGCAACCTCGAGTAACCAGGGGACCTTGTACAGATTCGGGCCGGATACGGTTGCAGAGGGCTCCTACGAGTCGTCAGTCCTCGATGCAAAAGAAACGGCAACGTGGGGCAGGATCTGGTGGCACTCGAGCGGCAGTGTAACGATCCAAACCCGTTCAGGAAATACGGAAGATCCGAACGAAACCTGGAGCCCGTGGAGCCCTCAGTTAACTGATAAAAATGGGGCTCAGATCGCCAGCCCCAAGGCAAAATTCCTCCAATACCGGGCTACATTAAAGGCAGCAACGGCTGCAGCTACATTAGGTGAGGTGAACGTTTCATTTATTCCCCGCAACATTGCACCGGAGGTGCTTTCGATCCAGGTGCTTCCGACCAACGTCGGACTCGCTGCGAACCCTGCCGTACAGATCGACCCTAACATTGAGCTTTCGGGACTCGATTCCGCGACGTTCGGCATTCCGGATGCTGTGGCACCGCCCCGGCGGCTATATCAACGCGGTGCGACGTCGCTGCAATGGTCGGCTGTGGACCGCAATGACGACACGCTTATTTACGATGTCTTTTTCAAACAGGTTGAAGACGCCGCTTTTAAATTGCTGCGGGGTGATCTGACGGACAACTTTATAGCTATCGACGGCCAATCACTGGCTGACGGTCAATATGTCTTCAAAATCGTTGCCAAAGACTCGCCCTCAAACCCGTTGCCTCTTGCCCTGTCAGGCGAAAAAACAACCGAAGCGGTCAACATTGATAACACGCCTCCGCTCGTTTCGGCATCCGGCGCTCCGCAAGTTTCAGGTGATAGATCAAGAGTGGCCTTTGACGCCAGCGACGCGGGAAGTTATCTGACCCGCGCTGAATATAGCGTCAACGGCGGAGCGTGGATGCCGGTCTATGCCGATGACGGAATTTCGGACGGCCCGAGAGAGAGATATTCTTTTGAAATATCTACACCGGGGTCGGGCGAGTATGCCGTGACCATCCGCGTTTTTGACGTAAATGGCAATGCTGGCAACGCTCGTATTGTAGTTAGGAAATGATCAACGAGCGATAGTTTCGGTATGACACTCAACTCAAATAGCGTCGCGGTCATTACCGGAGCGGCTTCCGGGATCGGGCGTGCCTTGGCCGTCCGGCTTGCGGCAGAAGGGATCGCCGGTATTGCTATCGTTGATCTGAATGAAGGCCTTCTCGATGAGACTGCAAAGCTCGTAGCCGATGCAGGCGGAACCGTTTCCCGCCATGTTGTAGACGTTGCTGACCTGAAAAATGTGCAGCAACTCGCTGTTGACGTCATCGAACGGCACGGCCGGGTTACTCATCTGATCAATAATGCCGGTGTCGGTTTGATCGGAACTTTCGACCAGATCTCGATCGAGGATTTCGAATGGTTGATGAGTATCAATTTCTGGGGCGTCGTTTATGGGTGCAAGGTGTTTTTGCCTTTACTGAAAGAGCAAGATTCGGCACACATCGTTAATGTATCAAGCGTTTTTGGACTAATAGCCCCGCCTGAACAATCAGCCTATTGTTCATCGAAATTTGCGGTACGCGGGTTTACAGAGAGCCTTCGAAACGAACTCGCCGAAAGCAGTGTTTCGGTATCCTGCGTCCATCCTGGCGGTATTAAAACGGAGATCGCTCGAAACGCAAGAGTCGGAAAAAACGCCCCCGAAGAATGGAAGCAGCAAGGAAGTAAATTTTTTGACAAGGTCGCTCGAACGTCACCCGAGGTTGCTGCGGAAGTAATAGTAAACGGAATAAAGGCAAAGAATCCCCGTATCCTGATAGGGAAAGACGCGACAGCGATCAGCCTGATCTCAAGGCTTTTTCCAAAGATCCACCTAAGAATATTAGAGCGGCTGAGTGGCCACAAAATGAGCCTGCGAAAAAAGTGACCTTATTTTTTAGGAAGTGTCATTGTTTGACCTTCGCTGTCCATCTCGAGATGGCGGGTCGTGTTTTCGGTGACGCTCGGAGGGACGAGGTCCCCGGTTGCGTATCGCGATTCGGGGGCAACCCATTCAGTTTGGGCAGGTGGCAGCGATGTCCCGGACGGACCGCCGAGAGTATTGCTCTGAACTGTCGACGTCAATCCCATTTGGCCTTTTTCCGCACTGCGGAGCTGTATGAATTGGGCAACCCCGGTTCCAATGGCCCCAAAAGCGGGTATCAGCATCCAAAACCACCAACCCCGGCCCATTTGTGAAAATGCCAGTACGATCGAAATGATCAGAAAGGCAAGGCCCGAAAACATTTTTGTGATCGCACCTTCCCAATGAACTGGCTTGCCTTTGTGATTCACCAAACGCTGTGGTTGGCTGGGCGTGGATAGGGCTTGAGATAGGTTGCCGAGGCTGGTTCCGCAGCTTCTGCAAAACTTTCCGTCCTCAGGATTTTGACCGCCGCATTTTGGGCAAAACATAACTTACTTTTCCTTAGATCGCTGCCGTTGTGCTTCAAACAGAATTACGCCGGCGGCAACCGAAACGTTCAGGGACTCTATTTTTCCACACATTGGAATATTAACCAACACGTCACAATTTTCGGCCACGAGCCGATGAAGTCCGCTGCCTTCGGCTCCAAGTACCAATGCACTTGGCCGGTTCCAATCCCAGTCGAATAATTTGTTTCGGCATCAGAACTCGTGCCTACGACCCAAATGTTTTTCGCCTTGAGCTTCTCGATCAATCGGTTTATGTTCGAAACTTTGGCAACCTTTACATATTCGATCGCACCCGCCGATGACTTAGCAACGGTATCGGTGAGCCCGACAGCCCGGCGTTCGGGGATCACGATGCCGTCTGCACCGCCGCATTCGGCAGTTCTCAATATAGCCCCAAGGTTCCGGGGGTCCTCGACGCCATCGAGGACAACGATCAGCGGGTTTTCGCCGGCGGTATCGAGGATCTCATCGATCTCAACGTAATCTGCCGATGCGACAAAAGCCATCACGCCCTGATGATTTGCACCGGCATCGAGATGCTGTGCAAAGGAATCGCGAGAGACTCGATTTAGAAGGATCGACCGCTCGCGACACGCCGCCACGATCTCAGAAAGTCTGTGTTCGCGAACGCCCTCAGCGAGCAAGACCTTGTCGATCCGCCGGTTGTCGGCGCGCAGGGCTTCCAACACCGGAAGCACGCCAAATATCACAGAACCGGGCGAGCGATCCGGCGGCGGCGTTCTTGTGTCGCGGCCACGTTCTTTTTTATCCGGCCCTTTATCCTTTGTCCAATTTTTCTTGATCTTCATAAAAGATGCCACTGCAGACGTGAATACTTTGTGAACTGATCAAGGTTATTTGACGACGCTACGCTTCCAAATTCGAGTTTGCCAAATCCAGATCGCTGAAGGCCCTGCGGGTCTTTTCTTGACTCCACCTCCCAAACGCTGCTTAGTGCACGCCGCATTTCGGCGTAATTCTGGACCAGAACTACGTTCGGTGCGGATCGCTTAAGGGCAAAAGCCAAATTTTGAATATTCTCGACGGCAAGCAGGCTTTTGTCCTCGCCAAGACACGAAAAATCAAATCCGGTAAGGTGTGCCCGGTAACCTGAATTGTTTTGACGGGTGTAAATATCCAGAACTGATCCGTCCGCGGTCGTCGTCACCTCATCGAGTAACTTTGTTTTGCCGCCCCGACGTTTTTTTTCCAGTGAGTCAACTCTGGCGGTTGTTATCGTCCCCGGAACCAATATTGCAAGATCGATTTTATCGATGAAAGTTACCGAGCTGGTGTTGAAATCGTGCAGGCCGAACCCGCTGTCTCTGAATTCGATCTTACGAAGTCTGATCGGTGGCTTGTCAGGAGCGAGATCGGCGTCAGGAATGATCGAACACCCGAGCCCCAATGCTCCTAACCGTGACTGCAGCAAACCGGCCTCTTTCTCACTCTCAACACGGACTATTGGAAGCGGAACTCCGGCGTCCAGGATCTGTGCTACTTCCGCAGGTTCCGCTGACAATAGCATCGCAATTTTGTCGACCGGCATGTCTGATACTCGTTCGCGAACTATCAGGTTGTAGCCTCTCTCCCACAATTCCAGTTTTCGCAAGACCGGCTTTATCAGGTTTCCGTCGGCAATATTGACGTCAAGCTCGCGGGCACAATACAGACAGTTAAGGCGGTTCGGGGGATTTTTTCGTCCGCATCCGCCGCAGGCTATCAGTTCTGCGGGATCAAAGGAAATGTTTTCGCTCTGAATACTGGGATCAAAGGTCGGGGTATTGGCGGGCAGCAGATCATCATCTCCAGTCATATTATTCGATACTCAAAGAACCGATTTTAACATTTTCGCGTCCAAATTGCTTGACCGTTCTGTGCCTGGCAGGCAAACTAACAATAGGCTCATTTCTGACTAAGCAAACAACTGGAACCGGCAACTGCAGCAGATCAATTGTAGACTTTTATTGTATAAGAACGATATTTATTAAGAATTTTAGATAGTCTTATTTGTAGGTCCCTGATCTCACTTTGTAGAAACGTTACTGCTTGTGCAACCGCTCCAATAGTTCCCGCCAAATCGGAAATAGGCCTAAATTCTCGCAGTTTGAGGTAATTTAGAATGCAGTTTGACACGACTACAAGTGCGTCCTGGAAGTTCGGACACCGTGGCCGCGTTGCCGTATTTATTGACGGCAACAACCTTTTCCACTCAGCCCGTTTTAATAATATCGACATAGATTACAATAAGCTGCTACGCCTGCTGTTGGGGGATGGACGGTTGCTCAGGGCGTTTTTCTATACAGGTGTTGACGTAGGGGCCGAACGCCAGCAGGGCTTTTTGTTGTGGATGCGCCGAAATGGGTTTCGGGTCGTTCAGAAGGAATTAAAGACATTTTACGACGGTTCGCGCAAGGCAAATCTTGACGTAGAGATCGCCGTTGATATGTTAAGTCTTGCCGGACGTTATGACACCGCGGTGCTGGTTTCAGGCGACGAAGATTTTGTTTATGCTATCAACGCCGTCGCCTACAAGGGCTGTCGCGTGGAGGTCGCCGGATTCCGGTCAAACACCGCTCCCCGGCTTATCGATGTCGGTGATTTTTTTATTGACTTGGGTGAATTGGCGGATATGATAAAAAAAGATATATCTCAGTCCGGGGATTATGATATACCGTCTTTTGTCCCGCCCGACGAAGTGGGCCGTTCTGACCAAGGGGCAGCGGCTAACTTTAACGGGGCCGAAGGAGTGCCGAAAATTGGTAGCGATTATGCTGATCGCGAAACCGACGATGTTGCCGGTTTCGTCGGTATTATGGATGAACGATGAAACTGTTTACCGTCGACGAGGCCAATGATCTATTGCCAACCGTCATTCCAAAGTTGGAAAAGATACAGAAACTGTATGAGAGGATCGAAGGGTTGCGCGATGCCTCGAGGGCGGCGGCCAGTGCTTCGGAATTCGGCGGTGGAATGGAGGGCGGCTCAGACTATGTGAACACCCTTTATCAGATCGGAAAGCTCACGACAGAACTTCATGAGACCGGTATCGAACTCAAAGACCATACTCGCGGACTTATCGACTTTCCGAGTATGCGAGGTGATCGTGTCGTGCTTCTTTGCTGGTCGCTTGGAGACGAAGATCAGATCGAATGGTGGCATGAGACTGACGCCGGATTTGCCGGCCGACAGAGGTTATAGGACCCGATACAGTAACGTTGGTAATAAAATCAAAAAAGTAATTATCAACAACTTTTTCCACAATCAAAATTAATCTCCAAAAGTTTAAAGTTTCCTGCGCTTTACTATTGACGACTTAAAGTAAACCCTGATATTATCACGTAGTTTTACTTGACTTTCTTCATATCTCTACCCGGTTGAATGAATGCCTTATGAAATGCTCGGTATGTGAACGGAGTCTAGGTCCGATGTTATCCATTTGTCCTACCTGCGGTGCCATGACCAATGACACTGTTCGCCAGGAATTGCAATCAAAAATTACCCCGGTTGTCTTGCCGCGGGGAAATTCAAATTCGGCCTCAGCTGCAGTTGCCCGATCGCCACTGCCGGTGCGGCCGCCATCTGCACAACCGGCTGCCGCACGAATACGCGAGACCGGGGGTTTGATCTCACCTAAGACAAGCCCGACGCTCGTCGGTTTTCAACCAAAAGACGCCTCTTTGCCGGACTGGCGTATTAAGCTGCAGAACGCCGTTCAGCAGCGTAAAGGCAATCGGGGAATGTCGGGTACGGAGACGTCGAAAGCAAACACCCAACTTTCCACGCTGGAAAAGCCGGTTGTTAATTCAAATGTAGTTTCCCGAACCGAGGTCACTATGGAAGCGGCGGCGAACGTTTCAAATCCTGTCGTTGCTAACGCAATGGATAGGATAGCTAGATCTAGAGAGGCTTATCTCAAGTCTGATGCCAAAGCAAAACCCCGCGTTCCGGCTCGTCCTTTTGACGTCGTTTCACCAAACCGCGATGTGCGGTTCACTGCTCCGGCGACGACAGTTGCCCCACCGAAACCAAAGCTGGTTAGCGCTCAGCCTATAGCCGAAAAGCGAGACACTAACAAACTGCCGCCTCTGGAAACTCAACTGGTGAAGGAGGCCGAGACTGTAGAACCTGTTGTTAAAAGCACTGTTTCGGGGGCGTTGCCTGCGGATTTTGGAGAGATCAACCGCATACATATTAAGGCTGAGCCGAAACCTGAGGAGATCGCGGAAGCGACCGAGATGCAGGATGAAGAGATCGAGGATCTCGCTCCTTTTTCAATGCGATTTGGTGCGGGGTTGTTCGACCTGATCATCGGCGGTTTTGCAGGGATGCTGCTGCTCTCGCCACTGGCATTTACGAACGGGAACTGGTTTACCTCATCCGGCATTGTTACATTTGCAGCCGCGTGGGCGATCTGTTCGTTCTTGTATATGACCCTTTGTCTCGGGTTTTTTGGCAAGACGATGGGGATGCGGCTTTTTTCGCTCGAACTCGTGGATGCCATAGAGAACGAGTATCCGACCCTAAGGCAGGCCGCGGTCAACTCGTCGGTTTTCCTGATCTCGATCGGCTTCGGCGGTGCCGGCTTTCTGGCAACGTTCTTTAATGAAGAAAATCGTGCCCTGCATGACCTGGCATCCGGGACAATAATCGTCAGAGAGTTTTAGAAAGATCGAACAGTACCGTCCATAGCCCGAAGGCGCTTTTAGAAAGCATCTTTGGGCTTTACTGCGCTTGCCTTACAATTGACCTGATGAATGACGATGCTCCCAAAATGACAGACGCAGAAACAGAGGCACTCGAAAGGTTCAGGCTGTTGGCATTGCCTTCTCGCCGAAAGGTGCTGTCGATCCTATCAAAAAATAAAAGGCTGATAGAAAATCTACGGGGCGACCTCGCCAAACATGGTGACCCCGAACAATGGAAGCGAAACGGCGACCTGCTGCTCGCAAATTCAGCAGACGCCAAGCGAAAGGGCGACCGCATCCTGGTCACGGACTATTATAGTGAGTCCACACCCACGATCGAGATCGAAGGAGACGCAAACCGATCCGTCAGCGAGATAGCCGAGGAATATTTTCGCAAGTATACAAAAGCGCGAAACGGCCTAAAAGTTATTTCAGAGCGGATATCGAACGCCGAAGGCGAGATAGAGCGCGCAGATCAAAGGTTAAGGCAGATAGACACTGCGATCGAAGCCGGAGACGAAGAGTTTTTGGCCTCGCTCATAGCTCCGGTTACAAAGGCACGGCCGGCCGGCCGCAAGAAAAAGGCAGAAACGGCATTTAAGGGTGCCCGGCGATTTATGTCCACGGGCGGTTTTGAGATATTGGTCGGTAAAAAGGCGACGGATAATGATTTTCTGACATTTCGAATCGCCCGGTCATTGGATCTTTGGATGCACGCCGCCGATTATCCCGGTTCGCACGTGGTGATCAGAAACCCGAACCGAAAAGAGATACCTAATCAAACTTTGGTCGAGGCGGCCCAACTGGCAGCGTTTTACAGCAGCGGCCGCAAACAAACAAAAGCTGCCGTAAATTACACTTTGAAAAAATTTGTTAATAAGCCAAAGCGTTCGCTCCCGGGTTTGGTGAGTATGGCTAGTTTCAAGACGATCCTGGTCGAACCAAAGGTGGGCGATGTAACGCTAAAGGAACCGCAGGGCTGACGAACGATCGCCGAACAAAATAAAAGCCCGCAGCAAGTGCGGGCTTTAGCCGAACTAATCGTTCATCACTAATCGTTCATCGTTTTATCGAGAGTTTGTTCCATCGAGGTAAAGACCGATTGCCCTCCGCCGACGAAAACACCCCGCATACGGCCCTCACGATCGATCATGATCGTCTGCGGTATCGCCTGCTGTTTCGAGATGGCATAAAATTGTGCGACACCTTCTCCGGCAATTCTTGCCAGGGTGTACTCAAGCTTCATCTGCTCGGCAAATTTCTTAATGTTCTCGACCGGCTCCGGGCGTCCCTCGTGGTCGCCGATGTTGAGACTGATCACCTCGAGGCCCTTGTCGGCATATTTTTTCTGCATTAATGCCAGGTGCGGCATCTCATCGCGGCAAGGCCCGCACCAGATGCCCCAGAGATTAAGGATCAGTACTTTGCCTTTATGATCTGAGACTTTTGATTTGGTGCCGTCGAGCGCCTCGATCTCAGCTGCGGCCAAGCCGGCAGGGATCGGTGGGAAGTTAGAACTCTTTGCCGGATCCGATTGCTTGGCTGTTATGCCATTTCCGCTGTTACCGGCTTGCGAATCATTACACCCCTCAAGAGACGACAGGGCTATGGTCAAAACAAAAAATAAGGCCAGGGTTTTTAATACGTTCTTCATTAATTCCTCAACTGCTCGATGCGGATAGTGATACCCCGCAAATAAGATTAATCATAAACAATCTCACAAAATACTCAAAATATCAGCCCCTGATTAGCTCGGGGCCCGTAGTGCAGTAAATTTTGATGCGCATTCGAACGTTTGGACAGCTTGTAAAATATATCTTTTCCGGCTTTAGCTGCATTCAAGACTAGATAAAATGTCGGATGATCGATATCTCCTACGATCTCGCGTCAATGTAAATTACATTGAGAAGCTAAATATATTGCCTAGCGCAACGCGAAAGTAAGATAATTAATGTAGGATGTGTTTTTCGAAAGGGCGGGTTCGAACTGATGTTCACGACAGTTCAACCGCGGTGCGGCAACCGATATCAACTTCACGGCCCTTTTAATAATTCAAGGCCTGTTCAACGTAAAAAAATGGCAAGGTTAATAGCATTCATTTTCTTGATCGGCGTGATCGTGACTTTATCGATAGGCGGCTCTAATGTTCAGGCTGATAAATTGAGCAGTGATAGTGGGCGGTCAACGGCGGTGGTCAGCGGCATTGACCATATCGTCTGGGTTTGGTTCGAGAATCGTGAGTCAACAGCGATCACCGCCGCGACTGCCCCGTTCTTTACGAGTTTTGCAGATGCGAATGTGAACTTTACCAATTTTTTCGGTGTCACCCATCCGTCGCAGCCAAATTACATCAACGCTTTTTCGGGAACGAATCAAGGTGTGACCGACAACGGGCATTTTACTTTCCCCGTCGGCGCAGACAATCTGGCAAAGCAGCTTAAGGCAGCCGGTAAGTCTTGGCGCGTTTACGCGCAAAATTATCCGTCACCTTGTTTTGACGGCGATACATTTACCGGCGGCATTGATGGCCCGGGGCTCGCCGGGCTATATGTCCGCAAGCACAATCCTGCCATTAGTTTCGAGAGCGTCCGCCTCGACCCGGTAGAATGCGCGAATATACAACCGCTCGCTAACTTTGACCCGACGGTCGACTTTTCGTTCGTCGAGCCAAATATGACGAATAGCATGCACGACGGAACTACTGCCGAGGGCGATGCATTTCTTCAAGCATTCGTACCGCTTGTTACGTCAAGCCCCGACTGGGAGCACACATTGCTTATCGTTACATTCGACGAAGGATCGACTAATACCAACGGCGGCGGACATGTATATACGGCTGCAGCGGCACCGTGGCTTGCTCATGCAAATATAGCGACAACTTTGAACCACTTCAGCATGTTGCGGACCATTGAAGAAATTTATGGCCTGCCATTTATCGGAAACGCGGCAACGGCAACGACGATAACAGAACTGTTTCCGCCGGAGGGTTCACCGACACCGACTGCTACGCCGACGAACACACCGACTGTTACGCCAACCAACACACCAACGGCGACACCTACAAATACACCGACGGCAACGCCAACCGCAGCCGTAACCCCGGTCACATTTACGGCACCAACTGCAAGCCAGATGACGCCGTCAGTTTCGTTTACCGTGCCATTTAGCGTCAGCAACATTACCGGGACCGGCATCCTTTCGTTCCAATTCGTCATGGATTATGATCCGGCGGTGATCTTGCCTGTGAATACGAGCGCCGGTTGTTCGACGGCGGGAACGCTGGCATCGGGATTTGCGCCGACGTGCAACGCGACAGTGAATGGAGTGGTGCAAGTCGCCGTTGTCGGAGCCATCCCGATATCGGGCGGTTCCGGTACTATTCTTAATATGACATTCAAGACCGCGCCTGGTGCTGTTGCAGGTAATGTTACCCCACTTACATTGCGTCCTGGTACGGTTCTGTTTTTCAATGGAAATGGGCCGGTACCAACTATTCCGGTGAACGGCCAGATCACGCTGGTCGGGGGAACGCCCACACCGACGGCAACGGCAAGCCCATCGGCAACGCCAACAAACACCCCGACGTCAACGCCGACAAACACTCCAACCTCGACGCCGACCAACACTCCGACTGCCACTTCGACGGCGACAAGTACGCCGACTTCAACGCCGACAAATACTCCTACTTCGACGCCGACCAGCACTCCGACCGCAACGGCCACTGCGACAAGTACGTCGACCTCAACTCCGACTAATACGCCGACTAACACTCCGACCTCGACGCCGACGAATACACCAACGTCAACGCCGACCAACACGCCCACTGCTACTGCGACCGCCACGAGTACGGCGACGTCAACCCGCACGAGCACTCCAACATCAACGCCGACAAATACACCGACATCAACACCGACGAGTACGCCTACGGCAACGCCCACCGGAACCCCGGCGGCAAGAACGGCGTTCGATTACGACGCGGACGGCGAGTCTGACATATCGATCTTCAGGCCGACTGATGGTGCATGGTATCTGCAGCAATCATCAGCCGGTCTATACGGAACCTTATTTGGATATGGCGACGATAAGATAACACCGGCGGATTATGACGGCGACGGAAAGACTGATATCGCTGTCTATCGCCCATCGACCGGGATCTGGTACATCTTTAACAGTTCGACCGGAACAGTCAGCTACAACATATTCGGCCTGGCCGAGGACCTGCCGACACCTGCTGATTACGATGGTGACGGCAAGGCCGATGTTTCCGTTTTCCGCCCCTCAACTGCTACCTGGTACAGGCAAAACAGCAGTAACGGAACATTTTCTGGAATGCAGTTCGGGCTGCCTGAGGATAAACCAACGGTAGGCGATTTTGACGGTGACGGAAAAGCTGACATATGCGATCTTCCGGCCGTCGCTTGGAGACTGGTACCAATTCAACAGCTCGAGCGGATCGGTTTCCGGCGCCCGGTTCGGATTTGGCAGCGATGTCATAGTCCCCGCTGATTATGACGGTGACGGCAGAATGGACCTCGCTGTTTATCGTCCGTCGACAGGCATATGGTATATCACGAACAGTTCGAACGGTGGATTCGTTTACAACATATTCGGCCTGGCCGATGATATACCAGCCCCGGGCGATTTTGACGGCGATGGTAAAGCCGATGTCTGTGTTTTCCGCCCGTCAGACGGCAATTGGTACCGTCAAAACAGCTCCGACGGATCGTTCTTCGCATTCAATTTCGGTACGAACGGCGACAAACCGACCCAGACGGCTTTCAGGTATTAGAAGGTCGGCAGATCTGCCGAAACGAATAGGGCGACTTTTAACGCTGAGACCGCGGAGAAAGCCAATCAATTACTGGCAAACCCGATGTATTGGACGTTTTGTATTCGTTGACCGCTACGCCGCGTCGTCGGCGATAATGACCCGAGATCAGTTGGAGCAAACTTCCTGCATTATTCGCAATGAAATCCATACTTACATATCTGCCACGGGTACTGATTTTTCTATCACTGCTGACTGTTGGAGCCGTTGTCGCCAACGCCGAAGTGTTTGTTGTGACAAAAGCGGATGACACAGATGATAGCGTTTGCGACACCGACTGCAGCCTGCGCGAGGCGATCTTCGCCGCAAATACTTCGGCCGCTGACGATGTGATATCTTTTGACCCCACTTTATTCGGCTCTCCGCAATCGATCACTCTTAGCGGCAGCGAACTCAATGTAACCAACAACGGGCATTTGTCGATCGTTGGGCCGGAAACGGCTCAGCTTACTATTAACGGCAACAACTCGAGCCGCTTGGTCTTCATCCAGCCGGGTGCATTTGTCGAAATTTCCCGGATCACATTTACCGGCGGCAATGGTGCGGGCAGAGACCCTGTCGGGGGCGGGGCGATCGTTGTTTACGGTGCAACGCTGAATATGAATAACTGCGTGGTTGCCGGCAATTCGAGTCCGACCTACGGCGGGGGGGTCTACGCGTTTTTTAACGCGACCGTTTCGGTTACCAACTCCACGATCAGCGTCAATACCGCAGCAGCTGGCGGCGGCATATTGTCACAGGGCAATAGTTCTGTGACTCTGACAGGTGCAGCGATCAGCGGCAACACGGCCGGCGGCGGTGCGGGCTATTACGCATCGGGCGGACATACGACCATATTGAATTCCACGATCAATAATAACGGGTCGACGAATGGCGGCGGCGGCATTTATAACGCAGGGCTCCTCGACATTACAGACTCGACCGTCAGCAACAACACAGCGGTCTTTGGGGGCGGCATCGGAAACGGTGCTACAGCGAATATCACCAACTGCGAAATTACCGGCAATACGGTCACGACGGATGGCGGCGCCCTGTGGAGTCATGGCCTGGCAAGCGTCGTGCTCTCAAGATTAACTAATAACAATGCCACCGGTGTGGGCGGCGGCATTAATGCAGTGGGAGCAACTGATGTAACTGACTCCACGATCAGCGGCAACTCGGCCCATGACGGCGGCGGCCTGCATGTCGAACGCCTAACAATGATGCGTTCGACCGTGAGCGGCAATGTGGCCGAGGGACTCGCCGGCGGCATCTTTTCGAGCGGCAGTTCAGAAATATCAGGATCGACCATAAGCGGAAACCGAGCCGGTGCTGACGGCGGCGGCATAAATACCGTTGCCCAAATGGTCCTCACTAACGTGACCGTGGCTGACAATCAGGCAGCAAATGGCGGCGGTGTCTTTCATGTTTCAGGCTCTATTGTCGCAAGATCTTCGATATTCGCTAACAATTGGACGAATGGGCCGACACAAGAGGATGTTTATGGCGTTCTTACATCGGACGGGTACAATCTGATCGAAAGCCTCGTAAACTCCACGATCACGGGCGACACCACGACAAATATCACCGGCGTCGATCCCGGCCTGCTGCCGCTGGCAAATTATGGCGGACCCACAGAAACGCACCCCTTGCGGATGTGGAGCCCGGCTGTCGATAAAGGCATTAGCACTAGTTCCGCAGTTGATCAGCGCGGAGAGATTCGCCCATACGATTTCGCTGCGATACCAAATGCTGTCGGCGGCAATGGTTCAGACATCGGGGCATTTGAGCGTCAGATCAGCGACCCCAATTTCGGGCCAATGTTCGACTACGACGGTGACGGCAGGACAGATATCTCGGTCTTCCGGCCTTCGCAGGGGATCTGGTACCTGCAGCGTTCGTCGAGCGGGTTTTACGGAGCACAGTTTGGTTATGGAGACGACCGGATCACACCGGCTGATTTTGACGGCGACGGCAAGACGGACATAGCCGTTTACCGGCCGTCGACTGGCATCTGGTACGTCTTTAACAGTGCGACAGGTATTGTTACGTATTTCAATTTTGGCATCGCCGAGGACATGCCGACACCAGCCGATTATGACGGTGACGGCAAGGCGGATTTGTCAGTTTTTCGCCCGTCAACGGCCACCTGGTACCGGCAGAACAGCAGTGACGGTTCGTTCCAGGCCGTGCAGTTCGGTACGATCGGAGATAAACCAATATTGGGAGACTTTGACGGCGACGGAAAATATGACATATCTATCTTTCGCCCGTCGAGCGGCGTCTGGTACCGGATAAACAGCGCCGACAACTCGGTGTTTGGCGAAAGCTTCGGGATTGAAACAGACGTACCCGTCCCGGCAAATTATGACGGCGATACCAAGACCGACCTAGCCGTATTTCGCCCCTCTAACGGTTACTGGTATATCAGACTTTCCTCCACAGGTGCTTATGCTGCATATCCGTTCGGACTCTCCGGCGACATACCGGCGCCCGGCGACTTTGACGGAGATGGTAGAGCCGACCTTGCCGTCTTTCGGCCGTCCAATGGGATCTGGTATAGGCAGAATAGTTCCGATGGATCTTTCAATGCCTCTCCGTTCGGCACGGATGGCGATATACCGACGCAGTCGGCATTTAGTTATTAGTAACGCCTGACCGTCGAGCACCGGACGTCGCTTTTTGTGGATATCACTCCGCCGTTTACGCGAGCCTAATGTAAAAACCGATCAAAAAAAAACGTTAATAAAGCAGATTTTGTGTAGAATGCATCTGTTCGCATTTTCTGATCTGTTTCTTGGTTTCAATATGAGATTTCTGTTCAGGAAAATATTCATATTGCTCACGATCGCGTTAGGTGCCGCTGCGGTCCTGGCCGAACAACTGCCGGTCAAAACTTATACGATCGCCGACGGCCTGGCCCGGGATTTTGTAGGCGGCATACGTCAGGATTCGCACGGCTTTATCTGGTTTTGCACCGCTGAGGGCATCTCGCGGTTCGACGGATACAGCTTTACCAACTATGGTGTCGCCGAGGGGCTGCCTCACCGGGATGTTACAGATTTTATTGAAACATCCGAAGGTGATTATCTCTTTGGTACCGACTTTGGCCTGGTCCAGTTCGATCCGGACGGCACCGGCCAGAGCGGTAAATTCTTCACACCCATCCCGCTTACTGACCATGATGTCTCAATATTCTCGATGGCTGCCGATGTTAACGGCGTCAACTGGATAGGAACGTCCGACGGACTGTTCCGGTTAACCAAGGTCGACGGGCAATGGAAGTCTGAATTCATCGCCCTTGGCGAAGAGAAAAATACAACCGGCGGCGGGGTGGTTTCGGTGATCATCGGTAACGAAGGGTCGCTCTGGGCGGGGACCGGCGGCGGCCTGTTTCAACGATTTACAAACGGTGCTATCGAACGGTACACAAAACAAAACGGCCTGCCCGACAACGTGTGTGTTGGACTACTTCAGGATCGTGAAGGACGAATTTGGGCCGGTACTGCGTTTGGTCTGGCGCGGCTTGTTCCTGATCCGCGTCCGGGTGAAAACGTGGTGGACCGGGTCTATACGACAAAGGATGGCCTGGGGCATAACTTTATGGAATCGCTGTTCCAGTCGTCGGACGGGCGGCTTTGGGTCGGCACCCGGGGCGGGTTGAATGTGCTTGTAGATCCAAATAATAAAACGGGGCGGGCCTTTCGCAGTTACAACGCGAGCAATGGCATACCCAACATCAGGCTGATGTGCATAACCGAGGACCGCGACCATAACCTATGGATCGGGGCGGAGAACAGCGGGGCTAGGAAGATACCCCTATCAGGATTTACGTCCTACCTTGAGTCGGACGGCCTCGGCACCGGCCGCGTAAATCAGATCTTTGCGGACAACAATGAGAATATCCACGTTCTGACCGTAGATCCAGGGTCGTTCCTGCCCCAAACTTCGCGGGTTGAGGGCAGAGAGATCGTTAGTGACAACCTGCCGCTGCCCGACAAAACACTGCTCAGTTGGGGGTGGAACCAGCAGGCAACGGTGGACGAGGATGGTGATATTTGGCTTGCTTCATCTCAAGGCATCTTTCGATTGGCCGGCGGCGGGGCTTCTGGTTCCTTTCAGGATTTTCACGTTAAATACCAATACACGCTTAAGGACGGGCTAGACGACGAAGATATATTCCGGCTGTTCGAGGATGCCAACGGCGATATTTTGTTTAGCACGATCGGGGGATCATCTCGGTCGTGCTTTCACAGGCTCGACAAAAAGACGGGCAAGGTGCAACTCTATACCCCTGATGAGATCGGCCGGCCCCCGAGCGCTGCAACCGCCTTCGCCGACGGCCCGGACGGTTATCTATGGTTGGGATTCTATACCGGCGGCATTGCCCGTTATCGCGATGGGCAATTTACAAATTTTGGAGAAAAAGATGGGGTGCCGCCGGGGTTTATCCGCGGCCTTTTCGTTGACAGCCAAAAGCGTTTGTGGATATCCACAAGCGTTGGCGGAGTAGCGCGGGTCGATGACCCAACGGCTGACAAGCTGCAGTTTGTCAATTACTCATTAAAAGACGGACTCTCGAGCGATCAGGTGACGACGGTGACCGAGGACCGCTGGGGACAGATCTATATCGGGACGGGACGGGGCATAGACCGTGTCACTCTGGAAAATGGTTCTATTCGCAAGATAAAGCGCTTTACGACCGCTGACGGCCTGGCTGACAATTTTATTAATACTTCGTTTTGCGATGCTAAAGGCGTGTTGTGGTTCGGCACGCTGCGGGGATTGTCCCGGCTTGACCCGCAGCCCGACGCGGAACATGCTCCGCCGCCAATTATGATCAGGGGCGTCAGCGTAGCGGGCCATAAGCAGCCGGTCTCAGAACTCGGAGCCGCCTCGGTCGTTACGCCGGAACTTAGTTATGCCGAAAATCAGCTGCAGATCGAATTTTTGAGTGTCAGCTACGCGGCGGGGGATTCGCTTCGGTACCAGTATAAGTTTGAGAATGGCCGTGACGAATGGAGTGCTCCATCCGAGCAGCGTACGTTAACGCTCGCCAATCTTTCGGCCGGCAGCTACCGTTTCCTTGTGCGGGCCATCAACTCGGATGGCCTCACCAGCATCGAACCGGCAAGTGTTTCGTTCAAGATCCTGCCGCCCATCTGGCGGCGTTGGTGGTTCGTGACCCTTTGCGTTTTGGCCGTCGGTTTCATTGCCGTGGGGTTCTATTTATATAGGACATCGCAGCTGCAGAAAATAAACCTAGCCTTGACCGACGCAAAGCTTGCCGAGATGAATTTACGCATTTCCCGCGAACAACGCCTGGCCGAGTTGGAAAAGGTACGTTCTCGCATTGCTACGGACCTGCACGATGATATTGGCGCTTCGCTCACCCAGATAGCCATTTTGTCTGAGGTCGCTCAAGCCCAAACAAAAAAAAGCAATGGCGGAGCCGACGGGCCGCTCACCAAGATAACCGAAGTGTCTAATGAGCTGGTTGGTGCGATGAGCGATATCGTTTGGGCGATAAATCCCACCAAAGACCATGTTAGTGATCTGACGCAGAGAATGCGGCGATTTGCGGCGGATATACTAACGCTGAGGTCCATCAGGTTTCATTTTCAAAGCGGAGAGGAGGTAAGGGACATCGTGGTCAGATCGAACCTTCGCCGCGAAGTTTTTTTGATATACAAAGAGTCGATCAACAATATCGTCAAACACGCAGGTGCCAAAAATGTCTGGACCGAGATCGACGTCGTTGTCGGAAAACTGACCGTCACCATTCGCGACGACGGTAAGGGATTTGATCCGGCAAACCTTGATATAAAAGAAAAGGGAAACGGACTTGCCAGCATGCGGCGGCGCACGCAGGAGATTGGCGGTGACTTTGACATGACGAGCTCACCCGGAGGGCCGACCGAGATAAAGGTCTCATTCCCGGTCGAAAGTCTTTCGGCAACCATCTCCTGATACTGCCCATACGGGTGGTACAAAGCGGCGGATTCTCTGTTACGCTCTTAATCGATGGAGACTGTACTGGACACAATGACACAGGTAAATGACGAAAAACCGATAAGAACCGCGATCATCGAGGACATACGGGACATTCGCGAGGGTCTGGCCACGCTAATCAATTTTACCGACGGATTTACATGTACCGGCGCCTACCGCTCAATGGAAGATGCGATGCGCGGCATCAAGTCGAATATTCCCGATGTCCTGCTTAGTGATATCGGCTTGCCCGGAATGGACGGTATCGAGGGGATCGGCATACTCAAAACACAGTATCCTGAAATGACTATCCTTATGCTCACCGTGTATGACGATGACGAACGTATTTTCGATGCGATCTGCGCCGGGGCCAGCGGATACCTGCTAAAACGGACCGCTCCTGCACGGATACTCGAAAACATTCGCGAGGCCGTCTCGGGCGGCGCACCGATGTCGCCGGAGGTGGCCGCGAGGGTGATCAGGTTGTTTCGCGATGTCCGCCCGCCCGAAAAGGTCGATTATGACCTCACACCCCACGAGACCCGCCTTCTGAAGCTGCTGGTCGATGGCCACAACTACACGACTGCTGCAGAGGAACTTAATGTCAGCTACAACACGATAAAGTTTCACATGCGCCATATATACGAAAAAATGCAGGTCCACTCAAAATCTGAGGCAGTTTCACTCGCCCTGAAAAACAGGGTCGTCTAATGCCGGCCTGAGGCCGGCTCGTATAATTACACAGTCTGCTTTTTACTACCCGAAGGGGTGGTTTTTTGCACGCTTTTTTTTGCTAGATTTTATCCGTCGATCAGTTTTTAGGAACTAAGAGCATTTATATCGGAGGTATTATTTAATGAGATACAGCTCGGTCAAAGAGATCGCAGAGATCGTGGACGCATTCCAGCAGGGCGAGATAGCGAGAGCCGACTGGACCCACGGAGCATACCTGACGGTGGGACTTTCGTACTGCGTTCATTTCTCAATGGAGACGGCCGTCAGTCGAATCCGCGAGGGTATTTTGCGGCTGAATGAAAGAAACGGTGTCGCCAACACAAAAACGAGCGGATACCACGAAACTATGACCGTCTTTTGGGTCACGACGATAAAAGATTACCTGAAATCGACAAAGCAGCGGCACATAGTCAGCCTGGCAAACGATCTGATCATTTTTTATGGCGACCCTCGGCTGCCGCTCAAATATTACAGCCGAAAATTGCTGTTTTCACCCGAGGCGCGAGCATCGTATGTCCAGCCCGATCTCGGCAGATTTCTCAGGTTTATTAACGTGGCGAAGCTTGCCGCCCGTGTGGGTGGTTACGCCAATGCGGAATATGTATAGGCTCGTAGCCGTTCGATGATGTTGCGAACGAACTATTAGCAAACACACCTGGCATAACCGGGAAATATATTAGAGGTCGGAAAAAATGAAAGGTATCAGCCCGAAATTAATTTAGAAATCATTGTGTTCTCTGCATTTCTGGGTATGTGCCCCAAAACCTGAAACACTCGATGTGCGGCGTGTGCTCCCCCACGCCGTATAGGAGTGCTTCTCTTCAGGGCTATGCCCCTCGATGTGCGGCGTGTGCTCTGCCACGCCGGCTGGGAGTTAAAAAGGATCCGCGGCTACGCCGCCGTCTTCGGCAGATCGCATTCAAAATGGCTGCTCTAATTCAGCGGGTAATGCACGCCTGCGAATCACGGCATCCGCATGCGATAATAATATTCAACGACTCTTCCTTATCACTCATCACTATTCACTCATCACTAGAAAAGTGTCACTAGATAACCGATACATCATCGACGTCAGGCTTGAGCGGGAGCGGGTCGAGGCCTTTGACCGGTACCCGTTTAGCCTCGACGCGGTCAATACGCTCGAGACTATCGCGCTGCATCCGCGGGTCACCTACATCATCGGCGAGAACGGCAGCGGCAAATCTACTTTGCTCGAGGCCATCGCTGTCGCTATGGGTTTTAATGCTGAGGGCGGGACAACCAACTTTAATTTCGGCACACGCAATACGCACTCAGAGCTGTACCGGTACCTGAGAGTGGCGAGGGGGATCAAACGGCCAAAGGACGGGTTCTTTCTGCGGGCCGAGAGCTTTTATAACGTCGCGACGGCGATAGATGTGATGGATGAGGAACCAACAACCGCTCCACCTGTAAAAGATTCCTATGGCGGCGTTTCGCTGCACGAGCAATCTCACGGCGAATCGTTCCTCGCGTTGATGATGAAACGCTTTGGCGGCAACGGCGTGTATATCCTCGACGAACCCGAGGCAGCCCTCTCGCCGCAGCGGCAGCTTGCGGTGCTCTCGCGCATTCACGACCTCGTAAAAGACGGTTCGCAATTCATCATCGCCACCCACTCGCCGATCCTCATGGCATACCCCGACGCCGCCATCTACAACTGCGGCCCCGACGGCCTGTCCCCCATCGATTACGAAGACACCGAACACTACCTAGTCACCCGCGACTTCCTAATGAACCGCCAACGCATGCTCCGCATTTTGCTGAACGACGATTGAGGACAAAACCCCATCGATACGCCTCCCGACAATGCATCCGCCAGCGGTAGAAACAACCCGAATTTCTTTGTCTTAGTTTAACTTCGTTACAAAATCGCAATAGGGTGGCTTGACCCTGTTTTCCCTGCTGTCCGATCCTAAATGGTGCTCCGTGAATATCATGATGAACTGGAGTTTTCGTTAGAATGTAGTTTGAAATATAATGATCGGGTTCTTAGATCGTCATATTTTCATCGTGGATCGGAAACCTTTAAAAGATCAATAATCTTTGCGGCTGTGCCGCTCTATTTGCGGAAAAGCTGTGCTTTTCCGATAGTCTCCCCCTTAACTCTTGCGGCTAGACCGCCGCCCAATTCGAATGTTTCAGGTTTCAAGAGACGATCCCGCATACTATCTAACTTCGGCGGCGCATCACCGCCTTCCCGTCTTGTTGGATAACCGGCGAAGATGCCTTGATGCAAAAGGTAAATTATATTCACTTAAATCCGGTTCGGGCAGGTCTGGTAGACCGGGCGGACGAATATCTTTATTCGACTTCGCGACAATTGCATGGCCGATCTTTAGAAAACGAGCCGCTGATAACCGACAACAAACAGATCAAGTGGAGATCGGCGGCAAAGCCGCGGGCCGCCGTGGCGGCGGTGGGTCAGTGGTCCATGACGAGGTAGAGGCAAAGTGGCGGATAGTGAAATAACTGTATTTCAGATCGTTCAGGACTCGGCGTGTGCGGAGTGCGGCGAGGAGCTTGGGAAGGGGCGGATGCTCTTTTTGGAAAAGAAAAGGCCGTTATGTTTGGGGTGCGCCGACCTGGACCATCTCGTGTTTCTTCCGCGCGGCGATGCGGCGCTGACTCGCAGGGCGAGTAAGCATTCTACGCTGCGTGCCGTCGTTCTTAGGTTTAGCCGTGCCAGAAAGCGATATGAGAGGCAGGGGATCCTGGTCGAGGAGGCCGCGCTGCTTAGGGCCGAAGCGGAGTGCTGCCTCGATGCGGGGTCGAGAGAGCTGGCCAGAGAGCGGGCCGCCGAGCGGCGTGGCGAGATCGATGCGGGTTACGTTGAGCAATTCGCTCTAAAGGTTGGTGAACTTTTTCCGCATTGTCCGCAAGCGGAACGCAGCGCGATCGCCCGTCACGCCTGCCGCAAATACTCGGGCCGCGTGGGACGTTCGGCGGCCGCAAAGCAACTTGACAGCAAAGCGGTAGAGCTTGCCGTCCGCGCCCATGTGCGGCATGTGCATACGGGATACGACCGGCTGCTCGCCCGCGGAGTCGAACGACATGACGCCCGAGCAATTACTGCCAACGATGTTAACACCAAACTCGCCGCCTGGCGCGGAATTGTTTGAGTGCGGAGCCTTCCCAGTGCGGAATGCGGAGTGCGGAATTAGGAAAGCGGAGTCTGAGTGAACTGTGGAATTCCTTCCCGGGTTATGCCCATCGATGAGCGGCGTGTGCTTTGCCACGGAAATGGAGATCGGCGGCGGAGCCGCCTCTGCCGCCCGCTATGCGAGCTAAGATCTCAAGGATCTTGTCTTTTGACACAGCCTCTATAAATAGTGGCAATTTAGAGAAATGATATCTTAACCACGGATGGACACGGATGAACCCAGATATAAGAGACGCTCATCCATTTCTGTATCTGTGTCTATCCGTATTTTCTGGGGTTTAAGCTTTTTACCCTTTAAATTGCCACTAGTTTCAACTAGTGGAAAAATAATGAATGATCCCGGCTTTAGCCGAAGGCCTGCTAATACAAATTCCGCCGAGCTTTAGCTAAAGATGATCGGATCATAATTTATCTCAATTTGGGCTAAAGCCCCCACTCAATTTTCAAGCTCACCACTAGTTTCAACTAGTGGCAATTTAAAGATGAGAGGAGTCTCAGTATCCCGGTAAGTTAAGTATATATTAGGTTTACGCCTTTCCCGGGCGGGAAATTGACTGCTGGAAAAATCGTCTAAACTACCGGTAGAACGTTTATAATGGCAGGATTTGGAAAATACTGCGAGTATTTGTCATATATTGGCAGTATTCGACGCATATTGTCAGTATTTAGCAAATACTCACAATATTTATAATATTCTGTCAATATTTCACAAATACTGTCAGTATTTTAAAAATACTGGCAATATTTTTCATATTCTGGTATTACAAGAGTTAGACTGCCTTATCAGAGATCACCGCGGTTTATAACTGGTTTTTTCAGCGGGGCAATAAATTCTTCAAGGGATGGGCCGTGACGCTTACGGTTTTGTTGCTTCCGGTGTTACACTTCTCAAAATCTTTCTCTAACACACTTAGCTCATATGCTTTTTCTTTCGCAGTCGGCGACCGTGTATGGTATCGATGCATTGATCGTTGATATCGAAGTAAATCTGCGTCATGCACATGAGAATGACCAGTCGCCGAATATTACGATAGTCGGATTGCCGGATACTGCGGTTCGCGAGTCGAGGGAACGCATACGCGCGGCCATAAACAACAGCGGTTATTTTTTTCCAATTCAAAAAGTGACGGTCAACCTGGCGCCGGCTGATGTTAAGAAAGAGGGCGCAAGTTTTGATCTGCCGATGGCTCTCGCCATTTTGGGTGCGGCCGGTGATCTGGGCATTGATAAAGTCGATGGAATGTTGAGCGTCGGCGAGCTGTCGCTCGATGGCCGAGTAAGGCCGATCCGCGGGGCTTTGTCCATTGCCTTACAGGCACGCGAGTCGGGGGTTAAAAACTTGCTCTTACCGGAGGAGAATGCGGCCGAGGCCGCCGTTGTAACGGGCGTTAACGTATATCCGGTCAAGGACCTGCGGGGGGCGGCCGATATATCTCAGAATCTGCAGAACGGCAACGACCCCGGCGTTCGGCCCGCTAAAACTCGATATCTCGGAACTCAAATCGCGTGAGAATAAATATCGGGTCGATCTCAATGAGGTACGGGGCCAACAGACCGCGAAAAGGGCATTGGAGGTCGCAAGCGCCGGCGGGCACAACATACTATTCATCGGCCCACCCGGTTCAGGTAAAACAATGCTGGCAAAACGGCTGCCTACCATTTTGCCGCCGCTTGAGTTTGAAGAGGCCATCGAGATCACAAAAATACATTCCGTCGCCGGCCTGACCGGAACGTCAGGATTGATCGTTGAACGTCCATTCAAATCACCGCATCACACGGTTTCGCAGGCGGGCCTGATAGGCGGCGGTTCGATACCAAAGCCGGGCGAGGTTTCGCTCGCGCATCTCGGCGTGCTGTTTCTCGACGAGCTGCCCGAGTTTGACCGCAGCGTTCTCGAGGTTCTTCGGCAGCCGATCGAGGACAAGACTGTGACTATCTCACGTGCTGCGACGTCGCTGACATTTCCATCTAATTTCACTTTCGTCGCTTCGATGAATCCCTGCCCGTGCGGCTACTTTGGCTCAAGCCGTGAATGTCATTGCACACCGGTGCAGATCCAGCGTTATGTCGGCAAGATCTCAGGGCCGCTGATGGATCGCATCGACATCCATATAGATGTGCCGGCGGTAAAATTTAACGAGCTTCGCGGGCGAGGTGTGCCGCAGGGAGAGAGTTCTGATGTGATCAGGGATCGTGTCATCAAGGCCCGCGAGATACAACTTGCGCGGTTCGCCGGTGACGGCGTGTTTTCAAACTCCGCAATGTCGCCAAAACAGATCCGCACGTTTTGTGCTCTTGATACTCAGAGTGAAGATTTGCTCGAAAAGGCAATGCTCCGGCAAGGCCTGTCAGCCCGTGCTCACGACCGGATCTTAAAGGTCTCGCGAACGATCGCTGACCTCGACGGCAGCGAGAATATTCAGCCATCCCACATCAGCGAGGCGATAAATTACCGTTCGCTCGATCGTAACTATTGGACATAGGCCGGAGACCATAAAAGGAAAATGGACGTAAATATAGGCGACATATTTTCGAGATCGCGGCTTGTGAACGACGAGCTTGTCCGCAAATTTGCCGAGGTTTCGGGCGACTATAATCCGATACACCTTGACGAGGAATTTGCCGCGAATACGCGATTCGGCCGACGGATCGCTCACGGGATGCTTAGCGGGGCATTCATTTCGGCCGTGCTGGGCGACGAGTTCAAAGAGCGAAAGATCGTCTATCTCTCGCAGACAATGAGATTTACCGCTCCTGTATTTCTTGGCGATACCGTGACTACTACCGCAACTGTTACTCACATAAGGGCCGATAAAGGTATTGTGACGCTGGAAACGGTCTGTACAAATCAAAATGGCGACACTCTCGTTAAGGGCGAAGCCGCCGTTATGATCTTACGCTCGTAAATTAGTTGGTGTTGCCGCCGCCGGATCATGCCGGGTTTAATGGAGGTCCTTTGACCCAGCTAACTGTTGGACTTGGAACCGGTCATTTGTAAGAATGTAAAATCACGCGTGGCCCTTAAAGATCGTGTGAACCCGCGGCTAACCGCCGGACCTTGAGAACCACATGGCATTCGAAAATATTCCGCAGACGATACCTCATTTTTGCTTCGAGGCGTTTCGAAGCCATGACAAACCAGATGCGCTTGCCTTTAAGATAGATGATGTATGGAATTATTTGAGCGGGCTCGAGGTGATCGAGAGGGTTAAGCGGATAGCCGCAGGGCTTGCTGCTTTAGGAGTCAAGGCCGGTGACCGGGTAGCGATCATTTCAGAGAACCGGCCAGAATGGTCGTTCGTGGACCTGGCGATCCTTTCGCTTCGGGCGGTCAGCGTGCCGATCTACACTACACAGGCGGTTGACCAGATCAGGTTTATCCTCGAAAATTCCGGCTCCAAATTGTTATGCATTTCCGGCAAGAAGCTCTGGAAGCATGCATGCGAGGCCGTCGAAAGCGTTGAGCGGCTTGAAAAACTGATCTTTTTCGAACCCGACGGCCTGCCCGACGGGAATAACCGCGCGATCACTCTTGCGGATGTCGAACGTGGGGGAGATGAGTTCGCCAAGATCGATGCCGATCATTTCGATAACGCGCTTTCAGCCATCGATTCCCAGGATCTGGCAACGATCATCTATACCTCCGGCACGACCGGCGAGCCAAAGGGTGTGATGCTCACGCATGAGAATTTTGTCTCGAATATCATAGCGATCACAGCCGGACTTCCGATCCTATCGACTGACCGTAGCCTTGCTGTCCTGCCGCTCTCGCATATTTTTGAACGGACCGTTTTCTATGTCCTTTGCTCGAACGGGGTCTCGATTCACTACTGTGCGTCATTCGATCAGATCGCATCGCATTTGCAGGAAGTAAAGCCGACCATCATGACTGCGGTGCCGCGGCTGTTTGAGCAGGTCTATCACAAGATCGTTAAAAAAGGTAAGGCCGCCGGCGGCTGGCGGACAAGGTTGTTTGAATGGTCTCTGGTCGTCGGACAGGAATATTGGGATGCTAAGGACAAGGGACATACAGGTCTCACCCTTATTAGCCGCTAAACATACCGTCGCTAATACGCTGGTCTTTTCAAAATGGCGGATCCGGCGTTGGCGGCAGCTTGCGGTTTTTTGTTTCCGGCGGGGCCCCGTTGTCCAGAAAAGCTCTCATATGCGTTTTGGGCGGCCGGGCATACACATCCTTCAAGGCTATGGCATGACCGAAGCCTGCGTAACGTGCGCAAATCGACCGGAGGACAACAAGGTCGGCTCGATCGGGACGCCTTTTGAGGGTATCGAAATGAAGATCGCCGAGAAAGACGGCGAGGTACTTATCAGGGGGCGAAACGTTATGAAGGGTTACTACGATAATCCAGAAGCGACGGCCCAAGCCATAGACAGCGACGGTTTCTATCACACCGGCGATGTCGGATACGTTGACACAGACGGACATTTTTATATTACCGACCGACTGAAGGACCTTTTCAAATTATCCAACGGCAAATATGTTGCACCGCTCCAGGTCGAAAGCCTGCTCAAGCAAAGTCCGCTTATCTCGCAGCCGGTCGTTGTCGGCTCGGGCAGAAAGCAGGTTGGTGCATTGATCGTTCCGGATTGGGACGCTCTCAGAGAAGAAATGAAGTCTGAGGGTTACGAGGTTGCAGGCACCCGGGAAGAACTTTGTGAGGACCCTCACTTTATCAAGCGTGTGCAAAAAGACGCTGTCGATCTGACGAGAGAATTGAGCGACTATGAACGAGTTAAGAGGATATACCTGCTGCCAAAAGAGTTTTCCATCGATAAAGGCGAAATGACGCCGACGCTTAAGATCAAACGAAGTGTTATAGATGAGAAATATGAGGAAGCGATAGACGAGATCTGCGGAGTGTAACGGTACCTACGCCGGAGTGGGCGACGCACAAAAGTTTACGATCACACCTTAAGCCTTATCCAATACCAGCCCGCCTCGCTCCTGCAGCAAAGAATCCAGCGACGATGAATCCGCATGCCGGTTCTTAAGCAGTGCCTCGGCAAGTTCAAAAAGCGGAGCCGGTATATCACAACTTTCCAACAGGTCGGCAATGCCTTCTTCCTGGGGATAGTGTGAATAAAATTCAACTTCGGCGGCGCAAAATTCACACGACCCTAAGTGTTTACGGATCTGCACACCGTCAACCTTTGTTACAGTGCCGTTCTGAAACTCGAGAAGTTGATTCGAAGAAGGGCAATTTTCGTTTTTGCAGAAATTTTTCATTTGTGAAGAGACCGTCGGACATATTTCAGCCGAGATAATCCTTAAGCCCCTTCGCTAACAGGCAAGGTGGCGATATCGTCTTTACAAGGAAAATAAATCTGTAATGGGGGTTTGCTTCCAAAACTTAGCATAGAAAAATCGCCAAAATTATTGACATTTCCCGGCTTTGTCCGCATTTAACGCCCCAAACCCTGCAAACACAGGACTTACGCAGAATAATGTTATATTGTTAAACATTGCAAAAAATGGTTGCCCAAACTGCTGATAATTGTTACTATCTTAATTGTAGGTAGTGAGAGGCAATCATCTCACAGGCCGCCTTCCAGATCGACCCAAAGCTCGGTGATCGATCTTACCGAAACTCTCTACCAATTAAACGCCAGCGAAGGACAGATGTGAATTCGCATCCCAAGTGGTGCTATGCGTATTAATGATCGAAGTGTCTGTATCAGCCGCCCATAGAGATCGGCAGCCGGATAATTGATCTTAACCGCAAAACGGAAAGGCAGAATTATGAACGAAACAAAAACCAAGGAAAGGGCACCAACGCCGGCCCCCGCCAGGCAGCTAAAAGTCGGCAAATGGAACGACAGCTTAAAAACGTCTGATGTAAACCAGATCTGGACCGAACTACACCGAATCGTTTCATCGCATCCGTTGGTCCGTGCTTCGAAGCGAGCCGGATTCCTCGTTGAAGAAGGCAAAAGCAATGCCTATACGGACCTTACACAAGAGATATTTGTAGCCCTGCTCAGCAAAGATCGTTTTCAGCATTATGTGGACACCGCCATGAGCGATGCTGAGATCGAAGCGGAGATCAGCCAGATCGAGCTGACAAACATGCTGACCTCTGAGCTGCGCAAGCGTTATCCGGAATCGTACCGGCTTGCACGCCGCATATCTACACTGATCCAGTCGAGTGCTGCATTCAAACGTTTTGACAACATTAATAATCCTGAGGTCCACCGCCGTCTTGCGGACCGATTGTACGGCCTGGCCGACTGGACCTTCAAAAAGACGCGGCGTGATGTGCAGGAAATGGATGAACGGGTAAAGGTTGTTTCATTCCTCGGCCGTGACACCCGCATGGTCGGATGTACCGGCGATGCCCAGATCGTTATCAGCAATCCTGAACTCGAAAAGCTTATCATTCGGGTTTTCAAGGCCATTGATTCGCCCGTGGACGTGCGCAGCTTGCGATCGTTTGTAATGTCGCGGCTTCCGATCATGGATATTCATCTCGTACCGGTCGGCAGCGGGAACGACAGTGACGACGATGACCGCATGCCGTTCGAGTTTGTTGATAACCGCGAAACGCCGGAGGACGGACTGCTAAGGAACGAAGCTGAATTGGCGGCTGCCGGATTTGTCGATAATTTTCTTAAGACCCTCCACAGGTCAGTTCGCGGCAAAGCCAAACAGTATGACCGCATGATCAACGTCTTGTGGCATTGCTATTTGATCTCAGACGGCGGTACTCAACTTGAGGTGGCGGCTATGCTGGGCGTGTCCGATTCACTTGTTTCTGACTATCGAAAGCGGATCGAGTCCAACCTGCAGCAGTTAACTTTCAGCGGAGTAAACGAGGCCAGGCAATTTGAAAAAGCCCTTAAGCGAAAGGTGCATACCATGATCACGGTGGAAAAAGAAGAAGTATCGGCGTTGACCTATCCGGCTTGAATCGGTTAGAGCGTAT
This sequence comes from Blastocatellia bacterium, assembly GCA_963834975.1. Lineage (GTDB taxonomy): Bacteria > Acidobacteriota > Blastocatellia > Pyrinomonadales > Pyrinomonadaceae > OLB17. Next base: position 183,360 of record CAWIDZ010000002.1, read on the forward strand.
GGAAATAAACGCAATACATGTCCATCGAAAGATCAAAAAGCAAGGATCTCAAGCCTCTCTCGAAGCTATCTAAGAACGGCAGCGAACCCGCGCATGACCTAAAGCCGCTGCAGTCCGCCCCGAAACTCCTCAAACGGCAATCCTGCCGGCGAACCCAAAGATCTGGTTAATCTCAGTCTGGTCAATCGCAAAAGTGCGGACCCCGTCCAGCGTGCGGCTGACCCGGCACAAAATGCGCGGCCTGCGGATGTCGACGCGGTCCCGATCGAATATCGGGAACCGGAGACAGGCAACGCCTTTGCAAACAGCAATCGGAACTCTGCCGAGCCGAGAAACGACAAGAAGGCCAGAAAGGCCAAAAGAAAAGTAGAAGGACTCCGAATTATTAGGCGGCGATAGATGGCTGGTCCGAAACGGCCACCTGCTTACGTATATCGGTCTTTACTTTTTCTCGATCCTTGTCTCTGTTTCGTCCCTATGAATTGATCCCGGAGCTATCGTTCCTTTCGGCAACCGCATTTTATTTTGCTGCTGCAACGCTTGCGATCTTTATTCCGAGCCAACTTGCGTCAGAAGGCAATCTGACGACAATGTCGACCGAGGTAAAGGCGATCATCGCGATGACGGTGATCGCTCTTGCGACGATACCGATCGCAAAGGATCCGACCCTTGCGTGGGACAAATTCAACGACCCGTATATCAAGGCCGTTGTAATTTTCATCGTGCTTGTAAATGTCGTCAGGACAAGAAAGCGTCTGATCAGCATGATGTGGCTCTCTTTCGGTATCGCCGTGTATCTAAGCATCGCAGCTCTGGATATGTATCTTAACGGCCAGTTCAGCGTTGAGGAATATCGCGTAGCCGTCGACGTCGGCGGTATGTTCGGGAACCCGAACGAGATGGCAATGCATTTTGTCATGATGACGCCGCTAGTGCTGACGCTCGGCATCGCTGCTAAGAGCAACACGATGCGATGGATCTATTTTGCGATGACCGGCCTTTTTGTAGCGGCCAATATGGTCACATATTCGCGAGGTGGATTTTTAGGATTGTTGGCATGCTTCGCCGTATTGGCGTGGAAACTTGGCCGGAAATACCGACTGAACGTCTCTATAGCATCGATCGTTATCGGAGGTATCGCCATCGTTGCGGCACCGGGAAACTATGGCCTCAGGATGCTCTCGATCTTTATACCGGGCCTCGACGCTGTTGGTTCGAGCGACCAGCGACGCGAGCTGCTTGAGCGATCTCTCCTGGTGACAGCGCGAAATCCATGGGGCATTGGAATCGGTAATTTTCCGATCGTCGGCGTAAGGAATCTGCAGACGCATAATGCGTTTACGCAGGTATCCGCAGAACTTGGAATTTTGGGCCTTATTGCCTATTTGGTATTTATGATCAGCCCGTTTCGAAAGCTTCGGGCAATAGAGCGAACATTATTTGAGTCTGATGATCTCGACTGGTTTTATTATTTCTCCATCGGTCTGCAGGCGAGCATTATTGGTTACATGGTATCGAGCTTTTTTGCATCGGTCGCCTACAATTGGTTCATCTATTACCTGATCGCATATGCCGTCGCATTTCGGCGGGTCTATACTTCTGAAAAGGGAACGGCGAAAGATTTAAATTCAGGGCCGCTGATGGAACGGCCGCTGGCTGGCGCAACATGACGGGAACCACAGAACAAATATTCTTTTGGGCGTGCATCGCCACTCTTGCATATGTGTATGTAGGGTACCCGCTGCTTGTCTATCTGGTCAGCATTCTGGTTCCGAAAGCTGTTGCTTATGACAACATTGAGCCCAGGGTAACCATCCTCATCACTGCATTTAACGAAGAAGAAGCAATTAAGGAAAAGCTGGAAAACACGCTGAAGATCAAATATCCTGCTAATAAACTAGAGATCCTGGTCGCCTCTGACGGCTCAACGGACCGGACTGATGATATTGTCCGCGAGTTTGCCGATCGTGGTGTAAAGCTCTTCCGTCAGGAAGGCCGTGTTGGAAAAACCGCAACCCAGAATAATGCCGTAGAGCAGGCGACGGGCGAGATCATGCTCTTTTCGGATGCCACCACCACCTATCGTGAAGATGTTTTTCAGGCGGTTTTGCCTGCATTTGCGGACGAAAGTGTGGGCTGCGTTGCCGGGCGGCTTGTTTATGTCGATGAAGGCAGTACGACTGTCGGGACCGGCGCCCGCAGCTATTGGAGCTATGAGACCTTTCTCAAGATCGCTGAGAGCAAAGCGTGCTCGCTGATCGGTGCCTCGGGTTGCCTCTACGCCGTGCGCAAGTCCGCATATGAACCGATGTACCCTGAGGCATGTTCTGATTTTCTCATCTGTACCAATATTTATCGTAAGGGCCTGAGAAGCGTCTTTGCCCCGGACGCGGTTTGCTTTGAACAAACCAACAGACACGCGGGCGACGAATTAAAGATGCGGGTTCGCGTAATATCACAAACTTTCACTGACCTATGGCGGAACCGCGATATGCTCAATCCCTTTAAGAGCGGCTTCTTTGCGATCGAGCTCATCTCGCACAAGGCGATGCGATATGCAGTGCCTTTTGTATTGTTAGTCTTCCTAATAGCAAACGTCGTGCTCGCCGGTTCGTCGCCGTACTATTCTGCGGCACTGGCGATCCAGATGCTGTTTTATGTCCTGGCCCTGGTCGGTTGGGTCTTAGAGAGGGCCGGCAAACGTCTGAGTCTACTGGCGATACCGTTGTATTTTGTGCTCGCAAACCTCGCTTCGGTCGTTGGTTTTTACAAGTTTCTTCGCGGTGAGACCTATGTCAGATGGGAGCCGATCAGGTAAGCTCGCTAAAATAACATGGACGAAATAGAAGCCAGAAATAAGAGCATAAGCAAACGGGTCGGCCGAAACGTTTTTGAAAAGCCGCCGAAAATATCCGTAGTGATTCCGGCCTACAATGCGGCGGAATACATCTCGGAAACCCTCGATTCTGTTCTGGCGCAAAAGTTTCGCGAGCACGAGATAATAGTTGTTAACGACGGTTCACCTGATACCGATCGATTTGAGCGTGCGATCCGCAATCGCCTCGAAGAGATCACCTACGTCAGGCAGCGAAATGCCGGTGCCGGCGTTGCCCGCAATACTGCTATCAAGATGGCCCGCGGGCATATCATTGCGTTCCTGGATGGTGACGATGTATGGATGCCTGACTTTCTAGCATCGCAGTATGTATTCATGCAGCGGCAATGAATATGACATGGTATATTGCGATGCGGCCCTTTTCGGAATGCATTCGGCATACAGACGCACGTTCATGGAAACAGCGCCGTCCGAGGGTGAAGCAAATTTTGACAGCATCCTCGACCTTCGCTGCAATGTGATCACGTCGGGGACAATGGCCCGCAAAAAGAAGATCATCGACGCAGGGTTATTTGAGACCGAACGTGTGCGGGCCCACGACTTTCATCTCTGGCTCAGAATGGCAAAAAACGGAGCTAAGATCGGCTATCAGAGAAAACAGCTTGTAAAATATCGGGTTCACCTCAACAGCCTCTCAGGCGACTCGGTCAGCCGCCTCGAAAGAGAGATCGACGCTTTTGAACGCGTACGGCGAACAATTGAACTCACCCCGGACCAACTCGCGATCACCGGACGGCGAATCGCCGGCCTCGAGGCCGATCTGGCTGTCGAGCAAGGCAAATCATACTTGCTAAAAGGCGACTATCGCGAAGCCGCCGTCGCATTCCGTGTCGCCAACCGCCACCGCCATTCACTGAAGCTCTCCCTGATCACGCTCCTGACCCGGATCGCCCCCCAGACCCTGCTGAGATTCTACCGCTCCGTACGGTCAGATGACATCGCACTCGTGCCAAAACATAATTAGACGGACTTTTCGACACTTTGTGGATGTCGATCCGGTTCTGCGGCTATTTTAGCAATAAGAGAGAACTCGCTTGTGCGAGTTCCGATCTTATTTGCTGGTGAGTATCGCAATAAGAATGATCTAAAAGCATTTTCTGCATTCACTTAGATATGTGCAGAACCGTTTTACAAGAGGACAAAATTTTTTGATTTTAAGGTTTCCTCGGTTAAAATCTTTACGAACCCTTTGGAATCAATAGATTACCTGTATGAGTGAGCCCTCAGAGATAACTCGCATTCTCCGCCAGTGGAACGGCGGGGATGAAGCTGCAAAAGAAAAGCTGATGCCGTTCGTCTATGACGAGTTGAAACGGCAGGCTAGAATGCTGATGTCAAAGGAACGCTCTGACCACACGCTTGAGCCTACCGCTCTCGTTCATGAGGCGTTCCTGAGGTTAAGTGAACAATCCGGGATCGAATGGAAAGATCGCCATCACTTTTACGGCATCGCGTCGTACCTGATGCGCCAAACGCTGGTCCAATACGCCCGCCGGCACGCTGCGGACAAACGTGGTAACCGGCAGTTCCATTTTTCTGTTGACGACCTGCAGATCCCAGCCTCGGAAAGGGCTATTTCTATCGTGCTCCTCGACGAGGCCCTGGACCGGCTCGCGAAACTCGACGAAAGACAGGCAAAGATCGTCGAGATGAGGTTTTTTGGCGGTTTGAGTAATCAGGAGATCGCAGACACCCTGGAGATATCGAGACGGACGGTCGTGCGTATATGGCAAACCGTACGGCTATGGCTGTATCGAGAGATGAATCAGGGCTAGGCCGTCAAATTTTGTTTGGCACACATTTTACCCCGTTCGCACTTATGAATAATAAGCATGCGGAATTATGAAACGCGAGAGTTGGGCAAAAATTGATCGAACCTTAAGAGATGTTTTGGAGATGGATCCTGGCCATCGTCAGACATATCTTGACCGGTTGGATATCAGCGCCGGATCGCGGGCTGAGGTCGAATCCCTACTGTCGTTTGAATCGCAAACCGACGATTTTATGTCACTCACGGCCGGCGAGATCTCGAGAGATTTCATTCCTGCTGATAAGACCGACAACACATTGGTCGGGCAAAAGGTCGGAATTTATGAAATTAAGGAGGAACTCGGTATCGGCGGAATGGGTGCCGTTTATCTTGCCGAGAGATGCGACGGTAATTTTGATCAACTGGTTGCGATCAAGATGCTCCGCCGCGAGTTTAACGTCGAGAGGGTCCGGCTGAGTTTTGAACGCGAAAAGCGAATTTTGGCGACGCTCGAGCATCCAAATATCGCTCGATTGCTGGATGCTGGAACGACCGGCGACGGCGTTCCATTTCTGATAATGGAATATATCGACGGTATTCCGATCGATAAATTCTGCGAACAGCACCGTCTGCCTCTTGCCGAAAGGCTAAAGCTTTTTAATAAGGCTTGTGAGGCTGTTTCTTGTGCCCATCACAACCTGATCGTCCATAGCGATCTAAAGCCGTCAAATATTTTGGTCGCTGATGACGGCACACCAAAACTGCTGGATTTCGGAATATCCAAACTGCTCAAGTCTGCGGCTGACAATGACCCGACCCTGCCAAATCTCAGTGCGATGACGCCGCACTACGCCAGCCCGGAACAGATCTGCGGCGGTCCGGTCACGACAGCGACGGATATTTTTAGCGCCGGGGTGATCTTATTCAAACTGCTGACCGGTTCATTTCCGTTTGACACTGCGGACAAGGCCAGCGGCGATCTTTTGGCTGAGATAACCGATTCCGACCCGAAACTTCCGAGCGATGCGGCGTTGCGGAACCGGCCGGATACTAATAGATCCGTTAAACCATCGGATGCGGCCTCACCAGCCCCGGGTGTTGCGGGGCCCGAGCTGCGGGGCGATCTGGACAACATAATCCTGAAGTCTCTGCGTAAAGACCCGGCTAGGCGTTACCAGTCGATGGAACAGTTATCGGATGACATTTGGCGTTTTCTCGACGGTCAGCCAGTTCTGGCGCGTCCGGCGACGCTGTCCTATCGGGCGAGCAAGTTTTACCGGCGAAACAAGATCGCTGTTATCGCGGGCATTGTCGTCCTGGTGAGTTTGATCGTCGGTACAACTGTTGCGATCTGGCAGGCCGGCGTCGCCCAAGCGCATTCACTCGCTGCCGCTGAATCTCAGCATCTTGCCGAGGTCGAGGCTGAGAGAGCTCGAACCGAGGCCGCGAATGCGAATGTCGAACGCGAAAAAGCACAAAAGATCAGCAAGTTCATGGCTCAGATCATCTCGTATGCCAATCCCGGCTGGTATGCCAAGGGTGCAAAGACAAAAGGTGAGGCAAAGATCATCGATATATTGGATGAAATGGGCGGCCAGATCGACAAGGAATTTGCCGGTGAGGCCGACATCCAGGCCGAACTCCACCATCAATTTGCCGAGGTTTACACGATGATCAAAAGTCCGGGCATTAATAGTCCGCGTGCACAAATTGCCAAGTCAAAACGGGAGTTTCATGCGAGGCGGGCGCTGGAGTTGAGAAAGCAATTTTACGGTGATTATAATGAGTTAGTGGCGATGGATCTGTTTTATTTTGTCGCCGACAATTCCCTGGATGCTAAAACCAGTGCTGAAACTCTGGCATACGCTATTCAGATGATGCGCGATACAAATCCACACAACTTAAATTTGCCGTATATGCTTTCCGCATACGCAAAGCGTTTGGCGTCACAGGACACCGAATCGGTTCACGAGATCTACCTGAGAGCCGCTCGGCCTCAGACTGGCGAAAGCAAATATGAGCTTGCCGAAAAATATCTCAAGCAGGCACTGCCGATCTACCGCGAACACTATGAGGAAGACAACCGGGCTATAGTCAGCGACGAATGTATGCTGGCATTCATCCTCTATAAGCAAGGCAAATCCGACGAAGCCGGCCAATATTACGAGGCGTGCAAGAGTATCGAAACGTTACTTGGCGCCGAAGCTGCCCGGCCACATTTGGAGCCTATCGAAAAAATACTTGCGGCAAAATAGCTTCGGACAAAAGTATTCCCATGGGGCGTCTGTTCAGAGGCCATTGACAATGACCTTGGCGGGCACGTCGTCAGGCAATCATTCATTCAACTTTCCGCACCATTGTCGATTCACGATCTAATACCGAAAAGCGGACTGCGTCGGCACATCCTCGTTCGCTCCGAACTGGAAAGCGGTAAACGAACCGTTTGAGCTGTTCTGCCGGTACCAGGTTCCGTCTGATGGGCGGAAAATTGAAATGTCGGCCTTGCCGTCGCCATCGAAGTCGCCCGGTGCCGGGATGTCGTCCGACAGGCCAAATATGTTGTACGAGACTGCCCCGGTCGAACTGTTCGTGATATACCAGATGCCGGTCGACGGGCGATATACGGCGAGGTCCATCTTACCGTCGCCGTCATAATCGGCCGGGACCACAACATCACTGCCGAACCCGAACCGTGCCCCCGACACAGATCCGTTTGAGCTGTTCAATTGATACCAATCTCCGAGCGAGGGCCGAAAGATGGCGATGTCAGCCTTGCCGTCGCCGTCAAAATCACCGACCGTAGGTTTGTCCTCAGGCAGCCCGAACTGTATGGCGTAGAAAGAACCGTCGCTGCTATTTTGCCGATACCAGGTTGCCGTGGACGGCCGGAAGACCGAGATATCGGCCTTGCCGTCGCCATCGTAATCGGCCGGTGTCGGCAGGTCCTCCGCCAGGCCGAATACGCGATAGTCCACCGTGGCCGTGGCGTAATCAAATATGTACCAGATGCCTGTCGATGGCCGGTAAACCGCGACATCGGTTTTGCCATCTCCATCGTAATCGGCAGGCGTAAGCCGGTCGTCGCTGTATCCGAACCTTACACCAAACAGTCCGGCGGTCGATCGCTCGAGATACCAAGCCCCGTCGGATGGCCGGAAAATGGAAATGTCCGACTTGCCGTCGCCATCGTAATCGAACAGCGTTGAGCCATGACTAGCCGGCATAGCCCAAAAACCGCTCTCAAAGCTGTATTGTCCGCCGGTCGAGGTGATACCCGCGACGGCTTCGCCAATCGTCGAGACAAGCTGGTAATTTTCGTTTTCAGAGACACCGCCGCCTATCGATACCACATTTTGCTCAACCCGGGGTTGAACGATGCCCCCGACAAAATCAGGGGTATTGCCAGGAGAAAGCGGTATCTGAGAAAAAGTGCCGGACCCGTCCGTGCTAAATTTAAAGAGGCCTTCGACGCCGTTTATCCGACCAGCCGCTATGACTTTTGAGTTATCTTCGGTCCAGACAGATCCGAGGGTCAGGCAATTCGAGCCCGGGAGTGAACAGTCAGGATTTGGCGAGAAATTAGTAACAGCCTGCCTGCCGCTGCCGTCGGGTTTGATCTTGATGAGATTTGAAACCCAATAAGGATATTGCGTCAGGCTCGGGAAACTGTTGCTGCAGGCCGCTGAGATTATCGTCCCAAACGCTATGAATTGGTTGTCGTTGGACCACGACGGTGCAAAATCGAGGCAAGTCGTGTTCGGCACCTTTTGCCGGGAGCCGCCGTCGATACTCAGTGTGTAGAGGCCTCCAACATCAGGTGTTACGACATTATTGCTGAACGCAATAAGCTGGTCGCCGCCTCGCCTTACCGCCGGAAAGTCGTCGTAACAATAATTACCGTCAACCCACGGAAAACGGAACAGGTTTGTGCCGTCTCGGTTAAATTTGTAGATAAAACAATCGCTGTCGGCGATAATTTCGTAATTTCCCTGATTGCTTGCCGGCGAAAAACTGAACCCGGAATTATTATTGTCGAAGTTCAGCGAGATAATTACGGTTTCCTGGCCGCTCGCCATTTCACGTACAACCAGATCGGCGTATCCACCAAACGGGTTATAAACGGACGGCTGTCTCGTGTACCGGTTGAACAACAAGAAAGCGACCGTCATCCGAAATGCGCGGCTTGGCACCATAGGTGATAAACCTGTCATTCGAACCGTCCTGGCCGACCGCCCAAACCGAAGGCTGATTTGTGCCTGTCCGCGGAGCGTTGACGTCCGTTGGCATCCGGCTGTAAATGATCTCGGCCGGCTTAAGCTGCTGGCCTGCGAGTATGCCGGGCAAGACCAGCAACGCGAAGAGAAATGAAACTTTGGTAAAGCCGACTGTCATGATCTAACCCTCCGGATATGCAAATTGCCGTCAATAGACGATCAGAACGAAATCTGCTCTTGAAGTGTCATCGGAATTGCCGCTAAGAAAAGTAAAAACGCGAATTGATGAGTTGTCGCCGGGCGTGAACTCATAATTCACGCCGATGTTGTTATTTCCGGTGCCCCCGATCGAACTGTTGTAGCGGGCGATGGCCGACACGAAATGATCGTTAACCGGAAATCCAAAGTTGATCTGATAAACACCTTTCATATTGCCACTTACAGTAAAATCGCAAGTTCCGGGCGTCGAGGCTCCGGTGAAACCGTTATAGCATTTGATTATGGTGACCGTGCCAGAGACTAGATTATCGTTTATTTCCACCATTGCTTTTGGGAGCCCAAATTTTGCCGTGTTCTGTGTCGCATTTCCGGCCGTTGCAATATTTCCTGCAGATGTGAGAGTCCCTGAGGCGTTAATATTTCCGTTTGTCTGGATATTTCCCGTCAGGATCAGATTGCCCGTATTGTTTATGTCACGTTTGAGAAATTCCGACGCCCCAACGCCGCCAAGCGATAATGCATTTTGAGAAATGACCGAATCATCAGCATTGACTGCATGCCCTGCATTGTCGGCATATCCTGAACTTATGGACCTTATGGCGAGTGGAACCGACATTATTTGTTGGCGAGCGCCGAGAATTACAAAAGCATTCGGTACTCCATTCGGGCGGAGAGATATCTCCAGAAACCTGTTATTGACTGTAAATGCCCCAGACCCAAAATCAAGGGGCGTCGAAAAGACCCCGTTCACTAGCATAGTATTCGGTTTGTCTAGCGTCGGTCCGATCTGATTGCCGCCAGCGATCGCATCATACAGCTTGAATTGCAGATCATACCGTCCGTTTGCCGGAATGCTGCCATCGTTCAAGCGGCCCTGAAAATTGAATGCGGTCGTCTGACCCGAGATCGTCGTGGCCGTTTCACCGAGTATGAACAGAGTGCCGATCAATACCAGTACGAGATTGCCGTACCTCTTTATGTTGCGTTTCATAATGCCGAGCCTTCCTTTATTGATCTAAAAACAAGGACATTGAGATCAATGCCTATCATTTGGCTTACTATGGTCCCATCTCATTCGCTTTTAACTTGATTTCAGTAAATGACGAGCATGAAATTACGAAAAATGTTCTCACCTGTACTACCCGGGACATCCGTTTGAAAGAGCTTAACAGCCAGGATATTTGCTCCCACCGTGTTGGCCTGAACACCGATATTGGTCACACCGATTCCGGGAGTAACAGTCCAAAACCGGTCGTCAACCCGAAATCCGAGATCGATCCACCAACTGCCAATATTTCGGGTAATAGAGAATCCACAATTTCCGTCCGATACATTTGTCTCGCCGTTATAGCAACGGGCAATAGATCCGTCAGAGTTGACATAGACCATCGCTTTAACCAACCCATTTCCGGCGAGGTTTTGTCTCATATTCCCCATAGCGATCATGGCTGAACCGCCGAGATTTCCCCCGACCGCACGGATAGCGACACCTGCCAATCCAGTATTCTGGACATGAAGCCGTGCAGACGGTGACGTGGTTCCGATCCCAACATTGCCGGGTTGCGTCAGCGTTACCTGTGGTGTGCCGTTATTCGTAAAAAAATTCAGGGGGTGGTTAGATTGGGTCCCCAATGATCCGCCAAAGCCATTGTCGACAAATGTACCTACCGTTACAGTTCCATTAGTTTGTACAAGGCCGTAGGGATCAAAAGTGCCGGTTTGTGCCCTAACCTGCCCGGCGTGCAGCGTCCCGCCAACCGCCCCGTCCCCTGAAACATTGAAAGTGGCGTTTTGAGTTGAGGTGCCATTCTTTATGAAATCCCCAGGGCCGTTACCGCCGAGAGTCGCAGCATTGACCGCAAACGGAACGGCGAGGACCTGTTGGCGGCCCCCGAGAATGACAAAAGCGTTTGGGCTGCCGGCCGGACGCACGCTGATCTCGATAAATCGGTCGGCGCCGGGAAAGGCCGTTGATCCAAAGTCCAGCGGAGTTGAAAAAACACCATTTATGAGGATTGCATTTGGTTTTTCAACGGTTGGGCCGACCTTACTTCCCCCCAACAGCGAATCAAACAACTTGAACTGCAGATCATAGCGCCCGTTCGCGGGACTGCTGCCATCATTCAAACGGCCCTGGAAATTGAACGCCGTTGTTTGCGCATTGGCGATCTCCGTACAAAAAACAAATAGCAAAGTAATGGCAAAGATGATCTGGCACGATTTTACGCATTTTGTTAGGAGCATGGTCGGATAATTCATCTGTTCAAAGTTTTCCGTGATCTTGTTTATGAAGCGTGCAAATCCACGATTGGATAAAAGTTCTCCATTCTCACAACTTCGCGCTACAATTCAGTTGATCGACTTCACGTAGGCTCGCTCGTATTTGCAATTTGCACGCTCCGTCAACCAAGATAATTGGAGGCGGATAAAGTGTCATTGGATTTATCTTTAAAAGATCCTAAATTTAACTTTAAGATGGGTAAACCCGGCGATAACAAGGTTTATGAGTTCGAAGGGTTTCGGCTCGACGCTGCCCATTTGATGCTGTATCGGGAAACGGACGAGATCTCGCTCGCGCCGAAGGCGGTACAAACGCTGCTGGCTATGGTCGAAAGGCGTGGCGAGATCTTAAGCAAAGACGAGTTGATGACCGCCATTTGGACCGATTCGATCGTCGAGGAATCTAATCTGGCTCAATACCTGCACATCCTTCGCAAAACCCTCGGGAATCAGAAAAACGGTAAACCTTATATCGAAACGCTGCGGCGTCGCGGCTATCGCTTTAATGGCGAGGTTGCCGTATCCGAGGTCGTGAACGGGCAGCCGCCCGATACGGCTGACGGGAACCCTGAGCCGAGCGATCAAATTGTGGATAAGGACAACTCCCGTCAGAGCGTTAACCCTAACCCGCGTCTGCGTCGCGTTGAGCGGCACGGAAACGTACTTGCCCTCGCCGATTGGAATGACAGCGACAGAGAGCAGTCTGCAATGGTCGAGGCCCGCTTGCCGTCCGCCGCGGCTGCCGACTACGAGGGCAAAGAGTCGAAACGCGGACGATCATATCTTTTGGCCATCGCTGTTGCCGCTTTCCTTCTGGTCTCATCATCCGTTTACTGGTTAGGGTTCGGGTCAAATAAGACGGACTCGGCGGTAAGAGGCGAAGTCACTTTTCTGAACCTGACAGATGGCATAGCGGTGGAACATGCAACGATCTCTCCGGACGGTAACTACTTTGCCTATGTCTCAAATGATGGTGAGCGGTCCCATTTGTGGCTGCAGCAGACCGGCCAGGTTAACCGGCTTGAGATCACTGAGCCCATGGCCGGCGGGATCTATGGTTCGAGCTTTACACCCGATTCGCAATTTATTTATTTTGTTGGTGCTGAGAAGGGTGATGCCCCACACGCTCTCTACCGTGTTCCAACGATGGGGGGCGTAAGGACCAGGATACTGGCAGACGTTGAGGCTCCAGTTTCTTTTTCGCCGGATGGACGCGAAATGGTATTTATGCGCGGCAGCAGAGAGGCCAACAGTGCCTCCGTAATAATTGCCGCAAGCGACGGCAGCCATGAGAGGGTGCTGTTGACAAAGACCGGAGACGAGGCAGAGTCATTGAATGGCGGCGGTGCCTGGTCGCCTGACGGAACAACGGTCGCATTTGGCGTCGTCGACCTAAAGGCTTCTTTAGAAGGAGCATGCAGTATCGTCGGGGCAGATGTCCGTAGCGGTGAAATAAAGCCATTATCCAAAGACAAGTGGGATACATGTTACCGGATGGTATGGACCCATGATGGCCAGGGTTTGGTCTTTATTGGTACGAGGGCTAAAGAGGCCCTGTCGACCAGGCGAGACCAAATTTATTATCTTTCCCTGCCTAACGGCGATGCCCGCCGCCTGACGACCGACGGCAGCCGCCATCAATATTCGAGTCTGGGCATTACTGAAAAAGACGAAATTTTGGCCGTGCCATATAATCGTCTTTCCCAAATATGGGCGATGGATGCCGTCGGCGATTCGCGCTCGGTCGTGCAGATCACGAGCGGCCAGGCTGACGGCCGTGCCGGCCTTGTGCCGTTGTCGGATGGGCGTGTAGCTTATCTAACGCGGAACGGCGATGGCTTTAGCATTTGGCTAATGAACGCCGACGGGTCGGGGCGGAAACAATTGACGACGGATCCGCCGGCGATCGAGGAGTTACGGGCTCCGCCGGACGGAAGCTTCTTTGTCTTCTCAGGAAAGGTTGATGGTTTTAGCCACCTGTTTCGCGTCGACGCCAACGGAGAGAATTTGGTCCAGCTTACTTTCGGAAACAGCAACGAAGTCGACTCGGCCGTCTCGCCGGACGGAAAATGGATCGTCTACGATTCGTTGGTTTACAGCAGCAATTTCGGTAAGTCGGCACTTTGGAAGATCCCGTCAGGCGGCGGTGAGCCGGTCTCGATGTCACAGACCGACTGCATAACTCCGCAATACTCTCCCGACGGGCAATTTATCTCTTGTGTTTCGACCGATTGGAAAAAGATCTCTATGATCACAGCGGATATTGGACAGGCCTTGAGAACTTTTGAGACAGCCGAAAATCCGATCCTTAATATCGGTGCTCACTGGACTCCTGATGGTAAAGCCCTGGCGTACCTCATTTCCCAAAACAATGTAGGGAATATTCGCCTGCAGCCGATAAACGGCGAGGCCGGCACGTCGCTGACCGACTTTACGAGCGGCGAGATCTATAATTTCGGATTTTCCGTTGACGGTTCCCGGCTGTTCACGGCCCGCGGCTATGCGATCCGCAACGCCGTATTGATCAAAAATTTTCGATAAATTCCTATTACCCCCATTCAGTGAAAAAGTGTTCAGGGAATGCTTGTGTTTAACACTTTGTCGGGGCAGCTTTCGGACTGGGCATAAAACCTGAATCCCGGTATTTACTAGGCTCCACCGTTTGGGAAACGATTTTAATACCGGTAGAGCCGTTTTATTGTTGGTAGAACGATCTTATTTCTAATATAAAGACATTCTGTTGAAGAAGGCCGCTATAATATTAATAAAATGATCTTATTTCTATTAGAGAGGTTTCCAAAAAAATATAGAGGCTTCCTTCTGTAGGAAACCGTTCTACCGGTGTTTTAGAGGCTTAAATACCGCTACAGGCGTTCTACCGGCGGCAAAAGAGGGGTGTGTTTAACACGTGTCAGAACCGCCTGCCGTAAGGAGGCGGCCCGAACGCGGCCGCCTTAAACCGTCAGCGGATCAATGACCGTGAACAACTTTGCTATCAAAATACGTTAAGAACCCATCCGCTGCCGCAGGTGGTACTGACAATTCCCACTTAGCTCAGTCGTCGTAGCGTTCCTTGACGGGGACGACGGCGAGGAAATCGTTTGTGATCCGCTCGGTATAGGTGGTGATAAGTTCCTCGATACGCTTTTGTTTTTTTGAGCGAAAGATCAGTCCGACGTGTTTTTGTTTTTTGACGCGATAGACGATCTCATCGTCGGTATAGGCGGACGTGTCGGGATCATCGACATTAGCAAGGGCGAGGGTAATTCCGGCGTATTCTTTCCTTAATTTTGGCAGTTTGTAAGGGTTATCGTCCGTTGCGGTTTCGAGTTTTCCCCATTCACGCCAGAGGTTAAAGTTGCAGGCGTGTTCGAGTACATTTGCTATATAGGCTCCGCCGACGCGGCAGGCAACCTCTAGCAGAAAAAATTCACCGGTCTCGTCTGACTGGAAAAACTCGGCGTGCGAGACACCGCTCTCGTATTTGAACGCCATAAGCAGCGCCCGGTTCAGCGTCTCGAGCGTCTTTCGCTCTTTTGCCGTATAGGACATTATCGACGACGAAAATACCCCACCGTGGTGCGAGACCTTGAATGGCGTTGTCCCATACTGGCTTACCCCGCATGCGACCACCTTGCCGCCGCTTACTACCGAATCGATATGAAATACGCGGCCCTCGATAAAGCGCTCGACCAAAAACTGTGACGGATGGTCACGCCAGTTGTTGCGGCTGTCGAGATCGTTCAAGACCCGCCAGACATCATCGGCGTTTTCGCATTTGCGTATGCCGAAAGCCGAAACCTCATGCCGCGGCTTTACTATCCACGGAGTCGGCACCCGGGCCAAAAACTCATTTATCTGCTCCATGTTAAAGGCGCCGATAAAATCAGGGCAAGGAATTCCGGCCTGGAACGCGATGTTTCGCATTATCAGCTTGTCGCGAAACCGCAGCGCCTGTGAGCGGCTCATACCGGGCAGATCCAGATGTTCGCGGGCCATCGCCGCTGTCAGGACATCAAACTCGTCCATGCCGACAATTTTGTCGATGGAGCGCGAACCGGCAACATTTGTCGCCGCACGGACGTAATCCATTACTCCGGCGTTGTCCTCGACAGTTTTGACGTCATCGATCGCCGGCCAGGGCCAGACGTAGTCGAGCAGCTTGGCTTTGGTAATAAGGGTTACATGCCAGCCCGCTTGGTGGGCCTCTTCGATAAATTCGCCGCCTTTATATTCGCTGGCGATAACGACAATGTGGTTTTTCATATACAACGCCGGGGCCTAACCGGCACTAGATCGGCTGCCGAAGGTGTTCCGGCCGTTCAGGTTTAATTTTAATAAAAAGAATGTCACAATTTAGCTGTTAAGACAATGAAAATGGCAGATCTGAGCAACAGCGGCAGCCGATCCGGGAGTTAATTATGGGCGATATCGATATGGTCAATTTATTGAGCCACCTGCTTATCTACATGGTGGTTCTGCTGCTTGCGATCTCGTGCCACGAGGCCGGACATGCGTGGATGTCATATAAATTTGGCGATGATACGGCGTATATGCTTGGCCGCGTAACGCTAAATCCGGTGAGCTCATACGGATCCGATCGGGACGCTTGCTGATACCCGATCCTTGCTTTGTTCTCGGGATCAGTCGGCGGGGCGCTGGGCAGTATACCTTTGATCGGTTGGGGCAAGCCGACGCCTGTAAATCCCCGAAAATGGACAAATTATACGACTCGCAAATGTTATGGTGTCAGGTCGCCGGGCATTGGTGCAAACCTGATACTGATGACGATCGGGCTTGTTATGGCTAAGAGCCTGCATCGACACAGGGATTTACGCTGATAACGATAAATTCGGGATCATGATGAAGCCGCTTGCGATTTTCGTTCAGTACATGATGATGCTTAATGTGTCACTCGCGGTTTTTAACCTTTTGCCATTTCCGCCGCTGGACGGCAGCAAAATGCTGCGGACATTTTTGCCTGAGAGCGCTCAACCTGTCTTTGCGCATGCTTGAGCAATATGGGTTTTTGATCTTAATGCTGTTGGTTTATTGGGCTATGATAGGCGTATCTTCGCCCGGTTCTATCATTCTTGTGCTCAATATTTGTTCTGTTACTCCATTGTGTTCTAGTATATGAAAAAACGCATTTTTAGCGGGGCACAGCCGACGGGTGAGCTTCATATAGGCAACTATCTCGGTGCACTCAAAAATTGGGTCGCGCTGCAGGACGAGTATGAGAGTTTTTACTGCATCGTAAACCTGCATGCATTGACGCTGCCTCAGGACCCGCAGCGTCTTGCGGCAAAAGACACTCGATCTTGCCCGCATCTACCTTGCCGCCGGCGTCGACCCGCAAAAGTCATTCGTTTTTATCCAGTCGGACGTCCCGAGCCCACGCTGAACTTGACCTGGGTCTTGTCCTGCATTTCGCGAATGGGCGAGCTTGAGCGGATGACGCAGTTCAAGGATAAGGCAAAGAAAGAGACATTGTCGCTAAGATCTGAGCTGATGACCGGTCCTGATCTGCTTATTCGGGCTATCGCGGAACTGATTGGATTCAATTGCTTCAGGAGACACCGAGTCCATGGTAGGTGGGATCTTGCCGAAGCTGATCGAGTTCAGTTCTGGGAACTAGAACAATCTGACATGCTTTACACAAGAGTAATCGAACGTGCCGGCGTCGGCCTGTTCACCTATCCGGTGCTGATGGCTGCCGACATTTTGCTTTATCAAACCGACCTCGTCCCCATCGGTAAAGACCAAAAGCAGCATCTCGAACTGACCCGTGACCTTGCCGAACGCTTTAACCGCGATTTCGGCGAGACTTTCAAGGTGCCCGAACCGTACATCCCGCCCGTAGGTGCCAATATCCTCTCACTGCAGGATCCAGCGAAAAAAATGTCCAAATCGGACGAGAATCCAAACGGCTCGATCTTTCTGCTCGATGATGCTGACACGATAACCAAAAAGATCAAAAAGGCCGTCACAGACTCCGGAACGGAGATCAATTTCGACCCGACGCGCCCTGCCATCACAAACCTGCTCACCATCTACCAACTCCTGACCGGCAAGATCAGCGGACGAGTGCGTCTCTCATTTCGAAGGCAAAGGCTATGGCCACTTCAAAACCGAGCTTGCTGAAACGGTCGTCGAGTTTCTCCGCCCATTCCAGGAACGGGTAAAGGATTACGACGACGCGTCCTTACGATCTATCCTCGACGCCGGCGCCGAAAAAGCCCGGGGTGTGGCGGCCGAAACGTTGAGAGATGTTTATGCCAAGCTGGGTATTCGTTTGATGGCTCAGAGATGTTACGGCGATTGTCGAGCAGCTGTTTGCGCGGCCATTTAAGCATGTAACTACACGCGAAAGCCGATGTAGGCAAGATAAACATAAACCCCAGCCCGCTTGCGGGCCCAGAGATCGAAACCTTAGCGGGTCATACAATGTCAAATCCAGACCTCCTCTATCGAATTGACGTTCGGCACTCAAACGTCGAACGTTCAGATGATAAAATAGCGAATTCAAAGAGCGTCTTTCAGCAAATATCTCGACGGATCACCGTTCGCTGGCATCGCGGAATCCCTCTTGAATAAACGGCATGGACGGATCAATGATTCATCTGTCGGTAAAACTCAACCCGACTGTCAGGCTGCTTAGCGATTCTCTTCGGGATCTCGAAGTCGAATTCATCTACTTGGACACGAAGCTAACGGCTATCGATGTTTCGTCTTGCAGCGAAAGTATGGAGATTCACGGTGAGGCATGTCCCAAATGAAGATTATTCGGATTACATTAAGAACCATGAGACGGCACGCATGGAAAATTCGATTTCTCGATCGATCTTAAAAGCCGCTCGGCAAAGTATGGGGATAGAGGATCTGTCTTGTAGGTGTCAGAACACGTCTATTGCGCTGCGATGAGCATTTACTGGCCCGAAACGGGCATGTAATATTACCTTCGACCATCGCATACCATGACTTAATTAGCGCAACGCTGCCCACCATAATTTGATTTCGCCGCTCTGTTACCTTCAGGTGTTATAATTAACCCAATCTAGACAAAACATCGGCGAACCTGCTCTAAACAGGTTCCGGACTAATTTAACGGAGGCATTATGGACGCAACAAAACGATCTTACGACATCCCAAAATTTAAAGAACAATACGAAAATTATATCGGCGGCGAATGGGTAGCCCCGAGCAGCGGCGAGTATTTTGAATGTATTTCGCCGGTCGACGGCCGGTCATTTACAAAGATAGCCCGCTCGAACGAGGCTGATATCGAGGCGGCATTGGATGCCGCCCACGCGGCGTTTGAGACCTGGGGCAAGACGTCGGCGACCGAGCGGAGCAATATCCTGCTCAAGATCGCCGACCGTATGGAGCAAAATCTCGAGATGCTCGCCCGATGCGAGACCTGGGACAACGGCAAACCGATCCGCGAGACGATGGCGGCGGACCTGCCGCTCGCGATCGATCATTTCCGATATTTCGCCAGCGTGATCCGTGCCGAAGAGGGCAGCGCATCAGAACTCGATCAAAACACGCTCTCGGTCATCATCCGCGAACCGCTCGGCGTTGTCGGGCAGATCATCCCGTGGAATTTCCCGCTGCTGATGGCTACGTGGAAGATCGCACCGGCACTCGCGGCCGGCAACTGCACGATCGTAAAACCGGCCGAGCAGACACCGGCGAGCATTATGGTCCTGATGGAGGTGATCGGCGATCTGCTGCCGCCGGGCGTGCTGAATGTCGTCAACGGCTTTGGCGTCGAGGCAGGCAAGCCGCTCGCAACCAGCCCGCGTATCGCAAAGGTCGCCTTTACGGGCGAGACCACGACCGGACGCCTGATAATGCAGTACGCTTCGCAAAACCTGATACCGGTAACGCTCGAGCTCGGCGGCAAATCGCCCAATGTTTTCTTTGAGAGCGTGATGGATGCCGACGACGATTTCTTTGACAAATGTCTCGAGGGGGCGACGCTGTTTGCGTTAAATCAGGGCGAGGTTTGCACCTGCCCGTCGCGTGTTCTCGTTCAGGAATCGATCGCCGATAAATTTATCCCTCGGTTTGTCGAACGAACCAAGCAGATCAAAATGGGCCATCCGCTCGACCCGACAACGATGATGGGTGCACAGGCCAGCCATGACCAGTACGAGAAAATTCTCAACTATCTGCAGATCGGCAAAGACGAGGGTGCCGAGGTCCTCTGCGGCGGAGGGGCTTACAAAAATCCCGATGTCGAGGACGGCTATTACATCGAGCCGACCATCATGAAAGGCCACAACAAGATGCGTGTCTTTCAGGAAGAGATCTTTGGCCCGGTCACCTGCGTCACGACTTTCAAAGACGAAGCCGAAGCCATCGAGATCGCCAACGATACGCTCTACGGCCTCGGGGCCGGTGTCTGGACGCGCGACGCTCACGAGCTTTATCGCGTACCGCGTGCCATCCAGGCCGGCCGCGTGTGGGTGAACAATTATCACAACTACCCGGCCCACGCCCCGTTCGGCGGTTACAAAAAATCAGGCTTTGGCCGAGAAAATCACCTGATGATGCTCGACCATTACCGCCAGACTAAGAATATGCTTATCTCATACGATAAGAAGGCGATGGGGTTTTTTTAGTATGAGGAGGCTCAGCGTTTCTCACATCATATTATTAGTGGCGACAACTATCTTCCCGGGCGCTGCCGAGTCTCTTCGGAGCGAAGGACCTTGCAGTGAGGTTGATTCGTGGTCTGTTGGTTATAACTTTGACCGAAAGGTTAAGGTAAGTACGCACTCGAATGACGAAGCGGATGTCCACCAGGCGGTACTTGAAAACGTTCTTCATCAACTTCGCGAAAAGGTCGGGGTCGATTTCATAAAGAATCTCCACTTTTCTCATGTCGAGGGAGTCGATTTCGATCGCGAGAGTGAACTTTCGTTCGGGGACTTGAAGCGTCTCGACGCTTATGTTTTCACCTTTGAGGTGAGGGCGGGAGAGGGTGGAGTTTATAAATATACTTTCGCGATCAGAACCGACCAATATGGCCGGTTTCTTAGCGATGTTGAGATTCCGGACGTAGCGATTTCACCGAAGAAAGGAATTGTTCGAGATTGCTTAGAGGCCGTCAATGTTGCTCGGACTACTAAAACACTTTCGGAAACTAAGCAGATTTTTGTAAGACTTCGGTTTGATAAAGCTGAAAACGTGTTTATTTGGGACGTATACGCGTACCGTGAAGGCGTTGGTCGCGGCCTTCATAGCGATCACGTTTGGCTTAACGCGAATAATCTCACGGTCATTAAAAAGTATGATCAACGCGAACCGTTCTGATCGTCGAGAATGAATTCATTCTAATGTCTATTCCAAGAGTAAAGATCACACTTGAAGCAGCAGCAGTCGTCGATAGACTCCGCGCCAAACACGGCGAGTTGATGTTCCACCAATCGGGCGGGTGCTGCGACGGGTCTTCACCGATGTGTTACCCGAAAGGGGAATTTATGGTTGGCTCGTCCGATGTCTGGCTTGGCGAGGTGGCGGGCTGTGATTTTTATATGGCAAAGGACCAGTTCGAGTTTTGGCAGCATACTGAGTTGACGATCGACGTCGTTCCCGGCCGCGGTGCTAGTTTTTCTCTCGAGATCCCGCTCGGTGTACGGTTTGTTACAAAATCTAGGATATTTACCTACGAGGAATCGCAAAACCTGACTGAAACGCATCCCGGGAACGCTGCGGATGCCTGCACTTAGCGAGAACATAAACTAATGGCAAAAAAGATAACTGTTTACGAAAAACCTACCTGAACAACGTGCCGTAACCTGGCGACGCTGTTTCGTGAAAACGGCATTGATTATGATAAGGTGAACTACTTTAACGAACCGTTCACCGAGACAAAGTTGAAAGCCTTAATAGGGAAGACCGGTTTGAGGCCGGCTGATCTGCTCAGAAAGGGCGACCCGGTGGCAAAGGAAATGGCTTTAGGACCTGAAACTCCGGATGAGGATCTTATCAGGCTTGATGATCGAGCATCCGGGCCTTCTTCAGCGGCCTATCGTCGAGGTTGGCGATAAGGCAGTTCTTGCCAGGCCAATCGAAAGGGCGCTCGATCTTATCAAAGGTGATTAAAATTGAAGGCCATTACCGTATTCATAGGATTGCTACTCACCATATTTATCGCTTCGTGCGACCTCCGCAGCAAAACCGCTAAAGAGGAGATGGAAAAGTTCAACGGCCCCGTAAGAACGCCTGTTGCCCAACCGGCCTTGAAAGAGGAACCGGTCGACCCGGCCGATATTGCCGAGGTCGACACCCATCAGCAGGGAGATGCGATAACGGTCAATGGTTACGAGAAACGGCAGAGCGTCACATGTACAACGTTTAACCCTGTCACTGTCAACGGCCGGCGAAATGATGTAACGGTAACGGGGCCGTGCCGGCAGATAATGATCAACGGTGATAACAATACGATCAAAATGGACGCCGCAGCCGCGATCATACTCAACGGTGAACATAACAACGTTGAATATTCCCGTTACGCCAACGGCAAACGGCCGACCGTCACCGACAATGGCGACGACAATTCGGTTGAAAAGGTCGCTTTTGCCCCGACAAAGAAAGATCAAACCAGGAGCCGATCTATAAAATGAGCATTACAAACGGGAACGGACATCATCCCAAACCAAAGAATGTCCTTGGCGGCGAGTTGAAAAGCTGCTGCACAGACCCGATGACCGGGTTTTATCGCGATGGTTACTGCCGTACAGGTGCTGACGATACGGGCCGGCATACCGTATGTATTTTCGCGACGGACAAGTTTCTTGAATACTCAAAATCTGCCGGGAACGATCTCTCAACGCCGATGCCGCAGTATGCTTTCCCGGGTGTGAAAGATGGTGATAAGTGGTGTCTTTGCGTGACCCGCTGGCAGCAGGCTCTCGACGATGGCATGGCTCCGATGGTCGATCTCGCAGCTACTCACGAATCCGCCCTTAAGGTTGTGCAGCTTGAGGATCTAAAGAAATATGCGGCTACGGCAGATAGTTAATGGATCAGGACCAGGAACAATTTAACTTCGATTTTCTTAAAGGCTCTGCCCAGATCGTTGGCGGCTCGACCGAATCGTTAAATATAAAGATCGGCGATTTTGCCGGCCCGCTTGATCTGCTTTTGTTTCTGATAAGGCAGGAGCGGGCAGATATATTTGATATCCCGATCGCCCGGATCACGGAGAAATATCTCGAATACATCCGCCTGATGAAACGGCTCGACATCTCGATAGCGGCGGATTTTCTCGTAATGGCGGCGACGCTGATCGAGATCAAATCGAAAATGCTGTTGCCCCGCGATCCGTTTGCGCCCGAAGACGAAGAGGTCGAGGACCCGCGGCTCGAGCTTGTTGACCGGCTGCTCGAATACGAGAAATTCAAAACCGCTGCCGGCATGCTGCACGAACGCTCGACCATCGAGCAGGCAACATTTACCCGCGGCCCGATCGAATCGGACGATAACAATGCCGAGATAGACGCATCCGTTTTTGACCTGCTCACGGTTTTTCAAAAGATCGTCGCCCGCCATGTCGATGAGATCAAGATGGAGATCCATCGCGAAGAGATCTCGCTCGCTGACATGATAAAAACGATGAAGCGGCGCATATTTGACGAGGGTGAGATCAACCTGCTTAAGTTTTTTGAGGAGATGAGGTCAAAACGCGAACTCGTGACCGCGTTCATCGCCGTACTTGAGATAGTCCGGACCGAGGGCGTCAAGCTGCTGCAGAGCGCGACATTTGGCGACATTATTCTGAGGAAAGTTTGAGCCCCGTAGACGTTGAGACGCTGAGACACAGAAAGGGGCCTAGGGTATAGCTCCATAATGGGCCTCATTGAATTAACATAATATTTGCTCTCTTGGATCTCCGCCTCTTTGCCTCTCTGCGGTAGAATCTCATTTATGGATCTGGAAGTTGAAGAAAAGAAAACCCGAACGCCGGCTGAGGTAATGGCTCTGGCTGAGGCGCTGATCTTTGTTGCTGATGAGCCGCTGACCGTAAAGCTGATCGCCGACGTTTTGGACGAGGAACGAGAGACAGTCCGGGCGGCGATCGATGAACTGAAACGCGAGTACGAAGAGCGTGATAGCGGCCTGCAGATCCGCGAGATCGCGGGCGGCTGGCAGATATCGACCCGGACAGAGTTTCACGAGGAGATACGCCAGTTTTTGAAAACCCGCCCTTCGGCAAAGCTCTCACTCGCGTCGCTTGAGACGCTGGCGGTCATTGCTTACAAACAACCAGTGACCGTACCTGAGATCCTCGAGATCCGCGGCGTGCAATCTGCATCGGCGATAAAAACCCTTCTCGACAAACGCCTGATCGTCGCCAAAGGCCGAAAAGAAACCGTCGGCCGCCCGATGCAGTACGGCACGTCAAAGGACTTTCTTATCCAGTTCGGTCTGAACGATCTGACCGAGCTGCCCTCGATCGAGGATTTCGAAGATCTGGTTAGTTAACCGCCGAGACGCAAAGACGCCGAGAAAGACAACAATCTGTTTTTCAAACTCAGAGCCTCGGCGTCTCTGCGGTAATATCTTGTCTGTGAATGAAAGATTACAAAAACTAATTGCCCAGGCCGGGATCGCTTCGCGGCGGGCGGCCGAGGCTCTGATCACGGCCGGCGAAGTGTCGGTCAACGGCGAGATCGTGACCGAACTCGGTACAAAGGCTGATCCCGAAAAAGATCACATCAAGGTAAAGGGCAAGCTTATTAACACCAAGCTCAAAAACCGCGAGAATATTTATGTTCTCCTGAATAAACCCAAAGGCTATCTCTCAAGCGCCGCCGACCCCGAGGGCCGAAAGCTGGTGACCGATCTGGTCAAAGGCCACGGAAAGCTGCATCCGGTCGGTCGGCTCGACTACAACACCGAGGGGTTGATACTGCTGACAAACGACGGGCAGTTCACGAACTATGTCGCATCGTCGAAAGCCGTGCCTAAGGTATATGAGGTAAAGGTCAAGGGATTGCCGACGGCGGTAGCTATTAACAAACTCAGGCGCGGCGTCATCCTGGAGGACGGATTCAAAACCGCCCCTGCCGACATCAAAGAGTTAAAGCCGACCGACAAAAACGGCTGGTACGAGGTCACCCTGCACGAGGGCCATAATCAGCAGATCCGCAAAATGTTCGACGCCATCGGCCATTCGGTCGTGAAACTAAAGCGAACCGCAATTGGCCATATTGCAGAAAAATGGTTAAAAGTCGGCGATTCCCGCAGGCTTACTCCCGAAGAGGTGCAGAAATTCCGAACGCCGGTTAAGAAGAAATAGTATTTACGACAATAGTGCCCTATGTTCGACCATCAGACATAGATCCTGCACGACTTTGATCCCCGCCTCGGCGAGCTGTTCGGCAACCTCGTCATTCCGAATTCCGAGCTGAAACCAAACCGCTTTTGGCTTTTTGTCTGATATCTCAAGGGTGTGTTTCGGAATGTCCTCTGATCGGCGAAATACATTCAGACAGATCGATCTCGCCCGGTATCTGATCGAGCCGCCGGTAGACGGGCCTCCCCAGGATCTCGGTTACTTCAGGATAATAGACCGGAACCGGAATAATGTTGTAACCCGCTTCCGCCATATATTTTGAAACGTAATAAGCAGGCTGGTTCGCGTGTGACTCGGGTTTGATGCCGAGGACGGCGATGGTTTTCGTGTTTTCAAGAAGCTCGCGGACCTGATCGTCAGTTATAAGAATATTTTCGTGTACAGACATTTCAGTTCAGTGGTGGAAAGGAATTAAGCAATCGCTGGCAAAGCTGTATTTCCGCGTCTTTCCATGTCTGAAGGCTTGCCGGGTCGGCTTCGAACTCAGCTCTTTTTGCGGAAAAAACCTTGACAAGTGCTTTTTGAGCTTCGATCGCTTCGCTCTCGATCAACTCCCGGAACTGGCCCATTTCTTGTTTTGACACGCTCGGAAATTCTCTTGCATAAGATGCATAGGCGGTCTCGTCCATCGAAAACTCATATTGTGAGAGCGCGGCAGCAAACGCGTCGACAGAATCATACTTAGCCCGAAGCTGCCGCAGAATATGCTGGATCTGAATCTGCTGGCCTACTTGTAAGGCCCTAAACCATGCGGCCGCCGACGCCTCACCTTCATAAGTCCCATCGTCAAACATTACTGCCCTGATGTTAAACACGAGATCGGGCCGGGTATCGGGCCTCTCACCGGTCGTTGATGTGGTCGGTTTGACAGGATACGGCAATATACGTTCGACCGAAGCACCCGGCTCGATAAGGACCGTTGCGTTTCGATTGCGGCTCATACCGGTGAGATGTTTGCGGTCGCCTAATGAGGTATACCAGGAATATGCCATTACTGGTTTGGCTCCGATATTTGCGATCTTTACCTTAAATGAAGGGATATTCGCGGTGACAGCTTCGACCGTGACGCTTAATGACTTGGTCTTATTGTCGATGGCCGGCAGTTCGGCGACGGTAGCCGGCGCCCGGACTATTCCGACCTCGAACGGAACTATTCCGAAATCAGCGAGTCCGCTAACAACGGTCCTGCCGCCCTCGGTCACCGTATATTCGCCGACATTTGAGGTCACTTCAAAATATTTTCCCCTTACCAGGCTCACACGGATCTTTACTATTCCGTCCTCGATCCGTGACGACATATTAACTCCCTGGATGATCGGGTCCCCATCCTTTGGCCGCCAGTCTTTTACTGTCTGCCACGCCCCGTACATGCTCGACCCGCCGATCCGCTGATACGCAAACTGCATTCCTTTGAAAAATTGAATTTCCAAAATTATCGGACGTGAATCGGCGACACCGACGGGATTCTGGGCAAAAGCCCGTAAGCTGAGCATCGTCGCTAATATACACAGGGTAAGCAGAGCCTTTTGCATCGATGGTTATCTCCTATCACCAAGTCACTGAATGTCTGACCGTAGACCAATCATATACTCTTTTTTTGCGCCACCGCAAAAGATTTATCTTCCGCTGGCTGCAGGCGACGATCTGGACCTGTTTGGCAACACGGTCCTGCTGGCCGCAACTCTCAGACTTTATCGGACAATAGATTTGCTCTTGATCAGCACCCGTGCAAATATAGCTGCGGTTTAGGTTTTCAAATATCAAATATGACTGCCGCTCAACCGTCAACAAAATTTTCTGTCTGGCTCTTTTTGATCACCGTTGCCCTTATGTTCTATGGCACAGGTGCATCTTTTGTCGAGAGTTTTGTCAATTACCCGACTTGGCCTCTGATCGGCGCGGCTGAGTTTCGCACCTATCATCAAACTCTCGGCCCACTGGTCATCGGCTATATGGTCATTCCGATGCTCATCGCGACCGTGTTGACGATCTTGCTGGCCTGGTTTCGCCCTGCTCCCATTCCCCGTTGGGCGATCTGGCTTTCGATCTTTCTTCAGATGCTTATCTGGGTGTCTACTGCCACGATCCAACTGCCCATCCAGTTTCAACTCGACAGCAGCGGACAGTCGCTGCCGCTTATAGAACAGTTGATATTTACGAACTGGTGGTACCGCAAGGTGCCCCAGATCGTCAATACGTTCCTATTCATTTGGATGACGTCCTTGCTGCTGCGAGCAAACTTCAAACGCGATAACTAAACCTGACAACGACCTTGGCCCTAACGATCGTGATCTCCGTAACCTCTTCAAACTTCTTCGTCGAAATTTGCGCGCCTTCACTGCGTTCTGTCATCATGTTCGTCATACACAACGAATTATGAACTTTGAACTTTCCGAAGAGCAGCAGCAGATCAAATATAGCGTTCGCGAATTCGCCGAGAGCGAGATCAAACCGCACGTGATGGAATGGGACGAATCGCAGCATTTTCCCGACGAGCTTCGGCCAAAACTTGCCGAGCTTGGCCTTATGGGAGTGCTTTTTCCTGAGGAATATGGCGGCGCCGGGCTCGGTTACGTTGAATACGCCACCATCATCGAAGAGATCGCCCGCATTTGCGGTTCGGTCGGCCTTTCGGTGGCAGCTCATAATTCGCTGTGTTCGAATCACATCTTTACGTTTGGCAGCGAGGAGCAAAAGCAGAAATATTTAGTGCCGCTGGCAAATGGCGAGAGCTTTGGGGCCTGGGGGCTGACAGAGTCGCAAGCGGGTTCTGATGCCTCAGGTACCAGGACGAACGCCGTTAGATCAGATGGCGGATGGATCGTAAACGGCTCGAAGAATTTTATTACCCACGCCATCGCCTGCAAAACTTTGGTTGCCGTTGCGGTGACAGACAAGGAAAAAGGTAATCGGGGAATATCGGCCTTCATTTTTGACAAATCGATGGAGGGCTTTCGGTCCGATAAGAAGGAAAATAAGCTCGGCATGCGCGCTTCGGAAACTTCGTCAGTTGTGTTTGAGGACTGCTTCGTGCCGGACGAGAACTTGCTCGGTAACGAGGGCGAGGGTTTCCTCCAGGCAATGAAGGTGCTCGACGGCGGCCGCATTTCTATCGCCGCGTTGTCAGTTGGCATTGCCCAAGGAGCATATGAGGCGGCCGTGAGATATGCGAAGGAACGCCAGCAGTTTGGCAAGCCGATCGCTGAGTTTCAGGCGATCCAGTTCAAACTCGCCGATATGGCTACTCAGATCGAATGTGCACGCCTTTTGACTCTGCAGGCTGCAGCCGCTAAAGACGCCGGGCAATCAGTTACTCAAAAATCTGCGATGGCAAAGCTATACGCCTCAGAGACCGCGGTCCGCGTTTCTGAGGAAAGCATTCAGATCCACGGCGGTTACGGCTACACAAAAGATTATCCGGCAGAAAAGTACTGGCGTGATTCCAAGCTTTGCACGATCGGCGAAGGGACGTCCGAGATACAGCGCCTTGTTATTGCAAAGAGTCTTCTCAAGGCAATGTAACTGCGCCTCAGTCGAACCCGATCGCGGCCGGCGACGTAAGAACCTTGTGAAACATTTTTGCGATATATGACGTTTCATGTTGCATTTATGAAACACTTTGCTATAATAGTGTTCCAATTTCTTAAATTTAAACAGGAGATAAAAATATGAGTTCAAGCACCGCAACAAGTTCAGGCCGCCTCGCAGCGGCTTTTTTAGCAGAATTAGATAACGAGGCAAAAGTTACCCGTAATTGTCTGGAGCGTGTCCCGGCCGACAAATTTGATTGGAAACCGCATGAAAAGTCGATGACTTTCGGCCGTCTTGCCGTGCACTGCGCCGAGATGTTTGGCTGGACCAAAGAGACGCTGAAACAGGACGTTCTTGATTTTTCGACGGCAGAGTTCAAACCTTTTGAGCCGACATCAAATGAGGAATTGCTCGCCTTTTTTGACGAGCACATTGCCGTGGCCAAAAGCATCCTGGGTGAGACATCGGACGAGACGTTTATGACGGAATGGACGATGCGAAACGGTGAACAGGTTTACTTTACGATGCCAAAGGTGGCAGTTATGCGTTCATTTGTCATGAACCACATTATCCATCATCGCGGCCAGCTTTCGGTTTATCTGCGTCTCAACGACATTCCGGTTCCGTCGATCTACGGGCCGTCGGCCGACGAAGGTCAAATGTAGGCTTTCGGGTATTAAGCGACACGTAAAAGCGGGCCGACAAGGCTCGCTTTTTTGTTTTCGTTTGAAACAATGCGAAAATACGCCATTGAGCCATTGAAACGATCAGGATGAATACCTTGGAACTTACCCAGAAAATACTCGATCGGGACACGCGTTCTGTAGCCCGTGCGATCTCGATAGCTGAAAACGGCGGCAGCGAAGCCGCCGCGCTTATGACATCTGTTTTTCCCCACACGGGGAAGGCCATTATTATCGGGATCACCGGTTCGCCGGGTGCCGGAAAATCATCATTGGTCGATAAACTGGCACTTCTTTATAAAGACAATGGCGACAAGGTCGGGATAATCTGTGTCGATCCGTCGAGTCCGTTTTCCGGCGGAGCTATACTTGGCGACCGCATACGGATGGCGACTCTAGGCCTCGACAAGAACGTGTTTATCCGTTCGATGGCGACCAGGGGTAATCTGGGCGGCCTGGCCCGGGCGACGGTCGATGCCGTTGCGATCCTCGACGCGGCCGGATTTGATAAGGTCATTGTTGAGACCGTAGGCGTTGGTCAGGACGAGGTCGAGATCGTTAAGACCGCTGATGTCTCGGTGGTCGTGTTAGTGCCCGGAATGGGCGATGACATTCAGGCGATCAAGGCAGGGATCATGGAGATCGGGGATGTATTTGTCATAAATAAGGCAGATCGTGAAGGTGTTTTGCGCACCCAAAAGGAACTCGAATCCCTGCTTAGCCTTGCTCATCGCCCCGATATGTGGAATTCACCTATAATCAGGACGGTCGCGACAGAAAGTAAAGGCATCGAAGACCTCGAAAAAGCCATCGAATCATATTATGCGTTTCAGACCGATGGTGAAGGAAGCACCGTTAGAAGACAGGCCATCGCACGCTGGCGGCTGCTCGAACTACTTCAAGAGAGGCTCTTAAATGATCGGTTGGCCCGGGATGGTGCAAACGAATATCTGGACAAACTCGCCATTGAGATCGCCGAAAAGAAGAAGGATCCATACACCGCTGTCGAAGAAATATTAACGCTCAAATGAAAATAGATCACATTGGTATAGCTACTAAGAGTATCGACGAAGCTCTAAAATTCTGGGGTGATGCCCTGGGCCTGGCCAACGTTCACAGCGAGGTCGTTGAGGACCAAAAGGTGCGGGTTGCCATGCTGCCGCTGGGCGAGAGCCGTGTCGAGTTGCTCGAGCCTACCAGTGAAGATTCGCCGATCAGTAAATTTTTGGACAAACGCGGCGGCGGCATTCACCACATTGCGATCGAGGTTGAGGATATTAAAACAGCCCTCGCAAAAATGAGGTCTCAGGGCATGCGACTGATCGATGATGCTCCGCGAATAGGGGCCGAGGGCTGCCTCATAGCCTTTGTCCATCCGGCCGCGTCAAACGGCGTATTGCTGGAACTCGTCCAACCTCCCAAATAATCGTTATTCATTAGTTGAAATTTGACACATTTGATATTATTACCGATTGACATTTATTAGATTTACGTAAGAGAGGACTCGAGAATTGAGCAATTTAACAAAAGGAATTATTTTGGTGGGTGTAATACTCGCTATTGGCGTCGGGTTGGTCATCTGGAAAAAGAAAGTTGGCGGTGAGTCCGGCATTGCCTTTAACCAGATATCCCGCGAAGAGATCGAACTGCTTTTGGCGGATGTCGCTAAGACCAATCCATCGGTCTTAAAACGGCTAAACGACGACCCGACGATGAAAACGCAGCAGCTCGACAATCTCAAGCAGCTCCTGGCTTTTGCGAGTGAGGCTCAGCGTGAAGGGATGGCTGCCGACCCCATGAATCATCAGGAGCTCGAAAACATTCGCTCTGAGATCCTCGCAGTAAATTATGACCGCGAGATCAACAAAGATAAGGGGCCGATGCCGCCGTTTGGCTTTATCACCGAGGACCAGATCAATGCCTATTGGGCCGAAGCGGCTCCGCCGCAAACAAGCGGTGGATGGATGGAAAAGCTCGGTCTCGGTGAACCCACGGAAAAACGGTCTCATGAGGACGAGTTCAATGCTTTCCTGGATGCAAAGATAGGGGTGCTGAAAGCCGGCAATCCCGAAATGAAAGATCGCGAAGTAAGCGAGGAAGAGCGAACTCAGGCAAGAGATATTTTTGCTAAGACCCGCATTTATAAGGCCGAGTATGAACAGAAATTAAAAGCCGGCGAGCTGTCGCCCGAGTTTGTAAAAAAAGCAAATTTGCAGGTAAAGCTGCAGCAGGCCCAGTTTCTCGCCAAGCTCTATTCCGAAAAGACCGCTGACACGGAAAAGGTCACGGACGAACAGATCGACGCATATATCAAGGCTCATCCGGAACTCGACCCGGCTGAAAAACGTGCCGAGGCAGAAAAAATTCTAGCACGTGCGTTAGCCGGCGAGGACTTCGCGGCCCTGGCTAATGAATTTACCCAGGATCCGGGAAATAAAGGCCCCGACGGAGCGCTTCAGGGCGGACTTTACAAGGACGTTCCAAAAGGCAGGATGGTCGCCCCCTTTGAACAGGCCGCTCTTTCTTTGGAACCCGGTCAGGTTGATCCGCAGTTGGTCGAAACCGATTTTGGATTTCACATTATCAAGCTTGACCGAAAGCTCGAATCCAAAGATGTTAACGGCACGCCGGCTGAGACTTATGATGTGCAGCATATTCTCATCTCGACGGGTTACAAGGACCCGGACAAACCGAACGCCCGCGAGACTCCCGTTAAGGACTATGTCCGCACCAAGTTGGAAGATGAAAAAGAAAAGGCTCTGCTCGATAAGTTAGTGGCCGAAAACAATGTTCAGGTGCCCGATGATTTTACAGTGCCTGAAATTACGGCAGAGCAGATGGAGCAGATGAGGCAAAAACAAGCGCCCGGTATGCCGCAGGGAATGCCCCAAGGAATGCCGCCGGGAGCACAGGTGGAAGACCCGGGAGCCAAACCTGAAAAGGCACCGGCTAAAAAGGCTGAACCGAAGAAGAAATAACCAGTCGGCAATTTGAATTTCGGCAAGATAGGCCGTGATCAAAATGCCTTGTACTTGATATGAACTTTGGCGATTACCGGATCGAGGTAATTCCCGATACGGAATTCAGATTGGACGGAGGGGCGATGTTTGGCATCGTCCCTCGTGTTCTTTGGGAGCGGGTTTGTCCGCCCGATGAACTAAACCGCGTCAGGCTGAACATGAACTGCTTGTTCATCGAAACCCCGTCTGAACACATCCTGATCGAGACCGGCATCGGCGAAAAGTGGAGCGAAAAAGAGTCGGCAATGTACGGCATATTCCGTGAAAGGCCGTTTGCCGAAACTCTCTATGAGATTACCGGCTGCCGTCCCGACGATATTTCGATCGTCATCAACACCCATCTACATTTTGACCACGCCGGCGGCAATACGATACCCGACGTTAACGGCAACGCTGTTCCGCAATTCCCCAACGCGCGGTATTTTGTATCCAAAAACGAATTTGAACACGCACAGTCGCCGCACGAGCGCGACCGCGCAAGCTACAGGGCAGAGAACTGGCAGCCCCTTATCGATTCGGGCCAGCTGGAGCTAAAACCCGACAGCTACGAAGCTGTCGACGGCCTTTTCGTCGAGCAGGTCCGCGGCCACTCAGAAACGATGCAGACCGTCAGATTAGAGCGCGGCGGTGAGACGCTCTTTGGTTTTTACGATATGATACCGACAACGCACCACCTGCCGCCGGCGTGGATCATGAGCTATGATCTGTTTCCCACGGAAACACTCGAGTTCAAGAAAAAAATTCTTCCGCACGCGGTCAGCGAAAACTGGTTATGTTTGTTCTATCACGAATATGGCCCGGCGATCTGGCGTTTGGTCGAAATTGACGGCAAAGTAAAATCTCAAGATATCTGAAGGGGGAAACAAATGTACAAACTCACTCTCGCATTGGTGTTATTTCTGATCGGATCTACCTCCATAGTGGCCCAGGATCAGAAACAAAAAGACGCAGACATGCTCATAAAGGCGGCGCGATTCCTGGAAGAGAAGCCGCTGGATAAAAAAGCAAAGGACGTACGCAGTTGGGCTATGTTCTATCTCATAGAAACCAAAGACGTCCATCTCGTTGTCTGCGGCGGCGACCTGATGCAGCCGCTGTTAGATAAGAAAAATAAATATAGCTCTGAGATGATCGGCCAATATACCATCGGCATGGGTGCTTTCAAATTGGAAAACCCGGATAAAAAAGATGATGAAAATGAGGCACAGTTCGCCGGAATTGACAGTGCCCTAAAAGCTTACCGAGCGATCATCTCCGAAAAGCCAAAAGCAAGTTTTTCCGGAATGGATGATCTCCTGCTCAAACGCGACAAAGGCGAACTTAAGCCTCTTGTTATTGCGGCTGACTGTACAAAGAAAAAATAGTACAGGGTTAGCACGGAAACCGTAACCGAGATATTTACGTAACATTCTTCTAAGCTGCTCACATAGCTATTTATGCCGCAGAATCTTGCTATGCATTACGGTTTTGTTGATCGCAACGCAATCGCTTTTAGCCCAACAAAAGGCGGTTCCGCGTTTTGAACCTGACAAGTGCGCTATCGAATTGCCGCAGGGGGAACGGGCCGACTGCGGTTACCTGGTCGTTCGGGAGAACCGCCGGTCTAAAAGCACACGAACGATCCGTCTGCCGATCATAATTCTAAAAAGCGACAATGCCGACAAACAGCCCGATCCCGTCCTCAGGACGCTTGGCGGGCCGGGGGGGTCTTCATTGCGGATGGCTACCGGCCGCCGATTTTCACCATGGCTAAAACAGCGGGATATGATCGTCTATGAACAGCGGGGCACCCGCTACGCCCAGCCGGCATTAGAATGTCCTGAGGTTGATGAAGCCAATATTTCCTCGGCAAATTTGGGGCTAAGCCGGAGCATCGCGCGTAAGAATGAGATCGCGGCGGCAGGTAAATGTTATAAGCAGCTCATAGGGTTGGGCATTGACCTCAGTGCTTACAACAGCTCGGAAAGCGCGGCTGACATCGAGGATCTGCGGCGCGTGATGGGTATCGACAAATTAAACCTTTATGGCGTCTCGTACAGCGCTCGCCTGATGCTTGAGTTTGTAAGGGACTATCCAAAAAGTGTCCGCAGCCTCGTGATCGAATCCACCATGCCGCTCGAGATAAATTACGACGAGACCGGTGTCGATAATATTGCCCGTTCACTCGATCTCTTTTTCGCCCGCTGCAAAAGTGATGCAAACTGTAACGCCGATAATCCGAGGCTCGAGGCCGAATTCTTCGCTTTGGCTAAACAATGGGATAAAAAGCCGGCGGAGGTAAAAACAAAGGACGCTGCAGGGAATGAAAAGGTGATCAAACTGGACGGCGATGACCTGATCACCTGGTTGGTAGATTACGTTTTGTCGTCAGACGGACGGGCGATCATTGCTGCGCCGGCGCAGATCGCTGAGATCCTTGGCGGCAAATACGACGCTCTTGCAGACTATGCCCAGTCCAAAATAAGTCCCGCTTTTTATTCGTGGGGCATGCGTTATTCGGTTTGGTGCAGCGAGGAGATGCCGTTCGAAAACAGGAAAACGATCATCGCTCAAGGTGCTAAATATGAAAACCTGCGTGGATATGAACCGCAGTCGCTGCCTGATGTTTGCAGGGTCTGGAAAGTAAAACCACGTCCACTGGCCGACAATCGCCCGGTGACTGGCAATGTGCCGACAATGATCCTCGCAGGCGAGTTCGACGCTTACACACCGCCCGCGTGGGGCCGGACGACCGCTGACCGGTTTACAAATTCTTACTATTTCGACGTGCCCTGGGTCGGCCACGCCCCCGGTTTTAACAGCCCCCCATGCCTAGCCGATATGGTGGCGGCATTTATCGCTGATCCAAAGACCGCCCCCGAAGCTAAATGCCTTACAAAAATGCGCGACTATTTCAAATTCCCTCAGAGCTCCGACTGAACGTTTTTTATAGCTGGGAACACTTAAAGCCGATAAGTGAAAGCTAACTAAACTAAAGATGGTAGGGAATGTTTCCAGATCTACAAACCTGTAATGAAATTAAGGCCCCGCCTCAGTCTTTCCTGCGGTATCCCTCTTAATGTTCTCGTCCATACAGTTCTGACAGTTCTTTATTCGTGAAAATGTAATTGAGCCCTTAGGCTCGTCATATTTTTTGCTAAGAAGGAGTACAAAACTAAATGCCAGGAACTAAATATACCAAAAAACAGGAACGAAAAGCTGAGCATATCGAAAAGAGTTATGAAGACAAAGGTGTCTCTAAAAAAGAGGCCGAGAGCCGGGCTTGGGCGACCGTAAACAAACAGGACGGCGGCGGCAAAAAACCCGGCGGCTCAGGGCGGCAAGAAAGATTCGTGAACCGGGCAAAATAACTTTACGATACGGCCAACGGGTGGCCGCACTATCCTTTCAAGCTAAAAGTTGATCGGGAGGACTTATGAAAAAATCATCGGTTTCCTACTTCACTCGGTTTGCCAAGGCCACTTCTCAGGCTGCCGGCAAGCCAATAACGTTTATCGCCGCCGTGATGATCATCGTGATATGGGGTGTCACGGGACCCATCTTTGGCTATAGCGATACATGGCAGCTGGTAATAAACACGGGGACGACCATAATCACGTTCCTGATGGTCTTTCTCATCCAAAATACGCAGAATCGCGATTCAATGGCAGTTCAGCTAAAGCTGGACGAGCTTATAAATGCCATGGAAGGTGCCCGCAATGAAATGATCACCGCCGAAGATCTGGCCGACAACGACCTGACAATAAAACGGCAGGAAATGGAAGAACTCGCAAAGGAGAGTAATGGGTCTAATGGTAATATGCGGGCCGAAGCTCATCACGACTAAGCGATAAGTCCGGATCCTAGGTCAATTATCAGAGTTGCCCACCCCCGAAATAAGGAGAGGGGATATGAGTGATCCGTCTGACCATATTTTTCAAACCGCCGGGTTTTCGCTAATCTTGTAGATTGCGGCTTGGTAACGGCCGCGATCACCAAATATGGAACAAGTAAAAATTGGAATCATTGGGGGCAGTGGTTTGTACCAGATGCCGGAACTAAAGAATGTGCGTGAGGTGCCGGTCGAGACGCCGTTTGGCAATCCGTCGGATGCGTTTATCGTCGGTGAACTCGATGGCGTAACGGTCGCATTTCTGCCGAGGCATGGGCGGGGACATAAGCTGACGCCGAGCGAGTTGCCGTTCAGGGCTAATATCTATGCGATGAAATTGCTCGGTGTCGAGTATATTTTGTCGGTATCGGCCGTTGGCTCATTGCAGGAGCAATATGCTCCCACGGATTTTGTGATCCCGAACCAGTTTTTTGACAGGACACGTGCTCGTGCTCATGAATCCACCTTTTTTGGCGAGGGGATCGTTGGCCATATTACGTTTGCCCACCCGGTTTGTGACGAGCTGGGCGATATCCTTGAAGCCTCATGCAAAGGTGTGGGAGTAAAAACACATCGCGGCGGAACGTACATTTGCATGGAGGGGCCGGCGTTCTCGACCAAGGCCGAGTCGAACGTCTATCGGCATTGGGGAATGGACGTCATCGGCATGACCAACCTGCAGGAGGCAAAGCTCGCCCGCGAGGCCGAGATCGCCTATGCCACGCTCGCCCTCGTGACCGATTATGATTGCTGGTATGAGGGCCACGACGATGTGACTGTCGATATGGTGATCGAGTACCTGAATAAAAATGTCCGCAACGCCCAGCTCGTTTTGAAAGACGCCGTAAAGCGCGTCGCCGCCAAAGAGACGCCAAACCAGTATCGGGACGCGATCAAAAACGCGATCTTCACGGCCCCCGACCTGTGGCCGGCTGAGACCGCAAAGAAGCTTAATGCGATCATCGGCAAATACAACCCTGCAGAATGACCGGCTTCGTTCAGCCGTAGGCCGAAAATCTGCTAATCCCTTTGCCTGGTATTGGTTAGACCATAAACCTGGCTTTTGGAAAATCATTTTCCTGGCAGTAAAAGGTTTTTCCAATTCGGAAAACCTTTAACGCGACAGTCAAGAGGTTGTCCCGGCGGTAAAGGAGGTTTCCCGTAATTTTGCTGGTTTTCCCGTCACGAGAACCGTAAGTCTGTGGGAAAACGATTTTCCTGACAGGGTAAACGATTTTCGCGACAGTTGACGGACTGTTTCGCCGGAAAACCGCTTTCCCGACAGGAAAGCGGCTTTACCGACGAAGAAACGGGTCTACTGGCGTGCCCGCCGCTTTACCGTTGGGCGAATGGCGATTTAGGGATTCCAACCATATAATTAGGTTAAGCATCTTTAATACTTATGCTAAGGCTTACAAATTTTTCTCTTTTGACCATACTTTGCCTGCTGCTTTTTGGCATTTCGGGAAATGCCCAGCGAAACGTCACGCCGGCCATAGACCGCGATCCGATAATGGAGCAGGACGCAACCCACAATCTCGAAGTGGCGCGGAACGCGTTTAAGCTCAAGAAAGCTTACAAGGGGGTTTTGCTGCGGTTTGAGGAAACCTATGCGGCATATCCTGAGTTTTCAAAGATCGACGAGTTTCTCTATATGGCCGGCATGAGCAGCTATTACCTGTCGGAAAATAAAGGCAAGCAAAAGGTCGATCTTAAGTTAGAGAGGGAAAAGGAGAAATATGCTCCTGAAAAATTGAAGGAGGATGCCGTCGCTTATCTCTCTACTCTCGTCGAAAAATACCCCGACAGCTCGTATCGCGAAGAAGCTGAACAGACGCTCAAGATCCTGAAGGGCGATAAATGAATCTGAATCAGGTGACGCTCTTTTCGGAGCGGCCCGCCGAGACGGTCGAATTTTTTGAAAAGCTTGGCCTGCGCCGGATAGTCGATTCGCTGCCGCGCTATGCCAGGCTCGAATGTCCCGATGGCGACGCCACCCTGTCCGTAAATATCGCGAAAGATATACAGCCGAACGAGAGCATCACGCTTTATTTCGAATGCGACGATCTGGACGAAAAGGTAGCTGAACTAAAACGTCTCGGCCTAAAGTTCGATGAAGACCCCGCTGACCGCGCCTGGCTATGGCGTCAGGCCTATCTGAAAGACCCCAATGGCAACAAGATCTGTCTTTTTCGTGCCGGCGAAAATCGCAAAAATCCCCCCTGGCGTGTAAAATAAGAGTTTTCGTAATTCTTAACCGGAGAACCCTTTTTAAATGTCATTAACAGTTGTTGGTTCGGTCGCGTTTGACGCTTTGGAATCCCCATTTGGCAAACGCGAAAAGATATTGGGCGGCGCTGCGACGCATTTTTCGCTGTCGGCGAGCTTTTTCGCCAAGGTAAATGCGGTGGGTGTTGTCGGCGGCGATTTTTCGGATGCCGAGTGGGACGTGTTTCGCAGACACGCGATCAATACCGACGATATCGAGATCGTGCCGGACGGCAAGACCTTTTTTTGGAGCGGCCGGTACGATTACGACATGAACACGGCCCACACCCTGGACACCCAGCTAAATGTGTTCGAAACGTTTGATCCAAAACTTTCTGACAATTCTAAGAGTGCAAAGCTGCTCTTTCTGGCAAACATCCTGCCGATGCTGCAAAAGCAGGTGCGCGAGCAATGTGCGGATGCAGAATTTGTTGCAATGGATACGATGAATTTCTGGATCTCGTCTATGAAAGATGCTCTGATCGAGACCATCAAGGTTGTGGATTGCATCATCATCAACGACGCCGAGGCCCGCCAATTGACGGACGAACCGAACATCCATAAAGCTGCTCGTGCGATCATGGATCTGGGCCTGAAGGCCGTTGTTATCAAACGCGGCGAATATGGCGCGACGCTGTTTACCCATGATGGTTATTTTGTCGTGCCGGCATATCCGCTTGAGAGTGTTTTTGATCCGACAGGGGCCGGTGACACTTTTGCCGGCGGATTTATGGGTTATCTCGCGGCACAGAAAGAGATCACTGACGCGTGCCTCAGGCGGGCGATGATCTATGGCTCCGTTATGGCTTCGTTCAACGTTGAGAAATTTGGCACCGAGCGGGTTGATGCTCTCGATTATCCTGAGATCAATAGGCGATTTAGTGATTTCAAACAGATGACGCATTTTGACGACATCCCCTTCGAACACAATACTGCGGCTGCGTAGCCGATGGCGTGATCCGTTGATGGACAAAAAAGCTGACAATCCGTTAAGTCGATTGGAAAGGCGAAAGGTCAATTATCCGCTGATCGTCACCGCCGTATTGTTGATCGGCCTCTTGATCGCCGTCGCGGTCATATCTGTGTCAGCAAAAGATTGGACGCTAACTGCATTGAGCCTGTCAGCCCTGGGTATCTTCGCCATTGTGATCCTGATGGACGTTGCAATGAAACGCCGCCTCGCGGCCGTCGACGACCGCAAATTTATCCACTGGGACGCGGCAATGCCAGAGCTGCAGCGGCAAAACGTTAATATCGAGGTCCGTGAGCTCGCCCGGCTTCTAAAAGTCGGTGACGAGCAGCTGCCTGATCTGTTATCCGCCTACATCGTCGCTGAAGATCTTGCGTTGAGGCAGATACAGCAGGAAGAGAATTTGCCCCTGATGCGGCACGTTAGTATCGGGAAGACGCCGTTTGACGGGATACTTGTCGATCAGGACCTGATCACATGTATAGAAGTTTCGTTCCTCGTCGTGCCGGACATCCGCCAAGACCGGATCGAAGCGATGCTAAAAAAAGTCACTCAGGCAAAGAAAAACCTTGCCGATCTAAAGAGCCGCTTACGGCTTAGGCTGATGCTGGTCCTTGTGACCCAGCTGACTCCTGAGGAAGAGGAACTGCTTCGCGGAATGCTCATAACCCGCCGGTTCTCTGATACGCCGGTCGACGTCGACATCCGGCTGCTCGATTTTGAGATGCTGCAAAAGGTCTATGTTTCAGAATAGCCTCGATTTGCTTTTTTGAACTTTCGCTTTTAAACTCGTCTCCCTTTTGAAAGTTATGTTGGAAAACAAAGTAGGAATGATATTTGGGGTCGCAAACAGACGTTCGATCGCCTGGGCGTGTGCCCAGGCCTGTGCCGAACACGGGGCGCGGATGGCATTTACCTATCAGGGAGATCGTCTAAAGGAAAATGTTGAGAGTCTCGCCGGTACACTTGAAGATTCGCTCGTTGTGCCGTGTGACGTGACGAACCAGTCTGAGGTTGATGCGGCATTCGAGGCGGTAAACTCGAAATACGGTCGTCTTGATTTTGTTGTCCACTCCATCGCATTTGCGCCAAAAGAGGCTCTCGAGGGTGAGTTTGTTACAACGACGCGTGACGCTTTTCGTACCGCGCTTGAGATCAGTGCGTTCTCGCTGACACAAGTCGCACTTGCGGCCTCGCCACTTATGACCGACGGCGGCAGCATTGTCACGATGAGCTATTACGGAGCCGAAAAGGTTGTGCCGAGTTACAACGTAATGGGTGTAGCCAAAGCGGCGCTTGAGGCGTCTGTCAGATACCTGGCGGCCGATCTGGGAAAGAACAACATCCGCGTCAACGCGATCAGTGCCGGCCCTATCAATACATTATCAGCACGCGGTGTAAAGAATATGGGCTCGCTCCTCGGCTACGTCGGCGAAAAGGCACCTTTGAAACGAAACGTTACCGTTGGCGAAGTAGGGAACACAGCATTGTTCCTGGTCAGCGACCTCGCCTCAGGCATTACCGGTGAAACGATCTATGTCGATTGCGGTTATAACATAATGGGAATCTGATGAATGCGGAGTGTGGAATGCGGAGTGCGGAACAGATCCGGCAATTCCGCACTCCACACTCCACGTTCCGCACTCAAAAAATGGCAGTTACTAAAGCAAACAAACCGAAAGCTAAGAAAGAAGCAAAAAAGGCGGGCGAACCTAAAACGGTTGCCGACGCGAAAAAGCGTGAGGAAGAGCCGGGTTATTGGCATCTGACGGATGACGAGATCCTGTTGAGATCGCCTGAACCCGAGGATGAGTATAAAACCTCTGACTCGTGGCGCGTCTTTAGGATAATGGGTGAATTTGTCAATGGTTTTGACGAACTAGCGACTATCACGCGTGGGGTTTCGATCTTTGGTTCGGCACGAACGCACGAGAATGATCAATATTACGAGGCGGCCCGCGAAACTTCACGGCTGCTTGGCGAAGCCGGCTTTCAGATCATAACGGGCGGCGGACCCGGCATTATGGAAGCTGCAAACCGTGGTGCGTCCGAAGCCCACGCCCCGTCCGTAGGCTGCAACATCGAGCTGCCTTTCGAACAGATGCCAAATCCATACCTGACCAAATCGCTCTCGTTCAAATACTTCTTTGTCCGCAAGACGATGTTCATCAAATACAGCAACGCCTATGTCATCTTCCCCGGCGGCTTTGGTACGATGGACGAGTTTTTCGAGGCCCTCACGCTCATTCAGACACGCAAGATACGCAACTTTCCGGTTGTTCTGTTTGGTTCGCAGTATTGGCGAGGATTATTAGCATGGCTTACATCGACGATGCTCAACGAAAAGATGATCAACAGCGAAGACCTCGGCCTGATCCATCTCACTGATTCGCCGGGCGATGCGGTGGAATTTATCGTCAGCACATTCGAGGCCGGCGTCGAGAAGCAATTAGACTAGCAGCTGTTTCATCCACTCCAGGTAT
The DNA here is from genome assembly GCA_963834975.1 of Blastocatellia bacterium. Taxonomy (GTDB): domain Bacteria; phylum Acidobacteriota; class Blastocatellia; order Pyrinomonadales; family Pyrinomonadaceae; genus OLB17. The sequence continues at coordinate 224,917 of CAWIDZ010000002.1, forward strand.
GGCCCTGAGACCCGCTCAGCGTCGATCGCAATGATCTCGGGCGTATCGTAACTGTGGTTTGCGGTTATGAACTGTTCCAGTTCGTCATACTTTTCAGGCAGCGTCTTGATCAGCAGCAGATGTTCGGCCTCTCGCTGCATTTCGCCCTCCCAAATATAGAACGAAGTCATTTGTGGGAGTATCTGAACGCAGGCCGCCAGCTTCTCGGATATTATTTTTTCCGCAAGCGACTCGGCTTCGACAATGTTCGGAAGCGTTGTGAAGATGATCAGCACTCGAATAAAAGTGGATTACTCCTTCTTCATCAGATCCGCGTATTGCCCGCTTTCGACCCATTCGAGGATCTCGGCAACACGCCAGATCGGGAATGGATGCGAGAGGCCGGCGGCCATGATGTCGGCCCAGAATTTATCCAGCTTTTTGGTGTCGTAATTTTTCTTAAATTCGCGGCCTTGTTCGAGGAATAGCTCGTAATCGATCCTGGAGGCAAATGTGCCGCCTGCCAGTTTCATCATTGTCTTGCCGACCACGTGCGGGTCTTGTGTTACCAGCAAGGCGGCACGGTCGCAGCTAAGCTCGGCCCGGCGTGCCCAGGCAAGCAGTGCGCTCGAGATACCGGCTGACACGATAAATTTGATGATCTCGGATCCGGGAATTAAACGCGCGACCGACACATTTGCAAGAGCCTCCATCAATCGGGCGGCGGTCAGGTATAGGACATGCTCGGCGTGTATATGGCCCACCTCGTGGGCGATGACCGCGAGAGTTTCCTCATCATTGAGCCGTTCGATCAGTGCCGAATGGAGAACGATGATCGGTTTCTCGACCCCGCCGGTAAAGGCGTTTACCATCGGATTTTGCTGGATAAAGAGATCCGGCATGTCGACGCCGAGCGTTGTGCAAGCGATCTGCAATTTGGCGTGCAGGTCAGGACACTGCTTTGGCGTGACCTTGACCGCGCTCGCCATGAACGAGACCCTGATCGCAGATTCACCTGTCCATGCGAGCAGCTTCTTTAATGCAGAATCCACGCCCGGTATTGCTTTCAACGTAGCAAGCGCCTTGCTGTCCGCCGGATGAACATAATCATGTTTGCTGAGGTCCGCAAATTTTTTGTGCGGCTCGTTCGAGAGCGGCAACTTACAGCGGCCGCAGTTGGCGGCGTTGTTTTGATAGTCGTCCTTGACCGAGTTTTTCTGCCCGCAATAGCGGCAGCGGACAAAATGACCTTTCATGACTGCGGAAGACTCGTCTGACGACTCAGGTTTCTTTCTTGGCATATGTAGATTTTAGAAGTTGCCGCCGGCTTTAGCTAGCGGAAAGTGCTGAATTAAGACCATCCGACTTTGATCAAACTCCGAATAACATCGGCTAAAACCCATACGAAGAAAGACCGCTTTTGTTCGACAAAGCCGACCGACTACCGATGAAGCCGTACAACCGTCTCAACGTGATGAGTCTGCGGGAACAGGTCGATTGCCGTCACCTTGTCCAAAACGTAGCCCGCGTCGATGAGTATCCGCAGATCGCGGGCAAGGATCGAAGGCTCACACGACACATAAGATATGTGTTTAGGCTTGAGAGCGGCGATCTGTTCGATCGTCCCGTCTTCGGTGCCGGATCGCGGCGGATCTATCAGTATCATGTCGATCCGCTTTGAGTTATTTCCGGACATAAAGTTTCTTACGCCGTTCCCGACCACCTTTACATTATCGAGACGGGCCTCGGCGACGTTCATTTTGGCAAATGTTACCGAATCGGCATCCTCCTCGACAGCCATGACCTTGGCAAACCGCCGTGCCAGCGGAAGCGTAAACAAACCGACGCCGCAGTAAAGGTCAAATGCCTGTTCTCCGCCGGATCCGCCCACGGCGGCCTCGATGAGATCCGCGATGAGGAATTTGTTCGCCTGAAAGAACACCTCAGCCGAAAACACATAATTGTCGCCATTGACGGCAAATGACAGTTCCGTGACAGCTTCGGTGTTCTCAGATGAAAATATCGAAACGCGGCCGTCGTCTCCACTTGCGGCCTCGATCTCGGCTCTATCACCTGATATCGTCCCCCAATCCATACCCTCGCGAATATACTCCAGCGAAGATTGTAGTTCCGGCGTCAATATAGGACACGCCTTGATATCGATGACCTCATGCGAGTCGCGGCGAAAATATCCGATCTGTTTTTTGGTTCGGTCAACATGCCACCGGGCACGCGAGCGGTAAGCAAACGGCTGCGGACTCGGGATGATATTGATAACCTCAAAGTCGATCTTGCCTATCCGGACCAGGCAATCGCGCAGGATGCCGACCTTGGCTTCGAGCTGTGCCGTCATAGTTCATTTGTTGAAAATCACAGCCGCCGCATGTAGCCAAAATATTCGCACGGCGGAACGATCCGTTCCGGCCCAGGCTTAATGATCTCAACTATATCGGCAAACGCCATCCGCTTTTTGATCGAGCGGATCTTGACACGCAGTTCGTCTCCCTGTACGGCGAGCGGAATAAGGACCGTGAGTTTCTCAGCGAACGCCATGCCAAATCCGCGCGGAATTATCTTTTCCACACGAACGTCGATAATGTCTGATATTTTATGGTGTGTGCTCAAGAGAATTGCGACCGTCCGGAATGATTCCTATTCTACACGAATCACAGGTAATGAGTACCCCCAGCTATTTCAGGGCGAAATTTCCGTCGGTCAGGATCTGCCGCATCGTGGCGAGATCATCGGCGTTTGAGTAGGAAATGGTGAACATTATCGCAAAGCCGTTTCTCACCGTTGCATACATGCGTTTTTTGCCGGCATCGGTTGTCACATCCAGAAAGCCGAACTGCATCGCTCCCAGCTTTTCGGCCTGGGTCTCGGAGTATTTGAAATCCTTCGGCAGCTTCATCGACGCGAACATCACCCTGATCGCGTCAAAATAATCAACGGCGTCCTTTATCTGCGGGTTTGTGATGAGGTCCTCGACAGAAATTCGCACAATAGCGTTATCCGCCGAACCGGGCATCGAGCGATAGGCCGTAAGGAGGATATTTACGCGTTTTATGGCGGCGTCGATCTTTGACTTTGACGCCGGAGGCAGCGAATCGGGTGCCTTGAGACCCAGGTCAAAACCCTGCTTTTTCATGTAATCTTCGAAATCGCTGTCCGGTATCAGCCATGTGTCCGGGAACGTGACATCGAAACCAAATGCCTGGTTAGTATAGGTCCGCCCCGCGACGCTGCCCATATCGATCGAGGGTTTTACGGGTACCACAGCGGGGGTCGGCTGCGGCCGCGGCTTGGGTTTTACCTGTGCCGGGCAAATAGCAGCGGTTGAGACCAGCAGGATAACGGCGATGATCAACTTTCTCATAAATAAAATAAACCGAGCCGCGGTATGCCGACCTCTTCGCGCAGGCGTTTAAGCAGCATCAGCTCGTGGGTTTTCTTATAACTATCAGCGTCCATATCGGCCTTGTGTGCACGAAGCAGGGCCGAAACTTCTTTTTCCAATACTTTTAGATGCTGTTTGTCCCAATTTGTTAGCATCGCCCGATCGAGCAATTTCTCTATATCGGCAAGCGTTTTGTCGACAGTTTCGTAATCTTCGCTGATATTGGATGCGAGTTCGGCAAGGCGGTCGGCGGCCCGGTCGAGGTCCTCGCGAAGTGATTCAGCAGGATGGCCTCTGAGAGTATCGATCGATCTGGCGATATGGGCCGCAACCGATTCGGGGGAATACGCTGAACCGGCCGTCTCATCTTCAGCCTCGCCCGATTTTCCCGTCTGGGCCTTGAGCCACTCGTTATACTGGACCTCGATCTCCTCGCGGCAATAGAACAGGCTCTTGATGGTTCGCGTTCCCGGCGGCTGCTTGTCAAACACGTCAAAGACCGATTCGATCGAACGGATAACGATATACAGCGGTATCCCCCGCTCCTGCCAAACCTCGATCAACGCCCAGTCGATCGGGCTCAGAAACAGATTCTTGCCCCGCCGCCGGACAAATGTCTCCTCGATCTCAGTGTAGTAATTGTAGTAGTTCAATGCAGGTTGTCGCCTGCTAAAGATGCTAGTTGACCCACGCCGTTTAGTCAAAAAAAGAGGTGATCAGCGCAGAATGCGGCGACCCGCAAACAGCAGGGTTGTTGATCGCATGTCTGGAACACAATCGCGAATAGAAGAAATTTTTAAACGCAGAGATCGCAAAGTACGCAGAGACTGCTTTTTCACTATTTCACTTTTCCCCTTTTTCACTTCCAAGGTGTTAAACACCATCCATTTTCACCATTTGATTCGTTCGATAATCCACTTTTAAAAGGTCTAAAACATCTGCAGAGAGTCGGCGCAAAAGTTTTAGACTCCCCGCAATACTTTGCAGCCTCTAAAACATCTGCGGAGCCTCTAAAACTTTTTTGCAGCCTCTTCAAAAATTGCAGAGCCCCTAAAACATTGTCTCAGAGGCTCTGCAGATGTTTTTGACTTCAAAACACTATTTTGATCGTTTCAAAAGCGGCCGGAAGCAGTAAACATGGGAACACTAAGTTTTTCTCAGGCCTCAGCAAATGCGCGAATCGGTGTTAAACACCAGCCATTGCCGGCAACTAGTTCATCCCCACTTCTTTGCCTCTAATATTTGGATATAGTTACTTCGTTCATATGCCGACCGGTCGGATATTTGCTGCTGGCTCATTGAGCCTTTGAAGGCGTCTATCGAGTAAAACTGCATCTCGGTCATATATTGATAAAGGTCGGCGAGAATATCCTTGATCCACGGGATACCATTTTTCAATATTGCCGAGGCGCACATTCCAACATCGGCACCGGCGAGCAGGTATTTGATCAATTCGCGTGCCCCGTGGACACCGGTGGTGGCCGCGAGCGAAACTGGGATCCGGCCGTAAAGTACCGCTATCCATAGCAATGGCAATCTGATCTCAGCCGGCACACTCAGGTCCAAATTAGCAACCACCTTTAGTTCGTATATATCGAAATCAGGTTGATAGAACCGGTTAAAGAGCACCAGGGCATCGGCCCCGGCGGCTTGCAGATGATTGCTCATATTGCCGATCGACGAGAAATACGGATTGAGCTTGACGGCGATCGGGATCTTGACGGTCTCACGCACCAGTGCGACTATGTCGAGGTAACGCTTCTCGACATCGTCTGAGGTGAGACGGATATCCGCCGGAATAAAATAAACGTTGATCTCAAGGCCGTCGGCCCCGGCATCCTCAATATCGCGGGCATATTCTATCCAGCCTTCGGGGGTAATACCATTAAGGCTGGCTATGATCGGTATGTCGACCCGCTCTTTTGCCTGCCTGATTATCTCGAGGTATTGTCCCGTGCCGACGGTGTAATCCTGCAGGTCGGGGAAATAGTCTGATGCCTCGGCAAACATATTCGTCGTGGAGCTATAAACATTTTCAACCCTGGCGGTCTCGTGCCGTATCTGCTCCTCGAATAATGAGAACAGGACCACAGCCCCGGCGCCGGCGTCTTCCATGGCCGCAATATTATCCACATTTTGAGACAGCGGATTAGCGGACACGACCAGCGGGCTAACCAGGTCCAGTCCCATATATCTTGTGTGTAGGTCAAGCATTTCTCTTACGCGTCAAAAACAGGCTGAAACGAGCCCGCGCCGAATCCGGCCATATCCTCATAAGTCTTCCAACGCAGGTCGACGATCTCTTGTGCCAGCTGCATCAATTTTTCGGCCTCCTGCGGCTGCGTTTGGGTAAGCAGCTTGTATCTCAATTCGTTATAGGCGTAATCCCGCAAGGAAATGGTCGGCTTTGGCGAATCAAGAACGAATGGATTTTGATCATTCTTTCGCAAAACAGGGTTGTAGCGGATGAGCGGAAAATAGCCGCTTGCGACCGCCAGAGATTGCTGCTGCAGGCCCTTTTCCATGTCGATGCCATGGGCGATGCAATGACTGTACGCCAGCACCAGCGAAGGCCCGTCATAGGCTTCGGCCTCACGCAGGGCGAGCAGGGTCTGCTGCGGATTGGCCCCCATCGCTATCTGGGCAACATAGACGTTCCCATATGAGATCGCCTGCAGCGCCAGGTCCTTTTTGCCGACACGTTTACCGGCCGAGGCAAATTTTGCCGATGCAGCCGTCGGCGTCGCTTTTGACATTTGCCCGCCTGTGTTTGAGTAGACCTCGGTGTCGAGCACCAGGACATTGATGTTGCGTCCTGTCGCCAATGCATGGTCGAGTCCGCCGGCGCCGATATCATACGCCCAGCCATCGCCGCCGATCAGCCAGATGCTGCGGTGTACAAGCTGGTCCGCGATGGTCAGCAGGTGTTTTGCGTCAGATGTTTCCATCGGCAGCAGATCAGCCTTTAACTGTTTGACCCGCTGCCGCTGAGCATTTATCTCACTCTCAAGATGCTGCGGGGCATTGATAAGCTCTTCGACCCTTTGGTCCCCTAACTGCTGCCTTAAACGGTCAAGCAATTGATGGGCTGTACTTAACTGTTTGTCCGCCGTCATCCGCATGCCGAGTCCAAACTCGGCATTATCCTCAAACAATGAATTTGACCAGGCAGGCCCTCGTCCGTGGGAATCAGATGTCCACGGTGTTGTCGGCAGGTTGCCGCCATAGATGGATGAGCATCCGGTGGCGTTCGCGACCAAAAGCCGGTCGCCAAACAGCTGGGTCAGTACCTTGATATACGGCGTCTCGCCGCAGCCCGCACAGGCACCTGAAAACTCAAAATACGGTTCGAGGAACTGCACGCCGTGAACGGTCGAGAAATTGACCTCTGTTTTTTCGTTTTGCGGCAGTTCTTCAAAAAAGCTGATGCTGTCACGGCTTGGTTTTAGATCATCCGGCTTGTCATCGAGATTGATCGCTCGTTTGTTATTCCCGCGGTCCTCGACCGGACAAACCTCGTAACATAAATTACAGCCCGTGCAGTCTTCGAGATAGACCTGAAGCGTGAATTTTGTTTCCGGAAAACCTCTTGCGTTGATCGGTGCCGATCTGAACCCCTCGGGGGCGTCAGCGAGTTTTTCCCGATGATAAAATTTTGAACGGATGACCGCGTGAGGGCAGACAAAGCTGCAATTCCCGCATTGTATGCAGGTATCCGGCTCCCAGACCGCGATCCTGTTCGACACGTTCCTTTTTTCCCACTTTGACGTTCCGCTAGGGTAGGTCCCGTCAGCAGGCAGGGCACTGACCGGGATGTCATCGCCGTGCCCGGCGATCATCATTTGTGTAACGTCGCGAACGAATGCCGGGGCATTGCCGTTGATCAGTCTGGGCCCGCCGGCTTTGGCAGTGGCCGTCTCGGGGATCGTCACCTGGAATAGATTTTCGAGCGGCATGGTCGACTGCCTTAAAGTTTTTCTCGATGACGGAGCGTCCCTTTTTGAAGTAACTCTTTTCAATGGTTTTCTTGATCTGCCTTATCGCTTCATCGGGTGGCAGCACACCGGACAACGCAAAGAAGCAGGCTTGCATAATAGTGTTTATCCGGCCGGCCATGCCCGTTTTTAAGGCGACATCCGTGGCATTGATGACATAGAGCCTGATTTCTTTATCGAGTATGGCCTGCTGCACTTCGAGCGGAATGTGGCCCCAAACCTCATCCGGGCCGAACGGGCTGTTCAAAAGAAATGTTGCTCCGGCTTTCGCCCACGTGAGCATTTCTTCTTTTTCGACAAAATTAAATTGGTGGCAGGCGATAAAATCGGCTTGTGAGATGAGATACGGTGCCTTGATCGGGTCCTTCCCAAAGCGAAGGTGCGAGACGGTCTTTGCGCCTGATTTTTTAGAGTCGTAGACAAAGTAACCCTGCGCGAATAGATCAGTATTTTCACCGATGATCTTGATGCTGTTCTTATTGGCACCGACCGTACCGTCCGCCCCGAGTCCGAAAAACAACGCCTGGGTCCAGCCCGACTCATCCAGCCTGAAATCATTATCGACAGGAATGCTGGTATGGCTGACGTCATCATTGATGCCGACCGTGAAGTGGTTTTTCGGCGAGTCGGACCTCAGGTTATCAAAGATCGCCCTGACCATCGCCGGCGTAAACTCCTTGGACGACAAACCATAACGGCCGCCGATAATGTGTGGAAGCGAGGCGATCTTTCCGCTCGAAACAGCCTCCATCAGGGTTACCATCACATCCTGATAAAGCGGCTCGCCCGAGGCTCCCGATTCTTTCGTTCGGTCCATGACGGCGATGTGTTTTGCGGTTGCCGGCAAAGCTGCCAGCAGGTCGTCGGCAGGGAAAGGGCGATAAAGAGTGATCTGCAGGACGCCGGCCTTTTCGCCGCGCTCTGCAAGGAGCGCCGCAGTTTCAGAGGCTGTCTCGGCACCCGAGCCCATAATGATAATGACACTCTCTGCGTCCTCAGCCCCGAAATAACTCACGGGGGCGTAACTTCGCCCTGTCAGCTCAAAGAACCGCTGCATCTCGTCCTTCAATATTCCCGGTACGGCCGAATAGAAATTATTGACACTTTCACGCCCCTGGAAATAGACATCGGGGTTCTGTGCGGTGCCGCGGATAAATGGCTGGTCGGGATTCAGGCCCCGGCCGCGATGGTCAAAAACTAGCTGGTCGTCGATCATTCCGCGGATCTGTTCGTCAGAAAGAAGGGTGATCTTGTTTACTTCGTGCGACGTCCTAAAGCCGTCAAAGAAATGCAGGAACGGGATCCGGGACCGCAAGGTCACGGCCTGAGCGATAAGGGCCATGTCATGGGCTTCCTGAACGCCTGACGAGGCGAGAAGGGCAAACCCCGTCGTTCGCGCGGCCATAACATCCTGATGATCGCCAAAGATCGACAATGCCTGGGCCGCCAGCGATCGTGCCGCGACATGAAAAACCGCCGGCGTCAGTTCACCGGCGATCTTGTACATATTCGGCAGCATCAGCATCAATCCCTGAGAGGACGTGAATGTCGTCGTCAGCGATCCGGTCTGCAGCGCACCGTGAACGGTACCGGCCGCACCGCCTTCGCTTTGCATTTCGATGACATCGGGCACATTACCCCAAATGTTGGTGATCTTTTTTGCCGACCATTCGTCCGCAAATTCCGCCATTGCCGAGGACGGCGTGATCGGATAGATCGCACACACCTCGTTTACGCGGAACGCGACATAGGCGACCGCTTCGTTGCCGTCTACCGTTGCCGCATGTTGGTTATCTAGGTCTCATTTGTTTAGCGTCTCCGGCATCATTTCGATCGCGTGGCAAGGGCATTGTTCGTAACAAACGCCGCAACCCGTGCAGAGGTTGTAGTTGAATTTATAGCGTTTTCCGGGCCCTAGTTTTATCACCGCATTCTCCGGGCAGGCACCAAAGCAGCCGTCGCATTCGAAACAGTTTCCGCACGACAGGCACCGCTGGGCCTCGTAACGGGCGTCGGCCTCTGAGAGTCCGGCGACGATCTCGTCAAATCCCGTAACGGCAGCATCAGGTGCAATGTGCGGTTGTTGTTTGGGTTCGGCATGGGTCCTATACCAAACATTAAGCTGTTCGATCCCAACGAGAGGATTGTTGGGTGATTTTTGATAGGTTTTTTGAAATAACCACGCGTCAATGTTGCGGGCGGCTTTTTTGCCGTGGCCCGTAGCTATGGTCACCGTTCGCTCGCTGGGCACCATATCACCGCCGGCAAATATGCCGGGGTGTCCGGTCATCATATTCTGATCGACGATGACCGTTCCGTCCGGTTGGAATTCGATCCCGTCGATCCCTTTCAAAAAATCGGTTTCCGTATCCTGGCCGAGAGCCAGGATCACAGAGTCTGCCTCGAGAGTTTCGAAGTTGCCTGTCGGGAAAGGCTTTCCGTCCCTGATTTCCATCTGCTCTACGGTGAGGGACGTTGAATCCGAGGTTCTTGATGGTCCGCAGCCAATGGATCTTGATGCCTTCGCTAAGAGCCTCGTCAGCTTCAAAATCGTGGGCCGGCATATGTTCGCGGTCGCGGCGGTAAATGATCAGTGCTTCTTCCGCACCGAGACGTTTGGCGGTCCTTGCCGCGTCCATCGCCGTATTGCCGCCGCCGTAGATAGCGACGCGTCTGCCGATCTTCGGTTTATTGCCAAGTTCAACTTCCTTAAGAAAACTGACCGCATCCAGGATCTTGCCGGCATCACGGGCGGGGATATCGGTCTTTTTACCGATGTGGGCCCCGATCGCAATAAATACAGCATCAAAATTGCCGTCGTTTTTTTCCGCGATCACGTCGGTAACTTTGTAATTTAGCCTGAACCGGACCCCCATTTCGCTGATTCGCTCGATCTCAGCCTTGAGCACATCCCTGGGCATGCGATAGGCAGGGATACCGAAATTCATCATTCCGCCCGCAACAGGTCCTGCCTCAAAAATGCTCACATCATGTCCCAACCGGGCAAGGTGGTATGCGGCTGAAAGGCCGCTGGGGCCGGCGCCGATGATCAGAACAGACTTACCGGTTTTGACCTCCGGCTTTGGGAATTTCCACCCCTTTTCTATCGCGAGGTCTCCGAGAAACCGCTCGATCGAATGAATGCTGACAGGACTGTCTATAGATGTGCGGTTACACGAGGTCTCGCACGGGTGGTAACAAACTCGGCCATGTACGGCCGGCATTGGGTTTTCTTCCGTCAGCTTTTCCCATGCCTCGCGGTTCTTTCCGTCCTGGGCAAGCGACAGCCACGATTGAATATCCTCTCCGGCAGGGCATGCATTATTACAGGGCGGAAAAAGGTCAACGTAAACCGGCCGTTTGATTCGTGTCGGACCGGTTCCTGAACCGTGTTCATAGAGATCCGTGTGTGAAGTTAGGTCTGTCTTTAATGATGTCATATCGCACCGGCAACATCAGCCTTTGCCTTTCACCCCTGATTTCTCATTCTGTCGCCTCATCAAAATTGGTAAGTCGACGGCTCGCTTGGGACGCAAGCCGTCGATCTATTGGTGGGGCGCTTGTGTGGGGACAAAGAGTAGGCACCTGTAGGCAAAATGGTCATCTGTCTTATCTATCTACGAAAGCTCCCTCAACACGTAATTTTAAATCCGGTCGATTTTGGCATTTCATGTAAGATCGACTTCACTTTGTAAATAGGCAATGGCCGTGCCAGATGAGGCCTTAAGGCCGAACTCACTGGATAATAAGGCGGAAAAGGAGCATCCTGTATCGATCACGAGCTTTTCGTAAGGTTAGTTAATGGCAGATTCGGCAATTTTTACGCGCGAGACGTGAAAATTTACCCGTTCCACGTCGGGGATCTTGTCGCGAGGCAGTGCGATATCAAGGTGTCCTGAGGAGCCGGTAGTGGACGAAAGCTCGGGATATGTCAGGAAAAAGTGAAACCAAACCTGACTCCGGCGCGTCCGTTATCTAATTACCAGGGCACAAACCTACCGATGGGTTTATTCAAGGGGGGCGAACTTTCCCAAATCTAAGACAGCCGGAGGCAGCGACACACCATAATGAAAATTTTGAAACTAGCGGCAATTGTGATCACATTGGGCGCATTTGCGACCCAGTTTGGGTTGATGAACCCTGTAGAGAGCCAAACGAGGCCGGAATCAAAGGTTGACCGCGTTCGCCGCGATAAGTTTCGGCACAACGGCCGGATCCAGTCTGAAGTTGGCGAGCGAAATGTCGCTGCGGGCCGCAGCGGCAAAAACACTAATGCCCCGAACTCATCTGAAGCCCCAACCGGATACGACAATCTGACAAACGGCTATATCGAACAGGGGCCTGATTATGGGACCCTGAACGAAGATAATGTCGTCGCTCTCCGTTCGTTTAACGATAACCGCTTTATTTTCGAGGAATTTGAGGGCCCGGACGATGGCCTCGGACCGACGTACAACGCACAAAGCTGCCGCGAATGCCACCAGAACATTGTCACCGGCGGTGCAAGCCAGGTCACTGTCCAACGGACAGGCCGGACAGAGAACGGTGCATTTTTCGAGTCGCTTGGAGGTTCATTGATCCATTCGCGTGCAACATACCGAGACATCGTTGAGCTGGTCGCCGATGAGGACGACACACGAACATTCCGCATCTCGCCGAGTACACTGGGTGACGGGTTTGTCGAGGCTGTCTCAAATCAAACTTTGCTTGATATACGTAATTCGCAGCCCTCCAATGTACGAGGCAATGCAGTTATGGTGCCCGTATTCGAAGGCAATGGCGACGCCAGGGTCGGACGATTTGGATGGAAAGCACAGCACGCCAGCATGGTCTCATTCTCGCTGGACGCATACCTGAACGAAATGGGGATCACGACCCCGACCCTGCCTGAGGAGAACACCGCAAGCGGGATCTTTGTCGGCTGGGGTTCCGAGTACGACCCGGTCGCCGATCCGGAAGATGACGGCATCGACCCGCTAGCATTTGCCGATTTTATGCGGGCAACAAAAGCGCCGAGCCGGGGCCTTCAATCTATTGCGTCGGTAGCAGGCGAGGCCATTTTTAACCAGGTCGGATGCAATGTCTGTCACGTTTCGTCGATCGTTACGGCGCCAGCCGGAACGGTCATTAACGGCGGTGCATTTACGGTTCCGGCTGCCTTGGGCGACAAGATCATACATCCTTACAGCGACTTTTTGCTCCACGACATAGGCACAGGCGATGGTATACCGATCCTGGCGACGCCTGAATATGCTGAAACGGCGTCACAGATGAAAACCGCACCGCTTTGGGGCCTTAGAACGCGAAGTCGAATGATGCACGACGGTTTGACCTTTACGCTGAACGACGCGATCCTGCGGCACGGCGGACAGGCATTGCAGTCAACTCAGAGCTACTCGCAGTTGGCCAGCAGGCAAAAGGTGCAGCTGATCGCGTTTCTAAAGTCGCTTTAGTCGAGTTCCGAGCCCGATAAGTCGATTTGCATCTCTTGTGCTAATCTAAATCCGCTATGGCTGAGCGGCGAGAGAGATTTGAGACTTCATCGGGCATTGAGCTTCCGAACGACTATAACCCTGACAACACGACTCCGTTAGATTACGCCGGGGACCTTGGTGCACCCGGGGAATTTCCCTTTACACGGGGCGTCAGACGCAACGCCTATCGGGGCAGGTTCTGGACGATGCGGCAGTATGCCGGGTTTGCCACTGCCGAAGAATCGAACGAACGCTACAAATATCTCCTGTCTCAGGGTACGACCGGGCTGAGTGTCGCATTTGATCTGCCGACACAGATCGGGCTCGACTCTGACGATCCGCTTGCCGCGGGCGAGGTGGGCAAGGTCGGCGTGGCCATCGACAGCCTCGACGATATGTCGACGCTGCTAGACGGTATACCGCTCGATACCGTTTCAACGTCGATGACTATCAATTCCACCGCGTCGACGCTGTTGTGCCTTTATCTGGCGGTGGCACGGCGGCAAGGGGTCGGTTTTGACAAGGTCAACGGCACTATTCAGAACGATATATTAAAGGAATATATCGCCCGCGGTACTTATATCTATCCGCCAAAACCCAGCTTGCGGCTGATCACCGATACTTTTGCATACTGCGCCGCTGAGGTGCCGAACTGGAACACTATTTCGATCTCGGGCTATCACATCCGCGAGGCTGGTTCGACAGCGGCACAGGAGTTGGCGTTTACACTTGCGGACGGCATCTGCTACGTTCAGGCGGCGATCGATGTTGGCCTCGATGTTGATGATTTTGCCCCGCGGCTGTCGTTTTTCTTTAATGCTCACAATAACCTGCTTGAGGAGATCGCAAAGTTTCGTGCCGCCCGCCGCCTGTGGGCCAGGATGATGAAGGATCGATTCGGGGCGAAGCACCCGCGGTCAATGACGCTGAGGTTTCACACGCAAACTGCCGGCTCAACGCTGACGGCCCAACAGCCTGAGGTAAATGTCGTCCGCACTACGATCCAGGCGCTCGCGGCTGTCCTTGGCGGCACGCAGAGCCTGCATACAAACTCGATGGACGAGGCCCTGGGGCTGCCGACCGAGAACGCGGCCCGGATAGCGCTCCGCACACAGCAGGTCATTGCCAACGAATCCGGCGTCGCCGATACGGTTGACCCGCTGGCCGGCAGCTATGCTATCGAGGAGTTGACCACGCAGCTCGAACGTCTCGCGACCGAATATATCGAAAAGATCGACGCAATGGGCGGCATGCTCCGTGCGATCGAGACCGGATATGTGCAAGGTGAGATACAAGAGGCCGCCTATAATTATCAGCTCGCGGTCGAGTCAGGCGATGCTCTGGTTGTCGGTGTCAACAGCTTTCAATTGGACGAAGAAGTGCCGATGCCTGTCCTGCGGGTCGATGAAAAGATCGAGCGTGAGCAAGTGGCCAGAACACAGGCAGTGAGGCAAAAGCGGGACGCCGCAGCCGCAGAAAGGGCATTGACCGCCATCGAAGATGCTGCACGCGGCACCGAAAATCTGCTTCCCCGCATCCTAACCGCTGTCGAGGCTCACGTTACTGTCGGCGAGATCAGCAACCGTCTCCGAACGGTCTGGGGCGAATACCGCGAATCGGTCACGATCTAAGCAATTTAGGTCAGTGAGCCAGACAATAATTTCCAAAAAAAATCTACTGACAAACGCAGTTAAACTGTGTTAATCTTTTCTTTGGGCCGTTCCGGCCTCATTCCACCTTTCTTTATTGCCATCCAACGGCGACCGCCTGCCTTCCGAGAGCACCCAATAATATGGAAAAGCTAAACGAGTATCTTCAAACACTTCTCTCATCATGCAGTGACGAGTTGCGTCTGGAACCAGACAAGAACCCGTATCTTGTAGCAGAGAACCGGACGACCGATGTCGCCAAAGTGCCGCTGATGGGAACCCAGATCAGCACGATGGTCTTTCCGCTGATCCCGCCCGATGTCAAATCGACGCTGCCGCACAATAACGAGATCGAGTTCGTGCACCCGCATAATCTGGGCAATTTTAATTTTAATATTCAGAAATCGCCCGCCGGGTTTATAGTTACGATCCGTCCAATGATCAACGAATCAGGTGGTTCGATCAACGTGCCGAAACCATTGCCCGAGGTAGCACCGGCCTATACCGCAGAACTTGGAACGCCATACGTTGCCGAGACGCCCGTTACCGAACCTGTCGCTGAACCGGCGCCCGAACTGCAAACCTATGAACCGGTTTCATACGATCTCGAGAGTTCGTCAGTGCTGTACGATCAAACAACGGCAGAATCGGTTGATGTCTCAACCATTGAAGGCTTGATCATGGACGAAAAGCAAACCGCCGCGGAATATGTACCGACGTCCAGCGAGATCCCTGAGATAGAGGTAGTTTCTGCCAATGATCCCGAGTTTCAAACCATCTTTTCCGATAAGTCGACGTACGAACCGCCGGGACGCAGGGATGATTTCGATATAGGCGAATATGTTCCGACAGCAGAGACGGAACCAAGCCAACCTGAATACAGCTTTGCTTCGCAGCAAACTGCTGCCGAATATCAACCCACAGTACAGCAGCCGGTGATCCAGTCACCTTCGCCGGCTGAATTTCAACCTGCTGCCCAACCGCCAATGACCCAACCGACCCCGCCGGCCCAGGCCGAATATCAGCCGCCGCCGCCACAACCTATGATCCAAACCGCACCGCCTCAAATGTATGCTCCGATCCCGCAAATGCCCGCCGAGGCTGCTTTTGTCCCTGCCGCCGCAAATGCCGCGATGAACGCCAAAATGGATACGCTTTTTAACACCATGGCGGACCTCGGAGCATCGGACTTGCATCTCTCGGTCAGTATGCCCCCGATGATCCGCAAAGACGGCAAGATGAAGCCGTTGGTTGAGGGTGAAGTGGCACTTTCCCCTGACGCAATGCGTGAGCTGCTGACGTCGATAATGCCGCCCAATAATCAGGAAGAATTTGCAAAGCGTCATGACACTGATTTTGCGTATGAAATTCCGGGACTCGCACGCTTTCGCTGCAACGTATTCATGGACAGGAAGGGAATGGGTGGCGTTTTCCGTATCATTCCGTCAAAAATACTGACAGCTGAGCAGCTCGGGCTTTCTAAAGCGATCATGGACCTGACGGCCCTCTCAAAGGGCCTCGTCGTCGTGACCGGGCCGACCGGTTCGGGTAAATCCACAACGCTATGCGCGATGGTCGACTCGATCAACAAAACTCGCGAGGACCACATAATTACCATCGAGGACCCGATCGAGTTTGTCCACGATAATCAGAAATGCCTGGTCAATCAGCGTGAGGTACACAATCATACCGACTCGTTCAAGGATGCTCTGCGTGCCGCACTTCGCGAAGATCCCGATATCCTGCTCGTTGGCGAAATGCGAGATCTCGAGACGATCTCGATCGCCATCGAAACTGCCGAAACGGGCCACCTTGTCTTCGGTACGCTGCATACCACGACAGCGCCGTCGACAGTTGACCGTATCATCGATCAGTTTCCGGCCGACCGGCAGCAGCAGATCCGCGTGATGCTCTCTGAGTCGCTCAAGGGCGTCATAGCCCAGACACTGCTTCCGAAAAAAGGCGGCGGCCGTGTCGCTGCTCTTGAGGTGCTTATAATTACCCCAGCCATCAGCAATCTGATCCGCGAAGGCAAAACATTCCAAATACCGTCCGCAATGCAGACTGGCAAGAATCACGGCATGGTAATGCTCAACGAGGCATTGTTCGAGCATGTCCAGAACGGAACGGTCGAGCCGCGCGACGCTTATATCAAATCGGTCGATAAGACTGGTTTTGAAGCCTTGCTGACCCGCGGCGGATTTAGTCTCTAAAGAAATACGGATCAAAAATTAAGGGCACCGGGGCGATCATCCCGGTGCCTTTTTTGTTTCTGTGGATCTTGGCGGCGCCGGCTGCACGCGGACCGGAGCCGGTGGCTATCGACTTAGGCCGACAACCGTCTAGGATATTTTTGCGAGGGCATTATGCCTCAATTCAAACTGAAGTTTTAGTCTTGAGCAGACGACGTCGCAAAGCTCGAAGATGGTAACGTCCGTTACGCGATAGTTAGCTGTCAGTCCCTCTTTTCGGCGGGACACGATCCCGGCTCCCAGCAAAACGGCGAGATGTTTCGAAACATTTGCCTGGTTTGCTCCGGTTGCCGTAACCAATTCGCCAACGCTCATCTCTTTTTCACTCAGCGTATGCAGTATCTTTAATCGCGTGGGTTCCGACAACAAGCGAAACCTTCCAGCGATCAACTCCAAAGCTTCATCATTAAGTTCGTTACTTTTCATTACTCGCTATTACTCCAAATGCTCAGCGGGCTCCGCCGACCGGCTCTTTCCGGACATGGCCTGATGACCACCTATTAATTTAATATCGCAAAAATGCGGCGGTAAAACCACTTTTGCATGTATCCGGCCCACCGGCCAGGATCGGTTGCCGGCATCTTTATCTCCCGGCCCCAAAGATCTCATCGTTATTGCATATGACTGTTTCCGGCCTTGACACGATTAAGAACAATGCAATATTCTAGTAACACTATATGACTATGTAGTAATAAAGTAAAGTTAAATAAGGAGATGCCAAGATGACTATAGACAATATGCTTCATTTGATAGCCGGAAGCTTTATTTTCATAAGTGTCGTGCTGGGTTTTATCATAAGCCCCTATTTCTTTTATTTTACAGGTTTTGTCGGACTAAACCTTGTTCAGTCGTCGTTTACAGGGTGGTGTCCGATGATCTCGATCCTGCGATGGGCGGGCTTCCCCGAGGGCTGAATCGCCGGTGCGGGAACATGTTCGAGTCAGTGCGATCGGGATCAAGTATGGTTCGGGAAACTCAAAAATTCAGTCTTCACAGGTTTGCCGGAAAACTGGCAAGCATATTGATATTAGGCGTTTCGCTCGCGGCTATCGTCAGTGCACAGAGTATTTTCCCACAAAAACTCAGCATAGAGATGGCCGTAGAAAAGGCCCTGACGGATAATCCGCAGACAAGAATATCCGATTCCGGGATAAGGACCGCAGAATCAAAGATCAAAGAAGCCAAAACCGGAAAACAGCCTTTCGTTCAGTTCAGCCAATCAGTAATACGCAGCAATAATCCCGTTTTCGTGTTTGGGTCGCTGCTGGAACAGGGCCGCTTTGGTGCGTCAAATTTCGCTGTCGATTCGCTCAACAATCCTAGCGGACTTTTTAATTTCCGTTCGGTGGTCAGCGTGGCCAAACCGCTCTTCGATCAACGGCAGACCAGATCACGCACCCGCCAGGCTGAGATCGGAAAGAGTCAAATGGAACTCAAGGGCGAATCGGTCCGGCAGCATCTGCGGTTTGACGTCATTAGCACCTTTTACAGCGCGCTTTTGAAAAAAGAAATGCTGCAGGTCAGCAGCGCCGCCGTCCGGTCGGCCGAGGCTAACCGCAAGAAGACCAGGGATATGGTAGACGTCGGCATGACAACCGACGCTGATTTTTTGGCAGCCGAAGTCGAACTGGCAAACGCCGAGCAGCAAAAACTCGAAGCCGAAAGCGAGCTGACTACCACCAAAGCCACCCTTAATCTAATGCTTGGCGACGATCCTTCTCTGGAACGCGAATTTGTCGGCGATCTGCAGGAAAAGTATTTTCCGGTGGGCGACCAGGACGAATTGATGCGTGACGCATTTGCAAACCGTCCCGATTACCTGCAGGCCGAGTTGGCCATAAAAAATAGTATCGAACAGAAGAGGGCGATCAGGGACCAGCGGCTGCCGCGTGTCGATGCCTTTGGCAACGTTGGATATAGCTCACCCTATATTGCGAACGGCAGCTCGGATTACACCTTGGGTGTAAGTCTGACTTACACGCTTTTCGACGCCGGGCGTAAAGCGCGTATCGAACAAGTTGTCAGAGGCGGGAACCATGGCAGAGCTCGAAAAAGAAAACCTGGCGAGTCAGATCAGGCTTGATGTGATCCGCGCATTTCAAAACTTCAAAACGGCCCGGGCCAAGATCCAGGTCTCGATCAAGAGCATCGCACAGGCGGACGAGGCATCGCGAATCATTCAGGACCGGTACAAGAACGGCTTGACCACATTCAACGAGGTTTTGCGTGCGGAAACGGCGGTTGTGCGTTCGAAACAGGGCCTGCTGACGTCAAGATACGAGTATTACATAGGATTTGCCCGGATCTTGCTTGCGACCGGCAAACTGACTGATGTGAGCATTTTTTGATTGATGGGGATCGTATGGAAAAGAAACTCTTAATAATTATTTTGATCGCGGTGCTCCTGCTTTTTGCGGCCGGCTGCGGAAAAAAGGAAGAAACTGCCGGTAGCCCGACGTCTGCCCCGGAACTCAGGAACGTTGCGGTAACAAAGGTGACTAGATCATCGATCGAGGATTTTTACGAGGCAACAGGCACGGTCAAGGCAAAAACGACGACACAGATCTCTGCCAATATGATGGGCCGGATCGTTTCGTTTTCGGCGTCTGAGGGTGACACGGTGTCGCGCGGCCAGATGCTGGTCGCGATCGACGCGAGCGAGAGCCGGGCCCAGTTCCAAAAGGCACAGGCAGGATTGCAGGAAGCTCAGGCATCGCTGATCGAACTTGAAAGATCTGTCGAGGCCGCAAACGCAGGAGTCAGGACGGCCGAAGCTAACAAGCACCTTGCCGAAGTGACATTTGACAGGTACAAAGAGCTGTTTGACCGCCGCTCTGCCAGCGCACAGGAATTTGACGAAGCCCAGTCAAAATTGAAAATGGCGACATCCGAACTGGAACGTGCCAAGGCAAACGTTCAAACGATAATTTCCGGAAAAAAGCAGATCAATGCCCGCATAGATCAGGCTAAGGCCGAGATAGCAAGCACACGAGTTTATCAGGGATACTCGCGAATCGTTTCACCCGTTTCGGGTATCGTGGTCAAGAAATTCACCGAAGCAGGCTCGACCGCAGCTCCCGGCGTCCCGCTGCTCTCTATCGAAGACAATTCGCAGTATCGGCTCGAGGCCGCGGTTGAAGAATCGAGGTCAGGCTCGATACATGTTGGGAATCGGGTAAATGTCCGCGTCGATGCCCTCGGGCCGGAAGAATTTATTGGGATGGTTGCCGAGATAATGCCCTCGTCCGACGCGGCAAGCCGGAGCTATGTGGTCAAGATCGATCTGCCGGCGGATCCTCGGTTAAAAACGGGACTGTATGGCCTCGCACGATTTCCGCTTTCACAAAAAGAAGCGATGACCGTTCCGCAAACAGCCACCATAAAGCGGGGACAGCTAATTGGCGTTTACGTTGTAGGGCAGGATGGCATAACGCAGTTCAGAATTGTTACAACAGGACAAATTTCCGAGGGAATGGTTGAGATCCTTTCCGGCCTGTCTGAGGGGGATGAGATCGCCACGTCGGACGTCGAAAGGTTAAGTGACGGTATTAAAGTCAGGTAGATCCATGAAAGACATCGGAATTGCCGGAAAACTTGCCGGAGCATTTATCCAGTCAAAACTCACGCCGCTGTTCGTCGCCGCGTCGATCTTGCTTGGGATCGGCGCGATCGTGATGCTCCCGCGCGAAGAGGAACCGCAGATCATCGTCCCGATGATCGATGTGATGGTTCAAATGCCAGGCTCCTCGGCTAAGGAAGTAGAGGAACGCGTCACAAAGCCGATGGAAAAGCTTCTCTGGGAGATCCCCGGCGTCGAATATATTTATTCGACCTCATCATCCGGAATGTCACTGGCCATAGTGCGATTTAAGGTCGGACAAAATGAAGAGGACGCCATTGTGCGGCTGAATCAAAAAATGTTCGCCAATATGGACCTGATACCTGAGGGAGCAACGCCGCCGATCATAAAACCGCGTTCGATCGATGACGTTCCGATCCTCGCTTTGACACTTTCGAGCACGCGATATGATCATTTCACGCTCCGCCGCATCGCTGCTCAAATATCCGATCAGATCAAAGAGACCTCGGATGTTTCCGATGTGAAAATTATCGGCGGCCAGCGCCGTCAGGTTCGTGTCTTGCTTGATGAAGCAAAGATGTCATCGCGCAACATCGCTCCGGCGGCGATAGTGCCTATGCTGCGACAGTCGAATCAGCAGTTAACGTCAGGGACATTCTCATCTCAAAATCGCGAAGCGATCATCGAAACGGGTAGCTTTCTAAGCTCGTCCGAGGACGTCGGCAATGTCGTCGTGGGTGTGTTCAATGACCGGCCTGTCTTTCTGCGTGATGTCGCATCGATCGTCGACGGAGCCGAGGAACCGGCCGATTATGTGATGTACGGCCAGGTTGCGGCAAATGATCACAACGCAGGAACCGAAGCGGTATCAGGCGGCATCGAGCCCGCGGTAACTATTGCAGTTTCCAAACGCAAGGGTACAAATGCGACCGACATTGCCAACATGGTCTTGTCCAAGATCGAGTCTCTGAAAGGCACATTTATTCCTAATGATGTGCGTGTGACGACGACGAGGAATTACGGTGCGACGGCGGCTGAAAAATCGAATGAACTGCTTTTGCATATGCTGATCGCGATCGCGTCGGTATCGGTCCTGATAATGCTTGTGCTTGGCATTCGCGAATCCGGAATTGTCGCGATCGCAATTCCGGTTACACTGGCCCTGACGCTGGCAGTCTTTTATTTTTACGGTTATACACTAAACCGGATCACGCTTTTTGCACTCATCTTCTCGATCGGGATATTGGTCGATGACGCCATAGTTGTCGTCGAAAATATGACCCGCCATTACAGCCTGCCCGAGAACAAGGGGAGGCCGCTGGTCAACATTGCTATTGAAGCGGTTGACGAGGTCGGCAATCCGACGATCCTGGCCACATTTGCAGTCATTGCGGCGATCCTGCCGATGGCGTTCGTCAGCGGATTGATGGGGCCGTATATGCGCCCGATTCCGGTTGGGGCGTCATCCGCGATGGTCTTTTCGATGCTCGTGGCATTTGTCGTTACGCCCTGGGCAAGCCTGAAACTGCTGAAACGCAACACCAAGCACGAACAGGGAAAAGAGGGCTTTACCACGCGGCTATACCGTAAGGTAATGGCAGGAATAATAGGCAAACCGTTATGGCGATATGCGTTTCTTGGCGGCGTTGTCCTCTTGCTGCTTGCCTCGATCTCGCTTGTTTTTCTGAAATTCGTAAAGGTCAAAATGCTGCCTTTTGACAACAAGAGCGAGTTTCAGGTGATCATTGATATGCCCGAGGGTTCGCCGCTGGAACAGACGGCTGCGGTGACCCGCGAGCTTGCCAATTATGTCGGGACCGTGCCGGAAGTCGTCAACTACCAAATGTATGTCGGTACGGCATCACCTTATAACTTCAATGGTTTGGTACGTCACTATTTCCTGCGGCGGGGTTCAAATGTCGCGGATATTCAGGTCAATCTTCTCTCTAAAGACGAGCGTTCGGCGCAAAGCCATGACATTGCAAAGCGTGTTCGTCCATTTCTCAAACAGATCGCACAGAAGTACGGTGCGAACATCAAGATCGCCGAGGTTCCGCCCGGCCCGCCCGTTCTGCAGACTATCGTTGCCGAAGTATACGGCCCTACCTATGAAAGACAAATTGAGATCGCCCGGAATATCCGTGACCTCCTCGACCAAACCGAAGGTGTTGTCGACGTCGATTGGTATGTCGAGGATAACCAGACAAAATACGATCTGAAGATCGACAAGGAAAAAGCCGCCCTGAACGGCATTTCGGCCGGGCAGATCGCCGAAACATTGCGCATTGCGGTCGATGGCATGAACGTCGGCCTGGTACACCTGCCGAGCGAAAAGGAAGACACCTACATAAATCTGCGTCTGCCGCGATCGTCACGGTCGAGTTTATCCGACATTCAACAGCTAAAGGTGATCGGAAAACGCGGAAATCTTGTGCCGGTGAGCGAATTGGTGACGGTTGACCAGCGGAACATCGATCGAAGTATCTATCACAAAAATCTGATGCCGGTCGTCTATGTGACGGCCGATGTCGCCGGGGCGATCGAAAGCCCGGCGTACGCTATCCTGGGCCTGAACGACAAGATCGAAGCGATGAAACTGCCCGAGGGTTACGCATTGGAAAGATTTGTCGCCTCGCAGCCGTTTTTGACCGATAAATATTCGATGAAATGGGACGGGGAATGGCACATTACTTACGAAGTTTTCCGCGATATGGGCGTCGCGTTTGCAGTGGTCATGGTGTTGATCTATATCCTCGTCGTCGGCTGGTTCCAGTCTTTTAAGACCCCTCTGACGATAATGGCTGCGATCCCGTTTTCGCTTGTCGGCATATTACCGGCACATGCATTGATGGGGGCGTTCTTTACGGCTACGTCGATGATCGGCTTTATCGCAGGTGCCGGCATTGTTGTTCGAAACTCAATAATCCTGGTAGATTTTGTCGAACTCCGGATAAAGCACGGAATGTCGCTGGCCGAAGCCGTCGTTGACGCCGGTGCTGTGCGGTTTCGTCCGATGATGCTGACGGCTGCTGCAGTGATCGTCGGTTCATCGGTCATACTTTTTGACCCGATCTTTCAGGGACTGGCGATCTCGTTGATGGCCGGCGAAGTCGCCTCACTTTTGCTTTCGCGGATGGCTGTCCCTGTGCTCTTCTATTTGAGCGAGCGAAAATCACATCCCGATAAAATCAGTGCTACAGATGAAAAGACAGTGCTATGTCCATCTGATCTCAGTCCCCGATCAGCAATTGCCCTAAAATACGCGGCCTCGATAGCCGGTGTTTTCGGTGCGAGGCTAAAAGTGCTTTATGCCCGCGAGACTGACGTGCCGCCATATTTTACAGACGCCCAAATTGATGAAATTGCCGCCGAGCAGGGACAGGAGATAGACGACGACCTGGAACATCTAAAGCGATTTGTCACCGATAATCTGGGCCCTGAGAGCGGATCTGAATCTAAGGCTGTTGACTCTTCGCCGGCCGCTGCTATCTTTGATGAAGCAGAGAGGTCCGACACGATCCTGATCTCTCTCGGGACGCACGGGCGGAGCGGATTTGAAAAACTCAGGTTTGGTTCGGTTGCTGAAACTGTGCTGAGAAAAAGCCCGGTTCCTGTTCTCACGGTCAATCAGCACGTCGAACCGGTGGACACGGTTAGTATCAAAAAGATCATTTGTCCGGTCGACCTTTCCGCGGAATCTAAAACTGCCCTCAAATATGCAGCGGAACTTGCCCGATTATTTGAAGCTGAATTATCTGTCATTCATGTGACGGCACACGACGACAAGACCGACGAAGCAAAACTTCACGCAGGCCTTTGCGAATGGGTTCCGCAAGAACAAAAGGACCACTGCGATCTGCACGAAATTGTCCATCGCGGCGAATTTATCAATGAGATCCTGAACGAGGCTAAGGGGCTTCCGGCCGACCTCATAGTCATCGGTTTGAGCCATCGTGTCCTGGTGGATGAAACTTTGGGCGAAAAGACCTCTGAAATAATTAGAAATGCACCATGCCCGGTAATTACAGTTCCGGCCAATTTGGATGTTGAAATCACCGGCCTGGACTGAATCGCTCCGCATACCTACCAAAAAGTGAATCGGCGTTACGCCGGGCCGCTTTTTCTCCACATCATAATCGGTCTTCTACGCATAAAAGAGGTGCATAGTGTGTTCTTTTTGTGGTAAAAGTTCCTATATGACGGCAGACGATTTTCGCGAGATCGCGTTGAGTCTTCCCGGGGCCGAGGAGAGATCGCATATGGACCATCCGGATTTCCGGGTCGGCGGCAAGATCTTTGCGACGCTGGGACCGGATCTGACTTGGGGAATGGTAAAGCTAAAACCTGAACAACAGCAGGTATATTTGCGGACAGAACCCGAATCGTTCAAACCCGCCAGCGGTGCATGGGGCGCCGGTGGCGCTACCCTTATAACCCTCGACCAAGCTGATGAAAATACGGTTCGCGAAGCCCTGAACTTCGCATTTCAGAACACCGCCCCAAAAGCATCTAAATCCAAATAAGTGAATGTTCGCCGGCATCCCAGTCTGAATGTCTAATGAGATCAGGCTCAATACGCTGGCGTTATTTCAACACATTCAAGCCAATAAACCGGACGGTACGCCAACGTACAGACTGTGGCCTGGTAATCCAATAGACTATTAACAGGTTCCGAAATCACGGGCGGATTTGATTTTCCGCCCGGAAAGGGGATCGAAACATATTTAAGTGAATTGACTGATGTTTGAACAGCCCAGCCGTTGCGGCGGCACAATTGACCAAGGCGACTATATCGCTGATGCGATAAATCCTTAGTTAACAATAGTTACGAACTCGGCGGCAGGTGCAAGCATCTAAATAAAGTAAAAACACCGGGAGAGACTGGATAGAACTTCCACATTGAATTGTTCAAGGGGGACATAATTTATGAATAAGACATTAAAAAACATAGCAAATATTGCTTTGATAACTTTGATCATATCGACGGGTATGGCATTACAGGCGCAGGTTCGGCCGTATCGTGTATCGGATCGACAGATCCAGACACTTTTGAACCGGATCGAGAACAGGACCGACGCTTTCAAAACTCAGCTCGCACGTTCGCTTGATAACAGTACATTGGATGGAACGCGGCGAGAAGATTCGATCAATGCCTTCGTCAGCGATTTTGAGAATGCAACTAACCAACTAAAAGACCGATTTTCGGCACGTAATTCGGCCGCCGGCGATGTTCAGGAGGTGTTGGATAAGGCTGCGTTTATTAACCGCTTTATGCTGAACCACACTATGTCGCGGGCTTCTGAGACTCAATGGACTCGCATCAGGACCGATCTGAACACTTTGGCCGGATACTATAGAGTTGCAGTAAATTGGAACGACAAGGTCGTTACCCCGACATATCCTGGGCCGTATACAGCAACAGACGCTCAAATGCGTACGCTGCTGGGCCGATTGCAGCAGCGAAGTATTGCATTCCGCGATAGCTATCAGCGTTGGAGCGATCGATTTGACCGGCCGACCAATCCCTCAGCATCGTATGACATTTCGCGGGATCTGACCGATTTTGACAGGGAGCTAAACGCATTGAGCCGCAGCTTTAGCAACAACCGCAATAGCAATCAGGTCGCGGATGTTCTTAAGGCAGCCTTACCGATCAACAGGTTTGTTGGCACAAATCGTACAAGCAGGGAAGTAACGTCCGACTGGGCACTGGTTCGAACGGATCTGGATACCTTGGCGAGTTACTACCGAGTTAGCTGGAATTGGAACGATACGATCACACCGATAGATCCGTATGGCAGGCTTGATTCGAGGCTGACGGGAACTTATCGGCTCAACACCGGACAAAGCGATAATGTAAGAGCGATCGTTGACAAGGCTATCATTAACGCTAATTATGGTTCGAATCGCGGCGACCGGATGCAGCAGAACCTGGAACGTCGTCTTAGGTCTCCAGAATATCTCGCATTTGAGATGAACGGCCAGCAGATCAATATGTCAGCGGCAAATGGGGAAATGCTGACATTGACCGCCGACGGGGTAGCGCAGAGCGAGACGCAGAATGGCCGAAAGATAACGACGACCGTAACCGCGACAGATCGTGATCTCACTATCAACTACGAGGGCAACCGGATCAATGATTACTACGTCAATTTCATGCCGGAACGAAATGGCCAGCTAAAAGTGACCCGACGGGTCTATTTGGAAGGCCAGAATGAAACAGTGACCGTTACCAGCGTTTACGACAAAACGAGTCAGTTACCGCAATGGAATGTGGCAGGTGGGCCGTCGAATTCGCCGGGTGGCCTGAATATCAACCAATTTTTGGTGCCCAACAATACACGTATCATTGCCACGCTGGACAGGCCGCTTTCAACCAAAACCGCTAAAGACGGTGACCATTTTTCGATGACGGTTACTTCGCCATCGCAATATTACGGCGACGTGATCGAGGGCAATGTCATCGGCGAAAAGTCCGGTGTATTTTCAGGGCGGGCTAATTTGTCTCTGAGTTTTGACAGTATTCGGCGAGGAGGCAAGATCTATAAATTTGCCGGCATAGTTGAAGAGGTTCGTGATGCTGACGGAGACATGATCAACGTTAATAATGAAGGCCAGATCCGTGATAGCAACCAGACGACTAAAACCGTTACCAGGGCGGGTCTCGGTGCTGCAATTGGTGCGATCATCGGTGCGATCGCGGGCGGCGGCAGCGGAGCTGCGATCGGAGCCGGAGTTGGTGCGGGAGCCGGTGCAGGAACCGTTATCCTTCAGGGCCGGGACAATCTCGACCTTTCAACTGGTTCGGTCTTTACAATAACTGCAACCGCTCCTGCAAACACGCGGTAGTTTGACCATCATTGGTTTTATCAGGTAATTATCAGACAAGAACTGGCTGGCTGCATTTGGCAGCCAGCCAGTCCTTTTGAATCCGCGATCCGGAGATCCGCGGAAATGTCGACGGCTCAAAACAGTTGAATGAAGTCGCCGAAATTCAATAGACCAGATAGTTATTTTTTCAAATGATCGGAGCTTGTTTTGATGGATAAATAGTTTTTAAAACTTCTAAAAAAACTATTTGACGGCCAAAAGTTATTCGGAACCGTGCCAAAAACTATTGGGCGTCTGAAAGTATTGCAGGATACCGAATTGATCTTTATCAAGCATATACAGTTGTCTATAGGGAAATTCTTTTTTTGAAGCCGCTTCAAAAAAGTTTTTTACTCTCAAACGGCATTGAATCCGGTCCAATAGGGAAGGGGCCTTTGACGAAAAGTTTACATATCATTAAGTTTTATGGGGATTCGCTCCGGGTTGTGAATAAGGGTTAGCACAATAAACTTGCAACCATAGACCGCCTCGGGCGAATCAAATATATCTAATTCAAATACACAAGGGGGAATTGTTTTTATGAAGTTACATTCAAATTCTGACCAACAGAGTCAGACTCGTTCGGACGTCTCAAAGGGATTGGCTTATTTCCTGATCGGCGGTGGGATCGGTGCCGCTTTGGCATTGTTGTTTGCGCCTAAATCGGGTGCTGACCTGCGAAGCGACATTTCTGATATTTCGCGCAAGGGTTACGATGAAACGCTGGATCTTGCTCATCAACTCAAGGAGCAATCCGCAGACCTTTATCAATCGATGAAGGAAAAGGCTGATAATATTTACGACCTCGCAGCTCAAAAGCTGGCGTGGGCACAGGACACCGCTGGTGATCTGGCTGACCAGGCCGGACAAAAGATCAACGGTGAGATCCTCAATTTAGAGGATAAAGCTGCCGGGAAACAATCAAATTCAGGGCGCAAGGCGTCAGGGATCGTTTAGATCGCAGCAGCATTCGCTGATCTGGGGCAATTGGCCCAGTTCATATCAAAAGCGCCGGGTAGTGCCAAACTGCCCGGCGTTTTGCATTTCACGATGAACTCTCCGACCTCTGTGACGGGCCAGCTACTTAGTGACCGTAATGTTATTTATTGTAAGTGTGTTGCCGATCGACCGCTCAAATTCAGAGATCGCTTTGTTAAGGTCGGTACGAGCCTGGAGCTCCCTGCCGCGCGCAGCCGTCAGATCCGTCTGCCGCTGCAGTACAAGATAAAAGATGGTGGTTCCGCTGCGAAACTTCCTAACCTCACTCTCATACAATTCTTCGGCGGCCTCGCGTGCATCAGTTGCGGACCTCAGGCGGGCCTCAGCGGACCCGAGAGCCTGTAGTGCATTACGAACCTCGGCCTCGATCACCTGTTCTGTCTGAGCCCGATCATTTGCAATTCGGCTGCTTTCTGCCAGCGAACGCCCCAGGTTGGCTTTTGCGATCCTGTTACGGAATGGGAATGAAATATTTACGCCGATCCTGTACGACGGAAAATCGATCGCCGCGAGGTTGCCGAGCGATGTGAAATAGCCGCCAACGAGGTTGGGCGGGACGCGGCTCAAACCTGTCACGGGGTTTATTGCCGCGGGGGTCTCGCTTCCGGCAAGGCCTTGTGACGTGTAGCTCCCGACCAGATCGATCTGCGGTTTAGTTTGATCTCTAAAATATCGCTGATCGATCTTGTTGATATCAGCGGTTGCAGCGAGCTGAGCGATCTCTGGCCGGTTTTTCATCGCCTCGGCAAGGGCCACTTCAATACTGATCTGCGGTATCTGCCGCTCCGCAGAGGTAATTGGCGTCAATGGCCGCAACCACTCAGGAGCCGATCTGTCCGGCAAAACGTACGTTTTCAGAGTATTTTCGGCCCGGGTAATACTTTCCTTCGCAATGTAAACAGCCTGTTCAATTGTCGAGATCTGAGAGTTTGCGGCGACTACTTCTATTGGTGCGAGGACACCTTTTGCGACTAACCGTTTATTGCTTTCGAGCTGCTCGCGGGCTTGTTTTAACGTTTCGATCTGGACCTGCAGTTCCCTGATCGCAAAAACGAGGTCCCAATAAGCCTTTTCGACACCCGAGACGACGTTGATCGCGGTTAGCTGCAGCTGCGAGTCTGAGATCTCAATATTCTTCTTGGCGATCAGGATCGTGCGGCGGTTGTTGTCGATCGACCGGTTTCGAAAAAGCGGTTGTGTAAAAGTAAAAGCCAGCGAGGACGGAAACTGCGGGTTTAGAAAAGAATTAGTGTTACTGGTCGTCGTCCGGGCAGAATTGAATTGAGTTGAGTAGATCCCGCCGGCAAATGGCGAAAAGCCGCTAATACCGGCGGAGCCGAAATAGCGCTTCTGTGTAACCGCACCGTTTACCGCCCCTCCGATCGCCGATGCGGTCGGGGTAGTCAGGCTTTCATAATAGTTTTCCGATGTGACTATTGGGTCGTAAACGCCGCGGGCCCCTTTTAGGTCAAAGTCACTGACCTGCGAGTTGTTCCTTGACGCATCGATCTCATTGTTATTCGCCAGGGCCATCTCGATGGCCTGTTCGAGGGTAAGCGGTAACTGGTTGTTAGTTTCGACACCGATCCGATCAACTGAAGGCATGGGCCGGATCGGCGTATCAAACGTTGGTGCGACCGGCATCGGATCATCCGGTGTCGGGGTCGGCGATTGGCCAAAAGCAGCTGTGGCCATTAAAGCGAACATCATCGCCGTGACTGCAAAGGCCATCAGGACAAAGGTCAAAATTTTTGTTCTTCGCGATACCGAATACATCAAAACTCTATTAAGCTGCCCTCTCATTACCTGCATTATTTATTTCGGGATCGGGTTTTTTCTTCTTAAAGAACGAAATTGCCCGCCGAAAGCCTGTCGCCGTTTTTTTGAGAATTGCCGTTTCGCCGGCATCGTCAAAAAGGGAATAGAATACCGGTACGGCCAGCAAAGTAAGCAGCAGGCACAATGACTGGCCACCGACAACGAGCACTCCTATCGACCGGTTCGTAGCAGCCCCTGCGCCGCTGCCGACCGTCAGCGGTATCATTCCGGCAACTAGAGCCGTCGTCGTCATCAATATAGGCCTCAGACGGTCGCGATTGGCCTGGATAATTGCATCGTAACGGTTCATACCCCTGGAACGCAGCGTGTTTGTATGGTCGATCTGCAGGATCGCGTTCTTTTTGACGATACCAAATAAAAGCAATATGCCGAGTGCAGAGAAAATATTCAGCGTCTGGCCTGCGATCGCGGTCGAAAGCAAGGCGAACGGGATCGAAAGCGGCAGGGTCAGCAGAATGGTAACCGGATGGATAAACGATTCGAACTGAGCTGCCAGGATCAAATACATGAACACAAAGGAAAGCAAAAATGCGAGTAAAAATGCCTGATAAGCGCGTTGAAGCTCCTTTGACTGGCCAGTGACACCGGTCGTATATTCAGGCGGCAGATTAAGGTCCTTGATCAAGCTCTGCAGCTTTGCCAGTGCGTCCGCTTCTGACGAGTTTGGCGGCAGGCCGGACGAGATCGTAACGACACGCTGGCGGTTTAGCCGCGCGATCGAGGACGGGCTCAAACCTTCGTCGATCGTTACGAGTCTTTCTAATCCAACAGGCGTTCCTTTCGATGACGTTACGGTAAAGTACCTGAGATTGTCCCGGGTTCGCCTGTACGGTTCGTCGGCCTGTACGATCACGTCATATTGTTCTGTACCTTCGCTGAATGTCGAAACGCGCTGGCCGGCTGCCGCTATGTTCAGTGCCCTTGAGATATCTGCGGCCTGTACGCCGAGGTCGGCGGCTTTCGCCCGGTCTATGACAAAGCGAACCTCGGGCGATCCAACGTCGACCGAATTATCCGGGTCGCGAAACGTCGGATCACCCTGCATTTTTTCAACAACCTGATCCGCATATTCATTAAGTTTGTCCATATCCGGTCCGGCGATGTAATAGCCGATCCCCGAACCGCCGCGCCCAAGGCCAATACTTCCCGCTATCGACGACGAGGCCGAAACGGTCACCCGGTAATCTTTGCTCGAGTATGGTTTGACGATCTGCCGGGTCTTGTTGATCAGGGCGGCCTGCGAAACCCGGCGGTCGCTAAGCGGGAGCAGGCTGACATTTATCGTTCCGCTGCTTGGCGACCCTCCGCCCCCGCCCCCGCCGACAATGACCGCCGTATTTTTCAGGCCCGGGAGCTGCTCGCGAAGGTCGCGTGCTATACGTTCCATTATCGACTGCGTCGCGGCAAGCGAAGTGCCCTGAGGGCCGCGTAAATTAACCTGAAATAACGATTCATCCTCGTCAGGCAGGAACGCCATTCCGACAAATTTGTAAAGCGGCACGATCGAGACGACAGTTGCGATACAGATCAAAACCACGACCCAGCGGAATCGCATCGCAAGCCGCAACAACAATGTGTAAGCACTATCGACCTTGCTGTAAAACCAACCTGCTTTTGAACCTGAACCATGGTCGTGAGTATTTGTACGATCGTCGCCGGTAAATTCACTTTCGGTGATCTCGCCGGGTTCCGAAGTTACCGATGCAGGAGCCGGACGCTGGTCAAACGGTTCGACCTTCTTATCCTTAGGCCTTTTCAGCCATCTGGCCGCGAGCATCGGGGTCAAAGTAAAGGAAACTATCAGCGACACAGCGATCGCCGCTGCCGAGGTCAAGCCGAACGACGACATAAACCGGCCAACTATGCCGGTCATAAATCCGACCGGAATAAAAACGGCAAGCAACGCAGACGTTGTAGCCAGGACCGCCAATCCGATCTCCCGTGTGCCTTCGATCGCCGCCTGAAAGGGATTCATCCCCTTCTCTTCAATAAATCGATATATGTTCTCGAGGACAACTATGGCGTCATCGATGACAATGCCGACCATCAGTGTGAGAGCCAGCATGGTCATCTGGTTTAGCGAATACCCAAAAGCCGCAATGAGAGCAAAGGCCGCAATGATCGAGGTTGGGATCGCAAGTGCGGCAATAAGCGTCGACCGGAAATTCCACAAGAAGAAAAATACGACTACGGCTGCAAAGATGGCCCCCAGGACCAGATGTTCTTCGATAGCGTGAAGCGAGTTTTCAATAAACTCCGATTGGTCGCGAATAACAGCCACCTTTATGTCCTTCGGAAGCGTCGGCAGGATCGTTGCCATCCGCTGCTTGACATTGTTGATCACTGCAACAGTGTTTGAGCCGGACTGTTTTCGAATTCCGATCGAAACCGAGGGGGTGCCGTCCAGTGACAGGGCCGATGTCGGATCGGCACCGCCCTCTGCGACACGGCCGACATCCTTCATCTTTATCGGAAATCCGTTTTTCGTCGCGATCACGATCTCATTGAAATCTTCGACTTTTGTTAGCCGGCTGATCGTACGCAGTCCAACGGTTTTGGCACCCTCCACAAGCGAGCCGCCCGGCAGCTCCTGGTTTTGTGCGGCTACCGCGGCTGTAACTTGCGATGTGGTCAGATCGTACGCACGCAGCCGCTCGGGATTAATGTATAGCTTTATCTGCTTTTGCCTGGCACCATAGACAAATACTTCGCCGACCCCGTCCGCTGACTCGATCTTGTCCTGGATCAAGGTTTTGACCATGTCCGAGAGTTCGATGACATTACGCGGAGCGCTAATAACATATTGAAGAACCGGCTGAGAATCGGGGTCGCTCTTGCGTGCCGTGGGCGGATCGGCAGTTTCGGGAAGGTGGTTAACTACTGTGCTGAGCTTTTGCTGGACCTCTTGATAAGCTTGATCCGGATCTTTCTCAAGATTAAAAGTGAGGGTGACATTTGACCGTCCGCTCGATGACGAGGAACGCATTTCATCAACGCCGGGGACCGTATTCAACGCTCCCTCGATCAGATCGGTTACCTCGCTTTCCATCTCCGCCGGAGCGGCCCCGGTGTTACTCGTGGAAATATTGATAGTGGGCAGGTCGATCTTTGGAAACCGATCAACGCCTAGCGTAAAAAAGCTGAATCCGCCGACCACTGTCAAGAACAGTACGATCACGGTCGCGAAAACCGGACGATGCACACAAATTTCAGCTAACCACTGCATATAACTGAAAAGCCGGGGACTATCTCAAAACGATACTTTCGCACCCTCAAAAAGCTGATCGAGATTGCTCGTCGCAATTGTTTGGTCGGGTTCGATACCTGAAATGATCTGATATGAGTCGCCTTCCTCTGTGCCAAGCTGGACGACACGAAGTTTGGCGATCCCATCTTGTATAACGAAGACACGAAATGACTGCGTGGTCTGATCATTATAGACTGCGATCTTTGGCACAAATACGGCTTTAGAGCCTCCTTCCCGATTTATATACGCCGTTACGAACATGCCGGACCGAAGAGCATTGTCACCATTTTCTATGAGTGCCTCGACAACGGCAGATCTTGAGTTTGGGTCGATCCCCGGATTGACCGCGGATACGGTTCCGGCGAACTTTCGATCTTTGTACGCATCCACCTCGACCGAAACGCCCCGGCCGGCAGCCACCTGCGGAATATCGGCCTCTGCGACCTGTATCTGTGCCTTTATCGGATTTGTTCGAAGAATGGTCGCAATGATAGATGCCGACGAAACGTACTCTCCGACGGCGACCGGACGGCTGCTGACATATCCGGCGAACGGGGCATAAATGACCGTGTCCTTGATCCCCTGCTCAGCATCCGCCACTTGCGTCAATGCTGACTCAACGTTCGCCTGGGCAGTTGCGATCGCCTCATTGTTCTGACGGGCGGTATTGACAACAGCATTAAGCTGCTCTTTTGCGGCATTCGTCTGCGCTCGTGCGGTGTCGCGCGCGGTGCGAAACTGTTCGTAAGTTACCATCGAAACGTCACCGCTCTCGATCAACTCGCGATAACGGTTTTCGTTGGCCTCAGCCTGCTTCTGCTGGGCCAGCATTTGTTGATAGTTCGCATTTGCAACCCGAACCTCGGGAATTGCAGATGCTTCAAATTTGCCGCCGTCAAGCAGGCCCAAGCGTGCCTGTGCAGCCCGGACCACTGTCCGGGCCTGTTTTACCGCGGCTTGGGCCGTGGAAAGACGCAGGCGGGCGTCACGGTCATCGATCCGGGCGAGGACTGTATTACCGGCAACGAACTGGCCGACGTTTACCGAGATGTTGGCGATCTTGCCCGCGACTTTTGGGGCAACGTCAGATGTTTCGTTGGCGGTCAGGCTGCCGGTTGCTTGTATCGTCGAAGCGATACCACGCGATTCGCTCCTACCGACCGTGATCGCGATGGTGGGTTGTTGTGAGTCTCCATCGGGCTTCGAAAGGCCCCGATCGCTATTTGACCCGCCCGACGAACCGCAGGACAAACTCAACGCCCACACGATGAAGCAAGTCAAACCTATCAATCGGGATTTTCTGAAATGCCCCATATCCTACTTTCTATAATATGAAAGTGTAACTCATTACGGTTAACCGCTAAGAGATAGCGTCTGTAAAGTTTTGTCAATCGGGAATGCAGCATCGGCTGCAGCATTCTGCATTGGATTTGCCATCCAGCTTACTTGCAATATACGATTAGAACATCAACGTAGTAATTTATCCGTATTGAGGTGAACAAAGTATGCAGGTAATCACAGCTTCGGAATTGAAAGCCGCCATGGACGCGGGAGAGGATATTCAGCTGATCGACGTTCGTCAGCCGGACGAGTATGCGTTTGCGCGGATCGAAGGCGCTAAGCTTATTCCTCTTGGGGAAGTTGTGACACGAATGGGCGAGATCGATGATTCACGCAATACCGTGATCCACTGCAAAATGGGCGGCCGCAGCGCGCGGGCTATTGAGGCTCTGGAGCATGCAGGTTTTACCGGAAGCCTGAGGAACCTTGTCGGTGGTATTACGGCCTGGTCGAACGAGGTCGATCAGACCGTCCCGAAATATTAACTATTTGAAAGATCGATCCCATCGGCCATGCGGACGACCTTCATGTTTTCTGTAACGATGGTGCGGCACGCCATTACAGCTTTTTCCTTGTCGCCGTTCTGAAGCCAAACCTGGCAATTGATACATTCGCCGTTCCAGCAAAAATCGCCATAGGAGATGCTGTCCAGAGCCAGGTATTGAAAACATCTGAGCAAGGTGTTGTTTTCCGGCACCTCAAAAAGCTCACCCATAATATCGATCTCGATCAACTTGTCAAAGGGCTGAAAAATATCAGGTAGTGTCATAGAATTTTAACTGGCGGCGAGCATCAGAGCTATATTCTCTTAGGTAGATAATCTTAACGAAAAGGTGTAATTTTGAACAATGGCGTTAGTATTGTACACAAAACCGGGATGCCCGTATTGTCGGCAGGCGATGGACCACTATCATGATAGTGGCATCGATTTTATCGAGTATGACGCCCAGAATGATAAGCAGCGTCAACGAGAGATGCTCGAGTTTTCCGGAGGCGACCTAACGGTGCCCTGCATCGTTGAGAACGGCGTTTATGTTGGTTCGGGGTGGGGTGATCCGCCGCGCGGCTGAACGATCCACCCCTGATGATCGGCAGTTTGCCGGTCCATGAATGTTAATTTTTTGATTTGCGATCGCCGATGCGTTGCCGAAAGTGTAAGGCGACTTTACATAATGCTGCATCCATTTTAGGATTAGCATTCGTCTTTTAGAGATGTATTGCTCTCAGGAGCGGATCTCGCGTCGCAATATTCTTTATGATTGGTTCCCAGGTTAACCAATACAAGATCCTCGAAAAGATCGGCTCGGGCGGCCAGGGGACGGTTTACAAGGCTCTGGACACCAAACTTAACCGCATAGCGGTCATAAAGGTACTCCCGCCGGAACTTACCCAAAAAACCGCTAACTTCAAACGGTTCGAACGCGAAGCCCAGCTTTGCTCTCAGCTCGACCACCCTAATATCTGCACGATATATGATTTTCACAGTGACGACGGCGTCTTTTACATCGCGATGCAATATGTGGAGGGCAAAAACGTCCGTCAGTTGGTAGCCGGCCGCCCACTCGAGCTAAAAAGTGCCCTGTCGATAGCGATCCAGGTTACCGATGCTCTCGCCTACGCCCACTCTAAGAATATAATTCATCGCGACATCAAGGCCGGCAATATTATGGTCTCGGACTCAGGCCAGGCGAAAATACTTGATTTCGGCCTCGCCAAATTGATGGAGGACGACTACGCGGACCAGCATGATGGAAATGACCGAACACAAATAACAGAACTTGGGATACCGTATGGAACGGCGACATACGCGGCACCTGAACAAGCAAAAGGGGAGCGGGCTGATCACAGGTCCGATATCTTTTCGACGGGGGTCCTGATCTACGAAATGCTCACCGGGATATGGGCCTTTCAGGGGAAGACGGTTGTTGATGTTCGCCACCAGGTGCTCTATGGGACGCCAAAACTGTTGTCAGAATTGCGAAAGGAACCGCTCCCGCCTCAATTGCAGCAGATCGTTGACAAAGCTCTTGCAAAAGAACCAAAAGACCGCTATCAAAAGATCGCAGCGATGCGGGACGACCTTCGCGCCGTTTTGCAGCAGATCGCCGGGGCACAGATAATGCCGGGCGATACCTTTGCTCCGGGTCATGCCGACGGCAGCGCGGTAAAGCGGATGTTGAATTGGTTTACCGGTAAATCGATTCCCGAGGCGACATCGGCTAGTCGGTCTGCATCTGCATCGAGCTCGCCATCTTTTTCTCCCGACATATCGATGACTGCTACGGGCAGCGAGAAAAAGAGCGTAGCTATACTGCCATTCCAAAATCTCGGACAGGACGCCGCGTCCAGTTTTTACGAGTTTGCCCTTGCCGACGCTGTCATCACAGAACTCGCGCAGATCAGGTCTATAATCGTGCGGCCGAGTTCTGTTATCGCGAAATATCAGGGAAAAGAGGTTGATCCACGCGAGGCGGGCAGGGAACTGCGTGTCCATGCGGTGTTGTCCGCGGGGTTTCTCAGGGCGGGTGAGAAGCTGCGGGTTACTGCTCAACTGCTCGATGTCATCAGCGGCGAAATATTGTGGAGTGACCGCATCGATGCGGAGGGAAGTGATATTCTCGCCCTTCAGGACGGGATAGCCCACCGCATTCTCGACGGATTGAGGCTCGAGCTGACCGACCTCGAGGCTGAAAAACTAGGCAAACGAGCGACGGAGAACGCAAAAGCATGGGAAGAGTACCTTCGCGGACGCGATAACTTTGGCCGCTTTATTTTTCGAACGATCGACGCCGAAGATTGCGATGCCGCGATCGCCAATTTCAAGCGGGCGATCGAACTCGATCCGCATTTCGCTTTGGCCTACAGCGGCCTTGGCGCTTGCTACGCAAACCGAATATTCAAAGGGTTAGGTGAGCCCGAAGATTATACCTATGCGGAGGCCGCATTCAGCAAGGCCTTTTTCTACGATCCGAATGTTGTCGAGGCGCGCGTGCTGATGGTAATGATCTATATGGCCCGCGGCGAAAAGAAAAAGGCCCGGTCGGAGATCGAGCTTTTGCAAAAGCAATTCCCAAATGACGCCGCGCTTTATTTTGTAAAAGGCGTCATGCACCGCCTCGATGGCGAATATGAGGAATCACTTAAATCGTTCGATAAACTGGCCCGTCTCGACCCTGCCGCACGAGCCGTTGCCGCCTATAATAGGGCCCGGATATTTATTTATAGACAAGATTATGAAAGGGCTTTGCATGAATTGGATAAGGGCGTAAAGGTTGAACCCAATCACCCTATGCTTAAGATCTTTCGTTCCGGCGTTTACTATTATCAGGGAAAATTTGACGAGGCCAACGACCTGATCGCAAGCGTCCTGAAAGAAAATCCGAGAATGGATGGCATTCGTCCGCTCGCTGCAGAGTTCCTCGCCGGATCGGGCCGTTTTGACGAGGCTCGCGCCCACCTGACAGAAGACGCTCTCGCTCTTTCACGAGCAGATCACGATATGGCGTATTGGGTAGGTTCGACTTATGCGATGTTGGGCGATAAAGATCTGGCTTTCAAATGGCTCGGCAAAGCTATTCGCCTCGGCAACCAAAATAAGCCCTATTTTGACAACGATACCAACCTGAACAGCCTTCGCGACGACCCCCGCTGGCAGGAATTGATGGAAAAGATGAATAACGGGGATTAATTGTTTCGCTCGAAAACAAACTCGTTACAGCCCAAACCGACACCGCCGCTCTTGACCTTGCTTAGTCTGAATCCGCGAGCCTTATAAAACTCAAATATCTCGTCAACGGTCGCGACCTCGTAGGGGAAGCCTCCGACCCAATCGATAATATCGTACCAACGGTTCATCCCCCGTCCATTCTTGTACTGCGTCCAGGAACGGATATAATTCACCGGCTTTAGGGTGATCATCGATCTGGCAAGCGATCGTGCCTCATCGGGAAGTATCGCGGCGAGGGCGAACGGGGTCTTTAAGATTCCCGGTAGGCGGCAATAGGTCTTCTTGATCCAATGCCATCGTTTTGCCTGGCTGCCGGTGTCGTTGTAAATAGCGATGAAGAGTTTTCCGCCAGCGTGCGTAGGAATAACAGCATTCTCAAGTGCACGCCACATTTGGCCCGTGTGATGGAGAACCCCCCACGAATAAACGATGTCAAATTTTCCAAGGCTCTCAAGATATCCTGCGTCGAGAGCGGAACCCTGCTCGACCCGCCAATTCGGATCACTTGGAAAGTAGCGGTTCCTGAGTTCCTGTGTGCAGGCAAACGAATTGCTGTCAAAATCGAAAGAGTGAACTTGGGCTCCGAGTCGTCGGGCCGCCAGTGAAAACAGCCCGCTGCCCGAGCCGATGTCGAGGAATGTCTTGCCCTCAAGCGATTCGCACTCGAGCATCTCTCGTAAGGATTCTTCTGCTTTCAGGATGCGTTCTTCGTCAAGGACGGACAGGAAGGCGCTCCAGTTCTTTCCAAACTCAAAGCGTTCGCCGCTGGCTACCTCTGCACTGTGCTGCAGAGCGATTTTAGGATCGCTGGTTATGATGGCACTCATATGGCTTCCAAATGGTTTGATACTTCCGACCGAGGGCGTCATAGGTGGGCTTAGGCCCTATCAATAATAGGCGTAATAGACGGCAATTTTCACATATTCGAGGGCGACGGTCTGCCAGCCTCTCGGGCTTAGCCACCAAAAGCCTGGACGCGGCGTCCGGTCACCTGGCGGCGGGGATTCTATGCCGATCTCGATGCCGGTTCCGGATAATATCTTGTCGAATGTGCGGAGTGCCCGCCGGGTGTGATAGGCAGATGTGACAATCAGCAGCGACCTGACCGGCCGGGCCTCTAGTTCAGCCCTCATTAAACTTGCTTCGTCGTCGGTCCCGGAAACGGTTCCGGGCAATACAACGATCGCGTCCGGCATTACGCCATTGGCGATAAGGGAGCGTTGTTCGAGTTCGACAAAGGGCAGATGCGTTCTCTCGTCGTCCAACCACCCGGCGTGGGCACCGTCATCTGAAATGAAGATCTGTGGAGCAACCCCGGCTTTATATAGATCTGCAGCTTTTTTTGTGCGCTCCTTGTAAACGGCGGAACCACTCAGGACAATGATCGCATCAGCTTGAGACATCGGCCTTTCAACGATCAGACAGTCAGCGAGAAATGGCGAGGCCACGCTCCAGATGATCAATAGAACAACCGCGAGCAGAGCAAATTTCAACTTCCGCTTCAACCCTTCTCCTGTTTTCCTTTTCGATTCATCTCGAGGATCGACCGCAGTTCGTCGACCTTTGCTTCCCAGCTCTCATGAGCGATCGCGTCGCTTACGACTTTCCGGGATTTAGGGTGCGAAATCGCCTGGCCCACCTTTGCGATAAAATCGTCCACGTCGGTTCCTATCAGGCAGTCGTCAAGGATACGAACCTCGGGAATATCGGTCGAAACGACGGGCAGGCCGGCGGCTAGATATTCGCGTACCTTTAACGGGTTTGCCGCGAGCGTAATTCGTTAATGGCGAAAGGGTTCAAGGCTACATCAAACGCTTTACAGTAAGCCGGTAGTTCAGCGTAGGGTTTACGGCCGAGGAAATGCACATTCGGCAAATCTTTCAGAACCTTCACCTTTTGCTCGGCGTCAACGGCGATCTTGCCGATCAGGACGACCGAGCCGTCTTTGAAATGCTCTGCCGTTTTTTTGATCAATCCGTAATCGACCCAATCAGCGAGTAGGCCGTGAAAGCCAATGATCGGCTTTGGCAGATCGGCAATGTCAGCCGGGATAGACAGCTCCGGATCGAGAGCAGTCCTGAAATGCCGCCAGTCCGTGCCGTGGCGGATGACAAACGTGTTTGGGTTGAAATGCTTTTTTGAGTCGAACAGCCTTTCTGCCGATACGACCACCAGATCCGCACGGCTAAACAGGTCGTTTTCGATCTCTTTGAGCCCTCGCGAAGCGCCGGTAAAGGCGGTGTATTCGTCGACACAGTAATAGATCAGTTCACTTTCACCCAGACGGCCGGCGATCATGCCGGCAGCGGGGTTAAAGATCATATTGACTACGTTTTTGAAACCGAGCCGCCGCATCGCTTTTTTTACCTGACTGGCGAGAAACGCCTGATTTAGTTTCAGGACCGACGTGTTCCCGTACGAGGGAAACGCAAGCGGGTTAAGAACGTGAATATTCGGCTCGACCTCGCGGACCGGTTCGGTAAAGCTCTTTAGCTTCTTAAAGATACGCGACGCGTCTTTTGACGATGCCGTCGGCATGCGGTTTGCAATGGCGTTGATCCAGAGAATGCGGTTGTCCTTTGATAGCACCCGCATCAGGTGGGTCTTTGATAGCGGGTCGCCGGTCCAGTCATGGCTAAAGCACAGGATGTCCCGGCCGCGAAGCTCCTTGCTTGCGGCGGTCGCCTTATCAACCTTTTCGATGTTTGCAGTTGCTGTCATCATTTATTTAGCCAGAACCTTTCGAACGCCGGCCTGCACGTTTTCCGGCAGCCGCTGGAACGCCGCCACGCCAAACTCACGTGCGGTCTCCCGCAGATCGTGCAGTCGCAGCACGCCAGTCTCGCGGCGATATCTATATGTCGTCATTACCTCGCCGCCGAACCGCCTTAGGAACAGATGCGAACCGCCCATGCTGAAATGTGAAAAACCGCCCTCACACGCCCACTGTATCGCGTGCCATCCGATCAGGTCATTTGGCCTCAGTTTTTGAAACTCAGGCAGCGAAAAGTTTGCGGCATACTCAACAACTCCGCCCGGACAGAACCGGTAAAAGCTGCCGGCGATGACTTTCCCTTCCGTCTTAGCAATAAAGACCCGGCGATTGTCGCGTTGGTCGACAGCAGTCTGCATCTTTTCAAAGGTGTCGGGTTCATTGCCTTTTCTCTCGTTCCAGTCGCAGTGGATCTTGTAGATCTCGGCAAGCTCGGCGTCGGTTTCGAGTTCCTTTACCTCGACGGCAGCTTGTTTGATAGCCCGCCTGATCTCGTTTCGCCGGGTTTGAGAGAATCCGGCAAAGATAGCATCGGCACCTTTTTTTAGGTCGAGAATGACGACCGAGGTTTCATCATTACTCGTACGCGAGTGCATATCGTGATCAGCAAATTCTGAGATGTCTTGCCAAGCGTAGATGTCAACAAGCCGTGCTTTGTCACCGGCGAGTTCGTCAATTCCTGCCAGCAGAGCCTTTACCGCGTTCCCGCGATCTGCCCCTTCGCCAAAAACCAACTGCGGCCGCGAAAATATGCCCGACGTCGATCTTGTTCTCATCAACTACGCCGGTCATGGCCGCGGTAATTTCGTCGCCGTCAATCGTCAAAACCGCAAACCGCTGCCCGCGGATATATGGGTCTGTGAAATAGTTTGGCGTTACGTAATGGGTGGCAAACGGGGCACGCTCAGCGAAGGCGTTCCATCTCGCTGCCAGTTCGGCATCAGGATAACTTGTCAGCAGGATGTGTTTCATTTGCCGGTCTCACCGTCGATAAAGCGCCGCTGCCAGATCTCAAAATTTACGAGCGACCACAGCCGTTCATCGTGATTCTCGCCTGCGTTGTGTTTGGCGACGAGCGAGCGGACAAAGCCGGGGTCAAAAATGCCGCGGGCCATTGCTCGGCTGCCCAGGACGTATTCGTCGACAATATGTTTGTAAGGCCCGCGGAACCATGCACCGACCGGAA
Organism: Blastocatellia bacterium; assembly: GCA_963834975.1. Classification (GTDB taxonomy): domain Bacteria; phylum Acidobacteriota; class Blastocatellia; order Pyrinomonadales; family Pyrinomonadaceae; genus OLB17. The sequence goes on from CAWIDZ010000002.1 coordinate 267,225, forward strand.
CAGGAAAGCCCATCTTTGGCCGCTCAAGTATCTCGGCCGGCAGTATGCCCTTCATCGCCTCGCGCAGTATCCATTTGGTCGTGCCGCCGCGGAGTTTCATCTCGCGCGGCATACGGGCCGTAAACTCGACAAGCTTATGGTCGAGAAAGGGAACCCGGCTCTCGATCGATGCCGCCATCGACATCTGGTCCTGTTTCATCAGCAGCTCGTGCAGGTACGTCTTCGTGTCGGCGTAGAGCAATTGGTCGAGAACGTCTTCGGCATCGGTTTTGTTGAGCCACTTATCCTGCCTGCTGTAGGGATTTGTGTTAGACATTTTTCCGCGAGAGGCATCAGAGAATAGCTGATCCTGCATCGACACGCGGAAACACCGCGAAGTTGTCAAAGAACAGGCTCTCGATGTCAGATTCGCGCGAGAGGAATGTTCGGTTGAGCTTGCGGTTAAGCCCGGCGGGCAGAGTTGCGACACCGCTGCGGACCGCGCTTCGTAAAAATGTCGGCGTCATGCTCTCGTACTTTTCGCCGTAGTTGAGCAAGGTCAACGCTTTTTGATAGCGACCGTAACCGGCGAGCGTTTCGTCGCTGCCCTCGCCTGTCAAAACGACCTTGACGTGTTCCGCGGCGAGCTTCGAAACAAAATAAAGCGGCACCGATGCGATAAACCCGATCGGTTCGTCCTCATGCCAGACAAGTTCGGGCAGAGCCTTAAAAAATTGTTCCGGCGAGATCGTGATCTCGTGATGATCGGTGCCGAATTTTTTTGCGACCAGGCGGGCGTATTCGAGTTCATTCGCCTCGCGTTCGCGAAAGCCGACCGAGAATGTCTTTATCGGATCGGTCACCATTGTCGACATCATCGCCGCTATCGCGCTTGAGTCGATGCCGCCTGACAGGAACATCCCCAGCGGCACATCTGCCATCAGCCGCAGCTCGACCGAGCGGCGAAACATCTCGCGCCATTCCTCGACGTATTCGGCGTCACTGCGTGCGAGCGTTTTTGGCTCAAAGCTCAGGTCCCAATACTCGCGAATGTTGACCCGGCCGTCCTTCCACGTCAGCGTATGTCCCGGCAGCAGCCTTTTTACACCGCGATAGAGCGTCTCGTCGCCCGACGTCCCGTGATTGGCAAACTGATCGGGCAGGGCGTCAAAATTGATCTCAGGCTTGACCGCACCTGCCTCGAGCAAGGCCTTGATCTCTGACCCAAAGAACAGGTTCCCCTCATCGTCATGCACATAATAGAGCGGCTTGACCCCGAACCGGTCGCGGGCGATGAAAAGCTCGCGTTTCCCCTTGTCCCAGACCGCAAAGGCAAACATTCCCCGCAGGTGATCGACACAATCGCGGCCGTACTCCTCGTACAGGTGCAGGATGGTCTCGGTATCGCTGCGGTTTTGAAACTCATAGCCTTTCGCTATCAACCGCTCACGAGAGTCGGCATGGTCATAGACCTCGCCGTTGTAAACGATCGCACAGGACCGGTCGCTGTTGAACATCGGCTGAGCGCCGTGGGCGACATCGACTATGCTCAGACGCCTGTGCCCGAGGCCGACATTGCCGTCGACGAGCACACCGCTATCGTCAGGCCCGCGGTGATGCAAAATGTCGCGCATCTGCACGATCGTTGCCTGCGAGACTTGTTTTCCTGAGCGTGGGGAATAGGCGATGCCGTTGATACCGCACATAACGTTATTAGAAAGTCGAGAATAGCCCCGAATTTGTAGAATTTTGTGGGACCCGGGTGGGCTGTTAACAGAATAACGATTTTAGGCGGGATTTGCCAGAAGTTTTATGGCCGAAGCGTGGATTTGAGGCCCTTTTCGACGTTTAATAGGCCTGTTACTTGAATTATGTTAAATGTGATGGCAGTAAGAGCGATCAGTGTTAATAGCAAAAGGGCGAAACGGCATCGCCGCCGCCGTCGAAGCAGCAACGGGTTTGTGCGTCCGTGGATGGTGATGACGGGCCTGATCGTAGCTCTGGTGGCGGGGTCCTTAGGATATGACTGGTATTCGGGGATGCTCGGCATTATCGGCCCACAGCCTGAGATCGAATTTACGGCCACGGGCAAGATAATACGCGTACCGCCCGGCGGCAATGTGCAGGCAGCGATAGAACGGGCCGACAGCGGCGATATTGTCGAGCTGCAGGCCGGAGCCGTTTACTCAGGCACGGTCAGCCTGCCAAATAAGCCCCTTACCGAATTTGTAACGATCCGTTCATCTGCGGCAGACAATCTGCCCGAGGGCAAACGCGTTGACCCGTCACAGCGAACCTCAATGGCGACGATCGTCGCCGGTATTTTAGGCCGGCCGGCCGTTTCGGCGGCGAACGGAGCTAATCATTACCGTTTTGTCGGGATCGAGTTCACAGCGAGCAGCAGTTTTTATAATTACGGCCTCGTCACGCTCGGCAACGGCGAACGCCAATCCGCCAAGCTGCCTCACGATATCGAGATCGACCGCTGCTACATCCACCCGCACAAAACGGGCGTCGCCCGCCGCGGCATTGCATCTGAACAGTGCAAACACGACCATCAAGAACAGCTATATCGAGGGATTTGGCTATCCGGGCGAAGAGGCACAGGGCATCTGCGGATGGACGGGCACCCGCGGTGTTCATATCTACAACAACTACATCGAGGGCGGTGCCGAGAACATTATGTTCGGCGGTGCCGACCCGGCGTCGGCTGATCTGATACCGATCGACATCGAGGTCATCGGCAATCACCTCAACAAACCCGCCGAGTGGAACGGCAAAGCGACACTCAAGACGATGTTCGAGCTAAAGAACGCAAAACGCGTCAAATTTATCGGCAATCTGCTGACCAACAACTGGAAAGGTTCGGCGTTTCGCATCACCGTTCGCGACCAGGATGGCGGTGCACCGTTCTCAACCATTGAGGACGTCCAGATCGCCGGTAACGTCATAGACGGAGCCGGCGAGGGCATCAACATTCTCGGCAAAGACGACACCTATGAGAGCCAAACGCTAAAGCGGCTGACGATAGAGAATAATTTTTTCATCAACCTTGGCGGAAAGAATGGTTTCGAAGGTTCAGGCTACTTCATCCAGATCGCTGACGGCGAGAACGTGTCCGTCATGAACAACACCGTCTTTAACAGCGGAAATATCGTCACGTTTTACGGCGTGATGCCGCGGGCGTTCGTTTTTCGCGACAACATCACCGGCCACGGCAGCTATGGCATCCACGGCCCGCTCGATATGCAGTCGGCCGCCGCCCGGGCAATGTTTGAGAACAACATCATAATGAACCTCAACAACGTCCCATCCGGCGATTTTGCCTTTCCGGCAGGCAACACAATGGTCTCAGGTATGAATGACGTAGGTTTTGCCAACCCCCAGGCCCGCGACTATCGCCTCGGAGAAAACAGCAAATTCCGCGGCAAAGCCCTGAACGGCAAAGACCCCGGCATCGAACTCAAGATCACAGACATCTACGCCGTGGCGTCGGCGGGAAAATAGTGGGAACAGTATTCAGAAGTCAGTAGTCAGAATAGTCAGAAGTCAGAAATCAGCAGTTCTACAAATTCCGGTTTCTGTCTTCTGTATTCTGACTTCTGATCTCCTAATAAAGCATTTCAAAGTTCAAAATGCCAGAATATGAAAAATACTGCCAGTATTTTTAAAATATTGACAATATATTCTAAATACTGACAGAATATTCTAAATACTGACAATATTTGCTGTGTACTGTCAAAATATGTCGAATACTGTCAATATCTGACAAATACTCGCAGTATTTTCGAAATTCTGCCAATATAAACTCTCTACCAGAAGTTTAGACATTTTTCCGGCGATATACGAATGGCTCCGGAATCGCATAACCATAACAAATACATCACTTACGGCGCACTTCGTCCCGGAGGAACGCCCGAAAATAACCCACCGATTTAGCGGTGGGAAGGTCGGGTTAATTTGTGAAGAGTCCCGTAGGGACGACTCAAATTAATGTGGCAACGAAAACTCAGCCGTCCCTACGGGACTCAATTATTACTATGGATCTTTACCCAGCGATAAATCACTGGGCTATTAACATATTGTCCCTCCGGGACAACAAACTAAGGGACTCAGGCAACAAAACCAGAAATTACGCCTCATAAGGCAGAAAACTTAACCCGTTTTTGCCCAACGGCTCTCTTGCGAACTTGCCCTACGCTCGCTCCGCCACCGAGGACGGACAGAGAGATACTATTGGGATCGACTCACCGCAGGCGGCTTCAGCCGTCTTACCGCGTCTAGCGGCAAATAGCCACGTTGTTTACGACGTGGGAGGATTAATTCAATAATTAACAAAGGGCGTTTCAACGTCCTTATCGGCATGGCTTTAGCGTTCTCCGTTTCCTCGTCACCCATTTTCATCATCGTGATCGGTGATCTGAAAGTCGTATCTTTGCTAAAGCCTCTGAGGGTAAGGACGTTAAAAACGCCCTATGGATCGATCTCCTAACGGTCCACGTCGTAAACGCCGTGTCTATTTGCCCTTCGGGAAAGCCTCGTGAACGAGGCTGAAATACCATCCGGATCTACCGAAGTCTGAAAGCAATGCGATGGTCAAACTATCATAAAAACTCGCCTAATTGTTTCAAGACCGATATGATGGCAAGGAATTAGTATTTCAGGAGCCTAATGACATGAAAATTAGCAATTGCTTGATATTGTGGTGCATTGTGATAGATGGCGGCCTGTCGATCTATGGGCAGTCTCCAAATTTGAACGAATATTGGTTTAATTCTCCATCTTCGCCGTTGCAAATAGTGGTAAAAGATAGGGATTCCCAATGAAACCGACGGAGACTCTTGAGAATATATCGAACGCTCGATAGTTGAGTTCCGATTAGGCTGCGTCAAATTATTGGAGACGTTATCGAAGTCGTTAGATAGTCAGACTTCCGGACAAAATCGAAATTCCGCCTGTTTCCTCAGAGAAGAGTACACTGTTTCCCCAAAGCCTCGCATGGGTTACTCAGCTGGGCATTTGTAACTACCCGATAAGGGTTTCGGTAGTAGCTGTTAAATTCGCCGACGGAGGAAAATGGACGATTCAATGATGACGGAAGGGCACTAATCGACTGACGATAATGGTCAAAATATGCTGCCAATTTGGTCGGCATCTGAATATGCCGCTATTTGTTCAAACGGTGCATGGAGTAACTATAACAACCGAAGGAAATTCCGCTAGAAGAATTGATGACCGCGTTCCTAAAATAAAGCTGTGTAAAGATGGAATAATGGTAAGCATTTTAAACACAAAAAAAGAACTTGGCGTTGTGAAGATCGAGAAGGAACTATTGGAACATTTGAACGCGGAACTAAGAGGTATTAGCAATTCTTAAAGTTGTGACCGAGAGGAAGTATCAGGACTACCTCCAGGGTGAAGATGAACGAAATTAGTTTCGAAGACGGAGCGTGGGGAACAAAGGCGACAATTATTGCGCCTTGGAATGATAGTTTTTTGCCATATTTGCTGGATAGCGACATTAAGGAACTCGAACTAAACCTGGGCAAGGGCTGGCGTGGCAAAAACATCGAGTTTCTGTATCATCTTCCTCAGCTGCGTTCCCTTATCGTATTAGACCTGACGCTGGAAGCAATAGAACCGGTCCATGCACTTCAAAATTTAGCTCAGCTGACGCTCTCAACGTATAGCGATATACCGGTTGATTTCAACAACTTTCCGCATCTTCAAAGTTGTTACTTTGAGTGGATAAAGGGCTCGGAATCACTTTTCGATCGTGAATCTCTAAATGGCCTTGGACTGAATAATTACCGAGGTTCAAGCAGCAAAGAATTTGCCAAACTAAAAAAGCTTGAAAAGCTAACCATATTAAATTCCGGAATGGAAGACTTAACAGGACTTTGGGAGCCTCAGATCGCTTAACTACCTTAGCCTAGCTAACCTAAGTCGGGTGACATCGCTTGCAAGGCATTTCAAATCTTAAGGCCCTTGAGGTTCTCGAGATCGAACTCTGTAAGGGCATCCAAAATGTCTCTGACATATTTGAGTTGGAGAATCTTGAGCGTCTGTTGCTGATCAATTGCGGAGAAATTGAGAGTATTAAGGGGATTGAAAAGCTCACTGAACTGAGGGAGTTTTTCTTTTACGAATCAACAAATATCCTCGACGGCGATCTTGAGCCATTAACAAAATTGAAAAAGCTGTCTAAAATGTCTTTTCAAAATCGACGGCACTACACCCGCAAACGAGAGGAGTTCGGGGATATTTATTTTGGAAGAGATTAATTGATTCCCGGATCGCGGCGAATTCGCAACTCTTTCTTAGATACTGAGAATGAAAAAAAGAGTGGTAACAAAGATCGGAGACATTTTCTCAGTCGAGGTTGACAAGAAATCTCGAAAATATTTTCAACTTATCGCGTTCGATCTAACACAACTAAACAGCGACGTGATCAGAGCATTCAAGAAAACATATCCGTCCGATGAGCATCCGGATCCATTGGAGATCGTAAACGGCGAAGTTGAGTTTTATTCCCATTGCGTTACAAAGTGGGGCGTCAAACTGGGCTATTGGGAAAAGGTTGGCAAATCCGCCGATGTCGGCACTCTTGATCATATTTTATTTCGGGATACAAGCGATTATGGTCGTGCGGCGGGAGAGGAGCCCGTTCGGGTATCAAAAAACTGGTATGTTTGGCATATTGGGGACGAAGATTTTACCAGTGTAGGCAAATTAGAAGGAGAAAACCGAAAGGCAGAGATCGGGTTGGTGATCAACCCCGCCAGTATCGTTAATCGGATACGTACAGGAGAGTATGATTTTCCATTCTATCCTGGGTTTGAGTAGCTGAATATAAGATCTTTTCAAGACAATGGAATTCTCGGAGGGAACAAACCGTCGGATCGAACTTATCAATAGCGTCCTTGCTCGCTTGAGGCTCCGGGTCTATTAGAAAATCCGGATTTCGAGGCCGATGCCGAATCGTCCGGGATTTTATCGATTGATAGTTCATAGTTCTGCGGAAAAGAAAAAGACTGTTCCCATAACTCTCATGTTTGAAGGGGAAGGCATTAGGCTTGATGTTTGCGGAGTGGATGAGGCTTTTGAATGGGCAGCCGAAGATGTAGATGCGTCATGTGACGAGATCATCGCCTTTTTTACAACATTATTCACAAGTTACGTCCTTATGGAGACTTGTGGGGCCGCCAATTGGAAATCCCGGATGAATTTATTTAATAAACATGGCGATCAAGTAGGTAAATACGCACTGAGCGGATTCATTCAACATTTTTCAGGATGGGATTGTGATAAGCATCTATTTTTCCCAATGTATGATGAACCGTCAAGTGTTTCTCCTGTAAAATATGCTCCACCTACGACGTGAGAAATTTCCCCAATCGATGATACGAATCAGAGCAAAAATAAGACTTAATCATGTCCGGAAAACCCCGTTTGGAGACGGGTATTTTCCATTGTTTAATTTCGATTCGGAATCAAAGGTAGGAGGCAAGATCTTCCTTATTGACCGAAATGAATTCGCTCCGGGAGAAACAGGAACTGTGGAAATTCGATTTCCTGAGGGTGCTGAGCAATATCTCGGTGAGAGTTTCTCAGTTGGCACCACGTTTACATTTGACGAGGGAACTCCGACCTCAATTGGCGATGGGACAGTTGAGGCGATCTTGGAAACAGAAACCCCGCTTGTTCCATAATTTCTAGATAACTATCCACTGCACAGATTCATTTAAATAAAAGGATGCTCATGGAAATATCATGAATGATAATTTTTTGGCTGATGTTTTGAATCAATTGATCGACGATGCCTCGGAACTAAAACTTAATGCGGAAACTGAGTTCCAAGCTGGGATGCTGACAGCTTATTATCAGGTGATCTCGAAACTTTTGAATCAGGCAGAAGCTTTTGGAATGATGGAAGGCCTGCCAGAAGATCTTAGAGACTATGAACCGGAGGCATTGCTTGGATAAGGGTTCGGCCCATCAAGCAATAAATATGAGACGAATTCCCGATCTGGATAATTTACTTAACTCTGAGAATACAAATGAGACCATCATATTTATTGACACATTCGTTAGCGAACATTCTTCTCACGGCGAAAATTTGGAGAATTTAACTGAAGCTCAACGCAATTTCTTTTTTAACCAGGCGCTGGAAATCGAAGTTAACAATGGAGGTTTTTATCAGTATCTCGCCAATCTCGCCGGTGCATTTGCCCATGAAACTGTTATATCCCTGCAAATAATAGGTGCGACAAAGACCGCAAAGCTACTGCAGGAGGCGATCAACGAGTTTCCGAATGCCCAGGTTCCAAGAGATCGGACCGAAAGGGTTGGGATTCTAATTGATATCGGCGACGACGCGGCAAATGCCTGGGAAAAGCTCGACAACGAATTTTACAAATATGAAGACGATCTCAATCTGTTAAATTTACGCTATATTCGTGAGAATAGGTCAGAATTTTAGGCCAGTTCGGATCGGTGTTGTGAAAAAGCGAAATGCATTTATGGGCTACGAGCAAATTGACTCCATTATTGACGAGTGGGCCCGTGCAAACCGGTTGCCCGTTGGTCGAGAATACCAAGAGACAGAGGTTCGATCGGTCGAGCAGCGAAGCAGCCACAGAACCGGATGGCAGATCTGGATCGACAAGCCGGACGGGGATGGTTTGATCGGTGTCCATGTATGGGATTTTAAGACCCTTAAGAGAGGCGGTCGACGCCGCGATTTCCTGGTATCTTCCGTTGATCTAAGAGAATATCTGGATTCGGCGCTCACAATAGCGAAGGGGTGGCGTATTCTCTAGATCAAAGAACCCACGCACGCACGAGCGGGCCCTAAGTGTTATGGCAATATATGATGACGAATGGTTTGAAATTTGGCATACAGGGGACGAAGTGCCGCCCGTGTATATTTTGGTAGTGATCTCCGATCGAAAAGAGAGTGGCAGTATCCGCATTGTTGATCCGATAAAGAATAACGAAATCGTTTTTCAGGCAACAAACTACGAGGAAGTCTGTGACTGGTTAACGGAAGATGAGTATAGCATTGCGAACGGGCGGGAGTTTCCGGATGACGGTTGGTAAGCTAGCCAGTGTAGCCAATAACGCTGTCATAGATATCCAGGACCTGGTTGATATTTGAGGCGTCAATTGTAGCGTTGTGTCTGGGCGCGTTACGTTCCTCAGATATTGCAGTGATCTTATGTGAAAGTGCAAAATTGTCACCACTTTTGATCAAATGAACCCCCTCAGGCCGCATGCCGTTGTTGGTGGCGATGACGGGGGTGCCGAGGTAGAGGGCTTCGCGGACTGAGATGGCGTCGCCGTCGAAGAGGGTCGTGCGGAGCAGGATGTCGGCGTCGCGGATGAGGTGGAGCACGACGGCGTGCTCGACATCGCCGGCGAGCATAATGTGTTCGGCATAACCGGTCGCGGCGACGGCTGACTCGGCCTCGGCGAGCATTGACCCGCCGCCGACTATCATCAGGCCCGCACCGGGCAATTTCTGCAACACATCGCCAAGAGCCTCGATCTGCAGCAGCGGGTCGTAATCTTTTTCGAGCCCGCCGACGGCGAGCAGCAGCGGCGTGTGGCTGCTGCAGAATGCGGCAAGATCGTCGGGGACGTTGACGTCGGGCGACGGCTGCTTTAGCGAGAAGGGCAGGATGACGTCGATACTCTCATCCGGAACGCCAAACCGGCGAAAGACGTCGGCGATATTTTCATTAACGGCGATCAGGCGTCGGAACCTGCGAAAAACAAACCCCGCGATGGATGACGGTTTGGCGTTCTTAGCCGCCTCTGTTTGCGGATATCCACCCGAGTGGAGCGTCAGAACGCTCTTGCCCCGGCCAAATATTGTGCAGGCGAATGCGAGGGCGAGCACTCGTGCCGTCACCTCGCCGCCGATATGCAGATGCAGGACGTCGAATCTGAGTGTTGCAAGCAGCCTGAGCAGGCCGAACGCCGAACGCGGGTGATAGACGCCGGGCTCGTCGGCGGTGCGGCTGCTTTCGGACGTGGCGATGATCGAGCATTGATCGCCGCGCTCGAGCAGCTCTTCGCGGATGGCGAGCATATTTCGGCTGATGCCGCCCTCAGGCGGCGGATACGGGCCGAGTTGTAGGATATGCATCGCCATTTATTATTTGCCGCTCAAGACCCTGTTCGTACAGGTCGACAGTTCGATTGAGTTGCGTTTCGGCTGAGAATCTTTCCGCAATGATCTGCCTGCCTTTTTCCCCAAAACGTGTCGCTTTGTCGCTATCCGCCAGTAGCTCAAGCAGACGCTCTGCCATAGCTGCATCATCATCAGCCTCGACCAGCCAGCCTGTTTCGCCGTCAATAACTGCCTCAGCGGCACCGCCGACATTTGTCGCGACAACCGGCTTTCCTGCGGCCATGTATTCGAGGATAGAGTTTGAAAAGCCCTCGGCCATCGATGTGAGGACGCAAGCGTAGCTTGCGGACAGCAATGCCGGCACATCGGTGCATCGGCCGATAAAGTGGACTTTGTCAGCAATACCCAGGTCGCGTGCCTGCTGCCGCAGGCCGGCCTCAAGCTCTCCCTCGCCGGCTATGACAAAATGGACATCCGGCTGCTTGATCAATGATTCGATCTGGCGGCACGCAGCAGCATCGGTACATTTTTTACATCGTGCCTGAGATTGGCGACCAGTGTGATCAGACGTATGTTGTTATCCGCCGGTAATCCAAACTTTTCCCGGACCGCAGCGGCATCCTCTGATTTGCTATCAAACCGTTCAATATCAATACCGTTATAGATGATCTCGATCTTGTCCGCAGCGATGCCGCGGCCGGTTAGGTGATCGCGGACGGCGGCGGAGTTTGCGACGATCGCTTTTGCCCGGCCAAATGCGACTTTTTCGACAAACTCCTGCGAGCGCGAACGCATGCCTGCGGTCTCGCGTTTTGACGCTATGCGGCCATCGACACCGGCAAGCGAGGCTGCTGCCATCCCAAATACATTTGTATAGAAATCGTGTGTGTGGATGAGGTCTATCTGGTTATCACGCAGGTATTTTGCACAGCGGCGGACCTGGGTGACAAAGTTGGCGTCGTAAAACGAGGTGAGCGGGAACTCAGGTATCTCGCCCAGACTCTAATGCGTCGATCTCGGGCCGCAGCACGCCTTCGCCATTGAGCGTGGCGGCAAACACCTCATACCGGCCGTCCGTTTTCAGCAGGCGGGTCAGGTTGACCGCCTGACGTTCGGAGCCGCCCTGATGAAAGCTGCCGATAAATTGTAGAATGCGTTTTTTCACCAGATCCGGTGTTTATTCGGGCAGCAAAATTGACCGCGTCGAGCGGCCGAGATCGTTGCTGATATAGAGTTCGCTGCCGAGCCGGCGTGCCGAAGCATGCGTTGTTTTCGGAATGTCAAAAATATTTTCACCAGTCACCCTGAACCTGCTGCCGTCGACCAGTACAAATTCCTCAGGGACCGTTTCGCCCTCCGCGAGGCGTGCCCAGGCGAATCTAAAATCAGAATCAAAAAGCCCTGTTTCGATCAGGGTACCTTTCTCGTCATTGAAAACAAAAACATCTGTGTACCCGGCATATTTGATCAGGAACGCCCGTCCCGACGCGGACGGCACCTCAGAGACATCGGGCGGTGCCGTCACATTATCCACTGGCAGAATGAACGAAAAGAACTCCTGCGTCCCCTCGCCGTGTGATAAGTATCGCAGAAAAGGGGCGTTAGTGCGGTTGCCGTGGTTATTCGAGATCCAGCTTTCTTTTTGGTCCCACGACCCGTTGTCACCAAACGTGAACAGCCGGTGGCCGTCGTCGGCGACATATCTGCCCCCGTCCGCGATCACAGGCCTGCGGTCGACGTCGTAGTGAAAATTCAGCGAATATTCGTGTTCGCCGGCGGTCTCAAAAACGTCACGCATTATCCAGTAATCGCCCTTCAGGAACATTATGCTGCGTTTGTGCGTGCCCGGCGATGCGAGCCGCTTGTAACCGTTATGCGAACCCTCGAAAAAATCAAACCGTGGGTCGGCGATCCATAAGTCCTGGCGAGCCTCGGCCCTCGATCGCCAGCTAAATGCATTGCCGGGCTCTGATGACGAAAGGTCGTCAACGACCAATGTGTTATGTGCCGCGGTCGAGCGGAAATAGTCGCGCAGGTCGCGGGATTCGTGATAGGTATATGTGCCCGAGTCGACAAACAACGCCCTGCCGTGCACCGCCGCCTCTATCGACAGAGCGTCCGCGTGGCCATGCCCGCCTGACAAGGCACCTACGCCGCCGCAATCGACGAGCATGATAGTTATCTGTGTCGGTCCAGCCGTCACGCATTACGAAATAGCCGCCGTCGGGAAAATCTTTTGATTCGGCCCCGGGGTCGTCAGCCGGTGCCGATCTATATCCGGCAATTGCATCGGGCCCCATCAGCCAGAAAAGCTCCTGGGTCGAACTGCCCGCTATCGAACCGATAACCCGGCTGTCCAAAGACCGCCGCGGCAACGCCAAGCGAACCGCGAAAGTCATCAGGCTCAGCGTTTGTCAGCGGCAGCATACGTCCACCGTCGTCATCGCCTATGATCGGCGTCCTGCCGTCGGGCTGCGTGATCTGCATCAGGAAATCAAATGCCTTTTGCAGCCTTGTTTCGAGCTTGTCGCTACGGCCGTCCGGCACCGGGCTGTCAGACATTGCCTTGAGCAAAACAAAATGCGAGTAAATATCGACCGTGTACCGCTGGTACCATGTGCTCTGTTCAAAATAGACGCCGTCGGGCAGCACCTGCCTCTCGATCTCGGCCAACAGAATGTCCTCGCCCAGCTTTCGCCAATCCTTTGCCCGTTCGAAAAACGGACACTGCGTACCGAGGTAATAGAGGCCGAGGCCCTCGCCCGTCAGATGCGTGTTCGGGCTGTAATATTTTGAAAGGTAAAGCTCGATGTGACGGCCATGGACGTACAGGTATTTGAGCGCCCGCTTAAAGATCGCCGGCGTTAGATGGTCTGAGTCCTCAAAGAAATGAAACGCCCATATCCAGGACATCACGCGAAACGAGGCCTCGAGGCTGCTCGACCAGTTGACGCCCATGCCAGGCGGGTTTTGTTCCATCCACGATTCGAGATGGCGGGCAAATGCCGCGGCGAACCGTTCATCACCCGTCAGCCAATAGGCAACGCCGAGCGTAAAGAAAAACTGGTGGCGGTTCAGCTCCCAAACGATCTTTTTATTGCCGGTCTCGGCTGAGTCGAGATCGTCAAACTCTTTCCAATGTTTGAGCGGAGATTGCTTTGCAGAGACGGGTTCGCGGTGCCAGTCGATATCTGTACCGACATAGAGGTTTTTCAGGCCGAGCAGGTCGATGCGGCCGCCGAGGATCTTTTGAGGCCGAGCTGATGAGATCGTCGCATACTTCGTCGCCAAAATTATCACGAAAGGCCGCGGCGGATGCGTTCTGATCCTGAAACGCAGCGAAAAAATGCTTGTGGCCGTTATTAAAAAACTTCTGCCACAGGCTCTCGGCGATAATGGGCGCCGTGCCAAATTGAGATGCGTCGATCAGCTCTGTAAATTCTTCGTCCGACGGAATGCTCTGGCCGCGCCGCTGTTCGCGATAGACAGAGATCGCCTGGCCGCCGCGAGTCAGTATCTCATCGAGGCTGCGTATCCGCTTTATTTTGTCGAGCGGTTTTGATCTCATCTCAACTGACATAGTTTACTTGAAACCGTTCTCCATTATCGTCCGAAGGCGGTAATTGCGATATTCACCCGGCTCGCCAGCGTTTGCCGTCAATAGCGGCGGCCGCCATATTAAACGCCTCGCGGGCCGTGGCGAAATGCAGCTTGAATGCCCCGGTTTTCGACGACTCGTCTAACAGTGAGCCAAAAAACCTCTTGGCGTCGTCCCCTATGCAGACCGACTGGTCGGCGTCAAAAAAACCATGGCAATAAAGCTTTACAAACACCCAGTCGCTCTTGCCCGAAACTGTTATGTTTGCCGACCGCCATCGCTGGAACCGTGCCGCATCGAGCGGTTGATTTGCCGTAAGCGCTCCGTCGTCGATCCGCGGTACTGGCAAACCCTTGATCCGCCGTGTCCAGTTAAACACAAGCGGCCCAGTGAATATTAGTGGTAATTGCGGCTCTTTTCCATTTACCGAGACACAGTTCCCGCGTCTGTGCGGCACCGCGTTCTGCAAAGGCAGCCCGCATTCGTAGATGCTGTTGATGACCGAGACCTGCGATTGGTCCGGTGCCGACGGCAGCGTCATGTCTGCATAACAGCCCGTGTCGCGGAGGATCTGCATCTCGTTGTCGACGCCGCAGAACCTGCCGCCGCACGAGTTTGCCAGGGCGAGATTGCCGTGCACAAAAGCGTATTTCGGCGTCTCGGAGCCGGGCTCACGTGAAAGGCATTTATGTTTTTCGGCAAGCGTGTCACGAAACTCGACCAATGCCGAGCGAAGGTTGTCGGCCGTATCAGGCTGTTCGACGCCGTGATGCAGATGCACCTCGACCTCGCCGAGTCCCTCGGCCTGCATCTCTGCCATCACGTCCAGTATCTCAGGGTGATATTGCTCGGCGGGGTAAAAATTTGTATGGCGAAATTTTGTGCCGTCAGCGTCGGTTACGGCCTCACCGGTGGAGCGGGCAAGCTTGTGATATTCCTTGAGCCGCTTGATCTGGGTTTTATGATCGAGAAAACCGCCCTCGCTCCAGGCGGGTTCAAAATGGTTGGCGACGGTTATGATGATGTGCTTTTTCTCAAACGCGGTCTGCTCGAGGAACGATTTGGCTCGCGACACAGGGTAGCGCACCAGCCACGGCAGGTTCCAGCTCAATTTGGTCAAAAATGTTGGTTGATCGGGGCTCATCTTAGTCGGTCCGGTCAATGTAGCGGCGATGCCAGAGCTCGAGCATCCATAGTGTCCATAGCGAGTGAGAATGATCGCGGCGGCCGCGGCGGTGCTCGTCGAGCAGCAGCAGCGACATATTTTGGGTCAAAATAGCCGCGCTCGAGGGAGCGGCGATCTGACAGGTCGCTGGTAATGCGGTCCTTTAGTTGTAGGTTTATCCAGTCACCGATCGGCACGCCAAAACCCTGCTTTTCGCGGTGCAGTATCTCATTTGGGACCAGGTCGCGGATCGCCCGTTTAAAGATATATTTGGTCTCGTGGCCTTTTAGCTTCATCGACGAGGGAATGCGGGTGACGTATTCGATCAGTTTGTGATCGAGCAGGGGAGAGCGTGCCTCAAGAGAGGATGCCATGCTCATACGGTCGACCTTGGTCAAAATGTCGCTTGGCAGATAAGTCTTGCTGTCGAGATACAACAGAGCCTCGACGTCGTCATTTGACGCCAGGCTGCCGGCGATCTGGCGATAAAGCTTCTCGCCGCGTTCAAAGCTGCCGTTCATCTTTGTCCTGATCTCGCTTGAGTAAAGCGAACGCTTTCGCGGCCCGTTAAAATGCGAAATACTGTCGATATATCGGCTGGCGGCATCAAGCGAGATGTTAAAAAGATAGTTCTTTCCCCGTGCACCGTGCGGTAAGGCACGTGCGAGCGGACGGATCAGTTTTTGCCTGATAGAGCGGGGCAGCCGTTCAAGGCCGCTGCGGTCACGATCTGTCACATATCGCGTGTAACCTGCAAAAAGCTCATCGCCGCCGTCGCCGGACAGAACAACGGTAACGTGTTCGCGGGCGAGTTTTGAGACCATATAGGTCGGCAGAGCGCTCGAGTCGGCGAAAGGCTCGTCAAAATGCCAAACGAGGTCGTCGATGACATCAACAAAATCGGGCGTGAGGATAAATTCGTGATGGTCGGTCTTGAAATGGTTTGCCGCGACGCGGGCATATTTCAGCTCGTCAAAGCTGTCCTCATTAAACCCGATCGAAAAGGTCTTGACCGGCTGGTCCATTATCTGTGACATCAGGCCGACAACCGCGCTCGAGTCGACACCGCCCGAGAGAAATGCACCAAGCGGAACCTCTGAAATAAGCCGGACACCAACGGCATCTCTGAGTTTCTCGAGTAGCGTCCCTGCTATCTCATCCTCTGTTTCGGTGAGGGTCTCACCTGCAAAATCAAAATCCCAATACCGCTGAGTTCGGACCTCGCCATTTTTGTAGGTCAGAAAGTGGCCCGGCTCAAGTTTGTGAACGCCGTTGAAAATGCAGAGTTCCTCAGGGATGTAGCCAAATGTCAGATATGCGTCCAGTGCCCCGTGGTCGATATCGCGTGTTACGCCGCCGTGTGTCAGCAGGACCTTCATTTCCGATCCGAAAACAAATTCACCGGCTGGCGTGACGGTGTAAAAGAGCGGCTTTTTACCGACACGGTCGCGGGCAAGGAACAGGCTCTGATCGCTCGAGTCCCATATCGCAAACGCGAACATACCGCGAAGCAGCTTCAGGCAATCGGGGCCGTATTGCTCATAGGCGAGCAGGATGGTCTCGGTGTCAGAGTTGGTGCGGAATTTGTGACCCTTGGCCTCAAGGTCTTTTTTGATCTCTCGATAGTTATAGATCTCGCCGTTAAAGACGATCAGTTTGCTGCGGTCCGCGTTGTAGATCGGCTGCTGCCCGGTAGCAAGATCGATGATCGAAAGCCGGCGCATGCCCAGGGCTGCACGACCCTCGATCGCCATACCTTGTTCGTCGGGACCGCGGTGGGTAATGACACGGCACATTGCATCGAGCCGCGACGACCTTTCATCATCGCGACCGTTCTCTCTTGAAATAAATCCGGCAATACCGCACATATTGTTCTATCGGCTATCAGTTAGCGGTTCGACCCCGCGTTTTGGGAAAAACTTTTTTATGACATTCTTGACCGACTGTTTTTCGTCGTCCTCGATCACACCCCAGAAATTGGCCGCGAGCAGGTATATCGGTGCAAAAACGCACGCCGATACAAACAGTACCAGGCTGCCGCCGACAAAATTTAAAACGCTAAGCTTGTCAGTTCTAAACAGATCTGCTGCAAAACTTTGGCCGACGCCGAGCAGATATACATGTAGATTTGAATAAACGATATAGGTCACAAGGCCGGCGAACAGGCTGATCACCGCTGTCTTGCCTACATTTGTGAGCAGGCGTAGGTGCCGCAGTCCGAGTCCTAGTTTTTGTATCACCATTGACTCGGCAATGATCTTTTCTGCCAAAATCGCTCCGACGGCGACTGCTATAACACCTGTCAATGATAAATAGTCTAGCCAAAAATACAACACGCCGATGAGCGACGTTAGGACAAATATCCGCGTCAGCAAGAACAGCCGGCCGAGTTCCTTATAAGACCGTACGATCGGGTCGAGGATCAGAACGCTGAATGGCAGCATGGTCAGATTAATGACGAAGACGGAGGCACTCGCCTCATATTTTTGCGTAAACAGCGTGATGATAAAGGTATGTGCCGTGATCATCAAAAACACGTAGATCGGGAAATAAAAGAACGCCAGTTTTTGCGTGGCCCGTGCCGTCAGACGGATCATCTCGTCACGATCGCCGACAAGCTGCAGAGCATTCATCCGGGGGATCAGGACGGACGTCACAGACTCTGACAACATTGCGATGAGCGGCACCTCAAAACAACCATAGGCGTAGATCGCAAAATCCGTTGACGAAAATTTGTACCCAACAAAATAGTTGTGGATGTCGTTTTGTGCCATCCAGAGAATGCCGGTCAAGCCAAAGGGTATCGCATACATCATCTGTTCGCGGAAGAACGCCCACTCAAACTCGCGCCAAAAACCCGGAAAACGTGAGCGCAGATAATTGAGCAGAATAAATACCTGGATCACGCCCTGTATCATCGCCGCGTATATAAATGATTCGACCGTGGCAAAGATCAGAACCGCACCGCCCATCAATATCGTTTTGGACAGCTGCGAGGTGACGATAAAAACGGTTGCTACCCTTGCCTCCTGGTTGGCGATGGCAACTGTTTCAAGAAAGGTGGCGAATATCCATATCCAGATGACCACGCCGACCTTGGGTGCAAGCCGCGTCAGCTCGTCGCTCTGGAAGATGCTGCCAATGCTCTGAGGAAACAAGTACAACGCCAGACATGCCAGCCCACCCACTACAAAATTGAATAAAAGGATGTTCAGGACTGAGGCCGCACGGCGTTCGGTCTCACGGGCGAGAAAGTAATAGGCACTCATCGAGAAGCCCAGCGGCAGGATAATGACGGCGTTGGTTATAACCTGGAACGCCTCGCGGTAATGACCGACATTTTCCTGTGTCAGGACGCGGACGATCAGCAGCGGCAGGACAAAGCTAAAGCCAAAGCCAATGATCTTAGCCGCCAGCAGCCAGGTACTTTGCTCCTTTAACGATTGAGTTTTGCCGTTCGTTGTTTTCACTGGTCGTTATCGATCGACTGATGTTTTGCGTGAGTGTCGTACCAGCCGGGGATCGAGCGTTTTATGACGCGTTCCATTCCATGGATAAGTTTGCGGCCAGTTTCGGTCTGTATCAGATACGAATAGTCGCCAAACAGCCAATACCTGACAAACACCCGCTGATAGCGTTTTAAGACCGCCTCGCGATCTATCCAATTGCCGGGCGATTCCTCGCCAAAAGGGCCTGACGCGCCGTCTTCAAACTCGTGATATTTTGCCCCGTTGTTCGATGGCAGTTGCGGCCTGATGCGTTCAAAATCCTGTTTTACCGCCTTAAAGCTGTGGTAGCCGAGCTCTTCGAGCAGATCGAATTCATGTTCGAGCTTACTAAAAATGACCTTTTCGGAACGGATCGAGAGATAGTCAGGTTTGTTTTTGAATTTCAGGAGAGCCCTGAGACAGATGGTTTCAGAACCGACGATGTCGGCTTTCATATAGTGCGGTATACCGTACTTTTCGAGGCACTCGATGAAGTCGACCGCCGGGACCTTTATTATATCACTTCGTGTGCCGAGAACCTTATTTCTCTCTACCCAGTCGACCGATGTGCTCCCCCAGAGCGAATGGTCCGGGTTTCGGTAAAAGGTTACGTCGGTGTCCAGGTCACCCGGCGAAATATTTTCAGTGATCGCACCCTCGACTATTGTCAGGCGTCCGTCGGCGATCTCGCGTTCAAATCGTTTTCGGCAGTGAGCTACATTGCGCGGTGCCGCCTCAAAACCAACGACACGATAGCCTTTCTTAAGATAAAAATCAGTGTCCTGACCGTGGTGCAGACCCACATCATAGATAAGGTCGCTCTGTTTGGCTGTGTTTAGCAGAATCGTCATGGCGTAGGCTCCGCCAAGGCCGATCGGGGCGAACCGGCGGAAAATCTATCTATGAATAGGTCTAATAAGGCCTGAATTTCATTAACTTGTTCGAAAAGCGCAACATCGGGTCTCACCAAACCTATCAATAACGGTAGTGATAGCTGCGGTTACACTTAATTGTGAGATAAAAACTGATATCCTTTACCCTTTGATCAAAGTGGCTTATTTAGGCCGGATGATCGACAGCCAACTTTATGATCTCTACGGAAAACAGCTACACCGGACCGCCCTCGATACTCGATCACGATCTGAATAAGCACTTCCCTGAATTGTTGAAATTCGAGTCGACCGCGGAAATGGAGGCCTCCGACCTGTTCAAGCGGATCAAGCCCGAGATCGACACCATAATGAACGCGGTAGTAGTTGAAAGCCTGTCAGAACCGCCTGCGGTAGCGGGTGGTTTAACTCAACCCGGGGTTCCCCAGCCGATTCGGGCTCTTGCGTGGAATCTTGAACGCGGCATCCGCTATGACGGCATCCTTGACGCACTCAAAACAAATGAAGGCCTTAAGAATAAGGACGTGTTGCTCCTCACTGAGCTCGATCACGGAATGGCCCGCAGCGGCAACCGTTTTGTTGCCAGGGAATTGGCTGTCGAACTGGGATTAAATTATGCTTTCGCACCTGTGTACATACCGCTGCAGAAAGGAAGCGGCGTAGAATCAGACATGGAAGGCGAAAATACCGTTTCGATCCACGGCCTGGCAATGTTTTCGCCTCATCCTATGAAAAATGTCCATGCCGTACCGTTGCCGAACGGCAAGGACAAGATGTGGGGCAAAGAGAAAAGGCTCGGCTGGCTGAGAGCATTGATCGCCGACATAGACCATCCGGCTGCAGAGTTTAGGGCTGTGACGGTACATCTCGATGCCCACTGTTCGAGGGCTCATCGGCATAAGCAGATCAAGATCATCCTCGATCATCTCGACACCCTGCCGCCGCTGCCGACTATCATCGGCGGCGACTGGAACACGACCGGGTTCAATTCACAAAGCTCAACCCGGGCGATACATGGGTTATTGGCGGCGTGTGATGATGGGGCCAAAGAATGTTGCCCACAATCATTTGCCGCATCCGGAACGGTTTTTTGAGCGGCGGTTGTTTGGCGAACTCGAAACCCGCGGATTTGATTTCAAGCCTTTTAATGAAATAGGCGTCGGCACGCTGCACTACGACGTCGGCAGCATCGAAAAGAATACAAATCTGCGCGATTGGGTACCTGAGTGGTGTTTTCCGTTCATATTCTGGGCGGCTGGACGTGTTGGCGGCAAGGTCTCGGCGCGGTTAGATTGGTTTGCGGGAAAGGGTTTTAAGCTGGCACCCGGTACATGGCCGCACACTATCGGCGAACTAACTGATGCCGAAGGGGTGCCGCTATCGGACCACGACGCGATCACTGTCGATCTTGTACTGGCCTGAGCCGATGATTGTTTTACGCCACCCGCTGTGGTCTAATTTTCATTTAGGAGAATATTAATGGAAGTAGCATTTTGCCAGACGATCAGCTTCAACGCTGACACCTTTGAATACGAAGCGGTCGCGTCCGACAACGGAAACGCGACGATCATAAAATTTCCCGTGAACGAAAAGCTTTACAGCCCCGGTGACGTAGTTGTGGTGTTGGGCGGCGAAGATATCACTTTTCACGGCATCATCGGCAAAATAGAGGACGGCTATGCCTATGCGTCAGACCCCAAAGGTTCACTCTTACCCGCCGGCGTTCAGTAGGCTTGCACTTTTTCCCTTTTCCTTTTACCTTTTTATTTGAATAGTGGGGATGTAGCTCAGTTTGGCAGAGCGCTGCGTTCGCAATGCAGAGGTCAGGAGTTCGACCCTCCTCATCTCCACCATTTTGTTTCCGGGGCCAGCGTAGGTACTTCAGAATTAACGAGTTGTGATTATTTAACATGCTCATATGAGTTATGTTCGTGTCAATATTGCCGACGCTCAGGGATCCGTCAGCGGCGACCTTCATGGTTCGATGACCGATCCGCTTGTTGCTGCGTTGACCGCCGAACCGGAATCAATTGATGAATTTAAGACCGCATTTCAGAGGTTTGTAAAAGCTGAGTCCGATTGGTCACCCTTTCGCGGATTCGTCGCATCTCCAAACCTTGAACCATACGACGCGGGCATTCTTTGTATAGATCTGGCGGCACGCTTGATCGGTGTTGAATCGACATATTCGTCGCCATCTGCCGAGGGAAATGTTCGGGTGCCTAACGAGCTCAGCGAAAATGATTTTGCCGACGATCAAGGCGACATTTATGTCCCATATCGCCTACCTGATGATTGGCGGATAGTTTATTCGATCCCAGAGTACGAGGGCTTAGCAGTACGAAGACGAGAAGAGCGGGCCGCCGATCGCCCCTTCGACGCCCGTCCCGTTTTATTTGGCAGGCCGATGGTGACTTTCATGGTCTCGGAGCTGCTAGCCGCTGAAGATCTTGAAGACGAGGAACTCTTTTCAAATATTCACGCCAAATGGCTCGTTTCGCCAAGGGAAGATCTCAACGGGAAGACCCCACGTCAGGTATTGCTTGAAAAGCAAGACTCGATAAGTTTTGATCTCCAGTCTAGGGAGTTGCAATACTCCTTCACCAAACTCTGTCCCCGGCCGATACCGTCTGATTCCTTTGCGTATATTAATGCCGGGTTCGGTATTCACGAGGCGGTCATGTATTACGACTTGATCCGTGTTCTGTTGTATGACAGTTACGAGCGGTTGAAAAGCGAGTCACCCTTCGAACAGGAAAGCGAGGTCGAGCGTCTGCTGATCGTCAAAGACATTTGGCTTAATTCCCCGGATCCGGAATCATCAGGCCGCGTTCCTGCGGACGTAATCGAGACGGAACGAAAACGATTAAACTTGACCATGTCGGCACAGGAATGTTTGATTGACGACGATTGTCCCATTTGCGTCGCGATGTACGAGGATTTTGACACTCCCGGTTTTTGGCATTACGACGGGTGCAATATGGACGATCGTTTCGAGTTTTCATTTCATAAAACCCGCGAAGAGTGGGATGAAGAAAAGCTCGAATATGAAAGATTTAATCGCGAATTTGCTGAAGGCAAATGGGCTAACGATCTCGAAGCGGATGATCTGCTGACGGCAGACGAGGATCCTTTTTAAGCTAAAACCGTCGGGTACCGGACCCAAATAAATCTTTCTTAGTGAATCGAAATATGCGATTATCGACGTATGAATGACGCTGATCTGCTTCAACGCATTACGGTTAACCCTAAGGTAATGGTGGGTAAGCCAACCATAAGGGGTACTCGCCTGACCGTAGAATTTATTTTGAATCTACTCGCCCACGGAACGACCATAGACGAGATCATTGATGAGTATGAAACTCTCAAAGTAGAAGATATACTGGCCTGTCTATTATTTGCCGGAGAATCGTTGAGTAAGACGGAATTTATGCCACTGACCGTGGAGACGGCATAAATGCGTTTTTTGGTGGATGAATGTACCGGGCCCCACGTAGCAAAGTGGTTGCGTCAGGAAGGTTATGAAGTTTTTTCGATCTTCGATGAGGCAAGTGGGTTACAAGACAGTGAGGTTCTGTCTAAAGCCCTTTCCGGCGATTGGATCCTTATTACAAATGATAAGGATTTTGGGGAATTGGTTTTTCGCGAAGGTCTAGATCACCGCGGTATTATTTTTCTTCGCCTCGATGACGAGGGTTCTGCAAACAAGATCAAAGTGCTGCGACAGTTACTATTGAATTATGTCGACAGACTGCCGGGCCAATTTGTCACCGTCACAGAAACAAAGGTGCGCATTGCCGGAGTATGACCTTTGTCGTTAATTAAGACGGGTATTTATTCGTCCCACCGGATACGCCCCCACCTTCTGATTCAAATAATACGTCGAGTTTTCGTAAAAGAATCTTAGCCTCGCCTGCGGGCTGCGGGCGAAAGCAGGGTCAAGCAGGCGGCGGTCGAATTCTTCTTGCAGTTTTGGGTCTTTGGCGAGCATTTCGGGAGCCAGCTTTTCGAGGACATAGCTTTCGGCGTATTCTTTTTGTTCAAAGATGGAGTTAAAAAATCCCCAGTAGACAAATGAATCGGGGCCGTTGGGTTCCAGCAAATGGATGGCGACATTTGCGGTTTCCTGCGCCATCGGGATAAGAGCCGAGCCGGCGGCGTAGGTTCGTTTTTCTTTGATGGATGTCTGTTTACAGGTTAGCGTTACCCGGTTTTCAAATGAGGTTGCGGCCCATTTTGGTTGGGTCAGCTGATAGCTTTCAACCTCGACCTCTGTCGCTTTGGTGAGGCGGGTGAACTTGATGCCATGCAGCTGCAGCACCTCGATGACGTCCTTAAATTGCGGCGGGATTATGTAATAGAGGGGCGGCGTTACCGATGTGACAACCTTTCCCTCGTCATAGCGTGGAATCGTAATATTGAGCGGGTCGGTCCCGTAAACGATCTTTTTGCCGCCCGAGACCTGGCTGTCCTCGATCTTGTACTCTATCCCCTTAAATGCAAATGGCGTCGAATTGTCCGTAACACCAAGACGCAGCGGATACTGAAAGTTCTCATCATATTTCTTGCCGCGTTCGACTGTCTGCGTGTCGGCGGTCACGTTTGCGACAAACAGGCTGTCTTTCGCTCGGCCGACCTCCTCGATCGTGTATCGCAAAATGTCGTAGGTGCCGCGGACGCGGGACCGATAGGGTTTTAAGGCATGAGTCTCGATAAGCAAGCCGGCGCGGTCGCGGATCGGGGCGTAACCGGTCGCATATCGCGGGGTCGCGATAAATGTGGCGATGCCTCCGGTCACTTCGCGGCCGGCAAACTCAATATAATGGGTCAGCAGATTGCCTTCCTTTTCGACCTTTGGAACGACATTGCCGTCAAAATGCTCGTCCATCCACGTTTTGATCGCAGGAGAAACTTCCTGAAAATGGGCATACTCGTACGTCACATTATATTGAAAATCCGCTCCGTCCGTCACGTGACAGTCGATGAACAGGTCCGGCTGCCACGTATTCCAAAGTCCCAGCCACGCACGCGTTTCCGGTGCGTCCGCTTTCATATAATCGCGGTTGAGATTTAGATTGCTGGCGTTGACACGAAAGCCCATCTCGTCAGGGCCGTTCTGATTGATCCGCATGAATGGGTTCGAATTTTCATGTCCATCTACGTTATAGATCACCTCAAAGACGATCACGACGTTCTTGAGCAGGCCGATCCGCGTTTTTGTGATCGCAATATCTCGCAGCAAAGCCAATCCCGCATCCTTACCGTCGATCTCGCCCGCGTGAATGCCGGCCTGGATCAGGACCACAGCCTTGCCTGCTTTCCGCGCCCATTTCGGTGTAAACGTGCTTCCCGATGCGGCGATCAGCAGCGGCAGATCACGCCCCTCACCGCTCTTACCATAGGTCCTGTACACGACCAGGCCGCCTGATGCTGCCGCCAGCTTTTTGCTGTACGCGACGGCTTCATCATAGGTCGAGGTCCTATTGTAGTCGGTCTTTTCGGCGGTGGTCTGCCATTCCGCAGGTATGGTTCCTTTATCGCTTTGAGTGTAAGTGCTCCCAAAAAGAACCAGAACGAGCGCTAGGGCACCAACCGTCTTTGAAAAACTCATGAAAGTGATTATACGACGATTCAGGATGAGTCAGAACCGGAAGCGGTAGCGACCGACATTCGGGTTATTGGTGTGTCAACGGTTTGATGTGTTGTTATTTTTTTTGCGAATCTTTCTGTTCGGATCCGGAAATTGGTTCTTCCTTTGGTTCGTCCTCGACGACCCTTGAGCCTTTTCAGTGCGACTGCTAACTCCCACAGCTCATCGAGAGCGATCATTCGGTTGGTTATAGCCTGTGGAGACATATCAATTGTCGTTTTCATCGTCTAATCCTCGCAAATATTCAAGGTCGATCAGATCTTTAGGCCGCCCGGCCATTTCTTTCATCTTTTTCATGCCTGAAGGCGAAACGACATGATATTCACCCTTATTCCATCTTACTCTTTGTCGGCTTTGCCATACATCTTCAAAAACGTCGGTTACCAGAATGAAATCCAAGGTGATCAACTCTTTCGATCTTTGATCGACTTTTGATATTCGTCTTATTTGAGTCTTGCCTCCGTCAAAATTCAACGGTAAACCTTCGATGTCAAACCCCTGGTCTCTCGCGGCAGCAAATGCACCTTCCAGACCTTCTGTAGGAATGAGAAAGTCAATATCCAGCGTTGCTCTAACAAACCCGTGTATCGTCATCGCCCAACCGCCGCAGACAGCATACTCTACTCCGCGTTCGTTCAATTTTTCGGAAATGCCAATGAATTCATCAATGAGAGCGGCCATAAGTTTTTCAGATCGTTTTATAGTTCCTCACATGGTCCGGCTCAGCGATGCCGTCAACGAGTCTTTCATCAGGGACCGCCTTGCCGGGCGTTAGCTTGAGCGGAATAACGCCGGCCCAAACGTCCATAGAATAATCTTCGTCATCATCGATGGGGTCACCGGTGCGTATTTTTGCCGAAGCCTCAGTGATCGGCAGCTTAAGGACAGTTGTGGCTTTCAATTCCAGATCGGTAGGCCAGCGAACCTCGGCCCAGCGGCCGGGAACAAAGTGTTCGGTCAGAGCCTCTAATGCCGCGTTCTTTTCGTCCGGTTCGTCGACAAGCGTTGCATTTCCGAGGATCACGACCGAACGATAATTCATCGAATGGTGAAACGCCGACCGGGCGAGCACCAAACCGTCTATAAGCGTTACAGTGACGCAAACGTCTACACCGCCGGCAAGAGCTCTCAGCATCCGACTCGCCGCCGAACCATGGATATACAAGTCTTCACCCACGCGCGCATATCCCAGTCGGTATCACGTACGGCTGGCCGTCTAAAACAAATCCAACGTGACAAATGAATGCCTCGTCCAGGATCGCATTGATCGTCTCGCGGTCATATGCGCCGCGTTTTGGGATCCTTCTTACCCGGGTTTTTTCCGTTGGTGGAATTTGTGTCATTCGTGGCAAAAATCCTCTATTTAGCGTCCATCCAATTGTCGCCAACACCTATTTCAACAACAAGTGGTACATCGAGCGTAGCCGCAGCTTCCATTTCTCGTTTGATCAGTTCGCTGACTTTTTCAACCTCACCTGTTGGGGCTTCAAAAAGCAGTTCGTCGTGGACCTGCATGATCATTTTGGTCTCGAACTTTTCTTTCTTTAGTGCATTTGCAACACGGATCATGGCTATCTTGACTATGTCGCTTGCGGTGCCCTGGATCGGCATGTTGATCGCCTCGCGTTCGGCACGCGAGCGGACTGCGAAGTTGCGGTCGTTAATCGATGCAAAATGGCGGCGGCGACCGAACAGGGAAGCGATGTAGCCCTGTTTTCGAGCCTCTTCCGGCGTGCGGTCCATATATTCGCGAATGCCTTTGTAGGTTTCGAAGTAGTCGGCGATGACCTGTTTCGCTTCGGACCGGCTGATCCCGACACGCTGTGACAAACCAAAAGCCTCGACCGCATAAGCGATGCCAAAATTGACGATCTTTGCCAGCCGCCGCTTTTCTTTCATTTCCTTTTCCGTGGTTGCTCCAAACACAAGCCGGGCCGTTTGAGCGTGAATATCTTCGTTGTTCTTGAACGCCTCAAGCATTCGCGGGTCCTGCGTAATATGAGCGAGGATGCGGAGCTCGAGCTGAGAGTAATCGGCCGAGATCAGCTTATTGCCCTTTTCCGGAATAAAGGCCCTGCGGATCTGCTGACCCAGTTCGGTCCGTACCGGGATATTTTGCAGATTTGGCTCGGTTGAGCTTAGGCGCCCCGTAGCGGCGATTGCCTGGTTAAGGCAGCCATGGATGCGGCCGTCGGCCGCGATCATTTTTGGCAGAGCGTCGGCATAGGTCGCCCTTAGCTTGTCGAGTTCACGATAATCGATGATGTGCTGGGCGATCTCATAGGTCTCGGCCAGTTCGACCAGGACGTCGTGGCTTGTCGATATCTGGCCCGTCGCAGTTTTGCGGCCCGTGTCGATGTTTAGTTCGCCAAAGACCTCACCGACCTGTTTTGGCGATCCGATATTAAATTCGTGTCCGGCGATCGTCGTTATCTTCTCACTTAACGATTCAAGCTCGCTGGAAATAAATTCAGAGAACTTAGTCAGGCTTTCGCCATCGACCTTCATCCCGACAAGCTCGATATCCGCAAGGATCGGGATCAGCGGCAGCTCGATCTCGGCATAGACCTTTTCGAGATCGGCCTCCCGGATCTTGTTCCTCAAAATGGGTGCAAGCCGGGCGATAAAGTCTGCATTCTCGACCGTTCGGAATGCTGATTCCTCAAATCCCTCGGGCACCGTGTGGGCCGCATCGAGGTCTGCATAGATCTGCGCCAGAAAAGGTATCGGATAGGTCGAGCGCGTCGATTCGAGCAGATAGGCCGCGATCAGCACATCATCCTTGACCGATTCAGGCCTTATTCCCATGCCGAGCAGCGGGCCCAGATTTCGCTTTTCATCATGGGCAGATTTTTCTAAAAAGCCGTTGGTGAGAATGTCCTTGATCGGCCCTGACGCTTCATCGATACCGCCCGAGAAATTCTTAAGATCGATATAAAAGGACTCGCCATTGCCGAGCCCGACAGCGATCCCCAACGGTGGTTCCTTGCTGAAGCAGCTTGCTTTTTCATTCGAATTTGCATCATTTACATGAAAACTCCAGCGGTCGGCCTCAAACAGCCGCCGGACCAATTTGTCTAGGCCGTCACGGTCATTAATGATCGAATACTCAGCAGCAACAACGTCTGCAGACGGGCTCGGCTGAGTGTCGAATAAACCGCCGGACGTTTCGGGGCCGCTAAACGAGGGCGTTTGGGCGGCATCTCCAAACTCAGTGGTTAGCGATTTAAACTCAAGCTCGCGGAAAAGCTCATACGCCTTTTGCCTGTCAGGCTCGTGGACCTTTAGGGCCTCTAGGTCGAGACTGATCGGCACTTCGCAATGGACGGTCGCCAGCTCGAGCGATTGCTTGATGATGTCCTGATTGTTTTGCAGGCTCTCGCGATAGGTCTTATGAGTTATCTTGTCAGCATTTTCCATCGCCTCGAGCGCCGAACCCCACTCAAGGACAAGTTTCAAAGCTCCCTTTGCACCGATTCCCGGAGCACCGGGAATATTGTCGACGGCATCGCCCATCAGGCCGAGCAGGTCGATGATCTTGTTTGGGGGCAGGCCGAACTTTTTCTCGACCCATTTTTCATCGCACCACTCGATCGGCGGGACTGGCACCTTACGCCTGAGGTTTTGCGAATTCTGCCGCATGGCAATTACGTATGGGTCGCTGACAAGCTGGCAGAGGTCCTTGTCGTTCGACACAATGACCGCCTGCATTTTTTGCTTTGAACATTCGTGAGAGAGTGTTCCGATAATGTCGTCGGCTTCGTAGCCGTCCATTTTTAAGATCGGAATGTTGAACGCCTCACAAACACGCACAATAAAGGGGATCTGGCTCGACAGGTCGTCGGGCATCGCTTCGCGGTTTGCTTTATAGTCTGTGAACGCATCGTGGCGAAACGTCGGTGCTGAGGTGTCAAAAATGGCAACAAGATATTCGGGCTTTTCGTCCTTGATCAGCTTACGCAGCATATTTGTGAACACAAATATCGCCTGAGTGACCTGGCCCTTGCTGTTGTGCATCGGTTCCTGCTTCATGCCCATCGGGGCAAAGAAAGCGCGGTATATATGCGACATCGCGTCGATCAGAAATACTCTCTTCATTTCCTATACTTTAACATGAGCGTGTGAGTTTAGGCGTGTCTGTAAGCGGGCTTGAAACTGCCCGGGGACGTGGCGAGTTTAGATCGGGTTTTGCGTAGAAATAGCATTTATTTATTTTGAATCCGGAGTAATAACCGGAACCGTTCAAGTTTGACAGCTAAAAGTCGGTAAGATACTCTAACTGTTCGTTTGTCTGAGGGCAGCGTGATCTTTGCATGTAAAACGCGTGACTTAGGGCGGCTGATCCGCCCGGTCAACTTCTTGTTTTGTTTGGTTTCTGACCGGTTCGTCTAGGGGTTAGGACACCGCCCTTTCACGGCGGCAACACGGGTTCAAATCCCGTACCGGTTACCATCTTAACTCGAGATTTTTGCATCATACTAGCTAAACCGATTCGCTTGCATGCTCAAGCGAATTTTTTGTTTTGTAGGGGAAAAATGTTGAAAGGAATAATTAGTGTTGGTTTGATCTCGCTCTTTCTGGCTGCCGCATCCTGGGCCCAGACACCTCAGAAAGTTACCGAGACGGTGATGGTGCTGCCGTTTGAAAATACCTCGGGCAAGGCAGAGTTCAATTGGGTGGGCGAGAGTTTTGCTGATTCTCTGTCAGATCTGCTCAAGGTGCCGACATTGAATGTGATCTCGAACGAAGAGCGAAAGATCATCCAGACGCGGCTTCGCATACCGCTTACAACACTTCCCAGCCTCGCTACATCATTAAAACTTGCCCGTGAGAGCAACTCAACGCTGCTTATCTCAGGAAAATACAATATAGTCCCGGCCGGGGCAGAAACGGCCGCAACGCTAAACGTGACTGCCAAGATCATCAAGGTTAATGAAGGCCGATTCATGAACGAGGTAATTGACGGCAGGCAGGTGACCCGCGACATCAATCTGAACGACGCTCTGGGCAATCTGCAGACGATGGAAGGGCAGATCGCTTATCAGATACTGTATCAACGCGACAAAGCACTGCCGTATTCGCAGAATCAACTGATCGAGGCAGCTAATAAGGTTCCGGCGCGTGCCTTTGAGGCATATATTAAGGGACTGCTTACCTCCGCACCCGAAGCTCGCGAAAACTATCTCAAGAATGCGATCCGCCTTTACGCGGACGCCTCGCCGGACGGTACCTATACTGACGCCGCTCTTGAACTCGGCCATCTGTATCTGGGTCAGAAAAAATATTCCGAGGCGATCGATGCTTTCGAGAGCGTGATCAGTGCAAACCAGAAATGTAAGGAAAAGGCGAGGGCCGACAACAAGACCCGCAATGTGCCGATCAGAGCTTTGCACAGGCTTCGTTTTATACCGGCTTGATACTTTGGCAGCAGGGCAAATACGAACCGGCTCTGGCAACGCTGAGGCCCCTGGCTGAGGACCTGAAATTGACGGCAGTATATAACGCTCTCGGTGCGATCGGCATCCAGGCGTCGCGGGCCGAAAAGAAAAATCCGGCAAAGGCCGCGGCATTGCTGACCGAGGGTGTCGATCTGCTAAAGAAAGCGGCGGAATCTGCGGATGACGATCTGAACGTCAGGTTCAATTACGCAACCGGACTTTTCCTGAGCGGCAACTATCCGGAGGCGGCAAACGAGTTTCGAACTGAGATCGCGGCTAATCCCCGTGACGGAGAGGCATACTATTTGTTAGCAAAGTGTCTGGAATCGCTAAAGGACCCGACTTTTGGCGACATTGATAACCAGGCCCGGCGATACCTGACAGAGAATAACCGATATGCCAATCTCGAAAAGGAATGGCAAAAATCGCGATCTATTAATGACATCACCCTGCGCGTCGATCAACCCACTCGCAGAGATTTTATCGCCGTGGTAATGAGTCGCCGGCCGGCGACGGCCGCTCAGGTACAGATGAGCGAATCAGAGAGCTTGTTGGCCAAAGCTAACCAGCTTGTAAAGAACGGCAACGACGATGAGGCAATGGCAACACTGCGGCGGGTGTTGGCAAGCGAGCCGATGAGCGCTGAGAGCTATCTGCTGCTGGGCAAGATCCATCTGCGGCGGGGCGACATCGATCAGGCAATTAGTTCGTTCAAGACGTCAGTGTTTTGGGACAACCGGCTTATCGAGGCTCACGTCAGCCTGGGCAAGATCTATGTCGAAAAGGGTGACTGCCTGCAGGCAAAGAACTACGCCGCGTCCGCACTTGAGATAGACAGCGATAACCAGGATGCTCAGGCACTGCAAAGACTGTCGGAACGCTGTTCCAAATAGTGCGTTTTGTAAGTTTCCGGATACAGATTTTTTCTCCCTAGTCGTAAACGCGCCGAATTTCCACATTTTGCGGCAGGGTCAGAAGCCCTATAAAATGGGCGTTCTACAGTTTCCCTCAATATTACATTTTAAGAAATTTAGCAGCCGGCTCATTTTGTGGCACGCTACGTGCATTAGAGAACAGTGGCTAGCTTGATGAAGTTAATCAAGACCCCGCCGCCACCACTTCACCGAGCGCGGTTTGCCACTGTGCTCTACACCTTCCGAGCGTTCCTTCAGTTGTCCTTCCTATTAAAAGCCCGGCCGAAAAGGCCGGGCTTTCCTTCGTTTACGCCCATATATTCTCATTTGCCCATAAAGACTGGTTATCGTTCAATCTGAAGTGTTTTCGATCTGTGACCGGTCCCAAATCGTGCAGTCTGACTTAACCGGTATGCCCGGTGTCGTCTAATGACAGAATTTGTCACAAGAAAGATGACGTTAATTGTTGTTTTGACCGAATCGGTCATTCAATTTGGTTGAAATGGCAGACACATTCGCCCTACTTGCGATCAGCGCGGCATTTTCCTGTTAATATGTCGTAATGGTCCTCGCCGCGGTCAAAGGTATTATTCCTGCATGGCAGAATGTTCTGCTCTCGCTGCTCGCCGCGGGACTGCTGATCCTGGCGTTCCCTGATTTCGAATATTGGTACCTTGCATGGTTTGCACTCGTGCCTCTGATGTTTGCCGTCGATCGTGAAAAGGCATCGACGCCGCGTTCGTTCATTCTCGGTTGGATCTTTGGCACCGTGTTCTTTACCGGTACCTGCTGGTGGCTGACATATGCCCCGATCCACTACGCAGCCTTTCCCTGGCCGTTGGCCTATTTGCTTTTGCTCTGCGTGACCGCCGTCGCCGGATTATTTCCGGCTATCTTTGCGGGCATCCTGTCCGTCCTGCTGCGGAGATTTGGTTCATGGGCATTTCTCGCCGCGCCGTTTGTGTGGGTCTTCACCGAGTTTCTGCGTTATTGGCTGACGGGGAATAATTGGAACGCGATCGGGTATTCGCAGGCATTTACCAGGTCTACCTTATTCGTTGGTCAATTTGGCGGCGTCTATCTAGTCGGAGTACTTCCATTATGCGCTGGTTCGATTGTTTGTCTTTGGCTACATCGGATGTCGCACTACTACTTACTTGTTCTGACGTTTTTTTTCGTTCTAACATTCTCGGACTTCGATATCTTCGACCCCCTAAAGTTTGATTTGCTGGTCCTTCACTCAAACCCGGTGGTTTCTCAAGTTATTGCAATTCAACCTGACGTTCCAATGAGCGGCCTCGACAGCCGAAAATTAGAAGATCTTCGTAAGCGCCAGATCGATGCGGCCGAAACCGAGCTAATAAAGATCAAAGAAACACGAACGGTGAACAGCGATTTGCCCGTGACCGTCATCCTCCCCGAATCGCCGATGAATTTCATGTACGAGGACGACCGCGAATTTCAGCAGTTTATCGGTGATTTTGCCCGGCGAAATAACGTCAGTGTGTTGTTCAACTCGGCCGAACCGGATAAGGGGACGACGAAGTATTTTAACTCCGCCGTAATGATAGGGCCGGACGGAAGGAAGGCGGCTGAGTATGATAAGATTTTCCTGCTGCCATTTGGCGAGGCCGTTCCATCGTTTTTAGAGGGCATTGTGCCCGGGTTTGTCGGCAATTTTGCCTACGGCCGCGAATACGATCTGCTGCCCGTCGGCGATGCCAAAGCGGGGGTGATGATCTGCTTTGAATCGCATTTTGGCCAGCTCTCCCGTGAATATGTTCGTAACGGTGCGGACGTGATCATTGAAATGACCAACGACGGCTATCTCGGTCCGACGCCCGTGCTCAGGCAGCATCTCGCAAACGCGGTTTTCCGTGCGGTCGAGACAAATCGTCCCGTGCTTCGTGTTACCAATGTCGGGATAACGGCATACATAAGCGAACGCGGCGAAGTGCTCGACCCGACCGCCGGCTACACCGAGGACACACGTGTATGGACAGTCGCAAAGTCCGACGGCTCGCAAACTTTTTATGTAAAATATGGAGATTGGTTTGCTTGGCTCTGTACAATAGCGTCATTGATTCTGATCGGAGCGTCGTTGAGAAAAAGAAAGGATAGGAATAGAGGTGCATGAGAACTACATTGTCTTTATTGTTTATCGCGTGCTTAGCTTTAACCGTTTCAGCACAGTCTGATTCGATAAAGTTCTCCGTCGGTACTCCGGAACGTCTCGTCGCGAATGACATACGTTGGACAGGCCACTTTGGCGGCATAAAAGAAGAACCCCAAAATGTGTATACTCTCATGACACAAGGTGGAATTCTGGCTCCAAGATCGGTCAACCTCGAAGATCTAGTGAAGGAATGGCTAGAAAAACATCCTAAAGCAGAGTCTATACTCGTTTACACTCTCGAAGGGATGTCAACTAACGTGCCCGATTCGAAGATGAAGGCAGTGTGGGTAGTCGATGGTAAGGAAAACCTTAACCTCTATCTAGTTCAGAACGGAGCATGCCCGGCCGGTACTATGGTCCTCAATCCGGGCGATGAAACGCCTCTTACTAAGACCGAATACGAATCCTTCGAGAAAGAAGTATGGGAAGCTCAGAGATTGCTAAGCTAAAGAAGATCGGGATATGGGCTGAAAAGCCTGATAAATAACCACTAATGGAACTCACAGACCTACAAACAAAATTCGAAGAGATCAAAGAAAAAGTTACCCAACTTGGGAGGTTTCTTTGACGCACCTGCAAAACAAGCCGAACTTGAAAAGTCAGAAAAATTGATCTCTGAGCCCGGTTTCTGGGACGATCAGGAAAATGCGCAGAAGGTGGTCCAGCAGCGGAGCCGGATCGAACGTGCTTTGAAGCAGCAGCAGGGATTTGAGACGGGTGTCTCAGATGCCGAGGTGTTGTTTGAGTTTGCCGTCGAGGACGAGGCTTCTGCGAACGAGCTGCAGACGCTGATCGCAAAGCTTGAAAAAGAGGTTGACGCCGCACAGATCGAGAGCCTGCTCTCGGGTGAGACCGATCTCAACAACGCTATCTGCTCGATACAATCGGGTGCCGGCGGCACTGACGCACAGGATTTTGCCCAGATGCTGCTCAGGATGTATCTGCGATGGGCTGAGAAACGCAAATTCAAGGTCGAGATACTCGATGAGCAATCGGGCAGCGAGGCGGGCATCAAATCGGCGACGTTCCGCGTCGAGGGCGACTATGCCTACGGCCTGCTATCGGCTGAGGCCGGCGTGCACCGGCTTGTAAGAATGTCACCATTCAACTCAGGCGGCAGCCGCGAGACGTCATTTGCCTCGCTCTTTGTATCGCCCGAGATCGATGAAAATATCGAGGTCAATATTGAGGACAAGGACCTGCGTATCGACACCTACCGGTCGTCGGGTGCGGGCGGCCAGCATGTAAATGTTACGGACAGCGCCGTCAGGATCACTCATATGCCGAGCGGAATTGTGGTAACTTGTCAGAATCAGCGTTCGCAGATCCAGAACCGTGCGGTCGCGATGCAGGTGCTGCGGTCAAAGCTCTACGAACTCGAACTCGAAAAACGCCGCGAGGGTGCCGCCGAACTCGAAGCCACCAAACAGGACATCGCCTTTGGCTCGCAGATCCGCAATTACGTGCTGCACCCCTATCGGCTGGTAAAGGATACGCGGACAAAGTTTGAGACCTCGGACGTCGACAGCGTGCTGGATGGTGATATTGATGATTTTATAAAGGAGTTTTTGCTGTATAAGAAAAGCGTGTCCGTTGCCCGCACGTAAGTAAGGGCTCCGTTATGATGAATGAAACGCGACAGAAATGAAAGTTTGCCCGACATGTGACAAGACCTATACCGACGACGACATTAATTTTTGTCTGTCGGACGGTACTACGCTGCTCAAAAAGCGTGGGGTCAAGAAAACAAAGCATTCGCATTGGAATGATGTGGTTGCGGTGATCCTGGCTGCTGTTGCGGTGCTTGTTTTTTTGTGTCTGGTGTCGAGCAGTGCGGATGACCGGTCGCTGATATCGACCGGCGGCGGTTCACCTACGACCAGGAATTGGGTTGGCGTTGTCGGGGCGAATATTGCGGCAGTGTTTCTGAGTTCGTTTGGCTGGACGGCATACCTGATACCGCTGCTGATCGTGCTTATCGGCTGGCGGGTGTTTCAGTCGGACACGCTGATCCCGAGGGCGTCTCGCGTGTTGCGGGATTTATCTTTTTTGCAATATCGCTTTCGGGGTTGATCGCGTCTGCTTGGCGGATATGGCGGCATCATCGGCGAAGCCGCCGCACAGGGAACGGCACATTTTATCGGCTCGATCGGTGCCGGCATTTTGCTGCTGGCGATCTTTGTCAGCTCGCTGCTGCTGATCACAAACTTCACACTCGCGGGCTTTTTGAGCCATTTTGATGTTGCCGGCGGCAATCTCAAGATCCGCATCGACGAATGGCGTGCCAAGCGCCGAAAAGACGCGTTCGACCGAGATCTCGGCCGCTCAGATCCGTGCCGAACGCCGTCGGGGCAAACGCGAAACTTCAGATGACTCATTGCCGCCGACAATATCAGTCGGCGACATGGAGGCATTGGCGGCTGCCGCGGCTGTTGGGCGTGCGACGACGCTGATCGACGCGGACGATTCGATCCCGACGATCGACGTGAGTGAACGCGTCATACGAAACGCAGAAAGTGCCCGTAACAAAAATTGAAAAACCGGCGATCGAACCCGACGCCGAACCTGACGAGGTCGATGAACCGGACGAAGCGCCGTCGATCGAAGCAGACGACGAGGCCGGGCCGCCGACGGCCGTTCAGAATTTTGACAATTACAAACTTCCCGGCTCTGACCTGCTGACCGAGATACCGGCGGCTCTCAAACATAAAGAGTCTGAGCTGCGTGAGGTCGCGACCCTGCTGCAGCAAAAGACTGCTGAGTTCAATGTGCCGGGCAAGGTGATGCATATTGCACCGGGGCCGGTTGTGACGACGTTTGAGTTCAAGCCTGATGCGGGCGTTAAATATTCGCGTGTGACGAGCCTGGTCGACGACCTGTGCCTGTCGCTAAAGGCTGAGTCGATACGCATCGACCGCATTCCCGGCAAAGCGTATGTCGGCATCGAGGTGCCAAACCCTAAACGCGAGGTCATTTTCCTTCGCGAGGTCATCGAGTCGCCAAAATTCACCGGGTCTGAGTCGCTTGCTGACGCTCGGTTTGGGCAAAACCATCGACGGTGCCAAATATGTCGCCGATCTTGCAAAGATGCCGCATCTGCTGATCGCCGGTGCGACCGGTGCGGGTAAATCTGTCGGGGTCAACACGCTCATAATGTCGATCCTCTATAAGGCGCAGGCCCGACGAAGTCAAATTCATAATGGTCGACCCCAAACGTCTCGAGCTCGGCCTGTACGCCGACATTCCGCATCTGGCGGCACCGATCATAACCGACCCTAAGCGGGCGGCGACATCGCTGAAATGGGCGGTCGTCGAGATGGAACGCCGGTACAAGGACCTCGCCGGTTACGGGGTGCGCAACATCGGCGGCTATAACACAAAGGCCCGCCAGATGAACGACGACGAGCATTGGGACGACAGCGGCGAACCGCACCGCATACTGCCCTATATCGTCATCATCATCGACGAGCTTGCCGATCTGATGATGGTCTCGGGCAAGGATGTCGAGGAATCGATCACGCGGCTCGCACAGATGGCACGTGCGGTCGGCATACATCTCGTGCTCGCGACACAGCGGCCGTCGGTCGATGT
The DNA here is from genome assembly GCA_963834975.1 of Blastocatellia bacterium. Lineage (GTDB taxonomy): Bacteria > Acidobacteriota > Blastocatellia > Pyrinomonadales > Pyrinomonadaceae > OLB17. Next base: position 304,252 of record CAWIDZ010000002.1, read on the forward strand.
CATCACAGGCCTCATCAAGGCAAACTTTCCGTCGCGTATCAGCTTTAAGGTCGCGTCAAAGGTGGACAGCCGCACCATCATCGACGGCAATGGTGCCGAGGGTTTGCTCGGCCAGGGCGATATGCTGTTTCTGCCGCCCGGTAACTCAAATCTGACACGCGTCCACGGTGCGTTTGTGAACGAGGCCGAGATACAGCGGGTCGTCGATTTTGTAAAAGCACAGGGCCGGCCCGAATATGACACGACCATCACCAAAACCGAAGAGGAACTCGACGACAGCGGCGATCTGCCCGGCCGCCGCGATCCGCTGTTTCAATGACGCTCTCAAATGCGTCGTCCAGGCAAAGCGTGCCTCGACCTCACTGCTCCAGCGTCATCTGCGAATTGGCTATGGCCGTGCCGCCGCCATTCTCGACGCAATGGTCCGCGAGGGCTATATCGGCGAGATGGACGGCTCAACCCGCGCCCGTGCCATCCTCAGCAAAGCCTATGAGGATGTGCAGGATATTTCCGAGATGGAGAATGAGCAGTGAGATGAGTGCGAGAGTGCGGAGTGCGGAGTGCGGTGTCAGAACCACCTGCGGTAGCGGGTGGTTGAAGCGGGCTATTGAAAACTGGCATATCTCATCAATCGTTATTGAGAGAACCACCCCGTCACCCGAAGCGGGAGCCACCCCTCCTTCGTAAGGAGGGGAGCGGTAGAGTCGTAGCCGTTTTTATTTAGCGGTCGGCAATGGCCTAAAATCGGTCAGGATATATGTTTTCAAAACCGAAAACATACATTATCGCCGTGTTGTTTGCGGCATGCTTTTCTGCAGCGTGTACCACGCGGCAGGGTTACGATACTTCTGCATATACGGCCTCGCCAACCGCTGACGCCATTAACATCAACACAGCCTCAGCCGACGAACTCGAACGCCTGCCGCACATTGGGCCAAAGACGGCCGAGACTATTATCAAATTTCGCACTGATAATGGGCCGTTTCGCCGTCCCGAAGGGCTGATGCAGATCCACGGTATCAGTGAAAAACGCTTTTTGGATATACGCCCATTAATACGCACCGAATGATGCCGGATAATGCCTGAAGCCGAACCGCATAAAAACTTCAGCCGTTATCCAATGATGTGGCTTGCCGCCGCGTTTGCGGTTGGCATTGTCGCCGCGAGCGTAACAGGTATCGGCTTGCTTCCATGCGTGGCTGTTTTGCTTGCTTCCGCTGTCATAGCCTTTCTGGCTCGCGGCAAACCACACGCTGCGGCCTGCGTTCTGATCGCGTTCTCTTGTGCCGGAGCAGTCTCATCCAGTCTCGAAAAAGACTACCTCTCAGCCGATCGCGTCAAAGTTCTTTACGATTCGGGTGCGATCCGTTCCGGCGAACCGGTCGAATTAGAAGGCGTTCTCGCCAATGGCCCCGAACCCACGGTCGAAGGCCGATTTCTAAATCTAAAAGCCGATAAGATCACATATCACGGCAATGAATTTCGGGCAACAGGAAATGTCCGCCTGTTCCTGCCGGAAAAGCCAGCCGCGTCTGATGAAGGCGGTCTCACAACAGAAATGCCGGATCTTAGATACGGCTCACGGCTGCGGATAGCCTGCAAGTTGAGTAGGGAGGACGAATTCCTCAATCCGGGCGTTATACCAAAACGTGAGCTTCTCGATCGCCTCGGCGTTGATGCGACCGGTTCGATCAAGAGTCCCCTGATGGTCGAAAAGCTGGCAGATGAGAGTGTATTTATTCCTCTTGCATGGGTCTATGAGCGGCGTGAGACGTTGATCCGTGAATTGAAAGGCAGCCTGAGCAACTCGGCAGCGGGCATAGTGACCGCCGCGGTACTTGGTGATAAGCATTTTTTGGATAAGCCGACCGCCGATGTATTTCGCGAGGGTGGCACGTTTCATATGCTTGTGATCTCAGGATTGCATATCACGTTTATGGGCGGTCTGTTGCTAATTCTGGTGAGGTTGTTCACCCGAAACCGCTGGATCCAGTTCATTGTCGCGATGGCCGTGATGTGGTCATTTGCGCTGGCGGTCGGAGCACATTTGCCCGTTATTCGTGCGGCTATCATGTTTACAGTTCTGCTGTTTTCATATGTAATATACCGCGAAGCAAGGCTGCTAAATTCGCTCGGCCTTTGCACCTTTATCCTGCTGGTTTGGCGTCCGTCAGATCTGTTTGATGCCTCATTTCAACTTACCTTCGTGAGCGTGGCTGCGATCGTTGCTATGGCATATCCGCTGATCGAAATGTTCCGAAAGATCGGCAGCTGGGCACCTTCGCCGAATACCCCCTTCCCGCCAAACGTACCCAATATGCTCAAGCGGTTTTGTGAAACGCTGTATTGGAGCGAAGAGGCATGGAGTATTGAATCAAAGCAGCAGATATGGACTGCGAAACTGGTAAAAGAACCATATCTTGCCGAACGAATTACGGACACGTTTCAAAAGGCTTTGAGATATATATTCGAAGCCATCCTCGTGTCCCTGACCGTTCAGATCTGGATGCTGCCGCTGATGGTCTGGTATTTTCACCGCGTTTCAATGGTTTCGGTGCTGCTAAATATCTGGGTCGGGATATTTTTGGCGATCGAAAGTCTTACCGCCGTGATCGCCGTGTGGATAAACCATTTCAGCACGTTGCTCGCCAGCCCGCTGTTCACAGTCGTTGAGATGGTAAATTGGCTGCTCTTGTCCGTGCCAAAACTGTTTGTGGACAATGGGTGGGCCAGTTTTAGGCTGCCAGCTTATTCTGGGGTCGGACGCGTATGGTATGCCGTGTATTTTATCCCGGTGCTGTTTTTCACGGTAGTGCTGGCCCGTTGGGATCCATTTTCCGTAAAGCTCATGCAACAAATGCCGCGGCTGTTATACCTCAGAACTGCTGCTGCGGCCTTGGCGATCCTCATCGGCATCATCGTGTTTCACCCGTTCAGCGCGCCGCGGCCGGATGGGCGGCTTCATATTGATTTTCTCGATGTCGGACAGGGCGATGCGGCATTGATAACTTTTCCGGACGGCCGGACGATGATGGTTGATGGCGGCGGTAGATTCAGACAGGCGATGTACAGTGACGATGGCGAGCCGTTTGAGCCTGACATGCGAGGGATCGGCGAGGCAGTGGTCTCTGAGTTTCTGTGGGATCGCGGATACTCGGCTATCGACCATATCCTGGCGACACACGCTGATGCCGATCATATGCAGGGGCTAACGGATGTTGCCAAGAATTTCAGCATCGGCTCCGCCGTGTTTGCTCGTATGCCAATGGATGATCCTGAATTTGCCGAATTGGCAGACACACTCAACCGCCGTGCCATCCCTACAGAGAGCATCGCCCGGGGGGACCGACTGGTATTTGGCAACACCGTTATTGAGGTCCTTTATCCCATAGCCGACGAAGACCCGAATGCAGTTTCTGATAATGATCATTCGGCAGTACTGCGGATCGTTATAGGTAACCGGGCCTTTCTGATGACGGGGGACATAGAAAAACATGCTGAAACGGATCTCTTATCCGGCGGTGGAACTCTCGCCGCGGACTTGATCAAAGTTGCCCACCACGGCAGCCGGACATCCTCTACTCCGGAATTTATCAACGCCGTCGGCGCAAAATATGCCGTCATTTCCGTCGGCCGCCGATCTCCGTTCGGCCATCCGCATCCCGAGGTCGTCGACCGCTGGATCAACAGCGGGGCCAAAGTGATGACAACCGGCGAAAACGGAACGATCTCAGTTTCGACCGACGGCAACGACCTCGAGATCTCACGATACCAGCCCTGAGTTAGATCAAGACAACCGACCGTGGACTAAAAAGCCTTTTACCTGCGGCAAATCAGCCGTTAGCTAATGGTTATCGGCACTTTTTAAAGTCCATTGACGTTTGTCGCGGCTCTATTTAGTTTTTTTAGAAGTTTTAAAAACTATTTTAGGCCAAAACTATGTTTGTGAAAGTGAAAAAAACTGCAAGAGTCTTGTCAGTTCATCTTGGCGGCCGCCATGAAATTATGGAGGCAAAAACACTGTTTCAGGAGCTCAAGTTTTTTTGCAGCTCTTACAAAAAAACTTTTGGCGTCTTAATACTGCCCAAAACGCTGCATCAAGATGAATGGTCTATGGAAAGATCTTAACTTGAACGCAAAAAACCGCGGCCCCCGATCGGGGAAGCCGCGGCTGGTGTAAATTGAGGATGCGGCTCTTTATGCCGGTGAGCTGAAATAGAAAGCGCCTTTCCAGGTGTTGCCGTCCTTTACATAGACGGTGACGGCGTTGACGGTGCCGATGGGTTGGCCGCCGCAGGTGCCGTCGGCGGATGCCTTGTACATCAGTATGCTCATATCCTTTGTCATTGAGACGGCTGAGGCGTCGGCGAGCGTATAGCCCGCGATCTCGCATTTGGTGCCGAACCAGCTCTTCATTGTCTCCTCATAGTTGTGGCGGCCGCCTTCGTCGATGGTGACGAGGCCGGGAGTATAGAGGGCCTCCATACCCTTTTGCTCGCGGCTTTTCCATATGTCCCACGCCTTGCGTTCGACGGTGAGCAGCTCGTCGGCGACGGCGTCAGGCTTTTTATCCGCATCGGGCTTTACCGGCTTTGCCGACGGCTTATGCTCCTCGATCGGCAGCTCTTTGTACATCGCCTCTTTCCATTTGTCGCCGTCGCGGACATAGACGCACGCCGACCAGACCTCTTTTGGGCCCGGCTTGCCGTTGGTTGTGTAATCCTGCTGGGCACGGTATGTCAGCAGGGCCGCGTCGGCACCGAGCGGCACTACCTCCTCATAAGCGAGCGCATAGTTTTTGACGATGGTTTTGGGGTCGGTGTTTGCCTTGATGGTGGCAGCTTTGTCGAGGGCGACCCCGTCGGCACCGATGCCGAGGAATTTGTCATGCAGATAACCGTCCCAGAATTTTGCGTCCTTTGTCTTCCAGGCTTCCCAGGCTTGTTTTTCGAGGGCGATGATGGCGTCCCTTGTCGGAGCGGGGATGTCGGCCTTTGCGGCGGTGGCCGCCGTATTTGCCGTGTTGGCGGCGACGGTGTTGGCGGTTGGCTTGTTGTCCGCGGCACCGCCGCAGGCACTGAGAATTACAGTAGCGGCCAACGCAGATGCGGCCATTGTGATCAATTTCATAATTTGTCTCCTATATCGATCGTCGGGCGACGATCCGGATATTGTTCGCCATTTTGCTGCAGAATTTATCAATACTATACACGCACGGCACCGACAGACAAAAAAAGCCGCGGCATTTCAATGCACGCGGCTTATGTCTATGTATGGCCCCACAGGGCTATAGCGTCCGTTACGCCGGCCTTTCGGCGATAAATGAGGCTTTCCATGCGGCGCCGTCTTTGACGAACACGGTCACGCCCCACACCGGTGTCAATTTTTGACCACCGCAGGTGCCGACTGGCGAACCTTTGTAGGTGAGCAGCGCCGTGTCGATCGTCAGCGAAATGCTCTCGGCGTCGGCAAGATCAAAGCTCTTGACCTCACATTTACCTTCGGTCCAGCCTTTGATGGTCGATGCCTGATCCGTCGTCGTCCCTCCCATTCCATTTACAATGGTAAGGTCTTTGGTCGTGATCTCTTCCATCTTTTTCATGTCATTTGTCATCCAGGCGTTCCAGCCTTCTTTCTCGATGGTCAGCAATGCTTCGGTCAGCGGATCGGCGGCCGGTTTGGCATCGGCATCTTTTTTATCGCCGTCCTTTGAGGCAGCCATCTTGTCGTCGCTTTTAGCATCTTCCTTTTTGGCGTCGTCCTTTTTCGCAACGTCTTTCTTAGCGTCCGCCTTTTTGTCTTCGCCCTTTTCTTCCTGAATAGGTTCGGCGACGGCGAGTTTTGAGTCGTCAGCTTTCTTCATGCTGTCTTCTTTTTTGGCGTCGTCCTTTTTGGCATCGGCTTTTTTATCTTCAGATCCTGCCGGAGCTTTTGGCTCAACGATATCGGTCCCAGAATGATAGGACACGGTCCACGCATCACCCTTGCGTGAGAATACGGTTGCGGCACGCGCATCGTTGATCTTTTTGCCGTCGCATGTTCCGTCTATTTTGGTGTGTGATGTCAGGACAGCGACATCCGGACTGATGATACGCATATTGGTATCTTCGAGAGCGATGGTCTTGATCTCGCATTTATGATCAGCGATGCTTTTGAGCTCGGCAGCGCGATCCATCCGGCCATTTGAGCCTAATGAAACGAATTTGTCATTGAGGAATGTTTCAAAGAATTTTGTGTCGTGGTTTTTCCACGCTTCATATGCTTTTGTTTCCAAGGCAACCAGGGCTTCTTTTGTGGGTGGGGCAGCTTTTGGCTTTTCGGTGACCGTGTTTGTCCCCTTATTATCGGCGGTGCCGCCGCATGCAGCAAATAACACCGCTGCAGCAACGGTTAATATTAATAGATTGATCTTTTTCATAACTGATTCTCCTTACGTATCTTTTAAGATTCTAATAAAAATTGCCCGAGGGTTTTCGAAGACAAAAACCTTTCGAGCGCTCCTTAGGTCATCCAGATTGCGTATAGTTTTAACACCACTACCATATATTGTCAAGATTGGCGTCGGCCCCGTAAGTAGCCAAAAAATAAGGCCGCCGACTCCTTCAGAAGTTCGCGGCGTGTATTGTTTACCCGGTGAACGGCATTGACGCCGATCATTTTGCGGGCGAATTCATACCAAATGCCCACTTCCACGTGTCGCCATCCTTAACATAGACCGATGTGCCCCAAATAGCAGAGTCGATCTTCTGGCCGCCGCAGGTACCGTCGGCCGTGCCCGTAAATGTAATGATGCCCACGGTCGGCGACAGCGTCGTGACTGTGCTATCGGTTACGCTGACGCTCTTGACCTGGCAAGCGGGTGAGGTCCAGTCTTTTATCGCATCCGCCTTGTTAGCGAGGTATGTGCCGAAGATGTTGATGAACGAGATGTCCTTGGCAGTCATCTCCTCGATCTTTTTGGCGTCCTTATCTTTCCACGCTTCCCAAACGGCGGTCTCGGCCGTGAGCAATTCGTCGGGGTTCACACTACGGATGGGCTTTGTAAGTGCGATAGCGGCGGTAATCTGCCAGGATCAGCACGCGGACATCGTCCGGCACGGCCCTGATCAGATCGTCCTTTGCGTTTTGTGCCAGTTGCTTTACAGGGTCAACGATCAGGTTCTCACCATGAAAAGCGGCCTGCCATTTATCACCGCTGCGTGTGAACACGGTTGCGGCCCGTATGGGCGAAGGCATCTTTCCTGGCGGTCCATCGAGGGCTTTGCAGCTCCCGTCCCACGTGCCCTTGTAGCTCAACACATATGTGTCATCGTCGATCTTGGACATATGCGGCATCGTCGAGCGACCAATCCTTGACATCGCATTTGGTCACTGATACTTCTTTGATCTCGTACGGCCTTTGTGGTTGGCTTTCCGTGGTCGTGCCTTACGAACTTGTCAGAGAAAAAGCTCTCAAAAAACTTACTATCGCCTTTGATAAATGCTTCGTTCGCCTGTTTGTCCAGTGCCAGAAAGGACTCAGCCGTCGGTGCGGCCGCCGTCGGTTTGGCTGGTGTTTGTAGCGGTATTTGCCGGTTTGTTTTCGGCGGTGCCTCCGCAGGCGGTAAAAATGATCGCGGCCGCGGCGGTTAATATTAACAGATAGATATTTTTCATAATTTTAGATCCTTGCAATTTCATCACGGCTGCGGCAGCATTAGCCCGGATTCTGAAAGATCATCACATACTTCCAGCTGTCGCCGTCTTTTACAAACACGCTCGATTGCCAAACGGGCTTTACTGCAAAACCGCTGCATTTGCCGTCGGCCGAGACCTTAGCGGTGAAAATGGAGAGGTCCTTTGTAACCGCGACGCCCACCGGATCATTCACCGAAAAGCTTTTAATTTCGCAAGTCGGCTCGGTCCACATCTTTACAGCCGATCCACGGTCATGCCGCCCGGCCGAGTCGATGACAAGGAAATCACCGGTCAAAAGGGCCGAGAGTGACTCGGGGTTGCGTTTTTTCCAGGCTTCCCACGCCTTGGTCTCGATCGCCAGCAGGGCAGCTGTTGTTGGGTCCGACATTTTTAGATCGGCGGCGGTTTTTTTGTCACCGCCAGATGTCATCGCGGCCGGGGAATCGTCGACGACCGCCTGCGGATCATTTGGCACAACTTCGTTGTAAAAGACACTCTTCCAGTTACCGCCTTCACGGATGTAAATGCTGGCCGACCATACCTCTTTTGGCCCCTTTATATCACCGCAAGTGTAGTCAGGGGCCGCCTTAAATGTAAGGATGGCGGCATCGCTTCCCGCAAGCGTCACTTCTTCGTTAGAAAAGGCAAAACTTTTGACCTCGCATTTTGGATCAACGATCGATCTGATAGCGGTGGCTTTGTCGGTCCGCCCTGTCGGGCCAAAGCCAATGTATTTATCGCTCATATATCCTTCGAGGAATTTGGCGTCCTTATTCTTCCATGCTTCCCAGGCTTGTTTTTCGAGAGCGACAAGTGCGTCCAATGTGGGGCCGGATGCAGTGGTTTTCGATGCGGTATTTGCGGCATTCCCGCCCTGTGTATTATTTGCGGATGCACCGCATGACATAATTAATGCGGACGCGACGGCCGCCAGGATAAATAAATGGATCCTTTTCATAACAATTCTCCTTAGCGAAATGATAGTTGAATAAAAACAAAAACACCCGTCAGGTTCATAATCGAAAAACCTTCCGAGCGTTACTTTAGTCGTCCTAATTGGGTATAGTTTTAACACTGCCACTACATATTGTCAAGAACTATTTTGTACCGTCAATGCTTAAAATGGCGAATTCCTGTGAACGCCATTGCGATGCCATGTTCGTTAGCGGCCGCGATAGACTCATCATCCTTGATGGAACCGCCCGGCTGAATGATCGCTGTGATGCCCAGCTTAGCGGCCTCGTCAACATTGTCGCGAAACGGAAAGAATGCATCGGACGCCAACGCGGCGCCTTGCAAAGCGAGGTCAAATCTCTCTGCTCGCATCGCGGCAATTCGTACCGAATCGACCCGATTCATCTGTCCGGCACCGACACCGAGGGTTTGCTGTTCATTCGCGAAGATAATGGCGTTTGATTTTACGTGCTTGCAGACGGTCCACGCAAGCTGCATCGCACGCAGTTCAGCATCGGTAGGTTTTCGCTTCGTGACAAAATTCAGCTCGTCAGTATTGAGGCGATGTGAATCCTGATCCTGCACGAGGAAGCCGCCTGATATCTGTTTGAACTCGAGACCACTTTGTCGATCGCCGGCTGGCCTGCCTGCCAAACGCAGAACGCGAAGGTTTTTCTTTGTGCGGAAAATATTCAGAGCCTCATCGTCAAAGTCGGGTGCGATAACGACCTCTGTAAACACCTCGTTGACAGACGCCGCCTCGGTCGCCGCTACTGCACGGTTAAAGGCCACGATGCCGCCAAACGCCGATACCGGATCGGTCGAAAGCGCCCGCCTGTATGCCTGCTCATTATCCGTTCCTGTTCCGACACCTGACGGATTTGTGTGTTTGATTATTGCGACCGCACGATCGTCAATGTCCTGGATCAACTCCCACGCGGCCTCGGCGTCGACGTAATTATTAAAGGACATTTCCTTACCGTGAAGCTGTTCGGCACCCGCGATGCCGCCGCTCTCGCCGGAGGTTTCGTATAGTGCCGCACGCTGGTGCGGATTCTCGCCGTATCTAAGGTCCGATACCTTGGCGAGCTCGATCATCTGAAATTCCGGCATACCTGTTTCGGCAGGCCCCGGAGCTATCGGTAGGCTCATCTGTTGCTGCGATGTCGTCGAATTCAATAAAAACCAGATCACTTAGCGGATTGAGTGGTTCGAGGCGTTCGAGATCGTCATTCGAGAGCTGTTTTGCAAGATATGATGAGATCGCAAGGTCGTAACTCGCTGTGCGGGTGTAAGCGAGGGCTGCGAGCCTCGCCCGGGTCTCAAGCGATAGTGAGCCGGCGTTTTCGTTCATCTCATCCGTGATCTCGAGATAAAGCCGGGGATCGGTAATGACGGCAACATCACGCCAGTTTTTTGACGCTGAGCGGATCATCGAGGGGCCGCCAATATCGATATTCTCAACTGCTTCGTCGAGGCTGACGCCGTCCTTGGCGATGGTCTCTTCGAACGGATATAGATTTACGACGACAAGATCGATGGCCTCAATGCCGTGTTCGGCCATTGCCGACAAATGTTCGTCGTTGTCGCGAAGGGCAAGAAATGCGCCGTGGATCTTTGGGTGAAGCGTTTTGACCCGGCCGTCCATCATCTCAGGGAACGACGTGACTTCAGACACATCTGTGACTTTCAGGCCGTGTTCTCTGAGCGTCTTTGCCGTACCGCCGGTCGAGATGATCTCGACACCAAATCCAGCGAGCGTCTCTGCAAACTCCTTCAAACCGGATTTATCTGAAACGCTCAACAGCGCGCGTTTTATTTCTCGTAACTCAGTCATATAAATATAGCCAACCTTAACCCAATGCAGTTGCAACAAAAAAAGCGGCCCGTTTGGCCGCTGATCCGTCACGATACGTTAAAAAATATTTTGAGAGTATGCCGTTTCCGTTATGAATATAGACAAGTAAAGTACGTGCTCAACCACAACCTAGAAAAAGAATCGTCCAAGAAACAACAGGCTTAGCACAAATATTGCTGCGTAAATAATGATTTTGATAAGACTCATAAAATCTCTTATCCTAAAGACCGGACCGTGGTCGCTCCCGCGATCGTAAAAAGCCATTTTAGTTCGGTTTGTTAATAGATGTCAAAACTTTTGCCTCCAATTCTGTTGGTTTTTGCAGCGATCATTCAGATTTTACAATTTGTTAACAATTCGTCGGGCCAGGACGCCGGTGCCCGTATAAAGATCGCTCTCAAAGCTTCCGGGAAGGCCGAGGTCTCGGGGTCTTTTGCCAATGGCACACGGCCTAACCCGAGGAACCTCTCCTTCCTGAACCAATACGCCGGCATTACCGGACTCGGCGAGCGGATCTCGGATCTTAGCTTATTTGATCCGAACGGTAAGCCCGTCGCGAACAAACGATTTATGTCGGGCGAATATGTGGCGGACGACGATTTTTCGCTCTGGGCATATGCCGTTTCACTAAAACCATTTGGAAATGCTTCGGCCGCCGCCCACACCTCATGGATGAACGAGGATCTTGGAATATTGATGGGCCGCGATATCCTTCCGCAATTATCGGGCGATTCAAATCAGGGGACGATCCGGTTCACGCTGCCAATTGATTGGAAGGCCTTTTCGTCATTGGATGGATCGGCTAACGGTGTAATTAAAACCCCGGACGTTGATTCGGCGGTGATATTTGTGGGGCGAAACTGGCGTGAGAAGGATGGTGAGACCGCTGGTCTGCACTTTACGACTTTGATAAGCGGCGGTTGGCAATTTAGCGACGATGACGCCTCTCGGCTCTCAAGCGAGATCATCGATGAATATAAAAAGGTTTTCGGAGGCATACCGTTCGGGCGGGTTCAAATAGCAATTGCCAAATTCCCGGTAGATGTATCGGTCAATAACTGGGAGGCTGATACCCGCGGAAATACCATAACGATCTTGTCATCAGATACGCCATTCAAGTCACAGTCGATCCAACGTCTGCATGAACAGCTTCGGCATGAGATATTTCACTTGTGGATCCCGAACGGCGTTAATTTGAGCGGCAATTACGATTGGTTTTATGAGGGGTTTGCTCTGTACCAATCGCTGAAGCTCGGCGTCGGTGTAAACCGCATCAGATTTGACGATTTTCTCGACACGCTTTCGCGGGCATATGAGATCGATAAGGCTACGGCGTCAAACCTGTCACTTATCAAGGCGTCGCAAGATCGCTGGAACGGTTCAAATACGCAGATCTATGCCCGCGGGATGCTTGTCGCGTTTCTATGCGATCTTGCACTGCTCGAAAATTCGAAAGGTAAACGCTCTGTAACTGATCTCATGAGCGAGTTTTACAAGCTGCACCGCCCGCCGGCGCTAAGGCGTGATGGAAACGAGGCGGTGCTCAGTTTGCTTCGTTCGCACAGCGAGCTAAACGGCATAATTGATCGGAATATTACAGGAACAGAGACCATCGATTGGGGCGGTCTGCTCAAGGGCGCGGGGCTGCAGGTCTCTGCTGCGTCACCGATCACAAAACTCGAAGTTGTGTCCGATCTGACTGGCCGGCAAAAAGATTTATTGAACAGGTTGGGTTATAATAATTGGCGAAAAGTAGCGAAAGGTAACAAATGAGAACTCGGTTTTTAACACTTGTCGGATTGATGATCGCCATCACAATGCAGCTCGGCTGCAGCATTTTAGAGGGCGGAATATTCGAGCCAAAAGACACGGCGACCGTGATCGCCAAGACCGCACAGATACGTACATCTTATTCTGTTGTTGCGGCCGACCTGCTTGAGGTTAAGCGTGGCGACCGCCTGGACGTGCTTGATCAGGTGGAATTTGAAAAAGTTCCGTGGTTTCGCGTTCGGGCGCATGACGAAACTTTTACCGAAGGCTGGATCGAGGCCCAGAACGTCATAACGAGCGACACGCTTGCCAAATCCAGAAAACTGGCCGAGGACTACGAAAACCGGTCGCCGCAGGCCGCTGGCCTCATCCGGTCAGCCTCTAATCTGCGTTCCGCTCCGGATATGAGTCCGGAAAATATCTTGTTCAAGCTTGCCAACGGCTCGACCTTTGAGATCATGGCATGGAAATTTGTGCCGAAGGAAGAGGTCCCGGACGTCGACGATGCTCCGAAAGGCCAGCAAAAGAGCGGTAAGCGGTCTAAGAACGATGAGATCGAGGCTGCAAAAGAGGGCCAGCCGGAGCAGATAGCTGACAAATATGATATTTGGTATCAGGTCAGGCTTGATCCGTCGGTATCACCGGCTCCGGCAGGGTGGCTGTTTGGACGTCAGGTCGAGCTGCAGGTGCCGAGCGACATCGTTTTCTTTCAGCAAAACAATCACAAATTCGTAACCTGGCAGCGTCTCGATGCAGATTCTGCAAACAAGGTCGGTGTCGGCGATAAGTCACTTGCACCCGGCAGCTGGGTGGTCCTGTCGCGCAACAATTACTCAAAACCGATCGACGGTGTCGAGCCGGATTTTGACTCAATTCTCGTGCTCGCGTTTGATAAGTATGACCAGAGCTATTACACCGTTTGGCGAAACGCTCCGAGCACCGAGGTTTGGGGTACATTGCCGCTCAAGGTAGACGGTAAGGGTGATAATAAGACGTTCACGGTCACGCTGCGAAATCCTTCAGGCCAGATGGACGAGAAACGGTTTATCGTCTTTAAGGATAAGAACCGGCTGAAAGTGACCCCGCCCGAGGACATTGCCCAGTATCAGACAAAGAACAAGTAGCACGTGACCGAAGATCTTGAAACAAACCCGTTCGACGAACCTGTAGATATCGAGATCACCGACTCGCTTGATCTGCATTCATTCAGCCCAAAGGATATTAGAGCTGTGGTCGAGGCATATCTCGCCGAGGCCCACTCTAAAGGATTTGGGACGGTGCGGATCATCCATGGCAAGGGCGTGGGAATTCGAGCGCGAGATCGTTCGTAAGGTATTGTCTGAAACCGATTTTGTGAGGTCGTTCAAAAATGCACCGGAGTTTTCCGGAAGTTGGGGGGCGACCATAGCTCAGTTGGACATCTAGCGGTCGTCGATCACGTCCGCCCAAACAGACTCATCCTCGCTCCAACCGGGATATGCCTTTTTCAGCAAGTCGTTTTGCTCCCTGATCTGTTTGTTCGCTGCTTCGAGTTTGCCTTTGAGTTCTCGGCGGCTGCTCTCGACCGCCTGGAGGTGTTTTCGACGTTCCCTGTAAATTCTCTCGACGTAAAAGAGATAGGTAAACTGAAGGCCGACTATCCCTACCAGGGCGAACGAAAGACAAATGAGTGCCAACATCAACATAAAACTAACAACTTATGAAATTGATCTCTTTTTCGGATTATACAATTGACCTGCCCGGTTGGAAAAGTAAAATTAGAGGATAGAGGAAGATTTTGTAGATTGGAATAAACTCAGAGCAGACTAAATGCCTGAAATTACAAAACGATTCGGACTTTGTTTGGAGAAAGGAAAATTATGCCCGCGGCGAACTTAAAACTTATTTACACACTGTTGTGCGACGACGTACGGATCGAAATGGGGAACAAGATCTCATTAATGGGGATCTTTCAAAACATAATGGTCGAGAAACTACCGGTCTCGCTCATTAAATTCGCCGTGATAAACCACTGGCGGGGGCAGGGGAGCCATGAGACCGAGATAAGGATATTGTCGCCGGACAAATCGAATATGGTTGTCACGTCTCAACCGACAAAGATCGAACTAGCCGAGGGTGGATTTACGGATAACGTCAGCTTTTTTGTAAACGTCGTTTTCCCGAACGCCGGCACCTATTGGATCCAAACGATCGCAAATACGGTGGTTCTCGACGAATTTCCACTTATTGTTACCGACTCGGCAAATATGGAGGCGATGCGGCCTGCCGACGAGATATCAGAAACGGTAAACTAGAGTGAATTTGTTTTGAAACGGTCCGACACATGGGCCGTAAGGAAAGAAGCCGGTCAGTACGCTGATCGGCTATTTTTCGTCTTGTGAAACGTCCAGAGAGATAGCCAAACGGTAAACGGCGGCCGAGTCCACCTCGATCTCTTTTGTTGCCGATGCTCCCTTATATTTTGCGGTCAGGCGATATCTGGCGGCCCCCTCGGGTTGGCGAAATATAAACTCACCGCGGACGTTAGTAAGAAGCGATGGAAGCGATTTGGTCGAGCCATCAGGTTTGATCTTTTCAATCTCGACCTTGGCCCCGGTCACACTCCTGCCGTTTTTAAAAAACACGCTGCCCTGCACGATAACAAGCGTACCTTTATCGACAACCAGGATAAGCCGGTCACCGAGATCTGTCGTCTTGTTAGGCCTTATTTCGATGTTATAGCGAATGCCGGAGTTATAACCTGCTGCATCAAAGACGAAGTTATAGGTGCCCGGCTCAAGCCCGCTGAGTGTGAATTCACCTTTGCTGTTTGATGTGGTATTGCGAACGTCGTTTCCGTCCCGACGGGCGGTGATCTCAACGCCCGAAATGCCGTCACCGCGCATCGTCCGGACCCTGCCTTTGACGCCGCCGCTGCCTTGAGCGCTCGCGATCGAAAACGATCCGAGGGCGATGAGCAGTAATATACCTGCGAGGGAATAGATCTTAATGTTGATTTTGTGCATGCAGCGTTGATTCGGGCATTTCCTGACGCAATTCGCCCGCTACATCATTGATGATATTGTCGAGGTTTCGGGTTGGCTTAAAGCTGATCAGGCGTTTTGCCTTTTCGAGACTAGGGACACGTCTCTGCATGTCTTCAAAGCCTGCGCCATAGGCCTCCGAATAGGGAATAAATTTGATCTGGCTGCTGCTATTGGTTAATTCGATAGCTTTCTTTGCCAGATCGTTGATCGTGACTTCGGCGTCGCTGCCGAGATTTACGACCTGGCCGAAACACGCCGGATTCTCGATCATTGCAGTCAGACCCTCGACCACGTCGGCAATATGTCCAAAACATCTGGACTGCGTCCCGTCGCCATGGACCTCTATCGGTTCATTTTTCAAGGCCGCCAGCACAAACCGTGGAACTACCATGCCGTATTGGCCGGTCTGCCTCGGCCCAACCGTATTAAAAAGCCTGGCGACAACCACCGGCAGCCTAGTCTCCTTAAAATGGGCAAGAGCCAGAAACTCGTCCAGGGTCTTGGCACAAGCGTATGCCCACCTGTGTTTATCGGTCGCACCGGTGAGCAGATCGTCATCTTCCTTAAAGGGAACCGAGATGCCCTTGCCGTAGACCTCTGAAGTGCTCGGTATGAGCACTCTTTTGCGATATTTTGCACATTTACCCAAAATTACATCGGTGCCGTGAAAGATCGTTTCGATGGTTTTGACCGGCTGTTCCATTATCAGGCGGACGCCGACGGCGCTTGCCATGTGATAAACGCGATCTGTCTCTTTTACCAGATCGTCCATCAGCTTGGCGTCGAGGACCGTATCGATGATCAACCGAAAATCGTCGTTTTCTTCGAGATGTGCAATGTTTGAATAGCGGCCGGTCGAGAGATCGTCGATCACTGTGATCTTGTGTCCCTCAGCCAAAAGCTTGTCCGCCAGATGACTGCCGATAAAGCCGGCCCCGCCCGTGATTAAAATTTTCATACGTTAGAATTTGCCTCAGCCAAATTGTCACCCGTGGTGACGACACTCTCAAAATAGGCTACCGTCCTTTTCAGTCCATCCGCGAGCGGAATTTTCGGTTCCCAATCCAATAGCCTGTTAGCTCTGCTAATATCCGGCTGGCGCTGTTTTGGGTCATCCTGCGGCAGCGGCATATATTTTACCCTGATCTGTTTGCCTGTAATGCTGCCGACCTGCTCAGCGAGTTCGTTCATTGTGAATTCGCCGGGATTCCCGAGATTTACCGGCATGTGAATATCATCAGCCTCGGCGTTCATCAATCTGATGATACCGTCAACAAGATCGCTAACATAACAAAATGAACGCGTTTGGGTGCCGTCACCGTATATCGTAAGCTCCTCGCCCTTCAATGCCTGAACGATAAAATTAGAAACAACGCGTCCGTCATTCTCGAGCATTCGCTCGCCGTAGGTATTAAAAATACGCACGATACGGGTATCAACACCGCTCTGGCGATGATAGTCCATCATGAGGGTTTCGGCCACCCGTTTTCCTTCATCGTAGCAGCTTCGCAGTCCGATACAGTTTACGTTACCGTGGTAATCCTCGGTCTGCGGATGTACAAGCGGATCGCCGTAAACCTCTGATGTAGACGCTTGCAGTATGCGGGCTTTAACGCGTTTCGCGAGGCCAAGCATATTGATCGTGCCCATCACATTCGTCTTTACTGTCTTTATCGGATTGTACTGATAATGAATTGGTGAAGCGGGGCAGGCAAAATTATAGATCTGATCCACCTCGAGAAGTATTGGCTCAGTCACATCATGGCGAACAAGCTCAAAAGACTTGTTATCGACCATATGTGAGATATTTGCCTTGCGGCCGGTAAAGAAATTATCGAGGCAGATGACCTCATGGCCATCTGACAACAGCCGTTCGCAAAGATGCGATCCGATAAAACCGGCTCCGCCTGTAACGAGTATTCTCATAAAAAAAGTTTATCGGCTAATTATCGTCCAAGTAAATAAAGTATTGAAAAGCATTTTCGAATAAACGAAATGTTTTTCAACAAAATATTTATTATCCTTCGTCATCTGACTCTAAATCGCGGAGGGCATAAAGAACTTTCAATCCGGCTTCATCCTTTCGTCGACCCGCAGCTTCTTTTGCCGCTATCAACCCGTCGACCGAAAGTATCCGGACGGAAACGCCCTCCAAGTCAACTGAAATAGATTCATTCAACAACTCCTCGTAGGTACCGACACCGGCGACTTCTCCGATAAGGTCAATGTCTCCCAACGATGTGCGAAAAGTAAAATTCGTTCCATTGTGAAGAGTTTTCCAGTCAAAAATATATGGCAGATCATCCGGAAACCCCCGCGGGCGCGGCTTGAGCGGCGCCAGGGCATTCGCAAGTTTCTTAACGTTCTCAGTTGTTCGCAAATAGCAAATATCCAGATCGTCGGTCAAATAATTTGTCCCATGGCTTCGAACCGCTATACCTCCAATAATCACGAATTCCACCCCCGACTTTGCCAGTAATTGAGCTGCGCTGAATAGGTCGATCATCGGGATTCGCTCTTCATATGTTTTTTTGCACGCCGCATTGCTTCTTCAAACTTAGATATGGAATTTACAGCTTGATCGTTTGCTCGTATCCGTTCCGCAGGAGTTAGACGCAGGTTCTCGACAATTTGGGAAAGATCGATTCCAAAATCGCGAGCCTCCGCTATGCAGCTACCAGGCCGCGGATTCAATAGCCGTTCTTCACGGGTGCGTGTCATAACTATACTTTACGGTAATTCGAGAGCTTCCGCACGCTTTTCAGCCTTCTGGGCGTCCGTCAAATGCCCATAGTCATAGATGGCACTTTCCCATGTGCCGTACATGACATTTGGAATAACAATAAACCGTTTACCCCACCAGTCTTTTATCTTATCGACTTCAGCAAAGCGGTCTGCGATCGACTTCTTTTCGAACACCTTTGAGAAGTCGTCAAGATTGTCGCCGACCAGCAGGACAATACGATATTTCTTTTCGACCTGCAGCTTGCGGCCTTCTTTGCTTGATTCCTTTTCTCTTAAAAGGACATTGTCGTTTGTGACATCGGTGAAACCCACCTTCTTTAGGTTGTCCATCGTCGACTGTTTCTGCACCTGATCACGATTAGAAATAAAAAATACTTTTACGCCTTTCGACGTTGCGTAATTGAGAAAGTCCACCGAACCAGGGATCGCCTTTGCTGAACGCATGTCGCTCCACGCGTACCAGTCTTTGAGGTTGAACGGGACGTGGTTTTTGATCCCGTATGCCTGGGCCGGTGAATTGTCTAAAACCGTTTCGTCAATGTCCACCATGACCGCCCGCGGCATTTTTTGTTCAGCTTTGGGCAGTTTTTTCAAATTTTTCTTGTCGAGGTCGGCGTCCAACTGCCACCTGGCGAGATTGTATGCCTGATAGGCTAGTGCCCTGTATTCGGCCGATCTCTGCATATACAGAACGGCGGCGGTTTGATAATCCAGGTCCACCTGTTTCTGTGCCTTTGCTGTCCCGTCCTGTGCTGCAGATGAGGTAACAAAATAGACGCCGGCCGATGAACAAAGTATCAGAGCGATCGTGTAAATATTTCTTTTTAATTTCATATTTCAAATTGGAAGAGCTATTTGAAACAATTATAAGGCAATGACGCCGAAAACGCCGAAAAAGAAAGAAAGGCCTGCTGATGCAGACCTTTTAGAAGAAGAAAGATCATCGTGGGGCAAGGACCAGGCTGAGCGCGGATATTACTATGACGACGCCCACGGGTATGAAGTGTATAAACCCGAAGAGGACGATGAAGAGGGAGATTGATCGTCTCGGCAAAAACTATTTCTTTGGCCGTTCGTTCGCTTTTAAGACACGTTTTCTGAGGCGGATCGCTTTTGGCGTTACCTCGATCAATTCGTCATCCGCTATGAACTCCAGGGCCCGCTCAAGCGACATTTCTCGGACCGGGACGAGCCGCATGGCTTCGTCTGCGGACGTTGTACGCATGTTTGAGAGTTTCTTTTCCTTGATCGGGTTTACGTCGAGGTCGACGGCCCGGGCGTTCTCGCCGACGATCATACCCTCATAAACCTTGATCTGCGGTTTTACAAACAAAACACCGCGTTCCTGCAGGTTGTAGAGAGCGTAGGTGTTTGTTTCGCCCATACGGTCCGAGACGAGCGAACCGGTCGGCCGTGATTTTAACTCGCCCTGCCAGCCGTCAAATCTGAGGAACATCGTATTGAGCAAACCGGTGCCCTTGGTCTCGGTCAGGAACTCACCGCGAAAGCCGATCAGCCCACGCGAAGGGATCTCGTACTCAAGCCTGACGCGTCCCGAGCCATTGTTGATCATCTTGGTCATCTGGCCCTTGCGGCGGCCGAGAGCTTCGGTGACGACACCGATAAATTCCTCGGGGACGTCAATAACGACCAATTCGACGGGTTCGAGCAGTTCACCATTCTTGCCGCGTTTTGTGACAACCTCTGGTTTTGAAACCTGCAGCTCATATCCCTCGCGTCTCATCATTTCGATCAGGATCGCCAGTTGAAGTTCGCCGCGTCCCGAGACCTTGAACGTGTCCGGTGTATCTCCGTCCTCTAATCTCAGAGCCACATTGCCGAGTAGTTCGCGGTCAAGCCTATCCTTGATCTGCCGGGAGGTAACAAATTTGCCGTCGATGCCGGAAAACGGTGAATTGTTTACGCCAAAGATCATCGTGATCGTCGGTTCATCGACATTTATCAGCGGCAGCGGCTGCGGGTTGTCGACCAGCGTGATCGTTTCGCCGATGTTAATGTCGTCGAAACCCGCGAGGGCGACGATCTCACCTGTACCCGCGTTATCAACCGGTGTCCGGTCCAGGCCTTCGAAAACGAACAGTTCCTTTACGCGGGTTTTCTGTGTCGAGCCGTCGCGTTTTGCGACGATAACTTCCTGATTCTTGGCTATGTCACCCGAGAAGATGCGGCCGATGGCGAGCCTGCCTACAAACGCGTTGTAATCGATATTGGCAACGAGCAATTGCAGCGAATCGTTTCGCAACGCATGCGGCGGCGGTATCGACTCGATGATCTGATCGAACAGCGGTTTAAGGTTCTTTGATTCATCGGCGAGTTCTTTTTTGGCGATACCGTCACGCGAGATCGCGTAGAGGATAGGGAACTCGATCTGCTTATCATTGGCACCGAGATCGATGAAGAGGTCGTATATTTCGTCAACAACCTCCTCGGGGCGGGTGTCCTGGCGGTCGATCTTGTTTACAAGGGCGATGCAGGGAAGTTTGAGCTCGAGGGCTTTTCTCAAAACAAAACGTGTCTGCGGCAGACATCCCTCTGCCGAATCAACGAGCAGGACGATGCCGTCAACCATCTTGAGCACACGCTCGACCTCGCCGCCAAAATCAGCGTGGCCCGGCGTGTCTACAATATTGATCTTGTAGTCGCCATAGCGGACCGAAGTATTTTTGGCCATGATCGTGATCCCGCGTTCACGCTCAAGGTCCATTGAGTCCATCACCCGGTCGACAACCGTTTCGTTGTCGCGATGGGTCCCCGATTGTGCGAGCATGGCGTCGACCAACGTGGTCTTGCCATGGTCAACGTGAGCGATAATAGCGATGTTGCGTATCTTGTCTGGACTGATCATAGTTGTAAATGCCTGCCTGAAGGCAAACGAGTATAATGACTGATTAGCGAAGGAAAGGCAAAATCAAAAAGAGTCGAGGATTACTGTCCATGAAAATACTGTTAGTTGGTGCCAGCGGAACCATAGGTAAACGAATCGCTGATGCATTGTCAAAAAGACACGAAATAATTCACGCAAGCCGCAGCGGGGCTGATGTTGAGGTAGATATCGCTGATGCGGCTTCTATAGAAAAAATGTACCAGGATGTCGAGAATATAGATGCGGTCATCTGCGCCGCCGGCCCTGCGAGGTTTGGGGCATTGAGCGAACTGACAGATGAGGATTTTGAGATCGGTATCCGCGGCAAGATGATGGGTCAGATCAATTTGGTCAGGATCGGCCAGAGGTATATTAACGATAACGGATCATTCACATTGACGACGGGCATCCTGGCGGATGAACCGGTGATCGGGTCAGCCTCATTATCGCTCGTTAATGGGGCGGTAAACAGCTTTGCCATTGCGGCTGCCCAGGAATTGCCGCGAGGTATAAGAATAAATGTCGTTTGTCCGACAGTCGTGGACGACTCGGCAGAAAAATATGCCGACTTTTTCCCCGGTTTCGATCCGGTGTCGATGGAAAAGGTAGTTAACGGATATATTCGCTGCGTCGAGGGCAAGGTCAACGGCCGCGTGATACGTATCTATTAACACAAAAAAGAGGTCGTCTGAACGGGCCTTTTTTTACGAGCACATTGGCCATTTCAGGCCATAGTGTTTAACACTTCAATGTCACGATACGATTGGTCGCCGGTGATCAGGCAAAAATTCGTAAGTTTAAGAATATATTGGGCTTCCGGGTATTGCAGGCGTGCCTGTAGCGTTTGTAGAATGATCAAAATGATGTTTACAAGCCTAAAACATCTGCAGAGACTCTGCGACAAAGTCTGAGAGCTCAAACTTTTTTTGAAGACGCTTCAAAAAAGTTTTTGAGGCTGCGCAAACGTTGGAGACCCCGCAGGAACTGCGCAGGGCCTATACCTTTTGCAGAGACGCTTTGCAGATGTTTTTGAGGTTTTAAAAGTTGAAAAGTGATAAAAGGGAAGGACTAAAATGCTGTGTGTTAAACAGTCCTGCGGCGTACAAAGTGGGGAGAGCCGAATTCTCTTGAGTCGCTTATAGCGAAAAAAATAGGCCTCCCCGATGTATTCCGGGGCGGCCTATGTAATGACGTAGAAAAAAGCTTATCGAAGCACGTTCTTGCCAACGATCAGATTATTCTGAACGCTGAAGACGCCGGTAATACCGTTTGCAAGAGTATTCAGCCAGTTTGAGTGGGTTGAGTTCGACACGTACCCTTCGAGCGTGATCCTGCCATTTTCAACGATGATCCTGACATCCGGGTCACGGATCCCAAAATATTGTGACGGACCGCTTGTGCTAAGAGTCCTGAGAGCCGCTCGGCGGATCCTGTCGTCGTACGGCGAAGCCGGAAGCTGCTCGATGTTATTTATGACATTTGTCACGCCCGGTACATCTTTAACCGCCTTTGCTGCCTGGTCCTTGGTCCCGATCGAATCAACCTTTCCGGTAAGTATCACCGTGCCGTTGTCGTACTGAAAAGCAATGTGATCGAAAACGCCGTAATTCTGCAGCCACTGGATTTTCTTAAATATACTATGCTCTGTCGCCTGATTTCCGGATAGTGCCTGAGCGTTTGAGCTGACCACCGCGAATGCAAACATCGCTAACGATAATGCAAATAATTTTTTTAATGACCTCATGGTATTTATTTCCTCTTTCATGATCTTCTGCGCACTAACTAACAGAAATATGATGAGGCCGGCATCAAGAAAGGTGCCATCTATCTTTGCCAAAATGTAAAGATTTGTAATGAAAGGTCCGTAAAATCAGGTCAATTGGCGAAGAGCCTCGCAGAGAACGATGCCAACGCTCGTGGCCAGATTAAGGCTGCGGACGGCTTTATTCGGCATTGGTATTGTAAGGCAGTTTTCGCTGTTCGATTCGAGCAGGCCGGCAGGCAATCCACGGGTCTCGGGGCCAAATACGAGGCAGTCGTCCGCCATAAATTGCCAGTCGGTGTAGGGGCGTTCGGTTTTGGTGGTCAAATACAAAAATCGCGATCCCGGAAGACTTGTCTTAAGGTCGTCCATATCCAGGTGACGGCTTAGGGTAACCTCATTCCAATAGTCGAGACCGGCTCGTTTTAGCGTCCTGTCATCCATTCTAAAGCCCGTAACGCCAACAATATGCAGAGGGGTAAAGGTCGCAGCGCACAGGCGGGCGATGTTGCCTGTGTTGGGCGGGATCTCGGGCTCGAATAGGGCAATATGAACCATAAAATAGTTGTACGACGGCCTGTAGTCAATGATATCAAATCGCCGGCAGTACCATGATCCGTAGTGATTTATCGCGACTTTGATACATCTTTTTTGTCAGCAGCATCATCCACTTTATACATCCGGATCTCGCCTGCGGTGAGGATTTCGGCTTATTGTGCTACAATCCGCTTTTGCGGATTTCCTGAGATATATGGAGAAATTATTCTTTCGAGCGGCTTGGGGCTTGCTTACCGTCGCAGTTGTCGCGTTTGCAGCCACCGCGGTTTTGGCCCAGGGGGACCAGCCAAAGCCGGTCGCGCCAAAGTCGACTCCGACGCCCGCGGCAAAAGCGGTCGAAAAACCCACAACAGCTGAGCAGGTTGCCGAAACATCGATATTCTTCTATGCATATCCGGGCGGCCGAATTACCCTCAATCAGATAAGGAAGACAACGATAGAGAACGGGCGTTCCAGTGTAACGGGCGCCGATGGCCGAACCGAGCAGGTCAGTTATCAGCGTTATATACTGAGAGGTGAAAAGCTAAGTGGTGATAAGATCCGTCTCGACCAGGAATTTACCGGGGCACGATTTGCGCTGATTTTCAGTGACGACAAGACCTTTGGGATCTACAACAACACGGTCTTTACGCCGCGAGAGGATGCGTTAAAAAGTTTTGAAAATCAGATATTTCATGGCCTCGAGGCTCTGTTGCGATACAAAGAGGATGAGTCGACAATTGAATTGGGACCTCGTGAAAAGATCCTCGGTGTTGATTATTACGTTCTCGATGTTACCGACAAGAAGGGGCGAAAGACACGATTTTTTATCAGTGTAAAATCATACCGCGTGATGATGCTCACCTATGAAGACGGCGGGGTTGAATATAAGCGGAAATTTTACGACTACAACTACGCACAGGGCACGCTCGTGCCCAATCGAACCGTGCTATGGGCAGATGACAAGATCGTCGAAGAATCAGAGGTGCTCACTGTTACCTTTGGCCAAAAGGTCGAGGAAGAAATGTTCAAAGCCAACTAACCCTCAGGCCCTCTTTCAGTGCTGGCCCCGTTTGAGGCTCTGACTCAGAACGAGTCAATACCTAAAGAACATCGCCGCGGTCAATAACTCTAAATAAAGATCACCGCTTTGCCTGATCACGGGCATAGTGTTTATATGCCCGCCCTGGAATCGGCCTTTTATCCGCGATAATGTTCTGGATAAGTTTAGTTAAGTTCAGCCCCGCCGTAAATACCGGCGGGGCTGAGTTCTGATGTGCTCATTCCTGAGGATCGGCGATAAAGTCAGCATTGACGATATTGTCGACAAGGCTGATCACCCGACTCGGTGTGCTGAAGGTGAACCGCTGCGAGTTGACCGTTACAACATAGGTCTCACCAGCGGTGAGGCCGTCGAATGAATACCAGCCGAACGACCCGGTATTGACTGTGATCGGTTGCTCAAGAGCATTGCCCGAGATCACAACCTCAGCGTTCCTGATGCCCCGGCCGTCGGCTGTCATTACACGACCCGAGATCGAGGCGTTCGCCGCTGTTGTAGACAGGAACTCTATTCCCCAACCACCGGCGATGACTCCGTTCAATCCCGTCGGATTGGACGGCGGAGGTACCTGGTTGCTGACATATAGGCTCCATGTACCGTTCGGGTTCGTCCCGCCGAAATTGCCAAAGAGTGTCTGTGTCCCAACTCCTCCAACGGTGCTGCCCGGCAGGTTATACGGCCCGATCGGTGCCGGCGGCGGCAGGCTTGCAACCGGTACCCATGAGGTCGGTTCAAAATCTCCCGTTACCATCGGCCCGTTATCAAAGAGTACGGTACCGGCCGTGTCGGTGAAGTTATAAGTAACAGGACCGCCCGGTGTGGTTCCGCCGGCACCTGCCATCAGAATAAAGCTCTGTCCGCCCGGAGCGACAAGCAGGAATGTGACTGTATCGGGAAATGCCGCCTGGTAATCATAGATCGATACCCGCATCGACCCGATAACTGACGGAGCACCCGATACAACGATCTGAGACGGATACGGATTTGCGGCCCCGCTAGGGAGTATGTTTATGCCGGTCGTGTTGCGGAACCTTGAGGCCGTATCGTTGATCGTCAAGACCGAATTCGACGGCGTTCCCAGGTTTGAACCTGTCAACCCGAGGAAGACGGTTTGATCCGGTTCGGTTAATCCGTCACCGCATATAACAACATTGACGGTCTTTTGCATATCGCCCGGATTAAAGGTAACCATCTGGCTGACGCTGATGTAGTCGACATCGGTCGTACAGGCCGCTCCGCCCATAGCTGTTCCGTCAGAGGTTGCGAACGAGACCGTATTCGTACCCGAGGTATCGCCCGTACGACTGATCGTAATAGCCGCCGTTTGCGATTCATCCTCCAGATAAGTCAGCGATGTGAACTGGATCGACTGCCGGTGGTGTTGCTGTTGGAGTAGCAGTTGGCGTATTCGTTGCAGTTGCGGTCGCCGATGGTGAAGTTGTCGGTGTCGATGTAGCTGTGGCTGTTGTTGTTGGCGAAGGTGTAGCACACGAGCCGAGCGGCGTATTCCACGTGTTGCTCACCTCAGCGTTCGAAAGAGCCCTGTTATACATCCTGAACTCGTCCAGAATGGATCCTGCAGGTATCCCGGTGAGAGTGGTTTGGCCGCCCACCTTGAATGGACCCGGTCCCGTAACGGTTACAGGCGTCGGCTGCGAGACAGTGGTAACCAATGCTCCATTCAGATACCCACGCGACTCATTCATCGCCGCGTCATAGACAAAGTGGGCCACCGAAGGTGTACCCGGCGTCGCTGCCCCGGGGATAATGACGTCAACCATTCCCGGGCCTCTAAGCATAATATTATTAGTTCCGGCTACGCCGTTCGTGAAAGCACGGAAACTGCCCCCGGTCGACTCGCCAAAGAAATAATACACAGACGACGAGACAGGAAGGTTGCCCACGTACAGCGAGATGGTCCAGCTTCCGCTTAGATCAGTCGCCCATCCGGTATTGACGAAATCGGTCGATGACGCACCGCCGGAACCAATTAGGCCGCCTCCGAATTGACCCATTCCTCCCTGCGACTGCGCACCCATGATGATCGCCGGGTTAGTGCCGACAGGCGAAGACGCCATATTCGGAACGTTCGTTCCAGCGCCATCGAATTTGTAATACATTAGCTCCGGTACACCGCAGGTCGGCGAAGGTGACGGAGACGCAGTCATTGTAGCGGTTGCAGTCGGGGTCACGGTCGCCGTGGGAGTCGATGTTGGCGTATTCGTTGGTGTTGCCGTTGGTGAAGGCGTTGGCCCACCCTGACCGGCTAAATATGCCATGCCATTGATCGCACCGATCGTACCAAGAGTGTTGCCGGGCTGAATGCCCTGGCTTGTTAACACGCCTGTTCCCGTATCCACTCCAAATGTCGTTATATTACGGCTGATACGATTGGCGGCAAAGAGGAATGTTCCGGCCAGGTTGGATGCCAACGTATTCGCTGTTGTACCACCGGTTGCGAACGGTGAGCCCGCCACGGCGGAAACCGTTGTACCGGGACCACTGCCGGAGATCTGATATACGCCTACGTTATTACCCGTGTTTCCGGCCACTATAAAGAAATTCCCGCTCGGATGTATGATGCTGAACCGCCGCTGGGACAAACCGGACGCAAATGGATTTGCCGTAACGGGCGATGGGATCCCGGCCGCCGTTGTAAAGATGCGGATCTCAGTGTTGGTGCTATTCACCGTGAATAGCCGGCCAGCCGTATCGGTCGAATATGCCAGCGGCGATGTAGCTCCTGAGTCGAATGGTGAGCCTGCAAGCGTCGTAAGTACGCCTGTCACTGCGTCAACGCTGAAACCAGCAATATTATTGCCTATATTACCGCCCATGTAATAATAATTGCCGTCCTGGCTAAACCGACTGGAGAACCCTGCGGCATTGCCGACATTGAACGGACTCCCAGCCGCAGCGGTCGCGGTAGCTGGAGTTATTACAAAGCTTTGAACGACGCCGTTCGTTGCATTATTGGCAACTACAAGGGGCGATCCGCTCTGATGTACGGCGATAGTATTCCAAACACCTGTGCCAAGGGCGATAGGGCTGAACGGCATCGGTGAAAGGGCACCTGTCGAAGGATCGATCGAATAGGCGCTAACCGTATCTGAGCCGTCATTAACCACATAAAGCCGGAAATTTGCCTGGTCGGCAACCATTCTCTCGCTCACGATCGAATTTATTCCGCCACTCTCCGCATTTACCGGGAAACCGCTCAACGGAGTCAGGGCACCGGTAGCTTCATTGACTTGAAAACCGTAAATGCGGCTGCCGGTCGAATCATCATTCAAAGCGTAAAGGAATCCCGCGTTGCCTCCCGGTGTCGGGGTTGAAGTCGGAGTTGCTGTCGCTGTGGACGTGGGGGTCGCCGTCATCGAGGCAGTCGGGCTCGGGCCGCCTTGTACCTCAAAAGCACCGATGTCGACCGTTGAATTGACGATACGTGGGAAACCCATACCGCGTTGATCGGTTATCAACGGCATGCCGTTATTATCAAGCGCCAATGCGTTGTTTCCGGCATCGATCGCAGTACTGCCTGGCAGCAAAGCATGCGTCTGCGATTGACCGCCATTGTCGGTAAGCGGGCCGAGCATCGCATCTATCGGCATTCCTGCCGTACCGATCTGGTCGCCCGAGGCTGCCGGGAATGTAGCGGTGCCGACATTTCCGATCAGGTTGTTACCTTGGGAAACGAATGTGCCAAAAACATCAGGACTCAGACCGTCGGTATTTGTATTACCCGCGATGATCGAATTGCGGATCGCAAAGGTCGATAACGCGACATTCCTATAAATTCCTCCGCCATCGTCGAAGGCAGAGTTTCCTGAGAATGTGCAATTTGTGATCGTGATCGAATTTGCTGAACCACCATTGATCACCATGGCTCCTCCGTCGCCGGCATTGGCTACATTGCCTGAGAATGTCGAGTTCGTGATATTCAGGTTACCGTTGCCTAGAATGCCGCCGCCGCCCGTTGTTGAACCGCCGGTATTGCCAGAGATCTCAGAGTTTGCGATGTTCAGCGTGCTGGTCGAGAAATTCTGCATCCCGCCGCCTGACGAGGTCGATGTGTTATTGGAAATAACGCTATCGTTGATCGTCATAATAGCTGGGGGGTTACCTGCCCCCGCTGCCACGGCATTATTAGTGCCGCCGCCGTTTGTTGCGGTGTTGCCGGTAATGATCACTCTATTGAGCGTCAGATCTCCGCTGACATTGTAAATAGCACCAGCACGGCCTGTATTTATAGATCCGACTCCGTTTCCGGCTGTAAATCTAATGCCATTAATGGTTGCCAGGGAACCGTTGTTATTAGTAAGAATCCGGCTTGTGTTGTTGCCGCTAACAGTTAAAAGGCTTGCACCCGGGCCGTCAATGACAACCGATCCGTTGCTGAATATATTTAGCTCAGTGCCCCCCAGTGTTATTAACCTGCGGAGTACCGAAAACCACGGCGTCAAAGTCTATAAAGTCATCGGTCGCTGCACCGTTTGCTTTATCGATCGCGCCGCGCAGGCTGCAGTCATTCGGCGCTGCAGTACATTGATTTGCCGCTCCGTTATCATCCGTGCGGTCCACCGTGAAACCAGAGGGGGGCATTCCCGTTGGCGTGGCCGTAGGTGTGTTCGTTGCCGTTGCTGTCGCCGTCGCAGTCGGCGTGCTCGTCGGCGTGCTCGTTGCCGTTGCTGTCGCCGTTGGAGTACTTGTAGCCGTAGCTGTGCCTGTAGCTGTTGCGGTCGACGTCGCTGTCGCCATTGCTGTAGCGGTTGCTGTCGGAGTGGGCCCGCCGGTCATTTGCTCCTCGTAAGCACCTATGTCCGAACCGTCATCAGCATCTGCAACAGACGGTTGATCAACCGGCCGTACAAATCCTGCTCCTCGCTGATCCGTTGTCAAACCGAACGCGCTGCCCTTATCTATGGCGAGGCTTCCGGTCAGTACCATGTGCGTTTGCGTGGGGCCGCCATTGTTAGCGAGAGCTGCGACCATCGGGTCGACAGGCATCGCATCGGTTCCGACATAATTGGTACCGCTCGGCAGCCCGGCCGGGAACTCAGTTTCGATACTGGTGTTCTCGCCAATTAGGTTAAATCCACCATTGGTCAAAATTGCCGCTCCGTCTCGTTGATAATCCTGTGCAATATTTGCCGCGAGAATTGTATTTGTTAACTGTACGGTGCCAGATTCTTGCCAGATCCCGCTGCGAGCGCCGCTGGAAGCGTTGGGAGCCGTGTTATTGGTTATGGTGCAAGAAAGGAAATTGACGATCCCGGTCTGAATGCGAACGCCGCCGCCGCCGTTTGCAGCCGTCCCGTTTGCGGTGTTGCCGCTTATGGTCGTGTTTGTAATAGTTCCACGGTTGATGAACATCGCGCCCGAACTTGCTCCGGCCGTGTTGCCGTTGAAGGTTGAATTAGTGACATTGGCCCCGACGGTAGCTGCCAGGTTCGCACCTCCGCCATTGGTAGTTGCCTGATTGTTGACGAAACTACTTCTGTCGATCGTTGCTGTGGTTCCCGCGTAGCTAAGACCAGCGCTTGACGTCCCAGCCATATTGCCGCTGATGGTCGAATTGGTGATCGTTAGTGTACCGGTAGTCGTGCGCACACCTCCCCCGACGGCCGTAACGATATTGTTTGTAATGATTGAATTGTTGATCGTCAGGCTTACGGTGCCATTGACGCCTCCGCCATTGGTAGCCGTATTGCCGGTTAGGACACAGGAATTGATCGTCAGAGTGCCGCCGCTGTTCAGAATGGCCCCGCCACTGTTGTTCAAAGCCGCCCCAACACCGTTGCCCCCGGTAAATGTGATACCGCTGATCGTCGCTACAGTGCCGCTGCTGAACGAGAGAATACGGCTCGTGCTGTTGCCGCTTACCGTCAAAAGGTTCGCTCCCGGGCCCATCAAGGTCAATGATCCGTTATTCGTAACCACGATCTCAGTTCCCCCGAGAGTGATGGTCTGAGGGCTGCCGAACACGCTCGGGTCAAAATCGACCACGTCACTTGTAGCAGCGGCATTGGCGTTACCGATCGCGCCCCTCAGACTGCAGTCGTTCGGTGCCGCGGTACAGGCATTTGCCGAACCATTGTCATCGGTTCGGTCTACGGTGAAACCGGTCGGACCGGCAGCATCCATGATTCCCATTTCTCCGGTCTGCGGAATACCGATGCCCTCACCGATCGAACCGCGATTGCCCGCCGGCGGCGCAGGAGCCGTCTTGTGGTCATTTGTCTCCATTGAACGGCCGGTATCCTCAGCAAGCGAATTTAATCTATTAATTTCAGGCGTAGTGACTGACCTGTCTACCGCCGAACCCATTATGGGCCGGGCAAGTGTCGGCAACACGGTGGCAAACAGCATTACAAGACTCAAACAATATGCCACAGTTTGGCGTAGAGCGTTACGATAAACAGATCTGTTTCTCATCCCAATTCTCCTGTTAAGTTACGGCCATTTGGCCCCATGTTCCGGTAACGCAATACTTGTTCCCGGTCGGTTCTTGATGTTGAATGACATAAATACTACTACCGTTCGTAGTTGACTACAATCTTTTTTTTTGTCAACTAGATTAACTTAATGAAATCAATCATTTATCGAAAGCCCCTGGTCCCCACGGGAGGTCAAATGCTACGAGTTTTTCACAAATACCTTTGGAATTTGATAGGCTGATCAAGTCGATAAAGAGGCGGGAATGAGATCGAAAATACAAATTGTGGATCGGCAGGGCGTGCGGCCCTTACTTTTTTCTAGGCTCATAGCTGTACTAGCGGTTTTGCTTTCGGGTCAAGACTGCGTACCCAACCCTAAGCGGTCACCAGAGCCGCGTGCTATCGATCTGTGCTCGGATAGACAAAGACGTTTCAGCAAAACCTCTCGCTCTAGGCATCAACTTCTTAGAATTCCGATACCGATAAATACCCAAACTTAAAAAGCCCTAAAGCGGCCGGCGAGGCTTGCTGCTTTAGGGCTTGGTCTTTTAGTTTAGTAAGCTGTATGCCCGCCGGCGAACGCCGGCGGGGCTGATGATCGATTTAGCTGCTATTCCGGATCGGCAATAAAGTCGGCATTCGCAATATTGTCGACAAGGCTGATCACCTGACTCGGGGTTGTAAAGGTGAACCGCTGAGCGTTAACCGTAACAACATAGGTCTCACCAGCGGTCAGGCCGTCGAATGAGTACCAGCCAAACGATCCGGTATTGACTGTGATCGGTTGCTCAAGAGCATTGCCCGAGATCACAACCTCAGCGTTCCTGATGCCTCGGCCGTCGGCTGTCATTACGCGTCCTGAGATCGAGGCGTTCGCAGCTGTCGTAGACAGGAACTCTATTCCCCAACCGCCCGCTATGAGTCCGTTTATTCCTGACGGATTGGACGGCGGCGGCGGCTGGTTGCTGACATACAGGCTCCATGTTCCGTTCGGGTTGGTTCCGCCGAAGTTGCCAAAGAGCGTCTGTGTCCCGACTCCGCCAACGGTGCTGCCTGGCAGGTTGTACGGCCCGGCTGGTGCCGGCGGCGGCAGGTTGGCAACAGCAACCCATGAGGTTGGCTCAAAGTCGCCCGTTACCATCGGCCCGTTATCAAAGAGGACCGAACCGGCAGTGTCGGTGAAGTTATACGTCACAGGACCGCCCGGTGTGGTTCCGCCGGCACCTGCCATCAGGATAAAGCTCTGTCCACCCGGTGCGACCAACAGGAATGTGACCGTATCGGGGAATGAACTTTCGTAATCGTAAACAGATACACGCATCGACCCGATAAGTGCCGGAGCACCCGCCACGGTGATCTGCGACGGATACGGATTACCGGCTCCGCTCGGATTAATGTTGATGTTGGTCGAATTGCGAAATACGGTAGCCGTATCGTTGATCGTCAAGACCGAATTTGCCGGCGTTCCCAGATTTGAACCTGTTAATGCCAGGAATACGGTTTGATCGGTTTCGGTTAGAGCATCACCACATATAACAACATTGACCGTCTTCATCAGATCGCCTGGGTTGAACGTAACCATCTGACTGACACTTATGTAATCGATATCAGTCGTACAGGCCGCTCCGCCCATTGCCGTTCCGTCAGAGGTCGCGAACGAAACCGTATTCGTACCCGTCGAATCACCCGTACGGCTGATGGTAATAGCCGCTGTCTGTGATTCGTCCTCCGTATACGCAGCGGATGTGAACTGGATCGAGGCCGGCGGCGTTGCTGTTGCGGTTGCCGTCGGTGTGCTCGTTGCAGTTGCGGTCGCTGTTGCGGTTGGTGTTGAAGTTGCCGTCGCCGTCGCCGTAGCGGTTGGCGTACTCGTTGCCGTTGCCGTCGGCGTTGGAGCAGTTACCTCAAGCGTTACCGGAACGACCACGAGATTAGTTCCGTTACCCGGGCCTGGATCAGGATCGTCGCTTGCCACACAGAGATTGGCGTTATATGTTCCAGCCGACAGTCCGGTCGAATCAAACGTTACCGTAACATTCGACGTATTTCCGGCTGCGGTCATACCGCTTGTCGGAGCCACGCTTAACCAAGGCACATCCGCCGGGTTAGAGCAGCTCGACGCTGTTGCTACTACTACGCGTTCAATAAAGCGGCCGCTAACGCCGGTGATCTTGTTTTCCACCAGATTACCGTTGCGGTCGATCTCATGGACCCCGCCGCCCGTGGTCGTAAGGATATTGCCATTTGGCAATTCATATACGCCGCGGTAGCCTGTCAGGCCCGTTGGGTCATAGCGGCCGACAAGGGCGCCGGCTGATGTGTATTCGATAACGCCTTCCTCTGCCGTTGGGCTAAAGTTTGCTACCAGAACATTGTTGTTCCCGGCTTCGGAAACCTGTTCCGGGAAGGTGTTAACAGGAGTTAGATTTGAGATGAACGTTCCCGTCAGGTCATAGCGATGGATCTGATCGCTGGTAATACCGGCAACCAGCCAATCTGAAGTCCTTCCGTAAACATCGAACGGCGAGACAAGTCCGCCCGCACCGTTAGCGACGAAATTGCCCAGATAGTTGCCGCTTGTGTCGAACTTCGCGACCGAATCTATATTGGCGCCGGAGCCTACGGTAACCAGGAGGTTGCCGCTTGCATCAAGCTGGATACCCCGTATGTTATCGAGGATGGCATTGTTAACCCCGCCAGCCGGAGCAAAGACGCCAATATAGTTGCCGCTGAGGTCAAACTCATGGACAACGTCGCCTATCTGATCTGAAAGCAGTATGCTGTTGCCGCTTGCACTCAGGATGGCATTTATACCGGTACCCACGACGTTGTTTGTTGGTACAAAATTGGCGTCGATCACATTACCTGTTATTGGATCAAGTGCCATGATGCGGTCGTTGGTCGAATCCGGTACAAGCAATATACCTGAGCTGCCAAGAGCTCTCATTGCCTCCTGGTGAGCAGCCGGATCGGGCACAAGGCCTGTCTGAGCTACTCCCCTTTCAATACCGGCGATCTCGTCATCAGGGCTGACGACGCGGGACATTTCTGTTCCGCCGTCCACTGTCTGTGAAGAACCATAAACAATATCCGGGATCAGGCCTGTTCGGGCCGGTTCCTCGGCTATGGTCCAGTTCAGGACGCCTCCGCCGGTGTTGCCGATGGTCAATGGCTGGTTCGTCATTGTGTTCGTCGCCTGAATACTGGACAGACTCGACGGCGTGACATCGATATTCGGTGTCGCTGTTGCCGTTGCTGTCGCTGTAGCAGTTGCCGTTGCTGTAGCTGTCGCCGTTGCTGTAGCCGTAGCCGTAGGCGTTGACGTGGCTGTAAATGTCGGAATAGCCGTCGCCGTCGCCGTCGGCGACGGTGTCCCGCCGCAACCATCGGTCGAAGTCTTAATATCCAGCGACCAGCTGTCGAGGCTTCCGCCATCGCCGTTTGCGTCATCCGAGATCGTCAATGTCCATGTACCGTTCGGGTTCTCACCGTTGAAGGCCGAAAGAGCCTCTTCAGGTGCAAGTGTCGGGGCCGTCATCAGATCGGTATAAATAAAGTCGTTGACCAAATTGGCTCCGGCCGTATACGGGACCTGTGATCCGGGATCGGCCTGATCGTCAAATACCGTTCCGTTATATACGTTGTCATTGCTGCCGCCATTGTCGGTCGTTATCGTTACGATAGTTCCCGCCGGCGACTGAAGCGTTATGTCCAGATCGCTTGCGAATGTGTGCTGGATGAACGTCGTCAGGTTGACATCCCCAACCGTTGTTCCGGCTCCCGTAACATTTATGGTCGAAGTAACAACATTCGGCGGTGCCGTATCCGGTATCACTACCGGCGTATTGTTTGTGAACGTTGGTTCCGTTGTAAGCACCGGCGGTGTTGTCACCGTCGTTGCCGTCAGCGTCCAGCTATCCAGGCTGCCGCCGTCGCCGTTTGCGTCATCCGAAATTGTCAATGTCCATGTACCGTTCGGGTTCTCACCGTTGAAGGCACCAAGGGCCTCTTCAGGTGCAAGCGACGGGGCCGTCATCAGATTGGTATAAATAAAGTCGTTGACCAAATTGGCTCCCGCCGTATACGGGACCTGTGATCCGGGATCGGCCTGATCGTTAAATATCGTCCCGTTATATACATTGTCATTACTGCCGCCATTGTCGGTCGTTATCGTAACGATCGTTCCTGCAGGTGACTGAAGCGTTATGTCCAGATCCGCACGCGAATGTGTGCTGGATGAAGGTTGTCAGATCGAGGTCCGTCAGATACGTACCCGCTCCTGCTATGTTGACAGTTGATGTGACCACATTTGGCGGGGCCGTATCAGGTATTACTACCGGTGTATTATTGGTCACCGTTGTTACCGCTGTCCCCGGACACGTCGGCGAGGCCGTTGGTGTTGCCGTCGCGGTTGCGGTTGCGGTTGCCGTGGCTGTCGGAGTGTTCGTCGGTGTAGGCGACATACAGCCTACATTTGAGAACGCGAGCCCACGATTGTCGTCTGGCCCGTTGATATTTCCAATGGGTGTTCTGGCACCAGTCGCGATATCAATAGTAAACAGATTACTAGAGATGTCAGATCCGTAGAGTTGGCCATTAAGTGGGGAATAACCCATCGCATCCATCTCCCCGCTTAGGGTTCCAATAGGGGTCACGACCTGGGTATCGACATCGACACTTTCGAACACGGCGACACCGTTGCCGGACGAGTGATATAGCAGCCCGTTCGAGTGGAACCCTATGGTTTCGCCATCCAATCCGTTTCCTAACGCAAACTGGAGCGTAAGAGCCGCGGTTGAAGTGTTGATCGTGTACAGCGTTTCAGATGGTGTACCGCCATCACCACTGACTCCCCATAGAGTTCCATCCGAACGGAACGCCAGTGAGGAAATAGTATTGGACAAGGTGCCAATATTGGTGGCGACACCGGTGGCAGGGTTGATCGTCACCAGATTTCGCACGCCTGGGTTACCAGTGCTGCCCAAAGTCGTTTGCACGACTGCAAACAGAACACCGTCACCCGGACGTGCGGCCATCGCATGGCTTCTGAAAACAGTAAAGCCCGGAAGTGTCACTTGCACTGCCCCGGAAATTGCCCCGGTGGCAGGATCGATCTGATATACCTGATTATCCTCTGGGGTGCCAAAACCATTTGAAATGCCATAGAGAGTTCCGCAGCCCGGTGTCCCCGTCGGTGTTGCAGTAGCTGTCGCGGTCGCCGTGGCGGTCGCTGTTGCAGTCGCTGTGGCTGTTGCGGTTGATGTCGGCGTTGGTGAGGCGGCTGCGCATGCATCTACCGACACGTCATCTATCGCCATGCCGCCGAGATTGACGGACGAATCGCTGTCAAGATGGAAAACCAGTTCGATATTGAGCCCTGCAAGAGCGCTTACATCTCCTGAGTAATTGCCCCATCCGGCGGATTCGCCGATGGTGGTGCTTGGGTTGCCAACCGAATTGGACATCGTGGCTCCGGTCCACTGGAACAGCGTCACGGCATTCATCGGGTTCCCAACCTCTCTTGCCACGACAGTTGCATGGTCAAAACTGGCTGACTCCATGTTATATCGCATCGCCCAGTTCATAGTGATCGGGCCGCTTAGTCCGGCAAGACTGATCGACGGCGACACCAGATCCTGGTTACTGCTGGCGTCATAACTATTGTCAAGATCAGTCTTCCAGCAGTTGACGCCGCTATTGCAAGTCGAAAATGCGGCGACCGCACCTGATGCCACAGTTGCCGGCAATCCGAGTTCCCATTCGTCCGCCGTACCGGAGTGGGTAAAACCGGCGTCTCCGCTCTCAAAATCAGTACTGAAGACCGTCGTTCCCGCATTGCCGGGGGCGCAGCTTGGCGGCGGCGGCTGTTCACATACTCTAATGCTCCAGCTATTTAGCGTTCCGCCGTCTCCGGTCGCGTCGTCACGGACAACGAGTGTCCATGTTCCGCCCGCGTCTTCGCCGTCGAACCAATCCATCCGATAGTTTAATTCGGGCTTGAGGATGAATGCCCTTGATAGAGCGAAGGCAGGCGGTAAACCCGCTTCATCATCGTACGTGGCATCCATTGTGGTCTGAGCTCCGCCGACCGTGGCCGCACCAATATCGGTAAAGATACCGTTGTCATTGCCCGCCGGCGAAACGAGATGGACATCAAGATCCTGCATGAATGTATGGTCGATATTGACCGATACATCGAGATCCGCAATTCTGGGGTTACCGGGAACGGTAAGCGTCGAACTGATCATATTGGGTGCTCCAGGATCAATTGGCTGGGGCACATCGGTGCTCACATAGGTCGTGCAGTTCACCCCCTCATCGACGTGCGGATATACCTGTACTGCGAGATGGTACGTATCTGTTGCAGCCCCTCCAGCGGCTGGTTCGTCCACATATACGTAATAAGTCCCTGAGTTTTTGACCGTCATGAAGAAAGCTTCTGACAGTGGATTAGCAACCGAACCCACGGACGTATCGTTAACGACCAATAGCTGGGTGTCACCATTGCCAAAGAGCCCGAGGCCCAACCGGCCGTTCCACTGTACATTGTCACGTTCCGGATCGGTGTCCAGACCGAGATAGACCGTGTCACCAGCATTCAGCGAAATGCTGAAGAAATCCATGTCGGCCGCCGGATCTATAGCTCCGCTCACAAAACCGCCCATCGGTAACGGGTTTGCCGTTCCGACAGTGTTATTCGACTCGACCTCAGGGGTCGGCAAACCGCTCTTCAACACCACATACAGCTCATATGGCCTGAGCTGATTGGTCGCCGATGAATGTCTTACGCGAACAAAAAACGTACCCGTTGATGGCAGTGTCGTCCCCGCTATCGACG
Organism: Blastocatellia bacterium; assembly: GCA_963834975.1. Classification (GTDB taxonomy): domain Bacteria; phylum Acidobacteriota; class Blastocatellia; order Pyrinomonadales; family Pyrinomonadaceae; genus OLB17. The sequence continues at coordinate 341,803 of CAWIDZ010000002.1, forward strand.
AGGATGTCGAACCAAAGGAACCGTCGTTGTCGTCCGTTTCCAAAACTGTCGTGCCGTCTGTATCGAGCACATCGAGCACGCTATCAGGGCTGCCGTTCGATGACCAGCTTGTCATGACCGCCGCATATACGCGGTCGCCCATCGTGCCTGTGAATGAGTAGAAATCGACATCGCCATTCGGGAATATATTTGCCTGAACCCGGGCCGGGGCAGTTATCGCGGTGGCGGTCGCGGACGTATCATTCGGCTCACTCTCACGCTGGAACGGGCCACCCGCTGGCGGCGGCGTCGCAGATCCGGTTGGGGTGGCAGTAGCCGTCGCCGTCGCGGTAGCGGTTGCTGTTGGTGTGTTCGTCGCGGTTGCTGTCGACGTTGCCGTGGTAGTCGCTGTTGGCGTCGGGGTGCCTTCAACCATCTGACGCTCTACCGAACCTTTGTCACAACCAGCTCCGAAAGGACGCGTTTGGCCGCGCTGATCCATCGTAATGCCAGTCCCGCAATCATTCGTTCCATTAGGTATCGTGTCGAGTACCACACTTGCAGCATCTGGTAATTCGGTGAAGGTTGATCCGCCGTTATCCTCCAAAGCACCGAGCAGCGGGTCGCTTCCGGTCACATCGTTGGCCATCGGCACGAATGTGCCGCCTGTCGTGCTCTCAATGTGATTATAGTCTTGTGATGTGATCGTTCCCGAAATATCGTTGCCTGGGCCCGTCGGGGCGTCCATTGGGATCACATTGTCCGCAACAATAGTATTTTTGATATTTGTTGCGCCGGTGGCGTCCTGATAAATTCCGCCGCCGCTAATTAATCCGCTATTCGATGCAACGGTTGAAAAATTCAGATTGATGCCGGCGGTCGCGCCGCTATTGAAAATTCCTCCCCCAAATCCGCCAGTGTTTCCACTAATAGTCGAATTAGTGATATTCACCGTGCCGAGGCCGGTTGAATTGGTGAAATTCTCAACTCCACCGCCGCCGCCCGTTGGGGATGACGAAATATTACCGCTGATCGTCGAACCGGTTATGTTTACGATCGAGTTCATCGCCCCCACCGCAAAGTTAGCCACACCTCCGCCCTCACCGGGTGCGGTGTTGCCGCTGACCGTGCTGTTGGTAATATTAGTAGTCGTCAGGATGGTCTGGCCGAGTGCCCTGATGCCACCGTGGAATTGGCTTGAGCTGTTTCCGGAAACCACGGAATTTATCACGGAGACGGTCGCCTGCTGATTATAGATCCCGCCGGCAAAACCTGAACCTGCCCCGGCTGTAACCGTTGACATGTTTCCGCTGATGGTGCTGCCCATTATCGTCGTCGTGCCAGCGGTAACATGTACGCCGCCGCTAAAAGTATTGGAACCCGAAGATGTGGCTGTGTTATTCGTGATCATCGAATCGGTAATGTTGGTAGTTCCGATCGATGAAATGCCGCCGCCGGATGCTGACACGGTTGTGCTCGTGTTGGATACGGTATTGCCAGTGATCGTCGAATCATTGATGTTTATCATTGCATTCGAATTACCCATAACGCCGCCGCCGGTCGAACTCGCAGCGGCTGTTCCGCCAGCCGTATTGTTCGAGACAGTACAGTTATTGAGCGTAAGGGTCGCTCCGGTTGCACCTGAAACAGCAATTCCGCCGCCGCTAGTCAGGTCATCATTTTCCGTCACCACTACATTCGTCAAGGTTGCGTTTGCCGCCCCAACATCGACCCTGATACCCGCCCCGAAAGTGGAACTGGTATATCGTCCGTACCGCACCGTAAGGTCATTGATCGCCACAGTTGTACCCGGTGCGACAAAGCGAATATGGAAGACCCTTTCGGTCGCAACCCCACGCGAAGCAGCTGCCTGGACAAACGTCGTCCCTGACCCAGCTCCGTTTATCGTGATGTCAGAGTTAAGGTCGAAGTCGCCGCTGACATTGTTGTTCTCACTGCTACCGGCCAATGTGGTTATATATGTTCCCGCCGGGAGAGAGATGATCTGCGGACCTGCCAGGGCGTTTGCCTCAGTAATTGCCGCACGAAGCGAACATAAGCCACCTGCATCGGCACATAAACCATCACCAGCCGTAGCATCCTGCGTGTCATCGGTTGTATTAACCAGGAAATCAGGCGGCCCGACTGGCGCTGCCGGTAACGTGGAGCGACTTGGAGCTATCTCCCCGACTGGCTCTAACCACGACTGATCGACATCGATAGATCCCATCCCGAACAGTGGCTGATGAAAGGCGTCAATGTTCTGCCCATGCTGGACTGGACTCTTCGCTTCAACGTCGAAGATGTGGTTTACACCGAAGGTAATTCCTATAAGAACTACGACTAAGACAAACAATGTGGCGAACGGTCTGGCGATCTTCATTTTCTCTTCTCCTGAAATTTGGTTACGGCAAAATTACGCGCGCGATTAAAAAGCGACTCCGGTCAAACTGCCAAAGGCAGATCAACACATTAAGCTCGAAAAGCAAGATTGGGTATGTTGGTTAAATGAAGCCGGAACTCATAGGAACCGCAAACGATTTGGACAGCAGCAAAATGATATTGCTGTTAGAGCGGTGGATGCGAAAGGGAAAAATAGATATTTCACGAACAGCGGACTTTCTGGATCTTGACACGACGTCCTCCTTGGATCGACCTGCAGAAACAAACAAGAAAAAAGTTATAAAAGGATCTTATTACACACCTGGAAACCGGGCAAAGATCTTTCTAACTGCAAACTTTCGTAGATTAATTACGGGAATTATATTTGACCTTTTGCGTATTGTCAACAAATTATTGCGAGTCTTAACATAATGACCGCAACGGGTTAGGTAGGCCGGTCAATATAGCCTGCGTTTTGCCGGCGCACTCAATTCCAATTGGCCGATCGTGACCCCTCCGCCTTAACGGGCAGAGGGGCAATTGTCCGGTACGGCCTCAATCAAATGCCAGGGGCATGTTGAATAAGGACAGGAATCGGCCGCTTTGCAGGGCCACGTTTGATCTCACGATATGGACCTCGCCGTTTGTGATCAGCACGTCCTGCTTGCCGTCGTTTATCCGGAAGTTGTTTATGGTCACCGGTGAACCGGTAGCCTGCTATACCCACAGCCTTGAACTGCAGGTTTACATAAACCCCGTCGTTCGATGCGGGTATCGCTCCATAGACAACAACCTTGAGCAGGCCCGGTGTCGGTGAATTGGATACGGCGTAGAGGCCTTCGCTCATTGTGCCGGCGAGATCTGCTGCTATATCGGCAGGTGCCAGGACAGCCGGATCATACTCGATATCAAACTGATACGAAGTTACACCCGTGCCTCTCAGGTTAGCGAGGCTCAGAGGAATGCGGACAACCGAACCATGTGCGGCCTTTGTATCCGCGACAGATACTCGGACTGCAGTTAGCGAATCAGGATCGACAGGTGCGAATGGACGCGGGCCGAGCGGTGACCAGTTTCCATTGACGTCACCGAGCAGCAGTGCCTTGTAGTTCTGCACACTGTCTACGGTCGTGTCAGGCGTGGTCGAGACCGGTGTGAATGTCCATTTGCCGGTCTGGTTGATCGGGTTTGTGATACCGACCACCCATTGGGCCACCAGTCCCGCATCAAATGACGAGACCGAATGGAATCCGCTGACATCCGCTGCCCTCTGCTGGACGGCATTAAGCACTACCAGTTGAACAACATGCTGTGCGATCAGTGATGCATCGTCACTGGCGATACCGTTCGGTGTCATATAGTCCTCATCAGGCCTTGACGGTGTCACTGTATATGCCCCCGGCCCAAAGCCGGCCAGCGTATAGTTGCCGCTTCCGTCCGCAAGGGTAAAGAAGTTCGTTCCGCCCGCCGCACTGAGTTTTGTATTCGGTACCGGCAGAGGTGTCGGTGTTGGTGAAACGGTCGGGAATGCCTCATTCTCAAATGAGACCATGCCGGTGACCGTTCCTGAGATCACCGTCAGTGTTCCGCTCATCTGATCTGGAACAAACCAATCCGCCGTTGTAGCTGAAGTTCGTCAGAGTCAGCGGTGACACTGAACCGATCGGCCCGATCACCTTCATATGGATATCAACGACAGTTCCCGCCCCAGTAAACCCTGTGCCGTTAAATGCCGAAATGAGTATCGTTCCCGCTGAAACCGGGTTGTAGGTGATCACCGCACTCGGGCTGACTGTTCCTGCCGTCACCGATATATCACCAGGCAATGGGCTCAATACAGCCGGATCGTAGTTGAATGTTATATCAGCCGCGATCACACCCAGGCCGGTCAGGTCGGTTGTGTTAACAGGTATCGTTACCGGAACATTTGTCTTTGAGGTCAGAACCGGGGTTGTCACCATTGGACAGGCCGGCGTCGCCGTTGCCGTTGCTGTCGCCGTAGCCGTCGCAGTGGCGGTAGCCGTCGGTGTTGATGTTGCAGTCGCGGTGGCCGTCGCGGTAGGAGTCGATGTCGCTGTGGCGGTGGCCGTCGCCGTTGGTGTCGAGGTTGCCGTCGCCGTTGAAGTCGGTGTTGCCAACGGGATCACCGTTATCGGTGTACAGGTGAGCTGGTTATCGACCATTGCACATGCCGACCCGTTGAGGGCGGATGTCGAGGTAAACATCGACGCCGCCGTTCCTGTCGTTATCGTTCCCGTGGGCGGTGCCATTGTTCCTTGTGTAGCACTAAATGCTACAGGGATATTTGGTATCGTCCCCATTGGAGTGCCGGCGGCGGAATTCTTGGTCATATCCGCCGTCACTGTCGATGAACCGTTCTCGGGTATCGAATTCGGAGATGCTCCGACCCCGAGTACGATCCACGGATCAAAATCGACCATTGCCGCACCGGCTCCTGTTATAGGATCGCATCCCATAGCGCCCGGGCCTGCGTTGCAGCCCCACCAGTTGTTCTCGGCATCGGCCGCCGAAGCTCCGTCCCACAGAACACCCGTCGTGCTGCCGACTATGTTGTTGAAATGGGCTGCCGTTCCGGTCGCTGAGTTTGTATTTACAACCTCTCCCCATATGCCGCGTGCGAGGCTTCGGATGTTATTGCCGTTTATGGCCGCACCCGTCACCAGGCCTCGCAGTCTTATTCCCGTGCTCGTGGCTGCTACGGTACCGGTAACGACATTGCCCGTTACAACAGGATTCTCGATCGCCGCTGCTGCTTGATTTGCAGCACTGCCGCCGTTCGAGAGCGAGATAGCCGTTCTCGTCGCTCCGACCTGCGTTATCGTATTATTGAGCACCTGAACATTTGTAAATTTGCCCGCAGCTCCGGCAAATCCGCTGTTAATTGTTATCGACGAACCGGTCGATCCGTCAATAATGTTGTCCGCCACCCTCTGCAAGGTAGTTACATCCTGGCCGTTATACGTGAAATTGAAATACGCCGTCGAACCGCTGCCCGAGATCGTATTGTGATGCACATCGGTTGAGCCTGTTGCCAGTTCGATCAGGATCGGATTAAATGCATTGTTCGTTAGAGTATTGTGATCAAAGATCACAGTTCCGCGAGGGCTGTCTGAGTAGACGCCATAGTCGCTGGAGTTCACACCCGTGATGGTGTTGTTCGATACCGTGATCGTCGACAACGTCGATACCGGTTTTACGAACATGTTATATCTGCTGCTGCCGGTCAGACCCGGGTTCGTTATGTTAAACCCTGAGAAACTAACGTTCCCTGTGTCGGTCATCGGCAGATCGATGCGGACCAATCCGGCCAACGCGATCGGCGTATTGCCGCCGTTGATAGTCGTGGTTGCTGATCCCGCTCCGGTAACAGTCATTGCCCTCTGTATGAGGATCTGAGATTCGTTATAGGTTCCCGAGGCAACTATGACATTTCCGCCCGTCGTAACGCCGTTAACGCCTTCCTGGATAGTCGCAAATGAATCACAGCCGAACTGCATCGCCGGGCCGCCCAAGTCAGGGTCCGTCCCGATCGGTGTTCCTACCCAATCATCGTCCACATACACCGTACTCTGCGGCCCGCAAGGCGTACTCGTCGGTGTCGCCGTTGCCGTTGCGGTGGCAGTGGCGGTGGCAGTGGCGGTCGGGGTGGCTCCGCCTAAAGGCGTTAGGCTAAAATCGTCGACAGAGAGTCCGTCATCGGCACCCGTAGCGTCGATATCGGTCCAGCGGATCCAGAAGGTCGCTCCATCGGCGACGTTTAGGCCGGTGATCATAGAACTCAGTGCGGTGCGGTCCGCGGCTGCGTTTCCGTTCTTCGCACCCGTAGTGACCGTATCAGGTGAAACAAAATTCAGTGCCGCGACGTTGGTCCACGTTCCCGTTACCAGGTCAGTGGCATCAGTACTATATTCAAAGTTGAGCTGGTCAGTGCGCCCTGCAGTACCAAGTCTCCACTCTTCGCCAGTGTACTCGACCATTATCGAATTTAAGTCGGATCCGGTGTTGTTTGTGAACGCGGCGCCAAAGTTCGGTATGAGCGTACCACTTCGAAGGCCGCCCAACGCTCTTTCTGTTGCGGCCGCCGCTCCGTAGCTATACGTATCTCCGGTAGTGCTGGCGCCGGTATCAACAGCGTACTGCTCGTTGTCCCGAGCCCCGCCGCCAGATTCGGTCATGAACCAGCCCGGGATAGCGAGAACGTTGGTCGTGGTTCCAGCCACGTTTGAAAGTGTGTCAAAATCCTGGGTGTAGGCCACGCCGATAGCCGCAAGGTTAATGAAACTAGGTGCCGGTGTTGCAGTCGCCGTTGCAGTAGCTGTTGCCGTTGCGGTGGCTGTCGCCGTCGGTGTCGAAGTTGCCGTCGCGGTCGCTGTGGACGTGGCAGTTGGCGTTGGGCCATCGACCTGATGGGGCGTTCCGACGGACATACTTGCGTTGAAATTTGTGTCGGTCGGGTAGCTTGCTACCAGCGTGCGGGCACCAATTGTATTAAGGGTGATCGTACATTGGCCAGCTGCGACCGAGGCCATACAGCTATCGACTCCATCCGAAACCGTGACCGTACCAGTCGGCGTGCCGGCACCAGGAGCATTAACAGTTACAGAATAGTTAACGGTGAATGCCACACCCTGAGTAGTGGGATTTGCGGATTGGCCTGTAATTGTTGTTGTCGTGCTCGCTTTGCCAACGGTAAAGTTGACGGTTGACGAACCGCTGTCAACCTGGGACGTTGCCGATTTAGAACCTACCGAAGACGCGGAAAAACTTGCAGTTGCCGTACCGGCCGCCTGTATCGTATTCTGCGGGCTCGTGATCGTTCCGCCGACTGTGCTCCATGTGACCGGAAGTCCGATCAACGCACTGAGATTGCTGGCACTTATAACGCCGTTTGATGAGTCCAGGAGAAAAGAAGCCGTTAAGCCAGTAGACTGGCCGACAACCGGAGTTGTCGTGCCGGCAGCCAGCCGTTGCTGAAGCCAGGGATCCGTATCAAGTACGCCCGTCCCGCCACCAATTACCGCGGCCCGATCACAGGGCGCGGCCATTGGGCCGGTATTACAGCCCCACCAGTTTTCCTCTGCGTTTATATTTCCACCACTCGGATTCCCAAGCATATAAATTCCGCTGGTGGTTGGATTTGCGGTGCTGGTATTACCGACAAAGCGGTTGTAATTGATATTCGGGGTAGAGATGGCGGCGTTATTGCTTGCCCAAATGGCTCCCCCACCTCCTGTGGCAATATTGGATACGAAGTTGTTTCTAAGAATATTTACCGTAAGTGCCGAACCGGCCGGCAGCCCCGGCAGCGCCAACAGATCGATCGCCCCTCCATCACTGCCCGACGTATTGCCGGTGAATGTTGAATCAGTAATACTAAGAACCCCAATATTTGCGCCATTAGCGTTTTCAAGTCGATAATGGATCGCTCCGCCGACACCAGCGAGTGCACTGTTGTTTGTAAACGTAGAATTACTGATGTTGAGCGTCCCCTGATACATGAAAATAGCGCCACCTAATGGGGCATTTGCCGCAGGACAAATGTTGTTTTCAAAAGCGCTATTAGTGATATTGAGTATTTGGGTAATGCCAAAAACAGGTCCGGCGTATATCGCGGCCCCGCCGAAGGTGTCAGATGTCAAATACCCATCGGCGAGTTTTACCCCGGAAATAGTTGTAGTTACGTTCGGTACGGTTCCAGGGGGATTGATCAAAAAGATCCGGTCCCTTGCTGCACCCGCTGTCATACGTATCGTCGTACTTGACGGCCCGGCTCCCATGATCGTGATATTCTGCGTGTTGTTACCGAAAACGATCTGGCCCCGTGTGACGTCATACGTTCCGGCACCCAATGTGATCGTGTGTGGTCCCACGCCATTATTGTCAGCTCCCTGGATGGCGGATCTAAGGCTTACTAAACCGACCCCGGCACCGCCGGTTATTACACCTGTCGAATTATTGATAGTTGTATATACCGGATCGGTAAAAGTAGTGACGGTGTAGCTCGCTGTTGGCGAATCTGAGTCGACCTGCGAAAAATAGTATTGATTGTCAGTTATCGATCGGTTAGGTGAACGGTGATCGATCTGCGGCCCGATCACCGCGCTTTCTGCCGATCGAGCCTGCGAGATCTCAGTCCATAGATCAAAAGCATCTTGACCATTCCCGAGATCGGTGGAGGCAAACACCGCCGATTGCATCTGTAAAATAATTACGAACGCGACCAACCCAAGACATTTTCCAACTGACATCTGCATTGACTCTCTGACTCTTAACATTGATTTTCTCCGTCGGACAATAATAAATAGCAATTCTTTTGATCCCTAAAGATCTGTTTGCACCTTCCCGGATCGTTTGCCGTGCATCGATCGGTTCTGGCTTTGGTCCGGCTAAAAGACAAAACTCGACATATCAGATCGTACCGTGATGATTTATCAGTAAGAACGATCCGAATGCACAAATTTTCCGCTGGAACCTTGTATAAACCTAAAAAACTAAATTTCAAATGGTACGCATACAGATTAAGCTCCCTTGATCGCAAAAGTCAATCTGTTTCGCCGGCCAGCAACTTGTGTAAAAGCAGGACTTTATACACTATCTACGCATGTAGTATTAATTCGCGGTTTGCTGTGCTGTCAGGCAAAAAGTTTGTCCGCGTTTCCCCATAAACCACAGCTTCGTTCGACCAGTCTGACATACCCGCCTCTGGCGGCCTGGGATCGGACACGGTATTCGCACATTTCACCGGGTTTCACGCCGGTGTGTTTGAATGTTCTGTTTCTCGATGTGCCGACGATCTTGTAGTTGTCAGCACCGCCGATCTTTGCTTCGATGATGTATCTGACGGTGTTCGGGCTGTTGCTGCTGTTGTACTTCAACACATTTACCCCGTTAGAGTAGCCCGTTGCCGAAAGGTCGAAAGGTATCTTTGGCTTTACCATCTGCCGCACCTTCACCGGCGGGTTGAATCCAACCGCGTCAAACTCTGAAGCGTTGCTCTCGAGAGATCTCATTAAGTATTTGAGCTGTTGGAGCAGCTTTAGCAACCTGGCCTGCTTTTCCTGTGCTATGCGTGTTGTCTCGATAGCTGCGGCCTTCGCCGCGACCTGTGCATTATCAGCTGCCGCAAGTTCGTCCGAAGCATCAGCGATAGCAGCCGAAACACTGGCGATCTGCTGAGCCAGCATGCCCTTAACCTTGCCATTCGCAACCTGTGTTGCAACATTCCGGCCAAAATCAGCCAGTTGTGCTCGTGTCATATTGTTGGGAATCATTGTTCTATACCATCCTTTGTTTATAAATATCGTTTGCAATGAAGACAGCATAGTACACAACAAACATAGTTGTCAATACAATTGTCATTAACCCCGCAACTTTTTTTGTTTTTGTAGTGGCGTACCGGCTTACGCGGCTTTGCCGCATCGCACGGCGGCGTGGCTCCGCCTCGCCGGGTCGCTCTCAAAGTCTTGCGAGGCTATGCCTACCTCCGCAAGGCGGTGGCATAGCCACAAGACGGGGGACGGAACATTTCCCGGCGAGGCAGAGCCACGCCGCACTGCATTGCGGCAAGCCGCGGAGCGAGCGCGAAGTCTTTACGGCCTCTACAAACCTATTTCGGCCCATCAGCTTTTTTTACTATATCTACAAAGCTTTCCCGGCCCCTAAACTTTCTTTGAACCGTCTTCAAAAAAATCGAGATCCCTGCGATATCTTTTTAAAGACTGCAATTACTTGATATATTTGAAAAAAACGTTACGCGCCGATCATAGACCTTTGGAACGATCTGCGGACAGAGGTCATTTCACCTAAACAAATCGACTGAATTTCGGAACATTTATAACCGCGATGCGTGATGAATATCGCAGGATGGCTTTATTTTTTGCAAAAGTTCTGTTGTAAATAGTATGAATGTATGGCTTTCGACAGTATCAATTCAGCACATGGGGAGGACCTTCGATCCCGCATGCCTGAAGAGAAACTGTCTGACCACGCACTTATAGAGGCCACAAAGGGCGGCGATGAAACGGCATTTGCCGAGATCGTCGACCGTTATCGCAACCCGATAACAAACTACCTGTACAGATTTTTGAACGATTACGAAGAGGCAGTCGATCTGGCACAAGAGACATTTGTCCGCGTTTATTTTGCGATCGACAGGTACCACACGCAGTTTGCCTTTTCGACCTATATATATCGTATCGCGACCAATCTTGCGATCAGCGAGATCCGCCGGCGCAAACGCCGTCGGCTGCTGTCGCTGACCGGCCTTTTTCAGGCCGAGGGCGACGAGTCGGTCGAGTATCAACCACCTGATGTGCGACCGTTGCCGGATGCGGAACTGGTCGACGATGAACGTGACAAGACGATAGCAACGGCCATCGCCGCTCTGCCGGAAAAATATCGAGTGCCCATCGTGTTACGGGACATTCAGGGCAAATCGTACGATGAGGTGGCCGAGATAATGGGTCTTGGACTCGGTACAACAAAATCAAGGATCAGCCGCGGACGGGCGCTGTTAAAGGAAAAACTGCAGCATTATTTTTAATAGACGAATGGATAACAAAGACAACTCGCAGGGCATTGAGCCATTTACACCGGAAAACGATCCTGTCAGCAGGCTGCTGGGCTCTCTGGATCGGGTCGAGGCTCCGGCTGATTTTCAGATCCGCGTCAGGGCCCGTATTGCTTCAGGCCGGCCGACAACCGTACCGGGTTCGTGGCTTCCGGCTTCGCTGCGTCTGGCCGTGCCGCTTGTGCTGCTGCTGACGGTAGGTGGTTATTTTGCCCTTAACTCATTTTATTCACCTGGCCCGGCATATGTCCCGCCGATCGCCGTATCACAGCAGCAAACAGTCCAGCCGGCAGGTCAGCCGGAAATTGCCGCGGTCCCGATCCCGGTTAGGCCAGAGCCGGCAAATGAGATGATCGTGGCGGAAAACAGCCCGGCCGAGCCGGCGGAAAGCGGTATTGTGTTTAGTGCAAGACCGGCTGTCAGGCGAAATTCCGGGCGCCGGCCGCCGTTTAGCCAACCTGTAAGCGGAGGTTCCGTTGATGTGGAGCCGTCGGGTGGAGGCTCGCTCGATATGGGAAGCGGAATAACACGAGAGATCTATCCGAAAGGCCTCGATCCGAATGGAAAGGTTTTGGTAAAGCGGTCCGATGTGGAGCGGAGCGCTCCGCTTACGGTCAAAGAGGTGCTTTCGCCTTTTGGCCTTGACGCCGTTTATACGGGATCTGCGTGGTCGGTCAGCAGCGTAAAGCAGAACAGCAAGGCCGAACGGGCCGGCCTGCGGCCGGGTGACGTTATCGAGTCATTGAATGGCGAACCGGTATCAGGTACGACCGTTTATGCAGGCAAGTTCATCGGAAAGAGCATGCGTGTAGTCCGTGACGGCAAGCCGATATCGATCGACCTGACGCGCTAGGGCTTTACCACGTCTTTGACCTCAGCGTCCTTAACTTCTGTTTCAAATTTGTGATAATCGTACGACTTGATCACCTGATTGAGGTCGATGCCTTTTACCAGGAACAAGCGGACCGAGAGATTGATATCAGCCTGTGCCGGCAGCCAGATCTCGTCACCCACGCGTTCCTGTTCGAGCGTAAATGACGCTCCTTTTTTAAGTTTTGCGACAAACCCGCCGCCTACTTTGAAGCTTTCAAACAGTACCGCATCGAGCCTCACAACCTGTTTATCGCTCTCATCGATCCACATCACACCGGCCGTTTTGCCAAAAAACTTGAGCATGCTTTTGGCGTTGCTCAAGTCAAAGTCCGGGTTCGGCTCAAAGTCGAAAACGATCACGTCACGTGCCCGAAATCGCTCACGTCTCGGATTTGTAAGCTTTGATGCCCTCAGGACCTCGGCGATCGAGATCCGCCGGCTGTCATTGGACGGGGCACCGCTTGAGCTTTGTTTGCCGATCTTTGATTCTTCTTTCTTCGCTTCCTTTTCTAGCTTTTCGGCCTGTTCGGCCGCATCCTTGTCAGCCTCGGCCTGGTCCTTTGCACTGAGCGGCCTGCCGTTCTTTTCGATCAGGCGTTTTATCCTATTGCCTTTATAGAACGACAACTGATAAGTCTCAGACTCTTTTTCGCGAAGTACGCCGTCCTTGCCAAGTTCGCGTTTGATGATCTTTTGGTTAAACGAATAAGTGTCCAAGATCGCTTCGACCTTGTCCTCATTCGCCTGCAGTTCCGCCAGCAGCGTAGGGATATCCGGCAACGGTTTGCCGGAAACATTTGGAAAATCAAACTCGGACCGTGCGATCTGCGCATTGAGCTTTATCTCGCCAAAACGTATTTCGTAGGCCTGATCGCCGATGGTCACCTTCTCAAAATATGACTGTTTTGTGCCTGCGACATCACGATAGTCGCTATGATCCCGGGTCTCGGTCACATCGCCTATCGTTATCTCGTCACGGACCGGCAAACCTGTCATGGCGTCAAAGAACAATCTCATCGTGACGCCCTTGATCGTTTTCAGGATGACAATATTCGCGTTCTTGCCGTCGACCGATGCCTGGCCCCCGGATATGATCCTTGACCTCTCGTTCTTGTAATTTAGCCAAAGAGCGTTCCGGTAGGCAGCCTTGGCCTGAAGCGCCAATCCGGCGTCGCCGTTTAGGGTTTGCAAACCATCGCGGGAATTGCGTGCCCAGCCGGACCTGCCGTTGTAGCCGGATTCGATCTCAAAACCGCCAAGTTCAAGGCTCTCATTAAAAAGATTTGGCTGGGCGGTTTGGGATGAGTAAAAGCCTTCGACACGGTCGCTAAAGCGTGTGACACGACCGGTCTTTGAAACCGAACGGACCGACTTTAACAGTTTGCTTCCGCCCAGGGCTTTTTCGGCTTGCTTCAAAATCTTTGACGGCGATTGTGCATAGGCGGCGGTTGCCAGGCCAAATGCCAGAACAATAGAGAAGATGAATTTCATTTTTTCGTAGACCGGGGAGTTAAAAAGATGCCTATCAGAAACAGGACGATGGTAAAAAACTGTATATAACCGGTCCCCGCCGAATAACGCGGCAGATCGAGCATCCAGGTAAAAGCCTCTTTGCCCGGGTTAGCGATCAACCGCTGCAGCCATCCGTCACCCTGCGGAGCCGTTAGGTTTGCAAGGACGAGATATTTGACGACAAACGCCAGTCCGAATAACGCCGCCAGGCTGCGTATAAGCCTTTTGGTGTCGAATTCAGCAAAGAGGTTATTCCACAGCGTCCAGAAAAAACAGAACGCTACTACCCAAAAGGTGAGACCCTGCTCAGGCAACAGCGAATTAAATAGCTGTGCCGAGGCCGTGAAAAGCGTCAACAACACAACGCCATTCGCTGCATTCTGCAACAGCGGGAATTCGTCTGAAAACCACCCCTCAAGGCTGAGAAGCCCGGCACGAAAGAACAAGATCATCAGAACTGCCGAAAAAATGAGGCAGATGAGTTCAGGTTTAATAAAGATAAATGCGTTATCAACGCTCCCCAGCCTTAATCCGCCGAGCAAGGTCACCAGCAGAAAAACGATCGGCAGCACAAGATAGGTTCCCTGGACTTTTCGAAGCCCGGTCAGCGAAACTGTTTCGTCCCGCACGGTCATCGCCACTATGGCGGGTTCGGCCGGAATTTCGAGTATTTCGTTTTCTTCGCTTTGCATTGCTATTTCCGCTCGCGGGTCAGCTTGAACGGGTTGAGATCAGAAACTGTTAACTTCAAACCCTCGTCAAGCTCGTTCTTTAGTTCAAACGGGGTTTTCATAACCAAGGATTGATCGGTGGTCCTAAAATTCGGATCAAGCCCGATCACCCGGTTAACCGCCTCGAGCCCGAGTTTGAACTGGGCATCATCGTTATACAGCCGCCCCCAACCCTGACGATAGTAACTGTATGCGACATAATACTGAGTGTTCGCATCGCGCCGTTCCGGATCGGCCCGCTCGAAAGCAGAGCGAGCAGCGTCAAATTGATCTGCGTTAAAACTCGCTATTCCCCGTTCCAACTCAGCCCTGTCGATAGAATAAGTGCCTGTCGCAACCTGCCCTTTTGTCGCAACCTCGGCAAAGGAGCGCGGTTCCGTCCAATAAAGAAAAGTAATTAACGTAAATCCGGCGACGGTCAACCCGATGCCGATAATCTGGATATACTTTTCTTTCATTGATATAATTTGCAGTTCCTAAAGAATACAGTTTCTCAGAGTATTAATTCTATGAAAAGGATCGCCCCGATTTTCGCATTAATTTCGCTTCTTTTGGTATTAAACATATTTTCGCCCGCACAGGCAGTGTCAGCCGACCTGGTCATTACGAACGCGAATATCCGCACAATGGATGCGAAGCGTACCGTCGCTAAGTCTATTGCGGTCCTGAATGGCAAGATCATTGCAATCGGCTCCGATGCGGATACCAAAACATTGATCGGCCCGAAGACCCGCGTGATCGACGCCGGCGGCAAACTTGTGCTGCCGGGCTTTAACGACGCTCATGTCCATTTTCTGGAAACAGGCAGACAACTCTCATCCGTGGACCTCAGAACCGCAAAGACACCCGCCGAGTTTGTTCAGCGAATAAAAGATTTTGCTGCGAAACTGCCCAAGGGTGAATGGGTACTAGGCGGCAATTGGGACCACGAGAACTGGACGCCAAATGATCTGCCCACTGCGGCTATGATCGATGCCGTTACCCCTAACAATCCCGTTTTTGTCGATCGCCTCGACGGGCATATGGCTCTGGCGAACAGCCTGGCGATGAAGCTTGCGGGTGTCGATAAAGAAACGGCAGACATTGCGGGCGGCATGATCGTTCGCGATGCAAAAGGCGGACCGACAGGTATCTTTAAGGACTCGGCGATGGGAGCCATCACAAAGGCGATCCCGGAAGCCAGTTTTGAGAAAAGATTGGCTTTTGCCGAGGCTGCCTCAAATTACGCTGCCAGTTTTGGCGTCACAAGTGTCCAGGATATGACGGCGGGGATCGATGTTGGGGTCTTCCAGGAATTGCTGAGACAAGGGCGTTTGAGGACACGACTCTACGGATGCTCGCCGCTTGCTGATTATCAGCGTTGGCAGAATACGGGGCTTCATTACGCTTTCGGATCGGCAATGCTGCGTGTTGGTTGTCTGAAAGCATTTGCAGACGGCAGCCTGGGTTCGACGACGGCCTGGTTCTTCGAACCTTATCTGGATGCCCCTAACACAAGCGGCATCGCCAGGGCCGAGGTTAACACTACGATGAAGCAGAACATTGTGGATTCCGACAAAGAGACCTTACAGGTAATGGTGCACGCCATTGGCGATCGGGCGAATGCGACGATCCTTGACTATTACGAGAACGCCGAAAAGGTGAACGGCAAACGTGACCGGCGGTTTCGGATAGAACACGCCCAACACCTCAGGCAGCAGGACATCCCGCGATTCGGCAAACTCGGGGTCGTAGCCTCAATGCAGCCAATTCATCTAAGCGATGACGGCCGCTGGGCAGGGAAACGGCTCGACGAAAAGCGGCTAAAGGGAACTTATGCATTTCGAACGCTGCTGGACACCGGAGCCGTACTCGCCTTTGGCTCAGACTCGCCGGTCGCTCCGATGAACCCGCTATGGGGGATCTATTCCGCCGTCACCCGCCAGACCGCCGACGGCAAAAATCCGAACGGCTGGATCCCCGAGCAAAAGATAACCGTTGATGAGGCCGTCCGTGCATTCACATACGGCTCAGCTTATGCAGAATTTCAGGAAGACGTGAAAGGCACCCTTGAGGTCGGTAAGCTGGCTGATATGGTGATAATTTCGGATGATATTTTTAACATCGATCCAGTTAAGATCAAAGATGCAAAGGTCGTGTCCACAATCCTCGGGGGCAACATCGTATTTGAATTGAAATGAGGGCTATCATCATATCAATTTTTATTGGAGTGTTTGCATTAGTGACGCGGGCACAGTTGCCGGCTGATATTACTTGGACGAAGATCTCAAGCCACAAAGGAGATTTTTCAGTTTCGCTGCCTTCGGACTTTCTGGTCTATGAAAATAAAGAAGTTGGTGAGGTCACGATCTGGTGGGGCAGATCCAATTCGTCATTTGTTGTCTCCATGCGAAAGACATCTGACGCCAGTTTTGATCTGAAGAAATTGATCCGGGGTTACAACCCAAGCGATGATTCGGTCAACTCGCAATTTGTCGTGGGTGATTTTGAGATTGCGACATTCACCAGAGAAGGAAAAATTCACAACTACAATCTTTTTCTTGCTTCTCCTTCAGGATTCTACTCTATAAATGTGTCGTCGAAGGATTCAGCTGACAAAGATGTCAAGACTTTCATGACGTCAATCTTGCTGAATGAAAGGCCGCTAATAAAAAGCGCCGGTTCGATCGAATCGGGGGTTGAAAAGAATGCTTCGGCTACTTCCCTGAAAACAAGCAAAATTATTAAAGAGGCGCTGAAACACAAGCAATCCGAAAAGATAAAGGTTTCTTACGATGGCGACCCTGTAAGAACACTCGAGCCTGATGTCGTTTATTCTCAGCCCTTTCTGGTGCTTCGGAAACCCCGGGTATCTTACACAGACGCCGCCCGTCAAGGCAATATTCAAGGAATAGTCAAAATGAGTATTCTCTTTAAGGGTAATGGAAATATCGGCAGCATTACGGTGGTTCAGGGGTTGAAAGGAGGACTTAATGAAGAAGCAGTAAATGCGGCCAAATTCATAAAGTTCCTACCCGCCAAGGTTGACGGAAGGCCGGTGGATGTAGCGAAGATTATCGATTATACTTTTACTATATACTGAATGAAGGAAGGCTAATTAAATATGAAAAAGCTAATTTTGTTGTTTTGCGCATTTCTCGTTTTTGCCGTTTCGGCTACTGCCCAAGATGGGATGAAAAGCGAGGCTAAACCTACCGAACAGGACAAGACGGCGACTATCCCCACAGATGGGTACCTAAAACGCGGGGCGCCGATCGGAAAGGCGGAAAAGGCATCGCTTGAAGCGGTGATGAAAGAGCCCGCAAAATACGCTGATAAGACCGTTTTGGTGGAGGGCGTGATCGTGCGTTCCTGCAAAATGGAAGGCTGCTGGGCCGAACTTGCGCCAAAGGCCGATGCCAAGAGCGTCCGGGTAACAATGAAGGATCATGCCTTTTTTATTCCGCTGCAATCGGCTGGAGCCATGGCGCGAGCCGAGGGCATCTTTAAGGTCAAGACGCTCAGCAAAGCTCAGGTCGATCATATGATCGAGGAAGACGGAGCAAAGTTTGAAAACAGAAACACAGACGGCACCGTCAATGAAATTTCCTTTGAGGCAAGCGGGATCGAGCTTACCAGAGCGTCAAAATAACTTTGGACTGAATCGACGGTCAATGGCAAAATCGTAGCTGAGTGCTGCGATTTTGTTTTTTATGAAACCATTCAAGATCAGAAATATTGAGATAAACCCGCCGCTCATTCTGTCGCCGATGGCGGGCGTGACGGACTTTACCTTTCGCCGGCTTATAAAGCGGCGGGGCGGGGTCGGCCTCGTCGTGTCGGAGTTTATCTCAGTCGAGGGATTGACTCGGCATAATCCTAAATCAAAGCGTCAGATGCATTTTGATGAAGAAGAGCGGCCATTTGCGGTTCAGATCTTTGGCGGGCAGGCGCCACGAATGGCATTGGGTGCCGAAATGGCCGAGGAGGTCGGTGCCGACATCCTCGACGTTAACTGCGGCTGCCCGGCCCCAAAGGTAGTAAAGAATGGCGGCGGTTCAGGGCTGCTGCGTGATATGCCGCGGCTTGAGGAAATACTAAAAGAGATAAAAAAAGCCATAACGATCCCGCTGACCCTTAAGGTGCGTACAGGGTTCTCAGACGCCACGATAAATGTTGTCGAGGTCGCCAAGATGGCCGAGCAATGCGGCGTTGAACACATTCAGGTCCATGGGCGGACCCGCGAACAGGGCTATAAAGGAATGGCCAACTGGGACCTGATCAAACAGGTCAAAGAGGCGGTAAGCATACCCGTTTCGGGCAACGGCGACGTGACAACCATCGAGTATGGCATCAAGCGATGGCGCGAGACAGGCACAGACGGCATCCTGATCGGCCGCGGGGCAATGCAAAATCCGTGGATATTTCGCCAGTTTGAGGATGTCCTTGCCGGAAGGGAACCTTACCAGCCCGATCTCCAGGAAAAGAAAGATGTCCTGCTCGAGTTTTTCTCGATGTGCCGTGAGGAAATGCCTGAGATCGTTTCGCTCGGGAAAATGAAACAGCTCGCGGGCCAGTTTACAAAGGGTCTTGTCGGCGGAGCGCAGTTTCGCCAAACGCTATATCATTCACATTCTGCGCAAGAGATACTGGATAATATTACGACGTACTTCGAGACGCTTGAGAAGCGCGAAACTTTTGGCGACGGTGTTGTCGAGGCGGATGCCGACAAGGATATTGAATTCGAATCTTGCGATGTCCCCTCCGGGCAGTGTCTGCCGGATACCGCTCTGTCCGCGGGGATGCCATCTGCAACAAATTAGGATCAGGGCCATTTATGACGAAAGCTAATTATTTACAAGCCGCCATTTTTATTGTTTTTATTGCGTCGATCGGTTATTCGCAGGGCGTCGATAAAATACCGGCTCAAACTGAGGCCGGGCCGATACGTTCTTCACCGGCTTATGCCGAAATTCTCCTTCGAAAGACAGATCTTCAGGCTGATCTTGAAGCCGTCCTTCCCAGCTACACAGATGCGAATCCGAAGATCATAGACCTTCGTTTTGAGATCGGAGCACTCGACAGATCTCTGGAAAAGGTCTTTGGTGTCAAGCCGTCCGAGACTGGCAAACTGACGCTCGCCCTTGGTAAATTGATCGTCAAAAAGGCAACGCTCGAAACTGAGCTTGCTCATTTGATGCGAAATTATAGCAAGGACCACCCTGAGGTAAAACGGGCTCAGCGGCGGGTTGAGATCTATGACCTGGCTATAAAAGAGGTGCTTCAGTAAATTGCAAAAAAATGAACTTGCATCCTGCCGGCCTATGTCTGCGGACCTGTCACCAGATGAGCGGTGGCGTCTCTGGCCCACCGTAATGCTGCTCTTGCTCCTCCCGCGGCTATGCCGTCGTGATTAAACTGCACACTCCGATACGGTATCCAAGAACGGGAAAAAACAGCTTTCACCGCCACCGACGGACTTTCCATTCTCAAACACGTTTGCAAACTGCCAAGGCCACCAGTGGAAAGCCTATAATTTCAAATAGATCGCTTGTCTGTCAGAAAAACTATTAATCTGTCAGAAAAATGCTTTTTCTGACAAGTAAAGATCTTATCTGTCAGATCAGGAGAAAAACTGTCAGATAAATTGTCTATCTGTCAGATTGGGACCTTTTCTGTCAGGATCCTGGTTTATCTGACAGAAAAATATCATTTTTGGTGAGTTAAATGTTGAAACGAGACAAGCCGAAGCCCGCTAACACGTGTGGTTTCAGCTACTTACCCAAACCGAGTGTCTAAGAGCCGAAGGTGACTAACGCAAATTCCACTTAATTTTAAACAAAAAAGAGACCGTCCGGATCCAGTTTCCAGACGGCCTCTTTAACTAGTCTACGTCCTTAATTTCCGGTTTTTTCTTTGCGTTCTTCGTCGAAAAGGATCGGTGAAACAGTTGGCCGATAGGTGTCATTGATCTTGATATATGATTCAGTGCGAAGTTTTGCCATGAACTTTTTCTGTTCCTCCGGAAATCTCTCGTTGAGGATCGCCATACGAACTGCGTTTTCATCGAATACAGCTTCGTTCGAAGCATCACTACGTTGATCGACACGCAGAATGACCATGCCGAGATCATCCAGTTCGAAGGGGGCGGTCACGCCGCCGACCTTGACGCCTTTCAGCGGAACAGCGATCTTTTCGACGAGATCTTTAACGTTCGCATTTTCAACCTTACCTGATCCTTGAGTGATCAGGCCGGTATCGCCGTTTTCCTTAACGATCTTGTCAAAATCGGCACCGGCCTTTAACTGTTCATACAGCTTTCCGGCCTTTTCCTTCACCGCAGCCTCGTCACGTCCGGCAAATCCTAAGAAGAGTTCGCTAAACGAGATCGTTGCCGGTTTTGTGAATTTGTCTTTGTTCTTTTCGAAATATTCTTTAAGCGTCTTACCATTTGGTTCCCAATATACTTTTGACTGCACTTCACGCTGCAGGACGCGATCACGTACGATCTGCTTTCGCCAGGTGTCCTTTACCTCTTTGGGGTCAACGCCGCTCTTTTCCATCACGGCATAGAGCTCCTCAACGGTTTTCAGATTATATTGCTTCATGACCTCGAGCTGCCTTTGATTTACCTCGGCATCGATATCTGCGCCTAAACCGTCCTCCTTAGCTCGTTGTACCAGAAGCTCTTCGTTAATAAGGCCGGCGATCAGTTCGCCTTGTTTATCGTCAACAAGTTTTTGTGCTTCGTCGCGTGTTTTTCCTTCCTGAACGTAAACGTCGACAGCATTCTTGGTCTCGCGTCTTACCTGCGAGAGCGTAATAACACCTTCATTTATTTGGGCAACAACCTCGTCGACGACCTTAACCTGCGTTTCCTGCGAGAATGCAGAGATCCCGAAAAAGATCAAAACGAATAGCCCCAAAATAAATTGCTGAATAAATCTCATCTATAAACTCCTACTTAGTTCGTACGAAGAATCTTAATATCCTACGACGTTTTTGTGAATCCGACAAATTTGATGCATAAACCCGATGTTGAGTTTCTTTTCTTGCAAAAACGGACCTCGATAACGGAATCCGGCGGCATTATCACTTTTTAAATACTAGCAGGTTTCGTTTGCCTGCCCATGGCATTCGATGACCAAAAAATGCGCTAATTGCAATCTCGTAAACTTTCCGGAGGCAATAACCTGTTCCCGCTGTGACTTGATTCTTGTCGCAGCGGTGAAGGCCAAAACTCGGGAACGTACGAAAGGGGCTGACATCTTGATCCGTTGCCTGATCTGCTTTTGCGTGTGTCTCGCCGTAATATTTGGCTTTTACCTTTCGCTGATAGCGTCCGCCAAATCGTTGACATACGATCAAAAGGTCACGCTCAGAGCCGCCATCGATAAACTAAAAGAAAAAGGATTTAGCAATGAAGCGGTGCTGCTGGATAATTTCACCGTCTACAGGAGCAATGATAACTGGCTGAATGCGTCGGTCGCGAAAGAGAATGCCTACGCCGCGACAAATTTTCCGTTTGAAGTGATGACCCTATATTCTGATTTTTTCACCTACCCCGTGGATGATACGGAAAGGGCCGCAATTTTGCTGCACGAAGCCAAACATCTCGCCGGCAAAAACGAGCATGACGCCTATGAATTTGTTTGGAAGCATCGCGAGCAATTGGGCTGGACAAAGGAAAATTATTCCGGTTCATTCGTTTGGCAAAATATTCGAAAGCAGACACGGGACAATGCTCCAAACTTATTTGTGTGCGATCTCAACGAATTCGCTGACTGCACGGATTGATCTGATCACGCCCTGATCGATTCGAGTGTACTTTTGGCCGTTGCGATCGGATCTCTGTTTTCCACCGGAACCCGCAATATACCACTCGGTGAGAATGCTGAACCTTTCATTTCGGCTAGTAGTTGCATCAGTTTTTCCGGCGAAACCCGGGCCGTTTCACCAAGTTTGATCGCTACCCCATCGGCAGTTTTATCAACAGATACGATCGCCATCTGTTCCGCCATCTTTCGCAGGCGTCCATATTCAAACAAATTGTCGACGGAGCGCGGAATTCGCCCGTAGCGGTCCTCGATCTCGGCGTGGATCTGCATCAGGCCCTCTTCCGTTTCCGCCGAAGAAATACGTTTGTAGGTCCGCAGGCGTTGGCTTGTCTCAGAGATATAGTCCTTTGGTATGGAGACATCGATGCCGAGATTGATCGAGACACTTGTCTCGTCAGCTATCTCGTCGCCGCGTAGCTCTGCGATGGTACGCTCGAGCATCTTTGTATAGAGATCAAAGCCGAGGGCGTCAAGATGGCCTGATTGCTGTCCGCCGAGAATGTTGCCGGCCCCGCGAAGTTCGAGGTCGAGGGCCGCAAGCCTGAACCCGGCGCCCAGGTCAGAAAATTCCCTTATCGCCGACAGCCGCCGGCGTGCGATCGGAGTCAGTTCCATTTCGCTAGGTATTAACAGATACGCATATGCCCGCCGGTTAGAACGCCCGACCCGACCTCGAAGCTGATAGAGCTGCGACAGGCCATAGTTGTCAGCGCGATTGATAATGATCGTATTTGCCCTGGGTATGTCGATGCCGTTCTCGATGATCGTTGTCGCGACCAGGATGTCGTATTTATAGTCAATGAAATCGAGCATGACCTGCTCCATCTCTTTTTCATTCATCTGGCCGTGGCCGATGGCGACGCGGGCCGAGGGCACGATCTTTTGGATCAGGGCGGCGATCGACTCGATCGACTCGACCCTGTTGTGGATGAAAAAGACCTGGCCGTTGCGGGCCAGTTCCAACTCGATCGCCGATCGGATCACCCCCTCGGCAAACTGCACGACCTGGGTATTGATAGCCAAACGGTCGCGGGGCGGCGTTTCGATCACGGACATGTCCCGCATCCCGAGCAGCGACATATTAAGCGTTCGCGGGATCGGTGTCGCCGATAGGGTCAGGACATCGACCTTTTTCTTTAATTGTTTGAGCTTCTCTTTGTGGCCGACACCGAAACGCTGTTCTTCATCGACGACGACGAGGCCGAGTTTTGGCATGGCCACATCGTTCGAGAGTATCCGGTGAGTGCCGATGAGCACATCCACCTCACCTTTTCCTGCCTGTTCGGCGACGGCTTTTTGCTCTTTGCTGGTGCGAAACCGGGAAAGCAATTCAACATTGACCGGAAATGCCGCGAACCGCTTCTTGAACGTCTCGAAATGCTGGTACGCCAAAACAGTCGTCGGGGTTAGTATCGCCGCCTGCTTACCATCCATAACTGCCTTGAACGCCGCCCGCATGGCGACCTCGGTCTTGCCGTATCCGACATCGCCGATGATCAGGCGGTCCATCGGTATCGGCGTTTCCATATCGGTTTTTACGTCCTCGATCGCGGCGGCCTGGTCAACGGTCAGATCATATGGAAAAGCGTCCTCAAATTCATGCTGCCAAGGGGCGTCGGGCGGGAAGGCGTGGCCGCGCACGAGTTTGCGTTCGGCATAAAGCTTGAGCAGCTCGTCAGCCATATCGCGCATGGCGCGTTTTGCCTTAGCCTTGGTCTTTTGCCATCCGATACCGCCGAGACGGTCAAGCGTGGGCTGCGTAGCCTCGCCGGACGAATAACGCGAGACAAGGTCCATTCGCTCGACCGGAACGAACAGCTTGGCATCGTCGGCGTAAATGAGGAGCATGAACTCTCGCTCCGCCCCCTGCGATGAGATAGTTTGCAAACCGTCAAACCGGCTAATACCATGGTCCACATGGACGACATAGTCGCCTGATTTGAGGTCCCGGAAATCGGAGATGAAGGCGCCCAGCTTGCTCTTGGTAGCACGTGGTGCTTCTTTGGCAGGCCTTTTCTCAGATCGGGTGGCGTCGCCAAATATGTCGGCCTCAGTAAATATCGTCAAGCCAAAAAGCGGCGATTCGAAACCACTCGACAGATCGCCGATCCCTATTGAATCAGCGGACAATGAGGCATCATATTCGTGCAGTATTTCCTCGAGGCGCTCTGCCATGCCGTGGGTCTGAAGCACGATCCTTGTTTCGTCTTTCGCTCCCATCGACTTTGTGCGAAAACCCAATTCTGTGACAAAGGCCGGAATGTCGCCGTGGAATTTACGAGTAGAGCGCGACATCATAGCGATCTCGTCCACTTTTTTCACAGCCGGGAAAATATAGAGCGGGGCCTTAACGGCCTTATCGCCCAATGCAAACTCGGCATCGGTCTTAGCCGCAGTGCGCCCCAATGCGCGAAGCTCGAGCCGAGTTGACGATTCGAGCTTTGCCCTCAGTTCATCGGCCGTTAAATACAGCTCTTTTGGCTCAAGGCCAACTTCACCAGATTCGGTATTGGCGGCATAGTTGTGCTGAAGATGTTCGTAAGATCCGGTCAATGCATGCTCAACGCCGGTCGGCTCGTCGATCACAAAAATACATTCCGACAAATGGTCAAAGACGCTGGCTGCGAATGGCTTTACAAGCGGTATGAGAAATTCCCAGCCGGAAAATGTTTCGCCGCCTTCTGCAAAATCCGTCCTGTCCTTCAGGTTGCGGACAAATTTTTCATCCCGAAAACGCTCGCTTGCAAAAAATGCCCAGTCCTTAAGATCCTGAGTCGAAACCGCAACCTCACGCATCGGAGCGATAGAGGTCGTATTCAATTGGCCGGTCGAAAGCTGAGACTCAGGATCAAAGTTGCGGATCGAATCGACGGTATCACCGAAAAATTCTACCCGAACGGGAGCGTCGGCATCCGGCGACCAAACGTCGATAATGCCGCCCCGAACCGAGAATTGTCCCGGGCCGAATAGCGGTTCCTCACGAACATAGCCGCCGGCAAAGAGCGTTTCGATAAGCGTTTCAGGCGGATGATCTGCATCCCTCACCAGTGAACATCCGAGCGTGGCGATCTGTTCAGGCGTTACCGTCCTCTGAATGAGAGATCTGGACGAAAGGATGACAAAGTCATGATCGCCGCGGCCCAATTGCCATAATGCCAGAGCCCTGCGCTCCTGCGTTTCAGCATGGGGAGACACTCCGGAATAAGGATCTGCCTCAAATGAAGGAAGTGAAATGATGGCGGATCCATTGGCGTCGCCGTGAGGCTGAAAGAACTTCAGGTCACTGGTCCAGCTTTCGAGATCGGCATTAGATTCGGTTACGACCGCAAACGTTTTGCCCGTTGCGATGCGTAGCCGCGAAAGAACATGGGCCTTTGCCGCAACCGATGTCAGGCCGCTCAGGCAAACTAACTTTGTGCCGCTGTCGATCTCTCGCAGCAATTTGTCGAACTCATCTGCCATAAACGCACCTATCCGCAGAAAACATTTGCCGGGGCAGTCGAGCCGCTGCGTCTGTTTTCCTGCGGTTATCTATATTCTGCCACAATTCCGGGCAGTAGTCTGAAATCTGACCTTATTTTCGGGCTCCGAGTTTAAGAACCTCGCTGCCGTCCCGGTCGAGATCGCCATGACCGGCCTTAATGTTGAGATCACGCTGCGGAAACGGTATTTCGATATTGTGTTCGCGAAACTTATGCCAGATCGCAAAGTTCACATTGCTTTTTAGCGCACCGGGCCTTTGCAATTTGGCCTGGCTCCAGACCCAAAGCTCAAAGTTAAGCGAGTTGTCGCCAAACTCCACCAGCCTTACAACGGCCTGCGGTTCATCAATGATGTCCTCGTTTTCGTCCGCTACTTCGAGCAGTAATTGTGTGACGAGATCGACATCGGAATCATAAGAGACGCCGACCGGTATACGGAATCGGACCATTCCATTCTCAAAACTCCAATTGATCACGCTCTCTGAGATAAATTTGCTGTTCGGAACGATGATCGCGATATTGTCGTTCGTCCGGACCCGTGTACTGCGGGCACCGATGGTCATTACCTTCCCGTTAATTCCCTCGACCTCGATCCGGTCGCCTACCTTGATCGGACGCTCTAACAAAATTATTAGGCCGCTAATGAAATTGTTGGCAATATTCTGCAGCCCAAATCCGATACCGATACCGACCGCACCTGCCAGCACGTTGAGAGTCGTAAGGTCAATACCTACTGTCTGCAGAATGACGAGAAACCCGACGAACAGGATCACATATCGGGTGATCGTCCCGATCGCCTGCTGAGCCCCTGTATCCAGCCTCGTTTTCTGCAGCAGCCGTGAGATCAGGAGCCCCCGTATCTTCCTGGAAAGGTAAACGAGTACCAAGGTTAAGAAACCAATGTAGAGGACGCTCAGCGGTGTGATCTTTGCATTGCCGAGATTCGCGATGTTGTAATTTAATACGTCAAAGACTGGGTTCAAATATTCAGAGACACTATTCTGCATAGGAATTCTAATAATAGGGGGGAGTTTTAGTTTAGATCATGTCGGGCATGATCGCCTAACTTTGAACTTTGATGAGTTATCCTCTGCCATGCCCATTTGCCTGGCTTAGCTGATGATTTACAATTGATGCGAACATATGAAAATACCTGAGTTTTCAGAGATCGTTGAACAAAACGACCAAACCGCCGCCCGCCGCGAGCATCTCGATGCGATGCGTGAACTTGTCGGTAACGTTTACCCGAACAAATTTGCCCGATCGTCGGTGAGCGGAGTGGAAGATACCATCACAAATATCCTGGGATTTCCGCCGATAGCCGAGATCGTCAAAGAAATTAAGGCCGTTGTCGCGACACTAGCCGAACGTGAACGCCCGCCGGCAGAACTCAAGGACGCCCTCAACGCCCGTCTGCGTGAAATGGGGAATGTGCGCGTTTCAGGACGCCTTGCCGTACCTCCCCGTGTTATGGGAAAAGCTGCCTTCGTGCATCTTTCCGACGGTATGTCGCGGCTGCAGATCTATTGCCGAAAGGACGATTTTGTCCTCCTGCGAAACGACTCTCCAGGACTCTCTGGACCCTCAGGACTCCTGGAATGCGTTTCGTCTTTTAGATCACGGCGACTTTATCGGTGTCGAAGGATATCTGTTTATCACAAACACCGGCGAGTTGAGCGTCCACGTCGAAAAGCTGCAATTCCTCGCCAAGGCAATGCTGCCGATGCCCGACAAGATGCACGGCATAGCCGACGCCGAGATCCGCCAGCGGCAGCGTTATTACGACCTGATCGGCTCGAGCCTGCAGGTCAAGTCAGAACGCCTGCGTCAGCGGGCGGAACGAACGAAGCCGCGGGAACGGGTGATATTCATGACGACCTCACCACCCGGGAAGTCTTTGAACCCGCCGAAGATCATTTCGTCGCTGCGGCGTTATCTCGAAGATCACGGCTATATCGAGGTCGAGACGCCGATGCTCACGGCAAAAGCGACCGGTGCGGCGGCGAAACCTTTCAAGACCCATCACAACGCCCTAGACATCGACCTCTACGCCCGCATCGCCCCCGAGCTTTATCTAAAACGCCTCGTCGTCGGCGGCTTCGAAAAGGTCTACGAACTAAACCGCAACTTTCGCAACGAAGGCATCTCGTACAAGCACAACCCCGAGTTCACTATGCTCGAATTCTACTGTGCCTACATGGACGTCGAGGGGATGATGGATTTCTGCGAGGAGATGATGCGGGAGTCGGTCAGAAGGCGACGGGTGGTTTGACGGTGACCTACGAGGGGAATGAGATCGATTTCGGCAAATTTGAACGGATTTCCATGAAAGAGGCTATCTTGAAGATGGCAGACGCAAATATCAATCCCTTACTTCCGAGAATCGATGGCATCGATTCCTGATTGGCAGAAACAATCTGGATCAACGACCCATAAACGGTGCTGCGAGTAAGTCATCTTGTACGCGATTACGAAAAATAGATGCAGTGGGCTTCGGTGAGCTGAAGCCAATCTCCATGACTTGGTCGAATTTGGTTCGAATCAGTGAGCAAGAGTCTTCATCCAATTGTGACGAGGAAAGAATTCGAGAATTGGAAGACTGGGTTGCAGAGTGTATCAGAGATGGACAGACCATCTCAGAATGGAGTAGCTAGAGCAAAATCGACAGTTGGGAATTTTCGGGCAAGGAATTTGAAAACCAAGGATTTCCCGAGAAGGACTATTCGAATGCAATTAACAGATCTTTGAATTTTGTGGAGCCGTACATTATCACTCCAACCAACTTCGTTACTGATTATCCGAAGTCCATCTCGCCGCTCTCAAAAGCTTCACCGGAAAACCCGCAGATCGCCGAACGTTTCGAGCTCTTCATCAACGGTATGGAGGTCGCGAACGGCTTTAGCGAGTTGAATGATCCGAAGGAGCAGTATGACCGCTTCGTCGACCAGATGTCCGAACGCGAACGCGGCGACGAGGAAGCCATGGTCCTCGACGAAGACTACATCCGTGCCCTTTCGTACGGCATGCCCCCTGCCGCCGGCATCGGCATCGGCATCGACCGTCTGGTTATGCTGCTGACCAACAAACACTCGATCCGCGATGTGATATTGTTCCCACATATGCGTCCGGAGCAGGGAACCGAAGGTACAGAGGAGTCAAGCGAATAAAGAAAGGGGTCTTCCGTTTGGGAATTTGCGGATTTTTTCCGGCGTTTAGATCTCAGTAGATATGAAAACGAAGATCATTTCGGTATTTACGGTTAGTTTTATTATCATGGCTGCGTACATAGGTGGACGTGCATGGGAAAGATACTGTATTCCGCAACATGACGTTTCAGTGTTCGTTAACGGTCGCATTGAGTCGAATGCCTCCGCCTATAAATGTCCTAATGGGTTGGTGGTCGTACAAATCCCGGATCAAGCGTCTGTACTATTGGATCTGGATGATCTGTCATCGTCGTCAATACCGGGGACCCAGTTTCATAACATCTTTGGCTTTATTTTTGCTCATGATCCCGAACCGGCCGGCGTGCTAATCACAGACCGTGTCAAAATCGACCCTGATCTTAATGTTGTTGTTTCTGAACGGTCGATAGAGTATGACGACCTCATTTCGAAGGAGCGTATTCACATTTCGATTGAAAAATAACACTCGATTCGCTATGTCCTATTGTTCTCGCCCATGTGACTTGATAAGCCCGCGGAGGAAGAAACGGAATGATCGTTCCTTGATAGGAGGAGTTTTATGAATACCGATCGCACCAATCCATTCCTATTTACTGTTCTTTTTATAGCCCTGGCTCTGACCATTTTTTCTCGATCAGCAGCCGGGCAAGCCAATTTCCCGGTTCCGGAGAGATTGGTACTGAATGGCATCGGCGAACCTCATCCTGAGGAAGATGGGCATATGGGGCCAATTGCCGGTGCATTTTATCCGGTAGGTTGGTCGCGGGATGGCAAGTTTGCCTACGTTTTTGAACCACCCGACGAGGCCTGTGGCTGCTACTTTGCCGAAGTGATAATACAGGATCTGAAGAGCGATAAGATCGTTTGGCGGGAACGCTACAATAATGCGAACGCCCCCCACCCTGAGGAGGAAGACCTGGATACACTCTGGGCCAAGAAAGGTGAGGCATATTCAGCAAAGTTTCGCGAATACGGCATAGAGCCGGTGGAGAAATTTACATTGCTCTATCCGTCCATTGAATTTGAGGGCGACCGGCTAACCCCAAAGATCGACATACGGATCAAAACCGATGGCGGATTCATGGTAGATGGCACCGTCACTGTTCGTATGATCTCGAAAAAACTTGGCTCCAAAGTCATACATCGTGATGTTTATCGCCGCCGGGACACGAACGGTTTCAGAGACGCAGAGATATCAGGCTTGCTGGTGAGCCCTTTTGAACCCAGGGCCGCCGTCGTGATCGTCGAAGTCCTCCGCGGCTGGGAAGGCCCGCCAAATATTACCCACATCAAGATCTCCGGGTCGTCCCTGTTGGGAGGCTTTAAGCGATGAGAACCGATGATTGTCGTAATCCGTACAGACGCCATTCACTACAAGTAATATCATCGGCTACTGGAGGGTACAAAAATGACACAGCAAACTTCACGCAAAGAATCGGACTATATTACCGGCAGCGATCTGCCAAAGGGTGACGGAAACGTCGGCGATGAACAGGTCGATGCGATCACAGACCAGGGAACCGGCAAGCCGACCGGTCAGGATCATTCGACAGACCATCACGAGCGGCAGGCGCCGCAAAGCGGGGTCGGAAAGATCCAGGACAAAAACCTGTTAAGAAACGACGTAGCTGACATTTGTGATTAAAACGCTCGCCTATACCGCCTTTGCGTTGACCGCCTTCGCGTTCAACTCGATATTGTGCCGGTTGGCATTAAGAGGCGGCGAGGCGGATGCGGCCGGGTTTACGACGGTCAGGCTGGCGTCCGGGGCATTGGCCCTGATCATGATCAGCTATTTTGTTAATCGCTTCGTCAGCAGACCTGTCGATGGTAGGGACGGTGCCTCGCCCGTAAGTGAGGGCCTAGTCAACAAAGGCCAACTAAATTTATCTCAAGGCAGCTGGCCTTCCGCGTTTTTTCTTTTCGCGTACGCTATATGCTTTTCGTTCGCTTATCTTGGCCTTACGGCCGGGACCGGTGCACTGATCCTTTTCGGTTCGGTACAAATGACAATGATCGCCGTTGCGATCGTGAGGGGTGAGCGGCCGCCGGTTTTAGAATGGCTTGGCCTCGCCCTGGCCGTGGGCGGTCTTGTTTACCTTGTCTTTCCCGGCCTGGCTTCGCCGCCGCTGTTCAATTCTTTGCTAATGGCAGCCGCCGGCGCGGCATGGGGATTTTACACACTGCGCGGCAAAGGCAGTTCAGACCCTCTTGCAAACACGACCGGCAACTTTGTCCGCTCGCTGCCGATGATCGCCGTGGTCTCGGTTGTTTTTCTTTCAGAACTTCATCTGTCAGGCGAGGGTATCGTGCTCGCCGTTCTGTCCGGCGCTTTGGCATCCGGCGTCGGTTACACCGTGTGGTACGCGGCTCTTAAGCATCTCACTTCGACGCGGGCCGCTGTTCTGCAACTTGCGGTTCCGGTGATCGCGGCTACTCTGGGATCTTGCTGTTAAGTGAATCCGTGAGTGTCCGGCTTGGTATAGCGTCCGCATTGATACTCGGCGGTATCGGGCTGACATTAAGAAACAGGCTTGCAATAAAGTAGACTCGCAAAGATCCATCGTCGTTTTCCGATCAGTCTAGCAAAGCGGCTTTGCCGCCAGATCGAGTCTTCGGGTATCCAAGATCGGCTGTGACTCCGATATCCGGCGACATAGTGCTACCGAATGCTATCGTCCATCTTTGTCCATTTTTAGCGTGGCACCATACTTTGCCGGACTAGCGGATCGCTTTGCTTGATAAATGTATCGCCTATATTTACTGTGATCTTCGCCATTAGGGAAACGATTTTGTAGGTGCCAAGAGATCATAACGTGTGCCAGAATAACTTATCCTTTTTATAGAGCTTGTGGAACTTTTGATGATGCTTCGACATTTTGATAGATTCTCTGGAAGTTTTGTAGAGGCTGCAAAAGTTTTAGACAGCTTAGATTTGTCCAGAATCTGTCGGGCTTTGCCATAAAGGCGTTAAAAGTGGAAAAGTGAAAATCGGAAGAGGTGAAAAAGGGCGGTGTTTAACACGCTACATCAGACTTAAGTGGCAGTAGGGCCGCAGCATCCTTCTGATTCTTACCGGAAATTATGCGACACGACCTCGGCCTTTATCCGGTAGACGGGTTCGAAGTAGAGGGCTTTGATGACGCCGCCGTCTTCGGCGCGGCCTTTTATTATCAGGTAATTGTTTTGAGTGATGGTGTCGCGAAACTTTTCGAATATGTCGGGCATGACGACAAAGTTTGAGTGGCCGGTCTCGTCCTCGAGGGTTATAAAGACGACGTTCTTGGCGGTCATCGGGCGTTGACGGATGATGACGGCACCGGCGGCTGAGACTATAGAGCCCTTTCTGGTGTGCCGGGTCTGGGCGGCTGAGAGAATGCCGCGTCTGGTCATCTCTTCGCGAACAAAGGTCATCGGGTGTTTGCCGATGGAGATGCCGGTCTTTTTGAGGTCGGCTTCGATGAGGTCGAGGCCATCGAGGCGTTTGAGGAATGGAGTCTCGTCATCAACCGAGCCCTTACTTACGTGCGGGCTACTGACACTGTCGAACAGATCGCCCGGCGGCTGAATGGCGAGCTCCGATTGCCACAGTGCCTCGCGGCGGTGAACAGTGTTATCAAAATTCAAAGCCCCGGCCATGCTGAGGGCACGTATCTCGCGTTTGTTGATCAGGGGGACGCGGCGGACGAGGTCTTCGATACTGGTGTAGGGAAGGGGCTGACAAGCACAACTCGCTTGCGGCTCTGCCGCTCTATTTGCGGAAAAGCTATGCTTTTCCGGGACTGGCTGGAAAAGATCTGCGGCTATGCCGCCGTTAAGTCCGAAAGACGGCGGCATAGCCGCGGAAGTGTGAGATGCCTGGCCGGTGAGGCAAGCCTCACCGCCAATAGAGCGGCGGAGCCGCACCGGATGATCCCGCTCCGCCACTATCGCTTCGCCGACCTCTTTTCTTAATCCGCGGACGTATTTCAATCCCAGCCGCACCTGTTTTTCGGCATCGACTTCCTCGACAGTAAACAGATACTGCGAGCGGTTTATGTCTAGCGGCAGGAAATGCAGGCCGTGACGCTGGGCGTCTTTTACAAGCGTCGCTGCCGAATAGAACCCGAGCGGGTAATTATTGAACATCGCCGTCATGAACGCGGCCCGGTAATGCACCATGAAATATGCCGAGGCATAGGCGAGCAGGGCAAAGCTAAAGGCGTGCGACTCGGGAAAGCCATAGTTGGCAAACGCCTTGACGCATTTGACGATGGTGTCCTGGGCCTCAGTGTTGATGCCGTTGCGGTTCATGCCTGCACGCAGGTTGGCCTCGATCTTTTCCATCCGGCGGTCGGGCCGTTTAAAACCCATCGCCCGGCGAAGCTCCTCGGCCTCGCCTCCGCTAAAATCAGCTATCTCCATCGCGATCTTGAGAAGCTGCTCCTGAAAGAGCGGGACGCCCATCGTTCGCTCGAGCGTCGGCTTTAGACGCGGGTGAATATAGTCGACCTTTTCTTTGCCCTGGCGGCGGCTGATATATGAGCTGAGCATATTGCCGACGACCGGGCCGGGGCGGATGATGGCGACCTGGACGACGATGTCGTAAAACGTTCTGGGCTTTGATTTTGGCAAAAAGGCGATCTGGGCACGGCTCTCGACCTGAAACATCCCGACCGTGTCCGCATTTTGCAGTGCCTCATAAACCTTTGGAGTCGTCATAGGGGATCTTGTAAAGGCTGAGGTCCTTGCCGTGGTGCTCGCTGATCAGCGTGATCGAATCTCTCAGGACCGCCATCATTCCGAGGCCCAGCAGATCGACCTTGACGATCTTAAGCCTCTCGCAATCGTCCTTGTCCCATTGGATAATGTTGCGTCCCGGCATTGATGCCGGTTCGAGCGGGACAATGCCGTCGAGCCGCCCGAGCGATATGACCATGCCGCCCGAATGCTGCCCCAGGTGACGGGGAAAATCGAGAATGCGTGAGTACATCTCGGTAAACTTTTTGAACCGTATGTTGTCCGACGGGTCAAAACCGTCCGCCCTCAGGCGTTCGTGCAATTCTTCGCCCTTAAAGGTCTCGTAATGCGAATTGAGCTTTGAGAGTTTGTCGAGCACATCCGTGCCGAATCCAAACGTCTTGCCGACCTCACGCACGGCAGATTTTCCGCGGTATGAGATGACGTTGGCGGTCATTCCGGCACCACGCTCGCCGTACTTTCTGTAAACTTCCTGGATGACCCTTTCACGGTCGTCGCCCGACGGCAGATCGATGTCTATGTCAGGATATTTTTCATACCCCTCTGACAGGAACCGCTCGAACAGCAGCTTGTTCTCGATAGGGTCAACCGCCGTGATGCCCAGGCTGTAGCAAACGACCGAGTTTGCCGCCGAGCCGCGTCCCTGCGATAGTATCTGTTCGCTTTTGCAGAAATCGGATATGTCGCTTACGACGAGGAAATACCCAGCAAGACGTTTCTTTTTTATGAGAGCAAACTCTTTGTCGAGCCGCGCCTGCACCTGGCTGCGTATCTCAGGGTTTTTGTGGCGGTAACGCTCAATTGCCCCCTGTTCAGCCTTTGCCCGCAGGTGCGAGTCCATGGTCTCGCCTGGCGGAACGGGGTAATGCGGAAAGGTGTATGCCAGCTCGTCCATTGAGAAATTTATCCGTTGGGCTATCTCGTTTACGCGTTCGACGGCCTCGGGGTGATCCTCAAAAAGTTTGAGCATCTGTGCCTTTGATTTTAGGAACCGCTCGCTGTTCTCTGACAGCAGCCGCCCCGCATCATAAATAGTGCAGTGATTTTTTATACAGGTGAAAACGTCAAAAAGCTCGCGGTCGAGGCTGTCGGCGTAATATGCCCCGTTGCTGGCAAAATAGGGGATCCGCAGCTTGTGGGCGAGGGCAAGCAGCGATTGGTTTATCGATTCCTCGCTTCGCAGGTGATGCCGCTGCAGCTCGACATAGAGCCGCCGTTCAAAGACATAATTGAGCCATGCAATGTCGGCCTGTCCGCATCCGTCCTTTATGCTGTTGGGGATAAATCCGTCAGCTCCGCCCGTGAAGCAGAGCAGGCCGTCTGCATGTTCCTCGATATCTTTACGGGTTGCGAAATGTTCGCCCTTTTTGTTGCGCAGCTTGACGGTGGTGATCAGCCGGCTGAGGTTTTGATAACCGGCGAGGTCCATCGGGATAAGCGGCAGCAGGCTGCCGTTGTCCATAGTGATCTCGGCACCGATAATGGGCTTTATGCCCTGTTCTTTTGCTTCGAAATGAAACCGGACCGCACCAGCCAGCGTGTCGCGGTCGAGCAGTGCCGCCCCGCCCATCCCCAGATTAGCCGCACGGGCCGCCATGCTCTCGGGCTGCGACCCCGAGGACAGGAAACTAAAGGCTGATCGTGTGTGGAGTTCGTAGAACATATCAATTGCCAAAAAAGCGGTTCTGCCGCTGGCCGGCGGGAGACATAGCCTAGGGAATATTGGGGAGTGGAACCGGCGAGGCGAAAGTCCCGTCGCTCTGCCTTGCGGCAGAGCCGCTTTTTATTTTGCCTTTTTACTTTTGCCTTTTGCCTTTTACTATCTCACTTTTCAACTTTCACTACTCACTTTTCAGTCATATTCCCCGGCCAGGAACCAGTCTTTATCGACCTTGCAGAGGCGATAGATGCCGTGGTTTTCGACCTCGACGTCCCATTCCTGGGTTTTCCAGCTGCGGTCCCACCATTTTGAATTTGCTTTCCAGACGCCGCTGTATTCGGTGACGTGGCCGCTGAAATACTGGGTTTTGACAAAAACAAGACGGCCCTCTCTGACCAGCACCTCGGCACGGATCGGCGGATGAAAATAGTTGAACGCGATGATCGGGTTTACTGTCCTATCGTCGGCTTCTTTGCCCTGCGGCATTTTGTCGGCGTCTAGTGCAAATGCCTCTGACAGCCGCTGATCGAGCAAACCGGGGATGCCGACATTTTCTTCGCCGACCAGCTTTTTGATCTTGTTGACGGTCAGCAGCAGGCTTTCGGGTTCGGGCCGCGAAACGGCGTACAGGCCCTTTTGCGTCGGACGCGGTTTTGTAAAATGGGCCGTTACGCTAACAGCCGATATCGCCGCCTCGGGCGGGTCGAGCGAGACACGCAGATTTATCAGCTTTAGCCAAAACGTTTTATCGAGCGTCGGGAACGATGTTTTTATCTCGTAGCTTCGGGCCGTTTTATTGCTCAGCTTAAATTCGATATCGAGCTGTTCGGTGCTGAGGCCGTAATGGGCGATGCGGCCGAGCAGATCGTCGAGGCCGTGATTGAGGATAAAGATCAGCTGTTCAAAATCATCGACCGCAAAGTCGAGCTCGTATTTCCACGCGACATTGCTTTCTTTTATATTCGGCGTCAGAAAGCTGCTGTGGTTTTGCTCGATGATGTCGAGCACCTTGTAAAAATCAGGCCCGTAGCGGTTTATCAGATCGTCTTTGGGTATCTGCCGCAGGTCCTCGATATTGTTTATGCCGAGATCGGTAAAAATGCCGAGCGAATCTTTTTCTATATCGAGGTCCCTGAGCGGGAGCTTTTGAAATTCGGCGGGCGAGGCGACGGTGTGGTTGAGGCCCCTGTTCTGGCGGGCGAGCAGCATTGCCGTATCGACCGTGTCCGCGACAGCGACATTGCCCGAAATGTTA
This sequence comes from Blastocatellia bacterium, assembly GCA_963834975.1. Classification (GTDB taxonomy): domain Bacteria; phylum Acidobacteriota; class Blastocatellia; order Pyrinomonadales; family Pyrinomonadaceae; genus OLB17. The sequence goes on from CAWIDZ010000002.1 coordinate 378,009, forward strand.
TTGGCTTTTAGATTTTCCAGGATATTTTGAGCGATCTGATCAGAGTCGCCGATCAGCCTTTCGAGCCCGCGCACGTCAAACAAAACGCCGTCGTCGAGCATCTCGATCGAGTAGGCGAATTGGCGGGCAATGGCCGTCAGCTCCTCTTTATCGGCCTTTGCGTTCGCTGAGATTATGCAGGCGTATAAGTTTAGACATCTCTGTAATCCATCTCGATCTTTGTCTCCAAATGCCTGTGAGTATGACCCTTTTCGCGAATGCATTTTTATGTGAAGCTCCCTGAGCAATTTGAACCGGCCGCTGCCGGACCATGCGGCCCGTTCGCGTGACAGCAGGAACGAACGCTGCGATGCCGAACCGCTCACACTCTCACCGGCCGTTACCAGGAACAGGGTCGGCGTTTCCTTGATCCGGTTGCGATAGCGGTACCAATAGGTCTTTGGGACGAGGCGAAGCTGGCGCTGCGGCAGGCCGTTCAGGTTTAGCCAGATCGCCCCAAAGCCTTTTGCCTGCACCAGGTAATCGGCTGACATGAATGCCTTTTCGAGATCACCGCTGCACCTTACCCACAATAAATTGTCCAACTCGACACCCGCCAGCACCGCCGATCTGGGGTCAAAGCTGTTGCTCGAATCAACGACCGCACATATCTCGCCGGCCGCCGTCAGTTTTGCCAGCAGCGAGAGCGAAAGGCTGGTTTTACCCGAGCTTGCCTGGCCTGAGATCTCGGCCAGAGAGCCGCGGGCCAGGGCGATACCCGCCGATTCGATAACGACCTCTTCTGTGTATTTTTGCTCTTCCTGCAGGCGGGCGAGACTTGTTACGAGGCTGAGATTCGGCATTTTCGGATAGGCTCACTGTGTACTGATTCTAATATAACGTTTCACTGATGAAACATTAATAGAATAAATCTGCCTGTTTGGAAATGCAAGTTTTTGGGTGAAAAGAATGTTGGGCGGCGTAGCCGCAAGTCGAGAGGGCCGGCCGACGGTGAGGCAAGCCTCACCGCGGTGCGATGCGGCAAGCCGCAAGAGCGATGAGTAAGGTCAGTTTCCAATGCGGCAAGCCGCAAGAGCGACGAGTAAGGTCAGTTTCGAGAAGGGCAACGCAAACTAAAGATAGTCTTACTCATTAACCATGACCTCGACCGGGTCGATGCCTGAGGCACGCCAGGCGGGGTAGAGGGCACCGAGAAGGCTGCCGCCGACGGCAATGGCGACGGCGATCAATATCCAGTTAAGGCTGAACTCAAAAGCAAGCGAGAATGCGCTGCGAATAAGAAAGGCCGAGCCAAAGGCAAAGACAAACCCCAACACCACGCCGAGGACACCGATAAAAAACGCTTCGCCCTCGATCGAGCTGATGATAAATGTGTTTGAGGCCCCGAGAGATTTCAAAATGCCGATCTCTTTTCGCCGTTCGGTAATGGTCGTGTACATCGACAGCAATACAAAAATCATGCTCACAAAGGCACCCAGAACGACGAGGACACGCAAAAATGTGTTCAGGCCCGGTATGCGTTCCTGGGCATCGATGACCAGATCGCTCGTCAGGCTTATCTTATTGCCGGGCAGCTTATCGTTTATCCTTGCCGCAACCGTGGCCGGGTCCTGCCCGTCCTCGAGCTTAACCAGTATGTAAGTGCATTTATCCGTTTGCAGTACATCCTGCATCGCGGTGAGGGACATCTTCGTTCGCGAACCTGATGGCGGGGCGAATACACCGACGATTTTGTATTGATTACCACCAAACAAGCTCGTACGGGTCACCGACCTTAAGGCCCTCATCATTGAGCTGACGCTCGTCCATAACGACCTCGTCGTTAGCCACGGAAGCGCGTCCCTCGACCAGGTACATTCCATTCATATCAGCAAACGGCTGCCATTCCACACCGTCCACCTGGCGTATGCCCCATTTGCCTTTCGAATCTGACGACACATATCGAATGACCGGCACGGTCGAGCGTACCCCCTCGATCTCGCTAAGCTTTGCCGCGTAGGCGACATTTACCGCGGCGTTCGAGCTCATCGTGTCCATACCGCCGGGGCGTGTAAACACGATCTCAGCTTTCCAATTGGCAGCACGTTTTGCAAGGTCATTGGTCATGCCGCGGGCAAGCCCGGTGAACAGGATCACGAGCACAACCCCTAGCGCAACGCCGACGACGCTGATCAGTGTCCGAAAGGGACGAACTCTTAAACTAGCAAAAACCAATTCGAGCATTGTCTATGATCGGGGAATAAATAGCTGGCGAGCGATCAATGGCCTAGTAACGGTTTGTGTAAGTCTTGCCCTTACGCTTCATTATGTAACGGGCAACGACGGTGATAATGACCGAGAACAGCAAGATCACGAAGGCTCCCAGAGCTGACCGCCACGCCCACTGCCATTTTCCGCGAAACGTACCCAGGATAGCACCAACCGAGATGCAGAAAGCGCTGAATATGCCAATAGCTTTCAGAAAATGCCCCCTCTCGAGGCATTTCGATATAAGTACTGGCAGCGAGGCAGTAAATTCGCCAACCATTCTCGGCATCCGTTTCATATCAGCGGCAAGACTCTGGGTCTCTTCGCCGGCCCCCACGAGCAATACGCCGTGGCGCATTGCAAATAGATTAAACAACGCGGAGATCACCGAAAAGAACACTGATATCGCAAACGCCCGCTGGCGGGCACTGTTCTCCGATGCGGCAAAAATGTCGAAAAAATAGCGTTCCTGAGCGTAGTGCGTTACAAATTCGACCGTATGGCTGAAAGCAGGCAGCGAGATCGATACGATAATATTTGCCAGCCAGAATGGTGTTGCCCGGCGAAATGATTGAACGACCGCACCAGCGATGCCGGTCGTAATAAAGCGGAAAAATATCTCGACCAGAACCGCTGTCAGCGTTACCGCCCAGCTCTCCTGGCTTGCCTTATAAACCGTAAAATAGAACGACGCTCTGAGGATCGCTCCAAGCGATGCTGATTTCCAGTTCCAACGAGTAATTAGCTGTGCAGGATGATGAAGAAGATTTTGGAATACATCGACGACCAGGATCTGTTTTTCCCAGACCTCTTCCATGTCGTCGGCATCGGCGATCGAATGATGAATCTCGTTAGATGCTGTCATTGATGGTACTGTTTCCCTTTCCATCATCAATATTAATAATTAGGGGTGAATATTTGTTCCAGACACGACAAACAGGCAGCCGCATCTCTATTCGCCAATATCCCGCTTTCGAGTCCGAAAACGAAAACGTTAATACTACCATACGCGTTCCGGAAATGCTTCTCACCCCGGGGAGGTAAAGCAGCCCCTTCACAGTCAAAAAAAAGGCATTTCAGCCTCGACTAAAATGCATCTGACTTTCTAACGTTTTTTGAGGTGTTTTAACAATATCCTGAAGGCTAGATCTTTTTTGAAGCCTCTCCAAAAAAACTCCGGGCCTTCAGTTTTCCTTGCAAGAGCCTCAGAAATGATCTGGAGCCACAAACGTTTTGAGCGGGTGCCGCAAAGTCCGCATAACGGTGAAATAGTTGTTAAAACTTCTAAAAAAACTATTTCATCACTGAATATATAGTTCGAACTCTATAAAAAGATCTAAATTACCGCGACGGATGTCGGAAGCTGACTTCGGTTTGGTGAGCTGTTCCTTATATGCCGCGGCCTGTCTTGATCGACTGACGGACGCCGCCAAACCTTTGGCCTTCCGGCTGCCGGTGCCCGTGCAAAAATGCGGCACTTTTGAGTTAATAATGCATCAAAATTGTAAATGGGCCGGCAGGCTGAAAACTTTGGGGGATAAGAGGCCCCTTTTCTGGCCACCGATAGAAAAAAGGTGTCATAAACGCAAAATCTGTGGTGTTTTGCTGTTAGATAAAGGAATTTACATCTTGATCCTTACAATATAGGAGACCTTAATTTATGAGTTGGTTATATACGTTGGTATTCGCGGGCCTTGTTTTTTCGTCAAACGATAGTACGGTTCCTGTGACCGAGTGCAATTTTGAACAGCCTTCTGTCGTGACCGCAAACGCTTATGCGGACGAAACAGAGAGATTTGAGCAAACTTATCAGTTGAGTCCGAATGGACGCGTTAGCGTGTCGAACGTAAATGGTTCGATCACTGTCGAGGGCTGGGACCGAAGCGAAGTAAAGTTGGTATACGTAAAAACGGCTGACAGCAAAGAGCGATTGGCCGACGTTGATATCCGGATCGATGCAAAGCCGGATCATTTTAGTGTCGAAACCGATTATGGCGACTGGAGACGTGACAGAAACGGTGACCGCTGGAAGAACCACGGTAAACTTACGGTCGATTATCAGCTAATGGTGCCTCGCGGGGCGGTGCTGAATGAGATCGAGACGGTCAACGGTTCGGCTACGGTTTCAAACTTCACTAATCTGATCAAAGTGTCGGCGGTCAATGGTTCGGTGATCGCCACGAACCTCCGTGGAACGGCCAAGCTTTCGACCGTGAACGGGGAAGTGAAGGCCGATTTTGATCGGTTGGAAACCGGAAGCAAGATCGCTCTGGAAACTGTGAACGGCAGCGTCAACCTCGTTATTCCATCTGACGCCAATGCGACCGTCAGGGCCGATTCGCTAAATGGCACTATCTCAAATGACTTTGGGCTGCCGGTCCGAAAAGGTAAATATGTCGGACGCGATCTTTATGGCCGGCTCGGAACCGGTGAGATCCAGATAAAACTTGAGAGCGTCAACGGCGGATTATCGATCGGACACAAAAGTGACGGCAAGAGTGTGAGCCCGGCGGTCAACCTGCTTCCGCAAAAAGAAAAAGACGATGACGATTGGGATAATGATGATGAAGATTCAATGATCCGATCCGCGAAAATAAATAAAGAGATCGCTAAGTCTGTAAAAGAAAACAGCAAAACGGCAGCCAAAGCTATGGCAGATGCCAAGGTTCAGCTGAGTAATTTAGAACCTGAGATCGCTAGGATCAGAGTGGAATCTGTTGAAAATGCGGCGAAAGCTATGCAGCTATCGGCTGAGATGATGAAGTCCGATAAATTCAAGCAAGCGATCAAGGATGCTCAGCTTAAGCAGTTCGACGTTGCTGCCAAGATCGCCGAGGCGTCTTTTTTCCCAACCGTTCCGCGCGTTGAAAGAAAAAGTGAATCATTTCCTGTTAAAGGCACGCCGAACGTGTCGATAAATGCAAGAGGCTGCAGTGTCGGGGTCCGTGGTTGGGACAAGAGCGAGGTCCAATATCGCGTTACCCAGTTGTCGAGCCCGCACAACCGCGAACCGCTGCAGATCACCGAGGACCATAGTGACTCAGCTGTAAATATCAGGGTGCAAAACCCTGATTCGGGCGCCAGCAATAGTAATTTCTTTCCCGGATCCAGTCTTGTCAGGATCGAGGTGTTTGTACCACGTAAAGTCGAATCTCAAAATAGACGCCAATGGTGAGATCCGTCTCGAAGGTGTCTCAGGTGATGTTGAACTCACCGGCGATGACGAGTCGATCAACGTTCGCGATGTCGACGGTAACTTACGCGTTTCAAATTCTGACGGACATATCAGGGTCATCGGATTTAAAGGGCGGATCGATGCCAGATCTGACGATGGTACTATCGATCTTGAGGGCGACTTTGCTAGTCTCAAAGCCAGTGCATCGGATGGGTCAATTACTCTTACACTTCCGGAAAACACAGCGGCTGATATTGATTGCAATTGTAACCGGATCGAAGGCGAAGGAATTGAATTGAGTCGTCTAAACTCCGGCGACGGACGAAGCAAATACCGCATTGGAAAGGGCGGAGCCAATTTTCAGATCGATTCAGAGGGCGAGATCCGCGTTCGAAGCACAAACGTATTACTTGCAAGCTATTAATATAGCTTGAGTTTATTTTTATCCGGATTCTGACATATCTATTGAAACTTTCTGACCAGAATCACGTTTCAGTCAATGGCAGATTTCATTTTTCATATTTTTGTTTATTAATATTTTCATGTCCTGATTTTGAGGTGCAGTAATGAAAAAGATCGGTTCGATAATTGCAATAATATTTTTTGTTCTGGGTGTGAACGCCAAACAAGGCAGCAGCTTAGACTCAGGCCTCTCTGCGAGTACGGCAGGTTCGCCTGCAACACGTTCAGCGTCAAGATCCGGAAAGGTTGAGGTTCCGCCCGAGAAAGCAAAGCCGATCACTATCCCATTGAGCTCGGTCCCGATCGTCATTGACGGCCGACCTGACGAAGACGCCTGGAAGCAGGCGGCTGTATTTAAGGATTTTTACCAGACCGGCCCGGGTTACAATACCGAACCGTCCCGTCCTACCGAAGTGCTGATGATGTACGACGAGCACAACCTTTACGTAGCGTTCAAATGCTGGGACGAAAAGGACAAGATCAGGGCGACCGTGGCAAAACGCGATAACGTTTTTGGCGAAGATAACGTGCGCATGTGGCTCGATACATATGACGATCAGCGGCGGGCTTACGTTCTGGGCTTTAATCCGCTGGGAATCCAGCAGGACGGCATCTTTACCGAGGGCAACGGAGCTGATTTCTCTGTCGACATCGTTATGGAATCAAAGGGCGTTATCGAGGACTGGGGATGGTCGGTGGAGGTAAAGATCCCTTTTAAGTCATTGCGATATGCCGCGGGTAAAGGAAAGTTCTGGGGCTTTAACTGTGCCCGAAATATCGACAGGTTCAATGACGAATTTGATCAATGGCTTCCGGACGATCGTGATGTCTCAGGCTTTCTGATCAAACATGGCAGGATAACCGGGTTCGACCAGATCAAATATGAACGAACGCTTGAGGTGGTGCCGAGCATTACTGTCTCTCAGACAGGCGTTCGTAAGAGAACGATACCAAACGCAGGATTTCGTCAGTTCGGCGTTTACGATCCGATATTTAACCCTATCGGCATTCAGGATCCGGGGAAATTTACCAATGACCCTATTAAGAAGGACATCGGGCTCAACCTAAAATATACGATCTCGCCAAACGTAACTTTTGATGCCGCCATAAATCCGGATTATGCCGAGATCGAGGCAGACGCCCCCGTCGTTGCCGCCAATCAGCGGTTCCCGATCTATTTTCAGGAAAAGCGCCCTTTCTTCCTGGAGGGCAAGGATATATTTGAATCGTCGCTGCAGCCTTTCTATTCAAGGACGATCGTCGACCCGGACGTAGCATTAAAGCTAACCGGGAAAACCGGCAAGAATACGTTCGGGATCCTTGTTGCCTCTGACAACGCTCCGGGGAATTATTCTGAGGATGAACGAGGTGAACTATCTGTTTGTCAGGAGGGCCGTAAGAACGACCTGATAAACCACGTGCCACAGAGAGTATGCTCGTCTATCGAACCGTTCGTTGATAAAAACGCTTTGTTTGGCGTTCTGCGTGTAAAGCATGATTTCGGTAAGGAAAATAATATCGGCTTTTTTGCGACGGCCCGGACATTTCCTATGGACCGAAATTTTGTTGGCGGATTTGACGGCAAATTCAAACTGGATCCGAAAACGACAATGACCTTCCAGGCCCTGGAGTCTTATTCCAAGAAGTTCTTTTACGATCCGACTACTGACCGTGTCGATTATCGCGTAGGTAATGGTTTTGGTTATTATTGGAATCTCGATTACACGGCCGATACGCACGGTTGGTACGCCGAGGTGTTTGGCCGTACGCAGGACTATCGTGCAGATGCCGGCTTTACGCCGAGGACCGATACGAACTCGGCGTTTTTTGCGAACCGGATAAGTACAAAATCAAACCCTAACTCAAAATTGATCCGACTAAATTGGCAGCAGTTTGCCCGATATACTTTTGACTGGAAGGGGCGGACCCAAGGTGCTTTGATCGGTAACAATTTTAATTTCACACTCCAGGGAAACACATATATTTACACTGAGTTTGGGCTGCAATATGAAAAGGTCTACGAAGAAGAATTTGGGGCGAAACGAAATCCGTCGACGGGCCAGGCAGGTGCGTTTTTTGGTGCACCTACGCGATCCACAGGACAACCGTATTTCAGTGCTAATGTTAACAAGAGGGTCAATAAACAATTGTTTCTATATGGATTTGTAGGCTCTATCTTTAATTCTTTCGACTATGATTTCGGTGCCGGGTTGCGGTATCCGCGGGCGAGCCCGGCATTTAATGCTTATCTGCAGAGCCCCGAATACCTCGACTATATTCGCCTCCTGTATTTGTATCAGGCAGATCCTATCTTGAATTCACGTCCCGATCTTGCACCGCCGCCAGGGCTTGATCCCGGAAAAGGCTGGCAGTTTGATGCGAATTTCGGTTTTGAATATAAGCCTGTCGATCCGTTTACGATTTCGCTTGATTACACTAAGAGCAAGCTGACCCGCAGCGACAATAATAAAGTAGCGTACGATACCAATATCTTCTCGCTCCGTTCGACCTATCAGTTTTCGAGGTTTACGTATGTCCGGGCCCGTTGGGATTATGACACGTTGAGTTCGAATGCGAGCGGCCAGTTCCTGTTCGGTTGGAATCCGAATCCCGGTACTGCTTTCTATGTCGGGTATAACGATAGTTTTAATTACAACGGATTTAACCCGTATACGAATCAGGCGGAACCCGGTTTTATGAGGAACGGCAGGACGGTATTTATTAGAGCGTCTTACCTGTTCCGCAAGAGTTTTTAGCAGTGTCCTCCTCTTAGGCAATGCCTGTGGCGGTGAACGACCTTTGTTCACCGCCGTTTTTTTTTCTAACGCAGCAGTTTTTCAATATTCTTAAGCGATTATTTAAGAATGCACGGTTTGAGATTCCTCTAAAAAAGTAAAGAAAGTTCTTGTAAGTTATTAGCTAATAGTGTATAACCATAAGCGGTTATTACATTTCTTGGCCGCATCAGGCTTCAATCAAAGGAGAATAAATGAAGTTGACTAGAAACTTACTTATCGCCGCTTTAAGCATTTCGTTAAGCAGTATACTGATAACCGGCTTCGTCGTGAAGCCTGTAATTGCACAATCCCAGGATTCCCGCGTAGCACTTCAGCGCGGCTTTAGGACCGGTTATTCTGATGGTTATATGGCCGGTTACCGAGACACGATCGACAGTATGGCCAAAAACTATTCGCGGCATCCCGAATACTCAAAGGCCGATAGGGCATACAGCCAGGATTACGGATCGCTCGAAGATTATCGTGACGGATATCAACAAGGATTCGAATCAGGTTACGACACAGGATTTGAAAAGCGTTCATTTGAGGCAGCCCTTCCGACTGACCTGAAGAAACGAGTGATCGTTTCGAATGAGAATGAGAATCAAATGGCGGAATCAAAACCCGCCACGCCGTCGCCTGCGATCGAGATCTCAGAAGCATACAAAGATCAGGCAAAGGACGTCCAGCCGGCCGACGAGACCTCTGATCAGGCGGCATTAAACGCCACCATAATTATTCCCCGCGATACTGAGTTGGTCCTCGAACTCCAGGATGACCTCAATACACAGCAATCCCGTGAAGGTGAAAGCTTCACCGCACGAGTAATTTCACCGTCCGAGCTGGACGGGGCAACTATCGAAGGCCGTGTAAGTAAGATCCGTAAGCCCGGACGGCTAAATAGCCGGTCGGAGTTGTCACTATCATTTGACCGGATCGTGCTCAGTGACAATCGTTGGAGCAATTTCAGCGCGACGCTGACTGAGGTAATGCCGGTGAAAGGCGACAATGTCAGCCGTGTTGACGTCGAAGGAACGGCGATCGGACAAAGTTCGTTCAAGCAGAACGCGATCAAAGTTGGGGCTACGACGGGGACAGGCCTGGTTATCGGGGCAGTTGTCGGCGGTCCGGCCGGAGCCGCAGTGGGAGCCGGCGTCGGAGCCGCATTCGGCGTAGGGGCTGTAGTGATCAATCGTGGTAAACACGTTCGATTAAATCGCAACCAACAGCTTAGGGTTAAGACCGGCTACGAAACCAAGATCAGGTAGCATTGAAACAGAGCTAAAATTCTCCTGACATAGCACAGATTTCGCAAAGAATAACTGCGAAGTCTGTGCTTTCTTGCGCCCATTCACCACAAAAGCTGCCTGAGTTGAGAAAGGGCGCTTGTTAATAAAAACGCACTTCGTTAAAATGAAAGTTTGGCGACCCGAATAGGAAACCAAGGGGTATAAATAATATGAGTACAGGAACAGAAACGACCGCAGCTGCCGCCGGGCTTCGCGGCGTTGTCGCCGCGCAGAGCGCGATCGGTGACGTAAACGGCGAAGAAGGCATTTTAATTTACCAGGGATATAACATTCATGACCTGGCAGAACACTCAACATTTGAAGAGGTCATCTTCCTTCTATGGAACGGGCGGCTACCAAAGGCTGATGAATTAGCAGCGTTAACCGCAGAACTTCGGGCAAATTACGAGGCACCATCAGAGGCTATTGCATTGATGAAGCAGTTTCCGAAGGATGCCGATCCGATGGATGTCTTGCGAACTGCTGTCTCGTCGCTCGATTTTTATGATAAGAACGGACACGGCACTGATCGAGAGCATGCGGTGAAGTCGGCGATTAAGTTGACGGCCCAGATCGGAACGATCGCCGCGGCCTGGGACCGCATTCGCAACGGTAAGGAACTGATAGCCCCCGACAAAAACCTCAGTATCGCAGAGAATTTCCTTTATATGCTTAGAGGCGAGCGTGCTGATGCAGATGAGGCCCGGATGTTTGACGTTTGCCTGATCCTTCACGCCGATCACGAATTAAATGCCTCGACATTTACGACCCGCGTGGTTGCAGGAACTCTCGCGGGCATCTATGGTGCCGTCACTGCTGGTATAGCCGCCCTCGCAGGACCGCTTCACGGCGGTGCTAATACCAATGTGATGAAGATGCTGATCGAGATCGGCGATGAAGACAAGGTCGAGAGTTGGGTTGACACGGCCCTTGAGGAAAAACGCAAGATCATGGGCATCGGGCATGCGGTTTACAAGACTGAGGATCCTCGTGCAACCTGGCTGCGAAAATATTCTAAACACATGGCCGAGAAAAAGGGTGAAATGAAGTGGTATGAGATGTCCCGTAAGATCGAGCAGCTGATGCACGAAAAGAAAGGGATGTTCCCGAACGTAGATTTTTACTCAGCGTCGACATATTACATGATGGGAATCGCTCTCGACATGTTTACACCGATCTTTGCTGTTAGCCGCATTTTAGGATGGACCGGTCACATTCTCGAGCAGTATGGCAACAATAAGCTTATCCGTCCGCGTGCCGAGTATATCGGTGCCCGCGATCTGAAATACACACCTATCTCAGAAAGGTAGACATCTGATCAAGTACAAAGGAAAGGCTGCGAACATTTGATTCGCAGCCTCTTTTATTTGCGCAGGGAGTTAGGTCTCTAGTGCCTGATAACGGCTTGGGTCGGAATGTCTCCGTTCATTCCAAACTGAGATCCGGCAAACGAATTGTCCCAACTGTTTTGGCGATACCAGATCCCGGTTGCTGGGCGAAAGACCGAGATATCTGACCTTCCGTCACCGTCAAAATCGGCTGCGGTTGGTATGTCACCGGTGATTCCGAACGGGAAGGCCGAAACCGCTGCCGTGGAGCTGTTTTTGATATACCAATAACCATTGGAGGGTCTAAAAACGGCTACATCCATTTTTCCGTCTCCGTCATAGTCAGATGGAACAGTCAGGTCTTCGCCCAAACCGAAGTTCTCGCCCGCGAATGACCCGTTCGAGCTGTTAATGCGGTACCATGCGCCGGTTGAGGGCCGGAAGACCGCGACGTCAGATCTGCCGTCACCATCGAAATCACCGACCGTCGGTTGGTCTCCACTGGTTCCGAATTGCACGGCGAAGAACGAACCGTCGCCGCTGTTCTGCCTGTACCACGTTCCCGTCGATGGCCGAAAAACAGAGATATCGGCCTTACCGTCCCCGTCATAATCAGCAGGCGTTGGAATGTCTTCGGCAATGCCAAAGCTAATATATGAGATCGTGTTGGTGCGGCTGTTCCGGACATACCAGATGCCCGTTGATGGCCGGTAAACTGCTATGTCCGTTTTGCCGTCACCATCAAAATCGGCAGGCACGATCGAGTCAGATGTAGTTCCAAAAATTTCAGCGTAATTTCCATCTTGAGATCCCTGAACGTACCATCCCCCGTTCGAGGGCCGAAAAACCGATATGTCCGATCTGCCGTCACCGTCAAAATCGCTGTGTGGCATAAGCAGATGTCCCGGAGCCTGCACAACCTCAAAGTCAGACCCTTTGACCCTGTTAAGAAAGCTCAGCTCCTCATCGTCCCATAGCGGATCATGCGTGCCGGAGACATACCAATTCGAACCGTTGTCAGCCAGGATCATGCCGTATTTCTGCATCGCCCGCAGAATCACGCGAACGTTTGGCGAGAAAACAGAATTGTTAATATTAAAAGTCGACTTTAGCCGAACCCTTAGTCCCATCGGCGGGGCATTAATACTGCCCGTGCTGCCAGCCTGATGTGTCGCCGGATATACATAAGCCGTCCGCGAGATTTGAGCGGTAAACCTTAGTGCGTGCCTGATCTCGGCCAATTGCACAACTTCGTCCCGACGGACAAGGCCGGGGAAAATCGCTAATCCTGCTGCATCGGCCGACGTCCAGCCAAGCGGCCTTAATTTATTAGAATTCAAATTCCATAGGGCGCCATTACCGGCATTCCAACTCGCTCCGTTGTTAACCGGAAACGAATAGTAAGTTTCATAAAGTTTCCAGTTGTCACGGTCAATTGTCAGAACGTGCCGGTCACCGTCAGATGTCGGACCGCCTTCGACCGGGGCATCCGGGGGTATCGGATACGGGCCGCTATCGCTTTCCTCCGGCCACCAGATAAAATTCATTGGAACGAGTGGTTGAGTGCCAGCGACAACCACATAAGGTATTCCAATAGGCCCGCCCTGCCAAAACGTGCCGAAATCAGGATGCAGCCCGGTATTACTGCCGATGCTTGCGATCAAATTCGAGGAATTCGGATGAACCGGAAACCGGGAAATGTCCATATTCCAGGCATTATTCGCCGGAAATGGACGCGCCCCGTTCAGGCTCGCCCCGATTCCCAGATCCGGCAGCAATGTCGGGGAAGTATTACCCTGCATTTCCGACCGTTGAGTCCAAAAAAGTGAGACAAGCAGAATCGTCGCGATCGAAAACGAATTTAAGTAAATGGTACGGAAGCGGGAATCGGACATCGGATCACCTCGTTAGAAATGGGTTATCTTTTCAAGATCAGCCTGGGCAAAAAAAGCGGACATTAATTTAGATATTACTTCGACTGACTGAAAACGGTCAAGATATTTAAACAACGTTAAAACCCCCTTCTCGCAAAAGTTGTATTTGGTAAGCGAGAACTTCTGATCGATCCGAAGGGCATTTGCCGCTTGAGAACCAAAAGTCTAGAATTTCAGTATTAATGTACGTTAGAGTCGAGTAATAATAGGAGTTTGAGCGATATGAAGCTGCTCGCAGGCGTTGCCGCACTTTTTATAGTCATCGTGATAGGCCACATCGTCATCGTGGCGCAAGGAAATATGAAACCACCCGTTGCAAAGAAAGAACCCAAGGTACTAAAGATACACGGTTACGAGATCACCGATAATTATGGCTGGCTCCGTGACCGGAACGAGAAAAAAAATCCGGCGGTCATAGACTATTTGACAGCGGAAAATGCTTATACCGAGTCATTCATGGGCCAGCATAAGAGATTCGAGGACGACCTGTATAAGGAAATGCTCGGGCGAATAAAGCAGGATGACACGAGCGTGCCCTATCAGTTTGGCGGATACTGGTATTTCACAAAAACGGAAGAAGGCAAACAATATCCAACCTATTTGAGGAGCCGTTCTAAAGACGGAAAGGATGCGGAGGTTTTGCTTGATCAAAACGAAATGGCAAAGGGGCTCAAGTATTTTGCCATCAGCGATTTTGCACCCAGCGACGACGGAAATTTTCTCGCTTTCGCCACGGACACGACGGGTTACCGGCAATACACGCTCGCTATCAAGGATCTCAAGACCGGCAAAATGCTACCCGATAAGGTTGAGCGTGTAACTTCGGTCGAGTGGTCAAATGACGGCAAATATTTGTTCATAGGACAGGAAGATGCGGTCTCGAAACGTTCGGATAAGGTTTGGAGGCATACTGTTGGTACCGACAAAAACGATCTGATCTTTGAAGAAAAGGATGTGCTTTTTAACGCCGGTGTCGGTCGTTCCCGCGATAAAAAAATGCTCTTTATTGGCTCTTATGCCAAAACGATGCGCGAGTACCGATATTTGTCCGCCGACACGCCTCTGGGTAACTGGAAGGTGATCACCCCACGACGCGAAGGCCACGAATACTCAGCGGATTTTGATAACGGCGAGTTTTTTATTACGACCAATAAGAATGCTGAGAATTTCAAAGTGGTCCGGGCTCCTTTGAAAGACCCTTCGGAAAAGAACTGGACGGATTTCATCGCGTACAACCCGGCGATCAAGATCGAGGGTATTAGTTTTTTCAAAGGCCATGCAATTGTGGCTGAGGTCGAAAACGGGCTTGAGTTTCTCAGAGTGCTCGACGCAGGTAAGAAGCGGGAAGAACGAAGGATCGAGACGCCTGAAAGCGTATACACGATGGGTCTGTCCAACAATCCTGAATATGATACGCCGATCATTCGCTATAACTATGCTTCGATGATCACTCCAAACTCGACTTTTGAATTTGATCTTGCCACGCATAAAAGCAAATTGATCAAACAGCAAGAGATCCCCAGTGGCTATGACAAATCGAAGTACGAGACTGACCGAGTGTGGGCGACGGCCCGTGATGGCGTGAAGGTGCCGATCCTTTTAATGTATAAGAAGGGGACCAAACTTGATGGCTCTGCTCCGATGCTGCTATACGGTTACGGAAGCTATGGCGTATCTCTGACGCCTAACTTTTCTACGGCGCGGCTTAGTCTGGTCGACCGCGGAATGGTATATGCGATCGCCCTTATCCGCGGGGGCGGCGAACTCGGCGAGAACTGGCGACTGGCGGGCCGGATGTATACCAAACTCAATACGTTTCACGACTTTATCGACTCAGCCAAATGGCTCGTTTCTAACAAATATACTTCCTCCGATCGTTTGGTCATTCAAGGCGGAAGCGCGGGTGGGTTGTTAATGGGTGCTGTTGCCAATATGTCGCCTGAAACTTTCCACGCGGTGATCGCCCAGGTTCCGTTCGTTGATGTAATGAACACCATGCTCGACGAATCGCTGCCGCTTACCACCGAAGAATGGATCGAATGGGGTGACCCCCATGACAAGAAAGCGTGGGATTACATGGTGCAATACTCGCCGTACGACAACGTGAAGGCACAGGCATATCCGAATATGCTTATTGAGGTGTCGCTAAATGACAGCCAGGTGCCATATTGGGAAGGTGCAAAGCTGGCAGCAAAGATCCGCGAAATGAAGACCGACAATAATATAGTGCTCCTCAAAACGAATATGGGGGCCGGCCACGGTGGATCGTCCGGGCGTTATGACCGACTGAAAGAGATCGCATTTGACTATGCATATGCCTTGAGCCAGGTTGGTATCCAAAAATAAGCCGATAGAGTGATCACGATTTAAGAGGATCGGCATATAACGATATCGTCCATATTCGTGCACTTTGAAGGTTAATTATCGGTCAATTTGACCGATTCGTATACACCCTTGTTGATCGAGCTCGATCTGACTCTGCTCGAGAAGCCCTAGATATCGCTTGGATCCAAACAAATCGACACTGGCACACCTCTTGCACATGATATCCAGGTAAGTCCCGCGTAGATCGTGGACAGTGTACACAAAGGCAATGGCTATTCTGGTAAGCGAGGCATTCCGTACGTGAGCGCACTCTAATAGGCGAGGTGATGTTGATGAGTTTGGTTTAATGGCTAATGGCAGAAACACAGTGCCATTGCATTAAACAAAAAGTTTCTCTGAAGGTGGCAGCCTAAAGAGAAGGTGGCGGGAAAGCGCGGAACAGAAATGCTCCTGCGCTTTTCCGTTTCAACTCAACGCTAAACTGCCTTTTTTGGAACGGGAACCTGTCTAAGATCTTAAAAAAGCTGCTCGAATATTTTTCTTGTAAAAAAACAAAGTTTAACGGATAATATACCAGGCCGTTAATTCAACGGCGATTATCTGCCTTAGTCTTAACCTGCGTAAAACCCCGTTCTTACCGAATCTTTCTCAATTGATTTCGTCAATGATGAAACCGAAAGAAAAAAATATCAATCTGTTCATGCTGGCCCTTCTTCCGTTTGCAGTGGTTAGCATCATCTGGGCGATCATTGGGGTGATCCCGGGCCGAATAGATTTGGGCGTGTTGGTACTAACGGTGCTTACTGTGTTTTGCAGTGCCTACCTGAGAATTCAACTGCCGCGAGTAAATATCCAGCTTACAGTTTCTGATGCCCTTATTATTCTGGCGATGATTATGTATGGTGGAGAGGTTGCTGTTTTGATCGCGGTGATCGAGAAAGGATTAACTTCGCTTAACCTCTTCAGGCAGGGCGTCGCGATCAAGGCGAAGACAATGATCGTCAATGTTCTGATCGCGGCTATCGCCGTGTTTGCCACATCGATGGTGATCTCTGCCGTTTTCGGACCACTTCACATTGTTATAGAGCGGGGAGATCTAACAAGCTTCGTATGGCTCGTAGGGGTAGCGACACTTTGCCTCTTCGCAATAAATTCAGTTCTCATGTCGATCTTTTCGGCCATCAGTACGGCACGTTCATTCGTAAATGTTTGGACCGATAACTTAATTAGCTCGATCGTTATATATTTGAGCAGTGCCGTTATGAGCGGGCTTGTAGTCAAAGCCGTCGAATATTTCAACATATATCTGTTTGCAGCGGTAATTGGGTTTTTGGGGATCATTTATCTGACCTTTAAGCGCTTTGTCAACGACGTTAAGAACACGGTTGAGAAAGCCAAACAAACGGAACGCGAGCGTGCCGAACAAGCCGAGGGACACGTTATCGAATTGCAGCATTACGTCGGTGAATTAGAGCGAAGCAGCGAAGCACTGCAAGAGAGCCATGAGAATTTCCGTCATGCCGCATATCATGATGCACTGACCGGGCTTCCGAACCGAAACTTTTTTATTGATACGCTCAAAGGCCTTTTGCAAGAGAGTCGGGATAATTCTGAATGCAATTTCGCAGTACTCTTTCTGGATCTAAAGAGCTTTAAGACGATCAACGACAGCTTGGGCCATTCGCTGGGTGATCGGCTCATTAAGAACGTCGCCAAACGGCTTTCCGGAATGGTTCGCGAAGACGACATGGTGGGCCGCTTTGGCGGTGATAAATTTGGAATAATCCTTACAGACCTTCTGAGCCGTGAAGAAGCGACAAGCTTTGCGGATCGGCTGGCGAAACGGCTTGCAGAACCGTACACACTGGATGGGCGCCAGGTCTTTACAAGTGCGAAGATCGGTATTGCTTACGGTAATTCAAAATATCCTGAGGCAGAAGACATCTTACGCGATGCAGACATAGCGATGTACTATGCAAAGGACAATGAAGATAACTATGTGATCTTTGACCAAAAGATGCACATTAGGGCGGTAACAAGGCTGCAGCTCGAAACGGACCTGCGGTTTGCGATCGAACGAAATGAATTTGAACTATACTATCAGCCGATAATTGGACTTGCGGATTCCTCGCTTGTAGGCTTTGAGGCACTCGTCCGTTGGAACCATCCGCAGCGCGGTCTCGTGCCGCCAAATGAATTTATCCCCATCAGTGAAAGTACTGGCCTGATCATACCGATGACGGTCCAGATCCTGCATTCTGCATGTTCGCAGGTGGTCAAGTGGCGGGAGAAATCACCGAATGGAAAGCCGCTTAGCGTCGCGGTAAATCTCTCGGGCAAACATTTTGGACATCCGGCCCTGGTGGAGCAGATCAAGACCGTTATCTCTGAAACCGGTATAGATCCCTCCAGCCTCAAGTTAGAACTAACGGAAAGCGCAGTCATGGAAAATGCTGAAACGGCGATCCTGATGTTGAAACAGATCAAGGAAACGGGGGTGCAGATCAGCATTGACGACTTTGGTACGGGCTATTCGAGTTTGAGCTATCTCCACAGATTTCCGATCGATCTGCTAAAGGTCGACCGCTCATTTGTGAGTGCGATGGAACAAAATACTGAAAATGGTGAGATCGTAAGAACCGTGATCGCTCTTGCTAAGGCTCTTGATCTGAAAGTCGTGGCAGAAGGTATCGAAAGCGTCCATCAATTTCACCAGCTTCGGATCTTGGGCTGCGAATATGGACAAGGGTATTTATTCTCAAAGCCACTTCAAGTAGCCGATATTGAACGCCTGCTGCTGGACAAAACCCGTTGGCAAAGTCTTCTTGGCCCTGCCGATGTTCCGGTACCCGTCCAAAATCGTGATATCGCTCAGATCGGGTTGGCCCAATAAACCTTAAAACCTACGAGGCGTAGATCGGAGCATGTGCTCCGAGGGGGTATGCCGATTCGTAAACGTGAGCAAGATTAAGCAGCACTTCCTCAGACCAAAAATCACCTACTAACTGAACTCCGATCGGCAGACCCGCATCCGAAAGACCACAAGGCACGCTGATACCCGGAACGCCGGCTAAATTTGCCGATACGGTATATATATCGCTCAAGTACATAGCTATCGGATCGTCAGAACGTTCACCGATCTTAAATGCGACTGACGGCGAGGTCGGCGTCAAGATCGCATCACATTTTGCAAATGCAGTCTGGTAATCACGTTTTACGAGGGCCCGGACCTTTTGCGCTTTGGCATAATAGGCGTCGTAATATCCGCTCGAGAGCACATAGGTCCCGAGCATGATGCGGCGTTTCACCTCGGGCCCGAACCCCTGTTCGCGGGTTTCAAAGTACATTTTTCTCAATTCGTCCGACTCTTCGGCGCGAAATCCGTAACGTACTCCGTCGTAACGGGCCAGGTTCGACGAGGCCTCAGCGGTCGCGATTATGTAATAGATCGCGATGCCATATTTAGCGTAAGGCAGTTCAATATCGATTATTTCGGCACCAAGGTTTCGAAAATTCTCGACTGCAGCCAATACCTTGTCACGCACTTCATCATCGAGTCCTTCGCCAAATAGTTCACGCGGCACCCCGATCGTTTTTCCTTCGATACTGTTGCCAATACGCTCAGAGTAATCTGGCACGGGAACATCCGCTGACGTCGAATCTAATGGGTCACGGCCGCTCACGACACCCAGAACGTTCGCGACATCCAGCGAGGTCTGGCCAAAAATACCGATATTGTCGAGTGACGATGCAAAAGCAACCAGTCCATACCTCGAGATACGCCCATAGGTAGGCTTAAACCCGACGACACCGCAAAGTGACGCCGGCTGCCGGACAGACCCGCCGGTTTCAGACCCGAGCGCCGCTCTAACTACGCCGGAGGCGACCGCAACGGCTGAACCACCCGAACTTCCGCCCGGCACCCGAGATACATCCCATGGATTTTTAGCCGGACCGAAAGCAGAATTTTCGTTGGATGAGCCCATGGCAAACTCATCCATGTTGGTTTTGCCGATTATGATCGCGCCGGCGTCATTTAACCGCCTGATCGCCGTTGCATCATAATGAGCCTTGTAGTTGTGCAAAATATGCGAACCGCAGGTTGTTTGGATGCCCTTTGTGCAGATATTATCCTTGACCGCGATGCCGAGGCCTTCTAACCTGGTCGGGCCGCCTGCTTCTAATTCCGCGGCGCGTCCGAGAGCATATTCACGCTCGATCGACAGAAATGAGCTAAGTTCTGGATTTAGCCGCTCGGCAGCTGCGAGCGCTCTTTCGGTTTCTTCGCGGATCGTCATATGCAATCAATTAGATACTTTATTTATTAGCCACTTTTCGTTTTTCTTTACGGCCTCGACATGCACCTCTTCCTGTGCACTTTTGGTTTCGTTACGCCACAGCATCAATACCTGAAGCGTCGCCTTGTCATCTGATTCCAAGGTACAAGTGCCGACCCTGAATGCCTTTGGGTAATTCTCACTCTTTGTGAAATAGTCTTTTGCCTCCTCATTTGAGGCTGACAGTTCTTTGAATAGTTCACCGGTCAAATAAGATTCCCGCAACTTCAGATTTTCCGCCGACGGATGCATATCGTTTCCAAAATGAAATCCGTAAAACCGCTTTACCGCATCTCTGGCGTGTGAGCATTGCGGTTCTTCGAGGCTCGGAACGCTGCACGACGAAGCGTACAATGCGAAAAGCAAACAAATTAATACAAGTGAGACGTGAATTTTGTAGCCGGACTCAGACATTCTTATAGAACCTTTGGCACCTGAAAATGTCCGGCGACCGCGGACGGGGCTTCCGCCAACGCGGCTTTCTGTCCGAGTGATTCGACAACCTCATCCTCACGGATAGTTAACGTTGCGGCACCCTCGGCCGTTAGTCCGCCGAGCATCGGCTCGATATTGTCGGTATCCAATTCATTCAACTGTTCGATATATCTTACGATATCCGCCATCTGAGGCGTGTAAAGCTCGACCTCAGCATCTGAGATCTCGAGATGTGCAAGTTTTGCTACCTTTCTAACGTCCATACAATTTCACTTTTGCCGTGCAAGATATGTTGCGGCGGTGCTCAAAAACTGTTTTCGCAGGCTCTCATCGGTGATCTCGCCGGCCGCTTCGGTTAGGGACGCGGTTAAACGGTCACTTAGATCGGCGGTCGGTATATGAAATTCGCCTTTGGGCGGGCTTATCACCGAAGGATCAACGCGAAATTCGATAAATTTCACGGTGCCTTGCCCGAGCAGGTCATTTCAGCGCTACGAGCATTTGCGGGCTGAGGTCTTCGAGATGCCGACGCCAGGTTTCGTCCGCTACCGCAACGACAAGCCTGTTTTCAAAGAATTCGACGGTGCGGGTACGCTTACGGAGTGCATCTCCGGCGGATCGTCCCCAGGCTGCGAAAACGACGGCCTCGTCAACCTCCGCGTTTTGCCCGAGACCGCTCAAAACTAACGGAATCGCCCCAAATAGCTGCTCCATTTGCCATTTACCCCTAATCAACTATTATTTTAGACGAGAATACCGCGAAATGCTAAAACCCGAAAAATAGATGATAAAACTGCCAAAATTGGTCCTGGCCTCAGGAAGTCCGCGTCGCTCTGAGATACTCGCGTCCGTGGGGTGGGAGTTTAGCAGACATGTTGCTGATATCGACGAGAGTGAGCGGGAGGGCGAGAACCCCGAGGATTATGTAGTCCGTCTAGCCAGGGAAAAGGCCGAGGCAGTCGCCTCACTGTTTCCCAATGACATCGTGCTCGGAGCCGATACGACAGTTGTTATTGACGCTCAGATCCTGGCCAAACCATTTGATGTGGCGGATGCCAGACGAATGTTGGCGATGCTAGCCGGGAACTGGCATGAGGTGTTAACGGGAGTGGCTGTGGTAAGAGATGGCAAAACGACATCTGATATCCAAACGACCCGGGTCAAATTTGCTCCGATGTCGGCAGCTGAGGTGAATTTTTTGGCCGAAATGGGAGATCCCCTTGATAAAGCCGGGGCTTATGCCGTTCAGGCCCAGGCGGCATTATTTATTGAGGGTATCGAGGGTGATTATTGGAACGTTGTAGGCTTGCCGGTAAGCCTGGTTTACGACCTTATAATGAAAAAGCCCGGCGATTAAGCCGGGCCCGGTAAGTCAATTTGTTTCGTTTAGAGCAGTTTGTCGATCGCCTTTGCTATCGGGGCAGTCACGTCATATTTGGGATCCATACTTATCCCGCCAAATGGTTCGCCGACCTGGATCCCTGTTTTGTCTAGGATGACGAATGACGGCACTTGCTCAACCTTAAATTTACGCAGCGTTGCAGCTCCGTCAAAATCACGCAATACTGTCACCGCGATCCTGTTGTCGGTTGCAAATTTGCGAATGTCATCATCTGTGGCAAAATTCTTAGACTTTGGGTTTGATGAGTCAGTCGCGACGAAATAGACGACGACATCTTTGCCGGCATATTTTTTTGCCAAAGCG
Organism: Blastocatellia bacterium; assembly: GCA_963834975.1. GTDB lineage: Bacteria > Acidobacteriota > Blastocatellia > Pyrinomonadales > Pyrinomonadaceae > OLB17. The sequence goes on from CAWIDZ010000002.1 coordinate 400,023, forward strand.
TTGGTATATTCGGCCTCTTTATCAGATAGCGGAAGCCATCTGGCACCGATCGCCAAAACGACCACCTTTCCGGTTTGGCCCTGGACATTTACACGTGAGCCATCGACCGCTGTCAGATTTGTCTGGGCAGATGCCGCGATCGCGGCAACCAATGTAAATACCAAAATTGTAATAATACTCTTTAGGTTTTTCATATAATTAGAAATACCCACCGGGGCATCTCACTTATTTATGATGCAAGTTTGATACCAAACTACTGCTTTCTATTAAGGATAACGTTGTCGATCAGCCTGATATCGCCTATAAATGCGGCTGCGACGAGCAGAGCTTCATTTTCTCCAACTTTATCGATGGTTTGCAGCGATTCGCGGTCTACAACGGCGACATAGTCCAGCCGGACCAACGGCTCGCCTTCAAGATGTTTTTCCACTATATCAGTGAGTTTTAGCGCATTTCGTTCACCTTTTTTGAAGGCAAGTTTGGCCTCACGAAGGGCGTTGATAATTACCGCAGCCTTTGTACGTTCATCGTCTGAAAGCAGCGAATTTCGCGAGGACATTGCCAGCCCCGACTCTTCGCGGACAGTCGGAACGACAACGATCTCGGTCTCAAATCCGAGGTCGGTGGTAAGGCGTTTTACAACGGCGACTTGCTGAGCATCTTTCTGGCCAAAAAATGCCATGTCCGGCCTCAGCGTATTGAACAATATCGTGACAACGGTCGCTACGCCGCGAAAATGGCCCGGCCGGGATGCTCCCTCCAGCGATTCCGTTATCCCCGTTACATCGACATAGGTCGAAAATCCTTCGGGATATATTTCCGCGGTATCAGGAGCGAAAACATAATCTACGTCATATTCGGCGAGCATGGCCGCGTCAGCGGTCAGATCGCGGGGATAAAGGTCTAGGTCAGAGTTATTGTTAAACTGAGCGGGATTTACAAAGATCGAGACAACAACGACATCACACGCCGCCCTTGCCTCTTTGACCAGCGCGATATGACCCTCATGCAGAGAACCCATGGTCGGCACAAATCCGACTGTCTTTGCCTCGCGGCGCAATTTCCGCGAGATCGAGAACATTCGCTGCCTGCGGTTGATTATCTCCATTTTTCAGGATCGAAGGTTTTGGGCGGCTAAATCCGAACGTGGGGCAGTTATTGTGCCCCCATTTCTTTCTTAATATCATCGGTCAAACCGTATGATTCCTTATTGCTCGGGTACGCCCCTGATTTTACATCTTTCGTCCAATGCTGGATCGCCTCGGTCATTACTTTGCGAAGGTCGGCATATTGGCGGACAAAGCGCGGCAGCCGGCCAAACGACATCCCGATGAGGTCATGCAGAACGAGGACCTGTATATCACACTCTACACCGGCTCCGATCCCGATAGTCGAGATCGTCAGCTCTTTTGTGATCATAGCGGCGACCTCCCGTGGGACGAGTTCCAGGACGATCGCGAAGGCACCGGCATCCTCGAGCATCTTGGCGTCTTCGATGAGAAGTTTTGCCTGTTCCGCCGTCCGGCCCTGAACGCGATAGCCGCCCATCTTATAAACCGATTGCGGGGTCAATCCGATATGGGCAACGACGGGGATCTCTTCGTTTACGAGCCTCTTTACCAGGTCGACACGGTTTCGTCCGCCCTCAAGCTTGACGGCTTCGGCACCGCCGTACTTCATCAGCCGCAGCGCATTTTTGACACTTTCATCCTCATTGACGTGGTACGTGCCAAAGGGCATATCGGCGATCACCATCGCCCGCTCGGTACCGCGTTTGACGGCTATACAGGCTGACGTGATCTCGTCCAGCGAAACCGGGATCGTATTGCCGTAACCGTGTATGACGTTCCCCATGCTGTCGCCAACGAGGATCATATCGGTACCAGCCTCGTCCACGATCCGCGCCGTCGGGTAATCATATGCCGTCAGACAGACCAATTTCTCGCCGTTTTCTTTAGCGGCAAGTATAGCCGGCAGATAGACCTTACCCTCTTTGTCAGGTTGCAAGTAAGCCATAAATTGGTATCAAGTCTAGCGTTTTACACGTTCTTAGTCTAGCTGTTTGCTGCCAGGCCGTTCGCCGGCCGATGGTTGGGGTCCCACCGTTTTACTTCGCTGCTGTCTTCACATTCGGCCAGAATTTCGGCGATCTCTTTCTGCAGGGTCGTATGGACAAAATTAGGCGCGATCTCGGCAAGTGGGCATAGAACGAACTTTCTCAGGTGCAGCCGCGGGTGAGGAAGTATCAAAAATTCAGTATTGATACTCATATCGCCAAAAAACAAAATGTCCAGATCCACCGTCCGGGGTTTATTCAGCGATTTGTCCCGACGCCCCAACAGGTATTCGATCCTAAGCAGCCGGGCCATCATCTGTGTCGGGCTGATATTGGTGACGTGGATCTCGGCGACCATATTCAGAAAGTTAGTATCGCTCTCAATTTCGATCGGAGCGGTCTCATAGATCGCCGACAATTGGCGCACCTCAAAGCTCGCCTCCATCAGGCCCCGAACGGCCATCAACAGATTACCTGCCCGGTCGCCCAGGTTCGAACCCAATCCGACGTAAACGACTGTATAGCCTTTGTCCATCACGTTACATAGTAAATAGAGGAATCTGCCGCCATTGTCAACAAATGGGGAGTGGAAGGTGTAGCGTTAGATGGCCGACGCTTTCGACCGGCCGGCATATCTGCCGTTCATATCGTCATAAGGTTTTTGAAAGCTTTTTATGCAGATCTTAGCCATTAAAGTTTTTTTGGAGCCGCTTCAAAAAAAGTATAGACGCCGCGCCATTTTGCCGATCATCAGAAATTTTGCGCCGAGCCGGCAAAGATCTTTAGAACATCAGAACATTTTTGAGACGCCTTTAGAGAAATCTATAAGCTCAAACTTTCTTTGAAACGCCTTCAAAAAAAGTTTAGACGCTTTTTTGCCATAGGATGTGCTGCAGAAATGCACTTGTAAGTCTCTGAGAACAGTATCCTTAGCGTAACTGCCTCACGATGGGGTGACCAGGGTCACAGACTGTGGCACAATCTCGGTGGATTTTATTCTTAAACGGAGAAAACAAGCGCCCTGCCGGCGCCTTTGCCAGATACAATATGCCAAAAGCAAAACTGCAGGAAAATCTGAATCCGTTCGACATAGCCAAGGAACAATTTACGATCGCCGCAAACCTGCTCAAACTGAACGAAAGCGTCCGTGCTGTGCTCATGAATCCAAAACGCCAGCTCATCGTTTCGATACCGGTGAAAATGGACAACGGCACGATCAAGGTATTTGAGGGTTACCGCGTACAGCATAATGTTGCCCGCGGGCCGGCCAAGGGCGGCATCCGTTATCATCCGGGAGTGACTCTGGATGAGGTGCGGGCCCTCGCGTCGTGGATGACGTGGAAATGCGCGACCGTCGGCATACCGTACGGCGGCGGCAAAGGCGGGATCTGCGTTGACCCTCATAAACTTTCGGCTGGGGAACTCGAGCGGATGACGCGTCGTTATGCTGTCGAGATCGCCCCGATCATCGGCCCGAATATCGACATACCTGCCCCTGATGTTTACACCAACGAACAGACAATGGCGTGGATCATGGACACCATCTCGATGATCCATGGCGGTTCGCACTTGTCGGTCGTCACCGGTAAGCCGGTCGCACTCGGCGGTTCAGCCGGCCGCGGCGAGGCGACGGCCCGCGGCTGCCTGTTCACGATCCGCGAGGCATGCAAGGTTCTGGATATCAAGCTCGCCGGTGCCCGTGTTGCCGTTCAGGGGTTTGGCAATGCCGGCTCTATCGCCGCGCGGCTGCTGCATGCGGACGGCGCCAGGATCATCGCGGTCAGCGATAGCCGGGCCGGTGTGTTCAACCCCGCCGGACTCGACCCGGCAGCGGCGCTGCGCCACAAAGCAAAGACCGGATCTTTGAAAGGCCTCAAGGGCACACAGCCGATCACAAACGAAGAACTTTTGACGCTCGAATGCGACATCCTCGTGCCGGCGGCTCTTGAGAACCAGATCACGCTCGAAAATGCCGCGGACATAAAGGCACGCATCGTCGCCGAGGCCGCCAACGGCCCCGTCACGCCGGGTGCCGACAAGATCCTGTTCGAAAAAGGTATCTTTGGCATACCCGATATCCTGGCGAACGCCGGCGGGGTGACGGTCTCGTATTTTGAATGGGTGCAGAACCAGTACGGATTCTTCTGGACAGACGATGACGTAAACCACTATCTCGAAAAAATAATGGTCAACGCCTTCCGCGAGGTTTATCAAAAAGCGAAAAAGTACAAAGCCAATATGCGGACCGGTGCGTATTGCCTGGCGGTTCACCGTGTTGCTGAGGCCACGCGTGTCAGAGGTATTTTTCCTTAAGAAGTTGACAGTTCTTATGAGCGGTATTCGCGCCAAATTGTTTGTCTTGATTGCGATTACGCTGCTGTTTACCTCGTGTCAACAAACAATGGTGATGTGGGTCGTTCCCGGATCGACGGCGGATGATCTCGTTTTTGGTTGGTCTACGGCACGCGACGGCGACGATAAGATCCAACCCATTTCAATAACGGTCTTTCCGTGTGACACGATACATCCCCAGCCGGATGGCGGCTATTACCCCTATCCAGGGCGAGCAATTTGGGACGGTTCGTCACCGTATGACGAGCTTCCAGCACCGACTAATCGATTAACTTATGGCCACGGGTTCCCGCAAAGTCCAGTTGGGCCGCTTGAGGTGCCGGGTTGTTACGTGGTGATCGCATACGCTCGCGATAGCCAAGGATATACTGAAGTTGCTACCTTGGGTTTCAAGATCGCCATTGATGGGACGGCGACCGATATGCCCCGCGACGAATACAGAAAGCTCTTTCGATAACGGCGGTTTTGAACTCCTGGGGCCGTGAATGCGAAACCGTGTCAGGGCTCCACGGTTAGAGATATTCTCCCACTCGATGTGTAAAAGGTTAGCTGAACAATTGATAGCAGATTGTTCTACCTTTTCCCTATCGTCTGAGGCCATTGCCCGGCAGGGCGATAAAGTCCAGATCGGATCTGTCCCCTAAAAGGTATATATTCACAGAATTCTCCGGTGGAAATTCAAAACGTCCCGCCGAGGCAGTCAATGTGTAGCCTTCTTCCCCCGGCAAATACGGGAAATAATACCACCCAAATGATCCGGTGTATGCAACGAGAGGTGCGGGAAGATTGCTGCCGGCCAACGTCACGGCCGCTCCCCGAATGCCTCTGCCGTCAGATGTGAGGACCCTTCCGGCCACCGAAGCCGAGATCACGCGCTCGACGGCACCCTTGTCACACCCGCCGGCCTGAGGACGAAGCACTCCTCGTTGGTCGGTAAGTATAGTAGTTCCGCAATCATTTACTCCGGTCGGTATCGAATTTAACACAGGGCTCGCGGGGCCCGGCATGTTTACGGTACCTCCCACATTCTCAACCAGTGGGCCCAACAGTGCATCGCCGGTAGCATTATGGGTCGTTGTGCCGGTTATGGCAGCTCCCGCAAGTGCTCTCGATGTGGTTATAGTCGCCGGACACAAAAGAGCCCGCGATATCCGGGGTCGTGCCGCCGGCATTGTCTCCGACGATCGAGTTTTTCATATTAACGGTACCAGTAGCGGCAAGAAAGATGCCCCCGCCTTGTCCGGCATTGTTACCGGCAATTGTTACGTAATTCAAATTTGCACCGGTCAACGAACCCTGCAAAGCGAGGCCGCCGCCGGAATTGTTCGCGGTGTTACCGCTGATCGAGGTATTTGTCAGATTTACCGTCGCATGGCCGGCGCTCTGAGGGCCGGCGTCCGTAACAAAGATCCCGCCGCCCACGACGCCACCGATGTTATTGGTGATACTGGAATTGAAAATATTCAGGGTCATATCGCCGCCATTCAGCGCAGCACCAATTCCGACCCCACTAGAGGTTCCGTTATTGTCCTTAACAGATACACCGTCGAGCGTCGCGGTCAGGGTTGCGGTGCCGGTAGTTGCGAAATACAGGCCGACCCCCTGCCCGCCTGCCGAACCGGCACCCGAATTGTTCCTAAAATTGCCGCCCGTCGCATTAAAAACTGCCGCCCCGGCGTTTGATATAGCGCTGACGCCGCTGCCATTGGTGCCGCTGGTGCCGCTGCAGTTATTATTGGCGACGGCGGCTGATATATTGACGTCAAACCGGCCTTCCAGATAGAGTCCGCCCCCGTATGCAGATCCTCCGTTTGCAAAGGCATTGTTATCGCCAACATAGCCGTTCGTGATGGTTATCGTCGTCTGTGAGGTCGAAGCGATCCCGCCGCCATAAGCGCTCCCTCCCGTTTGCCGTGAGACTGTGTTCCCCGTCACGGCAGATGAGTTCAACGTCATTGCAGTCCCTGCATTATAGATGCCAGCACCAAACGGATCTCCGCTGCTTGCGGTTATTTGGTTGTCGCGAACAATGACATTAACAAGCGTGAGAACCCCAAGATTCTCTATGCCCGCACCGCGGGTATCGGCGGTCATCGTACCGCTGAAATTGCCATTGCGCACCGTGACCCGAGACAAAGTAAGTTCACCGCCGGGCCGTACATTCATCACGCGCTCGCTAGCCACTACCGGGGACGCTGCTGCCTCGATCGCACAACTAAATTCCCCGGAACCGGTAATCGTTATGACCGACGTTATATCCCAGTCGCCGCCGGCATTGGCGTCGTCGTTCGGAGCTGCCAGAGTTTGTGTATAGGTTCCCGGCGGCAGCGTGATAGTGTCGGCGCCGGGAAAAGCATTGGCCTCGCTGATCGCCGCCCGAAGCGAACACGCGCCGGCGGCGTCTGCGCACAACCCGTCGCCCGGACTTGCATCCGGTGTGTCCGCAACCGTATTAACGCTAAACGTTGCCGAAACGCCGTAATTTACTTTGTTCGCCTTCCCGTTTACCTGCGCCAGTATCACCGGTGCCGCCGCAAAAAACGCTATCGAAAAGATCGTCACAGCCAACAATAACATCATGCGTGTTCTCATAAACTACCTCCGAAAAACCTCAAGATTTACATTTAGCATACACCTTAAGTCAAGATGATCGGTAAAAAGCTCCTGCACGGCCTCACTCCAGCGGTTCCGTTACTCGATGAGCAATGAGTCTCTGACTCATCGAAACGCCAACAAACCAAATCGCGGCTCTGCCGCAAAGCATAGCGGTCGGGCTGTGCCCGGCCGTTGGTTCCATGATCTGTCCCTGGGCTATGCCCCTTTTTCTGTCGCCCGCTAAAGCGGGCTCTGTTGGGGTAGGCGGGGCTTTTCCGGCGAGGCTGAGCCACGCCGCACTGCATTGCGGCAAGCCGCAGGGGAGTTCGTGACTCCCCAATCCGCGCTCTACAGTGCCGAGCGGTGCGGTTGTTAATTGCTATCGAGGTCATGATCGGCGAAACTGCACCGCATATCCTGCTCGCCGCCGGCGAAGAACCCAGTCTATCGCTCCCGGTACTGACAGGTCCCGCGACGCCGGCTCTATCGGTCGCGGTACTGCCCGGTGACATTAGGGCTGAACATTTACTTTTTGCCAATTCGATGGTTAACTAAAAGTGTTAGCTTTTTGAAATTCCAGTAATGTTGCCCCACTGACATTCGGGCGGTTAGCGTCACCGTCTTTACAAAAACCGGACGCCAAACACTGATGCCGCGAAGAAAATTTCGTCACACACAGCGTTTTGACTCACCCAGCGAACAATCATTCCAGGAATATCTTGTAAATCAGGACGCACCGGCAACGACACGGACCGAACTGCTGCGCCTGATACGCGGGGGCGAGGACACCTATCTCGAGCTTAAGGTAAAGCTGTCGAACTCTGAGCGTATCGCACAGGGCATCGTCGCCCTTGCCAATACCGATGGCGGAACGATCATCTTTGGCGTTAACGACCAATTGCGGATCGAGGGCGTCAGCAACCCGGAATGGGTGCAGACCGAGATCGCCCGCATCTGCCGCGAGGACATTGTGCCGCCGGTCATACCCCTGATCGACACGATCGCTTTTGACAGCGGCAAGCGGATCGTCGCACTCGACATCGACGGCAAGCGACGGCCGTATCGTACGCGGGACGGACGGTTTTATTTACGGATCGGTGCGGAAAAGCGTGAGGTGTCGCGTGACGAGCTTTCGGCATGGCTCGATGAGATCCGGCCGCTGGGGTTTGAGAATATTCCGCTGCAGGGCGTTACGGAGGACGATTTTGACGATGCTCTGCTGTGGAGCTTTGCGAGCGGGTTTGACGACAACGCTCCGAATATCAATCTTTATCAGACCAGCGACTTTTTGCGAAAGGACCTGATGCTTGCGGTCGGCACAACGGACGAGTTTTTCCCGACGGTTGCGGCCGTTCTGCTGTTTGGCAAGAATGAACGCGTCGCCGAGCTGCTGCCGCGGTCAAATGTGACGGTGGCGAGATTCTCAGGCGACAACGGCAGCGCCCAGTTGATCGAGGCGGTCGAGGTCAAGGGCAATCTGCTGCACCAGTACGAGACCATTCTTGAATTCATTAAAACGTTATGCCGATCTGGCAAAGAGCGGCCAAAGCGCAAACTGGCCCTCGTGACCGACACCGTTGTCCAGGCACGAGGGAATTATCATTATTATTCGGTTTCTGAGGCGGTCATTAATGCCCTGATGCACCGTGACCTGGCGCTCCGTGACATCAGGACGCGGATAAACATCTATGACCACGCGATCGAATTTATAAATCCGCGGCGGACCAACGGTTTTCGCCGCCGGCGTCGCGGGCGATCAGATATGGGATAACCCAGCGGCTAAATCCGCAGACGTCGGCGATATTTACCCGGCGTGAATATGGGATAAATGTTCCGCACGGCGGCCTGCCGATGATCCTGCGGCAATCGAACCGTTTTGCCGGCCGCAAGCCTGAGATCTATATCGCGAACGATGAATTTAAGCTAAAGATCTACGCCGCGTGATCTAGCCTTTCTTTTCTTTGTCCTTGTCTTTGTCCTGATCTTTATCTTTTTCCTTATCCTTGTCGTCTGCCTTTTTCTGGGCCGGTTTCAAGCCGGCTTTTGGATCCAGTTCGAGCTTTACTACTTTGTCCGACCCGGTATTTAGCACCAGCAAATACCGGGTTTTGCCTTCGTCAAAGATCGCCAGTGACGACGGGTTGTCGAGTGCTACCTCGCCGCCCGCCTTGTAGCCATTGAACTGTTGGCCCTCGAGATCATATTCGAGTATCTCGTTCGCCTTTCCGCTCGAGACGAACAGGTGTTTGGACTTGCTGTCATAAACAGGATCGGGGAAATTCATCGTTGATTTGATCTCGGGCGGAACAGGCCATTGGCGGATAAATTTGCCGTCGAAGTCAAAGATCTCTATCCGGTTATTACCCGTGTCGGAAACGACGATCCCGTTGTCAGTCGCCGTGATGCCGGTCGACTCGTTAAACTGGCCCTCGCCGCTGCCGTCTGTGCCCCAGGCGATAAATACCTCGGTGACCGGATCGAACCTAACGAGACGGGTGTGGCCCTGATCGATAAAGTAGATCTGTTTATTGGGGGCGATGACTATGTCACGCGGGCCATAGAAAGTTCCCTGGCCCTCTTTCCATTCTTTGATAAATGTGCCGTCGGGATCATATTTGAGCAGCTTGTGATTGAGCGCATCGGTGACATAGATGTTGCCTGTGGCGTCGACCGCGACGCCGTTCGGCTCTTTCAGTTCACCTTCGTCAGGGCCCGATTTTCCGAACGATGACACATATGTTCCGTCAGATGAGAATTTCTGGATGCGGGCATTCATCGTGTCCGCAATATAGAAAAACCCTTTGGCGTCAACGGCTATTCCACGCGGCCGGTCAAAGCGTCCCAACGCCGGGCCCTTCGCCGCCGACAAATGCGTTGAATGCAGGGGCCGCCGTCGATTCTCCCGTCGAGGGATTGTTTACGGCCGAGGGCACAAATTCATCAGGGACCTTATAGATCTTGATGTGATCGTATTCGCCGGCGTCGTCCGAGAAAACGATCTGGAAATTCGCCTTGAAAAGCTCCTCGTTCGGATTTTTTATGTACTGCCGCGTATTTCTGATCTGGTCATCGAACGCGACATAACTGATGTTGTTTTCTTTTAACAGCCGATATGCCTCGTTCGGGTCGGTGGCCTCAAAGATGGCGCTGACGACCTTTTCGCGTGATTCGGTGTCGTAATCGGTTCCCCAGGCATAATATGGATCGCCAAAGAACAGACGGCGGCCGGCGAGCAATATCTGGTGATTGATGAACCGGTGAGAAAGAAAGATAGCCGACGGATCGGTATTGGTTTTGACCCAGGTGATCAGTTTGTCGTCGTCGTACTTTAGCTTGATAAAGTACGAGTTTTTGATCGGCATCAGGTCGATCGCCCCGCCAATTGTTATCAACAGCAGCAGGATGACCGCAACGACCCTCATTGGGATGACGCTCTTGCCAACCTTCAGATCCCACAGTTTTACCAGAGCAAAAGCGGCAAAGACATTTATGACGACCAGCCAGACGTTGATAAATTTGTGGTTGGCCAGAACCTCTTCTGAAAAGCGGAAACAGTAGGTCAGCGGCAGCAATATCGAGATCGCCGCCAGGAACCGCCGCTGAAGGTCGGTCCCGAAATAGATCGCGATGCCGAGCAGCACCCACTTGAACCCAAATGTGTAAAAGGTCCAGTAAAGCACGTCGAGGATGCCGGCCGGTTCGATCACGAAACCCCAATGGAACATCGAATAGCCGACAGGTTTTAGGTTTCCGGTCTTGAGGTAAATTACCTGTGGCAGAGATACGAGAATGGCAGTGACCGCGAGCGGTATCAGTTCACGGCGGAGCGGTGCTACCAAAAAGATCACCGCAAACACCACTGCCGCACTCAGGAATATCGCTCCGTTCCACAACGGCAAGAGGCCAAGGATCAGGCCCGAGAAGATGTAAACGGCATTTTTATCAAGAAAGACCTTCAGGTCAGACGGTTTTGAAGGCGTCTTTGCCTTTGGTTCATCCGCTTCGTCGCCGTCCTCGTCGTCATCCTCCTCCTCCTCGTCTTCTTCGTCATCATCCTCTTCTACTTTCGGAACTTCTTTAGCGGCGGTTTTGCTCTTTTGCTTCTCGGCCGCTTTGCCTTTGGGCTTTTCAGGCTCGGCATCTTCGCTGGACTCTTGATCTACGTCTTCTTCGGACTCAGCCTCGATAACGGGCTGTTCGTGAGCGGCCTCGAGATATTCCCGATAACGCATCGCGACGAATATCAACACCAACAAAAACAGGCCTATCGCGCTCGACAGATGGCGTTGATTCAAGTAAACATTTTGCGACCAGACCCCCCAATCCTCGCCCCGATATGTAAACCCAGATTTGAGGAACATGGTCATCGCGTTTAACTTTTCGATCAGCTCCGCAAATGAACCTATCGACAGCAGGAACGGGATGAACGCCAGCGAACCGTGGAAAAAGAACAACGCCGCACCGATGCGGCCCACGAGCCGCGAGCGAAATACGACCGCCCCAAACGTCATGATCAGGACGAGCAGTGACGTCAGCGAAAAGATGCTTAGAATGTTGTTTGCGACCGCGGGGTTGAAGCCCAGAAACTCGAGATTGCCGGCCTGGTAATAAAACAGGAAATGGTAACGGATGCGTTCGCCCGTGAAATGTGTGTATTGCGTCGGAAAATTATGCCCGAGGGCAAACGATTGCATGATCGACAGAGTCGAGCCGAAATCGGGGAATTGATGATGCCCGATCTCGATGTTGCCGTCGCCCATATTAAACGTTTTGAACATCATCCATGTCACAAACAGCAAAAATATGCCTGCCGCGACCCAATCCCATTTCTGGAAATCGGCGTATTTGAGATCGATCAGGGTCTTTGGTTCATCCTTTGGCGGGTATTGGCGGAGCCAGAGGACCACGCCGATAGCGGTAATAAAAAATGCCAGATCTCCCCATAACATCGGTGACGACGTATTTGAAAAGAAGTACGCGAGCAGGTAATTCCACCAGCTGCTGAACAACAGGCCGCACAAAAATGCCGACGCCAACCGGTGAGGCATCGACACAAATGTGTAAAAACGGCGGCCGATCGTGTCGCCGAGGACGAACATCAAAAGCAAATACAAAATAGCAAGCACGTTAAGTAATAAAGCGAGTCAAAACCGAACCCATTGTTCTGTTTAACTCACATCCTCCTCATTTTCCTGATCCATGATCAAATTTCGTAGTTAAGTATATCTCTAATAAACCATTGCTCGAAACGGCTATGCTAATCTATTTCGAAGCCACATATGCTTCTCGACCTATCGCCTCTCAAAACCTCACGCGACTATCGGTTGTTGTTCACCGGCCAATTGGTGTCATTTTTTGGCTCGATGATGACGTTTATCGTCGTTCCGTGGCAGATGTACAGCCTGACGGGTTCGTCGGCGATGGTCGGATACATTTATCTGGCAGAATTTGTGCCGATGGTTTGCCTCGCATTTATCGGCGGTGCCCTGGCGGATTTTCTCGATAAGCGGAAAATGCTGCGGCTGACAGAGATAGGGCAGACGTCTGTTACCGCCGTATTATTGATCAATTCACTTTTGCCTCATCCGCAGATATGGATATTGTTTCTCGCCGTGGCCTTGCACGCGGGGTTTGCCGCGATACAACGGCCTGCGTTCGAATCTTTTATTCAGGCGGTCATTCCGCCCGAGATGATGTCGGCGGTGATGGCGCTGAATTCGATCCGTTACAGCGTCGGTGCGATCATTAGCCCGGCGGTTGCAGGCATTATCGCTACGCAATTCAGTTCGTCTATCGCATATGGCTTTGATCTGCTGACATTTGCTGCCTCCCTTTGGGCCGTGTTTTTGATCGGGCAAGTGCCTTCGCCTGAGGATGCCGAAAAGCCCAGCTTCCGATCTATAAAGCGGGGATGGAAATACGCATTTAGCCGCCAGGAGCTTGTCGGTACTTATTTTATCGATATTGCCGCGATGTTCTTTGCCATGCCGATGGCATTGTATCCGGCCCTCGCGGTTATTTATGGTGACAAATATGTAGGATTCTTTCCGGCGGCACTTGCGGCAGGGGCGTTGATCGCCAGCCTGACATCGGGCTGGACAAAGAATATTCACCGCCACGGCCTGATGGTCGTGATCGCTGCTGTATTGTGGGGCGTCGGTATCATTTTGTTCGGCCTTGCGACCAGTATCGTGCCGGCGTTGTTGTTTCTGGGTGCGGCGGGCTTTTTTGATATGATCTCGGGCATCTTTCGCGGGTCGATATGGAACCAGACCATCCCGAACTATATTCGCGGCCGGCTGGCAAGTATAGAAATGATGAGCTATCTGACCGGCCCGATGCTCGGCAGTGCTAAGATGGGCATTGTCGCTGAAAAGTACGGAGTAAGGGCGGCACTTGTGTCCGGCGGCGTACTTTGCGTCGTTTCTGTGTTAGGTGCAGCCGTTTTCCTTCCGAAATTTCTGAAGTATGACGGCAGGGAAGGGGTGAAACAACGTAGTTATGAAGAGGCCCTTCGCGATCAGAAGTTTGACGGAGACAGGCAGCAGTGGGACGAGATGCTCCGCGAACAGGCACTAGAGGGCAGGGAAATTTAGCACCTCAAATTTGACATATGGCAATCTTAAGAAAACGTGAGATCGAAAATCTCGAACAATTAAGCGGCGAGGAACTGCAGGCTTTTATCGATTCGCTGCCTGCCGGCCAGGATTCGATCAGTGACCTGCTCGATTTTGTCGAGGACGAACTGTATGAAAGCGAGTGCAATCACAGCCTGCAGCTGTCAATGAAATTTATGATGGACAACCACCTGAATTTTCCAAAGATCACGTCATGGCTAAATGACAACGGCGGCTACTGCGACTGTAAGGTCCTCGCCGAGATCGCCCCGATCTGGCGGGCGAAGTTTGGAGATGATTGAGCCTTTTACGGCAGCAGTTGTTTTTGATTGAGTTTTTTCCTTTGATTGAGTGATAATGCAAAAGATGCCAATTGCAATAGAACATGCCTACGTGACCACCAGTGAAACATTTGGGCGGGGAGCCGATCATCCGTGGCACGAGAACGCCGGTGAGGGCGATCGTCGAACTCTATCGATCAGGCATTTCACCCGAAGAAATTCCGACGCATTTACCCCATCTCAAACTTGCACAAGTATTTGACGCGTTGAGTTATTACAGCGACCACTCAGACGAGATCAATAGCTACATAATCCAGAACCAGCCGCCTGAAGACCTCGCGATCTCTGAATAGGCATGCCTTCTAGCTATATTCGATTATATCTGGACGAAGACGTAAGTGTTCTTGTCGGTGAAATGATCCGCGGACGTGGGTTTGATGTCTTAACAACTCGCGATGCTAACAATTTAGGAGTCAGCGACGATAGACAGCTCGAGTTTTCGACAGCGGAGGGGAGAGTTTTGTTGTCACACAATCGAGTCGACTTTAAGAGGCTCGCCATTCAATATTTTGAACGACAGACCTCACATGCCGGTCTGATCCTGGCCGTGAGACGGCTTCCAACCGATATGGTACTTCGAACTCTAACGATCCTAAATAATATGGATGCGGAGGAGATCGTGGATGAGATCAGGTATATCTAAGAAAGATAGTCCTTCAAATACTTCCCGGTAAACGAACCGCTTACTTTCGCCACCTCTTCCGGTGTGCCAGTCGCGACGATCTCGCCGCCGCCGATCCCGCCTTCGGGGCCGAGGTCGATGACCCAGTCGGCGGTTTTAATTACATCCATGTTGTGTTCGATGACGAGCAGGCTGCCGCCGCTGTCGATGAGGGCGCGGAACGCGGCGAGCAGTTTGTTGATATCGTCAAAATGCAGGCCGGTCGTCGGCTCGTCAAAAATGAAAAGCGTCTGCGAAGTTGTCTTTTGAGCAAGGTGCGACGCGAGTTTGACGCGTTGGGCTTCGCCGCCTGAGAGGGTTGTGGCGGATTGTCCGAGCCTGAGATAGCCGAGGCCGACGGCCTCGAGGACCTTTAGCCGGGAAGTGAGCTTGGCGACATCTTTGAAAAACAAGATCGCCTCACGAACGGTCATCTGCAGGACCTCGTGAATATTCTTGCCCTTGTATTTGACGTCGAGTATCTCCTGCTTGAACCGCATCCCGCGGCAGTCCTCGCAGGTCAGTTCAACATCCGCGAGAAACTGCATCTCGATCGTGACGGTGCCGCTGCCCTGGCAGATCTCGCACCGTCCGCCGGGAACATTGAACGAGAAATGAGAGGCGTTATAGCCTTTCGTCTTAGCGGCGTTTGTCGAAGCAAAGACCTCGCGGATGGCGTCGTATGCCTTGAGATAAGTTACCGGATTAGAACGCGGCGTGCGGCCGATCGGTGACTGGTCGACGAGGATGATGTCGTCGACAAACTCGGCCCCCTGTGATCTCTTTGAAAAAGCCGACGTGGTGAATTCCACTCGCCGCGTTTCTTTTTTAGCCCGGCATAGAGCACATCGTGGACGAGCGTCGATTTGCCCGAGCCCGAAACGCCGGTCACGCAAACGAGCATATTGAGCGGGATCTTGACCGACACATTTTTCAGATTATGTTCGCGGGCACCGATGATCTCGATCTTTCGCTTGCCGGCGGGCCGCCGTTTTTGCGGGACCTTGATCTCGGCATCACCGCGAAGGTATTTTGCCGTCAGCGACGTTTCGCTTTTAAGCAGTTTCTTGAAATCACCCTCGAACACGAGATTTCCGCCAAATTCACCGGCGTGGACGCCGATGTCAACGATATGATCGGCGGCACGCATCGTCTCCTCGTCATGCTCGACGACGATAACGGTATTGCCGATATCACGCAGGTTTTCGAGGATCTTGATCAGCCTCGAATTGTCACGCGGATGCAGGCCGATGCTCGGTTCGTCGAGAACATAAAGCGTGCCGACAAGCAGCGAGCCGAGATTTGTCGCAAGTTGAATCCGCTGTGCCTCGCCGCCCGATAGCGTTGCGGCAAGCCGGCCCAGGGTCAAATAGTCGAGACCGACCTCTACCAGAAATTTGAGCCGCCGCCGTATCTCAAGCAATATCTTGTCCGCGATCTTTGTGCGTTCGGGGGTTAGCTCAAGCGCTTCAAAAAAAGCGTATGCGTCGCTGATCGACATCTCGACGATCTCAGGCAGGGAACGCCCGCCGATCTTTACGTCGCGAGCGGCTTGTCTCAGACGTTGGCCGTCGCAGTCGGGGCATCTCGTGTAACCCCTGAATTTCGCGAGGAATACGCGAACGTGCAGCTTGTATTTCTTGGTCTCGAGCCATTGGAAAAAGCCCTTGATGCCGCGCCAGCCTTCGTCGCCGTAGATAATGCAGTTTTGCTGAAATTCCGGCAGGTCGACGAACGGCGTCAACGTGTGGATCGATGCCGACGAGGCATATTGCATGAGCTCTTTTTGGGCCCATGCGTACTGCGGCCGGGTAAACGGTTCGATCGCTCCATCCTTTAATGAGATGAGCGGATTTGGGATGACAAGGCCATAATCGATGCCGATCGTGTTGCCAAACCCCTGACAGGTCGGGCAGGCACCGAACGGGGAATTAAAGCTGAACAGATGCGGCTCGGGTTCCTCATATCGCGTTCCGTCATATTTGCAGACAAAACCATCTGAGAATTTGAGCTGTTTGCCGTCGGTCGTCTCGATCACCGCGGCATGCCCCTCGCGAAAGGCAGGTCTCAAGCGAATCGACCAGCCTCTGCCGGATATCGCTGTCCGCCTTCAAACGGTCGATCAGCACGAACGTATCGTCAAAATCGTCAAACGGGTAATCTTCCGGCTTTTGCAGCTCGATCATCTCGCCGCTGCGAAACAGACGCGAAAATCCCTGCTGCAGCAGCGAGATCAGAAAGGCCGAGGTGCTGAGGTCTTTGGCAGACGCCTTTGTTTTGCCTTTTCTCGCGGTCTTTACGATCTGCCGCGACACCTCGTCCTGGATCGGGAACAGGACATAGAACCGCGTGCCCTTGTCGAGTTCCGCCAAAACCTCGTCAGCCGCTGATTCAGGCGAATCTTTTTTTACCTCGCGGCCGCAGACGTGACAGATGGTCGTGCCCGCACGGGCATAGAGCAGCCGCAGGTAATCATAGATCTCGGTTTGCGTCGCGACGGTTGAACGCGGGTTCTTGGTCGAATTCTTTTGCCTGATGGCGATCGCCGGCGAGATGCCGATGATCTCATCGACGTCGGGTTTGTCCATCCGCTCAAGAAACTGGCGGGCGTAAGCCGACAGCGACTCGACATAGCGCCGCTGCCCCTCGGCATACAGCGTGTCAAATGCAAGCGAAGATTTACCGGACCCCGAGACACCCGTAATTACCGTCAGTTTGTTGACCGGCAGCGAGACGGTGATGTTTTTGAGATTATGAACGCGGGCCCCGCGAACCTCGATCTGTTCCTCTTCTTTTTGTTTGGCAGCCTGCATAGATAAGATCTGAGCCGTCAGCGGCAATTGGTTATTTTACCAAATCAGAAATGGGTCGCACAAAGCGGGAATAAAACCGCCGGATCAGCGTGATATTCTATTAGTATGAAAGTGTTGATCTCAGCCGCGTTGCTGTTAATTTCGGTGGTTTTTTCCGGATGCGTATCACAATCGGCCCAGGAGACCGTAAAAGCCGAGGATCCGGTTTCACCGGCCGCAGCCGATAGCAAACGACCCGTCCTCGTCGAACTATTTACGTCCGAAGGCTGCTCAAGCTGTCCGCCGGCGGATCAGGTCATGGCGTTTCTCGACCGTGAGCAGCCGGTCCCGGCGGCTAACATCATCACGCTCGGCTTTCATGTCGACTATTGGGACAATCGCTCGTGGCGTGACCGGTTTTCGAACAACCTGTTCACCAGCGGCAGGAAGCGTATTCTCGTCAATTAAAAGCCGGCTCGACATATACGCCGCAGATGGTCGTGGATGGTGCTGAGCAATTTGTCGGCTCAAATGGCGGAAATGCGGTCACGGTGATCGCGAGAAACGCCGCCGAGGCGAAAGGTAGTTTAGAGATCGCTATCGACAAGGGCAGTTTGAAAGATAAAGGCCGAGCCGGCTTCCGATGCATGCCGACTCGACAATCTATCTCGCCGTGACCGAAGGCAAATTAACGTCAAACATTGGCGGCGGCGAAAACTCAGGCAGCAAACTCGAACATGCGTCAGTCGTGAGATTGCTAAACCCGATGGGCGTTATCGTCTGCGAACCCAAAACGAGGCAATGACCGAGTTATGCGATCCCCACCGACGCGGCCTGGAAACGCGAAAATCTGAAGTACGTCGTCTTCGTCCAGGACAATACCTCGCTAAAAATATTAGCTGCCGGCCAGATCGCCCCCTAGTAGGTAGGTTTTTAACCGTCCGGATCGAAGAATTTTTAACGCGGAGACCGCAAAGGACGCCGAGGTCAGAACCGGGAGCAATAGCGACCGGGTTCTTCGGCGGCAATTGTTAGTACCAAAAGCCAGTGTTAAACACTTCCCACTTTTTTAGGCTGGATCGCGATATTTTAACGCTTATAACAGAATTAGAAGCTCTAAAGTACCGGTAGAACGGCTTCCAAGCATGGTAAGCCTCCATATTTTTAGTCGCAGCCTTTCTAAAAAAAATAAAATGATCTTATAAAATAATATAGCGGCTTTCTACAGTAGAAGGTCGCAATAATAGTATTAAAACCTCTCTACCACCGTTATAACGGCTCTACCGGTATTAAAATCGTTTCCAAAACGCTTTGGCTTTGCCACCGATCATCGGAAGCCTAATAGATCCAGAGAGTTACCGATTGTCCGCGATCGCCCCCTATTCCCATTGGCGAATCTGATTTAGTGTTAAACACACGCCTCCCAATAGACGCCTTTCCGTTGGAATGCGCAGGTAATTTTAGATAAAACAAGCGATGACAGTCTTTCTACTTTCCTTTTTTGGCGCCTTGTATCGTCGATGCGGCGTCATCTGTTGGGCCATTTTTATTCGGGTAAAGGCAAAGACGGGGGAATAGGTTTGGGGCGGGATCGCGGGGTCGGATGGGACGCTGACGCGCCAGTTGGCGTTGGTTGATTCGAGCGTGAGGGAAAATTCGAGTTCGCCGGCTTTTTGATCAAAGGGAAGGAACTCGTACGTGCCGACGCCCCAGCTTTGCGAATCGATCGTGTCCATTTCGACGCCGTCGGCGAATGTTGAGCGGTTATAGGTGGCGACGGCGTTGGCACGCGAAAGATCGTCGAGCTGCCACGAAGCGGTCAGTCCGGCGAGGCTTGGCGGCTCGCCGACCGAACCGAAATCGATCTCGATCATTGCCTTAGGTTCCGCCAAAAACTCCACCCGGCCGAGTTCAAAACGAGATATATTTTGCGGGTAATTTAGCCGAACGGTTTTCAGGAAACCGGTGTTGAGCGAGATGCCGGCCGGGATGTCCTGTGTCGACTCTTTTACGTGGGCAGGAACCACGAACATGGTTAGTTTCTGCGGAATCAGCTTGCCGCCGGGGGCGAGGAACCGGTCGCGGATGTCGATAAACGAATTTACGGTTGCGGCGCCAAAGGCGTCGGCACCAAACAGCTCGCTGACGATCACATCAAATTTGCCGCGGATCTTAACATCGTCCGATCTGCCGTGGATGATCTCGATCAGATGGGCGACACCGTTTTCCTGTGCGTGTTTGTGAATAAAAGGTATCAGGCATTCCTCGACCTCGACGGCGACAACGCGTTTTGCACCGAGTTTTGCCGCCATGATCGCCCAAACGCCGGTGCCGGCACCGACATCGAGAAAGCTCGTCTCTTCTGTTACGCATTGCTCGATGACTTTAGCCAGCATAGCGTTTCGCACGCCATCGCTGAGCATCAGATGGTGATACTGCAGCACGCCTGGGATGTGAGCCGCGAATTGCTCGTCCTGTTCCTGTTGTTTTTTCGAGGGGGCCATTTCCGAAGTATTCTACCAGCGGTGGTCGTAACGGCTAAAATTGTCCCGCCAGTCTTCGGGTTCGTCATAGATGAGGACGGGCACAGTGCCCTCTAAGAATATCTTTGTATCGAGATCGCGTCTGAGGCGATATGTTCTGCCTGTAGGAGAGCAAACGGTCAGGACTACGCGCTCCTCGACGATCTTTGACACGGCGGCAAAGCGCCAGTCAATGCGGGAACGCACAACGAGGCGCGAGCCCGTCGGCAATTGATCGAGTGTTATTTGAGTTTCGGCAATTTCCAAGATTTTCGGCGTTTGTCGTAAATGTCCGCGGGCATCTGTACAAGGTACGGGTTCTTAGCGGCTGATACCCAGCCAACTATGCGTTCCAGGTTACGTCGCTCCATTGCGGTGCATCCCGATGTTCCGGTATCGGGGTCCTTCCAGATATGCAGGAATATGCACGAACCGCGGCCACGCTCGACGGGGTAGCTGTTGTAAGCGACAAACAGGCCCAGGCCATACTCGTCACCGACCTCGAGCATCTTTTCAGAGCTTTTCCAGTCAAAATTGCCGACCTTCATCCGGTCGACCATACGGTTGTAAAAGTGTGACTTTACGTCGTCGACGCATTCGGTAAATTTATCGAGCTTTGTATAGGGCAGATCGACACCGTTGGGTTTGGTGGCCGTTCCGAACGAGCCAGTCAGCGGGAACAGGCCGGCAGGGGCGTTGCCGTCACCCTCTTGTTTGATCTTGGCCATGTCCATATCGCCGTTGAGAATCTCGCCCCACGCGAGGCCGTTACGTCCGACAACGACAGGGAAGCTTTCGCCCACCGCTTTCCAATCTTTTTTCTCAGACTTTCGCTCATAGAGACGGGCGGTACCGTTGAATGTGTCCCAACCTTTTGTCGTGACGACAACAACCTGGAGGGACTTGTTGAACGGGACCTTGATCGCCGGGGCATCAGGCGTCTTAACCTGAGCTATAGACAGCACAGATATAACCAATATCAGCAGAAATATTCCGATCGATCTCATTCTTAATCTTCAAAAAGGGTGTCTTTTGCGAGGGCACCTTTGCCGACCGCATAAAGACGTACACCGACCGTGATCATAACCAGTGAGATACCGATCCAGATCACGACCCACAAGAGTGCAGGAATGCCCGTCGCGGCAGCCATATTAGCGGCATCAGTTCCCTGATCTGTCATTGTCGAGATAACAAAGAGGTCCTTCAGGCTAAAAAAGGCATTTAGCAGGCACTGTACAGAAAGAAATGCGAGGGCGAAGTTTGCCCATTTAAGCGAGGCAAATTTTGCTACGGCAAAAAGCCCGGCTGCGAGAACGGCTCCCGAAAAAACAGTGAAGATGACGCTGCCAAAGCTTACATTGGCGAGCAGGTTCCAAAACGGAGCCAAAAAGCCAAATGCAATGGTCATCACGGTGATCAGTCCCGATGAGATAAACAGAGCCAGCCGCGACGAATAGCCAAAACGCATCCACACCAGCAGCAGCGTTCCGAACGCGGTCGTCCCCAGGTAACCCGCGCTAGAGATAAGCAGCGAAGAAATGCCCGACGACTTTGACCATACCATCCCGCTTGCATCCGGTGACACAGTCAGGCTCATAACCGAATTGCCCGTGATCAGGGCCGCCAGCGCGTGGCTGCTCTCATGAATGAAAGTCGCAAAAAGCTGCAGCGGATATACGATATAGCCGGCGAGCGGAAAATACCATGAGATGATCCAGAGCCCGATACTTACGACGGTCGCGGCGATCAACAGCATGAGCTGGGGTTTGGTCTCTTCTGCGAGTTTATAATTCATAGTTCAAAACTCCTTGTGTGGGCTGTAAGCGCTTTACGTCTATTGTAGGCGAAAGTTCATAGATTGTCTTTAGTCAACGGATTCGAGTGATGCTGTGTAGTCTGATCTGCCACCTGTTTTCGAAACAAGTTGGATGTCAGAAATGACTATGTCTTTTTGCACCGCCTTGCACATATCATAGATGGTCAGAGCAGCGACCGAAACTGCCGTCAACGCCTCCATCTCGACGCCGGTCTGTGAATTTGTGACCGCCTCGGCCTGCAGTTTGATGCCATTATCGCTGTATTCGGCAGTAACATTTACCTTTGACAGGTTGATCTGATGACACAGCGGTATCAGCTCTGATGTTTTCTTGGCGGCCATAATGCCGGCAATGCGGGCGATCTCGAGCGGATCGCCTTTAGGGTTGCTGTTTTCTTTTAACAGGGCGATGGTGTCGGGTGAAAGCAGCACAACTCCGGCCGCAACAGCCCGCCGCACGGTCGTGCTCTTTTCAGAGATATCGATCATTTTTATTTTTCCGGTTTCGTCGAAGTGAGACAGTTCATTCATAAATATTTAATTTCAACCACGTCGCCCGCTTTTCGGCTCGTACCCGCAGGGATAAAAATAAGTGAATCCGCCCGCGCGAAGCCAATAAAATCTGACGATCCCAGCCATTTTAGCGGAGTCGCTATCAGCGTGCCTTTCTTATCCGTTTCAAGTTTAGAGGGCAGATATGTGTCCCGGTCTTTAGCAGCTTTTGAGTCGTGCCCGAGTGCGGCGAAGCCTGTTCTCATCTGTGTGTCGGCGGCACCCTGCATTTGCATAATAGCGAGGCGAACGAACAAATGAAATGTCACAGCGGCCGACACAGGGTTTCCGGGCAAGCCAAAAACGAGCGTTTCGTTGAGCTTTGCAAATACAGCCGGTTTACCCGGCTTGAGGCGTAATTTTTCAAAATAGAGCTCGGCACCAAGCGAAATAAGTGCAGCTTTTGTTAGGTCATATTTGCCGACCGAGACGCCGCCTGTAATGATCAGGATGTCACGGCCTTTGGCAGCGTTAGTTATATGTTTTTTCAGGCTTTTCAGATCATCGCCGGCTATGGGAAAGGTTTTGACCCGCCCGCCGTATTTTTTGACAAGGGCGTTTAACATTGGCGAATTGGAATTACGGATCTGGTCACGCCCCGGGGTCATCGAAACATCGACAACCTCACTGCCGGTTGACATGATCGCGACCCGCGGCCTGGTTCCTGCTGTGACCTTTGTATAGCCGAATGAGGCGATAGCCGCGATCATATTCTCGGTAATGACCTGCCCCTTTTCGAGGGTTGTGGTCCCGTGCTTGATCTCGGCACCCTGTTTGACTATATTTGCGCCATTTTTGACAGGCTCGAGAATTTCGACCGTTTCAATGCCTTTTTGCGATGATTCGCGGGTGACCTCGACCTTTTGTACAGAGTCAGAGCCAGCGGGAACCGGCGCTCCGGTCATTATTCGGACCGCTTCGCCGCGTTTCATTTTCTTGTGCCACCCTTTTCCGGCGGCCGATTCACCGACGATCTTTAATCGGACAGTTCCCGCCGTAGTGTCAGCCGCTATTACCGCATAACCGTCCATTTGGGACCGGTCAAACGGCGGCAGATCGGTGTCGGCAACTATGTCTTCGAGCAATACGCGTCCGACGGCCCGGGCAAGCAGGACCCGTTCAGCCCCAAGCGGGTTCGTTTTGGATGCGACAATGCTGAGGGCTTCTGTGACCGGGATCATTTGATCAGATAGAACGCAGTCTGTCTGGGACGGATAAACTTAAAACCTTTGTCGGTCATGACCGCATCGTCCTCGCCCATGACAGTGACCTTCTGGTTATCCCATTCAGGGACGAGAGTCGACGTGTTGAGCTCGATCGAAGTATAAGATCCGAGTCTAAACCTTTCTTCCTCACCTTCGGGGCCACCGCGTCGAAAGTCTATCGGTGCTCCGAGGCCGTGGCCCTGCGTGCCGATCGGGTGCGAATAGATCATCGCATCGATACCCTCTTTTTTGCATTGGGCCATCGTCGCGTCGTAAACCTCGCTGCCTGTCTTGCCGGCACGGGCAAAGCTGAACAAGATATCCTGCAGCCGGTTGGTATTTTTGAGAGCGGCCTTTAGCCCGTCCGGGGCGTCCTTTTCACCGGCTTTGAGAATATAGCCATGCTTTTGCCAATCGGTGCTGAGCCCCATATAAATAAGTCCGAAATCTACGTGGATCAGATCGCCGCGTTGCAAGACGACAGATTCGTCAGCTACGCTCAGAAATTGCTGTGTCAGGCCTGTTTCCTTCGCCTGCCGCTGAACTCTCAGATCTGCCTGGAACCAGATGCCGAGGCCGAGATCGTTTACCTGTTGCAGCATCCACCAGCGAACGTCGCCTACGGTCGTTTTGCCAGGCTTTATGACCTCGTTAGAAAAGGCACGACGGGTGATGACATCGGTCGCGAGGACAGCCTTGTAATATTCCCCATATTCTTCCGGCAGCCGTGTATCCAGAAAATCATTTAGCAGCTTAGCCGATGAGACAAACTTCTTTTCGTTCTCAGGACCGAGGGCCTCAACCAAAAACTTGTATCCGTCATGTGTAAGGCCGTTCTGCTGGCCGCGAGGGCCGCCTGTATTAACAGCTATTGTCTTAGGGTTTCGTTCGTCGACGATCTTTCTCAATGTCGATTCGATCTCTGCACGCGACGGATTGAGCACATTGTAATGGTTCTTCAGGCGTTCTTCGAGATATCGCAAGATGGCGACCCTCTCGATCCGCTCGCCACGGTCAATGAACAGGAAAATGTCGCGGCGGCCGACCATCGGGATCGGCGGCACGATCTGTTCGGTCACCGGGTCGCTGTGAAACTCCTCATTTACGACTATCCACATATCGACGCCTGCCTTTTTCATCATCGGCAGCAGCAGAGTGCCGAGGCGTTTTTGCAGCCACTGTTCGCGGATGTCGATCTGCTCGCGCTGCGAAAGAAGTTTTGGCATGGCCGGGATCGGTTCGTCAGAACGGTTTTGGGCGAACAGCGACTGGGCCAGGATAAGCGAAATAAGTACGGGCAATATCAGTCTTCGAAAATACATATGATTGGCAGCAATTTCCGGACGGTTTCGCAGAAATAAGTGCGAAATGGTAGACTCCTTATTTGAAATTACGTCCCACATTTTAACATACAACCTGAAAGGTAAGGATAATTAACCCCCGTGATCGAATTTGAATTGACCGAAGAACACAAGGCTCTGCAGCAGACCGTTCGCGAATTTGTCGCCGGCGAAGTCGCTCCGTATATAAAAGAATGGGACGAAAAGTCGCATTTTGAACGCTCTGTTTTTGAAAAGATGGGCGAACTCGGCCTGTTGGGTGTTTGCATACCTGAACAATATGGCGGTGCTGGGTTTGACTATATTTCTCTCGGCCTGGTTTGTGAGGAACTTGAGGCGTGCGACACTTTTTTGCGTGTTGCGATGTCGGTGCATGTTGGCTTAAATTCCCTGAGTCTTTATACCTGGGGAACCGAGGAGCAGAAGCAAAAATACCTCGTCCCGCAGGCAAAGGGCGAAAAGCTGGCGACGTTTGGCTTGACCGAACCCAATGCCGGTTCGGACGTTATCGGTATGCGGTCGCACGCAAAACGCGACGGCGACGACTGGATCCTCAATGGCGAAAAGATGTGGATCTCGCTCGGCAACACTGCTGACCATTTCCTGTTTTTTTGCTGGACCGATCTCGAAAAACAAAAAGCGCGTGATCACCGCGGGATGAGCTGCTTTATCGTAGAGCGGACGATGGCGGGTTTCTCGAGCGGAACGCTTCACGGCAAGATGGGTATCAAGGCCGGTGATACCGGATACTTTTCGCTGCAGGATGTCCGGGTGCCAAAGGAAAATATGCTTGGGCTTGAGGGTGAGGGATTTAAGATCGCGATGTTCAGCCTGGAGAATGGCAGGTACACAGTTGCATCCGGTGCGACAGGCGTTATCCGTGCATCACGCGACGCGTGCATTTCGTATGCGAATACCCGTGAGGTCCAGGGACAAACGATCGGAAACTTTCAGCTCGTCAAACAAAAGATCGCCAACATGGAAGCCGATTATCAAATGTCGCATTTGCTGTGGCTCAGAGTGGGTTATCTGAAAAATAAGGGCCTGCCGTCGGGTCGGGCAGCGAGCCTTGCCAAATGGCAGGCGACGGTGCGCAGCGAAACGGCCGCCTCTATGGCCATCGAAGTGCACGGAGCAAACGGCTATATAAATGATTACCCGGTAGAGAGGTATTTGCGAAACTGTAAGGCTGCCGTCATTTATGAGGGGACCCGTGACATCCACACTCTGATGCAGGCCGACTGGGCATTGGGGCACAAAAAAGAAAAGGCAGCTCGGATGACGCTGCCGGCGTATATTTCCGGATAGATCGTCCTTACCCGGACGCTGGCGACTTACAATAAGAAAAGGCCCAACAAACTTTCGGGTTCGTTGGGCCTTAATATTGTGTAAATTATCCGGCGTTTACTTTGCAGAATTCGAATTCGGAGCAGTCGATTTCACCGAATCAAAAGTTGGCGATATGTTGGTCATCTTCCATTCGCCGTCTTCCTTGACGAAAACGACATCCAGACCGTTCGGGTAGCTGTCATAACGAATATTTGCCACCGCTTTGTCACCCGTGATCTTTTCATTTCTGATCTCGCATAATTTGTCGGTAACTTTTTCGGTCTCTAGAAATTTCAACAGGCTCTTGATCTTGTCCTCTTTCATCTGCTCTTCAAAGCTTTTTAACGTGCCCTGTGAATAGATCTTCCTGAGAGCTGCCTCATCACCTTTGATCTTGGCCGCACAATAGGCCTTAAATACAGGCGTCAGAGTTGGAGCATTGTTAACCGTTGGCTCCTCGGCTGATTTTGTAGTTTCGAGCGGATTGTTTGAGTTCTCTTTGACGGTGTTGGTCTCCTTTGAGTTCGCTGGCCCGGTTCCGCCACACCCGGCAAAAACTGCCGCCAATACAATGATCGCAGAAATAAAAAATAGTTGTGTTCGCATATTAACTGTCTCGCTCCCGGCAAAATGCAACTTTTGAGTATAATAAATTTGTAGAAAATGAACAAAACTGCCCAAACTGAATTGCACCGGACGTTCTTGATAGAGCGGCTGCCCGAGCCCCTGACCCGGGCAAGCAGCCATCTGCAAATTTTTGACAACTACATTGAAAACACGCGGATCCGCATCAGGCGGGTTCGAGACCCTTATACAAATACCTGGACTCAAATGCTGCAGCAGCGAATTCCCGCAGCAGATGGTGAGTTTGCGGTCTCAAAACTCTCAGAGATACATTTGAACGAGTCTGAGTATGCCGTCTTTCATCATTTTGAGGGACGAGAGATCCGCAAGAACAGATATTTTCACGAGTTTGACCTGAGCCATTTTACGTTCGACGTCTACCTGGGTGCATTGTGGGGCCTGAACACGGCCCGTGTGGATTTTGAAACATACACCAAAATGAGTGAATTTGCTCCACCGCCCTTTGCAGTAATTGAAGTAACGGACGATGTCTTCTTTAATGGGGAATCTTTAGTTGACCTGCAATACGCTGATATTCAAGCCCGCGTTGCCGAGGTCGGTCCCGGCGGATTGTTGCAGCCAGAATTGCCCGACGAATAAAAAAAGCGGGCAGAGCCCGCTGATCTTAAGAAAAATTTCAAATTACTATTGTTTACGAGGAGCTGCCGGGACAAAGCGCTCGAGAGAATCATAGATCTGAAGATAGATCTTTGTTTCACGCGGAATTAGCGTGGCCCAGTCTGTTCCACCCCGGTTGATATAACCCGGAAGTCGTGACGGATTAGAGTTGTATCCGGCAGCCATGATCTGCTCTTGCGTGGCAATTCCGGTTTTTATCGCGTCGAAAACTGTCTGTCTCGAAATAAGATCATTCCACGTCATCTGCATATACAGCAGCATTGCCTGCGAGGCGTTGACGTGGTTTCGCATACCCTCGACAAAATCCGGCATTAACCCTGCGTTTGGATAGCGGCTGCGGATCATGCGATAGGTCGACGGTATCATTTGTACCATTCCACCCGCACCGGCAGAACTGACTGAATACCTATAGGTCTGTCCTTCATTTAAGGCATACAGCGTGAAAATATCGTTAAAGATGTTCGGATGATATTCGGT
Organism: Blastocatellia bacterium; assembly: GCA_963834975.1. Classification (GTDB taxonomy): domain Bacteria; phylum Acidobacteriota; class Blastocatellia; order Pyrinomonadales; family Pyrinomonadaceae; genus OLB17. The sequence goes on from CAWIDZ010000002.1 coordinate 427,941, forward strand.
CCTGAAACGCAGATGGTCAACGTGCTCAACCGTTGCAAGACGCTCGGCAATGTCGGCGACCTTCGGCTGTACCGAGTATCCTTTATTCCTCAATTGATCTCGTGCGATCTCGATGACATTGTGGACATAATACCGGCCGGCGTTCACAACATCGGGTGTTATGATCCCCGGATGGGTCGACATGTAATAGGCCGTTTCTATAAAACGTCCGCCCTTCTCAACAGGGTATTGAATGAGAAGCGGCAGCTGGGCCTTGCCATTTTCATCTGTGATCGTAATGGGGGTATTGACACCGTTCGCACGGATCGTGTTAGACATAACCCGGCGGCCGTTCGATGATATAGCCGGCGTCGGCGAATTTGCAGTTAGAAATGCATCCTTGCTTAAAACTATATAGTCGATCTTATTTGCCTGCCAATCGTAGTAAGCCACCCGCACCAAGCTTGTCGGTGAGGACTGTTCAGTTGACGTAGGTTCGGTTGACGCTGTCGTAAGCGGGCGGGTCTGCATCTCTCTTTTGGCCTCGGCGATCTTGCTCTTTATCTGAGCAAAACTCAGCCCTGAGTAGTTCAGGTTACTGCCGGGCGACAGCTTAGGTTGGCTCTGATCGGCCTCGGGCCGTGTTTGGGCCGGTTGCGGTGCGGCCGTCGGAGCCGTTATCACCCGTGGCGGGGGCATTGTGTCAGTAACTACGACCCGCGGGGTCATTTTTGTTGGTTCAGGTTGTTCGGATTGTGCAAATGCGGGACTTGCAAGAGACGTTAATACAAAAAGGCCAAAACAAACTCTAATTTTCATAATGATTTATTTCGGGAGAGTGCCAGGGATCTGTTAACGCCGCTCTCGGCAACTGTATGGCACATTTAAGATTCTCTCATAAGGTAAGCAGTTGTCAAACTATTTTCGAAAAATTTATTGTATCTACAACAATTGCTTATGGATATTCCAGGTTTGTAACGAGTTCGGTCATACTGTATAACTTAGTTTTTCCCTGCCATTTGGCGGTTTCTCTAATTATGAAACATCTCTTTGGAACCGACGGAATTCGTGGCCTTGCCGGTGAATTTCCCCTGGATGAAAATTCTGTGAGGATAATAGGAGCATCGCTGACCCGCCAGTTCCGTTCGCAACTCGGCCGCAGCCCGCGTTTTATTTCCGGACGTGATACCCGCGAATCAGGCAGTTGGATCGAGGGGGCTTTTCACTCGGGGGCCCGGGGTGAAGGGGCAGAATGCGAATCGGCCGGTGTCATCACGACGCCTGGTGTCGCCTATCTGACAAGTGCGTTCGGATTTGACGCCGGCATCGTGATCAGCGCCTCGCACAATCCATATCAGGACAATGGTATAAAGATATTCTCGCCAACCGGCCGAAAGATCAATGAGGCGACCGAACGCAGTATCGAGAGTGACATACACTCTGATCTTAAGGTTGAGGCCGCCGCGTCGATGGTCTCGACCAAAAGAGCAGATGAATATTGCCGCAGGTATATCGACCATATTAAGCAGGAAGTCGGCCCCCTCACGTTAGACGGCATTAAAATAGTTGTCGATTGTGCAAATGGGGCATCGTCCGCACTTGCTCCAAAATTGTTTTCGGATCTCGGTGCTAAGGTCATAGCCATACATGACGATCCGGACGGACGAAATATTAATGAAGATTGCGGTTCAACCCATATCGATCAATTGCTTGCGAAAGTCGTTGAGGAAAATGCCGATCTTGGGATCGCGTTTGACGGCGACGCCGACCGGGCCCTTTTCGTTGATGAAAATGGCGAACTGATCGATGGCGATGCAACTCTCTGGATAATGGCCCAATACCTGCAAGGGCACGGAAAGCTCGCTAACTCGACAGTTGTCGCGACCGTTATGAGTAATATCGGCCTCGAACTCGCACTTAAGTCAAAGGGGATAGACCTGTTGCGGACCAATGTCGGCGATAAGTTCGTGCTTGAGAAACTGATCGAGACCGGCTCAGAGATCGGCGGGGAACAGTCGGGACATATTATTTTCCCTGAGATCAGCCTCGTCGGCGACGGTATGATGACCGCCTTGCTGCTGCTTAGAGCGATCCGGGAAAAGGGCATTTCCCTCTCGAACGCCGCCGCCGGGTTTGTCCGCTATCCGCAGATATTGCAGAACGTTAAAGTCCGCGAGAAACTGCCTTTCGACAGCGTTCCCGGCATTGCCGATATCGCGAAGGTGGTCGAAACTGAATTACTTGGCCAGGGCCGTTTGCTGCTCCGCTATTCCGGAACGGAAAATCTCGCCAGGGTGATGATCGAGGGCAAGGATCAGGCGTCGATCGAGGAACAGGCAAATCGTATTGCCGACGTCATTCTGAATGAACTGGGTTAGAAATGGTTGTATTTCTCTATCGATGGCGGATCAAACCTGGCCTGGAAGAACAATTTGTGGAGAGTTGGTCAGCAATTACGTCCTATTATCTGAAACAGCCCGGTTCGCTGGGGTCACGGCTGCATCGCGGAATCGACGGCATTTGGTATGCTTATGCTCAGTGGCAGTCGCGGGAGCAGCGGGATGCGGCGTTTCAAAAAATACCTGATATGCCTGCCCGCGATAAATTAAAAGATTCGATCGAGGAATTCCTGGGTGAAACGGAACTTGAGATCTCAGCAGACTTCTTGATCGCTCCTGACCTATCCTAACAACTAAAACGTTCCCACGTTAAAATCGCACTTCAAGGCCTCGCAAATGCGAATAAAAAGCCAAAAAATAAAGATCGGGGTTGCGGGGAGATATTCTTACGATATCCATATCGGCCATGGTCTGCTTGCAAATGCCGGGACCTGGGCACGCAGATCTCTCGGCAACAAGGCTTCCAGGGTCGTAATAGTCTCAAATCAAACCGTCTTTGATATTTATGGCGGCCGTGTCCGGGAAAGCCTCGTTAATTCAGGCTTTGACGTTTCCGTTTTCCTGATCGGAGACGGCGAAGAGTACAAGACACTTAAAACAGTGGACGAAGCTCTAACGTTTTTTGCCGAAACACATCTCTCCAGGACAGATGCCGTTATAGCTCTCGGCGGCGGGGTCGTGGGTGATCTTGCGGGATTTGCTGCGGCGATATATCTTCGCGGCATCAATGTATTGCAGATCCCCACAACGCTGCTGTCGATGATCGATTCTTCGGTTGGCGGCAAAACCGGGGTGAATTCACAATTTGGCAAGAACCTGATCGGGGCCTTTCATCAGCCGGGCGGCGTTTTGATAGATATTGCAACGCTCGACACCCTGCCTCTCCGGGAACTGACAGCCGGATTCTGCGAGGCGATCAAGCATGGGGCTATAAGCAGCAGAAAATTGCTGATCAGAACGAGCGATCTCCTCGCAACATTTCCACCTGCAGACCTAAAGCAATTCAGCGAGGACCGCAAATTTCAAACGCAATTAACAGAACTTATCAATGATAATATTGCTTTCAAGGCAAAGATCGTTAGCGGGGATGAGCGGGAATCATCAGATCGCAAAGACAAACAGTCACGCAAGATCTTGAATTTCGGCCACACGCTCGCCCATGCGCTAGAGAAAGTAACCGACTACAAATATTTGACGCACGGCGAGGCTGTCGGGTACGGAATACAATATGCCGCAGAACTCTCGAAAACTCTTGCATTTTGTAGTGAAAAAGATGTAAAATTGTTAAACGATGTTGTGCATCGGGCAGGCATCCTGTCTGCACTTGCCAATATCGACGAGAAAGAGATTTTTGAGGCTTTCAGGTTTGATAAAAAACATCTGTCCGGTTCACTCCAAATGGTGCTGCTCAATGGCATTGGTAAACCGGTGATCGTCTCTGAAAAAGACATCCCCCGACCAACTGCACAAAAAGTCCTCAAAAAGCTGCTTCAAAAATGGGCCTGACACGGTGCCTGTTCTTTTCTTGGAGTAATACAAACATGATCAACCTAGTAAAAAATCGCGAATCTGAACGCGGAAGCGCCGGCATCAAATTTCTCATTATTTTTACTGTAATAGTTCTCGCGGCCAATGCCGGTTTTAATTACGTCCCCGTTGCATATGGTGCCGAGAGTTTGCAAGCAGAGATGGAGGCCGCGGTCCTGCAGGGGCTCGCATTACCGGGAAAATTAAATCCGGCTGAGAATGTTAAGGTACGGCTGCAAAAAGCGGTGCAGGAAAACGGTATACCGGCTAATGCCCTTATCGACGTAAGGCAGTCCGGCAATATGCTGTCCGCCCACATTTCCTATACAAAGGAAGTCAATATTTTGCCGTTCGGCATATATAAATATGCCTACCGATTTGACCATACAGCCACACCGACCGGTTTTCTGATCAAACAATAATCTTTAGGTAGTTAGGTCAGATCGCCGCGGCAAGTAACTGACGTATCTTCAGCGGCTGGATCTGGATAAGTCCCTCAGGTGCATCTGCGAGCCAGGTGCTCGGACACACTCCGCAAGTAGTACATTTTTCAACCGCCGGGCACGGCAGGCTTGACAGTGATTCGAGAGCTTTTTCGTGCTCTGTTTTTAGAAATTCAAACGACAATCCTGAATCGACAATCGACCAGGGAAGAAACTCGTCGTAGGTTCTGTCCCGTGAGGTATGAAACGCTGAGTCGATGCCGGTTTCACGAAGTGCCCGATTTAGGTCGCCCTTAAATCGGGCGGCTGCGTCAATGGCCTTAGCTATGGTACGGTCACCGGACGAATAAAGTGCCTGTTCGTGAGCGATCCGTGCTGACATATAGCGGACCTCGACATTCGGAATCTTGCTCAGACCTTTGCAAACATATTTTATCCGCCGCTTAAGTTCCTTTTCCCCACAGATAGCATCCCACTGTAGCGGCGTATTAGGCTTTGGAACAAATCCGTTCAGCGATGGGATGATCTTGCCGGCCCGGCCAAATTTCTTTCCGGCCTCGAGCATTCGATCCTTGATCCGCTCAACCAGTACAAACATCTCATCGAGGTCCTCGTCCGTTTCGGTCGGGAGCCCAACCATCATATAGAGCTTGACGGTCAGCATTCCGCGGTCAAAGACGGCACCGCAAATATCGACGATCTCGTCATTGGTAAGATTTTTATTTATGACCCGGCGAAGACGGTCCGAACCTGTTTCCGGAGCCACCGCGATCTGCTGATCCCGTGATTCAACGAGAGCGTCAAGCAGTTCGTCCGAGATCTGATCCAGCCGCAATGATGAAACGGAGATGCGGTAATCCATTGCCCTAAGTTCGCGCAGGATTGTCGAGATCTCAGGATGATCGCAAACGGCTGTGGAAACGAGCCCGATCTTATCTGTTTTCGAACGCCACTCACGGGCTTTTTCAAGAATGTCTTTGGCCGGCACAACACGCGGAGGATAATAATTATATCCGGCCCAGCAAAAGCGGCATCCCTGTGAACAGCCGCGTGAGATCTCGACCAGCAGGCGGTCGCCCATTTCCGCTTCCGGTGACCAGATTGCGGTGGACGGGCAAAAGGTTTCCTGACTGAGCAAAAATTCCGCGAGCTCAGTATCGCCATGCTTTAATGCCCGGCGGAGTGTGCCCTCTTTAGGATTAACGGAAGCAAGCGCCCGGCCGACGCGCTTAGGGACGCCCTTTTCATTTGGAATGTAATCAAAAACAGTGCCATCATCGTTATAGATCACATCGTAGAACGAAGGTACATAAAAACCGCGGCCGATCCGGGCAAGCTCCAACAGAACATCGTGCCGGCTGTCGTTCTCAACTATCGCGTCGACCAGCTGAAAAGCGAGTATCTCGCCCTCACCGACCGCAATGACATCGGTAAAGTCGGCAATCGGTTCAGGATTCAGAAACGATGCGGCGCCCCCCATGATCACGAGCGGGTGTTTTTCGGTTCGCTCTTCGGCCCAAACGGGTATGTCTGCGAGCCGCAGCATCCGGGCCATATTCAGGTAATCTGTTTCGAATGAAATGGAAAATGCGACAACGTCAAATCCCTTCACCCGCGATTGTGTTTCGAGTGACATGAGCGGCGTGCCTGTCTTTTCATATTCCTTGAGTTCATTCTCATCAGGAAGAAAGACGCGTTCGCAAACGACATCAGGGATCGAGTTGAACAATTCATACATCGTATGAAAGCCAAGATTCGCCATCCCGATCGAGTGGGTATTCGGATAGCAGAGGGCTATCCTGAGGCCTCGCTCGCGCGAAACGACGTAGCCCTCCTCCGCGGCGAGTTTCCTCTTATAGCTTTCGATAACGCGTTTACTCATAAATTCAACAAACAATCAGGCTAACAGAATTGCGTCCGGCTAACAACAAAAACGATGGCCGTTGTAAGAACTCTTCCCCGGCAGCCGATCACCCGTGGCGACAGAAGTTACTACCGAACCGCCCACAGCCTCGGCATCCATGATCTTTCAACGGGCAGCGGCGCCGCGCCGCTGCCCGTTGAAACAGCAAAAAGAGGACATTTCTAATGAGTTACAATAGAGGACATTTCTAAAGAGTTCTGACACAAAAACGATGGCCGGGCCATCGTCAGTGTATAGCATGAGTCTGTGAGCTCCGGCCTTATTTTTTGGGTTCTGCAGATCTAGGCATTGAGTAAAATGGTTTATGCCGAACGACAAAGGTCTTATCGTCATAGACGCCATCACCATCGACATCTACCTTTACCTCTATTTTGTATTTCTTACCGGGTTCGTGATTATCGCCAAGATCATAGGCTAACGAATATTGATTACGCAGCAGGGCATTGATCGAATTGAGGTAATCCGGTATCTCGCTCTGAAAGGTCATAGCGAAATGCATACCGCCAGATTCCTTTGCGAACGTGTTCATCTGGTTTGTGGCCTGCAAAAAGTCCAAACGGTCAGGTGTCCCGGGCATCACGCGTGAAGGGTCGAGATAATCACAATATATCTTACAAAACAGATTGCCGGTGCTGATGATATAAATAGGAACACCAGCCTCCTGGATCACGCGCCGCACATCGTCAAAGCCGATCTTGCTGAAAGTGTTAATGCCGGAGGCAACGAGGATAATGGCCCGCCGCTTTGCCTTAACGCCGGCCATGCCGGTGTATTCAGCCGTTTCATTCTTTGAATTTTCGAGGACTACCGAATCACCCTTTCCACCGACCAAGGCAAATTTGAGCGAATCATATAAATTGTTCTCGGTAAACGCAGGAGTGTTTCTGAGCAATAGATTTATCGTATCGTTGATCCGTGTCGGATCATTTGTAAAATCTGTGAGCGTGGTCGGACGCAAGTCGAATGCGATGACCGAGGCATAATCATCAGGCGGTTTAATAAATTTTGTCAAAAATGATGCAACGGGCCTGACCACCTCGTAGGTGCCGGGTTCAAAACGGCCGCCTGCAGCCGAGCCAAAGATCTGAGTCCATTTACTATATTCGAGCACCAGCGTAACGGTTATCGGAGATTCAGGCGTGGCAAAATTTGTGATGTTCTGCTTTACTCCATTTTCAAAGATAGCGAAATTGGCTTTATTCAGCCCGGTGATTATCTGGCCGCTCTTCTTGTTATATACGACCGCATCGACATTTACGATATTAGACTCGACCTTTACTACCGTGTTCTCAACGATCGCGTTTTTCTCTTCTTCGGCACGCTTACGCTCCTGCTCCGCCTTCAACCGCTCTTCCTCGGTCTGCGGAGTTGGGCGGGCATTTTTCTTTCCGCTTCCTTTCGGAGTTTCAGATTTCTGCGGTTTCGATTGTGCAAAAACCAAAGGATTTGAGATCAGTAACAAGCTAAGGACACACGCGAGAAGTGCGAGTGTCGGACGCTGAACGCGAAAGAAATGCATAATTTATCCTTTTTCCAGTGCTATCTCGATTAGATACAAATTGTCCGATTTTAGTTGGTCGAAATCAAACCGGTGTTTTTTCGGAGATATGCCACATCAAAACGCAAAAGATCCCGAACGATGGATGTCCGGGACCTTCTGAAACATCTAAACCTGATGGTTACGCGAACTTAACCGGCTTCGTCCGGCAATATCTCGATCTTTACACTAAAGGCACCAGAGTTGTCCTCCAGGTAGCCCTCGTTGATCCCTAAGAATAGTGCTCCGTCGCGGGTCGCAGTGAACTCACGCTCAGCACCGACGTAGATAAAATCATTATTGTCATCGCCTATAACGGCTATCAGGGCACCCGTCGGGACATTTTTCAAAAGCTTCATATCATCATTCAGTGACGATATGCCCGACGGAGGTGAATTTTGTCCTTTACCGAGCGAAACCTTACCATCGCCGACAACCCTGATCCTCTGGCCTTTTTTGACGACCCATCCTGTGTTTGTCCAGCCATTGGCAGTGTTATCAGCGAATACTGATACTTTCCATTCGATCGGCGGCATCTTTGCGGCTGATCCGGACTGTTTGGCCTGCGTGGGCTGCGGTTCATTTGTCCGGCTAGTGGTGCCAGAAACGATAACCTTTGGCGGTACTGCAGGTTTGGCCGACGGTTCGGTGTATGATGCCGTCCGATTAGTTGAGTTTGTCAATTGCGGCGGCCCGCCCGGCGAATCAAAGTTAATCGATTCAACCTCGGCAGCTTTGAAAGTCATCTGCCGTCGCCGGGAGCCTTCACCGATCTCAACGACAAAAATGCCGCTGCCAAAGCTAACTATCTGTCCTTTAATAATACTGCCGTCTTTTAGACGGATCGTGTCTGCAAAGGCAAATGACGCCATCGCGGTTAGCAATATCACTGAGACAACGACACGTAAAAACCTGGAACTAAACGACATATTTCCTCCGTGGGGCTGATCGCCCGAGCCATTAACATGAGAAGATACTTGAGAATCCAAAATCGGCGAAAAAGCCAGTCGAAAAACTGATGATAATATTGGGTTCAGAGTTGCAAATTTTGCGACGACCGCAAATTCACCTGCGATGATACACAATTTTGCTAAAGTTGTAAATTAATTTTTATTACGTAGGTTATTGAAAACAAAACCATTGGGGTTTCGGGGTAAAGACCGAGCGTCCAAATTCGGTAAAAATGAGAACAGAGCCAAATGAAAGGGCCAATTATGGATGGGTGATCGTGGCGGTGTCTACGCTCGCTTTGATAGTCGGCAATGGACTGGCGATAGGCGGGATGCCGGTATTCTCAAAAGATCTGCGGCAGGAATTTGTCGCGATCGGTGCTATACCTTTGGACCAGGCGGAGAGTTTTCTTGCAAATGGGGCCAACATAACCTTTCTGATGTCGGGCGTTTTTTCGATGCTTGGCGGATGGTTCATTGCCCGTTTTCGATTAAAGGCTCTGATGATAACCGGATGTTTTTGTCTGGGCGGCGGACTGCTTTTACATTCACAGGCGCGAAGTTGGGAGATGGTATATATGGCCCGTTTCCTTATGGGCGTCTCTCTTGGTTTCGTCGGTGTCGCGCCAAATGTCGTTCTTGTTTCAAAATGGTTCCAAAGCTCGCGCGGAACGGCAGTCGGAATTCTGCTGACCGGGACAAGTATCGGCGGGCTCCTGATTCCGCTCGTAGCGGCACCGTTAATTACAGGGTACGGCTGGCGGTTCGCGATGATCGGCGTCAGCTTATTCGTATGGCTGGTTTTGTTGCCGGCCGTTGTTCTGCTGGTCAAAGAACCCTCGGCCGACCGCTTGAGCAATGCTGAGATCAGCGGGCCAGCCGAAGGGCTAACGTTGAGGCAGGCGCTGAGGACGCCGCTATTCTGGATCTTTGGGCTCTGCGCGGCGGCCGTCTTTTATCCGATCTTTGCGACCACCCAGCAATTCATCCTCTACCTACAGTCCCCAAAGATCGGCGTGTCGCTTCAAACGGCTGCATTTGCCCAATCAGCGCTTTTTGCCGTCAGCGTCGGCGGCAAATCCTTGGCGGGGTTTCTTAGCGACAAATTCTCGCCAAATCGAATAATGCTCGTTTTCGGAGCTATCATGTTCGCCGCAACGCTTGTATTGCTTGATCTGTCGGCGGCAAATGCTTTGCTTTTTCTTATACCCTTCGGACTCGGATACGGAGGGATATTTGTGATGCTGCAGCGATTGACCGCAGATTATTTTGGAATGCGGGAGTACGGAAAAATATTGGGGACGCTGACGTTTATCGAGATCATCGGTGCCGCGATCGGGGGCCGCACAACCGGTTATCTCGCAGATCTGAACGGCGGCGATTATACGGCGGCGTTTTATGGGGTAATAATTGCCGCTGCCGCGGCCCTTGCGTGCGCGATCGCATTGAACGTGATGCGGAACCGTAAAGCCAAGTCAATTTGATCTCCGATCAAGTGCTTGAATGGCGAACAACGAGCACCGAACACGGTGCATGATGTATCACCCCGGTAGAAACGGAACCTAGCAGTCGGCCCCAGAATCCTCGTCCGTGCGAACCTACGACGATCAGGTCGGCGTTCCACTCCTTAGCAAGATCAATTAACTGCTGATCAGGCGCACCGCGAAGTATCTCGGTCGTAATGCCCAGTTCCTGCCCCTTGAATTGATCACGGACCTCGCTTTCGGCTTCTTTTATGTAGTCCAACGCCTGCTGCCGAACCGCCTCTTCGAGCTTTTGATAATATTCAGCCGAGATCGCAAATGGTTCGGCTGCTATCGGGGCCGAGTCCTCATATGCCGAAACGATCTTTAACTCATCCTTGCCTGGTGTAATAAATTTGCAGGCTTCGACGACTGCCGCTTTACTAAATTCGGAACCATCAGTTCCAATAATGATCTTCATATTTGTACCTCCGGGGAAATGACCTTCATTCATTACAGAACGCAATAACCGTTCCCGGGTTTGCCGCCAATGCCGAAATAAAACCAAAGGTACGGATATTGCAACATCAAATATACCTGAGGGCCGGTTAGAAGGAGGCAATAGATCCATGATCCAAATAGAAGAAATGGCAGATAGTGAGATCGTTGACGTGTTGGCGCGTGTCGGTTACGGGCATCTCGCATGTTGCCGTGACAATGAACCGTACGTCGTTCCCGTCCATTTTGCGTATGACGCAGGCGAAATATTTGTCTATACGACCGAAGGCAAAAAGTACGAGATGATCAAGTCAAATCCGCGGGTGTGCCTGCAGGTGGAGGAGGTCGTCGATAACCAGCGATGGCAAAGTGTAATCGTAGATGGAGAAGCTCAGCAGATCAAAGGCGAACCGGACCGCGGACGGGCCCTGCGGCTTATAGTGGCGGTCAATCCGATGCTCACGCCCGCCGTTAGCATCAGATGGGTGGACAGTTGGATCCGCGAAAATATTGAGGTCATTTACCGGATCCGGCCGACAGAGATGAGCGGCCGCCGCTCTGCCGGTCTGGTTGGCAGAGCCAGTGTTGTGCCGGGACACGAGCACCCTCCGGTGAACTAACGAAAAAAGATTATTAGGCAATGCGACATCACTTCTCGTGAAAATGCATGCTTTTTCATCATAAGGCCCGTGCCGGCAAAAGCCCCTGGAACGCGGAAATGTTCGCGCCGATCTCATCCGGCTATGGAATTCTCCGCACACATGGAACCTTTCCCGATCAATAAAATACGGCATTGGAACATTGGCACACACTTTGCAATTTCGAAGGACACGTCGATGTGGGACAGTTCAAATGGCTTTACGGTTTTTCCCTATTCGATCAGATCAAAGTTTTTTTGTAACTGGAGGACAAGAAAAAATGTTGACCAAGATCTATTTCGCGATATGGGCCGCGTTGGCGGCATTTGTAGGGATACTGCTGATCACCGGTAGTCTTACAGCCTTGGCGATAGTCGGCATCGGATTTTTTATATTTGGAATGATATTCATGGGAATGATGGTGGTCCTGCCGTTGTCAATCACCCACCCGGAAGGACATGAGCCTGAGACGGCACAGCGAGATGCGAAACCTGGTCTTGCCCGCGGGTCAGCTGCGAGGATCGGTGACGCGGTAACAGGATTATTCGATACGAAAGGCGTTGAGATACGCAATCCCCATTTTCATTGAGCGAGTTACGTACCGAGGCCCTGTGAACGGATGTTGATCGGGCCGGAGTGAGATATTATTAGGGCTTGGCTGGTCTGATATTGCCGGGTCTGTAAACTTATGGATGCACTAACCCTGGATCGAATTCAATTTGCGTTTACCATCACCTACCACTATCTGTTTCCGCAGCTGACGATGGGGCTGGCACCGCTGATCGTAATTTTCAAGACGCTCGCGATCTGGAAAAAGGACGAACGCTGGAATGAGGCTGCCCGGTTCTGGGCGAAGATATTTGGTATCACGTTTTTGTTCGGGGTGGTGACGGGTATCCCGATGGAGTTTCAGTTCGGGACCAACTGGTCGGCATTCTCGCGGTTTGCCGGCGGCGTTATCGGGCAGACGCTTGCGATGGAGGGCGTGTTCGCTTTCTTTCTGGAATCGGCTTTTATCGGCCTGTTCCTGTTTGGCGAGAAACGGCTCGGGCAGAGGCTGCATTGGCTGGCGGCGTTTCTCGTATTTGTCGGGACATGGGCCTCAGGCTATTTTATTGTCGCGACCGACGCCTGGATGCAGCATCCGGTCGGTTACGAAGTGGGTGCGAACGGAGCCCTGCAGCTCACAAGCTTTTGGGCATTGCTGCTGAACAAATGGGCGATCGTCCAATATGTTCACAATATGGGCGGAGCGCTGGTGACTGGCTCGTTCGTCGTTGCAGCACTCGGTGCGTTTTACGTCCTTTCAAAACGGCAGGTTGAGTTTGGCAAAATGTTCCTAAAGGTCGGGGTCACCGCCGCCTGCATTGCGAGCATCTGGATGCTGTTCCCCTCTGGTGACATGCACGGCCAAATGGTGGCGAAACACCAACCGGCGACGCTTGCGGGAATGGAGGGGCTCTTCAAAACCGAACAGGGTGCAGACATGGTGCTGATCGGCCAGCCCGATATGGAAAAGCAGACGCTCGACAACGCCATCCACATCCCAAAGGCACTTAGCTTTATCACCTACCGCCGCTGGGACGCTGAGGTCAAAGGCCTCGATGCCTTTCCGGCCGAGGACCGTCCCGATAATGTCCCGCTGCTCTATTACAGTTTTCACATAATGGTCGGTTTGGGCACGATCTTTATCGCGATCATGGTGATCTCCGCTTTTGGACTGTGGCGCGGTTGGCTGGCGAGTGCCAACTGGCTGCTGTGGCTGATAATGCTCAGCTTTCCGCTGCCTTTCATTGCGAATACGGCAGGCTGGATGACGGCGGAGGTCGGCCGGCAGCCGTGGCTTGTTTACGGGCTGTTTAGGACCGAGCATGGATTTTCGCCGATGGTCTCGTCGGGAAATGTGCTTTTTACACTTATCGGATTTTTGGGGATGTACACAGTCCTGACGCTGCTATACATTTTCCTGATGTTAAGGCGTATCGATCATGGGGCCGACGAGCTGACGGCAGCCCGTGTGGCTCTGGACGGTATCGACATAACCGAAGAGGACGTGGTTCTTTAGATCTGCATAGGAGGTAATAAAATGCTGACAATCTGGTTTTTGATCGTGGCTCTGATGTTGGCCGCCTATGTGATCCTTGACGGGTTCGATATCGGCGCGGGTATTGTCCATTATTTCGTCGGCCGTAACGCAAAGGAGAGGGAAACCGTCATCTCGGCCGTCGGCCCGGTTTGGGACGGCAATGAAGTTTGGCTGCTTGCGACAGGCGGAACGCTCTATTTCGCCTTTCCGGTCCTGTACTCGGCCGGGTTCAGCGGATTTTACCTGCCGCTGATAATGGTCCTGTGGCTGTTGATACTAAGGGCGACCGGCATCGAGCTGAGACATCAGATGAATGAGCCGATGTGGCACAGCTTTTGGGATTTTTGCTTTAGCGGGTCGAGTATTCTGCTCGCGATCTTTTTTGGGGCGGCACTCGGTAACGTTGTAAGGGGTGTGCCGCTAAATGCCGACGGCAATTTTTTTGAGCCGCTCTGGACAACTTTCACCGTTACCGATAACCCAGGTATTCTCGACTGGTTTACGGTCCTGTCGGGGGTCGTCGCACTGGTTGCACTAGCCATCCACGGCTCCAATTACCTTGCGGTCAAAACATCCGGCGAAATAAACGAACGCGCCCGCCGGGTTGTAAGCAATGGTTGGTACGCGCTGGTTGTGGTCACCATTTTGAGCCTTGTTGGTGTTATGAACCTTCGGGATGGCATATTGGATAACTATAAAAATTATCCCATCGGCTGGCTGATACCGGCTGCTGTCTTGCTGTCGCTCGCGGCGATCAAACTTTTTAACTCGCGGGGCAAAGACAAACCGGCCTTTCTGGCGTCGTCGGCCTATATCGCATCAATGCTGGTCGGGGCCGTTTTCGCCCTCTATCCAAATGTCCTGCCCGCGATGAACCCTGCTTACAGCCTGACCATCGAAAACGCGTCGGCAGGTGCCTACGGCCTGCAGGTTGGCCTCATATGGTGGAGCATCGGCATACTGATAGCCCTCGGGTATTTCACTTATCTTTATCGAACGTTTTCCGGCAAGGTCGAACCGGACAACTATCATTAGGCAAGCCCCACACGATCGGAACAAACGATGATGGCCCTATACAGACCCCGTCGTTTGGAAAAAGGCCTCGCAACCCCCGCGAGGCCTTTTCCTGTCTGGCCGTTTTCGATCCCGCGCTATTTGCAACTTGTGCTCTGACGGTGATATATCTCATTTTGTCGGGCGATCGACGCCCGACGAGGGGTTCTCATGGGACTATTCGATCAGGAAGACCTTTCGCCGGATGAGCCAGCCGCGACCGCGGATGTTGAAAAGGACCACCTATTCCAAACCGTAAAGGAAACGTCCGGAAGCTCGCGGAACTATCTAAAGCTGCTGCTGATCGTTGCTGTGTTCGTCGCTGTCGCCGGTGCCGCGATCTATTACCTCACATTGCCGGGGCCCGGCGACAAGATCCTCGGCCCCAAAGGCCTCGAGGATCAGGTCCGCTCGCATTTTAAGGAAAAAGAAAAGCGAAACGCCACCGATATCACCTTCTTTCAATGCGAAGGCTTCATCTGGGCCCGCGTCAATGTCGAAAAACGCCCCGACATCCAAACCGACCCGATCTATCGCATCGACCGCTACCGCGCAAAAGCCGTCCAGCTCGCCGACAATAAATGGGACATCTCAGCCACCCCGATCACCGCCGACAATATGGACATTCCTTGTAATTATTAGTGACGGCCCGGACCGGTTCAGCGACGGCCTTACTCGATCATCAGCGCACGCCGGTTGGTCCAGTTCGTGCAGGCATAGTTATTGCAATCATTCTGGTTTGAGAGCGGACTGAATACGAGACACCCCTGATCTACGGCTAGCCCTTGTGGCCGGCTGCGAACATTTTCGCCCTGCAGGGGTAAATGTTCACGATGGGGGCGGCTCCGGAGAAAATGATGTTGACGACCAACGGACCAGAATGACACGATCTTCCCGCGAAACGCCGGTGCCCCGGCTGGACATTGGCATCGCTATAGTCTCCCTCGTCGCGATCGCCGTTAATCTGGCGATGCGCTTTACTGGTATTGCCGGCCTGGACGCCGCGGGTTTCGCTGCGGGCGATATTCCTCTATTTGTAGCTCTCGCCGGGGCGACGCCGCTGTTGTGGCGGCTGCTTAAGCAGATCGCACGCTTCGAATTGACGGCCGACCTGTTGGCCGGTGTTTCGATCATTGCCGCCGTATTGCTCGGCGAATATCTGGCCGGGACGATAGTTGTGTTTATGCTTTCGGGCGGGCAAACGCTTGAGGCGATGGCCGTCAGGCGTGCTTCGTTCGCACTCGCCGCGCTTGCAAAGCGTCTGCCCCTGGTCGCACACCGTGCGGACGGAACGGATGTGCCGATCGAAGAGGTCCGGGTTGGCGACGAACTGGTCGTGCATCCGCACGAGATCTGTCCCGTTGACGGCGTCGTGCTCGAGGGCCGAAGCACGATGAACGAGGCCTATCTGACCGGCGAACCGTATGTTTTGCCAAAGGCGGTCGGCTCGGCAGTACTGTCAGGTGCGATCAACGGCGAAGGGGTGCTCCGCCTGAGGGCAGAAAAGGCGGCGTCAGATTCGCGTTACGCCCGCATCATGGACGTTATGCGTGACGCCGAGGAGAGCCGCCCAAACATCCGGCGGCTCGGTGACCAGATCGGAGGCGTTTACACAATCGTTATCCTGGCCGTCGCCGTTGCGGTGTGGGTCATAACCGGCACGCCTGAGAGATTTTTGAGCATTCTGGTGGTAGCAACGCCGTGCCCGCTGATCATAGGCATTCCCATAGCCGTCATCGGGTCGGTATCGCTCGCGGCCCGGCGGGGAATAATCATCAAGGACCCTGCCATTCTCGAAAAACTCGATACATGTAAAGTTGCGATCTTTGACAAGACCGGAACGCTTACATACGGCGAGCCGACCCTCATCGACATCACGGCTGCGGACGCGTTCCCGGCGGATGAGCTCCTTTCGGCCGTAGCCTCGCTTGAGAAGTATTCCCGGCATCCCCTCGCCGCTCCTCTGCTGGCCGCCGCTACTGAAAAAGGAGTGGTTTTCGCTGAAGCCTCCGAGGTCAGTGAACGTCCGGGTACCGGGCTCACAGGGATCGTCAACGGCCGCCGGGTGCAGGTCACCGG
This sequence comes from Blastocatellia bacterium, assembly GCA_963834975.1. Classification (GTDB taxonomy): domain Bacteria; phylum Acidobacteriota; class Blastocatellia; order Pyrinomonadales; family Pyrinomonadaceae; genus OLB17. The sequence goes on from CAWIDZ010000002.1 coordinate 444,517, forward strand.
CCGCTCGTTGTTAATTCGCGAACATCCGGAACTTACCGGCAAGCTGCCTCAAACGACCGGTGGACTTGAGTGCCTGGCGCTTATCGACGGTGAGTATGCCGGGGCGTTCCACTTTAGAGACGCACCGCGAAAAGAGGGGCGTTCCTTTATTGGGCATCTTAGTCCGAAACACGGCTTTGAGCGGATATTGCTTGTTTCAGGCGACCGTTTAAGCGAGGTCGAATACCTGGCCCGGAACGTGGGCATCACCGAGGTCCACGCCTCGCAGACACCGGAACAGAAGCTTGAGCTGGTGCGGCGTGAGACGCTGCTCGCAGACACGGTCTTTATGGGCGACGGCATTAACGATGCTCCGGCGCTGACCGCCGCGACCGTTGGTATAGCCTTTGGCCAGGCAAGCGATGTGACCAGCGAAGCGGCGTCGGCGGTAATACTGGACAACTCGTTGAGCAAGGTAGACGAACTGCTGCATATCGGCCGCCGGATGCGTACCATCGCTCTCCAGAGCGCCGTCGGCGGCATCCTGCTTAGCCTCATCGGCGTAGGTTTTGCCGCCGCCGGAATGCTCCCGCCCGTAGCCGGCGCCGTCACGCAGGAAGTCATTGATCTCCTCGCCATCGCCAATGCCATCAGAGCGACATTCGCCCCCCGTGTCCTGTCAGATCTCGGGCCACATTCTTAAGCATGAGATCGGCCGCTTGGGCATGGATCAAATGGCCGTCGGTACATTAGCAGTCTCACGGGCTCGGACCGTGGACTCGCCCGGCTCAATAGATACCGTCATTTAATCCTTATCGCGTTCTCGCCCGCGGCCTTTTCGGCCTTCTTTGTCGGTTTCTTCTTTTTGGCCATCGAACGTTTGAACCCCGCCGTAAAACTCAGAATGCCTGATCTTACCGCCGAGCTTTCCGGTATATCCTAGAATGGCGCTGCTCGACAATGTGAAAACCAAAATAGCAAAGACGATCCAGTTTGGAAACGTTGCGGCGGTTGATGTCGCATCGTCGCCCAATGGGTTATTACCCCGGCGTTTTAAGAATGAATATCCCTTGTAGCGGAACATCGCGAAAAGCGAAAGGATCGCCGTTACCGCAACCGAACCAAGGGCAAATTTTGCAAAGCCCTCGTGTTCGCTGATCGAATCGTGCGAAATTCCCGCAAGGTCCTCGACATAATCTTCGCCGCCTTGCCCCAACAGAAATGTACCGAGTGTGGCGGCACCCAAAAAGATCAGGACGAGAAAACTTGCCGTTTTTAGCTCATCGCTTTTGCGCCAAATGCCCAGTACAAGTAACGCGAGAGCCAACGGAACGCCAATGATAGGAATGTGATTTGTGACAATATGTAAATAAGCGCTTTCCATAGCTATCTTTCCATGCGAACGCCGTTACCTCGAATTATCGTTTGAATTGGAATTGGAATTGCGATCGTCATTCGAGTTTGAATTGGAATTGCGAGAGTGTCGATGATTGTTCGAATTTGAGTTATCGTCGTCGTCCGAATACGAACGGTGTTTTTTCTCAAGACATTTCCGCCTGTCTTTAGCACTCTTTTTTTTGTTACAGTCTTCGCTCGATGTGCTGACGTGTTGGGCCGTTTGTGCAGATGCTCCGGCGATAAAGCTTACTGCCATAAAGCTGATCAGCAATGCTGATAATCCGACCGATCCGATGATTTTTTTCATAATATTTTCTCCGACTATTTACACAGTGCGGGGACGCGGACCAAAAAGACAAAGTCGTGGGAAAAGGCACCGAGAGCTTATATCCCATTTCTATCGAGGTAGCCGGGCGACGGACCAATGTTCACGAACACCAGATCCGCCCTGGCCATAGATCGCACGCTTGTATGCCTGGGCATCGGTTTCCGATAACGGGCGTCGCCCACCTCAATGGATGCCGCTCGCAGGTGCCGAAACGATTTATGGCCGCCCTTGTCTCCTGCACGACAATTTAACGCTTAAAATGCCAATATATGAAATATACTGTCAGTATTTTAAAAATACTGACAGTATTTAGTAAATACTCGCAATATATCTAAAATACTGGCAGTATTTAAAATATTCTGACAGTTTTTCCTAAATACTCGCAGTATTTTTGAAATACTCGCAGTTTTTGCAAAGTACTGCCAATATAATCGTTCCGCCGGTAGTTTAGACATTTTTTCAGCAGAGCGCGGGCATAGTTGGAAATGCGTAACTTTTGCAGCTACTGCAATTACGCCGCAATTCCCGGGGTCACTGTGTCCTTATATGGTCCCTCTCCGTGCCCTTAAGTGTCTCTGTGGTGAATATTGTATTGACGCCCGATGTGCTTGTGATAAACTCAAATCGTTCACCGCCAGGTGAACAAAAGAAGCACTCTTCGGAATGCTCGGAGGGCGGCGGTGTGGGAGACGCCGCCCTTTTTTTTCTGCCGATATTTAGTTAAAGCGTGGGAGGACGGTGCGGGGTATTTGATGCGGCTTATCTTCGCAGATATCTCAGGCGGTAGTTTCGACGTTTACAAAGGGTTTAGTCAGTGACGGGCGTGCAAAATGGACATTCCGGGGTGATGATATTTGGCAGGACGGTTGCGTCCATGACAAACAGATCGCATTTGTCACAATAGCCATTACGATGTCCGCAGCCCAGAATAAAACCAATGCCGCCGTCATAGGCTCTTATGGCGTCAATAGTGTGTTCTATCGCACAATATCCGCATAGAACTACATCGCCCAACTTATATTTTCGCCATCCCATACTGGAAAATTATTTTGTCAAAGGCCCGATACACGGTCAGTGCGCCATCGCACATAGAGAAAAAGTTGATCGGGAACAAACGCGATGAGCCGATTCCAGAACACGCTCGGGCACCGTCCCGATAAATTATTTGTTTTCCAGGTCAGCGATCAGGGCTTTCATTTCGGCGATCTCTTGTTTTTGGGTTTCGATGATGCCGTCGGCCAGTTTGCGGACGCGCGGGTCGGTTATGCGGGCGCGGCCGCTTGTTAAGATGGCAATTGAGTGGTGCGGGATCATTGCCCGCATATATGAAACGTCTTCGACGGTTGCCTGACTGCGTACTAGCCAGAGAGAGGCGGCAAAGATCACCACACTTGCGGCGACGATACCGATATTTGCCTTGCGGTTGGTGTACATTTTCCGCATAAAGGCGAGCATCACGATCGCCATTGCGGAACCCATTATGAAGGTCATATAAAGCCGCGTCTCGCTGAAAAAGATGTGGTCGAGCTGATAGGTATTTAGGTACATCAGCCCGAACATTATCACGCTGCCCGTGGCTATCATTGCTAAAAATCTAGGATACATCTCTGATCTGCCTCCTTGCTTATCTAATGGCCCTGTGTTTCTCAAGCGTAGATGGTCGACACTGGCGCTTCCGTAGCCGGCCGTACATTAGTTGAGGTTTTGGTCCGGTTCGAATGAATGTGCCGGCGGAACTATGGGGTTGTTCTGATATTGAAAACAGCGATGCCGGAATTGCTAAGTTAGGCCGAGGCGTTTTGAGAGTTCTTTTACGAGATCTGACGGTGAGGCAGACATATCGAATGGTTCACCCAATTCATCAGCGTGGCTTTGGTTCAGGGCTTCGAACTCCGCGGCAAACGTTTGACTTTCAAAATCCCGTTCATCAATTGCTCTTGTGCTTGCCCTACGCTCGATGCGGCGAAGATTCTCCTCGATCGGGAGTGTCAGGCGAAAGATGCGAATGTTTTGATCGAGACCGCCAAGCTCGGTGCGCAGTTCGTCAAGATCGGCAGGTGACGTCCACACGTGGTTAAGGACAAAATGTCGGTAACCAAAGCTCTGGTGATGCGTGACGAGGACAGCGACCGTTGAATGAAGGTGCTTAAGCTCGTCAACGTATGGAGGATTGGCGGCAACAAGATGGTCACCGTCAAGCATGACGCACCCGTCAATGCTCTCTGATAATGCTTCGGCCAGCGTGGATTTGCCAATGCCGAGCGGCCCGTTCAGCACAATTATCATTTTGTTCGATCGTCTGCCTATGCTTCGTCCGGCTCATTATATAGTGAATGGTTAATAGTGAATAGTGAATGGTACATAGTGAAGGTGAAATGCGAACGGGCTGGGATCGGCCTGCTGCAGATCAGGCGTCGAGTGTCTCGCGCACCTTTCGGGCCAGTTCGTCGGGTGAGAACGGTTTTTCGATAAAGGCCTCTTTCGATTCGAGCAGGCCGCGGTCCATTATCGAATCATCGGTGTAACCTGACATAAACAGCATTTTGATATCGGGGACCAGCGCCCTTAACCGGTCGCTTAGTTCAACGCCGCCCATTCTTGGCATGATCACATCGGTCAGCAGTAAATGGACAGGTTCAGAATACGCCGCGCACATCTCGAGAGCAGCATCGCCGCTGTCGGCTTCGAGCACGTTGTAGCCGCTGCCTGTGAGTATCTCGCGGACCAGGTCACGGACCGTCTCTTCGTCCTCGACGAGCAGTATGGTCTCATTACCTGTCAGAAGTTCCTGGTTGACATCTATCCATTTTTCGGCCTGTACGTTTTCGTCGACGCATGGCAAAAAGATCTTAAATGTCGTTCCGTGGCCCAGTTCACTATAGACCACGATGTCGCCGCCTGATTGTTTTACGATGCCGTAAACGGTCGACAGGCCAAGACCGGTTCCTTTACCAAGGGCCTTGGTCGTAAAAAACGGTTCAAAGATATGCTGCTGGACGTCTCTGGGCATGCCTGATCCGGTATCTGATACGCTTATTTTAATAAATGGCCCGGGGCTTACGTCGAGATGATGGCTGACATAGTCCTCGGTCAGATAAACGTTTTTGGTCTCCACGGCCAGACGCCCGCCGTCCGGCATGGCGTCGCGGGCATTTACGGCCAGGTTCATGATCACCTGTTCGACCTGTCCCGGGTCGGCCTTAATATTGCCGAGTTCAGGGTCGAGCATCGTTCGCAGTTCAATATTTTCTCTAATGATACGACGCAGCATTTTTTCGATCTCGGTTATGACCGCATTGACGTTATGTACCCGCGGTTTTAGCACTTGCTTGCGGCTAAAGGCCAACAATTGGCTGGTGAGGCCGGCGGCCCTATCGCCGGCGCTTTTTACCCCTTCGATATTGCGGCGCAGCGGATCGTCGGGCGCCATCTTTCTAAGGGTCAGGTCGCTGTATCCGCTTATGGCGGTCAGCAAGTTATTAAAATCGTGGGCGACGCCGCCCGCCAATATTCCGACAGCCTCCATCTTTTGCGCCTGGCGAAACTGTTCTTCGAGATGGTTGCGCTCAGTTATATCGCGAGCCACGCCCTGGACCCCGACCGGGTTGCCGTCGTCGTCCTTTATTAAACGAGTATTTACCTCGAGCGTCACACGACTGCCCTCTTTGGCGATCACATCCAGTTCATAGGCGGTCACGTCCTTTCCCGCCAGCTTGGCGGCCATCATCTCCCGGGCTTTGTCTAAGAATTCCGGCGCGATGCAGTCCATCATGTTCATCGTCAGGCTTTCTTCCGCAGTGTATCCGGTGATCGCCTCGACCGCCTTATTGACCGATCGGTAATTGCCCTCGAGATCGTGTGTATAAATGATATCGATAGCATTTTCGACGAGGTCCCTGTATCGTTCCTCCGATTCCTTTAGAGCCTGTTGAGCCAAATGTTTCTCAGTGACATCCTGGGCCGTACCATACAGGCGCACCGGCGCTCCGCTGTCATCGACATCCACTTTTCCCCGCGAGTGGATCATGCGAACGACGCCATCCCGCTGAACGACCCTATAATGAAGGTCAAATGGTTCTAACGACGTTAGTGTATTTTCGACAGCATCTTTGACTAAGCCCCGATCTTCCGGGTGGACATATTCATCGACGGTTGAAAAATATCCCGGATGTATCTCCCCCGGTTCGAGTCCGAAGATACGGTAATGTTCGTCTGACCATTCGAGCCTGCGGGTCCTAAAGTCCCAGTTCCAACTGCCGATATGGGTCAAACGCTGAGCCTCGGCCAATTGGCTTTCTCGCTGACCGATCCTTTCCGATGCCCGCTTTCTCTCGATCGCAAGGGCGACCTGATCGCCGACGGCTGTTAGAAATTCGAGATCACGCTCGGTAAATGCATTCTCGTTCCCGTAGTGCCGTAAAACCAATACGCCGATCGTTCGCTCCTCGGTGCGGAGCGGCACGCCGATCCACGATGCCGAAACACTGCCGATCTGCTGTGTAACTCCGCGGTTTCGAAGGTCCTCTTTTATTTCAGGCGTCAGCCTGAGCGGTTGGCCGGTTCGCAGAACATGGCTCGCAAATCCTTTTCCCAAAGGTTTAGGCTCTGGCCGCGGCTCCCGCTCGTCTTTCCAAAACTCAAAACTGATGATGCCGGTGGCCTCGTCCACAAACATGACGAAACAGTTTTCGGCGTAGACGATCGTGCCGATCGCCTCGTGTACAAGTTTAAGGAACTCGTTAAGGTCCGGCGTCGATATTGCGCCCTGGATCACTTGTGAGATCACTTTCCGTTCGATCTCGGCCTGCTTGCGGCTCGTGATATCGATAGTTACGCCGCGCAGCCCCACCGGTACGCCGCTGTCGTCAAATACCGTTACCGAATGAGTCTCGACCCAAATAATTCGGCCGTCCTTGGTCATCCACCGAAATTGCTGACTGCTCATCTCACTTCCGGCGGCAAAACTCTCGGCAGCGGTATGTGCTGCCGCCTCGCGGTCATCGGGGTGAACGATGGTCAGCCAAAAGTTTGGCGTCGATAACCATTCGTCGACAGTGTAACCGAGCATCGTCTCTACATAATCGCTTACAAAATCGATCTTCTGGGTCGCTACGTCGGGCTGGCCCCATGCCTCCCATACAACCCCCGGAACGCTCGCTACGATATTGTTCAAACGTGATCGTTCGGCCTCGACCTGGGCAGCCAGCCTCACGTTTTCTTTTTCGGCTTCCTTTACACGCCGGTGCTCTTCCATTTCGGACAACGCGCGTTCGATCACCATTGGCAGCCGGAACATCTTATTTTTTAATACAAAATCCGAGGCACCGGCTTTAAGGCCCTCGATCGCGGCCTCTTCACCCAAGGTGCCTGAAACCAGTATGAAAGGAATGCCGAGATCTAACTCGTCAAACAACCGGGCCGCCGTCAAGCCGTCGAATGAGGGAAGCGAGTAGTCGGAAAGAATAAGGCCGTATTTGTTGTCTTTGAGACTGGCCAAAAATGCTTCTTTGGTATCGACCAGGTCCCATACGCAGGTGTAACCCGCGTCTTCGAGCACGGCGATCGCCAACTCGGCATCTTCCGCAGTGTCCTCCAAGAATAGGATTTTGAGTGTCTTAGGCATTAATGGTTATCAACCGCCGGCGCGTGCGGTTCCTTATATTCCTGGCTTTCCACGGCGGTGCCCGGCGGCGGTTCGTTTGTCAGGACCCAAAAGAGCCCTATCCGTCTTATTGTTTCCAGAAACTGCTCGAATGCAACTGGCTTTACGACATAACCGTTCACACCCAGGTCATAGCTCTCGACCAGGTCAGATTCTTCGCGCGACGAGGTCAGGATAACGACCGGAATGTGACAGAGTTCTGTACTGGCCTTCATTTGGCGAAGGACCTCGAGCCCGTCGATCAAAGGCATTTTCAGATCTAAAAGAACGATGATCGGATTACCGGGTTTTCGCTCGCTAAACTTGTCGCGGCGCGTAAGATAATCCAGGGCCTCGACCCCATCATTAACGACCACGACCTCATTTAAGAGATTTAGCTCGGCGAATGCGGCCATTGCCAGTTCGACATCATTCGGGTTATCTTCGGCCAACAGTATTTTGTTACTATTCATTAACACCTCCCGCCGCTTTTTTTAAGCTAAAATAAAAGCAGGCACCTTTGTCCGACTCGCCTTTTGCCCATATTCGTCCGCCGTGGCGATGGATTATTTTTTGGGTCGTAGCCAGCCCGATACCTATGCCCTCAAACTCACTGTCGCGATGCAGCCGCTGAAACACGCCGAAGAGCTTGTCAACGTATTTCATATCAAACCCTGAGCCGTTGTCTTTAACAAAGAGCGTGACCGTGTCCCCAGTCTCATCCGTTACACCGATGGTAATGATCGCCTCGTCGCGCCGCCGTGTGAACTTGATCGCGTTTGATATCAAGTTAGTTGTCACAGAACCAAGCAGGGTAACGTCGCCCTCGACGGCAGGCAGGTCAGCGATATTCCACTTAATATCCCTTCCGGCTGTCGATGAATCCAGTACCTTAAGCGTTTCCTTTATAAGCGCGTTCATATCGACCTTGACCAACCGAAGCTCCTGACGGCTGGTTCTCGAAAAAGCCAACAGCTCATCGATCAAGAGTCCCATCTTGCCGACGGCGCCCGAAATCACATTCAAATAATGGCCCGAGGTTTCATCGAGCCGCTCAGCCTCGCGTTTTGCCAGCAGCTGGACAAACCCGTCGATGTGCCTCAGCGGCGCCCGCAGGTCATGCGAGACTGAATATGAAAATGCTTCGAGTTCCTTGTTCGCAGCGTCAAGCTGTTTTGTCCGGTCCAGTACACGCTGTTCGAGTTCGTCCTGCAGATTGCGAACCTCACGTTCCGCTTTTATCCGGGATGTGATGTCGCGGGCCACCTTTGAAACGCCGACGATGGTTCCCGAACTATCCCTGATCGGTGACGCCGTCACCGAGACGTTGATCGGGGTGCCGTCAGCCCTTAGCCTGATCGTTTCGAAACTCTGAACCCATTCACCGTTCTTGATCTTTGCTATGATCGTGTCTTCGTCATGCTGCAGATCATCCGGTATCAGACGCCGGATCGATTTCCCGATCATATCCGCGGCAGTGTAACCAAACAGGTCTTCCGCACCGGCGTTCCAACTGGTTATGATGCTGCTCAGGTCCTTACCGATTATCGCGTCGGCGGACGATTCCACGATCGACGCAAGCCGGGCCGAATTTGCCTCGGCCGTTACGCGTTTACCGATGTCCCGCATGATAACAGTGTAAAGTTTTTGAGTGCCCGTTGTGACCTGTGAGATGGACGCCTCGACCGGAAACTCTTCGCCGCCGGAGCGAAGCCCATAGACCGCACGTGCCCCTGCCATCTCCCGCGAGGTTACGCCGGTCTCTCCAAATTTGCGGATGTGCTGCAGATGGGCCGCTCGAAACCGGCCGGGGATAAAACGTTCGAGCGGTTGACCGATGGCCTCATCGGCCGGGCATTCAAACATACGCTCAGCCGCGCGATTGAATACAAGTATATTTTGGTCGGGGTCAATTGTGATGATGGCGTCCATCGCTGAGTCAATAACACCAGCAAGCCTGGCCTGACTCTCAGTGAGAGCATCGTTCGTGGCACGCAAAACCATATAACTCAGTGACATGGGTGCCCGTCCAAAAAAGTACGGGCTCACAGCAATTTAAATACAATTAAATAATCAATTGGCGGGAAGGGGTGATAGGTCGCGATGGCGATCTCAAAAGGCTAGCGGCTGGATCCTTACAAACGATCCTGGCCAAAAAAAGGATAACGGCGTACTCCAAGACTTGTGGAAATGGTAACGCTTCAATTCCCGCTATGCAGCCAATAATTTTTTAGGCACGACACCAATTTATTCATTTTCACAAAAAGAGTCAAGGAAGCATCGAGGTTACGCTCTTTTTCAGCGAGGCTCGGGACAAAGAACCAGGAACATTTTCCATGTCAGTGGTGGACCGGACGTTTTATCAGGCCGCCGTCTACGTCGGTTATTGACTGGGTTGTGATAAAGGCAGCTGGGTCGATGGCTTTGACGGCTGATTTTATGGTGCCGATCTCTAGGCGGGTCACTACGCAGTAGAGTATCTCCTGGTCTTCGTCTTTGCCGCCGGTGCTGCCCATTCCGCCGCTGCCGTGATAGACGGTGACGCCGCGGTTCATCCTTTCTGTGATATCGGCTTTTATCTCGGCGCTTTTTGTCGAGATGATCGTGATGCCTGTGTAGCCCTCGACGCCGTGGATGAGAAAGTCGATGGTCTTTGACGCGGCGACGTAGGTCAGTATCGAGTACATCGCCGATTCGACGCCGAGGAAAAAGGCGGCGGTGATAAAGATGACGACGTTGAGCATGAGTATGACGTCGCCGACCCTGAGCAGATGGCTTTTGCGGCTAACTATCAGCGCCGCGATCTCGGTCCCGTCAAGCACCGCCCCGCCGCGTATCGCCAGGCCTATTCCCGCTCCGATAAAGAACCCGCCGAATACGGCCGTGAGCAGCTTATCAGGAGTAACGTCGGGAAACTCTACCAGAAAGAGGCACAACGCCAGGCCGGTTATCGCCAGCGTACTGCGAATGGCGAACCGTTTGCCGATCTGACGGTAACCGAGAGCGATGAACGGCAGGTTGATGACCAGAATGAGAATGCCCAGCGGGTAGCCTGAAATATCAGAGACCAGCATCGAGACGCCGGTCACGCCTCCGTCGATAAAACGGCTCGACAGCAAAAAGCCTTTCAACCCCATCCCGGCTGAAAAGATGCCGGCGATTATCAACACCGCTCCTCTGATCTCGCTTAATACTGTTCCCACAATTTAAGGATACATCGGGCCGGGGACGAACTTCGAGTGTAAAGTGTCGATTGCGTAACGGCCGGGGATCCGATAGCCATCAGTAGACAGCCGCGTTTGTCGAGGTCAATGAAAATTCCTCGCCAGCGTAATTGGCGCGTCCTGAATTGTCGTCGATAGGCTCGTATTCAAAATCGCATTCAGCCACTGGTTTTCCCAATAGCGACATATACTGACAAAACGCGATCTGCGGCGAATAAGCTGAAGACTGGCCAACATACCGGCCATCGTGGTCATGAATATTCCAGGTGGTTGAGCGGGTCATTCTGATATTTAATATTTGCAGAATATCTCAACCATGCAGGCCGCGTCCGTTGCGCGCGCAACAGAACAAATAGACATTACAAGCTATAGTTATAATGTTCATTCGTGCGGGCCTAATATCGAACTCTGTTATAGTATTGCCGCCTGTGTTCTGTTAGAACTTGATCGGGTTTTGTTTTGTCTTTATCTCCTTGTGCCGTCCGAACCGCCCAGGGCTTTTTTCGGAAAAACAATTGTGGGGCATTAATTATGGCAAACGACTCAGTTCCTATTTCTGAATTCTCGAGTAACCACATTTTAAGCACGCTCTCACCCGAAGAGGTCGAGCGGCTGCGTCCTCATCTTGAGCCGATCGAATTGCCGAGCGGCAAGGTTCTCTTCAGGCCGGATGAAACGATCGAATACGTTTATTTTCCCGAGAACGGCATGGTCTCGGTCGTTGCTTATACAGAAGACGGTCACGGTGCCGAGGTCGGTGTGATCGGGCGCGAAGGGTTTGCGGGAATGGATGTCGTGATGGGCAGCGATACGACGCTTAACGAACATATGATACAGATGCCCGACCGTGGGTGGCGAATGAAAACGTCGGTGATCCGTGAGGAATTTGAGCGATGCAGCGACTTTCAGCAATCGATACTCGAGTTTGTCCGCCTAATGATGCTGCAGGTCAGCCAGACGGCGCTTTGCAACAGGCTTCACAGTGTCGAGCAGCGGTTATCGCGTTGGCTGCTGATGTGCCATGACCGGTCCGGTTCGGACCTGTTGTCGCTGACCCAGGAATTTCTCGGCATCATGCTCGGATCAAATCGAACAACGGTCACACAGGCAGCTATCGAACTACAGGACCGCAACCTCATCGAATATAATCGCGGAAAGATCACCGTAAAGGACCGGAAAGGTCTAGAGAAAACGGCTTGTGATTGTTATCAGAACGTTCGGCACGAAGAGAGCGCAGTTGCCGAGTAATTGTTTACCACACATTATGATATGGCCGCGGCGGCCGTTCCCGCTTTGAGCCACGCCCGGGCTTCATCGACCCCTTCAAAAACCCCAACTTCTATTTTAGAGTTCTTAGCGGCGTTACAGCCAAAGGTAAGCCGTTTGCGGTTCGCCGCATCTGCGTCGGTAATGGCCATCCGAAGCGGTGCCGGTGCTGCAGCGCAAAAATCCGAGATCACGATATATGCTTCCAGGTTAGAATCTCCGCCGTTCACCTGCCGCTCAACCAACAAATTGCGGACGTTGAGCTCGCGGCATTTATAGGCGATCTCTTTCATATAGCTTTTGCCCAACTCCAGCGAGAATGACGGACACCTCACCTTTGCATAGAGATGATCCGGAAACTCTGCGAATTCCAACTCATAAGATGTCATGCTCTTAACCTCCAAGCCCGTCTCTCTTTGCTGACGTTAATTTTCCTTTTCTTCTTGGTACAGCAAAATGGCGCTGCACAGTTTGCAGCAAATCGGTGGGAGGCAGATGAACGAGTAAGGTTCATTATCATGAACATAAAAAGCGATGTCTGTTGTTTTGACCACTTAGTGCTCGGATTTCAGACCATTTCACTGGTGTGTACGCTACCAAACATTCACAGAGCGAATGAAATATTACGCTTACGTATCTTAGTGATGGAACGATCATTTAAAAGGAGAAATAAAAATACGTGCGATCGAACTACCAGGGGCGGCCGGAAAAGATAAGGTGAAGATCTGATAAATGGCCGCCGAAGGGCAGTTAAAACGAAAGCGTTAATTTGAAGAACAAGGAACGATATATATGGCGCTAAAAAAATCATCTAAAAAAGGAACACTGGAAACAATTTACGGCCGGGCCAAAGAGGTGGTCTCTGACGTTTTTTCAGGAGCGGCGACCGGTGCTGTGACAGGAGCGGCTGATTCGGCAAAAATGGCTGTCGGCAGCGGGCCGAAATAGACAGCGGGAAAAACCAGCAGCTCAAAGTCAGCTGCAAGTGCGTCTGCGTCCAGGAAGCCAGCGGCAAAGTCAGCGGCGGCGAAGAAGACATCGACGGCAAAATCTTCGACGGCTAAATCAAGTTCGACCGCGGCAAAGGCCTCGTCGGGTAAGAAGGCACCTGTGGCGAAATCAACGCCAAGTAAAAAGACGCCGGTTGCAAAATCAACGCCGGCTAAAAAAACGCCGATGACGGCCAAGGCTTCGTCTGCGAAGAAAGCGTCAGCGTCACAGACATCGTCTGCAAAGAAAACTTCGGTGGCAAAGAAAGGATCGACGGCAAAGTTAACGTCCCCGGCCAAATCTTTGGCAGCCGGATCAACGGCTCAAAAGAAGACGACCGGTAGGAAGGCCCCGGCTGCGAAGAAATCAGCGGCAGCAGCGAGTTCTTCGACCGCAAAAAAGACAACGAAACCATTGGCCGGCAGATCATTAGGTACAAATGCGGCGGCAAAAAAGAAATAGGCTGTTGATGAGGGGTTGAAATGGGACAACGAACAAGCCGTGTTTCTGTAGGACATAAAGCTGCCGACGCTGTCGCGAAAAATCGAAATTGGGACCGCGAGACTGCCCGTAAAGTTCTCGCTTAAACAGTAAAATCACTTTTATGGAGGAAAAATCATGCTTTGGACAATTATATTGGTCTTGTTAGTACTTTGGGCTCTGGGATTCGGCCTGGCCGGTGCCGCTGTGGGAAACCTGATCCACATACTGCTTGTGGTTGCAGCGATCGTTTTGATCCTGCAGCTTGTCAGAGGCTCTCGAGTTTAAGATTTGGATCATAATGGGTGTGCAGATCGGATTTGCACCCCGTGCGGGCCGTATTTTTGGACGTATAGGGCTGGCCACGTTGTTGGCTTTATTGCATTCCGTGCGGTACACCTCTTATGCTAGGGCGTGCACTCAAATACAACGCGGTATCCGGTCGCCCCGGACATGGAACATCTCGATGTATTGATCATCGGAGCCGGGCTATCTGGCGTCGGGGCGGCGGCGCGTTTGGGGATGGCGTGTCCGGGAAAAAGTTTTGCTATTTTTGAGGGGCGCTCCGCGATGGGCGGCACGTGGGACTTGTTTCGTTATCCCGGCGTGCGGTCCGATTCGGATATGTACACGCTTGGGTACAGGTTTCGGCCGTGGGAAGATCCCAAAGCAATAGCCGACGGCCCCGCGATCCTCGAATACATCCGCAAGACGGCGAGCGACTTCAATATTGATGAAAAGATCCGCTATGAGCATCGCGTTGTGCGTGCCTCGTGGTCGTCGGATGACGCACGCTGGATGGTCGAGGCGTTAGCGGGCCCCGATAAAGAGGCCGTAACGCTGACCTGCAATTTTCTCTATCTCTGCACCGGTTATTACGACTATGAGGGTGGATATACGCCCGAGTGGAAGGGAATTGAGCGTTTCGGCGGGGCCATCGTGCATCCGCAGCGGTGGCCCGAGGATCTCGACTACGCCGGCAAACGCGTGATCATTATCGGCAGCGGTGCGACCGCCGTGACGCTTGTTCCCGCAATGGCCGAACGTGCCGCACACGTCACGATGCTCCAGCGTTCGCCGACCTATATCATTTCGCGTCCTTCTGAAGATAAATTGGCTAACCGGATCCGCGCAATGTTTGGGGCACGCATCGCCCATGCGATAACGCGGTGGAAAAATATAGCCCTGACATTTTTCTTTTACGAGCTGTCCCGCAAACGTCCGGCGGTAATGAAGCGTATGATCGCAAAAGGGATCACGAAACATTTTGGCGAGGGCCACGATCTCACACACTTTACGCCGAACTATAACCCGTGGGACCAGCGACTGTGTCTGATACCGGACTCTGATCTTTTTCATTCGATCAGCGAGGGCAAGGCCTCGATAGTCACGGACAGGATAGAGTCCTTCACAGAAACCGGACTTGCTCTGGAGTCGGGCGAAAACCTTGACGCTGATATCATCGTGACCGCGACCGGTCTTGTACTGAAATTGATGGCCGGCCTGCAGCTCGTGGTGGACGGCGAACCGGTAGACCTGTCTAAAACCCTCGCTTATAAGGGAATGATGTACAGCGACGTTCCAAATGCCGCGTCTGCGTTTGGTTACACAAACGCCTCGTGGACACTGAAATGCGATCTGGCCGCTGAATATGTCTGCCGCCTGCTCAACTATATGGACCGTAAAGGTTTTGATTACTGCACACCGCGGCTGCACGATGCGTCGATCGACGAAGAACCGGTCCTCGACTTTACGTCGGGTTATGTCCTCAGGGCACTCGACACCCTACCCAAACAAGGCTCCAAAACGCCCTGGCGGCTGCATCAGAATTACCTAAAGGACCTCGCCCTGCTCCGCTACGGCCGCCTCGAGGACGGAACTATGGAATTCAAATCCGCATCAAACGGACATCCGCCAGAACAAAAGCCGACAGGTTAAAATTTGCATGGCCTGAACACCGGGCATGACCCTAATGTACGACAGCCCCTTATTTCGCGCACAATAATTAGGCTCGCCGACTGTGGCTATCCACATGCCCCCAACCGCAGTTACCCTTTCCCCGTATTGTTGGTCCGCACCTTATTAACGATCTGCTATATCCGCATAATAATTACCGGTTAGGTTATGCGGAAAATATTTAGAATACGGCATTTGTTTGCGGCTATCGCTCTATTGCTTAGCTTTGCGGCCTACAAATATTTCGCGATCAGCCGCTTAGTTGACAAAACTCTCGCCGACGAACGAGCCCACCTCACAGACAGATCAAATGTCCCTTTCGAAAAAAAGATCCTCACTCCTCATTCCACCAAAGACGTACAAATAATTCAGAACAGCCGCGAAACTCGCGACCTGGTTGTGTTTCGGGATGTGTATTTTGCAGCGACAAGCGGCGGGCTGCGGCAGATATCGGAAGACGGAGATCCAGTGCGGCATTTCACCGTCCTTGACGGGCTGCCGGAGAGCGATCTGACCTGTCTCGCGGTTTACGGCGATAAATTATTTATTGGGACTAGGACGAAGGGACTGGTCACGTTCGACGGCGAGAACTTTGCAAAATACAAGTGGCCCGACCGACATCAGCAGGCGATCACATCCCTTTTGGCGGCGGACGGTGAATTGTTGATCGGTACTTTTAACGGCGGGCTGCTGAAATTCGATGGATCGAAGTTTATGGAGGTCAAGGCCGGGAACGAACGTATCGCGGCGGTGAATTGTCTGCTGAAAGATGGACCGCGGCTCTATGTTGGGAGTTTTAACAACGGGCTTCACATTTATCAGAACGACACATGGTCACATTTCACGACCGCAGAGGGCCTGCCGTCAAATCGCGTGGTCGGGCTCGCGTTAAACGATGGAAAGCTATTCGCAGCAACAGATTTTGGCTTAGCCGTGTTGGAAGATCAAGCTTTTAGGAGCGTGGCAACGATACCGTCGCTATCGGCGATGACACAGCGTGGTAATCAACTGTTGCTGGCGAAAGATGACGGGGAACTTTACACATTCCCTTCCGTGGCGAAAAAGACGATCACTAAAGGCGAGATGCAAAATGCACGGCTTGTATCGGCCGGCGAAAAGACGTATCTGCTGTCGACTTCGGGGATCTTTCAGATCGATGGCACGCGGATGCGTCCGTTTGGAGCGGGCGTCGATAATGAGCTGAACGATAATTTTGTTTCCGCTCTTGCGATCGACGATGGCGATCTTTGGGTCGGGACATTCAAAAACGGGATCGATGTTATTCCGCAAGGACTCGAAAAGATCAAACATCTAGAAACGGACGATCTGCGCGAGATAAATTTTCTCCGGGCAGACGGCACCAAAATGCTGGCCGCAACCTCCAGCGGTATGGCCGAAATTGGCAATAGCCTTTCGATCACCAAAAGCCTGACAAAAAAAGATGGCCTGCCGAGTAATTCGATCACGCATTTTTCAGGCGATGTGGTCGCGACCACAAAGGGTTTGGTTTTTCGCGGACAAGGTGGTCTCCGCGTGCTTTCAACCGTACAGGGAATGCCGAGCAACAGCATTTACACGACGATCGAAACAGGCGGAAAATTATATGCCGGAACTCTCAACGGTCTGGCTGTGATCGAAAACGAGCGGGTAACGCGTCTCTTCAAGGATTCAAACTCTAATTTAAGCACCAACTGGGTGACGGCTCTTTGTTCAACCGGCGGACGGATCTTTATTGGGACGTATGGCGGCGGTGTGTTCGAACTGTTGCCGTCGGGTGAAATACGTTCCTTTGAGGCAGAGATCGGCAAGTTTGTGGTCAACGTTAATGCGATGTATAGCGACGGTGAATATCTCTACATCGGAACACTCGACGGAGCAAAGGTTTTGAATTTGCAGACGCAAGAGTGGCGAAATGTGCGTAACCTTTTGCCCTCCGCGACCGTGATGAGCATTACAGGCGATGATTCGGCGATCTACTTCGGCACCGCAAGCGGTATTGCACGGTTCGATAAAAGCTATTTTGCCGCTCGCGAAAACGAATAGGAGCTTTGCGGCAAAGACGCGGAGACGTAAAGAGAAATGACAAAAAAGAAAATAACCAACACACGTTTTCGCAACTCGGTCGGGTTCTCATTGATGAGGTCGCGGTTGAGCATTTCCGCCGTCAAAGTTTTGCTTATCGTTTCGATCACGTCTGCCGCAATCGGGCGTTCTGATCCCGTCGCCGAATGAGAAACCGGACCCGAAGATCTTGTCACTGGCAGTGATGAACGTTGATATCCTGATCGACAATCAGCACGCGACCGTCAAGGTGATGCAGATCTTTGACAATCACACGACATCGACGCTTGAGGGGAAATATATTTTTGCCCTGCCGCATATTGCGTCGATCTCGGACTTTGCCGTTTGGGA
This sequence comes from Blastocatellia bacterium, assembly GCA_963834975.1. GTDB lineage: Bacteria > Acidobacteriota > Blastocatellia > Pyrinomonadales > Pyrinomonadaceae > OLB17. The sequence goes on from CAWIDZ010000002.1 coordinate 462,191, forward strand.
CAGCGATCTGCGGATACCGGGCGTGATGATGGAAAAGCGGCGGGCAAATGAGATCTACGGCGAGATCAAGCAGGAAAAGAGGGATCCAGGCATTCTGCAATCGACAGAGGCTCCGGTGGACGGAAATAGCGAGGAAGGCACGGGCTCCGGCTTTTCGGCGAAGATCGTCCCGATAAATGCGTATGGAACGAAACGGCTTGAGATGGAATACACCGAAGAATTGCCGGTCGAGGGCCTCGCTTCGCATTTCACGTTTCCGCTCAAGCCGTCCTACGGCGAAGCGCAGACTGCGGGAGAACTAAACCTGAGGATTCACGTAGTGAGCGATCTTCCGATCTCGCCGGTCATCGCCGAGCAGACGCCGTATCCGCTGCAGGTCACGACGAACCAGCCGAATGAATTTGCGGGCGAATATCACGGGGCAAACATTCAACTCGGCGACGACCTGGCGTTCGATTACAAGATCGGAACCGGTGACAATTCATTTTCGGTGATCGCACACCGCGAGCCCGAGGTGATCTCGACCTACGACCTGCGCGACCCGAGGCTCGCAAATCCCGATCCCGACGGCTTTTTCCAGGCACGTGCATTGTTCAAAACGGCCGAGAATACACAGCCGCCGCCGAGGCGGGTGATCGTGCTGCTTGATACATCGCTATCAATGTACGGCGACAAACTCACGCGGGCGGTCGAGGCCACGGACTATTTTCTCCACAGCCTGACATCGTCCGACGAATTCAACTTGGTCCTGTTTAACGAGGATACAGCCGAATTTTCGCCAAAGCCCGTTGCGGCAACACCGGACGCGGTCGAGCTGGCGATGCAGTTCGTCAAATCATCGAGTTTAGGCGGCGGAACCAATGTGAAAAAAGCGCTTGAGAGATCGGCCGAACAGTGCAAATTGTTTTCGGGCGGTGAACCGGCCATCGTGATGATCTCCGACGCGAACCCGACGCTTGGCACGAGCCAAACCAAGTCGATATCCGCCGCACTCGATGAAAGAAGTGCCAGATTTTTTGCGTTTGCCCTAGGTGTCGACGCGAACGCGTCTTTGCTGAAGGACCTGACAGCAAAGACGCATGGGGCATTCGATCAGGCACGCGAGACCGAGGATATCGGCCTGAAGCTGCAGCTATTTTTTGACAAGGTCGGAATGCCCGATGTCGCGGATCTTAAACTAAGTTCTCCGGACACAAAAAATCTTTACGATATCTATCCGAGCAGGGACAATTCCTATTCAGGCTCGTCCGTCTCGTTCATTGGCAGATACCGAAAGCCGCAGACGCAATCAATTAGTTTTTCGGCCCGCCACGGAGTGGAAAATATTGCAATGTCACAGGACATTTTACTGCCCGACCTTGAAGCTGCCCATGCACAGCTTCCGCGTGTTTGGGCACGGGCACGGGTCGACGCTCTGCTCGAAGCGATGAACCGCGACGGCGAGCGGGAAGATTACATCGCTGAGATCATACGCCTATCGGAAAAGTATAAATTTGTTACGCCTTACACGGCGTTTATTGCGGCCCCGCGTGCATTGCTGAGGCCGCGATTGATCCAGCCGGGCGATCCCGTGATCAGGATAAAGACCGATCCGTCGGTAACCGAAGTATTCGCGGTTTTACCGTTCGGCCAGACCATGCCGCTAAAGTTTTTGCCAGGCGACGGCGTATGGGTAACAAGATTTGTGGCGCCAAGCTGGATGGCCGATGGAACATACACTTGTCGGCTGCTACTGACCGACAAAGACGGTAACGGATATCAAGAAGAAAAATCGTTTGTGATCGACAGCCGTGCTCCGAAGGTGAAGATCATGCTCGATAAACAGTCGTTTACTGCGGGGGATGAAGTTCGGGTAAAAGTGCTGGCAGACAGCGATACGGCACGCCTCACGGCAAAGCTCTACGGTGCGAAACCAGTTCAAATTCGATGGTCGCGAGCGGACAAGGCAAATGTCGGGGTGCTTAGAATTCCGGACGGCCTGGCCTCGGGTAGATACGCGATCACGGTTTCAGCCGAAGACTTTGCCCACAATCAGACAACCGAAGAATTGACCATCGAGGTGATCGGCAAATGAAAGGCAAAGAGGAGAAACGCTTTTCGCGAAGAAGATCGTTATTGGCTACTGTTATTTCGACTCTGCTGATCGCGGGCATTCTCGCGGTTGTGTCCTTAGATCTTAGAACGCCGAAGGCGTCCGCCGGGAATTCCAGGGATGCGATCGAGGCGGCGATGTTCACGCACCAGGAATTTTTCGGGGCGAACGCGATCGTCCCGCTGCCGACCACAATTGCCCGCAGCAACCTCGCGAAACTCGCGGCCAGTTCGCCCGACGATCCTGAGATCATGGAAAAACTTGCCGACGCGGACGAAAAGCTTGGTGACCCTGACGCGGCGGAAAAGGTCTTGATCCGGCTTGCTGAGATAGATCCCAAACGCAGCGAGACCTTAGCAGAATTTTACGAACGCCGGGCGCGTTTTGGCGATGAAGCAGCGATCTTGCGAAAAATGCTCGTTAATTCGAAAGCGTTGGACCGCCCGTCGATATTTGGCAGGATCATAGATCTTGCACGAACTCATGACTTGAAAGAATATACCCGGCCCGAATTTTATCGCGAGATCGCGGGGCAAAACACCGACGTATTTCCGGTGTTCGACAAACTCGTGGACCAGCTCACGGAAGATGAAGAATATACGCCGGCCCTCGAATTTCTGCGGCAGGCGAAAGCTTTGTTTCCAGACAGGAAAGCGGAGCTGCTCGCACGCGAAATTTCGCTTTTGGACGATACGGGCAACGGGAAAGAAGCCGAAACAGTTTATATTGCGGCGTTCGATCCGTTTTGGACCGATGATGAGAGCGACAAGTTCTATGAATTCTTGAGCGACCGCGACCGGCTTCGCGAATATGGCAGTGAGCTAAAAGCGAAATTTGACAGGAATAACTCCGAGTTCGATACTGCCATCCGGCTCGCCCATTATCGCCGCACAAACGACTCAGGCGAGATAGTACCGATATTCCTGAAACTGGAAAAAGCTAAGAAGGCGTGGAACACGGACGAGCTGATCACGGTGACCCGCGTTTTGCTTCGCGAAAACGAGGGCGATCTTGCCTCACGTTTTCTATATACGCTGTACAACCGGCCCGACCTCAACGAAAAAGGCGAAATGCGGGCACGCGTTCTCTATCAATTGTTCGAAATGTTTTCAGATGCGCAGAATCAAAAGCTTCCGCTTACGAAAGGCGACCTGAGTTTCTACAAACGAGCGGCGACCATCGATACCGATCCAGGGATCGCGACAGGCATCTTATCACTGATATTTTCGGACACGGATCCGGCCGCCCGACTCGAGGAAAAAGAAATCCAGGCAAACAAGTATTTCAATCGCGCCGCCGCGTACCGGATCTTTCTGGCATACAAGGAAGAAGATCCGACCTCGCCGGAGCTAGGGCAAATGTATCTTGACATCGTCAGGCTCTACACGGCCACGGGCGACCTCGAAACGGCTCAAAAGACATTGAACGAATTCGCGGTGAGATATAAGAATTCAACCGATCTTCCAAAAGTTGCTCTAAAACTCGCCGATGCATTTGTTGCGGCAAATGACACGGAAAAAAGCCGCGAAATATATCGCGAGATCCTGGACGGGGTCAGCGACAAGGATACGACCGCCGGGGCAGAGAGTTCGAGTGATCGAAATTCAGGGATCGTTATTCCATCATATATGGCTACACCGCATTACCGATATAGCCAATGTTGCGATGGGCAATTTTCGTGACAAGCTGGCGAAGCAGGAAGAAGCGGTAACGTACCGCGAAGTGCTTGAAAGACTTGTCACGTCACTCGCGAAGGAGAAAAATGTCGCCGGGATATTGGATGTGTTCTCGGGCGAAATAAAAAAACATCCGACAGCCGAATGGCTTTACGAGGAACGGTTATCGTGGCTCGAGAAGACAAATCTTACGGACGATCAGTTAGCGGCCTATCAAGAGGCGTTGAACAGATTTCAGTCAAGTGGCTGGAGCGATAAGCTCGCCCGCTGGCTCCTACGGCAAAACCGGCAGGAGGATTTCGACAAATTCTCGACCGACCTGGTCGGTAAATTGGACGACGCGGAGATCCAGCACTACCTGAGCGAATTTATCGATTCTAAGGTATCGTCGAAAGATTTCGAAAAACAACTCCATTTAAAGTTGTATTTGGCAGCGCAGAAAAGATTTCCGCACGATCCGATATTTGTCAGAGGTCTTCTGACTTTTTATAAAGCCAACAAACAGGAAGCCGAATGGCGAACTCTGGCCGCGGAATATTTCTTCGAATCGCCGGAAGTGCGCGAGATGTTTCTCAACGACCTCGCCGAAAAGGGCGAGCTGCGACCTGCTTTATCGCAGCCACATTCTGACACCTCTATTTACAAGTTATTTTATGCCGACGCGGCGATGAGGCTATCGAATTACGAGGCGGCTGTCGAAACTTACCGCGAGCTAAATACTCTTTATCCAAACTCGCCCGAATTCTCAGAACGTTTGATCGCTTTGACGCGTTCGTTCGGGCAAAAGGATCGGAATATATTGTCCGAAGCGGCCGAAGCCGCGCATTCGCAAACGGAGTTTGCACCCGCCGCGGCCGGAGTGCGGACCCGCACCGGTGAACTGTACGCCGAACTTGGAGATTACAACCGATCGCGCGAAGAGTGGGACAAGCTGATCGATACTGCTCGCGGCGTTCGAGCCATCTACCTCGATACGGCGACCGTTTATTGGGATTATTTTCAGTACGATGATGCTCTTCGCGTGATCTCGACAATGCGGACGAAATTTGGTGACGATACGCTTTGCTCTTTCGAGGCCGGGGCCATTCGCGAATCACAGCATGATAAACCTGCTGCCATCGCCGAGTATGTAAAGGCCCTCGATGCAGATCGGGATGAGGAGCAAATGGAGAATGCAAGGGAGCGCCTGACGACGCTGTCGAGGCGAGAGGGCATGATGCCGCTGATCGCGTCGGCGTTTGACGCCGAGCGCGGCCGGAGAAAAGATCCGGCATATCTGACACTTGGTTACGCTGAATTTCTTAGCATATCAAGAAGATCGATGAAGCCGAAAAACTTCTCGATCAGGCAATTAGCGTGAGCCGTGACAGCGAGTTTCTCGAAGCAGCACGCAATTTCTACGAAAGTGAGGATCGGGATGCGGGTGAGCAGGCCGCGTTGAAGCGTCTGGCCCAAATTACCGAAAGCCCGCGGCGGACGATCAAATATCGGCTGCAGCTTGCGGAATCATTCAGCGACAGCCTCAAGCCGGACGCGGCAAAGACTGTGCTCGCCGAACTTGTCAGCAAGTTTCCGAATAACTATGGCGTCGTGATGAACTCCGCGGACCTCTATCGCCGGATCGGGTTCGACGATGAATCTGTTGCCGTGCTTCAGTCAGCGCTGACACGAAGCCGCGGCGGGTATCGGACACAGATCGCAGGGAAATTGTCGCAAAGTCTGATCCGGCTTGGCCGGTTGGATGCGGCGGAGCAGATCCTCGTAAAACTGCACGATGAGAACAAAACTGATCTCGAACTATTTCGCGATCTCGCGGGAGTTTATGTTCGCAGGAGCGAGCCGGAACAATTGAGAGCTGCGTTTAGCCAAACGGTTGCGGCACTCAAAAACTCCAATATCGATCGCCGCGAGATGGGTGACGAGGTGGCCAGATTTAGAACGCGGATGATCGATGCCTTTACGCGGTTGAAAGACTATCGTTCGGCAATCGAACAGCACATCGAGATCATCAATCGCGATCCCGACGATGAACAGTTGACAGACGACGCTATCGCATACGCAAAACGCTACGGCGGCGGCGACACTTTGCTCAAGTATTATCAGGCGACCTCAAACGAGGCCTTTAAGAATTATCGCTGGAATGTTGTTCTTGCCCGGATCTATGACGCGTGCGGCGACCCGGCGAACGCTATCCGAAATTACCGGGCGGCGATCGTGAGTCAGCCAGAGATGGAGGAACTCTATCTTGCGGCGGCTGACATCGAAACGCGGCAGGGCAATTTCGACGGCGCGATAAAAGACATCGATGCGGTGCTCGAATTGACGAATAATGCTCCCGAAAACTTGAAAAGGAAGATCGATGTCTTGAAAAAGGCCGGGAGAAATTCCGAAGCTCAAGCCGTCAAAGCAAAGCTGCCTTTGGAAGAAAAACCAAAGATCAAGATCGATCCGTTTACTGAGGCGGCGGAACTTCAGCGGACCGAGAACCAGGACAGAGCCCGACAGCTCTATCGGGAAGCTTTTGATGCTCTCGAAAAAGATCCGCTCAGCGGGGAGTTAACGAGCGCAGGGATCGACGGTTACATCCGCACCCTTCGCGGAGAGGAATCGCTGCTAAAGATAAACAACAATCTCTGGGATCTGCGTGACAAGCTGATCCGGCTGGCCGATGAGGACGCGTCGACCAAAGCCGGCGAGGCTCGCAGTCGATTGTCGGTTCTCGAAGGGGCTATGGCCCAATCGCTTGGTGATATTGTGCAAACTTCGGCGACCGACGATGAACTTGCCGCGGTTCACGACGACCTCACAAAACGGATCGGTGATATTCGTCTGAACGCAGATCCGCATCGATCGTTGAGCCTGATCCAGGACCTCAGCCATCGTGCCGGCTTCGGCGAGCTGGAAGAAAAGATCTTGCTGAAGAAACTGAAGGAAGATGACGCGACTCTGCGGCAAGTACGACTGGCGGACATCGTAAAGTTTTACAACGACCGCGGTGCGTATGAGAAAAGCGCTCGCTGTCATCGAAGAGAACGGGTCTGACGATGCGAGGGCCACGGCCGCGCAGGCGAGGCTCGCAGGCAATAGTGATAAAGAGATCGAGTCACTGCGAACGATCTATTGGGGATCGGCTGACAAACCAGCGGCACAGACGGACACGGATGTGGCGCGTTTTCTCGAGATCCTTTATGCAAACAACAGAGAGGAACTGGAAACACTTACCGCGAAACCATCTGTCTACCAACTTCAATTGATCAATTTCCTGATGGGTAAAGGCGAGCGGGAGTTGACCCACGCGGCTATCGAGGGTTGGACGATGCCCCAGGCCTGGAAGGTATCACGGCACAGCGAGGCCAGCCTCGCCCTTCATGAATACGGGGACGGCGCGGAGTGTTATTTCTGCGAAGCACTCCAATTCGATACGATCGGCGGAATGATTACCCAGACGCCCGACAAGCAGCGGTTCCTGGTAGGGGACGACTGGTTTCGGCTGACGCGTGAATACGGTGAGTGGCTCTATCGATCGCCTCAAAAGAGAGATCGGCCGTCGCTTTACCTGACGGCACTAACGGAAATGCGCCCGCGAAATTCCGCTGACCAGATCGAGCTCGGAGCGTTTTATCTCGACAGCAAAGATCCCCAGTCTGCGGCCGGACACTTCCGGATCGCAGTCGAGCAGGACCCGGATGTGGATGCTCTGGCGGGCCTCGGATCGTCGTATTATTTGGCCGGAAAGATGGACAGGGCGAAGGAAATGTTCGCCCGCGCGATCGAAGATGCCGGACCAAAAGATCTCGCCGATTTCTTTAATACGCTTGATCGGTTCGGCCTTGCGGCAGAAGCTCGCAGAGAGCTTCTTGAAAAGATCGTCATATATCTCGAGACAGAAAACGCGGATAGTTCCGAGGATTTTCAGGGATTGATCCGCTCGATAGCGCGCTCGTTCAAGGACGAAAAGCAAAAGGCTGACTATTTTCGCGCGCATCCTCGCGAAACGGCCCACTGACACTTCGCTTGCGAAAATGCTTCTCGATGAATCGTTGATCGCAAAAGAAAATTCGGATGCGTTTTTCGAGAGGATAATTTCGGCGAGCAAGAGTTCCAGTTACGAGGTAACGGATTACGACTTCCAATCTGGGGTGCAGCGGACCTGGAGCGTGGATGATGCGGAATCGGTGTTTGACCAGGAAAATGATTACAAGATCTACGAGAGCGAGGACGGTGTCCAGACCTGGCGGCGAAGATATATCGACTCGCTGTTTGCACGCAACGAAAACGAGGCGGCCGCGGCAATAATCGATGAAGCGGAAAAGCAGCTGAATGGCAAAAACGCAAGGCCTGAATGGCTACGGCTTGCGCGGCTGCGTGCCGGAGTTCGGTCGGGTCATTTTGATCAGGCACAGGCCGAACGCTTTATCGGCGTCACGGTCGCGGACGCTGTTACCGAGATCAAACCACCAAGTTTGGAGCGTTTCAACGAAGTTCTGCATATGCTGAAAGACGAAAATGCAGATGCATTGATCGTTCCGTTATCGGAGAGTTATTTTGGACGGGAATTGGCACTGGGCCAGTACGACAAAGCAAATTTCGTCGGCCTCGCCCGCACCATTTTCAAGCAGGGCCAGAACGCACTGGCTATCCGGCTGCTGCAGCTGATGGTGGATGTCAGCTCCAAAGAAACGGTAGATGCAGCCTCGGCGGAGATCAGCAGTCTCAAGGCCGTAAAGGCACACGCCCCCGACTATGTCAGGACGGGTGACGACAGTTTCACGAACATCGCTGCATCGGCGGACGCTATGGCTCTGGCGGCGGACGTCTCCGTCGAATTCGGCAATACGAAGTCGGCCATCGCGTTTCGCAGTGAATTGATGAACGCCTCTCCGGCGAACATTTCTAATCGGTTAAAGTTATCCGAGTTGCTTGCCGCGAGCGGCGACAAAAAAGGAGCAATAGAGCTTTTGACCCAATTGGTCGCCGACTCCAGCACTGCGCGTGCTGATCGTTGGCAGGCAAAATGGCAATCGCAAAAGATCGGAGGAAACGTTGACCTGGCTGGCCTCGAATACGACCCTTATCCTCAATTTTACGGAGGACTGCTAGCCCTGGGATCATCCGATATTGGCTCCGCGAATACACTATTTATCGGTTCACTTATAGCGGGTACGGGAAATGAAACGTCGGCACGACGCGAGCTGATCAGATCATATGCCACGAACGGGCGTCCGTTTGCAGCGTTAAAGCTTTCCGAATCTGACACCTCGGAAAAAGATGACGATCTGCTTGGCGTCCTTTCGGCGGCGGCGGAGCAGATCGGCGAATACGCAAAAGCTATCGAGTTAGAAAAACAAAAGAGCGGTGGAGGCGATGCCGACCGCGTCACGAAGCTGCAGCAGTTGTCCGAAGAGGCCAGCCGAAGAGCGACCGATCTGATCGTCGATTCGCTGAATACGAGGAAGCTATGAAAAGTAGAATCTTTATAATCATCTCGCTGGTTGCTGCGATCGCCTATGCGGGAAAATCGACGGCGACAATCGATTCGTTTTCTCCCGCAAAGGATCTTCCGCGGGGAGCTCTTGTTTACGCTCAATTCTCGGATCTGCCGGCTCTGATAAGGCGTTGGGACGAGTCGCAGTTAAAAGCAAAATACCTGAATAGCCAAAATTTCCTTGACCTGACAAACCGTCATTTGGGCCTGAAATTAGCCAGCCGTTGGCAGGAGTTTAGCGATGCGTCGGGGTTTCCGCTAGAGCTCGGAACGGTCGCAGCGTTTGCCGATGGCCCGGCGTCGATCGCGATCTACGACATCGGCAAACTCGACCTTGTTTTCATCGCTCCTGTTTCGGACGAACTCTTTGCGGCGACGCAGTTAATGCAGAACAGCTCACGCTTTGAACAGGAAGATCTTAGCAATGAGATCACTGTGTATCATGTGGCAGTCGAAGCGGATCGGGGGCGACAGAAACAGCAAATCCTCTTCACGCACTTAAAGGGCCGTCTGATAGTAGCGACCAGCGAAAAGCTTTTGGCCGGAACTATAGCAAATATCAGCGGCCGATCAAGCAAAGACCGTCTTTCGGACGAACCTGGTTTTAGGCAGTTAAGCCAAAGGGTGACGCCGCACCTTGCCACTGTTTGGGTCGATCAGGCCGCGCTAAATGATGATTATTATTTCAAACGATACTGGCTGATGAATGATCCGGCGAAATTAAAAAATGTCCGGGCGGGAATGTTTGATCTTTCGATAAATGATGAAAATGTGAATGAGAGCCGCGAATTTCTGTTGAGCAAACCAGAACTGCCGTCCGCGGTCTCAGTCGCCGACGGTCGGGAGCTTCTCTCGCACGTTCCCGGCGATGCCTCTCTTTTTCGGATCAGTGCGGCGAGTGGTGAAAACGTGAATGACGCGATCAAGATAATTCTGGAAGTTCCCGATCGCGCGGCGACGGCATCGGGGCGAACCACTCATCACTCGTATTTTCGCGATGACTCAGACTACTACTTGTACGAAAGCCGCTTCAGAGATCTCGGCAGCGAGTTCGACCAGAATATTAACGATAACCCGGACGATGTAGACGAGATCAAGAATGAAAAGATAGCACTTGATATTTCGCCGATCCTGGCAGCGGCCCGCCCTGCGGCGCTTGTTTCGATCTTCCAGCCAATGATGATGCCGAAACCCCTCTTCGCAGAATTCAACTATGCTGCTGTCGTTCGGCTCAGATCTCCTGGTTCATTCGATCGACAAGCCTTTGAATCCGCCATCGAGAAATGCCTTGTCGAACGAGTAATGATCCCGCAAGCCGCGAAAGCACCGTCGTGGACGACACAAAACACTAATGGCATCGCGTTCCGCGAGTTTGCCTTTCCTATGCTCGATCGGAAGTTCAGCTACAGTGTTACCGGAAACGAATTATTTATGGCAAACAACAGCGAATTTCTGCGGAAGGTATGCGAGACGAAAATCTCGACTCCCGCCAAAAAGCTTGACCAGGCATTTATCGATTGGCAAATGATCGATCTCAAACAAAGCAAGGAACAATTCGCTCTGCTTTTTTCCCACCTTGAGGATGGAAATGCTCCCGGCGACTTTTTCACCGGAAATATAGGCAGCCTGATCGCGGCGGTGCCGGAAGGAACGAGGGTTGAAATCAAGCGCTCGGCTTCTAACCTCTTCACGCACGAGGATGTGACAATGCACCTGAAATGAAACAAGGAGTGCAGATAATCATTACACGACAAAAAATGGCTTCAGCCGAGATAGCTGAAGCCATTTTATTTACTGGAGCCGGTGATAAGACTTGAACTTACGACCTGATGATTACAAATCAACTGCTCTACCAACTGAGCTACACCGGCAATATTTCGACTCGGGCGTTAGCCCGACGCGAACGAAAATACTAACAAAGTCGCCGGAATTTCTGCAAACAGGATTGAATAAAAGTTTCGTTTAACATTGAACAAAAATGTTGACGTTTTTCTGCTCAAGAGGTTACAATTAACTGTACCCATTGGGTATCCGGCATATTTTCTGCCCAATTTCTTTCAATCTCATACGAGAACTAGTCAATTTAAGCCGAAAAAGGAGAAAATCGTGAATTTTCAAAAAGTTTTTATTAACCGTGCCGCGCTGTCGTGTCTGATGCTGATGATATTTTCGCTCGCGGCCGCAGCTCAGATGACCGGGTCTACGCCGACCGTGAAGGTGAGTGATACACACAAGACGTGGGCAGTAGCTGAGAAAAACAATCTTTACTGCGCCGGCTATATCCAATATAGTGCGATCAGTACCGGTAACAAGATCATCGGCGCCAACGAGGAAGCTGATAAATATAACTACTATGAGAACGATTTCATGTACATAAACATGGGAGCGAATAAAGGTGTAAGTGTCGGTGATGTTTTTGCGGTTGTCCGCCCGCGCGGCCAGGTCAAGAGCAAATGGTCCAAAAAGGGTAATCTCGGATTTTATGTCCAGGAAGTAGGCGTCGTCGAGGTCATAAAGGTAAAGGCCGAGGTTTCGGTCGCTCGTATCAAAACATCCTGTGACTCATTTTTGCTTGGCGACCTTGTACAGCCGGCAGAGGTCAGAGTGAGCCCGATCGCGGAAACGCGTCCTGCATTGGATATATTTGGCGATCCATCCGGCAAGGCCAAAGGCAGAATAATAATGTCGCGCGACCTCGCTGAAATGCCCAGCCGCGATTTTATTGTTTATGTCGATCTGGGTGCTGACGACAATGTCAAAACCGGTGATCGACTGACGATTTTCCGTGAGCTCGGCAAGGGAAATATCACTAAGAAGTGGGAAAAAGAGTCGGACTCGGCACGCGATTATGGTTACGAAAGCGAGGAGTATAAAGGCGGAAAGTTCTCAAATCAAACCGGCCGCAAATCCGGCGACCATGCCAGCGGCAAAGAGGTAACCACGATGACCGCTAAGCAGGGACGCACGTCCGGCCTTAGAAAGATCGTCGGCGAAGCAGTCGTCCTTAATGTAAAGGAAAAGACGGCGACCGTCGTCATCACGAGGACCGCATCTGAGATCCATACCGGTGATCAGGTCGAGATCCAGTAAGCCAATTGCTGATCGAATTAAGAGGCTCGCCTTTTTTATAGAGGGCGGGCCCTTTTATTACCGCGTAGTCTGAAAAGGCTACTCGTCCTTACGCTTGGGTACGATTTCAATTTCCGCCTCTGCCACGGACTTTTGCCTTTCGCGGATAAAATAGGAAAAATAACCATACATTGACCAAACGGCTGTAAGTACAGCAACCCAGAGAGCACCGCGGCCGACCAGGTAGCCAAAGACCTTCCAATCGTTAGAGGTCAGTGAAAAACTGCTTAGGTCGGCAAATGCCGTCTGCACCTCGGTGACCCGCCAGAAGAACGCCGGGTACTCGAGTCCAAAATTTGACACCGGCGGGTCGCCTGTGGCGGCGGCAACAAGCAGGGCCACAACCGCTACGCATTGGGCCCACATTTTTAACTTGCCGAGGTTTTGAGCCTGTATGATTATGCCTTCGCTGGCGGCGACAGATCTAAGGCCGGTAATGATGAATTCGCGTCCGATTATGATAACGACAGCCCAGGACGGTGCGAGGTGTTTTTCGACGAGGACGATCAGAGCGGCAGAGATCAGCAATTTATCGGCGATCGGGTCGAGAAACTTTCCCAAAGTCGAAACCTGGTTTCGCCTGCGGGCGAGCATTCCGTCAACTATGTCAGTTAAAGAGGCAACCAGGAATATGCCGATCGCGAGCGCGTAACCGTTGATGCCGAACCACGTTTCTCCCGCCGGTGTCAGCAGCACGGCGACCAATAACGGGACGACAACGATACGACCAAGTGTTATATAATTTGGCAGGTTCACGCTTGCTCCCAAGTTTATGTTTTGGCCTGTCAAAACTCAAGATGCACGTTCGCCTAGAATTGAAAACGGCGGGCACGAGGCCCGCCGATGCACATAGATCGTGAGATCGAAAATTACGGCAGAAAATCGAGCTGTGAAAAGCCCGCAGTGAAATTGCCCAAATTTGGAAAAACCGCATTCAGTGTTGCAGCGTCCTGCGGCAGTCCGAACCATTTGGAAAGTACCGATGCATACTGGTCGACAGATGTTGTGGGTATCCACCGCCCGCGGGGTGACGAATTACTGTCCGTGTCCTCCGGCCCGCCAAGGGTGAGCTGCGGGAAGTAGTTTCCGGTTCCATCGGGTCGCAAGCTGCCATAAAAATCGCCTCCCGCAACCGAACCGCCCATTACAAACATATGATTTCCCCACGCGTGATCTGATCCGACGCCGGAGCCGGTACCGGACGGCAAAAATGTTCGTCCAAAATCTGATAGCGTAAAAGTGGTGACATCATTCTGAGCACCCTGGACGACCAATTCGTCATAGAATGCACGCATCGCCTGGCTAAATTGCCCAAAAAGATTATCCTGACCGGTAAGTTCGTTGGTGTGATGGTCAAAACCGCCGATCTGTACATAAAAGATCTGCCGCGTAGTGTTGAGATCCGTCCGCTTTTTGATCAGCCGGGCGACCTGCTTGAGCTGCCGGCCGATGCCTGTGGCCGGAAAGGTTACAGTGACCTCCTGAAATTGCTGCAGGGCAGTGTTGGCCTGCATTGCCAGGTCCGTTATGTGGCTGGCGGCAGCGACATAATTAGATGTCAGATCCTGGGTCCGCAGAGCGTTGAAAGCATTCAACCGTGCGAGGTTCGTCCCCGATGGAGTGCTGCCAAATCCGGCAGGGTTCAAGACATTGGCAAGACTTGTGTTCGCATCGGCGATCGCTAGAGGCAGCGTGGTTTGGCCGGCCGTGAATAACTGGGCACCGGATATCGAGGTGATCATCGGGATCAAACCTCCGGGGTTAGATCCGGCCGTCATGCGGTCAGAAATGCGGCCGCCCCATCCGGTGAACGCCTGTGTATTCGAAACACTTGTTTGTGACTGCGCCACCTGGTCCGAATGCGAAAACAGCTGATACGGCTTTTGAAACGATGAACTCTGATATTGAGCCTTTGTCAGAGGACGTACCAGGTTCCCGACATTAGCAACGACAGCGAGCTTGCCCATTCCAAAAAGCTCGTGTATGCCGTTGTTTATCGCACCTGTCGCACCGGGGCCAAGGCTTGGGTGAAGCCCGTAAGTCAGGTTATTGATACGCGGTACAGAGACCGGCAGCAATGAGCCCTGTGGTAGAGCGAGCCCCTGAGAGCCTCGCACGGCCGAGTAATTAGCGTAATTACTTACGGACGAGTCGCTATGATTAGGGATCACCATATTATTGCCGTCATTCCCGCCGGCCCAAAATAAAAGAACGAGAGCTTTGTAATCTCCGCCGCCCTCACCCTGGCTATCCATAACCCGCTGAGCCATCGCGCTCATGGTGCCGAGGTATTGCATCTGAGTGGCGAGCGTTACCATGCCAAGAGCACAACCGCCGCTCTTCTTCAAAAAATCGCGTCTTGTTTCTTTTTTCATATTTACCTCTGTACCTGATATTGTGACGATGTCGCTGTTAGATAAACGGCCTGTCTTACCCGTGACAAAAAATTCTCAGTTGTGGTCGCCGGAACAGCAGTCACGACCGTCAGAATAGTGTTTCGCATTGTCTCAGACATAGTGCCGTGCATCATCCTAAGATTTAGTTCGTCCATCAATTGATTTCCAGTTGTATCGGCCGTCGCCAATGCCTGCAGATCGCCAAAATCAAGGGATGTGCCATTTGGCGAATCTGTCGTTCCACCCGGTACCGGAATGGCCGTAAAAACGAACCGATTGATAAAATTCGCTCTCTGTATCGAGGTCCCGGTCGTCATGATCGCAAACTCGGGCCCGAGCATAGACGTTCCCGGAATAACATATCCGGGCGGAAAATAATTAAACACAGTCGGCGACTGGAACGGCACCTGGGCCATTCCGTTAAATTCCGATCTGCCGGTCAAAAATCCATCACTTTGCAAGAGCCCGTCAGCGGACCGGACGTTGAACATCTTGAGAATGTTGGTCGCAAACAGAACCGGTTCGCGCAGCTTGCCGAACATAGGATCTGTTTTGACGTCGCCACGGGCTTCCGGGTCGAGCAAGATCGCCCTTATCACGGCTTTCATATCGCCCCGTACACCGAGGCCGTTGTCATTAAAGACGGCAGAGACCCGTCCGACATACGCCGGCGACGGGTCGCTGGTCACCATCTGCTGTATCAGATTTTTGCTGACAAACGGTGCGAGGTTTGGATGATAAAAAATGTTGTCGAGGGCCTGATCCATCGAGTTATTGGCGTATGTGGCGATCGCTGTGCCGGTACATCCGGTACATGCAGCAATATTTTGGTTTGTTACGCCGGGATAGCTAAGCAGGGTCTTGGCGGTAAGATCGTGATTGTTGCCGTTCAGAAGCATCGGGTCAATATAATTCTGCGTACCCAATGTGATATTTGGACAGCTCGCACCCTGAACACCGCAGAGCGTCCAGCCGGTCAGCACTTTTGTAAGGTTATTGACGCCAGTCTGGTCATAGGTCGGGATCGGGTTATTTGAACCGTCCAGCTGCAGCGTTCCATCCTGATTGAGCATAAACAGCCCGATGGTAAATAGCTGCATCAGCTCGCGGGCATAATTCTCATTCGGATTATTCTTCGTGCTCTGGGCCATGCTCAGATAATTCCCCATTGTGGGATTGAGGGTCATATCCTTCATCAGGTTTCGGTAGTTGCCAAAGGCGTTGTTTGATAGGATCTTGTGATACTCGACCATATGTCGCCCCTGCTGCACGTCAACGCCGGAGGTGACCCACATTTGAGCCAAGGCCCACGACACGCGATGCCGCAGTTGGGCGTCCCCATAAAACGCCTCGCGCATAAACCATGTCTGCGGCTGATACATTGAATATGTGTCCCGATAACATGTTGGCGGAATGTCTGTTGCCGCATTGCCCTTACATGTCGGATCGGACCCCTGGTTCGATGTTTTCAACGGTTGGTTTGGATACGGATTGTCGAGTGACGGGTAACCGGCAGAAAACTGTTCTGAGAGCCACGCCCGCAGGCCGATACGCCGAATGCGTTCATCCAATGCGGCTGTACGGCCAAAAGTAGCCTGCTCGAGAAATCTGGCCCGATCGCCCGACCATCGGTAACCGACATAGTCGGGTTCGTTCTCAGGGGCGATGTTACGGGCGATGGATGCACCGAAAGGTGTTGGCCGGGCACCCGGGTCATCCGCAATAGGTCCCCCGATCTTGCCCAAACCAACTCTGACACGGTTGCTGCCCTGGCCGCGCCAGGTCAATTGGAAAAGCAGGTCACCATCGGCGGCCGGAGGCTCCCAATAGCCTATCTCATCGGTCAGCTGGATCGTTATAGCATAGACATCCCCGCCGCGGCTCATACGCTGAAATCCGACAACCGGAAACCGATAAATTCTGCCCCGCCGGTCCATTCCATAGATCCGAAATGCATTCGAGCCCTCGGTCGGCATCATCGCTAGGTTTGTAACAAATAGGGTGATCCTCGCATTGGGTTCGAAGGCCCGAACCGGAATATTCGAAAGATCCGTTTGACGCGAAGCCGTTTCGGGAACAGCGAGTGCCCGTGTCGAAGTTTGCTGGCTGAGCAGCACGGGCACCGGGGAATTCGGGTTCGGGTCACCCTGAGCAAACGAGGCCAATGTGCCCGCCGAAACCAAAACTAACGCCGCGAAAAGTCTACTCAACGAACGCGATTTTCTGCCTTCCATACTAACCCTCCAAACAAAGCGATAAAACTGAACTGTATTTAATGTGAAACTCTAATATAGGCGAAGAGTGTGATGCCCGTTAAAACCTGTTGTGCACATCAAATATAAACAATACGACTGAAAAAAACAAGCTATTTATCTTTGCTCAATGTTAAGAAAATTTACCTACCCGCTTTGGACGGCGCGCAGCTGCTATTAGTCGAAAAAATGTCTCGAATGCAAAGTTGCCGGTCGAGCGTTATAATCGACAAATGCCGCGAACGTTGTTCCTCACTGTCCCTGAAAGCTTTAGTTTCAAGTCCACCATTTACAGCCATGGCTGGTGCGAACTGGCCCCGTTTGAGATTGATGAAGAGAACTGGCGGTTGAGCTATGTTTTCAGTGATGGCGATAGAGTGAGCCCCGGGGTCATCTTTGAAAGATCCGGCAAGCTGTGCATCGAACTCGGCAACGCTCAGGTTGCCGACGCTATCGTAATTAAGACCGCAAAACACCTGCTGCGTCTCGATGAGGACCTCGAAGATTTTTATTGCTCTATCGACGATCAGCAACGGCTCGCATGGGTCAGGGAAAAGCGAGCCGGCCGGCTGCTGCGTTCGGCGACCGTTTTCGAGGACCTTGTGAAAACCATCTGTACGACAAACTGCTCGTGGAGCTTGACCAAGAGCATGGTCTCAAATCTCGTCGAAAAACTCGGCTCGCCAGCAGGCGGCGGCAAAATGGCATTTCCGACGGCCGCGGCGATGGCCGCTGTTTCGGCGGACTTTTACCGTGACGAGATCCGTGCCGGATATCGATCGCCATATTTTGCCGAACTTGCCGAATCGGTCGCCTCCGGCAGCCTTGATCCAGAGAGCTGGCTGACCTCCGATCTACCGACTGCCGGAGCTGAAAAAAGAGATGAAAAAGGTAAAAGGCGTTGGCGATTATGCCGCCGAGAACCTCTTAAAACTCGTCGGCCGCTACGACGGCCTCGCCCTCGATTCCTGGCTTCGTTCGCAATTCTACAAAAACCACAATGCAGACAAAGCATGCCCCGACAAAAAGATCGAACGCCACTACAAAAAATTCGGCAAATGGCGCGGCCTCGCCATCTGGTGCGACATGACTGAAAAATGGATAAATTAACCCCGAAAACTGGCCTTGGAATTTGCCTTTCGTCGGAACGCAGGCGGCCTGCCTGCAAAAGCCACTTGCGAAATGCGTGATCCGTGAGGGGGGCCGCATCTTTTATGCAGTTAAGAAAAGGACGCTCGACGTATGTCGGGAAATGTATTTACTGCGGTTCAACCGAGAACCTTACGGACGAACATGCGATTCCATTTGCCTTAAAAGGGATTCGCATATTAGCGAAAGGTAGTTGTCTTTCGTGCAACGCAATAACCACGCGTTTCGAACGATCCATACTTCGGAATTCCATGCTGGCCATTCGAACGGTATTGGGTCTTCCAACACGCCGCAAAAGAAGTCGGCCACAAACCCTTCCTCTCATTTTTGTTAGAGGTAATAGCCGTACGGAAGAGCAAGTGCCAATTTCCGATTCCATACCGGCGTTTGTCCTCCCTGAACTTGGCCCCCCTGAGATATATCCGGAAATCCCGCACAGGCTTGGCATGGTTGCTGGTTCATTTATCCCAAAGGTTCATTTCCCAGTCGAACGGGCATCGGATAAACATTTGCAGAGAGTACTCGATAAGTATTCAGCTGACGGGGTCGAATTGCCGTGGGAAATACATCACGGAGACTTCCGCCGTCTCCTAGCGAAGATTGCGATGTGTGAAGCAATCGGGCTTTATGGTTTAGAACAATTTAAGGATATCTACGTGACCACGACGGTGCTCGGGAGAGACCGCTCGGCGTACTTTGTGGGCAGTGACGGCGACTACGATATGCACGCCGAGGGCGGCTTTGAAGACTCGGCTCATGTCATCGCTGCAATTCGGCCAAGAGGCACTTCAGAAGTTTGGATCCGAATTAAACTTTGGAATAAGTCGATTACACTTGAGTACACGGTCGTCGTTGGACGCCTTCGTACGGATTATGCCCGATTCCTCGATGCGCACGGATTGATCGTTTAAAAAAAGTGTTTTGGAGGAAGCGTTTGGGGTCACACTTGCAATATTGCGATTTAGGTCGAGAATTGCAAAATTACAAGTCAGACCCCAGTATTCTTATCGCCGCGGCCCCAGCTGCCTTCGTTCTTACCTCAGTAGCGCAATGTTAGGGGCCGATCCCCAGGCGAGCCGAATTGAACCGTGGTCAACCCGGTGCCCGTACTTCGTATAATCCGCCAAGTGGAGTCGACACTCTTATATACCGCGATGTCTGTCCGTCCATCTCCATCATAGTCGGCAGGGACGGGAATATCGGTAGCGTCACCAAATTCGATTTCCTGAAATCCTCCAAAGCTTTCCTGGATCAGCCACCGCCCCATTGCCGGAGAATAGAGGCCGATATCTGACACTCCGTCGTTATCAAAATCGCCGGAAACCGGAATATCGCCAGTGTTACCGAAGGAGATAGTTCGCCCGCCCCCGGACGACAACCTAATGTTCCACAGCCCATGACCAAAGGCTGCAAAGTCCGCTTTACCATCACCGTCAAAGTCGCCCGTAACCGGGCGGAGCTTGCCAAAGCCAGCCTTTACAACGAGGAGTTGTCCATCGCTACTTTTTATGATTAGCCAACGGTTCGGTGACGAACTAAAAACAGCCACATCCACCTTTCCGTCGCCGTCATAGTCTGCCGGAACCGGTATATCCGAGGCTTTGCCGAACGTAAGCGTTCGAGTAGTTCCGGTGCCGGATTCCTTGATCTGCCAGATCCCCGCGGACGGCCTGAATATAGCCAAATCAGTCTGTCGATCACCGTCATAGTCCTCCGGCAGAGGTATATCGCCTGCCTCGCCGAAAGTGATGGGTCCAACAGTCTTACCGTCAAGACTTCTTAGCCACTTCCAACCAGTCTTGACCCCGCCGAATGTTCCTACATCAGTTTTCCCGTCCAAATCGAAACTTGCAAAAGTATTTGTTTTATTAGGAATATTGTAAATTCTGCCAAGTCGATTATCGTCCGATTGCCACGCTCCGATAATGTGCTCAGGGGTACCAAGTGCCTTGATCGTGAATGCTAAGGAGGTGTAAGGCAACAGCTTAGTGGAAAGCAAGGGAACAAATTGCGGGAGCCTATAGGTTGCTACTGAAACGCCGGTTATAATGGGGTCTGAAGCGAGGATTATGTTGTCTGGGTCACGGCCAAAGGCAATGTCGCGGTTACCAAAGAATGCCTGATGAAGATCTCGCTGGCTGATCAAGTGAAGATCCGTCGGATCGGTCGCCTCGATAAGACTGAGACCAAGGAAATCGTCGTTGCCGCCATACAACGCCAGCCGCCGCTGGCCGAGCGTCTCCTTCACTGCGATCAAATACGTCTGATACGGTTCGCCGAACGAGCCAAGCAACTTAAATGAACTGGTATTGACAGCGGATAACCTCGCGGCAACGCCCCCACCAAAAACGATGGTCCCGTCATCGCTGAACTCAAAGGCCATGTCGTTTGGAAACGAACCGAATCCGGTCGGCGGCAGCACGGTCTGTCCTGCCAGGCTGATATTTGAAGGATCCGTGACATCAATAAAATAGAGGTTCTGTCCTGCACCTGATACGAGCAGCGAATGATCTGAGAAATCGCGCACCGCGAGTACATCAGAAACAGGCAGAGCAATGTGTTGAAGTATGGAGCCCGTGTCGAGACTGAACGAGACAAGCTCGCTGACATTTTGGGAACTTCGGACCCTGATAAAACCCGATCGTCCGCGCGGGCTCAGCACGAGGTTCGAACGCTCATCCGAGCCGGACGACGTCAGCTGGGTCTCGGCACGAAACGTAAGTATGCCGGAGGTATCCATGTCAAAGATGGTGACCGTATTCGGACCGCCGCGTGACGTCACGGCAACAACCCTCACTCCGTCACTAAGAGCTGCCAACTGAACCTGCAGCGGCCCAAAGCCGGTGAACTTTGAATCCAAACTAGTGGTCGTCCCAACATCAAAAGTTGTTAACACGCCGCCGATCTGCGGAGATGTGGCGGCCGTGAGGACAACCCCTATTCGTTGATCCGGCGTAAGCACAAACGCGTCAGGGTGCCGGAAGCTCAACAAGAAGTTGAAATTACCATTAAGATCTAGATGGGTCTGGCCGTAAAGACCAGACCAAGTTAGAAGCAATCCAAGGACAATGTATAGAATTGACGAAACGACGCGGAAACAAGGAGCTTTCGAATCCATAGCTCTAAATTACCATATGTGTGGTCAGGCACAGACTTTCTCACACAGCAATCGCCGGGATTGTCATATTCTTGACGGCAACGGGGGGTTTTTTTGAGACACAATTGGATCGTATGCGTTTTCTGTACGCTTGTACTAACAACACCTAGCCTTGCCAAAGGTTGGAATAACATATTTCCATTGAAAACAACTCGCGCCGAAGTGCTTAAAATACTTGGCGGTCCGAAACCTTTTCAAGGCGGCGGTCTCCGCAACCATCACTGCATAAATCTTATCGGTCAACTAAGAACGCGGTCATATAAAGAACGCTCACGGCCGGGATCATAGAACGCTCAATCATCCATGCTAGAATTCATGTCATGGAACAGTCGACTCAACCTAAACCATGGATTGGTCTATTTATTGGAATTTTTTTGGCTATTGTGCTTGGCATTATAGTTACGCTAATAATTTTCCACTATGTTCTTGGCATCTCTTCGAACTATGTGCCGTCGCTCCAGATGCTTGTGGTGCTTCCTATTCTTTACCCATTTCTTAAACGATTTCCAACCAAACCCGGGCGAAAGCCGCTGAGCTTCTCCCGCTGAGCCCTATTGACCGTCATTTTTTCGCTATTTTTATTTGTCTCGAATTATTTGATCGATCGTTACGTATAGCTGACATACGCATAGATACTAAAGTAAGAATTAGGGGTCATCTATGAAGGTACGTGTCAAGTCAAAGCGCACTACCGTCTCCCATTCTGTCAAAGGTGTTTTTTGAGCTTTAGGATTCGAGTTTTTTGACAATAAAACATGCCCGCCTCCTTTTTCTTAAATAGTTAGATCTGCTTTCAAATATCGCACCGCCACTATAAAAGCGATCGCCATCATCTATTCGTGCAAGGTAAGCCTTGCTGCCTGAAACCTAATCAGCACATTCCCGACTATTCGAAAATGGCCGGCGGCCGGGTGTGGATATCCCCAGTGGTTAACTGTTGGTATGGACGTCGAATCTGTCGGAAGAACCGCCTAATATTACCGGTAGTTTATGAAAGACCCTGTCTCCGCGCTGAAATCGCAGAAACACTTTGCTGAGACGTGTCAGAGGCCACTTTCGTGAAACGCATGGGGATCGGTAAAAAGTGGACTTTAAAGGAGTTGGACATGCAGATCTTAGACACCCGTAGCGAGCTTATCCATACGGCAGCGGCCGCAACGATCCTGGCCTTTGCGGCGTATGTGGCTATATTCGCCGGAATTGTTAGTAAAAACTCGGACCAGGATTGCACTTTAAAATGGGTGGATTTTCCAAAAGGCCATGTCCGCACCGTCTTTCGACCCCTGATCTCGCTGCACAAACTGCTAGACCAAAAAGTTCTCTATACAGGCAAACTGGATGAAACCCGCTCTGATTATTGCGGTGAATAGATTATCACTTGAGACGCAACCATCAAGATCATCGGATGTGAAAAAGTTCGGGGTCATCTGTGAAGTTACGCTTCAAGCCAAGCGCGCTACGGTCTCCCACACCGTCAAAGGTGCTCGGGTTTAGGATTAGAGTTTGACAATAAAAACATGCCCGCCTCTTTTTTCTTGAATATTTAGATCTGCTTTCAATATCGCACCGCCTGTATAAGGCGATCGCCATCGATTAACGGGCAAAATGAGAAAATCGTGGGTCAAATTTGCGATCTTGCAATTTTCTTGATTTAGGTCGAGAATTGCAGAATTATATGTCAGACCCCAATTGTCTATTGAACCCAATCTTCTGCCACTGATCTTCTGACCCCTATCTTCCCGCTATTTGCGCTACAATTCGCTAATGCGAACCTTTGCTGTATTGCTTAGCATACTGCTGATCCAAGGGTGTTTCCTTTACGACCGGGCGCATCCACCAGACAACGAAATGATCGCCAATTTCGAAGCTCACGAAGCGGAATTCGACCAGCTTGTTAATATGTGCCGCGAAGATCCCGACATGTCACGCATCGCTAATGATTTTCTCTGGACAAACAACAGTGTTCGTTGGCCAAGACCCGAGTCGGATTGGGGTATCAGCCGCGCGCGATGGGATGCTTACAAGAAACTGTTTGCAGCCGTGGACCTCGATAATGGTCTAAGTTGCGATGGGGGTGACATTGTGTTCATGTTCGCAAACAACCAAGGCATCGTGCCCAGCGGTTCATCAAAAGGCTATGCATACCTATCCGAACCACCCGAGAAGGCAATTAGCTCGCTGGACGAGTATTCCCACCGGAGCTTGAAAGATGTTGGCATCAATGGCCGCATCGCGTACCGACCAATAAAGGAGAATTGGTATCTGTTTATTGACAGGTATTAACCGTCGAAAACGCCGCGATGCATGATGGTAAAATTGATGCCAGGCCTGCAATTTGTGCGATATTCTTTAGCGGGTCCCTGTAAGGGACGAATGTAATAGCGTCGGGTGGAAACCCGGCGACTACGGTGCCAACATCGCTGCCGTCCCTGTAAGGGACGAAGGAGAGAGTTAGTCCCAAATAAGCCGCTCATCGAATTCCTGATCGCATCTTTGGTTAAAGCCGCTCAATTAAAGAGTTTGTTCCATACTATCTTTCGTCCCTTACAGGGACGCAATTTTGGTCTCGAGCATGATCGTCGGGATGCTCCCTACACTATTACATCTGTCCCTTACGGGGACAAGATCGCTATTCGCGGGCAAAAAAACGACTAAGTGTTTAACACTTTTCGGGGATGGTGATCGGGGCGGTTGTAAAACGCGAATTGCGGTGTTTACTGGGTTTCGGCGTTTTGGAAACGATTTTATTACCGGTAGAGCCATTTTATTGCCGGTAGAGCGGTTTTATTGCCGGTAGAGCGGTTTTATTTCCGATATAAAGACTTTCTGCTGTAGAAAGTCTTTATATTTCTAATAAAATCATTTTATTTCTATTTTAGCGACTAAAATAGAAATATAGAGGCTTTCTCCTCTTGGAAGTCTTTCTATCGGTATTCTAGGGGTTTTATTACGGATAAAACCGTTCTACCGGCGATAGATCAGGGGTGGTGTTTAACACTTTGAAAGTGGAAAAGGGGAAAAGTGACGAATGAAGCGTGAAGAGTGAAGAGTGAAGAGTGACGAGTGACGAGTGAAGAGAGAAAAGAACATATCTGCGGGGCTTTCGTATTAATTACATTGTTGGGCTGCGGGGTTAGGCCGGGGGCTTTATTCTCGTTAAGCGGCGTGGCTGTTTTATAGTAAAATATTCGGAAGCGCGGACGAGGGTTCTTAATTAATGATCGAACAGGGCAAATTTTTACAGCAGCGATACCGGATCGATAAGCAGATCGGTCAGGGCGGGATGGGTGCGGTCTATGTCGCGACGGACGAGCGTTTTAATAGCACTGTCGCGATAAAAGAGACGCTTTGCATGGACGAAAACTTTCGCAAAGCCATTGAACGCGAAGCCCGGTCTGCTTAACAGCCTGAAACACACGGCACTGCCGCGTGTCAGCGATCATTTTGAGGAGGATGACGGCCAATTTCTCGTGATGGAGTTTATCCAGGGCGAGGACCTGCATTTTATTCTCGAGCGTGACAAAAAGGCATTTCCGGTTGAGACCGTTTTGGCCTGGGCCGATCAACTCCTGGATGCGCTGGATTATCTTCACAATCAGGAGAACCCGGTCATCCATCGCGATATCAAGCCGCAAAATCTAAAGATAAATTCGCGATGGGCAGATCGTCCTTCTTGATTTCGGCCTGGCAAAAGGTAATCCGACCGACGCGGCACATAATACGGCTGCAAAGAGCATTTTTGGTTATTCACGCAATTATGCGTCGCTCGAACAGATACAGGGAACCGGTACCGACCCGCGGAGCGATCTTTATTCGCTTGCCGCAACGCTCTATCATTTGCTGACGAACAGGGCTCCTGATGACGCACTGACGCGGGCGATGAGCGTTCTCAGCAACCAGGGCGATCCGCTGATGCCGGCGAATTTGGTGAACGCGGAAATACCGGCAGGTGTTGCCGGAGTGCTGCAAAAGGCGCTGGACCTCAATGCCAATCAGCGTCCATCTTCGGCAGCCGAAATGAAAGAAATGCTTGGCCGAAGCGAGGATTTCGCATCTTTGGCTGAGGCGGCAGCGGCCAGGCCCTCAGGGAACGATCCGCGTGTTTTTTCGGCACCGACCAGGCTCATGCCCGAGCATACCCGTGCGGATGGGGTCATACCCACTGACATTAAGACTGAGGTCATGCCTGAATATTCGTCAGACGAGACCGTTGTGAAAGGTAAGAAAGGTGATCTGAAGGCAACATTCGCGATGGATGGCAGCACGCGAGCCGGTGGGCGTCCGCGTCGGGGCGTTAGTATGGCAGCAGGGGCCTTACTCATGCTCCTGTTCGGTGGTGCGATCGCCGGCAGCCTCTATTACCTAAAGCCTTCTGCATTTGGAATGCAGGTTGATGCCGGAGAGAAAGAAGCCGTGACACCGCCATCCGACACGACGCAGATGGAGCCGGCCAATGTGGCTAATGTTCAGGCCGAAGCTCCCGGGCCTGCTGCCGATCCTGAAACCGTTTCAACGGAAAGCTCCCGGCAAACGGCCAGCACAGGCAAAACGGCCGAGACTACGCGGGACAACAAACCCGCCGCGCCTGATAAGCCAAAGGTACAGGCTGGGGATAATAATATCGTTGATTATACGGTTGACGACCCTGACATTCCTCCCGGCGGGGTAGTGATAACGCAGCGGGACGAGAACGGAAAGATCACCACTATGCGCGTAAACCGAGGGGGGCGACAGCCGAACGTGCCCCCTATTCCGTTGGACGAATTAGAAAAGTTTGCACCTGGTTTCGATCCAGCTAAGATGACACCTGCCGAGCGTGAGAAATTAAGAAAGGCGATTAAGAAGGCCCGAACCATGACGCCGGCCCCGCCGCCCGATCAACCTTGATCATCCATTCGCTTATCCCCGCCCGAGATCGTTTGCTCCAATTTCGCTGTCCAGATATCGAGGTCGCGATGTGACGCGCGATCTGTGTCGTCAGTAAGGTACATGATCGGGTGATAGGTTATCTCGACCCGCCTGAAAAGATTTGGGTATTTTTGACCCCGCGGCCAGATCCGGTTTCCGCCGCTGATCGTAACGGGCAAGATAGGAACACCGGCTTGAAGGGCGATCCTGACCGCACCTGTCTTAAACGGAAACATCTCGCCCTCAGCGAATTCCCGGGCACCTTCGGGAAATACCGTCAATGCCGCTCCATCACGCAGCGCCTGCAAAGCTCTCTTAATGGCTTTCAGGGTTCCACCGACGTCCATCGAGACAGGAAAGGCTCCCAAGTATGTTACAAAAGGGCCTAGAAACCGGCGGTCAAAGATCTTGTCGTACGCCATAAAGGCGAACCGCCGCCGCATAGGAAGGCATATCCAAACGGGGTCGACGTAGGTTTGATGGTTGGCGGCGATCAAAAAGCTGGGTACAGACGCGTCAGGTATGTTCGCTTTACCGTGGTAGCGGATGAACCAGAACACTTTACTGATAACGTAGCCGATCAGCCGTAAGAGATCTACAACCAGTTGAGACGGGTATTTTGAGGTATGCCGGCCTGTCACAATAAAAAGCGGGGCAGATGGTCCACCCCGCGTCAGATTAACTACTATTTATCCGAAACTCAAAGCTATTCGATACCTTCGAGTGGAAAAAGACGGTCTACAAATTCAAGATGCAGGCGCGGAATGCCATCGTCGCCGATACGCCTTTTCCTCACAATAGAGAGGATCGTAACATCAAATCTCTCGCTTGTTACACGCAGAAAGGCACCGACTTCGACCGTAAGTGAAGTAAATACGGCAGCTCCGCCGACGCTGATATTCTCGGTGACTGTTACCTCGGCCTCAAGGGTATTCCCGGCCTCGTCAACTTTTTGTAAGATAAGTGCCTCAGGAATGTGAAAGCGGGTCTGTTTGCGTAGGTCCGTAGGCAAGGCGCTCTCGTCCACCATTAGATCAGCGGGTTCCAAATGCCAAAATCCGCCGCCATCGCCTTCTCGGTGTACAACATCGTAAAGCATTGACGGATGTTCGAAGTAGTCATTCGGCGGAGCTTTACCGGTAAATGCAACCCCGATCGAGTACAAAGGCGTCTGCATGGTCTTGCCGACCGAGATACATCGACGAACTACGCCCCAGATCTTGTATTGCGGCTCTCCGTAATCAAATGATCTCAGCTGCCGCGGCATCGGTATAGTTAGCTGTAACAGGCGCCCGCGTTTTACTGGTCGTTTCAGCTCAAAACCCGCACCAAATGCAGAAACATCGCTAAGACGCGTGATCTCATTCCACGTGACTGTCGTATCAACCCTTACCTCGACGCGTACCGGCAAAGGCAGCGAAATGCGCTGAATTCGACGACTCTCTTTGTCGGCGATAGGCTTGGCTTGTGCTCTTTCTATTGAGCGGGCGTTGTCGGTTCCGACAGGTATCATTTGACTTCTAAAATGCGGGCGAAATCGGCTTGCTAGGGGAACTCGCAGTGGTTGCGAAACAGGCGCTTTGCCTGTAAAATATAGAAACAGCTAACACGCGTATATTTCCAGAATCAACGCATTGTAAAGCCTCAAATTCAAGCCCGGCTAATACTGGAACACCTAATTTTACCACACTGCTAAATATATAAAATGGATTCACTCTTAGAACGCAATCAGATCAACATCGAAGACGAGATGCGGCGGTCGTATCTCGACTATGCCATGTCCGTCATCATCGGGCGCGCACTGCCTGACGTCCGCGACGGCCTTAAGCCCGTACACCGCCGCGTGCTGTGGGCAATGAGCGAACTTGGTAATACCTATAACAAGCCATACAAGAAATCTGCCCGCGTTGTTGGTGACACCATCGGTAAATATCACCCGCACGGCGACACGGCGGTCTACGATACGGTCGTCCGTATGGCCCAGGATTTTTCGATGCGGTACATGCTTGTCGACGGCCAGGGAAACTTTGGGTCGATAGACGGCGATAATCCGGCCGCGATGCGATATACCGAGGTGCGGATGGCGAAGATCACCAACGAGGTGCTCGACGACATTGAGAAAGAAACAGTCGATTTTCAGCCGAACTACGACGAATCGCTGTCCGAGCCAAAAGTTTTACCGACGCGCGTTCCCCTGCTGCTCGTAAACGGTTCTGAAGGTATCGCGGTCGGTATGGCGACGAAGATCCCGCCACACAATCTGACCGAGATCCTCGACGGAACAATAGCATTGATCCAAGACCCGGCGATAACCGTGGACGATCTGATCAAATACATCCCGGGCCCTGATTTTCCGACTGCCGGATTTATTTACGGCCGTGATGAGATCCATCGCGCCTATCGCACCGGCCGCGGCATTATTCAGGTTCGTGCCCGCGCAGGCATCGACGAGATCGGACGCGGCGACCGCACCCGAAATGCTGTAGTGGTCACGGAATTACCTTACCAGGTCAACAAGGCCCGCCTGATCGAAAAGATCGCAGATCTCGTTCACGAAAAGCGTCTCGAGGGCATTTCCGAGATCCGCGACGAATCTAACCGCGAGGGAATGCGGATCGTTATCGAGCTTAAACGCGATTCGATCCCGCAGGTGGTTTTGAACAAACTTTATAAGTTGACGCCGATGCAGTCTTCATTCGGCATTATCAGCATCGCTATCGTCGACGGCCAGCCAAAGCTGCTGGATCTCAAGCAGATGCTCGAGGCTTTCATCGAGTTTCGCAGAGAGGTTGTACGCAGACGAACTGAGTTTGATCTGCGAAAGGCTCAGGCCCGTGCCCATATTTTAGAAGGCCTCAACAAGGCTATCGACGCCTTGGATTACATCATCCCGCTCATACGTAACTCGCGGTCGGTCGACGAAGCTAAGCAATGGCTGACAGCAAATCTTTCAACGGCTAGCGAGATCGCGGCATGGCGTGGTGTAACAGGCGACAAGACCAAGGAACAGTTCGTAAAGGAACTGAACAAGGTCATCGGAGCACTAGAGTTTTCTGACATTCAGGCTCAGGCCATTCTCGATCTGCAGTTGCGCAGACTGTCGGCGCTTGAACGCCAAAAAATCCTCGATGAGTATGCCGAGATCATCAAGCATATCGCTGAGCTTGAGAATATTCTTCAGAACGAAAGCGTTCTGCGGCAGGTAATTACCGAAGAGCTTACTGAGGTGAAACGACAGTTCGGTGACAAACGCCGGACAGTGATCGTTGACGCCGACTCTGAATTTAACATAGAGGACCTCATCCCGGACGAGGACGTCGCGATAACAGTAACCAACGCCGGATATATCAAACGTACCCCGATCGCGACTTATTCCAAACAGGGACGCGGCGGCAAAGGCCGATTTGGGTGCTAAAGCGAAGAACGAGGATTTTGTCGAACATCTATTTGTTGCCTCTACACACGCTTATCTGATGATCTTTACCGACGACGGGCAGGTCTTTAAGATAAAGGTCCACGAGATACCTGAGGCCGATCCGTCGGCACGCGGTAAGGCTGTGGTAAACCTCGTTCAGCTTTCGAGTGAGCGAAAGCTTGTTGCCGTAATGGCGGTCCGGGATTTTACTGAAGAGATATATCTGACCATGGTGACGAGGAACGGCGTGATAAAAAAATCGTCGCTCGCTGATTACCAAAACATCCGTGTAACCGGCATCAACGCTATTAACATTGACGAGGGCGACGAACTGCTTGACATTATTCGCACTGACGGGAAACGGCAGATATTCATAGCTACTCACGACGGTATGGCCGTTAAGTTCAAGGAGAGCGACGTGAGGCCGATGGGACGTGCCACACGCGGCGTTCGCGGAGTAAATCTCCGTAAGGACGATTTTGTTGTTTCAGTTTGTTCTGTCTCGAATGAGGGTATTGAAAAGATCCTTACGGTTTCGGAACAAGGATTTGGTAAGCAGACGCAGGTCGATAACTATCGTCTGACGAAACGTGGCGGTATCGGCGTTATCAATATGAAAACAACCGAAAAAACCGGCAAGGTCGTGGCTTCTTTCCCGATCGAAGACGACAGCGAGATCATGATCATTACGCAGCAGGCAAAACTTATTCGCCTGGGCGTCGACAAGATCCGCGAAACCGGCCGCAGTGCCCAGGGGGTCACGCTGATAAAAACGGGCGACGACGATCTGGTCACGAGTGCTTCGCTGTTGCCGCGTGAAGACGAAGAAGGGGCGGAAGAAGGCGAGGAGTAGATTGGCCGACGGGCCGTAATTATCATGAGGGCTTCGCCCAAAGGCGAGGCCCTTTATAGATCAATAAAGAGGGCTGGTCGCCGGCATGCATCAAAGATTCTAAACCGAAACGACTATAAACGCGGCCGGTAGCGAATTATGAAATCGCCTTTTGCGTAAGTTCAGAATCGCTCAACTTCGAACTCTTCAAGATAGTTGGCAAGCAACGATCTAGCCGACTCCTGCTCATCTAACATAGGTTCCGCCGTTTTAGTCGGTTCAGGTGGTTGAAAGTGAGTCAACTTTTCGACCGGAAATGTGCATTCAATAAACTCCAGGTGTAGTGTCGGTTTTTGATCAACCAGTTTCCGACGATTTCGAACCACGGCCATGGCGTAGAAATTCAGTCCTTTGCAGGCGAATTTGACAGTGTCACCCACTTTAGCATCGAGGGAAGAGGCAACCGATGCACCCTTAAATCCAACGTTTCTGGTTGTTGTTGTTTCTTTCGTGACCTGCCTCGTATCCTTATCTAATAGCGTTAGCCTAACGTCGAGTTGGGCCCAATATCTGGTATGTTTCCGCTCCTTATGAGGTGTTTGGGCTTCGAGCACGGTCCAAAGACCGTCTTCGGACATCCCATTTATCCTGTAAGTTTGTAGAGGATTTTCCAAATAACTTTCAGGTACCTTCTTACCGATCAATGCAACCCCCACATGATAAAGACCCTCACTGTCATCTGATATTTTATTGCAGTTTTGAACGACGGCCATGATGGGATAAAGCTCTTCGGACACATCGTACGCCCTAAGTTCGAGGGGCATGGGGAGAACCAGGCGCACGATGCGTCCGATCGCACAAGGACGCGGTAATGTGAACCCGGCACCATTTCGGGAGATCGTCATTATATCTGTCATTCCCCGCCACGTCTCTTTTTCGCTTTCCTTGATCTGAACCACGGTTGGCAAGTCGATAGAAATTCTGGAAACAATTCGCGCTTCCGTGATTTCCTTTGAACTAGGTGTATCCGGCTCTTCGGACATCTCATTAGAACTGAGAGAATTGGGATCTTCAGCTAGTACTTTTGTTTTCTTTATTTTTGTTCTTCGTTTCATAGGTTCCTATTGAGAAGGTGAGGTTTAACGAGTGGACGAATAATCGATCCCTTCCAGAGGAAAGTTCCGATCAACGAATTCAAGATGCAAGCGGGTAACGCCGTTTTCACCTATCCTAGAGCCGCGGACGACAGATAAGATCGTGATCTCTCGTTCCTCATTGGTCACCCTAAGAAAGGTTCCAGGTTCCAGGTTCAAGGTCGTTAAAACGGCCGCGCCACCCAAACTGATATTTTCGGTTACGGTATATTCCGCGTCGAAAGTACTACCATCATCGTCAACTCTTTCAAGGATGAGTGGTTCAGCGATGGTCAAACGCGTATGTTTGCGATCATCCTTCGGCATTTGGCTTTCCTTGGAAAGGAGGTCCGCCGGAATCAACTGCCACATTTCATCTCCTTTGGTATTGTTATAAGAAATGTCGTAACACAGTGAAGGATTCTGTAAATAGCCATCGGGCGGGAGCTTGCCAATAAACGCTACGCCCACCGAATATTCTTCAGTTTCCGGTTTTGCGATACAACGTCGCACGGTTGCCCAGATCCGGTATTGAGTTTCGGAGAAATCAAAACACCTAAGCTGCTTAGGCATCGCCATTGTCATCAGTACTAATCGACCTCGTTTTAAGGGCCGATGAAGGGTAAATCCGGCTCCGAAAGCAGACACATCCTGAAGCGGGATCGTCTCGTCCCAACTCACATTTTTGTCGACTTGAACTTCAACGCGCGCGGTTAGAAGCAGCGGCATTCTTAGAATGCGCCGTCTCTCATAATCCTCTGATTTGGTCTCGTCGGGGAGCATGTTGGGAAAATCAATAAACGCACTTCTACATCGTTGAAACGATTACGACTGACCAGCATTGGCACAAGGCCTAGTTTATTGAAATATAGGCCTAACGGCCCATAACATAGAGCGACTATACTACTCAATTGTGGATTGTACAAGACTTTTTTTTCTCATTGTAGCTAGCACATTATATGTCGGGTTGTAGTAGCAAATGATATGTCCGCTTTAAGGGCAAGGAGTAGAAGATGGTAGCAGGAGAGTTGATTAACTGTTATGACACTTTACTCGGGAGCCGTATGGGATCGAGCAATGAAGAGAGAAGAGGTGATAGTAAAAACATATGCAAAGAAGATCAGCTGGATACAGGCAGTAGAGCTAGCAAAACCGGACATCTTCAGTTGCTAGTAGCGGACATTTTTGCTTAGCTCAGTAAAGAAGGCTGGTCGCCGGCGTGCATTAGAGATTCAAGCCCGAAATGTTCATATGCCCGGCGGGTGGCCATGCGGCCTCTGGGCGTTCGATTAAGAAAGCCGATCTGGAGCAGATAGGGTTCGATGATCTCCTCGATCGAATCTTTTTCTTCGTGGATGGCGGCTGAGATGGTTCCAAGGCCGACAGGGCCGCCGTCGAATTTCTCAATAATGGTTTTAAGCAATTTTGAATCGCGTTCGTCGAGGCCGTAGCTATCGACTTCCATCCGGTCGAGAGCGTCGCAGGCGATGTCCTGGGTCACACGGCCGTCGTAATCAACTTCTGCAAAATCGCGGACGCGCCTGAGCAGTCGGTTCACGATGCGCGGCGTACCTCGTCCGCGTTTTGCGATCTCGTGCGACCCCCGCTCCTCGATCCCGACATTCAGGATATTTGCCGACCGCTCGCAGATGGTCTGCAAATCGTCGACGGCGTAAAAATCCAAATGAAAAATAATGCCAAATCTTCCGCGAAGCGGTGCCGTGATCATCCCGGGCCGGGTGGTTGCCCCAACGAGCGTGAATTTTGGAAGCTCGAGCTTTATAGAGCGGGCAGCGGCTCCCTGGCCGATCATGATGTCGATATTGTAATCTTCCATCGCCGGGTAGAGGATCTCTTCGATGGCCGGGTTTAGTCGATGTATCTCATCGATAAAGAGCACGTCGCCCTCCTCGAGATTTGTAAGGATCGCAGCCAGATCGCCGGCTTTTTCAATGATCGGTCCGGCGGTCGATTTGAGCGAAGCACCCATCTCATTGGCGACAATGTTCGAAAGCGTGGTTTTTCCAACACCCGGCGGTCCGGTAAGCAGGATATGGTCGAGGGCCTCACGGCGTTTTAGAGCGGCCTTCATAAAAACCCGGAGGTTCTCTTTGACCTTGGCCTGGCCGATATACTCAGAAAGCTGCGTCGGACGCAGCGAAGCGTCAAACTGACTCTCGTCGTCTGTCGTTCCGTCGTTTCTGATGTTTATCGCTTCAGCACTCTGCATAGAATCGAAAATAGAAAGGCCTAGTCTTACTTTTCCTGCTTTGCGTTCTTAGCGGCTTTGCGTGAAACAATCTTATCTCACGCCAAGTCGCTAAGAACGCAAAGTAAGACGGAGGGGATCGAGTTCAAAGACACCAACTTGTCAATGACAACTTTACTCATTCAAATCGTTTTACGACCCGCCTAATCCCTTCTTTTATCAGCGGCACATTGAAATTTATCAGAAGTCCAAGCCTCATATCCGCCAATCTAACATAGGTGAGCAAGATCTTTCCATGTACCGGAGCGAGAGCCTCTATGGATTTGCATTCAATGATTACTTTGTTTTCTACAATAATGTCAGCTCGAAATCCAAGGTCAAGCCTCACCTCTTCATATACTGCCGGTATACCGCGTTCGATGGCTACAACATATCCTCGTTTTTCCAATTCATAGGCCAATGCGGCCCGATATACGGTTTCCAGAAGCCCAGGGCCGAGAGTCACGTGAACTTTAAATGCACAGTCTACGATAACTGTTGCTAACTGATTCTCATGCATAGTGTGAAGCCCCGCGAAGCCTCCTGAGGTCGAAAAGAAAAAGCTATGTGAACCACACTAAAATAATAGCCCCTTATGAAACAAAGCCAAAGTATCCATTGAGAACGCAACCGTGCAATGTAGGATCAGGCCCATCCAGATATTACCGTTCTTATAGCTTAGCCAGCCCAGAAATATTCCCGCGAAAATGGCCGCGAAAGCTTCGGGCATCGGTTTTTGAAAGTGGATCATTGTGTATGGGACGGTCATTGCAAAGATCGAGTAAGCGCCTAATGACGGCTTTAAGCTGTGGACCAAAAATCCGCGGAAAAAGAATTCCAACCCAAAGAACTGGACAAAATAGATCAGCTCCCATATCAGCAGGGACGAACTAAGATATGGATCGCCGTTATAGATCTTCAGGAAGGGATATTTTGCGGCGAATCCGGCCGTAAGTGACATTAAATATACAAGAGGAAGCATGATCGCGATGCATTGCAGCAAGAGCTTGAGAAACCCTTTTTCGAGCCGGAATGCGAGGCCGATGTCACTCAAGTTCCGCTTTTGGACAAACTTTACGAACAAGGCCGGTATTACAAAATAGAACGTCATCGAGACAAACACCCACCATTCAAGCGTATACAAATTGTCGCCGACGGGATGTGCAGCCTGTTCGCCAATATCTCGCAGCGAGGTGCCAGACAATATTGCTTTGAGGTAATCGGGGTTCTTTAAGAAAGAGATGCAGGTCAGGCCGACCGCAGCGTAGGCCAGAGCGAAAACCGCCCGGCGATCGAGTGCTGCAAAGTCGCCGCGGATCTGTCGTGCCAGCTCAAGCATTATTTGGCAAGTGCCTGCAGCGCGCGGCGAAGCAGTTTTTGTACAGTCACCTCTGTCCCTTCCTGGGCGGCAAGCTTAAGAGCCTTTTCCGCTGAGCCTCGTTGATAACCCAGATTGATAAGAGCGGAGAGGGCGTCCTCGAATACCGCGTCGGCCGGTATCGGCGTTCTCGCGGCCGGATCCAGTGGAGACGTACCATCAAAGGTCAGCTCACCGACCTTGTCACGAAGCTCTATAACAAGCCGCTCGGCCGTTTTTCGGCCAACGCCGGGAATCGATGTGAGCCGCGCAAGATCGTCGGTACGGATCGCCATTATTATCTCGTCAGCGCTCATGCCGGAAAGCATAGTGATGCCCGATTTTGCCCCAATACCCTGAACCGATATTAGCCGAAGATATAATTCGCGTTCGCGGAGGGTTTTGAAACCGAATAATTGGATCGCGTCTTCACGGACATAGGTATATATCCTGAGTTGGACATCTGAGCCTATATCTCCAAGCTCATAAAATGTCGAGAGCGGTATCGACACCTCATAACCAACTCCGCCGACATCGACGATAGCCGTATTTGCTTGTTTCTCAAGAAGTTTACCTGACAGGTACGCGATCATTGTTTCACACGTGAAACACAAATTGTAAAGTAATTTGAGGTAAGTGGCAACGCGCGACATGTCTTTCGGCGTCTGCATCTTGTACTCGATTTCACATTCTGTTTTATTTAATAAAGTGAAGAACGAAAAGATCTCAGAATTGACCACAAACCGCCTTAGCGTGTATCTGCGATGCCTCAATGAGATCGCGGCTACAGGGGCTAAGACCGTTTCGTCAAAGTCGCTTTCGGATGGCTTTCATTTGAATTCGGCACAGATCCGGAAGGATCTCGCGTATTTCGGTGAGTTTGGTGTCCGCGGCGTCGGCTATTCTGTAGATTCACTTCGAGATCATTTGACCCGAATATTGGGACTCGATAAGAAACACAACGTTGGCATCATCGGTGCCGGCCGTCTCGGAACTGCCCTTGCGGATTATTACGGATTTCAAAAGGCGAATTTTACAGTAGCGGCGCTTTTTGACAGCGATAATAAAAAGATCGGAAAAAAAATTCGCAATGTCGAGGTACTCGACGTGAAAAACTTTGCGGTAACTGCCAAAAGGGATAAGATAGAAGTTGCGGTGATCGCGGTTCCGGCATCTGTTGCACCGGGAATATTGCAATTGGTCCTGAAGGCAGGGATAAAAGCGATCTTAAATTTTGCACCGGTTGCCTTGAAAGCAACGTCAGACGTTAAGTTAAAATCGATCGATCTGACAACGTCGCTTGAAAGTCTAGCGTATTTCCTAGCTCAACCGCCGCCAAAGGGTCCGGTTGGTTTGAAACCAAAGGCTAAAAGCCGCCGTAAGTAGTACTAATAGTCAAAAGAGGTATAAGAAATGGGTAATAAGGGGTTGTTGAAGAGAATGCTGCCGTTTCTGGCAACGTTTGCGTTTGGAATTTTTATCGCGAGTTTTTTCGTAAGTCCGGGTGGGTCCAGGTTTGGTTTCAAGGAAAGGCGAATGAGGCATTTTCAGGAAATGCAGCAGCTGCGGATGGAAAACGAAGAATTGCGTGAAGAAAATCTCAGACTTAAGGGCGTTAAGGATATTAATGGTGACCTGAATTTTGAGACTGAAGATTTCATGGTTCCCCATTCCGGCAGGCATTGCCTTCCGCCGCCGCCAAAGGTTGCGCCAAAAGCCCGCGGGTAATTTCCAGATAAGTTCAGGCCACAGGTTAACAGGTCCATAATTGGATATGTTAATCTGTGGTCTCGCTGATTTATATGGACGAGTCAAAAGCCCGAAAACTGATAGTTGAGGTCGGCAAACTGCTGTATCAGCGCAGCTATGTTGTGTCATCGGACGGCAACGTCAGTATTAGGCTGGATGCGAATACGGTGCTTGCTACGCCGACGATGACCTGCAAAGGGCGAATGACCGAAGACGACCTGGCTTTAACAGATATGGACGGCAAACCGCTGGCCGACAAACGGGCTTCATCCGAACTCGCGATGCACCTGCTGATCTATAAAATGCGGCCAGATGTTAAGGCAGTTTGTCATGCTCATCCGCCGCACGGAACCGCTTTTGCCGTCGCCGGTCTTGCCATCGATAAACCGATCTTGTCAGAGGTGATATTAACGCTCGGCTGCGTTCCGCTGACCGATTACGGGACGCCATCGACAAACGAACTTACCGAGGCAATGAAGCCGTACGTGACCCATCACAATGCACTGCTTATGGCCAATCACGGGGCGGTTGCGTATGGCGACGATCTTTGGCAGGCTTTCGACCGGCTCGAGACGCTTGAACATACTGCCAGGATCGCGATCCTGGCAAAAGCCCTTGGCGGTGCAAATGACCTTCCGCAGGATGCTATCGAAAAGCTGATCAAGATCAGGGAAAAGGCCGGATATCTTAAGGAGAACGCCCGCTGCCAAGCCTGCGGGTATTTGCACGAAGCCAATATTGCTTGTGATCTGGATGTGAGCTATCCTGCTTCAACAGGCAGCAACGGGGCTAAGATCTCATTTACTCGCGAGGAATTGATCGAACTTTTGAGCCAGGCGGCCAAATTAAGTTAAACTAACAAAACTATAGCAATTCGTATACACGATCCAGGAGCAAAACTAAATGCAAGAAGCATTAGGAATGGTTGAAACTAAAGGCCTTGTCGCAACGATCGAGGCAGCCGACGCGATGGTAAAAGCTGCTAACGTGCAGCTTATCGGTTATGAAAAAATAGGTGCAGGGTTTGTAACGGCCATCGTTCGCGGTGACGTAGCCGCTGTAAAGGCCGCAACCGACGCCGGAGCCGCTGCAGCCCGCCGTGTAGGCGAACTCGTAAGCGTTCATGTAATTCCGCGTCCGCATTCCAGCGTAGACGAGACTTTGCCTGTAGTTAAAAAGGGATAGTTGTAAGTGTCTGGTGGTCGGTTGTTGATAAAAGACCGCTCTCCTCTTTGAACGCTGACACCTGGCCGCCGGTTACCGATCATGATCATCGCACGCATTATGGGCACGGTCGTGTCCACCCAAAAAGACGAACGGCTCCATGGAAAAAAGCTGCTCATAGTCAAACCGATCAACCTCGACGGTACTGACCAGAGCGGCTATGTCGTTTCGGTTGACACCGTCGGGGCGGGTTTTCACGAAAAGGTAATTGTGGTCAGCGGTTCGAGCGCCAGGTTGGCTGAGGGAAATAAGGATTGCCCGGTGGATTCGGCCATTATCGGCGTGATCGATGAGATAGATTTCACCTGAATTAGTTAAGAAGGTATGCGAAATGAAAAACAAATGGCAACTAAGGTTTAGTTTCTTATGCTTCGTGGCGATCAGCTTTTTGACGGTATCGGCCCACGCCCAGGGCATCGGCGATCGAAACAGGCCGGCTGGCCGCGGCACCTATAAAATTGTTGGCAAGATCTACTTGCCTGACGGCAGTCCCGCAAAGGAGGTTAGAGTGACCGTGAGCGGGGCGGGGGATGCCGATATGACTGCCTTGACCGACCTCGACGGAGCGTATGTTGTTTCTGGTTTATCGTCCGGTAACTTTACTGTGACCGTCCGGGAGAAAGGCTATAAGACCGAAACTGAATTCATAACCATCGCAGAAGGGACGATCTCGGGGCAATCATTTCCGGCGCAGTTCTTTTTGAGATTGCCGGGCCAACCAAAGCGGGAAACAAAAGCGGCGAACCCAAAACTTGCCGATGTGCCAAAGGCGGCGGCCTCCAAGTACGAGAAGGCACTCGAGTATTTAACCAAGGGCGATGCAAAAGAGCGCCATTCCGCTCCTTGATGAGGCCATTAGCGGGTATCCGAATTTCGCCGCGGCCTATTACGAAAAAGGCGCCGCGCTTCTGAAATTGAACGACCTTGACAAGGCCGTAGAGGCATTTGTAAAGGCGATCTCCATCAAGCCGGACTATCTCGAGGCCAAATACGGTTACGGAAAGGCGATGTTTGAAAAGAAGAATTACGAAGTGGCCGAGGCTGTTTTTCGTGATGTGATCAAACAGAAAGACGATCTGCCTGAGGTTCATATGAATCTTGGTATTACACTCTATTATTTAGAGAATCCGGATGCTGAACAAGAGCTGAAAAAAGCTGTTTCCGGCAAGGGCGGTGAGAGTCTTGCATTGGGGCATCTTTACCTCGGACAAATATATATTCGGGAAGATCGGAAATCGGACGCTATTGCGGAATTAAAGAAATATCTTGAATTGGCACCAAAGGCGCCGAACGCAGATCATATTAGATCGGTATTAGCCGACCTGAAAAACCCGAATTAGTTAAACATCAGAGAATTATTGCTGTATGCAGATCGCACGCGTTATCGGCACCGTAGTTTCCACAGTTAAGAACGGCTCGCTCCAAGGGCGAAAGTTTTTGCTCGTCCAAACGCTGGATGCGGATCTCAAACCCAAAGGCAAACCAACGATCGCTTTGGATGCCGTCGGGGCCGGCGAGGGTGAACTTGTCTTCTGGTGCCGCGGCAAAGAGGCTTCATTCCCGTTCAAACGTGACGAAACACCTACCGACTGCACTATCGTTGGAA
The DNA here is from genome assembly GCA_963834975.1 of Blastocatellia bacterium. GTDB lineage: Bacteria > Acidobacteriota > Blastocatellia > Pyrinomonadales > Pyrinomonadaceae > OLB17. Next base: position 501,999 of record CAWIDZ010000002.1, read on the forward strand.
TAATCGATTCTGACGCCCATGTTTTCCAGGGATGATCATTACGAACTCGGCACAAGCGTTATATGTTGTTAGCAAGAGTCATCGGAAATGTAGTCGCAACGCAAAAGAACCAGCGTTACGAGGGAGCGCGCATCATGCTTTGCCGGCAGATAATGCCAAACGGTGAGGACATGGATTATACGTGCGTAGCTCTCGATTCAGTCAACGCCGGCGAAGGCGATATCGTCCTTATCGCACAAGAAGGATGGTCGGCCTCGACAGCTTCTACGGGAAAGCCGGGTGCGGCTATTGATTCTGCGATCGTCGGGGTTGTTGATTACGTTGATCTTTTGGACGATGTCAGCTAAGAGGAAGTGATTCGCTTATGAGATTTCTCCCGTTTTGGACGCTGCTTTTGATATCTACTGCTTTTGCGGCAATGGCTACGGCTCAGGCCAGGGATCCATTGGCCGCCGCAGCCCAGTCCCACATTGACGCGAACGTCCCCGACAGCAAGGATTTCAATACGATCCTGCAACGCGATTTTTTAAAGTACGTCACTGATACCGGTGATAAGGACATTACCGTTAAAGTTGAATTATTAAGGGACCTTCCGACGCAGTCAGGAGTTGGTCTCCCAAAGTTTTACTGTTGGATCGAAAAACGAAACGCTAAGGGAAGGATCATTGAGGAGGCCGCAGCAAGAATAGCGGCGGTAAATAAAGACCACTTTGACATAATTCAGTATTACGACAGGAAACGCATTCAGGCTGAACCAGACCTAATGGTAAAGATATTTCCTAAAGATGTTTATGAAAAGATCGTGATAAAACTAAATAGCCATGAAAATTGATACGGCAGGAAGTCTCGCCGAAAATATCGCAAAGATCCTCGAGGCTCAGGCTAATCCTGATATTGCTGCATTATTTGCCAGCATAGAGAAGTTGAATCATCGATTACAAAAACTTGAAACAGCGGCCGGGCGGCAGGATCGGTTTTCCGCCGGCCAGCCTTTGTCGTCCCACCCTTCACAAGACCATTTCGCCATAGCCGAGGCTATCGCCGACACCCTCTTCGAACGCGGGTCAAAGGAAAAGGCCTGCACGTACGAACCGAGCAAGCCTTGTGATCATTGTTCTATGTGCAATTCCAGAGGGTTTTAATTCGGGGGAGCAACGGGCTTCCTGATCGAATTTGCATCGCCAACACTGGGTGCTGTTTTGGCACCGGGTTCGGCCTGAAAATAAGGTTCTTCCTTAAATCCGAGCAAACCTGCCGTAATAACGGCCGGGAACGAATTTCGTGTCGTGTTATAGGCGGTCACTACGTCATTAAAATCGATCCTCGCGGTGTTGATGCGATTCTCCGTTCCGGACAGTTCATCCTGAACTTTCATAAAAGCCTCGCTGGAGCGAAGCTGCGGATACTGTTCCTGAAGGCTCAATAACCTACCGATCGTACCTCCGAAAGAGTTGTTAGCTTCGATAATGGCTTGCTTTTGTTCGGGAGATTTGTCCCCGTCGGCACCCGCCGGGGCCGCTTTTGACGCTTCGAGCAGCCGGGAGCGAGCGTCAGCTATCTGGCCGAAAACTTCTTGTTCGTTGATCGCTGTCATCTTAGCAGTTTCGATAAGATTTGGGATCAGATCAGCCCGCCGCTGCATCGCGCTTTCAACATTGGCCCATTTGCCCTTAATTTGCTGCTGCTTAGCTGTCAGGTCGTTATAGCTGCAGCCGCTGAGGCTAAATGCCGCGATCATTACGATTGTTAATAAAATTGCTCTTTTCATTTTTGTTCTCCTATATAAGGGGATAAGACTTCCATACCGGAGTCGTCTCTTGCCGGACGTTGTTTGCTACGATTTTCCCACCGCATCGACGGCGTCGATGACCTTTCCGATCTGCTCCATATACTCGCCAAATAGCGCATTCGCGCTTGTTTCATCCAAATTCGCGGTGAAGTTATTCTCACGGATATTGAATATTTTTTCAAACGGCATTCCGTCGATATCCAATTTCTGAGCGGTCAACGCGACAATCTCTCGTTTCGTGGCCGGCGGCTCAAGGCCGTTGACTATTAGTACGGCGCGAAACAAAGCCGCAAAGCTGGACAGGCTATCTGCCATCAGCCGTTTTAGTCCCTCGACTGACATCGATGCGGGTATGTATTGACGCCGCAATTGGATAAGTTTGCTTCGAAGTTCATATTCGGCTTGCAGACGTAGGAATTTATCCGAGATATCGAGATCGGCCAGCACGTCCGGGCCAAACAGGACCTTTCGTGCGACACTCATCTGGTGAAATTCGATAGGAAACACATCGGCAGCATTCTGCAGCTCTGAGATCGTGAAATAAACCGGAACAGGGTTGCCCATTTTAGCCCATTCGCGGACGCAGGCATGGGCCTTTCTGAGGTCTTCGGGGCCGATCTTTTCAAGAGCAATGAGGATGTTGTAGTCAGATTGATGCGCCACAAAATCGCCTGCCGCGGCAGAGCCATATAAGATCACTGACGCTAAATTACCACCGTGCGTCGCCTTAAGGTCATCTATAAATGCTGCGAAGTGATGTCTCATAACTTACCAGTCGCCTCCGGATCCGCCGCCGCCAAAATCTCCGCCGCCGCCGAAACCGCCCCAGTCACTGCCGGACGACGAACTGCCCCAATCGCTCGATGACGAACTGCCGGAACTGCTCGCGGCGTCAATGATGCCGCCGATTATCCACGGCAACGCTCCACCGCCGCCGCCAAAGCCGCCCCCGCCCCATCTGTCACGGTCATTCTTTGATGGGCCGCGCTTAGAGCGGTTAAATATTATCAAGAGAATTACTAAAAAAATTACCGCACAAACAAAAAAACCTGAGATAGAGTTGCCTCCGGAGTCGCTTGCCCCCGCTGCGGTTTTTTGCATTTCGGGGGTGTTCCCTTTATTTCGGATCGTCGATATATAGGCATCGACGGTATCTGAAATACCCTTTCCGTAATTGCCTTTCTTAAATTCCGGCACCAAATATTGCCGTTGGAGGCTGCCGACAGCGCCGTCGGGCAATTCGTCCTCGAGGTCCTTGCTGACCTGGGTGAAATACTTGCGGTCGTCGATCGCGACGAATAGCAATGCCCCGGGGTTGTCATCTTCTTTTGAGCCGATCTTCCAACCGCGGGCCACCGCGAGCGAGTAGTCAAAGATGTCGCGTCCGCCGGTTGTTCTCACGACGGCGACCGCGATCTCGACGGACGGATCAGTTGTCTCTTTAAAATTCTTTAATTTGGTTTCTAGGCTTTGTTTTGTAGCGTTATCGATAACGCCGGCATAATCATTTACGAAGCCGGTGGCCGGCGGTAAGGGCGAATTGTTTATTGAAAACGGCGTCGAGTCCTGAGAGAAAGCGGACGATGTACCGAACAGTAATAATATTACTGCGAACAGAAAGTTCGACGTTACGGTAGAGTGCCGGTTTTTCATAAAATTCTGCTCGCCATTAAACACATCAGATCTATTGACCAATACGAAAGGCGGACGCCTGATGTTCGCATTTCCGGACTTGTGTGATCAGTCCTTAGTTGCCCCCTTTACCTCGACGATCTTCGCCCGGAACACCCGCATTGCGGCACGGATCGAGGGATGCGCAGCGGCATATTCCAAAAGCTCTGCCTCGGTCGGCTCGCTGGACAATATCGGCAGATCGACCGGCGGCAGCTCAGGGGCGATCTCTTGTCTAAATTGAGATATATCAAACGCCGGTGCGGTCCCCGCCGCCGACCCGTTCGAGACAGGCGGCCGCGACGGCGGCTCCGATACAGGTGCACGCACTCCTAAGAGCTGTTCAATAATTTTCTCCGCGTTGTCCAGTGGGGCCAGGTCGTCGCCGCTGCGCAAAAGCTTATTTTCGTAAGCATCATCGAGCCGGGAGTCGTCCGCGTGTTCGAGCTCTTCTGAGGAAAGTGTTGGCAGCCTTACCCGAAAGGACTCAATGGGCGTTGAAAAGGATTCCTTGACGGCATCAAAAGCCGGAACGTAAGGCTCGTCAATGATCGGTTCGACAAAGTTGATCTCGTCCGGGGCCATCTCGTCCTGTACGGTCTCGGCCGAAACGGGCGGTTCAACTTTCAGAGTTTTTTTTTCCGGCTCAATATTCTGCGAGGCGTTGGCAGCAGCACTAATAGCAGGTTTTGAGGGAAGCGGGGCGCCAGATGATAGGGCATCGAGCCTTTCCAAAATGCTCTCGATCGTCGTAACGCCCCGCATCTCGATCAGTTTTACCAGTCCGATCTCCAAAACGTAACGCGGATGGGCAGCCTCGCGAAGGCTGGACTCGGTTTCGCAGAGTGAGCTAAAAAATCTCACCAGATCGGTCTCGGCAAATTGTTCGGCCATCGCCTGCATATCGCTCTCGTCAAAAACGGCCCCTTCGAACAGATGCCGATCATCCTTTGCCAGCTTAAACACGAGCAGGTCCCGAAAAAGCCCCAACAGGTCGCGGCAATAGTTCCGTAAGTCATGCCCGCGTCCAATAATATCGTCGACAACAGCCAGTACCTGTTTGGGATCACGGTCGGCTATGGCGTTGATTGTCTTTGAGAGTATTTCAACACCCGCAAAGCCGAGAGCATTTGTCACATCAGCCGATGAGATCTCGCCGCTCGAAAAGCTGATGACCTGATCAAAGTTTGATTGAGCGTCCCGCATCGAGCCCTCGCCCGACCGGGCAAGCTCACGCAGGGCGTCATCAGTTATTTCGATCTTTTCGGCATCGGCGATAAATCTCAGACGTTCAATGATCTTCAATAGCGGGATCGTCCGAAACTCAAACTCCTGGCACCGCGACAGGATGGTCTCAGGCACTTTGTGAAGCTCGGTTGTCGCCATCACAAAAACTACATTGCCCGGCGGCTCTTCCAGAGTTTTCAAAAGGGCGTTGAATGCCGATTTTGAAAGCTGGTGTACCTCATCAATTATGAAAACCTTAAAGCGGTCGCGGGCAGGGTTGAAACTGATGTTGTCGATGATCGTCCCGCGGACGTCATCGATGCCGGTGTGCGACGCGGCGTCGATCTCGAGAACATCCATCGAGCGGCTCTCGGATATCTCGACGCAAGACGGACAGGCCGACGGATCGGTAACAAGGCACGGTGTCAGGGTTGGTTTGTCCGACTTATGGCAATTGAGGCACTTGGCCAAAATGCGGGCCGTCGTCGTCTTGCCGACACCGCGTGCGCCAGAGAAGAGATATGCATGATGCAGGCGATCAAATTCGAGAGCATTACGCAGTGTCTGCGTAATTACCTCCTGGCCGGTCACCTCGTCAAAGGTCTGCGGCCGCCATTTTCGTGCAATTACCTGATAGGACATTTGTTAAAGAATAGAGTATTAGGGCGAAAGGATAAAGTTAGGACAAATCAGAATTGCGACAGACAATGCAAAAATCAGGGGCCAATTCAGAAAGTTCTCGCATATTCGAATATTTGCTGATAAAATGATTCCCAAAACCAAAGACTCTCAGGAGGTTACCCCATGCGCTTCCAATTAATTGTATTTATTATTGTCGTGGCTCTCGGAGTGTACGCCGCACCCGCCGCAACACGAACCTGGACAGGTGCCGGCAGCAATAACCGGTTCACAACGGTTGAAAATTGGGAAGAAGGCGTCGCTCCAACCACTGGTGACGACCTTATTTTTCCAGCCAACTCTGCGCAGTATTCTTTATTTTATGACCTTTTCCCGGATCAGATCCTTGGAAGTTTGTCTTTTGAGGGTGGCAGCTATTCCATGGTGGGTGCCGGCAAGTCAATGGGGATCACAATAAATTCCGGCACTCAGGATCTCGGAACCAATATGTGGACCATAAATGGGCCGGTATATGTCGGTGACGGGGCCTCCGTTTCCATGATCGTATTTGGGCGGGATTCAACGGTTACCGTTGATGGGCCCGGGACTAGTAATATGACCGTACGCGGTAGCTTTGGCGGCCGGTTGACCAAGGAGGGAGATGGTACGGCGACTGTCAGGTTGGACACAGGCGGAATTAATTCGCTCACCGTAAACGGCGGCCGCGTGATCATACCACTTAGCGGTACGGGGACCAGCGGCGTCTTTACCGTTAACAACGGCTATTTGCAGGGTAATTCCTTAGGGGTATCCGACTTAAAGGTTACCGGCAGCGGCTCAGAATTCAAGGGTAGTGCATATACGTTGAATTTTGAGGTGAGTGACGGAGCCGTATTTTCGCCGACTTCGTGTGCTGGCTTTGTCCAGGTCAGTGCTTCGACGCCGGTTTTAACCGGTGCGATGCTAAACCCGTCGTTCTCAACTTGCGGCGGAGATCCGTACAATTATCTTATTAATAATAGAACGAGCAGTCCTATAACGGGTGCGTTCGTGAATTATCCTGAGGGTGCAACCTTGATGCTTGGGGGACGGCTGTTTAGGGTGACCTATGTCGGCGGAGACGGAAATGACATGCAGGTACTTGCCGTTCCCGGCGTTGCATTCGATTTCGATGGTGACGGAAAGGCGAATATTTCTGCTTTCAGGCCTTCAGATGGCACCTGGTATATCCAAAACGAAACCGGTTTCACAGCAAGACAATGGGGACTGCCAGATGACAAGATCGTGCCTGCAGATTATGACGGTGACGGCAAAACGGATGTGGCCGTTTACAGGCCTTCGGAAGGGGTTTGGTACATCTTTCAAAGCTCCGATCTTAGCGTAAAGGTGGTTCGGTTCGGATTGGTTACCGACATAGCAGCGCCGGCTGATTATGACGGTGACGGTAGGGCTGACGTTGCGATATTTCGGCCGTCGGATGGCTATTGGTGGATAAACCGGAGCGTGCTTGGCATAACAGGCGTGCCTTTTGGGACAGACGGTGATCTGCCGGTTCCCTCGGATTTCGATGGCGACGGAAAGACTGATATAGCTGTATTCAGACCGGCTAATGGAACCTGGTACGTTCGAGGGACAAGCTCCGGCATCTTTGGTACCCAATGGGGACAGGACGGGGACAAAGCAGTACCGGCTGATTATGATGGTGACGGAAAGTCAGACATAGCTGTATTCAGGCCGTCAGAAGGCATTTGGTACCAATTCCTAAGCAGTACGCAGTCTTCCACGTATGTCTACTGGGGCAATCCAAGTGATTCACCCGTGCCCGCCGATTATGACGGCGATGGCCGAGCAGACATCGCTATCTATAGGCCAACCGATGGTAATTGGTGGATAGATAGCTCATCCGCGGGCATTACGGTCCAGCAATTTGGCCTGCCGGATGATACGCCGGCGGCCTCGGCCTATATTCGATGATAAAAAAGCCTCGCAGGCTATGCGGGGCTTTTTTTACCGGTAAAAATTGGTGGCTTCAGACTTGATCGCAACACAGGCTAAAATTGCTACCGTTGCTCGATTCCTCGCCTAGCGGAGTTCACAACACAAGCCTTGTGCGGAGCCTGAAGCCATATGGCGGAAAGGGTGGGATTCGAACCCACGGAACCCGTTAAGGCTCACAGCATTTCCAATGCTGCCAATTCAACCACTCTTGCACCTTTCCGAAAGTGCGGAGGTCACAAAAACGCAGAGAAATATAATCTCCTGCCAAAAAACCTCCGGGCAGACCTTTAATTATCAGAAACGAGGTGCGGTTTGTCTACTCGTCTTCGATAAGAGTTTCGATCACGGTCTCTTCAACAACAACGATCTCGGCGTCAGCATCGCCGTCTTCTGAGTCGGCATCGTCATCGTCGGCCTCAGGCTCACTGCTTACAGGGGGCTCGCCCTCAACCGGCTGCGGGACTGGTTCATCGTCGACGAGCCAGGTGTACAGAAATCCGGCGAGCAATGCTCCGAGGATCGGTGCGACCCAAAATAGCCATAACTGATTTACCGCCCAACCCTGCACAAATATTGCCGGGCCCGTGCTGCGGGCCGGATTTACCGAGGTGTTCGTTACCGGGATCGTGACCAGATGTATGAGTGTTAGACAAAGGCCGATCGCGATCGGTGCAAACCCCTTAGGGGCCCGCCCATGGGTCGCCCCAAGAATAACGACCAGGAAAAAGAACGTCATCACAACTTCGGCAACAAAGCAGGCGAGTACCTCATAATGGCCAGGCGAATTGACGCCGTAACCGTTTGAGGCGAAATTGCCAAGTTGAAAACCCGACTTGCCGCTCGCGATGACATACAAAATCCCCGCTCCACCTATGGCACCCAGTACCTGAGCTACTATGTAGGGCAAAATATCCTTTGCCGGAAACCTCTTTCCGGCCCAGAGGCCGATGGTAACCGCCGGATTCAAATGACAACCCGATATATGACCGATGGCATATGCCATGGTCAAAACCGTAAGTCCGAAGGCAAGGGCGACCCCGGCAAAACCGATACCGAGGTTCGGATAACCCGCAGCGAGGACCGCGCTCCCGCAACCGCCGAGAACGAGCCAAAGTGTGCCAATAAATTCTGCCGACAATCTTTTTGTTAAAGGCATGAATAATGTTCCTCCTAAGATATGTTGGGTCTAAAAGGGAATAAACACTCGAACGCTAATTAAATTCTCAAACAGCTATAGATCCGGCCTGCGGCCGACTGTGGGCGATCAGCTGTGAAATGAGCCTTACACCTTGTAATGTGGCGGAGAGGGTGGGATTCGAACCCACGGTACCCGTAAAGGTACAGCAATTTTCGAGACTGCCCGATTCAACCACTCTCGCACCTCTCCGCGAACCCTTAATTCTAATGGCATAGCCAAAGATTTTTCAAGTTGGCTATTGAAACGGTTACTACGTTGCCTTACCGGCACGCCGGGCTCGGAAAAAATCCTGCATCAAAGAGCGGCATTTGTCGGCTAAAACTCCTGAGGTGATCTCAAGGCGGTGGTTCAGATCGGGACTGTCGCAGACGCCAAAGTGGCTCTTGACCGCACCGAATCGTTCATCCGCGGCACCATAGACGAGCCTTTTGACCCGTGCGTTTACGAGCGCCCCGGCGCACATTGCACATGGCTCTAGTGTCGAATACATTGTTGTTCCGGTCAGGCGGTAGTTGCCGACCCTGGACGCCGCGGTGCGTAGGGCCAGGATCTCTGCGTGTGCTGTCGGGTCATTGTTCTTGATCGTGCGGTTATAGGTTGCCGCCAATATCTTGCCCTCATTATCGATCAAGACCGCGCCCACAGGGACCTCACCGAGCTTTTCGGCATCATGGGCAACGTGAATCGCCCTCCACATCCAACTCTCGTCTAATTCCGACATCTTTTACGAGTTTAGCCGAATGGCCATAATCTTGCATCGAAACCCCTAAAATGTTAAACATTAAGTTTGTTAAAGCTTTGTCCCCTTCGAGAGCTCAATCGCAAAAAACGCTATGAACGACGAGGTTCGATCAGGAACCCAGCCAGTCGACTCTGACATTCACATTACAAATGTGCCGCCGTCGTTCCGCGCCTTTGCCGAGGAGGTTCACAAACGCAGCCAAACGCCAAAAACGACGCCGTCAACGATTCCGCAGAAGTTGCTTCCGGCCGAGTTCAACATGGCGATAGTGCATTTCTACCGGGGTGAGGTGCAGAGGTCTAACGTATGGCGTACCCGGCTCGATGCGACAACTAACTGGGCCGTCATCACTGCCGGGGCAACGCTTTCATTTGTATTCAGTTCGCCGGACAATCCGCATTTCGCTATACCGATCAATTCGATCCTGGTCTCGATATTTTTGTTTATGGAGGCCCGGCGATATCGTTATTACGAAGTGTGGGCCAATCGGGTTCGTATTATGGAGACCGGGTATTTTGCACCGATGCTGTCGCACCGGACAATACCACCCGATAAGGAATGGGCCGATCATGTTTCCGCAGATCTGATCTCGCCGCACTTTACGATCAGCGAATGGGAGGCCGTAGGCCGGCGGCTCAGGGCCAATTATCTCTGGATCTTTATCCTGCTCGCCCTGTCGTGGACGTTAAAGATCTATATTCACCCGTCGCCTATTCCATTGACCTCTGAGGCTGATAAGAAGGTATTTTGGGATATACTTTTTCAGAGGGCGACCGTCGGGCTGGCACCGGGTTGGTTTGTGATCCTGGTCGGGGCTATTTTTAATATGGCGATATTATTTGTCGCGTTCAGCACGTTAAAACTAAAAGACGCGTCAAGTGAGGTGCTGCCGCAAGAGAGTTTTGAATGGCATCCGCTAAAGCAGGTTTCGGACTGGGCAGAAAGCAGCCTTAAGAAACGCAACACGATCCGGCGTTCAAAAAAAGCCCGGCAGCGAATGCGTTCGGTACATAAAACAGAAATTTAAGAGGAGTTAAATAATTTATGGCAATAGAACTATCAGACCGAGGACAGGCATTAGAAAATGAGTATTTTCGACGCAAGGAACAAGAACTTATCGCGAAGATGAAAATCAGGCTTGAGGGCGAAAGTTCGAAAAGCCTTGAGATCCAATGTCCAAAGTGTGACGGGACCCTGATCGAAACCGATTTTGAAAAGATCAAGATCGACGTGTGCAATAAATGCACCGGTGTCTGGCTGGATGCCGGCGAACTGACCCAACTTCTGGACAAGGAAGATGATGGCGGTTGGTTCAGCAAGGTCTTTGGTTAGAGGCCTGATCTTTGAGACCCGCAAGTTTACCTTCTGACAGAGATCTCATTTATTAGTTGCTATATCGACTATTTTATCACCCGCGGTTCGGACTTATTCCGGGCCGCGGGTTTATGCGTTGCTTTTGGGTTCCAGCCGGCCGGTATTCGACCGATCGCATAACTCATTGCTAATGAGTGGTTCATCGGGTCCGGGTACCAGCTATGTCTGTTTTTGATCGTCTTATATTCTTTTTGGAAGAGCTACAAAAAAAGTACTATGGCTAAACCGACATTTTAGAGTCTGGAAAAACACTATCTCGGCTTAGTCAAAGTCCGAGCCTCCGAAACACCGTTTTCACTTCTCAAGAAAAACTTGATCGTCCAAACTTTTTTTGCAGAGGCTTCAAAAATAAAATGATCACAAAAAAATCGTTTTATCGGCTGAATTTGCATCAAAGGAAGCGGGACAAACTTTTGCTCGTTGATTTTGGTTTGGAAAAGCATTTAGAATCTCGTTATGAAAAAATTGATCTTAATATTGCTCGCTTGCTTGTTGCTCACAACCGCAGGCTTGGCTCAGGAAAAGACAACCGTACGAAGTGTAAAAGCCAAACAGATGCTGCTGGGTAAGCATAAACTCTCGCTGCAGTGGATCAGTTGGGACTATTTCGGAAAAGCGGCCGTTACTCAAAAGAACGGCGTCTTTTACGTTAAGGGCCGGCAGGATGCCCGCGACGGGTCGGATTTTGTCTCGATCGACGGAGTCATAACCAGCATTGACGCGAGAGAATTTGGGTTTAGCGGAAATATAACAACTCAGGTTTCCCATATAAACGGCGGCCAGCCGTGTGTCCGTGAAGGCGAAATGACTTTTCGCATAACCGGAAAGCGAAAATATTGGCGGCTGCAGGAGATAGATAATCCGTGTGACCCGGTTGCGGATTATGTTGACATATTTTTTCGGTAGAGATCTTAGAAACAGATCGATAAAGAGCACAAAGTAGCTGCGGCTTACTTTGTGCTCTTTGTATCTTTGTGGTTAATTGAAAACATGCTCAATTTTGCTATCGAAACTGCCCGCGACGCCGGACAGATATTGCTCGAAAAGTTTGACCGCAACATCAAGATCTCAATGAAAGGCGACATCGACCTGGTGACTGAGGCCGATCTCGCGTCAGAGGCCCTGATCATCGAGCGGGTAAAATCCTATTACCCCAGACATTCGATACTCGCTGAGGAAGCCGGCAATGCCGTCATTATCGGCGGCGAGAACACGTGGAAATGGATAATTGACCCGCTCGACGGCACCACCAACTATGCGCACGGTTATCCTTGCTTTTGCGTGACCTTAGCCCTTGAACACGACGGCGAGATCGTCATCGGGGTGACATACGATCCCACGCGGGACGAATTGTTCGCTGCCGAACGCGGCCGCGGTGCGAGCCTGAATAATAAACCCATTCGCGTTTCGGATACAGACGATCTGGGCAATGCGTTGATAGTTACCGGGTTCCCATACGATTTTAAGAAACGCGATGATTTTGCCCGTCATTTGACTAATTTTTTGCTGCAGTCGCGCGGAGTGCGGCGGGACGGGTCGGCGGCGATCGATATGGCCTATGTTGCGTGCGGGCGGTTTGACGGATTTTGGGAAGAAGGCCTGAATCCGTGGGATATGGCCGCGGGTGTTCTTCTGATAGAGGAAGCCGGCGGGCAGATCACCGGCTATGATAACTCTAAATTCAGTATCTATTCGCCGCCGATGGTATCAAGCAACGGGCTCATTCACTCTCAAATGGTCAAGATCCTCAGCTAATGAAACGCGGCCGGGATCGGCTTGTCCGTCGCTAATCCAAAGTTGATCGCGCCAAACCCTGCGGTCGAACGCTGGTAATACCATATCCCGTCACGAAAGACCGCCGGGTCCGCCTTGCCGTCACCGTCATAGTCGGCTGCTATCGGTACATCGGTGGCGAGCCCAAAGGCTATCGAAGTATCACCCTGTGTCGAGCCGCGTTCATACCAGATGCCGTCACGGTAGACTGCCAGATCGGTCGTTCCGTCTCCATCATAATCTGCCGGAACGGGCCGGTCGGTCTCGATCCCATATTGGACAAATGAAAAGTCATTAGTCGAACTCATCAGGAAATACCAGATGCCCGCCCTGAAAACCGAAATGTCGCCAATGCCGTCACCGTCAAAGTCTCCAATAAGAGGAGTGTCGCCGGCCTGCCCGAACTGGGTCGCCGAAAACACATTAGTAAGGCTGCCGGTCGAGTACCAGGTTCCGTTTGACGGCCTGAAGACCGCAATGTCCGATCGCCCGTCACCGTCGAAATCGTTCGGGACCGGTATGTCACCCTCGAGCCCGAATTGATCGATCGAGACCGTGGAATCGAGGCTTCTTAATGAATACCAAGTGCCGTTCGAAGGCCTGAATACGGTAACGTCCGCCTTATTGTCGCCGTCAAGATCCGCCGGAGCCAATATGTCGTCCGAAAGGCCAAAGTTGACCGCGTAAAAACTATCATCGGCGCTCCTGGTCTCGTACCAGATGCCATTCGAGGGGCGAAATACGGCGATGTCTGCTTTGCCGTCGCCGTCGAAATCGAACGGCGTCCGCCTGACACGCTTTATCGAAACATCATTTCCGTCTCCGCCCTGATACGAGATCTGAAACGCGGTATTCAGCGGCCCTGCGAAAACGCTGCCTTCCGGAGCGTTTAGAAATGTGCCGTTAACGGATCGGTGCCGTCGTTCCTGATGATCACAAATGTGTCCCCGATCGCGGGTGTGAAGCCGTTCCACGGCAGCGGTGCGAGCAGTGAGTTGTTCAGATTTACCGAGCCCGTAACGTTGAGTTGGTCATGGCCATTTGCCCCGGGTGACGTTCCGCCGAGCTTGCAGAGGTAAGCACCATTTGTACGTAAAGCCAAGGCCGCCGTTGATGTTAAGAATTCCCGTTGGCGAGGTAAGCGTTCCGGCACTGATGACGCCTGACGCGACGGTCGTCGCTCCGACGGTCCCCGTTCCCCCGAAATCCGCTTAAGGCCAACGTCCCGTCGGGATGGTGCTTTGAATATCGACCGGAGCAATTTGGGATATTGGCATCAACGATCAAAGACCCGTCATGTTGGGTCAGTCCGCCGCTAAAACCCGATGCCGATACAATAATCGCCGCGGCACCGACACCCTCTTTGATCACAGAACCGCTCCCTGAGATCAGGCCGATGCCGACGATGCCCGCGCTATCTATTGTCAATGGTGCAGCTGCTTAAAGAAAGGAGCAGTATCGTCGCGGTGGCTCCATTATCGGCAAGGAATGTCTGGGCTCCACTTAACGAGATCGCCACATTGAACGTCTGCGTGCCGCCATTTACTGTCAAGCCGTGAACCAGCCGGATCGGATTGCCGCCGAATACGTATGTCCCGCCCTCAACTGTGATCGAATTAAAGCTCGTCAAAATAAAGAAATTATTATTATTTGATTGCTGCAGGGCCGCGGCGGGAAACACTAGGTCATCACCGGCAACCGGCGCTATGTTGTCGACCCAGTTTGCCGGCGTCTGCCAATTAGCGTCGGCACCGCCGCCATCCCAGGTCCGGCTCGCCGGGTAAACATTTACGACTCCAACCACAAATAATATTGCTAATATCAGGCTACGCATTTTGGTAATTACCGCCTCGTTGTCACTTTGTATCAGACGTGTAAATCTAGCACAGATCAAATCGTCTAACCACCTTAAATATCGCGTCATGTTCGAACAAGATTTCTATCGGCTCGGGCCGTGTGCTAACCTTAAATTTTGGTTAAGTTAAATTAATAATGTCCTGGTTTCGACGAGATAAGCCCAACATAGATGAACCGAGCGGCGAGGATGAGCGCACCGTAAAGACCGAGGGGATCTTCGTCAAATGTCCTGAGTGCGAAAATGCTCTCTATAAGCGCGAGCTGAAAGATTCGCACGAAGTTTGTACGCACTGCGGCTACCATTTTCGCTACACCGCCGAAGGCCGTCTGAGAGATATCTTTGACGATGGACGGTATGAAAAACTAGACGAAGAGGTCTCGTCCGCCGACCCTCTCGATTTTGTCGATTCTAAACCGTATAAGGACCGCATAACGCAGGCGAAAAAGAATTCCGGGCTGCCGGAAGCGATCGTTTCAGGTAAGGGCATGGTCGGCGGCCATCTCGTCTTTGCCGGTGCGATGGATATGGCGTTTATCGGCGGTTCGATGGGTTCGGCCGTTGGCGAAAAGATCACGCGGCTGATCGAGTACGCCGTCGAGGACCGCGGAGCCGTTATTATTTTTGCCGCGTCAGGCGGGGCCCGAATGCAGGAGGGAACTCTGAGCCTGATGCAGATGGGCAAGATCTCAGCAGCCCTCTCAAGGCTTCACGAAGCGCGGTTGCCGTTCATCTCGATCCTTACCGACCCAACCACCGGCGGCGTGACCGCTAGCTTTGCGATGCTCGGCGACGTGATCATTGCCGAACCCAAAGCTCTGATAGGTTTTGCCGGCCCGCGTGTGATCGAGCAGACCATCAGGCAAAAACTGCCAAAAGGCTTTCAGCGAAGCGAGTTCCTGCTCGAACACGGAATGCTCGACATGGTCGTCGACCGCCGCGAAATGCGCGACGCCGTCGTTCGGGCGCTGGATTTTATGATGAATAAAGAGATCGCGGCGTGAGATTATGAAACAGGAATTTATCAAGTATTTTGAAGCTTATCTGGGCAAAGCTGCGAAAAGAGGTTGAGGCGTTTGCCGACGACGAAAGTTTTTGGGGTGTTAGTGAAGGGATCAATAACTCACCCGGTAACCTGACGCTTCATCTGCTCGGCAATCTCAACCACTATATCGGTGCAAAACTCGGAAACACCGGCTATGTACGCGACCGCCCTTTAGAATTCAGTTCAGGTCCTCAGCCCCGGCAGGATATTCTTGACCGCATCGATCAAACCCGTACGGTTGTGATCGACACGATCGCCGGGTTATCTGATGACGATCTAAACTCAGATTATCCAGCGGACGAAGGCGACGATCCGCAGCCCGTCTCCGCTGAACTAGTGGCTATCCTGACCCACTTAACCTACCATCTCGGTCAGATCAACTATTTCAGGCGTTTGGTGTCAGACGACAACACTTGAAAGATCAATAGTGGGAATAGGCTCATGGCGAGGATATTTATTTTATTTGTTGTATCTTTCTCAATTTGTGGCTGCATCCTTCAGCCAAAAAAGTTTGAGGCTAATATTCCGGACCGATCCACTCCGCCTTTGGCTTCAACATCTGAAGGTATTAGTAATCCAATTCAGATCAGCCTTACCCTAAATCACAAGGTCTTTCTTTTTGAGAAAGAATTAGGAACGACACAAGATACTTCAGATCTGCACAAGGAACTGGAAAGGCTTTTTGACCAGCGAAAGGTTGATGGGGAGCCGGATCCTACGGCGGTTATTCTAAAGAGCCCTAAAGAGCTCAAATACGGTGAAGTTAAGAAATTGGTAGAAGAGCTAAAGACAATAGGGGCGGCGCCTATCGGGCTTCAAATAGTCGGGCTCGATAAATGAACATATCGGATTCTGTTTCGTATCTACTGTCTCTCGGCAATGAGGTCACGGCGATGAAGCTCGGCCTTGAGAACATTGCAAAGCTTCTCGCGGATCTCGACAGCCCCCACAAGCAGTACCTAAAAGTTCAAGTGGCCGGAACGAACGGCAAAGGTTCGTTTTGCGCGTTTCTAAATGCCATATGCCTTTCGTCCGGAATTAAGACCGGCCTATACACCTCACCGCATCTGATCTCGATCACGGAACGCATACAGATAAACGGCAACGACATTAGCGAAGATGAATTTGCAAGCCATGCGACCCGTGTGAGAGCGACGGCTGAGGAATTACTAGACAGGGGCGAGATCGGGTATTTGCCAACGTTTTTTGAACAGGTCACAGCTATCGCCCTGCTGGCGTTTGCAGACGCGGGCGTCGAACTAGCGATCCTCGAAACCGGCCTCGGCGGGCGTCTCGACGCAACAACAGCGGCAGATGCCGAGATCGCCGCTATAACGGCAATAGATATTCGACCACCAGGAATATCTCGGCGAAACGCTCGCCCAGATCGCTGCCGAAAAGGCGGCCATTATTCACAAAAACTCAAAGGTCATCGCGGCCTCACAGAGCACGGAAGTCGAGCAGATCATCATAGATCGATGTGCCCTATTCGATATCATCCCGGAATGGACCGACCCGGTCAGAACCACCTGCGGTAGCGGGTGGTTGAAGTTCACAACAATTAAAGCTGAATACGAACCAAAAAGCCTGGGCCTACCCGGCCGCCACCAGATCGAAAATGCAAAAGTGGCCATTCTCATCGCCGAAGCACTCCAGGACAAGTTTGAGATCAACAAAGAAAACATCACTCACGGCCTGGAAAACGCCCGCCACCCCGGCCGGCTCGAATTTCAGGGCCGTTACCTATTTGACGGTGCCCATAACCTGTCTGGTGCCAGGAGCATTGCGAGAGTTCCTCGACGAATATGTTAGCGAACCGGTCACAATAATCTTCGGCGTAATGGGCGGCAAAGATGTCGCCGGTATGGCCGCCGCTCTCTTTCCAAAAGCCGACAACGTTATCCTGACCCGATCCGAGAATTCCAGGAGTGTTGATCCTGACAAGTTGCTAGAGCAATTTCCGCCCGAAATGGATACGGAGAACATCTATGTGACCGCGTCTGTCAGCGACGCGCTGGCAAAAGCCAACGAGGTCACCCCACCGGATGGCCTGATCCTCATCACAGGTTCGCTCTACCTTGTTGGTGAAGCAAAGAAAATATTGAATAATTAACCTATGCACAAATTAGTATTGATCCGACACGGTGAGAGTCAATGGAATAAGGAAAACAGGTTTACGGGGTGGAAAGATGTGGACCTTTCGGAAAAGGGAATTGCCGAGGCCCACGCTGGCGGTAAGCTGCTAAAGGCTGAGGGATTTACTTTTGACGAGGCGTATACATCGGTCCTAAAACGGGCGATCCGTACGCTTTGGATCGTCCTCGACGAAATGGACCTGATGTGGATCCCCGAGACAAAATCGTGGCTGCTCAACGAACGTCATTACGGCGCTCTGCAGGGCCTGAACAAGGCCGAAACGGCGGCCCAATATGGCGAGGAACAGGTCCTGATCTGGCGCCGCAGCTTTGACATCCCGCCCGGGCCCCTGGGAAAGGACGATGAGCGGTATCTCGGCAATGATCCCCGATATTGCAATATCGAAGAGGGGAAATTTCCGCTTGCCGAATGCCTCAAGGACACTGTTGCCCGCGTAGTTCCTTATTTTGAAACCGAGTTGATGCCCAAGATAAAGGACGGCAAACGCCTGATCGTCGCCGCCCACGGCAATAGCATTCGTGCTCTGGTCAAATACCTCGACAATATTCCGGACGACGAGATCGTCGGCGTAAACATACCGACCGGCATTCCACTCGTTTATGAACTCGATGATGAGTCTAAAGCCGATCAAAAAGCTATTACCTTGGCGATGCCGATGCAATAAAAGCCGCTCAGGACGCTGTCGCGAACCAAGGCAAGGCCAAATAAAAAATGGACTTCCTGCGAAAGGCGGCATTTTTTGTGCTGATAGTTTTCTGCCTTTCGCCGTTGGGTTCGCCCGCGGCCGCTCTCATACTCGGCATTGGTCTGGCACTGACGATAGGCACGCCCTTTCCCCAACTTCGCGGGCGGCCGACAAAGCTGCTATTTCTTGCCTCGGTCGCGCTGTTGGGTTTTGGAACAGATCTGACCACTGTTTATCATTCTCTCCAGATAGGAGCACTTCCTCTGATCGTGGGATTTGTCGTACTGATTGTAATGGCGTTCCCCGCTATTTGGTTTTTGAAACTCTACCACCCGTTGGATAAGTTGCTTCTCGAAGATGATTTTGCGGATGAGACCGGTAAAGCATCAAGCCTTAGCTCGATTTTTTTTGTTCTGGGCGTTCTTTCCCTGATGCTTTATCCGGTCATCGCTAATATTCTGGGAATGACCGCAGATCAGTTGGGAGTTTGGTCCGCCGTTATTGTTCCAGGGCATGCGTCGGCGATCGGTACTGCACAATCGCTAGGGCAGGCGGCTGTTAATGTTGTTGTTCCTCTATTAATGGTTCGAGTATTAGGGCGGATCTTGATAATGGCAATCGCCTCACGCTTTGATGACGGGCCGGGGCCGAATTGGAACGATCTATATTTGGTTTTTGTGTTTTGTCTCGTTGCACTTTTCAGGACATATGCCCCGGTATCCATTTTCCCCAGTATTTTCGATTCATTCGTAAATCTTGGAAATGCAGGGATCGTCTTAACTCTGTTTTTATGGGGAACGAGTCTTTCGCTCGGGGCTTTGCGGGACATCGGTATGAAGATCGGTGTTGTGGCCCTGTTAGTATGGGCCTCAATGTCAGCGATCGGATTATGGGCCGTTATGCACTGGCTCTGATCTCTGGACTTTGCCAAAACTGTAGACGGCCACCGCTCGTGCGTTAACTATCAAGCCGTCTGACAAGCCCGCTTTCTGTCCTCATAACCTATCTGTTAAAATACTCGTTTCGGCTATAGGCAGGATTCCTGTCTGTGTTACCTAAATGAGCATTAAGCAGATCAGCGTTCGCGGGGCCCGCCAGCATAATCTAAAGAACATCGATATCGATATACCGCGGGACAAGTTCGTGGTCATTACGGGTTTGTCGGGTTCGGGTAAATCTTCGCTTGCGTTCGACACGATCTATGCCGAGGGGCAGCGGCGTTATGTCGAATCGTTGTCCGCCTATGCCCGCCAATTTCTCGACCAACTGGAAAAGCCCGATGTCGACTCGGTCGAGGGCCTTTCGCCGGCAATTTCGATCGAGCAAAAGACCGTTTCGCGTTCGCCCCGCTCGACCGTCGGTACGGTGACCGAGATCTATGATTTTTTGCGTCTGCTGTTCTCATCGATCGGCCAGCCGCATTGTCATCAGTGCGGTTTGCCGATCACGCGGCAGTCGGTCGAGCAGATCATCGCCAGTGCCGCCGATCTGCCCGATGGCGAACGGGTGATGATCCTCGCTCCGCTGGTTCGCGGCCGCAAGGGTGAATTCAAAAAGGAACTCGAAAAGCTGCATAAGGATGGTTTTATCCGTGCCCGCATCGACGGCGAGTTGCGTCAGCTCGATGAGGAGATAATCCTCGACAAACGCAAGAACCATTCGATCGAGGTCGTCGTCGACCGCCTGCTGATGAAAGACGGCGTCCGCGAACGCCTCGCCGAGTCCGTAAAGACCGCTCTCAAACTTACCGGCGGTGCCGTGCTGATCTCGGTCATCGACGGCGAAGAAAAACTCTTTTCCGAAAAGATGGCCTGCATCAACTGCGGGATAAATATCGCCCCGCTCGAGCCGCGTTCGTTCTCATTCAACTCGGCGTTTGGGGCATGCAAACGCTGTCAGGGCATCGGCACGGTGCTGGAGATCGATGCCAGCAAGATCATCCCGGACGGCGATGTGCCGGCCGGCAAGGTTGATTTCCTCAGCGGCGTTGATAAAGCGGGTGCGAGATTTTTGCGTTCGGCCCTGGTTGCCATTATCGAGAAATTTACCGACGGCGACCCGCTTGAGCCGCCCGAGCGGCAATGCAAAGCCCCGCAAGGCAAAACGCCGAAAGGCTAAAGGCCACGACGTCGGCGATGACAACAGTCTGCTCAACGTAAATTTTAACGACCTGCCGCAGGAGATCAGGGACGCGTTTCTTGAACGGGACAAAACGGCGGATCACATTTCGCCACGGCGATTACAAATTTGAACGCGACTGGCGCGGGGCAATGCGTGCGATGCGTGAGCGGATCGAAAACCCGCCGTCCGAAAAGATAAAGGCCGCCCTCGAGGAGCTGATCTCGCCGATCCCGTGTCCGGCATGCGAGGCAGCCGGCTGCAGCCCGAGAGCCTGGCCGTTCAGCGTCAACGGCCTCGGCATCGCAGATTACACAATGCTGCCGATATCCGACAGCAGTCAAAAAGTTTGACGCTATCAAGCTCAGTCGCCCGCGACGAAAAGATCGCCGGCCTGGTCTTAAAAGAGATACGCGACCGTATGCGGTTTCTCGACGCCGTCGGCCTCGGTTATCTGACGCTTGAGCGGTCGTCGGCGTCAGCTTGTCCGGCGGCGAGGGGCAGCGGATCAGGCTGGCGACGCAGATCGGGTCGCAGCTTCGCGGCGTTCTGTATGTTTTGGACGAACCGAGCATCGGCCTGCACCCGCGAGACAATAGCGGCTGCTCGAGCACGCTGCAAACGCTGCGTGATCTCGGCAACAGCGTCCTCGTCGTCGAGCACGACCAGGAAACCATCGAGCACGCCGACTATGTCGTCGATCTCGGCCCGCTCGCCGGCACACACGGCGGGGAAGTGATCGCCGCCGGCAAACCCGCGGAGATCGAGGCGGCCGAGAATTCGCTCACCGGCAAATATCTGAGCGGCAAGCTAAAGATCGAGGTTCCCGACGTCAGGCGTCTGGCAAACGGCAGCCGGATCAAGGTAAAAGGTGCCCGCGCCTATAACCTCAAGAATATCGATGCCGAATTTCCGCTCGGGCTCTTTACGGTCGTCACCGGCGTGTCCGGCTCGGGCAAATCGACGCTTGTCGAAGAGATCCTTTACCCCGCCCTCTACAAACACGTCTACAAATCGGCCGTCGAGCCGCTCGAACACGATTCGATCGAGGGGCTTGAGCTTGTCGATAAGATAATCGAGATCGACCAATCGCCGATCGGCCGCACGCCGCGGTCAAACCCGGCGACATATACGGGCCTGTTCACGCCGATCCGCGAACTGTACGCAATGCTGCCCGAATCGCGGACCCGCGGCTACAAAGCCGGCCGTTTCTCGTTCAATGTAAAAGGCGGCCGCTGCGAGGCGTGCGAGGGCGGCGGGCTAAAGCGTATCGAGATGAATTTCCTGCCCGACGTCTACGTCACCTGCGACGTCTGCCGCGGCCACCGTTACAACCGCGAAACGCTCGCCGTCCGGTTCAAGGGCCTCTCGATCGCCGATCTGCTCGACACGACCATCGAGGACGCCCTGCCGCTGCTCGAAAACATCCCGCAGATCAAACAAAAGCTGCAAACCCTGATGGATGTCGGCCTCGGTTATATCAAAGTGGGACAATCGTCGACGACGCTCTCAGGCGGCGAGGCCCAACGGATCAAACTCGCAAAGGAACTCTCAAAACGCGCCACCGGCAAGACCATCTACATCCTCGACGAACCGACAACCGGCCTGCATTTTGCCGACGTCCATAAACTGCTCGACGTCCTGCAGCAGCTGGTCGACACCGGCAACACCGTCATCGTCATCGAACACAACCTCGACGTCATAAAATCCGCCGACTACATAATCGACCTCGGCCCCGAAGGCGGCGCCGGCGGCGGCAAAGTCGTCGCCACCGGAACCCCCGAACAAGTCGCCCGTGTCAAAAAATCCTACACCGGCCAGGCGTTGAAAGGGGTGTTGGGTTGATCTTAAGCGAATCTCATTGTCGTCGTATCCAACAGATTGAAATTCCGGCATCATGGTCGCTTAGCGACCGCCTGAATTTAGCCGTGGCGTTTCAACCCACGGTAGCGATTCACCACACGGTCTTTGCCGCGTCAGCGACAATTGAAAATGTTCCGCCCTTAATTCAACCGTCGCTAACGCGACGATCATTTTTATTTGATCTATCCGTGGGTTAAAACACCACGGCTAAACTCATGACACCGCTAACGCGGTGGTCAAATGCTGAACCTGACGACAACCGGCTACCGCTTTGCATAAACCGGTGCCGTATTCGACCACGACGACATCTTACCGTCAGAGGCCAGGGCTTTGATCTGGAATAGGTGAAACTCACCCGGGGGGATGTTATCGATTTTGTAGGTGTGTTTTGTGGTCGTAGCGATGAGGACCCATTTCCGCGTGGTTGCTTCCCAGTCATGGATCAGGAATCTGACCTCGCCCGAGGCGTTCGGGGAATTCCAATTCAGGATGACCGATCCATCTTTGACACTGGCGGCCAGCCCGGTCGGTATTTCCGGCGTGATCGAGCTCCGCCTCTCGGCCGGCGGGGTGAACCCGACCGCGTCAAACTCCGCCGCCGAAGCGTCGACGCCCAGCATCAAATACTTAAGGCTCATCATCAGCTTTACCGAAGCCTCTTGCTGCTCCTCAGCCAGGCCGGTGGCCGCCATCGAAGCCGCCCTGATATCGACGACATTTTGGGCCGCGGTACTCAGCTGTTCCGCCTGGGCCAGCAGCGCGGCGGCTTTCTCCGCAGCTTGCTCGGGCGACAGGCCGCTGACCTTTCCGCTTAACAATGCATTGGCCGCAGCGATCATCTGGTCAGGAAGCGCAGCGCGAGAGACCTTGTGAAAGTTTTTCATTTTGTTATTCTCCGTGGATGAGATCTGATGGAATGGAAGTCCAAAAAAAGAAGGGGTGTGTGAGCAATGCGTCCCGCGAACTGTGGGCCTTCACCAGTACACAATTAAATTCTGCCACAACCCCGCTTTCACTGTCTATATCTTTTTTCCCTACCCCAAAAACACCCCTTATCAATCAAGAAACACCTCTTTTCTACCTAACCCAACGCCCCCGCCGCCAGCGCCCCCAAATTGCCGCCAGCGCAGCCCTCGCGCCACTGGCGCCGCCGCGGCGCCAAAAGCGAAACCGCCGCGCCAGCAGCGCAATCATGGTGCCAGCAGCACCACCGCAACGCAACCAGCGCAATCATGGCGCCGCCAGCTCAGTCGCGGCGCCAGCAGCGCAAACGCAGCGCCGTCGGCAATGCACATTTAGAGCCACCGAATTCACCCTTGATAGACAAAAGACGAAGGTATCATCGTTTTACCGCTGTCACCCGCTACGCGGGTTGGAATCAATTATGGGACGTTTTCCACGGGCTAACGCCGCGTGGCTTTATGCTGTCGCCCGCTACGCGGGCTGGGGCGGATTCCCATCAATTGTCGGTTCTTGGTAGATTTGTTGTTTCGGCTTCGGGATTCATCTCTAGGTTTCGGGTTGTTCCTTCGACGACGCTTGGGGGGATGCGGTCGGCGGGTTGACGGTTGGGAGCGATAGTGTTGGGGGCGAATTCGGTTTGTTGGGGCGGCAGGGCGTTTGCGGGTTGGGATCGGGGGAGGGACATGTTTCGGTCTGAGCCGAAATTGATGTTATTTTTTTGATCTTGGTTTAATTCTATGACCTTGCCGATCCCCTGGGCCAATGTTGCAAAGGCCGGGATCAGGAGCCAGAACCACCAGAACGCTCCCATCGGCTGATATGCCAAAAAGATAGAGATCGCAAAAAATGCTATTGAGACAGAGAGCAAAGTCAGAGCCTCGGCCCAGTTCGTTTTCTTTTTATTCTTTGCGAGTTTGTCATCACCGCTGACCGCTAATTTCCCTGATATCGCGTCGGGAACCAATCTCAGATCACACCCGCATTTACGACAATACTGGCCGTCAATGGGGTTTTCCATTCCACATTTTGGACAAAACATACTCTTAATGCTTTCACACATTTGGACCTTTGCCAAAATATCAAAAAGCGAAGAATCTCTTGTGATTAATGACCGATCCTTTTATGGCCTTCATGAACCGGTTGTCAAAAAGTTCTATAAACAGAGAGCTGTCAGTGGTTTAAGGCACAAATCTGGTTTTGGGAAAATCATTTTCCTGACAAGTTAGCGGTTTTCTTGAGATGAGAACGCGGTTTCTTGTCGGGGCGATGGTTTTCTGGTTCGGAAAGGCGTTTTCTCGTCAGTTGGGCCTCTTTCCCGTCGGTACACTCGTTGTCGCGACGGGCAAACAGCTTACCTGTCGCGAGAAGCGAGGGTTGGTCGGAAAATCGTTTTCCTGACGGTTCAGTCGTTTTCCCGACAGCGAAGATGGCTTTACCGGCAGGATCGCGTTTTCCCGACAGTTAAGAGGCTTTACCGACGCGGGAATGGGTGGATTGGCGGGCAACTGATCGATATGTCGGAACCGCCTGCGTGAGCTGGCGGAACGGAGTTGGCGGGGAACTGGCCGTGGTCACAATTGAAACTGCTGGCCACGGAACCTTTCTCCGGTTGAAACTTGAATGCAGGCAAAGGTCGAACCCCCCGCTGACGCAGGGGGTTCTGACAAGATGCTTACTTGATATCGAAGTTTGCGATCGCGGGGGTGACGTAGATCAGGCCGAGGTTTTTGTTGCCGGCATCTTCGCGGACGCGGAAAATGTGGCCCGTGAACGAGTAGCCGTCAAAGACACCGCCGGGTGCGATCAGACGGTCGCTTGGCTCTTCTTTGCAGGCAAAGTTGATCCAGTTGACGCGGAGTGCTTTACCCGTTTTGTTTGTCCATTTGATATTGACCTTTTCGCCGGTCTTCGGTGAACAGACCTTTGATTGTTCGACTCTGAGCGATGATGCCGTGTCATTCTTGATCGTTGGATTGTTCCTTAGATCGCCGTCGTCCGCGTCCATAACTTCACAGGCGCCTTTGAAATCGGGCAGGTCGCATATGATAGCAATGACGTTTTTGCCGACTTTGATCGAACTCATCGAATTGTCGCCAAACCCCATTGCAGCAGCATTGGCATATGTGCCGACGCCCAGGATCTTGCATTCGCCGACTCGCTTGTCGCCGCCGCCGTGTTCAAAAATGGCAACCTGATCAGGACCCGGGGCACATGTCGCCGTCTGGGCGTTTGTGCTGCCGGACATAATGATCGTCAGCGCGATCGACATCGTCAGGAATCCTATTAGATTCATTGAGGTTTTCTTTATTGAGGTAAACATAATTTTTAACTTCTCCTATTTTTTCCTATTTTTTAATTACTAAATTTGAAATGCGGCGCTTTATGCGTTAGCTATTTCACCCGCTTTTCGGTGGTCGTCATCCGTTTGCCTTCCTGTGACTCGCGGTCGAAAACGGCCGCGAGCGAAGAAAGACAGATCATCACCACATCGGCTTCATCTTCTGCAAAATGTGCTTCCGCGGCCTCGATGATCTGAAAAATTCGACGCTGCTTGACGGCGAACAGCCCTGCGGCTTGTTCCGTCGTCAACATTGGTTCCCGGCAAACCAAACACATCATCTGCCTGCCGACCGGCGAGTGCTCTATGACGTAACGACGGTGCGTGGCAACTAATACTTCGAATTTTCGTTTTATCTCCATTTGTTAAAGGTTCACCGGGCAACCACCACGACCATATCGATTTGGCGTCTGCTCTGTCTGGATTTTAATCGGATATTTCCCGGATATTTTTCGGATATGGTAGGATTGAGTGGTTGCAGGGCTTCAGTTATCAGCAGTAAACTACAGAAAACAAAAGAACTTTACTATTTCAGCTCCTTTCGGCTCGACCCCGTCGAGCGTAGGGTATGGTGCGGCGCTGAGCCCATCCATCTAACCGCGAAACAATTTGATCTGCTCGCTTTTTTTGTCGAGAACGCCGGGCGCGTCGCAAAAAAGGACGAAATACTCGAGGCGGTTTGGGCCGATACCTATATCGAGGAATCAACCCTGGCGCGAAATGTCTCGTGGCTAAGAAAAAAATTCAGAGAGTGCGCCGATGAACCGATCATCGAGACGGTGTCCAAACACGGTTATCGTTTTGTGGCTGACCTGAGGCACGCGTCCGGGGATGAAAACGTTCTCATCGTCGACGAACGAACGGTGCAGCACATTCGCGGCGAGGAAACCTTTACCATCGACGAGGGCGTCGCCGAAACTAATTTGGAGGTGGCGTTGCCCCCGATCCGGACAACTTCCGGCCGGCGGGTCTCGATCTCGCCATTTGTGCTTGCCGGTTTTGTATCATTGCTGATAGCAGGTGCGGCGTTTTTGGGTTATCAGAGTTATTCCAGGGCAGACTCGACCAATGCGGTCGTCGCCTCACATGTCGTTCCATTTTCGGGGGCAAAGGGGCTCGAGAATTCACCTGCGTTCTCGCCTGACGGCAATCAGCTCGCCTATTCGTGGAACGGCGGTGAAGGCGAAGCAAGCGACATTTATGTCAAACTGATGGGCGCCGGCGAACCGCTGCAGCTGACCAAAACCGAAGCAAATGAACACTATCCGGTCTTTTCGCCCGACGGTAAACATATAGCCTTTGTTCGGGGCAAATACGGTGTGCCGGGCGACGTCGTCGAGATCCCATCGCTCGGCGGGCGCGAACGAACCATCACTCATCTTTCCTCAGGGAACTACAGCATTTCTTACTCTCCGGACGGAAGTCAGATCGCCGTTATTGACACGGAAAATTCGGCCGACGCCGGCCAGTTTGCGGTTTATCTCATCGACATCGAAACGGGCGAACGCCGGCGGCTTACGGCGGCAGGAGAATTCCTTGGCGAAACGACCCCGCGATTTTCACCCGACGGAAAGAGTCTGGCATTTGTCCGCGTTTTCATGGAAGATGTCGACGGCCGCCAAATGGGAAAGCAGGACCTTTTTATAGTCCCGACAACCGGCGGGCAGCCGCGTCAATTGACCTCAGATGGTGTAGTAATAAATTGCCTGGCGTGGGCCCCCAGCGGCGACTATATCTATTTTGTCCCAGTCAGGCCGCCAAATCAGACGATCGTCCGGCGCATTCCCGCCGATGGCGGCCGGCAGGAGATCGTCTCGACCGGCAGTAAGGATATTTCTAACATCGCTATATCACCGGACGGCAAAAAGATGGTCTATGCCGAGGACACGCGCCATTGGAAGATATGGAGCGTTTTGCCCGACGGCCAGCCGGGACACAAAGTGCTCGATTCAGATTTTACCGAATTCTTTCCGCAGTTTTCTCCCGATGGTTCACGTATCGCGTTTCAGACCGACCGTACAGGCAAGTACGAGATCTGGACGATGGCCCGTGATGGCCGAGATCTAAGGCAGATCACTGAGACACCTTATTCAGCCTCGGCCCCGCAATTTTCACCCGACGGCAGCCGGATCGTCTTTAACCAAAAAGAAAGCGATGATTTTGCCAATTATATTGTTGCGGCAACCGGTGGCACACCGAAGCGTATTACGCCGCCCGGCCTGAAGGAAGACCTGCCGGTCTGGAGTCCAGACGGGAGATCGATCTATTTCGCATCGAACCGTTCAGGAACCCGGAATATCTGGAGAATGGACGGCGACGGCACAAGCGAACCTGTCCAACTCACTAAAAACGGCGGTTTCCGCGCGATGCCGTCTTTGGATGGCAAAACTGTCTATTTCTTAAAATTGGATATTCTCGATCAACTGTGGCGGATCCCGGCTGATGGCGGGGAGGAAGAATTAATGCCGGAGTTCGGCGCCGCGGGGTTTGACGCCTATTGGTCAGTGACAGAAACGGGAATATTTTTTATTACCTCTGACGGCGGCCAGGGGCTTAAGGCCAAGACATATGATCTCGCCGACCGGCGAGTAAAAGACGCCGGTAAATATAAGATACCGCCCGATCTGGATGGACGTCAGATCACGCTCCATGGCACCGTTCTGTTGTGTACGATCTGGGAAACTTCCAGCCGTCTGATGTTGGCCGATCTTCCCTGAGTATCCTGGTTCTTAATGTGAGCCGATCGCCGCGATCATCTCACGAACCGCGCGGTCTAACCCCACAAATATCGAGTTTGAAATTATGCTGTGGCCGATGTTGAATTCGGTTATTTCGGGAATGGCTGCGAGGGCCGGGACGTTTCGCAACGTTAGGCCGTGGCCAGCGGCGGTGATCATGCCAAGCGAAACGGCGTGGACGGCGGCTTTTTTGATGCGGATGATCTCATTGTTCGCTTTTATGCGGCCTTCGCCGTGGGCGGCACGCGAGCTGAGCGTTAATTCGGCATATTCGGCGGTGCAGAGCTCGACCTGGTGGGCACCGGCGCGTTTTGCGGCGTCGATCTGATCTGTGTCGGGGTCGATAAAGATGCTGACGAATATCCCGGCCGAATGCAGCTGTTCGCAGGCGGAGCGGACATTCTCAAAATTGCCGACGACGTCGAGGCCGCCTTCGGTGGTGATTTCGTTTGGGCCTTCGGGGACCAGCGAGACAGCGTCTGGCAGTATCCGGGCGGCGATCTCGATCATCTCGTCAGTCGCGGCCATTTCTACATTCAGATAGGTCGAGACCGTCTGTTTGAGCAGCTCAATATCCCGGTCCTGAATATGCCGCCGGTCGCCGCGAATGTGTACTGTGATGCCGTCAGCCCCGGCCTGCTCGCAAATGACTGCCGCCGCGACGACACTAGGCTCAATGGTCTTGCGGGCCTCGCGAACAGTCGCGACGTGGTCGATGTTTACGTTTAATTTGGCAGCCATAGATGTCGTGTCCTTACTCTTGAATGTCCGACCACTGTGAGAAGTCCCTTAAAGTTCGTGCCTTTCGTGATCAGATCCAAAAGCAACTTTCCCGGCAACTCCGGAGAGTACTGTTTTAACCGAAAAAAGATGACGCCGGGTGGTGGCGGATTGTCACCCATGAAAATCAGATCACTATGGTCCCGGTCAAATGTGAGCAATATCCGATCCTGTTCCGATGCGATCTCGAGTACCCGCGAGTCCACTATCGACGGAGAGATCGAGGCGATATGAATTACGTCAACATTGGCAGCTAATAATACTTTGCAGCTTGGAAAGGGGAAATTCTCATCGGCGAGAAAGTTCATCATTTTACGAGATCATGATGAAACATCAGACCGTCCTGAAAACACTCTTGAGCGTATGCAAACGCTGCTTTCAGGTCCTCTTTCGTTAAACGAGGATAGCTCTCCAAAAGCTGTTCTTCCGACCAACCATCCGCAAGGCGGTCAAATATAAGCTCCAGAGAAATTCGAGTTCCTTTTATGGTTGGCTTTCCAACAAGCACCTCAGGATCAGAAACTATACGGTCTTCCCAGTTCATAGCTTAATAATATCCAAAAGCGTCATGAATTGTCATATATTCCGCGCTTTGCATTTTGCCTGATTTGATTTAACTCGGTGATCATTCGCCGCGTATCGCGAAAGACGCTGACTTTTGAGCCGGCGACGTCGTTCCAGCGGACGGGGATTTCTTTTAGACGCAGGCCGTTGTGTTGGGCGACGAACAGGAATTCAACGTCAAAGCCGAAGCGGTCGATCGTCATCAGATCGAGCAGCGGGCGAAACTTGACCATATTAAATGCCTTAAAGCCGCACTGTGTATCAACGAAACGCAGGCCGGACATTGTTTTGATGATCAGGTTCATCACGCGGCCGCCCTGTTCGCGGCGCCACGGCTGATGCGTGCCGATCAGGCTGCGGTCCAGTGCCCGCGAACCGAATGCGACATCGCATTCGTTCCCTACGATCGGGTTTGTAAGTTTTGAGATCTCTTCGATCGGGGTTGAGAGGTCTGCGTCGGTGAACACCGCAATATCAGCTTTGGCGGCCTGCAGGCCGGTCTTAACCGCGAAACCTTTTCCACGGTTCTTTTCGTATCTAATTACTGAGGTGAGGACGTCCGGCGATTGTTTGAATGCCTCTTCAGCAATTTTCGCCGTATCATCGCTTGAACCGTCGTCGACGACGATCAGTTCGGCATTCAATTTAGTTTCGGTGACAAATTGCAGGATCTTGGCAAGCGGATCGCCGAGGCGTTCGTTCTCATTATAGGCGGGGATGACGATAGAGACTTCAGGTTTCATGGCGCAAAGAGATTATGGTAATTATTTACAACCGAAAAGTAAATTTACGAATCTCTTATCGCAAAGGCCCGGGGCCCGCGTCTCCACAGCGTTCGTGTGATATATTCAGAGGTGTGCGGCCAGAGAGTTTATGAACAGGCGATTTGCTATTTTTTCTTTGATCTTGGTGCTGACCGGTGCGGTCATCGGCGGTCTTTTTGGCCGTTTGCCTTCGCGGACGTCGGCCGATTCCGGCGTTACTAAGGAAAGGATCCTGACGGACTATGAAGAAGCCTTGGATCTGATCGACCGAGCGTATGCAGGCGAGATCGACCACGAAAAGGTCACTGACACTTCGATGCAGAGCATGCTTTGGACCCTCGATCCGCATTCGTCATTCTTTTCGCGTGAAGAGTTGCGAAAACTGGATGAAGAACAATCGTCACAGTTTTACGGTATTGGCGTATCGATCCTGCAGCACCGCAACGGCGTTTATGTCCAGTCTGTGATCCCAAATACACCGGCAGACAAGGCGGGCCTTCACTACGGTGACCGTTTTGTCACTGTCGAGGGCAAAGATGCTAAAGATTGGACAAGCTCAGAGGTGTCAAAGAATGTTCGGGGCGAGGCGGGTACGCCAGTCAAGATGCAGATCGACCGTGCCGGCAGTCCGGCACCGCTTGATTTTGAAATAGTTCGCGGCGGTGTTCCGCTGCCGTCGATCCGCAATTCGTTCATGCTGCCCAATGCCGTGGGGTATGTCGGGTTGACCGGCGGGTTTCAGCAAACGACTGCTGAGGAACTGGGGCTCGCGATCGCCGATCTAAAGAAAAAGGGCATGAAAAGCCTGGTGCTTGACCTTCGCGGCAATCCCGGCGGGCTGCTCGATCAGGCGATCGGCGTGGTCAGCAAATTTATACCGGCGGGCGAGGTGGTCGTTTCTGTAAAAGGCTCCGGCGGGCAAGCAACGCGGGAGCTGCGTTCGAACGGGAATAATCCTGAGACATTTCCGCTCGTTATCCTGATCAACGGCGGCTCTGCTTCGGCGTCTGAGATAGTCGCGGGTGCTATACAGGATTATGATCGCGGCCTGATCGTCGGGAGCGATAGTTTTGGCAAAGGGCTGGTCCAGCGTGTCTTTCGTCTGCCGTACGGTACCGGCATAACATTAACTACGGCGAGATATTACACGCCGTTTGGCCGGTCGCTTCAGCGTGATTATTCTAATGGTTCGATCTATGACTATTACACTCACGGCGAAGATCAACCGGAGGGTGATTCTGCAACACCGGACGCAAAACCGAAACCAGCCGGCAGTCCTGTAACGGCGGCAAACGGCCGCATCCTTTTCGGTGGCCGCGGTATCGAACCCGACGTTAAGATCACGCCGCCGGCTCCTGCGGCCATCAGATCGCGAATTAGCGAAGCAGCTTTCTTTTTCGTCCGCCAACTAGTCAGCGGTAAGATCGCCGGGCTTGAAAATTATAAGGTGGATAAACAGAGTTTTAAGCAGTCGCTGGCACCTAACGAGTTTGCGATTACGGATAAACTATTCGAAGCTTTTCGCAGTTTTGCCGCCGCAGACAGTGAAAATGGCCTCGCTGCTCAGAATATTACGGCCCAGAGCGAATATGCCAGGATGCGGCTTCGCGAAGAGATCGCGACCGCTAATTACTCAAACGAGGCAGGAGTGCAGATCTTGCTTGAATCAGACCCGCAGGTGTTAAAGGCCATAGAGGTGATGCCGCAGGCTGTAAATCTGGCCATAGTCAAACCGTTGGGCGGCATTATGAATTGAATAGTTTCGCGACGCCAGGCTCTCGAATGTGACGGCCAGGCGTTTTTTTTCTTCGAAATTCCCCTCAAAATCTTCCGAATTTCGTATCAACAAACCTCTGAAGTAAAATAGGGATTACTTCCGGGCTTATTTCTATGTATAAACAGATCGGTATCTTGACGGGTGGTGGTGATGCCCCGGGGCTAAATGCAGCGATCCGGGCGGTCGTGAGGACCGCCATCGGTGAATTTGGAATGAGCTGTATCGGGATCGAGGACAGCTTTGAGGGCATTCTTGGCGAAACGCATACAACGAAACTGACGAAAAAAAGCGTCAGCGGCATCCTGCCGCGCGGTGGAACCATTTTGGGAACCCGAAATAAGGGTAGTTTCGTCAAAATGGTGAACGGAAAGCCAAACTTTCCGGATATGCCTATAGGCGAAGCTCTGGCAAATTTGGACATTCTCGAGATCGAGGCGCTGGTCGTTGTCGGCGGCGAGGGAACGTTGGCTATTGCAGAGCAATTTCATAAACGCGGCTTCCCGGTGATCGGTGTTCCAAAAACGATCGACAACGATCTGGCGGCGACCGAACTGACATTCGGTTTCATGACCGCCATTGATATAGCGACCGAGGCCCTCGACCGGCTGCACACCACCGCGGCGTCTCATGACCGGATCATGGTTCTCGAGGTAATGGGACGTAATACCGGGTGGATCGCACTTCACGCCGGTCTGGCCGGCAGCGCCGATATTATCCTGATCCCTGAGATACCATTCTCTTTTGACTCGATCGCGGACAAAGTGCGGATCCGTGAAAAAACAGGTTCTAAATTTACAAATATAGTTGTCGCCGAGGGCGCCGTTGAGGTCGGTAAAGAGTTAATATATCAGGACGAGAAGGAAATGCGTCTCGGCGGCATCGGCGACCATGTCCGACGTGAGATCGAAAAAATGACCGGAAAAGAATCGCGATGTGTCGTGCTCGGCCATCTTCAGCGTGGCGGCAGCCCAAATGCTTTTGACAGGATGTTGGGGACGAACTTTGGGGCTTGCGCCGTAAGGTCGCTTGCGAGCGGCGAAACCGGAAAAATGGTAGCACTGCAGGCCGGTACCATAATGACCGTGCCGCTTTCCGAAGCATGCGCGAATATCAAGTCGGTACCCGTGGATGGCCAGCTTGTTAGAACCGCTCGGGATATTGGCATTTCGTTTGCCGGCCCAATGGAATTGACCCGGGAATAAGATTATGGAACAGGTAAAAGCAAAACTGCGTGCCGAGCTTGATGCTCTAGAGGAAGAACTGCATTTTCGACTCCCAAAGGAGATCCAGAAGGCACGTGAATTCGGCGACCTGCGTGAAAATGCTGAGTACAAGGCGGCGATGGAACGGCAATCGATCGTGAATGCCCGCATCATGCAGGTGAGGCAGCGGTTAAGCGAGGTAGAGACGATCGATCTGACAAAGATACCGACCGATAGTGCCGCCTATGGTTCAACCGTCGTTCTCTATGACATGGACCGCGAAGAAAAAGTAACATACCGTCTTGTAACATCCGAAGAGAGTGATCCGGATGCGGGCCTTATCTCAACGGTTTCACCAATAGGCCAAGCTCTGATGGGTAAAGAAGAAGGCGACGAAGTTAAGGTAAAAACGCCCAGCGGCTGGCGAAATTTTGAGATCAGCCGCTTAACAACGATACACGATAAAGTTGAATAACTTAGGGGCCCCGCCGCTAGCGAGGCCGATCGACCCTAAATAAAAGGAATGATAGGTGCCGGAATAGGACGTGTTGCGATGCGTATCATCGATGCGATGGTGCGGGCACTCTCGAAGGCCGGAATTTCGCCAAACATTCTCACCACTATCGGCGTAACCATCAATATCGGCTGCGCCGTTTTGTTTGGGTTCGGCGAATTCTTTTGGGCCGGCATTGTGCTGATCGTGGCAAATCTTTTTGATATGCTCGACGGCAACGTTGCACGTAAGAGCGGCCACGTTACCAAATTCGGCGGGTTTCTTGATTCGTCTCTCGACCGCCTGTCAGATATGGCGGCGTTCCTCGGCATTATTATGTTTTATGCCCGGAACGTGCCTCAGCATTCGCTTTTGAATGTATTTCTGGCCGGAGTGGGGATGATCGCCTCGGTAATGGTCAGTTACACGACCGCGAGGTCCGAATCGCTGGGGGTAAAAGCCAATGTCGGGTTTTTGCAGCGTCCCGAGCGGATCGTATTACTGATCATCGGGGCGTTGTCAACATGGAACTGGAATTCTGATTTCTTTTTGTTTAATCGGATGCCGCAGGTTTTATGGGTACTTGCTGTCGGTTCACTTTGGACGATGATCCAGCGGATGCTCTATATCTGGAAAGAATTTGAAAAACTGGGTGATAACGAAATAAACCGATGAGTGAATGGGCCGGCGGTATTTGGGAATCTTTGACTTTGGGAAGGGTGTTGGTCGGGGTTGGTTTATTCGCCTTTTCTCTTGCCGTCAGCTTTGCCGCCATCGGTTTGGTAATGGTCAAGGTTCCGCCCAATTATTTCAGCACCCATTATCAGCGTGATTTTCTGCCAAACAGCCCGTGGCTGGTAAGATGGGGGGCTGTTATCGCAAAAAATGTTGCCGGCGTACTTTTGATCCTGCTCGGCATCGTTCTGTCACTGCCGGGTGTGCCGGGACAGGGGGTGCTAACTATACTTCTGGGCCTCATCTTTCTCGATATTCCGGGTAAACGGCCGCTTGAGGCTAAAATAATCCAGCGTCCGGCAGTGCTCAATGCGATAAATAAACTGCGTTCCAGATACAGCAAACCTCCATTGGTAGTAGATTAAGATGGGACTGATCGACAGGCTCTTACGCAGAAAATCTTTTGACCCGACGGCCCGTCGGCGTTTCCTGCTCGCGAGCGGGCGAATTACTGACGGCGTTATTCTCGACAGCGAGGTCAATGGAGCAGGCGAAGAAATTGTTTTCTATCTTTATACGCTAAATGGAGTTGATTTTGAGTCGTCAGAACTCCTTACCCCGGAGCAAAGGCTTGACCGAATCAAATATGCTCCCGGTGCTAAGGTCGGCATTAGATACGATCCGAAGAATCAGGGGAATTCAATAGTCGAATAAATGTTCAAAAAGATCCTAATAGCAAATCGTGGAGAGATCGCGTGCCGGGTGATCCGTGCCTGCCGTGAAATGAATATCGCTACGGTGGCAGTTTACTCGGATGCCGATGCAGATGCACTTGCACGTCCGGATGGCGGACGAGGCCTATCATATCGGCCCGGCGCCCTCGAATGAGAGTTATTTGCGTTGGGAAAACGATCATCGAGGTCGCAAAGCAGTCAGGCGTTGAGGCTATACATCCCGGTTATGGTTTTCTGTCTGAAAATGCCGGATTTGTCCGAGAGGTAGCAGGCTGCAGGACTGACATTCATCGGCCCGCCGCCCGAGGCGATGGAGTCTATGGGCGGCAAGATGTCCGCCCGCAAGATCGCGATCGAGGCAGGCGTTCCGGTGGTGCCCGGAACGACCGAACCACTGACGTCATTCGAGGACGCTCAGGAGACGGCGGCGAGATTCGGTTACCCCGTCATGCTTAAGGCGTCGGCTGGCGGCGGCGGCAAGGGGATGCGGCTCGTTATGCGAGGAGACTGAACTTAAGTCTGCTCTTGAGGGTTCGCAGTCGGAGGCTCTTGCTAGTTTTGGCGACGACGATGTTTATATCGAAAAGGCGGTGGTCCGGCCGCGGCATATCGAGATACAGATTTTCTCGGACAAACACGGCAATCATGTTCATCTTGGCGAACGGGAATGTTCGATCCAGCGCCGCCATCAAAAGGTCATCGAGGAAGCACCGTCACCGATAAATTCTGCTGAACTGCGTGCGGAAATGGGGGCATGCGCTGTCAAGGTCGCAAAGGCCGTCAATTATGTCGGAGCCGGAACCGTTGAGTTTCTTGTATCTGATCTTGACCGATCGTTCTATTTTCTCGAGATGAACACGCGGCTGCAGGTCGAGCATCCGGTGACAGAACTCGTTACCGGCATCGATCTTGTCCGCGAGCAGATAAACGTTGCGTGGGGCGAGAAACTGTCGTTCACGCAGGATGAGATTCAGATAAAGGGCCATGCGATCGAATGCCGCGTTTATGCCGAAGACCCCGAAAACAACTTTTTGCCCTCGCCGGGCAAAATCACCCGGCTGCGGCTGCCTCAGGGCCCGGGTGTGCGCGATGACGGCGGTATCTATGAAGGGGCCGAGGTTTCGATCTATTACGACCCGATGATCTCTAAATTTGCCGTTTACGGCAGAGACCGTGCCGAGGCCATCGACCGGATGCGTAGGGCATTGGCTGGAATACGAGGTCGGCGGAATCAAAACAACCCTGCCGTTCTTTCGCCAAATAATGGAGGATGAGGAGTTTATTGCCGGCAAGCTCGATACCGGGTTTATTCCACGATTCAACGAACGCGAAAAAGGTGCCGGACATTGGTGAGGAAGTTCAGGATCTGGCAGTGATCGCTGCCGCACTCGTCTATCGAAAAAAAGCAGTCGGCAGTTGGCCCGGTAAATAATGGCGGAAGCGAGTAAGGTAAGCAGATGGGCCATGTCGGGAAGGGTTGGGTCAAAATCCGGAAGGTTTTGATACAATTGCAATAGATATATGGAAGAATTATTAAGACAGTTACTTGGTAAAAAGATCGATGTCACGTGCGGGACCAATGCAGCATTTCGCGGAGACGTTGTGGATGTTAAGAGCGGCGTGCTTTATCTTCGGGACGAAGAAGACAAAGTTGCGTATGTTGCTGTCGATAAGATCGCAGTGATCTACGAATGTAAAGATCCGGCGATCGCGTCCGGGGTTCCTTGGCTAGGTAACCTTTTGCTTAAACATAAAAAGCCCGAAGTTCTAGAACAGACTCGGGCCTTTAAACTGTTGATCTTTCGATCTATTTTCCTTCCGGCTGTTGCCTCGGGCACGAGTTTCCTGAAACCAACAATCCGGTTTTCCCAGTATCCTTTAAATGGCGAATATGTAATGCCTTTGCTGGACGAAGCGTGATAAAAACCATTTTCGTCAGCCACGATACCCATATGGCCAAGGCCATTCAGAAATACAAGCGTGCCAAATTTGAACCGGTCATCTCCATAAACCGGTTCCGACTGTGCCCACAGGCTGCGTGCACTTGCCCGGGTAAAATTGATCCCTGCTTCCTGAAAACGCGCTCCATACAAATCCTGAGCAATCGTACGAGTTGGGTCCGGTCGAACCATAAACATAGCGAATTCCATATCGCTATTTGATCGCCTGGTCGAGTCGGGCACTTGCGGCTGAACCATAGACTGTGCGGCCTGCGGCCATCGCACTCGGTGCGTTTGTCGGCTTTCGAAGAGCGGTCTTTTTAACAAAAGATTCAGATGCCGGCGGTTGCGTAACTACAACGATCTTGTTTTCGAGAGTTGGCCGCGAGGCTGGTTTGGTGGGTTCGCTTTTCGGGTTGGTCTGGGCAGCAGCCGGTGGAAATTGGTAGGCTGACTCGAAGTAGACTTAACGACCCGGTCACGACTCTGAGAAAATACTGAACCACTAAAACAAACGGCGGCGAATGTAACGCAAACCGAAAGACATACTATACTTCTTAAAAAATATCAAACTAAAACTCCAATGATGAATTTGCTGAAAGGAACCGGTGAGGAGATGGTGAATTGCTCACCTATTAATAAAAACATTCAACGAATGAACAATTCCTGAAATTCGAAAAATCCCGAAAAACAACGAATTAAATTGTAACCCTTGATCGTAACCTTGAACAGCCAAGAAGACATTATGACCTATAAGCAATATGGAATGCAACCATAGCAGAAAGTTTATGGCAGAGCGGGGTGAACCAGTTCGAATAGATAAGGATCGCAATAAAAAACTGGGGCCTCTTCTATCGATCGATAGAAAAGGCCCCGCCGCCTTTTCGCCCTCCACCTCGCGTTCCTGTTGTCCCTATGAATAACAATAAACAGACCGCAATCGCCTAATGGTTCCAATAAAACAACAAAAGGGCCCGAAAATAAATTCAGGCCGCTTCGAAATCTTGAGTTGTCACAAATCTGATCTACGCTGAGAATGATGTTCCGCAGCCGCAGCCGCCGGTAGCATTCGGATTCTCAAACGTAAATCCGGAACCCATCATGTTTGTCGTATGATCGATAGTGATCCCGTTAAATACTGTGCCGAGAACATATCTACAAAAAGCGTTCACACCCTGCTTTTCCATCAAAAAATCACCCGGTTTTCGATTCTTCCTCAATATTGAGGCTGTATTGAAATCCCGAACATCCGCCCGGCACGACACGGACACGAAGCCCCGCCGTTTCCGGCAGATCATCTTCACCGGCGAGAAATTTTTTGATCTCGGTGATGGCGCTGTCGGTAACGTTTAATTCGATCTCTGGGGCTGCAACTGCTGCCATAAAAATATTGTCTCCTATCAAAAAATGGGACCCGCCAAAGCGAATCCTTACTTAATAATCAATATTACTGAGATTTGCTCAAAATTACAAGCTCCGGCTTCATAGCTTCGATCGAATATCTGCCGTGCGACTTCTTCGGCGACGCTGTCGAATGCCAGTGACTGCAGGTGAATCCGGGAATGAAACGACAACCGGAATACCTTTGTCGCCGCCTTCGCGGACTTCCATACCCATCGGTACTTCGCCAAGGAAATTCAGGCCGTATTCGTCACACAGTTTCTGTCCGCCGCCGCGGCCAAAGATCTCGTATTTATTGCCTGTGTCCGGCGCGATAAAATACGACATATTTTCGATAACGCCGAGCAACGGTATTTTGACCTGTTCAAACATCGCAACGGCACGCCGGACATCTGCCAGCGAAACTTCCTGCGGCGTTGTCACCAACACCGCACCCTGCACCGGGACAAGCTGGGCAAGGCTCAACTGCACATCGCCGGTTCCGGGCGGCATATCGACGATAAATAATCGAGTTCGCCCCAGTCAACATCCGAAAGAAACTGGCGGACAACGCCGTGCAGCATCGGCCCGCGAAGTATCATCGGTTTATCAGGCGGAACAAGGACGGCCATCGAGATCATCTTTACGCCATGAGCCTCGATCGGGACTGAGTTTGCCGTTTTCGACGTCCGGCTGATCGTAACCGGTGCCAAGCATCATCGGAACATTTGGCCCGTACACGTCGGCGTCCATAATGCCGACCTTGGCACCGTCCTTTGCGAGCGAAACCGCAAGATTGACGGCAACAGTTGATTTGCCGACGCCGCCTTTGCCGGACGAAACGGCAATGATATTTCTGACGCCAGGAATCGCGATGTTATTCGCAATGCCGCGGCCCTGCGGGACCTCGGCGTCCATCGTCACTTTTACGCTCGCCACGCCCTCGAGGCCGCTGACGATCTCATTTGCCTGTGACTCCATCTGCTCTTTAACAGGACAGGCAGGGGTGGTCAGAACGATCCGGAACGAAACGTCGCCGCCGTCGATCTTGAGGTCCTTGATAAAGCCGAGCTTAACGATGTCCTTTCTGAGATCAGGATCGATGATCTGCCTAAGGGAATTTAATACAATTTCTTCTGATATTTGGCTCATTATGTAAAAACGATTCCGGCGTAATAGAGTAAAAAGGTATTGTAACAAAATGGTTACTGGTAGGACAAAGGACGAAGTTGATGACCACAAGCAGGATATGCAGATGAATAAGGAAACCGAAAGAGTCTATGAACAGATCCGCAGCGGACAGGCCGGCTTTTTCGAGACGGAAAGAGGGCTGATAGCGGTTTGGGGCAAGGAGGCGGTCCAATTCCTGGACGGCCTGATCACGAATAATGTGAAAGCACTGGCCGACGGCGGCCAGATGCTCGCAGCATTTCCGAATGCCCAGGGGCGTCTGCTCGCCGTTGTCCGTGTAAAGCGGTAAGGTGAGCGGTATCTATTTGAGACCGAAGCGTCGACGAGGGAAAAGGTATTTCAGAATCTGTTTCGATTCACTTTTGCGGGCGATTTTTTTGTCGAGGACCTTACGGATACATTTACATATTTTGAGGTCTTCGGGCCGAGAGAAGATGTGTAAGATCGAATGTCGGCGAGAAATGGGCCGGAGCATATGCCTTCGAACTGCCATTTGGTGCCGCGTATTTTATTCCGAATGATCTGGCAGACGGATTTCGATCGTTCCTTGCTGACGAGAACGGCTGTTTTCCCATTTCGCCCGAGCTTTATGAGATCCTGCGTATTGAGAGCGGCGTTCCGAAATATGGCGTCGATATGGATGAGACGACAATCGTCCCAGAACTCGGGCTATGAGGAGATGATCTCGTACACCAAGGGCTGTTATATCGGGCAGGAGATAATTGCCCGCATCCATTTTCGCGGGCATGTCGCCAAACAGTTGACCGGCCTGATCTTTTCAGAGGGTGCCGCGCTCCCATCTGAGATCGAACTGACGGACAAGGAAGGTAAAAAAGCGGGTCGGATAACTTCAACCGTCTTTTCGCCAAAATTGGATAGTGTAATAGCCCTTGCGTTTGTCCGTTACGAGCACCTTGCTGACGGCACGGAACTCAAGGCCGGCGATGTCCCGACAACGGTTCATTCACTTCCGTTTGTGTAATGACATAGTGTTTCTTGCAAGATGAGCATCATCATTCGTTCTTAAGATGGGCCGCTTTCTCTCAAGCAATGGCCCGGAGACATTAAGATCATGAGCATTTTTAAGACAATAATATTTACAATTTCTGTCATTTCGTTACTCGCCCTTTCCACCGTTGCCCAGGGTAAAGATGGGACAACTGAAATATGGAAACCTTATGAGATAAACGGCCGCCATATTAAGGTCACAAACGGTTATATCGAGATCACAGGCCATCAAGGGCGATTTACCGGTAATACCGGCTGCAACCGCATGTCAGGGACAATGACTTTTGACGAAACGCGTAAAGTCCATTTTGGCTCGATCATAACGACAAAAATGGCCTGCAAATTGGTCGAGGGAAGCATGCCCGAAGGTGAGTTTCTTGACGCGTTAAAACATTCGGTGACCTTACGCCGGAACGGCCAAACGCTGACCTTTTATGACAAGCAGGGCAAAAGGGTCCTGAAATTCAAGGCGTCGACAAAACGTGATCACGATAAGGACGAAGGCTCCGGCGCAAGCCTGACCGCGAACAAGTGGTTTCTCGAATCCATCGGAACGCGAAAGACTCTGGTAGCGATCAAGGGAGTCTTTTTAAATTTTGACGCGGAAAAGGGCGGAGCGGGCGGCGACACCGGCTGCAACGTATTCGGCGGCGACTATACATCATCGAAAGGCAGCATCTCGATAACCAACATTATTTCGACGATGCGGGCCTGCGAAGAGGATGGCAAAATGACGCTCGAACGCGAATTTCTGGACGGCCTGAGAGACGCGAACCGTTATGAGATAAGCGATAAGCGACTGCGTCTCTATAATAAGGACAAACTGCTGCTTACCTTACGCGGCGAACCGAAATAGACCCGCACATACAACTGGTCGACTGGCGAGGTCTCTATGGTAAACTCACCTTTTATATGGAAGACCTCGACATCGATCTGCCAAACGCAAAACTTGCCTACACGATCATCCAGTCGCTTTTGGACGGCCACGAAGCCCTGAGCGATCTGCTTGTTCTAATGTCACATGCCCTGGATGAGGATGTTCTTAAAGCTCTCACAAATACGGGCGAATGGGAGAAATATCTCGAATCTAAGCGAACGCTCGAAGGCACGCGTCTTCAGATCGAAAAATTTACCGCTGAGTTAAAGAGGCTCGAAAATGTTTGACCTCATCATTATCGGTGCCGGGCCGGCTGGTATCACCGCTGCCTACGAGGCAAAAAAGCAGGGTCTAAATTACGTGGTCATCGAAAAAGGGCTGATCGGGAATACCGTTTACGGTTACCCGGTCGGACTGACGGTTTTCTCAACGACAAATGAGCTGGAGATCGATCCCGGGCGGCCTAAAACCCGCTCGTGAAAAGCCGACCCGCGAAGAATTGCTGTCTTATTATGTACGTTTCGTGCTTGATAACGAGCTTAATGTCCGGACAGAAGAAAAGGTGACCAACGCCGAAAGACTCGACGATGGCCATTTTCAGGTAATTACGGACAAGGGGTCATACGAGACCATGTCCATTCTGTTTGCGATCGGGGCTATGGACTACCCACGCAGTTTAGGCGTAAAAGGCGAGGACCTGCCAAAGGTCTATGACCATTTTCGCGAGACCTATCCATGGGTAAAAAAGCGGGCGTTAATCATAGGCGGCGGTAACTCCGCCGGCGAGGCAGCATTGTTTCTGGCAGAGGAGGGTGCCGATACCACACTTGCTATATTTCGCGACGATTGGGAAAACGACGATCCAAAGCAGGGCTGTATCAAATATTGGGTAAAGCAGCCGCTTGAGCATGAACTAAAGAAACACTGTCTCAAACTGTTCTTTCTTGGTAAAGTGCTGGAGATCCGCGAGGACGATGTTGTGCTGGAAAGCGAAGAGGGCGAAAGGCAGGTCTTGCCGAACGATGTCGTCTTTGTCCTGATAGGGGCAGACGCAGATCTGACAATGTTAAAAAGTCTCGGCGTCGAGACAGCGACCGGCAAGTACAGCGAGGCTCCCGTTTATGATCCCGAGACATTCGCGACAAATGTTCCCGGCATCTACGTCGCCGGGCATTTTACAAATCATCGCCATATCAAGGGGGCGATCGACGCGGCTAAAATTCTCATTCCCAAACTCGCCAGTGACCTGAAGGTAAAAACAGAAAGGACACAAAGCTAAATAGCTGCTTTGTGCCCTTAATACTCCTGATCCTGAGATCAGCTTATTGGTCGCTCTTGGTTCGGAACATTACCTTTTGGTTCTGAAACAGATCAGCGATATTAGCAGGGTTGATCTCATAGCTCGTTACGTCAAACGTTTCATCCGGCGTACCGCCAACCGTCTGCACCCATTTATAAGGCAGCTGGACACCGCCGGTAAATCGATAATCCGAAAACTTTACACTAAATTCGGCAGTCTCATCCGGGGCGCCGTCTGCCTTGCGAACAAAGACCATGTCTTTGCCGGTAGCTACCCGTGGCTTTAGCGTCGGAATGAAATTTCATAACGGCAGGCATTTTCATCCCGGTGTATGTCATCATCACCGGCAAGTTCGAAGTTTGACCCAGATAGATCTTGAACGCCGTGCCGCCGGTTTCCGCAATGATCAAATTGCATGATGTGCCATCGACCGATTTGATGCCGCCAAATGTATAGTTAACATCCAGTCCCTGAGGGGCGGTTAGCAATAGACCTAAGGTCAACCGAAGCAATTCGTTATGACGCATCGAATCGTGCGCCTCGCCGCTTCGAAAGAACACCTTGTGGTCACCGTCGAGAACCGTTGTTTTGCCCGAGTCAGAGGTCCATACGCCATTGGCACCGTCAACTTTTTGAAGCATTATGCCACCGTTCTCTCCATCGATCTTTCTTATTGAAATTCCTTCGGCATCGGCATCCGCACCGTTGATCTCCTCGACCGTGCCATCAGCTTTTTTGACAAGGATCTTGGTAATGTTGTTCTCAACGCCCGGCCTGTCGCCGCCGTCTGAGATGACAGTGACCTCTTTCCCATTACTATCTTTAGCATCCACCACAACTTCGACCTGTTTTTCGATCATTTTGTTGCTGCCCATGCCGGCACCGCCATCGCCGATCTTGACCATTCTCATTATTTTGTCGGGCAATTGAATCGCTATTTCGGTTTCACCCTTTTCGGCACGGTCAACGCCGTCGACCTTAAAGTTACGTGTCGTCTGTCCGACGATCCTCATACTCTGAACATTAGCGATCGCGGCGTTGCCGCCGATGGCCATGCGAGCCTGCTGGATCAGAGCAAGAGCCTTTTCGTCCGATTTGAACTTTGCACCGGCCTTATCGACCAGGGCACCGAGGCCAATGCAGAACACTGACACGAATAAAACTGAAATGATAAATCTTTTCATAGTTGTTTCTCCTTTTACTATTATTATTCCTTTACGTGTTTTAGCCAATCGCGAACCTGCATCCCGGGCCTTTCGGCGCTCGGCGGCTCATAATTCGACAAAACTATTATTGTGTAGCCCGTTTGTCCATTCGCAATGAACAGGGCGTTCACGCCTTCTGATCCGCCGGCAACGCCGATACCGGTGAATTCTGTTGGGAAACCACCTTTGTCATCAGGAATTGCCAGTATTTTGCCCCTAAGGGCGTTTGAAAATTTTAATAGGTCCCCAGCCGTAGAATACCCGCCGCCGGCCGAACTTCCGCGACCCGGCAATGACTTATCGTTTCGTATTTTCCCCGGCATGTACCCGTATGCCGTATTAGCAGGGAGTTTGTCGATCTCATATGAATCGGTGTGAGTCATCCCGGCCGGCTTAAAGACATTGTCGCGAACATAATCGTAATAGCTTTTGCCCGATAGCTTTTCGATCACCAACCCCAGGACCAGATACCCGCCATTGGAATAGCGGTTGCTGGTGCCCGGCTCGAATTCAAGAGGTTCATT
Organism: Blastocatellia bacterium; assembly: GCA_963834975.1. Lineage (GTDB taxonomy): Bacteria > Acidobacteriota > Blastocatellia > Pyrinomonadales > Pyrinomonadaceae > OLB17. Next base: position 546,565 of record CAWIDZ010000002.1, read on the forward strand.
TGCGAAAAGCGGTAAATAGTCTTTTAGCGAGCGTAGTGATCCTTTGTCGATCGCAAAATACTTATCGTTAAAAAAATCTCCGATCCCGGATGTCATTGTGATCAAATTGCCGATGGTGATCTTTGCGGCGGCATCGCGGTTAGGATAATCAGGCAGGACCTTGATGAGCTTGTCGTCATAAGACAGCTTTCCCTGGCGAATAAGCTGGCCGATGGCGATCCGCGTAAAAACCTTATTGATAGAGCCCAGATTAAATCTCGTGTCGATCTCGTTTTTGGTTTTCTTATCTGCGTCCGCATATCCAAATGCCTTTGCAAAGATCGGCTTGTCATCTTTTGCGATCATTACAACTCCTGAGAACGCATCGGAACCGGCCAGAGCAGAGAAGAGCTTATCGGTGTTTCCGATCAACTCCGCCCGTGTTGTCGGTGCCGGAAATGCGGCACCCGGCCCAGGTTGGTCGTCCGGGTCCTCGGTCGGTTCAATTTGAAAGCCAATGAATTTCGACGTCTTGGGGTCTATTGAAAATGTGTAGGCGATCGTGGCTCCACCTATCGAGGTGGCCATTATCTTTATTTCTGTGTCGCTGATCGAGATGACCTTGCTGATCTCGATCTTCTGGAAATCGTTGCGAACCTGCCGATGAAACGCGAGGCGAGGCTCGACCGGCCGCTGCTTTAAAGACTCAGGGGCGATGTTTTCGGTAAAGAAAGTTCTGAGTTTTTCTTCGTCGCCGCTATTGAATGCCGCGAAATAGGCGATGACCCGTGCGCCGCCCTGAGTTTTGGATAGGGATGAAATATCGAGACCTTGGCCGACCGCAAAGCCTGCCAGGATCAGAGTTAAAAAGAACGTACAAAACGGCTTCATGGAGTTGATCAAAAAAATTGCTAAACCAAACTTCGACACCATGAAGTATTACAGGACAGACATTCGGAGTGGTTAAGATGACGCAAAGAAATTGTAAAGAATGTAAAATGTGGGCAAAGTCCATTGTTTACAGCCTTGTGTTAATTGCATAATGCACTTGGGGAAGCTCGTTGTTAGTTATGAAAAGCTCATGGACCACCATACTGCTGATAGTCGGCCTTGTCGGGCTGCTGGCTCTGCTCGGCACGCTGCAATTCCGGTGGCTGACGCAGATTAGCCGGTCCGAAGGCGAAAAAGCTCATAAACGGGTACAGGAACAGGCTGACCACTTTGCAATGGATTTTAACCGCGAGATCCAGAACGCATATTTCAATTTTCAAACCGAACCCGAGAGTTGGAAAAACCAGAATTGGGCACCTTTTAACGAGCGATATGATTATTGGCGTGAAAAGACCAATTATCCCGCGCTGGTTACTGATTTTTACTTTTTTGAGGTCAATCGCAGCACTCAGCCGCAATGTTATGAACCGGGGAAACGGGCGTTCGGCAATTGCCGGGACGCCGAAGCCGTGGCGAAACTGCGGGCAAGGGTCGAGGGCGAAAAACCTTTCAGAGCCGTCTATGAAGATACTTTCACGTTGGTGATGCCGATCCAGGATATCAGCCCAAGGATAGAAAACGTGATGATGCGGCGTGTTCCAGATAACATTGCCCGGCCGGTGATGAAAATGCCGGATAATTTTGCATATCTGGCGATAAAGCTCGATCCCGATACTATCAGGGAACATATCATTCCCGATCTGACGGCTAAATATTTCGGCGATGGTGAATTTAACGTGGGCGTCAATGACCGCCAGGGCCAGAGCGTTATCGCGTCGATCGATCCATCATCGACGGATGCGTCAGCAAAACTTCTTGACCTGTCGCCCGACAATTTTATCTTTTTTGCAAACAAGGATCTGATGTCCACGATCGACGACAAACACGAGGGATTTGTCATCAATTCACGGGTAGAAACCGGATCATTCAAGAGAAGCGAGTCGGCGGATGATAATAACAAGACACTAAAGATCGAGGTACAAAACGGACCGAGGCCCCGGACCCAGATATTTACGTCTACCAGCGGCCCGACGCAGCAGAGCCCGTGGACGCTGGTCGTACAGCATGTGTCCGGATCGCTCGACGCATCGATTGCCGCAACGCTTCGAAGGAACCTTGCGGTCGGGTTTGGGATCCTCTTGCTGCTTGCGGCCGCCATAGCAGCGATCATTATCTCGGCCCAGCGGGCGAAAACCGTGGCCAGGCGGCAAATAGATTTTGTCTCGTCTGTTTCGCATGAGTTCAGAACACCGCTCGCGGTCATTTATTCGGCAAGCGAAAATCTGGCGGATGGGGTCGCTAAAGAGAACACTCAGGTCGCGAGTTATGGAAACCTGATAAAGGCCGAGGGCAAAAAGCTTTCGGGAATGGTCGAGCAGATACTTGATTTTGCCGGGGCAAATTCGGGCCGGCGAAAATACAGCTTTACCGATACAGCCGTGTCGGCGAAATAATCTCGCATGCCGTTGATGAGTGCCGGCCGCTGATCGAGGAAAAGGGCGTCGATCTCGACCTTAAGCTTTCAGACGGCCTGCCGCATATTAATGCGGATAAAGCTGCACTTTCTCAAGCGGTCCAAAACCTTATTGCCAATTCGATCAAATACAGCAACGGCAGCTCGTGGCTGCGTGTGTCGGCTGAGAACGGCGGCGGCAATGTCCGCATAACTGTCGAGGACCACGGCATAGGCATTAGCAAGGGAGATCTCAAACAGATCTTTGAACCGTTTTACCGTTCAAAGTCGGTCGTCGATGCCCAGATCCACGGCAACGGCCTCGGCCTCAGCCTCGTCCGCCAGATCGTTACCGCCCACAACGGCAAGATCAGCGTCGAAAGCGAACTGGGGAAGGGAAGCAAGTTTACGATCTGCTGCCATGAGCTTAGCCCTGTGGACACAGAGACTGCCTAAGCTAGTTCTCTGTGTCCTCGTAGCTAGTTCGTTATGCATATATCTCCTCGTCGAAGACGAAAAAGGCCTGATCATCACCCTTACCGACCGCTTAGAGAGCGAGGGGTTTGCAGGTGACGAGCGCCGACGACGGTAAAAAGGGGTTTGATCTCGCATCCGGCGGATCGTTTGACCTCATCATCCTCGATGTGATGCTGCCGAAAAAGAACGGCTACGATGTGTGCCGCGATCTGAGGCAAAAGGGCATCAACACTCCGATCCTAATGTTGACGGCAAAGGGCGAGACCATCGATAAGGTGCTCGGCCTAAAGCTCGGGGCCGACGACTATCTGACAAAGCCGTTCGAGGTCATCGAACTTTTAGCACGGGTGGAGGCTTTACTCCGGCGGTCGCCGACGCACACGAACGGCCACACGGCTGAGGCTTTCAGGTTTGGCGAAGTCGCTATCGATTTCAAACGGGCTGAGGTCGTTAGGGCGAACAAGACTGTCGATCTATCTGCAATGGAGTTCAAGCTGCTTCAGTTCCTGATCGAGAACCGCGGAGCTGTTCATTCCCGCGACAGCCTGCTCGACGCCGTTTGGGGTTATGACGCCATGCCGACAACCCGGACCGTTGATGTCCACATCGCCTGGCTCCGGCAAAAACTAGAAGAAAATCCGCGCCATCCGCACTTTATCCAGACTGTTCATGGATTCGGCTATAAATTTATTGAGTAATTTCGCTTCCCTGTAAAGGTCAGGATTTACGAGCCGGTTTTTTGGCCGCAGGTTTCACTTTTTCTTTCAAGATCGTTATTTCGGCCTCCGCTGCCTCTGTCATATACTCCTGCAATTTCGGCATTACTTTCTCAGAAACCGCTCCCATGATATCGATCGTCAATGACGGCATCTCGGCAACCATTTTTTGGCCGGTCGGCGACTTATAGAAGGTGACAAGATCTTGTATTTCACTTTCCGTAAAATGTTTGTCGTAAAGCGGGATCATCATTTCTTCCATAAGTTGGCCAAGATCAATATGTTCCGAAAAAAAGAGACGAATGCGTTCCGACGAACGCTGAGCCGATTCGGTCAATATTTTCTTTATTTGTGTTTTTTCAGCAACCGAGGTCGTTTTGTCACCGTCTATCATGGCCGTAAGCATTTTCTCGGTTTCCACCTCCTGCGCTCCCAGCATGATGTCGACCATTTCGTTGGCTGCATTTTTACCCCCGGCCACTTCAATAAATTCCAGGATAAGGGCCTTTTTCTGCGGTGATACGGTATCCTGAGCAAAGGTCAGGCCGCTGCAAATTAGTACAAAACATCCTGCGGCAAACATTAACTTAGATCTGATTTTCATAAGTGGGTCTCTACGGCTAAATTTGTATTGGAGCTTGTAGAATGATGCTATTGCAATTGCACGTATATGGCAAGAAAAATTTATTACAAAACCGCTATGTGAGTGTGCCTCATAAACCAATATAGCCCCGTAATGCAGAATGCTTTCGCAAACAATGGATCCACGCCATCCGCACTATATCCAGACCGTCCACGGCATGGGCTATAAATTTGCCGATTGATGTTCCTCACAACTAGACAGTTGGCAGCAAATGTCCTTTTGAGCTTGATTTCCTGGCTTTTGGAAACGAGAGAGTCCGCTGCACATATTGACGCCTGAGAAACTTTTCGGTTGCGGCGGTGTTCAATGGTTTCGCAAAATGGTAACCCTGTCCCCAGTCACAGCCGAGCTCGCGAAGCCGATCCATGTGGGCTTCGGTCTCGATGCCTTCCGCGACAGTTGTGAAGCCCATGGTCTTGCTCATCGAAATAATAGCCCGGGCCATCGCTGCGCCCTGCTCCCCGCTGTCGATGGTCCGTATGAACGAGCGGTCGATCTTAAGAACGTCGACCGGAAAGCGCTGCAAATAACTCAGTGACGAGTAACCGGTTCCGAAATCGTCGATAGCCATTCTGACGCCGAGATCCCGGATCGTAGAGAACTTCTTCATAGTCTCTTCGTTGTGTATCAGCATTGAACTTTCGGTCACCTCGAGTATGAGGTTCCCTGCCGCAAAACCGGCATCTTTAACGCCGTCTTGAACAACCGATATAAAGGCCGCATCCGTGATCTGACGGACCGAAATATTTACCGACAGGGCAAGTTCAAAAGCCTCAGGGAACTTACGCTGCCAGGCCGCAACTTGTTTGCAGGAAGTTTCCATAACGAACTGGCCGATCTTGCCCATTAGGTCTGCGTCCTCGGCGATGGGAATAAACTCGTCCGGGCCGATATCGATCCCGCGCGGATGGTTCCATCTGAGGAGAGCTTCGAGAGCCACAAGCGAGCCGTCAGAGAGATCCATAATTGGCTGGTAATACACCTCGAACTCATTGCGTTCGACCGCTCCGCGTATCTCCGACTCGATGGTCGCTTTGTGAAGTGTTTCCGCATGCATGTCATCTTTGTAGACCGCGTATTTGTTCTTACCGCTTTTTTTGGCGGCATACATCGCGATGTCCGCACTTCGTATCAAGATATCTGGATCGAGTGTGTCCGTTTGGCTTAATGCAATGCCGATGCTGGCACCGACAAAGGCCTCTTTATCGTGGATACGGATCGCTGTCCTAAGTTCATCCAGTATTCTCTTGGCGACCAGCGTCTCGTCGTTTGCCTCACCAATATTTTCGATCAAGACGGCGAATTCGTCACCGCCCATTCGTGCTGCGGTGTCGGTGGCTCGCAAGCATGACGATATTCTCTCGGCCACGGTTGCCAACAGGCAGTCGCCGCCGGCGTGGCCGAGCGTGTCGTTAACTGTCTTAAAATTATCGAGATCAATGTACAAAAGGGCTAATTTTCCCCGACTGCGTTTCGACCGGTTCAGGGCCATCGAAATTCGGTCTGAGAGAAGTACCCGATTAGCCAACCCCGTAAGGGGGTCGTGAAGGGCCTGGTGGGTAAGCTGGCGTTCGAGGGAACGTCGCTCGGTGATGTCTCGAATGACCACGGCTAGTGCATTTGGTTCACCCCGGGCGTCGTTTACTGAATAAAGGGTCGTTGCCACATTGCGGATCGCTCCGTCTTTTTTTACCAGATCCTTTTCATATTCTATGGGACGGCCGGTGTCTATCGCCATATCGGGCGTCAGGCTCATCTCGAGATAGTTCTCAGATACAAAATCAAGATAGCTCATGATCCCGACTATCTCTTCGCGCCGGCGGCCGGTCAATCTCAAAAATGAATCATTGACTTCCCGGATCGGCCCCGAAAGGTCGGCGACCGCGATGGCGTCGGTCGACGCCGAAAAAATGCCGTGTATTCGTTCCTGCAGCTCTGACAAAGCGGCGTTTGCCTTTATATTCTCGCGAAGGAACATGAACTGTCTAAAGATCACTGTGAATGTTACGACGCCGCCAACAGTAACCGCGAAAGCGAGCATTCCTGAGTCTGGTTCGACAGCGATCTTAAGCAAGACGAGATAGACCGCACCAACTGCTACGTACGGTACCCAGAAAAATGCCGGAGCATGCGTTAGTCGCCGGTCGAGGCTGTTGTCGCCGCCGGACGACCTCACGAACTGCATATGAGCTGCCAGCATCACCGGCACATTAGCCAGACAGAACAATGCGTCGACAGAACTGCCGGTCTCGTAAATACCGGCCAGCGACTGATACCCGAAAACAAAATCAGCCAGAAAATTTACGACCACACCGAAGAGAAGTATATTGACGATGTCCCGCCGTGTCTCGGACCCCGCTTTCCTAAGCAGCAGCGATGAGATGCCGATCAGCATGACTAGATCACTGATAGGATAAGCAAGCGACAACACCATTTTTAACAAGTCGCCGTCGTGTGCCTGAGTGATCGGCCGCAGAAGGAAATACCATAGGATCATGCCGCCGCCGACCAGTATCACCGTGGCGTCGAGGGTAAAATTAAGCCTTTCCTCAGCAGAACGCATCGGCTCGACCAGCAGAAGCAGGCCTGCGAGCATTAGCGGGTAAAATGAGAGGTATCCTGCATCGGCCCAGGACGGGAACGGCTGCACGCCAAGTACGCTTTCGAAATATATCCATAACAGCGTGCCGGTCATAAAAGCGATCTGGGCGAGCCCGATAAAAAGCCACGCCCGTCCTGATCGCGAAGCCTTTCCCAGCAGGCGCGATGTCCGCAGAGCCAGGATCGAAGGCCCCAAGTAGATCAAAGCCGTTGCGATATTACTGATCAAGGCCTGATCCTCTTTTCCACCCCAGTGAAAGAAAACATAGACCACATAGACGCTGACGAACACGAGCATTACGACGAGTAGCTTTCCACCCCAATCGCCCAGCCATTTGTCGGTAAACCCTGCTTTTATGCTAAGTCTATCTAAAACTTTTTCGGACATACTTTTCCTCTCAAAAACTGTAACCGTAATAAACCCCCAGTGAATTGTTTCCCTTGCCTCCGTTGCCGAAATAATAGGCCGAGTATAAAAAGCTTTTTTTGCCTAGCGAAACGCCGAACCCCGTCGCGGCGTAACCAAAACGGTTGTGACCCGTGTTCCAGTCACCAATAAAGGAGACATTGCGGAACACGGGCTGCTCGATGCCGAGCAGAAAGCCGCGACGACTGCCGCCGTCCCGTCTTGAACCTAATAGCTGATAGCCGCCGGCGGTGACATTTGGGCCTTTTTCACCCGATATCTTTTTGCTGCCGACGAGGTATACACTGACGTCCGAGTCATGAAGCGGCCTGCCTTTGGAAGGGATGTAGGCAATTGCGCCTGTCGCTATGGCGACGCCATTTGTCTCGCTTTGAAATACGAGGTATTTAACATTTGGCTGGAACTCGGCCGGACCTGTTCCGTTTGATGAGCGAACCAGGTAGCCGTTCAGGCCGATCTCAACACGCTTTTTCAAGCCGTATATACTCACGACGCCATAACTTTGCCATCCGCTGTTTCTGAAGCGCGCGGCGTGCGTGTCGGCGTCCAGCTCGAGATACCCGGTACTTTCGGCGAGAACCTCTGTTGTTGGAATATTAAACAAACTCGACTGAGCCCAACTGTTCGAAAGGCTAAGAATCAAAATCAAGATTGCGATCGAGATCAGCTGTTTGGGAAACATAATGGTAGAGAAAGCAAAGCTGAAAGAGGCGCAGAGAACCCATACGCGCCTTACGCAAAGGCCGTGCCTCAACGAAAAGTCTTGTAATCAAGCAATTAGGGCAAAATAAAACACGGGGGAAGTGGGAACTGGGTAATTGTGGACAGGCGTTATGCCCCGGGGCTAAGCTGGTTTGTTCGCCTCGCCTGCGACCTGTTGAAACCCACCGCGTCGTCCTTCATCGTGATGTTGTTAAAGAATACATATGACAGTTCGTCTGGCGGTAAGCAGCGAAACCAACTCGCAGAGTTCATCGTGCTCATATGTATAACGCCAGCGAGGCTGGCCGTGGAGGCGGTAATAGCATTTGTCAGGTGTGACGGTCGGCCGTGTGAATGGGTTGACGCAATGCCACAACTCCAGTTCGTCGCAGATCTCTTTTATCACCTGATCCTCCCACAGCTTGCCGCGGGGTTCCCAGACGAGATTCAGGCCGCCCCTGTCAAAGCTCGAAAAGAACCGTTTCATGTTCAGGATATTCTCAGGCAGCGGCTGAAACCGGGCGGGGCATTGGAAAAGGATCGTTTTTGCCCGTAATGCCTTGGCAGCGTTGAGAGTTACGTCGAGACGCTTCCCGAACGGTCTTTGTCGGCCGAAAAAAGCCAGCCTCGGCCTTTTCCTTTTCGGTCAGCGGGCGGTCGAGACGGCGATAGGTCGGACTGCTGCTCTCATGCGTGATCATCTGCCACGCTTTGAGAGTACATTCAAAGCCGTCTGGCAATTCCTGCCGCCACTTTTCGAGCGTCTCGATTGCCGGGGGATGGTAAAAGGTGTGCTGTATCTCGACCGCCGGCAGCAGTTTCACATAATCGGGCCGCTTGACCCGGCCAAATCCACATGTGCCGATCTGCAGGTTTGCCATACTCATTAGATAATCTAACCCGCAGCCGTTACATTATCCTATATCAACGCAAACGTTGGTCGAGGGCCATGGAATTCCTGGGTGTGTTCCAGATTTTTTCCGGACCTTATTTTAGAGATCAGAAAATAAGAGAGTTAGTTCCCATGACATTTAAACAAGGTGTACCTCGGGTGCAAATGTCCAGAACACTCTTTTTTAATTGTTAAGCAGTCTGGCGACACCGAACAGGCCGCCTGCTGTTCCGGAAACCATGATTTCACCTTCGTTTCCAAGTCCCACGGATCGGCCCACTCCCGACGTAGTTCCGAATGTAATATGGACAAATCCTTCAACTCCGAAATCTAACGAATCCGGAAGTCCATTCGGGAGAAATCTCGCAACGACAAATTCGGCATCGTTGTCGTGGATCACGGTCAGTATTCGGCCATCCGATTGCAAAGCTAACGACTGGACATAACCGTCCATTGAAACATAGCTCACCCCACCCAAGCCAAAACCTTGGTCTATCCGCCCATCAGGCCAATACCTAATGAGGATCGAATGTACATCAGCGGACGGCCCGGTTTTACCACCGATCAAGATCTTTCCATCCGGCTGGATCGCCATAGCAGCTAGCACGTCAAAATTATTGGCAATGTCGGTCACTACGAACCCACCGGGACCGAATGAACGATCTAAAGACCCGTTAGGATTTACCCTCGCAAGCACAATATCTCCATTCCCTGTGGGTCGGCCTGCCACTCCACCAGCGACGATCTTTCCGTCATTTTGTAATTTCAAAGAAGTCGGGAACTGGTAGTTGGCCCCAAAAGAGATGATCTTATAACCTTGTCCATTAAAGCTAGTGTCCAATGCCCCGTTTTCGTCAAATCGAATCAAACGGAAGGCCAGGATATTCACTGTGTCCGGGGCCGATCCCAGGACGACTATCTTTCCGTCAGGCTGAATGCTCATAGCCACAGCTCCTACAGAGAGTTCAGAAATTAGGTAGCCGGTTCCCTGGAATTGATCATCAAGTGAACCATCAGGGTTGAATCTGGCCAATATGAATGAATCATACGGCGTAATTAAATTAAGAAAACCGATTGAGCCTAAAGCCAGTATCTTTCCATCTGGCAAAGCCTCTACCGCATTAAATCTTGCGTTTCGGGTAGGCGTTTCAAGAATAACCTTTCCATTAATTCCAAAACCTTGATCTGCCGATCCGTCTTGATCAAAGCGAACTATTGTTGCCTGCTCCAGATTGACTGCGCCAGAGCCTCCGGCGAGAAGGGTCTTGCCGTCAGCCTGGATCGCCATGCCGGTGGATTCGGCAGTTTCATTAGCACCCTCGGCCAACGCCGTTCCATTTGAACCGAAACCAGCATCAGGGTGGCCGTCGGAATCAGTGCGAAAAACAGCCAGTCCGCCCCGCGCCAATTCGGAATGTTCCCGACTGAAACCACTAAAAACAAGGTCCCCGTTCGATTCTGAAATGATGTCAGCGGCAGAGGTGGACCGAGAGCTATCCCACCTTAAGACACCCCGGTTCCCGAAAAAAGGATCTAGTTGTCCATTCGGCCTATATCGCACGACCATGGCTCTAAAATTCGGAGAATCTCCATGGGTACCGGCAACCATTATCAGACCATTGTGGTCCACTGCTACGGCGTTTCCGACCTCATTTTCGAACGGCGAACCGGTAACCACCCTACCGCTGTTGTTAAAGGTCATGTCGGGCGAACCTGATGGATCAAGCCGGGCGAGAGCGAAATCAGATTCATCTCCTACGGTCCTTCGCCCTGCAACCAACAACTTTCCATCCTGCTGAAAAACCATCTTTCTGGGTTCGGTGGTCCCTGAATTAAAGTTAACTGTTGAAATTCCGTTGTATCCATAGCCTGTGTCGACGGAGCCGTTCGGGAGAAAACGAAATACAACAAAATTCGTGGCTGAAGAGGAAGCAACCAAGATCTTCTGGTCGGCCTGAACGAGAACGGCTCCGGCGGCGCCGCCAGAGCCGGCTCCATATCCTGTTAGTATCGTTCCATTATTGCCAAAACTACTGTCTATCGATCCATCGATGTTTAGACGCGTCACCAGCACTTTCACTGTTTGGCTGGTGATTGCCATTCCGGCGGCAACTATTTTCCCATCTGATTGAAGACTTATCCCGGCAATATTGTCGCGTTCCTCAGAGGTGAGATCGGTAACGATACCCTGGTCTCCGAATGAATTGTCCAGATCACCGTTCGGCTCGTATCTGAGCAAGATCGCCTTGAGAAGGGTATTTGCTCCATGAAAGCCCCCTCCGACCAGAATTTTACCGTCCGGCTGAATCACAATTGATGCTTTTGTAGGTTCCCACCATCCGGGAAGTCGCGTCATAACGACCCCCGCTGAACCAAACCACGCGTCCAGCGATCCGTCATTGAGAAATCGGGTAACGCACAATCGATACGGCTCAGAGCCATCAGTGCACAAACCCGCAGTGACATATTTCCCGTCACCCTGCAGAGCGATAACTTGCCCATTCGCCATGCCATTGCCAAAGCCCACTCGATTGGTTCCGGTACCGTTAAATGACGGATCGAGGTCACCCGGCCTGGCGAAAATGCAAACTGTTAGAAGTTGGAAAATTACGGCGCTTACAAAAAGTGATTTGAATTTCATATCGGTAGCCTCCGGAGGTCAAATCGTAAGACGAAAAGTTGTTAAGAAACAGCGAGTGGTTGTTTGACTAACATCTTAGCTCTTTGCTGCGATCGATGGCAACAGAAAGTTTTAACGCAGAAAGTTGTTAAGTCCGCGGAATGACGTAGATAGCGATGGCCAGATAGTGGAGAACGCTGCCGGCAAGTACGAATACGTGAAAGATAGCGTGATGATGCCGAATGCTGTGCCACGCGAAGAAAATGACGCCCAACGAGTATGCGACCCCACCGGCTATTATCAGGATGATCGCAGTTATCCCCAACGCTGCCAACAGCGGCTGGATAGCAAGAACTCCCAGCCAGCCCATTACCAGATACGAGACCACTGATATTGCCGGGAACCGGTGACGCAGGATCAGCTTTGCAATAATGCCGAATGCGGCAAACGCCCACAGGCCTATCAACAGGTTTTGTCCGAGAGACCCTTTCAAAACGATCATTCCAAATGGCGTGTAGCTGCCCGCGATCAAAAGGTAAATGCCGCAATGGTCGGCGACCTGCATCCGCCGCTTCATCTTTGGGGACGCAGTGCTGTGATAAATGGTCGACGCGGCATACAGGATGACCAGCGACAGGCCGTAGACAACAACCGCGGTGATCGAGAGAGCGTCGCCGCTAAACCCCGCCATCGCCATCAGCACTATGAAGCCTATGATGCTCAGCACCAGACCGGCCCCATGGGTGATCGTGTTTGCGACCTCCTCGACCGAAAGATGCTGTAAATATTTGCTTATCACGCTATGAAATGGCCCGCTAAACCATTATCTCTCATGAAGGTGCCGGAGAGATAGTCAGAGTCAGCTTAAATAGCCTATTTTGTTTCGATTACGTGACAAACTTGGCTTTTAGAAAATCATTTTCCTGAGAGGAAAAGCATTTTTTTGGCGATAAAATTGGTATCTCGTCAGTAATTCTCCTTTCCCGTCGGTCAACCGCATTTCCTGGCGGTTAAGCCGTGTAAATTTCGGTAAGCAAACTTTCGCGTCAATTCACGGCTTTTACTGTCGCGAGACGCGAGGCTCCATCGGAAAATGGTTTTTCCGACAGGAAAACGGTTTTACCGGCAATTTGATGGCTTTGTTCCCGGAAAACCATTTTCCTGACAGTTAAGCCTCTCTACCGACGGGGGAAGGCGTTAACTGGGAGCATAGATCAGTGACCGGGTAAAAACGCGATGTTTAGAAGTGGCTAGGGCCGGGTGTTGCGTCGCGAGTTTTCAGAAAGAAACGTCAAAATTCTGTCTCGTTCGTAGCCCTATGGCGGCGGGCGACGCCGGATTCATATGCGGCCTCTTCGACCTCGGCAGCGACGGCCTCGCAGACCCGGCGATCGAAAACCGACGGTATGATGTAGTCGGGATGCAGTTCGTCATCGGTGATTATTCCGGCGATGGCGTTTGCGGCGGCGAGTTTCATGGCCTCATTTATGCGGCGGGCACGGCAGTTTAAGGCACCTCGAAAGATACCGGGGAAGCAAAGCACATTATTTATCTGGTTCGGATAATCCGAGCGTCCGGTCGCCATCACGGCAACATGTCCGGCAGCATCCTCAGGCATGATCTCGGGTGTGGGGTTTGCCATCGCGAACACAATGGGATCGGCTGCCATGTTCGCGAGGTCAGTTTCGTCGATAACGCCCGGAGCCGAAAGGCCTAAAAAGACATCGGCGCCCTTGATCACTTCGTGGATCGTGCCTTCTTCTTTCAGCGGATTGGTATTTCGCGCGTACCAATCTTTGACCCAGTTCATGTTCTCTTTGCGGCCGTCGAATATCGCTCCGGTGGTGTCGCAGCCGATAATATTGGTCACGCCGGCGGCCATAACGATCTTTGAACAAGCTACACCGGCCGCACCGATGCCGTTCACGACGACCTTTATATCTTCCATTTGCTTGCCCACGATCTTGAGAGCATTAATGAGGGCGGCAAGTACGACAACCGCCGTCCCATGCTGATCGTCGTGAAAGACCGGGATCTCAAGCTCTTCCTGCAGGCGTTCCTCGATCTGGAAGCATCGCGGAGCCGAAATGTCCTCAAGATTGATCCCGCCAAATGCAACAGAGATATTCTTGATCGTCTGGACGATCTCATGCGGGTCTTTTGTATTGAGGCAGATCGGAAACGCGTCCACGTCGCCAAATTCCTTGAACAACTGGCATTTGCCCTCCATTACAGGCATTGCCGCTGCCGGGCCGATGTCGCCAAGGCCGAGAACGGCGGTACCGTCTGAGATCACGGCAACGGTATTCTTTTTGATCGTAAGGTTAAATCGTTTTTCGGGGTCTTTGCGGATCGCTTCGCAAACGCGGGCAACGCCGGGCGTATATGCCATCGACAGGTCCGCCCGGGTCTTTAGGGGCATTTTGGATACGATCTCGATCTTACCGCCGAGATGCATCAGGAATGTACGGTCGCTTATATTAACAACCTCGACGCCGTCAATATCCCGGACCGAAGTAACGATCTCCTGATCATGGCTCTCGCTAGCGGCGTTTACGGTTATGTCGCGGATCAAAAAATCTTTACCCGCGCTGACGATGTCAATACCCTCGATGTCGCCGCCGGCTTTACCGATGGCCGTGGTGATCTCACCGAGTTTGCCCGGGTGATTCTGAATTTTGACGCGAAGAGTAACACTGTAGCTGGCGTTGGGTGTAGGTGTATTTGGCACAATTAAATCCTTGAAACTAGAAATTATGACGAAATTTAAGGATAGCAAGCAAACAGCGGGAGATTTGCGGGATGGTCGGCAGAGATCAAATATGAGCCGATCTAAGACTGATGTTGGAGAGCGCCGCCATAGGGCACGGGGACGGCAGCAGATCGGGGACAAACGATCTGGTCACGTAAAATAAATTACGGCCAGTGCCGAATAAACATTAAAAATAGGGCGTGAGGCGACTATCTCGCGAAACGATGCCCTAACAAACTAAGCGGGATATATGTCAGCGAACTCAGGATCGCGAACCACATCGGCTGGCAAGGCAGCATGATCAGGTTGGCGATGCCGGCGAGAGTCAAGATGACTCCGATAAGTATCGGCAGTGTAAGGCCCGGGCTTTCGCGGCGGCTCATTTTTGTGACAATAAATCCAGCGGCGAACGATGCGAGCACATAACCGATGAGCACGACCACATATGCGGTAACCGGCCCGTTTGCCATGTAGGCGCACAGGGCTGCCGGGTCTTTCATGACATCAGCACTGGGCGGCGCGATCACGATCGAATTACCCATCTCAACCACCATCATGATCGCGAGCGCCACGATAAGGGCAACTACAACGGCCAGAATTTTTCGTCCCATTTTATGGTTCTCCTTACCTAAGTTTTGATCTGTCGGTTGCTCCTGTTGTAAACCTAAACGAGCCCGTAAGTCAAGCATCTCATCCAATTCACGGAATATTTGGTTTTGCTTTCACAAAAATTATAGAATGCTCTTGCAGAACTAATATGCCGCTCTTTGCCGTATTTGATCGATGACGCCTGAACGCTGGCACCAGATCGAAGAGATCTTTCACGAGGCGCTGGAACTCGACGAAGCTGAGCGCCCACAATTTCTGATCGAACGTACACAAACCGACGATGATCTCAGGGCCGAGGTCGAAAAGCTATTGTCGCAATTTGAGGACGCGAGCGGTTTTATAGAGCAGCCGTTGTACGAAAGCTCGAACCGTAATGTCCTGTCGGCTCTGTTTGAGGATGATCTCGAAGACCCGATGATCGGCAAGCGGCTCGGCAGTTATCGCATCGAACGCGAGATCGGCCGCGGTGGCATGGGTGCCGTTTACGAGGCGATGCGGGCTGACGGCGAATTCCGTTTGCGGGTGGCTATAAAGATCGTCAAACGCGGTATGGATACCGATCTGGTCCTCCAGCGCTTTCGCCGCGAACGTCAGATCCTCGCACTTCTCAGTCACCCGAACATTGCCAACTTTATCGGCGGAGGCTCGACTGACGATGGATTGCCATACTTTGTAATGGAGTACATCGACGGCAAGCCGCTCTATCGATATTGCGACGAAAATCAGTTGACGATCGAGGACCGGTTAAAGGTTTTCAGGCAGATATGCCTGGGCGTGGAGGCCGCTCACCAGATCAGGATAGTTCATCGCGATCTAAAGCCGTCAAATATTCTGGTCAAAGCCACCGGTGAGCCAAAGCTGCTGGATTTTGGGATCGCAAAGGTTCTTGACCCTCAGGTGATGGAAACTGAGATCGACCCCACGGCGACACAAATGCGTCTGATGACGCCTGAGTATGCGTCACCCGAGCAAATGTCGGGCGGCGAGATCGGGCCGGCATCTGATATTTACAGCCTCGGCATTATCCTGTTCGAATTGCTAACCGGGCATCGCCCTTATCAACTGAACCGCCAGAATCCGATCGACGTTGCGAGGGTGATCCGCGAAGAGGTGCCGTCGCCGCCGTCAGAATGCCTGATGCGCAGCGACGATCTGGTCCCGGTTTCGAAGAGCGACCTTACGACCCTCGAATATGTTTTCGAAACGCGAGCGACATCGCACGCCGAGCTGCGGCACAAATTGTCGGGCGATCTCGACGGGATTATTCTGAAAGCCGTCTCTAAAGATCCGAAAGATCGTTATTCGAGCGTTGCCGCGTTTGCCGACGACATCGACAAATTTTCTCGAAAATCGCCCGGTGCTCGCCCAAGGGCATCTTACCGGCTCAATTGCTGGCGATCTCAGATAGGAAACAATCGATAGCGATCATGCCGTTCAAGATGATCGGCATGGGCGAAAGGCGGGACACGGACGATATTTTCCTGGGGATCGGCCTGGCCGACGCGCTGGTTTCGCGGCTGAGCAGTGTACAAAGATTGGTCGTCCGGCCCACGAGTTCCGTTTTTCCGTTTCGCGGATGAGAATCCGCTTGTCGCCGGGAAAAAAGATGGATGTGAATTTCGTCCTCGAGGGTTCGATCCGCCGAATCGGCGGCCGCATCCGCGTCACGGCGCAGTTGCTTTCTGTGGCGGAAGGAGCGACAAAGTGGGCCGAAAAATTTGATGAGAATTTTACGGATGTGCTGGAACTCGAAGATTCGATCTCAGACCGTGTTGCCGGTGTTTTGCTCCCGCATCTGACCGGTGACGAACGCCGCCGGTTGGAAAAACGGGGGACAAACAGCATTGAGGCGTATCAGGCTTATCTTCGCGGCCGGTATTTTGCGAATCAATTCACTGACGAGGCACTGCATAAGGCGGTCGAGGCTTTTCACGAAGCCATCAGGATCGATCCTGATTATGCCCTGCCAAATGTAGGCATCGCCGATTACTATATCTGGTCGGCGATCTTTGGGATGATCCCCTCGGCAGAAGCTTTTCCAAACGGTACGCGATATGCATTGCGGGCTCTTGAGATCGACGATACGCTCGGCGAGGCGTTTGCGCTGCTCGCTTTCACCACGTTTATTTATGACTGGAATTGGGAACGGGCTGAGGCACTTGCTGACCGTGCTATTGAATTAAACCCAAACTATCCATTCGCCCAGGAATGTTATTCGAATTTTCTGACCGCACAGGGCCGGTTTGACGAAGGGGCTGCCGCAATGAGGCGGACAGAAGAGCTTGACCCGTTCTCGCCCCGCACCAAGGTTATGGCCGGATGGTCGCTATATCAGGCCCGGCAATATAAAAAAGCTTACCGAAAGGCCCGGCAGGGCGATGAAATGCAAAAGGGCTTTCCGCAGGGCAAACTGCATGTTGCTAATCCGCTGATCGAATTGGGACGGGCAAGCGAGGCAATTGATTACCTGAACCAATCCCTTGAACTCTGGCCGGGTGCCGATCTGCCGAAGTACATGCTTTGTTTTGCCCTTGTCGCTGACGGCCGCCGCGACGAGGCGCGGACGGTGCTGGATGAATTGCTTGACGCTGCCCCCGGATCTGCCAAGCCATTTTTTGTAGCCATGGCCTGTATCGCGCTTGGCGAGATAGATCTGGCGTTCGAGTGGTTCGATCGTGCCGTCGCAGAACATGACGAATGGATGACATGGTTCGGGACCGAGCCAAAGCTGGATCCCATACGTCGTGACCCCAGGTATTTTAAGATCCTCGAACAAACCGGCAATCCGATCATCGCCAGCCAGACGAGGGCCGTAAGTGGCGAAACCATCGCGGGCAGATCTCAGCGTTCGATCGCAGTGCTGCCGTTCAGGCTGATCACCGCAACCGACACGGGCGGTAATGAGGATCAATATTTGAGCCTAGGTATCGCTGATTCGATAACAATGCGGCTGTCTAATGTCGGGCGCTTTCTCGTGCGGCCAACCAGTTCGGTGCTGCCGTTTGCCGATGGCGAAACCGACCCCGTCGCCGCCGGACGTGAATTGGGCGTTGATTACATAGTCGTCGGCAACATAAGGCGCCTCGGCGAGCGGATACGCGTTACGGCACAGCTATTGAATGTCGCAGAAGGATCAACGCGCTGGGCAGACGGATTTGACGAAGCCTTTACCGATGTCCTCGAACTCGAAGACTCGATCTCAGAGAAAGTAGCGAATTCGCTGATCCCGCGTTTGAGCGGCGAGGAACGCAAAAAACTGGCAAAACGCGGAACCGATAGTCCTGAGGCGCACGAGGCATATCTGCAGGGGCGTTATTTCTGGAACCAGTTCGCTCCCGATTCATTTCCAAAATCTATAGCTGCGTTTGAAAGGGCGGTCGAACTCGACCCAAATTATGCGTTGGCCCTCGTCGGCATCGCCGATTATTACACCTGGGCTTGCATTCATGGCTTGTACAGGCCGGATGAGGGGTTTCCGAAGGTGCTTGAATCAGCGACAAGGGCACTAGAGATCGACCCGTCGCTTGCCGAGGCGTACGCCGCTGTCGGTCTGTATCACTCAAATATGCAGGACTGGGATGAATGCGAAGTAAATTACCGCCGGGCGATCGAGCTTAACCCCAATTACCCGCTCGGCCACGAATGGCTGTCCGCGATCCTGGTCGGCACAGGCCGGTTCGAAGAGGGCACGAGAGAGATATTGCTCGCCGAGGAACTCGATCCGCTTAGCCTGCGGGCCAAGGTGCTCTCGGCCTGGACCATCTATCAAACCCGGAACTACGATCTCGCTCTCGCAAAGGCCCGCGAGATATATGAGCTGGCTCCGGATTTTATGCAATCTCACATGCAGCTCGCAAATGTGCTGATAGAGGTGGGTGAGACCAAAGAAGCACTAGCGGCCGCCCGGCAGGCCGTAAAAAGGGCCCCCGATTCACCGCTGCCGGTCTATTATCTCTGCTTCGCCCTGGCAGCCTCAGGAAAAGAAAAAGAAGCACAAAGGATATTGGCAAGATGGGAAAAGCTGAGCCAGAAGAACCTACGTCCCGCCGTTTTTCCTCGGCCTGAGCAATCTCGCGGTTGGCAAGATCGATAAAGCCCTCGACTATATCGACGCCGCCCGTGTAGAAAAGAGTGCCTGGGTACTCTGGTTTACCACCGAGCCTAAACTCGACCCGCTTCGTGATCATCCGCGATTTATTGAGATTCTTAGTAAAACCGGCCTGCCCGAACGATTCAGGGAAGAGCGAAAACAGTGAGCTTGTGAAGGGTATTATGAAGATCGAGGACAGCGGCTATAAATAGTTACTAGTTTATAGAAGTGGCTCACCGTTTTTGCCCTGGTAACAACCGCCCTCAATTAGTAAGGCGTAGATAAAAGGAAAAAAGTATCATCAAATTTGTTCCCCGGAGCTATGCCCCCTGATGAGCGGCTGGGCTATGCCCTGCCGAGAGAAGCCCTAATGTATTGCGGCTATGCCGCGAAGTAAGTTGATGCGTAGCGGCGAGGCAAAGCCCCGCCGCTCATCGAAGGGCGGAGCCACAGAAATTTGCAGCCGGCGTTCCATCACTTCGGCGGGAACGAATCCATTGACCAGCTGAAGCCGCCGAATAGTTGTTCAAAGTCGGTCGTGTTTTCGATCTTGAGTTTCCAGATTCCGTTGGCAACAGGATGCTGGGTCAGGACCTGACGAAAGACGGCCGATGACAAAGGCGCGCCGCCGTTGCTGCGGCTGACGAGTTGGCCCCGGTCATTGAACAGCTGAACTGAAACCCCCGGATCGGCAACGAATGTAACGCCGAAATTTATCGCCGCCTCGACCGGAATGTCGATCTCGGTCACCTGTTTGGGCTGTAAGGTCAATTGCTTTGAGAACGTACTGTTCGGCTGCGGCAATGGGTCATATGTAATGCCGGTATTCGGGCCGTGTGGCCTTTCGATGCCATTTAACAGGACCGCATATGAATCCTCCGGTGAATATGCGGGCCTAAGGTTTAGCTGCCCGGAACC
The DNA here is from genome assembly GCA_963834975.1 of Blastocatellia bacterium. Lineage (GTDB taxonomy): Bacteria > Acidobacteriota > Blastocatellia > Pyrinomonadales > Pyrinomonadaceae > OLB17. Next base: position 566,434 of record CAWIDZ010000002.1, read on the forward strand.
GTTGTTGACATCGTAGTCCCTGTTATTCAACTGCCAGCGTTTCCAGTCGGTCGGATCGTTCTTTACGGGGAGCGGATACGTACGGCTCGGCCCGGTCACCAGATGCGGCAGCACGAAATTGCCAAAATTCTTGGCATCCGTAAGCTGCGGATGCAGGTCATTTGCCTGTCCGGTGTCAGCAACGCCGTAGTGAGCCGATTTGACCGTGACAAAACCATCATTCCACTCGAGCCCGCCGCAGACGATGGGCACTGGATTGCCGGCAAGCGCCGAGAATTTTGTACCGCCGGTGTTAACGACATAATGGTTAAAGTTGAGCATCTCGTCGTTGGTCAGCTCACGTGCCGCCTTTAGCTCATGCTTAAAGATCCCGAGCTTGCCGAGGAACACATCTACGCACGGCACCCCGCCGTTCGGCGTCCCGAGCATTACAAGATGTTTGACCTGCGGCCGGGCGTCAGGGACGTTGGGCATCAGTTTGTGCATATAGAGCCGCGCAACCAGGCCGCCGGTCGAATGCGCGACCATATCGACGTGCCATGCGTTCGACGTTTCCTGAGCGTAGCGGATATATCGTGCCAACTGGTCAGCATTGTCGTAAACAGAATCTGAATACCAGTCGGACAAAAACTTCCCGCCCGTACTCATCGCACCATAATGGGCGTTCTCGCCGACTGAATAAGCTTTCCAGTTATAGCTGTGATCTGCCGTCAGCAGATTTTGATACAGCGGGTTCCAGACCTTGTAAGATTCCCAGATGCCGTGAACCAAGATCAAAGGTTTCGGGGCGATGTTCAGAGGCTTTTCCTTCTCATCCTTTTTCTGGCCGTTCTCGGCAAGTTCTGCCTTTATCCGGTGAAACAAATGCGGCCGCCCGTCGTCGAACCACGACTGTCCCTCGACGTCCCAAATGAGTTCGACCTCGCGTTCCTCACCGGCTTCGAGTCTCAGAGAAGCCTCGCCCTCCGGCAAAAGCTCATCGGGCCGTGCCCCGTTATATTTGTCGCCCTTATAAGTCTCGGAGATCGTGAGGTCGGCGTATTTTGTCTCGGCAGACATATTCAGGACCTTTGCCCTGACCTTTACCTTATTGCCGTCAATGGTGCCCTTAATATCGTCGATCTCTTTCCAGTCCTCAAAGTTTGGGAATTGCGGATGTTCGAATTTGAGCTCAGTGATGAGCAGCTTTTGCGGGCAGCGTGTGAAACGCCACGTCACCTGATAGATAAATGTGCGAACCGGCCCCGAACCGTCGTCGCCCCATACCTTAGTTCCCGAGAGATGATCCGGGGCGTCCGGGTTTATTCGCTGGCCGTCGATAGAGAAGCTTTCGCCGTCAACCTTGGTAGTTTCTTTGTCCGACTTATCAAAAGGCTGATTGTTTTGCGGCTGGCAATGTCCCGTGCGTTTTACGTGCTGTTCGCGTTTATAGTCGCCAACGGCGTCCGGAAGCTGCAGGCTAAAGCTGTAATCGCCGGCGAATTCATTAACGCTCAGGTTAAAAGATCTTGCCGGGCCTGACACCTGTGCCTGAGTTTGCCGGTCGTCCCTTCCCTCGATGGCGAACCAGTGCCCGCTCTCGCGCGAATTGCAGGAATCAAACACCTTTTCCACACCAAAATTCAGATCGTTGTCGGTAAAATTGACCTGGGCCGTCACGACCGGCCGCTGCGGATCGGTCCCGTCAACGATCGCCCGTCCGATATAATCATAAGTCCGCGAATCCTTATGAATGATCCGGTCTATATCCTTGCGAATGCCCGGTTCATCTGAATCGATCGAATCGCGCAGTGTCTTGGAATAAGTAACGATCCCGCTCCACCCGCCATTGCACGGCTGCTTTTTCTCGCTCTTAACAGGCACGATTCCGCCCGCCGAACCTCGCCTCTTCTGGGAATAGGTATCAAATGTGGAAAAGAATAAATTAGCCAATATCAAAAATGAAAATATTCGTCGCATAACAGAAAAACTCCTCTGTTATGTATGGCGAGATCTAAAGGGAAAAAGTATCAGCAAAGTCAGAACCGCGAGCGACGGACTTTCGATGCGGGCAGCCGCTTTGGAGCAAAACCTATGCCTCTATGTCCCTGGAATTGGAGGTGCTGAGACAAATGCCCAGATTCCCATCCTTTACACCTAACTTAATCATAATATGGTGGTTACGTGAATAGCATCAAAACTTTAAAAATTCAAAATAGTTTTTTTAGACTTTAAAAAAACTATTCCGAGGCCAAAACGATTCTTCAAACGCTGTCGAAATATTGGAAGCCTCGCAATAAAACTTCGGGGCCGTTGGAAATTTTGAAGCGGCTTCAAAGAAAATTTAGAGGCTGCAACAGTATTTTAGAGGCTAAAACAGTACTTTTTCGGCAATAACAACAATATAGTCGTATTAAAAAGCGAAAGACCGCCCTGCGGACGGTCCCTCTCCCCCTTGAATATCAAATCGAATGCCGCGAAATATTACGTTCCAACTACGTTGATGATCGCTTGGGCGGCCTGTTCTACAACGTTTGAGATGATATCGTCTCCGTCCGATTTTGCCTTTGCCTTATATTGCTTTGCCAGCGGTGAACTGCTGTCTGCCGTTGACTGTAATTTAAGGTCGAGCGTGAGTTCGTCTTTTGACTTCACGTTGCCTGATACGGAACCGGCAGAAACGATAGCCGAGGTTGCGACCTGGCCGGCGATGTTGCCCGCCGTGCTGCCTGTGTGGCCGATTCCGGTCTGGCCAACGGTCTGAGCGAGCATTTTGCCGAAACCAAATCCGCCGCCGCCCTTTTTATGCGTCGCAGTTGCGAGGACGATGTAGTCGCACTCTTTTTGCTTTGCCTCGTCGGCCTGGGCTGACGCTAATTTGGCTTCGAGCGAGACGACCTCGACCTTTGTGCCCTTTAGATGATCGCCGAGCGAATTTTGGATCGCGGAAGCGAGATCCGCGGCCGTTATCCCGTCGCCCACTGCTGATACCTTAACAGCGGCGACGCCCAGGCGGATCGTTCCGGCTTTCTTCGGTCCAATTGCGGAAGATGCCGAACTGCGGTCTGCGTTGGCGTTCCTGATCCCCGAACTCATGCCGGTCGAAGGACCGTAATTTGTCGAGGATGATGAACTGCGAGAGTTCCCGCTGGTATATGACAGTCCCGACGTTGAGCCGGCCGAATACATTTCCGACGCGCTTTTCACCTCGCGGTAATCAGCCGGTGCCTCGAACAGGGACTGGTCGAGTGTCGTTTTCGACATTTCGACAACTTCCTGCACTGTCGAAAAGCTTTCTTTGCCATTTGCGTCGAACGACGTCATTTTCTGCCACAGCGGATAGCCCGATTTGCCTGTGCCATTGGTTTTCTGAACGATCTTGTCGGTGCAGCCGCCGCTTTTGGTGTTGTAACTCGGGCGATATTGCCGCGTTTGCGTGCAGGGCAGGTTAAATTCGGCATCGATGACCCACATGTCCATCTCCATCTTGGTTTTGGACGGCGTGCAGGCGTCGGGTGATGTTTCCATCTCGATCGTCTGGATGATGTGCCTTGCCGTGAAGCCAAACATCTGTTTGCGTTCGCCCGTGTCCTTGATCGTGGTCGTCATATACATAGTGCCGCCTTTTGTTGCGGGGCGCCGTTGCCGGAATTAACCGCTCCGGGCTTATCCGATGTGCCGTCGTCGTAGTTGTTGATGACATATGTTTTCGTCATCGGGTTAAGCTGCAGGTCGCGGCTCAGGTCGCATTGCGTGATCGACACCATCATCTCGCCCATCTCGGACCGCTGACGTTTGCCTTTGATATAAATCGTATTCTCAGTCGTCTGGCCGCTCGTCGTCTGTTTCGTTTTGATCTTGACGTCCGCAAATGCCGTCGCCGAGATCGTAAGTATTGCTGCTATCGTTACAAGTATTAAGTTTTTCATTATCTACCCCCGAAAGATCCGTATAAATTATTCGAGCGAATGTTCGCCGTCGATATGTAAGGCGAAAGGGGAAGGCGAAAGGTATCAGGGGAGTGGAAAAAAAGTTTCGTATGCGGATTTTGTCCCGTCAGGGACAGCCGTCCGGTTCCCGGACTGCAAAAATAAAACGCCGGACCAGGCTAACCTGATCCGGCGAAGATGTGGGAACCCCTTGTGATCCTTATCCAACCAACCCCGCGTAATTGCCGACATACTTTGGCGGCAGCGGTGATTCGAGAAATGCGGCCCAATTCTCGGGGGTCACCATCTCTACGTATTTGGCCGTCATTTCAGGCGTGTTGACCTCGAGCATAAAGCGGTTCTCGATCCACACTTCGATGAGCTGAAATATGCCGCGTCCGCGGTTGGCCGTAAAGCAGCGCCAGCCTTCGCGTTTGGCGATCGCCTTTATGCCTTCTTCGTCGAGCGGGGAATTGATATTCAAATGCACTGAGCCAAACAGGGAAGTCTCATTACCGGGCTCAAAGGTGCCTTCGAATTCATCGGTGATCGTCTCGATCGAAAAATTCTCTTCGTCCGGCAATCCCATCCCGGGAACGAGATTAATGTCGATCGGCACAACCTCGACCATCGTTCCGCGGCCGTCATCGGCAAAGGCGACATAGCCGCCCGGGCTAGGCGGGAACGGCATTGCGTAACCGCCCCACAATTCAGCTATTACATTTGCGACGTGTTCGGGGTTGTTTACCCCAATAGAAATATGATTGATCATTGCAGTTTCTCCTTAACGTATAAATCGGAACGAATATCGTCCGTCAATAGCTAAGGCGAAACTGCATTGGAAAAAGTATCAGGTCATGGAATAAACGCGTTTGGCGCAGGCCTGTCACCGCTGGCACCAAACTGTACCGCCGTGAAACCTTGCGTGGATCTCAGGAAATACCAGATACCGCTCGAAGGCCTGAATACGGCCGCATCTGCTTTACCGTCGCCGTCGTAATCAGCCGGAACCGGGATGTCGCCCGTTGTTCCAAAATAGATCGCTCCGTAATTTGTCTGCGGATCATTCGATGTATACCAGGTGCCGTTAGACGGCCGGTAGACCGCGATGTTCGAGGTTCCATCTCCATCAAAATCAGCAGGCGTCGGGATGTCACCCGATATGCCGTAAGTTTGCTGGATCGCCTGGCCATCAGATGATCTCAAGATATACCAGGTTGAGTTCGACGGACGAAAGACCGCGGCATCCTGCTTGCCGTCTCCGTCAAAGTCACCGGCTAAAGGCTTATCGCCGGCGCCTCCCCAAGGAATGGCTTCGAAATTAACACCCGGTGACCCCGTCGGACGATAAAAGAAATAACTCTGTCCGCCCGTCGCCGCCCCATCTCGATAAACCGCCAGATCGTCTTTGCCGTCCCCATCCCAATCGCCCGAAATAGCACGTCACCGGTCGAACCGAACTGCACCGGAACAAACGAATTATCAGAGCTTTGGGTTATGTAAAAATAAGCGAGGTTTCCCGCACCGGGGACCAATCCGCGAAATACCGCAACATCAGTACGGCCGTCACCGTCATAGTCAGCCGGAGCAAGACGATCGATCTCTAAGTCCGAACGGAATAGCATGAAATGAACCGTCCTGACTCAAAGTCTGATACCAAAACCCATTCGAGGGCCGGAACACCACAACATCCGCACGTCCGTCGCCGTCGAAGTCAAACCGCGTATTGAACCTGGACGTGCTCACGTTTAGCCGGGCGATGCTTAGTCGGGCAACTTCGCCGATAACTGAAAAATCGCCTCCAACCATTATCTTTCCGTCGGACTGTCTAACCATTGCCCGGACCGCGGCGTTTGCCCCATTTGGAATTACATCCGCGTCCAAAATTCCGTTTGGCCGGAGACTCGCGAAGTTGGTGCGTTGAATGCCATTGATCTGAGAGAAAGATCCTCCGATAAAGATCCTTCCATCCGGTTGGCTGAGGAAATAATATATCTGGCCGCCGGAAGCGGGCACAGGAGACGCAAAACCAGTATCCGTTGAACCGCTATTTTCGAGACGCACGATCGTGTTGTTGGTAAGCACAAGATACCGCCCATCTTCCAATTCCTCGATATGCTTCGACCCAAAAGTTGTAAGCGTGTTATTTGACTGGGTGAATGAACTGTCAAGAGTACCGTCGTTGTTGAGACGGGCCATATTTGTGCGGTTAAATCCGTTCACACCGCTAAACGTCCCGCCTGCCATTATTTTGCCGTCGGGTTGCTCGGCGATACTCAAGATCGACGGATTACCGAATACCGGGGCAAAATCAGCGTCTAAACTGCCGTCAGCATTAAGCCGTGCGACCCCCGAGCGCGGCTCACCATTGACTGTGTCAAAAGAACCGCCAATTAGAATTCTTTCATCGGACTGTAAGGCTGTGGTCTTAACAGCAAGCGGAACAAGGCTCGGAGCGAATGTAGTGTCTACGCTGCCATTCTGATCGAGGCGAGCCAAGCTGGGGCGGACAAAGCCGCCAAAACTCGTGAAATTTCCAACCACTAATATCCGGCCGTCGGGTTGGATAACCATTTTGGATATGTCGCTACTGTTGGGGCCGCTTCCTGCGTTGAATGTTAGGTCAAGGCTGCCATCCGAATTAACGCGAGCTATTCTATTGCGTGAGACCCCGTTTACCCGAATGAAATCCCCGGCAAGAATTATTTTCCCGTCTGTCTGCGTGGCGATCGCCTTGATCGAACCAGGGATTCCAAAGTTTACCGTGAAAGTACTCAAAAGGCTGCCATCGTGATCCAAACGCCCAAACATGTTGGAGGTGTTAAAGACTATCCGTTCTGTCGAGTCGAGTCTCCAATCGATGATAGTTCCCAGATTCGTCGGCGCGTTGAACGAATTGTCGAGGCTTCCGTCCACATTTAACTGATAAAACCGGGTGCCGGTACTGATCAGAAGTTTATCGTCAGTCAACACCTTAGAGCCGGCTAACTCACCAAAGCTGGAGTTGTTAAACGAAAGATCAACATTGCCGACAGGCTGCAGTTTGGCGAGATTGAGACGGGATGTGCCGTTAATAGATGTAAACCGGCCGCCAATAACGACGCTCCCGTCCGACAGAAAATCGAGATCATTGATCATCACTGTGCTGGGGGAAGGGCTGGCATTAACCACCTGCGGCTGTTCAAAGGTAGCGTCAGTTGTTCCATCAGCATTAAATCGTTTCAACCTGCCAGTGTTCGGAGAACCAGGACTGATATGGTCATAAATTCCCACATAGATCTTCCCATCAGGGCCTAATGATATTTTGGATGGGTAGGAACCGGTAAACATTCCGCCACCGCCGACGATGATCGGAGGAAAAGCTGGGTCTATAGAACCATCTACTTCAAGTAGATAAAGATCGTATCGAAAGCCTCCATTTGCTCGACTATAATACACGACCAGTATCTTCCCATCAGGCCGAACATCCCAGACACTCAGAACAGTTGAAGTTAAAGGAGGGGCTGGAGGAAATGGTGAGGTGAAACTATTGTCCCGGCTGCCGTCCGAATTCAAACGATAGAGTCTGGCGTCGACGTATAGGTCGCCTACACTGCCGGCTATTATGATCTTCCCGTCCGGTTGTAGAACAGCGCTCGCGATAGGAAAGTCACAACTAGTACAATTAAATGTTCTGTCGCCGGTGCCGTCGGGGTTCAATCGGGCGATACGGTTGCTATAGGCCCCGTTTACCAGTTGAAATTCGCCATAGACGATGAGTTTGTCGTCGGGTTGAAGAATAAAGTGCAGGTCAGACGCGGCGGTCGCACTTTTTTCCGGAACCGAGTTGAAGGATAGATCAACGCCGTTAGTTTGTGCATGTGCCGCAGCCATGAAGCAGGTGGCCAGGAAAATGAGCAATGCGACTAGAGAAAAGCGGCACGAAACGTGATGGGGAATATTCATTTTTTTGTCCTCGTTTGGTCTGACTCCGGGTTTCGTTTAATTTGATCTAGCGAAAACCGTTATAACTCAGTTGCCTTCAGGGGATAAACGCGTTCGGCGCCGGCCTGTCACCGCTGGCGCCAAACTGTACCGCCGTGAAACCTTGCGTGGATCTCAGGAAATACCAGATACCGCTCGTAGGCCTAAAGACGGCAGCATCTGCTTTACGGTCGCCGTCGTAATCAGCCGGAACCGGGATGTCGCCCGTTGTGCCAAAATAGATCGCTCCGTAGTTTGTCTGCGGATCGTTCGATGTGTACCAGGTGCCGGTCGACGGCCGGTAGACCGCGATGTTTGTTGTGCCATTTCCGTCAAAATCAGCTGGAGTCGGAATGTCACCCGATATGCCGTAAGTTTGCTGTGATGCCTGGCCATCAGATGATCTCAAGATATACCAGGTTGAGTTCGACGGACGAAAGACCGCGGCATCCTGCTTGCCGTCCCCGTCAAAGTCACCGGCTAAAGGCTTATCGCCGGAGCCTCCCCAAGGAATGGCTTCGAAATTAACACCCGGCGAGCCCGTCGGGCGATAATAAAAATAACTCTGTCCGCCGGTCGCCGCTCCATCACGATAAACCGCCAGATCGTCTTTGCCATCGCCATCCCAATCTCCCGAAACCGGCACATCGCCGGTCGAACCGAACTGAATCGGAAGGAATGAATTATCCGAGCTTTGGGTTATGTAAAAATAAGCGAGGCTTCCTGCACCGGGGACCGTGTCCCGAAATACCGCTACATCAGTACGGCCGTCACCGTCATAATCAGCCGGAGCAAGACGATCGATCTCTAATCCAAAAGGAACAGCATTGAACGAGCCGTCCTGACTCAAAAGCTGATACCAAAACCCATTAGAGGGCCTGAACACCACAACATCCGCACGTCCGTCGCCGTCAAAATCGAATGCTGTACGGGCGGCGGTCGGTGCGTCATTGAGCAGCCGCACGACAGACGCTTTCGGAACTTCGTTAAAAATGGTTATTAAGCCACCGACAACTATCTTGTTATCCGGCTGCAATACGACCGAATAGATCGATCCGTACGGGCCTGCGCCGGTTCCGATCCCATTATTGAATGCAGCATCGAGCGTACCGTCCGGGTTCAGCCTGGTCATTTTATTCAAAGGTATCCCATTGACGGTCGAGAAATCGCCGCCGACAAGGATCTTGCCATTCGACTCGGCTGTGAGAGCCCTAACTGTACCGCTCGGGACTATTGCAAAGCTCTCGTCAGGGTTTCCGTCCGCGTTTAGGCGAACGATGTAGTTATGCACTGTGCCGTTGTAGTTAAGAAAACCGCCTCCAATAAGGATCTTTCCATCGGATTGCAATGCGATGTCATATACGACATTACTTGCCCCGCCGATCGGGTTAAAGGTCGAATCAAGGCTGCCGTCATCATTCAAACGGGCAATTCTACCCCGCGGAATGCTGTTTACAAAACTGAAATCGCCGGCGATCAGAATTTTACCATCAGGCTGTAAGACGGCCCGATTGGCCCCGCCAGTCAGCGTTGTGCTGAATGTAGCATCTTGCGAGCCATTCGAATTAACGCGGCGCACAGTGCCGCTGGCGACAATTAGAATTTTCCCGTCCGGTTGGACTACAATATCGTTGATAGTCACCGAAAGTGTCGGCTTGATAAATGTTCCGTCTTCAGAACCGTCCGGGTTTAGACGGCGAAGCGGGGTCGAGCCTTGTATCCCAACGAGTATTTTGCCATCCGGCTGTACAGCTATGGCTGAGACCGGTAAAGAACTGAACGTCGAATTGAAGGTCTCATCGGTGCTGCCGTCAGGGTTAAATCGGCCAAAACGCTGTAAAGATGAATTGATCACAGAAAATGTACCGGCGATGAGGATTTTCCCGTCTGGTTGCACAGCGATCTTTTTGACCGTTCCCCAAGAACCGGCCAGGCAAACAAAATTGCTATCCAACGCACCGTCATGGGTAAGGCTAATCACCCTTTGACCGCCGATACCGGCTACAGCGTTGATTACTGCATCTATCCGTCCGTTCGGCAGCAGCAGCATCCTTTGCACAAAAGCGTCAGACGCTAGGCCGTCTATCGAGAGATCAGGATCCAAATTACCACTTGCATCGACACGGGCGATATTTGTCCGCGTAACACCGTTCACGGCCGAAAATCGCCCGCCTATCAAGATCTTGCCATCGGCATCCGAGTCTATTACGTTCACATAGGCGTTGCCGGCCGTCGTTAGGTTAAAGGTCGTATCAAGCGATCCATTCGCATTTAGCCTGGCAATGTCGACGCGGGGTTCATTATTCACAAATGTGAAATCTCCCCCGACGAATATCTGGCCGTTCGATTCTATTTTTATGGCGTTAACGCTTCCAGTGGCAAGGGCAATGAACGAGGTATCTTCGGTTCCATCGACGTTATATCGTTTAATAAATCTACTGCCTCCGCCACCGTCGATCGTGGCCCCTACTATCTTCCCGTCAGGTTGAATACTGATATCTACAATGTCGACGAATGGGCCCGGAGGATTAAAGGTGTCATCAACTGAACCGTCGGCGTTCATTCGGGCAAACTTTGATCTTGTCCCGCCGGATGGAGCGTTGAATGAAAACTTTCCGGCAATGACGACCTTTCCGTCGTCGGATAGAGCTAAATCGTAGACAGCGTTTTGACCTGTTGAGTCCTGAACTACTGTCATCGTCGAAAAGCTATTGTCGAATGAACCGTCCGAATTTAGACGGGCGAGGCAAGTCCAATTTGTCAAAAGGGGAATAAGGAGATTACCACCGATAAGAATCTTACCATCAGGCTGAATTGCTATCGCACGGATAGTACCCTGAAGTATGTGCGGTGGATTGAACGTCGTGTCAACACTTAAATCAGCATTAAGCCGAACGATCGAAATTCTCGTAGCTCCATTGGCGACGTCAAATCTGCCTCCAACCAGGATCTTTCCATCATCTTGCCGTTTGATATCGTATACGTAGAGGGGCTCGTAAAAAGCTCCGCCGTTAAATGTCTGGTCAACTTCACCCGCGGCCCATGCTGTCGAAGTCGCAGCACACGCTAATAGAGTTAGCTGAATAATCGTAAGGGTTCGGGCCTTTAGGCGGCTCAAAACGTCTAGCGGAAGTAAATTCATGTGGGTCCTCCAACGATACTGATTTCGCGTACTTGCGAGGTTTAAGAATTGTCCCAGTTTTGAACACAATCATACTCCCATTATTAATGTCGGTTCAAGTTTTTTTCGTAAGCTCGCCATACAGCCAGGCCTTGGCCATTTTCCAGTGGCGTTTTATGGTGATCGGGGAAACGCCGAGGACTTCGGCGGTTTCGTCGGTTGTGAGGCCGCCGAAATATCGTAGTTCGACGATCTTTGCCTTTATGGGATCCATTTTGGTTAATTCGGTAAGTGCGTCGTCGAGAGCGATCAGATCGGCGCTTTCTTCGTCCGCTTTGTCGATCTCTTCGTTTAGGGTCAGTATCTGGAATTCGCCGCCGCGTTTTTGTGCGTTGTGATTGCGGGCGTGATCGACCAGGATACGCCGCATTTGATTAGCGGCGACACCTACAAAATGTGCTTTATTCTGCCACGATACCTGGGTGATATCGATCATCTTCATGTAGGCTTCGTTGACGAGAGCGGTGGGTTGGAGCGTATGGTCGCTGCGTTCGCGACGGAGGTAATTGGCGGCGATACGCTTTAATTCGTCATAGATGACAGGCAGCAATTGATCGACGACCTCGCGTTTGCCGTTGGACAATTCGATGAGTAAATTTGTAACCCCTTGCGTGCTCATACCGATACGATGATTTTATCTTGTCGGCTATGTGAAAAACAATTTGCTATTAACTTACTAAATGTGCATCATAGAGTCTGTTAATCCTTCTCTCGCGTAAGCTAGTGTTACGCGCTTCGTCTTTAACGGTTTTTGGATAAGTGTGAGAGCAGGCCCGTTTAGTATAGTAGAAGTCGCTCTCAGTAGTATTGAGTATCCGAGTCCGTAGCCTTAGCTGTTAGTTAATTCCAGTAGCAAGACCATTCGATTCGACGCTTCTTTAGAATTCCCGAAAAGGGAAAAGGTAAATAAATCAATGTCAATGAAACTTTATGTAGGAAATCTTTCCTTCAACACAACCAATCAGGATCTCAATGATCTGTTTGGTGAGATCGGTACCGTCGAGTCGACAAACATCATCGAAGATCGTGAAACGGGCCGCTCACGCGGATTCGCATTCGTCGAAATGTCGTCACAGGCAGAGGGCGAAAACGCTATTGCTCAGCTTAACGGCAAAGAAGTCGACGGCCGCGAACTCAAAGTCAACGAAGCTAAACCGCAAGAAAAACGCGGCGGCTTTGGCGGCGGCGGTGGCGGACGCGGTGGTCGTGGCGGCGGTGGCGGTGGCTACGGCGGCGGCGGCGGCGGCGGATACGGTGGCGGCGGACGCTACTAATTAGCCCCAGAGAACTTTGTTTCAATGGACAATGCCCCGGTCGTTTGACCGGGGCATTTTTATTTCCTGCACGGATTTAGCAAAATCGTGATAAAATGGGTCTATGACCTATAGTCCACTTGCAATCAAACGACGTCAGGTACTCGGGGATCTTTATCCGATGTGCGATAACGTAGAAATGGTGCCGGTTCATCTCGATAACGCCGATGGCGAAAAGATCGGATTTGCCGACGAGAGCCTTGGCCATTATGCCGATGCGTACCTGTTTCACCTTCCGGAGGATGTCTGCAAAAAGCTTTCGACAGGTCATTATATCTATTCTTTTGATTACGATTACGCTGACCCCGATGCGACCGGACGAAATCGCCGGATCACATTGAACTGCATCTGCCTGACCGGGCGAAAAGCACCCATTCCAGCCAGCCGGAATTCTAAGAAAGCTGCTGCGATGCTGGAAGCGGCCGCTGCCGAAGCCTCTCAGTAGGCAGTGGGAGTTTGCGTCTCGCCATAAATTAAACTGATCGTCGGTTAATGACTAGAAGGGAAGTTGTCCTTGCCCCACCTGTTTGGCTTCAACGGGAGCTAGCCGGCATATCGCATTAAAGATCTCCACCATAGCCCACGTGTCCATTTCACAGTACTTTTCAAGATCCTCAAAGATCTGAGATCTGGCATCGTCGTCCAGCGTGTCCCAGGTCGCCGCCCTGTACCAGCTAATTGTTGCCGTCATACCATCACCGATCCCGAGATCAAGATACGACAGGCTTGGCACAAGTATGGGCAGCACCTTCTTTATCGACGTCCGCCCTTTGAAGGCCGGATCGATATATAAATTGTCGGCAAAGATCTTCATCAGATCGAACGTGCGATTGTTGACCTCTTCGAAGAAATCAGCGAATTCCGGAAACATCTCTGCCATTTCAGAGTTGCGTGTTTTTTCAAATGCCTCATACCAGACGAAAACCGTTCCGATCTCGCCGGCCAGATCTTTCTTAAGCCTTTCTGCCAGCGCCCGCGGCGGGTCGTCGTCGCCGTGTGACAAAAAGAACTTATGTTCCGGTTCGCCGCCGGGAGCCGCGATAGTATGCAGCGAGTATTGAAAACACATCTGCTGAAATGGCTTGACGCCGTCAAACTGTGGAATGGCATAAGCAAATGTTTCGTAGTCGAGAAAATGCAGCGGATATTCCCAGGAGTCAATACATTTTGCGATGGCGTCATGATCGATATGGATCTTTCCTGATTTTGCCGTCTCAACCTGCTGCCGCTGTTTTGTCGAAAGCTTGAAATCGTCGGGTACGTGCTTTATGTCAATGATCCCGTCACCCAAAAGCAAGCGGCGTTTGTCGTGATTCAAACGTGCAATATCAAAAACGGTATATTCGGGAAGGTTTGGAAAATTGATCTTGATAAACCGGCAATCAAGCTTGTTTTCAACACAGTAATCAACAAGCGAAGGGACCGGGACGCTGTCAACGTAAGCGATCGCGTCAGCGATCTGCTGTTCGGTTTTCGCTATCCTCTGTTCGACCTCGGCGGTGACATCCGTAATTACGAAAAGCTGCTCGACGTCTATCTCGCCGCGTCGAATGTACTCCCCGTTCATCGTGATAACGTAACAGTTGCATACGGTCAACCCGCTGCGTTCGATAGTTACTCGTTGAAAGGCAACGTCGTCGTAATGCTCGTCTTTGACCTTGGACGCTGATTTTATTTCGTAGATGTCTATAACACCCGTCGCCCTATCGGTTACAACAATATCGCTGCGGGCATAAAGGTCAGCGGTCTGAAATGCTCGTTCCATATCCACGATCGTAGCTGTCAGTCGGCTCAAAACGCCTGAGCTGCTTAACAAGCTGCTGAACGGCATATCCTTGCTGCCGTAGATGCTCGTATTCAAGCGTTGGAGCCTCTTTCACAATTATCGGATCGTTATAGTCGAGCCAGAACTCCTGAGGGCACTTCAGATAATTAAGATATGCGGTTTTTGTCAGGCGGTCTTTCATATTCGGCAGTCCTATATGATATTTTACGCTCATGCCGTATTTAAATCATTTGGAGGCCGGGTTTAATGAGTAAGAGTGCTCCGTCAATTTTTAGAATATTTGCACCTGTTTCAGATCTTGAAAAGGGTGTCGCTTTTTACCAGCGATTGTTTGATACAGAAGGGCGCGGGCATTCGCGGCGGGCGCCATTATTTCGATTGCGGCCGGTGCATACTTGCGGTCGTGGAAAATTCCGGAGCGCCGATCAACGATCATATCTATTTTGCGGTGCCTAATTTGGAAAGCGTGTTTACGAGGGCCAAGGATCTGGGATGTCTGGAGCAAAGAGAGGTCCACGGCGCTCGCTGCCGGCGAGATCGTTGTGCGGCCATGGGGCGAGCGGTCGTTCTACGTTCGCGATCCGTTTGGCAACGGCCTATGCTTTGTTGATGAAACGACTTTATTTACAGGGATTTGATAAATGCTTATTTACGAGATCACCGCTACGGTCGATGACGATCTGGCTAAGGATTACGAACAATATATGACGGACCGGCATATTCCCGATCTTCTGGCGACTGGGCACTTTGCGGCCGCATTTTTTGCAAAGAACGGCGGTCAATATCGGATCGGATATCACGCTGATTCGCAGGAAGATCTCGACGCCTATCTCGCCAACGATGCCGGTCGCCTGCGTGATGATCATGCAAGTCATTTTCCGCAGGGCGTCGAGGTTTCCCGGCAGGTTTTAGAGATCGTAGCGTTATTCCCTGGTACATGACCATTCGACCGGTGACCTAATCTGATAAGCTAATACGGTGTTGATCTTAGGAATCGAAAGCTCCTGTGACGAGACCGCCGCCGCTGTCGTCCGCGATGGCCGTGAGATCATCTCGTCGATAATTGCATCTCAGATCGACCTTCACCGGCCCTGGGGCGGCGTCGTGCCGGAACTCGCGTCACGCGAACATCTCGAAAAGATCGAGCCTATAGTTAACGAAGCGATCTCGTCGGCAGGCATCTCTTTGGATCAGGTCGACGCTATTGCGGTTACTCAGGGACCAGGCCTCGTCGGGTCGCTGCTGGTAGGCGTTTGCTATGCGAAATCTCTGGCTTATGGCCTGGGAATACCATTCATAGGGGTCAATCATATAGAGGGGCACGTTTTTTCCGTCGCATTTGATAATCCGCCGATCGCGTACCCGGCACTCGCACTTATCGTTTCGGGCGGGCATACCAACATCTTCTACATACCAGAGGAAGGTTCCTATAAAGTTGTCTCACGGACCCGGGACGATGCGGCCGGCGAGGCTTTTGATAAGGTCTCAAAAATGCTCGGTCTCGGATATCCGGGCGGCCCTGTTATTGAAAATCTTGCGAAAGAGGGAGATGCCGGTAAATTTAAGTTTACGCAGGCAAAGATCTCAGACGGCCGCCCGGACCTTAGCTTTAGCGGGCTAAAGACAGCAGTCGCGAAATATGTTCGGGAATACGACATCGAACCTGTCGAGAACGGCGGCAGCCCGAACCAGCAGATAAAGGACCTCGCGGCAAGTTTTCAGGCGGCAGTTGTAAAGGCTCTTATCGGCACAATGGAAAAATTGGCCATCACTCTCGATCCACGGACAATGATCGTCGCCGGAGGCGTAGCATGCAACATGGCACTTCGCGAGGGGGCAGAGAATGCCGGAAAGCGTCTCGGCATTCCGGTTTATTTTCCATCAAAGCACCTATCAACGGACAACGCCGCGATGATCGCCGCCGCGGGGTATTATCATCTTGCAAAAAGTGAGAGATCGGATATGCGGATGACAGCGGATATTACAATGCGGCTGCAGAATCTGGACAATCAGGATGCCGAGCTTAAGAGAAAAAACGTTCGTTACCGCATTTAGTTTTCTTTACAAGATATTGTGGGTCAGTCGAGCCGGATCAAACTTCCAGATCCTGATCATCCGGAACCTCCAAGCTAATTCATTACAGCCCGCGCGAGGGTAAAAACATTTACCTTTGCCGCTCCACTCTTTTTGAGGGCCTTGGCCGCGAATGAAGCGGTTGCTCCGGAGGTTAGAACATCATCTATCAGGAGGATCTTCTTTCCATCGATCAGCTTCGGACGTTTTACCTCGAAAGCATTCCGGACTGACAGTTCCCGGGCCTTTTGATCCATGCCTACACGGTGCATAGGGGTATGGATCTTGCGGGTAAGGCTTTTCGTGTCGAGCGGTAAACCAAGCGATCTGGCGATCGGCCCGGCAATGATCTCGGCCTGGTTAAAATCCCGCTCGAGTCGCCGGCGTTTAGAAAGTGGTATAGGGATCAGCAGGTCTATATCTTTGAAAACCGACATTCCGGTTGCAGAGGTGGTCAATCGCCGGAGTTCTTTCGACAAGACAGGCACCTTTTTCAGATGCAAAATTGAAGCTGCTAATGCCTTTTCGTAAATACCGATGGCCCCGGCCTGGTCATAGTGATGAAGATCGCATTTATGGCAGTAAACAGACTTAGGGGCAGCGATCTCTCCGAAATAGGCCCCGCACTTTCCGCACAACATTTCGGCGCCGGTGAAAATGCGGGTGTCGGCCCAGCAGTCGCCGCATGCAACTCCGTAGGCGATGTTATTTGCCGGACCCTGGCAGACCCGGCATTCTTGTGGATAAATTAGTGATAATAGGGAGGATCGAAGGGCGCTGAACATATGCCCAAGGTTAGTCTTCGTCCAAAAGTCCTTGTTCGAGCAAGCTCTGGCAATCCAGACAGAATCGGGCCCAGGGAATCGCCGCCAGACGTTTTGCATTGATCTCTTTTTCACAGTTCAGGCACGAACCATATTCATCATCCTCGATCCGCAAAAGTGCCTCGTCAATCAGGGTGAGCTGTTTGGTTTCGTTCTCAGAAACGGCGAGCATCAGGTTCTTGGAATAATTACGGACGGCGAGATCAACGGGATCCGGTGTCTCAGCATCGTCGATGGAGAGGTCATTGCCTTTTAGCTTTGCGATCAACAACTCACGTTCATTGAGCAGTTTCTCTTTAATATCTTTCAAACTCGATTTACTCATTTTTGGTATGGATAGCCCTTAATAATTGTGTATGCCCGATATAATTGTTCAAGTATTACTACACGAGCCATCTCATGCGTAAAAGTGAGAAACGATAAGGATAACCTAAGACCCGCCCTTTCAGCAACCTCTAATGTAACGCCATCGGCTCCGCCTATAACAAAGGCTATTTCCTTGGTCCCTGCGTTTTGCCACTTTTCAATTTCTGCCGCCAGATCGTGCGATGAAAGCGCTCGCCCCTTTACATCAAGCAGACAGACAAAGGAGCTTTGATTCAGTTTGTCGAGGATTCGTTTGCCTTCTATCTCTTTCGTCTCATGCGGGGCCGAATCGCGTATCTCGACGACCTCATTTTTAACAAAATGCGAAAGACGCTGCAGGTATTCGTCCTGCAGCGCCCGGTAATGTTTGTTTTTGGTCTTTCCGATCCAAATAAAACGGAATTTCATTTGTTTTTAGAGGTCGTTCGGTAGCTCGACCTTTCGAGCATCCCGCCACAGCCGGGCAAGATCATAGAACTCTCGTGCCTCGCCGTTAAAGAGGTGAAAGACGAAATCACCGTAATCGAGCAGCACCCATTCAGCCGAATTGTATCCTTCTATTCGGATCGGCCGCGATGAAAGCTGTTTCTTGACCTGTTCGTTGATCTCATCGGCGATGGCCTGTACCTGACGCTGATTAGATCCGCTCGCGATCACGAAAAACTCTGTAAAACTTGCAACATTTCTCAGATCGAGCGCGACAATATCGAAGGCCTTTTTTTCACTGGCACAACGTATGGCGAGTTGTAATTCGGGATCGAGTTCTAAAAAGGGCGTGGGGGTTTCGGCGATCTCAATTTTGACCGCTTCGCGTTGAAGCGATCTTTCTTGTGTTTCTTCCATTAGATATAAATCTGATATTTTTCAATGTAATTTGCAACCTCGGCAGGCACATCTTTTTGCCAGGCCGGGTCTTTCATCCTAAACTTTCTGCGAATTTCGGTCGCTGAAATATTAATGTTAACCAGATCGGTAACATAGATATTATTTTCTGTTACGGCGAACTCGTCCAACTTGTTGCGGCTGCCGGAATGATCTCTAAGGTCGACCAGGCGGGCGCGGACATCGTCCGGGACGTGAGAAAATTCAATTTCGACATCAGGACGGGTAACAACGATATGATTAGTGAGCGACAGGACGCTTTCCCAATCTTTCCACTTCGTGATGTCCATCCATGAGTCCGCCCCCATCACAAAAAATATCTGATCGTCAGGCCGCTCGGCTTTGAGCCGCTCAAGTGTCTCGACTGAATAGGGCCGCTCAGGCATCTCAAGCTCCATTTTTGAAATGCAAAATCTGCTGTCGTTCATCGTCGCCAAACAAAGCATCGCATATCGGTGATAGGCAGAGGTGGGCTCAAGGCGAAGCTTATGCGGGGCATGAAACGCGGGAATGAAAACAAATTCGTCCAGGTCGAATTCGCCGTACAGAGCTTCGGCTATTGCCAAATGCCCATGATGTACCGGATCAAAACTGCCGCCAAAGAACGCTGCTCTTTTCATTAACAAAGTCGCCGCAGCTGCTCAGCCAGCTGTCATTGTCTCCAGTGATCCTGCAGTTTCATCGACCGCATCCCGCAGCCAGTCCGACATAGCATTTACGAGAGGCTTTATGCCCTGATTTGTAACGGACGAAATCGCGAAGAATGGTTTTTGATCCTTTGCGGCTCGTTTCTTTAGGGCTTCGAGGCGGTCGGGGTCATCGAGCGCGTCGGTTTTAGTGGCCACGACAATTTGCGGCCGGTCGGCGAGGCCGGTATCGTAATTGGCTAATTCGCGATTGATGATCTCATAATCTGATATCGGATCGCGTCCTGATATGGATGAAACATCCACCAGATGCAAGATCAACTTTGTCCGCTCGACATGCCGCAAAAACTGGTGGCCGAGTCCTGCCCCGTCCGCAGCACCCTCTATCAGCCCGGGAATGTCAGCGACAACGAATGTCCTGAAATCACCCATGTCGACAACACCCAAATTCGGTTCGAGCGTGGTGAAAGGATAATCGGCGATTTTAGGTTTGGCCGCTGAGATCACTGAGATCAGGGTTGATTTGCCGGCGTTCGGAAAGCCGACAAGGCCAACATCGGCGATCAGTTTTAGCTCGAGCTGCAACTCTCTCTCACCGCCGGGCCGGCCTGTGTAATGATATTTAGGTGCCCGGCGGGTCGGTGTCGCGAAATGTGAGTTTCCCCACCCGCCTTTGCCGCCTTTAGCGGCCAGATATCGCTGTCCGGGTTCCGTAAAGTCAAAAAGCAGCTCGTTTGTTTCAGGGTCAAAGACCTGGGTGCCGACCGGAACCTTGACGATCGCGTCTTCTCCGTCTCTCCCAAAGCGGTTCGAACCTTCTCCGTGCCGGCCGCGTTCGGCTTTGTGTTCCGGATTGTAACGAAGATGCAGCAAGGTGTTCAGGCCTTCGGTCGATTCCATCCAGACACTGCCGCCGACACCGCCATCACCGCCTGACGGTCCGCCTCGCGGAATAAATTTCTCACGGCGAAAGGCGGTAACGCCGTCGCCGCCGTTGCCGGCTTTAACCCTGATCTTTACGCGGTCGAGAAACATAAGTAACCTCTGATTGTAGGTTTAAGGAGGTAGGATGGCAACTTGGAGCCGGTGAACCAAAAAAACAAAAGCGCCGTTTTGATCACTCAAAACGAACGCTTTTGTATTCCTTTCCAATCCACCGAAGTGTTTTAGGTAAGGTTGGCGGTTCTCACATGTACACGCTCGAACCGCCGATTTTGTATCCCGAAGACTCCCTGCGGAGAGCCGTCCACGGTCAGCACCCAATTTGAATAAATTCAAGCTGTTGTACCCGAAGGTACGGTGCCGTTAGGTCTTTTTTTGGTGGCTTTTCCTCCACCGCCGGTTACGTTCCCGGCAACGAGGCTCTCGTCTTTCGACCAGAGCGGCGTAGCACCTTTTTGGCTGATCATTTCCAAGAGGCGTTACCCGTTTTTATCCGAGCAACTCAGATCGACCTTGCGGCCGATCCTAGCAAGCCTTTCGGCTTCGGCTGCTGGCGTCCAGGACAGCGGCTTTCCGCTCCTTCTGTCCCCGAACGGTGTGTCACCACCTCCGTTCCACTTCCAACTGCCGGTCAAAATGCCCGTAAGCAATCTCGACTGTGTAGCTATATTACACCCGTAAAATCGAATGTCAAGTATAAAATACTTTAACTATTGCCCTTATTTTATGGGCATTCTGTGGAAATCCTGTGGATAACTTGAGAAAAATTCTGTGGATAAAAATGTGGAAAATCCGGCAAGTGCTTTGAGGTTAAAAGTTACGGGTTAGCACCGAAATATTTGCGTTGCGTTAGTAAGTGAAAATACTTTGGCAACATAAAATAAAAAAAAATTTGTTTGGCTGAAAAAAGTGCCATATGTGATCAAATTTGGAGAATTGTGATCACGAAATCGGACGGATAATCCAAACATTATATCTATGTCGCAGAATCCGAGGGAACGAACGGTGACCTTGAATGCCTTGTGCTTCTTCCAACCGTCACCGATAGCTCTTCTATTATATTAGATGACGACGAACAGACCGTCTCTATTGTGGATTTTCCCGCATATTCGAATTCTAGCCTTAACTGACTCAATAAAATCGACTGCTCAAACCGAATCCCTTGACTTGCCGCAACAAAAACCCTATATTTCACTCAAACCGCAGACCATGAGATTGAAGATCTTTTTCGCAATTCTTGCGTTTACCATGTCAGCAGCGGCACAGGCTAATAAACCTGTGCCGAGTGAATGTGTCCGTGTGACGGCATCCTCGGCTGCTCTAAGGGGACGCCCTTCACCAGGGGGAAAGGTCGTGGATATGGTATCAAAGGGCGTTCAACTCGAGTCTATCGCGAAACGCGACGCCTGGGTCCTGGTCCAGACTGAGGATTATGCCGGATGGGTTGAAGGGAAGTGGATCGAACCGTGTAATGCTGCAATAAGCTCAAGCATTCCTGTATTACCATCGGCACCGCCCGCAAACACATCTCCATCGTCGTCGTCGTCCGGCTCATCCGATCCTTCCGGCGATGGACGCACATATACCCGTGGACCGAGAGGCGGGTGTTATTACTTAAGCCCAAGCGGAAAAAAGGTTTATGTAGATCACAGCATGTGTAATTAGAACACTCCTTCCATTTTGCAGAAGGCTTCCTCCAAAAAAACCGTGATTATTTTTTTGATTGTATTCGGAAATACATTTCCCGGGAATTCTCTGACTTAAACTTGTTCCGGCGGCCAAAGAGAAGTATCAAGAACAAGAATTATCGGAGGCAATATGAGGAGTCGTTGTAGGGAATTTGAGCCGTTATGCGAAACTTCGGAAAAAGGCGAGAATCTTATACCCATAGAAGAGATGTTGCCGGTCACGCTCGAAATAGGGCATAGGGTCCTGGAAGTCTTTGGGAATCAGCAGATCTCAAACATTGTATTTCGTCTGAAGTCGAATTCGAGAGAAATTAACTCCGTCATCAACGGCCAGGCACTGCCAACTGCGGAATTGCTACTGGGCATTCAAAAAATAACTGGTGTCTCGATAGATTGGCTTTTAACCGGAAATGGTTCGAAATATTTGCCCTTGAATCCGATACAGAACCGTACATCCGAAACAATTGCGACAGAATTATGGTTCGTTAACGAGGTCTGGGAACGACCGATCCCGATTCAATGATCCTTCTTTAAGTAGACCTGACACTTTCAACATAAAAAGCACCCGGCTCAACAGCCAGGTGCTTTTTCAGAATCCATTATGACCGGGTCCAAAGGCCAACCAGGTTTTGGCAGTAAATTGATAAACTAAGCTGCAGCCTTAAGCTGGAGCTCAGCGGCACCTTCAGCGTAAACGCTGATGAATTTACCTTTCTGGCCCTTATTCTCAAACTTAACAAAACCTTCGATGAGCGAGAACAACGTGTCATCTTTGCCTTTTCCAACATTATTGCCCGGCTTCCATTTTGTGCCGCGCTGACGTGCGATGATGTTACCGCCGAGGACATGCTCGCCACCGAACTTTTTGAGTCCTAGCCGCTGTGCATTTGAATCGCGGCCGTTTCTGGATGAACCTACACCTTTTTTATGTGCCATATTTCAATTTTGGATCGGGGATCTCGGATATATAACTTCCAAATCCCAACCATTCCTAAAGCTTTTCGATTTTGATCTCTGTAAAACCTTGACG
Organism: Blastocatellia bacterium; assembly: GCA_963834975.1. Lineage (GTDB taxonomy): Bacteria > Acidobacteriota > Blastocatellia > Pyrinomonadales > Pyrinomonadaceae > OLB17. The sequence continues at coordinate 589,037 of CAWIDZ010000002.1, forward strand.
GTGGCCTTGTTTACGTTTGTACTGTTTCCGGCGTTTCTTTTTGAAGACGATGATCTTGTCAGCCCGGCCGTGGCCTACGATGGTTGCTTTGACAGTGGCGTCGCCGCCGATCTTGGCATCCTTGCCTTCACCGACCAAAAGGGCAGTAATATCCACCTTTTTGCCTTCTTTTTCGTCGATCTTAGGGACGCGAAGCGTTTCGCCGCCCTCGACTGCAAACTGCTTTCCGCCTGTTTTGATAATTGCGTAACTCATTTAGTGTTAGCTCCTGGTGAAAGGCAACAGAACCTGCGCCAATCGAAAAACTCAAATTATACGGAAATACTCAAGGCAGGTCAATGTTCAAGTACGCATTCCGGCGGTGAATGTGAAAAAAATAGCTATGCCTTAAGGGCGGCTTTGTAGCCCCTATCGTTTCCGGGGTACCGCGGGACGTCTTAAGCGGCGGCCGGGTCCTTAACGATGGCAATAAAAGGCAGGTTACGATATCGGCCGGCCGCATCGAGGCCGTAGCCAACGACGAACTTATTAGGAACCACGAAACCGGTATAGTCGATGGAAAGCTCGGTCTTGATCCGCGGTTCGGGTTTATCGAGAAAACTCGCGAGTTTTATCGAGGTTGCACCCCGCGAACCAAGGATATCAAGCAGTCGGGAAAGTGTAAGGCCCGTGTCGACAATATCCTCGACTACCAATACGTTCTTGCCTCGGATCGAATTGCTGAGGTCCTTTAGGATCTCAACATCGCCGGTCGATTTAGTCCCGTCCTTATAACTCGAAACGGACATGAAATCGATAGTGAGGTTTAAGTCGATGGCTCGCATCAGATCTGCGAGAAACACGCAAGAACCCTTTAGAACACTGACCAATACGAGTTCGAGGCCCTTGTAATCGCGAGTGATCTGGGCACCAAGTTCTTCTATCCGTTCCTTGATCTGGTCGGCCGAGTATAGGACTTCGAGATTTGTGTTGGTAAACTCCGTGCTTGCCATTTGGGTTGATTCAGCGGCCATATTTTCCTCGCGGTTTGATTGAAATTGTATTTACAAATACTATTCAAACATTGGTTAACTTTCAAGTTGGCTAACTTCATCGTCCTGAATATGACCAACGAGACACGAGAAACACGTGACCGAGTCCGGGCTCTGGTAAAACAGGTGCTGGATACTGTCCCGACCGAAGGCGAATCGACAAGGCCTCCTGCCGCTTCCGGGCATCAGCCGGAACACGTTATCGTCAATTCGCTCCAGGAAAAGATGGGCAGGGAATTTGACCGTGACGAATCGGCCAGATCGCTCATTACAGAGGACGACCTGCGCGGGCTCGAACCGGGTTCACGTCTCCGTGTCGCCCAAAATGTAAAATTCACCTCTCTCGCCCAGGACATCGTGAATGAACGCGGTATAGAGCTGATACGCAAACAATCAAGGCAAAATTCTACAAAGGTTCGATCCGTCGCGATCGGTTCTGACCACGGCGGATTTAAGCTGAAAGAGCAGCTGAAAGGATTTCTGACCGATCTTGGCCTGCAGGTGCGTGATTTTGGGACCGATAGCGAGGACGCTGTTGACTATCCTGACCTGGCTCTAGCCGTTGCCAGATCTGTCAGCGGCAAGCAGGTAGATATCGGGATCATTATCGATGGAGCCGGGATAGGCAGCGCGATGGCTGCAAATAAGGTGCCAAATGTACGTGCAGCAGCATGCTACAGCGTTGCTCTGGCTAAGAATTCACGTGAGCATAACGGTGCCAATGTGCTCTCGCTTGGAGCCGGGCAAAATACCTTTGAGGAGGTAAAGCAGATCGTCGAGGCTTTTGTCTCGACTGATATTACCGAGGAGCGCCACAAGAAACGCGTCGGCAAGATCGATAATATCGATAAGCAATACCGAAAGTGATAAAATAGGACCTTCAAGAAATGCAGCAAAACGGCAATTACGAACAACTTATCGACCAGATCACCGACATGGTGCTGGCAAAACTCGGCGGCGAGGAGTATTGCCCGACATTTTGTCATGCCGATGTACAGCGGATCGTTGATGCCGGGGCCGAGCGTATCGGCATTGTTCTGGGTGAAACGGCGACGGCACACGATTGGGCGAGCCTCATCGACCATACACTGCTAAAGCCTGAGGCAAGTGAATCTGATATTCATAAACTTTGCGATGAAGCTGCCCAGTTCGGCTTTGCCTCGGTCTGCGTAAATCCAGGCTGGGTAAAGAAAGCGTCTGAGTTTCTAAAAGGGACCGGTGTACCGGTTTGCACGGTCATCGGGTTCCCGCTCGGTGCGACACTACCCGATGTAAAGGCCTATGAGGCCCGGCGGTCGATCTTTAACGGTGCCCGTGAGGTCGATATGGTCATCAATATCGGTGCCCTTAAGACAGGCGACGACTGCGCTGTCGAAGATGATATCAGGGCCGTCGTCGAAGCTGCCCATGAAAATCATATCCTCTGCAAGGTGATCATCGAGACCGCTTTGCTAACCGACGATGAAAAGGTCCGGGCTTGTCTCGCCGCGAAAAACGCCGGAGCGGATTTTGTAAAGACGTCGACCGGTTTTGCCAAAGGCGGGGCGACGGCGAATGATGTCGCTTTGATGCGGCACACGGTGGGCAGTGCGTTGGGTGTAAAGGCTTCGGGCGGCGTTAAGGGTATCGAGGATGCTCGGGCGATGTTCGAGGCAGGAGCGACCCGTATCGGAGCGTCTGTCGGTGTGAAGATCGCCCAGGAAGCGAGCGGGATCAAATCAACGATAGTCGCCGGAAATTATTAGAATAGTTTTAATTCAGATTTCATTGGTCCGGGCCCGTACGGGACTCGGATCATTTTTTTGCCGAAAGCGACCGGTCAAATGTTCGCCGAAAATCTTTACCTTCGATAGAAACCGTTTTGCACATCTCAAAAAGCCTCGAACGAACGCGGACCCCTATCCGGTCCTCCAACGTTTCTTCACGCTCATTCGGGCGTACATCCAGATAATTGGTCGTAAAGACAGTAAATTTCTTTTCGTTATATCTGGTATTGATGACGTGAGCCATCGTGTCACGGACCCAATCGGTCGGCTTTGATGCACCCAGCTCGTCGAGAACAAGAACGTCCGCCTTTAGAACCGGGGTCAGAACTCCAAGCTCAGACGATTGAGTGCCGGCGTTATACGAATCCTGGATCTCCTTCAAAAGCGAGCCGAAATCGTAGAACAGGCAAGAAAATCCCCGCTCTGTCAGGCCTTTCAAGATAGATACCGCAAGGTGTGTTTTTCCAACCCCAACGCTGCCCATAAATAACAGCCCGCGGTCGACCGCCGGATATTCCATCGCGAAATTCATAGCACTTCTCAGAGCGATCGTTTGAGATTCGTTCTGTGGCTTGTAGTTTCCAAAATGAAAACCGTCATACCTTTTTGGCAACCGGACATTGTCAAACTGGCCGTGGCGCGATCTGGATCTTCGACACGAGCAGATCCTGGCGCCCTTGCCTTTTACGATCTCCATCCCCGTTCCGAAGCATTTCGGACACTCCTCCATGCTCTCACCCGGCTCATCATAGTCCCCTGCAGAAGAGTGTTTAGGAACAGCTTTTAGATTGTGAGTTTTTACTTTTTCCTGGGGCATTACGATGAATTTCTCGGTCCGGCGTATTGGATTATAACACTCGCTATCTTGTTTTCAAGCAAACGTCGGCGACCGCACGCTCAGTGTGATATATTGATTTTTTACCAAGGATCTATGAGCATTTTTCACAGCCTGTTAATAAAATTTGGATTAGCTGATCTGAGCGCGGAGCGGGCACCGATCAGTGTGCTTTTGTTGGATGACGATACCCGCCGGCACCGCTGGTTTGCCAAGCGGTTCCGGGGTGACGACCTCGATATTGCCGAAAATGTCGGTGAAGCAAAAGTGCTGCTGGACGAGAACAGTTATGACGCCATCTTTCTGGACCATGATCTGCTGCCGCACCATTATGACTCTAACGATCACGGAGATATAGAGAATACCGGTTATGCTATCGCCGAATATCTAAACGTTAGGGCAGATCTGCAGCGGGCCGCGACTATAATCGTCCATACCCGAAACGCGGACGCTGCTATTCCAATGGTCCTAAAATTGAGAGAATCCGGCCGAAATGTCGAATATTGTGCATTCCCGATGCTCGACCTGAAGATCAAGAATTATTGGAAGCGGTAAATGTGAAAAGGGCGATTGTTTGTCGCCCTTTGCGGTCTAACCATTTATATCCGGTAAATTATTTCTTCCCGACCGCCTGCTTCATTTCGTCGAGTTCTTTTTGAGTTTGATCGATAAGTTCCTGCATTTGGCCTTTTAGGTTATCGTTCTTTTCGCCGGCGACAGACTTCTTCAGAGCCATCAAAAAAGCGATCTTGAGCGCCTGTTCTTTCGGAGCTTTAACATCCGGCTGAACACCCGTACCTTCCCAGTTGGTTTTTGTTACCGGGTTTATCGCCCGTCCCGTTGGGACAAATACTCCAAAATGTTCACTTAGCCTTACCATTCCCCCTGGATTAGCCCCGCCGCCCGTCGTTTCCCCAACGATCGTGGCCCTTTTGAGTACTTTAAGATTGTTCGCAAACTCTTCGGCTCCTGAGAACGTACGTCCGCTGGTCAAAACATAAACGTCCTTGTCCAGAAATTTCCTACCGGGAACATTCGGGTTGGTCCAGAACTCCTCGGTTTCGTTGGTGGGGCGAAAATAAAGGTCATTTAGATGGACCTTCTTGTCTCCAAACAGATAAGAACAGATCAGCGCGACCATGGCAGGGTCACCGCCGCCATTGCGGCGAAGATCGATGATCAGGGCGTCGGTATTGGCGATCATCCTAAATGCTGCCTCAACTGTTTGGGCACCGTTTTCAGGATCGAAAAACCCCCGCAACTCGATATAGCCGATATTGCCATCCATCCTTTCTGCCCGGTCAAAACCATAATTTGCCCGTTTCATTGATCGGTCAAAGTTGGCCTTTTCCTCAGCGGTCGGTTCGTGCTTGTCTGTGCGAATGGGTATCGGGTCGAATGAGAACCTGACGCGCAGATGCTTGTCATGACTTATAGCCTGCAGGTCAGCTGTCAGTTTGTCGGCAAATGCCAGCGAGCTTACGATGGCATCGTACTCCTTGTTAGCAGATCTGGCCTTGAGATCGTTTTCCATCAACTTTGCCGTTTCGGCAAAAACATAACCCTCATTCAGCTCTTTGATCAGGTTGTCGATAACAGCCGATCGAGTCGCTGAATCAATATTCATATCAGGCTGCGGTTTAGATTGCTGGGCCGATGCGACGAATCGCAAAACGAAAAGGGCTAGTATAAAAATAGCTATAATGCGTGCAATTATGACGATCGTTTTCATTATTTACTCCTAAAGATCTACTTCTAAAATTTGATCACCTGGACAATCCGCGTATCAGGATCTCTGCAGTTTTACGTATCCGGTCACCGATCTCGTCGCGGTCGCCCAGTTCGACCGAGCTGAGGCTATACGGCAGCAGCGAATTTGTCGCTGATAACAATGTCTCGGCCAGGTCCCGCGGGTCACCATCGACTATCCGTGTGGCCGCCTGGCCTTCGATTATGACAGAAGCAAATATTGTGGCTTCTTCGTTAAAATATCGCTTTCGTCTCTCTAGCAGGCTCGAGCGAATGTTCGCCAACAGGTTATTGAGGCTCTGGGTGTAATGTTGGACGCTGTCGAACCGAAACAGCACGCGCTCGACGAGCATCTCGGCAAGCCGCTCTTCGGCGGAGGCCGGCGACTTGGCGATAGACCAAAGGCGCTCCTTGAGTCTTTCGATGATCCGGTCGATATGCGAGAGTGCAATTTCCTCTTTGCTCGAAAAATGAAGATAAATGCTGCCCTTGCCGATCCCGACCTCCTGAGCAAGGTCGTCGATCGTCATCTTCTTGTACCCGTAACGTGCGAGCAGGCGATCGGTAGCATCGAGTATCGCGTCACGGGTGGTTTTTTGTTGAGTTGCGTCCTTCATATTATGACCAATGACCAAAAACGTCTTTTGGTCATAATATTAAACGTTTAAGTATTTGTAAAGTTCCTTGTTTTTAGATCGCCGGATCGTTCTGGTGCGTTCGCGGTTTGGCTTTTTGTTGACGAGGGGTCACGGAAACAAAACGTTTGAGCCTAACCCCCTGTTTTTATTTAAGATAGAAAGGGTATTGGGAGAGAAATTAGATCGTAGGTGCCGTCGGAAAACCGAGATTTAAACGCTTAAAGTTTTTTTTGAAGAGGCTACAAAAAAAGTTTAGGCTTGAAAACAACTGTGAAGAACCTAAAACATTTGCAGGAGGGCGGAGGAGTGTCGCACGCCGCTTCAGAATTTTTATAGCTCCTCCGGCAATGTTCGAGCGTCTCCACTTTTTTTGAAGCGGCTCCAAAAAAAATAAAATGCCTCTACCAGAGGTTTGGAAGGGTTAAAAACAGCGAATCGTCTTAACAATCAGATAAGGCGATCTTTCGAAGTTCGAACGGGTGTTTAAGGAGTTTGCCGGGGGTGGGGATCGCTCAACCTTTGTCGCTGGTTTTAAGATACTTTCGGCCGCGGAGCTTTTCAGGCAGCAGGTCGCCGTCGGGGTCATTTCCTTCGTCCTTTCCGTAACCGATCTCTTTCATTAATTTAGTCGGGGCATTTCGGATCTTCATTGGAACGGGAAGATTGCCGTACTTTTTGGCATCTTCCATTGCGGAACCTATCGCAGTTGTCGCCGATCGGTCTTTTGCGGCGTTGGCGAGAAAAGCGACGCCGTGAGCGAGATTAAGAGTGCATTCGGGCATTCCTATAGTTTCGACCGCACGAAAGACCGCGTTTGCTACGACGAGGGCAGTGGGTTGGGCGAGACCAATGTCTTCTGAGGCGAAGATGACCATCCGCCGGGCGATGAATTTAGGATCCTCACCTGATTCGATCATTCGCGCCAGGTAATACAAAGCTGCGTCAGGCCTGCTTGCCCGCATTGATTTTATGAACGCACTTATTACGTTGTAATGTTCCTCGCCCTTTTTGTCGTAGCGCAAGAATTTAGATTGAAGCGTTTCCTTTAGAGTCTCGATCGAGACCGTATCGTAGAGGCGGGCCGTGTTCTCGATCATCGTAATGGCTTGTCGAGCGTCGCCGTTTGCCATTTCCACCAGCCACGCTTTAGCAACTGGGTCTATTTTGAAACCGGTGCGCTCGATGATAGCTGCCATGTCGCTGTCCGCCAGTTCCTCAAGCACGAAAACGCGCATTCGGGAGAGCAGTGCCGATATGATCTCAAAGCTTGGATTCTCAGTAGTTGCACCGATCAGGACCAGATCGCCATTCTCAACAAACGGAAGGAGAAAATCCTGCTGTGCTTTATTGAACCGATGAATCTCATCCAGAAACAAAACACGCGGGCGGCCATCGATCGACGGTGTTTTGACGATCTTGCGGATATCATCTTTGCCTGCCGAAACGGCAGATAGCTCATAAAACTCGGCATTTATGGCATTAGCATAGATCCGGGCGAGCGTCGTTTTGCCGGTGCCCGGCGGCCCCCACAGCCCGAAAGAAAACACATGGCCCTGTTCGATAGCAAGACGCAGCGGCTTATCGGCTCCGACCAGATGCGTCTGTCCGACAAATTCATCAAGGCTTTGAGGCCTTATCCGGTTGGCGAGTGGCTCCATAGTTTGGTGAAGACCATTATATCGCAGAAGCCATTTACGCGATCGGAAACGATAGGCCGCGAGCCCGATGTTCGCTGAATTGGGACGAAAAATCGGAATAGGCATATAATGAGCCTAAACATCACTAATTTTATGAATGCAGAAGAAAAACGTCTTGCAGAGTCTGATGCCAGGAAAAAGCATTGGAAACGTTGGGGCCCGTATCTTAGCGAACGTGCGTGGGGAACGGTGCGCGAAGATTACTCGCCATACGGATCGGCATGGGAATATTTTCCGCATGATCATGCCCGCTCCCGCGCATATCGATGGAACGAGGACGGCCTCGCCGGCATCTGCGATCGCCGCCAGAGTATATGTTTTGCCGTCGCCCTGTGGAATGGTAAAGACCCTATCTTAAAAGAACGCCTTTATGGACTAACGGGCAACGAGGGCAACCACGGCGAAGACGTCAAAGAGATCTACTATTATCTCGACTCGACGCCGACGCACTCATACATGAAGTTTCTGTACAAGTATCCCCAGGCGGCGTTTCCCTATGAGCGGCTCATCGAAGAAAATCGCCGGAGAAGCAAACTGGTTGGTGAGTTTGAACTAATTGACACTGGTGTTTTTGATGATAATAAATATTTTGACGTTTTCGTAGAATACGCAAAGGCCGATTTTGACGATATTTTGGTCAGGATCACGGTTGCAAATCGCGGCGGCGAAGATGCTCCGATAAACATTCTTCCGACGGTTTGGCTTCGCAATACATGGACCTGGACCGGTGATACGCCGGAGTGTACATTTTCTTCAGTTGACGAAAACATGATCTCGACTAACCATGATGCTGTCGGTGAGATGACTTTTCATTTTGATGGCGAACCTCAACTTTTGTTTACCGAAAACGATACGAATAATGAGAGGCTTTTTGGGTCAGAGAACCGAACGCCATATGTTAAGGACGGGATCAACGAATTCGTGGTAAATGGCAACTTGGGTGCCGTTAATCCGGCGAACTTCGGCACGAAGTGCGCTGCGAACTACCAAATGGTTATCCCGGCGAATTCTGAGGTTACTGTCCGCGTCCGATTCCGGGGGCCAGTAAAGCGAGGAGGAGATGCGGACGATAAGCCAAACACTCGGCCGAACCCATTTGATGATTTCGATGAAATATTTAGTGTACGCTTAAAAGAAACAGATCAATTCTATGAGGACATCGCCCCTGACGGTTTGTCGGATGATGCAAAGAGAGTGCAAAGACAGGCCTTTTCGGGGATGCTCTGGTCGAAGCAGTTTTATCATTATGTCGTCCGTGACTGGCTGAAAGGTGATCCGGCGATGCCAAAGCCGCCTGATTCGCGCCTTCACGGCCGCAATTCACATTGGCAGCATCTTTATAACTCAGACGTTATCTCGATGCCGGATAAATGGGAATACCCATGGTATGCCGCATGGGACCTCGCATTTCATTGCATTCCATTTGCCATAATCGATTCCAACTTTGCAAAGGAGCAACTCATCCTGATGCTTCGCGAATGGTATATGCACCCGAATGGACAGATACCTGCTTATGAATGGGCGTTCGGTGATGTAAATCCGCCAGTTCACGCCTGGGCGGCCCTTCGGGTTTATCGCATCGAAAAGAAATGGAGAGGAAAAGGCGACCGTAAATTTCTTGCCCGAATATTTCAAAAGCTCTTGCTGAACTTTACCTGGTGGATCAACCGTAAGGATGCCGAAGGGAAAAACGTATTCGAAGGCGGTTTCCTGGGGCTGGATAATATCGGGGTGTTTGACCGCTCACAACCACTCCCAACAGGCGGCCAGTTAGTACAGTCTGACGCTACAAGCTGGATGGCGATGTATTGCCTGAATATGCTCGCGATCGCGCTGGAATTGGCAAAAGAGGACGATGCTTACGAAGACCTGGCAAGTAAATTCTGGGAACATTTCGTTTTTATTTCAGAGGCAATGAACAACCTCGGTGAAAACGGCATTTCGCTATGGGATGAGGATGATGGGTTTTACTATGACGTTCTACATTTCGATGAATTGAATTACACGATACCCATCAAGGTGCGTTCGATGGTTGGGTTGATCCCGCTTTTTGCCGTTGCGACGATCGAACCCGACATTCTCGAATCACTGCCTGACTTCAGAAAAAGAATGAAATGGTTCATCGATAATCGCCCCGATCTAACTGCCAATATTAATACGGCACGGCGTCCGGGCAGCGGCGATCGATTGTTATTAGCTATCGTTAATCGAAACCGTCTCGAACGGGTCCTGAAAATAATGCTGGATGAGAGCGAATTCCTTTCTCCGCACGGGATCCGCGCCCTGTCCCGATACCACAAAGATGTTCCTTACATGCTGCACGTGAACGACGTCGACCATAGTGTCGACTATGAACCGGCCGAATCGACAAGCGGACTATTTCGGCGGCAATTCGAATTGGCGAGGGCCAATTTGGTTTCCGGTCAACTACTCTGCTGATCGAATCGCTTCAAAAGTTTCATCACTATTACGGCAACGACCTAAAGATAGAGTGTCCGACTGGTTCGGGGAATATGATGAACCTCTGGGAAGTTGCACAAGAACTTTCGCGCCGGATGTCGCATATATTTCTGAGGGATAGTGAAGGGCGGCGGGCGGTTTTTGGTGACTCAGAAAAATACCAGACGGACGAACACTTTCGTGATCACATCCTGTTTTATGAATACTTCAATGGTGACAACGGCACCGGTGTGGGGGCAAGCCATCAGACAGGTTGGACCGGCCTTGTCGCTAAATTACTGCAGCAAAGCGGCGAGTAGATCGGACCTCGCAAACTTGGCTCGTCCTATTTAGTATGAGATGAAATCAAAAAACCGGATCGAGCCAAATCCTTTACTTAGAGGCTAATCTTATTTACAATTCGGATATTCTAGGTGAGCACTGAGGTTGATTTTTTTAGGCTCCGGCATTACTGGTTGAATAGGCCAGGCCAGAGGGGATCTCTTTACTAACCGCGTCCGCCTGGGTTGGAAGTGTTATGGATAAAGATAAAGCGGTCGAAAACGAGCCTGCCGGCGAAAGTACCGCAACGGCGATGTTTTTGAAAACCAACGTTGATTTCGATCGGCCATTGACACTCGTCGGCCAGCATCTTGACGGCCGCTTTATGATCGAGAAAAATCTGACCGATAGTGGTGCTGACGAGGGCGGCATCGGGGTTGTTTACCTCGCAACGGATCTAAAATTGATGGGAAAGAAGGTTGTCGTCAAGATCCTTCGCGAGGCACTTCTAAAACACCCTGATGTGATCCGCAAATTTCTCCACGAAAAAGAGGCCCTTATTCGCCTGGACCATCCCGGCATAGTTCGTATTCTGGATTCCGGAACCCTTTCGGACGGAAACCCGTTTATGGTAATGGAGTACATTGAAGGGTATTCCTTAAGAAAAGAGTTACAAGAAAAAGGGCGGCTGCCGCTAGATGTTGTGGCCCATCTGATCGAGGGGATAACGGATGCCCTGGGGGCGGCACATGCAAAGAATATAATTCATCGTGACATAAAACCCGAGAACATTATGCTCACGCCCCAGGACGATGGCTTTGGTCGGGTTCGGATCATCGATTTTGGAATTGCCAGGGTAGGCGACTCACAGCTAGCCCCTGCGACCGAGATCTCACGTGCTATCGGCACGGTGATGTATATGGCACCCGAGCAGTTGATCGGCAGCCTCGAGCTAAAGCCGGCCGTTGATATTTATGCAACCGCGATCGTTGCATATGAATTGTTGACAGGAGAATTGCCATTTAATCCAAAATCCATTGCGGAAATGTTCCAGATAGAAAAAGAAGGGGTAAAAACCCCGCCAAGCGAGTTGCGGCCTGATCTGCCGAGGGTGGCGGAACGAATACTTTTATCAGCTCTCGAGTTTGAAGCAGACAAAAGGCCGCAAAATGCACGAGCTTTCGGGCGTTATCTTGGGAGCGAATTGCGTGTTGATAGTCAGGTATCCACCGACGAATTTTATGCTTCGGTCAAAACCGAGTGGGCTGATCTGCCAGCCGGGTTATCTGCTCCGACGCCTGCAGACCTCTCAGTGCCGACCGATGCTAGTAATTTTCCAACTGTAACTCATATTCCAAATCTCGTTCCGGACAAGAAACCGGTTTTCCAGATCAAGTGGATCGCCCCGGTCGGTTTGGTCTTGCTTTTGATATCGATGGTCGTCGGATATATGTATCTGAAAACGGCTCCTACAGATGTAGTAACTGATCAGCCTGATCCTCATGAAATATCATATTTTTTGATGGTACAAAAAATGAGGGACGGCAATCCATTCGAAGAGCCTTTTAAATCGTCCGGCCAGGAGGTTTTTGAGTCCGGATACAAATTCAGTATGGTATTTCAGGCCGATGCTGACGGTAATATGTACGTTTTCAACGAAGGAAAGGACGAGCAGGGAAACGTTGGCTATTTCTTACTGTTTCCCACGCCAAGCATAAATGATGGAAACGCTGTGGTTAAAGCGGGCCAACCAATTGAAACGGCTAGAAACACCTTTGGTGGCGGCAAAGGAACCGAGGTAATGTGGATCATTTGGACAAAACAGAAGCAAGATGACCTCGAGACTATTTTGAACACCGCTATGGTGAACGGAGGAGCTGTTAAGGACGTAAAGGATGTGGGTCGGTTGCAGTCGATCATTCAACAATTTAAGTCAACGAAACAGGATGTTGCCAAGGATACGGCCAATCAGCGAACGGTGGTAAAAACAGCGGGGGATATTGTCGTCCATCGATTTGAGTTAGAGCACCGATAAAATTCTGTGGCTAGGATTCGGTTGGAATCCCAGGGTGCAACCCGAACGGTTTTTATTTGAATCCAAAGGCAACCTGTTAAACGAATCGAATAAACAAATGAAACCCAATATTTTTGTAAATCTGTTAGTTCTTTCGTCGACCGTCCTCTTATTCGCATGGGCTGCGAGTGCCCAGGAAGGTGTGCAGACAAGATCGATCACGTCCGATGATTTTGGCAAACAGCGGCCGGCCGATGCTGAATCCAGTGGAAAAACCGGCAAGAAGACGAACCGTTACACCTACCGCCTGGCTCGTAAGGATAAGAATGTGGTTCGTCATAAACGGCGTCGGAAAGCCCCGACTCGTAAACCTACAGCTGATGTAATGGAGGTCGGCGTCACGGTATGGAAAATGCGGGCACCCCATGCGGCGGAAAAGGACATGTTTATGTTGCCGGTACTCGATGATAATTCAGAACGGCAAATGTGGCTGGCGGAAAGGGTCGGCTTAAATACCATATTTAAGGCGGGTGATCGGGTTCGTTTTGCTGTCGAGACCTCAAAAGCGGGATATCTTTATGTCATAGGACGCGAGACGTCTTCAGACGGCAGTTTCGGTGCTCCGTATCCTGTTTTTCCGGCGTCGCCGACAGACAATAATCTGGTTTCGCCCGGGATGCTCTTTGACTTTCCCGATCAGAAAGAGGATCTCCCTTATTTGAAAATGAATCCCCAAAGGCCAAACTATAGCGGCGAACTTCTGACAGTAATTATTTCGCCCAAACAATTGACGAACCTGGGTGTTGATGCGAATGGAAAATTGAAAAATATCGACGACCTTGCCGAGCTCGAATTCAATTCTGATGTCGAAGTATTTACAAGAAATGATCTGGCTGACAGGATATATTCTAGGTCTGAATCTGAATCGGCCTGCGGCGTAAAGACTCGCGAACTGGTTCGCGAGGGAGCGGCGGATAAACCCTGTGGAAATACAACTCGTCCATTGACGGTAGCTGAGCCGTTCCCTCAATCGATCTATAGGATCAAAACTGCCCCCGGTCAGCCTGCAGTGGCCTTTGTGAAGCTGCCTGTTCGCAAATGACTCAACACATCAGTTATTAATTGGTCTGAAATAGAGAAATTGAACGTTACTCAATTGGCTGTCTCGGGCGAGGCAGCCCTTTTGATTTGTGGCAAACAAAGGTTCTGAAAAGGGGCTTTTAGCCGGCTGTTCACCTCTGCCCTTGGGCGACAGAAATATTTGGGAAATTGGCAAGATATCGAGCAAGAATCTTTACTTTCGGGCCATTCAACTTTACAATCCGTAGTACTTTCATTAATTCGATCTAGTTTATCCGGTTCAGTTGGCCAGGTGAGGGTATTGCCAGTTTGTGATCAAGTACAAGGTATTTGCCGCCGAGGTAGAGCGTGACCGCGATCTATGCCGGATAGCGGAGATTGCTGAATATGTTCAAAACATTTATCGGATCCTCTGGTTCAACGATCGATCTCATATGCGGCGGGAACGCCGGGATGCAAAACCGCCTAATGTCTTACCGGCGAAGAGTGAGGGGCCCACTATTCTTAATTTTGTCGTTGCTGATCGTTAGTGGTGCTGCGGCGCAGGATACCGTTACCGGAGCATTCCAAGGTGACGTTAGTAACAATCGGACCGGCGATCCGATCGCTGGTGTCGCCGTACAGATAACTAATGTACAAACCGCGGTCGTCTACAACCTCTCGACGGATTCGAAAGGTCGTTTTTATCAGGGCCTTTTGGCGCCCGGCTCATACGATATTTCGGTAACCATTGCTGGATTTAAGCCAAGACTACTCCGTCGTGAAATAAAGGTTTCGCTAACAGGCGAAGTCGTGCCGGTTCCAGTTTCTCTTGAACCAGAAACGGCCCCCTCTGCTCAACCTGCCGCGTTAGAGCCTCCTGACGATATTCGCGTCGAGATAAACACTACTGATGCCCGGCGTGGAGATTCTACAAAGAAGGAAGAGATAGAAACGATCCCTATCGGAGCGAGCAGCATTACGAGAAGCTTCGATGAATTAGCTCTCCTGCTGCCGGGCGTTGCTCCGCCGCCGCAAACAATAGGCGACGTAGCCGGTCCCGGTGTTGGCCCGGGTGTTGGTTCGGCGGGGCAGTTTGCTGTAAACGGGTTGCGGTCACGCGGAAATAACTTTACTGTGGATGGCTCGGATAACAACGATGAAGATATCGGAGTCAGACGCCAGGGGTTTGTCGCATTTGTTCCACAGCCGATCGAATCTATCCAGGAATTCCAAATAACTACTTTGCTTGCACCGGCTCAGTTTGGCCGCAACATTGGGGCACAGGTAAATGTGGTCTCACGGGCAGGCGGCAATTTGATCAACGGTTCGGTCTATGGCACTTTCAACTCACACCAATTGAATGCCAGAAACTTCTTTGACACTGCCAGTGGTAACGGTGCCTCGCCGCTGACAAGCGCATCCGGTCAGGCGGTACTACTGGATGGTCAGCCGATCTTGATCCAGAACCAAAGCGGTGGTGAAGATCCGTTCACTTTCGGACAGGGTGGCGGAACTCTCGGTGGGGCGATCATCAAGAATAAACTTTTTTATTTCGTTTCCGGTGAGTATCAGAAAATAAACGCCTCGCTCGAAAAAAGTTTTGCGGTGCCTACGATCGAACAACGGGGGGCTTTCGGTACCGGTGCCAGCGGAATAAATACGAATTTTTTTGACGGTGCCCAGACACCACTGCGTGCGACACCTGTGAGTGAGCGAAGTGCGGCAATATTTAGTCTATTTCCGTTTGCGAACGATCAGGCGGGTGTATATGGCGAAAACACTTTCACGCAGAGCATTCCGGCCTCGAGCCGGGGCGGCATTGTGTCCGGCAGGCTGGATCATAATTTTGAAATAGGGGGCCGCCATCAGGTATTCACAGGCAGATATAATTTTACTGACGATGATAGGTTTATCCCCTCCGTAAATGATGCTATTTTTTCGACTATCCGCTCGAAGATACAAACAAATAACCTGTCTCTATTCCTAAATGGCGAGTTAAATCGTTCTACAGAGGGTGAACGTCTGTTTAATCAAGTCCGGTTTTCGTTTGGGCGGACCCACCTAAACTTTGACGAGGTGCGCACACCGGGGCACTTGATCCCGAGCAGCGGATATCCCGAAGTACCTTTTTTGCTAAATGCACCTTATCTATTCAATACGACCTTGCCCCAGTCCAATGGTTTACCAAATACCGGTAACGTAACATATATCAGTTCCTCTCCCCGTGATCCGACGGTCCATCCGAGCGTTGAACAGCAGATCGGGCCGATAGGACAGGTAAATGTCGCCGGATTTAGTTCTCTTGGCGTAGACGTCTATAACTTTCCTCAGGAGCGGGTTAACAACACCTTTCAATTTGCAGACGAATTGACATGGCGAATGAAAAGCCACACGTTTGTATTTGGTGCGGACATTCGCCGAACTGATCTAAATAGCGATCTGCCACGGTTGTCGCGTCCGTTGGTTAGTTTTAACGGAGCACCCCGTTTGATACCGAGAGGAACTTCGACATGTGCAAGCGGCGGTGTAGGAGATTTTTGCTTTTTACCGGAAAATGACCCGACACGTGTGATCAGGCCCGAAGACCTGGTTAGTTTGGGGGCGGCAAGCAGTTTTCTGTTGACGTTCAATGTTGACCGTCCCGATTCAAAGGTCGCTCTTCGATATTATCAACTGGATTTTTACGCTCAGGATACCTGGCGGGTAAGGCCGGACCTTTCGCTTTCGTTCGGACTGCGTTATGAGTTCAACACGCCGGTCAGAGAGATCAATGGATTGATAGAACAAACATTCACTGACCCGCGGCTTGCTCTCGCTCCGGGTTTGATTCCTTTTATTGACGGTCGTACACGTCTTTACGAGCCGGACCGTAATAATTTTGCACCGCGTGTTGGCTTAGCCTGGTCGCCGGAAATTTTTGGAGATGGCAAAGTAAGTGTTTTTAGAGCTGGTTACGGACTTTACTACGATCAAATTCTGGGTGCAGTAGTAAACCAGTCGCGTAATGTGTTTCCGACATTTCTGACGCTGAATTTGGGCGGAGTACAGAATTCTTTCGGTAGCCCCGTCGCACTGGATCTCCTAAATCCGGCATTCTATAACTATTTGCCAAACGTTCCGTTGGCCAGCCCCGGCACTGTCAATTTGTTCAACAGCAGCCAAATTTCATTGGCCGATCTTTTGGGGGACTTTTCATTTGTTTTTCCGAATGCGATCAATGCAACGCTGCCCGCCCGAAAGTTGGATATGCCGATGGCGCATCACTACGCATTTGTTTATGAGCAGCAGCTGAATCGAAATTTGACAATGTCGGTCGGCTATGTGGGAACGACAGGCAGAAATCTCCTTCGATTCACAACACCGAATCTCGGGCCTGGTTCAACCGTCGCCCCTACCATTCTTACGGTTGATCCTGCTATCAACGCGCCGCGTGTGAGGGGAGTGGTCTTTAATATTGCCCGCCGTGAAAATACGATCGGAGCTGTTAATCAATTCGAAACCACCGCTTCGTCGCGATATAACTCTCTGCAAACAGAATTGCGCGGGCGATTTAACAACAATTTCGATTTTCAACTGTCATACGTGTTTTCGAAGGTCAATGATGACGTTTCGGATGTTTTTGATCTTGCCGGCGCATACGCTCTGCCTCAGGACAGTCTCACATTATCAGGGGAATGGGCCCCGGCGAATTTCGATATTCGGCATCGATTTACCTACAATGCGATCTACAGTTTTAGCCACTCAGAAGCCGGCGATCGGCTCGGTTGGTTGACAAATAATATGCAGATCGCGGCGACCGGGCGATTTCGTTCCGGACAGCCATTTACGGTCAATAGCATTGTCGATGTTAATCTTGACGGGAATCTGACGGACCGGCTAAATACGACCGACGGGATAGAGGTGACGGGTGATAGACGGCAGCCATTGCGTCTCACGACTTCTAACACCTTTAGCCTGCTTGCCCCGTTTGGGCAGGATGGAGCGATCGCTCGTAACAGTTTTCGAGCCGGAAATGTAATTGAACTTGACCTGTCGATTATCAAGGCGTTTACATTCGGGACGAATCGCATGAGCATCCGGGCGGATCTTTTTAACTTTATTGACCGGGCTAATTTTGGCGTTCCAGTCCGCATTCTGGAAGCCCCCGGCTTCGGGTCCGCTACGAATACCGTAACACCTGGACGCCGGATCCAACTTGGACTCAAATATGAGTTTTGATCATATAGACGATCGAACTTCCTGTATATTAATCAGAAAAAACAGAGAGAGATGAATTATGAAGTTGAGTAAGAATGGAACTGATTCAGTTAGAACCAACCTAAGGTTTAATGTCACGGGATCGACAGTTGTTAGAGCGATCTTTGCACTATTTATTGTAGGTGCCGGACTGGTCGTCGTTGGAGTTTATTCTGATCTCGTACGGGCACGACCTGAAGAAAATATGGGGAGCGTCGTTCCGCCCCGAAATGTGACCCACCGGCGGCATCTGCAAAAGGACATTGAAAATTTACAAAATGAATCATCCGGCTTTTCTTTGCAGCACAACCCGACCCTACCTCGAGACGTTCCCGATGTAGGCGGTGTTGATACAAGTTTCGGGGCAAGTGTCACCAGCGGATTGGCGCAAGTTGTTGGACTCGCGACCCAACCAGATGGCAAGTTTATTGTTGGCGGTTCCTTTTCTACTGTTAATGGTGTCACCAGAAGCCGCATTGAGCGGTTTAACCCTGACGGAACCCGAGATCTGGGATTCAATCCAGGAGGCATCGGGCCTAATGGTGTCGTATATGTAATTCTCATTCTACCCGACAATAAAATAATGATAGGTGGGTTTTTTACGACCTACAATGGAATGAACTCGCAGAAAATCGCCAGGCTTAACGCAGACGGAACGCTGGATCCGACCTTTACCGCCCAGGGAACGTCGCTAAACGGAGGGGCCCAGGACATGATCATTCAGCCCGATGGCAAGATATTGGTTTGCAGCAATTTCACAGCCTTTAATGGTGTGGCACGAAATGCCGTAGCTCGATTAAATGCGGACGGAACCCTTGACGCCGCCTTTAACCCAAATGTGATGAACGGAACAGCTGGCGGATTTGTTGAGGAGTTAATGCTACAGCCGAACGGAAAGATCGTTATCGGTGGCGTTTTTACTACAGTAGGCGGCGTCGCTCGCAATAGCCTTGCCCGACTGAACTCGGATGGCTCATTGGACACAAGCTTTGTTGTTGGGACGGGCGTTCAACTTGGCGGCGGGGCGGGGGGCGTTTACGGCGCCGAACTTCAGCCCGACGGAAAAATCCTGATAGGGGGGGACTTTGAAACATATAACGGCGCAGTCCTGGATGGAAATATCGCCAGAGTAAATTCCGATGGAAGTTTAGACGCCTCGTTTAACCCGACAATTCCGGGTGGTAATGGCGGCGGTGTTGAGTTTTTTGCTATCCAACCTGACGGAAAGATCGTCATTGTCGGTTTCTCGGGATTAGCCGGAGGTTCGATCGGAACAGGCGTAATTAGGCTAAATCCTGATGGCACGACCGATCCGTCTTTTTCTCCCGCTATGGTTGATAACTATGGTTATGTTGTAACCCTTCAGGCCGACGGTAAGATCCTGGTCGGAGGATTTTTCACCGAGGTTAACGGCACTCCGCGCGGAAATGTGGTCCGGTTGAATCCGGATGGAACTCCTGATAGCTTCAATGCGGTCCTGGAATATGACGCTCTTGTTTATGCTGTTGTTCAACAGCCGGACGGCAAATTCTTGATCGGGGGGCAATTCGGAGTAGTAGACGGTGTTCCCCGTCGCGATATCGCTCGTTTGAACCCTGATGGAACGCTGGATACAACATTTGACGCTGGGACTGGGCCAGATAACCCAGGCACCCCTTTTGTCTATTCGATCGCAGTACAAGCCGATGGCAAGATCCTTGTTGGCGGGTTCTTTACAAGTTTCAACGGGGGACTGCGTAACGACATGGTGCGTCTGAACCCTAACGGTACGGTCGATGGCAGCTTTTCGTATGAAGATTCCGTATCAACCGTGCGTGATATTAAAGTCAGGCAGGACACAAAACTAGTGGTTGCGGGACGATTCATAAATGCTGCACAGCAAGTTAATTCGGGAATAGTTAAATTGAATAGTGATGGAAGTTATGATTTGACTGCGGTCGGAACAGGTGCAAATGCTACAGTTACCAGGATCGTGCCACAGCCGGACGGAAGGGCTATCATTGTTGGTGCGTTTACAGCTTATGACGGAACGCCCCGTAATCGCATCGCCCGAGTCAATGAAGATGGATCACTCGACCCTACGTTTGATCCGGGAACCGGTGCAAACGGTGCCCCCTTTGATGTAGCTTTGGTCCCAAACGGTCAAATGTATGTTGGAGGAGCTTTTACAACGTTTAATAGCGCTACTGCCAATCGCATAGTAAGGCTAAATTCGACTGGTTCTGTCGACACCGGATTTAACGCAGGTGTCGGATTTAATAACAATGTTTATGCTCTCACGATCGAGCTGGACAATTCTATTTTGGCCGGGGGAGTATTTAGCTCTTTCAGTGGTACGGCGGTAAACCAGATCGCACATTTGAATAGCAATGGGAGTCTGGATTTGAGCTTTAGCTCGCAATTGAATAACGGTTTGACGAATGATGTCGAACGGTTTTTCAGACAAACGGATGACAAGCTCATTGTCGCCGGCAGGTACAGTGGTATCGGCGGAGTACTTAAGAATTCGATCGCTCGCCTAAATGCAGACTCTACGGGAACCTGTGACCCCATACCGATCAGTTACGGACAAAGTATTGGCGGTAGTTTGAATTCGGGTTCTTGTATCATAAATGGCCCGACGGATCTTTATTCCTTCTCAGGGATAGTGGGACAGCAGATCGTAGTTTCTTTGGGTTCCGTAGGTGCAAATGGTATTCAGACCGCGTCGCTGGAACTTGCGAACGTCGGCGGAAAGTTCGTGGTCGCGTCGAACTCGGGAACTACGGATGCAAGGATCCCTGCGGGCAGCGGCTTTTTCACTTTACCTACCACCGATACTTATTATATCCGGGCATCGTCTGCCGGCGGCTTTGGTGATTATTTACTCTCGTTAACGCAGCAGCCGGTGGCAGCGTGTAGTTATACCGTATCGCCGGGGGCGACGAATGTTAGTCCGAGCGGCGGCACGTTCTTCTTTGATGTGCTGACGGGGGTCGGTTGCCCGACGGTGACGGCGATGACGGGTGCAAACAGCGGACATATTCATATCGTGTCTAACAGCGGCGGGCGGGTGACGTTCAGCGTAGATGCTCATACCGGCGCTTCGGACCGTACGGGAACGATCATCGCCGGCGGGCAGACGCATACGATAACCCAAGTTGGGATTACTCCTCCGGGAAACGATTTTTTTGCACAGGCTCAGGTGCTGCCGGGAATGTCGGGTACTGTCAGTGGGCATAACAATAACGCGACTTCTGAAGCGGGTGAGCCAACGCATGCCGGCAACCCGGCAAGCCGGTCGGTGTGGTACCGGTGGACGGCACCTGATGACGGTCTGTACAGCTTTACGACATCGGGGAGCGATTTTGATACGGTCATGGCGATCTATACGGGCACAAGCGTAGGTGGCCTGACGCGGATCGCCGAGAACGACGATACCACCAATTTTGATCCGACTAGTAAGATCAACTTCAGGGCGACTTCGGGTGTCCAGTACAGCATCGCGGTCGACGGCAAAAGTGGGGTCAGCGGCAGTATTCTGCTTGGTTACAGCCGGTATCGGCGTCTTTTCCGTCTCTATCTGCAAAACTTCAATGGTTATCCGTCGCCGATCTCACCGACATCCGTCACGGCCCTGAGACAGGACGGCACTGGGCCGACGATCCCGGGAGCGTTTGTTTCACAGGGTGTTTATGAATTTGATCTGCCGGATGACAATTCGCCGTATATAGTAACTATCGCCGGGCCGAATGGGATCACCTGGATTCCGTCAACGTATCTGATCGACAATTCGTCTGCAAGGTTCAACGAGCTTATGGAAGGTCCCACAGGAGGCGGACAGAATCAGACAGCAAACCCAACCAATACCGTCCCGATAAGGTTCAAAGGATTCATCCACGGCATCAGCACGCAGCCGGGCCTCGCGGCATTGCGCGTGCAGATCGCATCGACGGGCAGCATGAGTGCGATACCTCCAAGAGATTGTGTAGATCCGGTACTGGTCGGCGGCGGGCCGGGCGGAGCAATGAGGGTCCTGTACGATTGCGAGATCGAGCCAAACTCGACGCATCAGATCGTCCCGAATGCCTCGCAGACCGCATTTACGGTCCCGGTGCTAAACTTGCCGGTGCTTGATATGGATACGGGCCCGGCATCGGCAAACGCAATGACCGCTACGTCTTCAGCGACATACAATATCGGCGGGCGGGTGCTCGTCGGCGGCCAGGGCCTGAGCGGTGTGCCGATAGATATTTCAAGCGGATCGATGTCGCTTAGAGTGATGAGCGATGGAGCCGGGAACTATACGGCGGCAAACCTGCAGCCCGGACTAGTCTATTCGGTTAGAGCGGCGTTTGACGGATACGTCTTCCAGCCGCAGACGGTCAACCTGCAGCCGCCGGGAGTAACGCTTGATATAACGGCTCAGCAGTGTGCCTATGCCTTTGCGGGCAATGGACACTTCGGTAGGGAGGGAGGTACTGGCGAGTTTTCAGTGACTGCCACAACAAGCCAGTCCTGCGGATGGACGGCTGAACGTAACGACCAATGGTTCAGCATCCTTTCGGGCAGCGGGGTTGGAAACGGAAGTGTACAGTTCTCGGTACTGCCTAATATGGGAACGGCCCGGCAGGGATCGATCAGCGTCGGCGGGCAGAGTTTCATCATATCCCAAGACAGTGCCTGCACTTTTATGGCTAATTTGGCGGGTGGTTCGAACTTCCCCGCGTCCGGCGGTTCGGGTGTTATCAACATAACGGCGTTGGAAGCCGGGTGCACTCTGACGCCGACGGCGACCGACTATTGCATGATCAACCCGGGTGGCAGCATAACCGGAAGCGGACAGATCAATTTCACTGTCAATGCCAATACCGGAGTATCCCGAAGTGCCGATATCAACCTTGCCGGACAAGCTGTCAATATCACACAGGATGCGGCACCGGGTACACACCGGGCACGCTTTGACTTTGACGGGGATGGCAGATCGGATGTGTCAGTGTACCGTCCGTCTGAAGGCACCTGGTACATATCTTACCCCAATACGGCCTTTGGACGGCAGTTCGGAACTACCGAGGACATACCTGTCGCTGCAGACTATGACGGAGACGGAACAACGGACCTGGCTGTATTCAGGCCTTCGACAGGGTTCTGGTACGTGCTGCCGAGCACTCGTCCCAATGACTATGACGCTTACTCATTCGGATTGACGGGCGATATACCGGTACCGGCCGATTATGACGGGGACGGTAAGGCAGACCTTGCTGTCTACAGGCCATCGACCGGAACATGGTATCAGAACCTCGCCTCGGGAGTTCAGGCGACACCGTTCGGCATTGCCGAGGATAAACCTGTCGTCGGCGACTTTGACGGCGATGGTAAGGCTGACATAGCCGTTTACAGGGCATCAGAAGGTACCTGGTACGGGATCAAGAGCAGCGGCGGTCTGTTCGGATTCCAGTTCGGTGTTACGACAGACATACCTGTCCCGGCTGACTATGACGGAGACGGTAAGACGGACCTTGCGGTCTACCGGCCATCAGATACATTCTGGTACCGGCTGGACAGTTCGACGGGCAATTTCGTCTATCTGCAATTCGGATCACCGGGCGACAAACCCGTAGCGGCGGACTACAACGGCGATTCGTTTGCCGACATCGCCGTCTATCGCCCATCGACCGGCTACTGGTACCAATGGTCATGCACCGGCAACGTCGCCATCTCATCAACCCAATTCGGACTCGGTACCGATGTGCCGATACCTTATCCGATCACGCCATAGGGGGGCGGGCTTGTTATTATTTATGTTGAGATCATAATGCCGGAGGCTGCTGAGGTTTGAACACTTCAGTGACTCCGGCATTTGGCTGTTTTTAAGATCCTTATATGCGGTTTAAGACGAAAAGGCTTGCGATTAAACCCAATTTCACAATGCGTGGCCTGGCTCACCTTTATAAACCTCGAATTGGAGTTTGCAACTCTTTAATATCTCCATGTGAATCAGTTTAAACCCTGTGTTCGCGGGACAAATCTCTAAATACTGTTCGGCAAGCGATGTTGTTTTTTAGAACGTCATTAAGTCGTCGAAACGATAAAATAGTTTTTTTAAGAGTTTTAAAAACTATTTAGGCTTTAGATCGTTGATGGAAACTCTGAAATATCTTTCGGGTCCCTGCAAGAAGATCTGCAGCTCCAATTACTTTTTTCGCATCTTCCACAAGAAAGAATGCGTTAGAAACTTTTTTGTAGAGCTTTCAAAAAGAATATAGGGTGTTAATATTTGTGAATATGTATAAAGGGATTACGGTGATCATTTTGGTTCTCGCAAGCCTCTTTATCAGCAGTGATCGGGTTGCAGCGGATGAGGGATCTCGCTCCCACGGATCGCCACCGACCGGCGCCTGAGTTGATATTGCAAACGGGGCATAGCAAGGTCGTACAGGCGGTTGTATTTAGTCCTGACGGTCGGTGGTTGGCGTCCGGCAGTTTTGATAATACGATCAAGATCTGGGACATAGAAACAGGCCGCGAATTGCGTTCGCTGACGGGACACACGGGAGCGATAAAGGCGCTCGCTTGCAGTCCTGACGGCAAGTGGCTTGCATCGGGTGGAAATGACGAAACGGTTCGGATCTGGGAAGTCGCGTCGGGGATGGAAATCAGGCAGTTTGACGATCAGAGATGGCGCGATCGGGGCGGTTGCCTTTAGCCCGGACGGGAAAAAGCTCGCTGCGGGCGGCTCTGACAACTTCATTGTCGTCCGCGACACGGCGTCAGGGCAGGAGTTGTTGAAATTGGTTGGCCACGAAGGTCTTGTTACGGCTTTGGCATTCAGCCCGGATGGGCAAATGTTAGCATCGGGAAGCGCTGATCGAACGATAAAGATCTGGGATCTGGTAAAAGGGAAGGTTTCGCGAACGCTGAAAGGTCATACAGATGGAATTACGGCTCTGAGCTTTGAGCCGACCGGAAATATTCTGGCGTCTGGAAGCCAGGATAAAACCGTGAGATTGTGGAAGGCCTCGAAAGGCAGTCAGTCAGCCATCCTAAACGGACATACAGGCAAAATTCTGTCGCTCAATTTTGATTCTTCTGACAAGGTTACATCCATAGACTCGGACCGCGGCATCAACGTTTGGAGTACGGCCGGCAAAGGATTATTGATCTCGTCTGTCAAGGCAAATGCCGCTGCGGCCGCCGGTGAGGCTGAGTCGGCCGTTTTTGATCACGGTGCCTCGGTTCTGGCGATCGGCAATGGCGACGGGTCGGTAACGGTTTTTGACGCGAAGAACGGCCAGGCAAACAAGATGCTTGAGAACCACACGGTCGGTTTTTATTGTGCTACGTTTAGCAACGACCGCCACTGGCTGGCCTCGGCGAGTTTTGATAACACCGTCAAACTGTGGGACCTCGAGACCGGACGAAGTCTGTCTCCGCTAAAGGGCCACACGGGTCGGGTAACTGCAGTAGTATTTCATCCCGACAATAGACGCTTCATTTCGGCGAGTGTCGATCATTCGATCAGGGTCTGGGATACGCTGTCGCACGAGCCGATCGAGGTTTTGACTGGTCATAAAGACTCAATAAGCAGTTTAGTGATCAGCCGCAGTGGGGCTTTCCTGGTCTCGGGCAGTAAAGATGAAACTATCGGAATATGGGGCCTTGAGCCTAAGGCAAAGCCTCGGTTTCTAAGAGGCCACGCGGGTGAGGTGATCTCGGTCGCGGTAAGCAATGATGAGAAATACATTGCCTCCGCAGGTATCGATGGCACGATCAAAATTTGGGATGCAGCGGCCGGGACTACGCTCAGAACGATCGAACCCCAGGCTGGTGAGATAGACGCAGTTGCGTTTAGCCCTGATGGAAAACTGATCATTTCAGGCGGTATAGATAAGCTCGTCCGCGTTTGGGATTCGGCAACAGGACGGCTTCTTCAAACGCTCTCCGGACATACTTCAAAGATCAATTCGGTCTCATTCAGCCCCGACGGGAAGCAGATCGTCTCGGCAAGTCAGGATAAAACGGTTCGGACATGGAATGTCGAGAATGCTCGCGAGGCTTTTGTAATGGCGGGCCATGCCGGGACGGTCTTTTCGGCTGCATTCTCGGCTGACGGTAAATTCATTGCCTCTGCCAGCGATGACGGCAGCATAATGATATGGAAGCCGCAGACCGGAACCCCGGCAGCGACGCTTATCTCATTAAGAAATAGCGGATGACTGGCTGGTGGTGACGCCCGAAGGCTTTTTTGACGGCTCGCCTTCCTCATGGGAGCAGCTCGCATGGCGATTTGAAAAGGATACTTTTAATGTAAAGCCGGTCGAGGTGTTTTTTAGTGAATTTTATTCGCCGGGGCTGCTAGCGGACCTTTTGAATAATGGGAAACTGCCGTCCACCTCAAACATCTCGACTAAAGACAGACGTCAGCCTGAGCTGAAATTGGATTTGGGCGGAGCGGGTAGCTCAGGTCCTCTGACGGAACGAAACCTAAAGGTCAGGATCGCCGTTTCCAGTGCTCCTGGCGGTGCAAAGGATGTTCGGCTTTTCCGTAATGGATCCCTCGTCAGGGTGTGGCGAGGTGATGTTCTAAAAGGGCAAGCAGCCGTTGTCCTCGACGCCACAATTCCCGTCGTTGCAGGCCGGAATCGTCTTTCCGCCTATGCATTCAACACCGATGACGTCAAAAGCAAGGATGCGGTCCTACCGTGACCGGAGCCGAAAGCCTTTCGAAAAAAGGAGTGTCTTATATCCTTTCGGTCGGCATCAACGAGTACGCCAATTCTCAATATAACCTGAATCAGGCCATTGCGGATGCCCGTGAGTTTGCAGACGAATTGAAACGACAAGCAGGTGCAACTGGGTAATTACCAAAGTGTCGAGGTAGTTGACTTGAGAGATCAACGAAGCCACAAAAGCTAATATTCTCAGGTCGATAGCTGATCTTTCGGCAAAAATCCAGCCCGAGGATTCGCTGACGATATATTTCGCCGGGCATGGCACCGCACAAAAGAACCGGTTCTATCTCGTGCCGCATGATCTCGGTTATGCCGGCAGCCGGATCAGTCTTGATGCAGCCGGGCTGCAGGAGATCGTTTCTCACAGTATTTCTGACGAAGAGCTTCAAGTCTGCGATCGAAAGCATCGACGTCGGCCAGATACTGCTCGTGATCGATGCATGCAATTCCGGCCAGGCCCTGGAAACCGAAGAAAAGCGTCGGGGCCCGATGAACAGTAAAGGCCTGGCCCAGCTTGCTTATGAAAAGGGCATGTTCATTCTTACCGCGGCCCAGAGCTATCAGGCCGCCACCGAAGATGTACGGCTCGGTCACGGATATCTCACATACGCTCTCGTCGAAGAAGGGCTGAAAACCAGCGCCGCCGACCGCGAGCCAAAAGACGGGCAGGTTTTTCTGAGAGAATGGCTTGATTTTGCGACCGACCGTGTCCCGCAGATAGATCAGGAAGAGATCGAGAGAGGAATAAGAGAGGGCAGAGATCTACAGCGTGACAAACCCTCACCGAAAAATGCGGGCGTTCCCCGCAGCCCCCAGCGCCCCAGAGCATTTTACCGGCGTGAGTTGGAGGCGAACCCAATAATCGTCGCCAGACCCGGCCTCAAGTAATTCAAAATTCAGTTCCGTTCGGAAAGCAAATTAATACCACAATTTGTGCAGCCAATATTGCCTATCGCGATGAGCTTGAAAAAGTGCTAAAAGTGATGCTGGATGAGAACGAATTTCTTTCGCCATACGGCATTAGGGCGGTTTCGCGTATCATAGAGACAACTCTTGCGTGCCGAAGTACCGGCGACGACGGCTTCGGGGTTGGTGCCAGCCATCAGACGGGTTGGACCGGACTGGTCGCCAAACTGCTGCAGCAAAGCGGTGAGTAATCAAAGGTAACTTAAGATGATCGAACTGGACGCATCAATATGCAGCGATCTTGCCGAGTCAATGTCGCGTGAGTGGATCGAGACCAACGGCATCGGTGGTTATGCATCGTCGAGCGTAGCCGGGGCAAACACCCGCCGCTACCACGGATTATTGATAGCGGCAACAACCCCGCCTGTGGGCAGAGCCGTACTCTTGTCAAAATTTGAAGAAATTCTGACCATTGGTGAAGAAACGTTTGAGCTTTCCTGCAATCAATATCCGGGAACGATCCACCCTGAAGGCTACAAATTCCTGACCGGATTTCGCCTCGATCCCTTTCCCATCTGGACGTTTCTTGCCGGAGGTGTCGAGATCGAGAAAAGGGTCTTCATGGCATATAGCGAGAATACCACGGTCGTCACGTGGGCCGTTAAGAAAAAGCCAAGGGGGACAAAGCAGATCACGCTTGAGGTAAAACCGCTTCTTGCCTTTCGCGATCATCATCACTTAAAACACCAGGATGCAGGATTTGACGGCAGTTATCTCGAGGAAAAGGGAAGTGTCGAGATAGAGCCATATTCCGAGATGCCGCGTTTATATTTCTCAAACAACGCTGCGTCGGTAGAATCGGCCGGCTATTGGTATCGTGATTTTGAGTACGCTATCGAGCGTGAGCGCGGCTTTGACTATCGCGAAGATCTATACCAGCCGTTCAGCATGAAATTTAAGCTGAGCAAACCTGCTTTTGTTATTGCTTCGACCGAGCACGAACATTTGGCCGATGTCGAGCTGCTTGAACAGACTGAGATAAAACGGCGGGCAATGCTTGTGGCAAAGGCGGGCAAGAAAAAAGCGATCTCGCCGCACCTGGCGCTGGCGGCAGATCAGTTCATTGTTGAACGGGGCAGCGGCAAAACGGTCATCGCGGGTTACCCGTGGTTCTCAGATTGGGGCCGCGATACGATGATCGCTCTCAATGGATTGACGCTTGCGACAAATCGCGAAGAGATCGCCGAGAGCATTCTCGGCGAATTCTCGAAACATATTTCCGAGGGCATGCTGCCCAACCGTTTTCCCGATGCGGGTGAAGAACCTGAGTACAATACGGTCGATGCCACGTTGTGGTATTTCGAGGCGATCCGAGCCTATGTAGTAAAGACGGGTGATATCGAATTCGTCCGAGATAACCTCTACGAAAAACTAGCCGCTATTATCGACTGGCATGTGATGGGCACGAGATACGGGATAAAGGTCGACACCGACGGTCTGCTGTTCGCTGGTGAACCGGGCGTGCAGCTGACCTGGATGGACGCCAAGATCGGAGATTGGGTCGTTACGCCGCGGACCGGCAAAGCGGTTGAGATACAGGCGCTATGGTACAACGCATTAAGAATAATGGCTGATCTCGCCAAGCTGCTGAAAGATGAGGAAAGGCAGTCTGAATATTCAGATATGGCCGAGATAACCCGCGAGAGCTTTAATGGCCAGTTTTGGAACGAAGAGTTTCAATGCCTTTACGATGTGGTCGACGGAGAACGGAAAGACGGATCCGTTAGGCCAAACCAGATATTTGCCGTAAGCCTACCGCACTCAATGGTGTCGGACGAAAAAGCTCTGAAAATTGTCGAAAAAGTCGAGGCCGAGCTCCTCACGCCGGTCGGGCTAAGATCGCTCTCACCACATGATCCTGCCTATATTCCGAATTATATCGGCTCGCCCTTTGAACGTGATTCTGCCTATCACCAGGGTACAGTCTGGGGATGGCTGATCGGGCCATTTGTTGATGCATACCGAAAGGTCAATCCCAATAGCAAGGCGACCAAAGCAAGAGTTGCTCAGATCCTCAGTGGATTTGAAGATCATTTAATGAATGCGATGGTCGGACAGATCTCAGAGATATTTGACGCCGACGAGCCACACGCTCCCCGCGGCTGTCCGGCCCAGGCCTGGAGCGTCGCCGAACTGCTGCGGGTGAAAGCTCAGGGTTCCTAAAAAATTCACCTCTGATTGGAATAATTTGTGACTCCAAAATGCTTCAGTAAACGAAGGATAACGATGGAGCATAGCAAATTATGAAGATCGAGATCGACTAAAATCAAAATCACAAACTTACAGCACGCGAGGGCGACCGTCATGCGGTCATCCTGGCCGGCGGCGAAGGTTCACGCCTAAAAGCGCTGACACGAGCAATTACGGGAGATGAACGCCCGAAGCAATTTTGCACGATACTTGGCGATCGCAGTCTGCTGGACGAGACGCGGCGGCGGGCATCGCTTTCGGTTTCCCCGGCCAATACCTATTTCAGCCTGACACGCGACCACGAAACTATTTTGAAAGCTCGCTGGGTGACGTTCCCAATGATCAGAAAGTCGTACAGCCATCAAACCGCGGTACCGCACCGGCGATACTTTACAGTCTTCTTCGCGTGGCAAAGAATGCTCCGGATGCCACTGTCGCGTTTTTCCCGTCGGATCACTATTTCTCTGACAATAAGGCGTTCATGCAGAATGTCGATTCTGCATTTTCGGTCGCGGAATGAAATCCAGCGTCGGTGGTCCTGCTTGGTATAGAACCGCATAAAGCCGAAACGTCTTATGGCTGGATCGAACCGGCGAGGTCATTTTTCGGTGACGTAGAGCGATCGTTCACCCGGGTCAACCGGTTCTGGGAAAAGCCGTCGATGAGGACAGCCAGAACAATTGATGGCGTCGGGCAGCCTGTGGAACAGTTTTGTGATGGTCGGCAAGGTCAAAACATTTCTCGATCTCTATCGAAAGCACTTGCCTGGTATCCACCGAATGTTTTCCGCCGCTGCAAAGACATTTGGCACCCGAGAAGAAGAGGCGACCATTCGCTCGATCTATAACTGGATCGAAGATACAAACTTCTCGAGCCGGGTCCTGGAACAGTCGGCGGGCGACCTGTTCGTCATGCGGGTGGGCGATGTTGGCTGGAGCGATTGGGGCGAACCGCAGCGTGTGGTCGGGACGCTCAATAGCCTTGGCGTTAGAACCAAATGGATGCAGGCTGTGGCAGCATAAAGATCGCAAGAAAAGCTCTGTCTCGTTGCCCTTTGGATCGCAGACGAAACTTTAATAATTTAGTTACGGAATAATAATCATGAAAGCAATTGCAGTAAAACCCGGGATCGCTGATTCCGTTCATCTTGTGGATATGCCAAAACCGTCGGTCAGCGATGTTGCTGATGGCCGCGGTGTGTTGGTAAAGGTTCTTCGCGTAGGTGTCGACGGCACCGACAAAGAAATAAACAACGCCGAATATGGCGCCGCTCCCAATGGCGATGATTTTCTGGTCATCGGCCACGAAGGCTTCGGCGTCGTTGAGGAAGTCGGCCCTAACGTTAAGGAACTAAAACCGGCGACTATGTCGTCGCGACTGTACGCCGTCCGGGCCACAGCATTTACGACTTGATCGGAACCAACGACATGACGACCGACGACACGTATTATGAGCGGGGCATCAACCTGCTTCACGGTTACCTGTCCGAGTATTACGTCGACAATGCTGATTTTATTGTCAAGGTGCCGCGCGGCCTCAAAGAAGTCGGGGTTTTGCTCGAACCTATGACGGTTGTGCAGAAGGGCATTACTCAGGCCTATGAGATACAGCGGCGTTTGCGGGTTTGGCGGCCTAAGCGTGCGGCCGTATCTGGGTGCCGGTACGATCGGGTTGATGGCGGCTTTGGTGTTGCGGCTAAAGGGTATAGAGGTCGTTGTTTTTGGAAAAACACCGCGGCCCTACCTCAATTCCGACCTCATCGAGGAACTCGGCGCTGCGTTACGTTTCCACCGACGATATATCTGTGCCCGACTACGCGTCGCAGAACGGCGGCTTTGACCTTATTTTTGAGGCCACCGGTTATTCACCGATCGTATTTGACGCGATGCAGTCACTTGCAAAGAATGGTGTGCTTGTCCTCTCAAGCGTTACCGGCGGAGACCGCAAGATCGAGGTCCCGGCTGACAAGATCAATCTCGAGTTCGTGCTCGGAAATCGTGTTATGGTCGGAACCGTCAACGCCAACCGCGAATATTTCGAAAGCGGCGTCAAAGACATGTCGCAGGCAGTGCTGGAGTATGGCGACTGGCTCTCTCGTCTGCTCACGCACCCCGTACACGGGCTGGACAATTATCAGGAATTGATCGACAAGCTCTCATCCGCCAAAGGAGCGATCAAGGTGTACTGCGAAGTTAGTAGTTAGGCAAGAGCCATATCAAACTCCAACAAAACGATCAAACTTGATCAGACCGGGGCTGCTTATTCAGGCAGCCTCTTTTTTCATCCCACCGAAGGCCCCAAACCCAAAAATATTGACTGTACCAAGCCTGACCGGCGACTGTGGATACCACGGTTTTGCTCTGTGGCAGCGGACATTACATGGATCTTGTAAAGGTCATAGCATCGAAATGTACTTAAGAAAAGGGCATTTGGCCCAAAAAACCTGGAGAATGCTGATGACCGCCAAACTGATAAAGCTTTATTTAACGTGCCTCGTACTGGTGCTGATCGCGGTGACGATCCCGACGTATGCCCAGACGCAAGAGGACAAAACACTTTCACCTTATTTTTTTGTCAACGGTGATCCTGCCGTCGACCATTTACCGCTAAAAGATACACGGGTTGAGATCGGCGTTTCAGGCGTGATCGCGGACGTTCGGGTCGTGCAGACTTACCGAAACGAGGGTTCGCGGCCCATCAACGCAACTTATATATTCCCGGCATCAACGCGAGCCGCCGTATATTCGATGAGAATGCGGATCGGCGATCAGGTAATCTTTGCGAAGATCAAGGAACGCGAGGCAGCCAAACAAGAGTTTGAGGTTGCGAAAAAGGAGGGCAAAAGTGCCTCGCTGCTCGAGGAAAATCGTCCTAATGTTTTTTCCATGAAACTGGCGAACGTAATGCCGCAGGATCAGATCGAGATCGAACTCCGCTATACCGAATTGCTCGTGCCAACCGACGGGCTGTACGAGGTGGTTTACCCAACGGTTGTCGGGCCGCGATATCCATCGCCCGAAGAATGCCAATGGTGCAAAAACCCGTCCCGTAAACGCCCCATATCTTCATCAGGGAGAAGGTGGGACAAGCACGCTTCACATTTCAGCAAAGATCTCGGCCGGGGTTCCGATCCAGGATCTGCGTTGTATGTCGCATCAGATCATCCCCGAATGGCAAGGGACAACCGTGGCCCAGTTAACGCTCGACGATTCCGATCCGTTTCAGGGAAATCGTGATTTTGTCCTTAATTATCGCCTGGCCGGCAACCAAATAACGTCTGGCCTGATCCTTTACCAAGGGGACGGCGAAAACTTTTTTCTTTATATGGCTCAACCGCCGCAACGAGTTAAGAGCGAAGAAATACCGCCCCGTGAGTTTATTTTCGTGGTCGATGTTTCCGGTTCAATGGAAGGGTTCCCGCTCAATACCTCTAAAAATCTGCTCCAGAATCTGATCGGGCAGATGCGCCCCTCTGATTACTTTAATGTCGTCCTGTTCGCGGGTGACTCAACATCGCTGTCACCGGCCTCGCTGCCGGCAAATCAGCAGAATGTCTCCCGTGCCATCGAACTGCTTGACCAGCAACGCGGCAGCGGTGGCACAGAACTCCTTCCTGCTCTCAAACAGGCCATGAGCCTTCCCCTGCAATCCGGCGTCTCGCGGAGTATCGTGCTTGTGACCGACGGTTATATTTCCGGCGAGAAAGGTGCGTTCGATTACATTCGTGAAAATCTCGGACAGTCGAACGTATTTGCATTTGGGATCGGAGCGTCGGTAAACCGTTATTTGATCGAGGGCGTGGCGAAGGCCGGCATGGGCGAGCCTTTTATTGTAGAAAAAGAATCACAGGCCGATGAAACGTCGGAAAGATTCCGCGAATATATCCAGACTCCCGCGATGACAGACATCAAAGTGCGATCTTACGGTTTTGATACCTATGACGTATTTCCGGCTCATATTCCTGATATGTTGGCGCAGCGGCCAATTATTGTTTTCGGCAAATGGCGCGGACCATTGACCGGGACATTTGAGCTCAGTGGAAAAACGGGACTGGGTGACTACGCAGCGAGTGTGGATGTGGTCGGTGTGCAGCCCGATAGCGGCAATCTCGCCTTGAGATACCTTTGGGCCCGGTCCCGGATCACGGAGCTTTCCGATTACGGTTCATCTGATCTTTCGGAATCTCAGGTGAAAGAGATCACATCTCTCGGCCTAACTTATAACTTGTTGACCCCGTACACATCATTTATCGCGGTTCGCGAGATAGTGAGAAACTCCTCCGGGGACGCCGAAGACATAGATCAACCGCTGCCGATTCCATTAGGAGTTACAGACCTTGCCGTCGGAAGCGAACCGGAACTCGTTTGGTTAGCTGTTTCACTGGCATTGATCGCAATGTTTCTAGTCCTAAAGCGCCGAGGGAAGGGCATACCAGATCTTACAAATAACGCTTTGACGAGGTGACCTAATGAGGAATGTGGCACTCAATTGGAATGGAGTAGTTCGATCGGCTGTTGTACTGATATGTGCCGGGGCTATCAAGCTCTTTTACTCATCCGCGAGCGTTAACGATCTGCGGTGGATATTAGCTCCCACAACCCTACTGGTTGAAGTGTTAACAGGCACAAAGTTTGCGTTCGAATCAAATGCAGGCTATATGAGTGCCGACCATTCTTTCATAATCGCGGCCTCTTGTTCGGGTGTTAATTTCTTGATAACAGCGTTCCTGATGCTCTCGATCGGAACTCTGTGGCGGGGCCGGGGGAAAACTCCAGGTTGGCGGTTCCTACCGGCCTCATTATTTTTTGCATATCTTACAACGATCATCGCCAACACCGTCCGTATAACGACCGCATTTCAAATACGCCACTTAGACACGGAATGGATCTGGCTCAACCCGGACCAACTTCACCGCTTCGAGGGCATAATCATCTATTTTGGTTTTCTACTGTTTTTGTTTGTCCTCAGTGAAAGGGTGGGGTCTAACGCAGGGTCCGGGCCGAAACCAGGCCTGTTGCGGCGAACATGGCTTCCGCTCTTGATCTACTACACGACGACGCTGGGCATTCCGTTCGTTAACGGCGCCTATCGCAGCACAGCGGCCACCGCGAGCTTTTGGGAACATTCTATTTTCGTTCTGCTAGTCCCCGTCCTGCCCATAATAATTCTTGCCACCATCGCTTTTATGAATGGTCAGCGAACCATATCCGGCGTAAGGAGTTTTGAATAAATTGGCATTTGCTGGTCACGAATAAAAGCACCCGCCTTAGATCAATAGCCGGGACATTCAGACGCCGTTTGTCCCGGCTATTTCGAGTGTAAAGACATTACCGCCATCGGCCGGCTCCTGCCAGGATATATTTGCATTTATTATGCCGGCTCGCGATCTGATATTTGATATTCCGCGTCCAATCCCGTTTGACCCGTTCGGTTTGAATGTCGTTCCGTTATCGCGAATGCTTAAGCTGAAATCGCCCATCTGCGAATGCTTTGACGTTCATTTCCACGATCGTCGCGTCCGAATGGCGTTTGATATTTGTCAGGACCTCTTGAGCGATGCGATAGATATGAAGCTGAACGATCACCGGGAACGTCACCAATTCATTGGCGTCCTCTGTTGTTGAGAAGCTATGGTTCTCGACAGAGCGTCCGAGAAGGAACTCAAGCGCAGGGACAAGGCCCACATTTTCGAGGACCGACGGGCTCAGATCTTCGCAGATACGCCTGATCTCGGTTGATACAGACTCGATCTCGCCGCGAAACTCCGGGTTAGCCGGCGATAACCGGTCACTCATCATCATCAGATTTCGCAGATCTGCGAGAGTCTGATCATGCAGCTCACGAGAGATACGGCTGCGTTCGCGTTCTGCCTCGTTTGCCAGATCGGAACGGGCCGCTGCCAACTCGCGATTTCGCTGAGATATATGTCTGCGTTCAATGACCGCCCATATCAAAGCGATCAGGGCTATGATCAGCAAAACCCCTAAGGCTGTCGCCGTCCAGGGGAATGGAGGTTTGGCTATCGAAAAGCGGACGATCAAAGGCTCTGACACCAGCAAGTCACGGTCATAGGCATATGACTCGATACTATATTCACCCGGCGAGAGATCGGCGGCAGAATATTGCGGTTGGTATGAAAACCGGCTGTCAATGACCTCACCGCGTCGATCTTTTAAGAGCATTGCGTACTGAAATTCTTCCGGGAATGTCCGGCTGCTCAACCCGGCAACTTCAACGAGAAGAGAGTTTTGTGGATACTCCAAAGAGATAGTGGAGCGAATTTCGGCTGCGTCGTGCAGTCGGCTGCCCAGAATGCGAAGATGAATTATCTTCGGAGCGATGTCGCCCGGGATATAGGTTGCCACGCCTCGATTTGTTCCTATTAGCAATTGACCGTCGGCAAGCGGCATGATCGCAAATGCTTTATCGGAGGGGAGGCCTTGCTCGAAGCCGATCGATGATACCAGCCATCCGAGTCGCTCATCGAAACGGCCATGGAGAAGGCCGCGGGTCGCAGTCGCTGCCCAAACGTTCGGGCCTTCGACGTATACATCGCGAACCTCCTCGGCCGCAATGATCTGTTGCGAAACGCCATCTTTGTAAACAAATACCCCGTGCTCACCCGCGATCCAGATCCGGTGGTCATCACCCATAAACATTTTGCGGATCGTGCCGCTTCTTAACGATTCAGGGGCTGCTTCATTCTTTACGCTTTTGCCGTCAAAACTAAAAAGTCCGTGCCCGGCGGTCCCTATCCACAGCTTGTCGTCATCTTGCAAAAGCGAACTTACACTTTCGTCCGGAAAAATGACCGGCTGGCCGTCGGCGGTGATGTCAATGACCCCCTTGCCGTAAACAGCGGCGTAGGTGCTTCCGCGAAATGTCTCAAGGCTGCGAGTATCGCCGCCTGCGATGAGTTTGCCCCTGGAATCATAAATGCCGGCTGCCGTACCGACCACCATCCCCGCTCCGTTAGTACCCGATCGCGTAAATAACCTTATCCCTGAACGTCGGAACCAGCTTCCAAAATTCACCGTCGAGGCGAAAGAGTCCCCGATTTGAGCCGGCGAACAGATCCTTGCCATCGCCCGACTGAAAAAATGTCCGGACAAAATTGCTGTTAGGGATGTCAGACACTGTCTGCTGGATCGGCCCCGAGGGGTCAAAGCGGCTTACGCCTCGGTTTGTACCAACCCAGAGAATGCCTTCCCGATCCGTAAAAAGTGCAAAGATATTATCGGAGCGAAGGCCGCCGGATGTGTTTTCGAATGTATAGGCTTTAGGCGGTTTTGATCCGACGATACGAAATAAGCCGTACCTCTCGGTTCCGGCCCACAATCCGCTTTTGTTCGATTCCAGCGCGACCACATTTGCGGTAGGTGCGGCGACGCGTTCCGCCTGGGAATCGGGTGAGATAGAGTAGATACCGCTAATGCCTTTGAGAGCATCGGTCCCAAACCACAATTTGCCCGAGCTATCAGTTTCAAGAGCATTTACAAATAAAGGGCGCGGAGTCATTTTCAGCTCAGAAACGCTTCCGTCTTCCAACTTAAGAGTTCCGCTCCCGGACGTTCCTATCAGGATCTTTCCATCGTTCCTGTTCAGGCTGGTAATGCCAACCGCTGTTCCGTCAGCGGCCGAGATCGGATCATCGTGCAATGTTTCCGCCGAAAACTCTCCGTTCTCGTTCGTTCGGATCCTAAGCACGTCCCCCTTTTCGGTTCCGAACAGGATCTCATCGTCCGACAGAATGGCCGCAATGCCGATACCGTCAGTTCCTGGTACGGGTTTAATGCGATCGCCGGAATAGACGAAGCCTCCTTTATGCGTTCCGATCCATAGTTGTCCTGCCATAGATGTACTTAGTGACAGGACGCGGTTGGCTTCTGAGTCGCCAAATGTAAAATTCTGTATCTGGCGGCCGTCAAATCTAGCCAGGCCGTTATCGGTTCCAAACCACATTATACCGTCGGCCGTTTGAGCGATAGCACGAACACTATCAGACGGAAGGCCGTTGAATAACGTGATCGAACCCCATTGATGAAAGTTTTGAGCACCGGGGATCGGCGTCGGTGTTGACGTGGGCCGCGGCGTCGAAACGAGCGGCGGTGCGGGTTCAGGGTCGAGCGGTATTATCTGGCCGGGAATATTACTGAATGCAGCAAGGCAAACGAGAAAACAAAGAGCGAAAACCGTCGATGACCGTGAAGACTTGAAGGCAAACATTCTCTATTTTG
Organism: Blastocatellia bacterium; assembly: GCA_963834975.1. Classification (GTDB taxonomy): domain Bacteria; phylum Acidobacteriota; class Blastocatellia; order Pyrinomonadales; family Pyrinomonadaceae; genus OLB17. Next base: position 626,890 of record CAWIDZ010000002.1, read on the forward strand.
GTGAATCGCGGAATCGTGACCGGTCCCGTTCGATCCACTCTTTTAACTCGGCTTCGTCTTTCTCAAGCTCATCACGATTGACCAGGCCGCGGCGAAGAGACTCAAAGAAGGCCCGGGTGCGCGTGTTGAATGCGAGTTTATCGTAAGCTTCATTTTCCGTGCCGGCCGAGCTCTCAGGGAAAAGCTTTTCGTACAAGGTGGCGAGGCGGCTCTCAACACCGCGAAGACTAAGACTGCATTTGCGGGCGATCGCCCAATTGGAAAGGCCAAGCGCCAGATATCTCAACGCCTCAGTCTCAAACTCAGTCAAAAGCGGACGCTGGAATGAATCCTTAAATGCCGGGTCGATCATATCGGCGCCATCCTCGAGGACGGCTGCGACAAATCTCAAAAATCTTTCTTCCGGGTTGTTTTTGTGAATAAATCCGTAAGTCGGCTGAGGCTCGATCGAGCGAACTATCTTCCGTATCTCGTTGATATATATCTCATGGGGGAATTGTGTCCAGAAAATTACCCGTGCCTCTGGAAACGAACGCCAGATGGTCCGGGCAGCCTTGACGCCTGATAACTTAGGCATCTGGATATCGAGGATCGAGAGTTTTGGACGCTCTTTGATCGCGAGCGAAACCGCTATCTCGCCGTCCTCTGCCTCGATCAACGGCAAATGAGCCGGAAATGTCTTGGCCAGGAGAGCAGCTCAAATACTGGCGTTGAGCTTCATTATCTTCTGCAATGAGAATTGACATCTTTTTCAGTGGTGCTGCCGCGAACCGGGGGCGGCCCATTCGAGTATAACAACTCCATCAATATCTTATGCCGATAATCGTTCCGCGAAAAACCGTCCTTTCGCTTCTGTATTATGTGGATAGCCACAGTAGGGTAACGATACCTTCGCCCTCGTCACCAGTGATAGATAAGTCTAATCTGGAAAACATTAACGCAGCGGGAGATTGAAAATGAATTTACAGAAGTACCTGTTTCGCTTTACGGCGTTTATATTTACCTTCCTTTTAGGTTGGTCAATAATAAGCGGCTATCGATATTTGGTATCACACTTGTTGACGGCTCATCACATTTCAAGTTCCGAGGAAGCCGGCAACACGCCCGCAATTTCTGATGCGCGAAAGGAGGTCGGCATCGCGAGGGAATATTGTCTGTTTGACGAAATCCAAATATTTGATGATTTTGATCACTTATCTATCGAGATCCAAAACGAGAGTGGAATGCCGATCCCACCGAGAGGGGCAGTCTATGCAAGGCACGTGTACGTTCTCAAGTCGGTTTCGATCAGTCCCAATTTCGTACGTTTTGAAACCGAGACGGTTTCTGGCGTCCATTATGATTTCATCGGGGAGTTAAACTGCGTTGATGTTATGGAAGGGGACGAGAATGTTCATCCGATCGATGGCACATTCAGAAAATGGGAAAACGGCAAAGTCACCGAGACCAAGGCCGTTCACTTTTTGCCGGTAGTTCCGAACGAAGCAAATGAATTAATTCATAAAAAAAGACGGCGATGATCGCCGTCCGGACTAAATGCAAAATTTGTGGTGGCCAGAGACGGGGTCGAACCGCCGACACGCGGATTTTCAGTCCGCTGCTCTACCAACTGAGCTATCTGGCCAAAATTAGCTCGCCATAACGCAATAGGGCGAATTTGTAAGTGTAAATGTGCAGTTTAGTGATGTCAAATCAAATCAAAAAAACCGACCTGTCGGGATCGGTGACTACACAGCGAACCATAATAATGGTTGACATCGGATAGCAAAAGACTATAATCGGTTTTTGGCAGCTGTTGCCTATTTCAGCTGCAAACAAGTGATAGATACCTGCCCGTGCCGGTTTGGACGCCGTCGCTGCCCCCCGGGGACGCAACCTTCAAACCGGCACAGCTATTTTAAATCTCGAGAGGCTCAATTTTTATGATCAGATCGATAGCGATATTATTTGGCACCGCGGCGATATTTACGGGGTGCGGTTCGTCTGCTGTTTCAAATAGTTCAAACGGAAATACCAACACCTTATCCTCGAATGCAAATGTTGCAGTTAAGTTGGATCCGGCAAATATGCCGCCTGGCTTGTCTGCAAGCCCGCTGCCAATGAACGGTAAAGAGATACCGGGTATACCGACAAACGGAGCTGTTGTGCCAAAGGGAACTACACCGACCCCAGGGATCCCGAGCGCTGAGGAATTGAAAAAAGGCCTCAAACCGGGCCTAACACCGACACCTGGCATACCGGACCCGGCAACAATAAGAAAGGCAATGGGCATGCCTCCGCTAAATATTAACGCCGCCCCTGTGGGCCGGGATACCCCACCAACAAAAGGAACAAAGAAACCAAGCGGTAAACCATAATAATTTCCAGCACCGCAAAACAAACAAAGGACTCACGGGTTATGCCCCCGAGAGTCCTTTGCGAATTATTGGCTTGGCCTTCTAAGCCGATGCGGCTTCGATCTTGGTAAAGCCCAGCTCATTCTTGACGTCAACTTCTATCCGCTCAAGCAACTCAGGATTGGTCTTGAGCATATTCTTGACATTGTCACGGCCTTGTCCGAGGCGTTCGCCCTTAAAAGAGAACCACGCTCCGCTCTTTTCGACGATGTTGTGATTGACGGCGAGATCCAGCAGATCGCCTTCGCGGGAGATGCCTTCGCCGTACATAATGTCGAACTCAGATTCACGAAATGGCGGTGCACATTTATTCTTTACGACCTTGACCCGTGTGCGGTTGCCGACAACCTTGTCGCCATCTTTTATCGCACCGATGCGGCGAATATCGAGCCGAAGGCTGGCGTAAAATTTCAGAGCCTTGCCGCCAGTGGTCGTTTCCGGTGAGCCGAAAAATACGCCGATCTTTTCGCGAAGCTGGTTAATGAATATAAAACAGGTATGTGAGCTTGAGACTATTGCCGTGATCTTTCTCAACGCTTGTGACATCAGACGTGCCTGAAGCCCGGGCAGGGAATCGCCCATCTCGCCATCTAACTCGGCCCTGGGGACCAATGCTGCGACAGAGTCAATTACTATGACATCGACACTGTTTGACCGCACGAGGGTTTCAGCGATCTCTAGTGCCTGTTCACCACTGTCGGGCTGCGAGATCAGCATGTCGTCAATGTTTACCCCGAGTTTGGTGGCGTATTCGGGATCCATCGCATGTTCAGCGTCGATGTAAGCACAGACACCGCCAGTCCGCTGGGCCGACGCCACAACTGTAAGTGCGAGTGTCGTTTTTCCCGAGCTTTCAGGCCCATAGACCTCGACAATGCGGCCTCGCGGAAATCCTCCTACCCCGATCGCCGCGTCTAAGCTCAGGCAATTGGTCGAGATCGCCCCTATCTCCTGATGAGGCCTCTCGCCGAGACGCATTATCGCGCCTTTGCCAAATTTTTTCTCTATCTGCTGCAATGCAGATTCAATCGCCTTTCCTTTATCCATACTCATTTTTGTTGCTCCTGCGTCCATATTGTTTTCTCCATTCCATCTTAAGAATCGATATCGACAAAATGAATACTAACACATACGGCACGTTGTTTCATACATAAAACATAACTTTCCCCGAAATCAAGGGACAAATTTATTAAAAATGGTCTCTAATGTGAAAAGTTGAGTAATTCTAAGACAGTTCGCTCTAAAGCACAAGCAAAATAGAAGCCACTATATCAACTTATTGAATATCGTCTATTGACCATTCTGTACCCGTGATCCGCCCTGATAGCTGGAGGGTCCTGCTGTCTTTAAAATAACGGATCAGCCAGACGAGTTTATCGGGCGTTGTTTTGGTCCATTGCAGATCGTAAATATAAAACTCATCACTCTTTTTATAGACATCTTTTGTCGGGCCGAACGTTTTGACTACGAGCCCATACAGGTCAAATCCGTCATTGTATTTAACATCTATTTCGTAAATAAAAGCAGCCTTCGGGACTTTTTCCGGGATGATGCGGCCAACTATTTCTTCATAATCACCAAACTCGCCTTTTTGGGTTACGGTCTCAGAACGTAAACAATCCGTTTTGTCAGATTCACTTATCCCCTGGACCTTGAATGAGAATGAATCGACTTTGCCCTTTTGAATCGGCACGGTGACCAAAACAAAATCGAAACGGCCATCCACGTCGGCTTTGCTCAGGGCGAATTTGGAAGCAATGTCCTTGAAAGGCATTCCCAGATAAACCTGTCCGAGTTCGACCGGAATGAATTTCTTTTGAGCGGCATAGCTGTAATTCGATCTATTTTGAGCCACCGCACACGTCGCCAGCAGTAAGGAAAAGACAGTTATACCAAATAGGTAGTACGGGTTCCTAGTTTTGTTGAAAAGGGTCATATTGTCTTTCGATCTAAATATTATTTTGAGCATCCTCTCGTTACCTTTGCACCGAGTGCGTTGGCTTTATCCTGCGCATTGATCGCGGTCATTAACAGCCCCTGCTTACAAGCGGACTTGCCCATCGATATAAAATACTCCTTCCTGTTCGGAGCGAGACGGGCCGCCTCGGCAAAATCGTTGTAAGCCTTATCGTAATTGCCAAGTTCAAAGTAGCTCAGCCCACGATTGTAGAACCTACCTGCATTCGTTCGGTCGAGGCCGATGGCCGCGGTGATGTCCGAAACCGAAGCCTCATATTTTTTCAAAAAATAATAGTCGGTGCCCCGATTAAAAAAGGCCGTAGACAAATTGTAGCGGAGGGTTATCATCTTGTTGTAGTCGTCAATTGCCGACTGGTAACGGCCCAGCTTTTCATATGATGATGCCCGCCAAAAGAACACTTCGCCATTGCTGCCATCGAGTCGCACTGCCTCGGTGAACTCGGCTACGGCCCTTTCATGTTCACCCTTTCCGGCCAAAGCCTTTCCAGATTGAAAATATTGTTCAGCGGTCTTTGAAGCAGCGGGCGGTGTCGGACGTGGTCCCGCAGGGGGCCTTACGACCTCTTCTGGCTTGATCGGCGGAATATCGACGAAAACGAGAGCGGCATCAAGTAAACGAGCCAGACTGGCCGCCACCTCCGTTTTTTGAGTCTGGGCATATGGTCCCTGCGAAGCCGTGGCCCGCAGGGCCCGAAGGGCCTTTACAACCGTTTCCGGAATTGTCCCGGGTATATTTGTCAGGTCGCGGTCGAGGCCTTCCAGGTCCGAGGTCATAGATCGGTCAAAGCCTGATTTGGGCGTCAACGAGAACCACTGTGTTATTTTTCCTGCGAGCTGGCCCAGATCGGCGCCTAGGTTATATTTCCAGGCGGCTAGCGGATCTGCTTCCCGAGGTTGCGGCCCGGCGGGCCGGTCAAGGTCAAACAGATAAGCTTTCGTATATCTCTGGACCACTAACTTCTGAAGCGAATTCTTTTCATCCTCGGTGGCCTCGACAAATGACACGTTACTCACTGGCCTGTTTTCCATAGCCGTCAATACTGCGGCGAGTTTCTCGTCCCGCTCGTAAATAGAGAGAGCCAACCGGCATATTTTTATGTTTTGACCCTCTATTTTGTTAAATGGCAGTTGAGACAACTGCAGAGCCTTCCATCCAAAAAGTCCGACTACAAAGGGTTTAGTCCGGCTTTGTTTTTGAAGGATCGAGCCGGTCTGTCCATGGGACGCCAGGAGCTTTTGCAAATAAACGGCGGTGCCATCATCGAGGAATTCACCACCCGGTTGCGCGTTCATAGTTGACGTGATCAGTAAAAGCGAAATAAGTAGAAACAGCTTCATCTTTTTTTGACAATAATATATCAAACTGTTGGAGCTAGGCTAAATGCGGTCTGATGATGCGGTTGCGGAGAAATTGCTGAAAGGCGTTATCACCCATTAAATGCTTGCATAGGGTAACGAAAGCGGTTAGATTTCAGTTTAAGAGAAATGAACTGTCCTGATTTCATCGGTCAAACTCTTGACGGCAAGTACCAGATGACGCGCGAGCTTGGCCGCGGCGGCATGGGGACCGTGTATCTGGCAACGCATTTGGGTACCGAACGGCCGGTCGCGGTCAAGATCATTGCACCTCAATATATGCAGCGCTCTGAGTTTGTCGAGCGATTTCGCCGCGAAGCCCGTGCCGCCGGACGGCTGCGGCATCCTAATGTTGTGGATGTCACCGATTTTGGTTTTGCCGATTCTGCCGACGGGCAGGTTGCTTATTTGGTAATGGAGTACCTCGACGGATGCACTCTCGGCGAGATACTCGACGAAGAGAAAAATCTACCGGTTGCCTGGACCCTCGACATCCTGGAACAGGTCTGCTCGGCCGTCCATGAGGCTCACGAACAGGGAATTATCCATCGAGATCTTAAGCCCGACAACATTTGGCTCGAGCCAAATCAACGCGGGGGTTATACGGTAAAGGTCCTCGATTTTGGAATAGCTAAACTTGAAGAACATCATGTAGACAAGGCCCGCGACGGAACGCCAGAGGTCTTTTCAGCGGCCCTGTCAACGATAGCCCTTGACGCGAACACAACATTCTCGGGCAACGACCCGGACGAAACTCGTTTAGAAGATATGTCTGACACGAGGTCGTCTGAGTCTGCAACCATCGCGATCGGCGCGGGTGACGGGACGTTGGCGATCGATACCGGGTCTGCAGAGCCAGGGGAATCCACTTCGGAAAGCGAGACAGCGATCTTTGACGATGGCGACAACACGGCGGAATTTCGTACTGCGATCATATCTGAACAAGTTTCGAATGGCGATGATTCTGCCAACCGGCGTTCCGGGAAAACGCCTTCCGGTCGATCGCTGTACGAATCGAAAAACTCTGCCGACCTGACACGCGTCGGGGCCGTGCTCGGCACGCCGCTGTATATGTCGCCTGAACAATGCCGCGGTGAGCACCTCGGCCCGTCTTCAGACATATATAGCCTGGGAATTATTGCTTATCAAATGCTCTCAGGGGCCCCGCCTTTCCAGGGCGATTTCAAGGATGTTATGGAATCGCATAAATTTGTCGAGCCCAGGCCTTTTGCAGCTAAAAAGGTTCGGCGAAAGATGAAACAGGCCATATATCAGGCGCTGTCAAAAGCCCCGGAGGATCGTCCGCAGACAGCCGAGGCATTTGCGAGCGTTCTTCAGTCCCGTGCCGACGGTATTTTTGGTCTTCTTCGCCGGGCATTGGTCATCTATAGCGAACATCTGCCCAAGTTCCTGATGCTTACAGCGTTTTTCTCGCTGCCGATAGTGGTGCTGACGCTGATCATTGTTGCCGTATCGTTTCTAAAGGCAGGCGGAGTAGTAACAGAGCAAACCGGAAATATCGTGGTGGGCTTTGTCGGCTTTTTGCTTGCGATCGCGAATCCGTTTTGTACGAATTTGATAATTGGTACGAATTCATGGATCGTGACGCAATATCTGGCTGTCCCTCTGCGGCCTGTTCGATTACGCCCGGCGCTGAGAGAGGCACGAAGGAGATGGAAACGGGTTGCCGGCAGCGGTCTTTTAGCAGCTATCCTTCCATTCCTAGTGGGTGTGGCCTCTGCTGCGGTTGGGTTTGCCGCTCTTTTCTCATTTATGCTGATGCTGTATCCGGTTACAAGGTCTTTTTCGGCAGCGGCAATAGGTGGGGGAATTGGAGCTGTGATCGCGGGGGCCGCCGGATTTCTGGCAGGATACATTGTGTGGATACTCGTCCCGCCGGTGGTTATGCTTGAAAATGTTAGCATTCGCGAGGCCCTTGCTCGTTCCAGAAAGCTGACTAGCCGATCATTTGCAACGGCGGCCGGAGCTGTTTTCATATTGTTTCTGATACCGGCGCTCGTCGCCGGGACTATATCGTACGTGGTCAAGATCTCGGGTCAAGCGTTCGATCCGACGCCGGAGGCCAAAACCGAGGTAAGTAAAGAAGTTGAAACCGGTGCTGGACCCTCGGCCCAAACTGGTAATGAACCGGAAAAGAAAGATACCTCGATCAATTATTCATTCGGTAAGCGAGGAGTAAGCATCAGCACCGGGGGCGGCGAACAAGATATGGCAAGCCGGGTCAAAACCGCGGTCCTTGAGTCGCTCATTCAGATCCTTTGGCTTCCGATGCAGATCTTTGTCTTTTCCTTTTCTGCTATCATAGTAGCGTTGCTTTATTTGAAAACCCGGCTTGCAGGCGGTGAATCTCTGACAGAATGCGTAAAGCTCTTTGATGATGTCGGAGGTTCGGGAAAGAAGTGGCAGGAACGTGTCCGCCATCGTCTTATCCAGTCCGGGCGAATGACGAGCAAACCTTAAGAAATGCTGGCATCGGCAACTAAGATCCTTTTAACAATTGTTTTTATAATTGCTTTGCGGCCAGACACTTGTTCGCAAGATCTGACACGCGCTATTGAGCTGAACGCAGATGCGACCGTAGAGATAACAAATCTGTACGGAAAAATTGGCGTCCGGGCAGTATCACCCACAGATGGCGAACCGTTCAAAGCAAGTCTAACTGCATCGTCTTCAAAACCGGTTCTGGATAAAGAAATCAAAATGAACGCTTCATCCGGACATTTGACAGTTGAGGTGGTGCCGGCAGACCCGCAGAGCCGAATTGACCTGGTCCTGATCGTGCCGGAAAGGGTCAAGTTAAAGGTCGAGACCAGGGCCGGGGCGGTCGAACTGGCAGGCAACTTTACATCCATTGAGGCAAAAACCGGAACAGGTACCATAGCCGTCGATGTTCCGGCCGACGACCTAAAGTATCAACTAAAGTGGATCGAATCGCGGCCGAGATTTCTGGCGGATTTTGAGCTTGCCAAGGTAAAAGAAAAGTCGGCCGGGCGGTTTGAGATCAAAGGGCACTTTGGTGAAGGCAAAAGTGAAAAGGAAAAAGGGAAAATCGATGATGCTGTGACCGATCCGCCGGACCCCGATGATCCGAAAGACGAAAAGGATAAGGGGAAAAAGGACAAGAGCGAAGTTTCGCGCTCGGTTCAGATCGATCTGACCACTGCACGCGGCATTATTTTGCTGAACGTACCGCCGAACGAGGTGATGAGCGACCTTAAGGTGCGGCCATTGACTGAGGCTGCCAAGGCGATAATACGCAGCGGCGATTCGCTGCTGATGGAGGCGATACGGCGGGCGAGCCCAAAATATTTTGGCGATTACGCACGCACTCTGCCGCCGTATAAACGGGAGCCTTCACTGAAGGATAAATCGGATTCGGGGCGAAGCGCCGGGTCAAAACTAAAGACCGCCGTTGTCAGAGTGACCGACGTCAAAAACAGGGCCATCGGCGGCCTCGAAGCCAAAGATTTCGAAGTAGCTGAGAACGGCATCGAGCGGCAGATCATCTCAGTCGAACGATCGACGGCACCGTTTGACCTTGTCCTGCTTCTAGACGTTTCGGGCAGCGTTCAGAATTACGTAAATTTTATTAGAAAGGCAGCACGCAGCTTTGTCGATACGGTGGATAAGAATGACCGCGTCTCGATCGTCATCTTTAACGATGATGTCAAGATGTTATCGAAATTTACCACCGACAAAGCTCTGCTGTCCAAGAGCCTCGATACATTTGACGCGGGCGGCGGCACCGCCTATTACGACGCGATCGCGTACACGGTCGCTGATGTGCTGCGGCCGCTGAAAGGCGGTCGAACGGCAGTCGTTATATTGACCGACGGTGACGACAACCGATCGTTCCTGCCGTTTGATTCTCTGCTCGGCTCGATCCAGGAGAGCGGGGCATTGATCTATCCGCTATACGTGCCATCGGGCCTGATCGAAGCCGCCGCCGCAAATCCTGAGGGTGAGATCGACCCGACGCGAATGAAGTATATGTCACTGACGGCCAAGAGCGAGGGCGAGGGCGACCGCCTGGCGCAAATTTCGGGCGGCGTCTATTACCCCATAACGCAGATCTCGCAGATCCAGAAAGCATACGAAGACATCGTTCTGCAGATGCGTTCTGCGTACAACATTACCTTTGTGTCAGACACTGCAACCACCGCACCTGACGGCGTCTCGCCGCGGTTAAAGATCAAGGCGAAGCGGGAAAATGTATTTACGAGTGTTACATCGGTAGCGGCCGCGGGCGCCGATAATTAATACACGTTTCGCCGCAGAATAAGCAATCATCAGCCGTTACCAGGCATCACATATTCTAGATCTCCGGGAGAAAATTATGTTGAAAACCTTTCCTTTCCTGATACTGATGATCGTTTTGTTCGCGGTTGCGAGTGCTGCACAAAAACCGTCGCCATCGAAACCTGTTCCGACGGCCGCACCGTCCCCAAATAAAGCGCCGGCCTATGATGATATCGTGGCGAAACTGAAAGCCGGTGACACTTCCATAGATTTCAAGTCCCTTAGGCTCGCATATGCCGAAACCAAAGATGCACATCCGTTCGGGGCCGACCGCGAACTGCGGAAATCGATGTTTGCTGCACTCGACGAGGACCGTTACAAGGATGCCATTAAGGCAGCGGACAAGATACTGGAAACCGGTTTTGTTAATATGAACGCTCATATCGTTAAGGCCATCGCCTGCCGGGAAATGGCTGATCAACAGGAGTATGATTTTCACAAGGCAATATACAACGGTTTGGTAGATTCAATACTCACGGGTGCAGACGGCAAGACCGGTAAAACCGCTTACGTGGTCATATCGACCGAAGAGGAATATGTCATAATGCAGGCCCTGGACTACGCCCCCAGCGGCCAAGCACTGGTTCGGGAGGACGGCCATACATTTGATGTGTTGAACGGAACTGACAAGAAGACGAAACAGCCGGTAAAAGTCTATTTTAACATCGACATCGTCTGGGCGGCCGAGATGAAGATGTTCAGTAAATAAACCGAATGGAATCATCATCCTTATTAAGTTTATTCGATGAATCGGTCGGGCCATTGGTATTTCAATCTCAACGACGGTTCGGCTCGGATCAGGGCGAAGGGCGACAAGGTGTTAACTAGCGTGAAGTCTGTTACAGCGGCCAATTAGAATCAGAGTGTTTTCAATTCCCAAAAGTACTTTCGCAACCTTGGCCGTTTTGGTGACAATAGGCCTGGGCTCTGTTGGGGCTCAAAGTTCTTCGACGCCGATATCCCCGGCCGAGTACTCAGAAGCAAAGCGTATAGCCAAACGATTTACTCGCCGGTTCATTCAGACGAAAGACATTCGACCCCTCATCGATGAGTTTTTTGTAAAGGATTTTAGGTCTCGACTGCAAAGAGATAATCCGCCGCATTGGAGCAACTTCTTCAATGACAAAAAAGTTCCGCTAGAGCGAACGGAAAAACTGCCTCAATTTTTCGCGTCTGAGATCAATTGGTTATGGCTGAGTATGCTTTATCGGGACAGTAGGCCTACTAGCTCCGGGGAGGATGACGAGGCTGATCCTTTTGCTGATCTTCCGGTTGATGTTAGACAAGTGTTGGAGGAAAAGAAGCCCCTTTATGAGGCCATGTTCGTAGATGACCTTTCCCCGATCGCTGAAAATATCGATAAGAAAAGCATTGAATATTTCGACGAATCATTAGAACTGCTGGACGAGACAATACCAATGCTTCGAAAGGCTGCTGTCAAAATAGGTGCTGGTAAAACAAGTGCATGGCGGGACAATTCAAGCAGTGTTGAAAAATGGATGAAAGCGTATGAACCCTGGATATACGAATGCCGCGATGACTGTATGGGATTTGAAGAAGGACGAAGAATGATACGAGTGAACATTCCTTACTTTCAAATAACCATGGTGCGGGTAGGTAAACACCTTCGCGTTGTGAAATTCTATTTCTATATAGACTGACTCCGAGCCATAATATGACCGACTCACTCTTACAATCATTATTCGACGAATCGGAACATCGGCCGCTTACTGTGTCAGAGCTAAATGCCGAAGTGCGTTCGGCCATTGAGCGGCAGTTTGGGAGCGTATGGGTCGAGGGTGAGATCGTTAATTTTACGGCGGCAGCCTCGGGTCATTGGTATTTCAATCTCAATGACGGCACGGCCCAGATAAAGGCGGTCTGCTGGAAGGGATCGAACTATAGGATCAGATTCAAACCTCAGAACGGCATTACGGTCAGGGTCCGCGGTCGGATCAGTTTTTACGAGGCTCGGGGTGAGACGCAGATAGTTGTCGAATCACTCGAACCCGCCGGCGAGGGAGCCTTAAGGGCGGCCTTTGAGCAGATCAAGGCAAAACTCGAGAGGGAAGGGTTGTTTGCCCCCGAACTAAAGCGGCCTATACCGTTTTTCCCCCGACGGGTCGCCGTGGTTACTTCGCGAACCGGAGCGGCGTATCACGACATTCACCATATGCTGACGCGGCGGGCCCGCTCCGTGAGCATTTTACTTGCCCCGACTTTGGTCCAGGGCGAAGGTGCGGCGGACAGTATCAGAAAAGCGGTCGAGGACATTAATTCATACAGCCATGGGCTGCCTGAGGCGGAAAAGATCGATGTAATGATCGTCGGCCGCGGCGGCGGTTCCGCTGAGGACCTGTGGGCATTCAATGATGAGATGCTGGCACGGGCTATCCGCTTGAGTGAAATACCGATCATCTCGGCCGTCGGCCATGAGATCGATTGGACCATTTCGGACCTGATCGCCGATCTGCGGGCTGCGACGCCGTCCTCGGCGGCTGAGATCGTCGCCGGCCGCGAGGAGGATATTTTCGCCGACCTGAAAACCGCCGAAACTCGCGCTCCATTCGATGATCGAATACCAGATGCTCACGCTCAAAACGCGGTCCCGCGAGGCGACCGGCGGCCTGCAGTCCGGGTTTGCGGCGTCCGTCCAACAGGCGAAAGCAAATTTTGCCGATATCGTTTCGCGGCTCACGCCCGCAAAACTATCGGCCCAGGCGGCGTCGATCGCAAATACGCTCGGCATGTTTGGCCAGCGAAGTCATTCGGCGATGGATCGTGTCGTCAAATTTAAGAACGAGGCCCTGTCGGTTGAGATGGCAAAGCTCGACGCGCTGTCGCCGCTGGCGGTTTTGACCCGCGGATATTCGATAACGCAGGCGGCGGACGGGAGCATTTTGCGTGATGCTGCGAATGTTACCAAAGGCGACATTTTGAAAATACGTCTCGAGCGTGGGAAACTGAACGCCGAGGTTTTGTCGTCAGAGTAATAGAACATGTCCAAACGCCTGTTTGCGATCACCGGTCTGGTTTTATTGTCCGTTCTTTTGATCGCGGGCATTGGTGGCTTTATTTATTATCAGAGCCTCAAGAGTACGCCGCAATATTCGATCGCGCTGCTCATAGATGCGGCAAAACGGGACGACAAAGCTGCTATCGATAGGCTAGTGGACACAAACGCCGTAGTTGACGATTTTGTCCCGCAGATCACAAATAAGGCGATCGAGCTGTATGGCCGCGGCCTGCCGCCGGCGGTGCTCGAACGTGTTCAGCTGCTGGCTCAGCCGCTGTTGCCGGCCGTAAAGGAACGAGCGAGGGCTGAGCTGCCCCGGGTAATACGCGAGCGGTCTGAGCGTTTTGGTTATGTGCCGTTCTTTGGGATGGTGCTCGGTGCCGATAAATATCTCGACATTGAGGTCACAGGCGACACAGGCGATCGTCACGAGCACGATCCCTGAACATCCGCTCGAGATGAGAATGAAGCGTAACGGCGAGACCTGGCAGATCGTCGGGGTAAATGATGAACAACTCGCAACGAATATCGCCCGGACTATCGGGCAAGAGATCATAGCGATCGCGACCAATGGCGGCAGGAACACCGCAAATCAATTTGGCATCGGAAATCTATCCGACCTGCTGAGGCAGGCCGAGGAACTTGTGAAATAGTATGGAAAAATCATTCGAAACATCACTTGCCGAGCTAGAGCAGATCGTCTCTAAACTTGAGAGCGGCGACCGCCCCCTCGAAGAAAGTCTCGAACTGTTCGAAAAAGGCATAAAACTCTCACGCGAATGCCGCGACCGCCTGGCCAAAGCCGAACGCCGCATAGAGATCCTCATGAAAGACGCCGCCGGCAATCTCTCCGCCGAAGATCTGGAGTCAGACACTCAATAGCTCGCTGATCCATTAATTTTTATCATCTGCCTTCGCATCGGCCTGAGGGACTCTGTTCCGTCGCGGCCATTTTCGCGACACGACTGACGTACTACATAGATTCCCGCGGTTCCCATCTTTCTACATTTGAAGTTCTAAAAATAAGACGTGATAAACCAATGTCTTTGACGGCATGACGGTTGCGTTACTGACTCCATTTAGGACTTACAGATATGCCTCGCCGAACGAACAATAAACATTTACGAAATCTTTATGAAAGCTTTAGCCCGCCTTTATGCGTTCCCTTCTAGTCTTGTACTTGAGCGTCAGCGACGCCGAATGGCGAGCGCCGCTCAAGGGGATGAAGAAAATGAACGCCCGAGCGATCACGAATGTCACTGGCCGCGTTCTAGGCCGGCAAGAAACTGACATATTGACCCGCAGCTTGCGTCGACACACCATCGGTCTACTGTCCTTTGGTTCCGTTGGCATATTCTCTGGCCTGATGGGGTTGGCTATAAACGCCCTTTTTCTTTTCGGGTTCGCCGAGGACAAGGGGCCCTTAGCATCATTGGGAATCTGGTTTCTGGTCGCGGCATTTCCACTTTTGTTTATGACCTCGCATTGCCTGGACAAGGTCGACCAGGCGCGCAAAGCGATCAAGTCGGAGTATTGGAAAAACCGTGGTTATGAGGACAGTGAAAGCTGACCGCTAGATCACTCGGAGCGGGAATGATATATAAGCTCTTAATAATTAGTTTTATTGCTTTAGTTTTCGCATCTGCTGCCGCGGCGCAGCAGACGATCTTTAATGTGCCGACGACCGACATCATGGATCGTGGCAAGGTTTATGGCGAGTTGGACGCTGCTTTCAAACCGAACGATTCGGATGCTGTCAGCCGGTTCTCGAGTTTTGTGCCAAGGGTTGTTGTCGGTGTCGGCGCCAACGTCGAGGTTGGGCTGAACGTCACCGGCAATATTCAGCCGGGAGCGGACAGCACTACGATCGTCCCGACCGTTAAATGGCGGTTTTTTCAAAACAAGAAAAAGGACGTTTCCCTGATCGCCGGGACCAACTTTTATCTACCGGTCCGAAATCGGGCCTACGACATCGGTACATATTCATATCTGGCGATGAGTAAGACGATAAACAAGACACGTCTGACGGCGGGCGGTTATGTAGCCAGTAAGAACGTATTCGCAGCGAACGCAGTTCGCGCCGGAGGTCAGTTTGGCATCGAGCAGACTGTGAACGGGAAATTTTCAGTGGCAGCCGACTGGATAACCGGTAAGCACGCGAGCGGCTATTTTACGCCGGGCGTGATCTACAAACCGACACCAAAGGTAACGACTTATTGGGCATATTCGATCGGCAATACAGCAGCCTCGAACGGAAATCACTACTTCCTATTCGAGCTTGGATACAACTTTAACTAAGAGGTTAGAAATGGATCTTACATTTGGAATTGTGATCAGCACCGTACTAAGTTTGTCGATCGTCTGGGACATCTTGTTCGTGGGGATCTTCCTGGGATTTTTCCTGCTTGCGATAGCTTATCTTGCTGTCTGTGAGAGTCTGCGAAAAGGAGCAAAAGAATGAATTGGGAAACGATATTGGCTGCGGCCTGTGCGGTTCTGTTGTTGATCTATCTGGTATACGCTTTGCTGCGTCCGGAGAAATTTTAACGCTTTTAGATTGACGCCCTTAGGCGTTGGTGACAAATATGACATTGAACGGAATATTACAGATCCTGCTCTACCTGGTACTGCTAACTCTGTTGGCTAAGCCGATGGGTGTTTACATGACAAAGGTCTACGCGGGCGAGAGGACATTTCTTAGTTTTATTTTTCGGCCTATTGAGCGGCTATTCTATTTTATCTGCCGCGTCGACCCTGACGCAGAGATGAATTGGAAACAGTACGGCCTGGCGATGCTGTTGTTCAGCATGGTTTCGGGACTGGCCGTTTTTGCTATCCAGCGCTTGCAGTTCTATTTACCGCTTAACCCACAGGGATTGGCCGGGCCGACGCCTGATTCGTCATTTAACACCGCCGTTTCGTTCATGACGAACACAAACTGGCAGGGTTACGGCGGCGAGACCACACTGAGCTATCTGACTCAAATGGCCGGGCTGACGGTGCAAAATTTTGTTTCGGCGGCGGTTGGCATTGCGCTGGCGATCGTCTTTATCCGCGGCATCGCCCGGTTCGAGACAGACAAACTCGGTAATTTTTGGGCTGACCTGGTTCGCGGCACTCTATATGTTCTGCTGCCGATGTCGTTTGTGCTGGCGATCGTGCTTGTTTCACAGGGCGTTGTTCAAAATTTCAAAACCTATGACACGGCAAATTTGACCGACACATTCGTCGCTCAGGTGGATAAAAAGGATGACGATGGCAACGTTATCAAAACCGCGAATGGCGACAATGTCAAAGAAGATCTTAAGGTCGATACACAGTCGATCGCCCAGGGACCGGCTGCATCACAGATAGCCATAAAGCAGTTGGGTACCAACGGCGGCGGCTTTTTTAACGTGAACTCCGCACACCCGTATGAAAACCCTACGCCGCTTACCGACTTTCTCGAGCTGTTTTCGATACTGCTGATCTCCGCCGGGCTCACCTATACGTTAGGGCAAATGGTCAAGTCGCAAAGTCACGGTTGGGCCGTTTACGGAGCGATGATGTTCCTGCTTGTAGTTGGGGTTGCAACCTGCTACTGGGCCGAATCCCGCGGCAACCCGCTTTATCCGGCGAGTGTTGACCAAGCCGCGGTGGGCGGCAATTTCGAGGGCAAAGAGGTCCGGTTCGGTGTAGCAAATTCCGTGTTGTGGGCGACCGCCACGACCGACGCGTCAAACGGCAGCGTCAACAGCATGCACGACAGTTATACACCGCTCGGCGGACTGGTGCCGCTGGTAAACATTCAGCTCGGCGAGGTCATCTTTGGCGGCGTCGGAGCGGGCATGTACGGGATGCTGGTAATGATCATCCTGACGGTGTTTATCGCCGGATTGATGGTCGGCAGGACGCCCGAATACCTTGGGCAAAAAGATCGAGGCCTACGATGTGCAAATGGCAATGCTTTACGTGCTCATATTTCCTCTAACAATACTCGGGTTTGCCGCCGTGTCGGCAAATGCACCCGACTTTGGCCTCACGTCACTTAATAACAACGGCGCCCACGGTTTGTCGGAGATCCTTTACGCGTACACATCGGGGACCGGCAATAACGGTTCGGCGTTTGCCGGGTTTAACGCAAATACCCCTTGGTACAACACAACGATCGGCCTGTCGATGCTTATCGGCAGGTTCCTGATGATCATCCCGACGCTCGCTATAGCTGGTAACCTGGCCGGCAAAAAGATGGTGCCGGCGACTCTTGGCACATTCCCCGTCAACACGACGCTGTTCAGCGTTTTGCTCGTCAGCGTGATAGTGATCGTCGGTGCTCTCACCTTTTTCCCGGTACTGAGCCTGTCGCCGATACTGGAGCATTTCCAGATGTATGCTGGGCAGACGTTTTAACCGAGGAGCGCGGACGAGCTGTTGGCTCTTCATCGAAAGAAAATGAAAAAAGCAATTTCAATTTGGGACAGAAATATTATCACACAGGCACTGATCGATGCGATCAGGAAACTCAACCCCCGGAGGATGTTGAAAAATCCGGTAATGTTCGTGGTCGAGGTTGGTGCCACATTTTTGACCTTCCGGATGTTGGCTGTCATGTTTGAGCCATCGGTCGTAACAGGCTTTGAACTGCAGATCACGCTGTGGCTTTGGTTCACCGTGTTTTTTGCAAACTTTGCCGAGGCAATGGCCGAGGGACGAGGCAAGGCCCAGGCCGATACCCTGCGCAGATCGCGAACAGAAACCACGGCAAAACTTGTAAAGAATGGCGGTGACATTACCGAGACGGTCGCTGCGACCAAACTCCGTCTGAATGATGTTGTCCTTGTAGAAGCGGGCGATTTCATCCCCGGCGACGGCGAGGTCATAGAGGGCGTTGCATCTGTCGACGAATCTGCCATTACCGGAGAATCGGCTCCCGTCATCCGCGAATCGGGCGGTGACCGCTCGGCGGTGACGGGCGGCACCCGGGTTCTCTCAGATTGGATAAAGGTCCGGATAACTTCGAACCCGGGTGAAACCTTTATCGACCGCATGATCGCCTTGGTCGAGGGAGCATCGAGGCAAAAGACTCCGAATGAGATCGCTCTTAACATTTTGCTCGCCGGGCTCACGATAATCTTCGTGCTCGCCGTCGTCACACTGCAGCCGTTTGCGATCTATTCAAATTCGCCACAGACGATCTTTGTCCTGATCTCTTTATTGGTCTGTCTCATACCTACGACGATCGGGGCCTTGCTCTCCGCGATAGGCATCGCGGGGATGGACAGACTCGTACAGCACAATGTCTTGGCAATGTCCGGCCGGGCCGTCGAGGCGGCCGGCGATGTCAATACGCTGCTGCTTGATAAAACGGGGACCATCACACTCGGTAATCGCCAGGCGAGCGAGTTTATAGCTCTCCGCGGCGTTAATGCTGAGCATCTGGCTGATGCCGCTCAGCTTTCATCATTAGCAGACGAAACTCCCGAGGGACGTTCGATCGTGGTCCTGGCAAAAGAAAAGTACGGGCTTCGGGGCAGAACGATCCATGACCTTGCAGCCCGCGCCGAGTTTATCGCCTTTACCGCACAGACCCGAATGTCGGGAATTAACCTCGACGGGCGCGAGATCAGAAAAGGCGCCGTTGATGCGATCGAGAAATATTCGACTGCCGGCGGCCAGCAATCTCCCGCCGAGCTGCGTGAGGTTGTTGAACGCATAGCAAAGGCGGGCGGAACGCCTCTCGTCGTAGCCGACAATTTCAAACCGCTCGGCGTGATCTACCTCAAGGATATCGTTAAGAGCGGCATGCAAGAGCGATTTAACGAGCTTCGCAAGATGGGAATAAAGACGGTGATGATCACGGGCGACAATCCGCTGACCGCCGCGTCTATAGCCAACGAGGCCGGTGTCGACGATTTTCTCGCCGAGGCCACGCCTGAGGACAAGATGGCCCTCATAAAACGCGAACAGGCCGACGGCAAGCTCGTCGCAATGACCGGCGACGGAACTAACGACGCCCCTGCTCTCGCCCAGGCCGATGTCGGTGTTGCGATGAATACCGGGACGCAGGCGGCGAAAGAGGCCGGTAATATGGTCGACCTCGACAGCAACCCGACAAAACTTATCGAGGTAGTGGCGATCGGCAAGCAGCTGCTCATGACGCGCGGAGCTCTGACCACGTTCTCCATCGCCAATGACGTTGCAAAATATTTCGCGATCATTCCGGCAATGTTCTCCGCCACGTTCCCCGTGCTTAACACTTTGAATATCATGGGGCTTCGTTCACCGCAATCGGCGATCTTGTCAGCCGTCATATTTAATGCGTTGGTTATCATCGCTCTGATCCCGCTCGCACTTAAGGGGGTTAAATACCGACCGATGTCAGCGTCGAGCTTATTAAAGAGAAACCTGCTTATCTATGGCCTCGGCGGCATTGTCGCACCGTTTATCGGTATAAAGATCATCGACATGATCATTACAGGACTGGGGTTGGCGTAATGGAATGCCGGCGTTGAGCCAGCAGTTGAGGTAAAAAATGAAAGACCTTATCACATCAGTATTAATGTTATTTGTAATGACCGTCGTGCTGGGAGCCATTTATCCGTTTGCGGTTTGGGGCATATCTCAAGTGATCTTTCCCCATCAGGCGAACGGATCGTTGATCAAAGATCAAAAGGGTGAAGTCATAGGGTCCGAGCTGATCGGACAAAACTTCACCGCAACCGGTTATTTCCACGGGCGCCCGAGCGCTGCCGGTAACGGCTATGATGCCGGTGCATCGAGCGGCTCAAACCTTGGCCCGACCAGTAGGAAACTGATCGACCGCATCCAGGCCGACTCAGAGCCCATGCAAACAGATAATCCGGGCAAGGCGATACCGGCAGACCTGGTGACAACCAGTGCGTCGGGCCTTGATCCGCATATTTCACCTGACGGCGCGGAATTTCAGGTCCCGCGAGTCGCAAAGGAAAGGGGCATGAGTGAGGTCGATCTGATGCAAATTGTTTTGAAACACACAGAGGGGCGGCAGCTTGGAATTCTCGGTGAACCGCGGGTCAATGTCCTGCTGTTGAACCTTGATCTCGACAAAACAAAACCATTGAAAAAATAGAGAGCACGCGTTATGTTTGTTGACACACAGGTGAGTGAAGCACCGAATCGCCAAGACCGAAGGCCCTCGCCCGAATCATTACTAAAAATGATGCAGGAGAGCGAGCGTGCAAAGCTGCGGGTTTACATCGGGGCCGCCGCAGGCGTCGGTAAGACTTACCGAATGCTCGAGGATGCGCACCAGTTAAAGGAACAAGGAATAGACGTCATCATCGGAGCGGTTGAAACACACGGCCGGTTCGAAACGGAGGAACAGATCAAGGACCTTGAGATCGTTCCGCCCATAAAGATCGAGTACCGCGGAACGATCTTTGAGGAGATGGACCTGGACGCGATCATTAAGCGAAAACCGGCCGTTGCCGTCGTCGACGAACTCGCCCACACAAATGTCGACGGCGTCAAAAACCACAAAAGGTATGAGGACGTTCTCGAACTGCTGGAAAACGACATCTCGGTTATTACCGCCGTAAACATCCAGCATATAGAGTCGCTGAATGATGTCATCGCCAGCACGACCAGCATCAAGGTTCGTGAGACGGTGCCCGATAGTTTTTTTAACCGGGCCGATGAGGTCATCGACGTCGATGTCTCAATAGACACTCTCCGGACACGTCTGCGGCAGGGCAAGATCTATTCGATCGAAAAGATCGAACAGGCACTTAATAATTTTTTTCGCAAAGGCAATCTCGCCGCGCTCAGAGAATTGGCGCTCCGTCAGGTCGCACAACACCAGGCTGCACAGGATCACGAATACCGCGAACGCGAGGGGCTCGAACAGCCCGTCATGCCCGAACGGATAATGGTTTGTATGGCGTCCCGCGGCAGTGCGAAAAAGATCCTTCGGGTTGGGGCCCGCATCGCCGGGAGATTCGCCACCGACGATTGGGTGGCCGTTTATGTCGAGACCCCGGCCGAGAGGGCAGGCCGCATAACGCCCGAAGCTTACGCCACCCTGCACGAGAATATTCTCTTTGCCAAAACGCTCGGTGCGAGGGTCGTCCGGCTCAGATCTAACAACGTTTCTGACGCACTGCTCAAATACGCCCGGGAAAACGGCATAACCCACGTCATCTTTGGCCAGTCCGCCCGCTCACGCTGGCAGATAATCTGGAATGGTTCAGTCATCAACCGATTTCTAAACGAAGTGAAAGACGCCTCAGTCCACGTTATCCCGCTCGAAGAACGAAATGGTTAGGGTGAGTGACAATTAGTTCTCACTCTGAGGCTCCCCGCCTTCGGGTGATGAAGTGGTTCTCTCATGCACCCACGGTGTCTATTCAAATTATGCACTTTCGGCCTCCGAAAACCGTGATATATTTCCGATATTCCCATGATCGCAGCCCGGCGGACATTCGCGAGTTCGCTTTAGTGGAGGCAAAGATAAATCGCTTTTACGGTCGGAAAATAGGATTCGCCCGCCTGATGCCATATGAAAGCTGGCTTAACCGGATCGAGAAATGTGATGATCGCAACCGTCTAAGGTATTTTCATGCCACCGGCCTGACATGCAGCACCGCGTCATCTTGCCACGGCCTGCCGTTCGGCTCCGAATTTATCGCTGTCACCGTCCCCGGCTTTAAGCATCTCGACATGTTTCGCGTAAACGGTCGAATGAAGATCTTTCGTTTATTTATTTTTGACGATTAGTGGCGTCGGTATTGTCGTCCGAGTAAATAGTTATTTCATTTCGGTTATTTGTCTTATCCCGAAATTCGTAGTGCGGTTTGTTACCGCTGATCTATACGTTCGCGTTGATCCGCGATCGGAAACCTGAGCGGAAAGGCTCTTTGTTTAACACTTTTCCGGGCCAGCGAGCGGACGGTTTGCAAAATGCGAATTGCGGTGTTTGCTGGGTTTCACCCGTTTTGGAACGATTTTAATACCGGTAGAGCCGTTATAGCGGTGGTAGAGAGGTTTTAATACTAATATAGCGACCTTCTACTGTAGAAAGCCGCTATATTAGTATTAAAATCATTTTATTTTTTTTAGAAAGGCTGCGCAAAAAATATAGAGGCTTGCCAGGCTTGGAAGCCGTTCTACCGGAAGTTTAGAGGTTTTAATGCTATTAGAATCGTCCAAATATCGTCATCCGGCCTGGAAAAGCGGGAAGTGTTTAACACTGTGAATAGTAAGATGAGTATGCCGAAGACCAGTTGAAGTCGGAGTCGCAGAGTGCAACTCCGTTCATGGGCGATGCTGGCAGCGGTTCTATAGCGGACGCCGGATCAACTATTGTTCGACATCCTAATTCGGCATTTAGAGAACTGCAGATCGGGCGGCATCCGCTCCCGGATCAGCGTCGGCCTGAGCTGAATATTCTGAGAATGTACCAAAACAGCAAGGCAACGCTTGCGAACAGGGTCAGCGCGGCGGCTACGTGCTGACGCGTGTTGAATCTGTGCAGCACTTGTGACGTCTGATATAGGATAGACGTGCCGGCAAAAGCGACCATCACAAAGGCAAAGACATTGCCCAGCGTAAACCCGAATAGGGCACTGGCGACTATAAAACCAAGAGCCGCAAATCCGCCGATAGCCAGGATAGGTGCCATCCATGAAAAATCAGACCGGGTCACCAGCACGGTTAATGTAAGCCCGGCGAAAAGGCCCAGTGACACTATGCCGGCTTTCAGAATAACGGACGGGTCACCTGACGAATACGCAGCGATGTACAAGAGCGGCACGAAAATAACCGCTTCGGTGACTACAAACAAGCCGAGTCCTGCATATTGTACCGCTACCGACGTTTCCGAAACCGCCCACCGATTAGAAAGGTAAGAGATAGCCATAAAGAGGGCCAAAACAACGAGCCAACCGATGCTGCCGCCCGAAAAGATGACCGACGCGATCATCTGGGCAAGTCCGGTCGTAAAGAAAACGGCCTCGACGCCGATAAATGCCAACACCGCCAGGGCCAGCAGCATATAGGTCTTTCGAATGAACGTTGCCCGGTCCGCCGGTTGTGCGTCGGCGACTGAATTCCCAAAAGTGCTTGTAAAATCCTGCATATTATTTATTCCTCAACGCATTTGATGTGTAGAAAGTTCTGCCGTTTGCAATAAATCAACCGCCGTTCGACTCGCCCGAGCCCCTGAAAATCGAATCAACGCTCCATACGCCCGATCCCCGCGAAGCTATGTAAAGGAACACGAAACAATAGATGACAGCCAACTCGCCATGATTAGCTATTGGTAGAGGGGTGTCCACCTTAAAATGCGCCATGAAATAGGCAACCGCCATCATTCCGCTTGCCAGAAATGCCGCTACTCCGGTGAATAGACCGATCAATATCAGAAATCCGCCAATTAGTTCTATAGTACCGCCAATAGCCACCAGCGGTTCGAGCCCACCCGTGGCAGCTCCGCCGGGCGGTAGCTGCCGGGGCGGAAAACCGAGCAGCTTCTGCGAGCCGTGCCAGAGAAACAAAAAACCCGATACGATCCGCAGGATCGCATAAATATATGTCGCGTATCTAGCCAAAAATCTAGTCATATTTGTTTCCCTCTGATTTGCTGATCTTTGCCGAATTATAGCGCATATCTATTAAATTAAGCTCCGGCCGTAGTGTTAACGAAAGCGAGGCGGTTAAGGTTCAAAATCGCCACACGAACAATGCTCCGCCAAGAAACAATAAGATCCCCGCGGCCGCGATTACCCAAACAAACAGCTTGTTTCGGCGGCCGAACACCAACTGCCACATTCCGGCGGCAAATGATAACAGGCCAAAAAGGAATATCGCTCCGAAAAGGCCGTAGATCCCCATCAACTGTTCAGGCGTCCCATTGAATTTCGGGCCGACGGGCGTAGCACCTGTAGAGGCATTCGTTACCCAGAGTGCCAGGTATCCCATCATTCCAATTAGAATTATTCCGCAGAACACGAGCAAGATGCCCCGAACACGGATCGACGTGCTCGTCACCAGCTTCCGTTTGCATTGCGGACAGATCGTCTCCGCAGTCTCACCAAAATAGCCGCAACCGTTGCAGGTACGCCGTTTAATAACACCAATTTGCTCAGCCATATACCTCGAAAATATAGCACAGCACCGCGGTTATGGAGGCCCTTTAAAACAGAAAAATGGGGATACCCTAAAGTATCCCTAAATTTATTGACTTAAAAGTCGATTTAAACCACAGCTATGTCCGCTTTGGTGATAGTTTATTCGGCCTGGCCTACCGCTTTTAGCGGTTCGCTTTGGACCGATGCTGCTGGGGCATCTTCTTTCTTAGCACGCTCAAGGCCGGCGACCAGGAGGTCTCTGATCAGCGGCAATTCCTTTGGCAGCCGGTCTGCAAGTTTAGTAAACAGTTCGTCGTGAAGAGCGATCTCCTGCAGCCAGATATCCTTGTCGGTACTCATTACCGCATCGAACTGCTCACGGCTAAAATCGAGGCCGCGCCAGTCAAGGTCTTCATACCTCGGCATAAGCCCGAGCGGAGTTTCAGTCGCGGATTCTTCACCACGGGCACGTCCGACGATCCACTTGAGAACGCGCATATTGTCGCCAAAGCCGGGCCAGGCAAATTTGCCGTTCTCGTCTTTGCGGAACCAGTTGACCGTAAAGATAGGCAGCGTTTCCGGCAAAGACGCTCCGAAATTGAGCCAGTGGCTAAAATAGTCGCCCATGTGATAGCCGCAGAAGGGCAGCATCGCGAACGGGTCGCGGCGGACCTCGCCGATATTACCAAACGCGGCAGCGGTCATCTCGGAACCGATCGTCGCGGCGGAATATACGCCGAACGGCCAGTTAAACGATTGAGAGACGAGCGGCACAACACTGTTGCGGCGGCCGCCGAACATAAATGCCGAGATCGGCACTCCCTTTGGATCATCAAAATTCTCATCGGCGACAGGACATTGCGTTATCGGGGCAGTGAAACGCGAGTTAGGATGGGCCGCCTTTACATCCGAGGCGGGCGTCCAATCGTTGCCCTGCCAGTCTATGGCATGTGCCGGCGGTTCACCGTCCATTCCTTCCCACCAAATGTCGCCGTCGTCGGTCAGTGCAACATTTGTAAAGATGGTGTTTTCCTTGATGGATTCCATCGCGTTGCGGTTTGTCTCGTAATTGGTGCCGGGTGCAACGCCAAAGAATCCGTTTTCAGGGTTGATCGCCCGCAGCTTGCCGTTCTCGTCCGGCTTGATCCAGGCAATGTCGTCACCGACGGTGGTGATCTCCCAGCCTTCTTCACGAAACTCAGCCGGCGGGATCAGCATTGCAAAATTTGTCTTGCCGCAAGCGGACGGGAACGCCGCGCAGACATAATCCTTGCGGCCATCCGGCGATTTAACGCCGACGATCAGCATATGCTCAGCCAGCCATCCCTGGTCGCGGCCAAGCGTCGAGGCAATACGAAGGGCGAGGCACTTTTTGCCAAGCAGAGCGTTGCCGCCGTAACCGGAACCATAGCTGACGATCGAATTCTCTTCGGGATAATGGACGATATACTTGTCTTTCGGATCCGGGCTGCACGGCCATTCAACATCCTGCTGGCCGGGTTCAAGAGGCATGCCGACCGAGTGCAGGCAGCGGGTAAACTCACCGTCACCGAGTGCCTCAATCGCTTTGTCGCCCATACGCGTCATTATCTTCATATTCGCGGCGACGTACGGTGAATCTGATAACTGAACACCAAACTGCGAGATCGGCGAGCCGATCGGCCCCATGCAGAACGGCACCACATACATAGTGCGGCCGCGCATGACACCGTCAAACTTCGGGTCGAGGAGGGCTTTCATTTCATCCGGTGCCATCCAGTTATTCATCGGCCCCGCATCGCCTTCTTCGCGTGAGCAGATGTAAGTGCGGTCCTCGACACGTGCAACATCCGAGGGGTGCGACCGGGCAAGGAATGAGTTTGGCCGTTTCTCGGGGTTGAGACGGGTAAATGTGCCCGCCGCGACCATTTCTTCGCAAAGGCGGTCATATTCTTCCTGCGAACCATTGCACCAATAGACGCTGTCAGGCTTGCAGAGTTCGACCATTTCCTGTACCCAACCCGTTAGGCCGGCGTTTGTCACGTTTGAAGGTATGTTTAGATCAGTCATAGTAGTTAAGTGTTTTCGTCAAACTAAAATTCTAATATATTGCCGCGATAAACATTAGTAAATAATTAATAAGGCACTGTTTTTGCAGTTATTTCTGTAGCTTATCATAGGATGACATATTTGTTAACGCCCGCCGTTGTTGCGCTTGTGCGAGTTTTGTTTTACACGGAAAGAACTTTTACCTGAATACATCGCTTCAGCCGAAACAAAAATTCCCGCATTTGAGTAAAAGTGGATGCCCGGCCGGCCATAAAGTCGATGCCGACCGATACGTTCCCCGTGACGGCACTTTAGGCCGTCACAGTCGGCGCTGATCGATATTGGACCCAGGTATGGCCCGCAACGGTAGCGATAATGATCGTCCCCCCAAGTAACGCCCAGGCGGATGGCTGTTCGCCTATGAATAAGAAGACCCACACCGGATTCAGCAGCGGCTCGATAAATCCGATTATGCTCGCATCTAGCGGACGTGTACCGCCGGTTACGCCCTTAATAAACAAAATATACGCGATACCGATCTGCACTATGCCGAGAATGCTGACGGCGGCGACGTCCTTAAGGGTCATTGTCGGGATAGCCGCGATGCCGGCCGGAACTGTGAGCACGGCAAGCAGGAAATTACCGTAGATGACTGTGATCGTCGAGTTCATCCCCAACGCCCGCGGGTGCTTGAGAAGCATGATGTAAACGCCCAGGAAGATACCCGACCCGAGCGCGGCAATATTTGCCAGATAGGCCGTCGTATCCAGCCGTCCTACAAAGAACAGGCTCATCCCGGCAATACAAAAGACGACCGTGGCGAGGTCACGCAGATGAAATTTCTCACCGATGATCCAAGGCGAAAGGATCAGGATGTAGACCGGTGCCGTGTACTGCAGGAAAATGGCATTTGCCGCCGTGCCGTGTTTTGTCGCCCAGACGAACAGGAACAGCAGCGTGGCGTAAATGACCGAACCGAGGATGCCAAATGCATTTATCCGCAGACCCTGTCGCCGCGTCGCTATCAAAACCGTCAACCCCGCCAATAGCGAACGAAAGAACGTTACCTGGTAAGCGTCCAGCGAAGTGAGCTTAATAAACAGCCCGCCCGTGCTCCACAGCAAAACTGCAGCGATCACCAAGAGGATAGGGCTGGCGGAAACTCTCTGTTTCATTGGTAATAAATGATAGTTGATTCCCCGAGAGTAAACGCAATCGCGAACTCAGAAACAGGTCGTACCCCTTAGCTAAAAAATATCCCAGGGTTCGCTGAAAATTTAACTTTTCAATTTAACATCGCCGATTTACAATTTATCTATCCACCAAAGCGAGATAGTTAGTAATACTGACAAAAAGGAGATAAACGAGAATATGGGTACGATAACTACACTGGACGGAACAGATATCTTTTTTAAGGATGTAGGCAGCGGGCAGCCGATCGTTTTTAGCCATGGGTGGCCGCTGAGTGCGGATGATTGGGACAATCAGATATTTTATTTTGCGTCGCGGGGATTTCGCTGCATTGCCCACGACCGCCGCGGCCATGGACGCTCAAGCCAGTCGTGGAACGGCAACGATATGGACACCTATGCCGATGATCTGGCTGAACTGACGGCGGCACTTGACCTTAAGGACGCGATCCACATTGGCCACTCGACGGGCGGCGGCGAGGTGGCGCGATATATCGGGCGGCATGGAACGTCCCGCGTGGCAAAGGCAGTGCTTGTATCAGCCGTACCGCCGCTGATGTTGAAAACTGAGGCCAATCCCGGAGGATTGCCGCTCGAGGTATTCGATGGATTTCGTGAGGCCTATGCGGCCGATCGTACGCAGTTTTACATCGACGTTGCTTCGGGGCCGTTTTACAGCTTTAACCGGCCGGGTGCAAAGATCTCTCAGGGGCTGATCGACAACTGGTGGCGGCAGGGAATGATGGGCGGTTTTAAGGCCGGCTATGACTGTATCAAAGCGTTCTCAGAGACCGACTTTACCGAGGACCTGAAAAAATTTGATGTTCCGACGCTTATCATGCATGGCGATGACGATCAGGTGGTGCCAATAGCAGATTCTGCCGCTGCTGTCCTCAAAACTCGTGCCAGGTGCAACCCTAAAGGTCTATCCCGGTTTCCCCCACGGGATGCTTTCGACTCATCATGCAGAATTAAACGCCGACCTGCTGGAGTTTTTCCAAACCTCAAGCTCTGCATCTGCTTAACAGGTAAGCTTATAAATCTAACGAAAGGAGATCGACGAGATACGGCGTCATCTCCTTTTCACTTTCATTCTGAATCCAAAAAAGCTGACAACCCTACATTCGGGATAGGCTTCATATATCAAGTCGACGGCAGTTTGGGTCGGCACGTGGCTTGACCCGCTGGCATTTCGGCAAATTTAAATGATAAAAAGAGGTATTACTGACTTAGTTATTCTCCCCCATTGAGGGTTGGTGTGTGCCGGGTCAGAAGCAGTAAAAAGATGAAAAGCAGTTTTATTTATGTCGTCGCAACAATTCTTGTTTTAGGTTTCGGGTCAGCAACTAAAAGTTATTCCCAAACCTCCCCAAGTAAAGAATTCCCAAATATTAAAATTTCCAATTTCGGACAGATGGACTCACGTTTCTATCGTGGAGCACAGCCTAAGAAGGGGCGTTACGACGCTCTTAAGGAGCTTGGTATCCATACCGTAATCGACCTACAGGATAAACCTAAAGATTACGAACGGGCCGAGGTCGAGGCTTTGGGCATGAAGTATGTCAACATACCGATGCCCGACAAAGCATATCCGTCAGACGAGAACGTCGCCCTCTTTATGAAGACGGTCGACGATCCGGAGACCGGCGTTTTTTTCGTTCACTGTGGCGGTGGTAGGCACCGTACAGGCGATATGGGGGCCGTTTACCGATTTACGAAATATGGCTGGGATTATGACAAGGTTTACCGGGAGATGAAGAATTACGATTTTTATACATCCTGGGGGCACGGGAAGATGAAGGATTTTGTGCAGGATTATTGGGCAAAGTTTGAGTCTGACCGGGCCGCTGCCGCTAGCAAGGCCGGTAGTACTACAGAAATATCCGTACCGACTGCCAAAGATCCGGTTTTGACGAGCAAGAGTCTGTAACTTCGATCGAGTCTTCGTAACATTAGAAAGCGGGTGCCGGTCAGCCGGGACCCGCTTTTCATTAACCAATAAACCGATCAATGAAATATATTGGCGGCGTTCTTCGTTCGGGACCACTGCAGGCCTTCTGTGTTGTCACGGTCCGATCTTAGTATGCGGTCGCTCAGTTCGTCTGTGGTGAGATTAAGGCGAAGGTTCACATAATAGGTTATCGAGCCGATCGGCTTTTCCTCGTCTGCCGGTACCAGTTCCCGTACCTCGGCGTCGATCTTTTTTCGCTGAAAGATCTTTTTCAATATTCTTTGGGTCTTATCGGGGTCGCGCGTTTTTACACAAAGTTCCATGCTGCGAAAGGAGTTGTCGAATTCCCGGTACTCGAGCAGCCATAACAGAGCGAGTGCGAACAGGCAGAGTGCGATACCAAGGTCCCATCGACCGACGCCGGCCGCTAGGCCGAGCGCAAGGCTGATAAGCAGCACAGTTATCTCTTTTGGATCACGGATATTGGTCCGGAACCGTACCAGCGAGACGGCCGCAAAGATCGCAAATGCCCTTGCTGTGTTGTCGCCAACGATCAGCATCAGGGCCGCGGCCACCACTGAGAGCAGTATCTGGGTTTGCGAAACATATAGGCTGCGTTTGAATAGCGGTACGTTTGCCCGCGGCCTGAACGCCAACACCCCTGAAAGCAAAACAGCGATAAGCAATCGCTTGATGATCTCGAACGAAGCGAGGATCTTAGTTTCCGTTTCGTCGACCGCCGTACTTGCGACGTTGACCGGAAAGAACGGGATCGAGCTTTGGGCAGCGGGGGGATCTTTTGCCGAGACGTTGCCCGCGCTGTTTGACTGGGTTTGCACCGTGCCATCCTCCGCCGGAGCCGACATGCGAACCCCCAGCACCGTTGCTAGCACAAGAACCGCAATAACTGAAATTCCGATCGTTTTCATCTGTACCCTGCGTACCGATTTATCGACCCCGCCCTATCGAGTTGTGCGATCCGGCTCTTTACAGCCTTTGTCAGCAGCCGGATATTGGCATCCGAATAGTTAGCTGCCCGAAACGCATCGCGGATCTGCTTATCGCTTAATTGAGAAAGCAGACCGCTCAGCCAACGAGCGTCAGCCGGGGTGAAATCGTGCATCCGGCTTCGATTCTTGCCGTTAAACCTGACCTTGACTGCGATTCTTTTTGACCCCGGTCACATATTTTGATTTGGAATAATCGCCCGGGTTATTACGGCTGCGGCCGATGCGCCAAAACAGGGGCCAGCCGTTGCTGCCTGTTTTACCAAAGGTCGCCCCGAGATCGCTGATCACATACTGCTTTTCTTTGCCGCTTTTGAGAACGACATTGTTCGAGCTTTTCATGTCCCAATTATTGAGAAATGCCATCATTAACTTCAGGCCCTGCATTTGCCGCGTGCCGGTGAAAGGATTGTGCCCCCACCGCCATGCGTCGCCGCGTTTAACGTCATCAGGGCGTGCCTCAAGCCTGACGTTCTCAAACGTCCCCTTTCCCGGAATGCTTAGTCTCGGGACAAGGTAATTTACCTCTGTCTTATAACCGATCGCTGAGAGCAGGCGCACTGCCGCGGTTTCCGGCTGGGCTTCGCGGCCGATCTTTGCGACCCAGACGTGGCCGCTGCCGTCCCTGATCCTGTATTTTTTCGAATAGCCGCCTTTTTCTTCTTTGATCAGAGTAATGTGGGACAGGTCAGGCATCATTTCACGTCCGCCCGGACCCAGAAAGAGATCTTGCGCCCCAATATTATGTTTTTCGAAAAGCACCGCATGGGCACTTGCTGCTCTTTGATCTGGACCGCTTTTGCGACCAGGCGGGAACGACAACTATGCGTTAACAGAACCAACAGGCATGCCGATCTAAACCAAAGATTCCTATTTTTCATTTTTCGCCTCCTTATCGAAGATTGCAGCGTTTATTGCCCGGCCTCAGGGCCACGCGTCGCAAAATCGAGTGCTCTGATCCGTTGTCTGACGCTCTGTGACAATAGTTGGATATCTGCATCCGAATAATTTGCTGCTCTGAACGCATCCTCGATCTGTTGATCGGACAGCTGCGTCAGCAGGTCCGCCAGCCAGCGGCCGTTCTCTTTAGTGATATCTTTGAGCAGTTCCATCCCCTTGCCGTTGAACGCAAACTGGATCTTTCCGTTTTTCAGATCTTCGACAAATTGCGATTCGGCATATTCCTCGGGCTCATTACGGCTGCGGCCGATGCGCCAAAAAACAGGGACACTGTTGCCGCCGGTCTTTCCAAAACTTACACCCAGGTCACTGATGACATATTGCAGCTCATCGCCATTTTTCAGGATCACATTGTTCGCGTTCTTCATGTCCCAGTTGTTGAGGAACGACATCATTATCTTTAGCCCCTGCAGTTCATTGGTCCCTTTGAACGGATTGTCGTTCCACTGCCACTGGTCGAGGCGTTTTACATCGTCGGGCCGTGCCTCGAGCCTGACGTTGTGTAAATGATCCTTTACCGGGGATGGTGAGTTCGGGCACGAGATAGTTGATCTCTGTTTTGTATCCTATTGCCCACAGCAGCCTAACGGCCGCGGTTTCGGACTGGGCCTCGGCCCCGATCTTTGCTACCCAGGTGTGTCCCGAGCCGTCCTTGATGCGATATTTTTTCGAGAATCCGCCTTTTTCGTCGCGGACGAATGTGACCCGGCTGAGGTCGGGTTTCATATCTTCGCCGCCCGGACCGAGCAAAAGGTCGCGATCGGCGACGGCCACGGCTTCCCACATCACGGGCGTACCTGCATTTTTATTTTTATCGTCCTTCTTCTGGGCCAAAACGCTGCCTGAAAACAGCAAACACAATGTGAACGGGACCCAGTAGCGTATATGTCGACTAAACATGATTCACCTCATAAATACGTATCGATCAATTGTCGGCCGTCTCGAAACGGATAATGTTCGACGGATCTTGAAATGACATCTGGCTGTCAAATTTCTCATCTCCCGGCTCACGCCTGACACGCCGGTATGTGCCGTCGGGTGTCAATTCGCTTGCCTTTACGTTGTCTTTCAAATAAACGTCAAGGAATTCTGATCTGAGATGATCTCGCAGGACCGGATCATGGACAGGCGCGAGCACCTCAACGCGCCGGTCGAGATTTCTGGGCATCCAGTCGGCGCTGCCGATAAAGATCTCGGGCCGCCCGCCGTTCTCAAAATAATAGACCCGGCTATGTTCGAGCAGCCGCCCGACGATGCTGCGTACCCTGATGTTGTCTGACAGCCCGGGAACACCAGGTCTGAGCGTGCAAACGCCCCGAACGATAAGGTCGATCCTGACCCCCGCTTGCGACGCCTTGTAGAGGGCATCGACGATCTCAGCATCGGCCAGTCGATTCATTTTGGCGGCTATCCCGGCCGGCCGGCCGGCGCGGGCATTTTCGGCTTCACGTTCGATCAGATCGATCATCTTTTGCCGCATATAGACCGGGGCGACTATCAGCTCTTTGAATTTTTCGCGCCGCGAATAGACGGTCAGATAATTGAACAGTTCGGTTGCGTCCGCCCCGATCACATCATTCGCCGTCAACAGCCCCAGATCGGTATAGAACGCCGAGGTCTCAGGGTTGTAATTGCCTGTCGCGAGATGAACGTAACGGGCGAGGCTCTCACCCTCACGCCTTACTATTAGCGTGGTCTTACAGTGAGTCTTTAACCCTAAAAGGCCGTATATGACATGGACGCCGGCTCGTTCCAGGCGTTTTGCCCACTCAATATTGTTGGCCTCGTCAAACCGGGCCTTGATCTCGATAAGAACCGTCACCTGTTTGCCTCGTTCGCTGGCTTCGATCAGCAGCGGAGCTATCGGCGATCGGGCTCCGATACGGTAAAGGCACATTTTGATCGCAAGCACATCGGGGTCCTCGACCGCCTCCTTAATAAAATCCGTGACTACGGAATAGGGAACATAAGGGTGATGCAGCAGCACATCGTTCTCGCGGATCACGTCAAACGTTGATCGCGTCGATGCTAATGCAGCCGGGATCGACGTTCTCAGCGAAGGATCTCTTAGGTCAGGCCGATCGAGCTTAATGATCTCCGATAATTTCGCGGCATTGAGCGGGCCGTCAATGACATAAACGTCTTCTGCATGTATCTCAAGCGAGGCGATGAGATAGTCCACCATTTCACTCGGCATCGCCGCCGCAACCTCTAGCCTGACGACCTCGCCAAAACGGCGAAGCCGCAGATTTTCTTCCATGGTCTCGAGCATGTCCTCAGTTTCAGCTTCGCGAAGGTCGATATCGGCGTCGCGCGTGATCCTGAACAGATGACAAGCTTCTTCGGACGCCTCAGGCACGAGCCGTTTGATATTTGCCATGACCAGGTCTTCGATCCAGATGTGATCAGTCGCCGAGTCCCCGACGCTGACCAGCCGCGGTACGAACGGCGGTATTTTGATCCGCACGAAAAACTCCCGCGAACCCTCGCCCAGGGCTCTGGCGACGCGGTGATGCAGTTTTGGTTTTGCCCGCAAACCGATATTTATGCTGCCGCCCGAAATGTACGGGAACGGATGCGTTGGGTCGACCGCCTGCGGCGTCAGTACCGGGTACACAGATTTCAGAAAGTAAGCGTCGAGACCGCGCTTTTCTTCATCCGAAAGCTCTGCATAGCTGCGTATCACAAATCCCTCGCCGGCCAGTGCCGGCAGGATATCGCCGCACAGGCACCGCATCTGAGCATCGACCATTTCCGTAACCCGTGTCTTGATCTCAGACAACAACTCGGCGGCCGTTATCCCGTCCCGCGAAACGGTAGCCTCACGCCCGAGCCTGTCCTTATTGCCCGAGACGCGGACCATAAAGAATTCGTCGAGATTCGAAGACAAGATCGAAATGAATTTAAGGCGTTCCAGCAACGGAACATCGGTGTCGAGTGCCTCATCGAGTACCCGGCGAAAAAATTCGATCAGGCTTAGGTCCCGGTTGAGATACTGCGATCGCCATAATTCGGAACCTTGCGGGGCGGACTCATGGTCACGTGCCAGCGAGGTGCCAGACGCCATTGATAAATGGAATTCTGATGTCATGGTTTCTCAATTGAGGAGAGTAGCGGGGTGACCTGCGAACCTATGTCGCCGTGTTCGCTCGGTTTCAAAGGGAGCCCAGATCACACTGCCGCCTAATCTATTAGGGCATCTGCGATGAGCGTTGACTGTACGGCAGATTACTAAACGGCCTGAATGGGACCTCGTCGAAAAGCTAGGAGGCAAATATCGGGGGCTGTGTACGAACTAAATTTTGGGCAGGTGGGTAGACCTTGCAGCGGATGCAGCGGGATCTGCGGCGAAAGCCGGGAGATAGCATGGACCACAGCCTCGAAGCAATAATACGCTGGCGAAACTATCAGCCGACCGTCTGCATTGCCGGTAAAATCATTAATATGTTGTTATAAGCGTTAAAATGGCAGGATACGCAAAATATTGTCAATATATACAAAATATTCGCAATTTTTTTAAAATATTGACAGAATATGAGAAATATTGACAGTTTTTGCAAAATACTCGCAGTATTTGCTGTAAACTGGCAATATATGGTGAATACTGTCAATATATTGCGTGTTCTGCCATTTTAGAGACTTTGTTGTCATACGTAAGTACACAACGGCAGCGTAATCAAAAGCTTGTAACTATTATGACTACAGAGGTTACACAACACGGCTCAGGCCTAAAGGAGATATAATTATGAACCCGAGATCATTATCACGTCCCGCAGTGGTCGATTTTGCACGGAACGCAGCAAAGGCACTTGCCGATGGCAAAATTACCGGCATTTCGCCTGCAGAGGCGGCCGAGATGGCCGCCACGCTCACCACAGCGACCGACAAACTCGCGGCGTCCGACGAAAAGGTCGACTCGACCCGCTCTGCCTATCATGAGGCGACCGAAGAAGCCTCGGTCGATGAGGCCGGCGTTGTCAACATCCTGACAGGGCTCAAATTCAAAATGCGCGGTGTCCACTCGACCGCGGACGAATACAAGGCCGCCGGCTTTGACCCGCCGGCGCGTTCAAAACGGGTCGATCCGGAAACGCCGACAAACCTGTCAGCGACCGGCTATTCCAACGGCGTCAACCGCCTGAAATACCGCGGCAACAACCCGGCCGGCACCGTGATCTACACCATCCAGGCCCGCCCGAGCCTAACGGACGAATGGGCGATCATCGGCTCGACCCATAAACAATCGTTCAAACACACCCCCGTCAGCCCCGGCCAGTTTTACCAATACCGAGTCCGCGCCGACGCCTCAATAGGCCGCACCTCAGCCTGGTCAAACGAAACCGTCGTCTACCCCCCTAAATGAGGCGGGGCGGCGAACAGGTCAGAGCCGAGAGCGATAGCGACAGGGTTATTAGAGTGCGAAATGCGGAGTGCGAAAGCGGCTGTGTCCGTAGCCCGCACGTGAGTAAGGGCAAACCGATCTTCTGTGGCTGCTGCGTGACCGTCCGAACGGTCGTTCTTTCGTTTTTTAGATCATTTGTTTCTCTTGTGATCGGAAAATTGCCATCGCCCGCCAAAATTCATATATAATCAGTGTATGAAGCCAGGCGAAGACCTTATCTGTCAGGGAATACGAGATCTCGAGGACGGCCGGGAAACTGTGGCTGCCCTTCTTGTCTCTATTGGTGCCCCCAGGCTTCGATCACTTGGGTTGCCGATCCCCACGAACACATTTTCTACACCCGAACATCGACTTTACCGTGAATTGGCCTTGCAGGAATGCGATGCCGCCCACTCCAGGTATAATGCGTTGATCAGGAGGCTGGTCAGTTTTGAACGTGCGGCCGAATGCGGGACCTGACCGATCATAAAACGATTGACGAATTTATGAAGGCCCTTGGCTTCAAGAGCCGGCGTCCGGCTCGTGTTTATTTTACCGGGGGTTCGTCGGCTGTGCTGTTCAATTGGCGAAACACGACGATCGATATCGACCTGTGTATTGTACCGGACCACGACGAGTTGTTTCGTGCATTGCCTGAGTTGAAGGAGAGACTCAGGGTAAATGTCGAGTTTGCGTCGCCAACCGACTTTATTCCTCCGCTGCCGGGCTGGGAAGACAGGTCTATTTTTATTGGCCGTGAAGGAAAGCTTGATTTTTATCACTTCGATCCCTACAGTCAGGCTCTTTCCAAGATCGAACGCGGGCATACGCAGGACATATCCGACGTCAAAGCTATGTTCCGTGACGGGCTTGTGGACGCCGAAAAGCTAGGTTCGTTTTTCCATCAGATCGAACCCCAGCTATACCGATACCCCGCTATAGATCCGGTGTCCTTTTCGAGGAGCGTGCGTAAGTTCATCCAACTTTTCGGACGTAAAGCAAAATAAGATGACGCAAGTGGTCATCTGTGTGTCTGATAGAGAATTGCGGGCCGCCATTTGTCAAATTTCGGCCAAACTTACGTGCGGGTTACTGACACCTAACAATTAAACCGGGACAACCCATCTTCCTCATCCTCAGCTACGTGATCATCGCTGTCTCGGCCGCCCCTGTATTCATGTTGAGACATCTCGCGATGCTGTTCGCCGGTAGTTAGAGCTTCGTCGCCGGTTTTAGGGCCCGTATGTCCGATATCCGAAAGGTTCGGCCCACGCGGCAGCCCGGTATTGTCGACATTCGGCGGATTACCCGATGGTGATTTTGCTGTGTTGTTCTGTGCCATAATATTCTCCCTGTATATGCCATCTCAACACATACCACACAGGTATGTCGGTATGAATTAGTACACAACACTAGCCCGAACTTTTATTAAGTTTTGAAACAAACGCCCTCGAGGTTAGTGAGTGTCCTTGGTGGGCGGCTTCTTCCGGTGATCAATTAAACGGGCGACCCGGCTCGCGACGATCAGCCGATTCCCGGAAGTGCGTCACCGCAGGGCTGTGGTCGGTTGTGGTTACGGTAGAAGGCCGGATCACAATGATAGCGTTACAAACCGCGAGGAATGTTAAGAAAACGTCGATGTTTTTTACGAGATCCCGTTTTTCAAGAACGGTCGACAAAAGAAATTCTAAACTCGCCATTCTGACGGTTGGAATTTTGGGGGTCGGCTTAGTCTTTTTATATTCTTGGTTTTCTCTTGGTTCAGATGATGACGCACGTATTCATCAAACCGTTAATAGGTTTCACAACGCATTGTTAGAAAAGGAAGAGTCGGCACTCAAACGTTCTCTTGCTCCGTCCATTGTGTTAAAAACCCCTCTTGAAAATTCTTCGTTGAGTCGAGATGATCTGATAGCCAGACTTGCTGAGACTGCGAAAAACATAACATTTCTCGAGGCTAAATACGGCTTCTCCTGGCGACAGCAGAAAAGGGCTAAATATTTTAGCTGGGTCATTTCCCGGGCTTCTTTTCCAGATATAAACAGTGACAAGGAAAATGTTATCGAGCACATCGATCTATACATATACACTCTGGATCACATCAACGGCGAATGGGTTATAAGCGAGATAGAAAAATGGTGAGGGAGGTTGTTCCCGGCGGATAACAGACCGCTTATTTGGCGTGATTGTGAGTTTACACTACTCGGATTCTCCCAATATGCTGCAGAATTCCTGCGGCAGAGTGCGACCTTCCGAGAACCTATCGCAGGCGGCTTCAGCCGTCTTACCGCGTTTCGCGGCAAATAGCCACGTTGTTTACGACGTGGTGTGTTAGGCCAAAGAACAATAAAGGGCGTTTCAACGTCCTTATCGGTTTGGGCTTTAGCCATCACTTAAGATCGCCAAAGCCTTCTCGATGTAAGGACGTCAAAAATGCCCTATCGAACCGTTCCCATAACTTTTCATGTCGTAAACGCCGTGTCTATTTGCCCTTCGGGAAAGCCTCGTGAACGAGGCTGAAAAACCGTCCGGATCCATGCACTATGTCGGCTGATTATCAATCATCCATAAAGTAATGATACCTACAATCAGGGGCCCTAGCGTGCCATAACTCTTGCCCAGTCTTTAGATCAAGACCGAAGATAGAACAATCTTTAACCGAACTGACGATCACCATCTGCCGAAATATCAATGGGTCGGCATCACCCCTTTCTGACTCGGTTTTAACGAGCCACAGAAATCTACCGTTGTCGGATCTCCGGGCAATGATGCCTTGTGAGCCCTGAGCGACTACCACCTCGCTCGTTGCTGCAAACCGCCATGACGATTCATTCTCATAATCCCATCCCCATCTGTCTTGAGAGCGATCGATGTTCGTTTGAGCTATTTCACCAAGTGGTTCGGTCCAAACAACATTGCCTGTACTTCTGTCGAGAGCTCGGATAGAATTCTCTCCGACCGTGAAGACAAGCCTGCCTGATATTGCAGGTTGAGTCCGGATATTGCTTCCTTGCACTTCCCAGGCAATTTTCTCTGTTTCAAGATCGAGTGCGCCAAAGCGGCTCGCGGGCCATGAGTCTTGATCGTAGCGGGTTGCTCCGTATATAACGCCATCCGCTAATATGCCGATCGCATTTCCGTTATTATCGTGATAAGTGCCCGGCCTTTCCGCGATCGGAAGAACAGCAAACCTGCTGCCACTATCAAGTGCGACTTTTGCCCAATTTCCATCATTTGAGCCATTTCCGGTAAAAAACTCTTCGTGGATTTTGAAGTAAACGAAATCTTGATAAACGTAAGGCACCGTAACGCCGTCACTGTCTTGGCCGAACCAATTATCCAGACTCCATATTTCTTTACCGCTTTTGCGATCCAGCAAGTGAAGATGTTGTCTCGCACACACAAGTATTCGATCACCGGCAAGAACGGGGTACGTCCCGTAGGTGCCATAACCGCCAACTCCTAAAGGAAACTTCCACAATTTTCTGCGGGTTAGCAGATCAACCGCGAAGAAACCCTGCTTCTCACCAAAGTGGCCTCTCTCGTCAGCGTATGAAAGACCGCCAAAATATGCTTCTCCGTCAGCAATTATGGGTTGCTCGACTCTGATCCGGTCAGTTGTATAGATGGTCTCAATTGATTGCGAAAGCGGATCAAGACTGTAGAGTTTATATCCGGCACCAAAATAGATCTGATCGCCACTAGCAGTAAAGTTTGAGATATGTCTTGCTTCGCGGATCTCTCGCCGAAAAGGAAAGCCGTCTAATACGCAGCCAGAGGTTGCGAAAACAACGAACAAACAAATTATGCTGCCTAGTTTCTGAAACATTACTCAGACCCTACGAAAATCAGGAGCCACATAACAACTTTACCTGGAAATCAAAACAATGAACCGGGTCAGAAGCTCTTCTGCGATTCCCATGTCCCTGATCCAGTTGTACAATTTTATGACGTTAACGTTATAGGTGCGAGGCGAGACGCAGGAAATGTCACAAGGAAGACGAGGTCACACTGGCAAAACTGTAATGTTCTCGCCTTTTTTTTGACGGCCGTGGCCACTGAGTTGGCTCGACACGAGCTTTTTGATCAGGCTCTTAAATGGCAAGTGTGATGCAATTTGTTCCGATCTCAATTTGGAACTCGTTACGATGTAATATTAGGGTAAATTTCGTGAGAAACTCACTGCTCTTAATGATGGTGGTACTTTTCGGATCGGCCACTTCAGTCGTCTATTCTCAGGCTTCGGTCGGAGCCTCAAATGAATCGCAACTGAGACTCGGTCTGATCAGCCAGAACGTCGAGTACTGCCTGTCAGACAAGATGCAGTTGAATGTGTTGTATTCATATGAAAATGTTGGGAACATGCCCGTCCTGCTTGAGAAGCCAAGGCATTACCCGGTTGTATGGACGTACACGGTCCGTGATGCCTCAACGAAAGAGATCGTATACGAGGTGAAGTCGTCGTTATTCGATATGGGTGCATTCAGATTTGACGCTTTGCCTGCAAAGAGTGATTTTGAAGTTATCCAAAAGGGAGGCGTATACAGGATACAAGATAGCTTCACTCTTGATCTTTATGACGGTACGCCGGACTCGTCTGATTACCTTCGGCCGGGAAAATACACATTTGAAGTCGAAATCTCGACCTGGACTTTCAACCCGCAACTAAGAGCGGAATATCGGGATCGGATGAGAGCCTCCGGTTATCTTTGGACCAAAGATCTGAGATCCGAACCCATGCCATTTACGGTACTTGAAAAACCTCGAAGGACGATAGAAGTGTGCAGCTTAGACTGAAAACGAATAAAGACCCAGCCGTCCCTACGGGCGCGTGGCTTTAACCTCCGCCGTCACCTCGGCTTCGGACATCGGTTCGCCAACGTCCGCCAATCGATCCGCCGCGTCGAAAAGCCTATTTGCTTTTCTCCGGCGAATTTCAGCTTTGAATAAAGAAGTGGCTAGCAAAGGCTTGAACAACCCCATCTCTTTTGCTTCGGTCGCAAGCTCATCAGGCAATATTAGGACAACTTCTGACATAATTTATCTCCGTAAAGATTGTAACCGAAGTTGCAAACTCATTTAAACGT
The DNA here is from genome assembly GCA_963834975.1 of Blastocatellia bacterium. Lineage (GTDB taxonomy): Bacteria > Acidobacteriota > Blastocatellia > Pyrinomonadales > Pyrinomonadaceae > OLB17. The sequence goes on from CAWIDZ010000002.1 coordinate 667,646, forward strand.
CTATTCCATTTGAGGAGAGCCGGTTTTTGACATGCAGGGAGGTCGACTGGACATAAGATCAGAGGTCTGAATTGATTCAAAAATTGTAGATTTTCGGGCCTGAACGTCGTTCACTCCTGATACTGGTCTTGCTGCTTGCCATAGTTTCATGCTCTCGCTTTGATCGCGGCCTAAAGGTCGCGACCGGTTCGACCAGCATTAAATATTCAAAAGTTGTCGACCGGCATGCTATGATTCGTGTGATCGACGCTTCCCGTTATGAAGTTCCCCATTCTTGCCATCGCTTGTTTGTTCGTTATCGGGCTCATTCCGTTAGCGGCCCTCGGTCAAAATTACAAAACGATCGACGGGCACGATTTCTCGGTAAGCCTCAAGGCGGACAAGCCGACGATCATGCTCGGCGAAACGACCTTTTTATCATTTGAGGTCAAAAACCTCTCCGAGACACGCCTTTCATTTGGCGATGGCGGCGACTACAGAAACAACATCGGACGCCCTGAGAGTTATAGCGTCACGGTTGTTCGTGACGATGGCAAATCGGTTCCGCAGCCAAAGGTGACAATGTCGATGGGAGGACTATATGGGATGCAGACTGTTCCCGTTGACGGCAGCTACGTTCGCAGGTTATTTGTCCCGCACTGGGCGACGTTCGAAGAGCCAGGCACTTATACCGTAACAGTTATGCGGACCTTGGGTATCGCCGGAAAGGAGCCGTCGCTCAAAGAGAGCATGGCGGGTAAGACACCTTCAATAACCGTAAAGGCGACGACCAAACTGACGCTCGTCAAAACAGACAATGATCGCCTGGGCGATATCATCCGCGCCACAGGGAACCTGATGCTCAGTGAGACAAACCGTGATGATGCACGCACTTATGTGCAATTGCTGGGGTTTATCAGAGACCCGCGAACTATCGAGTATTGGATCAAAGCGGTCGACGTATATTCACAGGACCCAAATGCGGATGGATTTCATAGATTCGCGCGAACTCCGCTGATACTAGTGGCCTTCGATACGCTGGAAGCCTGGGCCGGATTGAGATCCGCTATGAAAAGTCGGTCGGACAATGTCCGGCTGGATCTCGCAGACGCCCTCAGCGCCTCACATAATGGGCAAGCTCTGCCCCTGCTTCTTAGCATGCAGGATGATCCATATTGGTTCGTTCGGCTTCGCGTCGTCCAACGTTTGGTAAGCGAAAAGAATGACGCAGCCACCGAGGTGCTTCAAAAATTCCTAAACGATGACAAACAAGAGGTGTGGGAACAGGCAGAGCGCGAGTTAAAGGCCCGAAATAAGATGCCTGTGGAGATCACGCTTCGTCCAATGTCAACTCTTACGTGTTCCGTCCGTCAGGTTCAAGCGGTCAAAACGATGCAGGGCCTCGGAGGAAACAACCCCGGAACAGCAGGCAGCGGTGGCGTATTTCTCGGCGGCGAGACTTGTGAGAACGCTCTGAATGCGTTTTTGGCGGAGCTATCGATGCGACGCGCGACAAACGAAATGTTGGGTGAGGCATGGGTGCTGTATCAGATCGGCGACATTTATCGAGATTCAAGACGCTATCAGCTAGCCCGCGAGAACTACGAAATGGCTCTTCCGTTGTTCCGCACGCTAAAAAATGCCCATGCCCAGCGGGAGATCCTTTCAGAGCTGGCGAACGCTAGTGCGACATTGGATAACCCGGCGGATGCTCTCCGTTACAGTAACCAGGAGCTAGCATTGGTTCGCAGCTCTTCAAATAAGGATGTAAGAGATGATGAGAGCGGGATACTCGAACGCATCTCAGCATTGCACTTTACCTTGGGTGAGAATGCTGCCGGTATCGACGCCCTGCTTAATCGCCTTGCTTGGGAAACAAAACAAAAGAGCAACTATGGACAGTTCGCCGCGCTGAAGGCGCTAGGCAAAGGCTACGAAAGGATCGGCAAAAAAGCCGAAGCCATTGCGTCATTCGAAAAGGCACTCGTCCTCACCAAGTCCCTAAAACGTCTCGAAATTACCTGGCTCGACGACGAGATCAAGGAATTGACCGCTGATATTCAACGACTGAAACAAGAATAGGCTTTATGAAAGTGACAGGTCGGGCCAGAGATCTTGCAATTCTTAAATGCAACCTTGCTGTTAAAACTATGAAATTCTCGCTTATGTTGGTCGTGATCGCTGCTTGCTTTCCCCAGATCGTTGCTGGACAGGACGGGGCCTCTGCATACGATGTTCCTGAGGCCTATGCGGTGTATTCGACGCTCATAGAAGGTAATACCGCAAGGACGTTGGTGATCCGGACGGAGACCGGGGACTTTCCAAACGGCGGACAGGCATCTGAAAAGTGTCTCGCCCCGGCAAAGGGCGAAGAAGCCGTTTACGCGCCCATCATAGCGGCCTACCGAACTGTTAACAAGACGAAGTGGCTGTTGAAAAAGAAATTCGAAACCGAATCACCTTTCGAACTGGTTCCTTTGTCGGTCTTCAACGGTTTCTTCAAGGGCGTACCTGGCAGTTGGGCAGAGTTCTATAAGCAATATCCGAATTCAAATGGTATCACCGAGCTATCGGCTGTTGGATTTAACGTCGATAAGACCATTGCCATCGTTTATATGGGAAATTCATGCGGCAGTCTCTGCGGCTTTGGCACCTATCATGTCCTGCAGAAAAAAGACGGAAAATGGACCAAGATCCACGGGAAGATTCAAGCTTGCACCTGGGTATCTTAATGAAAGGGCCTCCGCGTTGCCGTTTTGAATGCAGTTAGTCGTTAAGCCGCGTCGGCTGCTCTGTCGCGCCGACGCGGCGGTGGTTTGGTTCGGCTCCTGTACCCCAGGTTCCGCAGAGCCTGCACCCGGGGCTAAATTCTGTCGCCCGCTCGGCGGGCTTTGGAGGGGAAAGGAAATGCGTCCGGCGATTGCAGAAATGCCGATGTTGTGGACAATCACTTACATATGTTAAACCGATCTTTACTAATCATAGCTTTAGCGATCGCGGCTGTTTTGACGGGAATGTTCGTCTATATCCAGTCATCGGCCGCAGCGGGCAAGCAGGTCGTGGGTGTGTGGTTCGTCACCTTTCCTGATCCGCCGTTCAAGTATCACATGGTCACGTTTCACCAGGACGGGACGATGGAACAGGCTAATCCTGACGCGGGTGACGCCAACACCAGCGACAGCGACGGAATGGGTGTTTGGGAAATGCGCGCGGTAAAGTCGTTGGTAAATTCGTGGAGATCACCGCTGATAGGGCCACACGCCAATTCGTCGCCCGCGGCGAGATCTCATTCACGCTCAATGTGGATGGCGGCCGTTTTACCGGCGACGCTGTCGGCCGGTTTTACGACCTAAATGATAAATTGGTCACCGGCCCGATCAATACCGGTATGAACGGGACAAAAGTGGCATTGTGATCTCATGGCACCCCGCCGACGCACGGATGGCCGATATCTTCGGGGTTCGGCTGCCATCATCTGAGATCGACCTGGAGTGTCGGACTTTGAGACCCTCATTGTTTTAGGAGTAGACAGTTTTTGTGCCGGATCAGTAAAATGAAATGATATGCGGGATGTATTAAGAATATTGATCCTGGTAGTGCTCTGTTCCTTACCCGGCATAAGCCAGGAGGCGACCCCGGGGACTGCTCCTGATCCCGGCGTCTATTCTGAGTCCCGGCCTTATTCCCCCAGACAAGAGTCTGAAAAGGACGCTAAAAATACCAAACGGAAGCCGCAACCGGCCATCGATGGTGCGGGTCATAACGGGTCTGCTCTTACCCTGGCCGTTGCGGTCTATGACAAAAAGGGCAGGCCGGTGGCGGGCCTCGAAAAAAAGGACATTAGTGTTTTGATCGATGGAAATAATGCCGAAATCACGTCGGTGCGAGCGGGCATGGAACCGCTCGACTTAATTCTGCTGTTGGATGCCAGCCCTTCTGGGGATGCCCGGCTGAAAGCAACAAAGGAATTGGCTCAAAACATCGTCTCGCAATTAGGTCCTGACGATAGAGTGACGGTTGTCGGAATCGGCGACAAGGTAAAGATCGGGCTTGAACGCTCGCAGGACCGCCCGCACGCCATCAAAGCCATCGAGAAAATACGTACTACAGCCGGAACGTCTTTTTATGATGCGGTGACAAAGGTAAGTGAGATGAGCCGAGATCTTCTTCATCCGGCTACAGTTGTATTAGTGACAGATGGGGTCGACACAACTTCGAGACACAGCTATTCCGAATCGCTGGCCGAAGCGGAAAGGGGAAATCTGGTTGTATCTGTGTTCTACCTGGACACCATTCAGGATATGTCCGCAAAAGTTTTGCCGCCTCTAGCGGGTCTTTTCCCAAAGACGCTTAATTCCAAGGCGGAGTACGAACGAGGCGTTAATTACCTCAACGATCTCCTTGCCCTTTCAGGTGGCAGAAAGTGGGATGCGAAAGCAGTTTCAAACATCGTTGCCGATATGCGTTCTCGTTATTACGTCACGTTCAGGTTTCCGCCGACCGACAGTCACGACGAGCGCCATGACATCAGGATCCGTGTTTACCGTAGCGGGATGCAAGTGCTCTCGAAAGCAAGCACGATCGACTAACAGCCCGCTCCATGATCGAAGGCACAGTCAAAGCCGCGTCGACTGCTCTGTCGCAGCTGAAGCGGCGGTCGTTTTTGGGGCCCTGTACCCCAGGTTCCGCAAAGCCTGCACCTGGGGCTAAATTCTGTCGCCCGCTCTGCGGGCTTTAGACGCGTAAGGAGTACGGCGGGACGGTTGGGAGCAGCAGGCGGAACGGCGGCCAGGACTGATGCCTTTCATTTGTGCCGGTTAAATTGTGCCCGCTGAAACTCTAAGCGGGGACTAATCACCACGGAGACACAGAGGACACGGCGATGATGTCCGTCAGTCCTAGATCAATGACGTCGGCGAAAAACTCGTCAGGGCGTTATTCCTTAGCCGTGGCCGAGGCGACGGCTTCGCGGAGGGCTTTGGCTGAGGTGGTTACGGGTTCTAGTTCGAGGTCCTCGACGTTTCCGTAAACTTTTTTGCCAAATACGCCGTTCCAGGGTGGGATGACGATGGTTGCGTTTCCGGTGGCTTTGGCCTGGCAGGCTAGGCGAAGGAATGGGGTGTCTTCGTCGGGTTGGTTGTAGCCAAATACTTTCATTGAACGGCGTTCGAGGCGTTTGACCGGCGAGAGTTTTTCGCGGCCGCCGAGGACGCCGACCCAGCAGGTGCCGCAGCTTGCCGAGAGGCATTCGACCGGCACGACGCCTTCCCAGCAGCGTTCGTCTTCTTGTTTCCAATCCTTTGACCGGTCATTAGCCGAGGCTCCGGCGATCTCCTGCTCATTGATAATGTCAAACTTGCCGTTGATCCGCCCGTTCGAATAATTTACCGAGAATTTTTTATTGACGGTTTTCAGAAAACCAAATAATCCCTGAGAGTCGTCCTTTTCACGGCTGGCCATAACGGCATTTGGTGATTTTGTCATTATTCCGGTTGGTTTTGCCGGTTCACCGGGTGCGGCTTTGAACGCCTCGAGGCCGACCTGATTCAGAGTGGCGAGGCCGATCGCGACCATGGCATTTACCATTTGGCGTTCGATCTTTAGTTTTTCGGCGACCAGAATGCCGATCTGCTTGATCTCCTCGACCAGTTCAGGCGTCTGGTCTGTAAAAACAACCGCCTCGGCCTCGATCGCCGCTTTGACCGTTTTCCAGTGGCGATGGCCGTATAGGAAATGATGTGAAGTGTCGATCTGGTTCTTAAGTTCAAAATCGCCCTGCATTGCCAAACCACGAATTGCCTCGTCGCGATCAGGGGCCGTTTCGATGAAATGCTTCAGATCAAGCGGGTAAAAGCGGAACCATATCTGTATGGCCTCGCGGTCGACCTCGTGGATGCAGGCGGGAAGTAGTTCGGCAACGGCGGCAAGCCAGTCGCTGCCGGTAAATTTAGAAAGGTATGTTTCAAGATTGCTCATTATATTTATTCACTTGCACCCCGGCCGAAAATCAGGCCCGGAATGCGAAAAGAGAGAGTTTACAAATAAATCACGATTTGTGCAAAAAGCGGCTTGACAACGAACCCTCTAATTTAGATAATCTGAAGTTTCGGACTTTTACGGTCTGTTTTGCTGAGCGGTTCCTTTAGGGGCATGTAAAGCAGATGTTTGAGAATTGAAACAGGGATTGTTGCGTAAAGGCGTCCATCTCAGGCCGCTGGCGAATTTGATCATTTCTATTATGCCACGCTACAGCAAAGTCTCAATTCTCGTGGAATAGAACTAATTTAAGTAACTAAGCAAGCTTATAGCTGCTTGAGCTAACTGCCGGATATGATCCGGAAAGAGTCAGGTAAGAGTTTACTTTTGCCTTTTAAATAGACG
>CAWIDZ010000003.1:0-647969 GCA_963834975.1 Blastocatellia bacterium
GGTGCCCTGCGGGAACGCATCGTTGCGTATTGCTGCAACTGTGGATGAAGCGTCACTCAGTCATTGAGCGTTTGTATATGTAAACGGAATCCCGTTATGAGAGAAACGAGACCACGACAACGACATCTTTGGTATTTTTCGGGGACCATTTCATATTGATAATCTCCAAATTCAGCCCGAACTAACGCATAAGTTCAGTTCCTCGTAACGATTTGCCATGAGTTTTATCTGGAAACGTATCGGACTGGTCATAAAATAGACTATCGGGAACTAGGAACCAGCACGGGGGCGGTATAGGATTATCTTAAGCCTCTGATCTTAAGACCGCTCGTCAGCGAGCATTGCATAAATGGCAAGGTCGATCAAACGATGGTGGAGACCGTGCCTGACGCGATACCTTCGAATGAAAAACCGAGTTTTTCCGGGATCTTGCGGCTCTTGAGATTTTCTGTTCCACAGCGTATCTCTATGCGGTTGATATCTAACTCGGCAAAAGCATGGTCGATCAGAGCTGTGCACGCTCGAGTGATAAGGCCGTTACCCTGCGAGGACTCACCGAGCCAATAACCGATCTCTGTACTTCGATTTTCCTTATTAAAGTAGTTATAGCCGATCTGGCCAGCCATCGCGCCCCGGTGCCAGATACCGATCTCATAACCATCCCCCGTGGCGTAACGTAGCTGGTTTTTCACGATCCATTCCGCCGTTTGTTCAATGGGACGATCTTTACTCTTTAGCCAGTTCGACCACTCGCGAATATGTTCGTAGCTGCCCGCGACAAGAGCGTTAAGTTCCCCGGCATGCCTTGGTTCGATCATGCCCAGATACATGTCACCATCCAATATCAGTTTGAACATAGTCAGCGATTATACATTATCGACCGAGTTTTAATTTCTCTGTCGACTAGCACCATTTTGTGAAAATTGAGATCTCTATGCTATATTCAAAAAACTATGAAGCCGGCCACCCTCTAATACTCCACCGACAAGTCACACTGAAGCGTGCGCGAATTTTTGCGCTAGACCTCAGTACACCCCATAAATTTTCACCGTAAACTGGAAGGCTGGCATCACATGTCTCTTAATATTGAAACTTCCTCTGTGGAAGCTTTCGACAATTCATTCCTGGCGGTTCTGCGCGAGGCCATCCGCGGTTCGAGCCGTGACTTTACGCAGGGGCCGATCGGCCTCGCGATATTTCTCCTGGCTGTTCCGATGATCCTCGAAATGAGCATGGAGAGCTTATTCGCAGTCGTCGATATATTTTTCGTAGCCAAGCTCGGAGCCGGGGCGGTTGCTATCGTAGGCCTTACTGAGTCGGTAATGGCGTTGATCTACGCGGTGGCCTTCGGACTCGCGGTCGGCGCCACGGCGACTGTTGCCAGGCGCACCGGCGAAAAGGACGAGGCCGGTGCGGCGCGTTCGGCTGCGCATGTCATATATGTCGGGATCATCATCTCATTATTCATAAGCACGATCGGGATTATTTTCGCGCCTTGGATACTGACGCTATTGGGCGGGCAGCCTGAGATCATTGCGGAAGGTTCGCGTTTTATGCGTATCATGCTCGGCGGAAATGCCGCTGTGGTGTTCATATTTCTGCTCAACGCTGTGTTTCGTGGTGCGGGTGACGCTGCGATCGCGATGCGTGTCCTGATCTTCGCCAACGGCCTCAATATAGTCCTTTCGCCTTGTTTTATCTTTGGAGTCGGATTTTTTCCTGAACTAGGAGTAACCGGTGCAGCCGTCGGGACGACCATTGGACGGAGCTGCGGCGTACTATTTGCCGCCTGGTACCTTTTCCGCCCGGGCGGCCGCATTCACATCAGTCGTGATAGTTGGCGTTTTGATCCCAGTCTTTTATGGAAATTGATCAAACTATCGTCAACGGCCGTCTTTCAGCTTTTGGTTGCAACCGCCAGTTGGACTGCCCTCATGCCGATCATCGCCGGGTTCGGGGAAGTGGCGATCGCGGGTTATGTCATTGCCCTGCGTGTAGTCATGTTTGCGTTGCTGCCGGCGCTCGGATTAAGCAACGCCGCCGCAACCATGGTCGGCCAAAACCTCGGGGCGGAACAACCCGATCGGGCGTCGGCAGCAGTATGGAAAGCGGCTGGTTTTAACGCGGCCTTCTATTTCCTCGTCGGCCTGATCTTTCTGTTCCTCTCGCATCCGATAATTGGATTTTTCACAGCGGAGAGCGAAGTGCTCAATTACGGAACCTCAGCGCTGCATATCATTGCCTTCGGGTTCGCATTTTATGGCCTTGGGATGGTTCTTGAAACAGCCTTTAACGGTGCCGGCGACACCTGGACGCCGACATATCTGAATATTCTTGTCTTTTGGGTGTTTGAGATCCCTCTTGCTTACACACTTGCATACTATTTCGGTTGGGGCCCCGAAGGAGTATTCTGGGCGATAACACTGGCATTCTCGTTGCTGGCGATAGCAAGCGGCATAATGTTCAAGCGGGGCAAATGGAAGCTAAAGCTGGTTTGATCATGGTTCGCCAACTAAACCAAAGAGAGCACAAAGAGGTTTACATTTTTAGTCAACTATCTAGAGCTTCTCTGTGCACTTTGTGCCGCTGTGGTAAAACTTAAACTATGCCATCACAAGCATTTCCAGATCCGCGGACCTTTAGATATCCCGAGTGGGTAGCGATCGGGCCATACCTTTATCGCTCGCACGATGTTATTTCCTTCGGTACGCCTCTGACGATCGGAAATGTGAGGGAAGCATATCTGAAAGGCATCTTCCCCTGGAATACTGATGGGATACCGCTGCCGTGGCATTGTCCTGAGGACCGGGCGATCCTGGAATTCGAGGACCTCAAAATCCCGCGGAGCCTGCTGCGGGCCCGGCGCAGATCTCAATTCACATTTACCATCGACAAAGATTTTCGGACCGTAATTCACGAGTGTTCTCGGTCCTATAGGCCCGGCCAACGGGGAACATGGATAACAACTGAGTTTGAACAGATCTTTTCTGAACTTCATGATGAGGGAATGGCCCACAGCGTAGAGGTTTGGAATGACCAGGGAGATCTTGTCGGCGGGCTTTACGGGGTCGATGCCGGCGGAGTGTTCTGCGGCGAAAGTATGTTCTTTAGGGAACCAAATGCGTCAAAACTTGCACTCCTTTTCCTGATCGATTATCTTCGCACCCGAGGATCGACATGGCTCGACACTCAGGTGATGACGCCGCATCTGAAATTATTGGGAGCCAAAGAGATCGACCGCGGCGCGTTTCTGCAAAAGCTCAGTGCGACACAGGACTTGGAGCTGCAACTGTTTTAGAATAGTCAATATGGCTGGCACATTTTTGATCTATGGAGCAAACGGGTACACCGGCGAGTTGATCACACGCTTTGCGGTCGAGCGCGGCATGAAGCCTGTACTTGCCGGCAGAAACGCGATCCAGATCGAGGCTCTCGCTAAAAAGCACCACCTTGAATATCGCGTTTTCTCACTGGAGGAGACCGGCCGACTCGACGCCGCCCTACAGGAAGTCAGATATGGTTATGCACTCGGCAGGCCCATTCTCACTTACGTCAAAGCCGATGGTCGAGGCCTGCCTTCGGAATAAGAAGCATTACACGGATATCACAGGTGAGATCGCAGTTTTTGAGGCAATGGCTGCCCGCGACCAAAAAGCCAAGGACGCTGGGATAATGATCATGCCCGGTGTTGGGTTTGATGTGGTCCCAAGTGACTGCCTCGCAAAGCACCTTAAAGACCGGCTGCCAACGGCGACGCATTTATCGCTTGCCTTCTACGGTATGGGTCGGCTTTCGCACGGAACGCAGGCGACGATGACGATGAATGTTGGCAAAGGCGGAGCGATCCGCAAAGACGGCAAGATAATAAACGTTCCGGCAGCATGGAAAGAACGTGAGATAGATTTTGGCGAGGTCACGAAGACAGGCGTCACGATCCCCTGGGGGGACGTTGCAACCGCCTGGTACTCCACCAAGATCCCGAACATCGAAGTCTTTACCGTCGTCCCGCCGTCCAATCTGAAGATGATGAAACTTAGCCGGTATCTCGGCTGGCTGCTCGCGACCAAACCGCTCCAGGATTACCTGCAAAAACAAATTCCGGCAGGCGGCCCTTCTGATGAGGAACGTGCAAAGGGCAAGACCCTGCTTTGGGGCGAAGCCAGCGACCTCAACGGCAACCGAGTCGAATCCCGCCTCCAGGGTCCCGAGGGCTATACCATGACGGCGATCGCTTCATTAAACATCGCTGAAAAGATCCTTTCCGGTAATTTCACGCCCGGCTATCAAACCCCGGCAAAAGCCTACGGCGCCGACCTGGTCCTTGAGATCGAAGGAGTCACCCGACAGGATGTCGGATAACAGGTATTTGCGAATTCCTAAAATGAATACCGCAAAACGAATTGCATGCTTCGCGGAGTGCCTTGGATCGACCTGAAATTGGCCCAGTTCTCTGGAGCCGCAGTTGCGGTTTGCGGGTCACCGTCGATCACATAGTTGGTATTGGTGAGGCCTCCCATTTTTTGGGTGTTCGTAACATTAAAAACCTCCCACCGGAATTGAAGTTTATGTCCTTCCTTTCTCAAGCCAAAGCTCTTACCGAGACCAAGATCGAACGCCCAATAACCCGGCAGCCGAAAAACATTGCGTTCACCAGACTCTCCGGGATATGGCCGGCGGAAGCTTCGATAGGCTTCGTCCGGATTGCAGCCAAACAGACCGCCTCCACGGGTCGGACAGGTCTTGATGTCTCGGGTTCGGGTTGCATAACTCTGGATCAGCCAGTTAGTTGTATAAGTAGAACCTTCTCGCGGCGCTGATACGGGAAGCCCAGAGTTATATCGAAAGATCCCAGCCAGTTGCCAACCGCCGACGAAAAGATTTGTAAGTTTGCCGGCTTTTCCGAGGACGGCTTCACCGCGGCCAACCGGAAGTTGGTAGATCGCATTGGTGTTAACAATATGCCGCATGTCGAAATCGGAAGCAGCGTACAGATCCCCTTGCCGAAACGGATTTATGATAAACCCGGACCGGCCGAAAACAGACGCGGTCTGCTGCGCCGAACCGTCGTCCATTGACTTTGAGAGAGTGTAGTTAAAATCCATCGTGAGCCGCCTGCCCAGCCGCTGGCGAACGGTGATCGCCATGCCCTGGTAATCGGAACGTCCGATCGTGCTCCAGGCGGCGTAATAACCATATTGCGGTTGAGAAAAGATATGTTCACCTGGAAACAGGGTAGATAGTGTCGATAAAGTTAGTTGCGCCGTTGTCCAATCAGTGCCTGCACAGTTATCGGCCCCAGCAACTATCGCATAAACTGCCTGTGTTTGGTTGTAATTCGTGGAACAGTTTGTTTGAAGCGACACGTTCAAAAGTGAGATCAGATCTGCCGGAAACAAGTTGGCAAAATAAGGGATCTGCTGTATCTGCGAAACGGGCGTGCCCTGCTGGCGCAAAACTTCTAACTGCGTCGCCGCCGTGTACCAATCCATCCCCGACTGGGGATCAACAAAATTAGCAATTGCGGCGGCGTCCCGTAGCTGCAGCAGGTTACGAGCCTTTCGCCCGATGTATGAAGCGGAGACTATCAAGCTTCCCCGCAAAGTACGTTCGTACGTCAAACTCCAGCTGTAATTTATGGGCGAGACAAGGTCCGCGTCCAATCCGCCTTCAATAGGAGAAGCAAAATCTAAGATCGGGGCTTGACGGGGGAACGTCAGGTTGCCGGCCGGGGGTATGATGTTTGGCAAGTTTCGGATCGACTGCCCGTATCCAGTAAAAAGCGGTGCGATGCGAGTGGTCAAATTGTACTTATTAGCTCGGATCTCGCTAGTCGAAACAAAGCCAAGGAGATTATTGTAATCAAAACTTGCAGCCATTTGCTGCCCGAAATGATCATTGGTCACAGCAAAACCGCCGCGGATCACGGATTCGTTGTTTCGCCCAAACAGCCAGCCCATGCGGCCCTCTCCGAAATTGGGCGACCATGCAGCCGCGACCCGCGGCTGAAAATTATTCTTGTCCCAGTTATAGAGCGGCGGCTTTCCGTTTGCAGGGCCCGAAAGGTCTATGACGATAGGCTCGTTATAGGGCGTGCTGTTCGCTGCCCCCGCCGCCCGGCGTTCGAAGTAATCGCTGAGACCGATAGCCGGCCTGGTCTCATAGCCATTCGCTTCATAAACGGGACGACTCAGGCCGTAACGCAGTCCCGCGGTTATAGTCAAATTGGGCCGGACTTTCCAAATATCCTGTACATAAAGATCGTATTCCTCGTTCCTGAAATCGCGATCGATCGGGGTACCGGCGCTCTGCCGCAACCCATCGTGAGAAAAGGTGTAATTGGCTCCATATGAGTTCAGTCGCCCTACGGCTGCCGTCACGGCCCTGAGAACATCGGTCTGACGGTCGGGGTCGACCCCATAACGATTTGCTTGACCCAGATATGTATTTATCATGCCGACGACCGAGCCGATCGCATAGTATCCGGGTTCGGTCGCCGCGTAATCATAAGCACTCGCAAAATCCTCTTGCCGGTTACGGACCAGGCTGATGTTCGTGCCGATCTGAAAAGTGTGGCTGCGCCAGATCCATGAAATGTCGTCTGTAATGTTGTGAAAGGGGGTGACCCGCTCCAAGCTTCGTTGGAATGTACGCGGAATATAAACGCCGCCAAAATAAAAAGAATTTTCTGAGGAATCACCTTGATTCGAAAAAGCATCCCGGGTCAAGCCGAATCGGAAACTGTTGACGGAACGACTGGAAATTGTCCAGTTATGGCCGACGGCAAACCCATACGGATGCCGCCAAACGGACGGTGTAGGAGTGTCGGGAAATTGCGGAGCTGACGTGGCGGTATCGTCGATATAATTGAAACGAAAAAATACCTGTTGACGAAAAGACAAGTTGGCATCCAGCCGAAGGACCTGTGAATTTTTTTTGAACTCGTTATTAGCGTTAAAGCGAAAGCCAGCGGTGTTCTTAAGGGCTGATGCGGTGCTGTCGCCCACGTCGAAACTGTTAGCCGGATATCGCAAAGCGGCGTCGGCAAAGATCGACAGGGCCATCGGGTTACATCCGTGGGTATTCGGAAACACCATATTTATATCGGCGCAGCTTAGAGAATCGATCTCTCCATTCGTGTTGCTAAATCGAACCAGTCCCTGCCCAAAAATGGGCAGCGGCACAACGCGGACTACCGTTTGGCCCTGCGTTGTCCGCTCGCCCTCGTAGCTGTAAAAAAAGAAAACGCGATCTTTCCAAACCGGGCCGCCGATCGCACCGCCGAAGACATCGCGGTCAAATTTTGGCCTTTCAACTCCGGCTTTGTTGTTAAAAAAATCATTCGCCGTCCATCCCGTTCTGCGTCCGGTTAGAAAAAGGGCACCGCGCAATTGGTTTGTCCCGCCTTTTGTAACGAGCGAGATCTCCGCGCCCGACGAACGTCCCTGCGACGCATTGGGGTTGCTTGTCGTTACGCGAAATTCCTCGATCGCCTCTGCATTCAAACGCAGGACGGGCTCAAAAATGTTGTTCGTCTGTGCTTCATTGATATCTACCCCATCAAGCGTAATATTTGCCTGATCGCTTCGGCCGCCGGCGACATAGCCGAATCGGGTCACGCCAGGTTGAAGGGTAAGAAGATTGATTACATCCCGAGCTTCAGTCGGAAGCTGTGTAACCTGATCAGAATTAAATGGGTTTCCGATCGTTGCATCCTGAGTATTGAGCAACGCCTCAGCGGCGGTGCTCTGCATATTGACAACTTCGTTGATGTTTCCGACCTCCAGAACTGCGGATATTTCCGTCGCTGAATCAACAAATGTACGAACCTCATTGTTAACAAATTTCTTAAAGCCGCGCATCTCGACTTCCAAACGATAAACTCCGGGCTGAATGACCGGAAAGGAAAATATCCCGTTTTCGTTAGAGGTCACTGTGCGGGAAAAGTTCTTTTCCGCGTTTGAAAGAGTGACTGCCGCGCCAACTACAACCATTCGCTCTTGGTCAAAAACCGTCCCGCTAACAGAAGTTGTTCCCGATTGTGCCCGAATGACAGTCGCAGACACAAGTGATAGAGCGAAGACCACTATCAGCGAAGCCGAGATATTATAGAGCTTATTATTTTTCACAGATCTACCCTCAGCCAATCGCATTTGGCGCGGGATCACGGCGAACCTGTCCCATTTGATTCCAATCTTCTGACCAGATCTAGATATCGCGGATCATTGCGAATTGGATCAAGCTGGGGCTCCACCTGAAGGATATTCATCAAAGCCGAACGTTCCCGATATGATCTCTCCAGATACTCCAGGGCCTTATCTTTGTTGCCCAAGCTGGCATTCCAGCCGGCGCAGCGGAAATAGTTAGGGTCGGCCCCGGCACATGTGCGTTCTCTCTCGATCAGGATGCCGCGCCAGCCAGATCTTTGATACGCGTTCTTAAAGCGTTGGATCGTTTTGACATCTTCTTCCCTTTTGATTGAAGAACGCATAAACCATTCAAAAGCTTCCGATTCGTTGCCCTGCATTTCCAATGTCCGGATAAGCCATTCATAGGTAGAGCCATCATCCTCATTGCGTCGATCAACCGTTTATACTGTGGAACGGCTTCGTCGTAACGACGGGCAATATAGAGGATATTCGCGTACATTTTCTGATTGAAATATGAAGTAGGCTCAAGGTCTATAGCTGTCTTCATCTTGTCAATAGCTTCGTCGTGCCGCCCACGCCCCGCAAGATAGGTCGAATAAATATTGTGCGCAACCGGCGAATTGGGGTCTAATTCCAGGGCACGCATGCAATCGCGTTCAGCCCCCGCGAAATCATATTCGTAGAAATATTTATTTTCGCAGAGCGCGCTATACCCCTCGGAAAGCTCTGGGTTCAGTGCCAGCGCTTTATTAGCTGCTTCGATCGATCGATGAGATTCTTCGAGGCTGTCGGTCTTCGAGTATCGCGGAGACCCTGAATTAACCCGGTGCGCGTAGGCCTTGCCAGCCCAGGCTAGTGCATAATTCGGATCCAGAGTGATCGCATGCTCAAAAGCTTCGACCGCTTTTCTCCCATTTCGCTGGTCATAAAAGACCATTCCTTGAAGATAGTAATTGTAGGCCTCCTCATTGGATGTTTCGCGTTTTGACGGCGAGCGGACCGAGGAGCGTGCAAAACGAGCCATCAACTTGCTCCGGATCGAACCGGCAAATGCCTCTTGCGCGGCAAATATACTCGTGATCTCATTTTCGATCTTATAGGTCTCTTCGATCTTGCCATCGGCGACATTGAGAAGCTGTGATGTGACCTTGATCCTGCCATCCGCGATCTGGTAGCTCGACGCGAGCACATAGTCCACCTTTTGCTCGAGCCCGGCAGCGATAGGGTCCTGGCCTAGCTCTGAATATTTGCGTGTGGCACTTAGCGGCCGTACAACAAATCCATTAACGGAGTTGAGACCATGGATGAGCGAGTCAGCCATTCCTATCTCATACAGATCGCTGCGGTTCGCAGGATCTATCGGGTTTACTGGCAAGACGGCAAATTCCGTTTTATCGTCAGCAGCAGCTTTTTTTGCGGGATACAAAATGTAGGCGGAACCGATCGCGACAGCAAGCAGAATGACCGCGGCAACTATCGCTGATCTTAATTTCGAGAACGCCCGTTCAGGTTTAAGAACCGGCGTCGGGTGAATGATGGTGGGGTTTGACTCAGATTCGGTCAGGAATTCGCTGTCGAGAACACTTGTCCCGCCTTCAAGCGGTGTTCCCACGTTGTGAACTTGCGCAACGAAACGATAGCCGTGCTTGCGAACTGTTTCGATATATTTTTGTTCACCTGGTTTTTCACCAAGGACCTGCCGGATGGCGTGGATGCATTTGTCGAGATTGTTCTCCTCGACAAAAGAATCCGGCCAGATCTCTGCCAGCAATTCCTGTTTGGTCAATAAACGACCTCTTCTTTGGACCAAAACACAAAGGGTTTGGAAGGCTTTTTCGGGAAGCGGATAGTTTTTCGATCCGTCGCTCCGCGTCAGAGTATGCTCACGGACGTCCAGCCGAAACTTTTCGAATTCGTATAACTCTTGCGTTTCCTTGTACATAGAGCGACCTTTAGCCACTAGGAAGAAGAACAGAAGAAATCTTTCAGAAGAACCGAAAGACTTGCAGGTTCCATTTCGATATCTTTGCCGACGGAGCAAGAAAAGAGGCCACCAGAACGGTAAAAAATACGGATGAACGCAGTGCATTCTAACACTGCCTTGTTACCAGAACAACACTTTTTTCGGCGGCCGGAAAATAAGGAAGAAGAAATCAAAATGAAAGCCCGGAGTCTAGCAACGACATTTGCGGGAACCACTATTGATTATTCGCGATTCCACAAAATTCAGTTTAGTCCGGCTTGACCGGATATTACACCGAAACGGCAAAAAAGACAGAAAAAAGGAGCAAAGAACATGAAAAGCAAAATCAACTTAACACTACTCGCTGCTGTGACAATTTTGGCAATATTGCCGATCCTCACATTTTCGCAAAGCGGGAAAGAAACTTTTTCCGGCTTCAGCATGCCGCAAAATAATGGCACGACGGTCAATTCGGCGGACGACGAAAGTGGCGCTTGTGTTGCACCAAACGGCTTGAGTCTTTATTTGTCGAGTGATGCTCCCGGCACCCTGGGCAGCAAAGACCTTTGGGTATCGCAACGCCCAACACTCACATCAGCCTGGGGCGTGCCGCAGAATCTGGGAACAGCCCTTAACACCGACGAGATCGAAAATCTGCCGGCGCTTTCGCTTGACGGAAAGACGATGTTTTTCACCAGCACCCGTCTAGGTGGATTTGGCTCGTCGGACATTTACATGACGACACGAATAAATGCGAATGACGATTTTGGTTGGACGGCGCCGGTCAATCTCGGCCCGATCATTAATACGGGCGATGGCGAGATCGGAGCCGGATATTTTGAAGATCCGTCAAGCGGGTTGGCAACTCTCTATTTCACTAGTAACCGAGCGGGCGGACTAGGCGGCGAAGATTTCTATCAAAGCACACGCAACGCGAACGGTTCATTTAATCCCGCGACGAATTTTGCGGCATTGAACAGCTCCTGGAACGATAGAGGACTGCAAATAAGACGCGACGGTTTGGAGGTGATTTTTGCATCTGATCGCGACGGCGGCTTTGGCGGACGGGATATTTGGGTTGCTACTCGTGCTTCGCTCGCCGCGCAGTGGAATCCGCCTGTCAATCTAGCCGCAGTCAATTCCTCCGGCAGTGATCAATCGCCATCTCTCTCGCCGGATGGCTCGATTCTCTATCTTTCATCGAGCCGCGACGGTTCCAGCGATATTTACACCGTCGTCCGCGTCAAGATCAAACGCTGCCCAAGTATTGATCCTGGCGTTGATCTCGGGGACGGTCGCGAAAGCGACGTGGGCCTTGTCCGCCCGTTAAGCGGAATAATAGGAGGACGAAGATGATAACGGCCTGCAAATCAAAAATTATCGTGACGTGGCATTGGCAACCGTTGTCAGCTGTTTGTCTATCGGCATTGATCTTGGTCACAGCGGCCTTTGCCGCTCCCGGTGACCTCGATCCGACCTTCGGCAGCGGCGGAATTGTCACCACCAGCTTCACTGGCGGGATCAGGACGAATTTTGCTTCAGCACTGGCGATCCAATCGGACGGCAAGATCCTCACCGTGGGCGAAGGTTACATTGGTACTGGAAATGGCTGGGACTTTGCTATCGTCCGTTACAACACAGACGGCTCGCTCGATTCCTCGTTTGGCGGCACTGGCGTGGTCATAACTCAGGTTGGCGCCTCGAATGACGGAGCCAGGTCATTAGCCATACAACCTGACGGAAAAATTGTTGCTGCCGGTTACAGTTGTGGCGGAGCAGGTGCATTCTGCGGCGGTTCGTACAGTTTTGCGGTGGTCCGCTACAATCCGGACGGCTCGCTTGATACCACCTTTAACGGCAGCGGCAAAGTTATCACTTTAGAGATCGAGGGCTATGCCAATTCAGTTGCGATCCAGACTGACGGCAAGATCGTAGCCGCAGGTAACGGCCGATACCTACCAAACAATGCTTATACGACTATACGTTACAACGCGGATGGCTCGCTCGACGCGTCATTTAACGGAACGGGAATAGTTATCACTCCGGTCGGTAACTCTTTCGATTCTGCCACATCAGTAGCCATCCAGACGGACGGAAAGATTGTTGTTGCCGGTTATAGCAACAATGATATAGCGGGCTCCAGTTTTGCGGTTGTCCGATACCGAACAAACGGCCTGTTGGATCTAGGATTTCACGGCACCGGCAAAGTCCTCACTCCGTTTGGCAATGGTTTTAGCGGGGCCAGCGCTTTGGCGATCCAAAGGGACGGCAAGATCATTGCCGCCGGTTACAGCGATCATTATCCGAACTCTGACTTTGCTATTGTTCGCTATAGTACATACGGCTTTCTTGACGAATCATTCGGCAACGCAGGTAAAGCGGTTATTTCGGTAGGAAATATTAGCGATTTCGCCAATGCCGTAGCGATTCAACCGGACGGCAAGATAGTTGCCGCCGGCAAGAGTTTTACTGGCGGGGATGGCGAGTTCTCCGCTGTTCGCCTCGAACCTAACGGCTCGCTGGACGCTACATTTAATGGAACTGGGAAAGTTATTACTAATACGGTCGGCAATGACGCTTCATCCGTAGCTATCCAGGAAGACGGCAAAATTGTCGTTGCGGGCGGATATGATGATGACATTTCGATCTTTGTCCTGGTTCGTTACCAAGGCGATCAGTTCAGCAAACTTGCTTTTACCAGTGACCGGGACGGCAATCGGGAAATTTATGTGATGAACAGCAACGGCAAACAGCAAGTTCGCCTGACTGACAATGCCGGCACCGACTGTTTTCCCACATTCTCGCCCGACGGAAGAAAGATCGCTTTTGTAAGTGAAAATAGCTCCGGTTCGTTCGCAATCAAAATAATGAACGCTGACGGGACTAACCAAAGGGAAATAACGTCCATCGTATTTAACAATAACCCGAACCCTTGGATGGAAGCCTTTTCGTTAAGCTGGTCTCCTGGCGGCCGAAAGATAGCGTTTCAGGAAAACGGCGATATTTTTTCCGTCAGCGTAGATGGCGGCGACCGACAAAATCTTACCAACCATCCGGCTATGGATTCTGAACCTGCGTGGTCAACCGATGGCTTACGCATTCTGTTCATCAGCTCAAGAGATACCTTTGGGAGCATGTTTACGATGAAAACAGACGGCAGCGATGTAAGGGCGTTGCCCAACGACGGCGAGTATGAATGGGATTCCTCTCCCGACTGGTCACCTCACGGCAATAAGATCGCTTTTGCCCTTCGAAACGAGAAATTAGGCCCCTTAATTCTGACCGCTGATGCTGACGGCACAAACCGGCAATTATTTGACAACACGATCGTTAGCGGCTACTTCGGCGCTAGAAATAATCCAAAATGGTCGCCTGACGGTTCTAAGATCGCCTTCGATATGGCGTTTGGGCCAAACGTCGAAATATTCATAAAAAATGTGGACGGCAGCGGATTCAGACAACTGACAGACACGGTCGGCTGGAATTTTCAACCGTCTTGGCAGCCGCCGCTCAAAACGATCATTGCCGATTTTGACGGTGACCGGCGCTCGGATGTCTCTGTTTTTCGTCCGACAGACGCAGCCTGGTATCTGGATCAGTCAACTGACGGATTCTCCGCCACTCAGTTTGGACTTTTTACGGACAAGATCACGCCCGCCGATTATGACGGCGATGGTAAGACCGACATTGGCGTTTATCGGAACGGCACATGGTACTGGCTGGGTAGTGCCGATGCGGGATTCCATGCCGTCGCATTCGGATTGGCAAATGACGTTCCAACCGCTGCTGACTATGACGGCGATGGTAAGGCCGATATTTCGGTATTCAGGCCGTCAGATGGAACCTGGTACCGGCAAGACAGTTCAAGCGGACAATTCAACTCGATACATTTTGGCCAACACGGTGATGTCCCGATGTCCGGCGACTACGATGGTGACGGCAAAACCGATCTCACGGTTTACCGGCCTTCAAATGGATATTGGTATATCTTTCGCAGCTCTGACGATCAGGTTCAGGCCAATCCGTTTGGCTCAAACAAGGATATTCCGCTCAACGGTGATTTCGACGGCGACGGCCTTTCAGACCTGGCCGTATTTCGTCCCTCTAATGGTACCTGGTATATAGCCCGGCCCACCGGAATTCCCGGTCAGAACTTTGACGCGATCCAATTTGGCATTTCAACCGACATCCCTGCACCTGCCGATTACGACGGCGACGGAATGACGGACATCGCAGTTTTTCGCAACGGGACATGGTACCTGCTGCAAAGTACAAGCGGTTTTGCGGCGGTTCAATTCGGATTGGCGACCGACAAGCCGATCCCGGCGGCCTATCGCCAATAAACAAACAAAATCGTCAGAGTGACGGAATCCGGATACAGATATGTCTAATTTAAGGGAGACGATAAAAATGAACAAATTTATGACGAAAATATTGCTTATTGCCCTAATCCTAACCGCGGGCACACTTCAGTTGACCGGACAAATTAAGGTCGCCACATCGAAACTGGAGAGCGATATTGCCAAACTGCTTCGTGGTTATTACGATGCATCCAGCGCCCGTGATGTTGAGGGAACTATACGCTTTTTTGCCGATGACGGCTTTAGCTACGAGGGAGGGTACTTAACTAATCTCGAACTCAAACATGCTTTGCGGGCCGGCTTACAATCACCAGCGGCGGCAACGAGGACGGATACTTTTGAGATCGAGGACCTAAAAGTGCACTTAGTGAGCAAAGACACCGCCCTCGCAAATTACACTATAATTTCCACAAGTATTCGGGACGGCAGGACAGAGATCTTGCATGATCGGTCGACAAATGTATTTGTCCGACGAAATGGCCGCTGGCTGATCGTGGCCGACCATACGTCTAGATTTTCAGAACCAATAAAGCCATCGGTAGCGGAATGCCGGTCGGTTGGTTTCGAACACCGTCCAACAGCAGCAACAAGTATTCAATAACCGTAGACACGAATATCAAACATGGTGACATGGCGAGTGTGTCAATTAGATCTGTTTGTGGCGACGAGACCGAGTTTGGATCGATCGGCCAGATCATAGCGGCAGACGAATATCGGGGTAAACGCGTTCGCCTGTCAGGGTGGCTCAGAACCGAAAACGCCCATGCCGGCGGGTTTTGGATGCGAGTCGACGGTGATCTAAGGTCACTCGGCTTTGACAATATGATGGATCGTTCGGTTAGAGATACAACCGACTGGAAAGAGTATTCCGTAGTGCTTGAAGTCCCGGATAATGCTGTAAACATAGTTATCGGTGCGCTCATCGTAGGCAAGGGACAAATTTGGGTTGACGATCTTAGAATGGAAATTGTTGATCTCAACATAGCCTCCACAAATCGACTTTCAGAATTCCAAATTCAAAATGCAAGTCCTAGAAAAGGATCAAAAAGATCTGAAATAACAATACCCGTCAATCTCGGATTTGAGGATGGGGTTGACCAGAAATGAGGGTGGTCAACGTGACGTAGCAATCCACCCTGAGGCGAATGCTTCCAGACAAGGGGTCGCTTACCGAGAGCTGTGTGAGTCACTCCCCGATCTCAAAATCGATCCATTGGCTCGTTATCGATTTTTTGCCGTCGGACGACAGATCGTTAACGATGACCTGCAGGGCATAGTCTCCCGGCTCAGATGCGGGGTTCAGCTTCATATATCCATAGTCACTGATCCGGGACCAGTCTGTCTGGGCTTCCAGCTCGGCGGGCTGCGGTTTACCCTCTAAGACCATCTGGCCATTGTGAAACAGATTTACCTGGATCGATAGATCCGGTTTACCAGTTTTTGGATCAACGCCGGCATTGTAAAGCGTATAGAGGTAAGCCATGATCGAACCGGGAGCGAAGCGGCGGATAGCCGGTACGGCCATAGACGCCGGAAGCGATACAGCGTTCTCGGCCTTTGTTGGACCTGGCACCGCAAACTTACCTTGTGCATCGACCCCGGTCATTGTCAGGCCTGAGAGAAAAAGTCCGTTCTTCTTAAGGTTCGGGACCTCTACCAATTGGCTTGCGGAACCCAGATTATGGCCATTAGCATCCCGCACAGCCACCCGAAAATTATAGGTGCCGGATTTTTTGATCGGGACATCGGTTGAGTAGGTCAGGCCGTTCTTTAGAGCGACGGACAAACCGGCCGCATCAAACTTGAAAATGTGTGTTCGGGTAAATTCGTCGACAACCTTGTTCTTTTCGTTGAGCGTTACGGCAGCCACATCGAACACAACTTTTTTCAACCCACCCGGCTCATCGACATATGTAAGCTCGCTCCCATCCAAGTGAAACATTGCCCGAACAAAGTTGCTGTCAGGTGTCGTGTTTACAAAAAACGCTGACATTTGAACGCTTAGGCCAGGCCGCGGTATCGGAGCAATGATCGCTTCGTACAGCTCGCTGTCGCCGGTCTTTTTCTTCGGTTTTACCAATTCGTCAGAAACCGGCATGAAGCCAGATCGTGATACTACCTTTAACCCCGGACGATCTACCTTGACGTCTATATTGTGGAATTTTTTTCCCTTAAAAGTATCGTCGCTCGGCTCATATGCTATCAGGTAATAACCTTTTTCCCGCTGCAGCGACCGGCGTATCGGAGCATCCAAAAAGTTCTGTCCCTGAGAGAATATCCCACCTGTCTCGTCAGCAATGAATGCAAGCCCACCTTGTGAATCGAAAACGTCCTTACGCCGTTGATCTGAGATACTGGCAGTGGCCGCAGGATTGCCGAGTGTTGAGACCTCGTCGCGGGCCTCGATCATACCCGGATCGAACAACCCTCTGGCGTCTATAGTGTTGACGACAACCGACGCCCGGTTTGCAAGGTCGGTGACATCCCTGATGGCATCTCTTGCGCTCAGAAACTCACCGCCCCGGGAACGAAATCTAAGTCCATCCGAGATAAAGAACACAATTTTCCGGCCGGGAACCCTATCAAGTCCACTTATCACGTAACGCAACACGCCGACAGAACCGACAACCTGACTATTTTGGGCAGCGTCCTCGCCGGCCTCGCGATTTTTACGCTGCTGCTCGGATTCTATCGTGATCGATTGGGCGCCCGACGATACCTGTTTGTCGATCGTGTTTATCCTTGCAGCCTCGTAAAAGCTGCCGTCGTTGGTTCCGCAGCTTCCGGATGCCGGATACCAGCGGATCTTTTGCGCAGCTTTTAACAATTGGGCCTTATCGGACGTGTACTGTTGAAAAACGCTACTGCCTGCTCTTGTTCGATAAATGGCTACAATGTCATTAGCGAGCATTTGCTGATTGATGAATTTTTCGATCCCCTCTTTCGCCGCGATCATCCCTGAAAAAGAGGCCGAACAGTTTCCATCGTCAACAATAAAGGTAATGATTCGGCTGTTTTCAGATGGGCGCATCCTTACCGGAGGCGGCAGTATCGCGCCTTTAGCGGCTTTTTTTGCCGGAGTTGGCGAAACATCAGAGGCCGCCGCCGTCCCGACGTAAGATATTCCCGTGATCTTCTGGGGTTTGCCGTCTTGAAGGATCGTGAAATTGTCCGCCGACAGATCCGGCACCTGATTGCCATCTTTGTCGGTGACAATGACATCAAGCTGGACCAGCTTTGTGGTTATCTTGACCACCTCATCATCTTGCGGAGAAGGACTCGGTGTTTGCCCAAATGCAGGGAAGACAGCAAGCACGAATAAAACCAATATGCGTGGGATCGCAATCAGATCGATTTTCATGGTACTAAGATGCTAACACAGATGTAATTGTCTAAAAACCAACTACGTCACTCTTAAGAAACCTTGATCCGCGACTTCAGGTATTAAACGTCCAGATTTTTTACATCCAATGCATTGTCTTCGATAAACTTACGCCGCGGCTCGACCTGGTCGCCCATTAGGACGGTAAAGATGCTGTCGGTTTCGATCGCGTCCTCGATCCGCACTTGCAGCATAGTCCGTTTTTCCGGGTCCATAGTTGTTTCCCACAGCTGTTCGGGGTTCATCTCACCCAACCCTTTGTACCGTTGTATCGTTAAGTCCTTTTTGGCCATTGCCATTATCTTGTCGAGCAGTTCCTCGTGTGTCTTTATTGATTCGCTCTGGCCGTTCTCACCGAGCGTGAACGGGCCGGGAAAATCTATTTCAAGTGATTTCTTCAGCTCGACAGCTTTTTGAAACTCGACATAGCTAGCCAGGTTCCAGTCGATCTTTAGTTGCTGGCCATTTGGATAAGAGATGTCGATCTCGAGAAGGCCATGTTCAACATCTCCCGTCAGCTCAGCGTCATAACCGGCTGCGATCAGCTTGCCCTCGATCTCGGCCATTAACTCTTGTTCGCTAAAAACTTTGCGGATCCGCATCGGATTTTTGGTCAGGACGCCGTCGGGGCCGGCAAACGCCTCAAGCAGCAAGTCAGCAAGGGCTGGATCGCTCAGGACCCGGCGGGCTACACGCTCGGTATAATTTTTTAGTTCCTGCGTCTGTTCCAGCGCCTTAGACAGCAGGCGGCCTTCGATCCGGTTTCCCTTTGACGAGATCTGCGAATCGCCGGTTGCCATCCGCATCAGATAGCGAAAGAATGCCTTTTCATCCTTGATATACTCTTCCTTCTTGCCGCGTTTTACCTTGTAGAGCGGCGGTTGGGCGATATAGACATAGCCATTCTCGAGCAGCTCAGGCATCTGGCGATAGAAAAAGGTCAGCAGCAGGGTGCGGATATGGCTGCCGTCAACATCGGCGTCAGTCATCAGGCATATCTTGTGATAGCGAAGCTTACTGACGTCAAAATCTTCTTTCCCGATACCGGTGCCGAGAGCGGTAATCAGGGCCTTGATCTCGCCGTGGCCCAGCATCTTGTCAAACCTGGCCTTTTCAACGTTCAGGATCTTACCCTTGAGCGGCAGGACGGCCTGATTCTTACGGTCGCGGCCCTGTTTGGCGGAACCGCCGGCCGAGTCGCCCTCAACGATATAGATCTCTGACAATGCCGGATCCTTTTCCTGGCAATCGGCGAGCTTTCCGGGCAGGGTGGATGAACCAAGAGCGCTCTTACGAACGATCTCACGGGCCTTTCTGGCTGCCTCGCGAGCACGGGCGGCATCGACTGCCTTGCCGACGATCTTTTTAGCGACAGCGGGGTTTTGTTCAAAGAATTCACCAAGCTTTTCGTTCAGGAACGATTCGACCGGCCCTTTGACCGGGGAATTAAGCTTACCCTTCGTCTGCCCCTCAAACTGCGGCTGCGGTATCTTGACGCTGATGATCGCAACCAGGCCCTCGCGGACGTCATCGCCGGAGAGCGTAACCTTGGCATTCTTGGTCAGGCCCGAACTTTCGGCGTAGTTATTGATAGTTCGCGTGATCGCACCCGCGAAATCCGGAAAGGTGAGTTCCGCCGTCAACGGTGTTGATATTGTTCGCAAACGAAAATATCTTTTCGTCGTAGCTGTCGTTGTACTGCATCGACACCTCGATCGACAGTTCGTCAGACACCATCTCGAAATATAGCGGCTCTTCGTGCAGCGGGCTTTTGTTCCGGTTAAGGTGCTTTACAAACTCGGCAATGCCGCCCTTGTAATAAAAATCGTGCGACTTTTCAGGTTCCTCGCGTTCATCTGTGATGCAGATGCGAATACCTTTGTTCAGGAACGCCTTTTCCCTAAGCCGTTCGGACAGTTTTTCAAAGCTGTAAACCGTCGTTTCAAAGATGCTGGAATCCGGCCGGAATGTGATCTTGGTCCCGCGTTTTGTCTGTTGTGCCGGTCTTTTTCAGCGGGGCGACCGGTATGCCGGCCTCAAATTCCATCTCATGCGTGGCACCATCGCGCCAGATCTCAAGCCGTAAATATTCGCTGAGAAAGTTAACGCAGCTGACGCCGACGCCGTGAAGGCCGCCCGACACCTTGTATGAATTAGTGTCAAACTTACCGCCGGCGTGCAGTATCGTCATAACGACCTCAGCCGCCGAACGCCCTTCCTGCTTATGCATGTCGGTAGGTATGCCGCGGCCGTTATCGATAACCGTCACGGAATTATCCATATGGATCATGACATCGATCTTGTCGCAATACCCGGCCAGGGCCTCGTCAACCGAATTATCTACAACTTCGTAAACCAAATGATGCAGTCCGATATCGCTCGTCGAACCAATATACATCGCCGGACGCTTACGAACCGCATCGCGCCCCTCTAAAACCGTTATCTGATCTGCACCGTACTCTTGTTTTGCTTTTGCCAATTTTGAATTCCTCTTGCCTAAACTACCGTTCGGCATTACTAATAATGATCTATTTATGATGACTTTGGACCGTGGGGAGCATCCGTCATAAACGAGCGGAAAAACCGCCCAAGACCCAATAGGTTATTTTACCATTTTTCGGTCAATTAACACAGGCGGTAAAGCCAATAAAAATATAGATTTCAGGCCGATTTTGCCATGCCGTTTTGGATCGAAAATATCGTCGCCGCGGAGCCAAATTTCTCGACAAAACTTTCTTTTGATGTAGTGACAAAAGTCTGCGATTTTCCGTCGAGAAAAGCTAGTAGTTTTCCGATACGTTTATAATCGAGTTCGGCGTCGATATCGTCGAGTCAGAAATAGCGGATATTCGCCGCGGGTTGCGTGGTAAACGGCGATGTTGGCGAGTTGGAGTAGAAGCAGGGCGCTTCGTTGCTGGCCGGCCGAGCCAAATTTCCTAATGTCGTGGCCGTCGAATTTTAACTCCATGTCATCGCGGTGGGTGCCGATCAGGGGATGGCCGGCGGCAACTTCGGCCTGGACCCGCAGAGCCAGGCGTTCGGTGATCAGGGCGTGCATAGTCCGCTGATGTCGCCTTTGCCCTCGAGCGAAGAGGCATAGCGTATCGAGAGCTCCTCGCGGCCAAAGAGCTTTTTTTCGAGTACCTCGTTGATCCGCTCGATAAATCGCATACGGGCACGGTGGATCTTCGCCGCGAGTGCGGCAAGTTGGGTATTCCAGGGGGCAATCTGATCCGTCGTTTTCTCTATCGGGTCGTTATTGTCCCTTGAAGATTGCAGCAGCGAGCTTTTTTGTTTCAGCACGCGGTTGTAATCGGTGAAGACCTGAACGAACGGGGGATGAAGCGAAACAATGCCGGCGTCTAGAAAACGGCGGCGGGCGTCCGGCAATCCGCGAACGATCTCAAGCTCGTCCGCGTTAAAAACAACGGCATGAAGCTGGCCGAGATATCGTGCAACTGATTCTTTCTTGCCATTTACCGATACTGTCTTAGTGTTTCCGGCAATGATCACCTGCAGATCACGGACGATCTCGGCCGATTCGCGAACGTTTCCCCGGACCATTGCCGAGTCACCGCCAAAATTAATCGCATCCTGCAGTCTTGACTGTACGAAATGAACGCGTTGAAGCCAGTACTGCGATCGCCTCGAGCCAGTTTGTCTTGCCCTGTCCGTTCTCACCGGCGAGGACATTGAGGCCGGGGCCAAACTTCATTCCGCCCTGCAGATTACGGAAATTAAGGACCTCAACGGATTCGAGCAGCATCCAAAAATTCTAGCATGTTATGTTTTTTCGTTCGCTTTCGCCTCAAATGCCGACAGGGGTTCCCATTTTCAGAAACTGGCGTGTATTATCTATTTGTTTAAATAGGCGCGTTTTTTCGCCGGATCCTTCCTGATCTTTTATCACCGATGCACACTCGACGCTATATTCTCCTCGCAATAATTATTGTCGCCACCGCGATTTGCGGCGTTTCGCAAAACTACGTGAAAGTGGGGTCCGCAGCACCGGCGTTTTCCGGTACTACGTTTGACGGTGCCGATTTTGACCTCGCTAATACGCAAGGCAAGGTTGTAGTGATGACATTTTGGTCAACCCGGTGCGAGATCTGCCGCGTTGAGCTCCCTAAGCTCGATGCCATCGTCCGCCAGTACGATCCGGGCAAGGTCGTTTTTCTGGCACTTACGATGGAAAACGAAGAAAAGATAGCTCCATTTTTGAAACGAAATCCATTTCAGTTCCGCGTCATGCCAAATAGCTTCGGCGTTCTGCTCCAGTACGCAGACCGCAACAAGGCAGGGGTTGTTAATATGGGCTTTCCGTCGTTTTTTGTCATAGACCAGGCCGGGCGTGTCCAGTACAGATCGAGTGGTTATGACAAGACAAATGACCTCAACGCCGCGATAGGCCGGCTGGTTTCCGAAAGGTAAGTCCGCTAAACATTCTTGACAGTTATGCCTGTTTGAAACTACAAATGGGTAATGAGATATTTGCTCGCCCTGGCCGCCATCCTGCTTTTCGCCATTCCCAATTCAGCGCAGATAAAACCCGCGGCCGCCACGGTCCCCACGGGCCCGAGTTTTTCTGCCATCGCAATGGACGGCAGTAAGGTCGACACGGCCGCCCTACGCGGAAAAGTGGTGGTGATCAACCTCTGGTTCGTCAATTGTCCGAATTGCGTTGAGGAAATAAATTCTCTGAATCAGTTGGTCGATCAATACTCAGACAACAAAGATGTCGTCTTCGTCGGCCTCGCAGCCAGCCCAAAAGCGCTTATCGAGAATTTTCTGACAAAACACCCGTTCAAATATGTCGTGGTCCCCGATGCGATAAATATTATCCTCGGCCAGTTTGGAACGCCTGATAAGAGCGGCGGGATGGGCGTGCCATTCCCGATGCATTTGGTTTTGAACCGCGAGGGTGACGTGGTCGTCAAAACACAGGGCATAAAGGGTATCGACGCTGTGAAGCAGGAACTGGCAAGACAGTTCAAGACAACGCCCTCGTCGGCAAAATAGCATCGGGTGTTGTTTATCGCCCGGCTTTTCAGTATATTTTTAGTTCGGCCGCCCACGTGCGGAGAGGTAGCATAATTGGTAATGCAGTAGTCTTGAAAACTACCGCCCTTACGGGCTTGCAGGTTCGAGTCCTGTCCTCTCCGCCACTACACTTCTTTTATCCATAAAATCCTTACATTTCTTTGGTCCGGGACACCATTTTTGTCCGAAAAGTAAAGAAAAATCCGTCGTTAAACTTTTTTTGAAGAGGCTTCAAAAATAGTTTAGAGTCTGGAATCTTGTTGCGAAGTCCGCAAAGAGCTCTGAGCCTTGCAGATCTTTTTGCAGGCTCTCCAAAGATCGTGGAAGCTTAAAATAGTTTTTTTAGCGTCTAAAAAAACTATTCAGACTTCAAAAAGACGTTTTCAGTGCTATAAAAACACTGATCTCATTCGAATGATGATCAACATTCGCAGTCGATGATCGGGAGGGCGGAACCGTCTTGTCTGAAACGAGCAACTGTTATAGGCTAGAGTGATACTGAATGACGATTCATTCATTTACCAATCTATGGCCAGAAATGCCCGTGAGATCACCCGGATACCTCTCGCTGACAAACGCGAAGCCATACTTCGCGCCGCGATAAAAGTTTTTGCCGGATTCGGATATTTTAACTCAAAGGTGTCCGACATTGCCGGCGAAGCCGGTGTTGCCGACGGCACGGTTTACCTCTATTTCAAAAACAAAGAGGACATCCTGCACTCGATCTTTGACCGTGCGATGTCTGAGTTTATCGCCGAAGGCAAACGTGAGTTGGCGCTAATTGATGGCCCTAAGGAAAAGCTGACGCGGATAGCGGAGCTACATCTCGAAAAGCTCGGTGCCGACCGTGAGTTGGCGGTGGTCTTTCAGGTTGAGCTGCGGGGCTCGATCAAATTTATGCGCGAATTTTCGGCCGCGGGATTCGCTGAGTACCTCGACATCATTTGCCGCACCATCGACGAGGGTCAGCGGGCAGGGGTCTTTGCCGCGGATGTAAAACCAGTCGTTGCGGCAAAGATACTCTATGGTTCGCTGGACGAAATGGTCACGAACTGGGTCCTGTCGGACAAAAGCTATCCGCTGGCCCCACTTGCCGGTGAGGTGCTCAAGATCTTTTTCGGAGGTGTCCTTACCAGCAAATGATGATCGAGGCCGCAGAAAAAGTTACCGGGCACGCCAGGGACGCGATACCTGCCATTGACGCTGTGTCGCCCGAACCGCAAACCCTGCCCGAACTCTTTTTGCGGTCCGTCACCGAATTCGATCTGCCCGACGCACTAAATTACAAGAGAGACGGTGAATGGAAAAAGATCTCGGGCTGCGGAAATGGTTGGGCGTTCAGAGCATATTTCACTAGGCATTTATTC
Source organism: Blastocatellia bacterium (assembly GCA_963834975.1). Lineage (GTDB taxonomy): Bacteria > Acidobacteriota > Blastocatellia > Pyrinomonadales > Pyrinomonadaceae > OLB17. The sequence goes on from CAWIDZ010000003.1 coordinate 24,261, forward strand.
GTTGGGATTGAGAAAAGGTGACAGGGCCGCGATACTAGCCCCTAACTCACCCGAATGGACCCTCACTGACGCCGGATGCCAGTTTGCCGGGGTGATCGACGTCCCCATTTATACGACCCTTTCGGCCGATTCTGTCAGGTACATTATCGACGACTCGTCCGCCCGGATATTGTTTCTCCAGGATAAAGAGTCATATACCAAACTCCTTTCTGTAATAGAGGAATGTACCTCACTGGAAAAGATCATCTTGTTTGACGAAACTGTCCCCGATGCCGAAAACGTGATCTCACTCAAACAACTGGAGGCCGACGGAGAAAAGCTTCGGAGCAAGGAGCCCGCACTTGCCCGGAAACTTCGCGAGGCTGCAGCCCCCAATGACATCGCAACCCTGATCTATACCAGCGGAACGACCGGTGAGCCTAAGGGCGTGATGCTAACACACTCGAATCTGATCTCGAATGTGGTCGACGCCAGTGAGAAATACGCCTTTACGGGTCAGGACACATCTCTTTCGGTCCTGCCGCTCTCGCATGTGTTCGAACGCACGGGGATGTACGTTTACATCAATTACGGCATGCGTGTATTCTACGCCGAATCTATCGAAAAGGTACCCGAGAACCTCAAGGAGGTGCAGCCGACAATATTTATCGGCGTCCCGCGAATTTTCGAAAAGGTATTCGAACGAGCCCGCATGAAAGCGGCATTGTCCGGACGGGTCAACGAGATCATCTTTGACTGGGCGATCGACGTTGCCAAAGAATTTGCATCGTTAACGGCAGCCGGGCAGCCGATACCGATCGCTCTTACGGCAAAACACGGTATTGCGGATACGATCGTCTTTACCAAGCTTCGAGAGTTTTTCGGCGGGCGGCTGCGGTTTTGCATAACCGGCGGTGCGTCGCTGCCGGATGAGATCTATCTGATTTTTACCGGCGCCGGGATCTCGATAATGCAGGGTTATGGTTTGACCGAGACGTCGCCGGTCATCTCGTCGAATAACCCGACCGCGGTGCGTGTCGGCACTGTCGGAAAACCGATCCGCAATGTAAAGGTGCGTATCGCCGACGACGGCGAGATCGAGGTAAAAGGGCCGGGAGTGATGCAGGGCTATTACCACAAAGAGCAGGCGACGAAAGAGGCCTTTACCACACGATGGCTGGTTCAAGACCGGCGATATCGGAAAGATCGATGCTGACGGATTTTTGGCGATCACCGACCGCAAAAAAGAATTGTTCAAGACCTCAGGCGGCAAATATATCGCCCCGTCACCTATCGAACAGTTGATCAGGTCGTCCCGATTTGTAAATCAGGCAGTGCTTGTCGGAAATGAGAGAAAGTTTCCCGCCGCCCTCATAGTGCCAAATTTTGAAATGCTCGAAAGCTATGCGAGGCTGAAGGAGCTCGATCTAAGAACACCCGAGGAGTTTTGCTCCAATCCCCGAATAATCGATCTGTTCGCCCGGCAGCTCAATTCGATCATGGCCGACCTCTCGCAGTACGAACGGGTAAAAAAATTCGCGCTCCTGGAGCGCGAATTATCTGTTGAGAATGGTGAACTGACGCCGACGCTAAAGATCAAACGTCGAGTGGTCGACCAAAGTTACTCTGGCCTCATCGACGAAATATACGGGCACAGCCGAGACGAACCGCGTTGGTACCGTCGCACCTGCAGATTAGTAGATCACCCTGTACGGCCCGGCATTTGCTGCGGCGTTGATCGTCGGTCTTTGCCGCCCCGAGCGCAATATTTAATATCTGTTTGGCGATACCGTCCTTTGCCATTCCAACCACAACAATATCCTTAGGCTGTAGCATCATATCTTCCTGCTTGCCCTTTCGGATAAGGTCATAGTTGACGCTTACCCATTCCCGTTTATCAGTCTTTGAGTCAATGCGGGAGATCCTGATCTCCTTGTACTTTAGCTTCCCGCTTAAAGCCGCCCACCTTGGCAACCGCCTCTGTGAGCGAAAGGCCGTCTTCTTTCATAAACAGGCCCATGTGGGTTAAAGACCTCGCCAGTAATGTATACAGGCGACGCCCGCTGCACAACAACTATATCACCCGGATAGATGAACGGATTAGAATCCTTCGAACCCATTTGGATATCTTTCAGACTATAGGTCTTCGAAGGGCATCTGAGACGGGTCAGACGGGTCGACAGTCCAACGCTCATCCTGCGAACGATCTGAACAAGCAGGTATCTGTGGACGAAATACCTGAACAAGGCCGCCGGCCGAATCTTCTTTGGCACCGCCGCCGATCGTGAGCATTTCAAAGAGCGTGACCTTTCTCATCAGTACGACCTGCTGAGGCTGATAGACCTCGCCCGAGATCGCAGTCGGCGGCCGGCTGAATCGGTTTGTCACGCGAAAACTGAACTGCGGGTCCCTAAGATATACAGACAGGCGTTCGGTCAGCTCAGACTCGCAGCTCCCGTTCGGTTTTGCATTTGGCCAATACCGGGGTTTTAGAAAACGGCACTTCAACAAAGCCGTCCTCGTTTATCGTTGCGACAAAATCGTACTCCATTTCACCGAGTACTTTGCCCGCGATCTCATCACCCGGGCCAAGCAAGTAGCCCTTCGCAGGGGCAAAGCCATCGGGGTTGTCCTGGGCCTTTACAGCAATGTTCTGGGTATTATTGCTAACAGCCGCAACATTCTGTCCATTGATGAGCGTTACCGAAAAGATCAAAAAAATGAACGTAGAAAGATATATAGTTCTCATATTACAAACCTCACAAAATGTGGTATGGCTAAGTTTAACGCAGATACCGCCGCGAAACAAACAATTTTTGATCGGGCGTCGCAGCTGAAAGCCAGCAATTTGATCCTTGCAACCTATAACGTCCCGTATTATTGTTTGCCTATGATCCGTGCAACGCGGGCAACACAAATCATGAAACCTGGCACATCCAAGAACCGCATCTCACATAAAGCAGCTAGCTTTACCGAATCAGTTATTCGCGAGATGACGCGTGAAGCAATGACGTACGGGGCAGTGAATCTCGGCCAGGGATTTCCCGACTTTGCCGCACCCGAGGACATAAAGCAAAAGGCGATGGAGGCGATAGCCGCCGATCATAACCAATACGCGATCACGTGGGGCGTCAAAAGTTTTCGCGATGCGATCGCCGCCAAAACAAAATGGTTCCTCGGTATGGATATCGATCCCGAGACCGAGATCACAGTAACCTGCGGCTCGACCGAGGGAATGATCGCGGCGATGATGGCAACCGTCGACAACGGCGAAGAGGTCGTCGTATTCGAACCTTTTTATGAGAATTATGCTCCGGATGCGATCCTTTCGGACGCAAAGCCGCGGCACGTTCCGCTGCGTAACATCGGCGGAGAATTTGTTTTTGACAAGGACGAGCTCCGGGCCGCATTTAACGAGCGAACAAAGGCCATCATTATCTGCAATCCCAACAATCCTACCGGCAAAGTCTTTACGCGGGAAGAATTAGAATTCATCGCCGGGCTCTGCCAGGAATTTGACGCCCTCGCGTTCACCGACGAGATCTATGAACACATCCTCTATGAAGGGTCGGATGAGAGCGGACAGGCAAATACGAAACCGGATCATATTTGCATGGCGAATATCGACGGAATGCGCGAGCGGACGGTCGTCGTAAATTCTCTCTCAAAAACTTATTCGGTCACAGGCTGGCGTGTCGGTTATTGCATTGCTCCGCCGGATATCACGTCAGCGATCCGTAAGGTGCACGATTTTCTTACCGTAGGTGCGGCAAACCCGCTGCAGCACGCCGGTGCATATGCATTGAACTTGCCGGCAAGCTATTACGATGAGCTGCAGCGGGAATACCAGAAAAAGCGAGACTTTATTGTGCCCGTTCTTCAAGAGGCTGGTTTCAAATGCGAATTTCCGAGGGGTGCCTATTATGTGATGTGCGATATTTCAGATTTTGGCTTTGCCGATGATATTGCATTCACAAAACACCTGATCCGCGAGATCGGCGTCGCCGTCGTTCCGGGCTCATCTTTCTACCACGACCCATCGCTCGGTTCGCAGCAGGTCCGGTTTTGTTTTTGCAAAAAGGATGAAACGCTGGAGGCCGCCGCAGAACGCCTGAACAAATTGTCCCGCGGCTAGGGCAACCTTTTTCCGCCATTAACGCAACCAAAATAGCATACAAAGCGTAAAACGCTCGTAGACAACTCACTTTTATAGATACCAATACCAACCTGGAGGTTTTATATGTTAGACAAGCTATTTATTTCTATTATCATCGTGACGTCCTCGTTCACGATCGTGATCGGCCAAACACCCGACGCAAAGCAGGAAAAGGAAAAGGCTGCTCAGACCTTTGCATTCTCGTTTGACGGGGGCGGCAGTTATTTAGGTGTACAGACTCAGGAGGTAAACAAAGACAATTTTGCAAAGTATCGGCCTGAGTGATGTTCGCGGCGTTGCCGTCGACAAGGTTATGGAAAATTCGCCCGCCGCCACAGCCGGCCTGCAGGCGGGTGATGTGATCACTCGTATAAACGGCGCCGACGTAACAGGTACCCGTAAGCTGACACGACTTATAGGCGAGATCGACCCTGATCATCAGGCCGCTATCACGGTGATGCGTAACGGCAGGGAAATGCAGTTTACGGCCACGCTCGCAAAGCGGACGATGCCCGCGTTTGAGAATGGAAACTTCGATGTTCGTACACCAATGGGCAAACTCGAACTGGGTGAACTGAAGGGTTTGGATAAGTTAAAGGAACTGCAAGAGCTAAAGGAGCTGCCCCCGGGTGCTTCATCACGCGTGTTTACGGTTCCGGGTGGCGAAGGCAAGGTCTTTACATGGCGATCGGGCGGCCGTCAGATCGGAATAGGTATAACACCTTTGACCAAACAGCTTGCCCAGCACTTTGGCGTTGAAAGCGGCGTTATGATCAGCAGTGTCAGGGAAGATTCGCCCGCGTCGCACGCTGGTTTGATGGCAGGAGATATTATTGTCGAAGCCGATGGTAAAGCTCTGAAAGGCGATCTTGACCTGATAAAAGCGATCAATGAAAAGAAAGAAGGCGACGTGAGACTTACGTTTGTCCGTGATGGTAACCGTCAAACGGTCTCGGTCACTCCTGAAGAGGGTAAGGATGGCAATATGTTTTTTCAAACTGACGGTGAGGATGGTATGACTCCGCCAATAGCGCCGGCTGCGCCGGGACAATTCAAAATGGCCCGTCCGATCACTCCGTCAGCACCAGCGACGTTTGCTCCGTTGACAACCGTTCGCCGGGGACGTGTAATTTAATTTTTTGATTCAGACTGATCCAGCAAGAGGCGGCCCGCGGTCGCCTCTTCATTTGTTGAGGTATCAGAATAGACGAAAATCAGGGTTATTCTTTCGTCGCCATACGAATCCGTCCAGAACATAATGCGTCAACTGCGGCAGGGCGAGCAGGGGCACGAGAAACATTTTGAGATTGCCCCATTCCCAATCGCCGCCAAATAGCCATTGCTTTTCGTGCCAAACACCGCGGTTCCAAAAAAGCTCCTCGACATAAGCGATCGCCCATAGTGTTGCGAGGAATACAAGCCAATTTGATGACAGTGTCCGGTAAACGCGGCCCGTCGATTCGCGCCGCATCCGGGCGTAAACATAGATCAATGCGAAATAAGGCACGCCGTGGATGATCACGTTCGTCACCGTAAAAGCATAATCCGAATTGAAATAAACGATGCCGACATACCAGCAAATGGCCGTCGTCGCGACAACAATGTCTTTGCCGATATTTAGGAAACCAGAGGTTACGTAAAGGTAAATTGATTTAGCAAAGTATGCCGTCAGGGCCAAAACATATAAAGGAAATAGTACAGTTTCGACAAATGACGGCACCGAGAAAAAGTCGTTCTTAACAAACCACTCGAAATTGCGAGGCAGCCGCGTCATCCAAAATGCGAGCGGATAAACTGACGCAAGGTAAACCGCGGCGGCATCGACCCACCAAGTCCAGCGTTCGGTCTCTTTTAGCTTTCGCCTGTACAGATTGACCCAACCGTATTGCTGCCGAACGAAATGAAAAACGGCAACGGTCGCGAGTACCTTCCAAAAAACCAACTCACCCTCTGAATAGAGTGCGACCCCGATCGCATAGCCAAATACAGGCACCAACAGGTAAAGCCAAAACCTGCGTTTGAACTCGGCTTTGTCAAAATAGACACGAAATGATGTTGACCAAACGTGAGCCACGTCGATGAAAAGCACCGCCGCAACCCACGTCCACTCCGGCGATTCGCCGTTGAGGATGCCTAACTGCCATCCGACTGCCAGCAGCAAGAGTGACGCAACGGCGCTTCCTAAAAAAACCGTCAGATCGATCTCACGGGAAAACAGCCAGTAATTTGGTCTTGAAAGACTAGCGTCCATACCGAAGAACTACTCGTCCAGGATGCAACGGGCCTCCTCTATCCTGTTTGAATTTTGCTGATCACCTCACCGGCTGCGCGTAAACCATGATAAAACGCCTCTTCAAATAAGGCGATCCCGCTGAGGTCCGTATGTGCGAAATGGATATTGCGGTAAGGTTTGACAACCTGTTCCCTGATACCGCTCCAGATAAAATCTGGCCGTGGGCTGATCATCGCGTGACCCCAACGCATAACGTCAAGTCTCGTCGCGAGATCATAAATATCCGGATGTGCGCGAGCGAGATCAGTCAGGCAAACGTCAGCCAATTGCTTCCAGTCATAATTGAAAAGCCTTGTCCGCCCATTCGGTTCAGCACACATTGGATAATAATACGTTAGGATGGTGGGGCCGTAATCGATCCCTTTTTGATGTGTGGCTGTGACATAGCCGAGCGAAGGGCTTTCGTATAAAACATTATCCCACGAGAGCGGAAAGTCTTTGGCAAATCGGGGTTTGGGACGGTCTTTCAAAAACAGGTTGGCGACGAACCATGCATTATGTTGAAATTCATTCGCTGCAAACGGAGGTTCGTCGCGAAAACCACGTATCACGTATGGGGCCGTAAAGACAGGCGAAGCATAGATAACTTGTTCGCAACGAAAGCCCCGTAACTCATCCCCATTAAGACATATAACATCGACGCCTTGTTCCGTCGGAACAACCGACACAACGGTTTGAGACTTAAGTATATTCTCCTTGACCGTTCCGGCTAAATGATTCACGAAGCCGCCCGTTGCCCTCGGGAAATGTTATAAAGGGCTGAGATTCAACACCCGCTTTCTGAATACGGGAACAAAAATAGAAGAGTCCTACCCAGGCTGACGCCTGTTCGAGCTTGAGTCCATAATCGTCGCGGGTCGCGTAATCGCAATACCAGATCAGTCTTTCGGACGTAAGGCCCAGATTTCGCAGCCAATCGGCAAACGAGATCTTGTCCAATGCGGTGACCTCAGCGTCATCTGAACATCGTTCAACGGGCACGACAAATGCCCGTCTGCCCGCCGCATCCCGCCAATTTACCCAGTAGTCGATCTGCCGCTGGAATTCCGCAAAGTGGCTCTTATCCTGATCGCTCGCCCCGACGCCCAAATAGAGCCCCTCGTACCATCTGCCTTTGTAAAACACCCGTTCTTCGGGTTCGCGGCAAAGGTATTGCTCTTTTACAATGACCTCACCGTCAGTCCCTCGTCCCTCGGTTAACGACATCTCATCAAGAAGCGTTATTAGCTCAGCATTTTCCTGAAACGGTACTGGCAGATAATGCGCCCCCCACGGATACGGCACTGGATCACCCTGGCCGCTGCGGGCGGTGCCGCCGATCTCTTTTTCCAGCTCAAGAACGACGAAATCCTGAAAGCCTTGCTTTTGAAATTCCCAACCAGCAGTGAGGCCGGCAACTCCCGCTCCGACGATCGCCACTTTGCGCGTTTCCCACTTATCCGACGCTACCTCAAAATTCCGGTTTTCCCGAAGAACATGGCCAAGACTTACGCTTTGGCCTATGATCTCACCCTCGGGAAATTTGCGAAGAGAATTGTCACGACACGCGGCGAAAGCGATAGGTGCTCCCAGAAATGCTGTTAATAACTCTCTTCGGGTTATGTCCATTCGGAATAAGTAATAACTGACAACTGTTAGCTGAAAATTTCAATCAGTTTTCCCCAGGGTCTTAAGGGAGGCGATCAACATTTTTTGAAGCTCTTCGCAGTCAGTCAGTAGAGATTTTGATTGTGTATCGCTGATAAATTCTCCATCTCGTAAAAGCCTTAGCAGAAAGTTTGTCTTAAAAGCTTTTTTATTGGCGACCGAGTATTTTTGCCGAAAGTCAGCCCTGCTTTCGCCTTGCTTACCTTCCTCTATTAGCAAACCAATGTTTATGCCAGAGTCCAGGATCTTTTTTGATATCACGAATTCCCGTTTTTCGTCGTGCAAATATTCGCTTAGCCGAAGAATCCGTAATGCAAAGCCAAAGGACTTTTCTTGAAGGATGTCTTTCATAATTATCAGCTATAAGCTATAACTTTTCACTTATTACGGGCTTACTGCTCAAATCTACGCCACTCGGCTTCGTAATAACGAACCAACGCCTGGTTATCGAGCCGGTTTACTTCAATGTCAGAATCCGGGCGCGACGTGTCTGACGGAAACTCGAACATCGACGCGAACGATTCGTCATTCAGGAATTTTAATTCTATGCCTGCCGGCGGCTTAGTTGGGGCTTCAAAAGGCTGCAATTTGGCGAGCGCAAATCCCCAGATACCAAAACTCGGGACCGTCGTTTGATAAGGCTTGACGGTGAATCCAACCGCTTCCAAAGTTTTAATAATGCACCAAAATGATTGACGGGCGACCAGCGGCGAGGTCGTTTGAATTACAACCGACGAATCGGGCTTCAACTTCGATTTTAAGAGATTGTAGAAGCGGGTCGTATAAAGTTTGCCGAGAGCGAAATTATTCGGGTCTGGAAAATCGACTATGGCGATGTCGAACGGCTCCGTCTTTTCGTTATCGAGCCATACAAAGGCGTCCGCATTCGTTTTATGAACCCTCGGGTCGTCAAAGGAATGATGGTTAAGATCACCCAGAGCCGGCACGGCATATGAGACATTTGTCATATCCGGGTCAAGGTCAACAAGCTGGATGAACTCGACCGACGGATATTTTTCGATCTCACGCAACGCCAAGCCGTCGCCGCCCCCGAGGACGAGCACGCGCTTTGCATCTCCGTGAAATGCTGCAAAAGCCGGGTGTACAAGCGCCTCGTGATATCGGTATTCGTCAAACGAATTGAATTGCAGGTTGCCGTTTAGGAACAACGCGTAGCCTGTCTTGCCTTTGGTGACCACGATCCGCTGATACGATGAGCTCTTGGTGTAAATGATGTTGTCGACAAAAAGCGCGTCTTCTGCCAGCGTGGTCAGCCGGTCTGCTTTAATAAATCCAATTACCAATAGAGTGAGAATAACAAAGCCCTTTACCCGAAGAAACGTCACGTTTCGCTTGATCAAGGGCAGCAACAGCCAAGTGCCCCAAATGCCAACCACAGCATTGAACATACCGAAAAGCAGGGATGTGCGGTTAAGCCCCAGTTTTGGTACCAGAAAGATCGGGAAAAGCAGTGAGGCAACCAGAGCGCCGATATAGTCGAAGGCGAGGACGCGCGAGACCAGATCTTTGAATTCCAGTTCGTCTTTGAGAATCCGCATCAATAGAGGGATTTCGAGGCCGACGAGTACACCGATAATAAAAACTACGCCGTAGAGAACGATGCTGAAGTATGAAAGGTGGGCAAACGTGAGAAACAGCAGCGGTGCAGAGAATCCGCCTACCACCGCAACAGCCAGTTCGATCTCGACAAATTTTTCGGCAATATGTTTATCGACAAACCTCGAAAGCCATGAGCCGACGCCCATGGCAAAGAGGTAAACGCCTATGATAATTGAGAATTGTGTTACCGAATCGCCGAGGACGTAACTCGAGAGGGTCCCGGCAAGCAGCTCATAGATGAGCCCACAGGTGGCGATGACAAAAACGTTGAGGAATAAAAGCGGGGCACGTTTCATGATAGAAATTCAAACAGGACTATCAAGACAAACAGGATCTGACGAGACACGTATCCTGCAAATCATGTCTATCCCGTTCGAATCCCTAGTTTCCCTGGATAGCAGCCGAAATGATCATTGCGACGCCGATGATGACGGCGCCGATAATTATGGCCAGCGATGTGTTTTGATCTTCTTCGATCTCTTTTTTGACAGAGAAAGGGGCAACCAGTACAACGATCAAAAAAGCCAGTGCAAAAACTATCAGGCCGATAGCCACAAAAACGACCGTGGTCTCTAATACCGGCAGCAGATCCTCAAGCTTGACGACCATCGCCAGATGTCGGCGATTGAGACAAAAGATTCAACATTATTTTCCTCCACGAAATCCCGAATAAAAGAACGGCACTCCCAAACGCGAATGGCTGCCGGCATTTGCCATCTCCCAGCCAAACCAGGCAGACAGCGAATACAACAATAAAACGCCGATGCCAAAAGCCATGTATATTTTCTTTAACATAAGATCCTAATCATCCGAATCGTCTGATCCGCCGGACGAAACAGGGGCAAACATGCTGTCTTTCCAACGGGCAGATTCGAATGTGAATTTTCTGAATAGTCCCAGGATCGGGACTATCAATAATACCAGTAGCGAGCAAATGAAATTGACGCCGCGATTCACATTTTGCTCGACTTTTACTGTCACTGGCATTTGAACCTGCCAGTTTTGCCATGTCCCCTCCACCTTCAAAGTGTACTTTCCGGCTGGGAGAGCCGAGAGGGTCGCATCGCTCGACTTAGCCCCTTCGGTCCATGCTCCGTCGCTATCCGAGCCTGAGTAATATTCAACAGGGATATTTACAGACTCGACCTCCTGGCTTTGGTCGTTGACCAGATCGACATCCAGATCTGCCCAAGAATTACTGACGGGCGCACCTGCCGTGATACGCACATTGCTGTTCGGTTTTATGTCGAATGGCTGACTGAATGCCGCTTGTGGTGACGTCGCGTTAGCTAATCGGCGGCAGCACTATTTCTTGATTAAGAACCATCTTTGTCAATCCGGTGATAGGGATCATGAAAACAGCGACCACCAACAAAGGAAAAGTGGTAACGCACCCCACGTATAATAGAACCGGCCAGTGAACGGCTGGTTCGGTGCAACACCCCATGGTCTCGGCAGGCCCGAGATACCAAAGATCTTTTCGATCTCGTCGTTCGACATATAGGTGCCGGCCGACCAGTTAATCTCGTTTGACTGAGACCTCCTGTGAGAGCATCAGCGGCGGCGACACGTAATCGATCGCCCTGACCGTCTCGCCTTGTTCCACACGCCAGTAAAATTCGCCTTTGACGTATTCGACGACCGCCTGGGCATCCTGAAATATTTTGAACGTGTTGCCGTTATATTTGACGGTCGCTCCGGGGCCAGCCATCCCGAACTGTTCGACATCGGCGGGATTTACAGGCTCGACAAAATTCCAATGGTTGTCCGAATGAACAAGCCAGCGGAACCCAACCATCGGGTTGTAGAGCAGATATTCGTGCCAGATAATACTTGATGCCCTCGATGGTCACGCTTCGGACGACAGCACCGATGATCTTGAATTTAACATCGCCGGGAAACGTGCCTTCGGCACCGATCGGAGCAACGAAATCGGGTTGATCGGGCGGCGGCGTTAATGACTTGAAGAAAGTCAGGGCGCCCTGGTTAACGTCAAGCAGCGAATTACAATTAGGGCACGTTACCCGTTCCGCTTTATCAGGGGCGATCAACTCGAGCGGGCCGCCGCAATTGGGGCAGCCCATGCCGGTGGTCGCTACGCGGCGGGCCTCGCGTTCGACAGGTTTCGCATCGCCGAGTCCTATTTCGCCAAGCGTCACCTGATTGCCGACAAAGACCCAGGGCGGATCCATGCTGTAATCGATGGTTGCAAAGGCATTATTCTTACCAGCCAGATCGGCGTAGGCAAATTGCTCGCCCGGCGTCAGTTTGTAAGGGATCTCGCCGTCGGCCGCAACCGATGTGCCCTGGCCTTTTTCCTGCACCATCAGCGGGCTTGGGCTCGGGATCTCGGCAACGGTCTGGCCAAGCTGCAGTCCGGCGAATGTCGGAATCGCACTACCCGCCGGCAGAGGTTGATAAAAGGTCAGATAAAACTTTCCCTGTGCCTCAGCCAGCCAGCCGACCCAGCCGTTTGAAAAAGTCGCGTACCATTCATCCCAATAGCCGCCAAGCTCGTGGCGGAGTTGTGCCCGTCCCGTAAGCTCAAACCGGGCATCTTTGTAGGTGCCCTTAAGGCCCAGCTTTAGTGGTGACTGAGAATCCGCGATCTCGGCGACCTTTCCCAGATCCTCAAGAGCACGGTCGGTGCGGGCTATCGCGGAACGGCAAAACGGGCAGACGAGGACGATGGTCGAACCCACTTTGAATTCTATCGGGGCTCCGCACGACGGACAATTGGCCTTGAGAACACTCATGTCTGACCTCCCGCCACCTGGTCAAATTTTTGATCTGTTCCCCGTTCGATCCTAGTTACAGATACGACGCTCAGCCCCTAAGGCAGAAACCAGCTTTGCCTTCCAATCCCATTCAGGCCGTGTCCGGCAGCAATATAAGTTAAAGGTCGCGGTTTGATGTTCAGGATATGTATGGCAGGCAAGATGGGACTCCGTGAGGGCTATGAGAGCGGTGACACCGCCCTCTCCTTCGAACGTGTGCCAAACGGAACCGACGGTTTTAAGCCCCAAATCGGCAATTATGGCATCCATTATCGCGCGAAGGGTGTTTTCGCTACGCAGCGCGGTCCTGTTACAGCCCGCAGCTTCGATCAACCATTCAGTACCAACGATCATCGGCTAAAAACTCTCGTCGTCAAACCAAGTCCAAATGAAATGCATTGAGCAAGTGGGAAAGCTCGTGCGTTATACTGCAACATAAGTGACGTATGTCGAACAAAACTATAGCTAAATTTTGCGGTTTTGTCATTTCCGCGAGCGTTTTTGGCTCTCTGCTCGCCGGTTGCTCGATGCAGCCTCCCACGTCAGGAAGGCAATTAGCGGGATCGCCATATGATCCGCCAAAAGTGACCGGCAAGATCAAATCGAATGCGATCACTGAGAGCAGTGGTATAGCCGCCTCACGCTGCCAGAAAGGTATTTTGTGGACACATAATGATTCCGGCGATGATGCATTCCTATATGCCTTTGACGAGTCAGGCACTAGTCTCGGCACCTGGCGTATTCCAAACGCACAAAACAATGATTGGGAAGACATTGCAGCTTTTAGGGACAAAGACGGCAAGTGTTTCCTATACATCGGCGAGACTGGCGATAATAAGGGCAAATGGCCTGTGCATAGCGTTTACCGGGTAAAAGAGCCCACTGTCAGGCCGTCCGATCAAAAAGGCGAACGCAAAAACCCGATCGAGACCGAAAAGGCCGAAATTTTGCGATTCACATATCCTGACTACCTGCAAGATGCTGAATGTTTGATGGTGCAGCCCAGGACAGGCGAGATCTACATCGTAACAAAGCGGATAACCGGCGCTGCGGGCGTTTACCGCCTAAAGCCGGATCCTGACCCGCAAGCGACGGTCACGCTGCAGAAGGTCGCCGAGATCTCTGTGCCCGCCATTCCCAACGGTCTGATCACCGGCGGCGATATCTCACCGGACGGCCGTCATGTCATCCTGTGCGATTACACCCGGGCGTACGAGCTCACGCTGCCCGACGGCGATGTGAATTTTGACGACATTTGGCAGCAAGATCCCGTGCAAGTAGACATCGGCAAACGGGAAGCGGGCGAGGCAGTCAGCTATAGCATGAACGGTACCTCGATCCTGGCGACAAGCGAAGGCAAACATTCGCCCATATTCAAGGCAGAAAGCCGAAAATAAAAAGGGCACCGAAGGAAGTCCGTTCGATGCCCGATCAAACCTATCTGATAATCTATTGAGTGATCGTAAACCTACCCTTGTTTTCGATCAACTGCCCGCCCACGCGGTCTTTGATCTGGACCTTTATCTCGTAATCACCCGGCGCCAATGTAGCTGTAGGCATCAGCCTTGCCAGAGTTAAACGCTGTCCCGAATCGCTCAGCCCGCTCCAATCCTCAGCCTGTCGATAGACCTCTTTGCCGCCCTTTGTCAGTATGTAGTCAACGTCCACAGCCGGACGCAGTGTCGTCTGGTCGATTCCGGCATTGTAAACTTGCATATAAATACCGACGTCATCGCCTTTCTTGTATATACCCGACAGGTTTGGGATGACCTTGGCGTTACCGATCACGAACATCTGTCCAATATCACGCTCAGTTGTCGACCTGAGATTTGCCGTCAGTATCATAGATGACGTCGACAGGTTCTTCTCGTCGTACTTAGGAACGACAAAGCCCATATTCACAAGGCCTCGGTTGCCTGTGTTCACATCCCGAACAACTACTGCAACTTTATATGTTCCGGGCGTGAGCTTGATCAACTTTTGATAGATCGATCGCCGATCCAAATTATGCGAAAGTTCCTCAACTGTCGCACTTGTCGTCACCGAATCCTCGAAGACTCCTGAACGTTTTCCCGCAACGGCGGTAACTTGGCCGAATATGTTCATCGTCGCTTGCTGCATGCCGCCGACGTCTTCAAACCTTAATTCTTTGTTGTTTGTCTGGACTGTAAATGCGGTAATAGTCTGATCATCTGATTGACGGAAAAAATCGATCCGGATGTCAAAATCCAGGGCATTATTATCTACCACACCTGAGTTACCACCTGCGATCGCGGCCAGATCGACAAATTTGATCTGGGGCGGGTTCGTCAGGTCTCTGATGAGAATATTGCGTGCCAACGGGTTGTCCTGTTCCCGCTTAAAACCGTTGCTGCCATCGCTTTGTCCACCGTAACGCGTATTTAGGCCCGGTACCAGTGCAAGTGCGTCTTTCTCATTAGCGTCACGTGCCAAACGATATTCACCCGTGCCCGAGCGGTCTACAAATTCGATCTCGAGTCCGTCGCCGACATTGTCCAGATGCCGGTAAAACCATATCTCGAACGGATAGGTCGTCGTGTCGCCACCGCCCTCGTAACTCGGACGGTTATAGTTGCCTCCCGACGGATGCGCCTCGATCGAATCCGGCTTGCCCCAGGTTATATAGATGCGGCCGCGGTCCGTCTTCCAACCGGGTATCCCGGAAGAGAAATGCTCATTTGCATAGGCCATTCGCTCGTAATACTCTTCACGAAACTCGTTTTCTTCGGTTTCCGGACTAGGGTCGCGACGGTCCCAAAAGTACTTAATAAAATTCTCACGCTCCTCATCCGTGCTGAGGGCCAGGTACGCCGCTCTCTCCTGGGGCGTAATTACATAAGGAACTTCTTCAGAAAGCCATTTTTTGAATGCATCCTTTGGTTCGGCTTTCACCTTTTGCGGTTTTTGAGATGGATCTTGCGCTGGTGCGATTTTCTCAGATCGCTGACTCCAACCATGAGCCACAAAATTTACGAGAACCAATAGGCCCAATAGGCATAAATGACGTGATCCAAATTTTGGCATGTCAGGAAATCTCCTTCGAAATTATGGTTAACCGCTGTTCCGCTATCTGCCGGGCCATCGTCGCCGTAAACAAATTGACCCATCATCAAAAAAATAAATCCGACGCCCGGCTAATACCGGGCGCCGGATCGAACTCGACCAATTTACGATTCTCTATTGAGTGATCGTAAACTTACCCTTGTTTTCGATCAACTGCCCGCCGACGCGGTCTTTGATCTGGACCTTTATCTCGTAATCACCCGGCAGCCAATGTAGCTGTAGGCATCAGCCTTGCCAGAGTCAAACGCTGTCCCGAATCGCTCAGCCCGCTCCAATCCTCAGCCTGTCGATAGACCTCTTTGCCGCCCTTTGTCAGTATGTAGTCAACGTCCACAGCCGGACGCAGTGTCGTCTGGTCGATTCCGGCATTGTAAACTTGCATATAAATACCGACGTCATCGCCTTTCTTGTATATACCCGACAGGTTTGGGATGACCTTGGCGTTACCGATCACGAACATCTGTCCAATATCACGCTCAGTTGTCGACCTGAGATTTGCCGTCAGTATCATAGATGACGTCGACAGGTTCTTCTCGTCGTACTTAGGAACGACAAAGCCCATATTCACAAGGCCTCGGTTGCCCGTCCCGACATCACGAACGACCACATCAACCTTATACGTACCCGGCGTTAGGGCGATCGCCTTTTGGTAGACCGATTTGCGGTCTCGGGCCTGAACGAGTTCATCGGTCGTCGCACTGGTTGTCACTGAATCCTCAAATATACCGGAACGTCTACCCGAAACTGCCGTGATACGGCCAAAGATATTCATCGTGGCTTGCTGAAGTCCGCCTACCTGTTCGAATTGCAATTCCTTATTATCCGTCTGCACCGTAAACGCAGTAATGATCCGGTCGTCCGATTGCCGGAAAAAATCGATCCGCAGATCGAACGGAAGCGGGTTGTTGTCCAATACACCCGAATCCCCGCCGGCCAATTCCTGAAGATCACCGAATTTAACAGCCGGCGGCCTCATCAAACCGACCTGTATCTCCATTCGGCGGAACAATGTGTCCTGCTCTCGCTGGTAGCTTAGCCGGCCTGCCTGGCCGCCATTTACGCGATCACCTTTGTCCGTGAGGCCGAGCTGCTCGGATGTCGTCAATCCCGCTCCGGATACTGTCGCCAGAGCATCTTTTTCATTGGCGTCACGGGCAAGGCTATACTCACCCGTTCCGGTACGGTCAACAAATTCGATCTCAATACCGTCACCCACGTTATCCAGATGCCGGTAGAACCAGATCTCGAAGGGATAGGTGGTCGTGTCGCCGCCGCCCTCGTAGCTGGGCCTGTTGTAGTTGCCGCCCGAGGGATGTGCCTCGACCGAATCAGGTTTGCCCCATGCGATATAGATCCGGCCCCGGTCAGATTTCCATCCGGGTATTCCGGAACCAAAATGCTCGTTGGCATACGCGATGCGTTCGTAATATTCTTCGCGAAATTCGTTTTCCTCTGTATCCGGGTTTGGATCGCGGCGGCGCCAAAATGTCTCAATAAAATTTTCGCGTTCCTCGTCTGTCTGCAGGGCTTTGAACGCCTTTTTCTCAGCATCCGTGATCAAGTATGGAACGTCGTTCTCAAGCCATTTCTTGTAGACATTCTTTAATTCCGGCTTGACGTTGCGCGGCTTATCATTGGGATCCTGAGTCGGCTTAGCCGATTGGGCCCAAACAGCCATCGTGCCGATCCCGGCGATCAGAACCAGGAATACAAATTTACGAATAACACTTAATCTTGGCATAACAATAAAAACCCTTTTAATTCACCGGCGTCCCAGCGGTTATTTTACAAACCTTAACCCTGAAATTTTAGACAGTTATCCTCATTAATTCAAGATGCATATCGCACTGTCGTTGGTTGCACGGTTAAGAGAGTTAGTCGGTGGCTTCTTTTTGCCGTTTTTTGCCAAAGAACCAGGCAATAAAGATAGAGACTATGTACAGGGCCATCATCGGCGTGGCAAAAAGCATCATGTTAGGAATATCGCCGGTCGGTGAGACGACGGCGGCAACTATGAGTATGACTATCAGTGACACTTTCCATGTGCGGATAAGAAACCCGGCCGTAACGAGGCCGATCCGCGAAAGAACATATGTGATCGCGGGCATCTGAAAGATAAGGCCCATCGCGAGCATTATGATGGTAATAAAATCTAGGTAGTCGCTTGCCTTAAGCAAAAGCTGGAAATTGCCGCCACCGAGGCCGAGCAGATATGCCGCCGCCGGTGGGAACAAAATGTAATAGGCAAAGGCCGCCCCGATGACAAATGAAATGGTCGAAAGCCCGATGAATGGAGTAACATACGCCCGCTCATGCTTGTAAAGCGCGGGCGAGATAAACATCCATATCTGCCAAAGCAATAGCGGCACCGAAAACGCGATCGCAGCGTACATCGAAACCGTGACATAGAGTGTAAATTGCTCGACCGCGGTCGTGACGATCATTCGCTCGTCGGCATTGGGTTCACTTTTTGCCGTTTCGTCAAATTCCGGCGGCAGCCGGACACCGGCCGGAATGATGGCGTTGTTTGTGATCAACTCTTCGGTCGTAAAGAGCCCAAGTTTGCCTTCGCCGTCCCTCGAAACTTTTGCGAGTACCGACGAACCGGGTGAAACTACCGTCGGCCCCAGCTTTGTCGAGCGGTCGAAAATATACCGGCCGGTCTCACCCTCTTTGATCTCGGCCAGCGCCAGTATCTTTTCCTGTCCCGTAATACCGCTGATCGGTAATTCCGTACGGGCGGCCTCAGATAGGGCACGGCGGATAGGTACCGAGAGAAAATCGTAAATACGGTCTGATAGGAACCAGCAGATCGTAAAAGCTACAACTATAATGATGACAGAACTTACGAGCCGCTTGCGCAGTTCGTCGAGATGATCGAGGAACGACATCTGACCGCCTGGTTCTAGTTCTTTTTCTGGTTCTGGTTCAGGGGCGTCCATTCTCGCGTTATAGCCAATTGCCTTTTTCGTTAATGTCGGGAACGTTGGTTGGTTCGGTTGCCGGCCCTGGACCGTTCTCAGTATCGGCGTCGCTCTCGGCCGGTATCATATGTTCAAAACGCGAGGGGTCGACCTCTTTTATCTCAGGCGCCGAGGGTGACTCAGCGGCGGCATCTTTCAGGGGCAGAGGTTCTGCCCGGGGCTGTGTCTTGGGTTTTATCGTTTCAGCCTCAAGTGCATCCAGGTTCAGTGCCTTGGCCTCTTCCTCAAAATTGACCTCACGCTGCCAGGTTTCCTTAAATTCGTTAGTTGTACTGCGAAACTCAGACATTATCTTGCCCATTTTTTTGGCCATTTCCGGGAGTTTTCGCGGACCCAGAAAAATGAGAGCTACTATGCCGACAAGCATTAGCTCCGATGTTCCGATAGATTCAAATATGAACAAGAACACTTAAATTACCTCTATCAAATAGTTTACCTTATCAGAGACACGTCCGATGACCACCGCGGATGGTACTGCATTCAAAAATTCGGCGGCTTTTGCCTCTGGCAGTGAGATCAGCAGACCGCCTGCTGTTTGCGGGTCAAACAATGCACTCTGCATCTCACCGGACACGCTTGACTGTATTTTAACCGTTTCGCCGACATAAGTGCGATTGTTTTTGTCACCCCGTGTGAGCATCCCCTCCGAGATCAGCTCCAGCACATCTGGCAACAGTGGAACTGCTTTAGACTCAATAGTTAGCGTCTTATTGCTGGCCTTGGCCATTTCAAATGCATGCCCCAATAATCCGAATCCGGTCACGTCGGTACAGGCATTTGCGCCCGATTGCTGCATTGCTCTAGATGCTGCAGCTGACGATGAAGTCATCGCGTCGATCGCGGCCTGTTCGGTTTCGCGGCTCGCCTTGCCGTGCTTTATCGCAGTGTTGATCGCACCGGTGCCGATAGGTTTCGTGAGGATCAGCACATCGCCCGGCCTGGCACCCGCATTAGTGATCACTTTATCCGGATGGATAACACCCGTTACAGCGTATCCAAATTTCATTTCTTTATCGTCGACTGAGTGCCCGCCTATGACGACAACACCCTCGGCATTCATCGCGGCCTGCCCGCCGGCAAGGATCTGCCCAGCACATCCCAATCCCCCTTTTGAGGATAACAGACTATGGATAAAGCAGATATCGGCGTCCCGCCCATGGCGTAAACGTCACTTAGCGAGTTAATAGCAGCGATCCGCCCGTATGTTTCCGGATCGTCTGCCACAGGGGTGAAAAAATCAACTGTTTGAACAAGCGCCGTGTCGTCCGTGAGGCGAAAAACGCCCGCATCGTCCGAATTTTCAAATCCGACGATCACGTTCGTCCCATCCTGTTTTGGCAGCTTGCTCAAAACTTGAGCAAGGTCGCTCGGTGCGAGTTTGGCCACTCAACCGGCGCAGTCGACCATTTGCGTCAAACGCTTTTGCATTCGCATAACTCCTTTTATGTCTTCATTAACGAATCGTAAATGCGATCAAGGTCGTCGGTGCTGTAGTATTCGATCTCGATCTTGCCGCCGACACCCTTCTTGCCCGGAATGATCTTTACACCGGTCGCGAGCTTTCGCATCAGCTTGGTTTCGGCAGCCTTAACGTTAGGATCTGTCGGCCATTTTGCCGCCGGGTCTGGGGCTTTCCTGTCTGTTGGGACACGTGCCTGGTTCTTGACGGCCTTCTCGGTCTCGCGAACCGACCATCCATACTCGGCCACCATCTTAGCCACAAATTTCTGAAGCCTTGCGTCGTCGGTCATAAGCAAAGCACGCCCGTGGCCAGCTGAAAGCACGCCCTTTTCGATCGCCGCCTGGATCTCAGCCGGCAGCCGCAGCAGCCGCAGCATTGTGGTGATGACCGTCCGGTCCTTACCCACTCGCTGTGCGACCGATTCCTGCGTAAGTCCAATGGTATCAATGAGTTTCAGATATGCGTTGGCTTCCTCGATCGGGTTCAATTCTTGCCGCTGGATATTCTCTACAAGGGCAAGTTCGAGCAATTGTTCGTCCGAAACATCCCTTACAACCGCCGGGATGCGGCGAAGCTCTGCCCTCTGGGACGCACGCCAACGGCGTTCGCCGGCAACGATCTGGTACCGGCTACCAAAGCGACGGACAACGATCGGCTGCACGACACCGTTAGCACGGATCGACTGGGCAAGATCCTCCAGGTTCTGATCATCAAACTGGGTCCGCGGCTGCTCGGGATTGGGGTCGATCAGATCGATGTCGATCTCAAGGCTTGCAGCCTCTTCCGCAGCGGGTTTTTCGTCGCCCATGAAGAGCGCTAAGCCCACGCCCGAGCGTCTGTCTAGCCATTTTTCAGGATCTCCTTTGCAAGTGCATTGTAACTCTCGGCCCCACGTGAACGCGGATCGTAAAGCATTATCGGCTTTCCAAAACTCGGTGCCTCGGCCAGGCGTACATTTCTGGGGATAACGGTCTTTAGTACCTGAGCACCGTAGAAATCCCGCAGGTCCTTGGCAACCGCCGCCGAAAGGTTTGTCCGCTCGTCATACATTGTCAGAAGCAGCCCCTCGATCGCAAGGGCCGGGTTCAATTCGCGTCTTAGCCGGGCAAGCGTGTCAAAAAGCTCGGTAACACCCTCAAGTGCGTAATATTCGCATTGTATCGGTACGAGCAGGGAATCAGCCGCCGTAAGTCCATTTAACGTCAAAATACCAAGCGAAGGCGGGCAATCGACGATCACATAGTGAAAATATGCCTTAATATCGGCCAAAATGTCTTTTAAGCGCGAAGTTTCGGCGTTCCATCTCGACAAGTTCGACCTCCGCACCGGCAAGATTCTTGTCAGAGGGCAGCACCCAAAGGGTTGGGATCTCGGTCGGAAGTACCATTTCCTTGGCCGAATCGCCCGAAACCAGTGCATTGTAGAGCGTTTTTCGCGAGTTTTTGCGGGCAATACCCGCCCCTGAGGTCGCATTTGCCTGCGGATCGGCATCAACGAGAAGTACTTTTTTACCCGCAGCCGCCAGGGCTGCCGCCAGGTTTACGGCTGTTGTGGTCTTGCCGACACCGCCTTTTTGATTCGCGATCGCGATAATTTTGCCCATTTTGCCCGCTTAGCAGAAAGATTAAAGTTAGCACAACGTAAAAGTTAATTCTAACTCTCGGGGGCAATGTGGCACGTGCCACATCTAATTCGGTTCAGAATGTGGCACGTGCCACATTTGGCAATTCAACAACGTTCGAAATCGCTCAGATAATGTAATTCTACGTCAGGAAAAAAATATGATCGGTCAATTCAATTACGGAGCCGCTAATTGCGTTGTTTCGGCTGTTATACCGTCTGCAGCGGTTCCATAACGTTGTTTCCGACTCAAATCCATTGGCGATGACTCACATACGTTGCTTATGAGACCAAAACACTGGCTGAGACCCATTGCCAATGTTTTTGCCTTCATACCAATGTTTTTGACTCTAAACTTTTATCTGAGACTCTCTGCAGACGTTTTAACGCTTAAAAAAGGTTCGTTTCAATCGCAATGCGAGACTCAAGTGATTGCAGATAGGAGGTTTATGGCCACATTTTAGAAATTGAGAGCTAACGCCGACCCTAATATCCGGGTCCTCGGCCCGTCTGAGAAGTACGATACCTGGTCTGCGGTTAACGGGCGAGTGACTGCGAGGCTGACTGAGCGGTCAGGTGGACCAAAACGGACGAGACAGCGGCCGGCGTCAACCCGGCTATGGTGCGGACCTGGGCAAAGTTGCGCGGGCGGGCACGCTCGAGCCGCTCGACCATCTCGTTCGATAGGCCGCCGATCGTCTTAAATTCAAAATCATCCGGCACCTTCAGACCGTCATGATGATTGACCCGCTCGGTCGCGATATTCTGTTTTTCGATATAGCCACTGTAGAGCGAGTCGGCGAGGGCGGTCTGCAGATCGGTGATCTGTGTTTCGGCGCGTATGGCCTCCGGCAGCAGCCTATGGATCAGCTCGGGCTGCACGCCCTGTCGCATCGCGAGCTGCGAGAGAGTGATGGCGTCACCGAGGTCAGCATCGAGGATCTGCGAAATGCCGGCGTACTCGACTGATGAACGCTTGAACCGTGTCATGTCGAGAGCATTTCTGAGGTTGGCGATGCGGTCGCGTTTCTTATTAAACCGTTCCCAATCCGCATCCCCTACCAGTCCCGCGTCGCGGCCCAGAGGCGACAGCCGCTCGTCAGCATTGTCATGCCGCAGCGTCAATCGGGCCTCGGCGCGTGAAGTGAACAGACGGTACGGTTCGTCGACGCCGTGCCTGATAAGGTCGTCCGCGAGAACCCCGATATATGCGTTATCTCGTTGCAGAATAAAGGGTTTACGGTTTTGAATGGAGAACGCTGCGTTGATGCCGGCAAGCAGCCCCTGGCAGGCAGCCTCTTCGTAACCGGTCGTCCCGTTGATCTGCCCGGCCAGGAAAAGCCCTTCCATTCGCGTCGTCGCCATTGTCGGCCGCAGCTCACGCGGATCGACAAAATCGTATTCGATCGCGTAACCGGGCCTGATTATCTGAACGCCCTCAAAACCATCGACCATCCTCAGCAGCTCGAGCTGCAGGTCCGACGGCAGCGAGGTCGAAAAACCGTTCAGATAGACCTCGTTGGTGTTGCGGCCCTCGGGTTCCAGAAACAGCTGGTGGCGGTCCTTATCGGCAAATTTTACGACCTTGTCCTCGATCGACGGGCAATAACGCGGTCCGACGCCCTTGATCTTGCCCGAATAAAGCGGTGATTGATGCAAATTATCGCGAATCGTCTGGTGCAGCCGTTCGCTTGTGTAACCGATGAAACATTGTATCTGGTCTTGCTCGATACGATCGGTCGCGAACGAGAATGCAACCGGTTTCTCATCAGGCGGTTGCGGATCAAATGCGTCCCAATCAATGGTGCGGCCGTCGAGACGCGGCGGCGTGCCGGTTTTCAGTCGTCCAACAGGAAATCCGAGCCGTTTCAGGCTCTCGGCGAGCTCGATCGATGCCGGTTCCCCGGCACGCCCGGCGGAATAAGTCTTTTTGCCCGTATGGATAGTTCCGTTCAGGAAAGTCCCGGTAGCAATGACGACCGACTTGGCACCGAAACGCCGGCTGTCCTGCATCTCAACGCCGATAACCGTATTGTTTTCAACAATTAGATCAACTACCAGTCCCTGCCGCAAATGCAGATTCGGCGTTGCCTCGAGCACGCGGCGCATCTCGGTCCGGTACAAACTGCGGTCCGCCTGAGCCCGCGGCGACTGAACCGCCGGCCCGCGGGAACGATTCAAAAGGCGAAACTGTATCCCCGTACGGTCGATGACCCGTCCCATGATCCCGCCAAGGGCATCGATCTCGCGAACAACATGCCCCTTGGCAATACCACCCACCGCCGGATTGCAGGACATCTGCCCGATCAGATCCAAATTTATCGTAACCAGCGCCGTCTCAGCCCCCAGTCGCGCCGAGGCCGAAGCCGCCTCACACCCGGCGTGCCCCGCACCGATCACAATTACATCAAAACTCTCGTCGAACATAGATCCGTTAATAATTCAGGGGAAGCGTAGGGATCCGCTGTCGCCCGTTCCGCCGATAAATATTGAAGTCCCCGTCAAACGTAAAAACTTCCGAATCCGGAAATAACTCGCTCATCCGTACCAAGCATGCATCGGCCAGCGACATAGGAACATCGTCGTACTTTTCCATCAAACGAACAATCGCTTGAAACTCCCTATCCAACGAGAATTCCAGCCGCAATATATCATTTGCTAATAATTCCAGTACCTGTTTTGCACCTTTATAACCCCCCGACATCAAAAAACAGGCTTCTGTGACCACCGCCTCGCAAGTGTATAAAGGTTTTTGCAAGCTCTCAAATAGCGAAACTGCCGCTCGATTCCATTGGTCACTGCGACTCAGGTATGCCACAATGGCGCCGGTATCTGCCAGCACACGCTTAGTCACGTCCAAATCCTTCCATATATTTAGGATTCGTTGATAGATCAGGCGGCAGGCCCTCAATGCTGCCAGCGAACTTAGCAATTATTGCATCCCAATCCTTCTCCTCAGGCGCATTGCCGTTAGCCGGTCGACGACCGTTTTTTCTGCTGACCACGAGCTTAAGGTCATCTTCGCTGATCACAAAGCTGTTACCTATTTTTTCAGCAGGCAGACGTCCCGATGCGATCAGTGCCTGCACCCGGCGGACACTGATGCCTAACCTTGCTGCTGCCTCTTTTGTACTGATCAACCCATTCATACCTCCTGAATGGTAGCAAAAGCAAAAACTATTCGTCAATGCGAATACTTTATGTCCGCGGCTTTCAACGATCATGGTGACCGAGCGTTTCAAAAGCGGCAAGTCAAAGAGCCCGAGCCGAAACCGTAAGTTAGCCGTCAAAGCAACCAAATCGAACACTCACCTCATCTGTAAAAGTAATTTGGCGCCTACCAATTTTTAGATAAGGATAATGGAAATGAAAAAAGTATTCGTCCTCCTATGGATATCTGTGTGCGTTTTTGCCGGTAATGGGCAAACCACTAGAAACACACGGCTTATCAGAACACCAATAGCTAATGCAAGCCCGGTATCGGCGGCTGCGTTGCCCATCAGGCGGGTAATTCTATACTCGAATGGGGTCGCCTATATCGAGCGGCGTGGGTACATTGACGGTGACGCTCAGATAGATCTCTCGTTCAAACAGTCACAGGTCGATGACGTTTTGAAATCGATGGTCGTGCTCGACCTCGGGCAGGGAAAGATCGGAGCGGTCAGCTACAATTCGTCGATGCCGGCATCGGCCCGGACGGCCGAGATACCATTTAGCGTCGACTCGGAATCCGCCGAATCCGATACAGAATCCGGCGGATTGGCAAGCGTTCTGTCACAGCTGCAGGGTGCTCGCGTGGCGGTCGTCTCAGGCAAAGGCACGGCAACTGGTGCCATCCTTACCGTCGAGAAACGAATGGGCGCCGCACCGAAAAAGGATGGAGAACCCTCCATCCCCGTCAGCTATTCTCTTGTAATTGCATCCGAATCAGGCGAGATATCGAGCTTTGACCTCTCTGACATCCGCAGCGTCAAGCTTCTTGAGGAAGGAACCAGGCGCGACCTAAATGAGTTTGCTAACGCGACCGCCTCGACCCGGCGTCGCGATGCCAAAACCATAACCGTTACGTCACAGGGTACCGGCCGGCGCGAGATGGTCGTCAGCTACACGATCGCCGCACCGATCTGGAAAACAACCTATCGGGTGGTGCTCGACACCGACGGCAAACCATTTTTCCAGGGGTGGGCGATTGTCGACAATGTCAGCGATGAGAGTTGGGACAACGTACAGCTATCGCTTGTTTCCGGGTCGCCAGTCTCATTCATTCAAAACCTGCAAAAGCCTCTGTATCGTTACCGGCCAATTGTTCCAATCCCAGAGGATCTCAATCTGAAGCCCCAGATCTACGATCCGGAAAATGGCGAAGGTAACGGATCGGGGAGTGGATTTGGGGGCGGGGATGGATCGGGTTCTGGCAATGGCACGGGCAGCGGCGGCGATGTGCCGCCTCCCCTCTAACGCTGCAAGGCCAGTTCCAGGGATTGAACAACAATTTCATCGTTTCTTCCGGTTTTGCCGGCACCAGCGTCAGCGATGCCATGGTCTCCGAAAGGTCCGGCGTCGATACCGCTGCCACCGGCGAAGAGCTCGGTGACCTGTTTGAATACCGGATCGCACAGCCGATCTCGGTCGAGCGAAACCGGTCTGCCCTGATACCGATCATTCAAACCAAAATGGAAGGCGAGCGAGTCTCGATATTTCGCGATCCTGAAGACAAGGGCGACGAGGACAGTAATGATGAAGACCAATCCGCGGCGGTCAAACGGGCAAATCCCCGGCCAATGAGCGGACTGCTGTTAAAGAACATCACGCAGATGACGTTCGAGGGCGGCTCGATGACCGTCCTTGACCGCGACGCCTACGCAGGCGAAGCCCTGATGGAACGCCTAAAGCCAAAAGAGCAGCGGCTGATCTCGTTCGCTCTTGATCTCGGCACCCTCGTACGCATCGAGAACAAAGAGGATCGCGAACCGGCAAAGCTCGTCAAGGTCATAAAGGGCGTCTTTCAGGTCCACTATTTCAAGACCGAGAAAAAGATCTATCGCCTTTCAAATCAGACCGAGCGGCCAAAGGTCATATATATCGAGCACCCTGTCCGCAAAGACTGGATATTATCGGACAATTCGATCAAACCTGACTATACGACCGCCCGGTTCTATCGATTTCGTGTTGAACTGCAGCCGTTTGAGAACCGAGAAGTTACGGTGGCTGAGAACCTGGGGATGATGGACAAATATCAATTGTCCACTCTGTCACCGCTCGACCTCGACCTGTTCGTCTCTCGACAGTTGATCGATGAGGCAACAAAACAAAGGTTGTCAAAGCTTATCGATCTGCGAATGCAGATCAACGATCTGAACACAAAACTCGAAAGGTCAGAGTCAGAAAGCGATGCGATCTCAAAGGACCAGGCCAGATTTCGCGAGAATATAGAGGCTCTTGCAAAAACACCCGAAGCTAAACAACTTATCGCCCGATACATTGCAAAGGCGAACGAACAGGAATCGAGGATCGAGCAGATCGCAAAAGACAAGGAACTGATCGCCGCTGAAAAAGACCGGCTCGAACGCGAATTGGCAACCGAGATCAAGGATTTTGAGATCAAATGACGGTCGTGTTTGGCTGTCAATGAAGTGTTTCCGCACCGTCACCTCCCACAAACCCTGCCCTTATCACATGAATGTCGAACCGCTCGTCGCACATTTATCTGATGTTGTGTCGAGGCCTACGGTCGAGGCCAAAAAAGGGTCATTGCTTTCAAAAATCCGCTTGTGATTATATGATGAATGCGAAAACAAATTCCGGGAGCAAATAGATGCTGTATATGGTGATCGAGCGGTTCAAAAACCGCGACGCAACGGCTATTTACGGGCGGCTTCGCGAATCTGGCCGAATGATGCCCGACGGACTTAATTATGTCGATAGTTGGGTGGAGCCGAATTTTGACCGCTGCTTTCAGCTTATGGAGTGCCACGACAAGGCCCTCTTTGACCAATGGATCACCAACTGGCGGGACCTTGCGGACTTCGAGGTCATCCCCGTAATGACCTCTCAGGAGGCGAGTTCGCGCCGCTGAAGGTGATTTGGCGTTAACTACTTCGCTCTCGGATCCATTTTAACAGTCAGCGACCGGGTGTAGGTTTTGCCGCCAGCCGTTAGTTTGACTGTATATGTTCCCGGCAATACCGGAGCCACGTTCCGTCGTGAACCGCCACCTGTTGTACCCGGTGCTGGCGGCGGAGGCTCGGGACGCAGATTCCACAGCCATCTGTGCATACCCCTGGCATTGGAAAGGACGGGCGCCGGTTTTACCCAAAAAGCAGGGAATTCAAGCTTGTTTGGGTCAATTGGCGTCGGCTTGTCATCACTCGAAAATCGCTTTATTGTTTCGCCTGCCGGATTTATTATCTCGAGGCTAACGAGGCCGGTATCTTTCCCGAGGTAATAATCGATCAGCGCGCCATTCGGTTCGTTTTGGGCGAGGGGTTCATCTCGCGGCTGCGGTGTTCCGTTCTCGTCCTGAGGCGGCAGCAGATATGCTTGCTCCGGCTCGTACAAAAATGCATCGGAACCAGCTACCTGGCCCGACACCTGCCGCAGCGGTGTTATGTTATCCAATATCCAGAATCCCCGGCCAAATGTCGCTACGACCAGATCATTGTTGCGGATAGCCAGGTCTCGCATTGAGACGTGCGGCAAATTGAGCTGCAGCGGCTGCCAATTGTCGCCATCATTGAACGAGACAAAAACGCTCAGTTCCGTCCCGGCAAACAGCAGGCCGCGGCGCGACTGGGTCCTCTGTGACGTTTTGCATATAAACGCCGGGTGTAAGCCCATTCGTTATCTTTTGCCAGGTCTTGCCGCCGTCGCGGGTGCGGTAAACATAGGGTTCGTTATCGTCCAGCCGGTGACGGTCAACGGCCGCGAATGCCTCGTTGACGTCAAAGTGCGAGGCGACGATCATCACGACCTTGCTCCACGGCGTCATCGCTGGCGGCGTTACATCTGTCCAAGTCTTGCCGTCATCATCCGTTTTTTGTATAAGGCCGTCATCCGTGCCGACCCATACGGTTGCCGCGCGGAGTGGTGACGGGGCGATCGAATAGATCACGCCGCGTCTCTTCTCTTTAGGAGCGTCGTTCGCCGTTGCCTCATCGAGGTTAGGCGGTGTGCCCGGGTCCTCCCGGGTCAGGTCAGGGCTGATGGTCGCCCAGCTGTCGCCGCCGTTCGTTGTCTTAAATAAAAACTGGTTGCTGTAATAGAGCGCGTGCGGATCGGCCTCAGAGAATACGAGCGGCAGCGTCCAGGTGTGACGTGCCGGCTCGGTCATTGTGCGTTCGGGCGATACATTTACGGTTTCATCAGTTTCGACATTGCACCGCGAAACGGTGCCGCCGAACAGGATATTCGGATGCAGCGGGTCAGGGGCGGTATATCCCGATTCGCCGCCCGGCACAGATCGGCGTCCAGTCGCGATGAGATATTTCTGCATTTTTACTCCGCGATATCACGGCAACCGGGCCGCTGTCCTGCTGTGACCCCGTTACCCAGTATGGGAACCGGTGATCGAGGGCGACGTTATAGACCTGGGCGATCGGTTGGTTGTACCACGAGCTCCATGTTTGAGCACCGTCCTCGCTCACCACTGCCCCTTGATCGCTCGCCAGGATCATCCGGTTAGGGTCGTCCGGATAGATCCAGAGCTGATGATAATCATCGCCGCCGGGTGCACCCTTTATCGCGGTCCAGGTCTTACCGCCGTCCGCTGATCTGTACACCGAGGTGTTTGAAACATAAACAATATCAGGATTTTTGGGGTCGACCGCCACTTTGCAAAAATACCAGCCGCGTCCCCAGATGCGCTTGTCGTCCGAGACCAGTGTCCAGGTCGCACCTGCGTCGTCTGACCTAAAAAGCCCGCCTTCCTTTGCATCGACGATCGCGAACACGCGCCTTGCATTGCTCGGTGCAACGGCGATGCCGATGTGCCCCTGGCCCTCGGTGGGGACTCCGGTATCGATCTGTTTCCAGGTCGTGCCGCCGTCTGTGGACTTAAAGATGCCGCCGCCCGGGCCATAGCTTGGTGGATAAATGCTCCACGGCGGTCGCCGCGTGTTCCACAAGGTAGCGTAGACGATCTTTGAATTTACCGGGTCAAACGCAAGGTCGATCGCTCCGACATCATTATTTTTGAACAGGACCTTTTGCCAGGTCACACCGCCATCCTTAGTACGAAACACACCGCGATCCGGGTTTGCTCCGTATACATGTCCCAATGCGGCGACAAATACGATATTTGCGTCTTTCGGGTCGACCATCACCTTGCCTATCTGCCGCGTATCGTCGAGGCCGATGTGCGACCAGGTCTTTCCACCATTAATGCTCTTATACATCCCGTCGCCATACGAGATCTGCGAACGCATATCTGCTTCGCCGGTTCCGACATAGACTGTGTCTGGTGCTGACGGTGCAACCGCTATCGCCCCGATCGACGCTATGGACTGATCGTCAAAGACAGGCGTCCATGTGCGGCCCGAGTTGATCGATTTCCAAACGCCGCCGCCGACCGAGCCGAAATAAAATGTGTTCGGCTGGCCCGGTACTCCGGTCACGCCATTCACGCGGCCGCCGCGAAATGGACCGATCATTCGCCAGTGCAGGTCCGAAAATCCGCTTTGATCGATCTGCTGGGCCTGCGATGCCGGTCCGGCCGCCAACATAATTGCCGCCGCAATAACAAAAAAAGTGATCAGTGCGGTGGTCCGCTGCCATTGATAGATCATTAAGACGCTCCTTCGATCAAGCTGTGTCACAAATGATTATAACGCCCACAATTGCAGGAATCGAGGCCCGTCCACGATTGCTCTTTGGAGCCGTGCTATTTTCCGATACAAAAGGTCGAGAAGATACGGGTCAGCATGTCCTCGGTGGTCGTCTCACCGGTTATTTCACCTAAATAGCGAAGGGCGTTGTGCAGGCCTATGAGAACTATCTCCTCGCTCATCTTATCGTTCATTTGGGCGAGCGACTGCTCGATCTCGGCCCTTGAACGGAGAAGCAGGTCGTGGTGGCGGGCATCTGTGACCAGAAAGCCCGACGCCGAGGCATCTTCGGCCGCAAAAGGTTTGAGGATATTGTGGCGAAGCTCGTCGAGGCCCTCGCAGGTTTTTGCGGAGACGGGCGTGATCTTTTCCCTAAGATAGCCAAGGCTCGAGTGATCGGCGGCGGCCATGCGGTCAACATCCGTCGACGGGACCTTGTCTATCTTGTTAAGCGCGATAATATAGTTGAGGTCACGGACATTATCGAGTATCTCGCGGTCCTGATCAGTTGTCTGTTCGCTGGCATCGAGCATGACAACGACCAGGTCGACATCGGCCATTGTGGCGCGCGAACGCTCGACCCCGATGCTCTCTACAACATCGGTCGTTTCACGGAGGCCGGCAGTATCGACCAGCGAGATCGGTATGTCGCCAATAGTGAACCGTTCATGGATCTGGTCGCGTGTCGTCCCCTCGATATCTGTAACTATTGCCCGGTCACTGCCGAGCAGGGCGTTGAACAGGCTTGATTTGCCGACATTTGGCCGGCCGACTATGGCAACCCGCAGGCCGTCGCGGATAAGATGGCCCGCCGCATAGGTCGATGCCAGCTTTTCAACTCTTCCCGCGATCTTGTTCAGTTTCAGTTTGACCCCTTCAGCCTGAATCTCAGGCAGATCGTCCTCGACAAACTCTATTGCCGATTCCAGGACAACAATTACATCCAGAAGATCGTCCTTTAGCGGCTGAAGCTGGTTGGAAAACTCACCTCGCAGCTGCTTGATCGCTTGCCGGGCAGAGGCTTTGGTCTGAGCGTCTATCAGGTCGCGAATAGCCTCAGCCTCGGCGAGGTCCATCCGGCCGTTAGCTAGGGCCCGCAATGTGAATTCTCCCGCGTCCGCCATACGAGCGTCCATTGCCAGACAGATATCTATGACCTGTCGGAGAAGAACAGGTGAACCATGGCAACTGATCTCGATGACATCTTCGCCGGTAAATGAGTGAGGAGCTTTGAAATAACTGATCACCGCCTCATCGATGACGTCGCCGTCCGACGGGTCGCGAAGTTGTTTGAGATGCGCGACACGCGGCTCAGGATCATAGGCTGTATCCGCGATCAACCTGCGGGTGATGGCGAGAGAGTTATCGCCGCTCAAACGAATAACACCGATACCGCTTCTTCCGGTCGGTGTGGCAAGTGCGGTTATTGTATCGGGCATCTAGTGGGTTCAGTTGATAATACTCTCTATTAAATCAATTATAAACGACAGTTTCAGGTAATAAGTAGTTCAACGGGCTTTTATAAACAACTTCTGCAGTTCGGAGCGAGGCAGAACAAAAGGGCAATAAAAAAAGGTATAATGCACCTGATGGAAAATACCGAGAGGCAAAAGAGGGCAGAGTCACGGCGGCGGCGAATGGTAATTACCTGCAGCACCATCGAGAATTCGGACGCAGACCCGGCTCCCATCTTTGGGGCCGAAGCCGTTTCCCTCGCGGCGATCTTAAGCCGGCAGGCATGGGCCTTCAGCAGGCGTCCAGTTCCTAAGTATAAGAGACATGAGATACCGGTTCGCTTTATTGGCCACGACTCCGAGTGACTGAACTCTCAACAGATTTTATAGACCTCTTAACGGCCCTCGTCGATTCCGAAGTTGACTTCGTTGTGGTCGGTGGTTATGCTGTCGCGTTTTACGGGCATCCGAGAGCGACCAAGGACATCGACATTTTTGTTCGTGCCGATCCGGCAAACGCTAAAAAACTATACAGAGCTCTTGCGTTGTTCGGCGCTCCTCTCGATGAATTCGAAGTTGCCGAAGAAGACTTTTCAGGTTACGACGGCGTGCTTCAGTTGGGAATACCTCCTCAGCGGATCGACATCATTAACCGCATCAGCGGTGTGACCTATGATGAAGCTGCTAAGGTTACGGAGATATTCGATCTCGATGGACGATCGATCCCGATAATCGGTAGGGACGCACTTGTTAAAAATAAACTAGCTGCCGGCCGTGATCACGATCTACTGGATGCAAAATTATTGTTGGGTGATCAAGCGTAAGCTTGTCTCCTGTCTTATTGCAGACGGACCTGCAGACGCCGGTCGCGACCGTCGCCGACTGATTCGGTGAAAAGGTCGTCTTCTTGCTGCAGTGTCATGTGGATGATACGACGTTCGGTCGAGTTGAGTACGCCGAATGTGAACGGGCCGGCCGTTCTTTCGAACCTGGTCAGCGGCAAAGCGGGCCATCGCCTGCAACTCTGATTTGCGCGACTGCCTGAAGCCCTCAGCGTCGACGATAAACCGGTGTTCGCGGTCGATCTCACGGCCGTAGATCTGGAAAAGCAGCACTTCAAACGCGTCAAGCAGTTCACCGTTCTCAGCCAATGCAAAATGCGCATCGGCTCCGCTCAGATCGATGATGCAGCCTTCGTCGGTCCATTTCGAAGTGACGTTGAGGTCGAACCCCAGGTCGTTAACAAGCGACGAGAGAAATTCAGTTGCGTTTTCACAGATTTGATTCATATCCATCAAGCCGTGCCAAATTTGGGCTTTACCTTTTTGGCGTTCGCCGGTACAGAATCGACAATGTCCATCCCCGGCGGCGTATTCGGCTTATTCATACGGTTAATAACCATCTGTTGGCCGAAACTGACAATGTTTCCGAAAAACCAGTATAGCAAAAGTCCCGACGGCGCCGACCACATGACCCACAACATCATCAGCGGCATGAAATAGGTCATCATCTTTTGCTGCATCTGCTGCTCGGGTGTGACGGTCGCGGCCTGCGGCGTAAATTTCATCGACAAGATCATCGACAAGGCAAATGCAAACTCGAGCAGATGCCATGGATCTGCCGCTGAAAGGTCAGGCAGCCATACGAACGACGCCTGGCGAACGGCGAGCGAAACAGTAACGGCGGTATAAAAGGCGATGAGCAGCGGGAACTGAAGCAGCATCGGCAGGCACCCGCCGATCGGCAGCGCGTCCTTGGTCATCTTTAGCTGCTCCATCTGCAACTGCCGCATCCGCGGATCGTCGGTTGGAACACCCTTTTTCTGCAGCTCTTTTATCTTGTCCTGGATCTCTTTCATCTTTGGCGCCTTTCCGGACGCCTTCTTGAAGGATCTGGATTGCGACCATCTCAACGGAAAGAGCAGCGAATAGAACAGGAACGTAAAGATAATGATCGCCACACCATAGTTATGGGTTATACCGTTAAAGAAATTCAGAGCATAAAGGATGGGTATCGACAGCCTGGAAGTGAGCGGCCTGATCCACGAGTAATTACTAAAATTTATAAGGTTCGTGATCTCGATCGGCCTGCCGGCTTCAGCCTTTAGCGAGTCGTTAAGCGACGATAGCAGGAAGTAGTCTTTTGTTCCGGTATATATCTTCGTCGTGGCCCCGTCAGCCTGTATCGGCAAATAAACCGTTACAAGGTGCCGCGTTTCAGTTGTCTGCGCGTTGCGCAGGATCCACTGAAAAATGCTGCTGAAATACGGCCGCGTTTGAACGTCGTATTTCGTAGCGCGTGTATTCAACGCTCTGAGTCGGTGATGCAGGAATGGCAGCCATTGCAAAATAGGCATCCCCGACGCCAGCCCAATCGACGGAGCCGACATCACTTAACGAGGCCTGACTATTCGCGTCATAGGTAAAGGCGTAGTTGCCCTGATGCCGCTTAACATCGCCATTTACGAGGGCAACTGCCTCAGACTCAATGTGATAAAAATTGTGATTATTTATCGCGTGGTCGCCGATGCTGGCGCCGATCAGCAGTTTGGTGTTAGGGACCGGCTGTCCGCCTTTTTTTAGCGTGATCGCGAGATCGGCAATATAGCTGTCCGCTCGAAACAAGAAACTCTTTTTGACCTCAATGCCGTTGGCATCCGTGAGGGTAAATTCGATCTGCTTCTCCTGGCCCTCGGCCAAATATTACTTCATCCCCGGCTTCTGAGATCTGGTAATTTCGATCATTGACCAGGCTCGTCACTGCCGGATCGTCGGTCGCGAGGCGAAACGGTATCTCGCGGGGGCTTCGATTCAGTGCTTCTTCCGAGATCAGCTGCAGTGGTTTTTCATTACCGGCGGTCGATCCATCAGCAAATAAAGCGAACTCGCCCTTGGGTGACTTATTCTTGATAAGGATCCAGCTTGTTGCGACAGCCCCTTTTGAATCGAGCTTTAGCTCATACAACGGAGACTTGATCGTGATCGTGCGGTTGGGAACATTGTCAGCGGTGACCGCCTGCGGTTCGGCCGGTGCGGGCGTTGGAGCCTGAGCGGTGGTAGCAGCTTGCGGCGTGGTAGCCTGCGCGGTGTTAGCATTTACTGCAGTGTTTGCTGCCGTGTTTGCATCGTCTGCGGCCGGTTTTTTCGGAGGGAAAATATACGACCAGCCAAACAAGACCACTAACGACAAGACTGCTGCTATCAGGAAACGAGATTGATTTTGATTACCGGAATTTTCCATTACTTCACAGGGTCATGCCCGCCCTTACAAAAAGGCTGGCAGCGTAATATACGCGTCAGGCCCATCCATGTTCCACGGACGGCCCCATATTTCTCTACTGCTTCGCGCGCATATTCGGAACAGGTTGGCTCGAAACGGCATGCCGGCGGAAAAAATGGCGACATGAACGTCTTATAAATTCCCAATAGGTCTAAGACCAAAAACTTCATCGTGCGATCCTGCCGCATAAATTGCGGCAAAAAATATTATTGCCCGCGAATCGTACGAATCAACGCGAATAGAAGGACCTTTCATTCGTGTTATTCGCGATATTCGCGGGCAATTTAACTATCCGCTGCCTACACGGCCCAACATTTGTCTAAACTCGGCCAGGGGTTGCTCCAGCTTTACATCCAAAATACTTCGCCGGGCGTTCAAAACCCAATCGTACTTTGTTGATATCGCATCGAGTTCGGCCCGGCTCAATCTAAAACTTTCTCTCAACAGCCGCTTTGCCCGATTGCGATCATGCGCCTTGCCGATCGCCTTTTTTGTTGCTGTCACGCCAACGCGATGCATTGCCTGTTCAGCGGGCAAAATGAAAACCGTCATAAAACGGCCTTCGAAACGCTTTCCCTGCTCGTAAACCCGAAGAAACTCGGCACGCTTTCTTAGCCGCGCTTCCTTCGGCAAGCCAAAGCCTAATAATGGTGAACTGTTAATCTCTTGCGTCCTTTCGCGCGGCGGCGTTTGATCACGGCCCGGCCATTCTTGGTCGCCATTCTCGCACGAAAGCCGTGCTTTTTCGCGCGGCGTCGGTTGTTTGGTTGATATGTTCTCTTCGGCATAGTTACTCTCCATCACTTCAGTGCGAAAGTGAAAACTTTGAGTTTATGGAAAATCGTTAAATAAGTCAAAGCGATTTCAGGTGAAAACCTTTTGTTTGCACTCCATTGATAGATGTCCGACAATTACACCTAGCGAGGATTGTGAACAATGACATTGATCAAAGCAGTCGAACCACAGGAATGGGAAACATTTCTTTCAGCTTTCACAGAGCGAAATAACGGCAGACGTGCCCGTTTTGAGCTATTTAGCCACGGACAGTTTTCTGAAGAGGAACAGGAAGGCAAATTTGTTGCGATCTCGATAACGGGAAGCACCGTGACGGTGAAACGCCAGTACGAAGATCACGGCAAAGACAAACTGATGACCGACGAGCTAAAGAATATTCGCGGCATCGCTGTCCAATACGACACGGATAACAGCGAGGACATGCTCGAGTTTACAGACAACAAGAATCAACTGACCACGCTTCACTTTGAATCGCTGGTGGACGGCGACTCGTGAGTCTAACTGCATCGCTCTAAAACGATCTGCTTTACAGCTTCGACGTATAGCTTGTGTTCCTGCGCCAGGATTCTAGCCGACAGCGTTTCTACTGTGTCATCGCCCTCAACCTCAACCTCTCTTCTGGCTATGACCGGCCCATGATCGAGATGCTCATCGACAAAATGCACAGTGCAGCCCGACACTTTGGCGCCCGCCTCTAATGCTTGCCGCTGTGCGTCAAGCCCGGGAAATGATGGCAGTAGGCTCGGGTGGATATTTATAATGCGGTTAGGAAACTCATTTATAAACCAGGGCGAAAGCAGCCGCATATATCCGGCAAGGCAGATCAGCTCGACATCGTGCTTGCGTAGCTCGGCCGCGATCTCTCGGTCATGTTCTTCACGCGGCCGCCCCTTTCTTTCAACTATCGCTGTCTCTACTCCACAGTCAGCCGCTTTGGCGAGGCCGGGGGCACCCGCTTTATCGCTGATCACGACAGCAACTTCTGAGTCCGGGATGTCACCGGCCTGAACCGCGTCGATGATCGCCGCCATATTTGACCCGCGGCCCGAGATGAGTATGCCGATCTTCATAAGCCTGGACTATTGATGTCCCCGATGATCAAAAGTATTTGAGGACCTCAGACGTACCCGCATCAAAGATGACGTCAACGTGTTTTGGATCCTGAACATACTTAACTGTTTGCAATCGTGCTGCATCAAGAACCTTTGTCGTGCCTACCTGAAATCCGGGTAGGGTTGTTTCAGCGATCATCCAACGCTTGGCGTCCCAATCGAAGTCGAGCTTGTTTTCATCCGGAAAATCACCTTGCGGAACAGCTACTGTAATATGGTGCGGGCAATACAACAGCAAATAATTCTCACCGATCTGTTCGAGCATAGAGGCAAGCAAAATTGACTTGTTGCTGCAGTCACCATTACGTGTCATAAGCGTCTCGCTGGAGCGTTTGAGGGTTTCGCTCGAACCAACCGCCTCCGTGAAGCTGTATTCGATGTCCGTCGAGACGAAATCGACAAGCCTCTGTATCCTCTCTTCCCGTGACGGACCCGAATTTTTTAGCAGATTGTCGGTTAGGCGTTTGAGTGACGGTTCATCCGGTTTTGTAACCATCGAACCGTGATTGGCAAATAAAAATGATGGCCGATTCGATCGCTCAGGTTCCCGCGTGATAACTGCACCGCCGTATATTGCCGACCCGTTCATAAGGTGTTCCATCTCCTCAAGGCTCAGCGTATAGTCACCTCCGGAATAAGGAAAAGTGAGTGTTTGGTCGGTGTGTATGTGGATATTTGAGAGACTGGTCCGGAAAAAGCGTGCCGCCTCACTACCGGAAGGTAATTTGTAATCGCCGACATTCAGGACACCGTCCTCATTTTTGCCAAACTCGATCTGTTTTGGATCATAGAAGTAATTTGCAATGAAGCTGGAAAACTCGTCCTCTTCGCTCGGGGGAAACACAAAGAACGCCTCATCGTTGACTCTTACATATCTTACGAGCCGACCCTTACCAAGCACTTGCTGGCGAAACTCTTCGCCGGAAAATGTCGGATACTGAAGCATCAGGACCGTATCGGCTCTGATCTTTTCAGCCAGGATCTCACTTGCCGCGGGCGCCTCTGGCTTGGAATACCTTACGACAGCGATCGCCACGCCAACCATAAAAACTAAAGCCGCCGCCCCGATCAGCCAGGTCTTGCGTCCTGAGCTAGTCTTGGCCTCTGAATCGAAAATGCTTCCTGCAGACATTTGTAGTGGGTGTTCAATTAATGTTGACTTCTTTTTCGCCCTTAGTAACCTGCCCGATCTCAAAACAGGGGTTTACGCACTCTTTAATATCAGCTTTGTCCACCTGAGAGCAAACAACTACCATTCCAATGCCCATATTGAATGTCCGGAACATCTCATGATCCGAGACATTACCAATACGCTGCATCAGGGAAAAGATCGGCAGTTCTGTCCAGGTGCCACGGTTAATTTCCACACCCACCCCGTCGGGCAGAATGCGGGGAATGTTTTCGAGAAAGCCGCCGCCGGTTATGTGGACGAGGCCCTTCACAATGCCTTTATCGAGCAGTGGCTCGATCGGCCGAAGAAAACTTTGGTGGGTTGCGAGCAGGGCCTCGCCAACGGTCGTACCCAATTCGTCGAGATAGGTATCGGCTTTATATCCGGCGACCTCAAACAATAATTTACGAGCCAGAGAATAGCCGTTTGTCTGCAGGCCTGTTGACGGAATACCCAAAACAACATCGCCAGGTTCGATCGATTTTCCGTCAATGACCTTTGCCTTATCAACAACGCCGACAATAAAGCCGGCAAGGTCATATTCCCCGGGCGGGTAAAAGTCAGGCATCTCGGCCGTCTCACCCCCGAGCAATACGCAGCCGTTCTCACGGCAGGCCCGGGCCATACCCTCAACGACCGAAGCAGTCACATCGGGTTCGAGCTTTCCGGTCGCAAAATAATCCAGGAAAAACAGCGGACGGGCACCCTGAACCAGAATGTCATTAACGCAGTGGTTGACCAGGTCCGCACCGACCGTGTTGTGAATGCCCGTCTCGAACGCGAGCTTGAGCTTGGTCCCGACGCCGTCCGCCGAGGCAACCAGTATCGGCTCGGCCATGTCCGGGAACGCCCCGGCAAACATCCCGCCAAAGCTGCCGATCTCAGTCAGTGTCCGTTCGTTAAAAGTGCTCCTGGCGTATTCACGGATCTTTGCGACCGCAAGATTTGCGTTGTCGATCGAGACACCTGCATCAGCGTATGAAAATGATTGAGCCATATATTCTATGTATTGCGGCTGATGCTGAATTCCCTCATCAGGATCGCATCAAATTCCTGCTCGGACCCTACGGGCGTTTCCGTCTTTTGGCCGCCCGAGGTGACAATATACTTATTCTCTGCCAATGTTTTCCGCCCATCCGCCGTTAATATCGAACAAAGCTTGTTCTTGGTGAAATGCGATTCCGGCGAATATTGTTGAAAATCGCACATCTGGGCAAATTCGGAAAGGTCGCGGGCCTGCGGTTCAAAACGGTATTCGGGCTTCCAGGAACCTTCGCCCTTTTTTGCCACCTCCAACAGCCCGAATTCAGCCCCCCTGATCATAAAGTCGCCCTCACGATCTCGCTGTTCGATATCGGGGACCAGGCGCAAGGGGCCAACGGTAAAATCGCCAAAGCCTACATCAACGAGGTACTTTAGTTCGCCGATCGTCACAATGATAGCGGCGTGAGCGAATTCGGGGCTGAAAGCCTCACCGCCAAAAACGCGGGCCGAGACAAGTCGAGTATTAAAACCCAGCCCTCTAAGCAATTCATTGAACAAGCCGTTCAGCTCATAGCAAAATCCGCCTCGCTTTTCCAAAACCACCTTTCGATAAAAGCTCTCGGCATCTAGCGTAATAGGCCGTTTCCAATGAATGTCCAGATTCTCGAACGGCACCGAAAGCAGATGCCGTTGCTGCAGCTGCCTTAGGAAATTTACATCCGGCGTGTACTCACAACTGGCGATACCGAGCCGGGACAGATAGGCTTCCTGATTCATCTCGTTACTAAGATCCATCGAGCTTGTTGCACGCTAACACCCAGATCCTGACCGGTATCACACATTTCTTCGCCTCAAAAATCCACATTATATCGCTTTCATTCTCTAAACTCATTGACCAAACATGGGTTTGCCGTTTAGCATTTTAGATAGGGAATACATATGAGTTTTACTTTGACTGATCTGGGCAGTGAGAATTTTGAATTCAACGCAAATGTTTGGAACTGGAAAGCGGCCCTCGAGGTTATTCGCAGCCTCGATATCCTGGGCGAGGGAGCATTGCGGCAGATGAATTACAACGCTACAGGTGTAAAGATCTCGCTGGAAGACGCTCATGAGATCGGCTCACGTATACAAAAAGAGTTTTTGCCAAAGCTTACTCCAAACAAACGGATCTTTGCCGACCTTAGCATCACCGATGCACCGGATGACATGACGCTCCACCGTGACGGCGACGATCAATGGAAGAATTACAGCGCTAACCACGACTGGTTGAAAGAGTTTTCTGATTTCTGCCTCAACTCTAAAGGTTTTCAGATCTTTTAAAACGATCGTGTTTAGGCCGAGTTTGCGGCTTTCTCGGGATATCTGACACCGCTATCGTTATTGTTGTGTGTGTTTTCCTCTCAATCTTCTTTTAAAAAATCCATGCAAGTTTCAGATGTTTATACGTTCTATCGCGCGCAGCGTTGATGAAGGACGGCAAACCTGGCGGCTCAAATGCGCGATCGTTTGCGGAAAGACGTTCCGAGTCATTCCGGCTGTGGATGTCTCAAGCAGCGGACGGCATGCGTCCGCGAATTTAATAATAAGAGGTAAATACAATGAGAAGATCTATAATCTTATCAACAGTTTTGGCGGCAGCGACCGCCGTGTTGGGTGCCTGCGACCCTAAGGCCGAAGCTCCTGTTAAACCGCCGGCGGCGAGCCCAACCGTTGCTACGGCGGCAAGTCCTACGCCTTCACCAAGCGTCTCACCCACGGGGACGACGGGCAAACCTGGCGCTTCGCCGGCAGCTAAGACACCTGATGGAATAAAAACTAATAAAGAAGATATTCCACCAGCACCGAAGGCGAAATAAGAAAACGATCACCTTTGGATAAGCAAAAGGGCGGCTATGCAAAAGTCGCCCTTTTTTTGCCGTCTGAAATTTTCTACGAACTTTTCCGTCCCCACATTCGTTTCCACTAATTAGCTAACAAGTTTCAACCGGAGTTTAAGTTTATATGAAAAAAGTAGGAATCATCATCTTTGCGGTAGCGTTGGTCATCGGCATCGTCGTAGCAAATTTCTTTTCGTTCGGACGGGCCACAAGCAAGTTCTTTAATTTTTCAGTCAATTTCAGCGGGGTGAACGGCTCGGGCAATATCGCCAGCGAAACCCGCGATGTCGCCGGCTTTAAGTCCGTCGATGTCGGCGGTGTGTTTGAGGTCGAGATCACGGCCCAAAAGGATTTCAGCGTCGAGGTCGAATCCGACGATAATATTCTCCCACTCATCTCGACTGAGGTTCGCGACGGTGTCCTTAAGATCAAGACCAAAAGGCGGGTCTCGCCGACGGGCCCGATCCACATCCGCATATCGGCACCGGATATTGAGGGTCTCGACATTTCAGGTGCTGCCAAGATCACTCTGAATGATATTAAGAATTCAAACCTGTCCGTTGATTCATCGGGAGCAGCGAAGATCAAAATAACGGGCGAAACCTCAAAGCTCACAGTTGACGTCAGCGGCGCGTCAAAGATCGACGCTGAAGACCTGAATGCTGTCGACGCTTCGGTAGAGGCAAGCGGTGCCTGTCATGTGAGTGTAAATGTATCGGGCGACCTTCTAACAGACGCGACCGGTGCAAGCACGATAGTCTATTCGGGAACGCCATCAAATATCGAGAAGAAAACGAGTGGAGCAAGCAGCGTCATTCAAAAATAGCGTTTGAGATCAGGTCTCGACGGCGTTTGTCTTGACGCCCATTAGGCACCCGTTGCTGTCGATCCCAACGATGTAGATATCTCGCTGGATCGTTCCTGTCTTAAACACTTTCAGTTGGCGAAGATTTACCTCGAGCAGAGTTTTCAGCTCGAGGAATTTTTTTGCCCTGGCTTTCTCTGGTTCGCCGTACCAATCCCTCATCGATGTTAGCCTTCCGAAAAACTCATTAAGATCTATTTCTTCGATCGGCTCATCCAGAGGTTTTCCCGTTTGTTGTAAGATGTTATTTGCGGACATTGTATCGGTTGGTTCGCCTACAAATGGCGTCACAGCCGCATCGGTTTCGCTGATATAGATCAGCCCCTTGCAGGTTGTCTCCAAGCCTTCAAAAAATTCGCCGGCGTTTTTCATATTTTCGAAAAAAAACTTACATTTTTCGTCCATTTTCGATGGACTTTTTGGTAAGAAATGGTCGATTTTCTTAGTCTAACACATTCGAAATTCGGCCCGAACTGTTGTCAGAAAAGGAAGTTAAATTTGTGTTAAACGCTCCGAAAAAAACCTGTGGATTTCTGTTTGCCGCTTCGTACTTTTCCGTGTTAGTCTGTTACCCGTTTCCAGATATTAAGCCGCTCTAACTTATTGATAGTAAACGGCTTAAAGCGTCACCTTAAGTTTTATGCGCTTTAATGCCGTGCCTGTGAATAATCTGTGAATAAGTCGCGATAAAACCCTATTCGCCGTTACTGGAAACCACCAAAACAAAACGAGTTCGGGCGAAGTTCTGTTGAACCAAAACGTCCGTTTCAAACCGACAAGCGGACAACTAATTTTGCATAAACGAAACTCGCTTCTTAAGCGCTGTTGAGAGAGATCATTTTGAAAGCCACTTCGCAAAAATCTACCGCCTGGAATGACGCCCTTAGCATCATCAAAACCCGTCTTAATAATGACGTTTATAACACGTGGTTCCGGCCCATCGGGTTCGAAGGCATCGATGAAGAGCAACAACTCTTAAACCTAACCGCGGGCCAGGTAACCAAGGACTGGGTTTGCGAATATTACGGCGACCTCCTGCATCAGACGCTTTCCGAATTGGATCTGGCTGACTATACAATTTCGTGGCAGATCGATCCTGATCAAACACAAAAGCCGCACTTTGAAGATGGCGAAAATGAGGACCTGTTCTTTTCACCCAAGAATGGAACAGCCTCGGTTCGCCCTGGCAGGCCCGCTGCTCACTTTATCGACATCGAACCTGTCGAGGATTCTCTGAATCCAAAATATACATTTGAAAAATTTGTCGTCGGTTCTTGCAATCAGTTCGGGCACGCGGCCGCAAAGGCAACCGCCGAATCACCAGGCACGACCTACAACCCGCTGTTTATCTATGGCGGCGTCGGTCTCGGCAAGACGCACCTGATGCACGCCATCGGGCATTCTATCCGCGAACGCAACAGCCACCTGAGGGTCGCTTACATTACATCGGAGAGATTCATGAACGAGCTGATCAACGCGATCCGCTTTAATAAGACCCCGGCGTTCCGTGATAAGTACCGGTCGATCGATGTGCTGTTGATGGATGATGTACAGTTCATGGCCGGCAAAGAGCGGACCCAGGAAGAGTTTTTCCATACATTTAATACGCTGCATAACAGCCAGAAGCAGATCGTCGTCTCGAGTGATTGCCCTCCGCGCGAGATCCCAACGCTCGAGGAGCG
Source organism: Blastocatellia bacterium (assembly GCA_963834975.1). Classification (GTDB taxonomy): domain Bacteria; phylum Acidobacteriota; class Blastocatellia; order Pyrinomonadales; family Pyrinomonadaceae; genus OLB17. The sequence goes on from CAWIDZ010000003.1 coordinate 67,927, forward strand.
GCTTCACTCGCGATTCGAGTGGGGGCTGATCGCTGACCTTGAACCACCTGATCTCGAAACCAAAGTAGCTATCTTAAAACGAAAAGCTGACATGGACGGTATCGAACTGGCAGACGACATAGCTATATATATCGCAGGCAAGGTCAAGAGCAACGTCCGCGAGTTAGAAGGTTCGCTCGTCCGCCTCGTCGCGATCTCATCAATGAAAGGCGTGCCGATATCCAGAGCACTCGCCCAGGAGTCGATGAAGAACATCCTCGACAGCGAACGTCCCGCAGGACTTACAATGGAACATATCGCACGAACCGTGGCCACTCATTACAAAATGACGGTCGAGGATCTTAAGGCAAAGAACAATTCGAGGAGCGTTGCCGTGCCCCGCCAGGTCGCAATGTTTTTATGTAAAAAGATGACCCGGCACAGCTTTCCTGAGATAGGACGAGAGTTTGGCGGCAAGCATCACACGACCGTTATGCACTCTGTAGAAAAGATCACGGCTCTCGACAAAGACGATCGAAATTTCCACAAGGAAATAAAAGAGCTAATTGATAATCTTTGCAGTTAATTAAACACGTTTTGACTGAAAAACGTCAAAATTAATTTCCACAAACCGTTGCGGCCGGGTTTTAGTGTAAAGTGTTTGTTTTCAGGTATTTGACTTTTTTATTTCCACTTTTCCGCAGCCACTTTTTTTCAGGGCTGTGGAAGCTGGTGGAAAAACACCGTTGAGAAAACTTTTCCGCAGATGTTAAAAGTTTTCCACAGGTTTTCCACAGTTAACTGTGGAACGAAAAATGCCGTATTTATAAGAGGTTAGGCAGCTTTTTCACATATTCACAGGCTCTATTACTACTACTAGTTCTTAATATCTCTTTTTAAGTATTTAGTATTAGGAAAATGCGGCAAAGACTTTTTATGGCGAGATCGGCGATCACAATTTTGCTTTTATCAACTCTGCTGGCTGCATGTGCGACCACGCCTCGTGAGGAACCGGCAGCCACAGCCTCGCCGACAGGTAAGGCCACGCCGGCCATTGCGGCCGGCAGGATGCAAAAGCTGCCCTCTGGCAAGGAGATAAATATCATCGATATCGCCGGGATGAATTTTCAGAACGGGCAAACTGCGTTGGTGCTCAAATATCGAACAGATATTCCGGCTGAAAATAGCAAGAAGTTAAAGGCCGAGGCAGAAGAAATTTGGAAGAGTTTTCGATATGATGTTGAACAGAAACAGTCGTCGGTCGGCATCATTCAGGCGTTTAAGATCGGAAGCAACGACGAGGAAAGCATAGGTTTTGTATACGAACGGGACGATAGCGGTAAGTGGCACATCACCGAGAAAAATAACAGTCAGGAGTAATTAATAAGATGGAATTTAAGATCAATCAGAGCGTATTAAAAGAAGAATTAGGTTATATCCAGGGCGTTGTTGAGCGCAAGACCACGATCCCGGTACTGTCAAATATCCTTATCGAAGCGATCGGCGAGCGTGAGATCCGCATTGTCGGTACCGATCTCGACTGCACGATCCGCTGCGATGCCGAGGCTGAAATAATCAAGCCGGGTTCGATCTGCATCCAGGCCCGCAAACTCTTTGACATTGTCCGAGCGTTGGATGTGGGCGATGTTCACTTTAAGAAAGAGGACAATGAATGGGTGACAATGAAGTCCAGCCGGGCCAACTTCCGCCTGGCCGGTGTTGCCCGCGACCAGTTCCCTGAGATACCGCAGTTCAAGAGCACGCCGCTCAAACTGCCGGCTGAGACCTTTAATTACTTTATACGCAACACTGCGTTTGCCATCACGACCGAGCAGTCACGTTTTACGTTGTCCGGGGCCAAGTTCATCATCGGCGACGGCTCGGCCAAAATGGTAACGACCGATAGCCATCGGCTGGCATATGTCGAGCGGGCCATCGACGATAAAGAGAGTGTGATGGACACGCTTATCCCGAAAAAGGCTCTGCTCGAGCTCGTCAAGATCTCGCGCAGCGATGGCGAGATCGCTTTTGGCGAAGACACGAACCATATTTATTTTGAGACCGAGGGACGCCTGCTGATCACCCGCAAGCTGAGCGGCCAGTTCCCAAATTACGAGATGGTCATGCCCAAGGACAACGACAAAACTGTCGTATTTGACCTCGAAGAGATGCGTAACGCCGTCCGCCGTATGTCGCTGATCGCCGACGAACGCAACCGTTCGATCAGGCTGACGATCCGCGAAGGCGAGATCGAGGTCACAGCACAATCCAGCGAAGAGGGCGAGGGCCGCGAGATCGTCCAGGCCGACTACAAGGGCGATGAGATCCAGCTCGGCTTTAACTGGCAGTACCTGCTCGAATTCCTGACCAACGCGGCAACCGGCGATATGGAAGCCTCAGACGAAGGCGGAAACGAAACCGACGGCGACAAGGTTCGCGTCCGCGAAGGCCGCCCCCCGCTCCGCATCGCATTCGACTTCAAAGACGCCAACGCCCAAACCCAAATGTCCATCGCCGGCGAGACCACCTACGATTACAAATACATCGTTATGCCGTTGAGGATATGAAAATAAAAGGACCATGATTTGAAGAACACGATCGGGCATCTCTAAAACGAGGTGCCCGATCTATTTGAATCGCCGGTTCCCAGAATTAGGACCTATTGAATCTCCTATCAAAGGAACGTAGATAAAGTCTTCGGCTTTTTTGCTAAACTCTCATTTAACAAATATGGCTGAGCCGATCATTGGGCATAGACGAGTGATAAACAGGCCGCGGCTGCGGACGCTTGAGCCGGGGGTGAGCGAGCGGCATGCGAGCTGGCTAGAGCTGTTTTTTGACCTTGTGTTTGTCCTGGCGGTTGCACAGTTGGCACGATTGTTAAGTAACCAGTCAGATGCCGGCGGGTTTCTCAAATACATCGTCCTCTTTCTGCCTGTTTGGTACACATGGATAGGTTTTACCTATTACGCGGACCGGTTTGAGACTGAGGAAACAGCCTATCGGGTCCTGATGTTCGCGGGGATGCTGGCTGTTGTAGGGCTATCACTCACGCTCGGAAACGCCTTTAGCCTCGACGGCGATGCGGCGTTCGCTGTGTGCTATGTATCCGTACAGCTGGTGTTGGTAGTTCTTTATGCAAGGGCGGCCTATTTTGTACCACTTGCGCGGCCTTATTGTTTGCAGTTCATTGTTGGGTTAGGTACGTCTTGTCTGCTGTTGCTGTTATCGCTGCTGATCGCGCCGCCGGCCCGCTATGCGGTTTGGGCAATAACATTGTTCATCCAGCTTGCGACACCGTTCCTGAATGTTAGAGCCACCCGGCTTATACCTATCGACCGAACCCATATTCCGGAACGTTTCGGGCTGTTTACTATTATCGTCCTTGGTGAGGTGGTCATCTCTACAGCGACCGGCGTTTCAACCGTCGGGTGGAATTTTGAGACCGTTTTAACCGCGGTCTTCGGGTTTGCGATGGCCGCGAGCATCTGGTGGATCAACTTCGATTTTGTCGAGGATGACGCGCTGAGATCCAATTCTCTCTTGCCCCGATTCATCTTTCTATACGGCCATTTTTTTATTGTCTCGAGCATAGTCGCGGCCGGTGTCGGGATGGAGCACGCGATAAAAGAAAGCGGTCACGCCCATCTGGCACTGTCCACGCTGATGCTGGTGTCTCTGGGTATCGCCGGCTTTTTGACGGCGGTAACGGTCGTTCGGTTGGTGACCGGGGTTTGCAACCTCGTTTACGTACGGATCCTGGCGATCGCACTGTGTGTGCTTTTGCTGTTTGCCGGGCCGTACCTGCCTTCGATGGCGGAAATTACAGGATTTCTTTTGATAATGATCGGCGGCATCTGGGTCGAGACCAGATACGCCGGCGAACATTCGGCGCCGGAAGAGGCCTGGCACCTGGTTCCGTGCGAACACGCCGATCAAATGACCGTTTTTAATGCCCGGTCCGAGGATGGCTGCGAAGAATGCCGTAAGAACAATTACAAATGGGTACATCTGCGGCTATGTCTTGGCTGCGGACATGTCGGCTGCTGCGATACGTCGGTCCATAAACACGCAACAAAGCATTTCCTTGCGACAGACCATCCGGTCATGGCCTCGCTCGAGGCGGGTGAGAACTGGGCATGGTGCTATATCGATGAAAGATTCGTTCCCCTGCCGAAACACGTCAGTTAGGGCCTGGGCGCCCGCCTTATCGTTGAATAGAGACCGCAACCCGGATACGCTGCCGGGCGAATTTGCGGGCAACCCGGAAACGTACAATGTATCCTGGCATACATTGCAACTCCTTTTTTAACAATAAGTTACAACCTGCTTTAGGGGGAGCTGCATCCCTACTAATGGAAACTTTTGATCGAGCGGCCTATTGACGGTTGCTCAAATTCGGCGCGGGCCGTGTTTCTCAACCTTTTGGTACGGGCTCGCCGCCGGAAAAAAAGGGAGAAAAACATGATGAAAATATTTGAAAAAACAAATACAGCAATAATCACAACGATCTTTGGAGTTGCATTCATGACAGGGGCCGTCTTATCGGTAGCAGCCCAAAATCCCACAAACGAATACCGACAATGGCAGACCGCCCAACAGCGGGCCACGCGCGAACATAACGATTATCTCCGCACCCACAGCAACCGCGACTACCGGCAGTGGCAGATCGCGCAGCAGCGGGCAGCAAAGGAATACCGCGATTATCAACGGGCAACAGCTAATTATAATAACCGTTGGAATGACCCGCGCTATGAGCGGAGGTCAAATAACCGCCGGTATCGCGTTTATAACAATGGTTCCACCTATTGGACTGACTATCGCGGAGCAGAATTGTTAAAAGCCGCCGTGAACAACGGCTATAGACAGGGGTACCGTCAGGGTCAGATAGACCGCGCACGACACCGCCGTTATAGCTATTTGAATGACCGTTCGTATCGGAACGGCACCAACGGTTATCGTTCATATGTGGAGCGGAACCAATATCAGTATTATTTCCGCGAGGGATTTAGACGCGGTTATGAGGATGGATATTACTCGCGGGCCAATTACGGATACAGGTCCGGAAACGCATTTAATATTTTTAGCGGCGTCCTAAACGGCATTCTTAACCTGGTTGAGGATTAAGGCAATGCGGGCCTAAGAAGTCACTCCAAGGCGTTCCCTGTTTGGGGGACGCCTTTTTTATGCTCCGGCTGAGCCGATATCCACGGCGATGTCGCGCCATTTGCCTTGAAAAAAACGCATAACGCTCAGGCCGCAGCGGGTAATGTGGCCGGCCAAAATTGCGAGCCAGATGTGGATCGGTTCGAGGTGGCCAAATTCTCTTATGGCAAAACAGATGCCGAGCGGTATTGCGACCTGAGAAATTATCGATATATATAACGGACTCTTGGTATCGCCGCTGCCCTGCAGCCCTCCCGTATACGTAAGGGCGACCGAGATAAAGAGGCCTGAAAAGGCAAGCACATGAAGCAGCTGGACACCGATAGCGACAGCATCAGGGTCCGTCATTCCAAAAATGCTGAGAAGCTGCTGCGGAAAGAAAAAGAAAAAGACCCCGAGAAATGCGGATCCGACGAGGCCAAAAAGGGCCGCGGTGTTGACCGCCGCAAACGCCCTATCCGGCTTACCTGCACCCAGGTTCTGACCGGCAACAGCGGCCGCCGCTCCCATCAATCCGACCGAGGTCCAGGTGACGAGCGAGAAAAGCTGCGTGTAAGAGACCGCAAACGCGGCCTGTGCCGCTGCGCTCTGGGCCAGAGACCCGATGAACGACAGCATCAGTACGCCGCCGACATTCATCGCTATTCCCTGTATCCCCGTCGGCAGCCCAAACTTGAAAAGGGAACGAATGACGCTCCAGTCCGGCCCCCATCCTTGCCCTCGCGGAAAACCGACGACCCAGCCACCGCTCCACATCTTATAAATAGCAAACGCACCTACGAGCCCCGTCGCGATGCTGGTTCCTATTGCTGATCCGGCAGTTCCGAACGCTGGTACCGGCCCGAGGCCGCGAATCAGGATAACGTTAAGGACGAGATTAAGCAGCGTCATAGCGATCCCCAAGATCATTGGGGTCCGCGCGTCACCCGCCGAACGCAGGGCCCCGCTCGTCATAAAATAGATCAGTAGTCCGATGCTGAATGCGAACGTGATCCTGATAAACGGCAGGGCCTCAGCCTTTACACCCGGATCGGCGTTCACGAGATCGAGCAGGTACGGCGAGAGAAAATACCCGACCGGGGCCATTATCCCGACCGCAATAAAAACCGCCGTGAGAAAGGCCTGGTAAACAGTCCGGTTCACCTTTTCCTCGTCGTGTGCACCGGCAAAACGCGCAACCATGACGCTCATACCGGTAAATAGCGATGAGATAAAAACAATAACGACCAGGAATATCTGAAAACTTATGCCGATCGCTGCGTTTGCCTTATACCCGACGAGGTTACCGACCAGAACATGGTCGACCATGCCCTGCATCCCGGCGATGATATTTGTGAGCATTGTCGGCCAGGCGATCTTCCACACGGCGCGGCTTAGCGGCCCTTCGACGATCGAGCGGTCAAAACGTGTCTTCACAGGAATCGGAGGTTCGGCCGCCTCTCCGTCTATGATCTCAGTGGGTTCTAACGCAATGCTTTCCGTCATTTGGCCTCTGGTCCGCTCTAATTTACGTGATGCAGTTCAATAAATACGGAAACGGAGCAGTTGAGGTTCATATTTAACCCGGATTCTCTTCTCCAGACTCGACGATAGAAAGTATATTGCCCGCCGGATCTTTGAACCAGGCGATGTTCGGGCCCATGCCATGTTCGGCCCCGCGGAATATATTGTTTCCGTCGGTTTTGATCTCGCCGTCGTAGGATTCGAACTTGATCCCAAGCTCTTTCATCTTTGTCACTGCGGCTTCGATATCCTTTACGTGAAAATTGAGCACGGTGAATGTTGCCGGTTCGTGGTTTTGCTTTGGGTAGATAAAAACTTCACCGCCGCCGGCTAGATTTAGACTAAGGCCCATTTTGTCGGTGACCTCGATGCCGAGCGTTTCACCGTAAAATACCTTTGCCTTTTGCAGGTCGTTGACCGAAAAGCTGCTGAATGCGCGACTATCCTTAAACATATATGCCCCCTTGTTCTTTGATCTAATACGGTTTGATGCCGCTTAACCGCCAAAAGCGCCGGTGAAAAGCGGCGCGGTAATTGGGTCGTGGGGATCATTCCTGTCGGCTCTTATCAAAGTTGACCAACCAGTTAAAGCCAAATTTATCGGTGAACATCCCGAATAATGCTCCCCAAGGGGCGTTGTCCATCGGCATTGTTACCTTTCCGCCGGCCGAGAGTGCGTCGAACAACCGTCGGGCCTCATCCTCACTATCAGGTGCGATCGCGATCGAATAGCGGCTACCGGTTGTGACAGACCCCATTCAGCCCGGAACATCACTGCCCATAAGTGTCGTGCCGCCGATCGGCAAAGCCACGTGCATGATAATTGTTCTTTTCATTTTCATCCACCGGCATGCCCCAGTCCTGATGGCCAAACCGGCTGATAGCGGTAAATTCGCCGCCAAACGCCGCCTTGTAAAAACTCGAAAGCATCTTCGCAATTTCCACTAAAACTCAAATATGGATTTACCGCTGACATTTCTAAAGTCTCCTGTTTGTATGTTATTTAGCCGCAAGGATCCCCGCATAGCTTTTCCTGTAATAATAGGCTACGAAGATATTAGCCGCGACGAGAAAAATTGCCACCGGCAGTCCACTTTGGTCCAGAAAAAGGTGAAAGAGGAAGATATTAATAATGACCGGAGCAATAATAACCGTTGCCAGTGGAACAAAACGGCCAGAGACAAACGCGAGGCCGCAAAGCAGTTCGGTTACTTTTAAGAGAGTCATAAAATACGGAGCGGCCTCCATTCCTTCATTAAACGTCTTAACGGCGCCCGTAAGTTCGGGCTTTGGCACGAGATTAAAAATGACGACGATTGACGCGGCCACAAATAACAGCCCCATTAGCGTGCGAACAATGATCATTGCGATCTTCATATTGATCCTCTACTTTTATTCTATATATCGGGTCACCTAAAAAACTCAATTCCCGGACTGTGATGAAGGTGCGGCTTCAGCAACCTTTTTCATCTGGGCAAGCCCCTTTTCAAAATCGCCCCCAACCAGTTTGTCCATATCCATCACAAGGCAAAAGGCTTTGGCCATAAAATTGTTCTTGCCGGACATTGTCCATGTCACATTGGTACCATTTCCATCAGGCTTGAACGCAAATTCAGTTACATTCTTAGCAGCAAACGGCGAAATGAAATCTAGGTCTATTTTAACGTTCTGGCTCGGCTTACTTTCCGTAATTGCCATTTTTCCTTCGCCTACGTCGCTATTACCAACCCAGGAATAGGAGGCTCCGACACCTGATTCGGGGCCGGCGTAAGTGGTTTTCATATTTGGATCGAGTTTCGCCCATGGCGACCAGGCATCCCATTTGTGAAAATCATTAACCTGCTCAAATACCGTCTCAGGTGGTGCGGCGATCGCGGCCGTTCGGGTAATGGTAAAGTCCGCTGGCTGCATCGCGACAACGACGCCCAAAACCACTACAACGAGGATAAGCAGCGCCAGTATTCCGAGAATAACTTTCTTTATCATATATTTTTTCCTGTTTCTGGGACTTTAAACCATTTTCGCCTGCCATCAAAGCGAAATCAGCACCTTTATTAGATCCATATTGACCGAAGGGTACGCGTTACGACCTCGAGCAGGTTGCCTTGAGAAAAGAACTGGTCTATAAATAGCCGTAATGAAGCAATGTCCAACCTGTAAAACAACTTACACCGACGAGACTCTGCGATTTTGCCTGGCTGATGGTTCACCCCTCCCGGACAATTCAGCAGAAGAAACGACGGTTATACGTCAAGGCGGAGCGGACACAGAGAGAACGATCGCGATGACCTCAGCCGGTGGCCAGGTACGGGTAGACATACCACAAGAACAGCCCCGGTCAACGCAGCCCGTTTACCAGAGCCCGGCTGCGGTCCCGCCCTCAGGGTCAGGCGGCGTCTATAAGGTGATCGTCGTAGTTTTGATCCTTGTGATAGTCGGGTTGCTTGCGGCCGTCGTCGGCACATTTATCTATTTCAAACTGGCCGGGCCCGAAAGAGGGTCGATCGATAACAAAGTAGTTTCAACACCGGTGCCAGGATCAACGCCGCAGAGTGACGACAAAGATGAGCTTCGTGATCAGATAGCGAATCTCGCCAGGCAGCTCGATGAACAAAAGAAAACCGGTCGGCCCGTCGACATACCATTAAACCTGCCGGATCAGCCGTCGACGACAACAACCGCCCGGGTGAATTCGCCCGGCGATGGTTTCCTTGCGTTGCGCACCCTTCCAAACAGCGAGACGGGCGATCGTATCTTAAAGATCCCTCACGGAGCGATAATTACTGTTGGCTCGTGTTTGGAGGCCAAGCGGATCGGAAAGCGATCAGGCCGCTGGTGCCGCGCCAGTTATGACGGATATTCGGGTTGGGTCTATGACGCGTTCCTGATCTACTAAAAGAGAAAAGGGTGCGGCTTTTTGGAAAGCCGCACCCGGTAGGTCTATCTTGGTAGGTATAATTGAAGGGTATTAATGATTCGTTCAGTTACGGTCGAACGCCACCGACGGGGGATAGTAGAACGTCCCCAATGTAGTAAAGCTTTTAGTGTCAAACTCCTTGCGTGCCCCGCACTCGAGGCAAACGCGATATGATCTCTTATCTCTTGTAAACGGCCGGCTAAGATCTTTGTGCCAGCATCCAAATATTTTGCCCAAAATTCCTATCTTGGCTCCGAGCGAATTATCTGTTCTATCAGCTACACGCTCAACTGTCAAATTTTGTTCCAAAATTCCTTGCATTTCTTTCTGCCGCCCGCCGGGTTACTTCTAACGGGCTCCCTCCGTGTATTGAACGAAAAGCGGGGAAAGTCTTGCACAATTATGAGATGACGTACCGGTCAAAAAGGTTTGATGCATCTCGTTACACTGAATCCCTGCTTTCTCTTATTCCTTTATTTCGTTAGAATCTTCCAAAAAGATTCAGGAGTAATAACAATGATTCGTTCGATCGTGCATATCGCCTTGCTGGGAGCAATTATTTTTTCGTTTGCGGTTCCCGCGTATCCGTGGAATTCAGCCGGGCATAAGGCTGTGGCATATATCGCCTGGCAGCAAATGACGCCCTCGGCCCGCGAACGGGTTATCAAGATACTTCGCGATGCCCCTGAGGACTCTCAGCTTTCGGCATTCTATATGTCGTACGGGTCGCAGAGCGTTTTTGCCCGGCAGCGCGATTTTTTTATGACCGCCGCCGTCTGGGCCGACATGATCAAGGACAGGGATCTGGAGACGCGTAATAAAAAATACAACAACTCAAACTGGCATTACTTCGATACGCTCTGGACGGAAAAGAACGGCAAGGTCACTATATTGCCGGCCGGGAACGAGGGCGGGCACCTGATGGAAAAGCTTGCCGATTTTGACAAGGTAATTCGCAGTAACGCATCGAATGAAGAAAAAGCGATCGCGATCGCGTGGCTCGAACATCTGATAGGCGACCTGCACCAACCGCTGCACACCACGGCGAGGGTACTCGGCGGTGAAAATGATAAAGGCGACCAAGGCGGCAATCTCTTTTCGCTCACGCCCAAGGGGGCAAAGGAAAAGCTTAATCTTCATTCATTTTGGGACGGGATACTCGAACAAACAACGCCGGACAGCGATGACCTGTGTGACAGCGACTATCTGAAGCCGATCGTGGAATCGATCATGGCCGAGTACCCCTATTCGAAACTGCAGGGCCGCCTCGCAGACGATAAATTTGACGTATGGGAAAAAGAGAGCGTCGACATAGCCACTACCGAAGTTTATAAAGGGCTCAAACGTTACGAGATGCCGTCTGATAAATATAAGAAGAAGGCGCTCGATATAGCCCGCGAACGCATGGCCCTGGCCGGTTATAGACTTGCTGACCTGTTCAATGATGTATTTGGGCTGCATCCCACCGATAGTAAGACAGCAACGGTGACCCAATGAACGCCCGCGAGATCCTGGAATATTATCAAAGACGAGAGGCGAATATCCTCGATGCGATACGCCAGATCGTGGATATCGAGTCACCCTCTCATAACGCTGTCGGCAGCCGCGCTCGTTGCCGACTGGGTCGAGTACAACGCCGGCCTGTCCGGTGCGGATATCACGGTCGAAAGGGTTTCTGTCGACGACGGCGACCACATCATAGTCCGGGCTTTCCCGGGTGAAGGCCGCCCGACCCTGCTTCTCGGCCACACAGACACCGTCCACCCATTGGGTGCCAATAAGAAAAATCCGACGCGCATCGACGGCGATCGATTTTATGGCTGCGGCATCTTCGATATGAAGGCCAACATCGTCCTCGCGATAGCTGCAATACGATACCTTGCCGCTCACGGCGAACGGCCCGCCGGCCCGATCACAATTCTCTTATCCTGCGACGAAGAGGTCGGCAGCAACAGCGGCCGTGAGTTGGTCGAACGCGAAGCTTCAAAGTCGAAACGGTGTCTCGTTCTCGAACCCTCTGCAGGCGGAAAGGTAAAAACCGGCCGCAAGGGGACAGGCATGTACACGCTGCGTACCCACGGCGTCCCGGCCCACGCCGGGCTCGAACCCGAAAAAGGAGCCAACGCGATCGTCGAATTATCCAGGCATTTCGATGCGATCCATCAAATCTCTGACCCGGAAGGTGGGACTACAGTAAACGTAACCACCATAAAAGGCGGCACGACGACGAACGTTATCCCCGAGTTTGCCGAGTGCCAGATCGACGCCCGGTTCAGTCGCAATGGCCGAAGGCGAGCGGATCGATTCGTCGCTCAGATCGTTAGGATCCATCGACGAGCGCGTCTCGCTGGAACTGCTCGGCGGCATCAACCGCCCGCCGCTCGAACGAACAGATGCCGTTGTTAAATTGTTTGAAACGGCACGCGATCTGGCCTCCGCATTTGGCTATGATCTTGGCGAAACACAGGTCGGCGGGGCGTCGGACGGGAACTTTGTGGGGGCGTTGGGGGTGCCGGTCCTCGATGGCCTCGGCGTTGCCGGTGCCGGTGCGCATACCCTTGACGAATACATTCTAGTCAGCGACATTGCACAGAGGGCGACTCTGCTTACATTATTATTGTCTGAGTCTTAGTTTCTCCATGCGGAGGCGAAACTTGTCCGGTGATGGGCGCGGTCTTCAAAACCGTCTGTGAGGGCGCGAGAGCGTTCTTAGGTGGGTTCGACTCCCACACGCCTCCGCCATTTCGATTTGAGATTTTGGATTGGAAAACCATTGTGATGGAGGAGAAATGGTAACTAAAATAGAATTCAAGAGGCGAGGAAAAAACGGATGCCAATCCAAAATCTAAAATCTAAAACCCAAAATCCACATGATTGATTGGATCGCTCTTAACATGACTCCTGGTGTTGGCCCGCGGGCGGCGACTAAGCTGCTTGAGCGGTTTGGTTCTGCTGGCGGGGTGTTTCACGCACGGCGGACCGAGCTTGAGTCCCTTCGGCTGAGGCCAGAGACGATCGAGAGTATTATCAAACGCGAGTTTCAGGAAAAAGCGGCCGTTGAGCTGGGTCAGGTTAAACAGATCGGCGGCGATGTGTTGATCCTCGACGACGGCAGCTATCCGGCGCCGCTGCGTGAGATCGACGACCCGCCTCCGGTCCTTTATGTAAAAGGCGACTGGCAGGCGTGTTTCGAGCAACCGTGTGTTGGTGTTATCGGTTCCCGCAAATGCTCGACCTATGGTGAAAACGCCTCAGAGATGCTTTCACGCGATCTCGCCTCGCGGGGCATCTGCATCGTGTCCGGGCTGGCACGCGGCATCGATGCCGCCGCACATCGCGGTGCAATGAGCGGAAAAGGCCGCACGATCGCCGTGCTCGGTACCGGTATTGACGGTGTTTATCCCAAGGACCACCACCACCTCGTAAGAGAAATACTCGGCAAACGGCGGAGCCCTGATCTCACAGTTTCCGCTGGGCACACCTCCGCTAAAGGACAACTTCCCGTATCGCAATCGAATCATAAGCGGGCTGAGTTTAGGGGTTTTGATCGTAGAGGCGTCCGAACGCAGCGGTTCTTTGATCACGGCGAGGCTTGCCATGGAACAGAACCGCGAAGTAATGGCGGTACCGGGAAACATAACCTCCGGAAACTCATTTGGAACCAATTACCTTATAAAGAGCGGGGCTAAGTTAGTGCAGCAATGGCAGGATGTGGTGGCCGAATTGCCGAGCGAGATCTCAGCGTCGATCCTGCCGCCAAAGATCGAAAAGGCGATACCTGAAACAGCCGAGCGGCAGCCTGAGCTTATCCCGGCTGATATGACGGAAAACGAGCAAAAGGTCTGGTCTCTGCTGGCGGCGGACGACTCGACGCATATTGATATCTTGCTTGAAACGACCGGACTTTCTTTCGGCGATCTGAACACCGTCCTTGTCGCTCTCGACCTCCGCGACCTGATCCGTGTTCTGCCGGGAAAACATTATGCACGGCGCATATGATCGGGGTGGGGTCTTGACATTGACGAAGATTTCGATAAGGTTAGCTCAGGCATTGACAGACATTCGAACAAGGTGTTAGAAGTCTTAAACGTCAGCACGAATTATGTGACTGACGTATTTTTTTCATAATGGGTAAAAGCTTAGTAATAGTAGAATCACCGGCAAAGGCCAAAACGATCAACAAATATCTCGGCGACGATTTCACCGTCATGGCGTCGATCGGACATATCAAGGATCTGCCAATGCGCGACCTCGGTGTGGACGTCGACAATGATTTCGAGCCGAGCTACGAGGTCATACCGGATACAAAGAAACGTAATAATAAAAAAGTCGTTGCCGATCTAAAGAGGGCGGCCAAGACGAGCGATGCGATCTATCTGGCGGCCGACCCCGACCGCGAGGGCGAGGCGATATGTCAGCATCTTGCCGAAGAGATCGTTCCAAAAAAACCTGTCATCCCTGTCTTTCGTGTGATGTTCAATGAGATCACAAAGAACGCGATCAAGGATGCCTTTACGAGGCCTCTAGAGGTAAATAAAAATCTAGTCGATGCACAACAGGCACGCCGCATATTGGACAGGTTGGTTGGTTATAAGGTCTCGCCGATCTTATGGAAGACCATCGGCGGTAAGCTTTCGGCCGGCCGCGTACAAACCGTCGCCGTACGGCTGGTCGTCGAGCGCGAACGCGAGATCGAGGCATTTGTAAAAACAGAATATTGGTCGATCATAGCCAATTTGTCAGCCGCCCTGCCGCCAAACTTTGACACAAAACTTAATAAGATCGATGACAAGACCGTAAAGGTCGGAAAATTTGACGAAGATCTAAAGCCCGGCGAAACGCATGTCAAAACGGCCGCGCAGGCAAATGACATTGTCGCCGAAGCCGAAAAAGAATCTTTCATAGTCGAATCCGTCGCAACCAAAGAGCGAAAGCGAAACGCTACGCCGCCTTTTATCACCTCAAAGCTGCAGCAGGACGCTGCCCGTAAATATGGGTTTTCGGTAAAAAAGACGATGTCCGTTGCCCAAAAATTGTATGAGGGTATCGAGATAGGTTCCGAGGGCGCAGTCGGACTCATCACCTATATGCGAACCGATTCGACCCGCGTGTCGGATACGGCCCTGGCTGAGGTTCGTGAGTATATCGGCGGCAGTTATGGCGAGAGTTATCTGCCGGCAAGCGCCAATGCGTACAAATCAAAGAAGGGGGCACAGGACGGACACGAAGCCATCCGCCCGACCGACGTCAACCGTACACCCGATAGTCTTGCCAGCAAACTCGATCCGGAGGCGTTAAAACTCTATCGCTTGATCTGGCAGCGATTTGTCGCATCGCAGATGATGCCGGCGATCTTTGACCAGACGACGATCGATATCAGGGCCGGCCGGTTCATATTCAGGGCCACCGGTTCGGTGCAAAAATTTGACGGTTTTCTCAAGGTCTATCAGGAAGGCCGCGACGAAAAACCAAAGGATGGCGAGGATGACGATGAGGAACGCAACCTGCCGCGTGTCGAGCAGGGCGAGACGCTCAAACTAAATTCGATCACACCAAATCAGCATTTTACCGAACCGCCGCCACGCTACTCTGAAGCCACGCTTGTAAAAATGCTTGAGGAAAAAGGCATCGGCCGGCCGTCGACCTATGCCTCGATCATGACCACGATCCAGGACCGCGAGTATGTCGAAAAGATCGAGAGCCGCTTTCATCCGACACCGCTCGGCATCACGGTCAACGACCTGCTCATCGCAAATTTTGACGATATCTTTAACTCAGCCTACACGGCCAAGATGGAAGAGCAGCTCGACGAGATCGAAGACGGCAAACTTGGCTGGCGAGATGCTCTGCACGGGTTTTACGACAAATTCTCGGTCGACCTCGAGAATGCTATCGAGAGCATCAAGAATACCAAGAAGATGGCCATCCCGACCGATGAGATCTGCGAGAAATGCGGAGCGGGAATGGTCATCAAGTTCGGACGCTTTGGCCAGTTCCTGGCCTGCGAAAATTATCCGGAATGTAAGAACACCCGGGAGGTAGCCAGTAAGAAAGCAGCAACAACCGGCGAGGGCGGCGAAGCGAGCACCGAGGCTGAGGAGATACCCGTCTGCGAACTATGCGGACGTGAGATGTCGCTCAAGAAAGGCCGCTTTGGATCGTTTTACGGCTGTACCGGCTATCCGGAATGCAAAAATATCCGCAAGATAGCAAAGGGCGACCAAAAGCCGACACCCCCGCCCGTCCAACTCGATGAGATCTGTCCCAAGGACGGAGCCAATCTGGTCCGTCGCCACGGCCGCTTTGGTGAATTTGTGTCCTGCTCAAATTATCCTAAATGCGATTACGTCCAGCGCGAGACCCTCGGCATGCCTTGCCCGAAGGACGGCGGAGACATTGTGGTCAAGAAATCCCGCCGCGGCAAAGTATTTTATGGCTGTGCGAACTATCCCAAATGCGATGTCGTATACTGGGACAAGCCGGTGAAAGAATCCTGCCCGAAGTGCAGCATGCCTTTCCTGCTTGAAAAGACCACAAAACGAGACGGGACGATCAGGTATTGCCAAAATGAGGAATGTGATTATAAAATACCAGTCGATAACGCAAATGTAACGTCTGAGGTTGAAACGGAAGATGCGGTTCCGGCGTGAAGCGTCTCGACATATGAAAGAGAATCTCCAGTTCCTCCAGGCTTTTCTAAAAAACCCCGCAAAGGTCGGAGCCATCGCGCCTAGTTCGCCGGAGCTGGCAAACGAAATGCTGCAGGGGATCGAGCCTGATGACAACCATATTGTTCTGGAATTAGGTGTTGGCACCGGCGCCGTAACAAAATTTTTAAGAGAAGCCATTCCGAGCAAAGCCTCTTATCTGGGCATCGAACTCGACCCGCATCTCGTAAAATCCCTTAATCAAAAGTTTCCCGACATGAATATCATCTGCGGCAACGCTGCTGAGGCATACTCGATCCATCAGCAGTCGGGCCTCGGCAAAGTGCGCTATGTCGTCTGCTGCCTGCCTTTTGTTTCTCTGCCAAGAGAGGTCAGCGAAAAGGTGCTGTCGGAGATCGAAAAATTTATGGGCGAGGGCTGCGAGCTGCGTATTTTCCAATACGCCCACGGCTATTTCCTGCCCCCCGCAATAAAACTCCGCGAGTTCATGAAAGACCGCTACGGCAAATCAAAACGCAGCCACCTGATCCTAAAAAACGTCCCGCCCGCATTTACACTCACCTGGTCGACGGTTTAGCTCATTAAATTTCTAAATATCACTTTGATCGCGGATCCTTGTAACCTTGATCGTGAGTAAATGTGGATAAAATACCTAATAGAAATGAATATTATTAGGGAGTTCTATCCATAGAGACAGCAACAAATGCGGCAGAGGTGATCAAGTTAAGTCCAATCCAAAAGCAGCCGGCGTCTACTTCACCATAAACCTCAGCGGCCGCTCGATGGCCTGGGCGTCGGGGTTGTAGTAATCGTAGACAATGGAGCGGGGTGTCTGGGCGTTGATGGCGTAGCGCGGTTTGAACTTAAAATTCACCTTTGTTCCGCCTGCTTTTGACCACATATACAACACTATCCGGTCGGGCAAGATATCGTAATGGCTGACGCTCCAGTCCGCGTCTATCGCCCGCTCCAACGATTCGCGGCTGACGTCGGCACCCGGCGGCAAGCCTATCTCGGCGAGCAGCATTCCATAGCCCCTGAAACCTATCCGCTCAGCCTCGACCGAGCAATTCACGTCTTCCATTATAGCCGCCGAGGCTTTGTCGCAGTGATAGTCGAGCCGCAGCGCCCGTGACTGATTGACGGTCTGGTTGGCGCTGGCTGAGTCCGCCCAGTCGATATAATGGGCGGCGACCAGTTGAGCCATCACCGCCGAACCGTCCGAACTATGTACCTCTATGCGGTTATTTGCCGGAGTAAGTTTCGCGGTCAGGTCGATCTCGATCGGTTCGACCTTTCCGGGGGCGATGTTCAGGTTCTCGATAGGCTCACCATTTGCGGTCACCAGAATGGCTTGGGCGCCGGCGGCTGGCTGGCTCTGCAGAGCAGCGAGGAAAACATCGAGCACGCTGATCGTCGCCTGGGTCGAGAGCCAGACCCCGTAACGGTCCTTGTTCTTTAGCAGGAACAGAGTGCCTTTTGAAATGAGTGCTTTTCGTGCAGCGTCGGGGCCGCCGGCGGCGCGTGCATCTCTGATCAATAGCTGCAGCACCAGGGCCGTCGTTTCGATGCGTCCGGCGGTGCCCCATCCGTAAAACGGAGTATTTGTTTCGAGCTTCCAGTAAACACCGCCGTTCTCGTCAATGCCCGTCTTTTCGAGCAGCTTTGCTGTCTTCGATGCGGTTTCGGCATTACCCGCATCGAGCGATGCGAGGCCGAACAGGGCCAGGGCATATGGCTCGTCGATCTCGCCGTTTCGATCGGCGAGGTACCTCAGAGCCTTGTCCATTGCATCTTTGTCTTTTGTTCCGGACATTGCCAGCGATCGGGCGACATAACTGGTTATGAGTTTTGTTCGGCCGGGGTTCTCGGCATTTTCCCACGTATATTGTGTCGTCCAGCTGCCATCGGAGCGCTGTTTTTTGATCAGCCAGGTTTCGGCACGGCTAATGACCTCGTCGTCGACCCTGATCTGCGTTTTGGCGTCCGTAAGGAACCTGACGGCATAGGCGGTCAGGGCGATATCAGCCTCATTCTTACCGCCCCAATAAGTAAAACCGCCATCCGCCGCCTGATAGCCGAGCAGGCGTTCATAACCCTTCTGCAGATACTTACGCGCCTTTTGCGTTAGGGGCGAATCGTCCTTGATGAATTTAAGGATCATCAGATTGGGGTATGTCGATGAGATAGTCTGTTCGCCGCAGCCGTAGGGACGCTCGAGCAGGCCCTCGACCGATTCGGTAATGTGGGAGAAAAGGTTGGGGTAGATCTTGAGCCTTGCCGTTTGCGAGCGAGGCAGGGCGTTGGACGGGAAGTTGACGTCAAAAGCCGCATCGCCGGTAAATATCCGAGAGTCTGTTCTGACTATCTCCTCGCCGTTCGGCCGAACTGTCACCGGCTTTTCGATCGCGTCAGAGTCTGTCTGGGCGATCGCCGTCAGCCGCTGCTTTCCGTCCTTGACCGGCGTCGCGCCTTAAACCCGAACACCGCGTTCTGAGAACTGCCGGCGTCAACGTTTATCCGCTGTTTGTCCGGCCCCAACAGATCGAACCACGCGGCCCTTGCCATCGTCACATCGACCTGCTGCTTTTTATCCGTATAGTTCCGCACCTGCGACGGCAGCCAGATCTCGTCACCCTCGGTCAAAAACTTCGGCGGATCGAGATCGACAAAAAACGGCTGAAAGGCGGCCACCTGTTTTTCAGTGACACCGATCCGCCCATCTTTTAGTGGAGGCTACAGCATACATTTTCCAGGTGGTCATGTTGTCGGCCATTTTGAACTTGAGTTCGGCCTTACCGTCTTTATCCGTGAGTAATTCCGGCTGCCAGACCAGGGACTCGGGGAAATATTCTCGAAGCCGGGGAGTCGAATTATCTTGCGGTTTCCGGGTGCCCGCAGGAGATAATTTTAGAATACTGCTAAAATTCACTCCTTTTGGCAAAAGTTCGGCCGTTGAAGAGTCTATTGTCGTCGCAATTGAGTTACTGGTGGTGTCGATGGCCGACACGCCCGATGTAACTTCTACGCTCACGCTTGCCGCAACGACGGATAGTACGATAGAAACCTCAGTAGACTTATCAGCAACGACATTCACACCAGTTATGGCCTTTGCGCTAAAACCCATAGCGGCGGGCACGCTTACCGTATAATTGCCTGGTGAGAGGTTCAGGATCAGGTAACGCCCGCTCTCGTCAGACGTCGAACTGCCTGAGACGCCCGATTCATCATTAGTTGCCTTCACTTTCACATTGGGAATGACAGCCCCCGCCGGGTCCGTTATCACTCCCAAAATATTACCGGTCGAACCCGAATAAGCCGTCTTTTTGAATACTGGTACGGGAGCCGGATCGTCTTTGGTCTGTTCCGCAACGATGTGGACAACGCGGGTAAGTGTAAAGTCGTCGTATGTACCCTTCGTACCGTCCTTTCCTATACTTCTTAAATGAAATTCGATCAATTGTTGTGAAACCGGCACGATCACTGTGCGCTCAGTTTTCTTTGTCTCGCCAAATTTTTGGACCGTCTCGATCGTGGCCC
Organism: Blastocatellia bacterium; assembly: GCA_963834975.1. Classification (GTDB taxonomy): domain Bacteria; phylum Acidobacteriota; class Blastocatellia; order Pyrinomonadales; family Pyrinomonadaceae; genus OLB17. Next base: position 87,700 of record CAWIDZ010000003.1, read on the forward strand.
GTTCCGAATAACGAAAGTTATTTTCGATCGTCACGTACAACGGATTACCAAACCCGTCTCTCAACTCTTGAGGCCCGATACCCGCACGCGAAAGAGACGCTCGGAATTCGGACTCGTCCATTGGCGGCTGTTTCAGAGAAGACTGTGCAGCCCTGATCGCCTTTTCAGTGTCCTGAAAATAATCTATGCGATTTGTCCAGACAATAAAATCGTCGCCGCCATAGGATGTCTTGCTCAGAAATCCATCACGCCCCAGACTTTTGACCGTGAGGAGATAATTTCTTCCTTCTGAGTCGAATTCGAAACGATACGGTCGGCCAAATCGATCCTGCATCTCCCGCATTCCTAATTGAGCCAGTAAGGTTTGCGGATCCCGAATAAATCTTCCGGTCTTTTCATGATAGTTTTTTACAGTGGTGTCGATCGCATTTCCCAGCTGTGCAAAATAGGCAAAGCTTTTGGTATACGCCGTGAAATCATCTTTGGTATCGAACCGCTTGTCGGGGCCCGCGGACACGAAAGTTAGAACATCGTTTCCCCTCTCAACCAGGAAGCGAGCCTGATACGGAATTCCCCACGGATCGCGAAGTGCTGGAAAGTCGATGTTGTTCGCCGAGAGTATCTGTTCAAGGCTTGCCATATCCACGGGGTGTCGGGAACCCTTGTAAGAATCGATCAGAGCCCACGTTATCGGTTCGAATTGTCTGTAAGTAAAGTCGATATATTCAGTCGATGCCTGTGAGTCGTAGGCTTTACTCCGAAAGATGCTGGTTAAGTAATAGTCATCGTATAGGATCATCTCAGCGACCAATTGCTGGTCATCGGATATTGGCTTTGATGTATCCAATTCGTTAAGGTCCCTGATGTTGATCCCGCCAAATTGGCCGCCGTAACCCAGATAGCCGTAATAACCGCGCCACATACCGCCAAAGTCGGCATCGGTACGAGCACGTTCTTCGACAGCGCGGTCAAAGATCACAGCACCCAGGGCGCTCTCAATACTATTTCCCGAGCGATCAGAGACCGAGAATTTGATGGTGCCCTCTTCGTTGGGTTTATAGAGGTCTTTATTAAACTGTGCGTCGACAGTGATGCCCTGCAGCGAGGGAAAAATGATCCCGTGAAAATCAGTAACACAGTCGTCGTCGCTTTGTATACACGCGCCTATTGTCAGAGCGCCCTTAAATTCATCACGATACGGAATAACAAGCTGGGCCTTGCCGTCCTTTAGGCGGACATACTCAGAATCCGCGGCTGACCAACCATTCACTACGTCAATATATGCCGGAGCATTTTTTAATGACGAGACGATCGAGACCTTTATCATCTCGCCGGGTTTATAGATCGTCTTGTCTGTGCTGAGCTGAATGGAGGGTTCATCTTCACTAAATCTAAGGTGCCCTTCATAGACACCGAACTGTCCGTTTTGATCGGTTGCCTTGACCTGGATATCCAGGTCGTCATCCGAGTCGCCGATCTTAGGCCGCATAATGAAAAGACGTCCGGCCCCCGATGCATTTGTGCGGACCCGGGCGACCTTGCGGAACTTGTCTTCGTCTTCAACGCTGGCTATGACCTCGACCGAGCATTGGGCCGGTCTGCCGTCTGCATAGAACGTGGAAATATGTTGGCGTATCGGCAATGACGGGTTTCTGTCATTTGAGCGGCCTATGAGATAAACGTGTATCGGTTCCCGCGTGATCCGTATGTCAAAACGGCGCTGTTCTGTCTTATTGGTTGTCGGGTCAGTAAAATAGGCCGCAAAATTAATATCACGGTATTTACGCCATTCATTCTCTTTAAAGTCCTCATGAGCTTTGACTAGGTCGAGTTTGGCTGTAAATGTCCCGTCCTGATCAGTATCACCCTCCCTGACCTGGCCCTCGCTGATGTTGTATTTCTGTTGCTCCCAGTCCCACTCACGGCTGAGTTCTTCGACAACGCGCACACGGCCTTTTTCAACCGGTTTTCCAAACAAGTAATCGGCTTTGATCTTGACCTGAGCCTCATGATCGGCGGGGAGGTAAAATGTTTTGTCAGACCTTGTGTCGACCACAAAATTTGGCAGGTCATATCTCGATATCTTGATACGCTGGCCGCCGATGGTATTGTCATCAGCGTCGATCACTGATATCTGATATTCACCGAGGCGAGCATTTGACGGGATCGTCCATTCGACCGCGGCGACCCCAAAGGCCGACGTTTTTACTTTTTGTCTGAAAAGGTCAGTGTCGTCTTCGTCAGAAATTTTGATCTCTAATTCTGTTGCGGGCAGTACGACCTTTGTCCCAACTCCTTTTAGCATTATCCCGCGGATCCTTAGCACTTGTTCAGGTTGGTATATCGGTTTGTCGGTCATCATCAGAAAGTTGACGTCCTGACTCATCGAGTTGAGATCTTCCTCTGCTTTTCGTACTATTCCATTCTTTCTGCCTATCACATTGATACTGCCGTCACCGTCAAGGTTTGCGTCAACCGGTATTAGGAGGTCCATTACCGCAAACCCGTCGCTGTCAGTTCGCCCCTCGGTTTCGAGATCAAGCTGCTTTTGTAACTTATCGCGCAGATCAAGTTTCACGTGCGAACGGATATCAACGCCCGGGACCGGCAAGTTGGTGAACCGGTTTACCGCCCTGATCCTTACCCGATAAGTCATACCGGGCAAGATATTGGTAGTGGCCATCACGATAAGATCATAAAGATCCCTGAGAAGTTGCGAAACAGCGATCGTCCCCGATGCCCGCCCGACAGAATAGCGTACCCGGTACCAGGCGAGGTTCTCGTTTGATAAAACCGAGCTTTCGTCGAGCGGAAGCGTAATTACCATTCGGCTTTTACCCTTTCCGAGGGTAGGTGTGATCGCTGCATTAGAACGAACACCACCTTTTGTATCCAGCAGATCGACCTGGACCGATTCTGTTAAAGCTGGCCCATCGTTTTGGATCACAAGGGTGAGCGCAAATGCTTTTTCATCGATCGCAGCGGAAGATTCCTCTTCGATCACTCGCTGCCCACGGGCTGAAAATGAACACACTAATACAATCACGAACAAGGGTAGAACCATCCGTCGCATACAGTTAACCTCAGTTTTTATTGGATCTTGAGAAGTTTTGCGAAACTTATCGCGTGTGATGCTGCGAGTTTTTGAATTGGTTGCTTTTGGTGCGGAAGAACGATGTTTGACGTGTTATCAAATACGGCTTACCGGGTAAGGTTGAGGGTGCTCGGGCAAATGATCTTGGCTCTCCTGTCGCCAACGGCGACGAATATTAAAGCCTGGGGTGGAGTTCGCTCTGCGAATGGAACCCCAGGTGCCGGATCAATTCCTTAACCGACGCTGAAGGCGTCGAACAGGCGGCTGATCCGGCAGGCCAGTTGCTCCCTTTCAGGGAGCGTGTGACATCGTACGCTCTAGCCTAGGGTCTCGCTTTGCTCGTCCCCAGGCTTTAATGTTTGTCGCCGTTGGCGACTGCGGGGGCGAAAGACCTCTCCCGAATTGCTTTCAGACCTCGTTTTGTCCTTTTGTATTTAGTCATCGATGATCTCAAATTCCGCGATAGTGGTAATGATAGTTTGATCGGTAACGTGCGGATTCGGATCGATTCTAATTTCTTCCGGATAACCAAACTTACTGTTATACGTGACATTTACCCCATATTTCTTATTGTAGGCGTACTGGATCGTTGCGAACATCCTTTCCACAGTTTCAAATTCTTCATGCCCATCAACTGCAGTCATTGGACCTGGTTCTCCGATCATCTCTTTTGAGATCACCTCCCCACGCCGGACCTTTATTCGGGCAGGCAGCCAATCGTGAGATACCATACCCATTCTATAAACGACAAACTCGTAATCCGAGACATTACTTTCTTGCCACAAACGAATGTTCTTTATCCAGCTCTTCGTTAGTGATCTTAATTTGTTCTTGATGACAGCCTGATAAATGAAATACAGCGAACAGAAGAGTCGCGATCAACGACATCCGAAGCGCGATGTTGGCACCGGTATATTTAGGCTTTCCGAAAACATTTGGACTCAGATCCATCATTCACCATATCCCCCGGCCGTGGCTTTAATCCTCTTGCTTCTGCTGAAAATCGTTATAGAAGTTGTGCTCGAAGATTAACTCAAACTTTATCGGCTTGCCGTCCCTCGTTGCAGGGCGAAATACGGACTGGCAGGCGGCTTTTACCGCTGTCTCGCGATGCACGCGCTGAATTCCTGATAGTGCTCCGGCCTGTAACACATGGCCGTTCTCGTCTAACAATATTTTGAGTCTGATCGGCTCCACCATCGTTCCCAACTTAAGGGTGTCACCGTTTTTGATTCCCGCCGTTCTTGGGTATTTGGCCTTGGGGATCGTTACTGCCACGGGCCAGTTTGCCTTTGGCACTGACTGCACCGTTCCCACGTCATCGGGGCGGGCCCTACCCTCGAACGGGTCAAAGACGAATTTGATATCAAAGCCCCTATCGATCGGTTTGCCCTTGTAGGTGGCCGGAAAAAAAGTCGCACCCTTTGCGGCATCAACGGCCGCTGCCCGGACTGATGCTGCCAATGGATCATTAATATCCGAACAAGGGGTCATTGGCCCGTACGAATCCACGATCTTAACCACACCTTTTTTGTCGACCAGCACCACTACGATCACATCGCCTCCGATGCCGGCTGACTTGGCCGCGGGCGGATAGTCCGGTTTTGGCAAGCTATTAACGACGGGATATGCACGGTCACCGCCGGTTTGGCCCAGGGCCGAAATGGCAGCGAGGACGAGTATAATGAAATAAAAGGCAGTACTAGTGCGGATTTTCATCTTACCGTTCGCCACAGCCTGTCAACCGGGCAGGGCAGCATTCTCGAGACATATACGTATTTTAAATATAGCATGCGCGGTCAATAGCTCACCCATTGAAAATGATCGGGAAATAGGCAATAGCCAGTTGAGCAGCGCCAGTTTTTTAGACGGTTGGCGCTTGCCTTATGGTTATTGCCTTTCCTTCACGACGAGCCGGCAGGGATGCCGGCGTTCCTTAGACGCCGTAGACGATGGCTTCGTTTGACCAGGTCGAGACGAGGCCGCGGGCGGCTTGGGCGTGGATGCGGTACCGGTACGCGAGGCCCGGTATGACGCCGAAGTGGCGGAACAGTTGTTTGGTGCTGGTTCCGATCATCCGGTATTCGGGGTCGTCGCCGATGCGGGCTTCGATGATGTAGGTGACCGTGCCGGGGGTGTTATTGCCGGCGAACTGGAGCACGTTCACACCGTTCGAATAACCTGCGGCTGCAAGCTCTGTCGGCGTTTGCGGCGTAATGACGCGGCGGCCATCAGCAGGCGGATCAAAGCCGACTGCGTCAAACTCTGATGCCGGCGACCCGATGCCTTTCATCGTATATTTGAGCTGCTGCAGCACGTCCAGCCCGTCAAAGCGCATGGACTGGGCGATCTCGGTCAATTGCATAGAGACGGCAGCGGCGGCAACTTGTTCGGTGTCGGCACCGGCGAGCCCGGCCGCAACATCGAGCAGCGCGTTCGAGAAGCTGGTAACCTGTGCCGGCAGCAGGCCGGTGACCTTACCATTCGCAACAGCCGTAGCCGTGTTCATTAGAAAATCGACCAGCTCGGCACGTGATAGATCTCTTGGATTCATGTTCGGATTCCTCCTTATTACATTAAGATAGGTGGTGTATGCCACCCGGCGACATTAGTCGTTACGAGGATAATAACACAACAAACGTTGTTGTCAAGAAAATAATTGTGAGTTTATGGGATCGCCGAAGATCGGCGGCGGCGGCGTAGCCGCAAATTCCTGGGCGCCCTTATCGGCGTGGCAGAGCACACGCCGCACATCGATGGGCATAGCCCCGAAAATCCGGGTTTGTCGTTCATTGGCGTGGCAGAGCACACGGCGCACGCCGATGGGCACAGCTCCGAGATCCGCGTTTAAGACCGGAATTTATGCTCGCACTTTCTACAATGGCCAGGCAGACTTAAACCACACTCTCACAATGTTTACGACACATATTTGCTTTCAGGAAAATCATTTTCCCAAACGGAAAACGATTTTCCTGTCGGTACAGATGTTGTCCTGTCGGTCATCTTGCTTTCCCGTTGGGGCATCTGTTTTCCTGTCGCGAGAAAGCAGGATCCGCCGGAAAATAGTTTTACTGACAGGAAAACAGCTTTACCGGCAGAGTTGTTCATTTTCCCGACATTAACCGGTTTTACTGACAGGAAAGAGGCTTTACCGACGCGTTGAGGGCTTAAATGTCGGTACTATCGCCGCCACAACTTGAATCTGGCTTAAAAATCTTGTTTTATTAACACCTAACGAAAAATTAATTCTATTGCCCAAATTTAAGGAGTATCAGATGTTTAGACATAAATTGATCGCGTTGGCCCTATTGGCTGCGTTTTTGCTGCCGTCGGCCGGTTTTGGCCAGATGGCTAATGGCGGCACTGCGGCGGCGAGGTCCGCGGCTGTTTACACCGCACCAAGTGAGGTCATTGATAAGATCAAAGACGAAGGGATGAACCATTCGCAGGTGATGGAGACGCTGAGCTATCTCACGAACGTGATCGGCGCCCGCCTGACCGGCAGCAATAACCTGAAGCGTGCCAATGAATGGACCCGCGACACGATGACAAAGTGGGGTATGTCGAACGGCCATCTCGAGGCTTGGGGACCATTCGGTCGCGGGTGGCAATTGAGAAGCTTTTCGGCACAGGTTTCGTCGCCGTACAGTTTTCCTGTAATTGCGTATCCAAAAGCGTGGTCGCCCGGGCTTTGATCATATGATGGCGATGCCCGCGGGTAAGGACAAAAAAGCGGGAACCGGATCAGCTCAGTCGTCTTCGACGATCACCGCAGACGTCATTTACATCGATGCAGAAGACGAAGCCGGCCTTGCTAAATACAAGGGCCAGCTAAAGGGCAAGATCGTAATGATGTCTAATATTCGTGAGATCAAAGCTGACTTTACGGGTTACGGTTCGAGGCTCACCGAAAAGGAACTGCTCGAGATGGCCAATTCGCCTGACCCGGCAAGTGTCAGACGAGGGGCCGCAGGCGGTCAGAATCAGGACAGAATGCAGGCACGTTTGCAGAGATTTATGAACTCTCTGAAACGTGCAAAATTTGTCATCGATGAAGGTGCCGCAATGGTTGTCGATAACAGCGGCGGCGGCAGCGGCGGCACTATTTTTGTGCAGCAGGCATCGGTCGCGGGCGATATCCCGGCAAACCCAATGGATTTCTTTACCCAAAAACGTGTACAGCCCTGGGACAAAGAGGGCGAGGCCCGGATGGTTCCTCAAATGACGATGGCGTCAGAGGATTATAATCGGGTCGCCCGAATGATCGAGGCGGGCGAAAAGGTGCAGATGACCGTCGACCTGTCGGTCAAATATCTTGACGACGACCCGATGGTTTATAACACGGTCGCCGAGATACCCGGCACCGATCCGGCGCTCAAGGACGAGCTTGTAATGCTGGGCGGCCATATGGATTCGTGGCACGCGGGTACGGGTGCGACTGATAACGGTGCCGGTGTCGCGGTTGCTATGGAAGCTGCTCGCATATTGATCGCCAGCGGCCTCAAACCACGGCGGACGATAAGGGTTGCTCTCTGGTCGGGTGAGGAGCAGGGGCTGTTTGGTTCCTCAAATTACGTCAAGCAGCATTTTGGCGATATGACCGGGGGCAGAAGCATTTTTGGTCCGCCGGATCCAAACGCACCTAAACCCGAGCTGATAAAGGGCGCCGATTACGACAAGCTTTCGGCCTACTACAACCTCGACAATGGTACCGGCAAGATCCGCGGCGTTTACCTGCAGGGCAATTCGTCGGTCTGGCCGATATTCCGTACATGGCTGGCCCCGTTCGAGGAAATGGGAGCAACTACGCTGACGATGCAGAACACCGGCGGGACAGACCACCTGTCGTTCGACCGCATCGGGCTGCCCGGGTTCCAGTTCATACAGGATGAGATCGAGTACGACACTCGCACACATCATTCAAATCAGGATGTTTATGACCGCATCCAGGCCGACGATATGAAACAGGCCGCGACCATAATGGCTGCGTTTGTTTATCAGACTGCCATGATGGACGAGAAAATGCCGCGGAAACCTATGAATTAACACGTTTGTGATCAAAGGGGTCGGCCGCCCGAACCTGCCAAAGCTCTTTTGGCAAGTTTTGGGCGGCCATTTTGTTTGCAAACATTACGGAATAGGTTACTATCAATCATCAAAAAAACTCCGTCTCTTTAACCAATATGACGAACATTCAATATTACCCGAGCGCTATCGATGCCGGCGGATGCGTTGGCAATGGCTGGAACCTGGTCAAGCAAAACTACGGAATGTACCTCGGCGTTTCGCTGATCGCGATCATTCTGGCGGGCTGTATCCCGTGCGTCAGCCTGTTTCTCATCGGCCCGATCATGGGCGGCGTTTATTACGTTTTCCTTCGAGATATGCGTGGCGAGCCTGTTGAGTTCGGCATGATGTTCAAGGGCTTTGATAAGTTTGTTCCTTTGATGGCGATCGGTTTGCTCCAGTCTATACCGGGCGTCATAGCACAGGTCCTCAGATTTACCGTTAACCTCGGGCAGCTTGGACTTCAAGGCATGGAAGACAAGGATATTTCCTTTCTTCAATCCTCAAAGCCCGACCTTGCGATCGCCAGCGGAATTCTTATTATCGCGGCGATAGTCGGGTTGGTGTTTATGGTCTTTTCGCTGGTGTGGTGGGCCGTCTTCTTTTTCGCGGTCCCACTCGCGTTCGAACACGACCTCGGACCGTTGGAGGCGATAAAACTAAGTGCAAAGGCCTCGATGAGCAATATTGGAGGACTTATCCTGATCCTTATCCTGGAGGTCCTGGTTACGCTGCTGGGGGTTTTGTTGTGCGGAGTGGGCGTGTTCTTGATCTCGATTCCGATCATTTATGCCGCCAATGCGTTTGCTTACAGACAGGTGTTCCCATACTCGGGCCAGAATTTTAATATGGCCCCCCCTCCGCCTGGTACATATGGCGGGAACTACGGCGTGGGCCAATAGCTAAGGGTTAATATATGAAAAATAGGGGAAACATCCTTATCGTTCTGCCGGTGCTGATTCTATCTATCCTCGGCTGCAGCGCCATCAAAAACCTTTTGCCCAAGAAAGGAGAATTTTTCGTTGGAGATACCTCTCAAAAGGCCGCTCAGGCGATAAAAGATAAGATAGGAAAGCCATTTAAGGTCGTTGAGATATTCATAGATGACAATGAATTCAGAGTTCAGGCCCAGGATCCCGATAACCCGAGAAACGTCGACGAATACAAGTACATTGCCGGACTCGTAACCGGCCCTAACCCGGTAAAGCTCAACGGCATGACCGAGGACGTCGATAAGAGTTCTTTTCCTTTTGATGAGATAGACTTTGCGGCGATACCTAAATTCACACAAGAAGCGATCGAAAAATCTGGTATCGAGGGAGCTGCGATCTATCGACTGACCTTTCAGCGCGCCTTTGCCCTGACTGATAAAGGAGCGGGTTCACTCGGCAACGCTCGCTGGAATATAGAGATCAACGGCACACGTGAGAATGTAACCGCCGCAGCTGACCCCAAAGGCAAATTGCTCGGAGTGGACGTTTCCCGCACTGCAAAAGCGGCTGACTATACGATATTCAATACAGAGGAACTGAAAAAGGCACAGGACGCTATAAAGAATCAGGTGGGAGATCGCCCAGATATCATAGAGATCGTAATGTACGATAAATCTCTGATGTTCAAGGTTCCAAATGCGGAAAACCCTAAGGTCAGTGATAGTTACAAGTATGACATCAACGGGCTGTCGAAAAGTGGTTTCATAAAGCTGCCGAACATAAAATTGCCGGGCAGCGAAACTTTCTCTATCACTGATATAGACCTGACTCGTGCGGCCGATCTGGTCGATAAAGCGCGTACACGGCTGGAACTGCCAGAGGCGAGCGTCGGAAGTTTTTCGATCCGCAGAAGTAAATCGCCGTTCGATAATAAGGGTGCGCGAACCGTTTGGTATGTAAGCCTAAAAAGCGGGGTCAAAGAGGGCTCGGTCGAATATGATAATGACGGGAAAGAGATCAGCGTACGCAAAAACGGGGAAGAGATCTTTAAGGAAAAATGATCAGAGTATGAGTTCCATATAGAGAACTCCGTCGTGCGGGTTATCATAATACGCCGGGATCGGATTGAAGCCGTAAGTCTCATAAAGATTTACGGCCTTTCCCATTTTTGGCGGATATGTATCGAGCCGCATCTTTTCGTAACCGATCTCGCGTGCCGCAGAGAGCAGCCGCTCTATCAACAACTTGCCTATAGCCTGACCGCGAAATTCGCTCCGTACAAAAAGCCGCTTCATTTCGCAGATGCCGGCTTCCAATTTTCTGCAGAGCTATACAGCCAGCCAGCTTTTCGTCGGAATACGCGAGGAACAATCGCCCATCAGGCCCGCATATTTTCCGGGGAGGTTCGCGAGTTCCTCCTCAAATCCCTTGAAAGCATAGGTCCATTCCGAGCCACGCCTTCATATTCGCGGAAAGAGACTGCGTGCTGCATCGATCTCGTCTTCGGTTTCTGCCTGTCGGATAATTACCATTACGATGAAAGAATTTTCACGCAAAGCCGCGGGGAACGCAAACGGTCGTCTATCGGCCCGGGATTCTCGATATAGGTTTACAACCCAAGCGGTTCGGAACATTTTGTTGTAATATTTACTCTTTATGGAACTGGCAGTCGAAAAATACAAGGTCGCGAACGAACCGTTTTATTTACCCGTGGGTCAGGAAGTTGAGCTTTTTGAAGCAGCGTTCGCGGCAAAATTGCCGGCGATGCTCAAGGGGCCGACCGGATGCGGCAAGACCCGTTTTGTCGAATACATGGCCCATCGGCTCGACCGGCCGTTGATCACTGTTGCCTGCCACGAGGACCTTTCGTCGACAGATCTCGTCGGACGGTTTTTGCTCGAAGGTGAAGAGACCGTCTGGCATGACGGCCCGCTGACAACTGCCGTTCGCAACGGTGCGATCTGTTACCTCGACGAAGTTGTCGAGGCTCGCAAAGATACGGTTGTGATCATTCACCCACTAACAGACGACCGCCGCCGGCTGCCTATCGAGAAACGCGGCACGGTGATCGAAGCCCCGCCCGAATTTATGTTGGTCGTTTCGTACAATCCCGGCTATCAATCCATCCTAAAAGACCTAAAGCAATCGACCCGTCAGCGGTTTGTCGCGATGGAATTTGATTATCCTGAACCGGAGGCTGAGGCGGAGATCGTTTCAAAAGAAGGCGGCATCGATCTCGAAACTGCCGCCGACCTGGTCAAGATCGGTCAAAAGGTCCGCAACCTTCGCGGCCACGGCCTCGAGGAAGGTGTCTCGACCCGTCTGCTCATCTACGCCGCTCAAATGATCGCCCAGGGCATCTCACCCATCGCCGCCGCGGAGGTCGCTATCTGCTCACCGATAACCGACGACCGCGATCTGCAGAGGAGCATCCGTGAGATCGTGACGACTATTATTTAGGACCTGCTGTAATTTTGACTTGCACCAGCGAGTATTTTGAATATATCCTGCCTCTGACTAAATGACTCTTACACCATGATCCGGGGAGAATAAACGATGTCCGTCAATGGTCTTGACAATTTGTCTTATGAACAATTGCGTCAGGAGATTAGGCAAGGTGGAAAGTTTGTTGTCTTTCAATATTGCGTCTCGATCCTGATACTCACATTTAAGCGTTCATCGGGTGTCTATTACATCAGGCCAGGTGAGCGTACGATCGTTAAGGGTCTCCGATTCACACTTATTTCATTGGTACTTGGCTGGTGGGGATTTCCCTGGGGGCCGATATATACGATCGAATCACTGTCAATTAACTTTGGTGGTGGCGAGGATATAACGGATCGTATGATGGACACCATAAACGGACGGCCGGTTCCAATGATATTTCCGTGACATGTCGAGGATTACCTATTTTATTTTTGCAATCGTTGTGATCGGTAGTTACTGCACAAAACAAAATTTACCGTTACAAACCAGCCAGTGACGAATATTGATTATGCGGTTGGCCTTCTTACAGCCAACCGCAAACGCAAGCCGAAAGCATGTTGGCAGTGGTTGAGGAGTCTAATAATAAGTTTGATAGCTGAGGGTGCGCCATCGGTCTTCCCCGGCCTTCTCAACGTCGATCCACGCTAACCTTGGAACGATCTGCGTGCGGTCGGAACCAGTGTCACTGGGCTCGATACGATACACCTTATAAACAAGGATCACCTGATTGCCAATATCCTGGCGGTCCTCTATTGACCAGCTTTGCATAGGGAAGGCAGCTTCCTTTTCACATCTGTCTCCGATCGTGGCCGGATCCACAGCGGGAAGCGCCAATGCCCTCTCGCAATTGCCGCTTTTGAGCTCCTGCAAGATCTTTTCGGCCTCATCCTCGGGGCCGCGTTCGCGAAAGGGATTTTGAATGAGAAAAGCGTTCGGCTCGGCCGTGCCATATCTATATATAACAGCATTATTTCGAGTTATGTAAAGATATGCTATCGAGGCTACTATAAGTCCTATAACAACGACCGCAATGATCTTGAGCTTTACGTGCATTAATACAATTGTATAGCAAAAGCCACCGATATGACCCGCAACCTCCAACCACCCACTACCGCAGGTGGTTCTGACGAGAATTAACATTCATTTAACACCCTCTTCACTTCTAATTAACATCCGGGCCCCATTCTGACTCTTGCAAGCTAAGAATTTAGACAGAATGTTTCCAATTGACGGACAGGAATGCAGCGAGAGCTGCAGACCTTGTCCGCCGATTATTCGAATCCCGACTATCTATTAGGAGTAAAGATGAAACCGAAAGATCTTTCAAGAACGATCACCACAGCGTTCATATTTATATTTGTATTATTAATAAATGTATCGGCCCAGATGGAGCAAGGCCGCATATCGGGTACGATCACCGATGCAAACGGCGGGGTTTTACCAGGTGCCACTGTCACCGTAAAAAACGAGCTTACCAGTGAATCCCGCACCGTAACCGCAAAGGGAGACGGCACATTTCAGGTTGTCGCACTAAAGCCGACCAGGTACAACATCTCAGCCAGCGCAGACAATTTTGAGACGACCACGAAAAGATCGGTCGACCTGCTCGTGGGCCAGGCACTGGTCCTGGACCTCGTCCTGCAGGCAAAAGGTGTCAGTGTTAATGTCGATGTCGTCTCGGGTGAGGACGCTCTGGTGAATACGTCATCCGCGGCAATGAGTGCAAACGTCAATGCCCGCGAGGTCGAGGGCTTGCCGATCAACGGCCGCCAGCTATCGCAGCTTTATCTGCAGGCACCAGGCGGCGTCAACAGCGGGTCGGGAACTTTTGCCGACATTCGCTTCTCTGGCCGGGCAAATCAGCAAAACGTGGTTCGCTATGACGGCGTCGAGGGAACGGCCATCATCGACGCATCGCCGGGTAATCTGAACGGTGAGGTCCCGTCACCGTTTCGCCTGCAATCGAGCCTTGAGAACGTTCAGGAGTTTCGTGTCGATTCGAGCAACTTCCCGGCCGAGTTTGGTACGGGGACCGGTGGGCAGATAAGCGTTGTTACAAAATCGGGCGGCAACCAGTTTCACGGTTCTGTCTTTGAATACCTGCGGCGGACTAAGTTTGACGCACGAAACTACTTTGACAACATTACGCCGGGTATTGCAAAGAGCCCATTAAAGCTCGACCAGTACGGCGGCTCGATCGGCGGCCCTATCATAAAGAACAAGCTTTTCTTCTTTTTCAGCCTTGAGCGATACCGCGGCCGGTACGGACTGAATTTTGTCGAGGCGGCACCAAGCCTGAGCCTTGCCGCACCGGGTGCCCTTATTCCCGGAACAATGACGCCGGTAAATCCCAGCATTCAGCCTTTCATCGCCGGATTTCGCTCACCTGATGCGACGGTTATTCCGGGGGCGTCGTCATCGAGCAGTTTTGACATATTGCAGCTTCAGGCAGATCAACAGACGGACGAAAAGGCATATGCCATCAGGTTTGATTATCAGATCAATGATATGAACAAGGCATATTTTCGCTTTTTCCGTGACGAGGGTACCGACGTCGCACCCGAGGGAGTTTCGGGCCGCGTCGTAAATATCCAGGCGGTTCCGCAGAACGGCGTTCTGGGGCTTCAGTCGATACTTCACTCTGACGGTTCGCTGATCAATGAATTCAAGATCGGCTATAACGGAGCCCGCACCCGCATCAACGGATCGGCGCCGATCGTTAACGGACTGGATTTCTCGGCGATCACGCTGAACATATCAGGGAGCGTCGCCAATACGGGTATCGCCGGACAGGGAACGTCATCAGGTATTTCGATCCCCGGCGGCCTCGTTCGTGCAAACAGTGCGACCAACGGCCGCGGGCAGCCGTACACGCCATACTCGCTCGGCTTTATTGACAGCCTGAGCTGGACCCGCGGCAATCACAGTGCAAAATTTGGCGGTGAATACCGCATGATCCGCCTGTACACTGACCGCCTCGGCGGAACGACATACACATTCTCAAACCTGAACGCATTCCTGGCGAACACGCCGGCATCGATCCAGTATCTCGGCGATGTCAGTGACCCGAGCCCGTTTAACGATGGCTTTACAGGAAATCGTCTGGCAAAGCAGGCTTATTATATTGCGTACGGACAGGATGAATGGCGGATCAGGCCCGGCCTGACATTTAGCTATGGCCTGCGTTGGGAATATTATTCACCGCTCGATGAGGCAAACCATGCCAAGGTCCTGTTTGATATCGATACCGGTTTGATAAAGCCGTCGACCGAAGCCTCGTTCAAATCGTCCAAGAGCAACTTTGGCCCCCGCGTCGCACTCACATGGTCGCCGGGCCAGGGCGGTACCGGTTTTTTTGCGGATGGTAAAACAGTATTCCGCGGCGGATTTGGCATATATTACGGCCCCGGTCAGACCGAGGACCAGATACAGCCGATCGAGAGCGACCGTGTCAGCTCGACCATATCCAGCGGCTCTCTGCTCGCCTTCCCGGCGAACATTCCGGGGATCGTCGCCAATTTTAACAATAATCCGAATAACCGCAACTATCAGCCGCGGGCATATTCAAACGATTACAAGATCCCGGAACGCATCTTTCAATACACGTTCTCGTGGCAGCAGCAATTGCCCTATAACCTGGTATCGACCGTCGCCTACGTCGGCAGCCAGGGGCGAAACCTCTTTCTGCGAAGCGTAGCCAACCAGATCTTACCGGGCGAAACATCGATCGTTAACGGAACTAACATACCGGCGGGCGTCGGCGTTGTTAACCGTACCGATCCGGTCACGGGCCAGGTGATCGGCGTCAACACCGTACGGCAATTCTCGATCGTCAACGGCACATCGGTCCAGAATCCGTACGCCGAGGTCGATTACAAAACGAGCGGCGGTGACGACACCTATAATGCTTTGCAGCTCTCGCTGGTCCGCAGTTTCCGCAACGGTCTGACGATGAACATGCAATACACGTTCGGCAAGAGCGAGGGAACGACGAGCGGGTCTAACGAGGCACGTACCTCTGCCCAACTCGACAATTTCGAAGCTGACCGCGGGCGTAACAACTTTGACGTACGCCACACCTTTAACCTGAGTGCACTCTACGAACTGCCGTTCGGCAAGGGAACTAAGCATGAGTTCAGCAGCGGCGTTACCAACTTCCTGCTCGGCGGATGGGAGGTCGGCGGCATCTTTAACGCACGCAGCGGCGTCCCGGTCGAGGTGCTCGTCGTTCGGCCGGATGTCGTCGTCCAGTGCCGTTTGGCTGCGGGCTGCCCTAACGGTGCCGGCGGCACGTTTGCCAACGGGTTTACGGCAAATCTGCCGTCGATCGGCGGCAGCTTCCCGGCATTGCCGGTTGGGTTTATGGCGGTCGTTAATACACCCGGCGGCGGCAACTCGCGTAACGTTCGCCGGCCAAACCTCGTACAGGGTGCAAATCCGTACCTGAATAACGACCGTAACTTTATTAACCCGGCTGCATTCACGATCCCTGACGCAGGTACGTTTGGCGATTTTCCGAGGAATGCGCTTTCGGGGCCGGGCTTTAGGCAGCTCGACCTGATCCTCGCAAAGCGGTTCCCGATCGGTGAAACGATGAATTTTGAATTTCGTACGGAGTTTTTTAACATCCTGAACCACACGAACTTCTCAAATCCGTCGACGACGCTGTCAAACGCACTGCCGAGCCTAAGCTATAGCGGCGGCGTTTACTCAGCCAGCACATCAAACGTCGTCCAGCCCGGCCAGGCATACACGCAAGGCGCCGCCGGATCGACCTTTGGCCTGCTTCGCTCGACCGTCGGCCGAACGGTCGGTCTAGGTTCAAACCGCCAGATCCAATTTGCTTTCAGATTTAACTTCTAACTCTAAGGGTTGAGAGTTGTGAACCTTCGGCCGGGGCCTCAAAGCCCCGGCCATTTTTTTGTTCGATCCCAACAATAGTGATCATATTCGGGACCCTTTGCTTTTACGCCTTCTCAGCATGCCCACGTTAACAGCATTAAAAACCCGGTCCCGGCATTTGTCCCGTTGCCTTGCCGGGAGAGCCGCAGGCCTGCCGGTAAAGCCCTTCAACCAGCGGTAAAGACTCTTTCCTGTCAGGAAAACCGGTTTGTGTCGGGAAAATGAACGGCTCTGCCAGGAAAGCCATTTTCCTGTCGGTAAAATCATTTTCCGCCAAATCCCGGACTCTCGTGACAGGAAAACGAGGGCCTCAACAGGAAAGCCAGATTACCGACAGGACAAGACTTGAACCGTCGGGAAAAACCTTTTCCGTTCAGGAAAATGATTTTCTAAAAGGCAAGAATGTCATGTAACTGATGTAAATAAGATAGTTATGGTGTGCGGACAGCTTAACGAGAAAGGCGGGGTGCAAACCCATGCGAACGGGCTCTGATCAGCCATCATTTGCCTCACATAATTCCGAGGGCTCTGTGCCTAACCACACATACAAGGTTTAAGGAAAAACGTATTCTAAATTCAACTGTCAGGCCGAAGCGAATGAAAATCCCTGTACGCAAGCTCGACAGTGACCACATCCATCTGGTGGGCAGAGTGTTCACCCGGTTTGCGGCGCGGAGACAGACACAGGGATCAACTCGGGTTGGAGAAGTACAATGGAACTCAAATATATAAAGAAGATCGGTATTGCATCACTTCTGGGCGGAATGATGTTCTTTGCAGTCGGCACTGATGTATTCGCCCAAAAGAATAATTCGAAGGATAAGACGGAAAAAAAGACCCAGCAGGAAACGAAAAAGCAGGACGATAAGAAAAAGAAAGACGAAGCTGCCGCGAAACAGCAGCAGGATAAGCAAAACAAGCAAGCTCAGCAAAAGCAACAGCAAGATGAGCGGAACACCCGGGCTCAGCAAAAGCAGCAGCAGGACCAGCAGAACAAGCGGGCTCAGCAAAAACAGCAGCAAGATGAGCAGAACAGGCGGGCTCAGCAAAAGCAGCAGCAGGATGCGCAGCGAAAGCAAGCCCAGCAAAAGCAGCAGCAGGACGATCTTCGACGGAAGACGATTAAGGACCAGCAGGATCTCAAACGTCAGCAGGACCAGCAGCGAAAACAGGCCCAGAAGCCGCAGAATGATCAGCGTAAGTACAAGGAGTTTAACCGCAAGCAACAGGAACAGGTGCGGCAGCAACAGCTGACCAAGTACAACAACCGCTTGCAGAACTGGCAGAAACTCGAGGCACAGCGTCGGGCGACGCTCGAGCGGCAGAAACGCCATTCCTATGCTCAGTCCCAACAACAATACTGGGAGCGGATCCGCCAGGACCAGATCCGTCTGCAGCAGGCGCAGTATTACGATAACGTGACCTACAATTATCGCTATCGCCGCGGCAACCGGTACTACTACACGAGCCAGTACGGTGCACAGATGCTCCAGAACGCTCTCAATAACGGCTACGAAGAAGGCTTTCGCGCCGGGCAGGCCGACCGTGCAGACAATTGGCGTTATAATTACCAGAATTCATACGGCTATCAGGATGCCTCGTTCGGCTACGACAATTATTACGTCGACTATAACGAGTACAACTACTATTTCCGCCAGGGATTTCGCCGCGGATATGAGGACGGTTATTACAGCCGAAACCAATACGGTAATTACTCGGACGGCAGGAACTCGATCCTGGGAACGATCATCGGATCGATCCTGAATATCGCGATATTCTAGATCCGGATAGTCTCCTAAATTGATCGGCCTTGCCCGGCCCCCGCTGAGCAAGGCCTTTTCGCGCTATGCCGTGCAATGAGAGTTACGCGCTCAGCACCCGATGCACGAACGAAATTACGATCGAGCCCTCGCCGACGGCTGACGCTACCCGCTTTACGCTGCCGCAGCGAATATCACCGACGGCAAAAATCCCCGGCATGCTTGTCTCGAGCAGATATGGCCGCCTCGTGAGCGGCCAGCCGGCTGCGTCGAGATCGTCCTGCGACAGGTCAGTCCCGGTTTTGATAAAACCTCGTTCGTCCGTCGTTACGCACCCAGCCAGCCAGCTCGAATTGGGCTCGGCTCCGGTCATCGAAAATAGGCCGCTGATCTCGCGTTTTTCAATCTCGTCGGTCTTATTATTTCGCCACTCGACGCGCTCGAGACGATCTGAGCCCCCGAGCGATGTTACCTCGGTGTCCGTCAACAATGTGATCGCGGGATTCTCTTCGATCCGGCGGATGAGGTATCTCGACATGGTCTCGGCGAGGCTGTCACGCCTCACCAAAAGGTAAACATGACTTGTACTCTGGGCCAGGAAAACCGCCGCCTGGCCGGCCGAGTTTCCGCCGCCCACGACGACGACCGCTTCGCCGCCGCATAACTGCGCCTCGAGATGCGTGGCGCCATAGTAAACGCCGCAGCCCTCAAAATGCGACAGGTTTTCGAGCTCGAGGCGCCTGTACCGGGCGCCGGTAGCTATAACGATCGAGCGGGCCGGAACGCGCTCACCGCTGCCGGCCTTTATCGTAAAGGGGCGCCGGTCGCAGGTGATGCCGTCGGCAGCTTCGGCAATAAGCATCTGCGCTCCAAATTTCTGTGCCTGCGTAAGGGCCCGTGCCGAAAGTTCCTGGCCCGAAATGCCTGTCGGAAACCCCAGATAGTTTTCTATCTTAGAACTCGTACCGGCCTGCCCGCCGGGTGCGATCGCCTCTAATACCAGAACGTCGAGTCCCTCAGATGCCCCGTACACGGCTGCCGCCAGCCCGGCCGGCCCGGCACCGATGACAACCAGATCACGGATATGAGCCCTATCGACACCAACGTTGAGGCCCAGGCAATCTGCGATCTGATGATTTGTCGGGTTTCGCATGACCACATCTGAGTGACAGATCACGACCGGCAGATCGGCGGCTGCGACCTCAAAATGATCGAGCAGTTCCTGAACGCCCGCGTCCGCGTCCAGATCGACGTAGGTGTATGGGTGGTAATTATGGGTCAAAAACTCCTTGATCCGCAGCGTGTCGAGCGAATGGCTGGACCCCACCAGAATGACATCGCCCGCACCCTGCTCGATCAGCCGCAGCCGCCGCAGGATAAAGGCGCCCAGGAAAATATCGCTAAGTTCGCTGTCCGCCATGAGCAATGCCGTCAATCGCTCACTCTTGATCTCAATGAGCTCGCTGGCAGCCGCGGCGCGGGCGCGTATGAGACTAGGGCGGCCCGACAACACATTGACCTCACCCGTAAACATACCCGGGCCGCAGATCGATAAGATCTGCTCTCCAGCCTTTGATACCTTAATAATGTCGAGCTGCCCGCTCTTAACAACATAAAAGGCAGCTACCCGCTCATTTGGCTCCATCACGATCTCGCCCGCCGCGACACGGCGAACCAGCCCGTGGGCCGCAATGTGCGCCTGTTGAGCCGTGCTAAGTGCCGGGTACATCGCATCTGGCACCTCACCCGGCAGCTGTGCTCTTAACGGATTATCGTCGTTCATCTAATATCTAATTATATACAGCCATCCATCTGAACGCGCGATCCGGCTAAGCAAATGACACGCTGTCAAGAGTCCTCAACTCCGCCGGAGAATGGGCAAGCTCAAAACGAGAGGATTAGGATAGCGGAAATGTAAATTGCAGCGGTCTTAAATCACGCGCTCTTATTTACCATTGGCTTTTTCGAGCAGGCGAAACAGGGCCGATTCCTCGGGTTCAAAGTCTGCGTAGATGCGCTTTATGGCACGCGAGCGGCGGGGGCGGACATCGGCGAGCGTGATGCCACGCTCATAAGCCGAGATGACAGCGGGATGGATATAGGACGCGCGGCACACGGCCGGTGTGTTGCCCAGGTCGGCGGCGACACGCTTGACCGCCTCGACAATATTTCGTTTTATCTCGGCCTCGCTCTCGCCCGCGCCGATCTCGGCGAGCTCGATGGCGGCACGCAGCGTCGCCCCCCAGGTGCGAAAATCTTTTGCCGAAAATTTACTGTCCGTCACCGATTTTAGATAGCGGTTCACCTGCATCGCCTTGATCGGGCGCGGCTTACCGTCGTCATCGAGATAGTTAAACAGCTTTCGCTTTACACCCAGCTTTCGCAATTGCCTCATCAGATGGGCCATCTCATCATCGACCAGAACCTTTCGCTGCTGGATGCCGCCTTTGCCCGGGAAGTTGAATCGCAGCGCCCCGTCGTTGCCGATCTCGAGATGTTCGTTCTTGAGCGTCGTGATGCCATAGGTACGAAATCGTTTGACGCTCGACTCATCACCCACGCGGAAGTAGAGCGAATTGATCAAACGCAAACAGATGGCGAGGACCTTATCTCGCGGGAAACCGTCCAACATAATGTCGCGGTTAGTAGCCTCGCGAAGCTGCGGCAGGTGCCGCCCAAATTCCTCGATACGCGCAAACTTTTCCCTGTCCTTACGCCGCCTGAACCGCTCGTGATACAGATACTGCACCCGCTCAGCCGCATCCACCCCCACAGCCTGCAGCCGCCCGCCCGCCGCCGGACAAACCCGAACATGCTTCCAAGCCGGCGGTATCACCAGCGACGATATCCGCTCAATATGACAGCTCTCAGTAACCGCCTTACCCTCCGCATCCACATACCGAAACCCCGACCGCGGCCCCCCGCACCGCCGCCACCATCTAGAGCGCCGCCCAAGATCAACGATCTCAACCGGCCCCTTAGACCCATTCTGTGAACTGGCAGCTGGCATCAACAAAAATCGCAAGACGCGATGTTCGCAATATTAGGGTTTAATACGAACCAAATCTGTAATGAGGAAGACAGACCGTTCTTGTGAATACAAATAATTGCCTTGGGCATCGGCCTTTTTATGATGCCTCCGCCACGATCACTTTAGACAGATACCGAGGCGGTCGGCGATGGTGTGGACATATTCTTTATGGCCGATATGGTCGTTCACGCTGTGATAATATTCACGGAAGAGTTTCTCGCCGGCCTCGCGGTCCGAATGGTGAATAAGAAGCGCGATGTCTAGTTTCGCCCTCGGAGGGGCGTCGTCAAAACGGCCGTAGTTCCCGCAGAATTTGGCCCGCGTATCGTAGAGCTCAAAATAAGGAAATCCAGCAGTCGTGAATCCATTGATCAAGGTCGAAGCAAGTTCGTCAGGATCGGCATTGAGTTCCCACCAGACATCCTTGCCATAGAGCAGGTCCGGCAGACGTGTCCGAGCCTGACAATACACTTCCTGATAAAAGTTGGTCGGCTTATGCCACGGTTCGAGATCGTACAACTCTTTTATCAGAACGCCTAAATTGACCGTGAATTTGCCGTACAGGTTTAGCCGGAATGGCGGTATCTCGGGGGCAAACTCATATGGCCCCATTTGAAGGTTAACTACTTGAAAGATGCCTTTCTCGTCAGCCTCACGATTAAATGTCCGGCCTTTCTTGCGAAAGCCGAGCGGCTTTAGGAACTCATGAACCTTAGCCTGTATCTGGTCAAGGGCGATTACGTATTGTGATCTCTCAGCCATGGGTGTGGAATAATACTACGATCCCCCAGCGACGCGAAAGCTGGCGGCGTCGAGGTTTTTGCCAAGTATGCTCATGTCCCAGTCTTCACTTGCCGGAAGTCGGCCAATAAACCGCAAAAAGATAGATCACGCCGAGGGCGAAGAAAACGCCGCCCCAGTAGATGACGGGGATGAAGAAAAAATGATCTGCGGACTCGCCTTCGAACCGATCTGCGCCTTTGACCTTTGTGGGACGTTTTCTCAGATATGCCCCGGCACCGATGCAAAGTAACCCCGCGAGCCAGAGCGTCCCTAATTTAGGCCAGGTATGGTTTTCGTAATATTCCCTGTCGGTATGAAAAAAGGCATTTGTAATGAAATTCATTCCGAGCGCGGCAACCACACCCGCGATCAATACAACGAACCCTTTTCCTCGATGAATCAGGACCATAATTTTGACAATCGCATTCTAACGCAAATGCAGCTTTGTTTGAAAGAAAATTCTGAGGGAGAAACTTGTGGGGACGAGTGTCAGCATGGAATATTGCGATTCTTGTCTCAAGATACCATGGGTAAAGGCGCTTGCTAATTCTGGCAATTCGTTGGGCGACTTGTCACAAATGGGGGTCCGTCGGGGTATTTACTTATAAGTATTACTTTGTCTGCTCTAGTCCAAATAAGATGATCAGGAAACTCTGTATCTGGGTGTGCCTTGCGATGTTGACGGTGTTTGTTTGGCCGTCGGCTGCTGCGGGGCAGGGTTCTGTTTCTGAATTTGCGGGCCGCTATACGGATGGCAAGGATATGGCTGTGTATTTTGAAATGTCGCCGTACGGGCTGACCATAAGGCCGGTACTTTGGACGGCTACGCAGTTATTGGTTAGACAGGCGGGCGACAATTTTGTGGTCGTCGATCGCACGAGCCGCGGTGCGGAGTTTTACAGGGACAAGAAGGGAGCGGTCGCCGGCGTGAATATCCGCGGAATGGATGGCGAGGGGATCAAGCTGACGCGTGCGTCGGGTGCGCCGCTTGCGGTCGAGCTTTTTCTGCGGGGGCGTACCTTTGACGCTGCGCGTCTCTATCTGAGCCGCGGCAAAGAGGGTGCCGACAAGGCACGGGAAACGGCGGCTCGGGTCCTCGAGAGGCTGCCCACGAAAACCTCGAATGTTGTTGCCCTGCTGCTGGCTATAGAGCCGCGGTTCTCAACCGATGCCGGCTTTTATGCTCTGCTAGGGAGTGCCCTGGTCCAACAGGGCAGGCGGGGGCCGGCACTCTCGAAATTTCGAAAAGCATACAAACTCGACCCGCATAACGAGGATGCGATCTCGGGCCTTGCCCGGCTCGGCCATCTGCCGCGGCGCATCGCCGACGGCAAAGCTCCGTGGCCGACCCCTTTCCCGCTCGATAAGGTGTTTGCAAAACCGACGGTTGCTGAGATAAGCGCCGTAGAGAAAGACTGGGCGAGCCGTGACCTGTCGCCTGCGGGCGTCAAGGAAGAGCTGCGCGATAAGGTCCGGCTCGGCGACTGGGAAGCCAATATCAGGATCGTTTCGCACCTCGTGCATGGCAGCCGGCATTACGGTGCGATCATTTATCCGGACGGCGCAGGTGAGCACACATGTCCGGTGATCGTCGTTGCAAAAGGAGTCTCGCCCACGTATTTCCCGTTGGAAATAGGCGACACGCCCGACAACGCAATAATGGGAGACCTGTCGAACCGGTTCATTTTTGTCATCCCTTCGTTCAGAGGTGAGGTTTTGAGTTTTAAGGGCCGGACCTTTACGTCAGAGGGAGACCGCCGCGATGCCCTTGACGGAGCGACCGACGATGCATTGGCGCTGCTCAATGTCGCCCTCGAGACGACCCCTGCGGCGGACCCAGGCCGCATATGCGTTTACGGGCAGAGCCGCGGTGGAAACGTCGCGCTGCTGGCCGGAATTCGCGATAAACGCATTAAATGTGTTGTCGATCTCGCCGGCCCTACGGACTGGTTCTATCTGATGGGCACGAACGGCTGGACCGAGCAGGAGCTGTGGACCGAGGCGGTGCGGATACATGCGGATACTCTGGAAACCGGCGGCCAGAACCTGGAGCGCTTTTATATGCGAGCTATTGAGGGCAATGCCGATCTCGCCGCAGTTCGGCATAACATGATCGCAAGCTCGCCGCTGTATTTTGCTTCACGGCTGCCTCTGACCCAGATGCATTACGGCATCGAGGACCCGTTCGTCCCTGTGCGCAATGGCCGGCAAATGGTCGCCGAGCTCGTCCGGCATCATGTGCCCCGGACCCGCTATCAGGCATTCTTTTACCCCGGCGAGGGGCACGACACCGATCGGATCAACGGACCAGTCACTTTCAGGAAATTTATCGCGTCCGTCTTGAACGTGGACCAATAGCGGGGCCAAGCTCGTCACTTTCCGAGGGTTCGCTCTGATCCGTCTATGGCGAGGTCGTTGATGCTGGCGTATCTGTGGGTCATCAGGCCGTCGGGGTTAAACTGCCAGAGCTCGTTGCCGTAGCTGCGGAACCATTGGCCTTCGCTGTTGTGCCATTCGTATTCGAATCTGACGGCCATGCGGTTTTCGCGAAAACCCCAGAGCTCCTTTTTTAGTACATAGTCGAGCTCGCGTTCCCATTTACCTTTTAGAAATTGCTTGACGGCTTCGCGGCCGTTGATAAAATCGGTGCGGTTTCGCCACTCAGTATCGACCGAGTAAGCAAGACAGATGCGTTCCGGGTCGCGCGAATTCCAGGCATTCTCTGCCGCCTGTACCTTTGCGGCGGCGGTCTCGAGCGTAAATGGTGGTTTGATATCCGACGGGCTGGGGTAATTATTATTGTTCATTTGGGGTTTTCCTTATCGGCCTTAAGCCTGGCTATTTCCTTTTCCAATTTTTCTATATGCTCGTTGAGCGGTGCTGTCATCGAGCGAATCTCGTCGATCGTGTAACGCGGCGTAATGTGCTGCGGACAGTTCCAGTCAAAAGCCTCGACATGCAGGATCATTGCCCGCTCGATCTTTGCCTTGTACCCCGGCATCGTTAATTTTTCGATGATCCCGGGAGCGTCTTTCGCGTCCTTTACTTCAACGCGGACGATCAGTTTCAGCCTTGCCTGATTTGGGTAGTCCATCAGGAAAAGTGCGGCCTTGTCATTAGCCTTTAGGTTTCCGACGCTGATGTACTGCAGGTTGCCGCGAAAATCAGCGTAGCCGAGCGTGCGGTCGTCAAGGACCTTCAAAAACCCTTGCGGCCCGCCCCGAAACTGAATGTACGGCTGGCCGTCCTCATTGACCGTCGCCATGTAAAAACCATCGCGGGCCTCAATAAAATCATTTTCGGCGTCCGACAGCCCGTGAAAATCAGGCTCGCCGCCCTCGAACCGCGCGTAATTTCGCCGGGTCCCGTAATGTTCCTGGGCGGCCTTAACGCTTGGCGTAAATGTCAGGTCAAAGAATTTGTGTGACATCTGTACACACCTCCAAAAAGTTAATAGTCACGCTCCGGGCTTTTGCGGCGGCCAAAACGTGATCTTTCCAAATATTAAAGCAAACACCACATAAACAATGGCGGCGGCACCAATAAACAATGTGTTTTGGACGACAAATACTCCTTTGGCCAAAGCCAGGCCGCCGATCAAAAAATGGGCAAAATTTGCGATCGCTACAGGCCGGCTGTAAATGCCGCCGATCAGATTTGCTTTGGCTGTCCAATTGAGCATCGCAAACCCAAAATAGAGCCCGCCCAGGATCTGCAAGATCAGAGAGGACAAGCCGTTTGGATCTGCTCCCGCATATCTCAAAAGATCGCCCGGAAAGAAAACTAGCACCGATCCGATGACTGCCATCAAACTCGCGCTAACTGCCATTATTAGTTTAGTATTCATTGCTTTTGCCCCTTGGTACATTTCGATTTGATCTTTCAAAAGGTGCGTGGCCCGTGCCCGCACCTTTCGAGTTTATCTCTCATTGCCATCACCTGAGCGCTTACGCACTCGCCGCACGGCTTGCGAGGGGGAATTCTATCGCAGGAAAATCGACTACCGTTCCGGCTGTTTCGTTGAAGTAGTTGGTGAAAATATTCAACGCGACATTGGCGACGATCTCAGTGATCTCCTTTTCCGTAAAGCCCGCGTCCGTTACCGCCTGAAAGTCTGCAGGCGACACTTTTCCGCGGCTGACGATCAACGCACTCGCGAATTTGAGAGCCGCGTTCGTTTTTGCGTCGTCAGACGAAGCACGGCGGGCATTGACGATGGCTGATTCGTCGAGACCAGACATTTTACCGATCGCTGTGTGTGCCGATGCACAATATTGGCAGCCGTTGATCTCAGCGGTCGTGAGAGCGATCTGCTCGCGAAGCTTTGCGTTAAGCGTAGTGCCCAGAGAACCGCTGAAGTTCAAATAAGCCTCAAGGACCGCCGGCGAGCTCGCCATTGTTTTCATCAGATTCGGTGCGAAACCGATCTTTGCTTTTACTCCGTCGAGCAATTCTTTTGCCTTGCCTTCTGCTGTTTCGTGATCTATCGCTGTAATTCTTTGCATTTTCTTTATCTCCTTAAATTTCAAATTAGTACATAAAACTTTTCCTTACGTCGGGTATTAATGCATCCGGCGTGCCACAGATATTAATACGGCTAAGTGACTGAACATAAAGGGATAATCGCGACTATTAATAATTAGTCTCACTGACGAGATCTCGTGATACAATGAAAACTCGTTACGACAACAACGACAAATCGTTGCCAGTGCGCGGGCTTTCGAAAATACGAGGTTTAATGTGAGCAACAAAAAACAGATACTTGCGATCTCAGGCAGTACCCGCGAGTTTTCGACAAATCTTAATTTGATCAACGCTGTCGCTGATCTGGCCTCGGACATCTTTGATGTGACCGTATACAGTGGCCTTATGAGCGTTCCGCCTTTCAATCCTGATAACGACAATGAGAGTGCCGGTGAATGAGGTTGCGGACCTTCGGCGTCAACTGCGAGAGGCCGACGGTGTCCTTATATGCACACCGGAATATGCGATGGGCGTGCCCGGTACGCTAAAGAACGCGATCGACTGGACAGTGTCGTCCGCCGAGTTTTCTCACAAACCTACGGCGCTGATCACAGCTTCGTCGGTCGGCGAGAAAGGCCACGCTTCGCTTTTGGAAACTCTGAAAGTGATCGAGGCAAACATTACAGACGGTACGCAATTGTTGATCTCGCACGCCAGGTTAAAGGTCAACCGCGATCACCAGATCACCGATGAGGCTACGCTGTCTCAGGTCAGGTCGTTAATATGCGAATTAGACCAGATGATCAATGACAGTCGGCAGAGCGGATAAAGAGGCCACTTGGAACATTTAGCTATAAAGCCTGAGGTCACTTTTGATTCGATCAATGAGCTGATCGTCAGAAACAGCCCGGTCGAGGAAACTCTGCAGGCTATCGCCTCGCAGATGTTTGAGCATGAGGGCGTAGCGCTCGCACGGATCTGGCTGATCGACAAGGGTGATATTTGTGATTCGTGCGTTATGCGCCCCTTGTGTCCCGACCAGAGCCGATGTCTGCACCTGACGGCAAGTGCCGGCAGAGACCTGTCGGGTAACGACGTCTGGTCCAATATCAACGGCAGATTTCAGCGGTTTCCGATCGGCGTTCGAAAGGTGGGCCATGTTGCCGCGAAAGGTGAATCGATCCTCCTCGACGATCTGAGTACCAGGGAAAACTCATGGATCGCCGACCAGGACTGGGTAGTCGCCGAAAAGATCGAGGGTTTTGCTGCACATCCGCTCAAGTTCAAAAACGACATTCTGGGTGTCGTAGCCGTCTTTTCGCGGAAGAATATCAGCGCAGAAAGCTTTGAGTGGCTGCGTGTCTTTGCCGAACAGGCGTCGATAGCGATAGCAAACGCGCGGGCGTTCGAGGAGATCGACAAGCTTCGCCGGCAGCTAAAAGAAGAGAATGAATACCTTCGCGAGGAGATCAGCGAAAACGCCCCTCATAAATTCCTGATCGGCGAGAGCCCGGTATGGACAAAGATCATTCAGCAGATCGAGCTGGTTGGTTCGTCGGACGCGACAGTTCTATTGACCGGCGAGAGCGGCACGGGCAAAGAAATGGTGGCCCGCGCTCTGCACGAGGCCGGGCCGCGGCGTGACAAGCCGCTCGTTCGCGTCAACTGTGCCGCCATCTCGGCCGAGCTGTTTGAGAGCGAATTCTTTGGCCACGTCAAAGGTGCCTTTACCGGGGCGTTCAAGGACAGGGTCGGGCGGTTTCAGCTTGCGGACGGCGGAACGATATTTCTCGACGAGATGGGCGAGCTTCCGCTTGCGCTGCAGGGAAAGCTGCTGCGGGTCCTGCAGGAAAAGCAGTTTGAACGGGTCGGCGAGGACCGTACCCGCACCGTTGATGTTCGCGTAATTGCCGCAACCAATCGTGATCTGCCGGCGGAGGTTGAAAACGGAAATTTTCGCCAGGACCTCTTTTATCGCATCAGCGTTTTCCCTATCCATTTACCCCCTTTGCGCGATCGGCCCGAGGACATCGAGCCTCTGGCCAGGCACTTTCTCGGTACGTTGGCTGCCAGGAGCAAGACGTTGCCGCTAAAACTGTCGGCTGACAATGTTAAGGTGCTCAGAGGCTACTCGTTTCCGGGCAATGTTCGTGAACTGCAAAATATCATCGAGCGGGCGGTCATCATGGCTCAGTGCAACCGTTTGAATTTCTCGCTTCCCAATTTTATCGACCGGCTTCTTGAGGTCGAAAGTTTGCAGGTGGACGAGGTCGATGAGCCGGGTACAAAGATAAAGAGTTACGCTGAATTAAAGGACCTGGAACGCGAGAACCTGATCGCGGCTCTGCGTGAAACCAACTACAAGATCTACGGAACGAACGGAGCGGCGGAGTTACTCGGTATAAAGCCGACCACATTAATATCGCGTATTAAGGCAATGGGTATTCCCCTGCGGCCATGACGCCGTCAATAGTTGTCCCACTCGCACCGTAAGATCGAACCCGTAAAATTCAACCCGACGCTTCCCGCTCATTGTATTGCCACAAACCGACGGCAATGTCGTATTGTTGAATGATAAGGTTGAGGGAGAAATGGTTATGAAAAAACGAACATTGGGCAACGGCGATCTGGAAGTGTCGGCGATCGGGCTAGGGTGTATGGGGTTGAGTTTTGGTTACGGCCCGGCGGTGAAACAGGGAAGATGGGATCGCGCTGATCCGCGCAGCGGTAGAAAAGGGCGTTACGCTTTTTGACACGGCGGAGGTTTACGGGCCGTTCGCTAATGAAGAGTTGGTTGGTGAGGCTCTCGCTCCGTTTCGCAATGAAGTGGTGATCGCAACCAAATTTGGATTTAACATTGACCCGCACGGCAATCAGAGCTCAACACCCCCACTGAACAGCCGGCCTAAGCATATCAGGGAGGTTGCGGATGCGTCGCTCAGACGTTTACAGACAGACCGTATCGATCTGTTTTATCAGCATCGGGTCGACCCCGACGTGCCGATCGAGGATGTTGCCGGAGCCGTCAAGGACCTCATCCAGGAGGGCAAGGTCAAACATTTCGGCCTGTCAGAGGCCGGCGTCGATGTTATCCGCCGTGCCCATGCAGTTCAGCCAGTCACGGCACTGCAAAGCGAATATTCGCTATGGTGGCGTGAACCTGAGGAAGAGATCTTTGGCGTGCTAAAGGAGTTGGGTATAGGCTTTGTCCCGTTCAGCCCGCTCGGCCGGGGGTTTCTGACCGGCAAGATAGACGAGACGACGACCTTTGATGAGAACGATTTTCGCAATACGTCCCCGCGGTTTGTGCCCGAGGCACGCAATGCAAACCTGGCCCTCGTCGAGCTGATAGCAAAGTTTGCGGCTGAAAAGGACGCGACGCCCGCACAGATCGCTCTCGCGTGGGTTCTCGCCCAGCGAGACTGGATCGTGCCGATCCCCGGAACCACAAAGGTGCATCGGCTGAATGAGAACATCGCCGCCGCTGAGCTGGAGCTGACTGCGGATGACCTCAGTGAGCTAGACGGCCTGACCGCCAAGGTAAAGGTCCAGGGCGCGCGTTATAGCGAGGGTTCGCAAAAGCTGGTAAATCGCTGAGGCAGCGGATGTCATTATCTGCTGCATCGGGCGAGGGCCCATTCCCATGTCACGGTCGAACCGTCTGGTCCCTGCAGCTGCTTTGTCCCCTGCAGCAGGTCACCTGCCGGATTTAAGAAGCGTTCCCCGTAACGTCCGTCCGGCAAGCTGTCCGTAAACGCCGCCTTGCCGGTGCTATCCTCACTGCTTTCCTCGCCGTACTCGAGAGGACAGTTTGTTTCCAATATCTCGAAGAACGAGTGAATATGTGAATCCATGAGATCGGTATCAAAGTCGAATGCGAGCGAATAGTCGCGTGCGCCCCCGACGAACCGAGGATAAAAGCGGCGTCGAAACGTACCAAAGAAATCGGTTTCGCTGCCCGAGCGATATTTCGTCGACCACGTTCCCTCTGCCGGTCCGCAGCAGGGGTCGCCCTCACGACTGGCTTGTGTGATGTCAGATTCCCGGCCGCGTACGCTAAAATCAGCCGGACGCGGGTCCTTTTTCGCAACGATATCGTCGGGAGTTCTCGGGTTAAGAACGATATTGATCTCTACATTTTTCTGGATCCGCCTGATGCCGTCGCCTGTCGAGTTTCCGTTCGACGAACGCGAAGCTTTGATAACTATGGTCTGATCCAGTTTCTTTGTGTATTTTATGTATCCGCCCCAATCTTCGGAACAAGGCTGCCAATCGCGAACCGGGACCGAGACCTTATAAGTCTTGAGTGCCATCTTGGCAAGAATATCCGGAATGAGCTCAATAAAAGCCTTTATCCCGAAATCGCCTTCAAAGCCGAACCAGAATATTTTTGGAAGGTCATCGGCAGCGTCCATATTCTCTGTCGCAACACTAACGGTCAGGCCCGCCTTTTTTGCCCGCGGAACAACCGGTTCCTGCTGCAGGTCTCTCGTCCTGAGGTTTGCCGAACAATGTGATCTTGTTCTCGCCCAGATCATTTGTTACCTGCAGGTAAATGTCCTGTCTCTTTTTATCATCGGCCACGATAGTGACCGGATAGCCGCCAAACCTTGAGTAACCGTTGCCCTCCAGTACCGGCTGCCACTTTACGGGCACATTCTTTAGTGGTCCGCTCTTTGGCACCTCGATCTCGAGGCCGGTGGCGGCTTTTAATCCTTTGCCGACACAGTTGATCGTATCTGCGTGTTTGAATTCTATCCTGAACTTCGCGGTCACGGTGCGTTGCTCTTCATATTCGTTATTGGCTTTTGTACGAATGAGCGGCATCGGATCTGTAACCGTTATGTCCGCGTGGATGTTCATGTTTGCCAAAACGACTTTAACGTACGACATCAACAGGTTTGTACCCTCGATACCCTTAGCGACCTTTTCAAATTTTTCTTTAATAAGGTTCTTTGGTGCCGTCAGGATCGACGGGATAGACTCTTTGTCAAAGAACTTTCCCGCCACCTTTTTGATCTTTCCTTCGATCCCGACCACTTTTGTGATGTCGGCAACGTCGTCACAGGGAGCAGGAGCTTCAAAGACCCATGCCGCCGGCGAGTACCGTACATCTCTCTCATTTTCAAAAACACGGCGGGTAGGAATTAGCGAACCATTCTGTTCCGAATACGTATCGAACGCATCCAACAGATCCCCCAAAAACAAACGCTCGATCAATGATGCCTGGATCAGATTTACCCTCGCCTGCTCCGGGCCGGCGGCCGCAAGGTCTGATGTCCCCTTGCCAAGTTCAAAAATAAGGGTCGCTATATACTGCGTTTGTGGATCCGCCGAATTGCGAGCGGTGCGAAGATCGTTCAGTAGTAGCCTGGAGAAATTTAAACGGGCCAGATCGGGGTCGTTGTTTGAGATCAACTTACCCAATTTGTCGATAGTGGTTACCGCGCCAAACTGTGTGGCCCGCAGCATGCCCGCAACTTCAAAATCGTAGAACGCCGCACCCACAGGGGCGCTCGTCGGCGGGAAGAGTATTTTCTGATCAGAGTCGATGATATGAAATCCCGCTTTTTGCAGAGCGGCGATCAGATTTGAGAGCGACTCATCATCATTTTTCAGGATCCCGGCCGCGGCGGACCTGGCCAACGCGGCTGACGGACGCAGGCCGAGTATACCCGGCTCAGGCAGCTGTCCTTTTTCCGCAAATCGAGCCAAGGGATCATCACCCTCGGTATCAACATTGACCTTGTTGTCCACCGGCGCAGGCCCCGACGATACCGCCCTTCTCGGCTGAGATATCACAGACGCGGTGAGCGAACATACAAACAGCAGGGCGGCCGGAACCTTGAGATATTTCATATGTTTATTTGATCTTGCTCAACAGACTGCCGATGACCTGATCGATAGCGGCCTTGACCGCGTCGGTACCTTTGCCCTTTACATCGGCTTTTGCCGGTGAGCTTGCGACCACGGTCTTGCCGTCCTTGCCGTAAATAGTCACGACTATCTCAGCCGACGAATTACCGATAGCTGCCGCGCCCTCGGTACCCGTGACTTTGCCAAACAGCCCGCCGACCTTGCTTGCACCTGAT
The DNA here is from genome assembly GCA_963834975.1 of Blastocatellia bacterium. GTDB lineage: Bacteria > Acidobacteriota > Blastocatellia > Pyrinomonadales > Pyrinomonadaceae > OLB17. The sequence continues at coordinate 120,312 of CAWIDZ010000003.1, forward strand.
TCCTTGAGCTTTGTGATCTCGACGCCGACCACATTGCTGAACGTGCCGCTCGATAATTCGGACTGCGAATTGATCGGGAATCCGCTCATGCCGGCAGCCGTTATCTTGCCGGAGATATAGCCGCGGAGCTCGGTTTGATCTACTTTTGAGGCGTTACCGGAAAAAAAGTCGATCGCAATGGTTTTGACGTTTCCTTTGGGCCCGGCGCTTTTGTCGCTATAAACAGTCTTGGCCGAAGTATCTACGGCGGTACGCTTATTCATCAACTCCGCCTGCGAATCGACCTCGGCGAATCCTGCTGGTATATCAAACAATGCCGCGTCCAGTGTTGTCTTCGAAAGGTCAAGCGTTTCGATCTCGAATGCGGTCTTGTCGCCGCTGCTGTTCATGCGTCATAGTTCCGGTGAGCATTATTCCGTAGTTTTGGAAGCGTTTCACGATGATCTTTGGGCGGCACCCTCCACTGTTTGGCGGAGGCGGCGGTATCGGGCACGATTCGCTCTCGAGCGACAGCGTAACGAACCAACCCTCTTGCTCGATCCTTGTCGACGAAGCCCCGTCGCACGAATCCGCTGAGGAATCGATGGTCTGGACCACCTTGAGCCAGCGGGCGCTCAGGCCAAACATTTGCTGGCGTCGGCCTGAGTCGGTTACGACGATATCGGTCGTGAGCGTTCCCTTGATCACCATCTTTTGATCAGGACGCCGTTTTAGCTTCTCAGGCGGCACGGTGGACCAGTCATAATAATCGACAAAATATGACTTGTTCTTTTCATTAATAAAAATGTCCTGCTTCAGGTCGCACTGCGAAACATGAATGGGGAAGGTCGGCATACTTTGTCCCATCTGGGCCATCATCGCCGCCATTTCCGGATCGTCAGCGTCTGCTCCCATGTCGATCTTTTCCTCGCGACGCTGACGTACGCCTTTCTGATAGATCGTCGAAGTGCGTCCCACCTCTTCGCCGCGGATCTTTGTTTTTTGTTTTAGTTTCCAATCGGCAAACAACGGCGAGGCCATCACTGTGATCGCGAGGATCAAAAGCACGATTCTTTTCATTTTTATACCATCCTTACAAGTTGAATTTACTGTGGCATCCGACGAGAGTTGTCACTGGCATTGCGCAGGCACCACGATATCTAAGAGGCAGATGAGCCGGCAAAACGAAATTCTCAAACACCTCAGCCAAAAACTCCGCACATTCAATGATGTGCACATAGGACCGATGCAGGAAAGAAAATTTGCCGGCTTAGAGGCTCTCTCGAGCATTTTAAGCAGGTAGGTTTACGATATCAGTTTAGCACAAGCCACGTGCGAAACAGTAGGATATTCTGTGCGCCGAACAAGGCGCATTGTGTTTGATGAGGCCGGAAAAAGATGTGCAAAAAAAATCAGTTTTCCGCCGGTCACGAGGTCATCGAATTTGCTGGAAAAGTTCAGCGACGGGGAGTACGCAGGGTAGATCAGCCGCCAGGTTCGCCTGTCAAAGAATCGAGTGATCTTTTCCGCAGGCGATTTACATCCATGTAACAAGGGGGTGCTAATCTATAAAATGGAGGACTGTCATGAAAATACTTATAGCAAACGATGGTTCCAGGTTTGGACAGGCGGCGGTTGAGGCGGCTATACCGATCATAAATGGCGGCGAAGGCTCTCAGGCGGTGGTGCTTACGGTCATCGAACCGGCCGGTGCAGTAAACGCCGAGGCGTTGATAGAGTCGGTTGACGATCTGCTCCGGCCGGATAATCCAGAGGCCCGACATGCCGATGAGGTTGGCGGATCATCAGTCCGGCGGCTGAAGGAAAAATGCCCCGCATCGTCAGTCGGCATCACGCATCTGACTCTAGCGGGCCCGGCCGCGCAGACGATCGTTGAAAGGGCTGAGGATTGGGAAGCCGACCTGATAATTGTCGGTTCGCATGGTCGGGGCTTTTGGGACCGGGCATTGCTCGGGTCGGTCTCAGATCGCGTCCTTAATCATGCCCACTGCTCGGTAATGATCGTAAGAGCCGCCGGTTAAGGGACGACAGACAAAAAGCTGGCGCAAACCGAAGATAGGCAAAATAATTTGGCCGCCTCAGTAAACCTGTCTGAGGCGGCCTGTTAGTTAGGTCTGATCGGCGTCCCGATCACCTTGAGGCTGTTGTCTGTTTTTCTTTGGGGTCGTAGGGTGTGCCCATGTACTTTTTGACGGCTTCCTGGGCGTGGTCGTAATCGTCGCCGAGCCCTTCGGCGCGTTTATAGGCTGCAACGGCACGTGTCCGGTCGCCTTTGGCGTCATAGGCGTTGCCCATTTTGATATTTGACCAGACAGAGAGCCAGGACGGGTTGAGATTGCCTGAGAGGGACGCTTTGAAATTGTCGATCGCCAGATCGTAATTTCGCTGTTCGAGGAATAGCAGGCCGAGGTGGTAATAGATCCAGGAGTTTGACCGGTCTAGCTTTAGCGCTTCTTCGAACTGCTGCTGAGCCTCGACATAATTCCCTTCTTTGAACTGCTCGATGCCGCGGCGGGCGACCGACGAGACACGCAGGTCGGGCGAGATCCGCAACAGTTTGTAACCGGGGTCGATCACGACCGAGAGCGGTTTGCCGTCTGATTCGATATTAAAATCGGCACTGGCATCATTCATTTCGAGGGTCACGGTCTTTAAGCCCTGTTCACCCTCAGAGCGAAGCTGAACGTCCACCGGCAGATGCAGGTTGTCGTAATTTTGCTTGACTGTGCCGCGGGCGATAAATTTACCGCCGCGTGTCCGCAGGATCAGGTAATCGGTATCAAATTCAGGAACGCCGGTACTCTCGACCCAGCGGGCGATGAAATAACGCATCGGCTGGCCGGCGATGCGCGACGCAAGCTTTTCAAAATCATCGATCGAGGCACGCTTGCCGCGAAACTCCTGCAGATAGGTCCGCAGGAGCTGTTCAAATTTTTGAGCACCGAGCGTATCGCGGAGCAGCTTGAAAACAAACGCTCCCTTTGAATACATAATGTATTGATAGCCGATGCTCTGGTCGTCGAGGTTTGCCGGGGCACGCAGCAGCGACGCCGTTTGTTCAAATGTGAGCGATCGCTCGAGCAGTTCGCGGCGGGCCGCGTCAAGTTTTGGGCCTTCTAACTGGGTCTCGCGAAGCGAAAATGCGCTGTATTCGGCGAGGCCCTGTGACAGCCACGCATCGTCAAACGATTTGAGCCCGACGGTCAGTCCCCACCATTGGTATGCAGCCTCGCGCTGCAGCCGGTCAAATGTAATATCGCGGCCCTCGTCAAACTGGCGGGCAGCGATAAACAGCATACCCCGCGTCGAGTAAAAATCGAGACTTTCGTCATCGATCTCGACAACGGTCAGCTGTTTGCCGTTATCCGCGGCGCCAAATCGTTTTGTGTAATAGTCGAGTGCCTTACCCAATGTTTCGCCGTATGAGGCAATTAGCTTGTCACTGCCGGGTTTTGCAAAAAACTTGATCTCCTGTTCGCCAAACCGCACCTGTTTCGGTACATATTTGCCGTAAGCATAATTACCCGGCAGGGCCGGTGTTGCATTTACGAAATGAAATCTGGTGCCGCTCGTGGCAACCGGCTCGTCGCTGTAACCGATCATTTGAAAGCCGGCCGGAAGCGAGATAGTGATATCCGACGTGGCCGGGTCGGCCGCATAGTCGTGAAACGGGAACCAGCGTGCCGCATACATCAGATAGCCCTGGTTATCACCGACAAACGCCAGCCGCTTTGTGAGCAAAGGGCCGCCGGACGGGCCGTCGAGAATGCCGCTATATTTAAATCGCAAAGTGATCGGTGTACCTTTCGCGATATCGTCGCCGAGGTCGATGCGGACATGCGGGCCAATATCAGTGCTGTTTGTCTGATCCTGAACGAAGGTGATCTCGTTTTCCTGTGCCGGTTTTGCGGGTGTCTTTGCCTTCGGATTTGCAGTCGGTGCCGGCGCTGTGACGTCCACTCTCGTGATACTGTCGATCTTTAATGAACCATTGAGTTCGAACCATATGGAACGCGTATCCTCGAGAGGCGTGAAACTGACGTCGGCCGTCGCGATGATCTTTCGCTCATTAGGCTGCAGTTCGACGTCCATTTTGTAATGCGTAACGTCAAAAGCCGCGCGTTTTACCGTTTGGGCGAGGAGCGGTACCGACAAAACAGCCGCGATCAATACCGCCTGAAATACGTTTCTTAAGGTCTTATTCATTTCGTTCATCAGCTACAAACTATCTGTAAATATGCTCTCATATGATGTACCGAACCTGTAAATCGTTTGCTTTTCTGCGCCGTACTCTGTTATTGCGAAGCGTGCCCGTTAATCGGGCTTGAGAAAATCTACGGACACGACCTTTTCGGCGATCTGCTTGCCAAACGCAGCGACCAGCTGATGTTCAGGGTGATCGGTATAGCGGTCGAGTGCGTCACGGTCGGCGAACGCGGACGTCAGGCCGGTGTCGAACGATCGTTCGAGATGCAGGATATCGGCACCCACGTCAAAGCTCACTATGTCGTCGATCATCGACGGCAATGCCGCCTAGGCGGGCTCTGTGTTCCTCACGCTCGAGTTCTGTGGTCTCGCTCTTATACTTCCAGCAGACAATGTGGACGATCATAGGTTTATTTATTCGCGTACTGTTTCAGCGTCTCTCTGGTGAACAGGCTGTCATCAAGTTTATCCGGAAATTCGCGGCTGAGTATCTCGATAATGATCTTTGCCTTGTAGACCGGGTTATCGACCTCGGTCCTGGCCGCATACGGATGGTCAGCGTCGCCTTTGATATCGGTGACCTTATAGGCGCGGATCTCGCGGTCATTGTTATCGAACATATGCAGTTCGGTCAGCATATAGTTGTCGGCACGAAACAGGCCTGTTTCACGAGAGGCCGCGGCATCGGCGTCTGACTTTAGCTTTCCCTCAACTTCTAACATTTTTTCCCCATCGATTTCCTTTTCGCCCAGGAATTTGTAATCGTATTTGTCCCATTCGCCGAGCAGTTCGCCGGCGGTGAGGCCGCCAAAGAACATTTTGCCCGTGTCGGTCTCGCGAAACTCGTCGCGCGACTTTGCGTAAGTAACTACCGTGGCCTTTTGCCCGTTAGGTTCGATGGTAAGCGTTGCGAGATCGCTGTCCTCGGCGGGTTTAACTATCTTTGATAAGGTATAGGTGCCGTCCGCAGCTTGTTTTCGCCAGGTGTCCAATTCGTATATCTTGTCCGGTTCGCCTTCGGACTTGATCGTAAAACGCACGCGGATCTTGCGGAGCGGTGCGCCGTCGCGTTTTTTGTATTCTGCGACGATCTCATTTCCGCGTTTATCGGACGTGTCTTTTGACGCCGGCCTTTCTGACGGAATGGTTTTCGGAGCGTTGCCGCCGCAGCTCGATGCGATACCAACACAAACCAGAGCCAGCAGCGAAATAATATTTTTCTGTTTCACCATTGTAATAAGCTTTTGCTCTAATATTATCATTTATCAAACACTAGTCCGACCTGTTGAGAAGATGAGGCCCGAGATCAGACATTGGCCCATTAGTAGGTTTGCCCCGATCAATAAATGAAAAACGACCTAAGTGTAATTATCAGTTTTGAGAATGTAACAAAATCGTATGGGCACGAAGACGCATTTTTTGCCCTTAACGGAATTAGCCTGGACATTGCTGCCGGTACTCGCGTTGCCGTAATGGGGCCGTCAGGTTCGGGAAAATCGACGTTGCTCAATCTGATCTGCGGGCTTGATGAACCAACTTCAGGCATCGTTCGCTTTGACGGACAGGACCTGACAGGGATGAATGACGACGCCCGCACACGGCTCCGCCGGGACAAGATCGGCATGATCTTTCAGACCTTTAACCTGCTGCCGACATTGACCGCGGTTGAGAACGTTTCGCTGCCGCTGAGGTTAAAAGGAGTGTCCGCAGGAGAATCAGCGGAACGTGCCCGGCAGATGCTTGAGCGCGTCCGAATTGCGGCTCTGGCTGAAAAGCTGCCCGATGAAATGTCCGGCGGTGAACGTCAAAGAGTCGCAATAGCGAGGGCGCTTATATTCGAGCCGTCCGTGCTGCTGGCGGATGAGCCGACCGGAAATCTCGATTCGCATACGGGTGACGAGGTCCTCGACCTGCTTGATGACCTTCACAAGCAATTTAAGACAACGATCGTGATGGTTACGCATAACGACATGGCGGCGTCGCATTGCGAACGCCATATTTCGCTGCTAGACGGTCAGATCGTTAGAGACGAATTATCTGCTGCGAAATGAAAAAGGGCGATCCGGCCGGATGCCGTTATTCGTCAGATTAGCCGGATGAATGGGCTGCCATTAATACAAACATGATCGGAGCTTTGGCGTTAGTCATAAAACGGGATTGGCGGCATCACCGGCTGAGGCTGGTTTTGACCATCCTCGGCATTGCTCTCGGTGTCGCCGTATTTTTCGCCGTTCAAACGTCTAACAAGACCCTCGTCAGCGCACTCCACACAACTATCGAAAAGCTGGCCGGCAAGGCTACGCTCCAGGTCACGGGCGGCGAGGTCGGGTTCTCGCAAGATATAGTAAAGACCGTACGGGACACTCCGGGCGTCCAGCTTGCAGAGCCGGCGACCGAGACGATGGCCGCGACAACGTCCCCTTTCCAGGAAAAGATCCTTGTCATTGGCATCGACACATCGAGCGATCTAAAGCTCTATGCCGACATGTTCGATCAGGGCGGCGTTGTTGTAAAAAACCCTCTTGCTTTTACTTCTCGCACCGATTCGATCGCCGTAACTAATGTCTTTGCCCAGCGGTTCAAGCTGAAAGAGGGCGACAAGCTTACCCTGCAAACCCGGGACGGCACCAGCGACTTTACCGTTCGCGGCTTTTTTAAGGCGAGTGGTGCCGGCGCCGTTTTTGACGGCAATGTCGCGGTCATGGATATCTATGCCGCTCAGGATGCATTTGGCCGCGGCTCCAGGATCGACCGCATCGACGTGATGAATGCGCCCGATGTTCCGATCGAAACCCTGCAGCAGCGACTGACAGAACGCCTGCCGACAGGCGTTAGGGCGGAACGGCCGAACCTCAGAGGCCAGAGCCTTGAGAACTCGGTCTCGTCGATGCATTTTGGCCTCGTTCTGATGAGCTTTCTCGCACTTATTCTCGGTGTTTTTATCATTTTCAATTCCTTCAGCATTAGTCTCAATCAGCGTTGGAAACAGATCGGCATTCTGCGCGCCTTGGGAGTTGAACGCGGGCAAATTCAAAAAATGTTCCTGACCGAGGCCGCAATCATGGGGGTGATCGGCTCCGCCGGCGGCATCGCGATAGGCTTTTACCTGGCAAAGGCATCCATGAGTTTGGTTTTCAACGTCTCGTCGAGCGTCTACGGCGTTATCTCGTCACCTGAACCTCTGGAGTTTAATTACATTCACGCCGCCGAGGCGTTTGCCATCGGCCTCGTCGCATCACTGATAGCGGCCTGGCTGCCCGCCCGTAGTGCTGCCCGCCTGGATCCTGTTCTTGCCCTGCACAATATCGAGACCCGTCAGAGCGAAAATGTGATCGGATGGTTCCAGATCACCGCCGGGGTCACGCTGGTTGCCGGCGGGTTGGTGCTTGTCTGGGTCAATCTGGCTGGGGTTGATCAGACAATACCGCTTTTTTACAACATCATTATCACTTTCGGCATGATCTTGCTGCTGCCGGTGATGATATCGGCTGGCGCTTTTCTGCTCAGGCCCGTGCTTAGTTTGTTTTTTGGTGCCGAGGGCCTCATCGCTGTTGAAACCATGGCCCGCGCGCCCCGGCGGACGGCGTCAACCGTTGGTGCATTGATGATCGGATTAGCATTTGTCTTTGGCCAGGGGGCGTTCATTTACAGCCAAAAGGCCGCACTGTATCGTTCACTCGACAAGGCTATAAATGCCGATGTATTTGTCACCGCGTCGGATCAACTGCACTCGAGGACCTATCATTTTAGCGAAGAGACAGCTCGGCGGATCAGCTCGCTGCCTGATATCGCCACGGCTGACGAGATACGCATTGCCTCGATCGAATATGGCGGCGAAGAAATAACGGTCATGGCCCATGACATGAATTCTTATTTCGCCGTCTCGCCCGATCTGCTCGATATCGGCGATCCGCAAACCGCCCGGGCGGCCACATCCAGCGGCGAGGGGATCCTCATCTCAAGGAACCTCGCGTTTCGGTGGAATATTAGTATGGGGGATACGATGAAACTCGAGACACCCGGCGGCACCCTGAGTCTGCCGGTTGTCGGCATGCTCGACTATTATCAATCCGAAAAGGGTACGATCTTTCTCGACCGCAGCCTCTTTAAAAAATATTGGCGCGACACTGACGTCGATTATGTCTTTATAAACCTCAAACCGGGCGTGGACCGCCAGGCGTTCAAGTCCAGCGTTCAGTCTGTGATCCTCGGCGAGCAGGACGCATTCATTTACACCCACGAGGAATACAAGGTCTGGATCTCAAACATAGTGGACCAATATTTCGCCCTTACCTATCTGCAGATGGTCATCGCTATCTTTGTCGCGGCGATAGGTTTGATCAACACTATGGTCATCTCGGTCGCCGAGCGAAACAGGGAAATAGGCATCTTCAGGTCCATAGGCGGGCTGCGGCGGCAGGTCGTTAAGATGGTGCTGCTTGAGGCGGTGGCAATATCGCTCGTCGGACTGATGACCGGCGTTATCGCCGGGATATTTAACACTTACTTTCTTGTCTACACCGCCGCAAAAGTCGTGGCCGGATTTTCGATCAGGATGAAGTTCCCGATCAGCATGGTTCTGGCAGCAGTCCCATTCGTGATCCTGTTCGCCATTATTTCAGCCTGGCTGCCCGCCCGCAAAGCCGCCCGGTTAAATGTTGTGGAGGCTATAGGTTACGAATAAGCCATTCGTGTGCGATGTGGCATAACAGTTTGCGTTAGAGAACTACCGTGGTAAATGCCTGTGATAAAATCTCGTTGGAGGTGATGTTTATGACTTCAGAAGAAGTTTTGTTGGAAAAATTTAAGATATTGCCAGTCAATCGTAAACAGGAATTGCTAGATTTTGCTGAGTTTTTGACCCATAAGGAGAACGAGAGCAACGGACAGATAGAACAAGATCTAGCTGGTTTTGAGCAGGGCGAGATACTGCATCTTGAGATGGAATTCGAAAACTATGACCAACGTTACCCTCGCCGATGAATATGTTACAGATACGATGGCTTTGATCCTGCATCTCGAAAACAGGAGGTCCAGCGATACGGTCAAAGCGATCTTTGATTCCGCTGATCAGGGTAAAACCACTATCTATATTCCCGCGTTGGTATTTGCCGAAATTCTGTATCTGTCTGAAAGACAGCGAATAACACTAAATCTAGATGAGGTAGAAATACATCTTAAAAGCTTTCAAAACTATAAGGAGTTACCGATGAGTTTTGAGATCATAAAAAATGCCCAACAAATAAGAGACGTCCCAGAACTTCACGACCGGCTGATCGCTGCAACCGCTCACTCCTTAAATCTACAATTGATCACAAACGACCCGAAAATCCAGGCGTCACAATTCGTTAACACAGTTTGGTGATTGCCACTTTCCGCCGAGATGGATGCACCCGAAGTTATAGAAAAAATAGGCGTACGCCTGCTCGTGATCGCTGCCGTCAACGCTTCACAACATAATGGCGCAGAAGCGGATCTTCAGACGCGAAAAAAGGCAGATTGTTTAACACTTGCCGCTGCGGAGATCGGACGGCTTGCAAAATGCGAATCCCGGTATTTACTGGGTTTCGTCGCTGGGGAAACCATTTTATTACCGGTAGAGCCGTTTTATTGCCGGTAGAACGGATTTATTTCTAATATAGAGACTTCTAACTGAAAGAAATCTCTATATTTCTATTAAAATGATTTTATTACTATTACAGCGGCTGAAATAGAAATATAGAGACTTTTTGTCGAGGGAAGTCTCTCTACCGGTATTTTAGAGGTTTTATTACCGTTATATTCGTTCTACCGGCGGTAGAACCGGGGGTGTGTTTAACAGTCAGAACCGTCTGCGTGAGCGGTTGGCACGAACGCGGCCTCTCGAGACCGTCAAAAGGATCGACGAACTGTGCAGATCTTTAGGTCAAAGCGTTAAGAAACCAAACCATAGATGCACGTCCTTTAGCCGGCCGGCGTCAACCACCCGCTACCGCAGGTGGTTCTGCCTCCGCTCTCGGCGAGTTCTCCATCAAAGACAGGCAAGATCAATGAACAGCCGCGGCCTTTTTTGGTGCCCATTCTTTTAAGAAGGCGGTAAATTTATCGAGGTTATAACCTTTGCCTTGTTCTAATTCCGAAGTGTCCTGCGACAAAAGAAAATTCCCCTTTTCATCCAGAACATAGAGATGCGGGTAGCCGGCGGCTTCGGGATAGGTTGCGAGAAACTTCTCGTTCTTGTTCTCTTCGCTGTAATTTACTTTGAGCCAGATGAAATTATCGTCGCGAAATTTTGCAAGCTCCGGGTTGTTGACAAAAAATTTGTCCATATAAAGGCACCAGCTGCACCATTCACCGCCGAGATCGATAATAATGCGTTTGCCGCTTTTTGAAGCCATTGTTACGGCACTGGCCAGATCGGCAGCCGGGTCCTTTTTGGGGTCAAATTTTTCGCGGACGATTGGGGCTTCCTTGGCTTTAGGACTTTCTTTCGCAGCAGAATTTTCAGCCGCGGTTGCGGCAACTGGTGCGGTCGTTCCGATGGTGTCCTGGGCCCAGGCAGAAGCCGAAAGTAGTACGGTAGAGAGAAAAGCCAAAATGTAGTTTTTCATAGATTTATTTTCGCAAGAGATTATTCGCCCGGCAGGCGTTTATTCAGTATATCCCAAACCTTTTTTAGATGCCGTTCTTCAACCCGTATACTGCCTACGGACAGGCGAAGGGTAAATTTGCCGTCCAGCTTCGTGTGCGATAGATACGCATCACCTGAGGCATTCGTTTCATTCATTATCTTTTCGTTAAGAGCGTTGAGGTCGTCAACACCGGCGGGGCATGCGCGGAAACAAACAAGAGCAAAGGGCACCGGGGCGAGCATTTCAAAATTTGGCGACTCATCGACCCACGATGCAAAAAGGCGGGCAAGGCGGCAATGCTCGCGTAGGCGGGCGATCAGGCCCTCGCGGCCGAAATAGCGGATGACGAACCAGAGTTTCAGGGCCCGAAAACGCCGTCCGAGTTGGATGCCGTAATCCATGCCGTTCTTGACCGTCTGCTCGTCCGTCGTTTTCAGATATTCGGCGACAAGCGAAAAGGCACTTTTTAGTTCGCTGAGGTCTTTGCAATAAAGGACCGACAGGTCAAAGGGCGTGAACAGCCACTTATGCGGGTTTACCACGATCGAATCTGCCCGTTCCCAGCCCTTAAAGAAATGCCGGAACTCAGGGATTATGGCGGTCGAGCCTGCATACGCCGTGTCGACATGCAGCCATAGGCCGAATTTTTCGCAAATATCCGCTACGGCATCGACCGGATCGACGCTCGAGGTCGATGTCGTTCCGACAGTCGGGATCACGCAGATCGGCATAAAGCCATTTTCGATATCTTCCTCAATCGCCTCGGCCAGCTTTTCCGGCGATCATCTCAAACCGGTCATTGCACTCGATCTTTCTCAGCGAGCGGGTACCCAGCCCGAGCGTGATCACACTCTTATCGATAGATGAATGTACATGTTCCGAGCAATAGACCCGCAGCAGCGGCAAGTCGTCGCGGCCGCTCATACCTTGTTCGCGAATATTCAGCCCGGCCCGTTCACGGGCGGCGGCGATCGCGTGCATCGTCGAGACCGACGCCGTGTCATAGATAATTCCTTCGAAATGATCAGGCAGGTCCATCATCTGCCGCAGCCAATCGAGCACGACATCTTCAAGCTCGGTCGAGGCGGGCGACGTTCGCCAGAGCATCGCCTTCATATCGAAGGCCGCGGATAGCATCTCGCCAAAAACACCGACGGAGCTGGTCGAGGTTGAGAAAAGGCCGTGAAAGTTAGGGTGATTCCAATGGGTTACGGCCGGCAGAATGAGCTTGTCAACATCGCCGAGGATGTCACCAAAATCCTCACCGATCTCAGGCGCCGACGCGGGCAAATTGTTCTTAAGCTGATCGGGTTCGATCTGCGAGAGGACCGGAAACTTCTCGATCTTGTCGAAATAATCTGCGATCCAATCAACGATCTGATAGCCGTACTTTCGAAAATCCTCAGACGGCATGTCGCCAAATTCACCCAAACCAAATTTTTCCATATTGATACCGCCCGGCTTTAAGTCGAGATTTTAACTGATAGATACTCGACATGCCATTCGAATCAGGTATAATGCGAGTTTATAAATGTATTGGTAAGACGGGTATTTTGCCAGCCTGAAACCTTCCCCAGCGAAGCGGCGTATTGACCCGACAATATCATTACGATCCTGACTTAAAAGCAAAATCAATAGTAGAGGTATCTATGACCAGAATCTTTTTATCTATCAGCTTGGTATTTTCAATATTCCTAACTTTTTCATGCGTCGATAAGAGCGGCAACGGCAAGAACGGCCCGGTCGGCGACACGATCAAAGTTGGCGTATACGGCGACTTGACCGGTCAAACATCCAGTTTCGGCCAATCTACAAAGAATGGTATCGAACTGGCGGTTGACGAGATCAACGCCGGCGGAGGCGTAAATGGCAAAAAGATCGAATTGGTCATCGAGGACGATCAGGGAAGGCCGGAACAGGCCAAGACGGTTGTGTCAAAACTGATCAGTCAGGACAAGGTCCAGGCCGTGCTCGGCGAGGTTGCTTCGACAAACAGCCTGGCTGCGGCCCCGGTCGCCCAGGAAGCAAAAATACCGATGATCTCGCCTTCGTCTACGAATCCAAAAGTTACTGAGACCGGCGATTATGTTTCACGTGTCTGCTTTATCGATCCGTTTCAGGGTTCGGTGATGGCAAAGTTTGCTGCCAACACCCTCAAGGCAAAGACGGCTGCTATCCTCGGCGACGTAAACTCGGATTACAGCAAGGGCCTGACGCAGTTTTTTGAGGAAGAGTTTACAAAACTTGGCGGCAAGGTATTGGCAAAAGAAGCCTACACTCAGACCGACCCGGACTTTAAGGGTCAGTTGACCAAGATCCGAAACCTCAAGCCCGACGTTATTTATATACCGGGTTATTATGGCCAGGTTGGTATTATTGCCAAACAGGCCCGAGAGCTGGATATGAACATGCCCCTTTTGGGCGGCGATGGCTGGGATTCGCCTGAGCTTTGGAAACTGGGCGGAGCGGCTCTCAAGAATACGTACATATCAAACCATTATTCGGCAGAGAATCCTGCACCCGAGATCCAGAACTTTGTAAAAGCATACAAGGCGAAGTTCAATGTCGAGCCAGATTCGTTGGCTGCTCTGGCATACGACGCCGCCAAGGTACTGGCCGATGCGATCAAACGTGCCGGCGGAGCAGGCGACAGTGCAAAGCTCAAAGACGCGATCAATTCTACCAAGGATTTTGCCGGCGTTACCGGCAAGATCACGCTTGATAAGGAACGCAACGCGGTTAAACCTGCTGTTGTTTTGGAACTCGACCCGGCGGCCGGCAAAATGAAATATAAGGAAACGATCTATCCTGAAGGGAGCTGAACCGGCACCGGCTGCTAATACACCAACTGCGGCGAACAGCTACGGCAGTGGACATGCGACGGATAAGAAATCGGCGCCTGCGGCAAATTCGAATACGGCAAATAAATAGTGGGTTCTGAGTAGAGGGCCTCAAAGCAAGGGCATATCCGGCCTTTGAGCCTCTCTTCACTCTCAGCTCTTTTTCTATGGATACATTTGTTCAGCAGCTGATCAATGGCTTAACCATCGGGTCTATCTATGCGCTCATCGCGCTTGGGTACACAATGGTTTACGGCATTCTGCGGCTTATCAATTTTGCTCACGGCGATATTTATATGGTCGGCGCGTATGCCGGGTTTATCCTGGCGACCTCCATGGGGTTTGCCAACGAGCCGTCTGCGTTTGGATTTGTCGTGACGCTTGTCGGTGCAATGGCCATCGCAGCGGCTTTGGGTATGGCGATCGAGCGTTTTGCCTATCGGCCCGTCCGCAAGTTTTCAAAGATGACGACGCTCATTACCGCGATCGGTATGTCGCTCTTTATCGAATATTTGTGTGTCTTTATTTTTTCCGGCACGCCCCGTTCGTTCCCTCAACTGCTGCCAAACGATAACATCACGCTTTTCGGCAATGCGACGATCTCGACCTCGCAGGTGCTGATCTTTGTTGTGTCCATTTTGTTAATGGTGTTGCTGCAGTGGATCATCTTTAAGACAAAAATGGGAAAGGCAATGAGGGCGGTTTCCTTTAATATCACTTCGGCAAAGTTGATGGGCATCAACACCGATTTTGTTATTGCGTTTACGTTTGCCCTGGGTTCGGCGTTGGCCGCAGCGGGCGGCGTACTTACGGCACAGTACAACCCCAAGATCGAACCGCTCATGGGCATTATGACCGGCCTTAAAGCGTTTGTTGCAGCGGTGCTCGGCGGCATCGGTAACGTACCGGGTGCTGTGCTCGGCGGCCTGCTGATCGGAGCGGCTGAGACCCTTGTCGTCGGATACGGTAGTTATGTTGGGATCCCGTCCACGTATCGTGATGCGGTTGCGTTTGCGATATTGATACTAGTACTGTTGCTTCGCCCGGCCGGACTGCTGGGAACGAACGTTCAAGAAAAAGTGTAGGGATCTGCGATCTCAGATCGCTGAACCGCAAATTAGAAGCTATGTCTTCCTGGATCAAAAACTTTGTAATCGCAGCCATCTGCATCGGCGCGTTCTATGTGGTGAACGCTATGATGAGCAGTACCGGATTTTTCGGGATCGGCATTGACGATTACCAGGCTCGCCTCTTTGCGTTCATCGGGATCAACATAATCCTCGCGACATCGCTTAACCTGATAAATGGGTTTACCGGGCAATTCTCGATCGGCCACGCCGGATTTATGGCGGTCGGTGCCTATGCGTCGGCTTTCTTTACCGTTACTTATGGTAAGGCGATCGAGGGATCACTTGGCTTTCTGGGCGAGACGGTGGCATCGAGTTTTGTTTTGCTGATCGCCATCGGCATCGGAGCTATTGTGGCAGCAATGATGGGCCTGATCGTCGGCATACCGAGTTTGAGGCTGAAGGGTGATTATCTGGCGATCGTTACGCTTGGGTTTGCTGAGATCATCCGCATCGTGATCCTTAATATCGATGCGGTTGGCGGCGCCACCGGATATCAGGTTTCGGGTTACGCCAATTTCCTGTGGATAGCGATCTTTGCCCTGATCACGGTCGTTGTTATCCACAACATCGTCAAATCTGACATGGGCCGCGCGCTTATTTCGATCCGCGAAGACGAACTGGCGGCTGAGGCGATGGGCGTAAATACGACCCGCTACAAAGTGACGTCGTTTGTGATCGGTTCGGGTTTTGCCGGTGTGGCCGGCGTATTGTTTGCCCACTACAACAAATTTCTGAGTACCAACGATTTTCAGTTCATAAAATCTTTCGAGATCATCATCATGATCGTGATCGGCGGAATGGGGTCAATGACGGGTGCGATCCTGGGTGCGATCATCGTCACACTGTTGCCGGAACTTTTGCGGCAGCTGCCTGATATACAGATCGGCGCGACCGTTTTCAAGTTCGCCGACCTTCGACTGGTGATCTTTGCACTTATCCTGATCCTGACGATGATCCTGCGGCCGCAGGGCATTCTCGGGACGATGGAGATCGGCACCTTCTTAAAGCGCTTTCGGCGTGCGGACAAATCGACCGGAGGCCTGACGTAAATGGCTGAGAACGGAAAATACATATTGCAGACAGATAAGGCTACGATCAGGTTCGGCGGCCTGGTTGCCGTCAATGAACTTACGATGGAGGTTCCGGCAGGCGAGATCTATGGCTTGATCGGTCCGAACGGCGCCGGCAAAACGACCATCTTTAATCTGCTGACTGGCGTTTACGAACCAACATCCGGCGACATCCGCATAGCCGGGACACGCGTCAATGGGATGAAGTCGTATCAGATATCGCGTCTCGGCGTATCCCGCACATTTCAGAACATACGTTTGTTCCCGAGCATGACCGTTTTAGAGAACGTCGTTACGGCCTGTCACCGTCATTCAAAACAAGGGCTTATCGACGCGGTTTTTCGGCTGCCCGGCTATTTCAAAGACGAAAAGGTTCATCGCGATTTTGCTCTCGAGCTGCTGCAGATATTTGATCTCGAAAAATACAAGGACGAGGGCGGAACCAGTCTGCCTTATGGAAACCAAAGACGTTTAGAGATCGTCCGGGCACTCGCGACCCGTCCGCAGCTGCTGCTTTTGGATGAACCAGCCGCCGGTATGAATCCGTCCGAGCAGCACGATCTGATCGCACTGATAAAAGAGGTCCGCGACAAATTTAACCTGACGATCGTACTCGTCGAACACAACATGCGGGTCGTCATGGGCGTCTGCGACCGTATTCAAGTGGTCGATTACGGCAAATCCATTGCCCTCGGCCTGCCGCAGGATGTTAAGAACGACCCGAAAGTGATCGAGGCATACCTCGGAGACTAGGCGTCACTGATCACTGACAAGATCTTATGCTTACATTAGAAAACGTATCAGTCAGCTACGGCGCTATCGAGGCATTGACGGATATTAATTTGCACGTCGAGCAGGGCGAGGTCGTAACGCTGATCGGCGCGAATGGGGCGGGAAAGACAACGACGCTCCGCACAATTACGGGCCTTCTCGAACCAAAAGAGGGCCGCGTGATGTATGAGGGTAAGCAGATCAGCGGTGTCCCGACGCACAAACTTGTGCCGATGGGGATCGCTATGTCGCCTGAGGGCCGCGGAGTTTTTGCCAACCTGACAGTAAAAGAAAACCTTGAAATGGGAGCCTTTATCCGCAAGGACAAAAAGGGAATTGCCGATGACCTCGAACGCGGATATACGCTTTTCCCCCGGCTAAAGGAACGCAACCAGCAAAAGGCAGGCACCCTATCGGGCGGTGAACAGCAAATGCTTGCCATGGCACGGGCGCTGATGTCGCGGCCACGCCTCTTATTGCTAGACGAACCTTCGCTCGGGCTGGCGCCATTGGTTGTCCACTCGATATTCGCGGCGATCGACGAGATCAAGGGTGAGGGCACGACGATCCTGTTGGTGGAACAGAACGCTAATGCCGCCCTGCATCACTCTGACCGGGCGTATGTTCTCGAAACTGGCTGCATCGTGATGGAAGGCCCATCGGCGGAACTTGCTCAGGACCCGCGTGTCAAAGAGGCTTATCTCGGCGAATAGCCTAAAGCAAAATTGAAAACAAATAAGCGGGTGGTTATGGTAACCGTCCGCTTTTTTTGTATGGCTGATAAAAGACCCGACATTTTGGTTAAGTAGCTGATCGTTCTATGCGTCGGATCGCTGATAGTGATCATCGGTTCTCGGGAGGTATCACTCGCGAATCCTAAACCTTGCCCTCGGTGCTTGCAGCGATTGTCGGTTCTATCTCCAGAAAAATAATTTGGTCGCGTTGGCTCGGCAAATTCACGAAAAGAAGACACAAAAAAGCTGTCCTTTCAGACAGCCTTTTCGTTTACAATTTAAGACGCTTTATTGCTGGGCGGGGCACCCGGTTCGGGGGCATCGACCTTATCGAGAACATTCTGATAGATCTTGATATATCCACCAGTTTGCAGTTTCTGTTTGACGGCTGCCATATAATCCGAGAATATCGCGGAGCGCTTCTTCGAGAGCATCTGCTCCATCAAACCGCTTCGCTGTTTTGCAAATTCGGTCGTGCTCGCATCTTCGCGGCTATTGACGCCGACAACATACCAATTGTCACCGACCTTGAATGGCGTTTTGGTAACTTCGCCTGCTTTCAGGGCAAAAATGGCATCTTCCAGAGCTTCATCGGTTCCGGCAGTCGGTCCTTCACCGAGAGGCGAGCCGATAACAAAGTCCTTTTTATCGCTGGCTTTCATGCCCTTAGCAGCCGCAGCGGCTGAAAGCGAACCCGCACCCGACGCATTGGCGGCGATCTGTTTTGCAATTTCCTCGACCTGTGACCGTGCTTTTTCGAGTTTGACGACGTCGATGATCTGAGCCTTTACCTCGTCAAATTCGGCGTCACGCGGTTCTTTTTTATCCACCAGCATCGGAATGGCAAAACCGTTTTGTATCGGCGTTTTTTCGCCAACGTCGTTCACGTTTTCGAGCGGAGCGATCCCCTCTTCAAATTGCGGTGACGTGCCGATATTCTGAACATCGTCGCCGGGTTTTACATATCCGGTCTCACGAACCATATCGGCCACGCTCATATTTGCCTGAGCGGCAAATTCCTGTGCAGTCTTTTGCGGGTCTTTGGTTTGTTTCAGAGAATCGGCAACCTTTTGAGCCAATTCAGCAGCCAGTGAATAAGCTTTGCGGTTCCGCAGACTTACCTCGAGTTCCTTTTTTGCGTCCTGGAACGTTTTAGGCACATCTTCACCACGCCGCAAAATAAAGTATCTGCCCTGATAGTTGATCGGCCCCGCGATCTCACCGGGCTTCATTTTTATCAGTTTCTGATACGGGTCATCAGGTTTGTTCGGATTCTCTTTCACCGGCCCGGCGAGTTTGCCGCCATTAGGGGCTGTCAGGGGATTTTCAGAACGTCCCTTTGCAAGCTCTGCAAAGGCAGCTTCGGTAACGGTCGGGCCGTCCTTCTTTAACTGTTGGATCAACTCGCTGGCTTTTGCCTGTACCGCTCCGTCCAGGTCGGGTTTGGCCACACGCAAAACGATCTCCTGACCGAGGACGCCGGCTATCTTTTTATCAGCAGGCAGGCTGTTATATTCTGCCTGAAGGTCTGACTCAGGGATCTGCAGTTTCTCGCCGATCTTTGACGTATTTATGAATACATACTTGATCTTCTTTTGCGGTACGCTGATGTAGTAAGTTTGTTTGTTCTTGTCGAAATAATCTCTCAGTTCCTGGTCTGTCGGCGTGATCGTTTTTGCCAGGTCAGAGCTGTTGACCGATACATACGTGACGTCAAACTTTGTATTCTTTCGCTGAAAGTCGTTAAGCACTTCCTCCTCAGACACAGTAACACCCGAGGTCAAAAACGCATCGAGTTTTTTTGAGCTGATATCATCGCGTACCCTTTGTTCATAATTTGCGATCGAACCGAACTGTTCGATGACGTTTTGTTCGTAGATCGCTTGATCAAAAGGCTTGCCGTCCTCAGGCTTATATTGGCTGCGTATCTCTGCAGCAACCTCGGCGTCCGACGCGGTAAGGCCCAAACGTTCGGCCTCGATCCGCGTAATGCGGCTTCCGATCAGACCATCCAGGATCATCTTTGACGGAAAACTCTGCCCGCGGCTAAATTGTCCATAGCTCTCTTTTTGCCGGATAAGCTCACCGACCGATATGTTCTCGCCTGAAACGGACGCAACCGTTTCCTGGCTCTGCCGCAGATTGGATTGATAATCATTGCGGACCGGGGTGTAAAATAACACGAGGCCCAGAACCATCAGGATGGCGAAAATAAAGAGAACGAAATTGCGGGTCTTCTCCAGACGATTGAAAAACTTTAACATCGATTGATACCTATTTTACTCAAACTTCGAATACGATTGTCGATAGAGACAAACCGCAATTCTAACAAAAAGGCAAGCGAATTCCAACGTGTGACGCAATAGGAAAGAGGTTTCAGGATAGCAAAAACTAGTCTGATGGATGTGTTTTGGCAAGAACGACCTGGGCGAGCAAGAAATAAGGGGCAATTTACATCAACAACGGCAATCGGGTTTCCCGTAGTTGAGTTACTTGAAGTTTGGCCCCGATTCATCGATTATTAACAAGTTATCTCGCAACGTATGGAAGGCAGAACGATCAGATCCGTCGGCATAGTGGTAAAGCCCGGTCACCCCGAGGCGATGGCTACGGCCGCCGATATAATGTCGTGGCTAAAAGAACACGGTATGGACATGGCGGGAGCGCCGGTGTCCGCCGGCGAGATACGCGCCGACAACCCACTGACTCTGGATGCGGACCTGATCGTCGTTCTCGGCGGCGACGGCACGATGATCTCGACAGCCCGCCTTGTCGGTGACGCTGATGTGCTTGTGCTCGGGGTTAATTATGGCAGCCTCGGCTATCTGACAGATTTCAGGATCGAAGAGATGTTTCCGGCGCTAGAGCTGATCATCGCGGGCGAATACGAGATCGACCGCCGGGAAATGCTCGATGCGGAACAATGGCGTGGCTCGCAAAAACTGGTCAAGGGACGAGTACTGAACGACGTCGTAATAAACAAATCGGCAGTAGCACGGATAATCAAGATCGACGCCCGGCTAGACGGTCAGTTCGTAAATACATTTCGTGCCGACGGGTTGATCGTGTCAACGCCTACGGGTTCGACCGCATATAACCTCTCGGCAGGCGGCCCGATCATTTATCCATCTATGAATGCGATGGTTCTGACACCGATCTGTCCTTTTACGCTCACCAACCGCCCGATCGTCGTTCCCGGTGATGCTGTCATTGAACTTACTCTCGACATCGAAAGCGACGGGGTTGTTCTCAGTCTCGACGGCCAAACCGGCTACCACATGGAGGCCCAGGACCGCATAGTTATCCGCAAGAGCAACACTACGTTCAACCTGGTCCAACCGGCGAACCGAAATTATTTTGACGTGTTGCGGAATAAACTAAAGTGGGGACGATAGGCCAGGACCAATTGTGGCAACGTTTGGTCAGTGATCACCCAAAAAGCTTTGTCTGAGTTTCGTCTTCGGGTTCAAATCCTTCCGGAAACCACTGAAACAGCCGCAGGTCGCATTTACCTTTTTCGTTAAAGACAACGCCCTCGGCCTCGAGCAGTTCCTGCTGCAAATTGACCGGGATAGTCAGGCGTCCGGTCGAACATTTTCCCTGCGAATTAATTACCCGCTGCCACGGAACATCTTCCGTGTCGGCGCCGTGCATGACATAACCGATAGTGCGTGCGGTATAACCCTCACCCAATATAATCGCTAACTGGCCATAGGTCATGACCTTGCCGGCAGGTATGCTGCGGACAACTGCGTAGACACGCTCGCGATACGTTTTGTCGTTGACATTCACGGCTCAGGTGATTTCCTGCAAAAATGTCCTTGCCGGGGAACCATCGCCGCCGCCACCGATATATTTGAGAGGCATGCAGATGAGGTCGTAATCTCCGGCCGGAACCTCGCGCAGGTCGACGCCCTCGAGGATCACAACCTCTTTTTCGAGCAGTGTGATATGTACGGGATGGCCGGGCGAACCGCTTTTCTCGATCGATAGATAATCGATGCCGACGAGGACAACGCCATTGTCCACGAGCAATTTAGCCGTTTCGGGAACGAGATATGTAAAATCTGTTCTAAAGCCCAACTCAGGCTCGGCCCAAAACGCCGAGTTGCGGGTCTTGAACAGCACGCGGTTAATACCGCTTATATCTCCGACATGTTCCGGTTCGATCCCGACAACGCTTTCATCGACCTCGATAACCCGGCAGCGGCCGACGAGCTTATGCGGGTCGAGCTCGTGAACGCGCTTTGCACCGTCAATAAAATGGTTTGGTGCATCGACATGTGTGCCGGTGTGGACGCCGAAGGCAACCTGCGAGACATTAGCGGATGACCCGGCGGCGATCGATTTGAATGACGTTATCTCAACGCCCGGATCGCCTTTGTAGATAGGAGTCGCTTCACTGACCTGAACGGTAACATCATAGATTTTCATATTATTTAACACTTTCAAATTGGCTGACGGCAGCCTCTAGATGCAAGGGCTTGGCGACACCTGACTTTCGCCATTTGCCTGCGGAATTTTGGATAAATTTTTGACTTGAATAGGATGGTACTTTGCCGGGTTTAACGGTCACCTTGTACCCCATCACCGGCGATGTTTCGGTAAATTCTTCGGCCTGAAACCAGCCGATCCCTTTTAGCGAACTTGCCGAGAATTCAAAAATATCAACGCCGGTCCCGCCGGCACCCTGATGCATTCCGCCGGAGTAATATAGAGCGAACTCGTCGATCCCGTTCTGCGTTAATGTCCGGCAATACTGCAGCGTGATCGGCCCAGCCGCTTTCGGCCGAGACAAAGCTGGCGGCGACCTTGCCATTTTCCAGTATCGCAACCCCTATGCTGCCGAGGCCGTTGCCGGTCTGGCAAAACTGATAAAAGACCAGAGTTTGTTTAGACCCGGCCCTGGTAAAAGCCCCTTCCACGCGTCCGGCGATCTCGATAGTTTCTTCGCATCCGTCCGATACCAGCATTTTGCGCACGCCCGGCAAAACTTTATTATCGATCAGGTCCTGTTCAGACTTAGACAACTCTGCCTTTGGCGGTTCAACAGTGGGATCGCTAATAACGATCGTCGTCTGGCCGATAGTTATTGTCGGCAATACACTGGTGAAAATAACCAGGAAAAGTAGCTGCATCAGTCTCATATTTGAAGAGAATAATCCAATTAATTATCACAGACAATGTTGCGTCCGTTAACTGTTTATATTTAGGCTAGTATCTTCATGCAGATAGAACACGAACAGTTAAAAAAGAAAGGCGTATTTCTCGTAAACAAAGACGGAGAAAGGCTCGCAGAATTGGCTTATTTCACGTCCGCACCGGGTCAGATCACCGTCTATCATACCGAGGTCAGTGAGCAGCTTCGCGGCGAAGGTATTGGAAAAAAGCTGGTCGCGGCGGTCGTAAAATACGCCCGGGAAAATAATTTGAAGATCATTCCAACCTGCCCTTATGCAAGGAAAGTGATCGAGACCACACCGGCGTTTCAGGATGTCCTGAGTGAAAAAGGTATGTAAATCAGTTGGCAAACCGCTCTATGAAAGTTCCACGCATCTCAGCCTCAAGCTATTCGAACACCGCACCGCTGGTGTGGTCTTTTATTTACGGACGAGATCATGGAAAGGTCGAGATCATACTCGACAATGCCCCGGCACGCTCGGCCGAGTTATTGGGGCAAGACCGTGTCGACGCAGCCCTTGTGCCTGTGATCGCCTATCAAATGATCGATGGCGTTCGGATGATCCCTAATGTTTGCGTCGGGGCACGGGAACGGGTGCGAAGTGTTTGCCTGGCAACGAACGGCCTTGATCTTGCTGATGTTCGGTCGGTCTCGCTCGATGTTTCGTCCAGAACGTCGGTGGTGCTGACAAAGATCATCTTTCGCGAATTTCTCGGATTTGAACCTGAGTGGCGAGATGCCCAGCCTGACCTGGACAAAATGCTCGACACTTCAGACGCCGCTTTGCTGATCGGCGACCCGGCATTGAGCCTGTCGGCCTCGATCTTCTAATTCCGCACTCCGCACTCCGCACTCCGCACTTAAGATCTTCGACCTTGCCGAACTTTGGCATCAAATACACCGGACTTCGGCTTTGTTTTCGCGATGTGGATGACGCAGGGGCGATAGTTGTGAGATCGATTTCGCTGCTGCCCGTGACGAGGGGCTCGAACATATTGACGATATTGCGGCAAACTATGCAGGCGAGATCGGCCTGGATCGCGAAGAAATGAAGAGGTACCTCACAGAGAACATATCGTTTGAGATCGACGAACAAATGAGAAAGGGAATGGAGCTCTATTTTCACCTGGCGGCAAAGAACGGTTTGATCAGCCAAAACAGAGCTCTGCAATTTACCGCCGAGAGTTAGATCGGCCGTTTGAGTTCCTCGGTCAATCTATCATGGACGATCTTACCGTCGTTATTCTTGATATGTTCGATAAAGATCAGAGCGGTATGGATCCGCTTATCGACATCCTTGACCTTGCCGACAAAATATAGGACCGATCGCTGTTTGCCGGCGGTGAGCGAATGAAAAAGTTTGTCACCCTCAGGGTCCTGATTCAGAACCTCGCGAAATTCCTCGGGCATGGGCAATCCGTATTTGCTTGTGTCGGCTTTGAGCTCGACCGTTACGCTGTCGCCGGCCGATATCCCTAACTTGTCTCTCTTTTGCTTGTTGGTTATTACAATAAAATTGCCATCGTGCGGTATCAAAGCACATTGGAATGTGACGGTGCCGTTGATCGTACAAACAACGCGGCGGGTGCCGTCCTTATATTCAAATTTATTCCCTATCTCGGCAGGCACCGGCAGATGATGCCAGCCATATTCATGCAATGACCTGGTCAATATCGATTCGAACTCTATCTTATTTTGAGATTTAGGCACGTTTCGTGAGTTTCAGTAAAGTCAGTCCTGGCCGTAGCCACCTTACTCTAAATTAACTATCCTCTTTAGATTAATACAACAGATAATGTGCAATTTGTAACCGGCCCAAAGATCTGCCCGCGAATTACGCGAAAAGAGGGTAATTTTTTAACGCAGAGCCCGCAAAGTACGCAGAGATGCAACCACAGATGAACACGGATGGACACAAATGTGGTCCTGTTAGTTAGGCTTGCATCTCTTCTTATCGGTGTTTATCTGTGTCCATCTGTGGTTGGTTTCTTAACGCGGAGCACCGGCGGCAGCACCACCATGCGGCAGCGTTTGCGTTTTTCTCACGATCCAACGCTTACACTTCCGGTAGCACGACTGAACTGCCGGTACGCATTTTCGCCCGCCATTTCAACCCATCAACCATCGGTAAAGCCGCTTTCCTGTCGGTAAAGCCAGTTCCTGCCGGAACAGCGATCTTCTTCATCAGGAAAACCGTTTTCCTGTCAGTTAAACGATTTTCCGACGGATGATCCCACTCTCGCGACAGGAAAGCCGCGTTCCCAACGGGAAAGAACATGTACTGACGAGACAAGGCCTTTACCGATGGGAAAACCGTTTTCCCTTTGGGAAAATGATTTTCCCAAAACCAGATTTGTGTCGTAAATGAAGTATATGCATGGGTTAGGTTGGCCCGGACATGAATTCACGAGACTCCACCCGGGTGCCATTTCATGGCTTGCAGCGTCGAATAAACTGGTCCAACGCAATTCCGATCGCGACCTGTCCAAGTTCTCGTGCAAAAAAGCCGATCACGCTCCGTTCAGATAGAAGTACTATTGATCACAAGTTTTGGAGGGTGTCCGTATGAAAAACTTTCTGGTATTGGTTGTAAATCTCAGTGTTATGGGATTCACGGTTGCAGCGATAGGTACGTTTTTGAATTACCTGTTTGGGCTAAATCTTGGAATGGAAGGGTCGAGACTTCCTGACGATCCGATAAGTGGCATTGTATTTATTGTTATCGCCGGCATCTGTTTCGTTATCGCCCGGTTTGCTAATAGAAGTGTGGCATCGACACAAACTGAGCAAGACTGATCAGTAAATTGATTATTGCGGCCAGTTCGCTGGCCGGTGTCGTCATCTGCGTTTTATAGTTTAGGTTCGTAGTTTGTTAAAATAAAGGCAATGAAAGGTGACATTCAACCGATCCTGGACAGGGCCTTGCGGGCTCAAGGCTTTC
The DNA here is from genome assembly GCA_963834975.1 of Blastocatellia bacterium. Taxonomy (GTDB): domain Bacteria; phylum Acidobacteriota; class Blastocatellia; order Pyrinomonadales; family Pyrinomonadaceae; genus OLB17. Next base: position 145,797 of record CAWIDZ010000003.1, read on the forward strand.
GTCTGAAGATTGCACCGCGCTGCTCGAGTCAAACGATTTTGTCCGCATCGGCCTTGCGGCTGACGAGATCCGCCAACAAAAAAATCCCGGCGATATAGTCACCTACATCATTGACCGCAATATCAATTATACAAACGTCTGCAATGTCGTCTGCACATTTTGCGCCTTTTATCGGCGGCCGGGCAAGCCGGATACTTATGTGCACTCGATCGATGAGATCTGCAAACGGATCGATGAAACGATCGCGTTGGGCGGCACGGGCGTATTGATGCAGGGCGGTTTGCACCCGGATTTTAACATCGAGTGGTACGAGGACCTGCTCAGAACGCTGCATGCAAAATATCCTAAGTTTCAGCTTCACTGCTTTTCGCCGCCTGAGATACACAACATCCACCTGATCTCAAAGCTCGATTATGTGACGATAATGCAGCGGCTCAAGGACGCCGGACTAAACTCGATGCCCGGCGGCGGCGGCGAGATACTTGATGACGAGGTCCGTGCCCGCGTCTCGACAAAATGCAACACGCAGGAATGGCTCGACGTGATGCGCGCCGTTCACAAGGTTGGGCTGATCTCGACCGCGACGATGATGTTCGGTATCGGCGATAAGGTCGAGCATCGCGTCAGACATTTGCAGCGAGTCCGTGACCTGCAGGACGAGACCGGCGGATTCACCGCGTTCATCCCGTGGACATTTCAACGAGAGAACACCGCCCTCGGCCGCAAGATCACCGAGGAACCGACCGGTATCGATTACCTCAAGATGCTGGCTGTATCGCGGCTTTTCCTCGATAATGTCCAGCACATCCAGGCGTCATGGCTGACGCAGGGATTGAAACTCGGCCAGACGGCTCTCAGATTCGGCGCTGATGATATGGGCTCGATCATGATCGAGGAAAATGTAGTTTCGGCCGCAGGTGCGGACAACGAAGCGAACGAACGCGACCTCCGCTACCAGATCCGAAAGGCCGGTTTTGCCCCACAGCAGAGGGATATTCTTTATAACTACATTTACCGCGACAATATTGACGCCGTCGATGCGAGCAGCTCAATGCCGCTCAAAAAACTCAGCGTGGCGTTCGCTGACTAAAAGGGCGGCTTTGGCTTCTGTGCTATCATTTTCCGATAACTTTCTGATTTAGGATCCAAATAGTAAAGGAGTGTCTCGTTATGCGTTTTGCCAAACAGACGTTTTCGAATTTCCTCTGTATCACGATGTTGATATTGTCCGTTGGCGGGCTTCAACTAGCCGTCGCGGGCGATTGGGATAATACGATCGCGGCGGTTGTCATGAACGACCGGCTCTATACGGTTGAAAAGGGCGGCGCTCTTTATGAGACGAACGTTTCCAGCGGCAAATGGGTACAGATCGGTAAACAGGATTTTGCGAATACCAAATTCCTATTTGCCGGCGGACAGTCGCTGTTGACCATTGAGAGCGACGGCAGCCTGTATAGAGTAAGTCCAACTAATGGTTCCTGGGTACAGTTGGGCAAATCAGGCGATTGGAAAGGTACGGTTGCGGGCACATTTCTCGGCGGCAAATTATACACGGCGGAATCAGGCGGAGGCCTTTATGCTACTGACTCGTCAACAGGTGTATGGCGACAGATCGGCAAGACCGATTTTGGCAATACGCGGCACCTTTTCAACAACGGTGATCTTCTTTTCTCGATCGAGTCCGACGGCAGTCTCTACCGTATCAAACCCACTGACGGCTCATGGTCGAGGGCAAAGGAGGCCGGCGGCTGGAAAAATACTATAACCAGCACCGTACTTAACGGGAAACTTTATACGGTCGAGACAAGCGGCGCACTTTACGAAACGAGTCTTGTGACCGGGGCGTGGAAGCAGATCGGAAAAACGGAATTTGGTAAAACCAAATTCTTGTTCTGCGCAAACGGCTGGCTGTATTCCATAGAAAGCGGAGACCTGTATAAGATAAATCCAACGACCGGTGCCTGGGCCGCTGTCGCATAACCTGACAGCATGGCGACAAAAATAGTTGCGGCCATAATTTTACTGCTCGTAAATGTAACGGCCGGTGTTATCTTTCTCGCGGGGCTGGTCATAGCGATGAACGGTTACAGCGAAAGCGATGCCCTGTGGGGCCTGATCGGTTTTGTCGTGCTTGCGATATTCGTAACTGCCCTGACAGTCGCGGGTGCCATTGTTCTCGTAAGCGTCTTAACAAAAAAACAATTCAGGGCTGCCGCGTCAGTATCTATCGGCGTTTCAATATCTTCGATTGTCGCGGTTGTCCTGCAATTTGTGAGCAGCTTGATCAGCGTCGGTGTTGCCGAGATCGTTAGAGTCAAGTTCTGACCCAACCTTCATTTGATCGTCCAAGCAGTTCTGCCTTTCATCTTGACCCCGCCCTCTCCTGCAATTAGAATACGGGGCAACATCATTGTCCTTAAAACTAAATTGACCTAAATTGTCCGGTCTCTCGGCGCGCCGTGATGACGGACGAGGAGAAGAGTGTGAATCAACGAGATATAATGCGACTAGGTGGCTTCGCCGGCATCGGCGTTGGCTTGTTCGTTTTGTCATTTGCCATTAGCGGAGACAGTATCGGTGGGCTTTTCGCACCAGAGGTCTTATGGGGAGGCTCGGGAAACGATTGGCTGCAGCGCGTCGTTGCAAACCCGGGAGTTGCACGGATCGCGATCGCGCTGCCGGTCATCGGGTTTTCGCTCATGCTCGTGGTCGCGCTATCGTTGTTTCGCCTGATCGATCACAGAAATTGGGCCGCAACGCTTGGGCTTGCGGGGTTTCTCGTTGGCGTACCTTTAGCAGTTATGACATTTGTTTCAGCGACAGCTCTTGTTTTTGGCATAACGCATGGTGCCGCAGTTGGCGGCGATGTTCTCGATGCCGAGCTTCGCCGGTACATGCTGGTTAATTTCGCAGCCGGTCCATTTTTTATGGTCGTGGTCGGCAACTCGTGCATGTCGCTGGCAGCCTGGCGTACTGGTGTTTTGCCGTCGTGGTTATGCTGTTGGGGGATCATTAACGCCATTGTTATGATATTTGGCATCCTCTCAGTTTGCTGGCCCGCCTTTGGAATTGGCCAACTCGGCGGCCCGCTGACAATGTTGTGGTTCGTTACAACCGGAGTGGTCCTTCTTGTTAGATCTCGCCGCACCGATGTCCCCGAGTAGCTGCAGATATTAAGATCGGATGCCTAGAATTGTCATCGACACGTTTATCAAGGCTCCCGCTGAAGTATGTTTTGATCTGATGCGGGACATACGCATTCATACTCAAACCACATCGCAAACTAACGAAAAAGCAGTCGCCGGCGTCACCGATGGAATGATCGGGTTGGGGCAAACCGTAACTTTTGAAGGAACGCATTTTGGCGTCAGGCAGCGGTTGACGGTCGAGGTCACTGAGTTTGAAAGACCGCGGCTTTTTGTGGATGAGATGACCCGGGGCACTTTCAGATCATTCAGGCATGTCCACGAATTTTCACCCGAGGACGGCGGAACGCTGATGCGGGACACGCTCGACTGGACGTCGCCGTTTGGCATTTTGGGCCGGATCGTAGACAAATTATTTATCGAGCCCCATCTTCGGCGCCTTGTAACTACACGCAACTCAAAATTAAAGGAACTCGCAGAGTCGACCAATATCAGTAATTGAGAGCCGGTTAATAACCCGGTCAACGCGGCCTCAATTACCCAAAAAGGCGCCGTTGTCAGACATTCTTACCCAACTATTACAAAGAGCAACGCTCCTACCTGTTACCCTTAACGTGTCTTGATCTTAATGCGCTAATAATTTTTAATGCAAAACATCCTCAAATTCGACAAGCCGCGGACCGGTATCAACTGGAAAAACGTAGCCATGGTTACGTCGTTCCATTTGTTAGCGATCCCGGTTTTATTTACATTTAGCTGGCAGAATCTGGCTGCCCTGCTCATCGGCAACTGGATCGTCGGCAGCCTCGGCGTGGGCCTCGGTTGGCACCGTCTGCTGACCCATCGGGGATTTAAGGCTCCAAAGTGGCTCGAATACACCTTGAGCATTTTCGCGACGATGTCGATGCAGGACGCGCCTGATAAGTGGATCGCAACGCACCGCATTCATCACGCTTTTACAGAAACCGACAAAGATCCGCATTCAACAAATTCTGGTTTTTGGTGGGCACAGATAGGTTGGGTGGTTTGGGGAACAGCACAGGACCATGACGCGGCCGTTTTGAAAAAATATGTTCCCGATCTTATCAAGGACAAGGGGCACTCGCTGATCTCACGCTTCTATTTGGTTCCGATCATCGTCTCGGCACTTATTCTGTTTGCAATCGGTGGTTGGTCAATGGTCGTTTGGGGCGTATTTGCACGCGTCGTTTTCGGTTGGCATACGACGTGGTTTGTTAATTCACTGTCGCATATTTATGGCTCGCGTCCCTATGAGACCGGCGACAGCTCGACAAACAACTGGTTCGTCGCTTTGCTCACATTTGGCGAGGGTTGGCACAATAATCACCATAAGTCTCCGACATCTGCCCGTCACGGCATAGAGTGGTACCAGTTTGATATGAACTGGATCGCCGTCCGCATTCTCGAAAAAGCAGGACTCGCCACGAACATCCGTGTTTTCGACGCCGGTAAACAGCCTGTCGAATTGAAACACGCGGCATAAAGTATTACATTCGGTGGGAAAGGAAGGGTTCTATATGACCACCGATCCACAAAATTATTCCGAATTCTGGGACTTTTATGTTTCTGAGCACAGCTTGCCGTTGACCCGTGTGCTGCATTTCGCGGGCACATCTTTGGGCATTGCACTGCTTATATTTTTCATTTCCCGCGGCCAATGGTATTTCTTTCCGGCGTTCTTTGTTGTCGGTTACGCCTTTGCCTGGTTCGCACACTTTGTCATAGAAAAGAACAAACCCGCCAGCTTTCGCTTTCCGTTTTGGTCATTCATCAGTGATTTTAAGATGATGGGCTTTATGCTCATGGGTCGCATGTCGTCTGAGGTATCACGGGTTCGAGGCAATGGATTCACCACAGAGAGCACAGAGTTAAATAATAAATTACAGAGCTAGAGTTCTTATTCCTCAGTGTTCTCCGTGTCTCTGTGGTGAACGATCTTCTCGGAGATCAGTTCAAGCGATCGATCGTAGCGGTACGAGATATTAAAGTGCCCGTCATCAAATTGTTCGTGAACGTGGGCAATGTCGAACTCCTTTAGTTTTTGCGATAAGACCTTTGCTCCCAGATCCAACGCAAATTCATCTCTAGTCCCGGCATCTAAGATACAGCAGGCTTAAGGCTCTTGAGGTTTTCCACATGTTTTTCCACAAGTCGAACGGGATCGTGTTCGAGCCATCGCTGCCAAACGTCATCGCGGATCTCGCCGGTTTCCAGATCAAACGGCAGGTCAAATCCATCGCCGTTTGGTGAATAGCACGCACTCATCCCGATCAAATTTACACCCGGAAAATCGTTTTTGCCTTTCTTTTCGGTTTCCCAGAACTTTTTCATAAATGCTGCCGGATCACCCTTTATCGCCCGAAGTGCTTTAGGAATATCGGGAATGTAACAGAGCTCAAAGTAGGCGTCACCGCTCGTTGAGCAGACCAGGCCAAACAGATCAGCGTGACGCAGGCCCATTATCAATGCCCCGTAACCACCCGAGGATTTGCCCATAACCGCCCGCGAGCCGCTCGAGTTCAATGTTCGAAAATTCTCATCTACAAACGGCACGATCTCTCTCGTCAGGTAATCCTCATAGTTGCCGGTTGCTGTCGAATTGATATATTGCGAGCCGCCGTAATACGTAAAACAATCCGGCATGACAACGATCATTGGCTTGATCGTTCCGGCCGCGATCAGGCGGTCCATACGCTCAGCGAGATTTGGCGTAAACGCGCTGTCGTTTAGCAGCATACGGCCGCGGCCGGTAAAACCGGTCAGGCAATAAACACTCGGGTAACTATCGTCGCCTTTTTCGTAGCCGGGCGGCAGATATACGATGACATCGCGAATGTGGCGGTCGCCGAGCGGGTTTCCGTTGAGAACTTCACTTGTGTGACTCAATATCCGGACCGTTCCCTTGGGTATTTCAGGTTCTGTCATAATTTAGGTTTTACCGGATTATAGCGTAGAATTCGAAATCATGGTCGGCGACATTCTGAAAGTAAATCCTGATGCCCTTAACTCGACGATCGAGTTTCTGACGGCAATGGTGACGCCGACATTGCTGATCTCAGCAACCGGTTCGCTCGTACTCTCGACATCAACGCGCCTCGGACGCGTCATCGACCGGGTCCGTGATCTGGAACAGCGGCTAAGTGAATTGATCGTGGTTCAAAACCCCGATTCTATTCCGCTTTACAATAAGCGGGTCGATACGGTCGTCAATCTTCTCGACAAAGTGACGAGTCGCGGCACGTATACTGCAGCGGGCGATGGTTACATTCTATTTTGGCCTGGGGTTTTTTGTTCTCACGAGTGTGACGATAGCGGTCGCGGCTTTTTTTAATACTTATCGCTGGCTGCCGATCCCAGTCGGTATCGTTGGTATAATGTTCTTGTTCTATGGCAGCATCCTAATGATCCTCGAAACGCGGATGGCGACCGCGACGGTAAATGCCGAAATGGATTTTACATGGGCGCTTGCCAACAAAGTCGCGCCGCCTGAGATAATCAATAAGTATATATATAACGCACATGGAAAACGCCGGCTCCGACGCAAGGTTCTTGAAACTCTTGAGGACGGGGGAACTGAAAAAGAGGGTTGAGGCCCTCGAAAAGCTGCTCGCGTCGTGTACGGTCTGTCCCAAAGATTGCGGCAACGACCGGCTCAAGGACGAGATCGCCGCCTGCTATTCGGGCCGTTTGCCGATCGTCTCAAGCTACACCGCGCATTTTGGCGAGGAGCCATGTCTATCGGGAACCGGCGGTGCGGGAAACATCTTTTTCGGCAACTGCAATCTTCGCTGTGTCTACTGCCAAAACTATCAGATCTCGCAAACCTGGAAGGAACAGAAACGAAACGAGGTGACGCACGAACGGCTGGCCGAGATGATGCTCGAGCTGCAGGAGCGGGGCTGCCACAATATCGGCTTTGTCTCGCCGACACATTTCGCACCGCAGATGGCCCGGGCGATATTGATCGCCGCCGAGCAGGGCCTGCGGCTGCCGATCGTTTACAACACGAACGCCTATGATTCGGTTGAGGTGCTGCGGCTGCTCGACGGCATTGTTGATGTTTATCTGCCTGATCTGAAATACGCTGATTCGGACGCGGGCTTTCAATACTCAAAGGTCCGCGATTACAAGGAACATGCCCGGGCTGCGATCAAGGAAATGCACCGTCAGATGGGCGACGAACTTATCTTTGACAACGATGGCTTGCTCAAACGGGGCCTGATGATCCGGCTGCTGGTTTTGCCGAACGACATAGCCGACATAGCGGCGAATCTGCAATGGATACGTGACGAACTTTCGCCAAAGACGGCGATCTCGCTTATGGCCCAATACTATGCCACCAACAAGGCGGCGACCGACGAGCGTTACATTTTGCTCTCGCGCCGTATATCAGAGGGCGAATGGTTTCAGGCCGTTTCGCTGCTCGAGGATCTGGGCATGGAAGAGGGCTTTATGCAGGAATACGAATCGGCATCGCATTACTACCGGCCGGACTTTACTGACGCGGAAAAACCCTTCCGTGATATCAGGGATTTCCAAATGACGGAACTTTCTTAACCCATTTAACGCAAAAGACGCAGAGTGACTAAAGATATGAATGTAGGAGACGCAGCAGCAGATTTTACTCTCAAAGACGGCGATGGCAACGATTGGACCCTGAGTAATTACAAAGGGCGCACCGTTGTGCTTTTGTTTTATCCCGGGGACAATACTCCGGTATGCACGGCCCAACTCTGTTCCCTGCGTGACCATTGGTCTGAGTATCAGGCGACCGGTGCCGAGGTTGTTGGTATCTCGATGGACTCGGTGGCCTCGCATAAAGATTTTGCGATAAAAAAGGAGCTGCCGCTCAGATTGCTTTCGGACGCCGATGGCGAAGTGACCCGCAAATATGATGTTAAGTCGTGGCTGCCCAGCCGCTCTGCACGGGCCGTTTTTGTTATTGACGACGAGGGCAAGATCACTTATCGAAAGGTCGAACCGGTCAGCCTTTTCCGTCCCAAAGACCAGGACGTTCTTGAGGCTATCCACGAAGCTCAAAAGTAGGAGCGTCCGAACAACTCAGATAACGCGAATCCTGATTTTCCGTTTCCATCTGTGTTAATCTGTGGTTAATTTCTTATTTCGGGGTTATTACTTATGGCTTTATTTGGTGACAAATTCAAATGTGCAAAATGCGGGCAAAAGGGAGAGCCGATCGGCTACGCACCGGTTCCGACCGAGCTCGGACAGCAGATCGGTGCTGAGATGTGTAAAGAGTGCTGGAAAGAGTGGCAGGAAAAGCAAAAGCAGCTGATCAACCACTTCGGCCTCGACGTCTCGAACCCCGATTCTCATCAGTTTCTGTTCGACAACATGAAGATCTTTTTCTACAACGAGGGCGTTGAGCTGACCCAGATCGACACCTCTCAAGAAGGCAAAGTAAATTGGTAGTTAACCCGGTTTCCAAATGAAAAGGCTTTGGATAGCTATTCTCGTGGTTGGATTGTGGTTTCTCGCCAGCGCTGCGACTGAAAATGGGCTATTGCCTAGCGGTCACGGTTTTGGCCGCATTTGGGAAGCAGTTTTTGGGATCCTGCTGATAGCTTACTCGGTTTTTCGTTTCAAGATCAGAAAATAGGCCGTTGTTAGGCGAGGCTATTTAAACCACCCTATTTAGCCTTTTCAAACTTCAACGCCGCCGAGTTCATACAATATCTTAACCCCGTCGGCTTTGGGCCGTCGTCAAATACATGGCCCAGATGTCCGTTGCAGCGTGCACATAAAACCTCGGTGCGTGCCATACCAAATGTCCTGTCGGTTTTCTCAATAACGTTCTTTTTGTTGATCGGCTCATAAAAGCTGGGCCAGCCTGTCCCTGACTCAAACTTGGTTTTTGAGTTGAACAGTTTCAGATGACAGGCGGCGCAGTAATAGTCGCCGTCCTCGTGGGTTTCGGCGTACTCGCCTGTGTAGGGGGCCTCGGTGCCGGCTTCGCGAAGGATGTGATATTGAGCAGGCGTCAAAAGCTGCTTCCATTCGGCATCGGTTTTCTCGATCGTTTTGCCATCGAACACATCGTCAGGGCCTTCCGTTGATACAGCAGGTTCGGCTGTATTGACCCCAGATGCATTGGCGGGGGCGGCAAAGGCATTGTTCTCGATAGACGTCCCTGTCCTGCTGCAGCCGATGGCCGATAAAGCTATCGCCGCGGTTACCACGGCAAATGCGAATAAAACTTTGTATTTCATAGATCTGTACATCTCCGGCAGATTTGATCTGCCAACTGTATATTATATTCGGCCGGCAAAATATTCCGGATTCATTAACAATATTTCACCGGCGACAAAGAAAATAGGCTATATCGCATTCTTAGCGTTTTTTCTGCCGTGCGACGACGATCTCAGACATATAAATATTTGGAATATAAGCTGACCTTCGCGGAATATCGAGGATAAGTTGAGACAAATGACCTATAATCGTCTCTACAAACTGTATTCGGCCGTAAAGATCATATTTTAGTGGCTAAACAACTGGAAAAAAAACATCCGCTCGCGATCCGTTGGCTGCATTGGATCAATTTTCCGCTGCTCACGATGATGATCTGGAGCGGAATGCTGATCTATTGGGCTAATCCGATCTACTCAGTAACCATTTTTGGTTACGAATTATTTCATTTTTTTCCGCAGTGGTTTTATGACTTTCTGGGTATCCCGTTTCGTCTTGCCGAAGGGCTGCAGATACATTTTTTCTTTATATGGCTATTCGGCGTTAACGGAATTATTTATGCTCTCTATCTGATAATATCCGGCGAATGGCGGGCGATACTGCCTGTTCCCGGCTCGTTCAAACGGGCCATGTTTGTGACGCTTCACGACGCCCATATCGTCAAAGAGCTCCCGCCGCAGGGGAAATATAACGATGCACAGCGCATCGCCTATACCGGAGTGATAGTGATGGGGGCCGGATCACTGCTGACAGGGCTGGCTATCTACAAATCACTCCAGCTCTCGTGGATGACTGCACTGTTCGGCGGTTACGAATGGGCTCGGTGGATACACTTTTGGCTGACAATGGGCTTTGTCGGATTTTTTGCGGTCCATGTTGTTCAGGTGGTGCTGGCCGGCTGGCGAAATTTTCGTTCTATGGTGACGGGGTACGATGTCGTTGACGCGGAAACTCCGGTTGATGATAATCCGATCGTCGAAAGCGAGGTGACGGCATGAGCAGCGAACAGGACGACAAGATACTTCTCGACGAAGCCCGCGGTTTTGAAAAGAAAAAGCGCGCCGACAACACAGCCGAGATCCTCGGCGAGAAACGCGAGTTGGGCAAGCCGCTTGCTGAGGCTGAGGCGCGACAGCAGATGGGCAGCCGCTCACGCCGCAGCTTTCTGGTCGGCGGCCTGGCGGCGATAGGCGGCATATTCGGTTGGCGCTGGCTGAGCGATGAGACAAAGGCCGGCTCTTTACCGAAAGAGCTTTGAGTATAACGAGCGGTTGAGCCAGATATTTTTCCGGCCGACCGAGCTGGCCCGTGAATTTTCTCCGAGCTGAGATAACTCAGGATCGGCTGAACGGCGACCTGGGGATGCCGGCGGAATTTGATGTCGTCGACCTGGTCACTGTCTGTCGGCGGACTCGCGGGCCGCACCGATGATCTGGTTCTGACCATGGACGACATCAAACGGCTGCCGCGGACAGAGATGATCACACGGTTCAAATGTATCGAGGGCTGGAGCTATGTCGTTAAATGGGCGGGCGTCCGTTTCTCGGATTTTGCGGCCGCGTATCCGCCAAAGACCTTGGTTAGTAAGCCGCCGCCACCCGTTGGGGGGCCCGAATGATTTTCTGCCGTATGTCTCACTGACAACGTCGGACAAAGGCTACTTTGTCGGCTGGGACCTGCCGAGTATCATGCATCCGCAAACCCTGCTTGCCTACGAGATCAACGGCCAGCCGCTATCGATGGAACACGGTGCCCCTCTGCGTCTTGCATCGGCGACAAAATACGGCATCAAGCAGATAAAACGCATCGGCCGCATCGAATACACAACTGAGCGGCCCAGAGATTATTGGGCCGAAGAGGGTTATGATTGGTATGCGGGCTTTTGATCGGGAGCCCTATGCCTATCAGCAATGTACGACGCGGATTTCAGCCTCATCAACGAAGAGTTTTTCGCTGACGCCGTTACGCCGCGTCAGATCGATCTGCTTTTGGCCGATGGCTGGCGTCATTTTGGCACCCATTTTTTTCGCTACAATTTGGGGGTTTATGAGGGCGAGATCCGGCGGGTTTTGCCGCTGCGGGTTCGACTCGCTGATTTTTCATTTTCTAAAAACCAACGCCGCGTATTAAAACGCAATGCCGATCTCGACGTCGCCGTGCGACCGGTTGAGATAACGGCTGAGACCGAGCAATTATTCGAGCGGCACAAGGTCCGGTTCAAGAGCGGTGTCCCGTCATCGATCTACGATTTCCTCTCGATCCGACCCCGCGAGCTTTCCAACCATGGCGTCTGAGATAGCCGTCACTCAAGACGATAAATTGCTTGCCGCGAGCTTTTTTGACATCGGCAGAAATTCGGTCTCGAGCATCTACGGCATATTTGACCCCGAGGAACGCTCACGCAGCCTTGGCATTTTCACAATGCTCAAGGAGATCGAGTATCGCCGTAGAACACGGCAAAGAGTTTTATTATCACGGCTACGCTTACGAGGGCGAATCTTATTACGACTACAAAAAACGGTTCTCCTCCCTTGAGCAGTTTGACTGGGAAGGGAACTGGATAAAACGCAACGGGTGACGGATGAGTAAGACGGCTGGCGTTGAAGCAATTGTCCTAAACGGCGGCCGCAAACCATTGAGCCTCGGTGAGTTCGAACGATCCGCCAGATCGCAAACATACCTTTTTTAATCTCAAAAAAATCATTTTTCTGACAGATAAACCATTTATCTGACAAATAAACCATTTTTCTGACAGATAAGAGATCTATCTGACAGGCAAAACATTTATCTGACAAGTAAGAACCCTATCTGACAGGGAAGATATTTTTCTGACAGATAAGGCATCTTTCTGACAGATAAGTAGTTTATTTGGAAATATAACGGCTTAAAAAGTCGTTCAGAGCTATTAAAGGCGAACATTTGGACCGGTCAACGGCATAGATAGGTCTCCGGTGCCCGAGGCTCCGGCATTCCTATTCATTCGATCCATTTGCAAGAAAGTGCCTATCCGACCGTTCTTCGGGAACAAACGCTTTAGTTCAGGCGTCTAATAAACCGGAGGGCCTAATGAGTAGATCAAACATACCGCTCGATAATATCCACATTGCTTCACCATGCCCCGCAAACTGGGACGAGATGTACGGTGACGACCGCAAACGCTTTTGCGGCGATTGCAAACTGAACGTCTATAACCTGTCAGACATGACCCGGCGCGAAGCCGAGGATCTGCTGATCGACTCAGAGGGCCGCTTATGCGTCCGTTACTTTCGTCGGGCGGACGGGACCATTTTGACAAAAAATTGCCCGGTTGGCTGGGCCAAGGTGAAACAGCGCGTTTCCCGCGTCGCTACGGCCGCTTTTTCGATGGTCGCGGGATTGTTCACAGGCGTGTTTGCTTACAATTTGGTTCAGGATAAGTCGCCCGGGATGGTGCAGGGCGGGATCACCGTTGTTCCGAAATTCGTTCCGCGAGGTCGGAGAGGTTCCGGGCCTTTTGAGGGTAGATCCTGTCGAACACCGAACGTGAATTGGGAGAAGGAGAGTTCGTAGCGGGGAAACTCGATGATGCGTCCCGCTTTTGAAAGGTATACGGTCCCGTCGGTCAAACGCCGGCACGTCAAGTAAGGCCTTTGGCCCACTCAATATATTTCTTAGAATCAAACTTTTTGCCCGTGCTCCCGCTCGTCATATAACGGATGGTGCCAAAGACAGGCCGTTCCATCCATGGCCGGTCGTGTTTGCCGAAACACCAAAGGATGCCGGCGTATGAATTTGGATCGCGGCCGTCGAGGCAGTATTTGTTGTTGAGATGCACCAGCGTCTCGAACGCAACTTCGTATGACGGCGACCAGGCGATCACGTTCTTTCCCCACAGCATCCGCACATAGTTGTGCATCTCGCCCGTGACGACCATCTCGCGTTGGGCCGCGTTCCACAGTTCGTCGTGCGTCTCGCCATTCTCTAACTGCTCAAGCGAATAGGTATATTGCCGCTCATCGTCAACATGCTCCCGCATCGTCTTTTGCACCCATGCCGGCAGGGCCGCGAGTGAATCGTATTGCGGGTTGTGCCGCGTCATGTTGAACGAAAGCTCGCGGCGGACGATCAACTCCTCAAGATAAGCGTCTTTTGATTCCTGCGGTGCGTCAGAGTCGCGAACCGCGAGAGCGATCTCAAGCGGCGACAAAAACCCGAAATGCAGATAGGCGGACAATCGCGACGAGCCGTCGCGGTCCGGTTTACTTCGCGCTTTTTCGTAATCTGCCAATATGTCGTTGATAAACTTTTTCAAACGATGTCGGCCGACTCTCTGTCCCGCCTTTGTAGTATCCGGACGGCTTTACCGAGTGATCTATGTCGCATTCTGCAACGAGAGATGCGATATTGCCGGCCGTCACTATCGTCTCGGGGCAATCGACTTCGAGGCCGACGCTTGGCAGATCGACGCTCTCCATCGGCAGCGGTTTAAGATAGCGGTCGAGCAGCTTATTTATCTTGGGGCGGATGGTGTAGGCGGCATATTCCTCTTTGTCGAATTTTGACATGGGGATGATGCCGTTAGAGTCGACCGCGTGAACAGCGATACTGGCGCGCTCGGCGATCCGCCGGTTGTGTTCGGGAATGATGAAGCAGGGGTAATCGTCCGTAACGATCAATGCCGCATCTTTTGCCAGTTTTGCCACGGTCTGCTTTGGCGAGTTTTTGTCCTTTTGCAGATAAAAGATATAGCGGATGCCGAGCTTTTCAAACGCCGCCCGCTTTTCCTCGACGCCCTCCAGAATAAAAGTATGCAGCCGGTCGCTCGCCCACGGGTAGTAATATTTCAGGCCCTCATAAACCACCAGCGGCAGCTTTAGCTCATTTGCCTTGCGGATCGCCCAGATCAACGCGTGGTTATTGTCCACACGCTTGTACATCTGCATCCAATACAGCACGTACCGGGCTTTCGGATTCACCGGCTTATCATTGAGCGACACGACCCTTTCGTTAATTCGCATTCGGGTTATTATAAGGGAATTCACCACAGAGACACGGAGGCCACAGAGATGATGAGATCAGTTAATCCAATTCAACCGAAACCTTTCGTTGCGAGTTTCCGCCTTGCAATTGTATCTCTCTGTGTTCTCTGTGCCTCTGTGGTGAATCTTCCGGCGCAGGATTTCAAGACAGTCGCCCCCGGCGTCGAGTACGCCGAGGTCACCCGCGAGATAGACAAACAACCGGTTAGGATGAACCTGCTCCGCCTCGACCTCACAAAGGTCCGCCTCGATGTCGTCCACGCCATGGACGCCGCGATCGGCCTGGAAAAAACTTCATCCATCGCAACCCGCCACGGCGCCTTTGCCGCGATCAACGGCGGGTTCTTTAGATTGGACGATAGTATTTGGGCGGGCGATCCGGCCGGTGTTTTACAAATTGATCGTAAGTTGTTGAGCGAAGCGCACAAAAGACCGGATCGCGCTTATTATTTTTAACGGTCGAGAGTCAACAAACGTATCTAGTTTGGACATTTGAGATCGACAATCGCAGTATGACGATCGGCAAATCGAAAGCAATTGAAATTGATGGAATAAACCGAGAACGAAAAACACGAATGAGATCTAGTTATATACACGCCTGAATTTCATCGCACAACGCTAACTGATCAAGTGGGGATTGAGATAGTTGTTCGGAACGCGGGGTAATCGAAGTTGTCAAATCAATGGCAAAGGGAGAGTTCGACAATTCCGCGGGATGGGATTCGTTTTCTCGGCGAGCGGAAACGAATCGAGAAATACTTCGACAAATTGTAAAAAATAGGTCAAAAGATCGAGACTCCAGGTGTCGATTACTCATGGACTCACGAGCTTCGGACACACGGCGAATTTGCTATTACGACGCGACGACATTGCTGCGGCGTTCCCCAACTCATAAAAAACGGCAAGATCGACATCACCTGGGAAGAGGAAAAGACAACAAAAGCATTCGTCGAAACCCGCCACCCGCGAACCGCGGTGGCAAAACTTAAAGACGGCAAGTTCCTGATGATAACCGTCGACGGCCGGAGCGAATCGAGCGGCGGCATTAGCCTGACGGACCTCGCGGCATATTTGCTTGAGTTGGGAGCGACCGACGCAATGAACCTCGACGGCGGCGGGTCGATCGACGATGTTCCTCGACGGCAAGGTCGTCAATCATCCCTCCGATAAAGAAGGCGAGCGAAAGGTGAGCGATGCGATATTGGTGACGTTGCGACCTGAACGCAAGAACAAATGAGTAAGCCCTTACACGAGTTAGGACGGCAAGCTTTTTCCCGCCCTTATTCCCGTGTTCAATCTATTCAGAAAAAGAGCGGGCGTAAACGCACCTTCCAGACTGCGAGTGGCCAAGCGGTCTAAATGAACCTAACAACAAGACAGGTCAGGAAGGCGGGCTTGCCCCCGTTCTTTGTCTACCTGCTCACCAGATCCAAATATTTGCGGACCGCATCGGGTGACATGTCATTTGATATCAACCCGATATAATTATCCGGCCGCAGGATCAGGAAAAACGATCCCGTGGTACCGAATATCTCAGCGACCTGAGGGTAAAGCGATATAGACGGTGCTGTCGATCTGCCCCTTCCACTTTTCGTCGAGATCATCGGGCAGCGGCGGGATCTCGGTCTTGCCGTCAAAGAATCCCACAAAATGAAATCTCGGTTCACGCAGGCGGTCATAGATGCTCGCACCCTCGACCTCGAACCACGGCATTCTGTCACCGGCGTTCACCTTGAACGTTCCGCTCTCCTTGCTGAGAGTGTCATCCTCATAGTTGATAGCTATCTGCGAGATCCGCGGGAACACAAATCGTTTGAATGAATCGAGGCTGAACAGGAACTCCGCGATATATGGAAAAACGTATAGACGAGTAAAGACCAGAAAAGGTTCAGGGCTGGCGATCAGGCCAAAGAACCTGTCCGTGGTCTTGGTCAATTCTTTGGCGTTCGGCAGGCGTTCCTCGTTGTAGGTGTTCAGCAGTTCGCTGCTCGCGTTGCCGCTGAGCACCCACGCCAATTTCCAGGCGAGGTTATAGGCGTCCTGGATGCCGGTGTTCATCCCCTGGGCTCCGGCCGGCGAATGAATGTGCGCCGAGTCTCCGGCTAAAAAGCATCGTCCGACCGAGAATTTATCAACGTGGCGTGTGTGCACCTTGTAGGTTGAGAACCATTTGACGTTTGAGATGTCGAGCTCGATTTCGGTGTCCTGCTTTATCCGTTCCTCGATCTCTTCGTACAGGACGTCGCCCTCGTCCTTATCAAATTCCTCAGGGAACGTGCCGACGATACGGTACCGCTGCTCCCCGACCATCGGGAAAAACGCAAGCAGCGAGTTTTTCATCAGGAATACCTGCAGCGCGTCGTGTCCGAATTCCCAGTCGAGCTGCACATCAGCGACATAAAACATCCTCTCGAATGTGCTGCCGCCAAACTCGAGACCCAGCTTATGCCGGACAAGGCTTTTCGCCCCGTCGCAAGCGGCGAGGTACTTGGCCTCGACCGTTTCCGTCTGGCCGTCGGCTGTCTTTATGGTCGCCGAGACGCGAGCCTCGTCCTGTTCGAAGTCGACGAGTTCGGTCTGCCACCTTATGTCTTTGCCGTTCGCCTTTATGTGGTCGTAAAGCAAGTTTTCATGCTTGCCCTGTTCGACGATCAGCACGTACGGATACGGGCTGAGTCCCTCGCCGATGTCCTTGAACTCAGCCTCGCCACGGACCTTGCCGCCGGCGAACATTCGCACCTTTTCAGCTTTACAGCCCAGGCCGATCATTTTGTCCGCAAGGCCTATCTGCTCATAGATCTCGAGCGTTCTCGCCTGAACGCCGATCGCTTTTGAATACGGCGTGGTCGTTTCTTTTTTGTCGATAATGACAAAATCAATGCCATATCGAATCAACTGGCAGGCTAACGCGAGGCCTGTCGGCCCTGCTCCCACTATCAAGACATCGGTCGTAATCATATGCAAAAACTATATCATTCCCGGATTCTCATCGATCAAAAAATATGCCTATCACCCCGGACGCAACAGCCGGGAGGAACATTGCCGTAAACCCAAATAAAAGAACGCGAGAGTTTAACTGCGTTTGATCTTTTGATCGCCAAAGGGGTGTGAGCAACGGAACATTTGTGTCGATCTTGAGAAACCTGAATAACCGCCCGCCATCAAAAAGCATCTGCAGACTCTGCGGAGCGCCTTTTACTTTATAGGCCGCAGTCAGCTTTTTATATGTCACGGCATACTGCCAATATCCGGTCGCAAACGCGGAAACAAATAAAATGATCCACAGCGAAAATGAACCATATCCGGCGAAAACCAAAAGCAGGAATGGCAGTGTGCCGCCAAAGAAACAAAACGATCGCCAGAAAGAGAATGAACACAAAGAATCCCGTGCTGCTGTCGTCTTTGCGGTTGGACAACGCGACGGTCAAAACACCAAAAACGAATGAGCCGATGCCGACGGCCGCACTCTCCGCAAAAAATAGCCAGATGCTGGAGCTGCCGTAAATGAGCACCCCAAGCCCGATCTGCAGCGGGATCGCTACCGTTTGAAAAAGGGCGATCGGCAGCGAATCAGGGATAGCGTAACCGTTAGCGAGGAACAGGGAATACATCAGCGTTGCAGGAAAGCCAAAGATAGCGATCTGCTGCCAACTATCGCTGTCGGGAAACAGCATGCGAGCCGAGACAACGGCGAGCGTGGGAAGTAAGAGCAGGTAAACGAAATGGACCCACATCAAAACCCGAACGATAATTTTCACAGGGCCAGCGGGCATCGGGCTCAATGTTCATCTTTCCATTTGATCTGCGATTCAAGCTTTTTGATAGCGTCGATCATCTGCAGGTAAACGGTCGTTTTTTGATCGACATTACTCATTACCGATCTTGAGCCGCCGGAATAATTGACCGTGATCGTACAGTTGCTGACCGTTATCATCGTACCGTCACGCCAGGATTTGAATGCCTCGTTTGAAACGATCGCACTCTGCCAGGGTTTGAAACTGTTCGGGCGAGACCTCGCCGCTCCGACGCACTCTTTTCGACCAAACGCTTTTCCTTCGCCGTTTTGTCCCAGCGGCTTATTTCGATCGATCGGGTCGCAGGGCCATTGCGGTCAAAGGTCATCTTGATCGTACATGGTGAGCTGGAGCTGCCGATGCCGTCGTCGTTGCCAAAATACTCGTTATAGGATTTGGCGCATTTGTCACCGGGAGCGAAAAAGCCCTTGTATACGGTGTTGATACTTATCGATTTAACGTCTGACGCTTTGACCTCGGGGTTTGGGATCTCTTCAGAAGGGGCCGAACGGGAACTTTGCGTGGGTGACGGAGATGGCAGGCATGTCTCTCGACTGTGCAGGCTTGTAGACAAAGAAAAAGAAGACCAGACAAGTGACCAGTGCAGCCGCCGAACCGACAGCTGCAGATATGGCAACAATGCCTTTATTCATTTTTTACCCCGACGCGGTCAGTCTAATTGGAGGTCAATAACTAAGAGTTAGATCATCGCCCTCGACATCAACAACAGCACTGCCGCCGTTTGCCAATTTCCCGAATAATATCTCGTTTGCGAGCGGCTGTTTTATCTTTTCATGGATCAGCCGCGACATCGGCCGGGCACCATATCGGGCGTCAAATCCATTCTTGGCAAGCCATTCACGCGAATCGTCAGTCAGTTTTACAAGGACACGCTTTTCGGCGAGTTGGCCGTTCAGTTCCTTGATAAATTTATCGACGATGAGTTTGATAACGTCGATGTCGAGAGGCTTGAAAGGCACCCAGGCGTCGAGCCGGTTACGAAACTCAGGCGTGAATGTCCGCTCGATCACACCCTTTGCATTGCCCTTGGTGTCAGACGAGTTTCTAAAACCCATTCCGCCCGATGACAGCTCGCGCGCACCCGCGTTCGTTGTCATTATCAGGATCACATTGCGAAAATCGGCCTTTTTGCCGTTATTGTCGGTCAACGTTGCCGAGTCCATCACCTGCAGCAGCAGGTTAAAGAGATTTGGATGAGCCTTTTCGATCTCATCGAGGACCAGTACAGCGTGCGGTGTCCGCATGATCGCCTCGGTCAATAGCCCGCCCTGATCAAAGCCTACGTATCCCGGCGGTGCGCCGATCAGGCGGGAGACCGTGTGAGGCTCGGCGTACTCGCTCATGTCGTATCGCATGAATTCGATCCCCAGGTTTTCGGCAAGCTGCTTTGACACCTCAGTTTTCCCGACGCCTGTGGGACCTGAGAACAGGAATGAACCAACAGGCTTTGTCTGGTGCCCCAGGCCCGCACGCGAGATCTGGATCGCATCAACGATCTTGTTTATCGCCTCGTCCTGCCCAAAGATGGATCTCTTTATGTCTTCGCGCAGCGTTTTGAGCCGTTCTTTTTCATCGGCAACGACGGTCTTTGGCGGGATCTTTGCCATGCGGGCAATTGTGTTCTCGACCATCTGCACCGACACCCTCTTAGGGCGGCGGCTCGCGGGCAAAAGCTTGACCGAGGCCCCGACCTCGTCGATCACATCGATGGCTTTGTCAGGTAGAAAGCGGTCGTTAATGTATTTACCGGCAAGCTCAGCCGCAGTTTTGAGCGACTCGTCCGTGTACTTAACGCCGTGATGGGCCTCGTAAAATTTCTTCAGCCCCTTCAGGATCTGGTATGTTTCATCGACGGTCGGCTCATTGATCTCGATTCTCTGAAAGCGGCGGGCCAGGGCACGGTCGCGATCAAACGCGGCCTTGTATTCCGCATGTGTTGTGGACCCGATACAGCGAAGGTCACCGGCCGCGAGAGCAGGCTTTAATATATTGGATGCATCCATTGAGCCGCCGGAAACGGCTCCGGCGCCGACGATAGTATGTATCTCATCGATAAAGAGGATGGCATTTTCCTGAGCCTTTAGTTCTGTGATTATAGATTTAAACCGCTGTTCAAAATCGCCGCGATAGCGGGTCCCGGCGAGAACGGCTCCCATATCGAGAGCGAAAAGCTTGGCGTCCTTTAGCACCTCAGGGACGTTTCCCTCGCTTATCTTTAATGCCAACCCCTCGGCTAGGGCTGTTTTACCAACGCCGGGTTCGCCCACATAAAGCGGATTGTTTTTCTTCCTGCGGCAGAGGACCTGTATCGTGCGTTCGATCTCGTCGAGACGCCCAACTATCGGATCGATCTCACCGGCAGCTGCCTCGGCGACAAGTTCGACTGTAAAACTCTCAAGCGGCTTTTTTCTCTCGCTCATCGGCATCGCGTCCGGATCGTCCTCGTCAATGCCGTCCGGCAGCGGTCCGTCCGCGTCGATCTTTGATATGCCGTGCGAAATGTAATTTAGAATGTCGAGCCGCGATACGCGCTGCTGCATTAAAAGATAAACGGCGTACGATTGCTCAGCCTGATACATCGCCGCCAAAATGTTGCCGCCATCGACCGCACCCTGTCCGCTGCCCTCGGCCTGCAGTACGGCGTAAGAAATTGTCGATTGAAAGGTAGAGGTCAGCTCAGGCATCGCCTTTGCCGTGTCGGGCATTTTTTCGAGCACATTGTCGAAATACTCCTGCAGTGCCCGGGCGAGTTCGTCGATCTGAGCTCCGCAATTAAAGAGTATCTCGCGAGCGGCCGCGTCCTCGAGCAGCGCAAACAGCAAGTGCTCAAGCGTTACAAACTCATGCTTATGCTTAACTGCCTCATCGACCGCGAAACTCAAGGTTTCTTCTAATTCTCTCGTCAACATTCTAAGATTATATTAACAGGTTTGGCGGGATTGAAAATAGAGTGGTTGGGCCGTCTAAACAAAACGGACGCCGTCGGGGCAGACGCTGGATACATATGTATTGAACTCAATGCCGGTTGTCGTGTACACGTCCCGCATGGCTTGCTCGATTTTCTTAGCTGTTTCAGGCGTCTGCGAGATCATAAAGATCGATGGGCCGGAACCGGAAATTCCACCGCCCAGGGCACCCGACGTAAGGCTCGCGGCTTTTACTTCGTCAAATTTGGGGATCAATGAACGGCGGGCGGGTTCGACGATCGTATCTACCATCGAGCGCGAGATAAGTTCATAGTCGCCTTTGGCCAGGGCCGCGACAAACGCTCCAAGATTGCTCCAATTTCGTACCGCGTCTTTAAGGGGTACCTGATCGGGTAGGATCGCCCGGGCCTCGGATGTCTTGATCTCTATCTGCGGGTGGATGACGGTTGCGAACAAGGGTGGAGCATCGAGCGAGATAATGTCCAGAGGGTCGAGTGACCTGACCAGCGTGAACCCGCCAAAAATACATGGTGCAACATTGTCGGCATGTTTTTCACCGGAGGCGAGTTTTTCGCCTTCCATCGCAAAATCGACAAGCTCTAACGTTGTAAATCGGTCACCAAGCAAATGATTTGCGGCGACAACCGCGCCGCAAGAGCTGGCGGAACTCGACCCTATGCCGCTGCCCGGTTTGATGTGTTTTGTGATCTCGACCTCAAAACCAAAGTCGGCATCTGACGGCGTCGAGCAGGGCAAAAAGTGCGACACCCGCGACATTCTTTGCACGGGTCGGTCGGCAGGTCATAGGAATCGTGATTGACTATCCTTACGCCCCGCTCATCGATCCGGCGGACCGTCATTTCGTCAAACGGCGCGTCCAGAGCAAAACCGAGACAATCAAAACCGCAAACGACGTTTGAGACGGTTGCCGGTGAATGGATCTTAACCTCGTTCATGTTTCTCAAAATACCTGTAATAGATATATTATCTAAACCTTGTCTTTTAGGCTTGTAAAGCGATAGATGCACTACTTTAGCACAAACCGAAATTCGCCCCACGTATCGTTCCGGGATGCGGTTCTCAGCGGTCAGCCTGATGACGGCGGGCTGTATTTTCCGTCAGAGATCCCGCAGCACTCAAGCGAGTTTTTGCGCTCTATGGCTACCAGCTCGAATGAGCAGATCGCTTTTGATGTAATTCACCCCTATGTCGGTGGCGAGATACCTGACGACGAACTGACGCAGATATGCAGCGAGACGGTGAATTTTGATTTCCCGCTGGTCAGATTAACGGAACGCATCTCGGCCCTTGAGCTGTTCCACGGCCCGACCCTTGCGTTTAAAGATGTCGGTGCTCGGTTTATGAGCCGGTGCCTGCAGTATTTTTCAAGGAAGCGTGCGGAGAAGACCATCGTCGTCGTTGCGACATCCGGTGACACGGGCGGTGCGGTGGCGGCCGGGTTTCATAATGTTGAAGGCATCGAGGTCGTTATACTTTATCCAAAGGGTAAGGTTAGCAAGGTCCAGGAATTGCAGCTGACAACTTTGGGCGGAAATGTAACCACATTGGAATTACGAGGTAATTTTGACGATTGTCAGGCATTGGCAAAACAGTCGCTCGCCGATACCGATCTGCAAACGAATGTGCACCTTACTTCAGCAAATTCCATAAATGTCGCACGGTGGCTGCCGCAGCAGTTCTATTATTTTTACGCGTTGAAACAATGCACGAACGGAACCTGCGGTCATTTCCGTCCCGAGCGGAAATTTTGGAAACCTTGCGTCGGGCATACTCGCCCACATTTCAGGGCTGCCGGTCAAAAAATTCATCGCGGCCTGTAATGCGAATGATGTGGTCCCGAGATTTCTGCAGACCGAGGATTATGAGCCGCGGCCGTCAGTATCGACGCTGTCCAATGCGATGGACGTCGGGGCACCGAGCAATATGGTACGCATCCTTGAGATCTTTGATAATAAATTTCTCGACTGGTCAAAGACAAGCTTGAGTCCGTAAGCGTTTCTGACGAAACAACGGCTCGACACAATGTGCGCGGTTTTTGATGAGACGGGATATATCCTTGACCCTCACGGTGCGGTTGGTTACCGGGCGCTCGCAGATCACCTTGCGGCGGATCGCGGATCGAGCGGCATCTTTCTCGAAACTGCACACCCGGTCAAGTTTGATTCGGTGACCGAGATCCTCGGCACACAGGGCGATGTCCCGGAATCTGTTGCTGACCTGTATCACTCGCGAAAAACAGTCAATCGAGATGGATGTGAATTATGGCGATCTCAAAGATCTGCTGCTAAGCAAAATATGAAGGTAATGAAATTCGGCGGCTCGTCCGTCGCCGACGCTGAATCAATAAAGAAGGTCGTCGAGATCATTCGCAGCGCACAGGCCCAGGGAGCGTGTGCCGCGGTAATGTCTGCGATGTACGGTACGACCGACGCACTGATCGCGGCCGGCCAGGCTGCCGAGCGTGGTGATGACGGCTATCTGGCGATCCTTAACGACATCGGTTTGAGCCATACCGATACGATCCGCAAGCTGTTTTCATGAAGGCCATCCGCCCGTTCTGGATTTTGTCGAATCGACGCTGACCGAGCTCGAAGCCCTCTGTGAGGGTGTAAGCCTCGTGCGCGAATTATCTGCCAAAACGCTGGACCGGCTATTGAGTTTTGGTGAGATCGTCGCCTCGCGCATCGTGTCTGCAAAGCTTACCGAGAGCGGGCTCGCAAACGAATGGAAAGACAGCCGGCTGCTCATCCGAACGGATTCAGGCCACGGAATGGCGACGGTGGATTTTGCCGAAAGTAACAAGAGGATAACGGAACACTTCTCGGCGTCGACAGCCACCCTTACAGTTCTCCCCGGATTTATCGCGTCTGACGCCGGCGGATATACGACCACGCTGGGACGCGGCGGTTCGGATTACACGGCGGCGATAATTGCGGCGGCAGTCGGTGCTGACATACTTGAGATCTGGACCGATGTCTCGGGTATGATGACCGCTGATCCGAGGTTCGTGCGCAACGTCCGACAGATCTCGCATATTACCTATCGCGAGGCGATGGAGCTGTCGCACTTTGGCGCTAAGGTGATCTATCCACCCACCATCCAGCCGGTGATGGCAAAAGGGCATCCCCGTTCTCATAAAAAACACCTTTGCACCTGACGACCCGGGTACCAAGATCGAATCGGAATCGACAGCCAAAGCGGACATGATCCGCGGTATAACCAGTATCGACAAGATCACGGTCCTCAATCTCGAGGGCAGCGGGATGATCGGCATTCCCGGTTTTTCCAAACGGCTGTTTGACGCTCTGTCGAGGGCACAGATCAATGTCATCCTTATTACGCAAAGCTCATCAGAACATTCGATATGCGTCGCGATCGAAGAGCGACATGCGGGAAAGGCAAAGCAGGCGGTCGATCGCGAATTTGAATTTGAGATCAACACCGGCAAGATCGAACCGCTAAAGGTCGAGAGCGGTTTTTCGATACTTGCTCTTGTGGGCGACAGGATGAAGGAACACACGGGCGTCAGCGGCAAGATGTTCACGACACTCGGCCATAACGGCATTAACATTCATGCGATCGCCCAGGGCTCGTCTGAGCGAAATATTTCGGCGATCATCTCGTCCAACGATGTTCGCAAAGCGATAAACACACTTACACGAAGAGTTTTTCTCCGACGGTAATAAACAGATCAATCTGTACATAGCGGGTGTCGGCACGGTTGGCGGCAAACTGATCGAGCAGCTTCGGCTCAGCATCAGCATCTTTCTGACGAAATGCGGCTAAATGTACAGGTCGTCGGCCTCGCGAACAGCAAACAGGCGCTGATCGCAAGACGGCGGTATAGATCTGGAAACTTATCGAACTGAGCTCGGTAATGCCAATGTAACTACAATTAATGAGTTGGCGGCGACCATTATAGAGAACAATCTGCGAAACTCAATATTTGTCGACGTAACGGCAAGCCCTGAGGTCGTGTCCGATTTACTCGAGCCTGCTCGAAAAGAGTATCGGGGTCATCGCCTGTAATAAGATAGCCGCCTCATCCGGTTACGAGAAGCTATGCACAGCTAAAAGACACGGCCCGCGAGTTTGGCACAAATTTTTTTTTTGAGACAAATGTCGGTGCCGGTCTGCCTGTCATAAATACACTCAATGATCTGCTTCGCAGCGGCGATAAGATCGAGCGGATCGAGGCGGTTCTATCGGGAACCTTAATTTTGTTTTTAACAATTACGACGGCTCGCGAAAATTTGCCGATGTCGTCCGGCAGGCGCAAGATGAAGGTTATACCGAACCCGACCCGCGTCTCGACCTGAACGGCACCGACGTCGCGCGTAAGATATTGATACTGACCCGCGAGGCCGGTTACCGCACGAGATGGAAGAGATCGCGAATGTCGGATTTTTGCCCGAGTCATGTTTGGCAGGGCAGCGTCGATGATTTTTACACCGAGATGGAACGGCACGAAGATCATTTCCGCGGCCTGCTCGATGACGCAACCGGCAAAGGGTTGACTTTGAAATACATCGCTTCGTTCCAGGACGGCAAAGCCTCGGTCGGCCTGCAGTCGATTGGCCCCGACCACAACTTTGCAAATCTCTCGGGCAAAGACAACGCGGTGCTTTTTTACACCAACCGATATTCCGAGCAGCCGCTGGTAATAAAGGGTGCCGGTGCCGGAGCCGATGTGACCGCGGCGGGAGTTTTCGCGGACATCATCCGGGCATCGCGAACATAAGAATTGCGCCCGGGCCGAGACGTAAGTAAGAGCGATAGACTCAAAATTGAGTATATCGCTCTTTCAAAGTACGCGTAGGCTTGCTCAGCTTTCTATTAATCTGCCAAACGGCCAAATTTTCCTGCACGATAGTCTTCGATCGCTTCTGCGATCTCGATCTGGGTGTTCATCAGGAACGGCCCGTATTGGGCGATCGGTTCGTTGAGCGGTTCGCCGCTCATCAGAAGCAGAACGCTGTCCTCGTTTGCCTCGACCGTGAAGTCTTCGCCATCGCGTCCGAAAAGCGCGAGATTATTCGTCGGCAATTTTTCTGTCCCGTTGATCACGGCCGAACCCTCGATCGGCCAGGATCGCCGTCGTGTAGTTGCGACGGAAATGAGAGTTCGATCTTTTCACCGGCTTTCGGTTTCAGGTTATAGAGATGCACGGGCGAGAATGTCGTCGCCGGCCCCTTTACGCCGCCGAATTCGCCCGCGATGATCTCGACCTCGCCGCCGCGGGGCAGAGGGACGCGGCCCATTTCAGCGTTCGTTATCGCCTGATATTTTGGCTCGGTCATTTTGTCCTTTGCTCTCAGGTTGACCCACAACTGCACCATCTGAAACGGTCCGCCCTCGCGGTTGTATTCCTGCTCGTGATACTCCTTGTGCAGCAGGCCGCTGCCGGCCGTCATCCACTGCACGTCGCCCTCGCCGATCACACCGCCGCCGCCGCGGCTGTCGTGATGTGCGACCTTGCCCTTATAAGCGATGGTCACCGTCTCAAATCCGCGATGCGGATGCGGGCCGACGCCGAACGGCTCTTCGCGCGGCGGAAATTGTGTCAATGCGTTGTAATCCAGCAAAAAGAACGGGCTCATCCGCTCGCCCGTAAGCGGCCCGTGCGGGAAAAATCCATGCACATTAAATCCGTCCCCGACCCAATGTCTCGGCGGCGGTGCGATGATCGATTCGACCTTTTTCCTCTGAGTGACTTCTTTGATACCTGCTTTCATTATTCTTCTCCCATTTAACGTCTAGCGTCCTCAAACCAGACGCTGTCTCACTACAGAAATTATATATAAGGTACGAAGGTTTGTAATCGACAGTTTGGGCGAGAGAAGTCTAATACTTTCGGGTGAGCCGGTGGGCATCGAGGATGTCAGAAAAGAGTCCGCGGAGCGGATGCAAATTTCCTAGACCCACGTTGAGAGATAGCGGTACGCGGGGAACATCGGCCCAAACGACCAAGTCCCTGTGACGCCCCTTTAGCGAGGGGCCGGGCCTTTAAACATTCCGGGATCAGAGAACCGCAATTACGCTGGCGCGACCCCATTCTCCCTAAGGTTCTTTGTAGTGAAACTAATTGCAAGTCAATTTACGAATTTGAGTTGACGACAGTCCAAAACTTATCCCATTCAAAAACGAGTTCCTGTAGTAGACAAAGAGCTTTCCCGAATCTACGCTGAAATAATTCCAGTTGGGATTGTCATCCTCCGGTCGAATCTCATAACCTTCGAGATGGAGGTCTCTCTTTCGAATCTTCATGGCTTTGCTCGGCCAAAATGAAAGGGAAATTAGAATGCCTCGTTCTAGTCGATAACCGGTTCCGTTTTCGCCCGTGCAAGGGCCTGCGGAGTAGGTCGCCTCTAGTCGCCCCACCTTAGTTTCGTAGTAAATTATTTCGTTATCCGGAAACTGGTTAACCTGAGCAACGCGAGTTATCGAAAAGACATTCTCTACGTCATGCCGATTCGACTCTCCAATGATTAGAGATGAGGCTGATTGAAGCCAATTATCATTTCGGGATTGTCCGACGCCAACACTTGCAAAAATCAGAACTAAGATAATTCCGAGGCTCAAACGTGCAATTTTCCGATTATTCAACATTTTGGGATACCTAAAACGGATTTTACACCAATGATCTAAATGGCGCTAGAAAATTATTTGTCTGCGTCCTCGCATTGGTTCGCGTCCCTGTAAGGGACAAATGTAATAGCGTCGGGTGGAACCCGGCGACTGAGATCCAACATCGCTGCCGTCCCTGTAAGGGACGAATGAGAGCACTCTAATCCCAAATATGCCGCTCATCGAATTCTAGATCATATTTCCTGTAAAACCCGCGCATTTCATCCTCGAATAGTTTTTGTTTGTGATGTTCCTTTTGATTGGCGATATATTTTTTGACCGCCGGTATCTGTGTGTATCCGACCGAGAAGGCTGAATAACCATCTTGCCAACCAAATTTTGCGAGCATCGGGCTCTTTGTCTTTATCCAACTCGATGATTCGCGTTTTGCGTCACCGACAAGATCGGGGACCAGGTAATTCTTATTGAGCGAAACCAACAGGTGGATATGATTCGATATACCACCAGCTTTGAGAGGACACCTTTGTAATTTCTGATCACGCCGCCGATATAGCCGAATAGCTCGTCCTCAAGTTCGCGTTGGATAAAGTGAACCCGGTTTTTCGTTGAGAAAACGATGTGCATGTAGCTGCTATATAGAGTCTGTGCCATGTTGTCATTCGTCCCTTACAGGGACGCGTAATTTAATCAGATCTAGATCGCCGGGATTCTCCCGACGCTATTACATTTGTCCCTTACAGGGACTCATTACAGCTGGATTTCTGAAGTCTTTTACCGTTATGTGCTGGTAACGTTCCACTATACAGAATGAATGTTGATCGCTCTGAAAATCTGCCGTGCGGACCGACAGTCCAATTTTTCAACATCTGTGGATTCCTAAACGGAACTCTACGCCAACGATCCGAAACGGCGCGAGCAAAAAATAAAAATCAGGAGCCAGGCGTACAAAACTGCAAGTCTCAGCGGGGATACTACCATGGAACCAAAAACCACAGAACCAGGTTAGCCCACGCAATAGGTTTTAGCAGCTAAGATCTATTGCGAGAATATTGCACTTTCACAAGTCCGACCCCGCTCCTCGCTGCCTGTGATCCGGCTTTCACATACACGGATCGGGCGAAAAGATCGCAAAATTGCGGCAGCGTTTTCCTACAGGATGCCTGTAAATAATAACAGTTACCTCATCGTCCCTGGCGAGCGATAATATGCGTTATTGCTCTTTTTATACTAAACGACCCGGGCAAGGGAAAAGGAGCCAACCGGCGGTTCGCTCCTAAACTGCAGACGATTAAAGGATCTACTGCCGGGAAAAACCAATTATGGACTTAGAAAACAAACCAGGAAGGAAAACTCTATGAAAACGAATATTTACACGATCTTTATCGCTTTTATCGTTGGCCTCACCGCTGCGACATTAGCAACGGCTCAGAATACGTCGAACACCCTCACTCAGGTCCCGGTGGAAATTACCACAGCGGACAAGGTCGAGACGGGCATCGGCACGCTCGAATACAAGGACGGTGCACCCAGCAAGGCGACCGTTCAAAAGGTGTATGACAATCTTGACTACGTTCGCGGCGTTGACGCTTTCATGAACAGCTTCTCAGGCGTCTCGGCTTACGCGATCCGCGAGGGTTTCCACAGTATCGGGGCGGATGACAACACGGTCGTCATCTTCTCGGACCTTATGGACTCTCACTCGATCTTTCTCACGGCCAACGCCGACACGGTCTATAACCTCGCAGTCCTCGACCTGACCAAAGGCCCGTTGGTGATCGAGGTGCCGCCGATGCAGCTCGGTACGCTCAATGACATGTGGTTCGGCTGGATAGTCGATATCGGTGCACCCGGCCCGGACCGCGGCGCCGGCGGCAAGTACATTGTCGTTCCACCGGGGTATGACGGTCCGCTGCCTGATAGCGGTTTCTTTATCGGGCATTCCAAAACTGATCACGTGCTTTACGCCGTTCGTGCCTTTATGGTGGACAATGATCCAAAGCCCGCTGTGGAACTTATCAAGAAAGGGTTGAAGATCTATCCGTACACGCCGGGAGGTGTGGGTACCAGCATCGCCACGGCACTCGAAGGCAAAGTCCGGCTGGAAGCAAACCCGGCCATTCCGCCGACCAAGTTTATCGAGGGTAGCGCGAAGTCATTCAACACAGTTCCGCCAAACGATTTTTCGTATTTCGAAATGCTCGACAAACTCGTTCAGTTGGAACCGGCGACTTCATTTGATCCTGAACTCGTCGGTCAGTTTGCGGCCATCGGGATCGTAAAGGGCAAGACTTTCAATCCGGACTCGCGGATGAAAAAGATCCTGACCGACGCCGCTGCTGTCGGCAACGCTGCCGGCCGTGCGTTTAACTGGTATGGCTCCGAAGTTCCCGGCTGGAACTACTACCCTGATTCAATGTGGGCCAACATGCTGTGGGAGGGTGGTTACAATTTTGAGACGCCGCCGCCGATGATCACAGCGCAGGGTATGTTCAAACCGCTGCCGCCGACCGGGGCTCGCACACTCAATTCGCGTGCGGCGTTTTACTTCGGTTACACGATGGATTCGCCCGGCATGATCATGCGTTTGCCGAACGTCGGTTCGCAATACCTCATGGGCTTCACCGACTCGGATAGAAACCCTTATCGACGGAGGCAAAACGTACAAAGTAACCTTACCTAAGGATATTCCGGCGGCCAAATTCTGGTCGTTCACGGTCTATGACAATCAGACGCGTTCGATGCTGCAGACGCCGCAGCGATACCCGCGTGCCGGCAGCCAGACCTACCCGTCACCTGCCGCGGCCGCGAATGCTGACGGCTCTACAACGATCTACTTCGGTCCAACGAAACCGGCCGACGCCAAAGCCGGCTGCTGGGTCCAGACCACTCCCGGCAAAGGTTGGTTCACGATCCTGCGCCTCTACAGTCCGAAGGAGTCATTTTTCACAAAGGCCTGGCGGCCGAGTGAGATCGAACTCGTGAAATAGGCCTTATAGAATGGGGTCACACCGGCGTTATTGCGGTTCTTTGCGCTGTTCATACGCATCGACGATTCTCGCGACCACGGTCGCGAGAATCGTCGTGGAATAGACGCCGCTCTGTGCTGCCTCGTGGCGGCATCCGCTTACGTTCGTACTATTTATGCCGGTGTTATCGGCGAACTCTGTGACGGTTGCCCCGAGCCAACAGCAGGCATCGATCAGCAATGAAAGATCGCCCGCCTCTCATTGCCACGGGTAATGACCAGATGCCCACCCGGCCTATATCTCAGTTTTTGGCTTTCTTGCTGTCGATCGCAAATCTACAGAGGAAAGCCACTTTTTCAAATACACATATCTCAGCAGCCTTAACTCGTGCATATACTTCATTTACGACACATATTTGGTTTTAGGAAAATCATTTTCCCAAACGGAAAACGGTTTTCCCGGCGGTTAAGAGCTTGTCCCGTCTAGACACTTTCTTTCCCGTTGAGAATGCTGCTTTCCTGTCGCGAGAACTTGGCATTCGTCGGAAAATTGTTTAACTGACAGGAAAGCGGTTTTCCTGATGAAGAAGATCGCTGTCCCGGCGGGAACCGGTTTTACCGACAGGGAAGCGGCTTTACCGATGGGTTAAGCGGTGAAATGACGGCTGGGCGGGTGTACCGGCGCTATGGTCGTTCTACCGGGAGTTTTGGGGTTAGATCGTGAGAAAGACGCAAACGCTGCCGCATGGTGGAATTTACAGGAGCTATTGGGCCGCGTTCGGCCCGCGCCCTTACGGGAGGCGGTTCTGACTCAGATCTCCGCGTCCTCTGCGTTTAAGAACCCACCCGCTACCGCAGGTGGTACTGACAATAGCTCGGTTCCGCGTAATTCGCGGGTAAGATCTTTAGGGCCTATTTCTTTCTGATGACCATCAGGCCGTCGCGGATGGGGAGCAGTACGTTTTCTACACGATTATCGGCCAGGACCATTTTGCTGAAGTCATATAGGGCCTGGGTGTTCTCGTCCTTTTCGTCTTCGAGAACCTTGCCGCTCCACAGGACGTTGTCGGCGATGATAAATCCGCCGGGGCTGACCTTGTCGAAGATGAGGTTGTAGTAATTTGTGTAATTTGGTTTGTCGGCGTCAATAAAAACCAGGTCAAATGGGCCTGAGAGATGGGGGATCAAAAAGATCGCGTCCCCGAGCCTGAGCTGGATCTTGCCCGACAGTCCAGCCTTATCGATAAATGACTGAGCTACTTTATTCGTTTCCTCATTAGTATCGATCGAATAGACCCTACCGCCGTCAGCGAGCCCTTCGGCGAGGCAGATGGTCGAGTATCCGAGATATGTCCCGATCTCCTGAACCATTTTTGGCCGGATCATATGCGACAACATCGAGAGAACGCGGCCCTGGAAAAAGCCTGACAGCATGCTCGAGTCCTCATAATGCGCATAGCAATGGGCGCGAAGTTCCTCGAGGACGCCACTTTCGGCTGAAGTAAGGTCTTCAGCGTATTTGATCATTTCATTGTTCATAGATCTATCCTTACCAGTCCCCGCTTGATCGCGGTCGTCGCAGCCGATGTCCGGTCCGAAACGCCGATCTTGCCAAATATATTTTGAATGTGCGTCTTGACCGTATTCTCGGAAATATCGAGTGCGAAACCGATCTCTTTATTCGACATGCCGCCGACGATCATCCTTAACACATTCTCTTCAGTTGGGGTCAGTTGCTCCTGGCCGACGTGTTCGCCGAGGATACCGGCAATTTCCGTCGGCAGATACCGGCGGCCTTTGCTCACGGCCCTTATCGCTTTGACCAACTCGTCAGGTTCGACATCTTTACAGACGTATCCGAGCGCTCCTTTCTTTAGCGCACGGCTGATCTCGGAATCGCCGGCGTGATCGGCCAGCATCATGATCTTTGCTTTTGGGTCGCGGGTAAAATAATTATCGAGGTCGTCGATAGAGCAGGAACCGGGAAATCTGAGTCCGAGTATCACAACATCCGGATCAAGCTCGGTAAAGAGCGTAAAGCCCGCAGCCGGGTCGTGGGTTTCGCCAACCAACTCAATATCATCAACATCCGCGAGGACCGTTTTTATCCCGATCCGCGTCAGCGAATGGTTCTCGATCAGAAGTACCCTGATTGGTCCGCTTTCCGTCATCACTAAACCGTAGCAAGCTCAGCAGTAAATTCGACCAGGGGCTTGATGAGGTCGGTATCGTAATTTGTTTTAACGTTCTGCATTACGGCAGTGATGCGTTCGAGGCCCATGCCGGTGTCAACGGAGGGAGCAGGCAGCGGCGTCAGCGTAAATACGCCGGGAGCGTCCTCGGTGCGGTTGTACTGCATAAAGACGAGGTTCCAGATCTCCATCGTCGTGTCACCCTCGCCGTTTACCCATTTGGGGTGATTCTTTTCGGGGTTCCCGGGCTCTTCGCCCATGTAATAGTGGATCTCCGAGCATGGGCCGCAGGGGCCGGTTTCACCCATCTGCCAAAAGTTGTCTTTGCGTCCGTAGCCGAGAACACGTTCGGGCTTTGCACCGACCGCTTCCCATAGGGAGCGGGCTTCGTCATCGGGGCCGACCTCGTCATCACCCTCAAACACTGAGAACCACAATCTGGATTCCTCGA
The DNA here is from genome assembly GCA_963834975.1 of Blastocatellia bacterium. Classification (GTDB taxonomy): domain Bacteria; phylum Acidobacteriota; class Blastocatellia; order Pyrinomonadales; family Pyrinomonadaceae; genus OLB17. The sequence goes on from CAWIDZ010000003.1 coordinate 179,148, forward strand.
GCCCTAGTTCGTTGACGAGAAAATCCCAGGCAAACTCGATCGCTTCTTTCTTAAAATAGTCGCCAAACGAAAAATTGCCGAGCATCTCGAAAAACGTATGATGCCGGGCGGTCTTGCCGACCTCGTCGAGGTCGTTATGTTTGCCGCCCGCACGTATACATTTTTGTGAAGACACGGCACGTTTGTAATCGCGTTTTTCGTTTCCGAGAAAGACGTCCTTGAACTGATTCATCCCCGCGTTCGTAAACAACAGCGTCGGATCATTTGCAGGCAGCAGCGGCGACGAATGCACGCGTTTATGCCCACGCTGCTCGAAGTACTCGAGAAATTTTTCTCTGATCTCATTTCCGGTCATACGAAAACTTTATCACAATGCTTTTGACTGGGACATTTCGCAAAAATGCCGAATGCTGAAAAACATTCGGCAACTCGACTTGAACCCGTTGTGGTTTGCAATATCTTATTCTCCAGCCTTGAACCGTAGAGCGACTGAATTCATACAATACCTGAGTCCTGTCGGCTGAGGGCCGTCGTCGAAGACATGTCCGAGATGCGCGTGGCATCGTGCACACTCAACTTCGGTTCGCTCTTCAGCCAGGCTCTTGTCGACCTTTTCGACAACATTTTTCTTGAATAAAGGCTGAAAAAAGCTGGGCCAGCCGGTGCCTGACTCGAATTTCGCCTCAGACGAGAAAACCACAAGACCGCATGCTGCACAGTAATAATTGCCATGCTTGTGGTTATTTGTGAGAGCGCCGGAATATGGTTGCTCAGTGCCCTCTTCCCGCATTATGTAAAATTCGGTTGGGCTGAGTGTCTTTTTCCACTCCGCGTCGGTCATGACGACCTCTTTGCCGTCAAACTCGCCTAAGGTGTAGGTTATCTCGCGGATCGCTTTTGTCCTTACCGTCTTTTTGCGAACCGGCGTTGGAGTTGGTCGACTTTGGGTATCACTTGCCGCCGCGCTTGATGAGCCCGTAAGCGGGCTTACCATGATCGAGCAGATCGCTAGAGCCATCATAATCATGAAAATGGCAATCGTTCGGTAATTCATAGATATAGGTTTTGATGCCGCAGATCGTGCAACGCGTGGCTTGTTTATCGGCAATTACTTAATTTGCCTCTTGGCTCAATAAGAAAATTGCCCGATGATCCAATGTCTTTCCCTATTCGGCAGCCGCCACACCCCTTCAGTAATGTCGGCCGCAGAACCCTTGATATTTTTGCATTGGATCACCGGGCGAACCGAACTTAGTTCGGTAACAGGACCGAATCGACGACATGAATGATGCCGTTCGATTGGCGAACGTCGGCGATAGTAACTCGCGACGTGCCGCCTTTTTCATCGGTCAAAACCAGTGTCATGCCATCCATCGACGCCCAGAGCTTTCCTCCGGAAACCGCGGTGATCTCTGCCTTGCCTTTGCCTTTCTTGATCAGCCCCGCTATCGCCTTTGAATCCCAATTCCCCGACACTACGTGGTATGTCAGGATCTTAACAAGCATTGCCTTGTTCTCAGGTTTGAGCAGCATTTCAACGGTACCCGCCGGCAACTTGTCGAATGCACTGTTGACCGGTGCGAAAACCGTGAATGGCCCGGCACCCTTAAGCGTCTCGACCAGGCCGGCTGCTTTTACGGCCGCTACCAACGTCGTGTGATCCGCCGAATTGACCGCGTTATCGATGATGTCTTTTGTTTTATACATCGCCGCGCCGCCAACCATCGGATTTCCGGTCGATTTCATCTGTGCCGAAACGCTCGACACGCCAAACCCAACCGCCAACATAACTACAATTAGTCCAAAAATAGATCTCATAATAATTTCCCCCTTGGTTTTTTGAATTAAGGTTTTGTTTCCTTGTGAAATGAGATTCGCCGCGAGTGAACATACGGATTCAAAAAAATTTAATTTTCTATAATTCGGTCTGATCTGCAGAGACCGGGACTGTGCTAAAGTAAACGCGGACCACCCGGCTAGAGGTGCTGAAATTATGAAAAATTTTGTGATAGGAAGTTTGTTTGTATTGGCGTTGGTCGGCCATTGCTGAGGTGTCTTATCGCGCAATCGGACAAGAGAGTCACCTCGATCCGGGCAGATGTGGCAAAGATCAACAAGGCCGCCGGAAAATACAAAAAGACGACGAAGGATGTGTCCGGCATCTCGACGGAAGGGGCCGAGGCGACGCTCTATCACTCAGGAAAGGAGCTAAAAAAGATCGCGGCCAAGATCTATGGCGAGACCTATAACGCAACCGGCGAATACTATTTCAGCGGTGGCGAACTCATCTTTTCTTACACACGAATAAACCATTACGACACGCAGATCGGCCTCGACAAGCCGGTCAAAGTCACTCGTATCGAGGAGATCAGATCTTATTTCGATCAAGGAAAGATGTTCCGGCTGATTAATTGGAAAGAAAGTCATCAACCCGGCATCGTCCGAATTTGCTGAATATGAAAAAGAGGACCACGAGACTGTCAAAGCGATCATAGAAACTGATGGTGAGCAGTGATTAGTCAATATGGCTATCTCAAAAGATCCTTACGCAGTGGCATCGTCGTCTGAACTATCCCGTCCGATCTCTGACATTTTCTCCCTGATCAGGTCGTAACCAAATCCCTGCCGCAGCAGATGATCATAAAATTTCTTTTTATCTTCGCGAGTCTCAGGTTGGCCTTTTAACCTCAGGCGTTTTTCAATGGCGAGAGTGATCAACTCCTCTTCGGGCAGTTTTTCAAAAGCGCCTCTGATAGCATCCTCAACCGTTTCTTTATCCAGTTTCTTTCGTGACATTGTTTGCTGCAGCCGGTATTTCCCCTGTGGTTTTTGGCGCAGCTTCGAAACAGCCAGGTCATTGGCGAACTGTTCATCATTTAGGTAGTTATATTCCTTTAGTTTTTCAATGACGGCGTCCACGATCGTGTCGTTGGTCCAGAGTTTCTCGAGCAGCCGCTCACGCAGCTCTTCGACCGAACGTGGCTTGGCCGCGAGCAACTTAACGGCCCTGTTCATCGTCCGCTCCCGGGCACGTTCGTCGTCCTTGATAACGCGTTCCTCGTTTGTACCTGATCGGATACGTTTTCGCCACATACCATTTGTAACTGTTAGAATTCGTAGTTCGGGAATATTATGAACGGCATTCTGGTCATCGACAAACCGGCCGGCATCACCTCGCACGACGTCGTGTCGCGGGTCCGCCGTATCCTTAATACAAAGCGGGTCGGCCACACTGGGACTCTCGATCCGTTTGCGACAGGCGTGATGGTAATACTGGTTGGCCAGGCCACGCGGCTGGCACAGTTTTTGGATACAGATGAAAAAGAGTACGAGGCGCTGATTAAATTTGGATACGAGACCGACACCGGAGACCTTACGGGAGTGCGGAGTGCGGAAGGCGGAGTGCGGAATGAAGAGCTCGTTAGCAAGCTCAATGCAATAGACTGGGACAATGTTTTCACTTTGTTCCGGGGAGAGATCGAACAGGTTCCGCCGATGTATTCGGCGAAAAAGATCGAGGGAAAAAAACTGTACGAGCTGGCACGGCAGGGAAAGATCATAGAGCGAAAAGCTGTGAGAGTTACTATCACTGACCTTGATGTGGTTGGAGGCCGATCACTCAACACTACGGACTTCACGCTCGGTATAAGAGTCGTTTGTTCTGCCGGAACATATATTCGCACCCTTGCCGAGGACATCGGGCGAAAGGTTGGCGTCGGCGCCCATCTTGCGGAACTGAGACGTACACGGGCAGGGAAATTTACAATTGAACAAAGTCTCACGCTGGATCAGCTTGCAGAAAAAGGACAGCCACAGTCAGAACTGATGCCGATGAACGAAGCGGTTTCGCATTTGCCAGGCGTTGTGTTGACTGACGACCGCTCAGAAAAAACCCGCAACGGGATGTCTTCCCGCGTCCAGGATCTCACCCTTAAAGACGGCGAAGCGGTACGGCTTATAGACGGCTCCGGCAAGTTGATCGCGATCGGAACATTTGTGGAAAAGGAAAGTTCTGTTCAGCCTAAGATCGTTTTGATATAAAATGTTCACAAGGCAAAAGCTTATGAAGAAACGAAATGTGGCATTGGCTGTCGGCGGAGCGATGGGTGCAGCGGTGGCCGTCAAATTGTTGACGCGTGCACGGACGGTTGATTGGGATGACGTCGCCGACCGGGTTCCCCATTCGGATCATTCGCATTTCATAAACGTTGACGGTGCACGAGTGCATTATCAGGAGTTCGGCGATGCGACCCATCCGCCTATGATCCTGATCCATGGTTATACGGCGTCAGTTTATGTTTGGAAAACGGCCGCACCAATGCTGGCAGATGCCGGATTTCGTGTGATCGCTATCGATCTGCTCGGGTTTGGTTATTCAGAAAAGCCGTCATGGTTCGACTATTCGATCCAGTCACAGGCCCGGATGATATCGCGGTTCATGGATCGGCTCGGGATCGGACGCTCAGTGATAGTGGGCAGTTCGTATGGCGGGGCGGTTGCCCTAACATTGGCTCTCGATTACCCCGAGCGGGTCGAAAAACTTGTGCTGTCCGACGCTGTTTGTAATGACGGACCTAAAAACCACCCGATCCTCAGGCTCGCCTCGATCCGCGGCGTCGGCGAGGTAATAACTCCGTTTCTATCTGATTCGAAGACGTTCTTGAAATTTCGCATGTACGGCACTCTGGCTAAAGCCAACCATCACATGATAACCAATGACCGTATCGATTCTATCCGGCGTCCGCTGCTCGCCGCCGACGGCCATCATAGCCTGCTTGCAACCTCGCGAAACTGGCACGCCGACCGGATAGAACAGGACGCTCACCTGATCAACCAACAAACGCTGATCATCTGGGGTGATCAGGATACCGTTATCCCGATCAAATGCGGCCACACGCTGCATCGCGAGATCCTGAATTCCCGATTCGTCGTTTTCAAAGATTGCGGCCATGTTCCCCAGGAAGAAAAGAGTGAGCTTTTCAGCGATCTTGTAAGCGAATTCTGCCGCGATAAGAAGGGAAGGATCGATGCCAAAAACGAGGAACAAATGCTTATAGAACTTTCTCAGTAGTTCTGCGATCTGGCGAAGTTCACAGTCCAACCAAATGCACGACCACGCTTCGATCGATAGTTCTATCCAGAGGGCGACTGACATATCGATAAGTGCACTCTCGGTGGCTGCATTTTACGGCAAGGGCGTCTTTACGACCCTTATGATCGTCGACAGGCAACCATTCTTTTGGGATAAGCATTGGCGGCGATTAACAGACAGTGCGGCTAGGGTCGGTATAGATCTTTCAGGACATTCAAACGACGCTACACAAGCCGCACTCATCGATCTCATTCGTCATAACAACGTTTCAGATGGCGGGGCTCGGGTCACTTTTTTCGACGAAACCGCAAAGGGTGTTTGGGCTCACGATGCCACGGGTAAGACCAGCCTTTTGATCGTCATCGGGGATATTCGTCCAGTTCCCGAGGAACTTCGCCTCGACGTCTCCCCTTACCCGGTAAATTCACGCTCTCCGCTTGCCGGTGTGAAATCCTGTAATTACCTTGAAAATCTTATTGCTTTTGACACCGCAAAGCAGCGCGGTTTCAACGAGGCGATACGCCTAAACGAGCGGGGCGAGATAACCTCGGCTTGTATGGCAAATGTTTTTTGGATGAAGAATGGGCAGATTTATACGCCGTCTCTGCGGACAGGCTGTCTGGCGGGAACTACCCGTGAATTCGTAATGGAAAATGTGGATTGCGAAGAAGTTGAAGCGGAAGCGGACGCATTGAGGGAAGCAGATTCTATATTCCTGACCTCAGCAGGTGTAAGGGTTGCGGCTGTATCCGAGTTCGAAGGGTGTCGTTTAGAACCGATACCAACCGAACTTCAAAACCTCATCCCACGAAAAAACACGAAGGCCCGCGACACATAATTCGCGGATCTTCGTGTATTTTCCGACGAGAAATTCCTAACCTGCTGTTTCGAAAAGGGCGAGGATCTGTTTACCCTCGATCGAACGCGGGTCTATGGTCCGCAGATGCCGCTGGCCCTGCATTTCCCATATCGCCGTTACGGTCCCTTCCTTTTCGACAGCCTGATACGAAACATCCTCGGTCGATGCACTTTCTTCTGCCGGAGCTGCTTCCACCGGTGCCGCTGCTGTTTCTGCTGCCTCGGTTGAGGCTGCTTTTACTTCTTCGGGTGCGCTTTGCCGCTTCGTCTGCCGCCTCTGCGGCCTGTACTGCTTCATCTGACATCTAGATCAATGGTCTCCTGCGATCGTTTCTTATTAAAACGTTAATAGAAACGGAATTCTTACATATTAGGCGCGGCCTTGTCGAGCCTTGTATTCTATTTCACCCGGTGCAGGTCAAGTTCATAGAACCAAAAGTCGTTATTTGGCTGGTCGATCTTTAGCTGATCGGTCTTTGCGTCCTTGTCTATAGTGAAGGTCACGAACCCCCTCGGGAAATTGTAATTAACAGACGGCCGCCAATGTATTTGGAACGTGTCAAAGTGCCAATGTTCCAGATCTGCTACAAAATTTGGTGCCGGGCCCAGCCGCAAAACTAGTTTACCGTTCTCCTCCGCAATGGTGACATCGCCATACATTTGGCTGGAATAGGTGCCGGCGTAATCCGAGAGTGCGAGTGTCGGCTTTGTGTTCTTAACGCGTGCGGCATCTACCTTTTCGCGTTCTTCGGTGTCGGCGGCCGTGTTTCGTTTATCCCTGGCGATCGCGTCAGCGTTCCAATCATGGTCCGGTGCCCCGACCATAATGTCGAGGATCTTGTTCATCATTATGGCAAAACTCGGAGTTTCATTGTTCGTGAGGATTACAAAGCCAGTCTTTTCCTCAGGGATGAGCACTGTGTACGAAAGCATGCCGTCGAGACCGCCGCTATGGTTCATTACTTTGCGGCCGTGATAATCAAAGAGGAACCAGCCCATTCCGTAAGAGCTGAAATGCTTTGTCGGATTTGCTTTGATCGAATTTGGGCCGACCGGCAACGATATGTTCGGCTGCCACATCTGCCAGGACTGGGTATCGCTAAAGATCTTTTTACCATCGGATGTGCCCTGCCCGAGCTGCAGGCGGATCCATTTAGATAAGTCGGCGACTGATGAGTTTAGACCTGCGGCGGCGGCGGCGCTGTCCACGTTCCCACGATGCAGAACTCTCAACTTTCCGCCCGATGTGTTGTGCGGCCATGCGGCGTTGTCGGGGAGGTCCTTTATAGACGTCGTCGTTCGGGTCATGCCAAGCGGGTCAAGAATACGTTCTTTTACAAATTCGCCCCAAGGCTTGCCCGAAACTTTTTCTATCACTTTCCCGGCAGCGATGAACATCAGGTTTTGATAACCAAAACGGGTACGAAAGCTCGAAACAGGTTTTAGATATCTCTGCCTCTTCAGTATCTCATCAGTTGAATAAGTCGTGTCGTACCACAACAGGTCCCCGCTAAATGTATCGAGCCCAACACGATGAGAGATCAGATCGCGGATCGTCAATTCACTCGTAACCCACGGATCATACATTTGAAAGTCAGGTATGTATTTGGAAACCTTGTCGTCCCAGCTTAGTTTTTTCTCATCGACGAGGATGGCGAGGGCGGCTGTAGTAAATGCCTTCGTGTTCGAAGCGATGGCAAAAACCGTGTTCTCGTCGACCTTGTCCGGCTTACCCAGTTCCCGTAAACCGTAACCTTTGGCAAAGACCGTTTTGTCGTCATTTACGACGGCGATCGCCATTCCGGGGCCGTGCCATGTGTCCATGACAGTTTGAGCATAGGCATCGACCTGTTTAAGCTTTTCGTCGAGCGTCTGGCCGTAAACAAAGAGGGGAAATACAAACAGAAGAACTAAAAGGCTGATCGATCTTTTCATATGGTTAGTTAATACGGACGAACTGCGGGAATGTTTTACTGCCTGGCCGAAACCGCTGGTTTGCTTTCCTCCAATAATATCACAGAGCAGATGGCGGGCTATACTTTCAAAACGGCCTGATTTCGTTTATTCTTTGGCTCAAATGTCACCGCAAATTGCCATAACGCTGGTCTTGCTGCTCGTCGCGATCGTACTGTTTGCGTCCGAAAAGCTGCCGGTCGATGTTATTGGAATAATACTCGTAATGGGCCTCGTGCTGACCCGCGTCTTAACAGTACAGGAAGCCGTCGCCGGGTTTGGCAATGACATTATTATCACAATTGCAGGGTTGTTCATTCTGGTCGGCGGACTGATCAAAACTGGTTTGGTAGACCTGATCGGCCGCCGAATGCATCGCATAGCGGGCGACAGTGAGTTTGTGCTTACCGCTCTTATTATGGCTGCTGCAGCGCTCGGCGCCTCAGTCCTGAAAAATACGACAACAACCGCAATGTTCCTTCCGGTTGTCATAGGGCTTGCCGCCAAGGCAAAGATCGCTCCGTCGAAGCTATTAATGCCGCTCGCTTTTGGTGCTATCCTCGGCGGGAGCTGCACCTTGATCGGTACCTCGACGAATCTGGCGGTCAGCGGAGCGATACAGCGATATGGGCAGGAGCCTTTCTCAATGTTTGAGCTGGCACCGGTAGGGATCATTACGTTTTCGGTTGGAATGATCTATATGCTGATCATCGGCAGGCTTTGGCTGCCGAACCGCGGCGGTGAGGCATCTCTTACAGATCAGTATGAAATCCGCGAGTATATATCAGAGCTGCTCGTGCTGCCCGATTCGCCCCTGGTTGGAAAAACGCTGGACGAAGCCGGTTTGAACACCGAGCTCGATCTTAATGTTCTAGGGATAATCCGCGACGGTGAAAAAATAAATGCTCCGGGTTCGTCACAGCGTATCCAGAGACGTGATTCGCTAATAGTTGAGGGTAAGATAGCCGACATCCTTCGTGTAAAGGAAAGTGTCGGGCTCGAGATCAAGCCTGAGTTCATGCTCAGCGACGGCGAGCTAGAAGGCGGCGATATCCAGCTTTTTGAAGTGATGGTCATCCGCGAATCGCGACTGGTCGGCCAGACACTGAAAACTCTTCGCTTTAGACAGAATTATGATCTGACCGTTCTCGCGTCAAATCGACACGGCCGGACGTTTGTTAACAAACTTAGCGACATCAGGTTTATTTTTGGCGACGTTCTACTGGTTCAAGGTAAACGAAGCGGCATCGAACCGCTTATCGCCGGCAACGAATTGATGATCCTCGAGGACGTTTCTGACTCGAACATGCGGCTCGACAAACGTAAATGGGCTATTACCGCCTTTTTGCTTTTTCTCGCTCTCTCGCTGACAAAGGTCGTCATCGGGTACGAGATCCCGCTCGCTATCTGCGTTTTATGCGGTGTAATGCTGCTGCTCGCAACTAAAACGATCCGTTACCGCGAAATGTATTCGCTGATCGATTTTCGTTTGTTGGTCCTGATCGCGTGCATGATGAGCTTTGGGGTTGCTATGGAAAATACCCATGCCGATACATTTCTGGCCGGGTTAATAAACCAATATTTCGGCCAATTTGGCGGTACGGCGGTGCTTGCGGGGTTCTTTATACTAACTGTCGCTTTGACGCAGCCGATGTCGAATCAGGCGGCCGCTCTGGTCGTGCTGCCGGTCGCAGTCAAAGCGGCCGTCGCCCTCGGACTAAATCCCCGCACTTTCATCGTCGGGGTTACCTATGCCGCTTCGTTCTCGTTTATCACGCCGCTCGAACCAGCCTGCGTACTTGTTTACACACCCGGACGTTACCGTTTTATGGATTTTGTAAAGATCGGCAGCGTTCTGACGATCATCGTCTTTGTGGTATCGATCTTTCTCGTACCGATCTTCTGGCCGCTCTAGCTCTTGTTAAATAAGACCTATGATCTAGGGTCCTCAGATCGTGACCGTAAACAAGCGCCATTTGCCATCAATGCCCTCAAAGGAGCGCATACCGACCTCTTTGAATTCCAAACCTGAGCCGGCAACCAGGTCCTTTACAGTTCTCGACACGAGGATCTTCCCAACACCTGAAAGTCCAGCGATCCTCTCGGCAAGCTCAACTGCAAAGCCGCTGTATATGTCACCGACAACGTCACATTCACCCGTATGAAGTCCGGTCCTGACCTGCACATCCAAACGGGCGGCTGAGCTCGTGATCGCCGCCGCACACCGAATGGCACGAGCCGGGCCGTCAAATGTCGCCAGGACACCGTTTTCGTCATAGGCGACCTGTTTGCCCCTATATAACTCAAGCTGCCGCCTTATATACTCGGCCGAGCGTTCAAACAGCCTTTGCCAGTCAGCCTGTCCGCGGCGTTTTGCTTCATCCTCATGATCGATGATCTTGATGTTCATTACCGTTGCCAGTACACGGTCATATTCGCCACCAAACCGCACGCTGGTAACAAACTGCTCTATCTCATCGAGGATCTCATCCTGATCGCCGACAAACGGCAGATGATCGATGCCGCCAAGTTCAACGTATTTTGAACCTGGTATCTGGGCTGCTACGAATCGGCCCTCTTCGACTTTGAGACACATATCGCCAGAGCGGTGTATCACAAGCGTCGGTACCCGAACTGATGGCAACACCCCGCGAACGTCGATCTCAGCATTCATTTTAGTGAGCGCAACTGCAGCGCCGGGGCTCGCTCCCATTCGCAGATAGGTTGCCCACCACTCCCGAAAGTCTTCGTCATTTGCCATCGACGGCGCTCGGTCATCAATGCCTACCGGTTTACCCCAGTCGCGCTGCATTAGCTCAAAAAAGGCCAGGCGCTGCTCCTCGGTCGGTGCCCAGGGGTAATCTTCTTCCCAGATCCGCTTGGCATAAGTTCCGATCATTACGAGCGCCGACGTTCGCTCTGGATACGTTGCGGCAAAGAGAGAACACATCGGACCGCCCTCGGATACCCCTATCAGAACCGCACGCTCAGATCCGACGGCATCCATTACCGTATGGACGTCCTCCATTCGCATCTCGAGGGTAGGAAGTTCTTGTATAGGAACGCGATCTGAGAGGCCGGTACCGCGTTTGTCAAAAAGGATAAGTCGAGAGAATGATGCAAGCCTGCCAAGAAAAGCAGCGAAATGAGGCTCTTTCCAAAAATACTCGAGGTGCGATATCCAGCCCATTACGAAAACGATATCGATGGGGCCATCGCCGACGACCTGAAATGCGATATTTACATCGCCGTTTTGAGCGTAATGGGTTTGAGGTTTACGTCCGGGAAGGGCCGCGTATACAGGGGACGTAATAGGTGTTTCGTCAATGACATCGCTGCCGTCATCCACATAAACGCGCGCCCGCAGTGTTTCAATTACATCGCTTTTTATCTCGGGAGGGCCGCTTTCGGTTGTGACGGCCGCAACAAATCTGTATCCAAACTTCGGCACGGTCTCGATCAGCCGCATTTCGGGATTTTCCCGAAGTGATCGTCGAAGCTGCGAGATATTTTGGGCAAGATTGTTTTCCTCGACAAAACTGTCATCCCAGATGGCGGCAAGCATCTTGTCTTTACTTAAGACACGGCCGGCATTTGAGACCAACATCAATAGGGTGTCATACGCCTTCGGCGGCAGCGTCACACACGAATCGCCATCAAGGAGCAGGCGTTCAGCAGCGACAAGCGTAAAGCCGGCGAACCGGTAAATTGTAGCGTCCCCGTCAGGCATTTTTGTTCTTCATAAAATCTTCAGAAAAACTTCAAAAGATCCTAAAGATTAATTACACGTCTTGGAGCCAAACTCAAACTGTACAAAAAAGTCGTTGGAAGACGATATTACCACGAAGCAGCACCTAATATGGCGCAAAAGAAAAGGACGATTGTGATCGAGATCGAAAAAATACAAACGATACGTAAGAGGGCAATGACATCACTACGGCATTGCGACGGTTGTGGTGCTATTTCAGATGCAGTTACGCACGTCGAAGCGGCTAAATTATTCGAGACCGCCCCCGGTAACCTGTTTCAATTCATTAAGCAGCACAATTGCCATTATCACATCAGTTATGACGGTAAAACCTATTTATGTGTAGTTTCACTTTTGGAAAAAATTAAGGATAAGAACAACAACCGCCTGCTTATGGCGAAAGGAGAATAAAATGAAATACAGACAAATCAAAACTATCAGCAAGACAGTACTGGGCCTCTTCGTAGTGCTCATGGCGGTAACTACAGCGGCTGCCTCCCCGGTTTTCCGTCAGGGAAACGGTTCAAATCCTGCCGCGATCCAGGCAATAGTTGACCAATTCCGGGGCGATATTGGCTCATTGAATCCCAATACTACCCAAACGTTTGCCACCGGGCGGCGAGAGATCAACTGGGACGGCGTACCGGATGGATTTGCGGCGCCAAATTTTTTCCCGGCTAATTTCTTTAACTCGAACAGCCCACGCGGGGTGATCTTTGGTTCTCCGGCGTCAAACTCTGGTAACGATACCAGTAATTTTATCGTCAGTGCATCGGCGGCCTCGGGTGTGCCGGTTCGCTTTGGCAATATCGACGCCAGTTACTCGAGCATTTTTCAAACATTTAGCGCGGAAAGGCTCTTTACCGTCCGAAGTTCGAATAATAATTCGAATGTTGTTTCTATCCAATTTTTTATTCCGGGGACGGGTATACCGGCAACAGTAAGCGGGTTCGGCGCTGTGTATTGCGATGTTGACAGTAACGTTAATGCGATAATGAGAGTATACGGTGTCGATGGACGGTTGCTGACCTCACCGGTTTCCGTAACGGCCAACAACAACGGGCTTTCTTTTCTAGGCGTTTCATTTAATGCGGGCGAGCGGATAGCCCGCGTTGAGATACTTTTCGGCAACAGACCTCTTCAATCCGGAAATATCGACGGTACAAATGGAGTGGATCTGATCGCTATGGACGATATGATCTATGGCGAACCGCACGCAAATCAGTATCATAAGGCCGATTTTGACGGTGATGGTGCCCCGGATTTCAGTGTATATCGCCCATCAACCGGACAATGGTTTGTGTTCAACAGCGGAACGAGCACCTTTAACGCTACACAGTTTGGCCTAAATGGGGACATACCCTCCGAAGGCGATTTTGACGGGGATGCGCGGGCTGACATCTCGGTATTCAGGCCATCATCCGGAACCTGGTTCAGGCTAAATAGCTCAAATCAACAGTTTGTGGCGAATCAGTTTGGGACGAACGGTGATAAGCCGGTGGCCGGCGACTATGACAGAGACGGTAAGACCGACATTGCTGTCTGGCGGCCAACTGATGGCAATTACTATACATTGCGGAGCTCGGACGGAGGTTTCTCGGCTTTCCACTGGGGCGGAAACGGTGATATTCCGATAGGTGCGGCAGCACAATAATTGTTCGCATCAAGATCGGCGGACCTCGGGCGGCTCGACCAGGGCCGCCTTTTCTGTCCCGATGGAAGGGGTGAACGCCCTGATCGAAATGCCGCGTTTTATGATCAGGATTATTCCGATAACGGTCCAGAACAGTATCCGGCCCTTGCGAATGATCGCAAGCGTTACACCGAGGCCCGCTGCGAGAGCGACTGTTTGGCCTACAAATTGAGCACCTGCCTCGTCAACACCGATAACGAACGGCACGAGTTTAAAAAGGATCGTGATCAGGCGGCTGACGGATTCGAGCAGGAAAGCGTTCACCAGGCTCGGGAACGTGTCGCTTAAACGGCTCAGGATGTACCAAACCTCGACGACCCCCAGCATAAAATAAGCGGCCTCGAAAAGGCAGATCGGCAAGAACCTCTTCGGGTAGCTGCGATAAAAATCGTAGATAAAGTTTTCGAACAATCTGACATCGAGGCGCCCATTTTCAAGCAGCCTCCTGAAAAACCCTTTCCGGTATAGCCATTCGCACGTTTCGCTTGCAAAGTGCCATTGACGGACGACCATAATAATTCCCAGGATCAGCAATATGCAGACCGAGACGATCAGGAAGTTAATGGTCACGATCAATCTCTCATCTATAGCAAATCCGCGGAGCAGTACAACACCGCCAGCGATCAGGAATAGGCTGGTTATCAAGGTATAAAACAGATTTTCCGTCGCCACCGACGATAATCCGGCGACCAACGGTATCCTCTTTCTGACCGCAACCGCCTTTGACGTCCCGCTGATCAGAATGCCGAGAGGGATGGTGTTGCTCATTGCCTCACCGATGACAACGGCGGGTATTGTGTCTTTGATATCAAGAGAGTAAGGCTCGTGAACTGAGAGTTTCCACGCGTACGCCCGGGCCCAGATCCGCAAAAAGTAGATCAAGAGGATCACCGCAAACCCCACAACGCCAAATCTCACAACGCCGTCATAGATCTCGCGAAAACCGACCGAAAAAACGAGGTAAGCAAACAGAGCGACGCCAAAAAGCGTTAGTATCACTGCGGCGATCTTGAAGCGGCCATAGTTACCTGGGCTGCTGACGATCGGATCTGTTTTGGGGTTGGATTCGGGACTCACTCTGGACGACGTTTCCGTTCACTCTTCAAACCTCGATGCTAACCTTTTGAAAAGTAATCGGCAATGCTGACAGACGTGGTGCGTCCGAACGCCATCGTGAAAATTATTTAGCTTGGCCCCAATTAAGCTCCGTACAGTATTGGCGGCTCACCGGTCTCTTACTTTTTGCAGCTAGTTTCCAATGTGTGTTTGCCTTTGTTGGCCTCTGACTTGCACCGAACGGCGCAGTTTTTCGTCACATAATCCAGGATCGTCTTGTCTTCAATGACAGCATCTTCGGGCGTAGCTTTTCGCTTCATGGACTTTTCGAATGCCTTAGCCTTGTCAGACGCCAGCCACATTTCCACCATCGCCTTTGCTTCGTCATCTTCAACAAGACAATATTTGTTGCAGGCGTTCAGGCCCGCCTGATCTTCATTCTTTGCCTTTCCCTCATAAGTTTTTGCACCTGCTTTTACGATACCTTCGCACTGGCTATCACTCGCACTCGGGCCGAGGCAGCCGAGTGAAGCGACCAGCAGGATAAGAAGGACCGAGAATAGGTTTTCGTAGGTGCTGCGGTCGGTTGTCTTTCGTTCTGGATCACTATTCATAGCTTTTCTCCTCTATCTGTGGCAGTTGATTCAATTCGGAATGACGGGATAAGGAATTCCTTTTTTCGGGACACGTTTTGCGGCCGCTTTGCCTTCGGCAGTCGACCAGGGAATGCCGTAAAAGAGTCCGGCCTCGGGCATCGGCAGAGAGCGTTCGTCTATCGAACTGTTCGCCGGGATCTCGACATCGACCAGATATGTTTTTTCAAATAGGTTGACGTTGCCGTTCTGCTGTTCCGGATGCGGGCCGATCTTGCCGTCCGGGCCGACTTCGAAGCGGACTATTCGATACGTTTCGCCGTTTTCCGCGATCTTGCATTCCCATCTGCCCGGACTTTCAGAAATATTTGTCGTTCGGTCCCTTACCCCGCCGACCGATAATGGCAGCGAAGCCTTGAGATATCCAAAGGTGATCCGCTCGGTAAATTTCGGATCGTTTCTGAGCAGCAAAGCCGATTCCGCAAATGTCCCGCTGCCGCTGGTTCGTCCCATTTCAACGGTGTCGTAAGGCAACTTTATGATTTGACCATTGACGGAACAGCGTAGATACGATTTGTAATTTGTTTTCTCCGTCGGAACGATCGGCATATACAGGTGGAGCGGCTTAACCGTTTGCGGATCGAATGTGTCATATACTTTGGCTGACTTATTGCCGATGCCGTAGCTTCCGCTGCCCGCGAAAATGAATCCTACCGCATTCTCGGCATAGCGCTCGATGTAATATTCCGAGACTCCCGCATATTCGTTGCCTTTGTGACCTTTGATCTGTTCGGCACGGTGCACATCAATTTTGTGGTGTCGGACGAGCTTTTCCGCGTCGGTTTTGCCGTCAACATAAAAGATCTCGACATCGTGCCAGCCTAGCGTTTTCAGCGGTGTGGCAGGTTCGCTGCATCTGTCCGCAAACATATAATCATCGTGCGTCGCCTTGAGTTTACCGCTGCTTAAATAGGGGTCGCTGTCCTTTCGTATAACGTAAGAACTGCAAAAGAATTTGCCGACTTCCTTACCGTCTTTCTTAACTACGAGGCGAAAACCGCTGTTGTCGGGAAAGGTCCCCATCAGACGCAGATCCGGTTTGAGCTTCCAACCGACATCAATATCGCCCGTGTTTTTCGGATTGCGTCCTTTAACCGGTTCGGCATCAAAAAACGTGAAACCATCATCCATCACGAATTGCCGGTTAGAAGCCGTCGAGTTGGTTGAATTGTTTTTATTGGATAGATCTTGTCCAACCGGATCGTTCGTTTCGTTCGAGCTATTTGATCTACTCGTAGGGGCCGGATTATCCGTTTTCGGTTGTTCAACCTTCGGAATGCCGATCTTCGGGATCTTGATCGGAAATTGTGCCTGCGAGTTTGACGACACGAGTACAATTAATACGAATAGGTAAATTATCTTTTTTTTCATTTTTCCCTCGTTGAGTTTCTTGATAGACAATTGATTTTTTTCACCGCAGAGACGCGGAGGTAAATTTTTTTTTTGTTTATGCGTTTGATCCGCCAGTCAAACATTAAATTTTTAGAAAAGCAGCTAAAAAATTACTCTGCGTCTCCGCGTCTCCGCGGTTCAATACTCCCAATTCCTCTAGTTCTGCGGCACGGGATATGGATCGCCCTTTTTCGGCACTTTTGCTGCCGCAGCTTTTCCTTCGGGTGTGGTCCACGGGATGCCGAGCAGAAAACCCATTTCCGGCTGCGGCATAAGGCGTTCGTCGATCGAGCTTCCGCCCGGGGGAATTTCGATCTCGATCATAGTTTGATTTGGGCCAAGATTGACGTTGCCGTTTCGCTGTTCCGGGTGCGGTGTGATCGAACCGTTTCCCATTACCTCAAAACGGATCGTGCGGAAAACCGAGCGGTCAACATCGCTGACTATCCTGCATTCCCACCTGCCCGGCTTTTTGGCGACATCATAAGAATTTCCCCAGGTTCCGTTAAGCGAGAGCGGAAGCTGAAAACCGGTCCGGTCGAATTGGATGATCTCCCTGTAAACACTTCGGTCTTTGCGTCTGCCGGTCAAGGTCGCACGGGAAACAGGCCCGTGTCTGAAATTTATGTGGGTGTATGGCATTTCCAGACTTTGCCCGTTTACGCTGCATCGCAAAAATGGCTTCGCACCGAATTTATTGTTGGCATCGTCGACCGGCGAGAAAAATGTGCCCAGATACAAGACCCCGTCATTCACGGTCAGATAAGCCACAGCTGCATCGGCGTGGCGTTGAATATAGTAGTCCGGCCGGCCGTCGTCGAATTTCGTCGCTTTGTGAACGTCAATTTTGTATGTCCGCGCGAGTGTCTCTTCGTCCGTGTCGCCGTTGATCAGATAGATCTCGACGTTCATCACCCCGATCTCCGAGATCACTTTCTTGCGGTCCAGGCATGACGACGCCCGGTTTTTATCGTACGTGCTGTTCCGAAACTCGCATCGATTTGTGTACAGTTCCTTGCCGTTTTTCTTTATGACGAGCCGTGCGGCGGTTCTACTCGGAACATCACCGACGGTGTGCAGATCAAAGTCGAGATTCCAGCCGACGTCTTTGTGATTCACCGTCACCGCCTCCAAAGTAAATTGTGTGGCGGCATCATTCAGAACCAGTTTGCCGGGTCCCCGACCTGAGACGGAAGCCGCATTTTGCCTCTGAGCGGTAGCGGTTGTTGATTTTGTCGCATCCGGCGTCGCGGTTTTTGGCTGTTCAGCCTTCGGGACCGTGATCTTGGGCATTTTTATCGGAAACTGGGCGTTTGTGAACGTCGCCGCTATTCCTGTCAGCAATAATAAAATTGCGAATTTGTTCATTGATCTATCACTCCATATTGTCATTGTCCGAACATTCGTTGTCCCTGCATTTGCAGGTAACGGCACAAGGGCTCGATATGGGCTTTTGAGTTCCACTCGATCTTGTTACGCTGCAGCTTGTATAAAAGCGGTGTCAAAACGACGGGGATGAGGCACATTATGGCGAGCTGAAACGGAATAACTACCTTGTGAATAGTGAGCAGCTTACCCACCGGAACTATCCGTGAAACCGTCTGGCTGACCGCCTCGATCCGGTAATAAAAGCTGACCGTACCCCGCACCGCGAAGTAATTGTCGCCCTCTTCTTCGATCTTGCAGCCAAAAAGCGAGTTTCTGAATTTCTGCATCCCCTTGGTTATCCCAAAATGCTGTGCTGCCTCTAAAACACCGGCCACCCAGTTCGGATCACTCTCAAAGATCTGACGCAACTGACGAAAATTTGCATTGAAATATGCAAATTTGTTTTCTCCCTCGATCTTGTAAAGGCTTGTCGTCACCGTCATATGACCCCGTTTCCCACAGTTTTGCTGTTGTTATTCATTAGTAGTGTCACACTTGCGAAAAACATTTCACTTTCAGGTCAAAAGTGTCCATAGCCCGCCCGTAAGTAAGGGCGATTTAACCCGGGATAGTTGTTATTTCGTAAATCAGGAAGGCGGCATTATGCGCAGGCAACGTGACATTGGCGAGCCCCCAAAACCGGTGAGGTTGGAAAAGCGTTGAATACTAACCGCGTTGCCCTTACTTACATGCGGGCTACGGACACGGGGGTCTAACGCCAATCGCCGAGGATGGTGAAGGCGCTCCAGTAGTATGGTGACCGGTAGCGGGGGATCTTTTTGAGTTCTAGTTTTGCTGCTCTGAGGGCGGCAGATGCTGACAGGCCATTTTGTAGATGATGCTTGTAAAAAAGCTTCATAAATTCGGAGGTGGCAGAATCATCGACCTTCCATAAACTCGCAACGATCTTTGTCGAACCGGCGTAGAGAAATCCGCGCGATAACCCGATAAGGCCCTCGCCGCGAACCTCCTTACCGAGTGCTGTTTGGCAGGCCGAGAGCACGACGAGATCGCTGGAAATATCGAGATTGTAAATGTCGTTGAGCGTCAGGAACCCGTCTTGTTTCTGTCCGTTCTCGTCATAAAGCGAAAAGACCAAACCGGACAATTCGGGACGGGCCGAGTTCAGCAGGCCGTGCGTTGCAAAATGCAATATTTGATAATCTTCACTACCCGCCTTTTCGACATTTTCGATCGTCGCCGCAAAATCCGTTCGAATTTTGACGTCAGCCTTATCGACGAGGCCGGAAATATTCCTCGCCTCGGCCCGCGACGCGAGCAATCGCGGCAAAGTCTCGCCAAGCCGAAAATCACGCAGCACGCCTGCGATCGCCATGTTTTTTTCGTTAGATCTCTTGCCGGGAACTTTTGAGATCCGCGGATCGTCGAGGTCAAAAACAGGATCGGCAAAGATCGCGATCTTCTTATTTGGCTCACGCGAGTGGCTTTGATCGGCACGCAATAGCGAGAGAACCGACGCGGATGGCAGCATTACGATCTCGTTCGAATCGACCAAAAGCCGGCCCGTCGAGCCGGGACTCAGCAAAGCCGAAAACGGTATATACTGTAAAACTCCGTCGGCGACGATGGCGATCCGTTTATTGGCAGTCTTGGATATCGCCGGCGGCAGAATAATTTCGCTTAGTTCGCTCGCCATGCCGACGTTTTTGTTGACTGGCCATTGCCGTTTGCGATCAGTTCATAGAACGATCTCGCCTTGCCCTCAATTTCCTCACGGGCCGGTAAGCCGAAAACCTCGATCGAATCGTTTGTTACGACCCAAACAAAACTTCGCCTTTTGCCGAGCTTATACTCGAGTAACACGGTGTCGTCATCAAGCAATTTTTGGATCTGTGCGGCTCGCAGCGGCCGTGAGTTAGTAAGCTCTGAGTAGCGCGGGTTTTCCTGGCCGATACGGACATTTATGCTCTCCGCGTTAAGTTCGAGATCATTGATCTCAGCGTTTATTTTATCTATCTCTTCCTGCTTTGGCTTGCCTGACCGGAGCTCTTCCAGAATGCGGTATTTGTTATTTAATTCGTCCGCGAGATCCTGTTGTTCGCGGAGCAATTTTGGATCGATACCATGCGTAATATCGACTCTCGCCGTCTTTAGCAGATCGGCCAATCCGCGGGCACGCGACCGCTCGCTCATTTCAAATGCAAGGGCCACATCTGCGGCATTCTTTATCCCTTTTGAACGCTCGACAAGAAGTTCGGCGTAGAGTTCATAAAGGTCCTGAACGGTCGCAAAATAACTGGTTCGCAGGTCTTTGCTGCGGATCTCACCGCGGGTCTTTTCAACCAATGCCAAGGCCGATTCGATCCGCCCGACGGCTTTACCAAATTCACGTTTGCCATACTCGATGTCTGCTAAATGGTAAGAGGACTGAACCGCGTACCTTAGCGTTCCGCTTTCGTTTGCTAGTTTATTGGCGGTCAGAAACAGCTCGTACGCTTTAGCCGTTTCGCCCGTGTCCTGATAGGCCTTTCCTAAAACAATATAGTAGGGCGGCGAATCTATCCGAAAGCCTGACTTTTCCTGTGCTTCGACCGCATTTTTGAGAAGCTCGATCCCTTTTGGGTAATTGCCGAGAGCGATATGGGCACGGCCGAGGTTCTGCACCACTTGAGGATGCAAAATCGAACGTGTCATATCAGCATATATAGAAAGCGCCTGTTCAAAATACGTGACGGCGGTTTGCGGCCGATCGAGCGCCAGATAGTTCAGGCCAATGTTCCCGAGCACGGCTGCCTCGTTTGTTTTGCTGCCGATCTCTCGGCTAAGCGTCAAAAGGTCTGCGAATTGAGCAAGCGCTTTTTCATATTCGCCGGTTTGATACCAGATGTTGGCGACACGGCCCGAAGCGACCAACTCAAAGCGCTTGTTTTTTAAGTCACGCCATAACTCGATAGCCTGCAGATTTACATCGAGTGCCGGTTGGATCTCACCGAAGTCAAAGTATAAATTTCCGAGAGCGTGTAATGCCCGGGCTTCGGCGGCAGTGTCCTGTTTGACCGTCGACAGCTCGACAACTCTTTTCCAGTTTTCGACAGCTTTTCGGTATGACGCAGCGGTCTCATCATCTCTGAGCCTATCCGCCTCAGCCATCAGGTCGCTGATCGCCCGTGCGGCGTTATTTTTTATCCGGTCGTCGTTGGTGGTTTCGCGGATCTCGGTCAATTTGATGACAAATTTTCCGCTGGTCGCATGACGATTTCCGGTTGAAACCTCGACTTGATAGTCACCTGCCTCAGCTGCGACAATCAGGATCTTTTCGGCACCAACCCTGCCGAGCGGCAGTCCCCAAGTGAGCAATTTATTACCTGCCGGGTCGAACGATGTGAGGGAAACATCCATCTCGGCCTGGTCGGCCTCTACGACCGCCGTCTGGCCCGCCAGCAGCCGCAGAGAGAACCGTTTCGGCGTCCCGTCGGTAATTTCAGATCTGACGGGCGTACCTAAAAACAAGATGGCCGATCCATCCTGAGCGATAACAGATCCGCACAAGATCAAAGCGACACACAATATTTTTAGAAACAACATTGCCCTAGTATGTAGGTTCTTAAGCTGCTTTCAAAATTTATCGGTTTACGCGAAACTGAAAGTCCGCTGCCGATTCATCTTCGCCGGCTGCATTTTTGCCGTCGAGTTTGACGACATAATCACCGCGTTTTAAGACGCCGGCAGGAACCCTGAGGTCTATTGTCGATCCTCGAGATTCTAGGTTCGCGCGCTGAAACAGGACCTTTCCGTCCGCATCGGTAAGCCTGGCCCGATAGGTCTTATAGTTTATATCTTTGAGGTTTAGCTGCAGCGTCACGGTCTTCGCACCCGGCGTAAGGTCAATTACCCGGTTCGAGCCGCCGGAACGCAGGGTTCCGGCAATAAGGGCGAAAACAGGATCAGTCGCTCTAACAGGATCGTCGACTTTTGGCTTTTCAGGTGATCGTTCGGCTCCCGGGGTGGGAGTTGTGCTCTCGCGAGGGCCATTTCCCACGTTCGTGGTGTCGTTCTTAGGCAAGGAACTATTTTGATCAACGTCGATCGGCCTGGATGGCGAAACCAGCGGTGTCGGCATTACGGCTTCGGGCGTCGTGCCCACAGTCGCGTCCTCGTTCTTTGCAACTTCGGGCCGTCTGTTGCTCCGAACTTGGAATAAAAACCAGCCTCCAACCAACGCGGCGATCAAAACAAAGGCTCCTGCGGTCAGCCCTTTCGGAGTCAGCCAAAAGGCTACAAGCTTTCCCCAAACAGAGATATCGTCAGCAATTAGGCCCTCGTTTTTTTTGAGGGGACTTGCTTCAGCGTCCTCCTTTTGCCTTTTGACCGCGTCCAAAAACTGCTGCGAAAATTCGACCCGTTCGCGGCGTTTATTTGTGGTCAGGAAATGTTGTTCAAATCGCGACCGCTCAGCCAAATCCATACCACCGGAAATGTATTTTCCGATCAATTCGTCTTCGACGACCTTGATCTGCTCGAACAGATCGTGGTCCGCGATAAACCTCGATTCGAGGTCAAAACGATCTTCCTCCGGCAGTTCACCGTACAGGAACATCGTTATCAATTTTTCATTTTCCAGTTCCATCAATTAGTACGAACCACTGCCGTTAATAGTGTTACTTGCATCAAAAACATTTCAACCGGTGTCCGGGCTCAAATTCGCCCGATTTTTCTTTTGTTCATCCGTTCTCACAGCATTCTTTAGTGCATTTTTCGAGTTGTGCCTTTAACCGGCAGACTTTTATTCTGAGCGTGTTGAGCGTGATGCCGAGGCGTTCTGCAAGTCCCTTTCGCGCCGGGATCATAGTTTTTTCGTCGGTGTCGAAGTAGCTAAAGATCAGGTCGCGATTATCTGCCGACAGGTCGGCCATACAGTCGTCCAGGCATTTGAACCGCTTTTCTTTAGGTTCAAAGCCTTCGCCGGCTTTGCTCTTTTCAGCATCCGGATAATTTTCATTCAGCTCTTCTGTCCGAAACGACTGGCGGCGGCTTTCGAGAAAAACATATTTTGCGATCCCAACGCAGAACGCCTCGGCATCCACGATCTTTTCCCCTTCGCCGATCTTCTTTACCGCTCGGTCAAAGACGATATCGGTGAGTTCCTCGACGTTTTCGCAATTGCGCCACTCGAAAAAACGTTCGAGCCGTTCACGCAGACGCACGTACTTTTCAGCCGCCGCGTCACGGTCCGCATTGAGCGTTTTGAGAAATTCATCAAAACCTTTAATTGAAAAGTCTTGCTGCATTTATTATTTTGCAAATGGGACCTATCGGGATGATCTCTGATCTCACCGCTTATTGCCCAAAAGCGAAAGGTTTTTTATCATTCAACCATATGATAACAAAATGCAATATAATACTGAGGTCTAAACAATTATGAATGCCACATCAATGGAACTCGAAAACACAAGGCCATCACTAACTAGTCTGTCCGAAGACGAAGATCTCTTTCGCGCGTCCGTACGCGAATTTGCCGAAGGCGAAATTCGCCCCAAGGTCGAGGCGATGGAACACGCCGGAAAGCTGGACGGCGATCTGATCAAGCAATGTTTTGAGCTTGGGTTGATGGCTATCGAGTCGCCTGAGGAATACGGCGGCGCCGGTTCGACCATCTTTAACGCGATTCTTGCTATTGAGGAATTGGCCCGGGTCGATGCGTCTGTCTCGGTCTTTGTCGATGTCCACAACACGCTCGTCACCAACGCTTTTATGCGATGGGGCAGCGATGAGCTGAAAAAGAAGTATATGCCGCAGCTCGCCGAGGGCAAGGTCGGTGCTTATGCATTGTCAGAGGCCAGCTTCGGGTTCGGATGCTTTCGCACTCAAGACCCGTGCGGTCGACAAGGGCGATCATTATGAGCTGTCGGGCCAAAAGCTCTGGATCACAAACGGCAACGAGGCTGAGATCTTTGTCGCTTTTTGCGACGGTCGACCCTGACGCTGGCTATAAGGGGATCACGGCGTTTATCGTCGAAAAGGGATTTGAGGGATTCTCGGTCGGCAAGAAAGAGGACAAGCTCGGCATCCGTGCCTCGTCGACGACCGAGCTGATCCTGGACGACTGCAAAGTGCCAAAAGAGAATGTTCTCGGTGACGTCGGCAAAGGTTATAAGGTTTCGATCGAAACCCTCAACGAGGGCCGCATCGGTATCGGTGCTCAGATGGTCGGTATCGCCCAGGGTGCCTTTGAATGTGCGCTGTCGCTATACAAAGGAACGAGAACAGTTTGGCCAGGCGATCAACAGTTTTCAGGCGGTCCAGTTTCAGCTTGCCGAAATGGCGGTCGAGATCGAAGCTGCCCGCCTGCTCGTTTACAACGCCGCCCGCCGCAAGGACGCCGGCCAGCCATTCCTGAAAGAGGCGGCGATCGGCAAGCTCTACTCTTCGCGTGTTGCCGAGAAAGTGTCGTCCACAGCCATCGAACTCTACGGCGGCTACGGCTACGTAAAAGATTACCCGGTCGAAAAATTCTGGCGCGACTCAAAGATCGGCGCCATCTATGAGGGCACATCAAACATGCAGCTCCAGACCATCGCAAAGCTGATAATGAGCGGGAAGTAACATGACCGCGGAAGAGATTCACACAATACCTGACAGAGCTGAACGAGGAACTTCGCTTGATGGATATCAAGGGCGAAGTTTCGCTTTATGGTGGTGCGGTGATGTGCTTGGCATTTAAGGCGAGGCCCGCAACTCAAAGATGTTGATGCAATATTCGAACCGGTCAAAGCCATCCGCAATGCTTCTCATCGTATTGCGGAACGACATAATTTACCTGTCGATTGGTTGAATCTGGCGGTTAAGATGTTCGTAGTTGAGCACGAAAGGCAGGTTTTAATCGACCTCTCAAATTTAAAGGTTCTTGTTCCACACGGAGACTATTTACTTGCAATGAAAGTTCTGGCCTTTCGTCCGGATATCAAGCGATATCGACGATGTCGAGTTTTTGATAAAACATCTTGATCTGAACATCAATCGACGACGTGCTCAAAGATCGTCGCAACCTATTATCCTGAAAAGACGTCAAAGCTGAGACGGTCTTCCGGCTCGAGGAGCTATTCTAGTAATGATCACGGCCAGGGAAACAAACAAAGGTTCAAAGAAGATCCACGCTGGTGGAAGATAGCTTTGATGGATTTTGTCGACGATTTTCGATACCACAAAGATCCGGCCGCGATCGCCGAGCCATTCGAACCGGACGATGAGAAGCTTGATGCGGTATTTGCGGGTGTGATCGAGACATTGTGCGATGAACTGGGCACCTCCATTCCTGCCTGGTTAGAACGATATTCCATCATGTCGGGAACCATACTTTGTATCCGGTGTCCGAAAACCTAAAGGCAACGACCATTGTCGAGAGCCCGGTTCGCTTTAGGCTCAGAAAGATATTTGTTATGGAAAACTTTTTATTCCGTGTCTAACGAAATTACCATCCGCCAAGCCACTCTCGAGGACGCCAAGCTGCTGACGGACCTCTCGTACACTACGTTTTGGGACGCGTTTGCTCATCACCCGAAGAACGCGCCTGAGGACCTCTCGCACTATATGCGGCAGGCGTTCAGTATTGAGCAGATATCAGTCGAACTCGCCGAACCAAATTCGCTATTCCTTATTGCCTCGATCGACGACAAGCCGGCTGGTTATGCCAAGCTGATCATCGGCAGTATCGAGGACGGCATCACCGCCGAGCGGCCTGTCGAGCTGTCGCGTCTTTATTCACACCAGGAATACCTCGGCCGCGGCGTCGGCCAAAACCTGATGGACGCTTGCTTTGAAAGGGCCCGGAAACACGCTCACGACGTTATGTGGCTCGGTGTCTGGGAATTTAATCCGCGGGCCCAGCGGTTTTATGAAAAGAACGGGTTTGAGGTCGTCGGCAGACACACTTTTCAGCTCGGCTCCGATCCGCAAACGGACCTTTTGATGCAAAGAAAACTATAGCGCCTATCAGCCCACTTACCTCTAACGACTATAACCTTCGTATTTACTTCATTTACGACACATATTTGCTTTTAGGAAAATCATTTTCCTGACAGTAAAGACGTATTTTCCTGGCAATAAAACTGATATCCAATCGGTTAAACAAGTGATCCGGCGGAAAGACGCTTTTCCTGGCGGTAACGCGGCTTTCCCGTCGGTAACAAGGTTGTCCCGAGAAGAAACGTGTTTTCCTGACGCGAAAGCCGGCAGTTCATCGGAAAATCGTTATACCGACAGGAAAACAGTTTTCCCGGCAGGAAAATGAGCATATTCCGGGAAAATGATTTTACCGACAGGAAAGCGGTTTTACCGACGGGAAAGTGTCGAACTGCCGCTGATTTCCTTCGACCAGTTGCGTCCGTCCGTCTGCATTTGAAAACCGAGATGGGGGTGTACCTGGAGTATTGAAATTGTGTGCGTGAATGCATTATTGTTGCATATGTGAGACAAGTTGCATAATCCTCCCAATCCTTACAATAAATACTCGGCTGAGTTTGTCGGCGAGCCGCCGCCGACCAAGCTTGAGGTTTTTGAGGAGACGGCGACCAGAAAGATGATCACAAAGGCATTCGCCTCGGACTGGGAGGGCGGTTGGCGGTACACGGTCAACTGTTACCGCGGCTGCGTACACGGGTGTACATATTGTTTTGCACGTCAGTATCACGAATTTCTCGGTTACGGTGCGGGGACCGATTTTGAGACAAAGATCGTTGTGAAGACCAACGCCCCCACCGTGCTCCGGCAAGAGCTAAAAAAGACCCGCGACAAGATGCCGCATCTCGATTTTTCGTTTGCGACCGATCCTTATTTGCCGCTCGAGGCCAGCTACGAGTTAACGCGAAAATGCCTTGAGGTCTGCGTTGACTATCGCGTGCCGGTCGGAGTAATTACAAAGGCGCCACTTGTTACCCGCGATATTGATATATCTGAAAAAGCTCGAAAAGGTCTCGGTGTTTTTCTCGCTCCCGTTTCTTACAAAAGAGAGATCTAACCCATTCGAGCCATACACACCTGTCCCGGATGCTCGCTTTAACGCGATGCGACAGATCGCGGATGCCGGTATCGAGGTGGGCATCGGCGTCGCGCCTGTGATCCCCGGTTATAACGAATCAGATATACCCGGACTGCTTGAGCGGGCAAAGGAATGCGGCGCAACTCGTGCGTTTATGTCCATGCTTCATCTGGACACAGATTCGATAGAGGCATATTTTGTGCAGAAAATGCATGAGCGGCTTTCGCCGACCGCGGTCTCAAAGATCGTGAACACGATGAAACGCGAACGCGGCGGGACCCTAAGGCATAAGACCTACAAAGAGCGAAGCGTCGGCAAGACCGAGCAATGGGAGATGACAAGGCGGCTTTTCGACTTTCACGCGAACCGGCTTGGCTTTCGTCAGCACGAAAAGCCTGAGCCCGTTGAGGAACCGCGGGCGGCGGTGCAGCAGAGTTTATTTTGAGTACCGGATGTTCTGATCCTCGTCCAAGGTCCTGCGTCTATTGATAACCGCAGCGCCGGATGTTAACTTGACCTTATGAGTGATCGAATAGAAGTCTTTCGTCAGATGCTCGCGTCCGACCCCGAAAATACGATGGTCATGTTCGGCCTGGCAAAGGAATATGAAAAGCTGGGCAACAACGCCGAGGTGATCGGGGTACTCGAAAATTATCTCGCAAAAGCAGACGACGAAGGCAATGCCTATGGCGTTCTCGCCAAGGCTTATTCGCAAACCGGCCAGACTGAAAAGGCTATCGAAATTTACAAAAAGGGCATCGATGTCGCGATGGCCCATGGCCATCCGTCGATGGCGAACGAGTACCGGATGACGCTTGATCTGGATTTTGAAGATGAGGCTTAGGGCGCCGGATTAACCGGACAGGCATAGACCGTAACCTTACTGATCCGAACCGGCTTGGTAGGTTTATCGCCCTCAACCGGCCCTTTGTTGATCGCGTCGACGACATCCATTCCTTTTGTAACTCTGCCAAACGCTGCAAATTTTCCGTCGAGAGTCGGCGCCGCATCAACAAGGATAAAGAAGTGAGTGCTCGCTGAGTTTGGTTCGTCAGGCCGCGCCATCGAGACTACGCCGCGTTCGTGCAGGATCTTGCTTGGCTCGTCGGGTATACGTCTGCCGTGCCCGTTTAGCCTGTTCGCTTGTGACGCCGCCCTCGCGGGTCCAGAGATTTCCGCCCTGGATAACGAACCCGGGAACGACACGGCTGAACGTGGTCGTGTCGAATGCACCGGTGGCGGCGAGGTTTAGGAAGTTACGAACAGATTCGGGGGCATTTTCGGGATATAGTTCGATCTCGATATCTCCGGCCTCAGATGAAAGCCGAACGCATTTTGCGGCCATTGTCTTAATATCAGCTTTATCAAACGGTTCGGCAACGACTGCGGGAGTGGAGGTCGGACGCTCATTTGCTTTGACCGGCACCTTTATTTCAACGGTCGGCGTGGGCGACGCAACCTGGCCGAATGCATGCACGGCCGAAAACATACCGGCAAAGAAAACCGTAAAAGTAATGAGCCTGACCATCCTGTATATTTTCGGTAAATATGATTCGAGTGTAAAGTGGAAATGCAGCGGCCAACACTGTCTGATAGTTAGCCGTTACTAAAGTTAAAAATTATGAGAAATTTATCACTGCCCGTAATTATCCTGATCCTCGTATTTTCGGCCTACGCCCAACGCCAGTTTGGAACTCACGTAACCGCGACCGGCGGTCCGCTGATCTTTGAACAGGCGGCGTTCGACGTGCAGAGTTATGACATAACTCTGGATGTTGATCCAAAGACAACGTCGATAAGCGGTACGACAGTGATGACGGCAAGGACGGTGATACCGACCAATGTCATCATGCTCGACCTTGACTTGCCATACACCATCAGTAAATTGACCGATGGCAAAACGGACCTCAAATACAGCCGAAAAGAGGGGCAAATATGGATCTGGTTTCCGATGACTAAACAGGTCGGCGACGAGATCAAGACGGTCATTACGTACGCGGGAGTGCCGCGTATCGCACCAAATCCGCCCTGGGTCGGCGGTTTTATGTGGAAGAAAACGGCGGATGGTTCTGACTGGATCTCGGTCGCGTTGCAGAACGACGGGGCAGACCTGCTTTTCCCCTGCAAAGATCATCCATCTGACAAGCCGGCAACCTCGGCAATGCATATTACAGTGCCCTCGCCGCTATTTGCAACCGGCCCCGGCAAACTCGAGAGCGTCAAGAAAAACGGTAATGGTACGTCGACCTACAACTGGCGAATGAGCGTTCCAATAGCTAATTATTCGCTAGTCTTTAATGCCGCGCCGTACAAATCCATCGAGGACACGTACAAGTCGATCTCCGGCGACATCCTGCCAATAGTCTTTTATGTTCTGCCCGAGGACTTTGATAAAGGGCCCGGCCTGATCGCAGAGCAGAAGAAATATCTGGCGTATTATGAAAAATATCTTGGGCCCTTACCCGTTTCGCGGACAGAAAGTCGGTATCGTCGAGACGCCGCATCTAGGGATGGAACACTCGACCGATATCGCCTACGGCAATCATTTTCAGTACGATGCCGACGGGACAGACTGGCTGCTGCTGCACGAGTTCGGGCATGAATGGTGGGCAAATCTTGTTACAGCAAGTGACTGGCGAGACTTTTGGATACATGAGGGATTTCAGTCCTATATGGATTCGCTTTATCAGGAATATCTTCATGGCAAGCCGGCGTATCTTGCGGCAATGAAAAAGCGGGTACAGGGCCTCAGAAACAAGCAGGCCGTCGCTCCCCGTGAACCTAAGATCTCTTATCAGGTCTATATGACCGAGCCGGACTATCTGAACAGCGACGGCGATATTTACGGCAAGGGG
This sequence comes from Blastocatellia bacterium, assembly GCA_963834975.1. Lineage (GTDB taxonomy): Bacteria > Acidobacteriota > Blastocatellia > Pyrinomonadales > Pyrinomonadaceae > OLB17. The sequence goes on from CAWIDZ010000003.1 coordinate 208,871, forward strand.
GCTCTGATCCTGCATTCACTCAGATACCTTATCGGTGATGATGCATTTTTTAGAGCACTGCATCGCATGGCGTATCCGACCAAAGAGATGGAGACCTACACCGACGGCCGCCAGGAACGCCTCGTTAACACTGACGATTTCCTGACCATTGCCGAACATGAATCCGGGATGAAGCTGGACTGGTTCTTTGAGCTTTACCTCCGCCAGCCAAAATTGCCAAAGCTGCTCGTGACAATGGACGAACTCGAAACCCAACAGAGAACGGGAAAATTTATTTCTCTAAGATGGGAAACACCAAACGATCTGCCATTCCCGATGCCGATCGATGTCGTCGTTGACGGCAAGACCAGGCGGATCGAAATGAAGGACGGTAAGGCAATGGTTCCGTTTAAGGACACCGCCCCCGTCATTGATCCGGATGGTTGGGTTTTGAAGGCTCAATAAAGCCGCTTAAAAGCCATGTTAGTATGGGCCCGACCCTCAAAATTGCCCGTATCGGCTAGTTTTGGTATCTTTAAAAGTTACCCGTCTATTTATTTGTTAGGGATAGGACTCACTTAATGGCGACTGCAACAAAGAAGGATACAGGCAAAAAAGCGGCCACAGGAAAAAACGGAAAGTCGGTCGTTGCCGAAAAGGCGAATACGACCGAGGCCGACGGCTACAATAAGGACGTCAAAACCCAAAAGACCGTAAAGGCCGAAACTCCCAAACCCAGAAAGCCGTCTACCAACGGATCTAAGAACGATCATGGCCTTGATAACAAAACGCTTATCGGGCTTTACCGCACAATGTATTGCTCGCGTCGGGTCGATGATAAAGAGATCCAGCTAAAGGGGCAAAACAAGATATTTTTCCAGATCTCCGGTGCAGGGCACGAAGGGATTTTGGCTGCCGCGGCTCTTTCTATGAGGCCCGGTTATGATTGGTTCTTTCCGTATTACCGCGACCGTGCATTGATGCTCGGACTCGGGATGAGCGGCGCAGGAAATGCTTTGGTCCGCGGTGGGAGCTGAAAAGGACCCGAACTCGCATGGCCGCCAGATGCCTTCACACTGGGGCAGCGTCGAATTAAATGTTCCTTCACAATCATCTTGTACAGGTTCGCAGGCTCTGCATGCGGTCGGCGCTGCCGAGGCCAGTTATCGTGCTGGCCTGGTCAAGGGCCTTGAAAAAAAGATCAACGGCTATAAAGGCGACGAGGTCGTGTATATGTCCGTCGGCGACGGTACGACCAGCGAAGGTGAATATTGGGAGGCTCTCAATACGGCCTGTAACCTGAAACTGCCGGTTATCTTTTGCGTCGAGGACAACGGTTACGCGATCTCAGTGCCTGTCGAGGTCGGTACTGCCGGCGGCGATGTGTCGAAATTGGTTTCCGGGTTTCCCGGCCTGTTTATACAAAATTGCGACGGCACTGATGTGCTTGAAAGCTACGAGACTTTCAAAAAGGCTGTCGATTATTGCCGTAAGCGAAAAGGCCCGGCCTTTGTGCGTGCCACGGTCATCCGGCCGTATTCCCATTCGCTTTCGGATGACGAAAAATTGTACCGGCCTGAGGAAGAGCGTCAGGCTGACGCAGCAATAGACCCTATCAAAAAATTCGCAGAATATCTGATGAGCGAGGGGATCGCTTCGTCTGAGGACCTCGAGGCGCTTCGTAAAGAGGTTGATGCCGAGGTAAATGCGGCCGCCGATATTGCTATCGAAACGCCGCAGCCTGCGCCTGAGACTGCTTACCGAAATGTATTTTCGCCCGATGTTGATCCGACTGACCGTCAGCATTTTGATACAGAAGACGGTGCTGAACTTTCGGGCAATGCCGGAACCATGGTCGATCTGATCAACCGCTGTCTGCACGAAGAAATGGCACGCGATGAACGGATCGTGGTCTTTGGCGAGGATGTCGCGGATTGCTCGCGAGAGGAGTATCTCGAACGCGTCAAAGGCAAAGGCGGAGTATTTAAGGTAACCGCCAATCTGCAGCGTGAGTTCGGCTCGGCACGTGTGTTTAATTCGCCGCTTGCCGAGGCCAATATCATTGGCCGTGCTGTCGGCATGTCGCTTCGGGGACTCAAACCGGTTTGCGAGATCCAGTTTTTTGATTATATTTTCCCCGCATTTCATCAGATCCGCAACGAAGTTGCAGTTACGCGTTGGCGATCGGACGGCGATACAAAATGCCCCATGGTGATGCGGGTCCCCGTCGGCGGCTATCTGAAGGGCGGTGCGGTTTACCACTCACAGTCGGGGACGACCCTCTTTTCACACACTCCGGGCCTGATGATCGCATACCCCTCGACGGCTTTAGATGCCAACGGATTACTACGGACGGCGATCCGCTGTGACGACCCGGTGCTGTTCCTCGAGCATAAGCATCTCTATCGTCAGGTCTATAACAAATCGCAGTATCCGTCGAGCGAATTTCTCATACCGTTCGGTAAGGCGAGGACTGCACGCGAGGGAAGTGATGTTTCGATAATCACTTTTGGGGCGCTGGTCGAGAGATCAAATCAAGCCGCGAAACGTCTGGATCAACAGGGTATCTCGGTTGAGATAATTGACCTGCGCACCCTCGTCCCCTATGACTGGGAGGCGATCCTCGAATCGGTAAAGAAAACCTCCCGAGTAATAGTAGCCCACGAGGATCCGATCTCGTACGGTTATGGAGCCGAGATCGCGGCACGTATTTCGGATGAGCTTTTCGAGTATCTCGACGCCCCGGTTCGCCGCGTCGGTGCGACCGACACCTTTGTCGGCTATGCTCCACAGCTTGAGGATTTTATCCTTCCACAGTCAGAGGATGTCGAAAAAGCCGTTCAGGAATTGATGAAATATTAAGTTGCCTATCGTTTGGGGTCTCCGTCTGCAGCTAATTCCGCATATGACAGATCGAGAATTTCTGGATCGATGGGCAGTTTTGTGTTTAAGGATCTACGATGTCTAAAGTAGTTGTTCAAAGTGTCGGCGTGTCGCTTGATGGCTTTGCCGCCGGCCCAAACCAGGATCTTCAGAATCCGCTCGGCGTGAACGGCCCAGAACTCATGGGCTGGTTCTTTCCAACCCGGACGTTCATTCAGCAGCACGGTGGCGACGGCGGCGGCGAGACCGGTATCGATGATGGGTTTGCCGCCCAAAGCATGTTAGGAAAAGGAGCGTGGATCCTGGGCCGAAATATGTTTGGCCCCATCAGGGGTCCGTGGCCTGACGAGAGTTGGCAAGGCTGGTGGGGTGACGAACCGCCGTATCATGTCCCGACATTCGTCCTTACCCACCACGAACGCAAGACTTTGGAGATGAAAGGAGGAACGACCTTTCAATTTATTACTGACGGTATTGAGTCGGCGCTTGAAAAGGCACGCGAAGCCGCGGGTGACCTAGATATCCGGATCGGCGGCGGCCCCGCGACGATACGCCAGTATCTTCGGGCCGGCCTGATCGATGAAATGCATCTGGCAATAAGTCCGGTACTTCTTGGGTCCGGTGAGCCTCTTTTTCGCGACCTTGATCTGCGTCAATTGGGTTATGTCTGCAAAGAAAGCGTGGTCGGCGAACGAGCGACGCATGTGATCATAGGCAGGGCGGAATAGATATTTTTGGTAAGCTCGCTGATCTCAGCCTTACAGTTGGGCCAGCTTATAGACGCCGGTCGCAAGCCTTTCCGCGAAGCCCTCATTGACCAATTGATGATTTGCCTTGCCCGATTCCCAGCGCTGAAAGCCTAATTTGCCTGAAAGCTCACCCAATAGCGACATTCCTGCAAGCGAGAGATATGTTCGGGCGAGTTCCAACACGGCCTCATCTCTGGGCATTTTGATCGCTATCTCTTTTGGAAACCGCGCCTCAGCCAGGGTCCATATATACGTGAATTTTGGGACGTAAACGACTTCCTGGGGCACGACCTTCATTCGGCGTTGCAGCTCGTCCATCGCCTTTGTCAGGTCTTTCTTATCTTTGAAACCACACTCCTCACGGAGATCGGCCGTTGCCATTTCCCATTCTTTGCGAAGCACCTTCAAAACCAGTCGCGCGTCTTTTGAGAGTATTCCTGCCTCACCTTTCCGCGAACATCCCCAGATCGAGTTGAATACCGGGATCATTCGGCGGGCGAGGAACCATGATTTACCTTTTAATAGCTTTGCGTAATAAACATTTCCCCGTGCGATCGTCTCGTCTTTGAGCACCCACGCCCGGCTTGCTTCGTAATCTTTTTGAACGTTACGCGGCAAATGGGCGTCACGACGCCCGCAAACAGCTGTAAATACCGACGGCAGCCCTTTTCGAATATCTGTAAGGCCGAGGCAAAACCCGAGGTCCTCGACCATGGCCTCGACGTCTTCGACGGTGTCAACCTTTAGCGACTCTTCCCGATGCCATTTTTTGTCGCGATACTGTTCTATCTCTTCCGGAAGTTCCCGCATATCTGGAATGATAGACAAATAAAAAAAGCCGGGCAATTTACCCGGCCTTTTTCAGTATCTGCAAAATGTGCTCTATCGATCCACGCGATTCGGTTGGATGGGCGAGGAAGATTGAGTCGTGATGGTCGAACCCGGCAGGAGCTCAATATCATCGCGTCCCTGAATAGCGACCGTACCGGCGCCGCCTCCGGCCCCGATGATCGCACCAATTGCGGCTCCTTTTGCGCCACCGGCGATCGCTCCGATCACAGCACCGATACCGGCGCCTATTCCGCCGCGTTTCGCGGTCTGCTTGGTTTGGTTGTCACCTTTAGCAGTGCCCTCGTTGTCGACATTTACGGTCTTGCCGCTTTGATCCTTGATGGATTGAACGTTACCGGCAAACTCGTATATCTGTCCGTTTCTAAGAGTAATATGCTCAAAATTGAAGGTGAAATTTGCCTGGCCTGTAACTTTGCCCGAACGCCCAACGCCGGAAATATATCCATCGATTGTGGCACCGCGAAACTCATTCGGCGATTGAACGGTCAATCGAAAGCGATCATTGTTTTGCGAGACTTTTGTATTGATCTCATTTTCCAACACGCCGGTGATAACTACCCCGTTAGGGACAATGAAATTACCAGCGCGTGCGTTTGACGCCGTAGGATAGCCGTTATTCGAGCCGCTGTTTGTGCCGCTGCCGGATTGATCGTTGTCTGAGTATCCGCCATTCGGGTCATAAGTGCTTCCGCCACTTTTAATACCGAGACCGGCGACGGAATCGGTCTTGTTATAGACACTCTCGGCAAAAACCGTCTGGTTTAGATAATCGGTCGTTATTCGTCGTGAGACCTTCATGCCGCGGCCATCGCTGATCGAAGTGAATTTAATTGTGTAGTCCGTCTCGCCCCCGAGACTTGAAACGGTGAGAGTATCGCCGCTGATCGTTGCCCGCAGCCGAAGGGTTTTACCCGTCCCTGAATCCTCGATCTTATCGCGGCCGTCGGCAGTGAATGTGACCGGAGCTGCGTTAGACGTAGCAAGTGTTACCTGGTCACCCCGAATATCGATGGCGATCTGGGCAGGGGCTTCTAATTTGTCTTTGAGGTCCTGGCTTTGATCGCTGCCGAGCCTCGTGTTGGAAACAATGTCATCGACGCTTTCACTTCGCGCCGGATCAAGGTCGTATGTGCCTGAAAGGCCCACGTTTATAGTATTTTTCTGGATCGGCTCGTTATAATCGATCGGGTATTGGGGCTCGTCCTCTGAACTCCAATTCGCTGTGACTCCATAATTTGCGCCAAGACGGTCGATCTGGGTACGAACGGCGGTCCAACTGTCCTGGACGCGCATGTTCTGAGGGTTTGCCTGTAAGAAATTATTTACAGTTCGGGCGGTGTCGACAATATTGTTGACATCATCTCGATTTTCGCGTTTCCGATCATAGTTGTCCTGAAACAGGCGGACATTGTCCCTAAGTGCTCGAATTTCATCGGTAACAAGAGCAATCTGAGTATTTGGTGCAGAGCTGCTCCGCATCTGATATCGCAGAGTCGATTCAAAATCGTCCAGCTTTGAGTTCAGGCTGCGAACGGCATCACGAATATCGCGGTCATTTCGCTTCTGCGCATCGACGACGGAAGTAACGCCGAATACCAATATCAGGGCCGCCGCAATATGCAAAACCATGGTTTTAGATCGTTTCATTTATCCCTCTCCTGGCCCGATAGTGACGGGCGCAGTCTTTCAAAACATTATGAAGCATTTTTCGTGCCAATGGTTGTGCGATTCATCACTGAAGCTTAAGGACAATATGATAATATCTGGCTTGAAATAGGCAGGTATAATTATGGCAGACAATACGTACAAGGCAACGGTAGATTATGCAGGTGACGAGTTTTTTATCGGGACACCACCGAGCGGGCACGCCCAAGTGATTGATACAAAAGGTGATAGGCATGCCGCACCGACACCGATGGAGATGCTCTTGGTTTCTGTCGCGGGCTGCACCGCAGCGGATGTCATCTCGATATTATTGAAGAAACGCCAAGATGTTACCGATTACAAAGTCGAGATAGAGGGCGAGCGAAAAGAGGACCATCCGCGAGCGTTTATCAAGTTTCACATCCACCATATCGTGCACGGACGCGACGTTTCGGAAAAAGCCGTAAGCGACGCGGTTGAACTCTCTAATAACAAATACTGCTCTGTTGGGGCGACAGTACGCCCGACCGCTGAGATAACCACAAGTTTTGAAATAATCGACACAACACAACAGTAAGGAACCTATCCAGGCAGCTCCGTCAGGTTGCGGGCGGGCGCGCTTTAAGGCACATTTATTAAATGCGAGTACTGTCATTGATAATTTGTGCAATATTGCTATTTGCCGCCACGGCCTTAGCACAGGTCCCGCTTAACACTGCCGTTCAGATACTCAAGGCCGAAGATGCCAGACGTTACGACGCGGTGTTGGAAAAGCTGATGAGGTCGCCCAATGCTGCGATTCGCAGCCGGGCCGCGCTTGCGGCGGGGCGGATCGGCGACGACAAAGCGGTTCCGGTGTTGGCTGATCTGATGGAAAATGATAAGTCAGTCGATGTGCGTGCAATGGCTGCCTTCGCCCTAGGGCGAGGTCGAGTCGATCGATGCCGCAGATGCTATATCGAAGGTACTGAAAGGTGCCGAAACACCGGGCATCGTGCGGGCCCGAGCTGTTGAGGCCGCGGGTAAGATCGCTGCCGCGAATGCAAAAGACCCAAAAGCGGCAGATCTTAGCAAAGCGATCCTCGATACGCTCAAGCGGGAAGATACACTCGATGCCAAGCAAGACAGTGATGTGGTCTTGCAAGGCGTAACGGCCGCGCTTCGGGCACGGCCAGATGGAGCTGATAACGTCGTCGCCCGGTTCCTAACAAATCCTGACGCACGCATCCGTGCGGACGCCGCAAATACCCTGACCCGGCTGAGAGCAAAGAATGCCGGCGACCTCCTGCAGCATATGCTCGCCACAGATACCGATCCGGTTGCCCGTGCAAATGCGGCTCGAGCTCTCGGAGCGGCGGTGGATAAAAGTGCTTTCCAGATCTTGCTCGTCGCTGCGACCACCGATAAAGACTCTCGTGTTCGGGTTTCGGCGATCCGCTCTTTAGCGGCTCTGAACGACGTACCGCGCCGCCGATAAATTATTGGAACGCGGTAAGGCACTACTAGGGAATTACGCAGCACAGAAAACTGAGAATCGAACGTGGAAAAACGAAGCATTAGAGATCGCGGCCGCTCTGGGCAAACTTCTGGCTGACAGCAAAAACATAGATGCTGATCGATTCTTGTTCGATTTATCCTTTTGGGGTGATTTTCATGATCCGGAAACAGCGATCGCGTGGGCCAAGGTCGATCCGGCGGATTATCTCAAGAAGGGCGGACTGCGGAAGAACGATCCGCACGGCACCGTCTATGATTGGAAGGCTACAAGCGCCCATGCGCAGGGAATCGGCGAACTCGCCAATTCTAAAGACAAGGACATACTAAAGGCCGGCGAAGAGATGGCCCGGCGTATGAACGAGATCTCTGACGAAGAACCCCGTCAAGAACAAAACGCCGCACCGGATGTCCTGCGGGCGCTGGCGGCCTATAAGCCGGCGGATCTGCGGTCTGTCCTGTTAGACAAATTAAAGCGGGATGATGTTTTTGTAAGGGCTGCTGCCGCGGAGCTGTTGGCAGATCTGCCTCCGTCAAAAAACACTGCCGAAGCATTAGGCAAAGCTTTTAGTCTGGCATTGGTCAAAGATAAGGATTATGACGATGCCCAGTTAGCGATACTGGACACTCTCTTCAAACTGGATAAGAACGAGGCTGTTGGGAGCCTGCTCGTCGCACTTAGCTCACCGGATTATTTGGTTCGAAAAAGGGCATTCGATAAGCTCTCGGATGAGGAACTGTTAAAAGATTTTCCGGGCATACCGACATCGCTCGAAAATGCGAGGAAAAAGCAAAAGGACCTGGTTCTGCCTTATTCGCCTGCGTTCGGAACAAAACTCGGGCAGGTGCTCAATACCGACGCCGATTATCGCCGTGCACTTTCCAGAAAAAACGGCAGGGTCAAGGCTGTGCTGACGACAGCAAAGGGAACATTTACCATCGACCTGCTGCCTGAGGATGCACCTTTGACGGTAGATAATTTTATCAAGCTGGCCCGCTCAAAATACTTTAACGGCGTCAGCGTCCATCGCGTCGTGGCCAATTTTGTAATGCAGGACGGCGATCCGCGTGGTGACGGCAACGGCGGCCCGGGCTGGTCGATACGCTGCGAGATAAATATGGTCCCGTACGATCGCGGAGCGGTCGGCATGGCACTGTCAGGCAAAGACACGGGCGGCTCACAGTGGTTCGTGACACATTCGCCGCAGCCGCATCTCGACGGCGGCTATACCGTTTTCGGCCATGTGAACGAAACCGACATGCGGGTCGTAGATACTATCACTCGCGGTGACAAGATCATCAGCGTGAAGATAATGGAGAGCAATTTGACGCAGAGGACCGCCGAGAACGCAGAGAAAGAACATGAAGTCAACTTCTTAATTCTCTGCGTCCTTTCGCGTGCTTTGCGTTGAAATTCTTATGGATCGGACTTAGAGACAAAGAAAGCAGATAGAGGTCGAGAAAAGTCTCGACGACCTGGCGCGATATCTCGACGGGCTTTTTCGCGTGCCGGGAACTGACTGGCGGTTCGGGCTTGATGCGTTGATCGGGCTTGTTCCCAATGTCGGCGATACGCTCACGTCGTTCGCGTCGTTTTATATTCTGGTTGCGGGTGTCCGTTACGGCGTGCCTAAGATCACGCTGCTCAGAATGGCGTTTAATATCGCGGTCGATTATCTGGTCGGCTCGATACCGTTCATCGGCGATGCATTTGATTTTGTCTGGAAGGCCAATCAGCAGAATATGGACCTGATCCGCACCCGTGCATCAGGGCATGGCAAAGGCAAGACGAGCGACTATGTTTTTGTGTTTGGATTGATATTCTTGCTGATAGCGATCCTGGTGGGTTCGATCTTTGCGAGTGCGTTCATTCTGTTCTGGGTGTTAACAAGCCGGCCGCTTATTTAGCAGGAAGATCAGGAACCACAGATGGACACAGATAAACACGGATAAGAAAATATTCTCTTATCTGAGTTCATCTGTGTTTATCTGTGGTTCAAAGTTTTATCCGGCGACAGAGGGAGCCGGGAACATTTTATCAAGCGCGGTGGTTAACAGGGTAACGCCGTATTCGCCGGCGGCTCGCATTTTTAGCTTTCCTTCGGCGTCGAACAGGTAATAGACCGGCACCCAGCCCTGGTCGTTTTGAAAAGCGTCACTCAATTTATGCAGGTTGTCGACGGCCGTGGGTTCGGTGACGTGATTTGCCTCTATCGCCCGGCGGACCTCGTCGAGATCGGTGTCCTGCTCGTACCGCGGCATATGGACCGAGACGACCTGCAGGCCGAGCGGGGCATATTTTGCCGTCAGAGCATGCAGATCCGGCATTTTGTCTTTACAGACACTGCACGAGACAGACCAGAAATGGATCAGCGCCGGCTTGCCCTTGATCTGCTGCTCGACCTCCGCCTGCGAGCCATTGAACCACGCGGTCGCCGCGTCAAACGGCGGCATCGGGTCACCGAGTTTCATTGGCATGGGTTTTCTCTCCTTTAACGACAATGACGAGTGACAGGTGACGAAATATTAGCCTTTCCGATCACCGATCACTCGTCACCCATATCAATCACCAAAGCCTAGAGCGTTGCCTGGCCCGGCTTCCAATCGGCCGCGCAGAACGCGCCTGTCTGCAGTGCCTGCAGCACACGCAGCGTCTCATCGACCGAGCGGCCGATATTGATCGCGTGAACGACCGCGTATTGCAGAATGCCCTCGGGATTGATGATGTACAACCCGCGAAGCGCAATATTTGGATCCTCGACGAGGATGTTGTACTGACGCGAAAGCCTGCCGCCCGAGTCGGACGCGAGCGGGAACTTGAGCCCCTCGATGCCGTTCTTGTCACGCGGTGTATTGATCCACGCGCGATGCGAATGGACCGAGTCGGTCGAAACGCCGAGCACCTCGGCACCGAGCCCGTTGACCTCCTCGATACGATCTGAAAAATGGGTCAGTTCCGTCGGGCACAAAGCCGTAAAATCGAGCGGATAAAACACGAGGACCAACCATTTGCCCTTATAGTCCGAGAGCTGGACGTTCTCTTTCAACGTCTCCATGTTCTTGGTCGACGGCAGGTTAAAATCCGGCGCCGGCATCCCGACCTTTGCCGTGAACATTCCCGGCACCCCATCTGTTGCTGTTCCTGTAGCTGTTGACATAATTATTTATCTATCTCCTTGTTTTGATAATTTTTACACAGAGGCCCCGCGTTCGCCGAGGCTTAGTAATATTGCGACTATCATATTCTCAGTGCTATCTGTCGCTGATCTTATTCTTATATATTGAGGGTATACGCCGCCGAAGTAAATTCCCATAATTCGAGTTTGAATGGAAAAAACCAATTCTTCTCAGGTCGAATGAGAGAATCCGTCAGTTTTTATTGGTTGTTGTTAGTATAGCAAGGTGATTTTTCGGGCACGACAAATAATCTGGTTTTAGGTGTATCTACGTTCGGCCCGCGAACTATTGTTATTTTTGCCGGGTCCAAATGCCAGCGCGTCTCAAAATAGCGCATTATTCGCCTTTGATCCGCGTCAAACGTTTGTGGGCTTGTCTTAGCTTGATAATACCTTACGATGTATCCCTGACTATTTTGAAGATCGCGGAGTTTTATTGCTAAACCATCTAATCGTACGAGTTCCTTCGCGCGGGAAAGGCTTCCAAACTCATCGGCGGGCGGCCGATCAGAATTGCTGCAGTTGACGAAGTGCTTGATCGAAACCATATTTTTGCACACGCCCGGTCCTGTGACCTCGACCGTTGCGGTAATTTCGGTACCATTCAAACCATTTGTACTGACACGAATCGACGAGGTGCCTTGACCACCAAGAATGACGCCATCGCTGATCGCCCATTTGTATTCTAAGCCCTCCGGATTCGGCCCAGTTGCATTTGCTACGAAAACGATCTCATCCCCTGGCCTTGTCCAGTTCTGCGACGGACCAAATATAGAAACTGTCGGGCAAATTTGAGCGGTTGGTTGTCTCTCCGATTCTTCGCATCCCTCACATTTAGGTAGATCGGCCCCGGGCGGTACGCGCCAAATTTGAAGATAATTGTGGGCACTTTTTATATCAACATAGATGATACGTTGGTGGTGATGAAAAGCTAGCGCTCGAATCTATTTGATTCTTGATTCTTTGGAGTCCTGTCTTGCTCCGATATCGGATAAAAATGAAATACGAGTCATTTGGAGCGTTGTTAAACCCGTCGGTGACCTTTTTCAACCGACGCTTTTCACCGGAGGAGAGCGGAAATTTGATCTCAGCTAGTTTGATCGGCTGAGGCGGAAAGAGGCCACATGTCGACTCGGATACTTCATTTGGACATCCCTCCGGCAGACCGCCTATCACAACCGTTGCTGTGACGGCTTCATCTGGCTGCTTGACTTTTATCGTATCTGTACCCTGGCCGGAAACGATCTCGCCGGCACTCACCGACCATTCGTATACCAGGCTTAGCTTTTGCCCTTTGGTATCTACCTGGGCCACATATGTCGCAATTTCTCCTGGACTAACGATGCCAGCGGGGCCATTTACGGAAATAGTCGGGCATTTGTCCGGTTCTTCTTGAGCAATCAAGGTAGTAACCGACAGAATGATCCAGAGAATAATTAGACCGGGGCTTCTCATCAAATCTTCAGCTCTAAAGAGTTTCGCAATTGTCGCACTCTGGGGGTGAACTGGGGGGCAGCCACATTACTGTCCGATCTCGATCCGAACGCCGGAGCAAAAATAAAAACCTATCACTTGGATACTTTCTGGTTAAGATAAATCGTTTGATTTTTCTTACCCTCAGCCTCACCGCTTTTTCCGCGGCATCGGAACTTGCTTCCAATATTATATAAGCCTTGCGTCCAGGGTTATTGAACATCTGCACCACCAGATTATTGATGTGCGCCTTTTCGGTGTCTGTGAAAACGGTTTCTTCGTAGTCATCAACGGGGAAGATATCGCAATTTCCGGTGGTTAATTCAAGATCTGCAGACGCAGAGGAATCACACGACTCCGGCAGGCCCTCCACGTTCACTTGCACGTGTACGGACAAGGGGGGTTCACAGTCGCGGAGATCTTCATTTTCTACACTTATCGAGCTTCCGTTCGCAGCGCCGGTGATAATGCCCGAACTCAGTTTCCAATGGTAAATTAATTCACCGGTGTAAGCAGGAGTAATAGTGGCGGAAAGACCATCGGAATGCCATTCCTTACACCCAGTCCCGGTCCCGCTATTTGTATGACTGGACATGAATGGCTGCTCTGCTGCGCTTTGACAGACAGAGCAGAGCTGATTCCGACCATGATCGCGGCCCAGATCAAAACTCGCATTTCCACAAATTTATCACTATATAGGCCAAAAAGACAGAGTTTTGTTGTGCGACCGCCCGTTTGTGACCCTGGACCTCAAGGAGACTTCAAATCTGCTGTTGCCCGGCACTCTCTGTTATTTGCAATTTCAAACCGCCGGTAAAGTGATTTTTATATTATTTGCGGGCTTAAAATGCCAGTATATGGAAAATACTGCCAGTACACGACAAATACTGTCAGAATATTATAAATACTGTCAGTATTTTTAAAATACTGACAATATATTGGAAATACTGACAGTACACAACAAATACTGACAATATATTATAAATACTGACAGTATATTTAAGATACTGCCATTTTGATCGTTTTAAAAGAATAGAAAATGCTCATATAGTGGTGCGAACATTATACAAATGGCAGTTGATCTATTGAGGGATGAGCAGCCTTCGGCGGGCCTGGACGACGAGGCCGGGGCGTTTTGAGGTGACCTCGATCTTGCGTTCGGCGACGCCGCGGGTGGCGACGACGGGGATCTTTGGGGTGTAGGTGACGACGTAGGACGAGTCGATCATGCGTGAGACCAAGGCTGCCTTTTCGACCATTTCGTCGACGTTGTCGGGCAGGATAAATTCGCCGTTGGTATTCTCGGCAAGTTTGTCGAGCTGCTGCTGGCTGACCTCGAGGTCGGTTTTTCTGGCCCGCATTCGCTTTAACATCGCGCGGTCCGTATTGATGGTCGGGCCGATCTTGGGTGCCTGTGCCGCGTCTCTTACGCCGTTCGGCAGTTGATTCACGACCTCATCGGGCAAGGCTTTTGGCGGCGGCGAGTTTGAGATGGCCTTGGCACGCGGTTCGATATCGGCGGCCTCCATCGATGTATAGCTTATGACATGAACGCTGATGTCGGTGGCCTGCAGCCGCTGCATGGCGTCAAATTTGGCTGACGAGCGGCCGAGGCTGTCGGTCCCGTCGGTGATCAGTACAAGATGCCGGTTCTCGATAGGGTCCTTTAGCAGAAAGTTCGTCGCCATCGTAAGGGCGTCTACAAACATGGACCGACGGCCAAATTTCGTGCGTTTTATTGCGGCCAGCATCTGGGCTTTGTCGGTCGTCCATTCGCCGACTATCTCGGGCTCGTCGCTATAATCCATGATCGCGACAGAATCGCCGGGCCTGAGTGCCTCGACAACACCGCGGGCGACCTTGCGGGTTTGGTCGAGCGATTTTACGCTACGCATCTCACCGCCGGTGTCCATCACGATCAGGACATTTGCCGGCAGCCGCCGGACGCTCTCGGGCTGATGCAGGATGTTGTCCTCGGTAATGACCAGGTCGTTTGCCGTGACGTCGCGAAAAAATTCACCGTTCTCGTCAAAGGCGAGTACGTTGAGTTTGATCTCCTCGGTAAGCACCTTGATCGAATCATCCGGCGTCGGGGTGGGCGTCGCCTGCACGCGGCCGCTCTGGGCGAACGCGGCGACGGCAAACAGAAAAATAGCGAGGATAGATCCGGCCGGCTTGAAATGGCGATAACATCTTCATTGTTTGTATTTTGATGCCGGGACCGGGCGATAAGTGTGCTTTTGAAAATCGAAATGGGCAGCAGATCTACATAAGACATGGTCGCCAACGGCGACGAACATTAAAGCCTGGGGTGGAGTTCGACTTTCGAACGGAACCCCAGGATCTAACCACAACATCATTCGGACGCTGAAGGCGTCGAACAAAGATGGCGTCATTTGTTCGTCCCATACAGGGACGGGTCATGTTTCGATTGCCTGTCCTGGGGTTCCATTCGCTTTGCTCATTTCACCCCAGGCTTTAATGTCTGTCGCCTTTGGCGACTAAGCATCACGATCTTAGAGTTTCGGATTTTCGTCTACAAAATCGAGCAGGTTAGCGACATAGGACTCAAAACCGGGACACTTAATGCCGTGAGGAGCGAGCAGCGAATCGGCGATCGAGGTGTCGTAAGTTTGAGAGATAAAGAAATACGGAACGGCGTGATGCGGCAGGCCGGTGAGCCAGGGTGAGATGCCTGTATTCAGGATCCACTCGGCCATTCGCTGCGGCAACGTGAATTCAGATTTGCGGCCGCTCAGATCTTTGGCGAGCACATCAAATATGCCTGCTGTGGTTAGCGGCGTGGGGTCGGCGAGAGCAACAGTTTTGCCGACGGCAGCTTTATCAGAGGCGAGGGCAGTGATCGCCTCGACCACAAAATCGACAGGCACGAGATTAAGCCTAACGTTCGCATTGCCGACGTTTACCAGACGCAGCAAGAACGGCGCCTTTCGCAGATAGTTGATGAGATAATAGATGCCGTCGTACTTGGCGGTCTCGCCTGTTTCTGCATCGCCCACGACAACCGATGGCCTGATATATTGTGACCGGCAGATGGCTCTTTAATCGTTCGACCTCGATCTCGGCAAGGTTTTTGGTTTCTTCGTAAAAGTTGCGGAAACCGGCCTTATGTTCGAGGTCTGTTTCGAGGATCTCGCCTTCGCGTTTCCCGGCTACATAACAGGTCGAAACGTAATTGTACCGATGCAGTTCTTTTATCGAGCAGACCAGATCGTTGACGTTTTTGGTCCCCTGCAGGTTTACGTTAAAGGCCGCATCCTTTGACACCGCCAGGTCATAGGCAGCAGCGAGATGAAACACATCGGTGGTCTCGTACTGGATCGTTTCGAGGTCCGTGTCCGAGATGCCGAGCTTTGGCAGCGTGATGTCGCCCTCGACGATCACAAAACTTTCGAGCGGTGTCAGCGTCGCTTCGGCAATAGCCTCGATCTCGTCCATTGCCAGCTCAATAAACTGCGGCTGGACGAGTAAAAAGAACTGACGTTCGGGCTGTGCGAGCCTCTCGATAAGGCGTCCGGCGATAAATCCTGGAAAGCCGGTGATGAAAATAGTTTCTCGGTAGAGCATAAGGACAAGACCTATTTTAGCAATTCCGGCCAGCTAGTGGATCACGCAGATCTAGAAATCCTCAATTATAAAAAACGTTTTACAGTCGGTTATACAATGTGTTAGCTTTATGGCGCGCTCGATAGTTTATGAAAATTCAGGAAATGAGGTCGGGAATTTTGCATCTTACAAAAAAGATGGAAGGTGAACGGCAGGAAAATATTTCGAAACCCAGGCTGCGGCCGGGGAACAGACTGAACCCGAACGGTCTGTGCCTCCGATCAAGGTCTCGGAACTAGACAAACCGCTCTGGGCCGTCGTCTCGTTCGAGCGAACGGAGGCGTCCGGGCTTTCCTATACCGAAGCCGCGGCGCTTATGGCTGAATTGGACCGGCAAAAGGTCGCCGGACTATGTCTCGTTACCGCAGAAGCCGCAAGGCGTGTCCGCAGCTAAAATTCCAAGATCACTTTCCCAAAACTCTTATTCGATCCCAGGTAATTGTACGCCGCAGCGGCATCTGCGGCCGGGAAGATCTTGTCGACATTTGGCTTGATCAGTCCGGATTCAAACAGGGGTAATACATCGCCGGCCAACTTTGATGTTGCGTCGGCCTTTTCGGCGACCGGCCTTGCTCTCAGCACCGTCCCGATGATCGTCGCACGTTTTTGAAGCGCGGATGCCAGATTAAATTCAGCGGTTGCTCCTGATGTGAGTCCGACAAGTATCAAATGGCCTTTTAGTGCGAGGCTTGCCAGATTTTGCTGAAAATACGCCGCACCGACCAGATCGAGTATGACGTCGGCACCGCGGCCGCCGGTCATTTCCTTGACCGCGTCGGAGAACTCAGGTCCGTCACCGGTCGCTATCGCATGGTCAAGTCCGAACTCTTTGCATTTCTCGAGCTTATCGCCGGTGCGGGAAGTTCCGATCACCGTCGCACCTTTTGCTTTAGCGATCTGCAGAGCCGCAAGCCCGACGCCGGAACCGACGGCATGTATAAGCAGAGTTTCACCCTGGCCTGAGGCCGCCGAGCGTAAAGACAGCATCGTGTGCCGTGATAAAGGCCTCAGGAACAGCCGCGGCCTCCACAAAGCCAAGATTTGCAGGGATCTCGGCCAACAAGCTCTGGTGTGTTATGAGAAACTCGGCTTGGGATTCGCCGGCAGTTATGCCAAAGACACGGTCACCGATCTTCCATTTTGTGACATTGCTTCCGACAGCCGCGACCTCACCCGCAAATTCGAGGCCGGGAATATTTGGTGAATATCCGGCGGGCGGCGGATACAGCCCGCGTACCTGCAGCAGGTCGGCGCGATTTAATCCGGCGGCACGGACACGGACCAGTACTTCGTCCTCTTTCGGTGACGGCGGATCAGGCACCTCGCGGTATTCGAGATCGTCGGGGGTGCCAAATTTGGAGATGTAAACAGCCTTCATTTCCTTGTCGCTATGTCGATGTTGTTTGCTTTCAGCGAATTGCCGGTCGCACGCTGAAGCTCGGCGATCGCTTTGTTCAGCTCGGTCCTGGCCCTTAATTCGCTGCTTCTTGCAACGGTAAGAGCCGTTTGCCGTTCCAACACCCTATAAACATCAGACTGGCCGGCATCAAATTTCCGCTGTTCAGATTCATACTGTTTCTCAGAGTTTTCGCGTGCTATCGCCGCCGAACGTAACCGGGCCTCGCCGGTTCTGACGGCCTGCAGAGCATTGCGGACCTCGACCTGTATGATCTGTTCCAGTTGTTCTCGCTGTGTCTCGATACGCTCACCCTCGACTATCGAACGGCCAAGCTGGGCCTTTGCGGTCTTGTCACCAAATAAGGGCAGGTTTATGTTTATTCCTACGCGGAATACAGGGTATCGATTTGTGAAAATACCTGTGTACGGGCTGCCCGTCAGCAAGGCAAGATTAGCCCTCTGCTGGAGGCATGCCGGTGATGTGGGATCAACCGTACACGGCAGCGGAAACGGGGCCACGAAGTCTTGACTCTGATCGCCGCCGATGCCTGCGGACGTATAACTCGCCACAAGATCGACCTGGGGTTTTTTCTGGTCGCGGTACAGCCGCTGGTCAAGGGCGTTTATATCTTTCTGGGTGCTGTTTATGGCTAATTCCGGCCGATCTCTCAACGCGGCGTCCATGGCCTCGGTAAGCGTTTCGTTCGGAGCCGAAAGTTCCACAGGATCGACCGGAGTGAGCGATTCGTTCCAGATCTGGTCGGTTCGATTCGGCGAGATCAGACCCTTAAGAACGTTTTCTGATTGGTTAACGATATTCAGGGCGTCGTAAACCGCCTGTTCAAAGGTGGCGACCTGCGTCTCAGCGGCAACGACGTCTATTGGAGCTAATTGACCCTCGTTAACGAGCCGCCGGTTATGTTCCAGCTGAGATTTGGCGTCGCGGACGCTGTCCCGCTGTACCTGCAGGCTCCGCAGAGCATATGTGAGGTCCCAATATGCCTTCTCGACCGCGGCGACGGTTTCGATCGACTTCTGACGAAACTGGATGTCGGTCAACGAGATATTTCGTTTCGCGATCTCGATATTGCGCCTCGGCTGATCGAACGAGCGGCCCCTAAACAAAGGCTGGGTAATTGAGAATCCGAGACTCGCGTTAAGCTGCGGACTAAGCACCGATATCGAATTATTCGACGTCACCCTTTGGTTATTAAAAAACCCGTTAAATTGGGTCCCATACTTTGGAGCATAGCCCTGGATCCCGAGGTTTCCCAAAAGAGTTCCGACGGCTATCTTCTGGTTTGTGCTGAAAATACTGATGTTCGGGGTGACCGATTTGTCGTAATACGATGTCCCCGCCAACCTCGGCTGATAAAACCCACGGGCGGCGCGAAGGTCAAATTCGGCCAGCGACATCGTTTTTCGTGAGACTTCAATATCACGATTATTATCGAGTGCAAGCTCGATCGCCTGAGAAAGCGTCAGCGTCCGCTGGTCGGTCATGTCGACACCGACCCTGCCTAGATCGGGCAGCGATCTGTCGTCCGACTGATAATTTGGAGCGATCGCCGGCACGCCTTTAAGATCCTCGGGTTGGGGCGATCCCGTGATCGTCGGGGTCGCGGTTGGCGAGGCAGCCGCGTCCTGCGCCAATGCCTGGCCGCAGGCTGCGATCAGTATTATTAATATGTATAAAAACAAACGCCTTGTCATAAGCCAAAATCAAATGCCGTATAAAGCCAAAAGATCAGCAAATATCGGCAGCCTCGCCCCCTACATTCGGTTGCGTAACTTCGAGATCAATTCTTTGTCACCAACGAACTCGTCGCAGCCGTAAACCTTCGTTTTAAGCCGCCAAACAGCCAATTAGCAAAGCGATTCAGCTGCCTGAATAACTTTAATTCCGCCAGGTCATCAAAGATCGAATAAAAGACCGGCACCGCAAGCAGTGTCAGCAGCAGACACAATGTCTGCCCGCCGACGACCAGGACGCCGATCGACTTGTTCGTCCCGGAACCTGCACCGCTGGAAAATACAAGCGGCAGCATGCCGGCAACCAGGGCGATGGTCGTCATCAGGATCGGCCGCAAACGGTCACGATTTGCCTGGATGATGGCATCGTACCGGCTCATTCCGTGCGAACGCAGGTTGTTAGTGTGGTCGATCTGCAGGATCGCGTTCTTCTTAACGACGCCAAAAAGCAGCAGCAAGCCGAGGCCCGAAAAGATATTCACCGTTTGCCCCGTGATCAACAGACTCACAATGCCAAACGGTATCGAAAGCGGCAGCGTCAGCAGTATGGTGACCGGATGGATAAATGATTCGAACTGGGCTGCCAGCACGATGTACATAAAAATAAATGAAAGCACAAAGGCAAGAGCAAAGTAGTACAACGATTTGCCCAGCTCTTTAGATTGCCCGACATAACCTGTTCGATAGTCGGTCGGCAGATCGAGTGTCTTTACATATTTATTGATAGCGTCCGTAATATTCGTTGCCGAGCCGCCCGGTTTTGTGTTTGCAAGCAGAGTCACCTGCCGCTGCCGGTTTGTTCGCTCGATCGAACTCGGGCCTGTTCCCGACACGGCTTTAATAACGCGATCCAGCGTTACCCATCCGACCTTGGATGAGGGAACGATCATTCGCTTGAGGCCGCTGAGATCCGCACGGAAGGGTTCGATCGACCGAACCACGACATCGTACTGGTCGGACCTGACGTTGAAAGTAGTGGCTTCCTGTCCGGCGACAAGGGTATTTAGCGCCTGCGAAACGTCGCCGACCCGGACGCCCAGATCAGCAGCAGTGTCGCGGTCAACCTCGAGCTGCACCTCAGGCTTACCGCTGATCAATGTCGAGTCGACATCTACTGCGTCGGGGATCGTTTTCATGTTTTCGAGTATTTTTGACGAATACTCCTCGAGCTTTTTGAGGTCAGGGCCGGCGATCAGGAATTGTACGTTCGCATTTCGAAATCCGCCGCCGGAAAAGGCCGCGACCGGTTGAACAGACGTGCGGTACTCGGGCGGATAATTCTTGAGCAATGCACGGGCGTCACTCATCAGGTCCTGCTGCGATTTGGCACGGTCTGCTATGTCAGTCAGTTTTACATAGATAGACCCGGAATTAACGACAAGCTGCTGGCCGCCGCCGACCGTCGCGAGCGTATCGGTAACACCCGGCAGTTTTCTGATATCAGACGCTATGCGTTCAAATATCTGGGATGTGGCCCCGAGGCTTGTTCCCTCAGTCGTACGTATCGCAACCTCAAACTGTGACTGGTCGTCGACCGGCAAAAAGTTTTTTCCGACGAACATGAACAGCGGGATAATACTCAGAAATACGAGCACGACGAGCGTGATGATCACCCAGCGATGAGACATCGAAAATCTCAGCAGCCAGGCATAGACACCGTCAACGTGGCGGAACCAGCCGGAATATTTGCTATCCGACTCGTTTGTTTCGATCATCCCGTCACCTTTGATCTGCGGCCTTTCTTCGGCCGGATCTCGCTTTTTATGTTTGATCAGCCTTGCTGCGAGCATAGGCGTCATCGTGAACGACACGATCAGCGACACTCCGACGGCGAATGACGCGGTCAGGCCAAAGCTCGACATAAATCTGCCGACGATGCCCTGCATAAAGCCTATGGGCACGAAAACGGCCATTAGCGAAAGCGTTGTCGCCATAACGGCCGGGCCGATCTCACGGGTTGCCTCGATGGCCGCCTGAAAGGGGTTCATCCCTTTTTCCTCGACAAACCGATAGATATTTTCGAGCACCACGATGGCGTCATCGATCACGATACCGACCATCAGGGTCAGGGCAAGCATAGTGATCTGATTGAGCGTATAGCCCATCGCGTACACGAGTGCGAACGTCGAGATGATCGACGTCGGGATCGCCATCGCGGCAATAAAGGTCGATCGAAAGCTCCAGAGGAAAAGAAAGACGACTATCGATGCCAGGATCGAACCGAGGATCAAATGCTCTTCGATCGCGCGCAGCGAATTTTCGATAAAGATCGAGTTATCGCCGATCACGCGCATTTGATAGCCTTTTGGCAGCGTCGGCTCGATCTCTTTCAAACGGGCCTTAATTTCGCGGGCGACCGCGACCGTGTTTTGCCCGGACTGTTTCGAGACGATCATCGTCACTGCCGGTTGCCCGTTTAACCGGGCCTCTGACCTGATCTCTTCGCCTCCGTCCTCTGTGTAACCGAGGTCTTTGACCTTGACCTGATATCCGCCGCGGGTAGCCACGACGACATCGTCAAATTGCTCAGGTTTTTGTATCTTGCCGACCGTTCTGACACTTGTTTCCTTTTGTCCCTCGTCCAGGCGGCCGCTCGGGAATTCTATGTTTTGGATCCTTAAGGCGGCCGAGACCTCGGCCGCAGTTACATTATAGGACCGCATTTTGTCGGGATCGACCCAGATATTTATCTGGCGTTCCTGTCCGCCGATGATGGATATCTGGCCAACACCATTCACGGATTCGATCTTTTCTTTGACCCTGTGTTTCGCAATGTCGGTAACATCTCGCAGCGATGTCGGGGCAGAGATGGATATCCGCAATACAGGTGCGGCATCGGTATCGAGCTTTTGAACGGTAGGCTGCTTGGCGGTTTCCGGGAGATTTGGGATGACGGTCTGGACCCGGTTCTCGACCTCCTGGGCGGCAACATTGACGTCCTTTTCCAGAATGAACTGAACGAAAACCTGCGAAACGCCTTCGATAGAGGTCGAGCGCAAGCTCATCGATGCCGCTGATGGTATTCACCGCTTCCTCGACCTTTTCGGTGATCTCAGTTTCGATCTCTCGCGGCGAGGCACCGGGGTTCGCGACGGTGATAGTGATAGTTGGAAAATCGATCTTTGGAAAAAGATCGACACCGAGGCTGACAAACGAAAATGCCCCGACCACGACGAGCGACATTATCAGCATCGTCGCAAACACGGGACGTTTTACACAGATCTCAGCAAGCCATTGCATATCTCTAATCCTCTAATTCATCTGCCGGACCAGGATGCCGTCCGATAATTCGTTCAGATTGCTGGTCGCGATCACATCGCCCTCAGCAATACCTTGTTTGATCTGTATCGTACCCGTTTTCGAGCAAGCCTGTCTGCACGATAATTTCGTGGGCGGCACCATCTTTGATAACGAATACCGTGTTTGTATCGCCTTCTGCTTTAACGGCGACCGCCGGTACCATCACCGCATTTTCAGGTTTTGACTGGGTTATCCGAACGGTTGCAAATTGTCCCGGCTTCAAAAGTCCGTCTCCATTGGGAACCTCGGCTTCGACGGTCAAGGTCCTTGCGGTCACATTCAAACCAGGCAGAATGCGAACGATCGTACCTGCAAAATTTCTGTCGGGATACGCACTTGTCTGCAGCGAGATGCCCTGTCCCATACCCACTTTACCGATCGATTGTTCCGGAATATCGATCCGCAAACGAAGCGGTGATGTGCGGACGATGGTCGCAACCTTCGAATTCGGCGTGTTCGGCGAAATAAATTCACCCGTATCCGCAACCCGCTCAGATATGTATCCGCTGATCGGTGCGTAAACGACCGTATCTGAGACTGCCTTTTGTGCCTGTTCGACCTGGGTCTGGGCTGTCGAGATCGCTGTTTTCGCCGAAGCGACCTGAGACTCGGCCGAATTGATAGCCTTAACAGCAACCGCCGCGTTCGAGCGGGCCTCGTCCAACTGTCCCAACAGGGCGTCCCGCTGGGCACGCCGCTGGTCGAGCAGAGACTTGGATACATCGCCGGTATCAAACAGCCGCTGGGCACGACCCAGTTCTTTTTCGGCCAGTTCCAGATTTGCCTTGACCGATTTGACCTGAGAGAAGGTCTCGATATCAAATTTCTCACCATCCTTCACCCCGAGCCTTACCTGGGTTTGGCGAAGCGCTGCGATCGCAACCTCGACACCTCTCTTCTGTTGTTCGACCTGATCTCTGGCCTGTTCGAGCCGAAGCTGGGCGTCACGGCTGTCGAGCCGGACGAGCACGCTGCCCTTGCTCACAAAGCTGCCGACATCGAAATTAACTTCCACGATCTTGCCCCCGACGGCAGGGGCAACGTCAGTCTGAGCATCACTGACCAGATTACCGGTCGCTTCAAAATAAGTTGGAATGGGCCTGACCACCGCTTGTTCCGAAGTCACGTCAATGATCTGCGGCTGGCTGCTGGTGTTAGCTGTGTTTGCCGACTTTGATCCCGATCCACAGCCGGCCGCTCCCAAAACTGACAGCAAAAGGGCTGCTGACACCCAAGTCAGTATTTTCTTGTCTTTCATATTGATCATCGTTTTGACGCAGTTAACGACGTGATCCCATTCAATAAGATCTCGGCAAAATTCCTCGCAGCTTCCTCGTTCGGGATATCCAGAATGATCCGGTTCTTATCCCACAAAATATTGTTCAGCGAATGATGAATGATCATACCGAGAAAGGTTCTGACCGCCATCTTCGGGTTCATTTCCCGAAACGCCCCGTCCAACTGCCGCTGCTGAACATAACTGCCAATAAAATCATAGATACGCTCGATGAATTCGTTGAAAAAACGTTCCGCCAGGTCATGTTCCTCGAGCGCCGAATAGAACAAGAGCCGCATGAATGCTTCGTCCGCCTGATGCTTATTCAATGCATCAAGAGCGATGTTGTAAAATACGGCGAAATCATCTTTTTGCGATATCGCTAGTTTGAGCGTCTCATTTTGCTCCCACGGGAACCGGCGAACCCCGTCCTGGCAGCCCTTAGTGTCGAGGATCGCGTCGTAGAGCGCATCCTTGTTCTCAAAATGCCGAAAGACCATTGCCTCGGAAACGCCGGCAGCCCTCGCGATCTCTTTAGTCGTTGTGCCCTTAAATCCGCGTTGGGAAAAGAGTTCGACGGCCGTCATCAAGATCTGCTGGCGGCGTTCGTCACCCGTCATACGGCCTGAGCTGTCACATTTGGATATATCGTTGATCAAAAAATTCTCCCATATAAGTAAGTGCTTACTTACTAATTTTTCTAGGTTCTCATTTTGATGTCGAATTTGTCAACCGATACAAACGAGGGTTACGTTTGATGATCAAAAGTCAGAACAATAGCAATTGAAAATTCGTTACAACTGGTGAGCGGGCGGCAATCATCCGAAAGAGACGCTTGTTTTGCGTGTGGTAAATTGAGGCTATCATTGGGAGGAATAATTTGATGTCAGATTTTGAAGCAGAAGTTAAGAAAGCAGAAAAGGAATTAGAGCAGAGCTTGGTTCCACTTACGGACGGGGCGGATAAGGTAACGGACGACGAGTTTTTGGGGGATATAAAGATGCAGGCACAGGAATACGGACAAAAAATTCAGGACGCGGCCGAAAAGGCAAAGGATTTTGCGAGTGAAAAATTTTCGCAGGCCGGCGACAAACTCAAGGAGTTTCAGGGCAAGGAGCCTAAGGAGCTGATCGAGGACGCAAAAGAGTTTGCCAGGCAAAAGCCGGGTCAAACAATACTCATCTCGGCAGCGGTCGGGCTAGTGTTAGGATTGCTGTTTCGCGGCGGCCGTAAATAAACCAACAGCATAGAAACAGATAGAGCGGCTCGAACCTTCGAGCCGCCTTTTTTTGTGCCGAACTACTGATCTAGTTTTGAGCGTGTATCAAACGCCGGGTTTGGTCGCCGAACAGAACGTCTATTTTTTGAGGTTCGATAACAGCGGTTACTTCGCCGTGGCCAAACGTGTTGTGTGTCATCGCCTGGCCCTTTCGATATTTTCGCATTCGGTCATACGGCGAAGCGTTTTTTCCGTTTCCCATGGCGATCGAGGTTTTTACACCCCGGGTGAATTTACTCACCGTTTCGCACGCCTCGCACATCGCGCTGGTTATCTTGCCCTGTTTGGTCACTGACTGGATCTTGTGATTTTGTTCCAGATCACAAGCCGAGCACATCATCTCAACCGACTGATCAACTGTAAATGCTTCTGCTTTTGTTTTTACTACCATAATTTTATCGTCCCCGTCGCGGCCCAAATGAGCGAAATCTCTTACGGGCCGGCGCGGCATATTTCTTGACCGGACTGGTCTCAGCGGTGTGGTGGCCGCCAAAATCCGGCAGTACAACCCGCTCGACTCTTTCACCGGTTAACTTTTCGATGGCTCGCATCGAGTGTTCTTCCGCGATGGTGAAAAGAGTGATCGCCCTTCCCATATTTCCCGCGCGTCCCGTACGGCCTATCCTATGTACATAGTCCTCGGGCGCCTCCGGTATATCATAGTTTATCACGTGTGATACAGAATCGATATCGATCCCGCGGGCCGCAACATCAGTCGCAACCAGTACATTTGTCCTACCGGACTTGAAACTTAGCAGTGCTGCTTCACGTTGAGATTGCGAACGGTCGCCGTGGATACGGTTCGATTTGTGTTCACGTTTTTCTAAAATATGGGCAATGCGGTCGGCACCGCGTTTCGTTCTGGTGAATACCAAAACACGGTCAAAATCTTCTTTTGACAAGCAGATCCAGAAGAAGCGGCATTTTTGATTGCTGTGCCACCGGATATGCGGTCTGCACGATCAGGCCCGAAGCCTTTCCGCGCGGGCTGACCTCGATAAACTTCGGATCCTTAAGCATCGAATAGGCAATATGCTCGATCTCAGGCGACATGGTTGCCGAGAAGAATAATGTCTGCCGTTTCGCCGGTATCACCTTGGCGATACGTTTGATCGAGGGCAGAAATCCCATATCGAGCATTCTGTCAGCCTCATCAAGGACGAGGGTCGTAAGGCTCGCAAAGTTGATCAGCCCCTGATCCATAAAATCAATTAGCCGGCCCGGTGTTGCGACTATAATATTCGCACCGCGTCGCAGCGAATCCATCTGCCGCTTGTATCCGGAACCGCCGATGATCGCCGTGCAGCTGATGCCTTTCGGCGCAAATTGCCGGCAAAACGCTTCTGTCTGATTAGCCAGCTCGCGAGTCGGCGAAAGCACCAGGACACGCGTTCCGGGTTTTCCTTTGTTATCGCCCAGCATCTGTAAGATCGGCAGCAAAAATGCCGCCGTCTTGCCGGTACCTGTTTCGGCGCAGGCGATAATGTCGCCGCCCTGAAGCAGAACCGGAATTGCCTGTTTTTGAATGGGTGTAGGCTCGGTATAACCCAATTGCTCGCACTTGTCCGTAAAAAACGGCAGCAAGCCTAAATCTTTAAATGTCATTTGTAATTAATAAATCTCTATCTACGGAAGAATGGCATGGTTCTTAAACTCACAAAATGGGCTTTGGTTTGCTGATATGGCACAAAGCGCATACACAAACGGACAGCCAACTAAGGTTGGAACTCAGGCCTATATCTTCAGGATGTAATAAGAAGCTACTAACGAGGAGTGATCTTCAGTGTAACGGTAGCAAGGAAGGAACCACGTTCGAGGGGTCTCCGTTTTAGGGAAACCTCTTCTAACAGTTATAAACGAACCGTTTCTCGAACTATCAATTACGATCCAACATAGGATCGAGTTTACCGTCGACGAAGAGATACGGAATTATCAAATTCCTACACTACAGTGTTTTTAATAAATAAGCAAGCTAATTATTTAGTATTGGTTGCCGCACCTATCGTCCCGGACGCGGGAACACGACCGGGCTCTTGTGGCCCTGGCGGTCGACGGCACGAACGCCGAAGAAGTAATTGTCTTTTGACATCTCTTGGCGATGTAGCTAGGATTTTCCACTATTCTATTGCTCGCACTGAAGACTGTGACAACTCTCTCGGCCGAGCCCGAAGTGTCGTCCAGAAAGCTTCGGTCGTTTTACGCCAAACGACCTCATAGCCGGCGAGATTGGCATCCTTCGATTCATCCCAATTCAACTCAGTATCATTTGTCAGCTTGCCAGTCACGATCGTCACATTCTGCGGCTTTGCGGGTGCGAGGGCGAGATTGGCAAGGGCGATGAGGTTGATGCGGGCGGCATTGGCGACGTAGCCGAAGTCGACAAATTCCAAGGTTCGCCGTACTGCTTGCCGTCAACCATTTTCACGCTCTGGTGCTGGTGCGTGTAATCCTCGTGCGGCTCGGTAAAGCGGACGGCCGCAAAGCCGCGTTCGAGAAAAGGTATATGGTCGCCGCCCCGGCCAAAACGGTCGCGGCGGTAAACGAGCGTCACCTTGAAACGGGGCGAATAGATGTCGGCCATCTCTTTGATATAGCGGCCAAGCTGCCGCGAAGGGCTGTCGTTCTCGCCGCCCACGCTGCCGCCTGTTTCGCTTCCTCCTCGGTCTCGTTCGACGGCACGCCCTCGGCAAAGACGCGGATCGTCTGTCGGTCGGGTGCATTTTTGTAAGTCGTCACGCCGCCGACTATGTCATTGGTGAACATCGCCTCGATCGGCATCTGAACGTCAAGGGCCTCCTGTGCGAAATACGTTGAGCCCAGCAGGCCCTGCTCCTCGCCTGCCACGGCCACAAAGAATATCGACCCATCGAATTTGTGTTTTGACATAACGCGTGCCAATTCGAGCACGACGGCAACGCCCGATGCGTCATCGTTCGCTCCCGGCGCGTCACATGTGGTATCGGTTGCGTCGAGGTTGCACATCGAATCGTAATGTCCTGAAACGACATATACCCGATCAGGGTCGGTCGTCCCCTTCAGAGCCGCCCAGACGTTTGTGATCTCAACAGGCTGCGGAACGCGGGCCGCTTTTGGCTGAATGAAAGTCTGTTTGTCGACCGTGAGGCAGCCGCCGCAGTTTTTGCTTATCTTTTGAAATTCGCCGTAGATCCAATCGCGTGCGGCCCCGATGCCGCGCTTGGGGTCCGTTTGCGACGAGAGCGTGTTCCGCGTGCCAAACGAAACCAGCTTGCGTACCGACACCTCGATGTTCTTCGCCGAGACCTCTTTTAACATCGCCGTTATCGCAGGGTCGGGCTTGGCCTTTTGGCCGTACGCCGCCGCCGACAAGATAAGTACCATCGCGGCCAACCCAGCGAAGAAGCGGTTGAAATTGCTGTCCATATAACGCTTGTATTCTATAGTATATTCGTACGAATGGAGAAAGATTGGGGGTCAATCCTGCAATTCTCATTCAGCTTCCCGGCGAGGAAAGATTGGGGGTCAATCCTGCAATTCTCATTCAGCTTCCCGGCGAGCAACCAATTCGTTCCGTATTGAGTTGAGGATTATTGCAACATTACAGGATTGACCCCGAATTCCTATGGGACCGGTAATGCGGTCAAAATTGCCAAAGAATACACCCCAACAATTCAGAAATCTGACTTCAGGGTGTTTTCTTCATTATTAAACAAGGAAGTATGTAGAGTTTGGGACTGGCCAGACGACGGCGGTCTTCAAAGGCGAACAAAAATCTACGCGAATGGTGGAGAATTGGCGGAACGCAGGATGATCTTTATTGGTGACAATGGGCTTGCAACCGAGGCAACTTTTCTTAAGTTGCCTGATCCTGGGGGCTCGGAGAATTCAGAACTGTTGATCCAGTCAACCGGCACATCTGGGCTTGAATTTCTAAAGGGCGACGCGACGGTCGACCCGTTCGGGGCAGCGGTAGGAGCGGCTAATCCTTACCCTGTTGAGACGCCCGGATACTTGGATTGCGACTATGGCTATGATGGCGAGCCCACAGATCCATGCGATATGGAAGGTTATGATGATCCCGACAACGAAGCTGGCGAAAATGGAAGTGTGCCTAAGGCTACCTGCTACGTTAACGGCGTTGAACAGCATTGTCATGATGCATTCCACCAAGTTGCAACGGATGCAGGTTACGTTGACTGGAGTTTGACAAGCCAATCTGCCGCCGGTGAGTTTAGTGTTTTTCGAAACTTATATGAGAAAGAAGACGGAGGACAAACCGATGGCCTAGTGGACCTTGACGTGGATGTTCCGTTTGAGCCGCAGACCCCGGTGCCATTCGATTTGCCGGGAATTAAAAGCCGCCGTGGAAAAAATATGGGACGATCCGGCGTGTAATGACCTGATTCGCAAGCTTCTAAACGGAGTCGCAAATAAGGGCAACCCGTTGGTGGAGGGAGGAGACATTACGAAATTATTGGATCTTGTGATCAAACAAAAGGGTTTTACAAGAGTAACACCCCAAGGGTCAGCAGGTTACGGAACGGCCACCGGGACTTTCAAAGGTAAAGATGCGCAAATATTTTTAGCGCCATTATCGAATAATCCGACTGCCAAACAACAGTTGCATTCAGATATTGTAGGAGCCGTAGATGAGATACTACACCTGGCCGGAAAAAATCGTAAATACACTGACCGGGAGTTTTCCGATTTCGTGAAAAAGGAGCCGGAGCTGGCTCAGATGAATGCCCAGGACTCTGATCCTAATGCCCTACCTGCTTATCGACGCGAACCATTGGTTTATCCGCTTGATGTGCCCGGCCTAACCAAACAGCAGAGGCAGAAACTTAAGAATGATGGCGGAGATACTATGTGGAGTGCATACTGGCATAATGTTGTTTATAACGTTTGTACCAAAAGGTCCAAACCTCCTTTCTAATTATAAGAAGTAATGGCCCAAGCTATATGAAACACAAAAAATTGTTCTGTCTTGTAGTGTTCGTACTATTAATACCGGCTTCGAGAGTTCTCACTTGCGGCCAACAGTCGTGGAAGGGTATTGTTCCGCTGGTCACTACCAAGGAACAAATCGAGAAAACACTCGGTCATCCAAATGCCGGCGGGTTTTATGAATTTGATGACAAAAGGGTTTTCATCAAGTATGTTGAAACTCAGTGCGAAGAGATAAAACGATGTGACTGCCTGGTTCCCCGAGGTACCGTTCAGTTTGTTGACATTGAAATTTATTACGATCTCTATTTGAAAGATTTGAAGCTGAATAAGAAGGTATTTACGAAGACCCGCAACAGTCATCTTCCGGATGTTTACACTTATTCAAATCACAAATCGGGACTTGTGTATGAGGTCCAGGACGGAAAGGTCACACATATTTATTACTATGAGTCGACCAATACCTGTCATCGAATTGAGCGGCACAAGAAGTAGTTGGGGCAGTATCTCACTTCTTTAGTGCAAACGGGTTCAGTCCACCGGGACGGGGGTCACGCCGGCGTAATTGCGATATTTTTTTGAAAAACTGAAGTTCCGCAGTAGAATTCTGATCAATGGCACGAAAGCCTAGGATCGAGATCGAGGGAGGTTTGTACCATGTCATTACTCGCGGTAATGATCGGCAGGCCATTTTTCACTCGGACGACGACCACGAGAAGTTCCTCTCGCTGCTTTGCCCTCAAAAGGACAAACTGCCCTTCCATCGATCCCCAAGATCACCGCAAATACGCAGGCGTGACCCTATTCTTCTGACCCCTATGCCAAAGACTTGGTCCAATCCCGATATCGCGATAATATCGCAGAATCGAAGGCCTGACACTTATTCTTCTGTGGGCACACACACGGAGCGGAAAGTGGTCCTGATTATTTTGACGAAACTTTTTCGCCCTATGATAGAAGTTACGCAAACAAGTTGAGTATGGACAATGGCAGTACGGTTTATGGCTATGTAATTACACCGAGTGGCACGATTCTAAAGTTTATTCCCGCATCTATTAGGGATTCTGTCCGCGGAAGGGTCATTGGGCTTAGACCGTAATAGGAGGTGAAATGAACAAAAATATCTACTTTTTTATACTGGTTGTTGGATTGGCTATTGGATGTGATGAACCATCGCTCGAAATATCAAAAAAAGAAACTAAGTTGGCTAAGGAACAGAATTTAACGGCAGACAACCCCACACCCTTATCCGAGAGCCAAACCACACCTGTTCTGGAGCCACTTATCGATCTTTCTAGAGTGCCAATAGTTGCAGAGTTGGATAGCAAAGTTTTATCGGCACTCTTTGCTGCTGAAAAGGCGTTTAATGATGATTCTTCAATTCCCCCAGAAAAGAAGAACTTTGAGAACTACCACGTAATCGCTCAAATGACACCAAAACGAATTTATGTCGTATTTAGCCCGAACGCCCAGGAGAATGATCCATACCCGCTTGGAGGTGAAAATTCCGTTGGGAAGGAAACGACGTTTATTGTTGATCGGGCAACGTCCAAAGTCCTGAGGCGATATTTTTCTGAGTAGCTAGAGACCAGAGCAAAAGTCGATCAGCCTAAAGACCAATTAGAATGATCGGCTGACAGATCTGTGGGTTTTCGG
Source organism: Blastocatellia bacterium (assembly GCA_963834975.1). Taxonomy (GTDB): domain Bacteria; phylum Acidobacteriota; class Blastocatellia; order Pyrinomonadales; family Pyrinomonadaceae; genus OLB17. The sequence continues at coordinate 240,335 of CAWIDZ010000003.1, forward strand.
ATGGTGGGTTGCGGCCGGATGGATGTGTTCCGAATAGATAATCAACCGAGGCAAAAGGACGCAAACTTGACTCCAAAACTATGGTAAAATAGGTATATTGAAAAGCTTTGTCGCACAGATGAAATTGGTCTCAGATCTGCAGAAATTTGCAGAGCGGGCTTTTGTAAATAAGCTTAAGATCAAGAACCCGTCCATCTCACCGCAAGAAATAATTGCTGAACTGAACCGCTGGTATATGGACCGGCCCGGAGCTCCTTTCGGTGACGGTGTTGGACGGATCGGCGATCCTTCCCGATTCAAATAGACTCAACTGTTCGAGGCCTATCGACCATTTAGAATCACATTCCATAGCTGCAATTAACAGACTCCGCGATCTCGGTGCAAAATTCGCCGTGGTCGGCGGCGTGGCGGTATCAGTCAGGACCGTCGAACGTTTTACCAAAGACCTCGATCTGGTGGTTGCCGTAGCGTCTGACAGCGAAGCAGAATCGATTGTTCTCGCACTGTCGCGAACAGGCTATGCGATCGAAACGGTCATCGAACAGGATGAGACAGATCGCCTATCGACGGTCAGATTGATCTCAAAAGGTGAGGTCGTCATGTTCATAGATCTTCTGTTTGCATCATCGGGGATCGAATCTGAAGTGGTGGCCGCGGCCGAGGAAGCCGAGATCTTTACAGGGCTCAATGTCCTGGTGGCCGCTATCCCGTCGCTGATCGCTCTAAAGGTATTATCGGCTAATAGAAAAGATCGTTTACAGGACGTTATCGACCTACAACATCTGATCCGGGATGCATCAGAGTCTCAGATCGAATCGGCCCGCGAACTTCTTACCCTGATCGAGCATCGCGGGTTCAACCGAAATAAGGACCTGCAGACTGAGTTGGCAGGTTATCTGGCTGATTTTCGATAGTCAAGAATCCGCCGCTCCCGGTTCTGGCCTGGATCGGACGGGCGGCTAAATGCCTGTAATATCAATAAGTTACCTGAGCATTGAACGTACTGCCAGAGAGTTTACAACGTCAGTTTTGATGCGAAATTCCGAGTTTTGGATAAAAACTCGGAATTTTTGTTTGGAATTCTGAAATTCATACCGGTTTTCGGAGTGGCGCTCCGGTATTCGGAATATGCGTTTCATTTTCCGAGTTTTGGCCCGAAATTCGGAATACGGACCCACAACTCGGAAAACGGATACGGAATTGCGGGTTTTGGTGACGAACTGCGAGTTTTGGCCGTTGACCGCCATTTTGGAGGGAACATTATTATCTTGCATTATATATAGGACATTGTGCTATACTTGCAACACTCCGGGTGAGGCTTAAGAAGCGCGGCGTTGCGAAATGTTGAGGACTGACGGCTTCACTTCAGGACCGAACTTAAAGAGAAGGAGAACAAAGTAGATGAATCCCAGAAACCTGTCAAAAGCAAACCTCGTCGATTTTGCCAGGAGCGCGATCGCGGCCATCACTGATGGAAAGATAACAGGGCTATCGCCGGCACAGGCGGCTGAGATCGTGGCGGCTCTGACGGCCGCAGCGGACGGGCTCGATACGGCGACAGAGGAACAGGTCAAGCTTCGTGCCGCTTATATGGAGGGCAATGAGATAGGCCGCGATCGCCGCGAGACGCTGATAAGGGTGTTCGCCAATCTGAAATCGACGATGTCAGGGATCGAGGCCCCGGACGATCAATATGATGCGGTCGGCTTTGACCCGCCTGCTCCTCATGCACCGGTCAAGCCGCAGACGCCGACCGGGCTTGCCGTCAAACGAAAAAGTGACGGCTCGATCATCCTCGTCTATTCGGGCAACAACACGCCGGGACGCGTAGTTTATAGCATCGAGGCAAAGATCGATGGCGAATACCGTCTGATAGGCACGACGACCAGGCAAAAATTTAAACTGGAAACGGTCATCCCGGGCAAGCCTTACCGATATCGTGTCTATGCCCAGTCAACCCGACTCGGCCGGTCGGGCTATTCGAACGAGACTGTGGTTTGAGTTGTGAGCGGTCAGCGTGAGTGGTGCCGGTCGTCGGTTTTCATGGGTCAGGACCCATATTTTTTGATCCATTCGGCGGCAACCTCGCTGGGTAAACGTTTATTGCCGTCAACCTCATAGTTTAGCCGCCGCATCTCGTCGGTCGAGATCGCGTTTTTCAATCTTTCAAAACGGTCGTTTAAGGTTTCCATAACTTCCCGGCGGGCTATGAACACGGCCTGATAGGGCGGGAAGTAGTGTTTGTCATCCGCGAGCTGAAATAGGTCGAGAGCCGATATCAGCCCGTCGGTCGAGTTGCCGGCGATGATGTCGAGCTCGCCTGACTGCAGTGCCCGGTACGTTAATGAGAGGTCCATCTCACGCGGCTGTTTGGCAAAGTTAAAGCCATAGGCTTTTGTAAATCCGGCATAGCCGTCAGCACGCGACATAAAATCCTGGCCAAATCCGGCCTGCCAGCCTTTTGCGAGAGGCACAGCGTCAGAGATCGTTTTTAGGTTGTTCTTACGTGCGACATCGCCGCGGACCAGGATCGCAAAATCGTTCGAAAAGCCCAGCGGCGGGCTTATCGCCAATCCAAATTTTTGCGCGTATTCCGTTTTGGCCTGATCATAAACGGCCTGCGGGTCGGTTATCGGATCATGCTTGAGTATCGCGGTAAATGCGGTGCCGGTGTATTCGGGATAGACGTCGATCTGTTTCGACAACAGGCTTTCGTGGGCGAGATTGCCGCCGAGTTCGAATTGCCGGGTCACTGTAATACCGCTTTGCTCGAGCAGCTGCGAAAGTATCTCGGCCAGTATGACGGATTCGGTAAAGTCCTTGGACCCGACGACGATCGTCTTGCCGCTCAAGGGCGATTCGCTGCGAACCGGCGCATCCGGTGAACCAACGCCGGGCAGAAAGCTGATCCCGATAACAGCGGCAAATAACGCGGCGACGGCACCGCCTAAAACCTTTCGCGTCGCGGCGGATGGTCCACGGACACCGACCGCAAATGACCTTTCAAATTGCCCGACCGCAAAGTCTGCCCCAAGCGCCAGCACCGCCGAAGCCAACGCTCCGGCGATCAGCAGGTTATTATCATTCTGGCGCAGTCCCCTGAAAATATAGGTCCCCAGGCCGCCCGCACCCACCGCCGCCGCAACGGTAGCTACACCGACCGAGATCACGATCGCCACGCGGATCCCGGTGAGCAGGACCGGCATCGCCAGCGGCAGCTCGACCATCCGCAGACGCTGCCAACCGGTCATCCCCATTGCAACGGCAGCCTCGCTGATCTTTGGATCGATACCCAAAATGCCCGTCACCGTGTTGCGGATAACCGGCAGCAGAGCATATAGGGCGAGCGCAATGATCGCGGTCCTCGCACCGATCCCCCCGATAAATGGTATCGGTATCAGCAGCCCAAACAAAGCCAGGCTCGGAACCGTCTGCATGATATTGGCGAAACCCAGGACCGGCGTTTGCAGCGATCTGATGCGTGTAAGTAAAACGCCCAACGGCACGCCGATAAGTACCGCAAAGCCCGTCGAGATAAATACAAGCAAAATATGCTCACGGGTCAGCGTCAGCAGTTCGGGCCAGTTTTGTTTTAGAAATTCGAAAAAACTCACAGTTCCACTGTTGCGAGATATGCTTTTGCGAGCGGCAGATCCGAATTCCGAAAACCAATCGGGTCATCGATCATCACGATCCTGCCCTTTTCCATCAAAGCGATCCGCGAACCCAACAGCATTGCCTCGTGCAGGTCGTGGGTCACAAAGATGGCAGTTTTGCCGAGGTCGCGGACAAGGCGGGCAAATTCCTTTTGCAGGCCGGTGCGGGTGATGGCGTCGAGAGCTCCAAACGGTTCATCAAGCAGGAGCAGGTCGGGATCAGAGGCGAGGGCCCGGGCGACACCTACGCGTTGACGCTGGCCGCCTGAGAGTTCGTGCGGATACCGGTCACCGAAATTCTCGGGTTCGAGGCCGACGAGTTCCAGCATCTCGCGAGTTCGCGTCCTGCTTACGATCAGCATCCCAATTCTCCAGCCTTAAAACCAGGGCGACATTTTCGGCAACCGTAAAATGCGGGAACAGACCGCCTTCCTGAAGCACATAGCCAATATGCCGCCTTAGCCTGATCGGGTCCCAGGCCGTTGTCGCTTTTCCTTCGACGAGCACCTCGCCCGACGTCGGTTCGATCAGGCGGTTTATCAGTTTTAAGGTGGTTGTTTTGCCGCAGCCGGATTCGCCGAGCAGGATCAGTATCTCGCCCTTGGCGACTTCAAGTTCCAGATCGTTGAGTATCGCAACGCCGTCTATCTCATAACTGACGTCGCGAAGTTCAACCATTGCGGCGTGATCGTTTGCCATCGATCTATCGCTTGAGCCAGGCCTCGCGGATCCTAAGCTGTTTGGCGGTCGGGTTTGGCAGCTCGCTCAGTTGATAGTGTGTAACTTCACGCGAGCCGACTTTCATTTGTATTTCCATCGGCGCGCCGTCGCGATTGACTGCCAATTTAATTGTCTTCCCGGCAAGGTCTTGAAACTTCACTTGTTGCGCCGATTCGCCGTCTATCTTTTCGATAACGTCGCCTGCCAATAGCCCGGCCGCTTCCGCTGGCGAATTGGGCGTGACTGCGTTTATAGTAATACCGTTATTTCTGAACCGGGCGTTAAACCCAAAAAACGGGTCCTGGCCCTTCTCTTTATTTAGTTTGTAACCTGCATAGCCAAAGATCGTGTCGTAATCAGGCACCTCGGTACCATCAACATATTTTCGGAAAAAGTCGTGATAGTCCTTTTTTGTCGGGATCTTGATGATCGACATCATATCCTCGTCCGTAAAGCCTTTGTCATGTCTGTAGTATTCATTGAACAGGAACCGCATCACGTCATCGAGGCTTGAGACGCCGTCAGTATCGTTCCTGATCGAGAGGTCGAGCAGGGCCGCGAGGTTCTGTCCCTGTGTGTAGTACGAGATCCCAAAAGCAGACCGGGCGTATCGTAACCGACCCAAGTCGAAACCGAGGCCTCGGCAGGCGAAATGTAATTACGTGCTTCGTTATTCTCAACACCCTCAGCTGCCTTGGCGGCAAATTCCAGAAACTCTTCCTTCGTTCTTAGCCCCGCGCGGTATTCGGCAACGTCGCCATAGTAATTGGTGAACCCCTCTGACACCCACAGCAGCGGCGTTTCGTTCTCGCGCGAATAATCATACGGCCACATCCCGGCGGGGCGGATGCGCTTTACGTTCCACAGATGAAAAAACTCATGGGCGGCCGTCCCGATCAATCTGTCCGGCGTCGCAATGTCGGCAGGCGGGGCGAAAGCGACAAACGAATTCAGATGCTCGAGCGCTCCGCCCGCATTAGATTCGGGCGAAGCGAAAAAGTAAAAGTAACAGTACTTGTCATACGGCAGGCCGCCAAACATCGCGCTGTCCACCTTTGCGATCTTGGCGAGCATCCCGGTAAACTCGTCCGTCTTTTCCTTGCTGAATTTGCCCGCCGGATTTGCGACAAAATAGTGCGGCTTGCCCTCGACCTCAAATTTCGTAACATCAAAGTTGCCCATCTCGACCGGGGCGTCGACGAGCGTATCGTAATCGGCAGCGGTAAACGCCATCGGGTCCGAAGTTTCTTTTAGGGCCGTAATGATCTTCCAGCCCTTGGGTATGGAAAAATGTACAGTGCTCGGTTCGTTCCTGTGCCCCTCAGCCTGCAGAAAAAGCTCGATGCCGGTAAAAAAGGCATAGTCATTAGTGATCTTTGCCTGGTTCAGGGCGAGGACGGTTGCGCTGTAATCGTACTCGATGCGTATCTCATCAACGCCGCGTGTATCGACATTCCAGGTCTGTTTTCGCGTCATCGTGTGGCGGCAGCCACTTGCCGACCTTGTCCGTAATTTTGAAACGAAGGACGTTCTTGTAATAGTTCTCGACCGTATACCAACCGGGCGTCCACGTCGGCAGCGAGAGATCGAGACTAGGCTGCGCGATATTCTTTATCGTGGTCGATATATGAAACTGCTGCGTCGCCGGATCTGTAAGCGAAACGGTATGATCGATCTGCAGCCGCCCCTTTTGAGCCATTGCGGCTGAAGTGCCCACAAACAGTAAAAATAAGAAGTATTTTCGGAATGAAATGTCGTTTTTGCCGCATAATGATATTGGTAAGAATGTTAAATTTACTGACAATACGTGGGTAAAGTTTCATTATTACATATCGGGGCTGCCACTTTTGTTTTGAAAGGCCTATGTTTTGCCGTAGGATACTTGATTTAGTGAGATGCTCGACCCTGGAATTTAAAATATGAAGATCAAATTGTTCGCTTTAGTTTTTTCACTCTCCTTACTCATAGCCGGTTTGTCCGCCTGCTCATTCAATGCCCTTAATTCAAATGGTTCCGTAAATACAGTTGCCATTACAAACAATAATGCGGTAACCGAACCGACGGGCGTGGTAACGTCAGGCGGTGCCGAATCCCAAACGCCTGAGGCCCTGATCGCCGATCTTTACAAACAGCATGATGCGAAAAAGAGCCCGTTTTTCCAAACAAAGAACCGGGCATTGGTCGACAAATATTTCACCAAAGCTACAGCGGATCTGATCTGGAAAGATGCGACTAATTCCAAAGAAGAAATCGGCGGCTCTCGATGGTGACCCGCTCTATGCTGCCCAGGATACCGAGATCAAAAACTTCGCGATCGGCAAGCCGGATGTTAAGGGTGACAAAGCGACCGTTCCCGTCAATTTTACGAATTTCGGCGAGAAAAAGACCGTGACCTTTAAGCTAAAGATGATCGGAGCTGCCTGGAAGATCGACGACATTGTTTGGCCTGAGGGCGACAGCATGGTGGCGGTTATCAAGGCAGCCTATTCGTCCAACACGGACAGAGGTTCCTCAACACCCGGCGAATTTGAAGGTAAGTTTCAGGTCGGCGACACGACCTGTACAGTGAAACCTGTAAAAATGGCATTTGAGGTGCGCTGGGCAAAGGGAAGCGGCGTCGAGATGTTCTTTTTCAAAAGCGGCGACACATTCGAATCGTCACCCGACAATGGGGAACCAAACCGATTCGAGTTTGACGATGATAACTACAACACCGGGGTATTTTATCGGGCGGACGGTAAGGAGTTTCCGGTAAAGCGGGCTAAGTAACGTTGATCAGTCTTTATTGGTTGCCATCCCGTGGGTCTGCGTAGATAATTTGTTTTGAGATTGCTCTGAAATACCGTACGATTGACACCAATTTAGGCATGCAAAATACAACTATGCAAAACCGATACCTTATTCCATCTCTTGTACTGTTCTTCTGTATTGCCGGCGTTTCCGCCATGGCTGGGACCGCACTGGCCCAGACCGGTTCGCCGCAGGCGTTGGTCGCCGATCTGTACAAAAAGCACGATGCTCAAAAGGGCCCTTTTTTTCAAAAAAAGAGCCGGGCACTAGTCGACCGATACTTTACAAAAATGCTTGGTGATCTGATCTGGAAAGACGCGACTTCGCCATCGTCCGATGAGGTCGGAGCGCTTGACGGCGACCCGCTTTACAACGCACAGGATACTGAGATCAAACATTTTGTGATCGGCAAGGGCGTGGTTAAAGGCACGTCTGCTACGGTCCCCGTCACTTTTACTAATTTCGGTAAAAAAGAATCGATCAAATTTATGCTGATGAAGGTCAAAGGTGCGTGGAAGATCGACGATATTCGATACTCGGCAACCGATACTTTATCAAGTTGGCTGAAAGCGGAAAATTAGTCGCAAGTTATAGGATTACCGTTCGGTTTTTCCTGCTAACAGAATCACTCCCACTCTATCGTGCTTGGCGGTTTTGATGAGATGTCGTAAACAACGCGGTTAATGCCGCGGACCTCTGAGGTTATGCGGGACGATACCCGGGCGAGCAGATCGTGCGAGAGGCGGCCCCAATCGGCTGTCATTCCGTCGGTCGAGGTTACGGAACGCAGGGCAACGGTCCGCTCATAGGTTCGGAAATCGCCCATCACCCCAACAGACTGTATCGGCAGCAGCACAGCAAAGGCTTGCCACACATCGCCATAGACGCCGAAGCTGTGCAGTTCCTCGATAAAGATCTTGTCTGCTTTTTGCAGCAGCTCGACCTTGTCCGGCGTAATATCGCCAAGTATCCTGACACCTAAACCCGGACCCGGGAACGGGTGCCGCTCCAGTATCTTTTCGGGGATGCCCAGATCGCGGCCGATGAGGCGGACCTCATCTTTAAATAGTTCACGAAGCGGTTCGATCAGTTTGAGGTTCATCTTGTCGGGCAGGCCGCCGACATTATGATGCGATTTTATGGTGACAGAGGCGCCGTGAACGCTGACCGACTCGATCACGTCGGGGTAAAGCGTGCCTTGAACGAGCCAGGCGACATCGCCTATCTTTTGGGCCTCAGCGTCAAAAATGTCGATAAATTTGCCGCCGATGATCTTACGTTTCTGTTCCGGATCGCTGACGCCGGCGAGTGCCTTGTAAAACTGATCGGAGGCGTCGACGCCGCGAACGTTCAGATGCAGGTTATTTTTATACAGCTCAAGAGTGTCCTCAAACTCGCGAAACCGCAGCAGGCCGTTATTGACGAAGATACATGTCTGCCGCCCGCCGATAGCCTCGTGCACGAGGGCGGCGGCAACGGTCGAATCGACCCCGCCCGACAACCCGCAGACGACATTCCCCGTCGGCCCGACGGTCTCGCGGATCTTTTCGATCTCTTCCTTAATAAACTGCGACGGTGTCCAATCGCCTTTGCAGCCGCAAATGCCGAACAGGAAATTTCGCAGGACCTCTTTCCCGAGCGGCGTATGCGTAACTTCCGGATGAAACTGTACGCAATAAATGCCCTTTTCGGGATTCTCGATCGCTGTAACCACATCGCCGGTTGTTGCCGTCGTTGCAAACCCGTCCGGCAGACGCGTGACGTGGTCGCCGTGGCTCATCCAAACGTCGAGTTCAAACGGCAGTTCGCTGAACAGTGCCGTCTTGCCGCTCAGCACTTTCAGCTTTGCATGCCCGTATTCGCGCCTTGCCGCGGGTTCGGTCACCCCGCCCAGATCAGTGGCAACCAGCTGCATCCCGTAACAGATGCCGAGCACAGGAACCGTGGCCTTGTCGTAAAAATCAGCGCTGAACACGCGGTGCCCCCTCGTCCGTCACACTTGACGGCCCGCCCGACAAGATAACGCCCATCGGCCGTTTCGCCGCGATCTCATCCGGCGACAGATGAAAAGGATGTATCTCGCAATAAACACCCTGCTCACGCACCCGGCGTGCGATAAGCTGAGTATATTGCGAACCAAAATCGAGGATTACAATGAGTTCGTGATGCAAAATGTGTGTCTCCGCCAAACAGGGAAAACTCGATTATACGAGAAAGCCCTCGGTTTGCACCACAAAGGAAGAAAGGACACAAAAGCTTTTCATCTGACCAGCCATTGTGCCCCTTGACGTAAAATCTCTCCCGCTGCCCTACATCTTATTATCGGCCGGGCCGGGAATGATGCTGAGCGTTTCGTTCAGCCTGATAATATTGATCTCTGATTCCGAGATGGTACCAGCCGGCATCTTTTGCATTAGCTTTTTAAAGCCGTCACGCCCCAGCAGACGTGAGATCGGGTGGCCCTTATCGAGTTCTGCAAAATTACTGATCATACCGATCATTACATATTCGTTTTGATCGCCGCCGAAAACCGTTTGGTGGGCGAGAAAAGCTATCGCGTCCGACTTTCTCAGGGCCGGCAGATATTCATTAATCATAAAATTTTCAAAATCCGCCTCGTGTCCCTGATTTACATTGATGCCGATCATTACGGCTAATTTTGGCTGGCCGGCGTCTTTGCTCATATATGTCAGATCGGGACGCTCGATCATCGCCGTCGTGTGAACGCTAGTTACCAAAGCGCTTGCTTTGGCATAAAACGGGCCGACGCCATCTTTACCAAGAGCCTTTTCGATCGGGCCGTCGCCGTCGTAATCGGCAAATTTGGCTATCGGCGATACAAAGTAGTATGTAAATTCGTCACCGAAAATGGCTGTTTGCCATGCGTAACTCAGCTTAACGCCGCCTTTGACCAGCGCGGGCTTGAATTCGTCCTTCATAAACTTGCCAAATTCCCACGCCTTTTCAGGTTTAACCGTCACCTTGGTCACCTCAAGCCACGACGGGGCTCCAGGCCCGGTCTTAACCTGTGCAAATGCACCGCCGGGCATGCCGATCGCGAGTAAAACGATCGTGGTCAATACAAATATTTTTGCTATTTTGGGTGTCATTGTTTTTTTGTTCCTCCTAAGTCCACATTAGTTTGTGAGACAAACAAACATCCGATTCCTTGTTTGCCCACAGGCAAAAACCGTCGGATGACGTTCGAACACTTGAGTTTACAGATTTCGCCATTAGCTTATTCCACACTTGCAGCCAAGTCAATACATTTGTGTTAAACACGTACCCTTCTTCACATTGTTACTCTTTCATTTTTCCACTTTTAAAACCTCTAAAACATCTGCAGCGAGTCGGCGCAAAAGTTTTAGACTCTCCGCAATTTGTACAGCCTCTAAAACATTGGCGGGGTCTCCAAAACTTTTTTGCAGCCTCTTCAAAAATTGCAGAGCCCCTAAAACATTGTCTGAGACCCTCTGCAGATGTTTTAGGTTCAAAAACATCTGAATGATCGTTTTGAAAACGGCCAGATTCAATAAACATGGGACGATCGTAATTGTTGCCGTTGGACAAAGTTGCTTGTTCAAGTGTTTAACAGACCACAATCGGGCTGCTCTATCAGGGGGTAGTAGATCGGCGTCAGGGCGCAATATTGCAGTCGAGACGCTTTTTCGATTTCTGGGCTAGGATGTCGAAGATCTGGTATGTTCGAATGCGTCCCTAATGAGCGTGGCGAGCACCTTTTCGTCGATATCGGTGAGACGTTTGATGTGGAGACACCCGCCGCTGGTTTTATGCTTGCCGCGTGCTATCAGCCCGCTGTTGCTCATCCGCGATCGTCGCAACAAAATCAGACGGTTTAACATCGTTCGCCTTGGTCTTGTTTTCTGCCTTCGCCATATTTTTTAGCCCAAGCCCCACATTCGTCAAACATCCCGTATAATACTTGACAACCCCGAGCGAACTTTCTACTCTTTAAGTTCGCCCAAAAGGGCGATATTCCGCAGTAGCTCAATGGCAGAGCATTCGGCTGTTAACCGAAGGGTTGTAAGTTCGAGTCTTACCTGCGGAGCCAATTTAATCAATAGTCTAGCGGTAGTCGATTCGGCTGCCGCTTTTCTATTTTCCGCTATTTTTCCCGTTATCCAAAAATTCATCTCTAATTCCAACCGGATCGTGGACTTTATCGTGACGCAGACGGCAGGTTGCCACAGGTTCTTCAGCGTCTGAACGCGCCTGAAGGTCTGGAAAAGAGTGTGCAAAATCTCGCACTTGTCCGTTTATTTCTCAAAAGTACTCCACGAGCAGATCGATGACAGGGCCCACGCGCCCAATGTTTGCCTGCAAAAACAAGTATTGGCGGAACCTTGGCGTTTGGCACGTTGGTTGCGAAGTAAATCATTTGTTGACAATTGCTGTTCTCGATGAGAACAGTGCAAAGCAAAAGGAAAACCGTGAACGATACATTCATTGACCGATTCGAGATCGTTAGGCGTGAGGATTACTCCGACGTCACCTATTTGCTCGAGATTCGCCATCCGATGATGGCCAGGGCTGCCCGGCCCGGTCAGTTCGTCATCGTGATGTCGCACTCGGACGGCGAACGCATTCCGCTCACAATTGCTGATTTCGACTCGGAAAAGGGCACGATCACGCTCGTCATCCAGGCGGTCGGCAAAACAACGCTCGAGATGCAGCAAACGTGCCAGGTCGGCACGACGCTGTACGGCATTGCCGGACCGATGGGAATGCCGAGCCATCTCAGCGGAGCAAAGAAAGTGGTGTGTGTCGGCGGCGGTCTTGGCGTTGCGCCGGTCTATCCGCAGGCCCGAGCGTGGAAAGAGAACGGTGCTTACGTTATCGGCGTGCTCGGCTTCAGGAACAAGGACCTCGTTTTTTGGGAGGACAAATTTCGTGCGATCTGTGACGAACTGATCATCTGCACGGATGACGGTTCGGCCGGCATTAAGGGATTTGTAACCGACGGCATCAAGCTTGCGCTCGAAAAACACCCCGACATCGAGGAATTTGTCGCTATCGGCCCGCCTGTAATGATGAAGGCGAGCGGAGAAGCAACTCGTCCATCCGGCGTCAAAACAATGGTCAGTCTAAATCCGATCATGGTTGACGGTACCGGCATGTGCGGGGGATGCCGCGTGAAAGTCGGTGATGTGGTCAAGTTTGCGTGCGTTGACGGTCCGGATTTTGACGGCCATCAGGTCGATTTCGACGACCTTATGGTTCGGCTGCGGCGTTACAAAGAGGAGGAGAAGGCGGCTACAGAGCGTTGGTCAGAATCGTGCCGAATGCGGAACGCAGGCTGACAAGTGATGGCGTTTCCAGAGCAGGAATTTATAGTCACGCGAGTAATATCCAGATGGCAAAGAAACGGACAGTGCGAAGTATTCCACAAGAGCGGACACCGGTTCGCGAACTCGATCCGGTAGTGAGGGCGACGAATTTCGAAGAGGTGAACTGCGGCTATACCGAATCCGAGGCCATTCTCGAATCGACACGCTGCCTTTTCTGCCCCGATCCGAAATGTATTGACGGCTGCCCGGTGAACATCGACATTCCCGCATTCATTCAGAAGATCGGGGAAAAGGATCATCGGGGGGCATACGACGTCATTACCGGGACAAACCTGCTTCCGGCCGTCTGCGGACGTGTGTGTCCCCAGGAAAACCAATGCGAAGGCGTGTGTGTCGTCGGTGAGACTCTCGTACCGGTGGCGATCGGCCGTTTAGAACGATTCGTCGGTGATCTCGCGATCCAAAATCGCTGGGTGAATCTACCCTACATCGAACCAACGGTATTCAAGATCGGTATCGTTGGCTCCGGCCCGGCAGGAATGGCATGTGCTGCTGACATGGCAAAAGCCGGCTGCGATGTAACGGTCTTTGAGGCATTTCACGAGCCGGGCGGCGTGCTGCGATATGGTATTCCGGATTTCCGGCTTCCAAATTCGGTTGTCGATGCCGAGATCGGGAAATTAGAGCAACTTGGCGTGAAGTTCGAATGCAATACCCTCGTTGGCAGGCTTTTCACGATCGAAGAGATGATCAAGGAACTCGGTTTCGACGGCGTATTTATCGGAACCGGGGCCGGATATCCGACAATGCTCGGCGTTCCCGGCGATTCACTCAACGGCGTCCTTTCGGCGAATGAGCTTCTCACGAGATGCAACCTGATGAAGGCTCGTGAATTTCCCAACGTCGACACTCCGCTGCCGCTAGGCAAGCACGTGGTCGTCGTCGGAGCAGGAAACACCGCAATGGACGCGCTTCGTGTCAGCAAACGGCTTGGCGCCAAGAGTGTCACGTGCGTCTATCGCCGTTCGAAAACGGAGGCTCCGGCACGTGCCGAGGAGGTTCACCACGCTGAACAAGAAGGAATTGAATTTCACTGGCTGAGTAATCCGGTCGAGATCCTGGACGACGGCGAAGGCTCGGTTTACGCGATGCGATGCATCCGTATGGAACTCGGCGAGCCCGACGACTCCGGACGCAGACGGCCGGTGGCGGTTCCCGGCAGCGAATTCGAGATCGAGACTGACCAGGTGGTTTTCGCGATAGGCACCAACGCCAACCCCATCATTGGCCAAACTTCGAATTTGAAGCTCAATAAATGGGGTTATATCGAAACGGACGCTAACCTAATGACATCGATGGCAGGAGTGTTTGCCGGCGGCGATATCGTTACCGGGGCGGCAACTGTGATCGAGGCGATGGGAGCCGGCCGAAAAGCGGCCCGCGGTATGAAGGCGTACCTGGGAATTCGCGACGTTGGGCGTGTGGACCGGACGGAAACGATGTTCGGCATCGACGTTCGCGAACACAATTTTACACGAGTAAGGGCGGCATGATCATGACACCTGGCAACGGAATAAAACTGAAAGAACCAACCGGAAACGGCAACCGGGCAACCCGCGTCTCTGCCAGGCTCAAGGAACATATCGTAGAGATCATCAGCGACTCGGGCGAAGGTGCACAGAAATGCGGCCAGTCGCTTGGCTCGATCGTCGCCCGGATGGGCAACGGTGTATGGACGGTCGAGATCATACCGGCTGAGATCCGCCCGCCGGCACGCAGCGTCGCCGGAGCGAGCGGCAACCGCATCCGCATAGGCGAAAAGCGTATGACAAATGGCGGCAACGAGACAGATCTGGTCGTTGCGTTCAACGAACAGGTCCTGCTCGGCCGTGTCCGGTCAAAGGAGCTGAAGCCGGGTTCCATAATTCTGCTCGAATCAATGTGGAGGAATGATCCAAACCCGAGCATAAAAAAGTCTTACGTTGATACTTACGAACTGCTTGTAGCGGCGGGCTATCGTGTTTACGAGATCCCGATGGAGGAGGAATGCCTTAAGCATGTCGCCGACCCCAGAAGGGGCAAGAACATGTTCGCCCTCGGCATGCTGTGCAATATTTACAGCCTTGACCTGCAGATCGCGCGTGACCAGGTCGCACTGACCTTCGGTAAGAAATCGGCAAAGGTCATCAATGCAAACATTGAGCTGCTTGATGCGGGTTTTGCCTGGGCAGACGCCAACCTGGACTTCAGATACGAGATCCCGTCAGCCAAAACGACAGAGCCCCAAATTGTTGTTAACGGTAACACCGCACTTGCCCTCGGCGTGCTCGCGTCGGGTATGGAGATCTGTGCGATGTACCCGATAACGCCGGCAACCTCTGCGTCGCATTACCTCAGTGACGTGTTTGAAAAGGTCGGCGGTGTTGTTCATCAGGCTGAGGACGAGATCGCAGCGTGTGCGTTCGCGATCGGAGCGTCGTACGCCGGCAAGTGTACTGTGACGATCACATCAGGCCCGGGCTATTCGCTGAAGCAAGAGGCGATCGGATTGGCCGTCATGGGCGAGATACCGCTCGTCGTTGTCAACGTTATGCGTGGCGGTCCCAGCACCGGACAGCCGACCAAGACCGAGCAGGGTGACCTGATGACAACAATATTCGGCAGTCACGGCGATGCTCCTAAAGTCGTGATCGCGCCGGGAACGATCGAAGAGTGCTTCTATTCAGTGATCACCGCCCGCAAGATCGCCGAAACATTCAATATGGTTGTCGTCATCCTTTCAGATGCAAATCTCGCGACGTCTCAGCAGCCATTTGCACGCCCATCTTTCGATGAGGCATGGATGGCCCCGCCGATTGACCAGAGTGCGGTTCCGGCAGGAGCAAAACCGTACGACTGGGACCCCAAGACCGGATTGGCACGCCGCTTTATTCCCGGACAGCCCGGGGGAATGCACACGCTGACCGGCCTCGCCCACGATGTAAACAGCCACGTCGCGTACGACGCCGAGATCAATCAGCAGGGAATGCGTGCCAGGAGCTTAAAACTTGCGGCCCTGCAAAAAACGCTGCTGCCGCCAACGGTTTTCGGTGATCCGACCGGCGACCTGTTGGTTATTGGCTGGGGAAGCACGAAAGGTGCTATCGAAGAAGCTGTTGAGGAATTTCGCGAAGAGGGAAGACGGGTATCGTCGCTGCACCTGACATTCATTCAACCGATGCCGCCGGGTATAAAAGAGATCCTCGCCGGATTCAAGAAAATAATTACGATCGAGAACAACTGGAGCGACGATCCCAACGACGAGATCATCGACGAGACCAATCGTCGATACTCCGCACTCGCGATGCTGCTGCGGTCGCGATATCTCTTTGACATAGATTGCTGGAGCGAGTGCCGCGGAACGCCCCTAAAACCGAACACGGTCCGCCGCGTTATCCAGGAGGCACTTTCATGAAAGCTGCAACTCAAACCATCAGCGCCAGCGAGTGCTTGCTGAGAATGTACGATGAACATCACGAGATCGAGGACTACCAGAAAGGCGTCCCTCGCTGGTGTACCGGCTGCGGCGACAACGCGATCCTGACCGCTGTCCAGCGGCTTTGCCGTGACGAGGGACTACTTCCGGAAAAGACCGTATTTGTATCCGGTATCGGATGTTCGAGCCGATTGCCGCATTACATGAATACGTATGGATTTCACGGTATCCACGGCCGAGCGCTACCTGTTGCCGAGGGGGTAAAACTCGCACGTCCGGAGCTAAGTGTCTTTGTAAATACCGGAGACGGAGACTGCTGCAGCATCGGTGCCGCTCATTGGATCCACGCGGTTCGTTACAACATGGATCTGACCATGATGCTCCATGACAACCAGATCTATGGTTTGACGAAAAAGCAGGCATCGCCGACGTCTCCGATCGGAACAAAGAGCAATACAACGCCACGCGGCTCTTATCTCGAGGCACTTAATCCGCTAACGGTCACTCTCGGAATTTCGAACGTTTCGTTCGTCGCTCAGGTCGTGGATTGGATACCCGAGGTACTTTATCAGGTCATCTCGGCGGCATATCACCATAAAGGATTTTCATTTGTCCGGATAGTGCAGCGGTGCCCTGAATGGCTTCCAAAACAAATGGATCCATGGATGCATGATCCACAGCGTGTCCTTTTGCTCCATCACGAGGACGGCCTCGAGATCAGTCCGTCCCTGGCAAAGATCTATACGAGGATGGAAGAGCACGACCCCGCTGATATGAACAGGGCCCGCGAGATCGCATCGAGCGACGACCCGATCCCGGTCGGAATCCTCTATCGTGATGAAAGACGCCCCTTGCTACGAGGACCTTAGACACGACCCGCGGCTTCGGACGACGGAGATGGTCCAACGCGGACTCGAAGCTGAGTTGGATAAATTCACTGTATGGCCTGAGGGAGCGGGGCCAGCTTAGGAAGAAAGAGATGCAAGCGAATTTTCAAGATCAGATCGCCTTTTACCTTACGGGCCGCCGCGACGGTTCGAAACTACAGCCGATCGACGGCTCGTACCGTCCCGCGCTTTTTGCCCGTGTCGGTGACCTCTGTTCGCTGAGGTATGATTTTCCGCTGATACTCAACGTCAGCGAGACGCCTGAACGGGCCGTCTTGTCTCTCAGCCGTCTCGTCGATGATGCGGTCGAGTCTCTGAGCGACAATGCCGATCGTGACCGGATCGCCCGCCACGGCTACAAATTGGAGATGGAGCTGAGACGAGACCTGGCTGTAAGAGGCTCCGGCGATCTCGCCGAAATGTGGGCTGCCGCAACCGCCCGACTTTCGGATGAGAGCGGCGATGCCGTCGAGGATTCAGCTAAACGCTTATGGGCAGTTTTTGACGCAGGCGGAACCTTGATCGATGCAGATGCAGAATTAGCGTACCGAGTCGTTTATCATGCGTGGAACTCAGTTCAGGCGGGCAAGGCCAAGACGTTCCGGGCGAAGGCGGAGCGGCTGCTTAAAAAGCTCCGCGACATTCTCGATGCCGAAGCCGTGGGCTCAGCGGCCGGGCGTGCACCTGACCGCCTGAGGGCAGGCGTCGGATCGTCATTCGCTTCGACATTCGATTTCAATGCGATGTCCCGGATCCTAGTGGAAGGAAAGCCGGGTTTCGAGCTTTCCAGTGAACGGCGCTCAAGGATCAGAGGCCTTATCGATGTGCTGGAAGGGCAACGGTTCTATCCGATCGAAGGGAACTTGAATGACCCTTACTCCTTCACATTTTTCAGGTGCGCTGATGCCCTTGACGCATACCAGGAGCGGCATGATGAAGCCGTCGAACTGCTGAAAACGCTTGCGGTCGCCGACCTGGAGACTAATGGCGAATATCGCGAATCCGTCCACGACGTCCTATTTGATGGATTTGGTGCGAACGGCCTTGATGCCCATGAACTTGCCGAACTACCCGACTACCTGGTCTGTACGGACGCCGGAACACTCGATGCTGTCGAGACGGCACAAATGGTCGAGCTTCTAGCCGCGGGACTGCCGATCAAGGTACTCATTCGCACAGACGACATTCTTGAGCCATCAAAGGTCGCTGAGGGTCACGTTGCCCTTGGCGTGCGTGCTCGCCAATTGGTCGACACGGCGATCGGATTAACTGATGTCTTCGTCTTTCAGTCGAGCGCGTCGCATCTGTTCCAGATGCGCGGATCATTGCTTCGAGGACTGGCGTCCAATGGGCCGGGCCTGTTCAGTGTGTTTTCGGGAGCGACCGGCCATAATTCTGATCTGCCGCCTTATCTGGTGGCCGCGGCTGCAATGGAGTCACGTGCATTTCCGGCCATTATCTATGACCCATCGGCCGGCTCGGATTGGGCAACGCGGCTTACGGTCAGCGATAATCCGAGTCTTGATGATGATTGGCCAATGCACGAGTTTTTGTTCGAGGACGGGTCCCTCGAGGCCGGATCTGAGAACCTTGCGTTCACGCTGGCGGATTTCATGTCGATGGACGACCGCTTCTTCCGGCACTACGCTATCGTCCCGCAGTCTGATCGGGACGAGAACTTTATTCCGGTTTCTGAGGCCTTACATGCCGAAATTAAAGGCCTGCCCAACGAATTACCATTCATCACGCTCGTTGACGGCGAGGTAACGATGAGGCCGCGCCATTATCGACGACCGTACACTGCTTGAAACGCAGGCGATGTCTGACAATGTGGCACAGCCTGCAGGAACTGGGCGGTATCCACAATTCGCACGCGGAACGTCTGCTTGCCAAAGAGCTAAAGTCACGCACGGCCGAAGCGGCTGCCCAGGTTCAGACAGCCCAGATTCCAAAAGCGGAAGCTTCTACAGAGCCGGAAACCGTGGCCGCGGACGTCGCTTTGATCGCCGAGCCCGCCGCAGAAGAGCATGGCGACGATCCGTACATCGAAACGGCCCGATGCACGACCTGCAACGAGTGCACTAACCTCAATGATCGGATGTTTGCCTACAACCCCGAAAAACAAGCGTACATTGCCGATGCAGACGCCGGAACTTATCGTCAATTGGTCGAAGCAGCGGAGGGCTGCCAGGTATCAATTATCCACCCTGGAAAGCCCCGCAACCTAAAGGAGCCGGGCATAGAAGATCTGATCAATCGAGCCGCCGAATTTAACTAAGAGTTGGCCTCAATGGCAGATGGATCTGGGTCATATAAAACTGCCCCAAAATCAAAGCCCCCGCAAATTTCTTATTGACTGTACCTGTTGTATTATTTATTTATTCAATGGCGGTTCAATCGTTCTGCTCACCGCGATAAGATCGAGGTTTATCGCGTTCGTTGGCAGATCCCGCCTGAAAAATATCTTGAACAAAACTTGAGGATCGAACTATGAAAAATTACAGACGGGTATTTAATTTGACTCTTTTGCTGGTGATCATTCTTGGCGGCGTGGCTGTTCAAACGGCTTCGGCACAGAGGAAAAAAGCCAAGGTTACATACTATTCCATCCCGGCCGGAACCGTTTTCCATGTCCGGATAAATCAAAAGTTAAGTTCCAAAACGAATCATAAGGGTGATACGTTTCGCACAACGACTGTCGATCCGATCTATTCGAAAGGGGGGGTAGTATTGGCTCCCGCGGGCAGCACGATCTACGGCACCGTTTATTCCGCAGTACCGTCCGCAAAAGATGGTAAACCCGGAAGTCTCGATGTTCGCTTTACGTCACTCAAACTGCCCAACAATCGAAAAGCCGTCATTTCAGGAATGCTTACCGACTTGGACGAGAACGGGACCTCAAGTGATAACGAAGGCGGCGCCAACGCATCGAAGACGTCTCATAGAAATGTTAAATTCATCGGAGGAGGAGCTGCGGGCGGGGCAGTTATCGGCGGCATCGCCGGCGGCGGAAAGGGCGCGGCAATAGGAGCCGGCGTTGGTGCGGTCGGAGGGTTTATCGCGAAAAAGTTAAAGAAAGGCAGCGAAGCTGAGGTTAAATCCGGAACCGAATTTGGCGTCTACCTAAGTAAAAAGATCGCGCTGCCGCGTTATTGAGCGGTAGGTCCGGTCCACGGATAAGCCGCGGGCCATTTGCGTACAAGTCAGGTAATGCTTGTCGCGGCTTACCTGAAAATGTGCCCGAACGAGAAATAAAATTGGCCACTCCCGCTCTCGTTGACGCCGCCGCCTATAAAGATCGGCCCAATGGGAGTGTCGAGGATCGATCCGCCCGAGACGCTTTGCAGGTAACTGGCCGTGGCAAACTTTTGATACATGGAACCCCCTTCGTACCAAACGCCAAGGTAGATCTTTTTCCCTAATATGGTCGGTAACATCTTGGGGCTGTTCAGAATGCCGATCCCGCCCTGCAGGTAATTGCTCCCGCGAAACTCCGCGGCGCCGTAACCCCCGATGCGGAACAATCCGCCAAGGGTAAACTGGCGAAGCGTCGGTGCTTTGTCGCCAAACGAATTTCCGATCCCGCCGAAGGCAAACACTATATTTCGGTCACCGATAGAACGAAAAACGCTAGTTCGGGATTCGGCCTGTGTCAGGTTGCCATCCGCTCCGGGGCTCTTGAAATAATAGTTGACCGCGTTTCGCGATAATACACCGCGTGTCGGCACCACCGTATTGTCGAGGCTGTCGTAGTTCCAGCGCAGGCCGGCCGTGCTGTACAGGCCGTGGACATTTGGCAGCACCGGGTCGCCGATCTGCCGTTTCGCGCTCTGGTAACCGAACGCGTAACCGGCCCTGATCTCACTACGGCTGTTGAAGCCATATCCAACGTCAACACCGATCCTGGCGTCCCGAGAGGCATATCTTGCTATCCTGTCGCCGTTTGAGAAGATATCGACGGGGTAGCGATCATATGAGACACGCGGGGCGACAAAAAATCCTTTATTGCCGATCGGCCGGTAATATTCGCTTGCAAAGAGCCAGCTCGAACCGATCTGCACGTCATTTCGCCATTCCGACCCGTATTTGCCGACGTCGAAGAATGTCAGGCGGGCGAGCAGGTTGAAATTAAGCGAGTCGGACGCGACGCTGTTAACGTCCAGACCGAGTTCTAACCGGGTCGGTTTGAATGCTCCGCCATTGATGCTGTTCGAGCCAATGACCAATGCCTTTTTGCCCTGTTTCGTCTCCACCTGATAATCGAGTGAATCAAACCGTTCGGTCCCTGTCAGTTCAGAAAGGTCCTTTGAGAGTAGGTCTTGCCTGTTGTCGTCGAGCGGTTGGCCGGCATATTTGTCGCCCAGTTTACGCTTGATCAATTCGGTCGACTCCGGCCCTTCACCGGCAACGGCAACCAACTCCGGCACAGGCGGAATATTGGGAAGTTGACGGCTCCGACGCCCGGCGATGTGTTCGGCCCAATCGGTATCGTTTAGTGCGATGGAACGAAGCAGCGTCATTTTTTGTTCGGCACCCTTTGCACCGAGTTCTGTGATCTCTTTGCTTTTCGAAAAATCCGCAAGTGAATAATTCCCGAGGTCCGGTGCAATAATAAAATCCGCCTGACGAAGGCTTCGCCGTGAATTATCCAGTGTCGAGATATTGATTGTCTGCGACAAAATGCCAGGCAGACTCTCGAGCACTTCGCGGCCGCCTATTTGCGATTCGATATTAACGACCAGCACGATATCGGCACCCATCGCCTTGACGATGTCCGTGGGAATGTTATCAACGAGGCCACCGTCTGAGAGGTATTTGCCGTCCACATTCACGGGTGCGAACACACCCGGTATCGACATCGTGGCCCTCAGAGAACGCGATAACGAACCCTTACTCAGGACGACGGAGTCGCCCTTTAGCATATCTGTTCCGACCGCGTTGAACGGGATAGGCAGATCATCAAAATCGGTTACGGACGCGTACCTGAGTGTTAACCGGTCAAAAAGCAAGCCGATCTCGTGACCCGAATTTAGAGCGTTAGGCAGCTTTAGGTCGGTGCCCTGCCCCTTGAGCGTAAGAGGTGCCGGAATATTCAGACGGTCCTCTTTTCTTCGGTACGAGAGGTCTTTGACATCAGTCAAAGGCTGCAGCAACCGCGGCCAATCTAACCGGCCAACCAAATTCTCCATCTCATCGGGGCTCATGCCCATTGCATATAAAGCTCCGATCAGCGCACCCATGCTGGCCCCGGCTACATAATCGACAGGTATGTGGTTAGCCTCGAGGACCTTTAGAACACCGATATGTGCAAAGCCTCGGGCTCCGCCCCCGCTCAGTACGAGTCCGACGGTCGGACGCTTTTTCGGCGGATCGGCCTGACCGAACACCGTGCACGGAAAAATGGTGAGGCATGCGATGAAGATAGATGTAACGAATTTCTTGATCATTATCTTTGTCCTGAATTGTAGGGTCCCGGTTTGGCATCCCTTTCGATCGCGGGCCACCGGCGTAAATAAATCGGCCGACACCATCAATTTCGGGTCGGTTGCCAAATGCCTAGTTCTAAACTTTTATCGCCGGCGTCGACAAGGGAAAAAGTTCGAAATTTACTATAACTCAATGTTGGCTATTCCCTTACCAAAAAGAGCACAAAAAGTTCGGTTCCCTCAACATTTTATTGGGCCTTTATTCCGTCACTAGAGCATTTAGATCCAATGTGAATGAACATCAAAAAAGGTAATGACCCTCAATGTTGTGTATATGTGTCCTTTTCAGCTTTCCGAGGGCAGATAACGACGCAATTCACCGGTTGGAAAAGTGCAAGATCGGGCGGCAAAATACAAATGGTTTGCGGAATATCTCGCGCTTTTGCAACAATATTCCTTGCGTTTGATCACACTTCGGCGGCCTATCGGTCTTTACGCTAAGGAAATCCAGGCTTTTCTTGTTGTTTTCGACAGGACGTAGTTGCTGGCATAACTTTTGCGAGTGTATCGTAGTATGGTAAGTTGGTTGCATTCAATTGGTGTATATGTATGTTACGTAGTCGACTAATCCTGGTTGATGATCACAAACTCCTGCTTGACGCTGTCAAGAGCTTGATCGAACCAGAATTTGATGTAGTGGGGTCATTTGAGGATGGGCCAACTCTCTTGGAGCATGCAAGGGACCTTAGGCCTGATGTGATCATCCTTGATGTCGGTATGCCGATGATGAACGGCATCTCTCTGGGAGAGGAATTAAAGAAACTTCTGCCTAAAACCAAACTCATATACCTGACAATGAATCATGATCTCGACACCGCTGCCGAGGCGTTCCGGTTGGGGGCGTCGGGTTACGTCCTGAAGAGCGCTGCCGGTAGTGAATTGATCAGTGCTATCCGCGAGGTCCTGCATGGCGGCTACTATGCCTCCCCGACGCTTACTGAGGGCATGATCGGATCTTTTGTTCAGGCCTTTAAGGATCGGAAGGGACCCTATAAGTTGACGTCCCGGCAGCGGGCTGTTCTTCAATTGCTTGCCGAAGGGTTGTCGATGAAACAAGTCGCACGGTCGCTTAAGATCACGTCCCGAACGGTCGCATTCCATAAGTACTCAATGATGGATCAGCTCGGCATCAAGTCAAATGCTGAACTAATGTCATTTGCGATAGCACACCTCCCGGATTCGACAAAGGCCTTTTGATGGTTCCCATTTTTTCTTCGATGTTCTGATGCGATTGGGCTCTCGATCGCAAGAGAGGACGAACGCAAAATCACCAGATCAGGTAGTTAAAATTTGTTGCCCTCACTGTCAATTGTGACAGTATCTTTATTCTTCAAATACGCTAACTTATCATTTAGGCTAGGTTGATTTGCGGACACTGAACGTGGTGTCGATCGTAGGTTTTGATCGATGATTAATTGTGCAAAAACGCTGCTCCCGATGCGCGTGATGTTAGCAGATGACAACACGGAGATGCTACGCACTATAATTAGCTTGATCGATCAAGACTATGATGTCGTTGGAACTGTCGGTAACGGCTTGTCCTTTGTCGAATCTGCATTAGAACTTAGACCCGATATAGGAATTGTGGACATCTCGATGCCTGTAATGAATGGCCTCGAGGCAGTACACGAGATCAAACGTCGTGGTTATGACATGAACATAATATTTCTCACGGTAAACGAAGATCCGGATTTTGTCATGGCAGCTTTTGAGACGGGCGCGATGGGCTATGTGGTCAAACGCTTTATGGCCACCGATCTATTGGCGGCCATGGAGGCAGTGCTTAGCGGCAAACGCTTTTTATCGTGCTGCTGTGAGTTTGGAAACGATAACAACTAGAACGAACGCGATCTTCCACCGACCGACCCCAAGATAGTATAGATAACCCTTCGGCCCGGGACATTTGCCTTTACTCCCTTCCGGTTATCGTCAGCAGACAATTTAGAGATGCTCCAGAGCATTTTCCGACAGGCACCCATCCGGCATTTTATCAGTGGATCTCAACCAATTTGCGTCGCTGCGAAAATGGCCGGGTAGGCTGCCTATTTTTTTGAGCCGAGACCGGAGGCGACCAGTCCAATTGTTTAAAAAAAAATATGAGAAGAAGCCTCGGCTTCTTCTCAATTACCCTCATTTTTCCTTTTAGAACACGAATTAGAACGCGAATTTCGCTCCCATGATAAGTCCCTGCATGCTCGTGTCATAGACAAAACCGGAGTCGTCACTATAATCATTTTTCAGATACCGATACCCGCCGACAAGGGAGACTTTCGGATTAACCCGATAGCCCAATCCGCCGTAGGCCTGGCCCGTCACATGCGTTCCAAATCCACGGCCAATATCGAATATAGTTGACAAGTAGATCTTCGGTGAAAGGTTCATAAGCCCATGCCCGCCAACAACCGGTGCTGCCCAGGTCTTTCTAGCGGAAACGCTAAAAGACGGCAAAATTCCACTTGTAGCTGACAGAGTGTTCTTTACGCTTGTCACTCTAAGTCCGCCAAGAATGTCTAAAGATCCGACCTTGCTTTCTGCTACCCTGACTCCAGCCGAAGGGTTATAGATCGTCATATTTACACTGACCTTGGAGGTATCATAGAGGCTGCCAGGGGTTACATTCTCCTGAGTGAGCTTGACCCAAATGAGGTCATTGACGATCACCAGTCTACCTCTTCGTGCTTCAAAGGTTCCCATAAACCCGGCCTTGAAATGGCTGAGGACATCGCCAACACTCAAATCAATGGGCAAGGTTCGGCCGTCTGCACCAACAGTTCCGGATATCCCCGAAAGGAAGAGGTAGGGGGCGACGGCAAACTCCCATTCTTTGCCCGTAGATGACTGTTTGACGGGAACTTTCGATGCGGGGCTCGTTACATTTTCCTCGGGAGGGGCTTTTTTGGCCGGGGATAACGCGACGACCTGTTCAGTCTCTAACTTGGTGGTGCTGACAGGTGACTGAGAGTCGGCCTTGTTTTCGGTAACCGTCGATTGAGCGAATCCTATCGAGGAAAAGCCCAATGCCATCGCGACGGCAAAGATGGTACTAATAGCACGTTTGAAGTTCATATTTTCCATAAAGTTCTCCGGTTTTAATATTACATCTGATCCGGCAGGCCTGCAGCGTCCGGAACAGAAATTGATCGTCTACAGTGAATTCTATGAGCAGGGGCAGAGTGCGGTAACTGTTAGTTTTAACAGGCTGACAGAACTATTTATTCGCGGACTTTAGATCGGCGGCCATCTTGTATGCCACTTGCTGCCCGAGGGGCCGAAAAAATCAAAAAAGAACTGCCATTTCTGACAGTTCTCACTGATCGTAACCATGATCTCCTATTGCGGTTATGTTCTAACCGGTTTCGGCTAGTTGAGATCGACAAAAGACCACGAACCGTCCGGATCATATTCGGTCATCGCAGCTGCGAGCGTCGCAGTTTGCGGCCCGAGGTTCTTTTCATAAACCCGGCCTTCCTGATTTATGATAAAGGTCATGATACCCGAATTTCCCCATGTCGCCGGATAAGCGACCAATGCGAAACCGGCGATCATGTTTCCGTTGATAATATAGTTAAACTTGCCGCCGGGAGCACTCGTACCCTGACTATAGAGAACTTTGAAATTGTACCCGTGAAATGGGGCTGCTGTCCGCACAGTTCCCTTGTTAGCCTTATACCCCTCTGTCGCGGCATAGGCAAATAATGGCCCCAGAGGGCTTTCATCATCATCACCGTCGACACTGTCCCAATATAGCCCGTCTCTTTGGCCCGGCGAACTCGAGATCTTTTGTGCGTATTCTGAAACTTGATCAGCATCCCGGTCCACGCCGTTGAAATACTCAAATTGAGCTATCGCGTAAGCCTGGCATAGAAACATTGCATCGATCTCATTTTTCCCAATGCGCCGGTTCAACAATTCTTCAACGCCGGCATCGGTGTCGAACCGCCATTTTCCGGCCGTGTTCACGATCGGAGCCGCAAACGGCCAGTCATCGTCGCCAACTAGAAGAGTAGCCTTTTGTTCGCTGACATCGTCCAATTTGCTCGACTTTGCAATATTGGCAGCAAATTCATCCATGTCGCTCTTGTCCGCGACTGGGTCACCGGACAAAAACTCTTTTATCCGCGGACCAAATATGGCCGACAATGCAGTGCGGTCACGGGCGGCGATAGCGGTCTTAAGTGCCATCACGGCGTCTTCCGGACTGGCAAACATTTCCTGTTGGCTCTGGGAACGAACAGTTGTAAAACCGCCAAACAGGAGCAGTACGGCGATCATCAAAATAAAACTCCGAATATAAATGTGTCTTGTTTGGTCTAAAACTTTCATAATGATTCTCCTATAGGTGTTTGCCGAACTAGAACCTTCGTCCTCCACGGGACGGACGTGATCTGTCCCCACCTGAGGTGCCCGCACGGCTTTCTCGCCCACGCAGGCTGTTGTCACGGGTCTCTCCGCCGCTTCCGAAGCCGCCGAAGCCTGAGGATCGCTGTTGTGTCGAGGGCCTGTTCGCCGGAGTCTGAGCCGGAGTGTTTGTCTTTCCCCGATACGCGTTATTGATATTATTTGTATTTACGTTTCGATTGAGGTTGTTATTGTTGACATTGTTGCGGTTAACGTTATTGGTATTAACGTTGTTCCGGTTGATGTTATTGGTATTAATATTGTTCCTGTTAACGTTATTGACGTTCACATTGTTGTAATTAACGTTACGGCTCACGTTGTTGTAATGACTGATGTTGTTGTAATTAACATTGCGATTGACGACCGCGGTATTGTAGTGGACCGTACTATAACGTGAGTTTACATAATAGCTGTTATTCCAATGAACGACCGACACCGAGCGTGACCACCAACCCGTGCCATGCCAGCCGTGGTAATAGACCGAATGCGAATACCAGTTACAGTCGTTGTTCAACCACGCCCCGATCAACAATCCCGCTGTGAATGTAATTGCCGCTGCGGCTACGACAGCACCCGTTGACGGGCCAGACGACGCCGGCTGAACATAAACAACCTGAGGGTTGTATGTGGGGACATATATATACTGGGCCTGGGCCGGAACGATCTTTATGATCTCTTTCTCAACGATCACAGTTTGCTGAGGCGAAGTCACCAGGAAGCCTGCCTTTTTCGCCTTACCTCGAAGGCGTTGGATCGAATTGAAAAGGTCGGTAGCTTGAGACACATAGACCTGACCCAGTGCCGTCGTCCAGTCAAGCTTGTCGCTCATATAAAAGACGACCTGCGGATAATGAGCTATCGACTTGACGCTCACATCCCAACTCTGATTGTCGATTCCGGTGCTCTGGTTGTTGTTTGCTCTCAGATAACGTGCAGCCTGGTCGATCTGATCGACATAGGTCGATGCCGGCAACATCTGGGCAAGCAGCGGATCAGGGTAGAGAGCGATCGGAGCCAGCAGATTATCCAGCTGATCCGCTGTCATCGCCCCTTCCACAGGGGCAATTACCCCGCCGGAACTGTCAATTGTCGCCGCCTGAATAAATAAGACCGGATAAATGGCCAATAATACCGCCAGTGATGTAGTAATTAGTCTCTTCAACATTTCTTGATACTCCTTGCTTTCCAATAACATCGCAATCAAAAACACGGTTACATTGCCGTTGCAGAACGAACTTATTAAAATAATATCAACACCCGCGAGCGCTGATAACTGTCAATTTATACAGTGTTCAAGAAATCGTGCTGCCGCCCGGTTTATGGCCAGAAGGGCCACTTTATCCCCTTTTGATCGAGGATCAGTTACCGAGCAGACGGAAAAGTTCAGTCACTTTTAGCGAAATTGAATGTTCGCAACAACTGTCAGATCGACAGGGTTCCTGCAAAAAACCAGGGTCAAACCAGGACCTGTATCAGTTTCTTTAAGATCTCCTCGGGTGAGAACACAAAGAACACCAGCGGCAGCAGCGGAAGAGCGGTCACCCCCAACAGCCAAAGGGCATCCTTAAGTTCGAATGGCACGGGGCGCATGGCCTTCAGTACATCGTAGCTGTTGGTGAGGTCGGCTAGCGACTGTATATCGTTGGTTCCGAGCAGGGGCTCGGCTTCGGGATTTTCGCCGCCGATCCATTTGTCGTCAAAGCCCTCGACGTATTTGCTTGCAAGAGAGCCGTAAACGATCAGAGCATCCCATTTTGCCCGTACCATCGCCGGTGAAAACACTGCCAGCGGCCCTAGAACCACGGCCAGAAATACGAGCACCAATGCCAAAGCCTCATTCCTGAAATCAGACACATTACGGCCCTCATTCAAGACCGCGACGACAATGGTCGACGACAGCAGGGTTCCCTGTGCGAGAAGCACACCGCTGAATCCATAAACACACTGGGCCAAAAAGCCTATGCCCCCCGACCGGTCCGAATGCGTCGCCATAAGGTTAAGATCAAGACGGGAGACCCTCAGCAGGAAGACAAACCAGATAAAGAAACGGACATACCAGCGGAGCAGAAAAAACTGGAATAGAGGGACACTAACCAGAACCAACCAGTAGCCAGCCAGCGATAAATTAATGTGAGTGCCGTCCGGGGCCGCATACCAGCTGGGGGTTCCGGTTGCCACTTGGCTGCTCCAGACCCACAGGCCTAAACTGTATACGACTGCCAACAGTACCGCCTCGATCAGCACCGAATCGCGCATTCGATGAGCGGAGTCGACTGCCGCATTGAACTTTGGCACATCGTTTTCTCTGATGATCTTCCGTTTCAGGAACTCCCCGATCCGGGGCCCGATCAGATCATGGGCGGCCGACTCGGCAGCGAGCAGACACGGCAGTGCGACCAAAAATCGAAAATGGGCCGACAGGTCATTAAGAAAGGACATCCCGGACGCGCCGCGGGCATTGCCGTCAAAGACGGAAAGGAGCAGCAAAGGCAGCCAGGTAATAAGAGAGATCACAATGACCCTCTTTGCAGTCGGCCGGAGATCGTCATTAGATAATCGGGCCAGTCGAAAGATCCGGTAAACGAGCCCGCCCTCAACGAGGGACAAATGGGGGAACTGGCCAGAAACGGTCTTTTCGGTCGATTGAGGACTCATAGATATTATTCAGACACGGCTCTACGGCTAATGACGCCGATCACATTTTGTTCCGCACATCGACCAATACTGTGTCGAACGATGTCACAACGGGCAGCAGACCCATCCGCGGGTATTCGATCTCGAGCACGACAAAAACAACGACCACCGGAATTAAAGCGTAAGCGGCCAGATGCAGCCAACTTTTTCGCGGGTGATCCGCCATACCAAAACCGGACAGCATCGAGATCACAAGCGCCAGTAGGAACAACAGTATGAATAGTACGAACGGCGGGTGG
This sequence comes from Blastocatellia bacterium, assembly GCA_963834975.1. Taxonomy (GTDB): domain Bacteria; phylum Acidobacteriota; class Blastocatellia; order Pyrinomonadales; family Pyrinomonadaceae; genus OLB17. The sequence goes on from CAWIDZ010000003.1 coordinate 269,989, forward strand.
ATCTGGGCCGATACCAGCCGTGTCTCTGTAATTTCGATCATCGTGTTGATGGCCGGAAGGAACATTTTGCCGGCCTCAGGATGTGCCCCCGGGGCATCGACAACTGCGATCGCTTCGGTCCACATTTGCTTCTGCAGGGTTCCGCTCTTGGCGAATTCTGCCATCGCCGCGTCAATATCCGGCAGCTTTCGATATATCAGCAGCCGTCCATCGACATAGTCACGGAACATTTGACGCATCACCGGTTGGGCGTCAGGGCTGAGGAGATCGATCCTGAAATATGCCGTCTGGATCGCATTGGCCTCCTGGACGATCTGCTGCCGGCGAGTGTCCAATCGTGCCGGAGCTCCGGAAAACGTGAAGGCTATCAGCAATCCAAAGAGCGCGTATATCGGCGCCTCAACCGACGCAAAGCTTGGTTTAGCCTTATCCGGAGCTACTGCCAGCCATCGGACGCCGATGCGACGCCCAATTTCGAGGAAAATGAGCATGCCAGCAAACATCAAGGCCGCAAACAACCACGGCGAAATGGCGTATCCAATCATCTAAAGATCTCCTGTTCTGCAATAAAGTTAATTATCCATGCGAATCGGGACCGGAGTTAAGATCAAGTCCCTCAAATGCCGAATGGACGGTCGGATAGAATATATTAGGCGCGGCCCCGTCCTCCGTCAACTGTTCTGTGACCGACGCCGTGAAAGCCTCATTCGCACGGGCAAAGATCACTTTGACGCCGCCCTCGTTAAATTCCCTGATCAGGTCACCGAGTTCGGTTGCCGCTGTCAGATCGATAAGGTTGACCGGTTCGGCGTCGATAATGATATAACGCAAGTGCTCCCTGGCCGCCGCCCTTTCGTACAACCTCTCGCAAAAATAGCCGGAATTATAGAAGAGCATTGCCGAACCGAACCTGTATACCAAAACGTCATCACGCACATTCGAGTCGGAATCTGCAACATATCTGGTTACCGATCCACTGGCCGGGTCGTAAACCAATTCGAACTCGTGCGGCTTCGACGATGCGGCTACCAACTGAATAAACGAAAGGACGAGAGCGAACAGGATACCCTGGTAGACACCCAACACCAAAACACCCGCCAGGCAGACCAAAAAGACCCAAAATTCTTTACGTTCCGACTTAAAGAGATCTAACCCGGCACCCCGCTTGAACATGCCGATCGCTGCGAAGATGATGATCGCCCCAAATGTGACAAGAGGTATTTTGGCAAAAAGACCCGGAACGAGCAGGACCACCAGCAGCATCAGCATAGCGGCGACAATGTTTACTATTTTTGTCCGGCCGCCGACCGCCACATTAACCGCCGTTCGCGAATCCGCGCCGCTGACCGGGTAACCCCTGAAAAAGCCGATGAGAATATCGGCAAGCCCTAAAGCATAAAATTCCTTGTTTGCGTCAAATCCACGCTTGCTTTTTGTAAACGCCCTGACCACAGGTATCTCGCCCGAGAATGAAACGAATACGACGGCTGCAGCTGCAACAAATATGTCGGTGTAGTGAGCGACGAATATGCTGGCATCGGGCACCATAAAACTCGGGTAGGGGTTCTGGATCTGCTGCATAAAGACGATCCCCATTGATCTGAGATCTAACAGTCCTTCGGCAACAATAGTTATCGCCAGCAGCAGCAGCTGCGACGGTATCTTGATCGATATCTTCTTGACGATGTACAGAAACAGGATCGAGACAACGCCAAGGATAAGAGTCGGCAGGTGCAGCAGAGCGATCTTTTCAAACACCTCAAATATCTTGAGTAAAAAGTCCGTTTGTACAAGTTTGATCCCGGTCAGCTTGCCCAGCTGACCAACGATCAGCAGGATCGCAACCCCGTTCAGGTATCCCATAAGTATGGGTTTTGATAGAAAATTTGCAATGAACCCCAGCCGTAGGGATCCGGCGACGAACATCAGCACCCCGGCTACGACCGTGATCATCATCATGATCTGCGGAGCCGAGCTGCCGCTGCCGGCGCTGACTGCGATGACCGTAGTTGCAAAGAGTGTAACAGTCGCTGAGTCCGGCCCGATGATGACCTGCCGGCCGCCGCCAAGGAAGAAGTATGCGAGAAGCGCGATGATCGCGGTATAGAGCCCTGATTCCGGCGGCATCCCCGCAATTTCGGCATAAGCAATACCGACGGGTATGGAGAGTGCTGCGACAGACACACCGCCCAGCAGGTCAGATCTAAGGGTTTCCCTACTGTAATCCTTTAAGAAACTATTAATGATGCCCCTCGCTTGTCGGACTCGACAGAGATAACCAGAAACGCGTCAATTGCTCAGATTGTCCAATATTTGGAAATATTACGAAACTGTCATATCTGACAGGTCTGCCGACCAATAAGTGCGTGAGTTGCCCTGGCCCTATCGCAGCGACTCAGAGATCGCCGACAGATTATCCGGATATACGCGAATGACACCTCCGCGAGGGCTGTCGATATCGGCGATAAGAAAGAATGACATTGAGGTTACGAGCGGCAAGATAATAAGTAGAGTTCGTTCAGCCTTGATATCCTTGGCGCCCAGGCCGAGCAGAAGATGGCAAAAGAGAGCGATCGTAGTCATCAGCAGCCACACGGCGACGGGGATCCGGTTCCAGGCGGCGGCCTGTGCGTAACCCTGTGAATTAAGAACATCGTTCATTCCGGAAACGACCAATGCGACTGCCGGACGCAAGTCCGTGGCTGCCGGCGTACTGGCCGCTGACCAAAGCTCTTGCTCCAATTCGGCGGTGCGGGCATTGATCTCTCTGATCTGCCCGCTGTTGCGGACCGTGTAGAACAGTATCCGCTGATCGTAATAATCTCTCAGCAGCGAACGCACCCTGGCCGCATCCGCCGCAGGCAGCAGATCGGCCCGGACGTATTCAGTTCCGATCGCATTGGCCTCTTCTTCTTCCAGGTTTTTGCGTTGATCATAACGTACGGTAGCCATTGAAACGGTAAATCCGATGATCAGCGCGAGCAGTGTAAGTGTCCCCGACAAGATCAGGCTGAAATCATCCCGAAAAGCTGGGTTAGGAGTTCTCACCCGCCTTATGCCGACACCTCCGAGCCACACCGAGAACATCATCAGTAATAGGGTGGCCAAAAATAAGATCGGCGGATAGTCCAATATATTGATCACTTATATCTCCGGCGCCGGTCGATCATTTGCTGGCACGATCACGCATCGGCAAGATGTCCTTCATTTCTCAAACGTAGGTTGGTTTGTAACGACCATCACTTTGCCTATCACGATAAAGTAATGCCGGTCTGGACGTAACTGTCAGAATTTACAGGTCATAAGCGAGCGGCAAATGCGGGAAAGGCGTCGGTTGCGTCTCCAAACGCGACCAACGCCTTTCTCTTGATCCAGGTTGTCCGGCGGGCGCAGGTGACACCCGCAAACCAAACGATCGGGCGCCGCCTAGAACGATTTGCCCGCCGCGACGACCACGGTCACACCCTGCGTCCGCGAGTGTGCCGCATACTCCGGAAGCACGCGGACCAGGAAGTTGAATTTCTTTGCCGGCAGTATGACGCCAAACTCGGGCCCGATCGCATGCACACGATCCTTTTGTCCCGCGGTAGCCGGTGGAACACCGGTTCCCGTATCGTCGGTCAGCTGAAACTCAGAGTAACCGACGATGCCGAACTGCAGCAGCTGCTTACCCTTGTTCTTGACAAAGGTCTTGCCGACGCCGTACTCAAAGGTCACGTTGTTGCCGACCTTAACGTCTTGACTGCGTTTCTTTTGATGGAATTCCCAGACGCTCGAAGCATTTATCTGCCATAGGCCTGTCTTGCCCGGGTTATACGCTCCGCCAAACGTCACCTCATGCCCCCAGTAATCTGAGGTTACTCGCTTGGCTCCGCTCGGCGCCACAAATCCGTAGGCCGCTCTTACCTTACCCTTTTTCATTTTCCAACCGAGGCTTAATGGTTCAAAATAAATGTCGCCAAATGCGGCGCTCGCGGTAAGGTTTGCACCAACGCGGGGTATTGTCACAGCCGTATTCATTACAGGGACCGCGACCGAGGCAGTATATGTAGCGCCGAGGAATTTCTTTTTTGGTGTATACATAAAAATATTCATGTCGGCAACCAGGTTGAGATCGAAATTGACAGGAACTTTATCCCCGTCACGGTCCTTGAACTTGCTGGTGGGATACCAGAAAAAATAGTTTGCATAGGTGATCCCCGGAGGCGGCTGATCGGCCGTGTTCAGTCCGCGAAAACCGGGCAAGTACTGGCCGCGTTCCTGTGCCAATACTGATCCGGCCGAAATCACAACGATCAGTAAAAACAAGATCCTTGAAGTTTGAGTTTTCATAATGCTTATCGATCCTATAGCCGCCTATTGTGACGATGCTGGGATTTATGTTCATACAAATTGCCGGCAAACGGAACTGTCAGATTTGACAGGTTCGGCAGCAGGATCGGGGCACCACTGCCGTCTAAACCCGAGGGATCAATACTCTTGCCTCGGGCGCGGTTTGTTTGAGCTGAATCTGGGATGTCCGCGTCTGGGTCGGGTCTCGTTGAAAATCAAAATGTAGACCCCGCTGAGTGCTGAACCGCTCAAATAGACCACCCCTGCGAACCATCGGTCCGCAGGGGTGATCCAGGCAAATTGTGTGTTCTCGAAGGTTACCTCCTAGCGTTACATAACGCCGTCGGTGGCTCTCTCCAACACTAACTCGTTATACGTTAGGGTTTATCAACTGAGATCGCGATCGCTTCGGTGTAGCGAGCGTGGATCGAACTACCCACTTTCAATGAGTCGAATGCCTTAACTGACGGGTCAACCCTGGTTGTCACCACCCTCCTGTCAGGCAGCTCAAGGGTCAAGATCCGCTTTGCCTTATCGATCCCCTGGACCGTAGCGGTAACATCGACCGCCTCAGTAATGATGCCCCCGGGTTTGTCGCCTTTCGCAGACCTTGCCGCCACCAGGCCAGCCGAGGCGTCCGGTTTCTCACCGTTTTGCCCGACATATATGGCAACAGATTCGTAGTAAGCCGCTTTGATCATGTCTCCGATCTGGATCTGGTCAAAGTTTCGTACATCGGCACCGACCTCGATGGCGACGACATTGCCTTTCGGCCCAATGAGCGTCAGTGAACGATCGACGCGGTCAATAGCTACGACCTCGCCGGTTAAGACCACAGCATCGCCCACCTCGACTCCCTGGGCCCGAACTGTCGTTCCAATGCCAAACGCGGCAACGAATAAAATGCTAAAAATAGCAAACATGTACATTTGGTTCCTCATAATACTTCTCCCTCCAATAATTAATAAGCCGGGTGCCGGGTTTGGCCGAGGGCTCGCGCAACAGCAAAATCATCTGCCGCCGCGGCCCCGCTAAACACAAATGGCTAAAACCGAATCCGATACGCCGATCATATATATTCTGATCGAAAAGATCTGGCGAAGTAACTGGCAGAATTTACAGGTAGGCAAATCTGCCCCAACTATTCCTGCGGGGCTTTCGATAAGCGACACATTCGCCCGGGAACGCAAAGAGGCCGCTATGGCTATCGACGTTCTAAAGGTCACATCTGTCGACCCACTTACAGAAAGCAAAGGCCGGTGCCAGTTTGGCGGATCGGCAGGAACGAACAGTACGCTATTTGCTTGGTTTGACGGGGTACTTTTTGAAGATTTTCGCGACCGTTTTATTGACGAGAGATCTCATCTGCTTGGCATCCGTCTCCGGATTGCCGGTCGGCTGCATCACAAAGACATTCTTTACGACTCCGCGAAAGACGCTAAAACTGTTCTTTGCTTCAACGAGGTCGATCAGCAATGTTCCCTTGGCCACATTCATCAATGCGGCAGGGTTACCATAACCGCCCCAGCTTCTATAATTCTCATTATTCCAGGTCGGCCCGATCCCCTGTAGGTCCATGTCCGCTGCAGCCATTACCGCGATCCGAATGTCAGGATCTGTGTCATTTTTCACAAGTCCTCTTGATCTCAATTCGGTTTCAACAGCGTCGGTAATTATTTGGCTGGTCGTCGGCTTCGGCGCTATTTGCCCCGGCAGCCCAGGCAAAGGACTTGAAAGTCGTAAAATCGAAGTTTTTGTCGACATCTACCACCATTTTCTGCGCGTGGGCGACCGTTGCGACGAGAAAAAGAAACACAACCGAAAGGACCATTCTTGATTTCATTTGTTTCTCCAAACTAATAATTTACCAAACACACCAGAGGCCATCGTTAACTAAGGGGCCGTCGAAACGGCTACCGGCACGGGCGTTTGACCGTTTCCGGCTGCTTTCGGCAAAGTGTCCTGCTCACCTGAACAGGACACTTGACCGAATGCAGATGATCGAAGGTCGCTGCGGCCAATGCATGATCACGATCGACCATTGACCGCTGCCTTTTTCCCAACCGATCTCGAACGACTACTGGCGAGCCATCGCGAGCTGGATGGCCAAATGCGGATCGACCTTGTGATCTGCCTCGTTCGCTGCGTCGGCGATCGCGAGCTGTATGCCCTTGATCTTGCCGTTAAAGCTGTTGCCGGTCGGATTGTAATCCGGAGAAACGGCCGCACCGCTATCCTCGCCAACATCACAGCCATCATCAGCAGAGAAGACGATCGCGAGCGTATTGTCGATCCGTCCTTCGCCGACTTTGCTGCCATCGATGAACAACACTGCCGTACCGCCCTTTCCGAGACCTCCGCCATCGTAAGCGAACTCCATACGAACCTGATGCTCGCCCGGTGTCATCGCGTCTGCCGATTCGACAAAGTAATTCTCAAATCCGCCCCAATTGTAGCAATACTTAAGCTTTCCTTCGTTAGCATACAGGCTCCAGCCGCCGATATTCGCTCCCTGCGATATGATCACGCCCTTTGCACCGCCATCCGGCACGACGATCTCAGCCGTCACCGAGTGCGACTTGTTTTTCAGGCTAAGAACACAATTTTCTGAGAGACGGCCCATGCCATCGAACAGAAGTTGAGTGTCTCCCTTGATCAAAATAGGACGTCCGGCAGTGTCGGGATCCATCTTCTCCATCATGCGGTCGTCCAGCGGCAGCACCTTGTAGCGGGCCGCCTCGATCAGCCAGAGCCGCTGAAGGTCGTGCAGCTTTTCCGGGTTATCCTTTGAGATATCCTTCGCCTGGCTCCAGTCGCCGGGTGCATAGAGTTCCCAAACGTCGTCGTCAAAGGCCGGCACCTTCAACGTCATATCCGCCCACGGCGTTCTGTGTTTCGTTACTGCGGTCCATCCCTTGTGGTATATTCCGCGGTTGCCGAACATCTCAAAATACTGCAGATCGTGCGTTTCCGGAGCCGCCGCATCGTTGAACGAGTAAACCATACTCTCGCCCTCGAGCGGGTCCTGTGCAATGCCGTAGACCGATTGCGGCTCGGGCAGCCCGGCTGCCTCAAGCACAGTCGGAGCAACGTCGATCACGTGCGTGAACTGGTCACGGACCTCGCCTTTGGCTTTGATCCCCTTTGGCCAGTGAACGATCGTACCATTACGTGTGCCGCCCCAATGCGAAGCGACTTGCTTGGTCCATTGATAGGGGGTGTTCATCGCGAGTGCCCAGCCAACCGCGTAGTGATTGTACGATTTCGTCCCACCCAACTCATCGATCCGGGCATTAAGGTAATCAGGTGTCTCCATGGCCTGCAAACCGTTAAAGTAACTCATCTCGTTAAAGCAGCCATTGATGCCGCCCTCGGCCGAGGCTCCGTTGTCGCCTATGATGTAATAGATCAGCGTGTTATCAAGGACGCCGAGCTTCTCTATCCCGTCGATGATGCGGCCGACATGATGGTCGGTGTACTCCATATAGCCCGCATAAACTTCCATTTCACGCCGCAGGAACGGTTTGAAATCCTCGGGCATATCGTCCCACCTGGGGCAATCCGTATTAGGAGCAGTAAGCTCACAATCCTGCGGAATGACGCCAAGTGCCTTTTGCCGGGCAATGGTCACGTCGCGGAGCTTGTCATAGCCCTCGTCAAATTTACCTTTGTACTTATCGGCCCATTCCTTTGGCACGTGGTGCGGGGCATGGGTCGCTCCCGGGGCAAAGTAAACAAAAAATGGTTTGTCAGGTGCAAGCGCCTTTTGCTGTGAGATCCAATTGCACGCCTTGTCGGTCATATCTTCGACAAGGTGATAGCCTTCCTCAGGTGTCTTTGTATTTTCGACCGGGGTTGTGCCCTCATAGAGTGACGGGTACCATTGGCTCGCCTCACCACCGATAAAGCCGTAAAAATATTCAAAACCGCCGCCGCCTGTCGGCCATGCGTCAAACGGTCCGACCGGGCTGGTCTCCCAAACCGGGACCTCGTGGCATTTGCCAAACTGCGCCGTGTTGTAACCGTTTAGCTTTAGCGTGCGGGCCAGCGGTGACATCGAGTTCGGCAGAACGGAACAATATCCCGGTGCACCGGTTGCGATCTCGGTAATGCCGCCCATCCCGGCTGAGTGGTGATTACGGCCCGTCATTAATGCCTGCCGCGTCGGCGAGCAAAGAGCGGTCGTGTGAAAGCGGCGGTATTTCAATCCGCCGGCCGCCAGTTTCTCGGCATTTGGTGTCGCACAAGGGCCGCCAAAGGCGCTTGCCGAGCCATATCCGGCATCGTCGATCAGTATTAGCAAAACATTGGGTGCCCCCTCAGGCGGACGCAATTGCTCGATCGGCGGATTATGCGAATCCGGATCTTTAGCGTCATACATTATCGCCCTTGGCTTTTGTGTATTCGGCATCGGAAGATGCGAACGGTGTTTAGTATCGTTGTTGCTCATTTCGTCAAACTCTCCTTACTTTAATAAAAATCTCGGGCTTTCAGTTATCAGTTCGCGTTTGAACCGGTGCCTAAGCCGATCGGTTTTGCGCCACCGGGCGCAATTATCAATCATGTTACGTCAACGGCGCTACGGCTTCTGATACTAATTGTGAGGCAATTGAAATGAAGTGGTAACTGTCATTTCTGACAGGTTGCCAGGCGGCAAATGCGGTCTCTGGACCCTAATCGTGGGGCAATGGTATCGAGGCCTCGATCCGGGTGCCGGCATCGGCGGCCGACTCCACGGCGATCCTTCCCCGCACGGCCATGATGCGTTCGTGCATACTTATCAACCCGAGTGACTTGCCGGTCATTGCCGTCTCCGGGTCAAAGCCGTGTCCGTCATCCGAAACTACCATCCGGATCTCACCGTCGGCCGCAGCAATGACGACACTGGCAAAACTCGCGCCGCTGTGTTTGACTACATTCTGAAGCGATTCCTGCGTTATCCGGTACGCACACAGAGAAATATCGTTGGGCAGGACGCGTGGCACGTCATTCGCCTCAAACCCGATCTTTATGCCGTGGACGTCAGCGACCTCTCTGCAGAAACCACGCAATGCCGATTCGAGCCCGAGCTGGTTGAGCTTGGCCGGGTGCAATTCGTGCGAGATACGGTGAATGTCTGATGAAAGTTGATGGAGGTCAGAGGTAAGATCACCGATACGTGTCTTGACACTTTGCGGTGCGTCATGTTCCTGTTTGAGGACCTCAAGCTGGATCGACAGCAGTGCCAGGCTCTGGCCCAGATCATCGTGCAGCTCCCGCGCCAAACGGGCTCTTTCCTCCTCCTGCGCGTGGATCAGCCTGCGGCCGAGATAGTGAGCATCTTTCTCCGCAAGCTTGCGTTCGGTAATGTCTAAATGGGAGACGACTACTCCGCCATCGGCCCGCTTCAGCGGCATGACCCGCATTCGGAACCACCTGGATTCGGTTGGCGAATCACAGGGATATTCCGATTCAAAAAACGCCAACTCGCCGTCCAGTACAGAGCGGAGGCCTTTGATCACACTTTGTGCCATTTCCTCACCGGCTAATGAGGCCCGCTGACATACCTCAATATAGTTGAGGCCGACGCCGATACGGCTCTCTGCACCGGCACTGCCATTCCCTAGGGCAAACTCGTTCCAGGCTTCGTTCACAGCAATGATCACCCCGGACCTATCCAGGATCGCAATTTCAGAATTGATCGAGGCAAGCACTGCTGTGTTGAGGTCGTCCGCACGCATGCTTTCCTCCTCAGCCAGCTTACGTCTTGTTATATCGACCGACGCACCGCGGAACCGGACCGGCTTACCGTCCACCTGCTCTACACTGCCCCGCGAACCTATCCAACGGATATCACCATTTTCCAGTACAAGACGATACTCGGTCTCGTATTTTCCGCCGGCGTCCATCACTACCCTTAGATCATTTTCGACGCGTTCCCGATCGTCCTTGTGGATCTTTTGAACTAATTGGTCAAAGGTGATCGCCCGGTCCCGCCCGAACTCAAACAACTCATGCCATTTTTCGCTTGCCGTTATTAGTTGGTTGTTGACGTCCCTACTCCAAATGCCCACATCGGCGGCACCTGCGGAGAGGTCCAGTTGGCCCTGCCTCTCACGCAGCGCGGCGTCACTTTCTTTAAGGTTGTCAGCCAGCTTACCCGCCCGCTGAACGTCCCTGGTCAATTCAAACCCCAGGACCAGGACGATCAGCAGAAAGAAGGGGCTTGTAAACAAGGGCAGATGGATGTGACCCCATAACACTAACACTGCAATACAGAGCGATGAAATAGAAAAAATGATCACCGCGGCCCCAAAACTGGCCGCCCGGCGCCTGTCGCCCCGCCGCCAACTCTCGATCACCGCATCGAAAGCAAATATTATGAACAGGACAAGCGCCGCCTGCCCGACCAGCATCCAGGGGTTTGGCACACCCACGGTTACTGATAGCTGCTCGCCCAAAATGGTAGGCCGGTTTATCGAGGTGATCTCGAGAAAATTGAGATTTGTCGACGAACCAAAATTAATGGCAAGTGATGCAGCACGAACAAGGGTAAACAACCAAAGGAGCCAGGCTCGTCCCGTGTCGAGATAAAAATGTATGAACCATGCAACAGCGATCAGGGTGATGGTAGCAGGCAATTGCCCCCAATAGAACAGCCACATTTGTTCCGCCGGCGTTGATGCCAGCATCAGGGCACGCTCTATCAGCGCATAAATTGCCACACTAAATGAGCTGGTCACGAACAGAATATGTTTCCAGCGGCCGCCCGGCTGGAAACACAACCGTAAATGTATAGCACCAACGGTCAGCGAGACCGCGGAGATCATCAATATGCCGTCTGTGACAATATTCATCGGAGACAAGAAGTATGTAAGTATCCGCACCCGGTGTCAACGCTCTCTGACTATGAGTACGGTAGAAAGATCGACACCCATTTTTCAGCCGTTTCCACAGCCATTAGTACTGATAAACAAAAACATTTGCACGACACCAACCAAAAAACAGGCCGTCTGGAATGTTGGGAAGACGACAGTGAACAAAAAAATTATCTGCTTTAATAAACACGATCTTAAGCGCTCAGGCGGCTTTGGATCATCGGACCGGCATACCTTGAGTCTCCGGTTCAAATATAAGTGGGGTTCTTCTTTCGTGAGCCAGCAAAAGCGCGTTCTATGCGTTGACGATAATTCGGCTATTTGTGAGGTGGTAACCAGCTTGCTGCGATCTGTTGAGGTGCGGACGGCGGCGAGTATCGCAAGTGCCCTCGCTCTGGCCGCGATGCTCCAGTTTGACCTATTTATCCTCGATATTCAGCTGCCCGACGGACTGGGGACCGACCTGCTTGTCAGCCTTCGGCGGGCTCACCCGAAAACGCCGGCCGTATTCATCACCGCTATGAACGGCTTTACCAGCGATGAGGCCCGTTCGATGGGCGCCCTCGATGTCATACATAAGTCCGGCGGTACATTCGTACGGGACCTCGTCGACGTGGCCGAGGGAATTCTCGACAAATAATTTACTGCCAACCAATCGGCGACGACTGGTGCAATTCTTTTGACTCACAATCAATAACTTGGATGTCACCTTAAAAATATGGTGTAAGTGCAGCAGCTGCATGAGTTATCCATTTCCAGCCAATCCGGTGCGCTGCCAGAATAATGATCAAACAACCGGTAGAACGATTATATTGGCAGTATTCAGCGAATACTGCGAGTATTTGATAAATATTGCGAGTATTTAATAAATACTGACAAAATATGCTGAATATTGACAGTATTTCAAATATATTGCGAGAATCTGTCAAATACTGTCAATATTTTAAAAATACTGACAGTATTTTGGAAATATTGGTATTTCTAACACTAAAATATTCTGAAAAAGGGGAAAAGGGAAGAACGAAAAGGTGAAAAAGTGAAAAAGTGAAAAAGGAGGGGGAAAGGCGGTATCGATCTACTTCTTCGGCGGCTTGCCGCATTGCAGTGAGGAGTGGCTCTGCCTCGCCGCGGAGCTTACCCCCCTTTCTTTTGTGGCTGTGCCACCGGTCAGGCCGGAGGCTTAAGCGTCGGGATAGGTGGGGAACTCAGTCGGCGAATCCGAGCTTCACCCCACTGCGATGCGGCAGAGCCGCGGACGCGTTTTACAAAGATGATTGCCGTGCCGCCTTCTGGGAGCGTCGTCGATAATTAATTTACGACCCCCCCGTTGATTCCCCTATTTTCATTGCGATCATTTTTTTGGAAAGAGCGGCGTGAACAGAAGCCTGAATCCGCAGCCTGTCGGCCCTGAGGGTCCGCTGTTTGCCCAGCATCTGAGTGCTCCGCCCACGCTGACGCGCTGTTTGCCGAGTTTTACTAACTTGGTAGCCGTAATGTGGATGGGTACGCCCCATGTTTTACCTGTCCAGTCATACGTCGATTCGGTATTGAGGCCGTAGGTCCACGCGGTTTTGGTGGTGTACGAGACAAACGGCTGAATGTATGTTGAGTTGACCGAGGCCCGTTTGCTGCTGCCGGCAACAGACCACATTTGCGTCGCCAGGATCCCGTATGACCATCGTCCATTTTGCTGCATGACGAGCAGGCTCGGGCCCATTCCAAATTTCTGGCTGCGGATGTAGTTGTTCGTTCCGGTTGGGATCAGGAACTGAGGCCCAAGTCCCCAGATAAACGGTTTTGACTTATTCGGGGAAAAGAAAAACGTCTGTACAGTGTCACTCAGGCCGAACTGGCTGGTCCTGCCAACCACATTGCTCTGGTAAACAATCGGCACGATCGTTCTCGAGATCAGGTTCCAGTCTTTGTTGAGGCTGATAGGAATGACGGGCTGTATGTTCAGCGTGTACTTAAAACCATCGCCGTTCGGGCCCATGCCAAAATCAAAGTTGTTCTGAAACGGCAGGCTAATGAGCGATGCGACCGGGTTCGACAGTTTCTTTGCCAACGCCTGTGCCTCGTCCGCCGGGGTTTGCTGCTGGCTGCTTTCTTCGTCAGCTTTTCGTGGATCGGCCGCGAACGACTGATCAGGCATTAAGGCCTTAACGTCTAAACCGCCCTTAAAAGCATTGAATCTGGCCGTATTCAATTTGGCGTCCTCGCCGGGCTCTGCCGCTTCTTCCTTTTGGTCGGACGGACAGTCGGCGGCCCCTTCTTCACATTTTTGAACCGTCTGTGTTTGAGCTGCCGTTCCCAAAGCAAAAGCAAAAATAAGCAAAAGGATGACGGCATTCATTTTCATCAAAAATTTCATGAGCAAACTCCTTAATGGATCATTCCCGACAGACTAAAATATCACCTCAAAGTGTGGTGGGTAACTGTTATTTGTGACAGGCCAGCGGCGATCACCAGGCTGGTTTTGAGAACAGTACATTGAGGTCGGCAAAAAAAATTTTAACACCAATGTCGGCTAATTTATTGTAAGATTAAAGAGGAAACATAAAAATTGTAGGAGTCGGCGGGCCGAACGGTTTAGTTGATATGTAACGCGGGATAGTTTCGATGAACCTGGCACTGATAGTTACATTGGTCCTTGCGACGGCGTGTTCAACGCTGGGTGCTATCTATTTCTTTGCCTGGATAACTCAGCGTGACCGCAAGGATTTTCTTGCGTTCGCAGTCGGCGCGTTCTCGATCGCCGCCTTTTCAGGCTTTGAATTGGCCGCCGCTAAGGTTGACACTCCCGAGCAGTACATTTTCCTGGAACGATGGTGCCATCTGCCCATATTTGGCATTATTGTGCCGCTTGTCTGGTTCGTTTGGCTCTATACGAATGCGGGCCGGAAATGGCTTTTATGGACGATCACGATACTCAGGACATTGGTCCTGGTTGTTAATTTCAGCGTCCCCGGCAATGTAAATCACAGCGAAATAACAGGTATCACCAAGATATCGATGTGGGGTGAAACGATGTCGGTGCCAGTCGGTACTGCTAGTCTTTGGGCGCCGGTTGCCCAAGTCGGACTATTGCTGGCACTTGCTTTTTGTGCGGACGCTACCATTACAATGTGGCGCCGCGGCGACCGCCGGATAGCCGTGACCATTGGCGGAAGCACTACATTGTTTTTCTTCCTCGTGGTCCCGATCAGCCTGCTTATTTCTTACGAGATCCTCCCGATACCCCACCTTGTTTCCATTTTTTTCACCTTCATTATGCTCGCGATGGGCGTCCAATTAAGCTCGGACCTTAGGCAGTCGATCGAGCTGACAAATGAGCTGCGCAAGACGAAGATCGATCTGCTGGAATATGGAGAGCAGCTTCAATTGTCGGCCGAGGCGGGCCGGGTCGGTGTCTGGTCCAGAGACCTTGAGGACCACACCATCCGGGCGAACGACGAATGGTACCACCTGTGCGGATTCGATCCTTCCCAGCCCCTAACGTTAACGGATATTCTGGACCGCGTTCATCCCCATGACAGAGATCGGATGGAATCCGCACTTACAAATGCGGTCGAAACGGGCGGCGAATACAAGACTGATTATCGTGTCGTCCTGCCAAATGGTGAAACCAGGTGCATCTCTGCCCGAGGTAAAGTCTATTTTGTCGACGGCAAGCCCAAAATGATACGCGGAACTTCGGTTGATATTACGAACCTGATGATGGCCGAAAAAGCCGCACATGATCTAAGCGGCCGGATGATCGGTGCCCAGGAGGCCGAGCGCAAAAGGATCGCACGTGAGCTCCACGACGACCTGGGCCAGAGCCTGGCCCTGTTGTCTATCCAGCTCGGATTGCATAACGCCGAAAATGAATCGAATGTCGTTGCCAGGGACTTTCTTACCGACTTGTCGTCGCAGGTACGAAAGATCGCGTCCGATGTACATCAGATCTCGCACGATCTGCATCCGTCGAAACTGGAACAGCTCGGACCCGAAGCGGCAATACGCGGATTTTGCCGCGAAATGGCAGCGGCCCACAATTTTCAGGTCGAATTCGAAGCGGTAAACATTCCACGAAAACTGGCAAACGACGTAGCGTTGTGCCTGTATCGGGTGACGCAGGAATCGCTTCAGAACATCCAAAAGCATAGCGGAGCCACCGTCGCAAACGTCAACCTTAGTACCAATGGTGAAAACATAGATTTGAGGGTGACCGATAATGGGTGCGGATTTGACATCCCAGGTAACGCAACCAAGGAATCCCTTGGCCTCATAAGTATGCGCGAACGTGTGCGTTCGGTGGCAGGCACCTTCGCGATCGAATCACATCCCGGATCCGGTACCCAGATCCGGGTCAGCGTGCCTGCGATCTTGATCCCGCCCGGATGAGTTCGTCCTAATATGGCCGGTCGGGTCGTACTCAGGATCATCCGAAAGCCGAACTTGACCGATACCCAGATAAGGGCCCGTACCCCCTGTATTCCTTCCGAATTTGGCGTTAGGCGCGGGAAAGGCTCCGGACGCGTCTCCCACACCGCGGCCAAAGCCTTTTCCCATATTGGGAAAGCTCCGGCGGGCGCCTCGGCTCTCCCAAACTGAATTCAAAATAACATCCGCAGTCAGCCCGTCTTTATCGCCCGCATTCAGGCTGCACGCTCGTCGCCCACGGTCTCTGTCATACCGCTAAATGGATACGTTGGTTCGCGGTCGCCGTGACACAACTGAAATTCGATACCGCTGCCACAAGGGCAAGGTTTGTTGGGCGGACGCGTCTCGTCCTCAGCCGTTGTTAAGTTCATTATTTGGGACGGTGCCTGATTTCGCTGCAAAAGCATGATCATGGTCCGCATCGCCGGCTGCGTATGTTTGAAAAACAATTCCAATCCCCGGCATAGATAATTCTGTCCCGGCTCGCCGTCCGTTGACAACGAGAACCGATCTTTCGGGCAGCCCCCGTTGCATAGCGGCAGAACCTCGCATCGTTTGCACTGTGCGGTCAGCGTGTCACGTTTGTCATTGCCGAATTTGATTTGCTCAGCCGATGCGACCATCTCGAGCATATGTGTGTCGTGAATGTTGCCGAGCTTGTAGTCAGGCTCGACGTAATGGTCACAGGAGAATAGGTCGCCGTTATGTTCCAAAACCGGGGCACCGCCGCACGTCGGTGCGTGGATGCACAACAGGTGGCTGCCCGTATACGCCTCGAGTGTCACGTCAAAGAGCTGGACGAATACCGTCCCGACATCATGGCGGACCCATTCCTCAAAGACGTCGATCATGAACTGTCCATACTGGCGGCCCCCGACCGACCGCTCGGTAACGAGCGTGCCTGTTTGGGTATAAAGCAATCGGTTGCGTCCGGCCTGTTCGGCCCAGCCCTGATTCGCGATCTCAATTGTCTCTTTTGACGCACGCTCGACGATCGGTATGAACTGGATCCACTGAGCATGCAGTTCATCGCGGAAAAACCTATAGACCTCCCGCCCATGCTTCTCATTGGCTGCGTGGACGGTGCAAAGGATGTTGAAGTCTACTTCGTGCTTGCGAAGCATCGCCCAGCCGTTCATTACCCGATCAAAAGTGCCCTTGGCCCCCCTGTCCACCCGGTAAGCGTCATGTATCTCACGAGGGCCGTCAACACTGAGGCCGACCAGAAAGTTATGCTCCTTGAAGAATGCACACCATTCGTCATCGAGCAAAATGCCATTTGTCTGAAACGTATGCAGTACGGTTTGCCCGGGCTTTTTATACTTATTGGCGATCTCGACGGACCGCTTAAAAAAATCAAGCCGCATCAGGGTTGGCTCGCCGCCTTGCCACGCGATCGTTACTTCGGGCGAAATGTGCGATTCGAGCAACTGGCGGATATATTCCTCTAGGGTCGCGTCCGACATTCGGCTCTTGTCATTCGGGTAGAGGGCTTCCTTTGACAGAAAGAAGCAATATGTACAGTTAATATTGCAGGTCGATCCGCTCGGTTTTGAGAGCAGGTGAAATCCCGGCGGCGCGTCAGATAAAACAGGCAATGACGGTCGTTGGGTTTGTGCAGCATTCATAGGGTCAACCTTTCTTTAAGAACAGCGAAGCGATCCGATTCACCGGCCCCCGCAGAAACAAATAGGGGATTATGGCCAGCATGACCGCAGTAATAACAACCTCGAACGGATACACCCATCGCTGTACGATGAACTGGTAAACAACATCCAGAACCGCAGCGAGAATAAATACCTTGCCGACCGACTGCCAGCCGTCTTTGAACATTTCTTTTCGGTGTTCGAGTTGCGTGAACATCGCCCAGAAGTATGCAGGATTGCCGGCTTTGGCGTCTTTGATACCCGAGATCACTGCAAAGACGGCAGCCATAAATGGCTGCATGTACATCCTGAAATGCATCGGCCCGCTCATTCGGTCGCCCATGTTCTCCATTATTCGTGCTATCAGATCTTCCATCTAGAATCCTCCGAGACCGAACAGAATGTTAAGTACCGTAAACAAACCGATAAAGAAAACACCGACACATGCCGCGAGGGTCATTGAGAACGGTACCTTCTTTTCAGATTTGGCAAGCAGGTTTTTCCTGACATTTAGATACTCGACAGCTCCGACAACAAGCATCGCCATGCCGAGCAAGATCAGCAGGAGTCCGAGATTTCTCGGGGCCTCCGGACGCATCGCTACAGAACCTTTTTGCAGCAGTGCCTGAAGGATCTTGAAGATCGTAAATCCGAAGCTAATGAGCGAAACCGCCGTGCGCAGCCATGCCATCAGCGTGCGCTCGAGCGCCATGACGGTCCTGCCGAGAGCCCAGTCGGTGCGTTCCTGTGCCAGTTGATTCGAATCTAATGGTGGCTGGTCAATAGTCCTATACCTCCGTTTCAGCCTCACTCCCTTTGCCATTCCAGGGCCAACATCCCTCTATCTCGACCGAGGTGGTCCAACTCAGAAACGTCCGGATCAGGACAAGCAGGCCCAGTATAGCAACATTGGCCAGCGTCTGATCGAGGGCGACAGTCCTGATAATGTCCGCCGCTACCAGGAATTCAAGAGCGAGGATAAGCATCTTTCCCAGATGGGTCTTAAATGCTCCATAAGCCCCTTCGAACCCGGTTTTCACATGATAGAGGAACCGCACCGTGCCAAATGTACTTGATATAACGATAAGTGCTACGGTAACTAGCTCGATGCCTGTTGCTGCCCACTCAATAAGCTCTTTTATGGATTCCATTTGGTCCTATCCTCCGGGGCGTCAATGTAAGCACAACCATCCGCTATAGGCGGATTATCGAACAAGTCGACAAGTGTTGGAACTGTCAGAATTGACAGTGTCTGCAGCGAAGGGACGGTCCGCAACATGAAATAAACCTCTTCGGTTGATAGTTTGTCGGCAACAACTCAACGACCTATAATCCCCGGCCCCAGATATACTGATACGCGAAACCGAGTGACCGGAAGTCACCTCCGATCGTTGTGTATGCCCCTGTTGAATAAGAGGCTTTCAGAGATTGGCGGCGGTCCAGCTTGTAAGCGAATGTACCTCCGATGCGCGAGTTGCGTTGCTGGTCATCATTGCGGATGCCGGCAACACTTGTCCGCCCTCCGGTGTAAAAATTAGCGTCAAACGCCGCCCACATCTTCTTATTGATAATGTATGTCCAGTGAAATTGAGTTATGGCTATCGGTTCCTGTTTGCGGACGCGGCGCTGAAAATTGTGATTGGCGGTGAACAGCCACACTCCGGCGTAAGCATCCAAATAGCTTCGTCTGAACTTATGTGTAAATCCGATCTCGGGCTTGAACCCCCAGCGATTCGTGCCCGGATTGACCGCTCTCGCGGGGTCATACTGGCCCAGGGGCGGCTTTACCACAATACTAACGCCAACATTCGACTTTTCCTGATAGGCTGCAAATTTTTTCAGGTCCATCGCCGGTGCCCCTTTGAGATTTACAGAGAACCGAAGCGCGGGATCGGTCAGGCCGGAACGCCGGATCTTTTCGAACTGGCCTGCGATATTTCCCTGAAGGCTGCCCCAGACATAGGGCACGACTACCCCGACGTTTGCTGTTCGGCCAAAAAAGCTGATAGAGCGGATATACCCGAGAAAGCTGCTATTGATAGAGGCACTGGCGTCCGTCACCGGCAGCGAGGGATCAAACGTCAGGCCGCCCGAAGAGCGGCCGTAGCCGACGACCAAAATATTCGTTCCGGTAGGTGCGGCAGAATACGTCCGCGGTTCAAGCTCCTGACCCGCGGTATATCGCACGGCGCACATGACCGCCAGCGCTGCACAGATCAAAATATTGAGGACACTCAATTTCGTTCTAATTTTGATCACGCTGTTTGCATAACCTTTACCAAACTACCGGAGATAGTTCTGCTAAACGGAATTCTTGTTATTTATTATTCAGGTCGTCGTCCTTGTAATATTTGGTACCGGTCATAGTGATCTCGAGCGCCAGGCCCTTGTCTGTAAGCTGGTACATCCAGACCCCTTTTGAGAGCGACACCGCTCCGGCAACAGAACCACCTTTGCCATCGCCCGCTATTGCAGCCGCATCAGACTGACCGCCAAATTCCCAGCCCGAATCTACAAATTTGTTCAATGCCTCGACAGTGTCAAAAACGAAGACGACCTTAAATTTCTTTATACCCATGCCCAGGCCGGCATCCAGCTGGAGCATCTTCATGAAGGTCTCTTGTTTGGTTTTACTGTTGACCGCAATACCCTGGCCTTTGCCGGTCCCGCTGACCAGTATCTTGATCCCCGTATCGCTGAAGACCGCATATCCGGCAGACCGCTGAACGGCTGTCCTGGCCAGTGGCTGTGCCTTATAGAGTTTGGCCAGCGTGTCCTTTGCCATCTTTCGGATCTCTTGCCTTTTCTTCTCAACCTTCGGATCTGGGCTCGATGTGGCCTGTCCATACATCGCCGATGCCGCGGCCACTGTCAAAAGCGCCGTAATAATGGCCGTATAAAAATATCGATTCGTTCTCATGATTTCTCCTCTATTCCATCCCTGCCTTTGGCGGCAATTAAGCGTTGCCTCATCGTGACCCAAAGGCTGACGAGGCACCAAACAGCCAGTGCCTGATGCAAAATGATCACCGGCCAAAGAAGCTGGCTATGCATATCTAACTGCATACCAGCGTAGACGAGTAGGCACGCAGCCGACTCGTTATAAAACAACATTCCCGCAATAATACCCGCTGCCCCGCCCCGCTCGGAGTTGCGTGCCTGCCAACAGGCGATCGAAAGAGCGATCAGGGCGGCTCCGGCAATGCGGCCGAGGACCAGGCCAACTGGCGTATCCAGGGGAACTCCGACTAAAACAGGGACCACCATGCCAGGCAGCAGCAGCAAAGGCGCGCCCGCAGCAAATTCGACTGCGGCCATTATGGTCAATAGCAATTTCATACCAACTATTCCTCCGGATTTTCCAGCCGGTCATTTATCGCCGAACGTCCACCCGATCCCGGTGCTGGTTCCATAGTCGCTGGACGGCAGTCCGACTGGCGGCTTGTTATCCCAATTGCCGTAAAACGAGATATTCCAGGTCAAATTGCCGTAGAACTTGATGTAATAGCTTTCATTAAGGTTGAAATAAACGCGGCCCGGTTCTGAGATCGACGGGATCAGATATGCGTTCACATTCAATTTCGTTTTTTTGAACTTGAACATTCTGACCTCTCCATTGATCAAGGCCCCCGCAACATTCTGAGTGCCGGCAGCCGTCGCCGTTCCGGTGTACTTGGTTCGCTGCCACACAAGCCCACCTGTCATTGATATTCGTGTACGGTTTGTGTTTTTGAAGTAATGGCCAACACCCGCACCCAAACTCGACTGGAGACTGATGCCTTGCTCGCTGCTCTGCAAAAACCCGACATTTCCCGAATAGAAATAATTTCTCCATCGGAGCAGTCGCGTCGCGTTAAACCTTGCCTGGTTGCGAGTAACCGTATCGGAACCGCTATTCGACGAAAGGGTAGAATTGAACTGCATCTGCGCGGACCATTTATCACGCGGGTATTCGACGGATGAGCCAATGTTGAACTGGGTTGATCGGTTACCTTTCGCGTAGGTCATCCCAACGTTAAAATCGCCATTGAACCGCTGCCAAAATTTATCCGATGTCCCGCCTATCTTAACGACCTCTTTCGATTCGAGCTCTACTCTTGAGGCTGGCGTCTCGGCCACCTCGATCTTGACCGGGGCGTCGGGCGTTCCTGGAAGTGTCGAGATCTTGCCGGTGTACACGCTGCCATTTTCGGTCTTTACGATAAACAGCCGGTCGCTTTCGATCCGCGCCACATCGGCCCAGCTGATCGATATCGTGCCGTCGACATAATCAAGCTTAACCTGAAGAACACCGTCGGAAAGGGCCTTGATCTCACATGTCATCCTGTCGCCGTTCTTCATTATTAGAACGTCCGTCCGTTTTTGCGCACTAAGCGGAAGCACAATGAGCAAAAGCGAAATAAGAACGGCTGTCCGGATCCTCATTTTTTCATTGCCCGACAGGACTGTATCCGCTGTTTTCGACCAGGACACTGATCTGCTTGGAAGGAGCATCTAGCACAGACCGGCCTGCATAACTTGTACCGTCACCCAGTTGGCTGAATGTGACGGCCAATGTTATCACGTCCTTATCCGAATCGAGGTGAGTATTGATGTTAATACTGACAATATTGTTTTCGGCGAGGTTCAGCATGCCAGCTAACATGTCACCCGATTTGATGAAATTAGGAATGTCTATACTCACAACGCCCTGAGCGTCGGGCGAGCTGACCTGAATATTGTTTGTCTCTTTTGAATACTGTATCAATCCAGGATCTGGTGGTATGTACTGGCCGACAAGCGCGACGGCCTGATTCATATAGTCCGTCATCTCGCCTTTCTTTTTGGCCACCACCCTTTGCTTTAGGCGGCCACCTCGTCCGCCCGATGATTGGTCCTGGGGCGAGCCGGGGTTATATCGACCTTTTGTACCTTCCCATCGGCACCGTAATAACAGCTGTTCTGCTTTACTGATTTCACATCACCCTTGTAGCTTACGGTTGTAGTTTCGATCCATTGATATTTGCGCAGGTCCGCCTTGTTTTTCGCAAGAGCCTGTTTGAATGCCGCAACCCGCTCCTGCGTCGTCGGCCCCTGGCCAAAAGCAAATACTGGAACCATAAGCATGATCAAGAACAAAAAAACACAGTGAATATTTGAAATTTTCATAAAAGCACACTCCTACTCGGTCAAAGTATTACCTTGATCGTATCAGCTTGTAACTGTCAGAAATTACAGGTTGAACCACGAGGCGGCGGCTATTTCTTCCGTCTCAAATGGATATTGAGTGTGAGCCCGAAAATATTGGTTTGCTGAGATGAGGCCGAGCACGTGATGCAATGTTGGCGGTCATAGTAGGCATCGAAGGCAGCGATCTTGGAAACGGGGATCTGAACGCCGCCGCCGTATCTGAACTGGCTCCAGCGGTCGTATTTCGAATCCCAATAAGACTCGACCGAGATGTATGGAGTTAGTTTTGTCTTGCGGGCCTTAAAAGGCCGCTCGAACCGTAGCCGGTTTCGATAGCGAAAATGATAGGCTCCGTTCACCCATCTGAACTCTGTCCGATTGCGGTCACTCATCAAGAGCTGTGACTTTTTGCCAAAGAGATATCGAGGCGTCGCATCGAATGTCAGCCGGTTCTCTTCGGTGATCGCCCCCGATTTATCCGACCGGGAATACTCAAAGTTTGCCCCCAAAACGAGGACGTGATGTTTGTCACGGTCGACATCATCGATCCGATCTTTCCAATGCGGTTTTAGGCGGATACTGGCACCGGCACTCGCTTTCCATTTATTGGACGACAGTTCGGGGTCATGTTCCACGCCTGTATAGAAATCGAGCCGGACCTTTTTATTAAGGTCGACGTCAAGCGTGAAAAGCGGGTCAAATTCGTTTGGAACCGTCTGAATCTGTGACGAAGAATAGATTGCCGACAGCGTCAGCAAAACGGCTGCGGCTACGAGGTGTGAAAATGTAACCCTCATAAAACTTGATCGAGGCTTCGGAAGCTTCGTGCTTGCTATCAGGTTACTCAATATTGTTCAACCAACGAGATCAGCGTCAGTTCTGCCGTCGCGAGCTGTTATTTTGCCAGGGAAAGGTCCTTTCAAATGCAACATCGGCGTTGCCGGACTGGGCAGACAACGCCTGCCCAGTAAGCAAAAGTACTCCAACCAAGACAACCGCCGTTAAGACAGCTTTTTTAATACGATGTCACCGTCAATTGAGCAATGTTTCCGCCAGGCTGCTACCAAACTTTGATGGCTACAAGGTTCCACGGATTTTGATAGGTCTCGATTCCGAGTTCCTTATCCTCATTAAGCTTGACCTTAGCGGCCGGCATTAGCGTTCCCGTGCTTTTCTCGCCTTTACCCTTACCTTTTCTGATTATGATCTCTCCCATCGAGACCGAATAATCCATCGAACGGCTGTCAGCCCATGCTTCACCGAAAGTGATCGGCCGGTCGGTTACGAACCGGTACTTAATGCTGCCGTCCGGCATGTTGAATTGGCGAATGTAATTGAGATCAAATCCCAGCGTGCCTGTGATGGCGACCCGCCCTTTTGCGTGCATTTTGTCCAATGCATTGACCAGCCCCTTTTGACCGCCTGCTTCATATGCCGACATAAGGGCCTTTTGGTCATCTGCTGTCGAATATTCATTAAACGAAAGGTCAACACTAACAACATTTCCGATCTGCTGCCCGGTTCCCATAGCACTTCCGCTTATCCGCATCTTTTTTTGGGCCTGGGTGTTTGAACCGGCGGCCAGCAGCAAAACCGCTATTGCGGCAGTCATTATCCACGTTTTCATTTTTCCGTCCATAATTTTTCTCCTATTAATATCTGTTTTTGGATAGCCATTGTCGCATAGCCACAGTTCGCCAGTGTATCGTCAGTTGCCGTATTTGTATACTGTCAAAACTTACAGTCTCCGACATTTGCTTTTCTACCTGTACTTCCGTTTTAGATCGTTTAGTCCATAGAGCCGGACCCCGGGTCCCAATTGACGAACCGCAAATTGTTTCCGGCCACCGGGGTTAACCATTGGAATACATTATTTATTTCCACATCGCCTTTTGTAAATACCGGCTTCCCAACTTTCTCATCCAAAAACTAAAAAAGATCAAAGGCTAGGACGAGCTAATTTATTTAACACCTGTCAAAAGTGACAGTGTTCTTAGTTTACAAGTGCGAGTAAATTCAGGCTATAGGTTTGAAAGCCCGGCTTGCCTCAGTCTTGCCTATTAATAGCATCGGCGGCTTTGCCGGGTGAAAGGGAGCGAGTTAGATCGATACTTTGTTAGGAGGAACTATGTTTAGGAATAAATTCATGACCATTGCTGTGGTCCTCGCCGGCGTATTTCTGTACGGCTGCCAGCCACAGACAACGGACAATAAGTCGACGGCCAACACGAACAGCGCTGCAGCTAATACTGCTAAAGCATCTGACCCCAAGGTAGTTGATGAGATCAAAGAACTATTGGCGGCTCACGATAAGGCACTAAACGAACAAGACCTAAATGGTGTGATGGCAACATATTCGACCGATCCAAAAGTGGTTCTGCTCGGAACCGGAAAAGGTGAAAGATATGTTGGTGCTGACGCGATCAAGAACGCTTACACCGAGTTTTTTAAGGATTATGACAAGGGTACCTTTGTGCCAAACTGCGACTGGAAATCCGGCGGTGCGGACGATTCGGGTAAGATGGCCTGGCTTGCAGCAACCTGCAACGAGACGGACTCGATGAAAGGCGTAAAGCGTGAATTTGTGATCAACGTAACTGCTACCGTTGTTAAACAGGACAGTGGATGGAAGTTCATTTCGCTTCACATGTCTAATTTGACCGGGGGAGCACCGCCGCCGGATGCAAAGAAGACTGACGAGAATAAACCCGATGCAATGAAGCCGGATGAGAAGAAGCCGGAGGAAAAGAAACCGTAGAATGGCATAACTGCGAAATGCGGCTCCCAGCCAAATTACACGGCTTTTTCGGTAACGGAGGAAATATGAGTGAGGAAAATAAGAACGAAGAGATCAAAGTGGCCCCGGACGAAAATGATCCCGGTGAGATGCAGACGCGTCGCGACTTTTTGCGGAGCCTCGGCAAATGGTCGGCCATAATTATCGGCGGAGCTGCTCTCGGCGGCATTGTAGGGACCAGTAATGCTGCCGGCTGGGTCAACGGCGGCGGCGGATGGATCAATGCAAGAGGAGGCGGCGGCGGTGCAGCCTGGGTCAACCGTGTGGGTGGCGGCGTCGGATGGGTCAACAGAGCCGGCGGCTGGGTGAATGGCATCGGCGGCGGCGGCGGCTCATGGGTAAACGCCAGAGGCGGAGGCGGAGGTGGTGCCTGGATCAATCGACGTTGATCATTGCGCCGAACGCCACAAGTAGCAGTGCGTACGATGAAAACCGGCTGATGATCATTATGGACCCCGTAACTTATAACATTACATCAGATCGGGTTGCGGAATACATTGACCGGCGGATCATCGTACGCTCTTTTGATCCGGACGAGTTTGTCCGTGTATTTCCCGAAGAGATCCCGGAAGGCCTGCAGTACGTGCAGCTGCTTTCGGCCTCGGTTCAGACGGACGCTCTTGCCACACTCTCGAATTGGGGCAGAAACGTCCCGCTGGACGTTGTGATGGGTGAGCCGGCCACTGATTTTCCACTACTATATAATTTTTCAAAGCTTCTCGACCGGCGTCCGGTCAGAGTATCAATTCCCGTCGTTCCCGGTTTTCTTAAAGCGGTGACGCTTGCCCTGGCCCTGCATTTCGCTGTCAAATTGGTCGTCGGCCAACCCGATGCTGCTCTTATCGATGAGATAGGAGAGACCCTCGATATCTATCTTCATCGCCCGAATGTTTCGCAGCCGGTCGAGTTCTTTCACAGCTTATTCCTTTCCGCCTATCGTGATGAACCGGTAAACATATGGTCAGTTCAAGAGGACGACCCCGAACATTTCTGTTATGTTGCCGATGACGGGACCGAGACGTTATCGCCACGCTTCGGTGGGGCGGTTCCCGATGGGGTTAGCCGCGTTGATCTTATCAAGGGCGATAGTGCATCGGCACCTGTTGCATCCGAATGTGACACGTGCGATTTCTTTTCCGCGTGCAGAGGGTATTTCAAGTGGCCGGACAGCGGCTATAACTGCGACGGGGTGAAGTCGATCTTCGCGACAATAGACACGGAGGCAGCAGAACTCAGAGAAAATGTCGCGTCCATCAATACAGCGCAAACGGGAGCAAAATAGTCATGAGGAACAACCTGCAGGTGATTTTTTTGCCGACGAACAAATGCAACGTTAACTGCGAATATTGTTTTGAGGACAAGACCGATGACCGCATGACGCATGAACAATTGTCGGCGATCATCACCAAACTGCTCGATTTTATGGCCGATGGCAACATTCCATCATTAACGCTGCATTGGCAAGGCGGCGAGATAATGACAATGCCGGTCGAGTGGTTTGAGACAGCGTTTGACATCATTAGTGATCTCGCCGAAAGGCGCGGCAAACACGTCGAGCACGGTTTGCAGACAAACATGATCGCCTATCATCCGCGATGGAATGACATCATCTTCAAGATGTTCGGGGGCCACGTCGGCACATCGATGGATTTTCCCAACCTGTACCGCAAGTTGTTCAAGGGCGGCCCTGACGACTACACCCGTATCTGGACACAGAACATCAAGACTGCTCGTGAAGCAGGTATCGGCGTTGGTGTTATTGCGGTCACAAACCCGGGCACCTTCGAGGCCGGGGCAGAAGCGTTCTACTCGTATTTTGTGGATGAATTAGGCCTTTCTGACTTTCAGGTAAACACGCCGTTTCCGGGTGGTGAAGAAAATACTACCAAGGAGGCACTCGCCCTCGAGAACGATGAACTGGGACGGTTTTTCAGTGACCTGACAGATGTTTGGGTCGAGCGCGGGTACGGCAAAGGCATCAATCTCGCCCCGATCGATCAGCTCGTTGAGGGGTTTTCGGGCCGCTCCAGTACACTGCCGTGCATTTGGCAATCAAACTGTGCCGACGAATTCATTGCGATAGACGCTCGAGGTTTTGTCGCACAATGCGACTGTTGGGTGACAAGCTATCCCGAGTATTTCTTTGGCAACATCTTTGAATGGGACAGCTTGTCTGAATTGCTTGCAAACAGTCCCGCCCGGCAAGAATTCCTCGATCGGCCATTGGCGATCATAGATCAGGATTGTATCCGGTGCGACTATCTGTCGATCTGTCATGGCGGATGCCCGGTCCGCACCTTCACGGTTAAGAAGACGCTGCAGGTCAAGGACCCGTATTGTTCCTTTTACAAAACACTTTTCGGCCACACTCAGCAGATCGCAGCTAATCTCGCCGCCCGCAAATTCGATCCGGACGTTCAGGTAACAACGCTGACCGAGCGGTTTAGAAAGCATTCCAACCAAACAGAATCGAACCTCGATGTCACACAAGCCCGCCCCACTTCGCTGCCGCCGCGGGCCCTCGTTCAGATCCAACCGCGTTCACCTTTGGTAAAATAGCCGGAGTTTAGTAACTTACCCAAATGGAAAAAGCAATAAAAGCGCTCTTAAGGGCCACTGAAAGATTTGAGCATGTGTTGGTCATCATATTGCTCCTGATGTTAATGTTTGTCGTCTTTCTGGGTACGGTTGGATTGTTGGTAATGATCGTCTCGACACTTAACGAACGGTTCCATTCGTTAGATCTGTCCGAAACGAGTTTTACAATGCCTCTATTGCATGAGGTTTTTACAGGTTTCCTGATGATCCTGATCGGCCTGGAACTCATGAAAACCATCGTGATGTATCTGGACAAGCATATGGTACATGTCGAAGTTGTAATGTCGGTCGCAATGATCGCCATAGCCCGGCATGTGATCGATATGAACCTGAGTACGGCCCCACCGCTCAGCCTGATCGGGACCGGCGTGATAATCTTTGCTTTGGCGTCGGGATTCTATTATTTCAAAAAGGCGGGGGCATTAGCCGCTAAAAACGAAGGCGAAGAAATACCGTTACCAAAATCCGAAGTCCTATAAAAAGGACGACGCGCATCATCACATACGCGTCGTCACAAAAGAGGGCGTGTCAGGTGTTGCTGATCTGATCATGTCCTCAAATTAATGGAAAGGTCTTTATTATCCTGCGATACCTTTGTTAACAAGCAGCCTTATCTCAACCCGGCGGTTTTGTGCCCGGCCCGAAGCTGTTGAATTAGTAGCTATCGGATCGTCTACGCCGGCTCCAAATGGTTGAACCAGTCGCGTTAATGGCAGATTATGCCTTGACACAAGGTACCCGATAACTGCATTAGCCCGCTTCTCACTTAACGTTTTGTTTCGCGCGGTGTTGCCGGTCGAGTCCGCAAACCCAACTACAGCGACCATCCATCCCTTTGTATTCTGCGTTTTCACCCACTCTGCGGCGTCATCGATCGTTCGACGTCCGACGGGTCCGAGGGTGAAGCTCCCGGTAGCGAATGGAACGGAAATGGTTTTTATCTGGTCATAGTCATCAAGGCCGTTGATGCGGTTATTTGCCCGGTTTGCAGCTAACAGGGCTTCGTCTGCAGTTCCTTTCGCGGAAGCTGCCATAGCCGCATTCTCATCGATCTGACCCTCCATTTTCTTCGCATTAGCTTCCTGGGCAGCGATCTCAGCCGCATTTTTGGCGGCCTTGGCCTCAACCGGATCTACGGTGACCTGCAGAGCTTGAGCGGTCCTTAGATCATCTTCATCGAAATTGATAGTATCGGCAACGATATGACCGCTCGAATTGCCCAAACCGCTAACCTGGATCCTCAACCCGCGAAGCAAATAGCTCGACGCATATGGTTTACCCCCACGGATAAGTTTTTTGTATGTTGCAACCTTTGTTTGGCCTGTCAGATCTACATAATACATATCCGAACTGGCAATATCACGCATCATCAGCGAATCCGACCCGCGGCTCGTAATGATGCCTTTCATTTTCATTTTGGTTCCGTCCGGAACACTCTTAAAGCTGGTGTCCTGCGCCGACAATTGAGCAGAACTACCTATACACACGATCAATGCGAAAAATAATATTCGCAATACATTTTTTTGTTTTATCCTCATTTCTTTGGCTCCCTTACTATTTGGTTCGCGAAGGTTTTCTAAGATCCTCGTCCGGAAAAACCTCTCCCGTCAGCGTCTCACTGAGTAGAATCTATTTTCCACATCATCGAACATTTTCTACTGGTATCGGGTGCAAAACAACTGTCACTTTTGACAGTATTGGGTATTTCCGGGGACACTCTGACCGGCGATCCGAGCGATCTTTATCCTTGGTCGAAATTCATTCTGGTCATTAGGTCAATAAAACGAGGGTCCGACCGAAGATTATTCCATTTCGGTTCGACCTTAATAAACGCCATTCGGGAATCGCGGGAAGCGTATCCTCGTTCAAGCCATTCAAAGGCCACTTCGTTTTGACCGAGGCCGTTATAGATCATTGCGATGTGTGGTGGCGGAATGTACCGTTCGGACGACATTTTTAGCAGCTCGTTCTGCATCGCCTGGGCTTCGGCAACCCGGCCGGCCTTTGCAAGGGCATAGCCCATAAATGCGATCGGATGGGTGCTCCCCGACAGTTCGCGGGCTCGTTGTGCCGAATCTATAGCTTCTGCGTACATTTCCTTTGATGAATAAGCACTCGACAGGAATAGGTGAGCAAGCCAAAAGCGAGGCTCAAGTTCCAGTGTCTTTCGAAGGCGTTCGATAGCCGCATCGACTTCCCCGGCATGGAGCAAAAACTGTCCTTCGAGTGCATTTATCCGTAAATGAAGTGGATCCAGCGCTCGAGCGCGTTCAATGGCGTCGATGGCTTCGTCGTGTTGGCCAACATTGGAAAGTACGTGCGCGTACGCCTCATAGCCGTCAGGGCTTTTAGGATTAAGTTCGATCGCTTTCAAGCTTTCGCGTTTTGCTCTCGGCCAATCCCAATCAAACCAGAATGTGGCCCAAAACAGAGCCGAATAATTTTCTGAAAGACCATCATCGAGCTCGATCGCTTTTTTGGCGGCATCGCTCGCCTTTGGAAAGAACTCAATTGGACGGCCATCACTCGCTAGCGGAAGTGTGACATAGGCCGCGGCGAGGCCTGAATATGCCAGGGAATATTCCGGATCGATCGCGATAGCCTGTTCAAAATATGATATCCCTTTCCATGTCTCCGGCGGAGTCAATTTTAAGGAATGATAACGCCCTTTCAGGTAGAGTTGATAGGCGTGTACATTCTCACCATATCTGGAGCGGACTGAGCTTAGTTCGTCGGTTCCGAATTTGACCTTCAGTCCGTCTATCACAGAAAGCGTTATTTGATCCTGCAACGCAAATACATCTTTGATCTCACTATCATATCGATCCGACCATATCTGATATCCGTCGGAAGCGTTAATAAGATGGACGACGACTCTCAGAGTATCGCCGCTCTTTCTCAGGCTGCCGTCCAAGATCGTATTTACCTTTAATGTTCGTCCGATCTCACCTACGTCGACGTTACGGTTTTTGAACGAAAAAGCCGAGGTGCGAGCGGCTACCTTTAGGGTGCGGATCTTTGAAAGAGCGTTCAGCAGATCTTCTGCCAGGCCGTCGCCAAAATAATCATTCTCCGGATCATTGCTAAGATTTTTGAACGGCAAGACTGCGATCGAATTCTTTATCTCAACCTCGGAGGTCAGGCCTTTGTTTTGCGACTTTCGTTCGGGCGAAACTCTAATTGATGCCGCACCGGTGTTGTCAATTATTTTTACAGGCGCCACAAAGCGGTAACCGTGTCCGCGCACCGTCTCAATGAAAATATTTTCGCCCTTTTTCTCGCCTAGAATTTGGCGCAGCCGCGAAATGCTCTTGTCAAGATTATTCTCCTCTACAACGGTGTTCGGCCAGACCTCAGATAATAACTCGTCCTTTGTCACAAGGCTGCCGCTCCGCCTAACCAAAGTGCAAAGGGTTTCAAAAACCTTTTCAGACATTGGAACGGCCTTGCCATTCTTCGTTACCAGGCGCTCAGGCACATTCAGGTGGAAATCGGAAAATTCATATGACTCGCTTCGTTCGAGTGACATCGGTATTAAATTGCAGTCAGAATCAATTCAGAAAACTTTCAGAAAAGCTGAAGTATTCTTGTCCCCTCAATCACCTAAAGTAACGATGTGAATGCAATCAAATCGGCGACTGGCAGGGTGGTCGTCATAAGATCTGCGATCCGCTAAGTTTAGCACCGTGGCAGATATGGTGGCAATCAATTTGTATCGGAGCACGTTATGCCGTGCAGGTCGCCAAATGAAAGAAAAAAGGGAGTTCCGGGACACCTCGTGGGCGTCAGATAAGAAATAGACAGGAGTAAATATGAAGAAAATTATTTGTGATCGCGTATCGTTGGTTTTTTTGATCTCAATTTATTGTATGGCTGCCATAAGTTTGACAGCTCAAACATCATCCGTGCTTACGGACGGCCTTGATCACCCGAATAAGATCGTTACAGGTGTCGGAAATTCACTACTCGTCTCCGAGGCGGGCAGCACCAGTCCGAATACGGGCCGTATCTCCGTGGTCGACCAGGTCACCGGTTTTCGACGGACACTGATCGAAGGTCTACCGTCCGCAGTGTCGTTTCTCGGTGGCCCGGCGGGCGACGCCGACGGTCCGTCGGGAATCGTGCTTAAGGGTCTAACTCTCTATGTGACGATCGGCGTTGGGGATGCCGTGGTGCCAGGTCCTGGACAGGGCCTCGAGTTGCCCAATCCCGGCACGCCTGCCTCACCCCTTTTTGACTCGGTCCTGGAGGTTAATCTGCCGAGGAACTACTCATCACTCGCGTCCGGCTTTACTATAACAGCCTCGGAGCAGGCCTCACTCGCGGGCGGGGTAACGGTCACACTCGCAAATGCGCAAGGGCGAACAATTTCGATCCGCATGATATCGAATTTACCTGACTATATTGCCGCACCGAGACCGGGAAATCCGAACAATGTCAAAGCCTCTCATCTTTACGGTGTCGAGATCTTTCAGCGAAACCTATATATAGTCGACGCCGGGCATAACCTGATCCATTCGGTCGACATCAATACGGGCGCACATTCCGTCCTAACTGTATTCCCGGATCGCCCGAATCCCCTCTTTCCTACCCTTGGCGGGCCTTTCATCGAAGCCGTGCCTGACAGCGTACACAGATGGGGCAATCGGCTGCTGGTTACGTTCCTTACAGGATTTCCATTCATACCAGGAATGGCAGAGGTGCGGAGCGTGGGCTTGAAAAATGAAAGGTCCACCGGCGTAATTCCCAACCTCACCTCGGCGATCGATGTCATCAGAGTGGGCGAGGATCCCGACCTGAAGGAGGAAGATGGCGATGATGGGGAGGGCAACGCATACTACACGCTCGAATTCAGTACGAACCAGCTAGGGCAGGCACCCGGACGCCTTCGCTATTACAGCGATCCGTTGGCGACGCCTGTCGATCTTGGGGTTTTGCTGATCACGCCGACCAGTATGGCCCGAAACGGCGACAATGGCAGTATTTACGTCACTAATACCGCACCCGGAACGATCATAAAGGTCGTTGTGCCATAATTGATAGCGTGGCCACGAACGGAGCCATCCAAATTGGAAAAAACGGGTACCCCAGTGGTGCCCGTTCCTCATTTCAGATACAGGTTCTTCGTTCGCTACAATTCCGTCCTACTTTGTTGGGAAGCGGTCGATGTTTTCAAACTGACGCCCGGATAATGTTCTTTACCTTACAGAGAAGGTCTCCTAACCCTCATATTCTTTAAAATATAGAGAATCGCTCAAGAGAATGCTTGATCGCGGGCAGTTGGGCGTAATGAACCGACACAAGATCTGCAAGGAGGATTTTAGAGAACAGGTTTTAAGTTGGGTGGAAAGAGGAAAACCAAAAGAACAGGATCAGAGGATACAAAATGGCTAAAACAGTTGGAGACTTATTAGTTGAACGCCTTATAGAATGGGGCGTGGATACAATTTTCGGCTTTCCGGGCGACGGTATTAACGGCGTTTTTGAGGCCCTTAGGACCAATCAAGAGGAAATTAGATTTGTACAGGTGCGCCACGAGGAAGCGGCCGCTTTCGCGGCTTGCGGCTATGCCAAGTACACGGGGCGGTTAGGGGTCTGCATCGCCACGTCAGGCCCTGGCGGTATACATCTTTTGAACGGGTTATATGACGCCAAATGCGACGGCCAGCCGGTGCTCGCTATCACGGGACACACCTTTCACGATCTGATCGGCACACATTATCAGCAGGACGTTGACCTGGATAAGTTATATATGGACGTCGCGGCCTACAGCCAACGGATAATGGGTCCGGCGCACGTTCACAACACAATTGACGAGGCGATAAAAACTGCCCTTGCGCAGCACACCGTCGCACATGTAACGATCCCGAAAGATGTGCAGGATTGGACGGATTCTGACGCCGAGCGGTCATCTAACAATATCTCAAAACACAGCTCTAATGGTTATGCTCCCGCCTTTCCCCTGCCGCATAAGGACGAATTACAAGAGGCCGCCGACCTGATCGATCAAGGTTCTAAAGTAGCGATCCTGGCCGGCCGCGGGTGTTTGAAAGCCCGCGATGAGGTCCTGCAGCTTGCCAGGCTGGTAAACGGGCCGATCATCAAACCTCTTCTCGGAAAATCGGTTGTGCCGGATAACAGCCCATATACTACAGGGGGAATTGGTCTGTTGGGAACCTCGGCGTCGCAGGATGCGATGAAAGATTGTGACACGCTGATCATCGCTGGCAGCAGCTTTCCTTATCTTGAATTCTATCCGGAACCTGGTGATGCAAATACGATACAGATCGATCTCGACCCGTCGCGCATCGGCCTCCGGCATCCAGCCGACGTCGGATTGGTCGGCGACTGTAAAGATGTATTAAAAGCCCTGCTGCCGTTGATAGAGCAGAAAGAGGACGCGAGTTTTCTGGAAACGGCACAGGAGAATATGGCGGATTGGAACGACCTGATGAAGGTGCGGGGAACGCGAATGGACGAACCCCTGAAACCACAGGTTGTCACTTACGAACTCAACAAACTTCTGGATAGCGACGCGATCGTCTCCGCTGACAGCGGAACCATCGCGACATGGGCCGCCCGGTATATAGAGATCCGCGACGAGATGATGTTCTCACTGTCAGGAACATTGGCGACGATGGCGAACAGCGTGCCTTACAGCATCGGAGCATCGATCGCCTATCCGGGCCGCCAGGTCGTCTGCATCGTGGGGGATGGCGGCTTCACAATGCTGATGGGCGAGGTCGCGACCTTGGTCAAATATAACCTTCCCGTTAAGGTCATCATTATAAACAACCATGTTTTGGGAATGATCAAGTGGGAGCAAATGGTTTTAGAGGGCAATCCGCAGTACGGCGTTGAATTACAGAACATAGATTTTGCCGCTTACGCCAGGGCCTGCGGCGCGGCTGGTTTCAGGGTTGAAAAACCCGGTGAAGTGGCGTCGGTATTAAAAGAAGCAATGGAGCATGACGGACCGGCGGTTGTCGACGCTATCGTTGACGCTAATGAGCCGCCGCTGCCGGGCAACATCTCGGCGAAGCAGGCGTTGAAATTTGCCGAAGCATTGGCTCGTGGCGAGAAAGATCGCTGGGACATCATAAAAACAGTGGTCAAAGACCAGATACGCGAGGTGATCTGATGAATGCGGCAACTATGAGCAGTAAACCCGCAAAGGCGGAAGTTGCCATCGAAAAGTTAAATGTATCAGCCTATGAGATCCCCACAGATCTACCGGAATCCGACGGGACGCTGGAGTGGAACAAGACCACGCTCGTTCTTGTAGAAGCGATAGCCGGCGGCACCACAGGGTTTGGGTTACACCTACGCGGATGTTGCGACGGCACAGCTAATAAAAATTTTACTCATAGACATCGTCGAGGGCCGCGATGCGATGAACATCACGGATTCCTGGAATGCAATGGTTCATGCCATTCGCAATCTAGGGCGTCCAGGGATCGTTTCGATGGCCATCTCCGCCGTTGATAACGCACTTTGGGATCTCAAGGCACGGATTCTCAATTTGCCGCTTGTTAGATTGTTGGGCGCTGTGCGTGACGCCGTTCCCGTATATGGCAGCGGCGGCTTTACGTCATATTCACACGAACAACTCCAAAAACAGCTTGGCGGCTGGGTCGATAGCGGCATCCCCCGCGTCAAGATGAAGGTCGGAACCCATCCCGAAAAAGATGTCGAGCGCGTTGGTGTTGCTCGTGAGGCGATCGGAAGCCAGGCCGAGTTGTTTGTCGATGCCAACGGAGCTTACAGCCGCAAGCAGGCGATCGAATTTGCTTACCGTTTCAAAAACGATCTCGGTGTCACATGGTTTGAGGAACCGGTTCCTTCGTCAGATCTGAGCGGCTTGAATTTTATACGCGATTCTGCCCCCGCGGGAATGGATATTACGGCGGGCGAGTACGGTTACGACATCGTCTATTTTCGCAGGATGTTGGAGTCATTCGCGGTTGATGTGCTGCAAGCCGATGCGACGCGTTGTGCGGGCATCACGGGATTTCTGGGCGCGGCTGCACTTTGCGAGGCATTTATGGTCCCGTTTTCGGCCCATTGTGCTCCGTCAATACATTTACATCCATGCTGTGCGATCACGCCTGTCCGTCATATCGAGTATTTCCACGACCATGTGCGCATTGAGCAGATGCTGTTCGACGGTGCTGTAAAACCGGTCGACGGCAAACTGTATCCCGACCTCTCCCGCAGCGGGATGGGACTTGAACTGAAGAAAGCGGACGCGAAGCGGTTTGCGGTCTGAACGGACCAAACGAGGTAAGAGGAGGATGAAACCCGAACTAAATATCAGAGAGAAAGGTCCTCAGATATGGATCTCACCAGACAAATTCGAGGCAAAAAGACTGGAGAGACCGAACCCCAGCTCACTCAAAAATTCAAACAAAGATCTAAAAGCACTTGCGTCGGAATTGCAAAAAAGAATCGACGGCGAAGTCCGTTTTGACGACGGCAGCCGAGCCTTATACGCTACCGACGCCTCGAATTACAGACAGGTCCCTATCGGTGTCGTTATTCCGAAAAGTGTCGAAGATGTGATCGAAACAGTCGCGGCATGTCGCAAATTTGACGCGCCCATCCTGTCGCGTGGCGGCGGCACGAGCCTCGCGGGGCAATGCTGCAATGTGGCTGTCGTAATGGATCATTCCAAGTACCTCGACCGCGTGTTGGAGGTGGATCCGGAAAAAAAGCTCGCCCGCGTCGAGCCCGGCTGCATTCTCGACACTTTGAGAGACGAGGCTGAAGAATACCAGCTCACATTTGGCCCGGACCCGGCGACGCATGACCACAATACGCTCGGTGGGATGATCGGCAATGATTCCTGCGGCGTTCATTCGATCCTGGCCGCGTTCGAAGGCGATGGTGCTCGCACCGCTGATAATGTGGAAGAGTTAAAGGTCCTGACCTATGACGGCACTTCAGATGACCGTCGGCAAAACCAGCGAAGAGCGAGCTTGAACAATTGATCAAAGAAGGCGGGCGACGCGGTGAGATCTATTCCAACCTTAAAGAACTGCGAGATAAATACGCCAACAAGATACGCGAAAAATATCCGGACATACCACGCCGCGTATCAGGGTTTAATCTTCCTTATCTGCTGCCGGAACATGGATTTAATGTCGCACGTGCGCTGGTAGGTTCAGAGGGAACTTGCGTCACGGTCCTCGAAGCTACTCTCAACCTGATCCACAGCCCCCAGGCGCGTTCGCTGCTTGTTCTTGGTTATGAGGATGTTTACAAGGCCGGCGATCATGTACCCGAGATCATGAAACATAAACCGTGCGGACTCGAAGGATTAGATCACCTGCTCATCGAGTATATGAAAAAGAAGCACCTGCATCCGAAGGATCTGAAACTACTGCCAGAGGGAAAAGGCTGGCTTCTGGTTGAGTTTGGCGGTGAGAACAAGGATGAATCCGACAGCAAAGCACAAGATCTGATCAAAGAATTGAAACGAAACGGCAACCCACCATCGATAAAGCTCTTTGACGAAACCGGAGAGGAACAACTGATCTGGGAAATACGTGAGTCGGGTTTGGGCGCCACGGCAAACGTGCCCGGTGAACCGCCAACGCATCCGGGTTGGGAAGATTCGGCCGTGCCGCCGGAGAGAGTGGGCGAATATTTGCGCGAATTGAAAAAGCTGTTTCAAAAATATGATTACAGTGCGTCGCTCTACGGACATTTTGGACAGGGGTGCATCCATTGCCGTATTCCGTTTGACCTTAGAACAAAAGAGGGTATCGGCAAGTTTCGCTCTTTCCTGGACGAGGCAGCCGATCTGGTCGTCGGCCTCGGCGGATCTCTCTCGGGCGAACATGGTGACGGGCAATCACGCGCCGAACTTTTGCCAAAGATGTTTGGCGACGAACTTGTAAATGCGTTCCGTGAATTTAAAACGATCTGGGACCCGCAGTGGAGGATGAATCCTGGCAAGGTCGTTGACGCCTACAAGATCACCGAGAATTTGCGTATTGGCACGCATTACGACCCGCCAAAGTCCGAAACACATTTCAAATTTCCTGATGACGATGGAAGTTTTGCCGAGGCCACACTTCGCTGTGTCGGCGTCGGCAAATGCCGCAGGCATGGCGGCGGCGTGATGTGTCCCAGCTATATGGCGACGCACGAAGAAGAACATTCAACACGCGGGCGGGCGAGGATGCTGTTTGAGATGCTCCAGGGCGAAGCGATCACCGGGGGATGGCAAAGCGAGCAGGTAAAAAGCTCTCTTGATCTATGCCTTTCATGCAAAGGATGCAAAGGCGATTGTCCCGTGAATGTGGACATGGCGACCTATAAAGCTGAGTTTCTCTCGCATTACTACGAGGGGAGGCTGCGGCCGCGGCATGCTTACGGTTTCGGGTACATTAACCGTTGGGCTCGTCTCGCATCACTGGCACCGCTGATCGTTAATTTCTTTACCCACGCACCGGTCTTTTCCGGCATAGCAAAATTGATCGCAAATGTTGCGCCCGAACGGTCAATACCAAAGTTTGCGCCGCAAACTTTCAAAAGCTGGTTTGCAAAACGAGATCCGCGTCCAAAAAACACAGGTCAGAGATCAGTTATTTTATGGGCTGACACTTTCAATAACCATTTTCACCCAACTACAGCGCAAGCGGCGGTCGAGGTGCTGGAAGCAGCGGGTTTCGCCGTCAAGGTTCCGCGGGCGAATTTATGCTGCGGGCGGCCGCTTTATGATTATGGCTTTCTTGACGAGGCTAAACGCTATCTGCATAACACGCTCGACACGCTACATGACGAGATCGAAAAGGGAACCCCGATAGTCGTGCTCGAACCGAGCTGCGCGGCTGTCTTTCGTGATGAGCTGGTCAATTTGCTGCCGAATGACCAAAACGCAAAACGGCTGAACAAGCAGACCTTTTTGCTAAGCGAATTTTTAGAAAGATATGCAAAAGACCTTGAGTTGCCCAAACTAAAACGCAAAGCCATCGTTCACGGCCATTGTCATCATAAGTCGTTGATGAAACTGGACGACGAAGAATCGGTCTTAAGCAAAATGGAGATCGACTACCTGCTGCCCGAAACCGGCTGCTGCGGGATGGCTGGGGCATTTGGTTTCGAGCGCGGCGAGCATTTTGTTGTTTCAACAAAATGCGGCGAAAGGGTCTTGATACCCGAGGTGCGCAACGCTGCCAAGAATACCTTATTGATCGCGGACGGTTTTAGCTGCCGTGAGCAAATATCGCAAATGACGGACAGGCACGCCCTGCATCTGGCTCAGGTTATCCAATTGGCGATGAGCGAGGATCTTCGCGAAAAGGATGCAGCGTATCTGGAACATGAATATTTAGAAATGCCCGTTCCAGCGACCGAGAAGATAAAAACGGCCGCGATCATAGCTGCCGGATCGCTATTGCTCGGCGGAACAGCTCTGTGGCTGGCGAACAGAAGAAAAAAATGAGATCAAAACTTATTAATGAACAAGGCGAACGAACATACGCCCTTATATTTGAGACCGGAGATGAGGCGGCGGACGGGTTATTGAAATTCGCAAAAGAGAACCAACTTGGCGGCAGTCATTTCACGGCTATCGGAGCTTTTTACGATGTGACGTTGGGATATTTTGACTGGGAGACGAAAGAATATGAGGAAAATCGGATCAACGAGCAGGTTGAGGTCATCTCGCTGATCGGCGACATCGCGCTTAAAGACGGCAAACCAAAGGTCCACGCCCACGTCACCGTGGCCAAACGCGATGGTACGGCACATGGCGGGCATTTGTTAAAAGCGTTAGTGAGGCCGACCTTGGAGGTCATTATTACTGAATCGCCTCGAAAAATGCAGAGGAAATATGACGAGGCATCTGGCCTCGCCCTGATCGATCCGGATGCGGTCGACTGATCAATGCAGTTATAG
This sequence comes from Blastocatellia bacterium, assembly GCA_963834975.1. Lineage (GTDB taxonomy): Bacteria > Acidobacteriota > Blastocatellia > Pyrinomonadales > Pyrinomonadaceae > OLB17. Next base: position 309,720 of record CAWIDZ010000003.1, read on the forward strand.
GAAGGAAAAGGCAATGAATATGAATATTAGTTCTAATGAAAAGTATGAGGGAAGAAAAAATAAAGACCACAAACCCGAAGTGGTTGTTGTTACAGGAGCATCCGCCGGTGTCGGGCGGGCGACGGTACGCGAATTTGCGAAACACGGAGCGCGTATAGGTTTGCTTGCCAGGGGGATTGACGGGCTCGAAGGTGCAAAACGCGATGTTGAGGAAGCCGGCGGCAAGGCGCTTGTTTTGCCAACTGATGTGTCCGATGCTGAAGCGGTCGAGGCAGCGGCGGCTAAGGTCGAAGACGCTTTTGGCCCAATAGATGTCTGGGTGAATAATGCTATGACCTCGGTATTCTCGCCTTTCAAAGAGATGTCGGCCAAAGAGTTTCAGCGGGTTACCGAGGTCACATATCTGGGCGTTGTTTACGGAACAATGGCGGCCTTGAAACGAATGCTCCCGCAAGATAGCGGGACGATAGTTCAGGTCGGTTCCGCATTGGCGTATCGCAGCATCCCGCTCCAGTCAGCCTATTGCGGAGCCAAACACGCTATCGCGGGCTTTACAGATTCGCTGCGGTCAGAACTGATCCACGACAAGAGCAATGTTCATTTGACCATGGTGCAGATGCCGGCGCTCAATACGCCGCAGTTCAGCTGGGTAAAAAGCCGCCTGCCTAATAAACCTCAACCCGTTCCGCCGATATATCAGCCGGAGGTCGCGGCAGAGGCCATCTATTTTGCCGCCCATAACAAACGGCGCACGGTCGAGGTCGGGTTGCCGACGGTTGTAGCGGTGCAGGGAAACAAGATCGTTCCCGGTTTGATGGACACCTATCTGGGCGAAACTAACTATCAGGCTCAGCAAACACGCGAACCTGACGACCCCGATCGCGAAAACAATCTTTGGGAACCGGTTAAGGGCGATCACGGAGCCCACGGAACATTCGACGATCGTGCATTTCGGTCAAGCCCGCAGCTTTGGGTAAATAAAAATCGCGGGTGGCTCACGCTTGTCGCGGGTGCTGCGGCCGCCACCTTTGCCGGGGCGGCTTTGTGGAAAAATAAAGAAAGGAGCCGCAGCGTCGAATGATAAATTTTTCGTGCGATCTTTCTGGAAAGACGACCGAGTTAAAGCACGTCTGGGAGCATACTCTCGGAAGCGGCCACGCCCCGCTCGCCCTTCGTGCGGACTGGCAGAGACAGCTTAAGAAATGTCACGACGGCCTCGGTACCCGCTATGTCAGATTCCACGGGCTGCTTTCCGACGACATGGGGACGCTCATCTGCCAGGACGAAAAGCTGCTTTACTCGTTCTTTAATGCCGACCGGATCATCGATTTTCTTTTATCTATCGGCATGCGGCCTTTTGTCGAGTTGAGTTTTATGCCCCGGGCGCTGTCCTCGGGCAGCGAAACTGTTTTTCATTACCAAGCAAATGTAACTCCGCCAAGAGACTATGAACAGTGGGCCGCATTGATCGCCAAATTGGTAAAACACTGGGTTGATAGTTACGGGATCGACGAGGTTCGCAAATGGTATTTTGAGGTTTGGAACGAACCTAATCTCGATGCTTTCTGGAAAGGAGGTCAAAAGGATTATTTCGATCTGTATCGCTATACGGTCGAGGCGATCAAAGAGGCGGATGACCAGATAAGAGTGGGTGGGCCAGCAACGGCGCAAAACGCCTGGGTCAGCGAATTTCTCGAATTCTGCCGGGAGAAGGATCTGCCCGCAGATTTTATCAGTACACACTATTATCCGACCGATGCACTTGGAAAAACCGATACGGACACCGAGACCCAACTAGCTGAGGCACCGCACAATGTCATGCGTAAGCGAGCGATCGAGACCAGGAAAAGCTCTAACGGCTTACCCGTCTATTACACCGAGTGGAGCATCTCATCAAACCCGCGCGACCACTATCACGACGAACCGTTCGCTGCCTCGCTGATCACAAATATCCTTATGCACGTTGATAGTTTTGTCGACGGTTACAGCTATTGGACGTTTACCGATATTTTTGAAGAGAACTATTTTCCGTCTAGGCCCTTTCACGGCGGCTTTGGCCTGCTCAACTTGTACGGAATACCAAAGCCCGCGTACCGCGCGGTCGAGTTGCTGCATAATTTGGGCGATGAACTGCTGAATGTAAAAGGCGAACACAAGACCATCAGCGCCTGGGCAATAAAGAATAACCATAAGGCCACCCTGTTATTGACCAATCATGCGATGCCGCATCATGAAATTGAGACGGGCCTGGTGAAATTCGGTCTCTCAACAGCGCGACGGCCGCAAACCGTCTACATCGAACGCATCGACAACGAACATGCAAACCCAAAACGGGTTTGGCAGGATATAGGCGAGCCCGAGTATTTGAGTCATAAGGACGCCCAACAGATACAGGCCGCGTCTTGCCTGGCAAAAGAGCCGCAGCCGTTTGAATTTGAACACGGCGAGATCGAGCTAAAATTATCACTTCCCCCTCATTCAGTTGCCGCCGTCACGCTGGAATTTGCGGAGGGATAGGTTGAATGAAAGCGAAAGAGACGGCTCCAACCGACATGCCGGACACCAACGAGGCGCCGAACGAAGAGCTGCTCGACACCATTCAGAAAGAGGCTTTTGATTATTTTACGCATGAAGCCAACCCCGAGAATGGCCTCGTCAAAGACAAGACCGGCAAAGATTCGCCGGCCTCTATTGCCGCTGTCGGGTTTGCACTTGCAGCATATCCCGTCGGTGTCGAACGCAAATTTATCACGCGCGAAGCTGCGATCGATTATACGCTCACGATCCTGCGTTTTTTCCACAACAGCGAACAGAGTACCGACGTCAAAGCGACAGGCTATAAGGGCTTTTATTATCATTTTTTGGATCTCAAAACCGGGGAGCGGACGTCGAGATCTGAACTGTCGACCATTGACACAACTCTTTTCCTTGCCGGTGCTCTAACGGGTGCGGCCTATTTTGATCGCGATAATCAAGACGAGCGTGAGATACGCGACCTCGCGGATTCTCTTTTTCGCAGAGTCGATTGGAACTGGGCCTTGAATGGCGGTAAAAAGGTTTCGCATGGATGGAAACCCGAAAGGGGATTTCTTCGCTATACATGGGACGGTTATAGCGAGGCGCTCATTCTCTATATCCTGGGGTTGGGATCCCCGACCCACCCTCTGCCTCGCGAGAGTTACGAGGCGTGGACATCCACCTATAAGTGGAAAAAGATCTACGGTTATGAATATCTATATGCCGGACCTCTGTTTATTCATCAGTTTTCACACCTCTGGATAGATTTTCGAGGTATTCGCGATGAATTCATGAGGGAACATGAGTGCGACTACTTCGAGAACAGCCGCCGCGCGACCTACGTTCAACAGCAATATGCCATTCGCGATCCAATGGAATTCGAGGGCTATAGCGAACACTGTTGGGGTATAACGGCGAGCGACGGACCTGGCCCCAAAACTCAAAAGGTCAACGGAATTCAGAGGAAATTTTATGATTACACTGCTCGCGGTGTTCCGTTTGGAGTTGACGACGGCACCATCGCCCCGTGGGTAACGGTTAGCTCACTGCCATTTGCGCCTGAGATCGTAATACCGACAATTCGAAATTTCAACCAGCTTGATATACGGGGAAATAACAAGTACGGGTACAAGGCTACATTTAATCAGACGTTTCCGGCGAAAAGAAAAGGGAGGTATGGTTGGGTATCACCGTTTCATTACGGGCTCAACACTGGACCGATCGTATTGATGATCGAAAATTACAGGACCGAACTAATATGGAAGCTAATGAGTAATTGCCCATATATGGTTGAGGGGCTGCAGAAAGCCGGTTTCAAGGATATTAAGGAAGCAAAAACCAACCACAATTAGACGGGACGCAGGAAGCAGCCACCACAATGATAGCCCACAATATTATTCTCTGGATCCTTTGCCTTACTCTCGATGGCGACCCGCTCGACAGGGTGTTTGGTGCGATGAAACAGATACATCGGGTTCCTGGTGTTATATGTTTTTTTTGAGGAGTTCAGCAATAATGGGGCACGCGGCGATGTTTCTAAACATCACTAGTAACCACCCTGGAAATTCAGGCCTCGGTGCGATCGTCGTGGCATGTTCCTGGTGCAATAAGATCAAAACGGCAGAGAATGTTTGGAAAGAAGTTGAATACGCGGTGCCGGATCTCAGACTTTTTGAGGTCGATGCTGTGCCTCGCCTATCACATGGAATGTGTGAGGACTGTCGCAAAGCAGTCATACAAAAGTTGGAAGGTAGCCGACTCGAAGACCCTTCCATCCTTTTCAGAAGCAGCGGTCAGCACATTCAAACAATGACGTTGTCAACGGCCGCCGATATTTAGATCAGATTTCCTTTTTGTTTCCGGACCGTGACCGAAATGCATAGCGAACGAAGCCGGCAGCATACGACCAGGTCCAGTTACCAGCAGGGTCGTTTCTCCCGCAGGAAGATTCCGAACTATATAAGTTCCGTCCGCATTTTGTCGTCAAGGCCCGGTCGTTGACCATAATGACGGTACAGACCACACTGTGGTGAATGTTTGCCGCCCGGTCGGGGGCGGTGACAAATTTTGACTTTCGCGTTTTTTCGCGTGAATCGCGGGCAAAAAACAGCAAATGTTTAACACTTTTGTCGCGGTTGGGAGGAACTGTCGTAAAAGCCGATCTGCCCATGTTTATTGAGTTCCACTGTTTTGCGAACGATTTTACTACCGGTAGAGCCGCTATATTGTTGGTGGAGAGGTTTTATTGTTTATATAGCGGCTTTCTTCTGTTGAAGGCCTCTATATTTTTTATAGAACGCTCTTATTATTTTTGAAGCGGCTGCAAAATAAATATAGAGCCCTACCCCTCTTGGAAATCGTTCTACCGGTGTTTTAGACGTTCTATCACCGTTACAGGCGTTCTACCGGCGGCAGATGCGGGGCGGTGTTTAACACTCTCGACAGAATAGTCCGTCCGGAAATTAACCGGGCCGCCTTTTTGAAATTAGAAGAAAAGGCCGAATTCGGGTAGGTGGTTTGTGCTGAGCCCTGGCGCGTAGGAAATGGGTCGATTGGTACGGATTTATTAATGATGCAGGTGATCCCGCGAACGGATTTTCGCCCTGGGCCGTCAAAGTGGTCGAATTGCTGGCGAAAGAACCGCGATTCGAGGAGTTCTTGCGTTTAGTGCGAGAGGATATGACCAGCAGATTTGAAACCATTTAATATATTCCTGCGAAAGCGATAACTTATGTACAAACATCTATTTCAACCTGTCGAGGATCTTGCAGTTTCGGTGTTGGGAGTGATCGATGATCTGGTGGGAAACAAAAAGGGCCCTTTGCGTGAACCGCCTTCCAACGGAAAAGTAACCGTGCCGGACGACCTTTTTGCCAAGCCTGATGTGCAGACGGAATGGTGGTATTACACAGGCCACTGCAAAGCAGGATCAGGACGCGAATTTGGCTTTGAGCTTGTATTTTTCAAAAGACGGACAGATCGCGACCGCCTCGGCATTTTCCCAATGTCAATCCTCGCGAATCCGATGTACTTTGCGCATTTTGCAATTTCCGACATCACTCGGCATAGATTTCGATACGAGCACATTAGAAGCTTTAATAGATCGCTCGACCCCCCAGCCACTGCGAGCGAAACGATGTGCGACGTCAGGATTGGTAATTGGTCGCTGCGCGAAGTTGCGGGTAAGCACATTCTCCACGGGACATTCGAGGATGGCCTGGTGTTTGACGCGGTGCTCGAATCTGCCAAACCTTTGGTGCTGAACGGCGATGGCGGCAACGGCATTGCCAGGAAAGGTGAAGGAGCTTCGAACCATTTTTCTTTCACGCGGATGAGTGTGGTGGGACAGATCTGCGAGTCAGACACGATAGAGACGTTTACCGGCAACGCGTGGATGGATCGAGAGTTTGGAAGTTGGGAGCACGGCGTTTGGGACTGGTTTAGCATTCAGTTTGATGATGAGACCGAGTTGATGCTTTATCAGTTCAAGCCCAGGACCGGCGAGATGGACGGCGAGTCGACTGGCACTTACGTGGCTCGCGACGGCAAATGCACTTATCTGAACCGCAGCGATTTTGAGATCGAAGTTCTTTCAACCTGGATCAGTCCAAATACCGGTGCCGAATATCCCGCCGGATGGCAGATCCTTGTTCCGAGTCTCGATGTCACCGTTAGCGTCAAACCATTGATCGACGACCAGGAACTCGACACGCGAGGCTCAACGATGATCGTTTATTGGGAAGGCGTTTGTGATGTAAAAGGCTTCAAAAACAATTCTGCCGCTGTCGGCCGTGCGTATATGGAGTTGGTTGGTTACAACCTCTCGCACGAGACGGTAGGAATAGGCGATTTCATATTTGGCAAGACAATTCGGAAAATTGAGGAAATGTTCCTTTGACCTCTATACGATAGACAGTTCTCCTCCTTTCAGTCAGGCTCGTAAACCCGATTCTTTAAGAGACGGATTTGGACCCGGCGTTCCAACATTGGCGAATTTCGGCCAATTTTTTCTTCATTTGACTTCGAAATAATTTAGAATTATTCTAAATATAAATCAATGGCACTAAGTGCGAGATGAAAGATATCCAAGGCATAGAATTAACAAAACAGCGCCAATCCGTCTTGCAGGTAATTCGCGGATCGGAAAAGCATCTGACGGCAAACGAGGTTTTTGAGAACGCCCGCCGGTTATTGCCAGGCATCTCGTTCGCGACCGTCTATAATTCTCTGCGATACCTTAAGAAAGGGGGGTTAATAGGTGAGATCCGGTTTGGCGCGGACGCGACGCTGTACGACCGCAATCTGACCCGTCACGATCACGCGATCTGTAATAGCTGCGGAAAGCTTGTCGATCTGGAACTGCCGCTGCCGGACGGGTTGGTTAGCGAAGCCGCGAAGTGTTCAAAATTTAAGGGTGTGTCGATCGAGCTGACGCTGCGTGGTTTGTGTCCTGAATGCAGCAGCTAGAGTGATTTGAGTCAGATCGTTCCCAAAGGGGGAACGATAGAAATAAAATTTGTTAAATAAAAAATACTATATAAGGAAAGTGAGTTAAAAAAATGGGAAATATTGAAGATAACAAAGAACGGGTACCCGCACCAGATGACAAGGTTTGGGAAATAAATGAATCGAGCAAATGCCCATTCACAGGCGGAGCTATCAAGTACACGACCAGTACCAGAACGTCGAACAACGACTGGTGGCCTAATGCATTGGATCTGAAGATCCTTCGTCAAAACTCATCCCTGGTCGATCCGATGGATGAAGATTTTAATTACGCCGAGGAGTTCAAGTCGCTAGATCTCGATGCTGTGATGAAAGATCTGCATGAGCTTATGACCGACTCGCAGGATTGGTGGCCAGCGGACTACGGCCATTATGGGCCGTTCTTTATCCGCATGGCATGGCATGCCGCGGGTACCTACCGCATCGGTGATGGCCGCGGCGGTGCGGGTAGCGGCGAACAGCGATTCGCCCCGACAAACAGCTGGCCGGACAACGGCAACCTCGACAAGGCCCGACGCCTGCTGTGGCCGATCAAACAAAAATATGGCCGAAAGCTCTCGTGGGCCGACCTCTATGTCCTTACCGGCAACGCTGCACTTGAATCGATGGGCTTCAAAACCTTCGGTTTTGGCGGTGGCCGAGCCGATGTCTGGCAATCGCAAGAGGATGTCTATTGGGGTGCCGAGGGCGAATGGCTCGGGGACAAGCGCTACACAGGCGATCGTGAGCTTGAGAATCCATTAGCTGCGGTGCAGATGGGCCTGATCTATGTTAATCCAGAGGGACCTAATGGCAACCCTGACCCGCTCGGATCGGCACGCGATATCCGCGAGACCTTTGCCCGGATGGCGATGAACGACGAAGAAACGGTTGCTCTCACCGCAGGCGGCCACACATTCGGCAAAACACACGGTGCAGGCGATCCTGCTCTGGTGGGACCCGAGCCAGAGGCTGGTTCCATCGAATTACAGGGACTCGGCTGGATCAATGCTTACGGCAGCGGCGTAGGCACGGATACCACCACAAGCGGCCTCGAAGGCGCCTGGACGGCCTCGCCAACAAAGTGGGACAACAGCTATTTTGAAACACTCTTTGGCTATGAATGGGAGCTGACCAAGAGCCCGGCGGGTGCTCAGCAGTGGCGGCCAAAGGACGGCGCAGCCGCAGACACGGTGCCGGACGCATCAGACCCGAACAAACGCCACGCGCCGATGATGACTACCGCCGATATGGCGATGCGGATGGACCCGGCATATGAAAAGATCTCGCGACGATTCATGGAGAATCCGCAGGAGTTTGCAGATGCCTTTGCCCGTGCCTGGTTCAAACTGACGCATCGCGATATGGGCCCAAAGGCTCGTTATCTCGGCCCGCTGGTGCCTGCGGAAGATCTTATCTGGCAGGACCCCATCCCGGCGGTTGACCACGAGTTGATCGATGCAGCCGACATCTCGGCACTCAAGGGCAAAATACTTGATTCCGGTTTGTCTGTGTCGCAACTGGTATCTACAGCGTGGGCGTCAGCATCGACATTCCGAGGTTCTGATAACCGGGGCGGAGCGAACGGTGCTCGAATTAGGCTCGAACCACAAAGGAATTGGGAGGTCAACAACCCTTTCCAACTGGGAACGGTCTTGGGAACGCTCGGCGGCATCCAAAATGAATTCAACAGTGCCCAGTCAGGCAACAAGCGGGTGTCTCTTGCCGACCTGATCGTTCTCGGTGGATGTGCCGCAGTCGAAAAAGCAGCCATGGACGCAGGCCACGATGTAACCGTACCGTTTACACCTGGACGCGGCGACGCATCGCAAGAGCAAACTGAAGTGGATTCGTTCCAATATCTCGAGCCGCAGGCAGACGGTTTTCGTAACTATAAGAAGGGCCACCATTCGACACCAGCTGAGGAGATGCTGATTGACAAGGCGAACCTATTAACGCTGACCGCACCTGAAATGACCGCTCTTGTCGGTGGTATGCGGGTCCTCGGCGCTAACTATGATGGTTCGCAGCACGGCGTTTTCACAAAAAGGCCGGGTACGCTTACAAACGACTTTTTCGTCAACCTGCTTGATATAAGTACCAAGTGGGAATCGGCGAATGGCAACGGTGAAGTTTTCAACGGCCGCGACCGTGCGACCGGTGATGCAAAATGGACCGGCACCCGGGTCGATCTGATCTTCGGGTCGAACTCAGAGCTTCGGGCCCTTGCCGAGGTCTACGGATGTTCGGACTCGCGAGAGAAGTTTGTAAAGGACTTTGTTGCGGCATGGGCCAAGGTTATGGACCTCGACCGATTTGATCGATAGGTCGGTTGCTTCGCCGCGAATAACAATATTGACTGAAGATGAAAGCGTAGTTGATCAGTTAGTTATGAGCCGAGCAGCTTACCTACGAAGCCAGTATTATTAGAGATGAAACGGGGGCATTAGATGTTCCCGTTTCTTGATTTTGAACTTTAGGTTGGCTTCGTTCAGCAATGGCATCTTCTGGCAGGGCGGGGCAAATAGTCTCGAATCGTTCAAAACCAATTCGCGTCGGATGGATGTTTCTGGATACTTAAATGAATAAACGCCGGATCGCATACGTGCTGCTTATGCTGGCAGCCTTGGCTGTTGGCCAATTCAGCGCAGGCCTGGTAACAGAGAGAGGCAGCGGCCTTGATCCGTCGACGAGTATTTGGTTCTCGGCTCCGGCTTCGAGATGGGACGCAGCTCTGCCGGTCGGCAATGGGCGGCTGGGGGCGATGGTCTTTGGCGGCATTGCGGAAGAGAGGATACAGCTCAACGAGGACACTTATTGGACGGGCGGGCCGTATTCGACCGTTGTTCCCGGCGGGTATAAGTTCCTGCCTGAGATCCAGCGGCTGGTCTTTGCCGAAAAATATCTGGACGCACACAACCTCTTCGGCCGGCACCTGATGGGCTACCCGGTCGAGCAGCAAAAATATCAGAGCCTCGCGAACCTCCATCTTTTCTTTGACCATGGCAAAGAGGTGACGGACTATCGACGGTCCCTGGACCTTCGCGATGCTGTCACTACAACTATCTACACGGCCGACGGCGTACGCTACAAGCGCGAGGTGTTTGCCTCGGCACCCGATCAGGTAATAGTTATCCGTTTGACGGCCGACAAACCCAACAGCATCAACTTCACCGCAAATTTAAGAGGCGTGAGGAATCAGACACACTCCGATTACGGCACCGACTATTTCAGGATGGACCCGGTCGGCGACGACGGACTTGCGGTCACAGGAAAGTCGGCCGATTACCTCGGCATCGCTGGAAAGCTCAGATACGAGGGGCGTTTAAAGGCGGTTGCCGAAGGTGGAACGGTCAAAACCAATGGCGTCGACCTGAGGGTTGAGAACGCCAATGCTGTCACGCTCTATTTTGTCGCCGCGACCAATTTCGTCAATTACAAAGATGTCAGCGTTGACCAGCACGCACGGGTCGAAGGTTATCTACGAAATATCAGCAGCAGATCGTACGGGGCTATAAGGGCCGATGCCGTCGCCGACTATAAGAAGTTCTACGACCGCGTCGCCCTCACGCTGTCGGTGACGGCAAACTCACTGCTGCCGACCAACGAGCGTAAAGAGAAGAACCAGACCGAGCCAGACCCGAGCCTTGCCGCCCTTACGTATAATTTCGGCCGCTATCTGTTGATCTCTTCGTCGCGTCCGGGAACCCAGCCGGCAAACCTGCAGGGTATCTGGAACGACGATATGAACCCGGCGTGGGACTCAAAGTACACCACGAATATCAATACCGAGATGAATTACTGGCCGGCAGATTCGGCAAACCTGCCGGAGATGGCCGGGCCGCTCTTTCAGATGATCAGGGAGCTGACCGATCAGGGAGGTCAGGTCGCAAAAGAGCATTATGGGGCGAGGGGCTGGGTTTTTCATCAGAACACAGACCTCTGGCGGGTCGCGGCACCGATGGACGGGCCGAGCTGGGGTACATTTACAGTCGGCGGTGCCTGGCTGTGCACGCATCTCTGGGAACATTATCAATATTCGCAGGACAAGGCGTTTTTGGCCGAATACTATCCGGTGATCGAGGGTTCGGTGCAGTTCTTTACCGATTTTCTGGTCAAGCACCCGAACGGAAAGTGGCTGGTGACAAATCCGTCGACCTCGCCTGAGAATTTCCCCGACGGCGGCGGCAATAAGCCCTATTTTGACGAGGTGACGGGCAGCATGTTGCCGGGGACAACTATCTGTGCCGGTTCGGCGATCGACGAGGAGATACTCTATGACCTCTTCGGATATTACATCGAGGCGTCTGAGATACTCGGCAAACACTCGCCGCTGCTTGATAAGGTCAAGGCGGACCGGGAAAAGCTGGTCCCGCCGCAGATAGGTTCCGACGGTTCGCTGCAGGAGTGGGCGGACGACTGGCGCTCGCTCGAGAAAAATCACCGGCACTTCTCTCACCTATACGGCCTCTATCCAGGCCGTGTGCTTTGGGATAAAAGAAACCCGGCTCTCATCGGTGCATATAAGAATGTGCTCAACGAACGCGGCGACGGCGGCAAAGGATTTTCGATGGCCTGGAAGATGGCTCTTTGGGCCCGCCTCGGCGACGGCAACCGGGCAAACAAGATATTCAAAGGCTACCTGAACGAACAGAGCTGCCCGCAGCTGTTTGCCCTGTGCGGCAAGTCGCTGCAGGTCGACGGTTCACTAGGTATGACTGCCGCGATCACCGAAATGCTGATGCAGTCGCAGGACGGCAGCATCGATCTGCTGCCCGCATTGCCCGACGAATGGAGCAGCGGCGAGGTCCGCGGCATCTGTGCCCGCGGCGGTTTTGAACTTGCGTTTAAGTGGGCCGATAAGAAGGTAACGTCGCTGCAGATGACATCTAAGTCCAAAAACACGTTCAGGCTTAAGACGGACCGGCCGGTCAGGGTGATGACTATGGGCAAGGTCGCCTACGACATCTCGCCGACAAGAGGTAGCGTCGAGTTCCCGGTGTCCCCGGGCATCTCTTACGACGTTCAATTTAAATAAACTGCGGCACCGGTGATATAAACAATTATGCTAAATCGAAAGATCATTTCCTCCGCCCTCTTCGTCTCAGTGGTTTTAGCGGCCGCCGCTGTTATGGCGCAAAAGCCGCAGCTCACGCTCGAGAATATTTACAGTAACCATGCGTTCAGCCCGAAAGGCTTTGGCCCGGTCCGCTGGATGAAGGACAGCCGCGGCTATTCGACAGTGGAATCGAACGAGATCGTTAAATACGATGCCCAAACGGGCGGACGGACGGTGCTTGTTTCGGCAAAACAGCTCACACCTCCTAGCCAAACGGCCCCCCTGCCGATAGACGACTATATCTGGTCGCCGGACGATTCGCAGCTGATGGTCTTTACCAACACAAAGAAGGTCTGGCGGTACCACACGCGGGGAGATTACTGGGTGCTCAACCTCGCAACGGGCAAGCTGCAGCAGCTTGGCAAGACGCTCGAGCCGAGCACGCTGATGTTTGCCAAATTCTCGCCCGACGGTACACGTGTCGGTTATGTCAGCAAGCAGAACATCTACGTCGAGGACATCGCGACGGGCAAGATCACGCAGATCACAACAGACGGCGGCGGCAACATCATCAACGGCACGTTCGACTGGGTCTACGAAGAGGAGCTCGATGACCGTGACGGTTTTCGCTGGAGCCCTGACGGCAAGACGATCGCCTATTGGCAGTCGGACACAAAAAACATCGGCACCTTTTACCTGATCGACAACGTCTCGGACATTTACTCCAAGCCCATCCCGCTGCCCTATCCCAAGGTTGGCACGAAACTCTCGGCGGTAAAGGTCGGCGTGATCCCGGCAGGCGGCGGCACGACAAAATGGTTCGACGTGCCGGACGACCCGACGAATAACTACATCGCCCGGATGGATTTTATCCCGAACTCGAACGAGGTGATGATCCAGCAGCTAAACCGCCTGCAGAACCGCAACCGCGTCTGGATCGGCAATACGGCGACTATGGCGCTCAGCAATATCCTAACCGAGACTGATACCGCATTCCTCGACATCCACGACAACATCCGCTGGCTCGACAATGAGAAATACTTTACCTGGACGAGCGAACGCGACGGCTGGATGCACCTATACCGTGTCTCGCGTGACGGGAAAGAGATCAAGCCAATAACCAATGGCGATTTTGACGTGGTCACTATCAGCTGCATCGACCCTGCGGGCGGTTATGTTTATTACATCGCATCGCCCGACAATTTTACCGAGCGGTACCTGTACCGCAGCCGTCTCGACGGCACCGGCAAGGCCGAACGCGTTACGCCCGCGGGTTCACCCGGCCAGCATTTTTATCAGATGTCGGCCGACGCCGGGTGGGCGATCGAAACTTACAGCAACGCCGTGACGCCGCCCCGGTTCTCACTCGTTCACCTGCCGGATCACAAAGAGACCAAGCTGCTCGAAGACAATCACGAGCTGAAAGCAAAATACGACGCGCTGGGCCTGCGGCCGAAGGAATTCTTTAAGGTCGATATCGGCGACGACAAGCTTGACGCCTATATGATCAAGCCAAAGGATTTCGATCCGGCGAAAAAATATCCGCTGCTGTTTTATGTCTACGGCGAGCCGGCCGGTTCGACCGTGCAGAACAACTGGGACGGCGGCGAGGGGCTCTGGCATCAGTACATGGCACAGAAAGGCTACGTCATCGTCAGCGTCGATAACCGCGGGACAAAAACGCCTCGCGGGCATAAATGGCGGCAATCGATCTATGGCCAGATCGGCATACTCGCTTCTGAGGACCAGAGCAAGGCCGCTAAAAAGATACTCTGCGACGTTCGATTTCCTTGACTCCGAACCATGTCGGCATCTGGGGCTGGAGCGGCGGCGGGCAGATGACGCTCAACTGCATGTTCCGCTATCCTGAGATATATAAGACGGGGCTCGCGGTGTCGTTCGTTTCGGACCAGCGGCTGTACGACGCGACATATCAGGAACGATACATGGGCCTGCTCGAAACCAACGCTAAGGGTTACCACGACGGCTCGCCGATCAATTACGCCAACAACCTGCAGGGCAAGCTAATGATCATCCACGGCACCGGCGACGACAACGTTCATTATCAGAGCTTTGAGATGCTCATAAATGAACTCATCAAGGACAACAAGCTATTCTCGATGATGTCATACCCGATGCGTACCCACAGCATCAGCGAGGGTGATAATACGACGCTGCATCTGCGGCGGACGATGGAGCGGTGGTGGTTAGGTAATCTCTGATCGGAGAGCCAGGCCTCGCAGCAATTTGATCGCCTCCAGATAAGACGGGCAGACCGTGACCGTAGTGTCGCCGGTCGCGGCATGCTTGATGCCCCACGCCAGGTGTTCCCGGTTGGCACGTATCTCGTCAACTAGGGCGACGGCGGTGCCGTGCGCGAATAGCTCAGCCATCAGTACCACCAGATGATAGCCGTTAGTATTAAGAAATGGCTCGGCTATGTGGAGCTCTATCAGCAAGCGGCGTGCGTCATATAGACTGGCCCTGTTGCCTATCTCGGTCAAAAACTGCCGGGCGGCACTCTCATGGAGCCGCACCGCCGAGACGACGGCATGCAGCGGATCAGTCACAGCCGAAAATGTCAGTACATACCCACTATCCCGTTCTTGTTCCATAATGTCATATGTCGGCCGCGCCGCTAGCCCGCCCTCTTTCGAATTATCCGCAACTGTCTGGCCAAAAATAGGGTTCCCCGGCATTTTGCTATCCATTTACACCTTTAAGACCTAAATATCCTGGGATCCTTACGCTTCGGGCCCTGTTAAGAGCGATCGAAGCGAAGGATCCTTTTGGTGCGGGAGACGGTGTTAACGTAGCATGACGCCTCAAATATTTGTGTTAAAGACCTCACTTAGCGAAAAAAAACTGTGTTATCCTACGGTGTCTTTTCCAAAGGCGTAATGGGCCGACAGGCGTCCGGCGGTAAATGTATGGAAATCGTGAGGTTCTCTCGATATGTCGAACACATCTGCGACAGGCACAACTCCGGGAAATAAGCTGCTGGCGGCGCTTCCCGCTAGGGTTTTCGACAAACTTTCTTCGCAGCTTAAGACGGTCGATCTCGAAAAGAACGAGGTCCTGTGGGACATGGACGAGGTCCGCGATGTCGTTTACTTTCCTATAGACGCGATGATCTGCCTGCTCTACGAGGCGGAGGACGGGACATCGGTAGAGGTAGGCATGACCGGACGGCTGGGAATGGTCGGTGTCGTCACGTTTCTGGGCGACGCCCGCATGGCAAAAAAAGCAGTGGTCCAGCAGGCCGGCAAGGCCTACATGATCGCTGCGGGCATTATAACGGAGCAGCTGAAAAAACTGCCTGCCTTTAAGGAGGTTTGCATGGCATACACGCAGGCCCTGCTCGCTCAGATCTCACAAAGCGCCATTTGCAACCGACTGCATCCGGTCGATAAACAGCTATGCAAATACCTGCTCATTTGCCGCGACAACATTGGCAGCAAAAAGTTTTCGATCACCCAGGCGCAGATCGCCGACACCCTTGGGGTGCGGCGAGAGACGGTCTCGGCGGCGGCACGGCGTTTAAGGGGCCGGGGGCTGATAGACTATAGACGAGGTGAGATCACCATAAAGGACCGCGTGGCTCTAGAGGACAATGCCTGCGAGTGCTATGGCGAGGTCAAGCAGCAATATAACAGGATACTTAAGGGATACACCGCCGAACACGGCAAATAAAAAGTACGTGAATTACCCGAGTATATTCAATGACGTCGTCGGCCCCGTAATGCGCGGGCCTTCGAGCTCACACTGCGCAGCCAGCTTACGTATAGCGACACTGTGCCGCGACCTGATGGACGGCGACATAAGGGATGTACAATACGGTTTGACCCGAACGGCTCTCTTGCCACAACACACAAAAGCCAGGGCTCTGATATGGGCTTGTTTGGCGGGTTTCTCGGCTGGCCGGCTGACGACGAGCGTCTGCCGGTTGCGGAGAAGTATCTGAACAAAGCCGGCATTACGGTATCCTTCGAAATAACCGACATCGGGGCGACCCACCCTAACACCTACCAGATAGACCTGACGAACGACAGCAGCGGCCATCGTCTCACCGCCATATCGACCGGCGGCGGCATGATAGAGGTCATAGAGATCGACGGGGCCGCGGTTTCGATGGCGGGCGGCCATTTTGAGACGCTGATCTATTGCTTGTCGCCGAACGATATTGTGGACCTTATCGAATCGATGGTCGATTACGACGAACTGGCTGTCCACCTGGGCGACACTGCGTTTATCGAGATCAAATCTCAAAGGCCGCTGCCTGAGAATGCTCTCGACGAGATCCGCTCTTTTGACACTGTCTCAGCGATCAAAACGCTCAAGCCTGTTCTGCCCGTGCTCTCGCGAAAGGACCTCTGGGTTCCCTTTATCACCTGCGACGAGATGCTCACCTATAACGGTGCCAAAGATCTGCAGCTATGGGAACTGGCGGTCCATTACGAAGCCGCCCGCGGGGCCATCTCGAATACCGAGGTCTTTGAAAAGATGCGTGCCATCGTCCGCGTTATGGGAAACGCCATCGACACCGGCCTCAAAGGTACCAACTACGACGACCGCATCCTCGGCAGCCAATCCCTGCAGCTAAAGGAGCAGCTCGAGAAAAAACGGCTCTTCGGCGGCGACGCCAACAACGCCATCATCATGTATGTTTCGGCGACGATGGAGGTCAAGAGTTCGATGGGCGTCATCGTCGCGGCACCGACGGCCGGTTCGTGCGGGGCACTGCCGGGAGCGGTTTTTGGCACGGCACACTCTCTCGGCCTGTCCGAAGACGAGATCGTCAAGGCGATGCTGGCGGCGGGCATTATCGGGGTTTTTATTGCGGCCCACGCGACATTTGCGGCAGAGGTCGGCGGATGTATGGCCGAGACGGGAGCTGGTGCCGGAATGGCGGCCGCCGCGATTGCATGGATGGCCGGCGGCACGCTCGATCAGTCGATCGGTGCAGCTTCGCTGGCACTGCAAAATTCACTCGGCCTGATCTGCGACCCCATCGGCAACCGCGTCGAAGCCCCCTGCCTCGGCCGCAACGTAATGGCCGCCACCAACGCCGTCTCTTGCGCCAACATGGCACTCTCAGATTACCGCCACCTCATCCCACTCGACGAGGTAATAACCACAATGAAAGCCGTCGGCGACCGAATCCACAACACCCTCCGCTGTACCAACCTCGGCGGCCTTTCGATCACCAGAGCTGCCACTCAGATCGGTGAGGCGCTGAAACGATCGGCAATCTTTCGTTAAGAACTGCTGATAGATGCTGCTCTCTGCCAGGATCGTATTTATCGCTTTTCGAGCGTTGCAGTACGATGCTATTACCCGCAAGAATATTGTTTGAGGGCCTTTTGCCGGAGGGGGTGTTAGCAGCGACTTGGATCTCAATATCGAACAAATAAAACTTACAAAAACTTTCGAAGCATTTTTTCGGTCTGAGAAATCGGGCGGAGTATTGCTGATCATTTGTACTTTGGTTTCGCTCGCCATCGCCAATTCTCCGTGGGGCGCGGCTTACCTTAGCCTGTGGCAAATTTATGTCGGCGGCTTGAGCATCGAACACTGGATCAACGATGCCCTGATGGCGTTTTTCTTCCTGCTCATCGGCCTTGAGCTTGAACGCGAGCTGTACGACGGCGAGCTCTCAAATTTCAAAAATGCATTACTCCCCCTGGTTGCCGCGGTCGGCGGCCTGGGTGTTCCTGCCCTGATCCATTTTGGATTAAACCATGGGACGCCAACTCAGGCTGGTATGGGTATACCGATGGCGACGGATATCGCGTTTGCATTGGGTGTTCTGGCACTGCTTGGAAGCAGGATCCCGGCCTCGATAAAGATATTTTTGACGGCTCTCGCAGTGATGGACGACCTCGGGGCGATCATCATTATCGCAGTCTTTTATACCGCAAAACTTTCGGCTGCATATTTAGCCGGGGCGATACTGGTTTTCTTGCTTCTTATTTTTGTTAATCGCTTTCTTCGGGTGACGTCGCTCGTTCCGTATTTGATCGGTGGGGCACTGATGTGGTTCCTGATGTTGATGTCCGGAGTACATGCAACGATCGCCGGAGTGTTGCTGGCCTTTGTGATACCGTTCTCTACCACAAAGGAGGGCGAAGCGACTCCGTCACACCGGCTCGAGCATCTGCTGCATAAACCGGTCGCATATATCGTTCTGCCGATCTTTGCACTTGCAAATACCGGCGTTATCCTCGGGGCTGACTGGGTTCAGAACCTGACAAATTCGAATAGCCTGGGTGTAATTGCAGGGTTGGTATTGGGCAAACCGCTGGGCATTTTTTTGCTCAGTTTTGTAGCGGTCAAGGCGGGTATTTGCCGCTTGCCGGCTGACCTGAACTGGAAACATATCTTTGGTGCCGGACTATTGGGCGGTATCGGTTTTACGATGTCGATCTTTATTACAAATCTTGCCTATGTCGGTAACACTGAGGTAATAAATGCCTCAAAGGCCGCAATATTATTTGCATCCCTGATCGCGGGGATAGCGGGTTTCGCATGGCTAAGATCATTCGCAAAACCCAAACCCTGATCTGTCAGATCATAAAGTTAGGCCGCTCGAAAGGCATCGGCTTTAACCCGACATACCTGTAAAGAATGACAGTTATCAAGCGATGCTCTAAATGGTAATTTGTCTATGGTCGAAGGACGGCGTCGCTCTGATACGCCCGGCTTCGGTCGTAATTTAATGATCTGTGGAGGTTCAAGTTAATGAAAGTCGATAAAACCATCGTTCGCACGGCAATTGTTTCAAGCCTGTTGCTGCTTATGTCTGTTGCCGCTTTTGCTCAGGATGTCACATACAATTTCATGCCGGGCACCAATTTTACAAACTATAAAACATATAAATGGGTCGAAGCACCCGACCAAAAATATCCGGATCAGATCGTTGATGCCCAGATCAAACAGGCGATCGACGATCAGCTAAAACTGAAAGGTTTGAATAAGGTCGCCGAGGGCACGTCCGACCTGGTTGTCACCTATCAGGTTGCTATCGACCAGCAGAGGCAGTGGAACGCCTACGGCGGAGGCGGATTTCGGATCGGCATGGGTATGGCCACCGCGACCAGCAGTACAATAAATATTGGTACCCTGGTCCTCGATATGTATGATGTAGCCGCCAAGCAGCAAGTTTGGACCGGAAAGGCGACAAAACAACTCGACCCAAAAAAGGACCCGGCAAAGAATCAGAAGAATCTGCAAAAGGCGATGGCGAAGCTTCTGAAAAACTATCCGCCGCCCACCAAATAAAGCTGCGGCTGCAAGGAGATGTTGATGTTAATTAAAACAAAGGCCCTTTTGTTTGTGGTACTCACAGGTTTTGTATTGGCAACTGCGGCAAAGGCTCAGGATGTTAAATACTATGTTGCCACGGGAACTGACTTTTCAAAATATAAGACCTACAAGTGGCAGCGTGCAAAAGATGCCAAGTATCCAGGCGAACAGGCTGACCGAATCATTACGGATGCGGTCGATTTTGAATTGGCGAAAAAAGGGCTGACCAAAACCGAAGGTGATACGGCAGATGTTTATGTGATCTATCAGTTTGCGATCGTTGACCGAACTGAGTGGAGTTCGTTCAGTACTGACATCGAATGGCAGGGCGGGGCAAACAGTCTCGCAGGTTTTTCGGGAGCTACAACGAATAGTTCAAAACCAATTCGCGTCGGGTGGTTGCTTCTGGACATTTATGAAGTAGCGCAAAAGAAGCAGGTTTGGCAGGCAACAGTGACCAAAACCCTGGGTGACGGGACCGATCCTAAAAAGATGCAGAAGAACGCTGAAAAGGCGATGTCAAAGGTCTTTAAGAAGTTCCCGCCACCAAAGAATTAGGCCCGGTTCTGGCGGCCCGAAGTAGTTCCAGGACGGTGATATGTCCAAAAATCTGTTACCCCGCCCCGAGTGATATCCAGGGGCGGTTTTTTTGATCTCTTCGGACTATCCAAACTACTTCCGGCAATGCGTGTATTGAAATGCGAGCGTTTTAGCCGTGAGCTTTACATTCGAAACCGGCTGGATCTTGCAGCCAGCTGCCAATTATTTTATTTTCGTGGCATTAACCGATCGTCCGCCCTGGGTTAACAACAGTCCCGTGGTCTTACCGTCGGCATCCTTTTCGAATGTGATATTCGCCTTGACGATGGTGATAGTGAATTGTGATTCTGAGACGGTTTCGAGAGTAAGCTTTTGTTGTCCGGTCATCTGAGCGAATAATTTATCGCCCTCTTTAGTGATAGACAAGATGAGTTTTGGCGTAACCTGATATTCGCCAACATACCGTTCAAAAACGGCCGGGTCAACCTTTACTTCTTTGCCCTCGAGCTGGTTTACGATCTTTACAGCATTCACATTTGCTGGGTCTAACTCGGCTGCCTTTTTGTAATTTAGCAGGGCCAGGTCTTTTTGATCGTCGGCAAGATACGCTTCACCTAACGAGTCATATGGGTTAGACGAAGCAGGAAACATTTCGACGTTGAGCTTAAAGATCTCGATCGCATCTTTTATGCGTTTCATGCCTACGAGCTGATATCCGAGCGTATTGAGTTCAACTTCTGCAAAGTCGTACGTCGGCGAATTTTCCGATCTGAGTTTCCGATATTGAGCTATGGCTGACGCGACATCTTTCTCGACCGCGACCCTATACAGAACTTCTGCGATCGACCGCTTTGGCGGCTCGACCGGCTGCCCGTTTAGGATGTTAATGATCGAATCGGTGATCTTTTGGTGATTGCGGCCGAGGCCGACGTTGTCGAGAATGATCACCGTCTGGCGTTTATCAACCAATCGTGTCAGCAGACGCATTAAAGCCGTTAATGCCGCCGCCGTGTTGAATGACCTTGGTTTTTTGATCGGTCTTTCCGATCGGCTTGTCCGAGATATTTAGTCCATATCCATAATCCCCAAGTCCCGGCGTGAACATCAGCTTTTTGCTCTCAGCCGAGAGGATCTTGTCCTCATACAGCGACTGGTCCCATTTGAAAAGGTCCTCTACCGTCGAATACATTGAGCCTGCAGCAAAAGGGATCGACATATCGAGATAGGCCGCATTTTGATATCCGGCGGGTGTTTTGTCATAACCGGCCGCCCGTTTTTCGATAAGCGGTGCATAGTGATCGTAACCCGAGTTTGTCATACCGAGAGGCTTAAGGATGCGATCATTTAAAACTGTTTCGTACGGCTTGCCGGTAACCTTTTCGATAACGGCACCGAGCAAAAAATAACCCGAGTTGCTGTAGTTGAATTTCGACCCCGGTTCGAATTCGAGATCTCCGCTAGCATATTTTTTGACAAAATCATTTACGCTGTATGGGTTACGGCTGACATCTGCAAAAAAATTCGGAAGCGCCGTATAGTTCGGCAAACCCGAGGTGTGATTAAGCAGCTGGTGAATGGTTATACGCTCGCCTGTATCTTTACGGTAATCAGGCAGATAATCGCTGAGCTTGCCGTCAAGCCTGATCTTGCCTTCCTCGACGAGCTGCATAATGAGCGTCGCGGTAAATTGCTTTGTGACGGAACCGATGCGAAATTTTGTATCTGGCTGATTCGGGATCGCCCATTCCATATTCGCCAAACCAAGGCCCTTCTCGTAAATAATTTTCCCCTTGTCCGCGACCAAAACTGATCCGTTAAACTGCCCGTAATCGTAATACTGCTTCATCAAAGCATCGATCTTCTGGGCATTTTGCTGTGCCGCAGCGTTGGTTGCGGTTATGAACAAGGCGATAAATAAAGTGAATAGTTTTGCGGTTCTCATAGAAAGTTTCTCTCCGATAAAAAAGGCGATGACCTGGTCCAATTAGCCGCCATGCAGTCAATTGTGATCCGGAACAGTTTAAAACTTGAACTGCTCCCATTTACGCCGACGATCCTGGTTTTGTTCCCTAGTATTTAAAAAGCGACGCTTTTTCCGGGCAAAGACACTCCGCAGGGTCTTCTGACCTGACGGCGATCAACCCGCCGGGCTTGACCGCCATGTGGCTCTCGGAGCCACGAGCCGAAAATCTGCATACATTCTAATTTGACCGCCCCCTCTGTTTGATTCAAAATGATGCGGTACGGATCTTAATTCAGTCGGTCTGTATTAATTAAAATTAATCCGGAGCGTAGTGATCAAATAAAGCCGGCAGCTTTACTGAATAGAGGCCCGATACAAAACTCGCACGTTGCTCGACTCAAAAATTAAAAGAAAAACGCCATGAACGAGATACAGGATCGGGGACATACTTTCATAGATCTTTGATGTCGCCTTGATCAGGCAAGCTGCATTTTCGACCCGTTTGTAAGGTTCGATCCGCATGTTGGGACCGTGTCCGATATACGCGGCGTTACTCGTGACGAGAAATATATGAATTTTGATTTTATTCCCTTGTGGGCATGGTTCCTGGGAACAATATCCATTGTCCTGCTTTCGGTCGAGATCGGGTCTATGTTTGGTAGGCGAAAGCTGCGGCTATCTCCGGATGTAAAAGAATCGACTGCCGCAGCTTACGGCGGAGCTGTGCTCGCCCTGGTGGTCTTCATGCTGGTGTTTACATTTAGCATGGCTTCGGGCCGCTTCGACCGGCGCAAGGAACTTGTGCGTCAGGAGGCGAACGCGATCGGAACCGCCTATTTGCGGGCGGATTTTCTGGACGATGCAGGCCGCGATGACGTTAAGAGGCTGCTTAGAGAGTATGTGGATGTGTGTGTGGAACTTGCACAAAGTGCTGACAGGGCCCGCCTGCCTCAGGTCCTGGTCAAAACGTCAGAGATACAGGACAAGCTATGGGCCTATGCGGTCGCCAACGGTCAAAAAGATCCAAACTCACGCATCGCTGCCCTTTTTGCTGAATCGGTCAACGAGGTTATTGACATACACTCGCTGCGAATTGCTGTTGCGATCGAAACGCGTATTCCCCTCGGCATCTGGTTCATCGTCTACGCCATCGCGATCCTCGGCATGTTGGCCGTGGGGTATCAGACTGGCGTAGCAACTCCGACGAGATCGCGAGCGAGCCTGTTTATGGTGATATCGTTTGCGTTGGTCATGACGCTGATCGCGGGCCTGGATCGTCCGGATACCCCGTTCATTTCCGTGACGCAGCAGCCCCTGATCGACGCCCGGAATTCGATGGAACCGCCGCCTGTTAATTCAGATGCGGCTCCGCAATAGCCGCAGGGCGGCGACGCAGAGGTATTATTGGCTTACTGAAGTACGGGCAACGTGCATCGTCGGCGGGCTGTATCTCATTTATCGTGGACTTTATCCGCCTGATATCTAAGGTCGATGCCGGTTATTTAGACCCCGGCACCGTACTGGCCCGTTAAAAAGATAGGTTACAGTGCTCTTACCTGTCGCTATCACGCGAGCAGAAATGTCGCCAGCTGGTGCTCCGACGCCGCCCTCATGCGGATGTGCCGGAAATCTGGACAACGCCCGGCCATCTGTATCAAGCAGCAATTCATGTATTGGTTCGAGTGGTGTGATCAACTGATAGTCACCGTTACCGGTGTGTGAAACAACCGGAAAAGACCCGACTGTCACTTTTGACAGTTAGCGCCCCCCGTCTTACGACCGAGAATATGGCATTAGTGGAAAGTCCATTATCTGGATCCAGACAAATCAACGATGAGCACACATTTTTATAAACATTTTGTAGTTGTTTTCCGAGGCCCGTTGTTGGCCACAGTCGCAATTGTGGTTTTGACCGCGGGAGGTAATGTCGTTCGGTCGCAGGATCCCCCAGCGGGATCGACCGTTCAAACAGTTGTGTTGCCGGCGTCATCACCGACACCTGAGGACGCAGCAACAGCGACACCCGGACCGCCGGTAAAGAAACCAAAGCGGGGGTCGTTGATCATAGCTCCGATTCCGATATTCAGTCCCGCATTGGGTTCGGGACTCGTTCTAGGCGTCGGTTACGTTTTCAAGTTAAAAATGGAAGACAACGCCTCCCCGCCGTCGTCGATCGGTTTGGCTGGCGCGTTCACCCGGAATGGAAGCCGCGGAGGAGCCATAGGGGCCCATTTGTATTTCGCCGAAAACAAGTACCAGACGAAATTTGCGATTGCCAAGGGCCGGGTAAATTATGATTTTTACGGTGTCGGGCGCATTCCGGGCCGCGAGGCGACAGCAGTCGAGATCAGACAGTCCGGGAGCATATTCTTTGGCGAATTTATGCGCAATTTAGGCAAAAAAGTTTTTGTTGGGCCGCGATATCAGTATCGAAAATTAACGGCGTCCTTAGGAGGCGCAGTAACACCAGGCGGTTTTGTCATACCAGACATCGATCTCAGATCAACCACCGCTGCGATCGGTTTTCATGTGCTGCGTGAGACGACGGACAACAGTTTTTATCCTACCCGCGGGTCTGTAATTAGCTTTACCGGCGATTTTTTCGCCAAACCTCTCGGAAGTAATAGGACCTATCAAACATACAAGGCTTTTTATAACGGTTATTACTCGATCGGCGCAAAGCAAGTGATCGCATACCGCGGCATGGCGTGTTCCGCAAGCGAAACTGCTCCATTCTTCGACATTTGCTTATACGGTACCAACAGCGACCTGCGAGGCTATACGGCGGGCCAATACCAAAACAACAGAATGTTCGCCACCCAGGTCGAATATCGACGGGAGCTGCCAATGAGACTAGGAATAGTTGGATTTGCGGGCGTTGGTGGTGTCGCTAAACGATGGGGGGACTTCAGGGGCGATCAACTGTTGCCGGCGGCAGGTATAGGTCTGCGTTTTAAGCTGGACAAGGCAAATCATATTAACTATAGGGTCGACCTTGGGTTTGGAAGGGGCGGGCACACCCTATCGTTAAGTGTGACCGAAGCTTTCTAGAACAATGTGATATGGATCGGCAGACCTTCCCATAGTTAAGATCAGGGCGCTATGCAACGCTGCAAGCCGCGAAAGAGACCGCACGTAACCGAGCTTCTTTTATTCCCCTTTTTTCGCGTAATTCGCGGGCAAAAAGCGGTAAGTGTTTAACACTTTCGCCGCGGATCGGCTGGAACTGTCGCGAAAACCGATATGCCCGTATTTATTGAGTTACGCTGGTTTGGGAACGATTTTGGTACCGGTAGAGCCATTATAGTACCGGTAGAGAGATCTTAATTCTGTTATAGGGACTTTCTTCTGTAGAAGGTCGCTATATTTTTATTAAGATCATTTTATTTTTGTGGAAAAGGTTTCCAAAAAAATATAGAGGCTTACCTCACAGGAAAATCGTTCTACCGGAATTATAGCGGCTCTACCGGTGTTTTAGAGGTTTTAATATCGGAAAAGTAAGCAAATGAGGCGGAAAAAGAGGGGGTGTGTTTAACACGCAAATGGACCGAAAAAGATAATGCGTAAATATATGAAAACGTAGGGGTGTTGATCATTTCTATTGTGAGCGGTGAATGTTCGATCGTGAATACCGATCCGGTCAGAAACGCACCGATCGTGGGTTGCCTAACGAGGTTTATAACCGTGAGAGGTCTGACAGGCAAAATTTTACTTCGGATGTGTCGACTGGATGAGTTTAATTCGTTATAAACTCTTGGGTTTTGTGAATAACAAATGACGCTAATAGCCGGGATCGTAAGCCGTCGGCCGGGTGTGCCGGTGCCAGCAACTGCCTGTGAATCTCTGAGGCGATCGATCTCGCGCGACCCGCGCGATGAGGCCCGGGTTTTCGCCGATGAGAGAAGCTATTTCGTAAAGGTTGATATCGCAAATTACGGTGAGCCTGCTGATATTGCTGGTGAGGATGGAACTCTCACATTAGTTACCGGCGAGCCGCTGCTGATCCTCGATGGTGAGAGTAAACCTTCCGGCCGCAAGCGTGATGCGGCACTGATACACGATGCATTCCTAAATAACGACCCGGGTATTTTAAGGAGCGCAAATGGGGCATTTGCGGCGATCCATTACAAACCTTCCACGGGTTCGCTCACGCTGATCGCCGACAAACTGGCGATACGCCCGCTTTATTACTGGATCGATGACGATATCGTGGTTGTTGCCAGCTCTCTTCGGGTCCTCGAAGAGCTGTCAGAGATACCGAAAAAGATGGATGTCCGGACCGTGACCGAGATCGTCGGGCTCGGATACCCGCTCGCCGACCGCACGCCGTACGCCGGCATCCGCCTGCTGCGGCCGGCTGAGATCGTGCGTGTGACCGGGAACGAGACAGATCGCCGGACTTACTGGCGGTGGGATGCGATAGCACCCTCGGATGCACCGGAAGAGGAGTTGCTGGCGGAACTCTATGAGCGATTCGGGACGGCAGTTTCACGCCGTATCGGCAGCGACACCGCGACGACCGCATACCTGAGCGGCGGGCTTGATTCGCGGTGTATAGTCGCCGCACTTCGGTCGCAGTCGGTACAGGTACACACCTATAATTTTGCCCGTCCAAAAACACAGGACCAGGTATTCGGGCTGGAATTTGCCCGCGAAATGGATACCATCCATGAGGAAATGCCCAAAGCCGCCGGCGACCTCGTACCTGCTTATTCGGTGATCATGTCGGACGGATTAAAAAGGTCACAGACCCAGGTGACATGTCCGCCGGAGCGGCCGGGGACAGTTTGGAGCGGTGAGGGCGGCAGCGTCGCTCTCGGCCACGTACATCTGACCGAGGGGATGATAGAACAGATGCGCAAAGGTGACATCAACGGGGTCATAACCGAACACATTAAGCGTGAGTCTGCCGTGGTCTCCCCGCGGTTGTTCCGTAAGGAATTATCTGCCGAAATGTCTACCGTGCTCGAGGACGGCATCCGCTCAGAGGTCGGAAGGGTCAACGCGGACGACCCGGCCCGTAACTTTTATCTGTATCTCTTACTAAACGACCAGCATCGAAAACTCGCGGGTCATTTCGAGCATCTCGATCTCCATCGGCTCGAGTTTGCCTTACCTTTCTTTGATAGTGAATTCCTTGCTGCTCTGCTCACCGTACCTATCGATCTGTGCCTCAGGCATCGATTTTATGTGAAGTGGCTTGCCCTTTTCCCGCCAGCGGTGGCGTCCATTCCATGGCAGGTCTATCCGGGACACACACCTTGCCCCGTGCCCGTTTCTCATGATCTCGCGTACCAATGGGCGAGCGAATATCAAACACAAGAGAGGGCGATCCAAAAACGCACAGTTATGCAGCGTGCCCGTGACGTCCTGCGGGCATCGGATTTTCCAGCCGCTATCCTGGATAAGAAGATATTGCGGTTGGCAGCTATGGCCCACTCAACCGGACTACGCAATTATGAGTATCTGATCGGGCCGGCGAGCACCTTTTACACCTATTGGCACAAATGCGGCGGCAACTATGTCTTGCCGAACGGCCAATAAGTGAGATTCTGGGGTCTTCTTATTGAGCTTCAAGCTGGGCTAATGCGGGATTCTTGGGATTTACCTTTTTGAGCTTTTCAACCGTCGCACGCAAGTTTTCATTGTCCCCGTTTTCGCTATAGGCGATCGCCAGATTCTGCAGCGTTATCTCGTTCTCGGGATCCTGACTGAGTGCGGTCTGATACTCTTTGATCGCTCGATCGATATCACGCGGAGAACGCTGGAAAAAGGTTAGGCCAAGGTCCGTTCGTACGTTTATATTTTTGGGGTCTTTTTGGAGAGCTGAGGTGTACCATTTTTCTGCCTCCTCATATTTTTCCGAGTCAAAAAAGGCATTCCCTGCCTTTATCATTGGTTCCGGGTCCGCAGGTTTTAGCTTTGAGGCGATCTCATAAAATTTTGCCGCATCCTCAAAACGTTCGATCTGGTAATAGAGGTCGGCGGCGGTCATCTGTGCTTCAAAATCAGTTGGCTTCGCTTTTGCTTTATCGATCGCAGCCATGACCTCAGGCCGGGGCCCGGCCTGGGGCTGTTCACCGCTCGAGGTCCCAAGCGGCGGATGATCGGGCGGCAGTGCCGGGTTGCCGCTGGATGGACCGGTCGATGTTGCGGGGGGCGGTATTTGCGACGGCTTATCGTATGCCGATTTATTCATGCTGTTTGCACCTGCAAATCCGGCCACGAGGCCGATTGCGAGACCCAGCACGAGGGACATTATATTTTCTTTCTTCATTATTACTTGATCGTTATTCCGATCGATTCCAGAAATCTGTTTGGCCTCTCGCCGCCGATCAGCGCAAAGACGTAGTCGTTGGGGATGGTTTCCAATTCCTTCTTGGTCTTGACCTCTTCCAGCACGATCTCGTTCTCGCGCATTTCCTTGATCCCGACGCCGAACCTCAGATCTATGATGCCATTATCCGCACATTGGTAGAGCTGAAACTTGTTTCCGAATTTTACTGTCGGTGCCAGATAATCGCGCACAAGCAATGTAACCTTATTCATCATCTCTGGGGTGCGCGGCTTTATCGTAGAACCGTCGCGTGTGGCGACCAGATCGACTGCCGCTTCAACGGCGACATTACCGCCGCCAACGACAACGATGCGGCAGCCCCAGAATTCAGCCGGGTTTGACAGGCCGTAGATGACCTTTAATTCCTCGCGGCCCTCTATCTTGAATTTCAGGTCTTCGTTCGGCAGCCTTAGTTTATTCGGTGCTCCGCGAAGTCCGATAGCGATGATCACCCGTCTGGCCCTATACGTCTGCGGCACCTTGTCCGAACCTTTCTCGGTATTGATAACAAAATAGTCGCCATCCTCGGCACGGTTGACCGTTTTGCAGCTCTCTTCCTCATTGATAACGACATTCTTATCCGCGAGATTCCCGTGCCATATGTTAAGGATGTTTTCGCGTTGATCACCGGGTATCTTTGTCTGCAGCTGATCGGCAATATCGGCACGGATGCTATTTAGCAAATTGTCCCGGTCAGGCAGGAATTGAGTTTGGTAGATCCTCGGCCAATCGCCGGTGCCTTTTGAACGGACAAATCCCGCGATCCGCTTTTTCATTTCCTTTTCGATCTTTTGGGTGAGCAAGGGCGATAGTTCCGATTGCAGCGATCTCGGTATCTTCGAGAGCATTTCAGAATAAAGCGGCCCCGACTGCTCATGGACCAAATTAACCAGGTCCGGGCCAATGGCCTCGATGATCGGCTGGCTGTCATCTGCTTCGCCGCCTCCGTACTTTGCCTTGGCGAGGCCCAGGCCGGCAACCGAAATGCCGCCGAACCAATCTTTGGTATCGGGCTTGAAGAAAATATATTTTCCTTTCGGGTAAAGGTCGATCGTCGACAATATCTTGCCTTGTTCCAGACCGAGATAGCGGAGGTTTGCGTCGCTCGCCGCCACAGCCGCCGACGCTCCGCCCGGACCTACGCCTATTATCGCGACATCATATTCTGCTTTTGGCTCGGGTGGTGCGGTCTTTAATTCAGAAGCAATGTGGCTGATGACATCGGCACCCTCTTTTACCGCGTTCTTGATCAGCGGAACCCCCGAAACATCACCGATGATAAAGCAGCCCGGAACATTTGTCTGAAATGTGGCACCATCACGCGTCGGCGTCGGCATTGAGCGCACTTCTTTCGCTGTATTGATGATGATGCAGGCCTTTGGATTAACGGGGCATTCGGCTTGGCAGGCCGTATCCTCCATACAAAGATCTGGTGCGACGGCCGAGGCCGTCCCATCGACGATCGCGAGCACGTCGTGCGG
Organism: Blastocatellia bacterium; assembly: GCA_963834975.1. Lineage (GTDB taxonomy): Bacteria > Acidobacteriota > Blastocatellia > Pyrinomonadales > Pyrinomonadaceae > OLB17. The sequence goes on from CAWIDZ010000003.1 coordinate 339,407, forward strand.
ACAAGCGTCAACACACGCCTGGCAGCCGATACAGCGTTCAGGAAAAATGATCGGGTGCGGATAGCTCGGCCCGCGGTATTTTGTGAGGTTTAGTTCCTTTAATTCGGTTTCCGATAATACGCGGATGTTGGTGGGCGGGGCAGCCTTTTTATCGCGAGACCTGAAGAATCCAAAAGCCCGCGTCGAGTCATTAAAGATCACCAGAAAGCCGATCCCAAATCCTACTAACAAAATGCTCGCCCAGCCTATCCATGAGAGTCCGCCATACACAGCCGCACCGGCCGGGACAAAGGATTGGTTCAGCCAAATTAACAGGCCGATCAGGGCTAGACAGATTATCAGGTGAAATAGTTTCATTGGCCGTTAAGTAAATTTATCTTATTAGTGACCGCGACCCGCCGTCTGTTCAACGCATCTTCGGTAAGAAACTCATTCCAGCGTGTGGCACTGTAAGGATGCTGGACATGGCATGAAATACAATTTACCGATCCTTTAACAAACCGCTTGTCACGATCGGCTGCATCGGTCGGTGTGGTATGGCAAACTGCGCAGGTTTCTTTTGGTGTTTCAACATCGAGCGGCTTAAAACTCTTGTGACAGCTTGAACACGAAACAAATCCGCTCTTGTCGCCTTTTACACCTTCGGGTGCTTTCAGCCGATAGACATGAATGGTATGAAATTCACGGCTCAGCTTCGCCTGCTCGTCTTTGTCACCAGTCGCCGAGTTGTTGATCTCGGGGATCGCGTCCGCCACCTCGCGATATATCCCTTTCCACTTCCATGTCCCGTCCACGACAGGGTAACCATACGACCCGCCATGTGCCGTATGTACATTTTTCCCGTTGTAGGTTTTCGAATTATTGTCGTTATGACATTCCGCACATGATGCGATCGCCGTCGCGGACATATCAAAATCGGCACCCTGATGTTCGCGATGGCACATCGTGCAGGTGATGCCTGCCGCGTCATGAGCTTTTGTATTTGATACGTGAAATTCAGTCGCCGAATGGCATCTTATACAAGAATTCTCCATCGGTTCATTCATTGAATGACACGTTGTGCAGGAATTTGCGTTTATCCCGCACCGCTATTAGACTTCCATCGATCTTTTGGGCGTGCGGATTTGATAGCGGTTTCGGTTCATAGACGGTGGGATACTTGAAATATGCGTACGCACCTGCCGCTCCGACCAGCAGTAGAGCCCAAACAAATAATCCGAACCTCCATGTTCTGCCGCAGGTCCCGCGTCGGCCGCCAATTGTACATCGCTTTGCCGGGTTTTGGCTTTTCGGTCGGGCGAAGCCGCGTTCCCCAATCTTCCTTATCCCGGGTTCGCTTTTCCCAAAACACATCGAGCACATCCGGCATTTCGTCGGCGGCTGCCGCCGGCTGTGCTTCAGCTTTGGCATCGACGGATGTTTCCGCTATCCGGTCAGCTATTTGCCCCTGAACGTTCAGCGAAACGACATTATTTTTGATCCGCACGAGGATCGTAAAGGGTCCGATCTGAACAGTGTCACCATCGGCAAGCACATCGTTCTTTTGCGGTGCGAGCGCACGGCCGTTGAGCGTCATCATGCTCGACGATGAAAGGTTCACCAGAATGTATTTTGAATCTCGAAAATTGATCCCGGCATGGATGCGGGAAACGGTCTTATGATCGAGTACGATCTCACAGGTAACGAGACGGCCTATAAAAATGCTCTCTTTCTCGTAGGTTTTTGGCGCACCAGGACTGCCCGCATAAGAGATCGAAAATTTACCTGTTTTTTGAGCCATGAATCGATCCGTAAATCCGAGATCTTCTCACATCGTGCAGAAAAGATCGTGGATGTTATCTGACGTTGAAATACACTACCTGGGCAATATGGATCAACATCAAAACCAACATTAGCGAAGTAAACAATACATGCGGAGCCACCCACAATTTTAACGACTGGTGCAGATAAACCAGGGCGTCAACCCTACGAAGCGTAGCGGCATTCTCAACTGCTTCCATCAGGCGGGCGTCGTCGGCCCGACTCATTGATTCGGCGGCGGAGCGGAATTTTCCCGGGCTTCGGCAAGCAAGATGCTCAGGTCCTCTCTTCTCAGGTATTGCCGCAAAAGGTAACGAAGCCCCAAAAATCTACGGCGCACCTTTCTTTGGATCAGCCTCTTTAGTTCCTCGTTCGATGTTTGGTCGGCGGCCCGAACCAGTTCTGCACGGAGTTCCTCTCGTCTGGTCTCCAGGTCCTCTATCAGCAGCGGCTCGCGTTCGATCCGCGTCATAAATCGCGGGACTATTAAATAACAAGCGGCGCCGAAAAGTCCCGTGGCGATCACGAGGTCGAATGAGATCATCAGTATCGTGGTTAGCAGGCCGCCGGAGCTCGTACCGCCGTGGACCAGCAAAAGGGCACCCGCCAATACTCCCAAATAGATATGCGACAGCATCCAATAACGCAGTGCTCCAAAACGCCGCCGATAGATCTGCTTCCGCATCGGATAGATCATTACCCAAACGATACTGGCCAGGCCGGTCAATCCGGTCAGCCATCGCATTGTCACCCAACTGCCTGGGCTAAGCGGTATATCCTGGGCAAATGCACGGGTAGCCCAAACGGCCGCCCCGCCGCCTGCAATGACCACCAAAAAACCGATGACGTGCCAGATCGTTGCCCATAGATCGAATTTATGAATATTCTCACCGATGGCATGGGTCTTACTTCGCCGAATGAGCCCGATCGTTTCACTTATCTCTCCAAAATATTCATGCGGATTGACCCGTACAAGGGCTCCTGTCGGACAATTTTCCTCACAGGAATAAGCCGCGGTTTTGGCTTTTGGGGGATTTAACTTCGTGTCCTTGCAGAGGTTGCATTTTACAGCCAGCAGATTTTCAGTTTGCGTAACCGGCTCAGGTAGTTTTGTCTGGCCAAGTGAAAATGCTGACAAAACCTTTGCAATGCTACCGGGGCCACCGTTTTTCGGATCCGGCCGCGCGATCATCGAGATCGCATCATATGGGCATTGCGTTGCACAATCGCCACATCCAATGCAGGTTGCAGGATTGATGTCGATCTCGCCGTCCGGAAAACGGGCGATCGCCCCTGTCGGGCAGCCCGTCAAACATTCGGGGTCCTTACAATGCATACAAACGGAAGGCATCAAAACGCTCTGTACCGCCGATTTGTTTGGTTTGAATGGCCGCTGGATGTGAATGCCTCGCCGGACCAGGCGCGAATCGCCGTGAACCTTGTGACACGCGAGCGAGCAATTGCCACAGCGAATGCATTTCGCCATGTCCATTACAAGGAGATTAACGCCATCAACAACGCCGGTCGCGATCTCGCGACTGGCAGCGGTTAAAACGCGAGTATCGGTAGGGTGAAGTGGTACCGGCGTCTCGTTACCTGCAGAGGTTTTCAAGAACGGGACAACCGCTGAACTCATCTCGCGGTCATCTCTCAGCCGCGTAACCGCTACCTCAATAACCTCGGTACGGCCCCGAACCGTAGCAGTATATTTCCAATTACCCGGCCCCTCGATCGCTTCCAATCCGAGACATGTGCCCGCCCCGAGGAAATCCAGGCCAACCGAATCATCAGTCTCCAACAAGAGATCGGCTGCTTTAGGATTAAACTCGACACCGCTTACACGTTGTATCCATCCGTTTCGAACAAAAACCACCCTATTTATAGGATCGCCTTCCCGAAAGAGAACGTGGTCCTTCTCGTATATGGCGAATCGGGTAGCGTCGTTAAGTCGCTGCAGCAATGCCGGCTCGAGATCGAGATGGGTAAAATCTTTGACTTCGTTTAGTGTAAGGGTCAATCCGTAAGCCCGATAATTTCTATCGAGGGCCTTGCCAAATTTTGGCAATTTGCGGAGAAGGCGGATCGCGGGTCGGGTGAATTCCAGAACGAGAGCCGGCTCAACTCCGTCCGCGGCCGATACGGTCGCTGTTCGCGGCGTGCCGGATAACAACGCCATTTCCCCAAAGGAATTGCCGGGCGGAATCTCGCCGACTTTTTTCCGATTTCCGTTCTGTTCGGTTTTTGAGGCTTCGAGATTGCCTTTTACCAGAATGTAGAAGATGCTGCTTTCCCAGGTGTTTTCTTTGACGATCGTCTCGCCGGGGAGAAATTCGAGCAGCCGGGTGTAGGGGCCAACTTGTTTGCCGCGATAGCTGCGGCCAAACAAGATAATATCCATGTCCAGTTCGTTCCGGAACTCGCCATTAGGCAGTTGTTCGACAAGCTCGGAAACGATGTCAACGTTTCGAAATGCCTCAATTATCTGTTCGTGATTGAATATTTCACGTGGCATTGTGTTTCGAATAATCGAAAAAAATCGGATACCTATTTCAGACGCGACCAGATCTCAAAAATCACTGAGACCGACGACGCCAGAGCGATCGGGAAAAGGAAAATAACCCCCAAAACCCACAAAACGATCCACTTGGCCTTGCTCGCGGACTTTGGTTCAGCGGAAACCGTTTTCGCCGGCTTTAATTTCGCTTCCGGCGGGGCCACGGCCTTTGGTACTTTCGGTGGTGCAGGCCTGGTGTCAACCGGTGCGATTATCTCAATGCGCTTCTCACCCTCACTGGGAACCTTAGAAATGTTAAGGCCCATATCCGAGAGCATCTGATTGTACATTGTGTTGCCAAGCTGGACAGTATTATCCAGCTTTTCAAATTCGGATGCTTTCTGTCTTTTTTCCTCTTTTACAAATGCATGGCCGCAACCGGGGCAGAACGCCTTTGCCTCGTCTACCATTTCTTTGCATTTATCACATTCCTTTAATCCCATTCGTTAATCAGTCACGTGACAAATAGCGCAGTCTTTAGAAGTCGCAAACCCCTTTGCTTGCTTCAATTCAGGACGCAGCTTAAATGCCGCATCGTGACAGGTGTTGCAATTAATATGGTATGCGAGTTGGTTGTTCAGGTCCTTGGTTGTTGATTTGCCGCCGTCTGTATATGTTGCGGTTGGCATCACTTTCCCGTCAGGAACGTCGCCATCCTGAAAATGGCACGCCCGACAATCAGTAACTTTTTGGGAGGATGCCTGCCAGACCTCAAATGTCATCGTTACATCGCGTTCAGACGTCAGCAAAGGAGGCGATAGGGCCGATTTCGGCTGATCTGTGTGATGGCATTCCACACAGGCCATCACCGACTTGCCGTCTGGGCTGTATTTCTTAAAAGCGTGAGTTTCGTGGTCGAAGGCGGCTTCACCATATTCCGATAGACTATCCAGGCCGAGCCTGAAAGTCTTAGGAATTTTCTTGTCACTCGCCGGAGCTGGACCCGGTTTCGACATATTGGAATTCGCAGCCATATTTGCGGCTGTGTTCGCTGGCGAAACCGAATTCGCCGCTGTGTTAGCCGCCGCATTTGCCGGTTTGGTGTTAGAATTGGCGTTCTTTGGCGGAGTCGGTGTAGGATTAGCCGATAAAAAGATCCCTGAACCAATGCTAGTTGCCCCAACGTGATTAAGGAACATTCCCAGCACAAATACACCAAAAACCGCAACCGCCGATAGCTTTACCCAATTCTTCATAATTCCCCCGTACCTAAATTGAACTCTTTGAACCTATTAGAACCCCAATCGGAGGTAAATGTCAATCTTTTCATGGCTATGACGGGTTACTGCCATAGCTGGAGAATTCTTCAAAATTCTGCCTGCCGATTATTCAGAAAAAGACCCTGGCGGCAAACTTCCAAAACCTGATCCTGTGTGGCAGCGAGTACACGTTCCAACGTCAAACGGGTTATTTCCGGTGAAGGCACGTTTCCCGTTATGACACTGCAGGCAATTATTTCCTGGTGATGTACGGTGCTGGAGAATGGATATATTTGTTACCTGCTGTGCCTGGGCAACCCCTGATCTTACAGAATGACATTCATCGCAGCTTACCCCTTGGCGCGAGGTGTGATCGCCATGCCGGAATATTGCTTTGAAACCGTATTGTGACGGCAATGTTCTCCTGTAGGGCCCCAATTGGTGACAGTTGTTACATGAACCGATCTTACTTTCTGCCGTATGGCAGCCATAACAGTTGGCGTGAGACGCGATACCGGATGGAATCGTTTGCCCCGGACCTGCAGGACGGTGACATGCAGCACACCCCTGAGCCGGCCGGCCTTCGCCACGCGAATGAGCCGCATGATCGAATTTCATGTTAAAGCCCTCTAAAAATTTTGTTGGAAACTCTTTTAACGGTGGGTCAGCCGAGTCAAGCGTAGAGTGGCATATCGAACACATTGCCCGATTTTGATCTGTTACCTCGTTGGATATGAACTGGTTCAAATGGCATCCGACACACGACTCGTGGCCGGTGTACGCGAGCTCGCGAGATTTACCCTCGCGCCGATGGCAAGCAACACAATCAAACTGCTTATGTTCAGTTACATCGTGAGAGAAGGCCTTAAATGTCGAATCTGACACCTTAACGGCAAGCGGCTCGGGAGTTTCAGCTGAGGTAATTGGAACGTCGATCTTTTTCGCCTGTTGAATACAGCTTGTGGCAATGACTAATATGGCCGCCAAAAGCAGTGCGGCCTTTATAACTGTTTTCACTGTTGAAGGTTTTCCCATATTTGGGTCCGCTATTTGCGATGGCTTTCCGGTGTCTCATACCTTCCTATTGCCGAGATGTGACAGTAAGTACACTGAAAGACAGGCTGCTTATTTGCAATGGCCGCATCGCGTTTTTCGACCTCAGTCGTCAGGATCTTTTTCCAAGGCGGATCGTCTTCCTGTGTTGCATGGCACTGCATGCAAGAGAAGATCGGCACATCGGCATCTTTCATTGTTCTGGCATCGCCGTTTTGCGTGATCCTAAGATGACACGAGGTGCAGTCTTTTTCAACATGTCCGACACGCTGATGGTTAAATTTCAGTGAATACCGGGACGTTACATCCTTTTCATAATACGGCGGGGTCAATTCGTGACATGCCGAGCAATCACTTTTTTTGTCAGGTAGATTTTTGTACTGGTAATGGCAGGCAAAACATGACGAATGACCCTCCGGTGAAGTCTTGAAATACTCTGCGGTCACAGGTTTGGCAAAGGTGTCCGGCACAATTTCCGCAAGTGGTTTTAAGATCTCCGGTTTTGACAATAATTTCCGCGGAGCATATTTCGGTAACTTGGACGCTGATTCATGGCAGATCGCGCAATTGTAAAACGTCGGTTTCTCATCATCATCATCATTGTTAGGTGAGAAGGCCACCGGAATAAAATGTGCGACTGCAAAATCCGGTTCGGGCCGAGTAGACGCAATAATATCCTGGTGAACGTTGTGCGGGAAAAGTGTCGTGAACTGGCTCGGATGAGATCTGACGGGAAACGCAGAAACGGCTCTCGCCCTCATACTCGCCACCGTATGACAAGTACCGCAAAAGACTCCGCCCCGGCTATAAATATCCTTCACGTGACACGAAAAACAAGATGTGTGAGATGGAAATGTCGCGACATCCGGAAATGGGGACTGCTTGTCGCGGCGGGGCGATGTCCAGTTTTTTGTCGGCAGCGAATGACAAGAACTGCAGTCCTTATATTTGCCTTCCTTATGGGCACGCGTATTGTGCGAAAAGGTCCGCCTTTGTGCAGTTGATTCAGTAATAAAGCCGCCTGCGAAGATGACCGCGGCGAGCCCCAGCATAATTAATCTAAGCCGGTGTTTCATTTCTGCTCACATGCTGCCGTTTCACAAAGATTGAGAGTCCGTTCAGTAACTTCACAATCTTTACCCTTCCTGCTGAGGTCAAGCAACACTTTTTTACCCGACTCAATGTCCTTTTCGCAGGTCCAGACATAGCTCTTATCCCCGATCTCTATCGGCAAAATGTTTGAGATGAGGTACTTCGTTTTAGTCTCGGTTCCCGGGAACGCGATGTCAAGGAAAATGGTCCTGATGCCGGCCGAATCGGTCATGGATGATTGGATCGGCTTTACCCCGCCAAGCAAGGATGCCAGTACCTGCTGCTGCTGCCGATAATATCCGTTTACCAGGTTGTCGGGCATGTTGGTAATAACCCATTCACGGGCGATATCAGACTTACCCTTGAACAGCGACAGGCCTTTGTTATATGAAGCCAGAAATTCCGGCACAAATTGCTTGTCGTTAGCGTCAAAATAGCGAGGCTCCACAACCCTGCAAAATGGTGATTCACAGTTTTCACTCTGGAGCCAGCATATGTATTGATCACTTGCTTTCAGTCCCTTGTAATAACAGTTTCGCGATGTTATTTCAGCGGTCTTGATCCTCTCAAGCAATGCAGCGTTTTCCTCAAATCCGCCGGGGATCAAATAGAAACGTTTTCTGGTGAGGTTCGCTGGTTTGCCATCTACTTTTACTCTCTTAACGTTTACTTCGATAGCTCCCCAATCCTGTTGGGGAATAGCGTACACCGGCGCCATAAGAACTATGGCCAGCACTACAACAACCACATTAGGGCGTAACAAGAACATTGATTTTAACAATTACGGCAAAAACGGCCGCGGTGGAAACTTCAGAAAAGGTAGACGAACGCCTCGAACAAAAAACTTATCAGATCTAATTGCCTCGGGCGGGGCAAAAATGTTTGCGCCGGCCGCGGCGATCATATCGTCCTGCTCTATACCGTCACCGCTAACGCCTACAGCGCCGATAAGGGTGCCGTCGCGATAAATCGGCACACCGCCGGCAAAGATCTGGATGCCATTTCGCAGTTCCGGAATGTCGGTGCAGGGACACGGCGGTAAGAATGCTCGCTTGTCTCTGGCCGAACCACGGCACATCGGGGCTGTCAGGATCGCGTTCTTGACAAGGTCCAGCTGAAGGCCATTATTGAATGGGCTCCAGTCCGCCAACAGTGAACTAAAAGGCCCTGCCTGAGTGCCATTAATGCCATCGGGGAACAGCGGACGATGCAGAAATCCAAATCCACGGTCGCTGAATGCTATTGAACCATCCAGTCCAAGACCGTCGGCATTTGCACGTGTTACATACGAACCGAAACCAGCAGCCGTAAGTTTTGCACCGGCATCAGCGCGCGCCAAGAAATTAACTGTTCTTGCCTTCTGTACTGCGACATCGAGCCCGAAAACTGGCGCGTCGAGCTGGCTGAATTCACCCAAAACCGTACCGTCTACATCGACGACGGCCATATTAACATGGGCGCCGCTGCCTATCGGCTGACGGATGCCGGCACGCGTGATCTGAGCGATGGCCGCCGCATTTCCAAGTATCTGAGTAACTTCGGAAACTGAAAGTGCGGACCCGGCAACTATATTCGGGTAACGGTTGCTAAAGACACCGGTAACCCCATTCAAGACCACCGGTGGGCCAAAACCGCTGGCCGGAGCGCCCATGATCATGTCAATTGCGGCACCCGGTAAACTGCCGAAAGGTATGGCAGCCGCCGGCGAAATTTCCGAGACATTTATGTTTTCAAACGGGAATCGAATACCAGCGACGAAAATATTATCCGCACGGACAAATTCCGGTGCATCAAATCCTCTCGAGGCAGCCACCGCAATAACTTCCTCATAGGGGCGGTCGAGATCGGTCGGCACCCGGTCGACCGTGTAAAGGCCATCACCCTCGATACCAACGCCGCCAACAGCTGCACCATTTTTATACAGCGGAACCCCACCAGAATCACCCGACAAGCCAAGCGGAAGTCCGGCGATAGCTACGTCAGAGCAAGACAGCGATGAAAACTGAACGCCATAAAGCGGTCCGCCGGGCGTGTTGTCAATGCCGGGCGGAAAATGTTCCTGAATAATAAAAGACGCTGTTCTGGTACTGAAAGCATTACCGCCAGAGGAGAGTATCGATGCCGTACCGGCTTTGGAGACCGTCGCAAGTCTCGCGGGTACCATTTGACCCTCAAGTCCCGAACCGTCCCGGCCGACACTGCGGACAAGGGTGTTCGGGTTGGCGCCGGTCATCTCAAAGGTCCCAAGCAGATGACCTTCGATATCGGTCACAGAGACCGTCACCTTCTGATTCATGGCGACAGCCTGCGACACCGCCTGAGCGATGATCGTTTGTACATCTGCCAACGTTAATTTGGTTTGGGCTCTGACATTGAAACCAAAAAACAACAAAATCAAAAAGCCCACAAAAAGCTCGATTTTCGTCACCCGGTTTTTTCTGTTCATGATCGTTTTGAATATCATATCATTTGCTCTTAAAGTCAAGTTCTTTTTTTTGTTTCCTGCGTTTTAATGGTTGTCATTAATAAAAAGATATGGTACAAGCACTACAGCAATAAAGTTTTTTAATAAATTAATTTCGAAGTCTGCTGGAAGAGTTTACGCTTATGCGGTTAAGTTTTCCGAAGCTTACACTTTTAGTTTCATTGGTGGCCACCGTTATGGTTTCCGCTTCCTTCGCCCAATCTTCAGGGGGGAGGTTGATCGGGAAAGTGGTGGACAAAGACGGTAACCCTGTTTCCGGGGTCACCGTTGTCGTCATCAATCAGACAACGGTCGAATCATATTCCAAGACCACTCGACTCTGACGGAAATTACTCGTTCCGGCTTAGGTCAGGCGCTTATCGCCTAAGTGTAAGGGCTCCTTACGAGGCTCGCTTTGGCCAGGGTAAGACTGATGAGTATGGCGTTTTCTCAAATCTCCTTTGCGACAGAAAAAAAGAAAAATGCCCGACGCTCGAGAATGTGATCATTGACGTCGGCGAACGCAAGATAGATTTTGCCGTCGTAAGTACTGGGCAAGACGGGGAGCAAGCAAAGCCGGATGAAGGGGACGAAGACGCTGTGGCTACGCCGACCGGCGTAGACCGACGTGAGGTCCGCGACCGCTGGCGTATCGAGTTTCCGGAATACGATCGTTATGGCGACAAAGCCGGCCGGGGCCGGGACATTCCGTTCAGACGTAACTCCTGGTACAACCCTTATGACCGGAATGTCTTAAAGGGAGATTACCCAATTATCGGTAACGATTACTTCATGGTGTTGTCGGGTGTCAGCACCACCGGGGTTGAGATCAGACGGACGCCGTCCGGTAGCAATGTGAGTTCTGCTAATCCAAACAGTAATGGCTTTTTTGGACGGCCAGAGAGCCTCTCGATCAACGAAACCGTTCAGGTCTCGTTTGAGTTCTTTAAGGGTCAAACCGTATTCAAACCGAGGACCTGGGCTTTTAAGATCTCACCGACGTTCAGTGTTCCCAATTACCTCAATGCCCGCGAAAACGGGATCGTAAATATTGATGTCCGTCGCGGGACAAACAGGACCGATTACCACGTTTCTCTCGAAGATGCGTTTGCTGAGGTAAAGCTGTTTGATACGAACGACAATTATGACGCGGCATTTATTCGTGCCGGAATACAGCCGTTCAATGCTGATTTTAGAGGATTTCTTTATTCGGACAATAACCTCGGCGCCCGATTCTTTGGAGCATTCTCAAATAATAAGACCCAGTTTAACGTTGCCTATTTTCACCAGTTGGAAAAAGACACGAACAGCAATCTGAACTCTTTCCATTTCAGGCATCAAAATGTCTACATAGCCAACGTATTTCGCCAGGATTTCTTTACAAAGGGCTTTACGGCTGAGGCGGTGGTTGCGTATAACGACGACCGCGGTCGGATCCATTACGATGAGAATGGCTTTCTCGTCCGTCCTGCCCTTATCGGCAGTGCCAGGGAGCATAAAGTGCAGGCTGGTTACGTGGGATTTAATACCGACGGACATATCGGCATCCTAAACCTTACGAGTTCATATTATTTCGCCTTTGGTAAAGACGATTTTAATCCGATCGCCGGTAAAAAAACCGATATCCGGGCACACATGGCCGCTGTCGAAACATCGATAGACCGTGATTGGCTCCGTTTCCGTGCTTCGGGTTTCTTTGCCTCGGGTGATAAGGACCCGAAGGATGACAAGGCGAACGGGTTCGATGCGATCTTTGACGATCCTAATTTTGTTGGCGGTCAATTTTCGTATTGGAACAGACAGGGGATCAGACTGGTTTCGACGGAGGTTGGCCTTGTCCAGGGCAACAGCCTGCTGCCCACCTTGCGTTCGAGCAAAACCGAGGGGCAGGCGAATTTTGTAAATCCGGGTATTGAAATTCTAAATGCCGGTGTCGATGCAGAATTGACCCAGACGGTGAAAGCTATTTTCAATGCAAACTATCTCCGCTTTCATCGCACTGAGTCGCTTGAGTATGTGCTGCTGCAGCCGCGGATCAGGCATGAGATCGGCTACGACCTCAGTCTCGGTGTTACTTACCGTCCTTGGCTGATAAATAATGTGGCGTTCACTTTTGGCGGAAACATCTTTTTTCCCGGCAAAGGGTTCCGTGACGTCTATACCGACAAATTCCGAAATTGTCCGATCCCAAATTTTTGTACGCCAGGTGATGTTGTAAATCCGTCCAAAACGCAATATTCACTGTTCAGCCAGGTGAAATTAATATTCTAACAACGATAGGGGTGATCAATAATGGCCGCGAAAACTAACATGCATAATCGGATCAAGGTGATCATCTTGCTTGTTTTTGTGTGCCTTTTGGGCGCCGCGATATGGAATAGTGCAGCGTTTGCAAAGCTCAGCGAGCCCACAAGTAATGTACCTGCCGAGGTGAAGCAGCAGGCAGCATCGCCTGCCCCACAGGCTGCACCGGCACCCCCGAGCCGAACGATGTTGTCGTTGAGGGCTGCGCTAAATGCCACGACAACATCGAGCCGATGCACAAATACAATAATGCCGGAGATGTATTTGAGACGATCAAAGAAGGCAAAGACGCCCAGGGCCTGACATGTACAAGCTGCCACGGAGGAAATCCGGCGGCGACGACTAGTAAAGATGCTCACGTCCAACCTCGGTTTCCAAAGGAATGGGGCTGCAAAAACGGGGAGTGTTCAAGCAAAAATCCCGAGCGGTCGGCCACCCTGCTCGAAAAAGAGAGCCGCGACTTTGTCCGGTTCATTAACCCCGGCGACTTTCGGGTTATTGCCCAGACTTGCGGCACCTGCCATAAAGAAGAAACCGAGAACAGCCCGAGGAGCATGATGGCACATGGGGCGATGCTCTGGGGAGCGGCACTGTACAACAATGGTTCGTTCCCATTAAAGGACACGCGTTTTGGCGAAAGCTACAATGAAGACGGACAGCCGCAGGCATTATTTCAACTGCCGGCCCCGACCCGCGACCAACAGGCGTTCAAGGGCTTCCTCTCGTCTCTCTATCCGGCCCCTAGATGGGAGTTGACCCAGCCCGGCAACATCCTTCGCGTATTCGAACGCGGCGGTAAACGCCGCCTCGAGGTCGGCAACCCAGATCGCGAAGAAGAACCTGGCAAACCTGACAAGGGGCTGAGCCCACGCGGCTTGGGGACCAATAATCGGACAGATCCTGTCTATCTGGGCATACAAAAAACGAGATTGCATGACCCGACCCTGAATTACCTCGGGTCCAATGATCATGCCGGTGATTACCGTTCGGCAGGCTGCACGGCGTGTCATGTGATCTATGCCAACGATACGAGCGCGGATGCGGCTGGCCATTATGCGCCCGCGGGCAACCAGGGGTTCTCGCAGTCGGCTGATAAGAATATTCCTAAAAATCAACCGGGCCACCCGATAAAACATCAATTTACGTCGAACATCCCGACGACCCAATGCATGACCTGCCACATGCATCCGGGCACGAATATGGTCGCTACGTATCTAGGTCAGACGTGGTGGGACAACGAATCTGACGGAAAGTCGATGTACCCGCAGGATCATCAGAAAGAACCGACCCAGGCCGAAGAGGCTAAAATGCTGAGGGTCAATCCCGAGGGAGCATCGCTTCGCGGGCTCTGGTCCGATCTGGTCTTTTTGCAAAATACGGGCACGGCTGATTTCAACAGCAAGTTAAAAAATGTCCAGTTTGCCGATTCGCACGGCCACGGCTGGATGTTCAAAAATGTCTATAAAAAAGATAAAAAGGGCAATCTGCTCGACAAGGCCGACCGGGTGGTCGCACCGGACGATCCTGAAAAGTTTAAGAAAGCGGTTCATCTTCAGGACATACACCTTGAAAAGGGCATGCACTGCGCCGATTGCCATTTTCAACAGGACAGCCACGGCACCGGCATCCTCTATAACGAGGGGCGTGCTGCGGTAGAGATCGGATGTGTTGATTGCCATGGCTCTTTGAAGGAAGAGGCGAATGGGATAACAGCCGGCACGGCAGCTATGCCGGTAACCAGTAAGGGCGAGATCAGGCTGAGGACAAGGGACAAAAAGCCGCTGGTCGGCCGTGACCTAACCCGGCTGAAATTTAGGTCCCCGGACGGCGAGAAGCATTTTGTACTCGAGGTAATTAAGGCTGACACAAAACGGAAAAATGCCAGCGGTCGCGACATCGCAGCTCAAAAAAGGCGACATTGTCCAAAATTCTATTGTCGATTCTGATCTCTGGTGGCGAGTAAAACAGACCAAGGACACCGTCGACCCGCAAAATCGCGACTACAATGTCCAGTCGGCTTACGCCAAGACGATCCAGAAAGACAATACGACGTGGGGCGACGCGACAGCCGGCGACGACAAGCTCGCCCACCGTGACAGCAGTATGACCTGCTACGCCTGCCATACCTCATGGGTCACGAGTTGTTTTGGCTGCCATCTGAGCATGGAGGCAAACCGCAAAATGCCTAACCGGCATAACGAGGGCGGCGATTCGCGAAACTATACGACATATAACTTCCAGGTCATACGTGACGACATCTTTATGCTCGGTAAAGACGGCACCGTTACCGGCCACCGCGTCGCTCCTGTCAGGTCGAGTTCAGCAGTTCTGGTCAGTTCGCGAAATCAGAACCGCGAATGGATCTATAGCCAGCAGCAGACCGTTTCAGCCGAAGGGTTCTCGGGACAGACATTTAACACCCATGTTCCGCACACGGTCCGCGGGCGCGAAACGCAGACCTGCTCGGATTGCCACGTTTCCAAGGATAAGAATAATAACGCCTGGCTGGCCCAGGTGATGCTGCAGGGAACAAACTTTGTCAATTTCATGGGCCGCTACATCTATATAGCCGGCACCGACGCCCTCGAGGCAGTCGCGGTGACCGAGCATACAGATCCGCAGGCCGTTTACGGCAGCACGCTGCATCAGATCGCTTATAAGGACAACTTTGACAAATTTGTCCGCGGCGGCCGCGAGCTGGACGAGGTTTACGAGAACAAAGGCCGGCCCGAGGCTCTGCAGGTGCAGATCCGTGGTGAATATGCTTATGTCGCTGCCGGCAAAGGCGGGCTTCGCGTTTATGATATTGCCGCAGATCGATCACAAGGGATTCTCGGAACGCATAACAACCGCACCGGTCTCGCCGCTTGGGCAGAAATTTTACGTTGACAGTAAATACGCCACGGCGGTCGCGGCTCCGTCGACGCTGGCCGTCGACCCGGTCCGCTGGCGGACGGTTCAGAACGAAGACGGTACGTTCAAGCAGGTGCCGCCCGACGAAGCTCTTGCGTCTTAATGCCGAGGCGGCCAAGGCAGGCAAACCGGCCCCGGCGATAAATGAGGAAGGGCCGATCCATCCGATCTATGCTTACCTTTTCGTTGCCGACAAATACGAGGGCCTTATCCTGGTCAATGCCGCGACATTGCTCGACGGCGACCCGCGAAATAATTTCCTCAGCCGGGCGTTGACCTATAACCCCAACGGCGTTTTGAACGGGGCAAACAATATTACGATCGCCGGCAACTTTGTATACGTAACGACCGACACCGATCTGGTGATCCTTGACCTTTCGACGCCGCTCGAGCCTAAGATCGCTAAACAAATACCGTTCAACCATCCGAAGGCGGTCGCCGTTCAGTTCCAATATGCCTTTGTCGTCGATGCCGACGGATTTAAGGTTTTGGACATAAAAGCTCTTCAGTCGAGCGGCGAGGTTAGCCTTGTCGAGTCAGCCACCGTACCGCTAAATCATGCTCACGACGTCTATGTCGCACGGACCTATGCCTATGTCTCAAACGGCGAAGAAGGCATGGCGATAATAGATGTCGAAAAACCAGGGGAACCCAAGCTCGATCAGACATTTGATGCCGGCGGCACGCTCAACGACGTTCACTCGTTAAAGGTCGCGATGACAAATGCCAGCCTTTATGCCTATGTCGCCGATGGTAAGAACGGCATGAAGATACTGCAGCTGACCGACCCCGAGACGATGCCGACCTACGCCGGTTTCAGCCCGCGTCCCGAACCGCGGCTGATCGCCACGTTTAAGACCAAGGGCGAGGCAGTCGGAATCTCAAAGGGACTCGATCGTGACCGTGCCGCCGACGAAAGCGGCAACCAGATCGCCGTATTCGGCCGACGCGGTGCGAGCCCGTTCAATTTCGAAGACGTCATGCGGCTGCTCCGCACAAACGACGGCACCGGCGATTTCTTCGAAGTATCAAACGACCCGCCATCTAATTAGCAGCGGCAAACATTTCTTTTGATTTCGATAGGGGAAAGGGCATTGCCCGTTTCCCCTTATTTTGTTTTCTTACCCCCCGCCGCGGCTCTGCCGCAATGCAGTGCGGTCTGGCTTTGCCCGACCGCAAGCCAACAAATCACTCCCGTGGCTACGCCACCCGATGAGCGGTGGTGTCTCTGACCCACCGGTAAGGCTCGCCTCACTCCCCTGCGGCTACGCCGCCGTTTCCATCACCCTTCATCAAAAGACCCCACAACCGTCAGCCGAAAAAATCGGCTATATCCCCAACGCAAGAGTCTTCTACTCCCCACTTTCTTTCCCGATCACCAAAACCACCGGTAGAATCCCTAAATTTCAAATAGACCACTACCTGTCAGAAAACCATTGATCTGTCAGAAAAACCATTTTTCTGACAAGTAAAACAGTTATCTGTCAGATAAACTCAGATCTGTCAGACAAATACATAATTTGTCAGATGCATAAAATTTCTGTCAGAAAACTGGACTATTTGTCAGAAAAAGTGTATTTTTGATAAAACTCAGGGTCAAATAAGCTTGGCCCTGTCGCCGCAAATACCTGTATTGTCAGCTATTTGCATTTTTTATCAATATTATGTCCCATAGGAGAAACAATGTCTAATCCACGAATACTTCACACGAGCCGAGCTGGCCGTTTTTGCAAAAAGTGCCGCAAAGGCGATCGCCGACGGCAAAATTACCGAATTCACACCCGAACAAAATCTAGCCATGTCCGCTGCCCTTGAAACCGAGGCCGACCAACTCGCCCAGGCTGACGAAAAGGCCGTAGCGTCCGTCGCCCGGGCCCGCACCGACACCGGCCTCGCCCAGGACAAACGGCTGAGCGTCCTCGATATGCTCTCTGCTTACAAGTTTGCGATGCGAGGGGTAAAAGCCCCGGCCGATCAGTACGAGGCCCTAGGTTTTGACCCGCCCGCGAACCCGCGAAACGTCACAATGCCCGAAACTCCGACCGAACTCACGGCGACCGGCCATGCGAACGGCTTTAACAAACTAAAATTCAAAGGCAACAACGGCCCCAATACGGTGAACTACATTCTCGAGGCAAACAAGGGCGACGGCTGGTTCATCATCGGCACCCCCCCGAAGCCAAAGCTTCAAACACGAAGGCGTCACCCCCGGCCAAGGCTACCAATACCGCACCCGCGCCCAAGCCACCCGCGGCCTAGTCTCCGCCTGGTCAAACACTGCTGCGGTTTATGATCTGAAGAAAGGACCTGAGCTGTTCCGGTCTCAAAACAACCGGGGGTTAATGAAGCATTGATGCGGATCCAGACGTGCGGGTCAACCTTGCGGATTCTCAAAGGTTTTGAGCTCCGAAAAAACCCTGGGCAAATACCGCGACTTTGTGGTATTACTAATGTCACGCACGAAATTGGACCAAATATGCTGAGAACGCAAAGTTTAAGATCGAACCCCATTTCTTCTCCAATTCGTTCCCGCGAGGACATGCTATGAAAGCCGGTAAAGCCACTTGGTTTTTCATATTTTTCTTATTACAAAGCGTTACCGTTTCTGCTAATCCCGGTAAGTTCGACCCCTCGTTCGGCATTAACGGCGTTGTAAGAGATATGTTTATTCCGCTGGGTGCGAGCGGCCGCTCGATCGCCGTTCAGCCGGATGGCCAAATTATTATCGCAGGGGCAACCGGCAGCAGCCCGCTAGATCCGCACACAAATGCGATACTCTTCCGATACAACTCGGACGGGACCCTTGACCCCAGTTTTGGCCGCACATTGCTGCCGGACTCGGCTCTGGATGCTTCGTCCTACGCTTTTCAAGCCGTGCGTGTACAGTCGGACGGTAAGATCGTCGCGATAGGGACCACGCAGGTGGTCGAGGGCGGCGGCTCTCGAAGGTTCTTTATTATGATCCGTCGTAATTCCGATGGAACTCCGGATCTGACGTTCGGCTCAGACGGATACATCGAAACACACATCGGCACCGGCACATTTCCCGATGACTATCCCATCGATCTTGACTTCCAAGCGGATGGAAAAATCGTCGTCGTAGGCCAAAGCGATTTCAGGATGGCCGTGGTGCGATATAACGAAGACGGGTCGATGGATAAATCGTTTGGCTCTGAAGGAGTAATAATAAACCCGCTTTTTACGGGTAGCGGTGCGGTCAGAATACAGAATGATCAAAAGATCGTCATTGCTAGTGGAAATAGGGCGGCCGAGGCTGTGATCCTGCGGCTTACCCCGGATGGAATGTTGGATCCGGACTTTGGCGATGGCGGAGTAGTTTATGATCCAAGGGTGTCGGGGGCCGCGGTCTTGGAGATACGACCAAACGGCCGAATCATAGCCGGCGGAAAATCTTCGGACCTTTTCGGATTTAGCCTTCTGCAGCTTTTGACGAATGGTGAACCTGACGCGTCCTTCGGGTCAGACGGGCTTGCCTATGTATCTTATGCAAATCTTGGGTCGCGGAGTATAGCCCTTCAAGCCGATGGGAAAGTTGTGGCGGCGATCGAATGGAATATCGTACGATTTAGGGTTGATGGAAGCCTTGATACGCAGTTTGGCTACGGCGGTAGCGTTCGGGCGTTTAATGGGATTGGGACCGTTCACGATGTGGCACTACAATCAGATGGCAAGATCGTCACCACCGGAGACGTCGTTGGCTTGAACTTACCTGACCTTTTGATCGGAAGAAATTTGGCCTTTGACACCCTATTTGATTATGACGCCGATGGGCGGTCAGATGTGTCCGTTTTCAGGCCGTCCGAAAACGCCTGGTATATGCAGCGTTCAAGCGCCGGATTCTCTGGGCAAAATTTTGGGTTGTCAGGCGATAGGATAACTCCGGCAGACTATGATGGGGACGGAATAACCGATGTGGCGGTCTATCGACCCTCGACCGGGATCTGGTACGTTTTTAAGAGTTTGGACGGGACAGTCGATTATCGGATCTTCGGCATTGGCGAGGATCTGCCGACACCCGCCGACTACGATGGTGACGGCAAGGCTGACATTTCTGTGTTCAGGCCATCGACCGGCACATGGTATCGGCAAAACAGCAGTGACGGGTCCTTCTTTGGAATGCAGTTCGGCCTGAGCGACGACAAACCGGCCGTTGGCGATTTTGATGGTGACGGCAAAGCCGACCTCGCCATTTTCCGGCCGTCGCTCGGTGACTGGTATCAATTAAACAGCTCGAATGGTTTGGTGTCAGGAGCCAGGTTCGGTTTTGGCAGCGATGTGATCGTCCCCATGGATTACGACGGTGACGGCAAGACTGACCTTGCGGTATTCCGCCCCTCAACCGGTATCTGGTACATCACGAACAGTTCGTCTGGAACCGTCTCTTACAACATGTTCGGCCTCTCGGACGATACCCCGGCACCGGGCGACTTTGACGGCGACGGCAAAGCTGATATCTCGGTCTTCCGACCATCGGACGGTACATGGTACCGGCAAAACAGCTCAGACGGATCATTTTTTGCCTATCAGTTCGGAACCAATGGCGACACCCCAACACAAACTGCATTTATGTACTAATCCGGGCTCCATTCTATTGGTAACGTCAAACCACTCACTCCCCAAGGCAAACAGCGCCGACCGATAGTTCATCATCGGCACCACCCGAAAATCACGAAGGCGTCACCCCCGGCTTGCAAGTCGTACAGTTACCTCCAGTTAAAGCTGTAGGCAATTTATGGAACCATTTCAGAGGGCAACCTGGGTTTCCAATTTGGGGCTTTCGTCTGCCATTGGTGAAACCTAACAACTTCCTCACGCACTCCAAAGGATTTTTTGATTCCTTGCACGATAAAACTATCACCTGAGAACGAAAGCTGTACTTCAGGAAACATTTATTGACCGCAGGGTGAAACGAAGTATCCGCATATTTGGCCCGATCAGGATCGAAATCTTTATTGGGACGGGGGTTATATGAGATGGCATTGATACGCGAATGGCGATGGAATGATAGCGAAGACGGCTGCGACGGCGTCACGCTGTGCACTGACAGCGTTACATTATGGTCGGCTAATTGGAGGGTCCCGTATACCGATTGGGGTCACGAGTGGACGATCGATGAGTTTCGGTCGTCCGGTACATCGGTGGGGATACCGGCAAACGTCTGGAAAGAACTGGCAGAGGAAGTTTCGAAGATCGGATAATAAGGAGAACAAATAATGAAAAACACTATCGGATTTATCGTGCTGTTGGCGGCGGTGCTCGGCTGCTCGTCGTTTAGCAAAAAAGAGACGGCCAATACGGCCGCGCCTCCGTCCTCGAAGATCGAACCGGCGAAAAGCGATGCTCCGGCAAGCGCGTCTGACATAACGATCGATAAATACAAGCAAATAACCGTGGGAATGAAGATCGAGGACGCGATAAAAATATTAGGGCCGGGCGGCACCGAGGGGAAAAGTTCCGGGTCGGGCAGTACCAAATTTTCAAGTTACGACTGGAAAGGCCCCAACAACTCGACTATGACCCTCGCGCTGATAGGAGACGCCGTATCCTCAAAGAGTCAAAACAACCTGCAGACAACCAAGGACGTGCCAAAGGCTGATCTGTCGATCGCAAAATATGAACAAGTTCAAACAGGGATGACATACGACGAGGCCGCCAAGATCATTGGCTCTGAGGGAGCACAAACCAACGATTCATATTCGGATACCTTCAAGACAAGCACTTACAAATGGGAAGGTAACGGACGGATGTCCATTAGCCTGAAAGACGGAAAGATATCGTCCAAATCGCAGGGGAACCTGAAGTAGAGGTCCTCAGGCATTCGGGGAATTGTGCAAGGCCGGATCAACAGCCGAAAGGGCGGCGCTGATTCGGCATCAATTGCCTTGGGGTTTAGTTGGAGGCAATTTATAGGAACTATTTCAGACGGCCACCCGGCGTCGGGTCAACATATTAGCTTCCGGACCTTAGCTCTAAAGAACAAATGTGATAATAAGTATCGTTGGAGGGTGAACGGTTAAGATGCGAAATATTTGGATATCTACTGTTTGTTTGGTATGGACGATATTTTGCTTAGGTTCTTTCAGTGCGTACGGCCAGGCTTCGAGCGTAGGTTTGGACATGAAGGTGACAGTGCAGTTTGAAAGACAACCGTTAAGCATCGTTTTCGGTTACTTAATGACAAAGTATGAGGTGCCGATAGGATTCGAGGAATCAATACTCGATCAGACTCATAACGACTTCGATTTCGAAACGAACCTTCCCTTATCGGCTGCTAAAACACTGACTACGTCTAACGGCGACACAGACGTGATAGTAACCGCAAGGCGGAATCATCCGGTTTCAAATCACTTCATCACGCTCAACATCGTCAATGGGCGATTAGACGAGGTATTCAATTCAATAGTCAGACAGATGGGAAACTATCAGTGGCAGATCGCTGATGGAGTGGTCAATATTTTCCCAAAGAAAGGGCGTGATCCCCGGTATGAGGCCCTCCTTAAAATGAAGGTTGCTGGTTTTACGCTCAAATCAGGTGAAACAATAGGATCCATATCACAGAAATTAAGATCATTACCCGAACTCAAAGAGTTCTTGACCCGGAACAAACTATATTTCAACCCTTCGCGGTCAGGCATCGACTTCCTTCTCTCCGCTCAACTTGATCGAACCGTTCCCAGTCAGATCAAATGCGCAAACATCACCTTCCTGGATCTGCTAAATAAAATTACCAATGTAAAGAAAGGGGGCTGGATGATAAAAAAGAGTGACAAATATGGCACGCCCACGAAGGAATATATTGATATCGATATCTAAGTTAGTGCGAAGCAGAAGGCCCCGGGATGCTCGATGAGGTTATCGAGAGGAACGGGCCAATCCATCGATCCTGCAGGGGGACGGGTCAGAGGCAATACCGTTTATCATTGGTTTTCACCCGCCTCGCTGGCCTTTACCTAAGCAGCAGCTTTCTCAGCGGGCATTGGCGCCCCCATCTCTCCCGGATACACCGATCGCCGCTACCGCTGACGCAAAGGCAATAATGTAAAGAACGGTGCGGACAATGTGGGCTTGATGCCATCGGTTCCAAAGTTCCATGACGTTGGCGGGTGGGGCCGCGGCGTTCCAGGTCATGAGCAAGTCGTTGAGCGGGAAGTTTATGGTAATCGTCACGATGAACGCGACAAGAGCGCACGCCAACGCTATTGCCGCGAAAACAAAGATCGCTGAGCTCCACTGCTTTCTCAAAAGGACCAGCCAAACGATCCCGGCGGCGATCGCCCCAATAACCAGCGGCGGCATCATCCGGCTATAGGTGATGTGAACACCCTGTTGTAACTGCACAAAAGCTGTGGGTTCGAGCGACATGCGAGCCGTCGCGGTCGCCAAGTCGGCAATGAAGATGCCCGAGATAAGTCCGAGACATAGAATCTGGACAGAACCTGCCAGTGTAGAAAGACGCATCGTCGGAATCTCCTGTTTGTTGAGCAGATTTGATGTGAACAGGGGAAATTTAGCACTAAAGCCATCTGATTACAAACACTTTTCAAGATCAAATTGGCGGCTATTCACGCCGCCAACTAACCTAATAGAAAGCACAAATTAGAAAATCTAGGCCCAAGAGTCCCGTTTTTTACCGCGGAACCGAGGTTTACTCACATCCGGGTGACTGTGAATACGTTCGCGGTTTACTGTGAGAATTCACGCGGGTTTTGAACCGGAATTACGAGCCAACCCTTATCCATCTTAGGTTTTATTCATGTTTCCATCAGGCTCGGAATTTGCCTTGTATAACAATTAACCATTTTCGAGGATCAGCTCTGTATCTCTATCGCGGGATATCGGATGTAGGGCCAGTCCGGGAAAGAACAATTTGTCCAAAGGTTTCAAGATCTTTGGAACGATAGGTCGCGGTTTTTGCAGCGACGATATTTTGCCGCCGCTGCAAATGTACGGAGGTGCAAAATATTAGATCACACACAAATTGCATTATTTGTTTGTCTATTCCTGTTTTATTCGAGCGTGAACTTCGCTCAAACCACTGAATTTACATATCGGGGACGTTTGCTAATAGCGTCGGTAGCGGCAGCGGGCAATTACGATCTCGACTTCACCTTGTATGCCGCCGTTTCGGGTGGAGTGCAGATCGGCTCGACGCTGACACACTCAAGCGTCGCCATGACGAATGGCGATCTCTCGGTCAAGCTCGACTTTGGAGGCCAGTTTCCGGGAACGAACCGTTTCCTCGAAACGCGCTTTCGCCAGACCGGCGGCAAAGCCGCGAATAATTTATTTGATCGCCGGGAAAAGCACAGCTTTTCCGCACATAGAGCGGCAAAGCCGTCGGAAAGGCCGGAATTAAGTCTTGGAACAACGGTCTTAGTGACCGCAGAAATGTTAGAGGAGGTAAATGAAAAATATGGAAAAGAAATTAATTATTATATCGCTCGCAATTGTTACAACCATCGCCGTCTTTGGGATCTCAGGATCCGCAAGCCGCGCGGTGCGGGTTGCCGTTTCTGATAAAAGTGATGGTGCCCCGGTACAGGAGACCGTGCAGAAAATGCCTCCGGGTATATTGTTCAGCACGATCCTCAGCAACGTAAACGTAAATGCCAAGGACGGCTGGCTAAAACTTGGCAACCAGATACAGAACGTATTTATGCCTGACGGTTCGACCGGAAAGGTCGTTCTCTCGAAGGCGAACGACTCGGAGTTCAGCCACTGGGACTGGAAACTCGATGGATTCGGGTTAAAGCCGCCAT
Source organism: Blastocatellia bacterium (assembly GCA_963834975.1). Taxonomy (GTDB): domain Bacteria; phylum Acidobacteriota; class Blastocatellia; order Pyrinomonadales; family Pyrinomonadaceae; genus OLB17. The sequence continues at coordinate 363,566 of CAWIDZ010000003.1, forward strand.
ACAAGCTCTTTGGCTTTAAGATGGCTCTAAAGCCCGATGGAAGCATGTTCCCGGTGCGTGATCTGAAACTGACGGCCGCCGGGAATTATACTCTCGATTTCTATCTCGCGGACAAAAAGTTCTACACATTCCCATTCAGCATCTCGACGCTTGAGCCGGCTGACCCGTTCGACGGCGAAACTATGTATTTTAGCGACGGTGCGTGGAGTGACTGGGGCTATCTCAGTTACCGCGAAGCAGACCCCGAGAATAATCTGTACTGGAAGATATGGCTGCGGGAGAAGTCCTTTAAGACGCCCGACCACAAGGTAAAGATCGAGATCATCAGGGATGCCGACAAGAAAGTCATCTGCCAGAATCGCGATGACGCAACCAACAGGTTTCAGCACAACTGGGTCCGGTATGAATTTGATATGATCAATCCTCCGGCCAAAACGAGTGGCGGAGGCTACTTCAAAGCTAAGGACCTGCTCGCTGTTGACGGCGGATACACACTGAAGATGACCATGGACGGCAAGGAATACGGCACGTGGAAATTCAGTGTCATCGGTGGTAAGCCAAACTATTCCGGCCGGACCGAACGCGGAAAGGCGGACCCGCTGACCTTTGTCGAGGGCGGGAAAGATGCATTTTGGTACGAGCGTGTGAAGTAGCCGGGGACATTTATTTATTGCGGCTCAGCTACAGGTGTCGCGTTGCGGCGCCTGTAGCTAGCACTAAAAACGCACGCTCTGCACACTGGGTAGGCCCTATAAAGTTTGATCTACGACAGAACAGGGCCGAAGGGAATTCTCAGAAATATTGGGTGTAAAAGAATGGGGGAGACGAGGGGGATCGAACCCCTGACCTCTGCAATGCCATCTTGTTTTGTTGCGTTTACAAGGCAGGGCGGTATGGCTCTCTAGACTTTGCCTTTGTTTCGGACGATCTCGACAGAACAGTGTGCACGGACGGCGACGGCAGATGTTGTGCTTCCGAGAAGGAATCTCGCCAAACGGGAACCTTCTGTGTTGGCACCGACAAATATACAGTCTGCATGCCAGGCCTCCGATTCGGCGACGATGATCTGGTTAGGGTTACCTTCAAAATAGTGCACAGTTGTTTGTAGGCCAGCCTTTGTAAGTTTTTGAGAGGCTTTATAGGCCAGGTCTGCCAGCCAGGCATATTCGGTGCCCGGTCCGTCTGCGGCTAAGCCGGACGCAGGATGTTCAAATCGTCCGATGGCAGATTGCGTAACCGAATCTGTCACCGAGATCAGCCGGACCTCGGTCTCAGCCGCCCAGTGTCGCTTTGCAACGAGTTCAACCGATGCATCCGCTCCGCGAGAGCCGTCATATCCTATGACGAGGCGTCCCGGCGAAGGATCGACCTCGACACGCCCGCGCGCTATCCGCACCGTACAATCTGCCTCGGTCATCACTTTTTGAGACACGCTGCCCAGCAGCAGCCGGCCTATCGCCGATCGTCCGTGTGAACCAACTACGATCAGATCAGCCGCAAACTCGCCAGCCGCGGTTAGAATATCCCATGCCGGTGAGCCATATGTGGCCTTGTGGTTTACTATCCAGCGGGGCAATATTCGACGCACGCGGCCCGCCGCACTTTTTGCCTTGATCTCTGCCGACCTCACGAGGCCCTCACCTTTGATCCTATGCTTCCTTAGAATGTCCTCAATAAATGCATCAGTTGCATCTGACATCTCTGCCGGCGAATCGGGCGGCGGCAGCCAGACCTCAGCGACGGCAATCACCATCGCCTCGCCGACCGGCGGAAGCCCGGCGCGGACGAGATCATCGAGAGCCGAATCAGAACAGGCTGAACCATCGTATGCGATCAAGAGCTTCATCTTCCTTAGACAGTCCTCACGATATTGCATTGACACCGCAACCCGCGTGCCAGCCGATAGTCCTGCCAAAGCACAGATCAGGTGTCCGGAACGGAAGTAAGCGCGAAATTGTTCCGCGCAAGGCTTGTTGCTTTCCACGAATCCGGGTGTACAGAGCGTGTATGTCCGAGTTTTTAAGTTTCGCAATAATGAAAACCGGGCGCAGGAAAAATTCTGATACTTGCCTATGGCTCCTTATTAATGGTTAATATTTCGGCTCTCTTTGCCTCTCGGGATCCGCGATGTTTTCCATCCCCACTTTTCTTATGGCCCGATCTTTTTCCCGCCGATATCGGGAACGGTTCTTGCATTCACTATAAATGGGTTTTGAAGATCTAATGAGACAGTTCGGCGGGCAAAACAAGTCTGATCAGCAGCCGGCGACCTTCCCGGGTGGGTTCCGGGCTCTTTTTATCTTTCCACGCCAGCGGCTGTTCTACGGAGGTTTTATGAATGCAGTTAAAAAAAGACACTTTATTTATGGCCTGTTTTTGACCCTGTCAATGACAATTGCATCGAGTGTTTATTCTCAAATAAGTGACGAAAATACTCATATTGATACAAATCTTGTTCTGGTTGACGTTCTGATTATCGACAAGTCTGGCAAACCAGTGAGCGGTCTGACGGCTGATCAATTCGAATTGTTTAACGATAACGTCAAACAGCCGATAGAAGTTTTCTCTGCCGAAGCCGCGCCGGTTTCCTTCGGTATTGTGTTTGATATGCATCCCACAACAACCGAGCGCAACAAGGCAGTTGTCGAATCACTCAGCGAATTCAGAAAGGGGCTAGGAGCAGAAGATGACATTTTTCTTCTCGCGTTTGATATGCGGGGGCAGCACGTCTTTGATTTTGTGCCGACGCTCGAACAACTTGAGAGGCATATGGCAGGACCTGAGCGCCGTCAAATGCGGTCCCTCTACGACGCTGTCTACTTTGCGTCGAACAAGATCCAGTCGAGTCGAAATCAAAAGAGGATATTACTTATAATCTCTGACAGACGCTGATCACCATAGCAGATATTCGTTCCGCCAGATAGAAAGAAAACTCGCCGTGGTAAGGACCGAGGTATATGCGCTTATCGTCGATGATAACAGCCGCCCCGGCTATAAGGACATCACTCATAATGGCCACATAAGGTCTTTGACCGATGCCTCGCCTCTTGAGCGGGCAGCCCTTATGGACCTAACCCTAAAGAGCGGCGGGGGCACCTTTTTTGGCGACCCCCAAAATACTCTTCGGCTGCAAAAGATCTATAGTGAGATCGCCGACGAGATGCGTTCGCACTACACGTTGGGATTCTATCCTGATGTTATCGACACAAAACTACACAGCATCAAAGTGCGGCTTCGCAATGTGGCCAACGCCAACGGTTTTGCACTCGCTTACAGGATGAGTTACCAGAATGAGGCCAAACCGGCCGGAAGGTAGTTTGGTTGAGGGTGATCATGAGAAGTCATATACAAAATAATTTTAGGGCGTCTATTTTGATGTGTGTGCTTGGCGCTGTCCTGGGGGCTATGCTTTCGCAAACCGGTGTCGCCCAATGCGTCGATCATGCCTCCGGAAAAACTGCCGTAATACTTAAAAATCAGACAGATCACACACTTCGTTTTGGAATCGATGATGATGATAAAGGCACGGTGCCGCCACGTAATGAAAGCGTTGAATGGGAAGTCGAGCCGGGCGTTCATTTATTGGTGGCACGGGCGACGATCAACGCAAATGAGGTGTGGGTGTGGACAACTAACGAAGTCCCAAAAGGACAGGTCTGTACCTGGACTATTGAGCAACCGGAAGATGAAACGATCGGGCGCAAAGATAAGTATCGAAGCTCGTTGACTCGGAAAATAACCGAGTCGGATCGACCCGGCCTCTTAGCGCCAGGAATTTGATACGTGGAAAAAGGAGAAATGTAATGATATTTAACAACAAAAAAGTAAAAACAGAATCGGAATATGGCAAGACCACTGGTCTCCGCGGCAAGCTGTTGTTTTTCCTGCTGGGCGGCGGTATCGGAGCAGCAACGGCAGTTCCTGTTCGCTCCCAAATCAGGCAAGGAATTTAGACAGGACATTGCCGACGCGGCGATCAAGGGCTATGACGAAACGCTTGACGCTGCAAACCGGATGAAGGAACAGTCGCTGGAATATTTTGAGGCCGCAAAAGAGAAAGGCGACGATGTGCTGGATACGATCACCGAAAAAGCGGCCGCTATCAAAAACGAGATCGGCGAGGACGCAGAAAAGATCAGCAGCATCGTGGGCGGCACGGTAAAGCGCATGACGGGATCGTTTAGGTCAGCGAATAAATTTTGATCACAATTTAAGAATGAAATGGAGGAAAGTAATGAACTTTGAAATAAAAAAGGAAAACTGGGGACAATTCTTTGACAACCTAAGCAAACGACGCTTTGAATGGATGACAGAGGTCGAGGTCAACAACGCCGAGGTCGGACATCAGGTCCTATCCAATGGCCTGCCGTTCAACGGCATCACCGTCGAAACGGCAGGTGACAGTGTATCCATCGAGCTATCGATGGGGGAAACTGCGGGGCACCATCAATCTCATACAATAAACGATCCGACCAAGGTCGCATTCCTCGCCGGTGACGCCACGCACGGTGATGTTATCGACATCGAGGAGGCGGACGGAACAAAAACACTTATCCGGTTTACTGAGCCGATGGGCGTCCTCGTCGGGATCACGGGCTATGAAATGGTCTTAACAGCGGCATAGATCTCAGTTATTCAGACTTCCTGATGCGACAGGAGCTATTTATCATGAGCAAATGGAACAAGACATTCATCTTTCTAACCGGCTTTATGCTTCATGAGGTCATGGGGCATATCTGGCTGGGTGTCGACGGGCTTCTGCCGTATACAAGCAAGCTGTTCTTTGGACTCACAATTACGCCGGAGTTGAATACTTTGTTGATAGCGACCAACTTCATGATCCTTCTCACTTGTGCGTACTTAGGCTTTCTCCACACTTGGGGGCAGACTGCTCATATTGGGCGGAAGGTGTAATACCAAGAAGGGCAGCGGACGCAATATTCGCCGCCCTTAGTCCAGAGATTCGAATCTTGCTGCCCTCAGGGTCCGGCGCTGGGCCGGATCGCAGCCGCTTGAATGTTCAGGCGTTCTCAGGGCTTGATCGCAATTTTCATCACACCGTCTCGTCGCTCACTGAACATCTCATAGGCTTCTACTATCTTTTCGAGCGGATAGCTGTGGGTAATTAACGGCGTAAGGTCAACTCGACGATTCCTGACGATCTCCATCAATCGCCGCATTCGCTCCTTTCCGCCCGGGCATAGGGTCGTGACGATCTTGTAATCGCCTATTCCCGCCGCAAACGCATCATAGGGCATCTGCAGCTTTCCGGAATATACGCCCAGGCTGGATAATGTACCGCCGGGTCTGAGGCTCCGAAGGCAATTCTCGAAAGTCTCTTGCATTCCGAGAGCTTCAATTGCTACGTCCGCGCCGCCGCCGGTCAGTTTTTTTATCTCTGATACCACGTCTTGTTCTTCGTGATTTAAGACTACGTCCACGCCCATTCGCCCTGCCATCCTGAGTCTTGACACATCGCTGTCCACTCCGATGACCAGGGATGCTCCCATCAGTCTGGCTCCTATCGCCGCACAAAGTCCGATCGGGCCTTGGGCGAAAACCACGACACTGTCACCGATCTTAACCCCGCCTGATTCCGCGCCGCTGAACCCCGTCGATGCTATGTCAGACAGTAAAACTACCTGTTCATCAGTAAGCTCGGCCGGGATCTTGGCGAGATTCGCCTGGGCGTTAGGTACAAGAAGATATTCGGCTTGGGCTCCATTGATCGTATTTCCAAACAACCAACCGCCCAAAGCCTTGTAGTCCGAACCACGGCCGCATTGCCGCCCACTGAGCCGAAAGACATGCCCGGCACTGTCCGCAAGGGGTGATGGCCCCAACCAACACCCTGTCCCCGATCTCATAATTCGACACGCCCTCACCAAGTTCCACAATAAATCCGACCGGTTCGTGACCAATTATTAATCCCGGCTTTACAGGATACTCGCCTCGAAGTATGTGAAGGTCAGTGCCGCAAATAGTTGTTAGGGTGACCCGTATCACCGCTTCGCCAACGCCAGCTTTTGGTTTTGGAATGTCTTCGACTCGAATGTCATTAATGCCGCGAAAGATATTTGCCCGCATTTTTTCCATTTTCATTGCCTCATTTGGCCGAGACCGGCTGACGCACCACCAGGACCGAGCAGGGAGCATGGTGAACGACGCCGTCAGAGACCGATCCCAGTAATCGACCCCAGAAGCCGCGCCCATGTGATCCTACAACAACAACATCTGCTTTCCATTCCTTTGCCTTTTCAATAATTTGCCGATCAGGAGCACCGCGGAGGACCTCTGTGGTCAATTGCAATTCCTTGCCTGAGAAATATGCCCGGATAGTAGCTTCGGCCTCGGTAAGATATCCTTCTGCCATACTCCTAAACGCATCATCCATCTGCTGATAATACTCGCCGGAGAGTGTGACAGGTTCGCCTGCAAATGGCAAAGCGTCCTCAAAAGCTGACACTATCGCGATCTCAGTAGTGTCCGGCCGGATCAATAGCCTGCAGCTTTCCGCTACCGCGGCCTTGCTGAATTCAGACCCATCCGTTGCAACTAAAACTCTCATAGATATTCTCCTCAGTCCTGAATGGCATCTCCAGCCGATTCATATTTTGAGCTTATTGCAATCTCTATGCCTGTCGATTCGGCCTGCGTTTCACAGAAAACGATGTGTGCCCGGGTAATAAACAAGTTGTTATTTACTAAAAACTGTGAAAATTTCGCGCCTAATAGTAATTTTTCGTGGCTTCTTCCACTTATCATTAATAACTCTCCAACAATATTCGGCCGGTCGCCGGAATACGGTTAGGGATCGCCGTTTCTGCCTTTGGTCAAAGAAGATGGAAAGAAATTATAAGCGCGTAAGGGGGAATAAAATGGTGGAGACGAGGGGGATCGAACCCCTGACCTCTGCAATGCCATTGCAGACGCTCTCCCAGCTGAGCTACGTCCCCGTGTTGGTCGCCGCGATGTGTCCGATGGGCACGGAAACCGCGGGAACTTTTGAATTTAACGAAATTCGGCGGATGCGTCAAGTTTTGCCTGGCTCTATCGGCCTTTGAAAACAGGTTTTCGCTTTTCGAGAAATGCTGTGACGCCCTCCTGTTTGTCCTCGGTCGAGAAGCAGATCGCGAACAGGTCGACCTCACGGCGGAGCCCTTCGTCGAGGTTCGAGCGTGAGGCAAATTTGACGGCCTCTTTTGATAGCTGCAGGGCGATCGGTGCTTTTTCGGCGATCTTGTTTGCTAGTTCCATTGTTTTTGCCTCGAGCTCGTCGGCCGGGTAAACGTGGTTAACGAGGCCGATCTTTTCGGCGGTTGCGGCGTCGATCATATCGCCGGTCAGGATCATCTCCATCGAGCGGCCCTCGCCGACGAGGCGGGTCAGGCGCTGTGTGCCGCCGCCGCCGCACATAATGCCGAGGTTGATCTCAGGCTGGGCAAAACGGGCATTTTCGCTGCACATCCGCAGGTCGCAAGCCATTGCGAGCTCGTTGCCGCCGCCCAGGCAAAATCCGTTGACCATGGCGATGACCGGTTTTGGGAATGTGTCGATCGAGTTAAAAAACGACCTCTCGTGAAAAGCGTTTCGCTGCGTGACGGGCGTTTGCCCCTCAAATTCGCTGATGTCGGCACCCGCGATAAATGACTTTGGGCCCGCTCCTGTGATCACCAGTACCCGTACCTCATCGTCTTTGCGCAGCTCGTCGAGAGCAGCGACGCCCTCTGCGTGGACCTTTGTGTTCAGGGCGTTCAATTTATCGGGGCGGTTGATGGTTAGGACGGCTACGGCAGCCGCGCTTTTCGACGGTGATCGTTTCAAAATTCGACATAGTCTTAAGTAGGGGAGTATCAGAAAACTCTGTGAGCAGTGATCGGCGGCTTATTCTTCGACACCCTCAACAATATTATCGTCGGCGATCCAGGCGACAAACAATCGCAGCCAATTTTCTTTTGGTTCCTCGATGGCAACGCCCACCCTTAGGGTGCCAAAATTTGCCGATAAAACCCTCACAACACTTGCCTTGACCTCGACAGGTGAACCGTTTGGCCGGTGAGCGCGAATCTTAACGGTTTCGCCCTGTTCGATGTTTTGATTTAGCTGAAAAAGGGCACCGAGGGTTGATATATCGTCAGTTTCGGTCGGCTCGCTCCACGTCGAACCGTCATCCGTGCGCCCTGACACTACGACCGGAAGCCTCAATGCCATTCTGAGGGCAAAACGCTTTTCTTCAAATTGAGCTTGAATCGAGGTCATTATCGGATCTTGTCAGAATTGCAGCCCGCAAATAATAGGCCAAGTTTAACACGAAATACCTGAGTATGTAACCATTTACAGGCCTTTCGGCAATCGAGGGAGCTAAAAATACAATGTGTTCTTACATGCACGGTTCCGCAAGAGGATATATTAGGCGAACCTGTTACCGCATAGTTATACTATAAGGATAGAGAAAACCATAATCGGATGGTTCAGGTTGGGCTGACAGATCATATGGAAAAGGCAGAATCGCATCACAAGGTCGTTATTTTGGGTTCGGGACCGGCGGGGCTGACGGCCGCAATTTACGCAGGCCGGGCGCAACTCGCCCCGGTTGTGATCGATGGGCCGCAGCCGGGCGGACAGCTGACAATAACGACGGACGTCGAGAATTATCCAGGGTTTGCGACCGGCATCATGGGCCCGATCCTGATGGATGAGTTTCGCGAACAGGCCATCCGGTTTGGCACCACGATCGTGAATGTGTGGATCGACCGCGTTGACCTGTCGGAGCGGCCGTTTACTCTGTACGGGAAAGAGAGCGAGGACAGTGACGAGATAAGTACAGTAATCAAGGCAGACACGCTGATAATTTCAACCGGTGCGTCCGCCAAATGGCTCGGCATTCCCGGTGAGGCTCCGGTGCCCGAGGGGCTCGGCGGCAACGGCGTTTCGGCGTGCGCAACCTGCGACGGGTTCTTTTTCCGCGACAGGCCGATCGTCGTCGTTGGCGGCGGAGACACCGCTATGGAAGAAGCTCTGTTCCTGACAAAATTTGCCTCGCACGTTACGCTGATCCATAGGCGTCACGAGTTTCGTGCCTCGGCCATTATGCAGGAACGCGTTCTGGCTCACGAGAAGATAGATATCCTCTGGAACACCGAGGTCAAAGAGATACTCGGCAGCAAGGAAACCGGCGTTGAGAGTGTGATCCTCTATAACAATGCAACGGGTGCGACCAGCAGCTTGGCGACACAGGGTGTTTTTATAGCGATCGGCCACGAACCAAATACAAAGCTTTTTAAGGGTGTCCTCGATATGGATGATGTCGGCTATCTGATCACCGAGGGTCGCTCGATGAAAACGAATATCCCCGGCGTCTTTGCCTGCGGTGACGCACAGGATGCGATCTATCGCCAGGCCGTAACTGCCGCCGGAACCGGCTGTATGGCCGCCATCGACGCCGAGCGGTTTTTAGCCGACCATATCGGCGGAATGGTGGAAACGTGAAAGAGTGAAAAAGGGGAAAAGTGGAAAAGTAAGAAAGAAAAGTAGTGGAAAGTGAAATAGAAGTTATGACGAGTGGGCCAGTTCCGAACTTTTTCACTCTTTCACATTTTCACTTTTGCCCTGTGATTTCTCCCCTGTGATCTATGCCTATATACGAATACAAATGTCAGCAATGCGGTGTACAGTTCGAAAAGCGCCAGAGCGTTTCGGATGAGCCGTTGACGACGTGTGAAAAATGCCACGGCAAGCTCGAAAAACAGTGGTCTCTGTCGGGCTTTCAATTTAAAGGTGCTGGTTGGTACGTGACCGATTACGCCGGAAAGAAAGCAGACGGCGGCAGCAAAAGTGAAAAAAGCGATTCTGCCGAATCAACCGCAAAGCCCGATACCGCATCAAAGAGTAAAGACGATACCAAAGCAACGCCAAAGGAAACGGTATCAAAACCCGTAAAGGAATGATCATCGCCAGCCGAACTGCCCTGTTTACCGTGATCTGCACGCTCGTGTTAGCGTCGCTGGCCGGAGCACAGTCACGGCACAGCTCAAAGGGCGATGCCGCCGACGGCACGATCCTGTCGGTCACGGCCTCGCGCGCGGACAAAACGGCGGGGCCTATCAAGGTCGAAAATCTCTATCTCTACGAAAACGGAATGGAGCAGCGGATCAAGAACTTCGTGTTTGATCCGAGCCCATCCAGGATAGTGCTGCTTGTGGACAATTCACAGACGATCCCGGTCAGCGTTGATGCGTTAAAGGCGGCGGTGATGGAGTTTGGTTATGAGATCTTTGAGGGCGATGAGCTGTTTGTGCTTGCCTATGACGAAAAGGCCGAGATAGTTCAGGAATGGACTGACGACGCCAAAAAACTCGAAACTTCGCTAACAACTTTTCGAAAAAAGGGCAACCCCTTTCTCTTTGACGCCCTCCACTCCTCGATCAACGAGGTGCTGCTGCCCCTGATGCCCGGTACCCGAAAGACTGCGCTGGTAGTGATCGGCGACGGACTAGACCGCGGGAGCAAGCTGCATTTCCAGAATGTGTTGGATGAGCTGCTGAGCGAAAATATCACGGTCTATTCACTGCAGATCCCCGACCGCACCGGCGGGGCCTATCGCCGTGATCAGCCAAAGGCAGGGGCCGTGATAACCCAGCTTACCGAGGCAACCGGCGGCCGGATCTTCCCCTTCGAAGATGCACAAAATGCAGCCAAAACGATCTGCGACGAGCTCAGAAAAAACCGCTATCTGCTCTCATACTTTCCCGCAAACACCTCCTCATACGACGCCCGAAAGGTTTTCCTGCTCGCCGACGAAGGCATCTCAGTCAGGACCAAAACAATGCACCCGCCGAATGTGAAGTAAGGATCTCTTTTGATTTTTGGGCTTGCTTAACGCGTTCTAAAACCGTTGGCAACTCTTTAATTATCGAGTATTATCAAGGGCGTAAGGTGTTAATGATTAGTTAGAGTGATTTAGGAAGTGCAGATCGATGCACGAGGAGTAGTTTGTCGTGGATATCCTGGACCGGTTGATCGGGCATGACGCCTATACGACGCGCCAACTTATCGTCTGCTGTCTCGATCTGTCACCAAAGACACTTGCGACGAAATTCGACATAGGCCACCGAACGTTGCCTGATACGTTCGCACATATAATCAGCGTCACGGAGGGTTGGACAGACGTGATGAAAGGGGACAAGGCCGTGGCTGCCACCGCATCTGCCTCAGCCGAACAGTCGTTGGAGCATTTGCTCACACGCCTGGGTCACGTGACGGTCGAATTCGCCGATGTCTCACGCCGTGTTCAGCGAGAAGGGCGTGAAGACGAGATGATCGTTTTCGGAGATCAAGGGGCCAAGCTCTCTTATGGTGGCATCGTGGCGCACACGATAACTCATAGCATGCACCATCGGGCTCAAGCGCTTTACATGATGAAGCAGATCGGCGTCGAGATTGTCGGGGAAGGAGATGTTCTGACCTGGGAGGAGCAGGCCTTTGGTTGGCGATAGTCTGAACGGGATTTGACGCAAGCTCCGCGAGAGAGGTTCTTCGGCCGGGCAGAAACCATGGTTAAATTTCTCGGTGTTCTTGACAGCGCAAACGTAGGGTCGTTAACCAGATCTTGACTAGAACAATTTTATGAAGATCCTCTTCGCAATTTTAATCGTTGTCCTTTTTGCCTCGTCACTTGCGTTCTCTCAACGCACGGGAATCAAGGAACCCGCTACCGATACTCCTGATCGCAAGACGCTCAACGGGTTCGGGGGACATCTAATAGTCGTAGAAGACCCACGTGGTTTCATCCAGGAATGGATGAAACCAGAAACGCCAAAAATTAAACCTGCCAAGGACGTGAAGCGTGGCGACTCGATCGGTGCCTTTGTTTTGTTCGCAGGTTGCAAACCGGACTCGCAAGGCATCTGTAAGTCGGAGGTTGATTACACGGTTTACAAACCAGACGGGACGGTTTTTTTTGAACGTAAATCGCAACCGCTTTGGGATTTGCAGGCGCCGCCAGCTTCGATCACCCAGCTCGGTAAGGCTATACTTACATTTAAGTTAGGACCAAGCCACGTTAACGGCGAATACAAAGTGACGGCCAAGGTGTCTGACCTTAATGCGAAGGTTATGCTTGAACTGGAAACCAAATTTCGATTGAAATAACCGCGGCCCGACAAATCGTTGGGGGCAATCGGCGGGATTCTATTTCTCAACTAACTTGGTGAGGCGAATGGTGCTTTGATTAGGACTGACTAGGGTTGCCGCGCTCAGACGTTGGACGGTCTTTTTTTGAATTGCGAGATTGCAATGGTGAAAGACAGATGAAGAAAACTGAGATCGCCACAATAGTATTTGAGCTAATGGACACCGTCCCGCTGACGGACCTCGGCGGTGAGGATTTGACCGTTCCGATCGCAGACATTGCGGGACTTTCGCTTTTGCCGTGGTTCTGTGATGTTTCCGTACAGTGGGCGTTCCGCCTGGCTATTCCGGGCACCCCGTTTAAGAAGTCTCCGCTGAAAAAGGTCATCGGATCGTACACCACTTTGAGCGATGATGGAACGTTGTTGATCGGTGTGCCGGGCGATGGGATCGAGCCGAGCCTGTTTGTGCTCTCGCCACTGGTTGACGCGATCGCGGAGATCGCGGAGCCGGGGATGACTCTCGAACTTGCCGCTGCAAATCTTGGCGTCGTAAAGCGTGATTGGGATGCTAAGGCCGAGACCGATTCCATATTTGGCAACCAACATTACCTCGGCACGTTTGACGGTAGCGGTGGTTGGACCATCACCCGATCGACACCGGGGCTCACGGCAACCGTTCTCGCGGCTGCTCTCGACTGTGGGAGAATGGTCGCTCAAAATGGCCCTTGGCGCGTGCATGACAGCTCTGAGGCTTTTAGTGTGGCGATGAATTGGCTGCAAAGTCCGGAGGCTAACATCAATCCAATGGCAGTTCAGCGATTTATATCGCTAAAGAACGGGGTGTTCGTAAATGACGACCCCGGCATGACGCGCAAGATGTGGGGATTGGGTATGGGTTTTTTTCGTCATCGGCTGGCGGCTAGCCCCTTTGGGTGGCCGGAGCCTGGCCCTACGATGTATTCGAGAGAGCAACTGGAGGAAACCGCCCGTGCCGTGGTTGGATAGCTGCGGATCCAAAGTCTTCCGCCTATCGGCACGCGTCCTGGGGCAACTGCCAAATGTTACGTAGTCTTTCGGAAGTATGTGTATGAATGCGAACAAATAGTGGTTAGCGGAAAAACAGTCCGTTTAGAGATGCTTATTAGGGAAAAACAGATTAGTGTTCAGAAATCTCGCTATTAAAGGAAAATTGGGCTCAGAATTGTTTATAACTTCTTGAGCGGCGATTTCCTCCCAATCCGGCGGTTCATTTCTATAACCAACATTTCTTTCCAAAACCAGTCGATATTCTCGACCATCGAATAATAAGCGACTTCTCTTACCAGACCACTCGATCATAATCCACCACGAACCAAAGGCGTTGTAAAGATATTCGTGTTCTAGAAGCTGCGCATTGCTGTCCTTGAGCGATTTGGCAATATCCGACATCAATTCGAAATGTTCTATCGGGTAGTCGTATCCGGTCATATTCTAAACCGCGACGGGTGCAGCGATCTTTCCCCACGATTGATAGTTCTGCAGTTTAAGATTCTCAAATTTGAAATTCAGCAGCCCATCAAGCCCTTTCAGATCGTCAACATTTAAGAGTTCCAGAGTAGGCAGCGGCATTGGTTCGCGTGAGAGAAGCTCATTTACCTGGTCCAGATGATTCTGATAGATATGCAGGTCGCCGAAAGTGTGGACAAAATCACCGACCTCGAGGCCGCAGACATGGGCGACAAGATGCGTGAGCAGTGCATAGCTGCTGATGTTGAACGGCACGCCGAGAAAGGCGTCGGCCGATCGCTGGTAGAGTTGGCAATGCAAGGTGCGTTCGCTCTCGACCTTGAACTGAAAAAGCGTATGGCACGGCGGCAGGGCAACTTCGTCGCAGGTTTCAGGGTTCCATCCGGTGACGATCAGACGGCGTGAGTTTGGATTTGTCTCGATCTCGCGGACAAGCCTGGCGATCTGATCGACACCGTCCATTTGCGGATATGCAGCCGCCAAACGATCGCCACAGATATCCGTAAACGGGGCCGAGGTCACCCTCGTCTCTGCCAAACCTAGCCGTTTGCTCCTCGGTCGCCCATTCGGCCCAGATATCGACACCCCGGGCGTTCAGATCTTTCTCATCCGTGCTGCCGCTGAGGAACCAAAACAGTTCCTCAGCGACCCAGCGAAAAGGAACCTTTTTGGTGGTCACGATCGGAAACCCCTCACGCAGATCGAAACGCGTTTGGTAACCGAAGGCCGAGATAGTCCCAACGCCGGTGCGGTCTTCGTGCCGTATGCCGGTGTCTAAAATATGCCTTAATAGATCGTGGTATTGCCGCATAGCGAGTTTGTGGAAACTTTTGCTAAAAGTTACCATAATTAGCTTATGTCGGGGAAACTTGAGGTTAGTTTTAACTCGCCGCAATGCGGTTGGATGTCGATCGGTTTTGACGACGGCGTCAGCGAATTTCATACGACGACGGCCCACGCCCCGCATGAACTGGCACTGCCTGAGCTTTTGCAGATACTGACAGATCTGCTCGACGCGTCATCAACGCAAACTGAACGTATCCTAAAGTGGAACCGGGACCCCGAGGCGTTTGATTTTTGTTTTCGGCGTGACGGCGATAGTGTCACGCTCGAGATCTATCAGTACCCGACCGATGAGCGGGAAAGCGGCGAAGGTGAGATGGTTTTTGCACACACCGGTGATATCCGGGAGTTTTGCGAGGCTTTTGCAGAGACATTTGAGCAGCTCTACGCCGACCGTGATACGGACGAATTCGAATTTAACTGGCGTCAGCCGTTTCCTTATCAGGAATACCAGGAATTCAGGAAGAGTCTTGATTAGCGGCTGACCTCTTATGAAAGAGAAATTACTTGATCTATTGGCGTGCCCGACATGCGGCGGCGATATTTTGCTGGCAAGCGCCGGCAAGTACGAGGACCGCGAGATCATCGAGGCCGTACTGACCTGTAAGAAATGCGTACGCGAATATAAGGTTATCCGGGGTGTGCCGCGTTTTGCCGATCTGGGAAAGATCGATCAGGACAAAGCTGAAACCGCCGAGAATTTTGGCTGGCAGTGGACCCACTTTACACAGGAAGATACCAAATATTCAGACCAGTTCCTGGGCTGGCTGCAGCCGGTCAAGCCTGATTTCTTCAAAGATAAGATTGTGCTTGAGGGCGGCTGCGGCAAAGGGGCGCATACAAAGCTCGCTGCCGAATGGGGGGCGGCCGAGGTTGTCGGGATCGATCTGGGTGATGGCGTTGAATCGGCATTTGCCCTGACCCGCGACATGCCCAACGTACATATAGTCCAGTGCGATATTTTCAAATTGCCTCTGAAAAAGGCTTTTGATTATGCGTTCAGCGTCGGTGTCCTGCACCATACCCCAGATCCCCGGCAGGCTTTCGTCTCTCTGGCTTCAAAGGTGAAAAGCGGCGGCAATATTTCGGCTTGGGTTTATGGTGCCGAGAATAACGAGTGGATATCAAAATACATAAACCCGGTCCGCGAGAGTTTTACGTCACAGATAAGCCAGCCCGTTTTGTATCAGCTGTCAAAGTTGCCGACGCTTGGAGTTTTTCTTACAACAAAGCTCGTTTACCGGCCCATCAATGCCGCCTCTAAGCCGATCGCGAACCACTTGTTTTACAACGAATATCTAAACCATCTCGGCACATTTCGGCTGGCGCGAACAGCATAATATCGTCTTTGACCATCTGGTCGCCCCGACGGCGTTTTATATTTCAAAAGAGGATTTTGCCGCGTGGTGGGACGACATTTCGGCTGAGGATGTCGAGATCACGTGGCATAATGAGAATAGCTGGTGTGGATTTGGGCGGATCAGCTGACGTTAGCGTTACACGATTCTTATGAAATTTGAGGAAGGCATTAAGAGCGAACACCGCCAGTCGGTCACTGACGCCATAGCGACCATCATCGAAAAAGGCAACGACCAGCATCGCCTGGTAATGAATGAGATCCTTGCCTCGGATATGTTGGTTCGTGTCCAGCCGGTATCCGAGATCAATGCGTCGGGGCGCACGGGTTTGATCAACTCGATCACCACAAATATCCGTCTTCTGCGTGAACGGCTGAGTTTGCGTGACGCCCTTGCCGAGATCTATATCGTTTTCGCTGAGGAGACGCTTGCCTCACAGCGCGGATGCGAAGGGACCCTTGTTCACGAGAGCCGCCACGCGTATGATTTTGCCCAGACGCTCGAGAGCCTCTCGAATGCCGATATGAATCCGCTCGCTGTTTTCAACCCGAGCCTCTATGAGCTCGAGTGGGAAGCTCACAAGACCTCAGGCGACTATATGCTTTGCATCGGCAAGCCCGAATATCTCGACGAAGGCTGCGATCTGATGATACTTGGCCTCGGCTCTGACGGTTCGTGTTTTGTAAACGACGATGGCATCCGCCAGCGGCTTCGCGAAAGCTACGGCCTGGCGCTCGACGCCAACCAGGGAAGTCTCGCAACCGAGATGATGGGCATCCGGGTTTGATCCATGCAAAAATAGACCTATGAACGCCGCTTTACCACAAGAAATGCAGCAGCATACCTACGCCATCATGGATGAGGTCGAGGGATCGCATTGGTGGTTTGTCGGCCGGCGGGCGATCCTTGAGAGTTTTCTGAATCAGATCGTGGAAAAGATCGGCACTCCGAATTCGACACTCCGCATTCTGGATGTTGGCTGCGGAACCGGAGCTAATCTCGAGATGTTGGCGCAGTTTGGCGAGTCTGAGGGCGTTGATGTGTCGGATGATGCATTGGAATTTTGCAAAGCCAAAGGGTTAAATGCTCAAAAGGGACTGGCTGAGTCATTGCCGTTCGCTGATGGTACATTCGATCTTACAACCGCTCTGGATGTCGTCGAGCATCTGGACGACGATATAGCCGGGCTTCGCGAGATGTTTCGCGTGACAAGACCGGGCGGCTACTCGCTCATCTTTGTTCCGGCGTTTATGTGGTTATGGGGCGTGCAGGATGACATTTCGAATCACCGCATTCGCTATACCAAGGAGCAGATCGTCGACCGACTCGAACAAGCCGGCTACGAGGTAGAACGGGCGACATATGCAAACTGGACGTTTTTTGCCCCAATTCTTGCCGGCCGCACGATTATGAAACTGACCGGCATTAAGCCCGAATCAGAGAATAATATTACTGTCTCGGCCCTTAACGGTGTGTTTGGCAAACTATTTGGCGCAGAACGGTTTTGGCTGCGAAACCTGAATTTTCCGTTCGGCGTATCGATCGTCGTGGTCGCAAAGAAAAACTGATCGCGGATAACACTCTATTAGTGAGAATTGTGAAACGCGGCCAATTCGTGTAATTTGTGTAATTCGCTGCCCGGTCCTCTGTGATGGATAACAAACAAGATAACAACCCTGAACTTTCGCTTTTTCTGCCTGTCCTTGATGAGGAAGAGAATCTGCGCCCGATGCATGCAAAGATCGCCGCGGCACTCGACGCCCTCGGCAAATCAGCCGAGGTAATTTATGTTGATGACGGTTCGACGGATAAGAGCCTCTCGATCTTAAAGGAGATAGCCGCCTCGGATGATCGCGTTCGTGTCATTTCGCTCAGGCGAAATTATGGCCAGACGGCGGCTATGTCCGCAGGGATCGATGCTGCGAAGGGCGAGATACTCATACCGATGGATGCCGATCTGCAAAACGACCCCGCTGACATATCCCGCCTGCTTGATAAATTAAACGAGGGTTTCGATGTCGTCTCCGGCTGGCGAAAGAATCGGCAGGATAAACTCATATCGCGAAAAATACCTTCGCAGATCGCTAACCGCATCATTTCCTGGATCGGTGGCGTTCCGCTTCACGATTATGGCTGTTCCCTAAAAGCCTATCGCCGCGAGGTGATCCAGGACGTCCGGCTCTATGGTGAAATGCACCGCTTTATCCCGATCTATGCTAGCTGGGCCGGGGCACGGGTGGCCGAGATCCCCGTCGATCATCACGCCCGGACAATGGGCAAATCAAAGTATGGCATCTCGCGCACGATAAAGGTCGTCTTCGACCTGATCACTATCAAATTCATGGCCGAGTACCATACTAAGCCGCTATATGTATTTGGCGGCTTCGGCATGATCGCATTTCTTATATCGATGGTCGCCGGCGTATGGGCCATTGTTCTCAAGATCGCCGAGGGCGTCTCGTTCATCCTCACGCCGCTGCCTATAATTGCGGTGGTGATGCTTGCGATCTCAGTTCAGTTCTTTCTGATGGGGTTGCTCGCCGAGTTGCTTGTCAGGACATATCATGAATCGCAGGACAAGGCGATCTATGCCGTTCGCGAACGGATCGGATTTGAAATGTGAGCTGTGAGCAGATCCGACTGCTGCTGACATTTTACTGACCACTGCCAGCCCTTCTTTTTTATGTGCGGTATCGCAGGTTGGATCAACCTGAAACAATCAAACAGTCCATCCGGCCATAGACGAGGCCGTACTGCATTCAATGTGCGAGGCAATTGTCCATCGCGGACCTGATTCCGAAGGCATCTGGATGGATGGTCAGGTCGCGCTGGGTATGCGGCGGCTCTCGATAATCGATCTGCACACGGGTGACCAGCCTGTTTTTAGCGAAGATAAATCGATCGTCGTGATGATGAACGGCGAACTGTACAACTACCGCGAGGTCAAAGCAGACCTCGAAAAACGCGGGCATAAGTTTGTCACCCAGACGGATACAGAGATCGTTCCGCATCTTTACCAGGAATACGGCGATGATTTTGTCGATCATCTCAATGGGATGTTCGCGATCACGTTGTGGGACACACGCCGAAAGCGGCTTGTCATCGCCCGTGACCGTTATGGTGAAAAGCCGTTGTACTATGGCACGTTTGACGGTAAGTTGATCTATGCTTCAGAACCCAAGGCGATGCTCGCCCATCCGTCAGTTTCAGCTGAATTAGACCCCGATGCCCTAAGGCAATACCTCTCGTTCGACTATGTTCCCGCTCCGGGCTCGATCTACAAAGGCATAAATAAGCTGCCGGCTGCCCATATCATGGTCATTGAAAAGGGCGAGATCAAGACGCGGCGGTACTGGAATCTTACATTTGCAAAAAACGGGCATGCTCCGTCTTTGGACAAGGCAGCGTCCGATCTGCGGGAACTATTGTCGGACGCTGTTCGGATGCGTCTTGTGGCTGATGTTCCGCTAGGCATTTTGCTTTCTGGCGGCGTCGATTCGTCAGCGATAGCAGCATTTGCGACCCAGCACGCAACTGAAACGGTTAAGACATTTTCCATCGGATTTGCCGAAGATTCGTTTGACGAGACCAGATATGCACGTGAGGTCGCGGCCCATCTGGGGACCGATCATTATGAGGAAATGCTCAGCGCCGAAAAAGCCGGCGATCTGATAAGCGAGATCGGCACATGGCTCGACGAACCGCTGTCGGACGGGTCGCTGATCCCAACATATCTGCTTGCCCGTTTTGTTCGCAAGCATGTAACCGTCGCGCTCGGCGGCGATGGCGGCGATGAGATATTTGCAGGATATCCGATGTATTTTGGCCATAAGATGGCCGGGGCGTATGACTCAATACCTCAAATGCTTCGGTCCCGTCTCATAGAACCCATAGTGCGTCGCCTGCCTGTTTCTAATAAGAATCTTTCGTTTGATTACAAGGCAAAACGATTTGTCAGATCGGCAAAATATGGGACGGTTGAGCGGCATCATTCGTGGTTCGGTTCTTTTTCCGGTGACGATCAAAAGCGTTTATTGACGGAGGCCGTACTATCGGAAACAACAGGCGATATCTACGGCGGGCCCCGGAAGTTGCTAGAGATCTGTGACGCTCAGGACGAGATCGAGCGTATGCAGTATCTCGACATGAACTTTTACATGGCCGAAGACATTTTGACAAAGGTGGACCGGGCGTCGATGGCAGTGTCGCTTGAAACGCGGGCTCCGTTTCTCGATCCGCGGATCGGGGAATTTGCCGCCTCGCTGCCGCTGGACTATAAACTTCGCGGAAACAAGGGCAAGTATATTCTGAAAAGATCTGTTGAGGGTTTGCTGCCGAGGTCGATCCTCAAAAGGTCAAAGAAGGGGTTTGGCATCCCTATCGCCACATGGCTAAAAGGCCGTTTGAATCCGCTGATGCACGACCTTCTCTCGCCGACGCGGCTGAGAGATCAGGGGCTTTTCGAACCTGATTTCGTCGAGACCCTCATCGCCGAACATGAAAAAGGCATCGCCAGCCATCACAAGCAGCTATGGACGCTTCTGGTTTTCCAGCTCTGGTACGACAACTTCCTAAAGCGTTAGATCGGTCCATCTAGAAAGCCGGCCTGTATTCGGTTATTATTTGATTATGGCAAACCTATACCCCGAAATTGAACCCTTTGACTCGGGAATGCACGTCGTATCTGATCTCCATACGATCTATTACGAACGGGTCGGTAACCCTGACGGCATCCCGGTTGTCTTTTTGCATGGCGGCCCCGGCGGGGGTTTGATACCGATGTACCGGCAGTATTTTGATCCGGCGGTTTATCATGTGATCTTATTCGATCAGCGCGGATCCGGTAGATCGACACCGCATGCCGAACTTCGCGACAATACGACCTGGGACCTGATCAATGATATCGAGACGCTGAGAAATAAATTTGGCGTCGACAAATGGTATGTTTTCGGCGGCTCATGGGGCAGTACTCTTAGTTTGGCGTATGCCGTGTCGCATCCGGACCGTTGTCTGGGCCTGATACTTCGCGGCATTTTCCTTACCCGCAGAAAGGAACTGAGCTGGTTTTATCAGTATGGTGCGTCTGAGATCTTTCCGGATTTCTGGGAACGATATCGCGATGAGATACCCGAGGAGGAGCGGGGCGATTTTATTGCCGCCTATCATAAACGTCTCACGAGCGATGACGAGAGCGTACGCCTTTCGGCGGCACGTGCCTGGAGCGTCTGGGAAGGCTCGACCTCTAAGCTTTATCCTGACAAAGATCTGATGGAACATTGGGAAGGCGAACACGAGGCACTCAGCCTGGCCCGGATCGAATGCCATTATTTTGTGAATAATTCATTTTTCCCCACCGAGAACTATCTGCTCGAAAACGCGGATAAGATCCGACACATTCCTACAGTCATCGTACAAGGCCGTTATGATGTGGTCTGTCCGATCACGTCTGCCTGGGAGCTTCACAAAGCGATCCCGGATGCGGAATTAATAGTTGTGCCGGATGCCGGGCATTCGGTTTCAGAAAAGGGGATCAGCTCGGCGCTTAGTTGACGCGATGGACCGGTTTCGGACAAAGCAATGAAATTTCTGCGTGAATCTTGCCGCGAATAGGGGTATTATGAGAGTCGGCTTATTTACACACAGCAGGTATTAATCATATGAATTTTGGAACCACAGAAATATTATTGATCGTCGCGGTTTTGTTCCTCCTATTTGGTGCGACACGTTTGCCTCAATTGGCAAAATCACTCGGGCAAACGCGAAAGGCATTTAAGGACGGTATGCGCGAGGCCGAAGAGGAAGAAAAAGCTGAGCAGCAAAAGATCGCGGCAAATCCGGGGACACCTCTAGTTTCGGCTGTCAGCGACGAAGCTCTGGAAGAAGAACTTCGGCGACGTGCCGCGGCAAGGGCTGAGCAATAATTCATTTGTTTATGCCCTTTCACCTGCGAGCAGCGTAGCCTTTACCGAAAATCTGAAGCTGAGGTCAGCATCTTCCGCGTCAATTAACTGAGCAAGTTTCTCCGGAATTTGCTCTTTTTCATTGTCATCGAGCATTTCCAGCCAGAGCGGCAGCAGAAAATCAGCCACAAGCGGGGCAGCAACAAATTCGGCGCCGTTCTCATATTCAAAAACTTCGATCTCGGTCTTGGTATTGATATTTACCAAACCGGAGCGTTCGGCGATCTCCTCGAGCCGCGACACGGTTGGCAGGTCGGTGATCAGCTTTTCAGCAGCAGCGCCATGCTCGCCGAGGCCGGCGTTGAACAAAACTTCCCATAGGAGCGAGACCACCTCGCCAAAACTGCCGGCCGTGGGAAGAAAAATGGCTACATCACCAGAAGTTCTAGCCACCCGCACCACATTTTCAATAAATTCTTCTATCTCAGCAGGCCTAATCAAACTAGCGTCCGCCAATACCGCATCAAATGCGTCATTCTCAAACCGCAGCATCGAAAAATCGACATCGGCTCTGAGAGCCGCCGCCTTTTCCTGCGCGATGATCATGATGTCCTCATTCTCGCAAGATGCGAAGATCGACGTATTCTCACCGAACTTTTCGTGAATTGCGAGAGCATGCCCGCCAGTGCCGGCATTTATGTACAACATATTTTCCGCCTCGCTGAGGTCGAGATTCTTATTCACGAGGTCTGCAAAGCGTTGTGTCCATTCGCCGTCAACGGCCAGATCTCGTAAAAACGCGAGTTCTTTTTGAGTTTTTCCCATATCAATTATTAAACCGCAGAGGAACTATCAAGCGCAACAGGCTCAACCTGTCCCCCGAACATCTTCGTGATATCCTAATCGCGTTATTGCTGAAAAATATATGTCGAGAAATGTAAAAGACCTCTTTGATCTGACGGGCAAGACCGCGATCGTGACCGGCGGCTCGCGCGGTATTGGGAAAGAAATGGCTGAGGGCCTTGCCGAGGCCGGTGCCGATCTAATGCTCTGCGCACGAAATGCCGAGGCCCTGGACGCAACGGTTACAGAATTTCTGCAAAGAGGTTTTCAAGTTGCAGGAAAGGCGTGCGACGTTTCAAAGCCCGGCGATATCCAGTCGGTGATAGATGAAACCGTTGCAAAGTTTGGAGCCGTTGATATCCTCGTTAACAATGCCGGCACATCCTGGGGAGCAATGCCTGAGGATATGACGCTCGAACAATGGCAAAAGGTGCTCGATGTAAACCTCACCGGCTGCTTCCTGTTCGCCCAGGCCGCGGGCCGCGAGATGCTAAAGCAAAATAGCGGCTCGATAATAAATATTTCATCTATCGCCGGCATTACATCGTCGGCCAACGGGCCGTTTTATGCCGGCTATGTTGCAAGTAAGGCAGGGCTTATCGGTCTGACACGGGAGCTTGCGGCAAGTTGGGGCCGCCGGGGTATCAGGGTCAATGCGATCGCACCGGGCTTTTTTCACTCACGCCTCGCCGACGCGGTCATCGACATTTATGAACGGACGATACAAGAGAACAATGTCATTCCGCGGGTAGGTAATGAGGGCGAGTTAAAAGGTGTGACCGTGTTTCTGGCATCCGATGCGTCTAGCTATATCACCGGGCAGACCATTGCTGTCGACGGTGGCATGACGGTATAACGATCTTCTCAACGGATAAATCTGAATTCGCCAAACTTATCCGGTACGTGGAAACTGGGTTCTTCGGTTTCGGTCGGGATCCACGATAAGTAACCTCGTGTCGGATCTTTTCCTACACAGCGAAATAGATTACCCAGCCAGATGTCGCCCGCTTTTGGTGTTTTGCCAAGCGCTTTCCAGGGGATCTTTATGGCCATAACGACCTTGTCATTATCGATCCTCACCGCTGATGCCATTCCCGAGGCATAGTCCCAATCCGTTTCGCGTTTCGCCGGCTTTACAATAATGCCAAGATCGATCCATTCGCCGGTCGGTGCGATCTCAAACTCAAAATACCTGTTTCGCTCGTTTTTGTTGGGAGCGATAAAGATCTCGCAGACGTCACGGTCCCACAGGCCCCTGGTCTTTTTAGTAAGATCGGGTTTATCACTGACGATAAGCGGCTCGGTTTGGTTTGCTTCAAATCTTACGTAAAGCGCGTTGTCTGACCATAACAGGCGGGCTTTGAATCGCCTGCCCGCCGGGGCGCTTTTTCCGGACCAATATTTTTCGACCGCGACGTCCGAAGCGTTCCGCCACGCTTTATTGCCAAGATCGCTTATCGCAAAATCGTTTTTCAGATGATGGATCTTGAGCGATGGTCCGGATGCTTTACTCATATTCTGTGCGCTGAGATCAACAAAACAACACATTATCATCGCGGCGATCGTGAATGTTTTGGAATTTCGTCATTACGTTCAAGGGCTATGCTATCAATGGATGATACGGCGCTTCAACCACCGAAACTCAGTCGCGACTGCCCGAGCCGATCCGCCGATCAGCATACGAAACGGAGCATTGCCGCTAAATGCGGACGCGACCGCGTAAAGTGTTTTGAATGATACCTGAGGCTCGTTGGAAACGGCAAATACGGGTTCCCAGCTCTCGGGCCGGAATTTTGCCTTAAATGCATCGAGGCCGTCAAAATTATAAAATCGCTGGCCGTGCTTTCTGAGCCATGCCAGCACCACACGCAGCCACACCGGATTATGAAAAGGTGCGAGGACCGCACGCGTGGATAACGGTGATATGCCAAATGTCGCGTATTCAAATCCATCCTCGGCCAGGCGCTCCATCGCGGTATTGATCATCAGCTCGACGGTGCCGTTCGGGGCTCCGGGGCGATGCGGAAACTGTTCAAAAAGCCAACCGTTTCGGCGTGAAACGGGAGAGATGATGATAAACCCATAGATCTGCTCGCCGCCTTCTGCGACAAACACACGCCGGTTCTCGAGCCGGGCGAGCGTATCGGATTCGACCATGAAATGAAGCGGCGGCAGGCCCTTGGAATCGAGCCATGCCTGCAGGCATGATCGCAGTGCCGGATGCTGCCGGGCCTTGTCGTTCGGCCATTCGGTGACGGTGACACCCTTGTTCCTCGCCCTGTTTAGCTGCGCCCGCATCGAACTGTGAGCGGCGACTATGGCCGCCCAGTCATCGGGTTTCCAAACAGGCTGAGCACCGATCAAAAATTTGGAATATCTCGGCGAACCGCTGAACAAAGCCTCGAGTCGCGACTCGGCGCCGAAATAGCAAACATGTTCACCGGCATCTGCGGCGTCGGCCTCGAATTCCGCAGATACGGCATCGAGTATATTTTCTTCACAAACGGGAGCTCCAACCACAACGCGGACGCCGGCGGCCGAAACATAACCGACAACGGCTTCACCGTCCGCTGAAAACCAGCGGCTGATCCCGGGATTTACTATTTGAAATGATGTTGAGTTCCAGCCGTGCTCAAGGACCAATTTCCGGGCACGGGCAATAGCCGGATTTTCGGGCGTTGGCCTTTCGTCGGGCTCGATCGAAGACGGCCTTTCCATTAGTTTCCGGTATTGAGTACTGTTCGAAACGCCATCTTGGCGAGCTTCCACGTGCGGTCCCAGTCGATCTTGCCGCCTTCGTCGCGGCCCATGATCTTGCTGACGAACATCTTGCGAAAATCGCTGCCCTCGCGGCGGAGCATAAATTCCTTTGCGTACGGTTTTGCCGTTTCAAAGAAATTGAATTCGGGGTCGGTGACGATGCCGATGCCCTCGAGCGTCATCAGGGCACGCATGATATACGTGAAATTTGACGGCAGCCGGAACGGATAATCGTACATGACGTCTGCCAGATCGTAGGTCAGCTCTTTGAAATTAATGTCCTTGAGTTTCAGATTGAAATGAAACTCAAACATCTTTTCGACGACCGGTTTGACGATGTCAGGGCTGGTCCCGGGTTTTAGAAAATCAAGCTCGATGAGGTCCTCGGCAATGCCGCCGGGGTCCTTGCCGACTACATGAAAAAACGCGTCGATCATTTTTGCCTGCAGCTGCGGCGTAATGCGGCCGACCATGCCAAAATCAAAAAACGCGAGACGGCCGTCAGGCATCACCAGCAGATTGCCGGGATGCGGGTCGGCGTGGAAAAAACCATCCTCGAGCAGTTGTTTGAGATAGGTTTTTATCAAAAGCCGGTTTACCTTTGCCGGCGAGATGTTGCGGCGTTTTTGTTCCTCGAGATCGGTGACCTTTGTGCCGTGGATAAACTCCATGGTCATGACTTTTGAGGTCGTCGCGTTCCAATAAATCGTCGGCACGTGGATATTTGACCAGGTCTTAAAACTCTCCTTGAAACCTCTCGGCGTTGTGGCCCTCGGCGACGTAATCCATTTCCTCGTGGATGGTCGTGTCAAATTCGCGAAGCATGCCCGACCAGTCGGCGTTCTCATTAAGCTGCGGGAACCGCTCGGCAAAATTTGCGACTTTTTTGAGAATAATGATGTCGCCCTTGATCGTGGCTTCGAGATTAGGCCGCTGGACCTTAACCGCGACCTCTTCGCCGGTATGCAGCCGGGCACGGTAAACCTGGCCCGAGCGACGCGGCCGCGACCGGCTCGAGCTCAAATTCGGCATAGACCTCATTGATCTTTGTCCGAGTTCGTGTTCGATGCGGGCAAACGCGACATCGTTCGGGAAATGGCGGAACGCTGTCGACCAATGTGCCGAGTTCTTTAACAAACGGCAGCGGCAACAGGTCGGCGCGCGTGCCCATCGATTGCCCCATCTTGATAAATGTCGGGCCGAGCTCGATAAGCTTGTCTTTTAACCAAACTGCCTGTTTTTCCTGATTTTGCGTCTCTGTTAGGATCGGCCGCCGAGGAAGAACCGCCGCAACATCCGCATAAACAGGTGAAAGAACCAGAGCCGCAACTGGCATACAGCTTTTCGCCATAAACAGCCGCCCGGGTAAGCCGCATTGCCTTTTCAAGACGCTCACGGGCGTGTTTGCGGTTATCGTGCGGCCGATGCAGGTCAATTGATCGAGATAGAGATACAGCGAGAGCATCGCGATCACACGCGATACCTGAAATATCCGCCAGTAACCGCGAAGACCGTGATAACTTATTCTCGACGGAGGTTTCGACCTTTTGCAGCGAGCCTTCTTCCTCGATCAATTGTTCGTTAGAGACCAGTTTCGCGATCGCCAGGTTCATTTGTCGGCGTAAGCAAATGCCGCACCGTTCGCCATTGGATCGAGCCCCTCGTATCCTGTCCAGAATGAATGTGTTTTTTGTGTCGGCCATGATGGTTTAGATGATAGGAGCCTGTGTCAAACTGTCTTTTATTATGCGGGCTGCCATAGGCGACAGTGATTTGATATTACCGCACCGAAACTGCTCTAGATCTCACAGGATCTCAAGCATATTATTTACGCCCTGATGGCGGAAATAGTTCCTCGCCCGGCGTGTGTCCGTCTCGATCTGGGCCTTTAGCTCGTCGATGCCGCTGAATTTGCGTTCGTCCCGGATCCGGTGCAAAAACCGCACCCTCAGCACGTCGCCATAAAGCTCGCCGTCAAAATCGAATATATATGCTCTCGATAGATGGCTCGTTCGTATCCTCAAACGTCGGCCGGACGCCGATATTGGTAATGCTCTTTCGCCACGCACCGTCGATCAGCGTTGCGGTCGCGTAAACGCCGAATTTTGGGATCACGCGGTTATGAGGCTTGAGGTTCGCCGTCGGGAACCCGATCGTGTGCCCTCGCCGGTTGCCGCGGATGATCACGCCCTCGACGCCGTACGGGCGGCCGAGCATGCGGCGGGCAAGATTAACCCGGCCCTCGGCAAGCAGCCGCCGGATCGTGGACGAGCTGATCCGCTGCCCGCGTATCTGCACCTCATCGACCTCATCGGCAAAAAAGCCCAGCTTCCCGCTCATCTCACGCAGCAGATCGATATTGCCGCCGCGGCCTTTGCCAAAAGCAAACCCTTTGCCAAGGTAGACCTCTTTTGCCTGCAAGCCGTTCATGGATGATCGTCTCGAGGAAAATGCTCGGCCGGCTTGCCGAAGCAAATTCGCGCGTGAACGGAATAACTATCGCCTGCTCGATTCCCAAGCACCTCAAAGTTTGCCAGACGCTGATCGAGTGTCTGCAGCAGCGGTGGAGCCGACTCAGGATGCAGCACCGCCCGCGGGTGCGGATCGAACGTGATAGCGGTCGCAACCGCGTCCGCATTTCTTTGCCCGCTCGACCACTGTCTGCATTATTCTCTGGTGGCCGAGATGCAGCCCGTCAAACACGCCGAGCGTCAAAACGGTCGGCCGTAAAATGCTGGCATTCTCAGTTCCGTGAAAGATCTTCATTGAAAAGATGGTATTTCAGCCAAAAGCGTTTCGCAAACTGCGTGGCCTGTCGGTAAAGGCTTTTAACTGTCGGGAAAGCCGCTTTGTGCCGGTAAAGCGGCATTACTGTCGGTAAAGCCGAAACAAGCCAGGCCAGAAAGAAATTTCGCCTCCGCCGTCTGCGACTGCGGTCAGCCGCCGGGTTCTCTAAAAGGGCAGTATGAAGTCGAAAGCGCCAGAATATGGAATATACTGTCAGTATTTTAAAAATATTGACAGTATTTGTAAAATACTCGCAGAATATTCAAAATACTGTCAATATTTGCTGAATACTGTCAGTATATGACATATACTCGCAATATTTGACATATACTCGCAATATTTTCCAAGTTCTGCCATTTTAAGCTTTCTACCGGTTGTTTAGAGATTTTTTCAGCAGTCCAGGATAACAGCCGGAAACGCGTAACTATAACAAATACCGAATTTACGACGATATTTTGCTTTATCTTCCTTCCTTACGCACGGATCGAGGACGGCCAGAAAGATTTTATCAAATCTCGATATGGCGGCATCAACTCTGACGAACCTTAAGGCAGGCGGCTTCAGCCGTCTTACCGCGTATAGCTGCAAATAGCCACGTTGTTTACGACGGGGGATGTGATTCGCAAGAGTCCTAAAGGGCGTTTCAACGTCCCTTTCGGGTCGGGCTTTAGCCATCACGTAAGATTGCTAAAGCCTCCTCTGGTAAGGACGTTACGGCTGCGGGCCTACCGCAGCACTGGCGGTTTTGTGACGCCAGAACCGCCCTAGGATCGAGTTCACATTTTTCCACGTCGTAAACGCCGTGTCTATTTGCCCTTCGGGAAAGCCTCGTGAACGAGGCTGAAAGACCGTCCGGGTCCCGCAGAATTTTTTGATCGAATAACAGGGTCACGATATTGATACTACAGGATATGAGTTCGATCTTTATGGTGAGATTGTTAAACATAAGGCACCCGGATTCTGCGAGTATTCCGTAGATTTCCTGTGTAAGAGCACTTGCTTCCTAAAACAATCTAGCAGGCGGCTTCAGCCGTCTTACCGCGTATAGCGGCAAATAGCCACGTTGTTTACGACGTGGGTGTGATTCGCAAGAGTCCTAAAGGGCGTTTCAACGTCCTTTTCGGGTCGGGATTTAGCTGTCGCGTAAGACCGGCAAAGCTCATGAACAAGGATGAGAATCCGCCCGGATTCGGCCAAGTGTTAAAATATAAGCATCGCCGTATTTGGGGAAGCATATTAAGGTCATTATTTCTTATTTATTAGTTCGCCGTACTATTTAGCAGATCGTCCGGCCGGGACAACAAACCATGCATCGAAGGCAACAAACCCTGGAATAGCGAAACTTGGCATCGTATGGAGGTCATCGGAAAATGGTTCAGTGGTTCAGAGATCGGAATTGGTTTGAAAATTGCAGATTTGCAGGTCTGACCCTCGTTTTTTTCGAGCGATCGTCACCCTACCATGACGGCGGAAGATTTTGACTGGGCTTTCGGACGTGAAGTTACGGACCAGAGAAGACAGGCTCGTATGACCACCGTTATTGAAGATCGAGAACGTGGTTGGAGACGCAGAGAGGTCGATACGGGCAAACCGCGTAATAGCAACCAGACCTACACGTTTAAGGCCCCCAGACTTGGGTGGTGGAAGTCGCAATAAATTTATGGATTTGAAAAGAATACGAAGGCGTTTTTCGTGGCCCGCTTTCGTTCTTGCAATAACATCGCTCCTTTTAGTCCTGTATATAGAGAGCAAAGCTGTGTTCGATTCGGGAAATTTGGCCGGCGTTTTAGTCTTAGTTTCTCTGGCCACGGCGATCCTAGCGCTCGTTCTCGCTTTGCTCAGTCTGCCGAGTAGATTGGGTATGCTAGCTATCGCGGTTGTGATTGTTGTTACATATCTGATCTTTTTCACGCGGCTTTACGGATTATCTTAGAGATTTGATATAAGGAAGCCGTTCACCGGGCGTGAACGGGATATAAAAGAGACGTTCAGACCTGCAGTGGTGCAAAATTGAAGGTAAATGTAGGAGGCAAGTCGGGACGTTTCTCATGACGAGCGGGGTAAAACTAGTCGGTCTTTACCCTGGCTTACCCCAGCATCATTCTTACATTTGGAAACCGGGCATTCAGTAGAATAAGTGACGTTGGCATTGCCAAGAAAAGATGGGGTCACAAGGAAAGATAAGAACCAGCGATGTTTCTACAACCGAGTACACGAATTTTGACATCCTAGGTAGAGTGACCGGGCATAAACAGACGACGGACGGGGTTGAGTATCCGACCGCATATACCTACAACCTGAGTGGGGCTTTGATGGAGGAAACTTACCCTTCAACGCGTAAGGTTAAGAACGTACTTAACGCGAACGGTGAACTTTCGATGGTCCAGAGTAAGAAAAACTCAGACTCAGGCTATTGGAGCTATGCGAACAGCTTTACCTATAGTGCGGCGGGTGCTGTGACTTCCATGCAGCTCGGCAACGGCCATTGGGAAAGCACGACCTTTAACTCACGGCTGCAGCCGACACAGATAGCACTTGGCATCGTTCAAGACGGCGACGGGCTGCTGAAGCTTAATTATGATTACGGCACCACATCGAACAATGGCAATTTAATAAGCCAAATGATCACTGTTCCGGCGATGGGTTGAATGCCGGAAATTACGCCGCTTCAAACGTACACATATGACGAACTCAATCGACTCAAGAGTGGCTGATGAGAAGCCGGACGGTTGGACACGAAACGCAATGCGACGAACGAGCCTTCGCCAATGCTGCTGGGAAGCAGACTTTCAAATATGATCGCTTTGGCAACAGGAATTTTGATGAGAACAAATACTACGATGCCTGACTCCTTTGCCGACCCGGCAGTCAGCAACCCATCGGTAAATCCCAACAACAATCGACTGAATTCAAGCGGCTATACTCTTCGATGACGCGGGCAACACGATCGCCGACGCGTCTATCTCATGAATTACACTTATGACGGCGAGAATAAGCAAACCAGAGTTGAAACTGTCGACGAGTTTCAAACGGTCATCGGGCACGGTCGGCGAATATTGGTATGACGGCGACGGCAAGCGGGTTAAGAAATATGTTCCTTCAACGGGTGAAGTCACAATTTTTGTGTACGAGCGGCTTGGCGATCAGATCGCCGAATATTCGACGATCGTTGCCGAGGCTTCAACCGCAAAGGTTGCCTATCTCACAAACGACCACCTCGGCAGCCCTCGGATAAACACCGATCAAAATGGCGCGGTAATCTCCCGCCACGACTATCATCCATTTGGTGAAGAGATCGACGGCACTGGGGGCCAAACAACAGGGCTGAACTATGGTGATGATTCGGTTCGAAAGCAATTTACAGGCTATAAACGAGACATTGAATCTTGACCTCGACTTCGCACAGGCTAGAATGTATGGAAATACACTTGGGCAATTAACATCTTCCATCCATATAGATCGTCGCCAGAATTAGGTTGAGAAAGATAGAGAAAAGGCGGCCGCAATGTTGTCCCGCTACATCAGCCGACCTCAGCAGTGGAATCAGTATGCTTACGCAGTAAATAATCCGCTTAAATATACTGATCCGTCTGGTGAAAAGGTTAATTTGACCGGAGAAACTGCGCAGAAAGAGCAGCCGCACTTCAACGACTTCGAAATATCTTAGGCGAAGAACGGTTCAAATTGGTGACGGTTTCAGCGGATGGGCGAACCGTTTCTCTTTCAAGTGAAAATGTGACAAAGTTCCAGAAAATTGGCAAAGATGCGGACAACAAAGACTTTAGTCTTGGAATGGGCGAGATACTTAGTTCAAGTCAGACGGTTGAATTTAGAATAGCAGATAAATTTACAAACAAGCACGGAAAAGAATTCTCCACGAGTACAACCCTTATTCCTGGCGGTATCACCATTGGGAAAGAAGAAAGTTCGACGGGAAATATTCAGATTCTTGTCAATCCCCGTGCGGGAGAGGCTGCGACAAATTTCGACAACTTGAACCTAGAGGACGAAGCAATGATGGAAAGCCTCTCGTTTCCACTAATGAAATGGTCGATACACACGTTGGGGAAGCCCTTCCTCACGTTCTAAGAAGCCAAGGGACTACTATGGGTGCAAGGCCTATTTCTAGAGAGCCTGCCTGGAAGGTATTCGAAAATGCGATACAGTCGTGAAACCCTCCGAATTCTCAACGGAGATCGAACCACTAATGAAAACAAAGATATTGATTTTGACGGCGGCTCTAATTGCTTTATTAGCGGGATTAGTCTTGCTAGTGCCAAATGGATATTTGTCAGTAGAAAACAAAATGAAATGGTTTCTCTTAACCGAAGCAGAACCTGTTTTCACACACGCGGGACCTTATTTGTCGATATTTTTCTTTGACAAAAATAATGGCATTGCAGTTGGTTCGATTTCCATTGACAAAACCAATGATGGCGGCACAAATTGGTCTGCCGTTAAGAACTGGGATGAGAATAACAGAGGATTTTCATCTATTATTTCCGCAAACGGACAACTCTGGATAGTCGGCTCCGAAAAAAATAAGCCTCTCATCTTAACGACAAAAACCGACGGATCTAATTGGGCAGATTGGCGACCTACATTTTGAGAAAAAAGATCTAGCGGAATTAAATAGCAGGTTTACCCTTTTTCGTGATTTATCTCTCGATCAATCTGGTGAGGCTGGGCGGTTAGAGACATTGGTTACCAAGATACGGTGACCGATCAAAACTGGGACAGTTTCAAATGTTTTTAGCACCAAAGATCGGTTGTTTAGTGTTTCATGTGCCAATGCGGGTGAAGTATGGGCAGTTGGTGATAATGGTGCGGTTTTTCATTTTCAAAATGGTTGGACAAAACAAGAAGCAAAAGAAATAAACGAAAATAGTTCTCTAATTAGAGTAGTTTCATTTGGCAAAGAAATTTGGATATTGGGCGGGGAAAATTCGTCAATTGGAAAAAACTCAAGGAAAGGAATTTTATTAAGAAGTCAAAATGATGGACAAACATGGGAAAACAAAACACCGGAATCAGCTGGTGTGCTAAATGACATATACATTAAGGATTCGAATGGTTGGTTGGTTGGAACAGACGGCAGTCTTTATTCTACACGCAATGGTGGTAACTCATGGAACAAAGAGAGCAGTCCAACACAAAATGACTTAATAAAATTATTTCCGCTTCACTCACCGAATATCTGGGCGGTTAGCGAAAGATACTGATTCAAATTTCAAGTTTCAAGCGTTTCATTGCCGGATCGAGATAGGGTCTGGTAAAAGCAGGAATGAAAAAGGACTGGAAATGGGGGGCTGACCCGCGATATTAAAAATCTTAACTGTGCGGCTGCTCTTTTGCAAAATCTACAGGACGGAATCGGTGTCAAAACTGTAGCACTGTAATATTCGCGCAATATTGCCTGGAGACCATGGAAATTTCGTTGTGTCGGTCCATGAGTCTGCTATATGGCATTGTAATAAGCTCATTTGGATCGATCTCAACCGAGTACACAAGTTTTGACATCCTAGGAAGAGTGACCGGACATAAACAGACGACGGACGGGGTCGGATTATCCGACCGCATACACCTACAACCTGAGCGGGGCATTAGTGGAGAGAAACGTACCCTTCAACGCGTAAGGTTAAGAACGTACTTAACGCGAACGGCGACCTTTCGATGATCCAGAGTAAGAAAAACTCGGATTCGGGTTATTGGAGCTATGCGAACAGCTTTTCCTATAATGCAGCGGGTGCTGTGACTTCCATGCAGCTTGGGAACGGCCATTGGGAAAGCACGACATTTAACTCACAGCTTCAGCCGACACAGATAGCACGCTGGGATCGTTCAAGACGGTAACCGTCCAGCTGAAGCTTAATTACGATTACGGCACTACATCGAACAATGGCAATTTAATAAGCCAGAAGATAACAGTTCCGGGCGATGAATTGAATGGCGAAATCGAGCCGTTGCAAACATATACGTATGACGAACTAAATCGTCTCAGATAGCGGCGGATGAGAAGCCGGATGGCTGGACAGAAACGCAATGCACCCATGATCCCTCAAGTTGCTGGAAACAGACCTTCAAATTTGACCGATATGGCAACCGGAATTTTGATGAGAACAATACAACGATGCCTGACTCATTTGCCGATCCGGCCGTCAGCAACCCATCGGTAAATCCCAACAACAATCGACTGAATGCAAGCGGATATACATTCGACAATGCCGGCAACACGATCTTGCCGATGCGGGCGGACAGAGTTAGCCCTACGACGCTGAGAATAAGCAAACAGGTGAAGCTGTCGATGAGTAACAAACGGTTCGGACACGGTCGGTGAATATTCTTACGACGGCGACGGCAAACGGGTCAAGAAATACGTACCTTCAACAGGCGAAGTCACAATTTTCGTTTACGATGCCGTTAGGCAATCAGATCGCCGAATATTCGACGGTCGTTGCGGACCGGCTCAACGCCAAAGTTGCCTATCTCACAAACGACCACCTCGGCAGCCCTCGCATCAACACCGAGGCAAAACGGTGCGGTGATCTCCCGCCACGACTATCACCCATTCGGCGAAGAGATCGACGCACTGGCGGCCGGACGACTGGCCTGAATTACGGCGATGATATCGGTGAGGAAGCAATTTACCGGCTATGAACGGTGATAATGAAACTGGCTTGGACTTTGCTCAAGCGAGATATTCGGAAGTTCGCTAGGGCACTTCACTTCGCCTGACCCCTTTGGACCTTGGGCTATGTCCGAAGACGAGAAAATGAATTTTTATATCGTTCCTCAACAATGGAATAGATATACATATGTTTTGAACAATCCGTTACGATTAACTGACCCGAGCGGTTTGGAAGTCTATGACGGCACGGTATCAGAGGAGCAACAGGCAATAATCAGAAAGGCTCTGCAAAACATTGCAAAGAATGGCAACAAAGAGCAAAGGGGGGTAGCTAATTGGATATTAAAGAACGACATCCTAATCTCGCTTGTTGCAGCCGAAGCGACCACGGTCGATGGAAAGGCTGGACTCCAATCGGACAATGGTGGGGCTTTTGATAAGGACGCCTCGAGAAAGGCTACATTTCTAAGGAAGAAGCCGCTAGTTATCTGACAGATCAAGCTAAACGAGGGTAAATGTCGGTAACAGCGATTTACGCTCAAGCGGTTCTGGAGGGCGTGATAAATCATGAAGGGCGACACGCATGGGAGTAGATGCGCTCGCAATTCAAAGTATATCCTCCCAATTGCGAGAAAGCGTTGTTATTAGCTGAATTTCAAGATTCACCAACGAGGCAAAAAGCATTTCAAACCGAAGCCACCTACCTTTTGAATCGGGCCAACGCCGGAAATGCCGCCACACGTGAAGCCGGACTGGGAGCGAGGGGACGATACAAGCTTTCTAAATGAGGAAAAATTGGACGTTTCCGGGTAACCGACGGAAAAATACGACAAATTTTGCGGCAAAACCCTATGGGCTTGACGAAGGCCGTCAGGGACAGACCACAATACAAAGTCTGCAAAATTCAGGGCGTAAGAATCCCGCCCAGACCTAGACGATAATCAGCCAATTTAATCTTATGAAAATTGCGTATTTGGTCTTGTTTCTATTCCATAACTACCCAGCTATCGTGCTCTAACGCTGGTCTGCAAGACAACAAAATCACTGAGTTTTGGCCTTTCGTGGAGGTTCCTTATTGCCGAACTTTATACGAAAATGACGTCGCGGCGATATTAAACGACGGCAAGAAGGTACGAATTGCGGCAAGTTACAGGTCAGGCTATGAATGGTCCGAGCTTTATGATCCCGACTGTTTTGACTTTGAGAAAAGGACTTGGGTGGAATTCGAAAATCTGAATGCGGAAAGTCGTAGGGTCCTGGAGGATCTGAAGAGACTGGAGAAGTAGGAAGGACGAACGCTGTCAGTGACCTTTGCGGGGATATTCGAGAGTTCGACAGGTGGTTACGGGCACCTGAATGACTATCGATACGAGTTGAAGGTATCCGGCGTGGAACGGGCAGAATTTCTTTTTGAAGGCAGTGAGGCGCGAGCAAGGAAAGAATAAGAGCGGGAGATCACCTTCTTAACTTTGCGGCCGCTTCTTTGGGCGGGTGTTCCCAAGATTCGCTAACAGAGAAAAGTACGTCAGGTAATCGATTCTAAGCTATAAACCATGACCAAGAAAATGATTTTGTAGGCTTGGAGGTGTGACGTGTTATTCGTTGCAATACTTGGATCTGGGATCGGAGTTATTATAATATAGCTTTGGGGGATCCGACAATCATGCTGAACGGAGAAGTCTCCGTCAATATATAGAGTTTATCGAACGGGTAGGGTGACTATCTACTCTTTTTGGAAACAGAAAAACTCGGCGTCCTGTATACGCAGTGTTGAACGATGGTAAAAAGATCGGAGCACCTGCAAGTCCAATTCCATCTACTTTTACGAAGTCAGTGAAAACAGGCCTATTTGTACTCTGTTTGCAATGCCCCATTTCCATAGCCGAACCGCCGAAATTTGATGCTGGGGCTGAAATATCTGCCTCTGAGGATGAACTCAACTTTTTCGTAAGCCCAGATAAGATAACTGTCAAATTCTAATTTCGGATTAATAAACTAATTGATGCAACGACACAGATAGCACTTGGGATCGTTCACGACGGAGACGGCTTACTGAAGCTTAACTATGATTACGGCACCACATCGAACAACGGCAATTTAATAAGCCAAATGATCACTGTTCCCGGAGATAGAATTGAATGACGAAATTAAGCCGTTTCAGACGTACACATATGACGAACTGAATCGCCTCAAGATGGCTGATGAGAAGCCGGACGGTTGGACGCAGACGCAATGCGAGAACTCACCGTCGCCTATGTGCTGGAAGCAGACTTTCGAATTTGATCGCTATGGCAACCGGAATTTTGATGAGAACAATACTACGATGCCTGACTCGTTTGCCGATCCGGCCGTCAGCAACCCATCGGTAAACCCCAACAACAATCGACTGAATTCGAGCGGATACACATTCGACAATGCTGGCAACACGACTGCCGATGCGGGCGGACAGAGTTATACCTACGACGCTGAGAACAAACAGACGCTGGTAACCAATGGCTCTGGCACCGTCGGAGAATACTGGTATGACGGCGACGGCAAACGTGTTAAGAAATCTGTGCCTTCAACAGGCGAAGTAAAATATTTTCATTTACGATGCCTTAGGCAATCAGATCGCCGAATATTCACGATTGTTGAAGACGCCTCAGCCGCAAAGGTAGCCTATCTCACAAACGACCATCTTGGCAGTCCGCGAATCAAAACCGATCAAAATGGTGCGGTGATCTCCCGCCACGACTACCACCCATTCGGGGAAGAGATCGATGGCACTGGGGACGAACGACTGGTTTAGACTATGGCGATGATACGGTAAGGAAACAATTTACGGGCTATGAGCGGGATACTGAAACTGATTTAGATTTTGCGCAAGGTGCAGATTCTACAAGTCTAAACTTGGGCGGTTTCAATCCTGTGATCCTATTTTTTTGGAATCGACGAGATTGAGCAATCCTCAGCAACTGAATCTGTACATATATGTTATGAATTCACCATTAAATTATATGGATCCGTCAGGAGAAAAATTCAGAGTGAAAGGAACTGCAGAGCAAGAGAAGAAATACGTCTTCAATATGATCAAAAGCTTGCTGAATCCGGCCTCAAGGTTATCATTGAGAAAAATGGATATCTTCTTTAAGCAGGCCCAAGAATCTGACAGACCCAGGTGCAAAAGTATTCGTTAATGCGATAAACAGTGACAAAACGGCAACTATGAAATTAGTAGAAAAGGATGGGTCGGTTGATTTTGGTTCTCCTCGCAATAAAAAGGGGGAGGTCAGCTCCGAACAAACAATCGATATGGCCGATATGGATCTTTTTGACGCAGCTAAAATTCCAAACTTTGATAGCTCAGACTTGATGTATCACGAAACGCTCGAGGCCATTGAAATACAGATATTTGGCCACAATCCTGATACCGCCCACGGAATGGCGAATTCTGTGGTGCCTGGAATTTTCCAAACTCAGGGCGATTTAACATTGGCTGCTAATGGTGACGTTACTGGTAAGATTGGGCAGATGAGGGTTTCAAATCAACCAGATAAAACCTTTGAGGTCGAAGCAAGTTTGCAACTCACCCTATTCCGAACAACAAGTTTCCGACCTTTAAAGATGACAAACAGAGAATTGTTTTTCGAAATTCGAATCCGTTAAACATAACAAATATAAACAGGAAATGATAATGAGCTTAAAAATTGTTGTCAGCATTTTGCTCTTCTTTGGTTCACTTTTTTTGGGCTTACAGTCGGTTGTGAATGCCCAGGATTTATGTAGACTTGGAGGTGGCCCATCTCAAATGTTATTAGCCAAAAATGCGAGCTCGATAGTCTTGGGGACGCTTGTGTATGTTGGACATCCCTCTGAGGTTGGACCTTCTCTCCAGCCAACCACAAGTCAGACTCTCGTGTATCAAATAATGGAGTCGATGAAGGGTAAATTAGATTCTGAATTTGTGAACGTGAGTATTGAGGTGCCTTCGAACAAACCACATTATTTGGAGAGTGCTTTCATTTCGATATTCGACCGTCATATTTTATTGCTGCAAGATAAGGTTGACGAACATACCTGTGCTGATAAGATTTTGAACAAATCTATCAATCGTTATGAGACAACGAAGCAATTCAAGAAATATGCGACCTCCCCATGTTACGCGCTGAGGACGCAGGCGATTATTGAAGGAAGCGATAGCGAAAAAGCGGCCATTGCCGGTTTTTTAAAATCAGCAATTTAATTTGGAGGAATCGGTGTCAGGGAGGAATCGGTGTCAGACCTGCAATACTGTAATATTCCCGCAATATTTCTTAGCGACCATGGAC
The DNA here is from genome assembly GCA_963834975.1 of Blastocatellia bacterium. Taxonomy (GTDB): domain Bacteria; phylum Acidobacteriota; class Blastocatellia; order Pyrinomonadales; family Pyrinomonadaceae; genus OLB17. The sequence goes on from CAWIDZ010000003.1 coordinate 402,629, forward strand.
ATTAGTAGGTTAGTTTAATGTTTGTCCATGACGTTAGCTCAGGGCCTCTGTCAAAACGCACTTTGGGTCGATCTCAACCGAGTACACAAGTTTTGACATCCTAGGGAAGAGTGACCGGACATAAACAGACGACGGACGGGGTCGAGTATCCGACCGCATACACCTACAACCTGAGCGGGGCATTGATGGAGGAAACTTACCCTTCAACGCGTAAGGTTAAGAACGTACTTAACGCGAACGGTGAACTTTCGATGGTCCAGAGTAAGAAAAACTCAGATTCGGGTTATTGGAGCTATGCGAACAGCTTTACTAATAGTGCGGCAGGTGCTGTGACTTCCATGCAGCTTGGTAACGGTCATTGGGAAAGCACGACGTTTAACTCACGGCTGCAGCCGACACAGATAGCACTCGGGATCGTTCAAGACGGCGACGGCTTGTTAAAACTTCGCAGATCTGCAGGTCTGGCCTCGTTCTTCTTCATTTTTAACCCTCTTAGCCTTATCGGTCAGGGTCAGAGCCGAGAAGCTCCATTTCTGTCCTGGTCAGGACCCGATAAGCGGGTTTTCGGGTGGTTTCGTAAGCGGAACTGTGATGGATGGCGGGATAATTTTTAGCTTTCATCTCGCGGTCGAGCTTTTGCCATGAAGCGTAGGTTAGTTTTCCGAACGGATGTTTCTTAAGCCGCGTACCCAGTTCGGTCCAGGCTTGTACAAAATCTGCCGGATCAGGCCTGTATTCGCGGCTGCTGGCAAGGAAAGCCGCGACCAGATCATCCTCTTTGCCGCCCTCGTGTTTGAAAGGCCGCAGATTCAACCGCCCAACCTCACCGCCCGGGCAAAGCGGTTCCCACTCAGCCTCATCCTTAAATGGTTCACCAAGAGTCTGCCATTCCTGATCGAGCCACTGCCTCGCCATTTCTTCGTCAGGCACAGCATGCTCACCACCGCGGGTAGCCTGATAGGTCCATTTATACGCATCCTCGATGCGGACATTTTTGTCCGCTTTCCATTTTGGGATAGCAAAATCTAGCAATGCCGATGGCATACATGCGATAACAAGAAATGCAGCTAGAAAGGACATAGTTTCAAAATTATTAGGCCAAATAGATGGTATAATTGACGTTAGTGAATATCAAAGATGTAAAGATCGACAAAACCGCATTCCGTGTGTTCACCAGCTTTGAGGCAGCGGATGAGGCGGACAAAGAGCATTGGCGAAATGCCTCAATGGAAGACCGTCTGCTGGCTCTCGAGTTGATGCGTCAAAGCGCTTATGGATACAGCGATCCGGCGACGCCGAGAATGGAAAAGGTTCTGGAGATCATTATAGACGATTGAGCACTACGGTCGTTCAGAATGAGTTGAGAGCGTCGCCGTTGCCTTCTACAAACTTGAATTATGAAACAGGTTTCTGTATCTTCATTGTTTATCCAAAAGGGTTATTTATGAAAGTCCAGGTTCAAAAGTGGGGTAACAGTCTGGCCCTCAGAATTCCAAAATCGTTCGCCGTCGAATCTAATATCGGTCAAGGCTCAACCGTCGAAGTTTCTCTTGAAAACGGTAAGATCATCGTGTTCCCCATCACTCAGGCGGAGATCTCGCTTGACGAAATGTTGGCTCAAATCACGTCCGAAAACCTTCACGGCGAGATTGAAACTGGCAACATTGTTGGCCGCGAGACTTGTTAATGCCGTACGTACCAAAACGCGGAGATGCGATCTGGATAAACTTTAATCCGCAAGCCGGACACGAACAGGCAGGCCGGCGCCCCGCGATCGTTTTGTCCCCGCAAAGCTACAACGGCAAAGTAGGTTTGTGTTTGCTTTGTCCGATCACAAATCAAGTTAAAGGCTATCCGTTTGAAGTTTTAATTCCGGCTAATTTGGATATAAAAGGGGTTGTACTGTCAGACCAGACGAAAAGTTTAGATTGGCGAGTGAGAAATGCAGAGTTTATTACCGCTCTGCCAAATGCGGTGATCGACGAAGTGCTAATGAAATTGAGTTCGTTGTTATGAGAGCAGCGAGATCCCCTGCGATGCCGGGCGCGATGACCGCGACCTCATTTCAATTCCTTTTCCCAGTTTTTCCAGGCCTCCTTATTTCCGTGCAGCCAGTCATAGTATCCAAAAAGAATGATGCTTGACATCTCCTCAGGGTCGCGAACACCCCGGTCCATAAAATATTTCTGCAATCTCGACCCTGCCCAAAGCCCCCAACCGTTTCGCATCCCCATTCCAAGGATGAAGTGGTACTGGATCATATCCTCTCGCCTGGCCAATGCGGTCATTTCCCGTCGGTCAACTTCCATCAGGAACTTGTCCAGCTCCGGAAAGCATTCGCCAAGATCCTTCGGAATATAACGCCCGTCGATCGTCTCGGCCACTAGATTCTTCTCATATACGAGCCGCTGATCTTTTAGCTGTTCTTTTCGCTCCTTTCTCGCCACGGCGTCATTTGCCTTTCGAAACGTAAAATACTCGTCGTTGATATACCATTTGTCGACTCCAAGAGGCAAAGATCGGACATCAAATCGACTTTCCAAAAAGAACTGGGTTATCAGTTCCTTCGGTAAATCATCAAAAAAATCCAGGTCTTCGACTTCGAACGAACCGTCCCGGTGTAAATACCCATCAACTTTGAAGGTATACCGCTTGTATTTTTCCGCTTTGCGATCATATGATTCTACGACTTTCATCCCCAAACGCATGGCGATTTCGTCCCTGGATCTTCTTCCCTTGTTGGTTGTGGGGAATTCCAGAAATGTCGGCGTTTCAAATGAGGCTAATTCCATGCGCGAGGGACGGGCGATTTTCTTTAGTTCAGGATATAAGGAGTCATAATCGACGGTACCGACTATCGATCCGTCTTCCAGGCTGACTTTATGGATATTCTTTTTGGAATCGGTAACATAGACAGCGTTATCCCCCTGAACGATAGGAAACTCATTCAAAAATTTTTCCTTCTCATCAAGACCTTCTTTGAAGACCTTATGGTAATCTCTCGTTCCCGCATGGCTTTTATCCCTATCAACCACTTCATCCCAATTGTAATAAAGAGCATCGCAACGCTCTTTTTCCGAATCGCAGCCCGTGAGTTCTTCCAGCGTGTAGCTTCTGATATGCTGCCAGTCTTTGTATACGGAAACAGTCTTCCGGCCCTCGATTGTTTCATCCGCACCCCACGGTGATAAGGAAAAAAATGACTCTTCCATCATCGCTTAGAACAAGGTTGTTCCTGTCAACTTTTACCGAATCAAAACCACGATTCACTCGATAAATCACTTTCGCCGTTGAAGCGTCGCAAACGATGGTAATACCCCTGAGTGTCGGAAACTCATCGTCGAAAGGGGTAGTGTTCAAGTAAAACCTGCCGTTTCCCGAATACACCTTAACGTTGTAGGCGACAGAACTTGTCGCTTGAGCAGAGCCGTGCGATGAAGCCAAAAAGCCGAGAAAGAGAGTGGCAAGAAGTAATCTGATTTTGCCAATATTTAACATTTCACCACCCCAAAATATAAGCAAACACCAACGGCGCCACGATCGAGGCGTCAGATTCGATAATGTATTTCGGCGTGTCGGCGGAGAGTTTGCCCCAGGTTATTTTTTCGTTGGGGACGGCGCCTGAGTAGGAGCCGTAGCTGGTGGTCGAGTCAGAGACCTGGCAGAAATAGCCCCAGACGGGGACGTTGTCACGCTGCAGGTCCTGGTGGAGCATCGGCACGACGCAGATCGGGAAATCGCCCGCGATGCCGCCGCCGATCTGGAAAAAGCCGATGGTCGAATCGTCCTTTGCGTTTTCGGTGTACCACTCGGCGAGCATCGTCATATATTCGATGCCGGTGCGGACAGTGTGGACGTTCTCGATATCGCCGGTGATGACGTGGCCGGCGAACATATTGCCCATGGTCGAGTCTTCCCAGCCGGGGACGATCATCGGCAGATTCCGCTCCATCGCGGCGTACATCCAAGAGTCTTTGAGGTCGATCTGGTAAAACTCTGAGAGCGAACCGTTTCGCAGCACCTCGTACATAAACTCGTGCGGGAAATAGCGTTTGCCCTCAGCCTCGGCATGCGTCCAGACATCGACCATTGCCTTCTCGAGCCGCCGCATGGCCTCCATCTCGGGGATGCAGGTGTCGGTGACGCGGTTCATATGGCGGTCGAGCAGGGCCTGTTCGTCCGCCGCCGTCAGATCGCGATAATGCGGCACACGTTCATAAAAATCGTGGGCGACGAGATTAAACAGGTCCTCTTCGAGATTGGCACCCGTGCACGAGATGATCTGCACCTTGTCCTGCCTGATCATCTCAGCCAGGCTCAACCCCAACTCCGCCGTCGACATCGCCCCGGCCAGCGTGATCATCATCTTCCCGCCGCCCTCAACATGCCGCTTATACCCCTCAGCCGCATCGATCAGCGCTGCGGAGTTAAAGTGGCGGAAGTGGTGTTTGATAAATTCGGTTATTTGGTTATTCATTGTTACTGAAAATCTAAATCAAAAACGGCCGCCATTCAAATCAATAATGATAGCAGCTATTATTGGGTCATACTCTGCCCATAGATCGCCTGTTTCAGGCCGGGTTGCAGCAGTCAGCTATAATGGCATTATGAAAAGGCCCATAACGCGAGTCCGATCTGTTGCCGCCGTTGCTTTGCTGCTGTTGACGGTTGTTGTGCTTGGATGCGGATCGGGCATCCCTGAGATCCGCCCGGGGTACTTTGATCAACCTACCTCGATCGAAACTCACGGGCGAATAGTCGAAAAGCACTACCGTTTATCCAGAGGGATCGGAACCGAAGGTTCGGTAGATTACATAATTATCGAGGTTGATGGATCCCCGGTGCGAATTCCGAACGGCTACATCAAAGATACAAAATACTGTGAGGTGCACGGGGTCGATGCGGTCGCTCTTCAAGTGCGCGGCTCGGAGGAAAGCGCCGGATTCTACATTTTTCAACTGGACGGCGATAAGCAGATCTTCGAACGGCTATGTGATTACAAGATGTTCATGGGGGATTGGGAGGGGCCAAAATTCAGGGAATGTGATACCGATTGGGATGCTGAAAATAAAACGCGGGTCAAATCATGCGGCGCTACTAAGAGAGCAGTTTTGATCCCCGCAACTATGAAACCGCAATGGATAAATATTGAATATGGCAACCCGAAATGTCCGCCGGCGACGGAGACCGAGTGTAACCAGGAATTTGTTGTTCCCGAATCGGGCTTCGTTTGCACGTCAACTCCGGATAACAAAGGTTGGTGGTATGCGGATAACTATTTTCTCGTCGACAAAGACGGAAAGCGCACGCTGCTTAACTATGAAGATATTTGGCAGAAGGGAACCATTTCTTTAGATCAGCCGGCTCTGGAAACCGGCACCGGGAAATGCAAAGTAACCTTGTCTCAATTTTTCTACGGAAAACAGACCGACGTAAGATCGACAAATACAATTTTCCAAAACGAAGACTTTCTAAACAACTACCATCCGCAATGTAAATATTGAGTCGTTTTTCGGACGCCGCCCGGTCAAGTCCGCCATTCGCCTGTTTCTCACTGTTCTGATGCGCCTCAAAATATGCAAAAAGTTTGAGCCGCTTTCTGCAAAATTGTCGCATTAGTTAAGTGAAAATCTTTTTAGTGAGGACTTAAAATGAAAAATCCAAGTTTTAATCGTCGAAGACAATTATTTTGGGCGACAATCGCCGCTGTATTTTTAATGTTCATTGGAAATTCAACCGCACAGGCGCAGGTCAAATATAAATCCGGCGACCGCGTTGAATGCGACAGCACCGAAACCGGCAAATGGTGGACGAAAGGAATGATTATGCCGTTTCAGAAAGGCGACTTTGGCGGCGGTCAGGAACCGGACGGCAGTTGGTATCGGTTTAAGGCTGATTACAACGGTGTTGAATATCCGTGCAAACCTGCGTTTATCCGCCCGATTGCCGCGGCCAAAACGGACGATCCGAACAAAGTCGGAGAAACTGAACGCAACGACAAACAAATGCCGGAAAATGAAACTTTGGCTGACGGCGATTTTCTCGAATGTCCCGTCGAACAAAAACAAGTAAAAAATGGAGCACGCCCCAATGTCGAGTTGGTGAAGAAAATAATTCGCTGTAAAAAAGGCGAGAAGGCGGTTGAAGCAGGGGACGAAGGCGCGGTCAAAGTCGAAATTTCCGCCGTCCAGATCGGCGCATCGCGCCCCTGGAGCTACAGTCAGGATTCGGGCAATGCCAAACCCGGAACGCCCGTATATCCGGTTAAAGCGACCTACACTGTTAAGACCTTCTATCGCAATGCGACGGAGGTTGAAGAAGGCTGGGTGCGTATTTTAAATTTCTATGTCAATGCTTTCGGCGAATGGCAAATCGGTTCTGAGGAAACGATCAAAGGCGGGAAGTTCAAACGGATTCCGAAATAAAGAGCTTGGTTAAGTGAGTCGTTGAAACCAACGGACCGTCGAACAATCCTTCATGTCGCCCGCAACGGAACCTTATCCAACACGAAAAAACCGGATATATAAATCCCGTCGCGTCTCTTTTCGGCGGATCTCGAGCCAATGATCATTAAAACGATTCGCCAAAACTGACTTCGCCGGCGACGGCTACCTGATAAGCCGAAACACGTCGTTCGAAGAAGTTTGCCAGTTCCTGAACGTCCTGCAGGTCCATAAATGAGAATGGGTTTTTTGCGCCGTATACCTTTTGCATTCCAAGCATGATCAGCCGCTGGTCGGCGATAAATTCCAGATACTGCCGCATGTCGGCGACCGATAGGCCGGAAACACCGCCGCTCAGGATATCGGTCGCAAACTGCATTTCGCATTCAACGGCCTCGTCTATCATTGCGACGATCTGGCTGTGGAGTTGTTCGCCAAAAAGCTCGGGCTCCTCATCCCTAACCTTTTTAACGACTTCGAGAGCAAATGCCATATGTGCCGATTCGTCGCGAAATACCCAATTTGTCCCCGCGGCGAGGCCGTGAAGCAGGCCTTTCGACCGCAGAAAATAGACATACGCAAAAGCGGCGAAGAAAAACAGGCCTTCGATACAGGTCGCAAAGCAGATCAGGTTGAGCAGAAACTGACGGCGGTCGTCCTGTGTTTGCAGAGACTCAAGGTTCTGGATCGAGTCGATCCATTTCAGGCAAAACTCCGCCTTGGTTCGGATCGACGGAATATTCTCGACCGCGGCAAACGCTTGCTCGCGTTCGTGATGATCGGGAATGTAGGTGTCGAGCAGGGTCAGATAAAATTGCACGTGGACCGCCTCTTCGTAAAGCTGACGCGAAAGATACATTCGCGCTTCAGGCGAATTGATGTGCTTGTAGAGGTTAAGAACGAGGTTGTTCGAAACGATCGAATCACCCGTCGCAAAAAATGCGACCAGGCGGTTGATCATGTGCCTTTCGGAAGGGGTCATCTTATTCCGAAGATCGTTGACATCGGTTGAGAAATCAACTTCCTCGACGGTCCACGTGTTCTTGATCGCATTTTTATACATTTCATAAAAATGCGGATACTTCATCGGGCGGAGAGTTAAGTCGAAACCTGGGTTTAGTAACATAAGTTTATTTTTTTCATCCTTTGAGAACCTTTTTCTCTTCGGATTTTAATTTTCGCTGAATCTTCTTTACGTCTTCCGCAGGCGGGAGCATTTCGGGGGCAATACCGCGTTTCAAGAGCATTTCGCGCACCGCCGTATTGTTACCGACATGCTCGTCTTCTATGGCTTTTTGTCCCTTAAGGTCTTTTGATTGTGTATTCAAACCAGTCATTTCTGCGGATAGGTCTTTGGCTTTGATGCTGATCGTGGGTAAAAAATCTGCGACGGGCCGATTGTCCGGCACCCCCAGTTTTTGTTTTAGCGGCTGAGTTGACAGGTTAAATAATGCAAGGTCTCCTTTGGATCGGATAACCGCAAATCCTTTGTTGTCAACACCACGTTCATATAAAATACCCGAAAGTTGTTTCTCCGTCTGGCTCAACTTCTCGCGGGCCTTAACCCTCTCGAAATCGAGAAGGCGCTTTTCTACCAATTCCGCCCTTCGTGTCTGAACTGCGAAATAGTTCTGTGCAAAAGCTATTTCTTCTTTTCTGCTATCGCCGTTTTGGGCGGTCAAATAGCATGCATACCTAGTCAATAGGACATCATCGATTTCATGACGAGCGCCCTTTCCGGCCCCTATCACCTTCCTGACGTCAGGAAAGTGATCAAAAGTACTTTCGCCGGCGGCTCGACATGAGTCTTTAGCCTTATCGATTACCTTTTCAAAATTTTCCCATTTGGTATAGCCAAGAAGCTTTTGTAGATCTCGAGCGCTCCAACATTCGACTCCGACCACTTCAACGGCGGCCGTTTCAAATTTTTCAAAAAGTTGTATGATCTGCTCCGACTTCATCAATTGCTATCACTGACAAGCCTCGCAGGCCTCAGGGTTTTCGAGCGAGCAAACGAGTGCCTCTTCGTCGGTGTATGTCTTTCTAACCTCGGCAGGTATCTGAATGTTCTCCGCAGAAACCTGAGCTATTCGTGTTGCCGGCCGCGACCGTAGGTAATAGGTCGTCTTGAGACCCTTTTGCCAGGCGTACATATACATCGACGAGAGCTTGCCGATATTCGGGCTTTCCATAAATAGATTGAGCGACTGGCTCTGGTCGATATAGGCACCGCGATCGGCAGCCATGTCTATCAGGGAACGCATCGGAATTTCCCAGGACGTGCGATAGATCGCTTTTAGGTCGTCGTTAAACTCCTCGATATCCTGGACTGAACCCTCGGAAAGTTTGATCTTTGTCCGGATCGTTTCATTCCACAGGCCGGCGGCTTTTAGTTCGCGGACCAGGTATTTATTTATCTGGACAAAATCGCCGGACAGGGTCTCGCGTTTGAAAAGGTTTGAAACCTGAGGTTCGATACATTCATAACAGCCCGCTATGGATGCGATCGTCGCCGTCGGCGCGATGGCGATCATCAGACTATTGCGGAGCCCGTTGGCTTTGATCTTTTCACGCAGCTCGTTCCAGCGGCCGATGTCGTCCGGCGTGATGCCCCAGAAATCGAATTGCAGATCACCGTGGGCTGCCCTCGTTTCCAGGAAGGCGGGATGCACGCCGCGTTCGACGGCCAGGTCGCTTGATGCGTCGAGTGCCGCGTAGTAGATCTCTTCCTGAATGCGGGCTGAGATCTTTCGCGCCTCATCCGAATCGAACGGCAGCCGCATCTGAAAGAAAACGTCCTGCAGGCCCATGACGCCAAGGCCAATGTTTCGCCAGCGGTTATTCGAACCCGACGTGCTCGGTATCGCGTAATAGTTCAGATCGATGACCTTGTCGAGCTGACGGACAGCCAGGCGAACATTGTGCCGCAGCTTTTCATAGTCAAACTGGCCATCCTTTACGTAGCGGGCAGCGTTGATCGAGCCCAGGTTGCAGACGGCCGTTTCGCTATCGCTCGTGACCTCGATGATCTCGGTGCAGAGATTAGACAGATGAACTACATTTTCGGGCCGGGCGGTCTGGTTTGATTTGCGGTTGCTGGCGTCCTTAAAGGTCATCCAGCCGTTGCCGGTCTGTGCCATCGTCCGCATCATTTTGGCATACAGGTCACGGGCGTTGATCTGGCGCATGAATAGGCCTTCTTGCTCGGCCTTAATGAATGCAGCTTCAAATTCCTCGCCGTAAAGATCAGGGAAATGCGGAACGACTTTAGGGTCAAAGAGCGACCAAACCCCGTCGGCCTGAACCCGCTTCATGAAAAGGTCGGGTATCCAATTTGCCAGATTCAGGTTGTGCGTACGGCCGGCTTCGTCGCCGGTGTTATCGCGGAGTTCTAGAAAGTCCTCGATGTCAGCGTGCCAGGTCTCGAGATATACACAGCATGCTCCTTTACGTTTGCCGCCCTGATTTACCGCCGCGACTGACGAATCAAGAGTCTTCAGCCACGGAACGATCCCATTTGAATGGCCGTTCGTTCCGCGGATCAGGGAGCCCCGCGAACGCACACGATGATAAGCGATGCCTATTCCGCCCGAAAATTTTGACAGCATCGCAACGTCTGAATACTTCTTATAAATACTGTCCAAACTGTCTTGCGGCGAATCAAGCAGGAAGCAACTCGAAAGCTGTTCGTGCCGTGTGCCCGAGTTAAACAGGGTCGGCGTCGACGGCACATATTCGAGCGACGAAAAGAGGTTGTACAGATCGATCGCTTCATACGGGTTTTCTGACAATCCGCAGGCGACACGCATCCAGAAAAACTGCGGCGATTCGATCACGTCGCGGGTCTCAGGGTTTTTCAAAAGATACCGGTCATATAATGTGCGCAGGCCAAAGAATTCAAACAGGTCGTTTCGCGACTTGTCGACGGCATCATTAAGCTTGCGGCAATTCTCGGCTACGAAATTTGCCACACGCTCGCCGATCAAACCTTCCTTAACTCCGAAGGCGATCGATTGCGAAAATGAGTGTATCTCCTGATTACGTACTTCCTTTTCAATATATTGCATCAGCAGCCGGGCGGCCAGACGCGAATATTCCGGTTCCTCAAAGATGAGGCTCGCCGAAGTTTGGATCGACAGTTTGTCGAGTTCCTGAGTCGTCGCACCATCATAAAGGCCGCTTATCGTTTTTGTCGCGATCCGTAGGCTGTCGACCGATGGCAATCCCGCACAGCAGCGGGTGATCGCCCGTGACGATCTTGTTAATATCGACGGGCTCAAGGTTGCCGTTTCGCTTGCGGACCTGCATTGAGGTCTGGGCTGAATCGTCTGTTTGTCGCGAGGTTGCGGTGCCGGTTTGTCCTGTATATGTATCCATATTGAGTCGTCAATGCTCCTAACGTCCGGACCTTTGAAAGGTAACGCCTAGAGTTGGTTCGGGTGAGATTTAGAGAGAAAGTTCCACTGGCCCCTCTAGCGCTTTAGGCAAGCGAGGCTTGATCTCACACCGACAATTTTATGTTTTAGCAGGCGGGTCTTTGGATTATATCAAAGGCCGTGTCGCTCAGTGGATATAGACTATATTGTAGTCAATTGCCATTGTCAACACAAAATGTAGTGGTTTTAAATCTTTTTGCTAAGTATAGTTTTTGCAACATTTAGCGTGCGGGATGAGGTAATGCTTTAAATTGATTTGATTTAGGATCGTAAGAGCAAGACAAGTCTATTCATATCAAGATTTAAACATTTCGTAACACCAGAAAGCGGCTAGAAGAGAAAGTTGTCTAATGTAGAAATGCTGTTTAGAAAGGGGGCTCAAACGGGACGATCGGCCCACTGATGTTTGAGTTTTAAGCTGTGCTTAGAAAGGTCATTGCTTAAACGGTCAAATTCCATTAAAGCCTGTTTGAACTCGCGTGAATTTTTCTTCACTAGTGGGTGCAACTCAGTAAATTTGGTCATCAACTTCTTTCGTGTATCAATGAGTTGGTCTACGGCCTTCTTAGCCCCTTCAGCCTTTTCCCTCAAAATCACAAACTCCGGCGTTTCGAATGTTTCAATTTCGGGGACGAACAGGCCCTTGCCGGTTTCGACTTTTTTGTAGCTCTCGATCTTAGATTGTTCCGAAACTGGATGTGAGCAACCGGCAATCATCAGTGCGATCGCAAAAAAGGCGAGCAACTCTCGAGTGCGTTTTGCGGTATATTCATTCATTTGCCCTTCCTAATCTCCGGTAACGATCAATTCATCATACCCAAACTGAACATTATCAGGCAATAGTTTTGAATCTCGTTCGTGCAGGATATCGTGGTTAAGATGGGTGAGAAAGGCCCGTTTTGGCTTCAGATCTTCGATGACCGCTAGAGCCTCCTCGAGGCATAGATGGGTCGAGTGGGGTTTGATTCGAACACAGTCCAAAACAAGGACGTCCAGATCACGAAGCCCGTCCATCGACGCGGGCGGGATGATCTTTAGATCGGTCGCGTACGCAAAATCGTTGAAGCGATAGGCAATAACAGGCAGCTTGCCGTGGATGACTTCGAGCGGGGTGATCTCGAGATGCTCACCAATACAAAAAGGCGCGTTTGGCAAAACAGTGTGAGGTATCAGCTGCGGCAGACCGCCGCCGAAATGAGTGGGCTCAAATATGTATTTGAAGATACGTCGAAGGTCCGTCCATGCGACATCGTTTGCATAAACACCCATCGGACCGTGGCGAAAGTTAAATGGGCGGATATCGTCGAGGCCGAATACGTGATCTACGTGACAGTGAGTTATCAGGACCGCATCCAGGTGCGATATGCCGGCACGCAGAGCTTGTTGGCGAAAATCAATCGATGTGTCGACGAGGACCTTTTTATCGCGATGCTCGATCAAGATCGAAACCCTGAGGCGTTTGTCCCGCGGATCATCCGACAGGCACGTTTCACAATCGCAGCCGATAGTTGGAACGCCTGTTGATGTACCTGTTCCGAGGAAGGTGAGCTTCATTAGGAAGATTTTAACGCAGTGCAGGCCGGGAACGCAGAGAAGCTATGGCTATTCTTTGCATCTTTAGGATCGGTTGCTCTTTCAAATGGGATTACTTTTTGCCCAATATATCGGCGCCTGAAAATTTTTGAGCGGCATCGGCCTTTAATTTTTCCTCGGTCGCCCGGACGAGTTGGACATACTGCATTCGCAGATCGCCCAGCAATCCCTCAAGCAAACGGCTTTCCTGCGGATGAAGATTACCGGCAGTCTTGTCGCTAAGCATCCCCAGGATATCGAGCCAGTATTTGCCCGTGTCGAGATCGAGTGAGCGTTTTCCGGTAGCCGGGTGCGGGACGGCACCGAGCGAGGCGGCTGCGTTCGTAGCCAGGGTCGAAAGAAAGTTCACAAAACTCGCAGGGTCTTCGGCTCCGGGTATCTCCTCATCGCCAAAATCCGGATCAGCAGGAGATTCCGGCTCAACCGTGGTTTCCGCGGCGGCTATTTCAACGACAGGCCGTGATTCGAAATTTTCAGCCTCTGGCTTTACTTCCGCTTTAGGAGCATCGAGCGTTACACCATCTTTCAGCGAGCCATCCGAGTTAAATTTACGCCTGTCCGCGACCTTGAAACTTACTTCTTCCTGATTGTCGTCATTGCCGATCATAATTATTCAAATCCTGTCTCGATAGTAGCATTTTGGGATTGTCTGTAGAAAGTCGGCGGAGTTGAGCCGCCCCCGACTCTCTTGACTCTCTGGACTCCCTGGACTTTAATTACCTAATGTCCAAATCCTTTGATGATCTAGTTGCGGTGATGGCCCGGCTTAGAGCGCCGGGCGGGTGCCCTTGGGACCACGAGCAGACATATGCATCGCTGGCGCAGTATTTACTTGAGGAATCTTATGAAACATTTGACGCAATACAAGAGGCCGATGAGACGGGCGATACGACAAATCTGCGTGAGGAACTTGGTGATCTGCTGCTGCAGGTAGTTTTTCATTCGACCATAGGTGCGGAACGGGGTGATTTTACGATCGATGAGGTGGCCGATGGCGTCACTAAAAAGCTGACATTGCGCCACCCGCATGTTTTTGGTGATGCAAAGCTTGCCCGGGCACAGGATGTTCTCGACAATTGGGACCAGTTAAAGGCCGACGAGCGAAAAGCGTCCGGCAAAATTGAAAAGCCACGCGAGTCAATACTTGATGAGGTCCCGGTCCACTTTCCGGCATTGCTCGAAGGGTTAAAGCTGACAAAAAAAGCAGCAAAGGTCGGATTTGATTGGCAAGATGCGGACCAGATCTTTGAAAAGCTGGACGAAGAAGTCGACGAATTAAAAGACGCGATCGATCGCGGCAATGTCCCTGATGCAGGCGAAGAGATCGGCGATCTGCTGTTTGTCGTGCTGAACCTGGCTCGTCATTTGGACATAGAGCCCGAAACAGCGTTAAAGCGAACCAACCGCAAGTTTCGTCAGCGATTCAAATTTATAGAGGATCAGCTAAAGCTGGAGGGCAAGGACCTAGACGGTGCAACCCTCGAGGAAATGGACGATCTTTGGAACAAGGCAAAGGTGCAAAAGGCATGATAGAGACCCAGAGGCTGAGGCTGATCCCCTGCACCCGCGAACATCTTGAGCTAATTCTCGACGATGAGAGTAGACTCGCCGAACATCTCGGCGTCGGCCTCGCTGACGGCTGGCTTATGTTTCCTGAATCGATCCCGTACTCGATCAAGATGATCGACGATGACCCGCGGGCATTGGTTTGGGGAATGCATCTGTTCGCTCATACCGATGATAATAAACTGATCGGCTGCGGCGGTTATAAAGGCGCACCGGACGCGGCCGGTATGGTCGAGTTTGGATACAGCGTCGCGCCGTCGTATGAGAATAAAGGGCTTGCGACCGAAGCCGCAAAGGCTATGGTCGGGCACGCGTATGAGGATGAGAGCGTCAAGTGTGTTGATGCCCACACACTCGCCGAGTGGAATGCATCGACAAAGATCCTGCAAAAATGCGGCCTTACCAAGATCGGCGAAAAACACGATCCGGATGACGGCGACATATGGCATTGGCGGTCAACACGCGAAGAATTCGAGCAAGCGGGTTAAGTAAGGCCGTGCAGTCCGGCAATGTTTAGGTTTGCCTTCCGAGATCATCTTTATAACTTATTCCGCAAACATTTCCTGCAGGCGTTCGAGGGTCTGCTCCTGCACCGCTTTTTCGATCGTGCCGATCTTTTTCACAAGACGCAGCTGGTCAACGGACCGTAACTGGTCGAGGACAATGACACGTTCATTGTTTAGAAAATCGACCGGGATGCGGGTCGGATATTTTGCCGTGGCCGCTGAGAGCGGGGCAATTATCACGCTTGTGATGTGGCGGTTCATTTCGTCCGGCGAGATGACGACGCAGGGGCGGGTGTTCTTGGCGTCAGACGATGGCTCGGCGTCGAGGCTGACCAGATATACGTCAAAGCGGTTTACCATTGCCACTCCTTCTTATCAAAACCGGTTGCCGGGCTGCCGCCGATCAAACTCATCGTCCTCATTCTCAGCCATTGCCTTAAATGCCTCGTCCCAACCGGAGCGCGGTTTCTGGGCATTACGGATCAGTATGCCGTCAGGATGTATCTCGAGCTCAACGTCGCCTTGTATCTTGCATTCCTCGAGAAAAACCTTCGGGATCCTGATACCCTGCGAGTTGCCGATCTGGATGATCTGCGTTTTCATAATTACATCGTAATTACGTGGCGTGATTTCGTCAACCGATCTTTACCGCACCGCTCATAAAAGGATGCAGGATCTCGGGGATATCGATAGAGCCGTCGGCTTGCTGATAGTTTTCGAGAATAGCGATCCAGGTGCGGCCGACGGCGAGGCCGCTGCCGTTCATTGTGTGGACATATTCCGGCTTGGCGCCGCCGGAGCGGCGAAAGCGTGTGTTCATCCGCCGTGCCTGAAAGTCGCCGCAGTTAGAGCAGCTTGAGATCTCGCGGTAAGTATTTTGGCTGGGGATCCAGACCTCGATGTCATAGGTCTTTCGCGCTGCCAAAGCCCATATCGCCGGTCGACAGGACGACGGTGCGATAGGGCAGGCCCAGCAGCTGCAGGATGCGTTCGGCGTTGGCGGTGAGCTTTTCGTGCTCGTCCTCGGAGTTTTCGGGTAGGGTGAGCTTTACCAACTCAACCTTTTCGAACTGATGCTGGCGGATCAGCCCGCGGGTGTCCTTGCCGTAACTGCCGGCCTCGCTGCGAAAGCAGGGCGTGTATGCGGTGTAGCAGATCGGCAGGTCCTTGGCGTCGAGGATCTCTTCGGAGTGATAGTTGGTCACCGGGACCTCGGCCGTCGGTATCAGAGCAAAGCCGCGTTCGTCCTTGATATGGAACAGGTCTTCCTCAAACTTGGGCAGCTGATTTGTGCCGAACAGCGCGGTGCGATTTACGAGGAACGGCGGCAGCGTTTCCGTGTAGCCATGTTCGGAGGTGTGAATCTCGAGCATGAAATTTACCAACGCCCGCTCGAGCCGTGCACCGGCGCCGTTGAGAATGGCAAATCGTGAACCGGCGATCTTTGTCGCCCGTTCGAGGTCGAGAATGCCAAGGGCAGTGCCAAGGTCAACGTGGTCTTTTGGTTCAAAATCAAACTCGCGCGGCTCGCCCCATTTGCGGATCTCGACGTTTGCCGTTTCGTCCGCTCCGACGGGCACATCGTCAGCCGGGATATTTGGCAAACCGGCGAGCAGATCGCGCATGGCTTCGTCCGCCTCGTCGCGTTTTTTCTCAAGCTCTGTCTGGCGGTCTTTTAGCCCGGCGACCTCGGCTTTTTTTGCTTCGGCCTCGTCCGTCTTGCCGGCCTGCATTAACGCCCCGATCTCGCGGCTCGCCGAGTTTCGCTGCTGGTTGACGAGATCTGCCTCGCCGATAACGCGGCGGCGTTCGGCGTCGAGTTCGACAAACGTGTCAAGCGCATCGGCCGGAAAATTACGGTTTTTGAGAGCCGTGCGGACGGTTTCGAGATTTTCCCTGACAAAGTTGAGATCTAACATCGTGTACTACAACAAAACTGACTATACATGCCGGTGGGCGAAATTTGTTTCCCGCACGCATATGACCTAAAATTTACAATTCGCCCCTGTAAAGACTTATCGAATTTAGCAAAATTGAGTATGACAAACAAAATTCGCAAGGCCGTTTTCCCCGCCGCGGGCCTCGGTACCCGCTTTCTGCCGGCAACCAAGGCATCGCCGAAAGAAATGCTGCCGCTCGTCGACAAACCTCTTATACAGTATGTTATCGAAGAAGCAGTTTCGAGCGGCGTCGATTCGATCCTGATAATAACGGGACGCGATAAGGCGGCAATTGAGAATCATTTTGACATATCGTTCGAGCTTGAGCAGATGCTCATGGAACGCGGTAAAGACCGATCTGTTCGAGCAGGTACGTGCGATCTCGGACCTCGTGCAGATCAGCTATACGCGGCAAAAACAGGCGCTGGGCCTGGGCCATGCGATCTATCAGGCAAAAGATTTTGCAGGCAGCGACCCGTTTGCTGCTTTGCTCGCGGACGACATCGTTGACTCGGAAAAGCCGGCCCTGCAGCAGATGGTCGAGGTCTACGAAAAATACAACGCGCCCGTGATTGCGACGATGCAGGTCGAGGGCGAGGGCATTTCGCGCTTTGGCGTGATCGACGCCGATGAGGTCGAGCCAAATGTCTATAAGATAAAGGACATGGTCGAGAAACCGCCATTTGCCGAGGCCCCGTCGGACCTCGCGATCATCGGCCGTTATATTTTCACGCCCGACATCTTTGAAGCGATCGAGCAGACAAAACCCGGTGCCGGCGGCGAGATACAGATCACCGACGCCATGCGTATTCTGCTCAAAAAACGCCCATTCTACGCCGTCAAGCTCGAAGGCAAACGGCACGATGCCGGTGACAAACTCGGGTTTCTAATAGCGACCGTTGAACTCGCGTTAAAACGCGAGGACCTGGGGGATGAATTTCGGGATTATCTGAAGTCCCTTGATCTGGATGGTTAGGCGGGCGATCTTTAATTCCGGCGGCTTTCGTAAACTCAGCACGACCTGCAGTATCACCAGCAGCACGATACTGATAACCAAAACGTACATTCCTGAGCGCAGGTTGCCGGTTTGATTTGAGACAAATCCGATCAGCCATGTCGAGGACGCGGCGCCGAGGGTGCCGCAGATGAACAGCGGC
Source organism: Blastocatellia bacterium (assembly GCA_963834975.1). GTDB lineage: Bacteria > Acidobacteriota > Blastocatellia > Pyrinomonadales > Pyrinomonadaceae > OLB17. The sequence goes on from CAWIDZ010000003.1 coordinate 420,270, forward strand.
GTCGCCCGGCGCGAGGCGGTCGGGCCGAATGTTTTTGAAAATCTCGATACGTTCGTCGGGAATATCCACGACGTCCCAAACCCGGCGATGCCGCCGCCAACCCCGAGTATCGTCACCGAATCCGTCGTGACCGTTACGATCATCCCCGCAAGCACGGTCAGCAGACCGAGCATCAGCATCCTGTTCTCATTCAGAAAGCGGAAGAGGATCGGCGCCACGCCGCGGCCCACCACGAAGAAAACAAAATAGGCGAGTGTCGGCGAGAGCCAATGCGTAAAATGCTCTGCGCCAAGACGGTCGGTGTAGGTCGTCAGCCATCCGCCCATTCCGCTCTCAAATCCGACATGGATAAAATTGAACAGGGCGATCGCCCACGCAATGGGCATCGTCCAGATCACGATTTTTTCGCCCCCTTGTTCCGCCGAGCCATGGTCCGGGGCCGCAATGAGACGCGTCGGCTGGAAAAAGAGATACGCCGCCGCAGCCACCAGTGGAGCTGCCAAAACCGCCGTCGTCAGTAAAATGTCACTGCCCCGGCTCGACAGATCGACAAACGGTTTACAAAAGATCGCTCCGACGCCCCAGCAAAAATTCAGCAGGCTCAGCGCCGACGCCGTATTGACCGGGCTCAGCTCGAGCACCGTCATATTTATAGCCGGCAGCGTCAGGCCAATGCCGATGCCGTTCACCACAAACGCCGCGAGCGACACGGGAAACGAATCGACATTCATCAACATCACGCCCGCCGCCATCAGCACGGCGCCGATCATCGACGCAAGCAGATATTGATTCTGCCGGGCAAAACGGCTGGTAAGCATCGTTCCGGCGAGCGACCCGGCAAACTGCGAAGGGAAGTAGAAGCTGACCTGAAGGTCGTTCAATGCGTAATGGCTGGCAAGCACAGGCAGCACCTGCCCGATCAGCACAGTAACGCTGCCCGATACCAAAAACAGTATGTGCAGCACGATCTTGATAGACCTGGAATTTTGGGGCAGCTCGTTCGGCATCACGAAAGGGTTTCGTGTGGAGTATAGCATCTCGCCGCCGCCATCAGCGGAACGCCAGCAGCCATGTCCGCTTTTATAGTTCAACGACACACCGCCAGGGCCGGACGGAACGAGTGGACCACCGTCCATGACTCATAAGAATATGACGCCACAAAACCATAAACTCCCTGGTCACCATGTAGGCGAGACGAAAATATTCACCAAACCGTCGATCACCGCTGCCGGAGACGGCACTTAACCGTTAGGTTCACTTAGAAGGCAATTTAACGCTTGAAATGCCAATATTTTAAAAATATTGTCAGTATTTTTAAAATACTGACAGTATACACAAAATACTCGCAGAATATTACAAATACTGACAGTATATGTCGAAAACTGTCAATATATACAAAATACTCGCAGTATATACAAAATACTGCCAGTATTTCCCAAATTCTGCCATTTTAAGCTTTCTACCGGTTGTTTAAGAGTTTTTTTGGCAGGCCGCGGCCGTAAGCCGAAATCGCATAATCCCAATAAACACTTGAATTACGCAGCATTTCGGGGCAATGGATCCTGTTCTTTCCGCGGCTTGCCGCATTGCAGTACGGCGTGGCTATGCCTCGCCGTCGCGTCTGCCCCCCCTTTTCCTGTGGCTACGCCACCCCTCGCAGGGGGAGGGAGGCATAGCCTCGGGATCAATAAGGGAAGTTATCGGTGAAGCCGAGCTTCACCGCACTGCGATGCGGCAAAGCCGCCAAGACAAGGAAAAATGTAATCCACAGGTGATCTGGAAGCCGCCATGGCAAAGAAACTGGGTAATCGCAGGGATTCGACAATACCTTTGGGAAGACGCACTGATACTTCATAGTCGCGGCCTGTCAGATCGCAGCCATTGATCAAGTAAGTGACTGAATAGGTGATTTACTGAATATACATCTTCGGTATCGGTATGTCTGAGGCCAGGCCGAATGTATCGCCGTTGGCCCGTCGGTTGATGCATTTATGTACCAGATGCCGTCGCGGTAGACGGCGACGTCATAGCGTCCGTCACCGTCGTAGTCGCCGGGGACGGGTATGTCACCGCTCTGTCCCCAATGCACGGCGCCAAAGCTGTTGGTGCGGCTAAAGTGAAAGTACCAATTCCCATTCGACGGACGGAACACGGCCACATCGGCCCGCCCGTCACGGTCGTAATCGGCGGGAACGGCGATGTCGCCTGTAGTTCCGAATGTCTCGCCACGCTGTCCGCTGAGATCGAGGTTTGCGATATACCATATGCCCCCTCTAAATACACACAGGTCAACCACACCATCGCCGTTATAATCTTCGCGGCAAGGCTTATCACCACTTTGCCCCCAGTGCCGGACCACGGGTCCCTGCGTAGAGCTGTTGAAGTACCAGTTACCGGTATCAGTATTAAACGCCCCGGCTTCATCCGGAACCATTGTGTTAAATTTTCCGGGCTGGGGAGTAAACGGCGGGACAGCTCCATTCACCTCGAACAATTGGGCGAGACCGGTACCACTGTCAATACGATACCAATAGCCGCCGGGCCTATAAACTGCGATGTCGGTCATGCCGTCACCGTCGTAATCTGCCGGAACGGGGATATCCGTTGACACGCCAAATTGATGGGCATGAAACCCGCTGGTCGAATTGTTGAAATACCAGATACCCTCTGAGGGCCTGAAAACCGAGAGATCGGTCTTGCCGTCACCATCAAAATCAGCACGCGCGGTGAGATGTGCTATCACAATTGGCGTTGCCGTAGCGGTTGGCAGCGGTGCCGTACAGGTTCCTATCGTAATATTGTCTATGTGCCACCCGGGGGCGGAAAAAGCCGCATCCGTTCCCATGCGCCACCGCAGGACTATGGTTTGTCCCGCCACGTTCGGCCCCAAATTAGCGATCGTGAAAATATAGCCTCCCGAATTTCCCGACCACGCCGGTCGCCCCGCCAGCGGGTTATGGGCATTTGAATTTATGACGCCAGTTATATCCGCCGGTGACAAAGCTGCCGCCGACCGTGGGATCAAGAACGTCCGTAAAGTCTCCGCCGTTGATATTTGGCGATGAGATCTCGAGCACTCCGCCATCCCAGAATATGCCGCCGCTCGCTTCCGTGTTGAAGTTGTTACGAAAAGTCAGTTCAACCGGACCGACTCCGATCGCAATAGGCACGGAATCGAGCCTTTTGTCGCTGACTGTAGCCGCATCGTCAACAAATGCGTTATTCGGGCCAGAGTCAGAACTTGCGGTGGTCGTTGCCCACATAACCGGCGCTGGCGAGGGGCCGGGCACGATGTTTGTCGCAGTCCATCCCACCGGCAGCGCGGGTGCCGCGACGCCGTCAAAGTTTTCGGTAAAGAACGGTGTGCAAACGGGACTTGCCGTAGCTGTTGCAGTAGGTGTAGAGGTCGCAGTAGGAGTAGCCAGAAACTCGCACAATTCGGTGATCTCCATGCTTGTCTGTATCGTATTGGCTGCGTCATAACCGCCGGCAATGAAAAGTGTATAACCGTTCGTATCAGCCGGGAAATTTCGCCGGCCGACGGCGAACGATGGTGAAATGGTCCAGGTGTTTGTGTCGGGGCTGTATTTATTTACGACATTTGACGGATTGGGATCAGTACGTCCGCCGCCAAGGACCCACATCTTGCCATTAAAGTTGACAGCACGGGTTTCGCCCACAGGCCGGGGAACACTTGCGATAGTGGTCCACTGATCCGCAACCGGATCGTATTTATACGAGTCAGTACTATCCTCAAGCGTCGTACCTGAAATGACCGAACCGCCCGCGGTATAAATGTACCCCGCGATCGCCGTTGCGGGGACGAAACCGTGCGCGACCGGCAGAGCAGCTTTTGCCGTCCAGCGCGACCCTTCCGGAAGGTTCGGGTCAAACTCCCATACATCGTCGAGCATCGTGGGCGGACTCGATCTGAAAAGCTCCGATCGTATATAGCTTATTATTCAAAACAGCGAAGCCCCCGGGCAGAATATTTCCCGATGATGGAGGGTTACCCGGCCAGTCGTCCGAACCGGCCAGAGAGGTCAGCACGTCTATAGTCGGATCATAGCTAAATACGCGAGCGGTCGCCGTAGTGCCGCCGCCGGCAGAACCGCCCACACAGTATATCTTTGCGCTGCCGCTAACCGTGAGAATACCGCAAGCCATATCATTTACGTCCGCGTCGGGAAAAGTAGCAGCCTTGGTGATCCATCCACTTGGGGAACCGTACTCGAACGGATGCATGAAGTTATTCCCGGGCGAATCGGAAGATTGCCCGCCCATGACATAAAAATGGTAATCTCGCGGAAATGAGATCCCAACGGAGCGGGCCGCGCCCATCGGAGGGTTAAGGTCCGCACGGGGAAACCAGCCGGGAGTGCAGGACGGAAAGGGACTGGGGGTTGCAGTATAGGTCGGCGTTGGCGTGGGCGTTCCGCACACGCCGCCGGCCGTTCCGATGAGCTCGAATAGCTGGTCAGGGCCGTTCGTTGTCGGCACACATGTTGTCTTTCGGGTCCATGCCCCACAGCCGGTATGAAAGCCCCCGCCAGGGTTCTTCCATGCGGCTCCTGAGTTTGACACGACTGCCCTGTTGTCCCAGAACCATTGAGCGTGAGCTAATTCCGAGGGCTCGGACTGGATTGACACCCAGTAAGTGCCCGGCGAGAGTACGACCGGGCTCGACAGTGTGATGGTAGACGTACCCTCAGCGTCTACATACGCACTCTGGTAACGGCCTTGAATGGCACCGGAGGGCAGTAACGTGTTGGCGTCAACATAAAACAACACGTCGAAGCTCGGCGCAGGAAAACCGTTGACGTTGTATTCGCCAACCACAACTACTTGCGACACATACCACGTCTGTCCTTCCGGTACGACAAAGTCATCTGCCGCTACTGAACTGTACGCATCACTTAGCCCTACGAAGGCCTGTGAGATGATCCCACCGGGAGTCGGTGCCGGGTTGTCGTTCTGGTTATACAAGGTGTACGGCGTCCCGGTCGGTGAGCATGCCGGGCTGCCGGTTGCCGTGGCCGTCGGTGTGCCGCCCGCCAGCCCATTAAGCGCCGAAGTGGCCTCTGAACCTAATCCTGCCAGAGCAATAGCAGCGGTCCAAAGGAACACAAAAACGAAGAATAAGCGTCTGCGGGTAAACGTCACCATTCTATTGATCTGTATATACGAGTCTGACGTTGAGTTTAGGCTCACCCCATTTTACTGTCAAGCATTTTATTCTGGCTATGGAATATACATCTTTGGTATCGGCATATCAGAGTTCAGGCCGAACGCTGTCGCCGATGGCCCGGTGGCCGAGCCGTTTATGAACCAAACGCCGTTGCGGTAAACAGCGACGTCATAAAGGCCGTCGCCGTCGTAATCGCCGGGAACGGGTATGTCGCCGTTTTGCCCCCAATGGACGCCGCCGTATTGACCATTGCCGCTGTAATGAAAATACCAGTTGCCGTCCGAGGGACGGAACACGGCGATGTCGTCGCGGCCGTCGCCGTCATAGTCGGCGGGAGCGAGGAGATCGGTGTCGATGCCGAACCTTTCGCCTGAAAATGTTCCGTCAGAACTGTTGACGCGATACCATGTCCCGCCGCGGAAAACGCACAGATCGTACCGGCCGTCGCCGTCATAGTCACCCGTTAACGGCTTGTCCCCGTTCTGCCCGAACTGCCGACCCGCAAATTGCCCATCGGTGCTTCTGAGCCAATACCAGGTGCCGTTCGACGGGCGGAAAACTGCCTGATCTGCCAGCCCATCGCCGTCATAATCACCCGCCTGCGGGATGTCGCCATTGAGGCCAAAATTGACGAAACGATACGGCATTGTCACTGCTGTTCATTCGATACCAGAACCCGCTTGACGGCCGATAGACTGAAATATCCACCTTGCCGTCGTTGTCAAAGTCGCCCGGGGCCGGAATGTCGGTCGCCTCGCCAAAATGCACGCCGGCAAATCCCGACGTCGACCCCTCGTAATACCAATTGCCCTCGGATGGGCGATACACAGACACATCGGTCCTGCCATCACCATCAAAATCGGCTCTTGATCTAAGCCGGGACGTCGGAGTAGGCGATGCCGTCGGAGTGCTTGTCGGCGTGTCAGTCGGGGTACCAGATGCAGGACAAAACAACAGTTCCACGTCGTCTAAAGAGTAGCTGGCAACGCCATCCGTGAGTCCAATATATTCGAACCGAAGGTTATGTGATCCTCCATCCGCGAAACCGTTAAGGTCTATTACATAAAGTACATAGGCCGGATCGGCAGCAACTGGTTCCGGATAGCTTTCAACAATGGTGTCATCCACTTTCAGGTAAAGGACATCAGTAAAAGGAGCCGAAACCGTACCCACCCGCATCCAAAATCTAAGTGAAGCATTTCCGGCTGGGATGATGAGATCTTGTCCGATCGCGGCCGACTCGGGCAGCTGCGATCCGCCGAACCACAACCAGTGATCTCCCGAGCGAGGCACCGAAACTCCCCCGCCATCGCCACAAAACTGCATATCGCAAACCGGGGTCCCATAATTGGTCGAATATTGAGGGTCGTTCCAAGTTGTGCTCGGAAGGCCCCCATTCTCGAAGCTTCCGTCATTGATCGCATCGGATGGAGTACACTCTACGCTCGGCGTCGGTGACGGGGACGGTGAAACGGTTGGAGTCGGTGTCTGAGAAGGCGAAACACTTGGGGTCGGTGTAGGTGTCGAGGGCGTTGCCGTACTCGTCGCTGTCGGCGTGAACATTTGCGGTGTCGGAGTTGGACAACCGCTGTTATCAACGTACTCGATAGAATCGATACTCCATCCCGCGCCGCCCTCACTACAATCAGTGGTCAGCCGAAAACGGAGAGTGACTGTGTGGCCGAGGTAGGCAGACGGAAAAATTACAGCCGTAGTAACGTATCCCTGTGAGTTACCGGTCCATGCTCGCCTATTGCCGATAGGACTCATGAAATCCGGTGAGATCGTACCGTTGTACCCACCGAAATTAAATGAGCCTCCTGCAGCCAAGAGATCGGCATACGGACCCCCATCTACCGAGACCTCGATTACGCCGCCGTCGTACTCTTCTTCCAGATCGAAGAAATGGCGAAAATATAGAATGCCGCCGCCCAATTCGAAGGGCGGAGTGTCGAGATACGAATCTGTACTACATGCCGGGGCATCGTGAAAGGCCGCGTTCGGCCCAGTAGAGGGCATTGACGTGTCAGTGATCCAATCGGAGCCCAAATTGCACACTGTCCCCGGATCACAATTTATGGATCCGACGTTAAATGACGAAAGCCATCCCGCCGGCAGTTGAGGGGCGACCACACTATCGAAGTTCTCTTGAAACCGAACGAGATTACAGGCAGTGGGCGATGGAGAAGGTGTCGGCGTTGGCGTGGCCGTCCCTGTCGCCGTCGCTGTCGCCGTGGGCGTGTTCGTAGGCGGTATTGTCGGAGTTAACGTGGCAGTGGCCGTCGCCGTCGGGGTAGGGGTCGTTGGTCCAGCCACAGCCAGGCTGCCGCTAAGGCTTTCGGTAATACCCTGAGAATTGTTGTTCATGCCGCTCGCGACATAACCGCGGGCGCGGTAGAGAATGTTCTGGTCCGGATGAAAGTCAGTTCCATCGAGAGTCCAACTTCCGCCGGAATACGCTCCGTTGCCGAGAAAAAAGTAATCGATCCCGTTCAACGAGTAATCGAATAAGGTTCGAAACATTTCAGGACGTGCTCCGCCCGGCGTCCATGAGATCCTGCTCGATGTCACCTGCAGGCTTTGAACTGAGCCTTCATTATTGGTCAGCCGGGCAAGGCGGGAGCGACGCCCCCCGCCGATAATCGAAAACGGTCCACTGGCCAGTACCTTACCGTCAGTCAACAGGCATAGGCTAGTGATGGCAGCATTAGGCTCAGGGTCATAGGAATCAGCCAGGCCGGACACAGGGTCTAAACGGGCTAAGAAGTCGCGACCACTACCGCCAATACTGTCCGGTCCTGAAAATTTACCGCCGACCAGGATCTTACCGTTGGCTTGGATGGCTACTGAATTTACCCGATCATTGGGACTCGGATTAAACCGGTCGGCGCGGCCGGTTACGGGATCAAGGCGGGCGATCCTGTTCCTGGGTTGTCCGCCGATGCTATTTGTGCCGCTAAAGAGTCCACCCACTATTATTTTGCCGTCTGATTGGAGGGCCAGCAGATAGACGGTTCCGTTCGCATTAGGGTCGAACGGATCTGCCCCACCCGTGTCAGGATCCAACCGAGCAATATGGCTCCTGTTCTGTCCGCCGATGCTGGAGGTGCCTGCAAACGATCCTCCCGCAAGGATCTTTCCGTCCGCCTGTACCGCCAAAGATTCGACGGCACCGTTGGCATCCGGGTCGAAGGGATCTGCAAGCCCCGAAACTGCGTCGAGTCGCGCAATAAAATGTCTGGTTTGCCCCCCTATAATGTCAAATTGCCCGCCTGCGAGAACTTTTCCATCTTGCCCGATCGCTATGGTTTTGACTGCCCCATTAGCGTCCGGATCAAAACCATCCGCCGAGCCGTTAAAAGGGTTCAGCCGAGCTATCCTGTTCCGATCTTGTCCCCCGATGTTCGCAAACGAGCCCCCCACTAAAATGCGACCGTCGTTTTGTATAGCCAAAGCATATATTGTCCCATCGGCGTCGGGATCGAACGCCAGGTCAACAGAACCGTCAGTATTAAGTCTCGCGATATTGTGTCGAAACACACCCGAGACATAGTCGAACTCGCCTGCAATTACGATCTTGCCGTCGGGCTGTATGGCTGTCGCATATATCAGGCTGTTAATTCCCAACGGAGCCTTGAGTGTTTTGTCTACCCTACCATCTGCCTCCAGTCGCTTGATCGCGACATCCGTATAAGGCGGCTGAGTCACCGCTCCGACTACTATTTTTCCGTCACTCTGGATGGCTAGCCCGAAAACCAGCAGTGTATCGCTGGAACTCAGGCCATCCGCGTTGCCCGTGATCGGGTCCAACCGGGCAACGCCAGAACGGTTTTGCCCGCCAATGTTGTCAAACCAGCCGCCTACAACGATCTTGCCGTCGCCCTGGACCGCTACGACATTGACTGGGTAATCAGGATTCGGGTCAAAAGAATCGGCAAGAGCCGTATCAGGATCGAGCCGCGCTATCCCACGTCTGGGCAGGCCTCCCAGCGTAGTGAATCCTCCGACTGCCACGATCTTTCCATCATTCTGCACGGCGATCCCCAGGATGGAGCCCCCAGCTTGATTTGCATTGAAGTCATCAACCATGCCGGTAACAGGGTCGAGGCGGGCGATCCCGCGTCTTGCTTGACCGCCGACATGAGAAAAATATCCACTAATGAGAATTTTTCCGTCTGTTTGAATGGCTATCGACGTTGGTGTGTTGTCTATAGAAGAATTAAAACTATCGGCAAGGCCCGTAACTGGGTCAAGCCGTGCGACACCTTGCCTTGCTTGTCCGCCGGCGTGGTCGAATCTCCCTGCAATGATGATCTTTCCGTCGGGTTGGACAGCTATAGCGCTTACGTCGCCGCCGGTAATTTGGGCATCGAACTCATCAGCTTCGCCCGTGAGAGGGTCCAATCTGGCTATATACTGACGCGCCCGCCCTCCTATCATTGTAAAACCGCCGCTAAGGAGGATCTTACCGTCGGATTGAAAGGCGATATAGTTTACATTGCCGTTAATTTGAGGGTTAAATGCCTCGTCCAATGTACCGTCCGGGTTCAAACGAGCAAAGCCTGCCCGAAGTATTCGCGGTCCTCCGTTTGGCGCCAGCGACGAAAAGCTGCCGGTGATCAGCATCTTGCCATCAGCCTGCACAGCTATCTTACGGACCTCGAAATAGGGCCCCCCATCCGGATGCGGGTCAAATCCGTCGCGTGAACTCTGAGTCCTGACTGTGTAGGGTATCCCAGCGAAACACACCAAAGCCGCGAGAGCGAACAATCTACGGGTCGTTTTTCTAGTCCATAAGTGAAGAAGATTTGGCATTTTTCGCCTCCTTACCGAAGGTACATTTTGGGTATCGGCAGATCGCCGGCCAGGCCGAATGGTATCGCCGATGGCCCGGCGGTCGAGGCGTTTATGAACCAGATGCCGTTGCGGTAAACAGCGACGTCATAAAGGCCGTCGCCGTCGTAGTCGCCGGGGACGGGTATGTCGCCGCTCTGCCCCCAATGGATGCCGCCGTATTGACCATTGCCGCTGTAATGAAAATACCAGTTGCCGTCAGAGGGGCGGAACACTGCGATGTCGTCGCGGCCGTCGCCGTCATAGTCGGCGGGCGCGGAGAGGTCGGTGTCGATGCCGAACCTATCCGCGAGGAATGATCCGTCAGAACTATTGACCCGGTACCAAGTACCGCCGCGGAAAACGCACAGATCCTGCTTGCCGTCGCCGTCATAGTCACCCGCCGCCGGTTTGTCGCCGTTCTGCCCGAACTGCCGACCCGCAAATTGTCCATCGGTGCTTCTGAGCCAATACCAGGTGCCATTCGATGGGCGGAAGACGGCCTGATCAGCAAGCCCATCGCCATCGTAATCACCCGCCTGCGGGATGTCCCCGTTGAGGCCAAAATTGACGAAAGATACGGCGTTGTCACTGCTGTTCATTCGATACCAGAACCCGCTTGACGGCCTGAATACAGAGATATCGGTAACGCCGTCCCCATCAAAATCCCCGGGCGACGGTACATCAGCCGAATCACCAAAATGTGTCGCCGTAAATCCTGCTGTCGAACCCTGGCAATACCAATTGCCTTCCGACGGCCTGTAAACAGAAATATCGGTCCTGCCGTCCCCGTCAAAATCCGCCCGCGATCTCAGAGGCGGCGTGGGGGTAGCTGTCGCTGTCGCGGTCGGCGTGTCCGTCGGCGTAGACGTTGGTGTTGTCGTCGCAGTAGGAGTAAACGTAGGGGTGGTGGTAGATGTCGGCGTTGGGGAGATACATGGGCCTCTGAATAACAGATCAAATTTGCGGATCGAGCCTGTATCTGTCGCTTGTAAATCGGCAACATTCAAAGTCCAGACACCATCGGCATTCTCTCCGTGAAATGCCGACAGGGGAGAGTTTGGTCGAAATGCTCCCCAAAGTGGCCCATACGACGAATCGCCCGGACATTGGTCTTCGACGGGTTGTGTAAAGCGGTCACCGATGAGCAGGAAATCTATGTTATTGCTGGGACAACCATAAACAGAAGCAGGTACCCCGGGCCTATCAAGAAAGGTTACGCTAGTACCTGCCGGTGACGTTAGCGTGAATCGCAGGTCACCTACCCACGAATGATTCACCGGCACGCGGGTGGACGTCGGATCCGGCGTAAAGTCGCCGCCGGTGAAGTCAATTTCCAGATCAGTGATAGTTCCCATCCCATTGACGACGGTTGATAGATTGACGCCAGCTTCCTGATCATCCGGGATATCCTCGGCCGGACCGGTATAGCTGATCCGTCTCTCGCAGACGGGCGTCTCTGTCGGGGTTGCGGTCGGAGTCGGTGGGGTTGCCGTAGCTGTGGGTGTCGCCGTAGGAGTCGAAGTCCCAAAACCGCCTTCGAACACCGCCTCTTCCGTAATAGGATTATTCATCACGATGGTAGCTGATATAGCCGTTCCGTTGTAGCTCCCGAGACCGGTTCCCAACCATCTGGAAAAGCTGACCGCGGGAAGCGCTCTTATTACAACAGACTGCCCTGAATCGAAGAAGCCGGTTGGTGGAGTGACAGTTCCGCGTGGTCCGTTGCAGCACATTTTCAGCTGATACTGCGATCGAAAATCCGCAGTAAGCGTAGTCGATGCGCCCACCACAATGGAATGCGTCGCTGCTCCACCATCGCTCCATGACACCCACCGGTAGCGTGTATCCAGGGAGATATCTTGCGGGGTCTTTATCGACAACGTGTGGCTGCTGCCTATTTCCCATTCGAAAGTTTGTGCGGTCGAATAAGTGGCCGAATCCACCGAAAAGTAACGCCCGGCGGGCGAGGTATCGACTGTGATCGAGCCCATCGCGGGTGTTGGTGATGGCGTTCCCGTTGGAGTACTTGTCGGTGTTGGTGTGGGGCCTGCGGTCGTGAACGAGTTCGTTTGTGTGAGGGTACTTCCACATGCGCTCATTGCTGCGATACGCCAGTAATATGTCGTCGACTGCTCTAGTACGGCTTCTTCATATGTCGTTCCGACTATTCCGCTCGCAGTATGGACGATATTGGTGAACCCTGGGTCGGTTGCAATATCGATCCTATAGGTTCGGGCAGATTGCGCTGGTCCCCATACGAACATCGGTCTGACCGGTTGGGACGTAGCTCCGTTTGTCGGATTTACGAGGTTAGCGAAACCGGGGCCTCCGGACAAAACGTAAAGAATGACGACCTGATTGGCAGTAAATCCCCCCGCCGTGCTATGAACATATATATCCCAGTTACCGCCATGGCTTGGTGTGCTGACAGTCATTGTGGAGCTTTGGCCGGGTATTACCGGATTTGGGCTAAACGTTACACCTGCCGGCGCGTTCTTCTGCGAGAGAAAAATGGGCTCAGAAAAACCGCCGATAGATGTCGTGTTTACCGTGTAATTTCCTGTGGTGAAGATACAAACATCGAGCATCGAAGGAACGATCTCCATAGTATACCCAGGAGTGGGGGTCGGCGTTGGAGTAGACGTTGAACACCCGCTTCTGTATCCCATTATCGAAAATACCTGGTCGGGAACACCTGGAGCGAAACCGCAGACAGCACCTCGCCGCGCCCAAGTTGTACAGCCATTTCCGAAACCACCAAGAGGGTTCTGCCACGCGGCACCCGCATTTGCAAGGACTAACCTGTCCTGCCACTCCCACTGACCGTGAGTACTAAAGTCCATGTTGGCCTGCACCGAAACCCAATACCTGCCCGGATCGAGCTGAATTCCGGACGGCAGATCAAAGGTGAAGTCTTCTCCGGAGACCGTATAGGGTAAGGCATCAAAACTGCCGCCAGGTACGGGTGATGCCGGAAGGTCCGACAAATTGGTAAAGAATGCTAGATTAAACGAATCTGCCGGCCCGCCGTTGAACGAGAATCGTCCCTTTACCACCACGCGGTTCACGGTCCAGGCTTCGCCATTGGGTACAACAAAATCGTCGGCTGCCATATTATCAGCATTGTTTTGTGCCGGCTCGTAGTTTTGTGAATTGGTAAACGCGTTACCGGCAAAGTCGCTCTGATCGTAGAGAATTACCGGCGAGCACGTAGGCGTTGCCGTCGGCGTTTCAATGAGAGTAAAACCGATGGGGCTTTCGTTAATTGTAGACGAGCCGTGTGCGAGCCCTACATTCGCGTCGCTCTGAAACGTTGACGAATAGGCGGCTAACCCAAAGAGACCCAGACACACTACACCCAAAAACAAAATGGAGGGCCTTGCCTTGCGCCGGAGGATATGATGTCTCATCAGAGTCTTGCCTCTTTTTGACACGTGTTATCTATCTCACGTACATCTTGGGTATCGGCATATCAGAGTTCAGGCCGAACGGATAGGGGGCGATACTACTCGACGAACCGTTGATGTGCCAGATGCCGTCGCGGTAAACAGCAACGTCATATCGTCCGTCCCCGTCATAGTCGCCCGGAACAGGTACGTCACCGATCTGTCCCCAATGGATGCCGCCGTATTGACCATTGCCGCTGTAATGAAAATACCAGTTGCCGTCCGATGGGCGGAACACTGCGATGTCGTCACGTCCGTCGCCGTCATAATCGGCGGGCACGGCGAGGTCGGTGTCGATGCCGAACCTTTCTGCCGCGTATGATCCGTCCGAGCTGTTGACCCCGTACCAGGTCCCGTCGCGGAAAACGCATAGGTCGTGCCTGCCGTCGCCGTCATAGTCACCCGACGCCGGCTTATCCCCGTTCTGCCCGAACTGCCGACCCGCAAATTGACCGTCGGTGCTTCTGAGCCAGTACCAGGTACCGTTCGACGGGCGAAAAACTGCCTGATCAGCAAGCCCGTCGCCATCATAATCACCGGCCTGCGGAATATCGCCGTTGAGGCCAAAATTGACGAACGACACGACATTGTCACTGCTGTTTATTCGATACCAAAAACCGTTGGAAGGCCTGAATACCGAGATATCGGTAACGCCGTCCCCATCAAAATCCCCCGGCGACGGTACGTCAGCCGAATCACCAAAATGTGTTGCCGTAAACCCTGCTGTCGAAGCCTGGCAATACCAATTGCCTTCCGACGGCCTGTAAACAGACATATCCGTCTTGCCGTCCCCGTCAAAATCCGCACGCGATCTCAGCGGTGGTGTTGGCGTCGGGGACGAGGTGGGCGTATATGTAGCTGTCGGCGTCGCCGTTGGTGTATCAGTCGGAGTATTGGTGGGCGCATTTGTCGGAGTCGGAGTCGGCGACGGGCTAGACCCCTCACAGCCATAGCGAACAACCGCAAAGTCACTGATATGGTTACTTCCGTTGCCGGTAGAACCTGCCGCCACAATCTTACCGTCAGGCTGTAACGAAATCGCAAATGCTTGGTCACTGGCACCTTCCACTACATCAGTCACTAGCTTCCCGTCTCCATCGAATGTGCTGTCGAGACTCCCATCCGGGTTGTAACGGACCAACGAAAAAACTTCGTTTATTCCGGTATTGTCATTGCTCGCACCAACCACGACGATTCGGCCATCCGGTTGAAGACCGACAGAGTAACCCCGGTCATCACTCCCTGCAAAGATCGGTGTTGTCACCTTACCGTCACCATCGAAGGAGGTATCCAGACTGCCGTCGGGGTTGTAGCGCACGACCGCAAAGTCATAAAGGCTGGTACCGGCAACAACTATTTTGCCGTCTCGTTGGAGTACGACTGAATTGGCTTGATCGAATTGGCCGAGTATCGAGGTCGTTACCTTGCCGTCTTGATCAAACCACGTATCGAGGCTGCCGTCTGAGTTGTAGCGCACAACAGCGAAATAATCTCTGGACCCATCATAAGTGTGACCTGCCACCACGATCTTGCCATCAGTCTGGATCGCTATGGAGCGCCCTCGATCCGTACGGGTAATATCCGTCACTGCGATCCCGCCGTTACCGAAACCTGGATCGAGGCTGCCGTCGGGCAGATACCGAACAACCGCGAAGTCATCGTAGACCATATGGGTCTCGCCGGCCACGACTATCTTGCCGTCTGGCTGTATCGCAACGGCATATGCAGAACTGCTCGAGCCAATTTGGGTGGTTACTTTGCCGTCGCCATCGAACGTTGTGTCACGGGTGCCGTCCGTGTTGTACCTTACAAGTGCGAAACCGCTAAGGTCCCCGTAACTGTCAGACGCATATCCAGCCGCGATGATCTTGCCATCTGATTGAATGGCGACTGCGTTGGCCCCTGAATATGGGCGGTTGAACGATGTCGCCACGGTGCCACCTCCCGCAAAGGACGGATCGAGACTGCCGGCATTGCTGTAGCGGGCCAGGCTAAAGTAGCCGTAGACCTCATCAGAGCTTCCTCCCGCCACGACGATCTTGCCGTCAGCTTGAATGGCAACTGAATAGGCGTCGTCGTCCGAACCAAGGACCGGTGTGATCACTTTACCGTCGGCGTCAAACATCGTATCCAAGACACCCGTGGAAGAACAAGTTTCAGGGGGAGGAGTTGGCGAGGGGGTCGATGTGGGCGTCGGTGACCCGGTGGGGCAAACGTGAAAAGTTATTTCCCATCCCCTTGCAAGACTGCCGACATTGCTGCTCGTGTCGTCCACCGCCCACAACGACCATCTGCCGTCAGACTGCGTTCCGTTAAAAACCGAGAGAGATGATCCACCCGACGGTACCGGACCATAAAATAGGTCACCGCCCCCGATGTTGGTCGGCTGGAAAAATCCGCTCACCAAGGAACCCTCATTGGGTAGAGCGCTGGGAGCTCGGTCATCGAGCGTCAGATCGACTCCGGCGACAGGAGTGCTGCCGCCCACATCGGACATAATGATGGCATTCTCTCCGCTTGGACCGACAAGCATGACATCAACGTCGTCAGGATGGTTTTGATTTATGCCAAGTAACTTTACAGTGACGCTGTTAATCAAGTGCACATCCGGTACCTGGATCGAGGTTGTAGATGGACCTGATACATTCGGCGGCTCGACGAAGTCGTTCATCACAATGGGAGCGTAGTTCGAATAAGTGTACGAGAGCGGACAAGCCGGGATCGGTGTCGGGCCGGGCGATGGTGGCGGGGGACCAGGATTAGCGTAAATAGTCAACACCGCCTCATACGGAGGCCTTACCACGCTGTTGTATCCGGGCAGGATGGTAAGCAAGACCGTTTCGTCGAATTCTCTGAGAGTATCGGGACAAGTGACAATGAGAACTTCCTTATAGAAATAGTCGGTGTATGTAAAGGATAGGTTTCGGTTGACGGATATATAATCTACCCCCGGGCCACAAGTTGCACCACCAACTGCCGTGCCATCCGAGGTCCTAACGGTGGCTTCGGCCCCATATGTCCGGCTTCCGGTTACCCCGATCTGTGCCGTGAAACCTTCATTAACATTGAACGTGGCCGAGGTGAAACTGACAAGGTTTGCCGGCGGCGACGGGGTTGCGGTTGGCGTAGAAGTAGGGGTTGCGGTTACTGTGGCTGACGGAGTAAACGTGGGGGTAAACGTAGGCGTCACGGTCGGCGTGTGGGTCGGCGTAAAAGTCGGCGTCGACGTCGGCGTGTTGGTAGCTGTCGGAGGCGGACAGAGCCCATAAGACAGCAGGGAAATGTCGTCGACCACAAAATTTGCATAGCCATTGGTCGGTCCAATGTACTCGAACCGGATATTATGCGAGGTACCGTCGGCGAAGGCATTAAGGTCGATCAACCGTTCGGTGTATTCCGGCTCGGCGGTGGCGGGTTCCGGAAAGCTCTGCACAGTGACATTGTCGACCTTGACATGCAAGACGTCGGTATACGGCACACTAACGTAGCCGATACGCATCCAAAAGTGCAGCAGCGCCGCTCCTGGGGCGATCACAACATCCTGGCCCAATGCCGCCATTTCAGGAAATGTAGCACCCCCGAACCATGCCCAAACCGCCCCCGAGCGAGGAGGCGCAGTTCCGTCGCCATCCCCACAAGATTGGACAGTGCACAGAGGCGTTAGAAAGTTGGTGGACGATTGCGGAACGGTCCAGATAGTGCTGGGAACGCCGCCAATTTCGAATCCGCCATCCGTTATCACATCGGCCGGAGTGCAGGCCGGTGCTGCCAACGGTGAATGCCCCGTGACCGCCGATGTGGCTTGTGACCTTAAACCGGCCAGAGCTGTAGCAGCGATCCAAAGGATCACGAAAAAGAAGAATAAGCGTTTGCGGGTAAACGTCACCATTCTATTAATATGTAATTCAAGAGTCTGACGTTGAGTTTAGGCCGACCCCATTTGCCTGTCAAGCTTTTTATTCGGGCGGCAACGGTCGGGCCGGCCCCGCGGCTAACGCCGCCGTATTCGCATAAAGCGGCAGTCCGGCCGCGAATTCTCAAGATCTCGATATCGACGTGGCGAAGCACATGCCTCTCATCAAGGGGCCCCGCGCCTCTTTACGGCATCGGGTGTTTAAGTTAAGCTCGCCATTATGAAACGTTTTTTCGGTGTTAGTTTCGGCCTTTTGGTTTTCCTGACGTCGGTGATCGGTCAAAACGTGCCGGCAAAGCTTTCACCGTCGGACGAAAAAGAAGCAAATGCTCTTGCCGCTGAATTTTTCAATCGCTTTAGCGAGACGTTGGATGTCACGCCGCTAATAAAGGTGAATTTTGTATCGGATTTTGACCGCCGGTTATCGTTTTGCCGGACCACCAGAGAATGCGAGGGGTTCGGAAGGGATTTTTGGAAAGGACCTGAGCAGGATGAGAGGTCGATTAATCCAACAGCCGATGATTATCTGCGTCAGTATGCTTCGGCGATCAATTATTTCTATCTATATAGTCAGATCGGGACCTATTTGGCCGGCGGACGGAAATCCATCGATGATGACATCGACGTAAAAGCTATCAGCTCGAAACTGAAGGATCGATTAAAAGACCAGCCAAATGTTCTAAGATGGGACTTCTTTGGTAATTTCGACGAAGCGAGTTTAGAACCAAAGTCGATAAGTGAATTCAGAGAACAAATCGCTGAGTTTGAGAAACTTGTCGAGGAACTAAGAATAATTGCGTGGGAGGAACGAGCTGCCCAAAGAAAAACTGATCCCAAAGCAAAATTCTCGCTCGTTCAAAACGATTTTCACGCCCAAGTCGAGGAAAATCGCGGGCTCTTTTTTGATTACCCTGTGGGAACAAAGATGATCGAGGTTTGGCCTAATGAGGGTGTTCTCCTTTTTTTCAAGATGGATCTAATAAAAGAGAAAGGACGGCTAAAGATCGTCGCCATTTACCCCCCGATGGACTGACATCCGACCCTCACCTCGAATCCCCACATATTAAGCCGTCGGAATCCATTCCTTGATCTCGCTAAGGCGGCCGAGGTAGGCTCTGATACGTTTGATTGAAGTCATTCGTCGGCGAGGGTGGCCTCACTTAGCGGCCGGCGAGACGCAAGGATCTATTTGCGGGAATAATTTTTTTTTGGTTTGAAACCGGCGGCTACATTATCGGGACGCCTCAATTACCTTTCTTCTCGTCGTCCTGATTATCGAGGAGCTCATCGGCGAGGTGGTTGAATTCGGCTTGGGTTATTCGGACGTTTTGTTCGGCGATGGCTAACCGGCGTTCGGCCTTTTTGGCGTCGGCTGAGTTCTGATCCATTTGGTCTGAGGTACTCATTAAAGAGTCGACGAGGCCGGGCGGAAGTTGGGTTGCGACATCGGGGTTGGCGGCTATCTTTTCGGCTATGGCCCGTGTTGTGGCGGCCAGGTCTTCGGGGCTGAGATCGGCGGCTTCGATGGCTTCGATCATCTCGATAATTTCGGCTGCGATTGGGTGAAGCATTCCAAAATCCTATCATATTTTCCCCAAAATCCTATTATTCGCAAAAACCGCCGTCTTTGGTTAAGATTTAGTTACAAATAACGCCGGTTTTTAGGGCCGGACAGGCTAGATAAGATGTCACTATCGTCTATACAGGACGCCGCGAACGACATTCGCGGCGGAAAAATGATCATCATCGTCGATGACGAGGACCGAGAGAACGAGGGGGACCTCGTCTGCGCGGCGGAAATGGTGACGCCCGAGATCATCAGTTTTATGGCGGTCCAAGGCCGCGGGCTGATCTGCCTGCCGCTGACTGAGGAGCGGTGCAGCGAGCTGCAGCTTTTCCCTCAAACGACTGAGAATACGTCGAGCATGGGGACGGCTTTTACTACCTCGATCGAGGCCCGCGAGGGTGTGACGACGGGCATCTCGGCGGCGGACAGGGCAACGACGATCTTGACGGCTGTTAACGCCGCGACGAGGCCTGCGGATCTAGCCAGGCCCGGGCATGTTTTTCCGTTGAGGGCAAAGAACGGCGGGGTTTTGGTGAGGGTCGGGCAGACCGAGGCGAGTGTCGATATGGCACGCATCGCGGGTTTACAGCCGGCGGCTGTCATCTGCGAGATAATGAACGACGACGGCACGATGTCGCGGATGCCTGAGCTTGAGACGTTTGCCGCCAAGCATGATCTCAAGATCATCTCGGTCGCCGAACTCGTCCGTTATCGTGTCGAAAAGGAATTGTTGGTGCGCCGCGTTGTCGAGACGGATCTGCCCACGCGGCACGGCCTGTTTCGCGCCGTGCTTTATGAGAATATCGTCAATGGAGAGACCCATTTAGCGATGGCGATGGGCGACGTTTCGGATGCAACCGAACCCGTGCTGGTTCGCGTCCAAACCGAGAATGTGACCTTTGCCATGTTTGGGGCGACGCTGGGGCAGGCTTCAGACGATGTGCAGGGCTCGCTCAGCAAGATCGCAGAAGCAGGCCGCGGGGTGGTTGTTTACCTGCGGCAGCATGAGAATAACCTCGACCTCGTCAATCAGCTGAAGACATATTCGCTGATGCAGGAAAAGGGAATTGACTTTCAATCGGCCCGGCAAGAGACGGGCTTTGGCAAGGTGCACGATCACGGCATCGGGGCACAGATATTAAAGGACCTCGGGGTAAAAAAGATCAGGCTCATCACAAATCATCCGCCCAGGGTGAGTGCCCTTGATGCCTTTGATCTCGAGATCGTCGAAACGGTCAAATTGTAGGCAACGGGCCCTGACAGGCGCTGACAGCAGATGGCGGAAAACGAACCAAAAGATCCTGAGATCGAAGACGGAGCTGACAACGGCGGCGAACAGCCGGCGGCCGAGCCTTCCGCACCGTCGCGGCGTTTCTTTACACGCCGGCGAGCTGTTATCGGAGTGGGGGTTATTGCGATCGTCGCCATTATCGCCATCTTACTCTCGGTCGTTACTTATAAATACGGCGTTTTCGACACCTATATTAAGAACCAATTCAAAGCCAAAATGGCGGATATGAACATCGATTTTACCGCCGATGTTTTTCGCGTCACTGTTAATCCGCTAGAGCTTGAGCTAAAGAATGCGACATTTAATGACCGGGTCAGCGGCGAAAAGCTCTTTTTTATCCGCGACGCACATCTCGAACTGACCGTTCAGAACCTGTATGCCTGGCAATTGAGCCGCGATATCAGCATTGATAAGACCGTGATCAGCGGTGCCGAGGCGTGGGTCAAGTTTGATGAGAACGGCAGATCGAATTTTGCCAACCTTAAATTAACCGAGCAGGAACCGGGTGGCCGGGTCAATTTCAAATACGACACGGTCGATCTCTCGCTTCAGGACAGCGTTGTCCATTTTGGCGATCTTTCGCGAAAGATCGCCGGGAACGCAAAGAATGTGGCTTTTCTGCTGTCACCCACTGACCTTGCCGTGCCTGATGACGCGAGGCGATATAATTTTGACCTTTCGTCGACGGATTCTAATTTCACATATGACGAGAGTTCGGTTGAGAACATAGATCTGCGCGTTAGCGGCGTGGCCGATGACAAGGGGGCCGATTTTACACGGTTCGATCTTAAGACACCGATCGGCGAATCGAGCCTTACGGGCAAGCTGACCGACTGGTCAGCGCCAAAATACGACTTTGATATTCGATCGACGGTTGACCTGACACAGGCGTCGAGCATTTTCCCGATGGGGTCTTCGCTGTTTGGTGTCGGCAATTTTAAGGGCAAGGTTTCGGGCGAGGGTGAGAGCTATAAGGTGGATGGCCAGGTAGATGCCGAGGCCCTGCGGGCCGGCGGCGTTTATCTAAAGGCGCTCAATGTCGCAGCGACCGTCAATGGGACGAACACTAGTTACGAGGCAAACGGCAAGGCGATCGCCGAGATGCTCACGTTTGAGGATTTTCGTGTCGACTTTTTGCAGTTGGTCGGCAATGTTCGCGGGACGGGGACCGATTTTCGCTGGCTCGGCGAGCTCCAGGCGGCCGCCGCTGGTACAGCCACCAAATCGCTTGGCGGCCTGTTCCTTTCCGATGCGTTTGCCGAATATCACGACCGTGAACTCAGGGCCGGGGCGGCGAATGGCCGGGCCAAAAGATTCTCGATCGGCGATACCGAGTTTACTGATCTGAACGCCGGCAGCCTGCGTTTTTCGATGCCGGGCGGTGGTATTGAGCTTTCGGCTCCGAATGGTACCGCAGGTTCGCTCAAGACCGGTGACGTCAGCCTAAAAGGGATAACCGGCAAGAATGTGCGGATAAAGAACCACGACGGCCGGACCGATGTAAGCCTCGAGGGCGTAAGGTCCGAGACCGGAAATATTAAGGACACGCGGCTAAAGAACGTTTCGGCGAGCGGCCTTCACCTTACTGATCTGCCGGCGACAACGGATGTAAAGCTGGACGGGCTCAAGGCGGACCTGTGGGACGTCAACGGCGCGCGGGTCGAGGGCATCGACGCTCCGTCGGTGGACATCGCAAATTCCAGGGCCGGGATGGTCATTTATTCCGATAAGCTGCGCGTGGCTAAGATCGATAGTGATGCGGCGGTGCTCGGCAGCCTGAATATCGGCGGCGTCCGGTTGACCATCCGTCAGGGCAGGGTCGAGGCCCGCACTGACGATATCGACGCCGGAACGGTGGCGATCAAAAGCTCAGACAAGCTGCCGGACGGCGGCAGCATCGAGGCCGTAAAATTTGCGAAACCGGTTTTCATCCTGGAACCGTCGGGACGGTACCGGGCGACTGCCGATATGAGCCTCGGCGGCGGAGCACTCGGCAGTATCGCCCTCGGGTCCGCACAGGCAAAAGTCGACATTAATAATGACCGGCTGGCGCTGAACGAAGTAAACGCCGATGTCATGAATGGCCAGGTGAAGGGCGAGGTAGTTGTTGCATTTAACAAACGGTCTCAGTCGACGATCGCCGGTGATTTTTCGAATCTTGATATTGCTAAGCTGCTTGCACTGCAGGGCGGACGCGTTACGCCTGTCGAGGGTGAAACCACCGGCAGCGTCAACCTAACGTTTAGCGGAACTGATCTCAGCACAGCGAACGGAACTCTGAACGCTAGTATTAAGGCAAACGCCGGCAACGCCGACCAGGGCCTGATACCTGTCAACGGCCAGGTCGCCCTGAGCGCGGTAAACGGGCTTGTAAACGTGGATCAGGCAGACCTGCATACGCCGAACAGCAATCTGTCGGCAACCGGGCGGTTCGACCTCAGAAACGAAAACTCTGATCTGGCCGTCGCTCTTCGTTCGACCGATGCTTCTGAGATCGACCGCATGGCACGCGTTATCGGGCTGTCACGCGAGCTTGAGGATCAGCTTGATTCGATGCAGGTCGCTTTGGCAGGTGACCTTAAATTTGACGGTAAAGTGACCGGCAATATGTACGATCCGGCTGTCGAGGGTAGGGCGTCGCTGGACTCGATCTCAATGCACGGCCGGTCGGTCGGCAGCGTTACCACCGATCTGTCTGTTTCGCCCGCCGGCGTTGAGTTTACTAACGGAAAGCTGCTGCAAACGGATGGTGGAAGTGCGCTCTTTAGCGCAAACATTCCTAGCACTGGCAGCAATAATATTTCGGTCAAAGCAACGCTAACTAACATCAATGCCGGTAATTTGCTTGCGGCCTTGCCTATCGCTCTGCCGGAGCAGATCCGCGATCTCAACGGCAATACGTCCGGGACCGTGGATATCAGCGGGCTGCCGGGCCGGTCAACCGGGGCCATTGATCTGGCTGCCGCCAAAGGGACCATTGCCGGCCAGGCTTTCGACGGCCTGAATGTTAAGGCAGTCTTTAGCGGTTCGAAGATCGATCTCGAGAGGGCGGAAATGAGCATTGGCGCCGGGCGATTTACCGCAAAGGGCACTTATGATCAAATTACGAAAGCCTTTGACCTGGATCTCGGCGGGAATGCCGTTCCGATGCCGCTGCTCGTTGCCCTGCTGCCAAAGAATGACAACATCCCCGTCATAACGGGCGATGTCGATCTCACAGCGAAAGCGACCGGCGTTTATCAGCAAAACTCCACTTACAATGTCAATTTCAACGGTTCAGCACCGAATGTGCTGATAAATGGTGAGGCCCTGGGGCGACTTTCCTTTATCGGAAAAACGGCGGGCCAGGTCCTTACGGCACAATTGACAGCAGATCTGAATGGCCATCCTCAGGTCGTCAATGCATCATTGAATTTCGGCAGCGAGAATATGCCATTCACGATGTCGACCGATTTTGATCAGAGCTCGATCGCACCGTTCCTGGCATTTGTTCCGCGGCTTAAGGACCTGTCGATCACCGGTGTCGGAACAGGCAGAGTAGAATTTGGCGGTGATCTGACCCACCTGGACGCCAATGGAACTCGCGTATACACGGCAGAAAATCTAAACGGCAGCGCCCAATTTTCGCAGTTATCCCTCCAGATACAGGACACGCCCCTCTCGGCGGTCGAGCCCGTAGTTATTCGGTTCAACACACGTGAGATCAATTTTGAAAAGGCAATGTTTGGAGGCGGCGGTTCAAATATGAGCATTGTCGGTGTCAAAGCTCTTACGGCTGACGGCATAAATAACCTCGCAGTCGATGGACGCGTAAACCTGAAATTGCTCAATCTGCTTACCAAGGATACGTTCTTTTCAGGGTTTGCTGATACATCGGTCCGCCTCTCCGGCCCTAACTCGACCGCCCGGCTCTCGGGCACTGCAAATCTCGTAAACGGCTCGGTCGCGACATTTCTCGGTTCTGATAGATTTACTGTCGAACGGCTGAAAGCACGGGTGATATTTACGTCAAATCAGTTCGAGGTCGATGATGCGACCGGATACCTGGGCGGCGGAAAATTTACCGCGAGCGGGGGCGGCCTTCTTGATGGGCTTGCGGTCAAAACCTTTCGATTGTCACTAGACGGGAACAATGTGACGGTGCCCCTGCCAAAAGACTTTTTGACGACGGGCGATGCCCGTCTCGAAATTTCCGGAATTCGTCAGGCTGCAAACGATGACCTTCAAATGACGATCGCCGGCAGGGTATTTGCCCGGCGAAGTCTATATTCTAAAGATATTGATCTGGCAAATTTGGTCGGAGGGCGCCGCGAAGCCGTACTTACATCGGGCGGCAGCTCTATAAACGCACCGCGCTTCGACCTGGTTATTGAGGGCCGTGACGCTCTGATCGTGCGAAATAATATTGCCGATCTGACAGCGTCAGTCTCGCTGACGCTTACGGGCGACGCCAACGATCCGCGTCTGGCAGGCCGCATTACGGCCGATAGGGGCACCATCTTTTTCAGAAAGGACCGTTACGATGTCCAGCGCGGGACCCTGGAATTCCCGCCGGATACGGCTATTGATCCGATCATTAATCTCCAAGCCGAATCTGAGATAGGCGGCTACCAGATCTTTGTAAATCTCTCGGGACCGCTCAAAGATTCTGAGCTGCTTTCGGCGACCGTGCGCTCGAGTCCGGCGTTGCCGCAGGCTGACGTGGTTTCGCTTATTACGACCGGCAGCCTGACAAACACGACCGGCGGCATCCCGACCCTAGCTCAAACCGGGATCAATACGGCTGCTGAGATATTGACCGATACCATTATCAACAACCCGGCGCGAAAAGCGACCGATAAACTTTTTGGCCTGAATGTTTTTGAGATCGATCCGATCATTTCGGGGCAGCAGATCAACCCGTCCGCCAGACTAACGGTTGGACGCCAGATCAATAACAACCTACGGGTGACATATTCGACCAATCTCTCACAGGACCAGAATCAGGTTTTGGCGTTTGAATACAGGGTTTCGAATAAGTTGTCTTTGGTAGCTCAGTATGAGCAGCGCTCGTTGAGCAATGTCACGCGGGCACGTAACAATTTTAGTTTTGAAATTCGGTTCCGAAAGAGATTTTAAGAGGCGGACGGGAACTTTAGATCGCATTTGATGGGACAAGGTAAGGGGATCTTAACAAAACCGACTGTGACCGTGCTTTTCAAAGGCCGGCCGCGAGGCAATGCGTCAAGGGCATTCTTGTTCGTACTGAGTTGTTTGATCCTTACGCTATGTTTTATACCGGTTTTCTCACAAAACAAGTACGAAAAACTGGAAATTGACAAGGTCGACATAGTGATCGCCGCGGCCGGCGGGGAGACCAATGTGAGCGAACAGTTTCGACTGATCGCCCGCGATGCCCTCGGGCCTGTATATTCCACGCCGCGGATACGCGATGCGATCGAGGCACTGTATAAAACCAAAAAGATCGAAACCGTCGCCGTTGCCGCCGTATTGAATGCGAGTGGCCACGTCGACCTCACATTTGATATCAAGCGAAAAACGCAGGTTCAAAAAGTTACCTTCGTTGTTGCCGACGCCATCGGTGACAAGGTTACCGAACAGGAACTGATGTTTAAGCTTAATGTGCTCACGCCCGGAACTGCGATCACCGAGCAAATGCTTAGAGACAGTGCTGACGAGATCCTTGACTACCTTCGTGATCGGGGGTTTTATCAATCAGAGGTAAGTTTCGAGACGCGGCCGCTCCAGAACCAGAACGATGTCGGTGTCACATTCACAGTAACGCCAAATACTCAGGCTAAGGTAGAGAGTTTTACAAAAAACATTCAGGGATATGACAAGCCTTTTCCAGATAAAACCTTGAAACTGGAAAAGGGTGAGTACTTTTCACGCGAGCGGCTTTTGGCCGACGTCGCCAGGGTCCGCGATCTGTTAAGGACGGAAGATTATCTGGCTCCTGAACTGGACGATCCGCGGGTAACATATGACACCGATTCGAACACGATCTCTATCTCAATGGCCGGCAAGGTTGGCCCGACGGTCACAGTTGCGGTCGACTCCGAAAAATCCAAGGTCGGAAAAACGCTTCAAACAAAACTTCTCCCCATAAAACGCGACGGCACTCTCGATTATTCGGCCATTGTCGAGGGCGAACGCCGCCTCGAAAATTACTATCAGGAACAGGGCTACTTTTTTGCCAATGTGACGCCTATTTGTTCGGTCACCCCGCCGCTCGCGGATAGCGAGGGTAACGTCATTGCCAATGAAAGTGAATTTTTGTGCTCATTCCTTGGCGGGGAAGAGTTGATGGGGCGAAAGGTTGAGGTCAAATACCGCGTTGACCTTGACCGGCATCTTCGTCTTACAGATATCCGCGTTAAGGGGACCGATAAGTTGTCTGCCGAGGACATCAGTACAGTCCTCGCGTCACAGGAAGCAAACATACTTGGCATAATACCGTTATTTGGCTATGGCCGCGGTTATACCAGCGCGGCGAGACTCGAGGACGACGTGGCGACGATACGGTCATTGATGTCAGAACTCGGATATCGCGATGCCCAGGTCTATGTTAATCAGGGCGTAACGCCGAACGGCGAAGATCTGATCATTACTTTTATTGTCGAGGAGGGTGAGCCGACGGTTGTAAGCGACGTCACCATTACGGGCAACAAAGCGATAGAAACCGATGTACTTGCTGCAAAGCTGCCGGATATGAAGGGCCGAAACTATTCTCGGGTCCGTGTGAGAAACGCAGCCCGGAAACTCTCGGAATATTACTCCGATCAGGGATATTATTATGCCCGCATCATTCCGTCAATGGTCGAGTCGACCAATGATCCGGCCGAAGGCCAAAGGAATGTAAAGATCGTGTTCAAAGTAGAGGACGAGGGTAAAAAGGTCGTGATCAACCGGATCCTTATTAACGGCAATGAAGCAACTAGTACCGGAGCGGTATTAAGGGCGCTAAATCTGCAGAAGGGCGAATATCTGCGGTCGTCTGATATTTACTCAAGCGAACAGAATTTGTATTCGACCGACGCCTTTTCCCGCGTCGATATCAAGCCGGAGCCGGCCGGTGACGCACCAAATGGAGATCGATTGATCGATGTGATCGTAAATGTTGAGGAACAGCCGCCGCGTCTCATGACATATGGCGGCGGATACTCCACGGATTTTGGGTTTAGTGGTTTTTTCTCTATTCGTCACGCAAACCTCTTCGGCAGTTTGTGGCAGGGCGGGGCCCGGATAAAGGTAAGCCAACTGCAGCAATTGGTACAATTCGACTTTGTTAATCCGAGGTTCATACACGACGGACCGAAACGGTTTGCACCCTTGACTCTCTCTGCTCAGTATCAGCGGGATTCGACCGTAACCCGTTTTTTCCGGTCAGCTTTCGATAAAGGCACTTTTGGGATCGTTCAACGCCTTGATGAAAACGGCAATCCAATAGATCAGTATGGGGCACCCGCCGGGGACCCAACTATAAACAGTCTGTCGCTAACGGCCGAGACAAACCGAACGATCAGCAAGAAGGCTCGAAGCATTTTGTTCCTTCGTTATAGGTTTGAGGATGTTCGGCTATACAATGTCGACAGTCTGTTGGTAAAAGACCTGTTACTTCCCGATCAGCGGACACGCATCTCAGGATTCTCTGCCACATTCGTCCGTGATACGCGGCGAAATTGTTCGACGGTATACTCGTTGCTCGACCTCATCGCGAAGGGCGATCAGACCGAGCCATGCCGTTATAACGCCAGTGACCCCACAAATGGCTCATATCTGACGGCGGATTATGGTGTATCGATACCGGCTCTGGGAGCGAATATTGGATTTCAGAAATTTCAGGTCAGCTACAATTATTATTATCGTATCCCGGCTCTGAACAATTCGACATTCGCCGCAAGAGCGATCCTGGGTGTCTCAAAAGTCTTTTCTGGCGGGGACCGTTTTTCAAGTGTGAATTACCCTTCTTTGGACGGGCTGCTCCCTATTAGCGAGCGTTTTTTCGCAGGCGGCTCAAACACACTTCGGGGATTTGATTTTGACGAGGCGGGGCCGAGAGTCGTGATCACGCCAACGGGTACGTATCGGAACAGCAAGGGTGAACCGGTAACGCTCGACCCGTTTACGGTCCCCTTTGGCGGTAATGCCCTTGCGGTCGTTAATCTTGAGTTTCGTGTGCCGCTTAGCGCATCGATAAGGGCTGTGCCCTTCTATGACGGTGGAAATGTATTTCGCAAACCTAGCGACATCTTTCACCGTCCGTCGGTGATGCCGGGCGATGTAGCCGGACAGAACCAACGGGCGGTTTGGACCCATACGGTTGGATTAGGTTTCCGGCTTAAGACACCGGTTGGGGGCGAGTTCGGCGTCGACTATGGATATCTGCTGAATCCGCCGGAGTTTTTGATCCCTCAGGCGGCGGGCACAAATGCCACCTATCGTCTGCGTCAGGGGCACCTGCATTTTAGATTCTCACAGGCTTTTTAGTTGATAGCGCCTGAAACTACGTGAGTTTCATCCAGCTCGACAATAAAATTGTCGTTATCTGCGAGGTTAGATCGATCATACGCAGTGTCTTCAATTTGCACAGCTTTAGGTTTGATCGGCTTGGCCGGGTTGATCATTTTTCGTCTTGATTTTCTTTCGTACATGGCTTTGTCCGCCGCGACTATCATTTGATTAAATGTTTCGCCGTGGACCGGATAACTCGACGAACCGAGACTAACGCCGACTGACGCAAATTTGCCGTCCTCAACCATCAGTTTGAATTCACCGACTGCCTTTTCAATACGGTTACAGAGATCCAACACATCCTCGCGACTGGTTTCGGGTATCAGAGCAACGAATTCATCCCCTCCGTAGCGAGAAAGGAAATCATAATCGCGAAGCTGTCCGCGTATGACCTTTCCGATCTCGTTCAAAACGTCATCACCGATCTTGTGGCCGAACGAGTCGTTTACGGCCTTGAACCCGTCAAGGTCGAGCATTAGAAGCTGGAAGCTGTTACCGGCGCGGCTTGCTCGTCCAACTTCTTTCTCAAACTGTATCTGCAGGCTTCTGGCATTCGGCAGGCCGGTCATCGTATCTGTTAGAGCATGCGCCTTTACCTCATCGTGTTTTAGCGTCTTGCTGATCGCTTCGGCGGCTATCCTTGCAATGGTCTCGAGCAATCTTAGATGCTCTTCGCCGTAACTTGCCATCTCTCGGGAGTAAATAGAAACTGCCCCGATCAACTCCTCGTCAGCAATGAGCGGGACGGACGCCATCGTTGAATAATATTGGCTCAATTCAACGTGTGAAAATGAAAAATCCAGGTCCGGATCAACATTTTGCACGGTTTCGCGCGATTTCAGAGCAATACCGGTAGCTCCCTGGCCGATCTTGATACGGCGGGCTGTGAGAACGGTTGAATTTTCTCCATCGACGTGAGTTGCAGTGGCAAATTTCTTATTTTCATCCAGAAGGAATACGGCACATGTAATAAACGGGACGAATTCACCGATCTTCTTTGTAAAAAGCCCCAGAGTCTCTTGCAGATCGAACGACGAGCTGAATTCCCGCGCTAACTCATAAAGAGTGAACACCTCACGGTTCGCGAGTTTGATCTGCTCAACATAGCCTTGGCTGCTCGCAGTATTCACAATATTGACCGGTTCGTCCCCGGAATAGGAAAGCTTCTGGAGGTCGATCTCAGCCTCAAGCTGTGCAAGATTCTTGATAAAATAGCGAACTATTGTCGGATCGAGACGTGTACCAGCCCATTCCTGAATGATTTGTCGGGCGTTTTCCCGTGTGAGAGCGGGCCGGTATGGCCGGGCTCCGCGGAGCGTATCATATGCATCAGCAACCGAAAGTATTCTGGCGGTCAACGGGATCTCTTCGCCTCGCAGACCCTCAGGGTAGCCGCTTCCATCCCAGCATTCATGGTGATATTTGATCGTCGAAACGACAGGATAACCAAAATCAATGTTCTCAAGTATCGAGGCCCCGACGGATGCGTGGATCTTGGTCTTTTCGATTTCCGCAGCGGTCAATTTACCCGGTTTACTCAATATATGGTCCGGGATCGCGAGCTTGCCAATGTCATGAAGCAACGCACCGGTGCGAAGGGCCTTGATCTCGTCATCAGGCAGCCCTAACAATTCACCGATCCCAATTGCGTATATTTGTGCCCGGCGAACATGGCCCATTCCCACCTGATCGCGGGCGTCGATGGCGGTCGCCAGTGCTTCCACGGTTGCCAGATGTATCCGGCTTGAGTCAGAAACTTGTTTTGTTGTCTGATCGAGTCGTTTAAGATGGACGCTGTATGCCAGATTTGCAAAGATCGCCAACGGAGCGAAGACCAAACCGAACTCGATCCCAAACTGAAAGAATGGCAGGCAAACAAGAATGGTGGCCGATCCCACCAATAAAACGGCGATCGAGCGCTGGCCTAAACGGGCGAGACTGAGCTCCGGCGTTTGTTCCTCACTCTCCAGTAGACGGAACAAAAAGATCAGGGCGTTACTAACGCCAACGTAGGCGATCGCTACAACTGCAGTGCCGCCAAAGAGCAACTTAACTGCATAGGGTTCGAGCCCCGATGATAGATCACCGGCCAGAGGGCCGAAGCCAATTATCAGAGCCAATGCACCGACCGATGCAGCAGTTGCTATGACACCACAAGAAGCAGTGAAAAGATCATGTCCTCTTTCCTTTCTCACTGGCCAAAATGAAAAGAGTGAGGCAATAATGCCAAGCGATATGCCGCCGGCAAGGCCGAACCAGATCATTCCCCAAAACGCGAATAAATTTGCGACAGGCAAAATTACGTTCGATTTAGGAAGGCGTATCTGAAATCTGCCGATAAATGCAGATACCGTAGCCGCGGCGGCGAGCGAGATCAATGCGGAACCGGATAAACGGGCCGCAAACACTATAGATAGCACCGACGCCAACAGGGCAGTAACCGATAATAGGATCAGAAAAACTTTTGTCTGTATCCGATATTTGCTGAGGCCTAATTTTTTCATTGTGATCTGCAGATGATCTGGGGCAGGGAGACCTCCCAAAATTATGACGAGTCAGGCAGTCAAAACACTCCCGACTACCTTAATTCCATACAAACGGTGTGCCAAACGGGCGGGGATCCAGAATGCGGGAAATCACTGGGTACGAACGAAGAAAATTATCCGAGTGTTATAGAGAATCGGTCGAAATGACCAGATCCTTCAGATAGGGGCGGTCAGATTGACCGCCCTCGCAGGGTAGCTTGATGAAGAAGAAAAGTTAAAAACCCCCGTCGTCGTAATCGTAGTTACCAAATCCGTCATCAGCCCTCGAACGGTCTCCGTCCGATTCTTCATACAGATCAAGTTCGACCGGGTCCAAGCCTACAACGACGAGCTTTGCACCACACTCGTCACAAGTAACATTATCATCCTGTTCAGTTTCTGCGTCAACAAAAACATCTTCGCTGCATTCAGGGCATTTCGATATGGGCATTTCTTTTTATCAACTCTCCATTACGAAAGATATACTTGCATTCCAAGCCGCATCCAGCAGAAAGACCGGTGCGTTAATCAATCTAACTTGAATAGTTATGGTTTGGCAAGACCTGTCAATGAAGTTTACTCTACAGCTGGATCGATGGGTACCTTTTGCCCTTCGTTGTTGAAATATGAAGTTCCCTTTCAAGCTTTTGCCAAACGCAGAATTCGACGTCGTGGGTTTCGGAACCAATGCCGTCGATCATCTGATAAGTGTATCCGAATATCCCCGTTACGATTCAAAGGTCGAGCTTACCGGATACCTAAGAGCGGCTGGCGGTGAAGTAGCGTCCACAATGGTCGGTCTAAAACGGCTGGGTTTCAGGACGGCCTACGTGGGACGATTCGGAATGGACGAGGCGGGAGAATTTGGTATGCGGTCGCTGATCGATGAGGGCGTCGACATTTCGTTTGCCGAACGGGTTGACGGAGCCTCGACCCAGGTTGCGTTCATCATCATCGATGAGCGAACCGGGGAGCGGACGATCATCTGGAACCGCGACAAAAAGCTCTCTTACGATAGGCACGACGCACCGATCTCGGCAGCGACACGCGGCAGGATCTTACATCTCACCGCCCATGACGTTGCGGCATGTATCGAAATGGCCGAAGCTGCCAGGAGCAGTAACGTGATCGTGTCCACAGATATTGACAACATTTTTGACGGCATCGAGAGACTCTTGCCAAGGGTTGACATAATAACGGCCACATCAGAATTCGCTAAAAAGCTAACAGGCCTGGATGACGAAAAAAAGGCGCTCAGTGAGATCAGATCCCGTTTCGGCTGCGGCCTGGTAGGTATAACTAAAGGTAGGGCAGGCTCAATCTTTCTCTGCGAAGGTGAATTTATTGAGACAAACGGCTATGAAGTCCCAAACGGCTGTAAAGACACGACCGGAGCCGGCGATGCTTTCAGGACCGGATTGCTTTACGGGATATTGTCCGGTGAACCCATCGAGGAATGCGCTAGGGCCGCTAATGCCGTTGCCGCTCTGAAATGTCGGGAACTCGGCGCCCGAGCCGGCCTGCCAGATAAACAAATATTAACAATGTTTGTAAAATAACTATAGACGGCTTCCCACTCTATATATTAAACTTACTAGGTGGTTTCCCATATGCCATGCTCTCGATCAAACCGTCTCCCGATTAATCGACGATAAGTTCCGAAGCTGTTCAAAATATGGAATCGAAGTTTGGCCTGATCATTCAACTTGCAGGAGTCTCACTGATAACACTCCTGACCCTATTTCTGCGCCGTTCGATCAAGGTCATTGCTCTCAAACATTGGACAAACGCATGGCTCTTTTTATCTTTCGCCCTTTTTTGCCTGCGCCTGTCCTTTAGTTACGAGCAATATTCGACCCAGCTATTCAGCCTGTATTTCTTGACGGAATACATATTCGGTTTTCTTCTGGTCGCCGGATGCCGTAGCCTGACGGAAAATAACGACATGAAGATCTGGCAGGAATCTTTTGTTCTGCCGTTTATTTTTGTCGCTTTCGGCCTGCCGTTTCTGAGTAATGATCTAAACCTGATCTTTAATTTGCATTCACTGATCCTGTCGGGATTCTTCATGATCGCGTTTTCGGCGGTGTGGCGGGCGAAAATGCAGTCTTTCGGTTGGAAGGTAATGCTTGTGGCGCTGTCGCTGTTGGTCATTGACTCGGTTAAGTATTTTGTTATCTTTTCGGCAGGGAAATATGTCTTTATAGAAACCGAGTATTTAGCTTACAACTCGGTGATCGACCTCGTGTTGCAGATCCTACTCGGTTTTGGCATGGTGATCGTCCTGCTCGAACAAGTGCTGGCGGATGCAAGGATCGCAAACGAAAAGCTACATAGAGCCCACAAGAAACTCGAAGAACTGGCGCATGTAGATCCATTGACGACGGCACTCAACCGCCATGCATTTCACGGTTACCTGAAAGGACGCGGTTCGGAGGATCAAACGGTTTCGGGGTGTGTTGGTTTCTTTGACATTGATGATCTAAAAACCGTAAACGATCTCTATGGCCATTCGGTCGGTGACTCAGTCATAAGGGCTGTAGTTCGGGCCATTCGTGAAATAATTCGAGGGGAGGATCTCGTTTTCCGTTGGGGCGGCGATGAATTCTTTGTCATCATGATCGGGCTGGATTCTGAAATGGCAGATGCCCGAATGACCAAAATGGAAAAGATATTGTCCAATCTTGTTATCGAAGGCGTCTATAAACCCCTGTCGATCGGGGTTTCCCACGCTTTTGAGAATTTTGACGACTTGAAAGATCTGGAAGCAACGATCGAGAAGGCGGATGCGGGAATGTATCGCCAGAAGCAGCTTCGCAAGGCAAACATGGCCTCAGCTGAACCCGTCATGGTCAATCGATCTGATGAAAAAAATGTCGTAGTTGAGAGTCGCTAGTTAATTCCTACAACTTATATTTATGACCAAAGGGCCGACCCCTCCTATAGGTTTCGGCCCTTTGGCTTTTGGTAGAACGTTAGCGGATCAAAGCTTGTCGCTAAAGAAGCCGACTACCATCGCCCAAGCATCCCGGGCAGCGGTTTCGTCATAAACCTCGGGGCGCGTATCGTTAAAGAAGGCATGGTCGGCGTCGTATTTTACCGAATGGACAGGAAGTTCAAATCTTTCCGCGGCGTCCTCTAATACGGCAACCTTTTCGGGCGAGATCCAGGCATCACGTGTGCCGGAGATAAAGATGGTCGGCGTAGTCAGTTTCTGCAGGATATCGTCTCCGGGAATATCACCGTAAAACGGAACGGCGGCACTGAGCCCCTCTAATTCGCATGCCGCACGCAAGGCAAATGTTCCGCCCATGCAATAACCGGTTATCCCGAAATGTGAAATGCCATACGCAAGTGCCGCGGCGTCGATCGCGTTTCTGATAGTGTCGAGGCCGTCTTCAGTTTTTAGATCATGCATTAACTTTGATGCCTCGTCAGGGTCTTTGGCGATCTTTCCCCGGTAAAGATCAGGCGCGATCGCGATAAAACCCTCAGCAGCATACCGGCCCGCGATGTCCTTGATATGATCGTTCAAACCCCACCATTCGTGGATGACAATGATGGCTTTATCGGGCTGAGTTTCGGCCAGCGCAGTGTAGGCCATCGTAGGGCCGTTAGATGTATTGAATGAAAGGGTTTCGTCACGCATTTGAATATCCTCCGAACGGGGTAATTACTATATGTTGATTATACCGAAATACTGACATGCATAAAAAAGGGCGATCCTAAGACCACCCTTTTGTTTAGCTGAACCTAAGATCCAGGATCAAGGCTCGGCTGTGAAGTCAGCATCGACGACATTGTCGACGAGGCTGATGACACGGCTCGGTGCGGTGAATGTGTATCGCTGCGAGTTGACCGTGACCACATATGTCTCGCCGGCTGTCAGGCCGTCGAATGTAAAGTAGCCAAAGCTGCCCGTTGTTGCGATACGCGGCTCGCTGAGCGAATTACCCGAGACGGTGATCCTCGCGTTCCTGATGCCTCGGCCGTCTGAGGTCGTGACATGTCCGGAGATCGAGGAACCCGCCGCCGTCGAGGTAATGAACTGCAGTCCCCATCCGCCTGCGAATGATCCGGTAATGGCTGTCGGGCTCGACAACCCGCCGTCATCGCGAACATAGAGGCTCCAGACACCGTTCGAGTTCATCAACCCGAAGTTGCCCATAAAGGTCTGCACTCCGCTGCCGCCGACCGCACTGCCAGGCTCGTTATACGGTCCTGCAGGTGCCGGCAGCGGGAAGTCAGTTACAGGCGTCTCCCAGTTGGTCGGTTCGAACATGCCGGTTGTCAGCGGAGCCGAATCCGGAAGTACCGCTCCGGCTGCATCTGAGAATGTCAGCGTCACAGGTGCATTCGGATCGATAGCCAATGAACCGCCTGAGTCACCCATGAGGACAAACTTCTGTCCGCCGGGGCCGACCAGCAAGGCATCGATGTTATCCGGGAATACGTGCGAGACGTCATAGAACGTTACTCTCACTCCGCCGATCTGCGGCGGACCGTTCGAGACCGTGATGGTTGACGGATACGGATTAGCTGCCGCTCCGAGCGTCATATCGATGCTCGCTGTGTTGAGGTAATCGTTCGCCGTATCGTTGGCAAGCAGAACACCCGTTCCCGGAGGCATGACATCAGCACCGGTCAGTGTCAGATTGATGGTTTCAAAGGTCGCTTCGACCAGTGAGTCAGGACAGATCGGTACAAGTACCGTCTTCTGAGTGTCACCCGGGTTAAAGGTCAGCATCTGATTGACCGACACATAATCAACACCGCCGCCGCAGGCTGCACCGCCGATAGCGGTGCCGTCCGAGGTTGCAAAGTTGATGACCGAAGTTCCGGTCGTGATACCGCCGCGGTCGACGATGATCGATGCCGTCTGTGATTCATCCTGGACAAACTCACCATTCGGGCCCGTTCCGGTCCGGAAGGTGACGAACGTCGTCATCGGCGTCGGCGAACCTGTTGGTGTCGATGTTGCTGTAGCCGTTGCCGTCGCCGTGTTAGTAGGCGTTGATGTCGCCGTGGCTGTAGGCGTTGGACTCGAGCAAGAGCCGGCGATCAGTTCGACGGCACTGGTCGTCGTGCTCGCCGTATTGAAGCCGTCGGCTACGATGACCCGTCCATCCGGTAAGGTGCCCTGTGCGTGTCCTGCACGGCTGCCGATCATCGCCGGGCCGGCACTGAACGTACCTGTGCCGATCGTGAAGATGTGGGTAGCCATGGTTGAGACACCGGCAGAGTTCGCTCCGTCGGTGATCAGCAGTTGACCAGCACCGAACGGCGAGATGCCGCCGTAGTTGCCTCGAGCTCCGGCTGTACCTGCCGAACCGAGGTTGGTCCAGGTATTCGCAACCGGATCGTAACGCAGCAGCGTGTCAGTTGTCGTGAATGCCGGCAGTACCACACCGCCATAGACATAGATCATACCGCCCGAGACCGTACCATAAAGGTTGGTACGCATATCAGGCAGTGTCGCACCCGTGGTCCAGACGTTTGTGGCTATGTCATAGATGAAGGTGGTGTTAAGGCCGTTGTTAAAGTCGTCACCGCCCATCACATAGAACTTGCCGTTGACAACTGCTGATGCAGCCGCTTCGACGGCCGGAGTGGGTATGCTGGCTCCGGTGCTCCAGGTGTTGGTGGCGATATCATAGATCTGCAGTATGTTGGTCACACTGCTGCCGCCGGTGAAGCCGCCGACGACAAAGATCTTGCCGTTCGCAGCTCCGGTAGCAGCCTGGCTAACGGCCGTGGGCAGCGGAGCGACGTTACTCCACGTATTGGTAGCCGGGTCAAAGCGCGAGACCTGGTCGAATACGACCGGCGTCGCGTCAGCGGACTGGCCGCCGGCGATATAGAGCATATTGTCCGTGCCGAGGGCTCCCTGAATAGCATAACGGGCCGGATCCTGGGCAGGTCCCGATTGCCATGGGCCAGGGCTGCAAGTCGGCGAAGGTGACGGTGTCGTCGTAGATGTCGCCGTGGCGGTTGCAGTCGCCGTCGGTGAAGGTGTTCCACCGGTCGGGCAGCTGCCGTTGACGTTCATAATGATGTGCATGTTCGGGAATCCGATAGCAGCTGTGGTCGTCGGTGTGGTTATTGAACAACCCGGGGCAGTCAGATAACTCGGTCCCGTCTCCGCCGCCGTGTTCGATCCGATGAAGAAGAAAGTGAGCGTAGGAGTTCCATTAGGTGCATTGACCTCCATCACCAATTGCGAGGTTCCCGGCGGAACACTTGCCGTCAACGGTACATTCACCACTGTCCCGGCTTGTGCGTTAACGACCGTAGTCATCCCTGTTCCGATCAGAGTAAGCGAACCAGGGAATCCGGTCGGGAAGCCAGTGGTCGTATAGAGATTGACCGTGATCGGCAAACTCGTTGTGACCGTTTCCACCCCGAAGGAAACCGATGAGACGTTATAGGTACTTGCGGCCGGTACCCCAAAATCTGACAGCGTAAAGGCACGCCAGTAGCTGGTTTGTGTAGAACCAACTCCTGCGTTAGTACAAGCAACTGAACCCACCACGACAGCCTGACTGGTGGACTGAGTGATCGTTGCCGGACACGAAGGAGGAGGCGTTGACGTTGGTGTTGCCGTCGGGGTGTTTGTCGCCGTTGGTGAAAATGTTGGCGTCGGATCCGAAGACGCTGTTTGCGTCGGCGTCGCGGTCGCACTGGCCGTAGCCGTAGCCGTGGGTGTCGATGTAGCGGTCGGCGTCGGCGTTGGTCCGCCGAACGAACATGAATAATCACCTGATTCAAATGTTAATGTCCATCCACCCGCCATCGAACCGACATTTGTTGCCAGATCGTCCATGATGAACAAATTCCATGTCCCGTTAAGCGATGCGCCATCGGTGCCATAGGCAGAGGCAAACGTTGCTGAACCACCCGGAGGCGGCAGCAAATAGATCGGCGGAGGTGCGGGCGCAGCATAAATATCCTGACCCAGATTGGCCGTCGGTTTGAATTCACCGCTTACAATAGCTCCCGGCACGGATGATAGGCCAGAGTCAGTCAGTGTGAGATTTACGTCAGTAATATCGACGTCACCACCCTGATCGGACAATATCTCCATTTTTTGTCCGGCGGGGCCAACCAGGAGGATATCCAGGTCACCCGGGAAAGTGTGCGTCAACTGATTTAACGTTACCTTCATGATCTTTGGCCCGGACAGACCCGAAACGGTAATGCTCATCGGATACGGCGTTGCAGGACCATTCGTCGTCGTCGGAGCACCTGACGGGATCGTTACGGAAGCCGAATTTGTAAATACTGCCGGTGCGACCGACGGAACGCCCAGCCGGAATACCCTGACGGTAGTATTTGTGCCCACTACGGGACTTGTGACATTGACCGAGATCTGATGAAGGCTGCCGCATGGCACGCCGGCAGGTACGGTGTAAGGAATATTGTTTGTGACGGTCTGTCCGGCGTTAATAGTTCCATAATTGACGGAACCGCCGCCTGTCACGTCTACCTGCACATTGTTAAGCGGACCGGCGGTAGGGTTATTGACAGCGATGCTCAAGAGCACGGGTTCGCCAGGCTCAGGAAATCCGTCATTGTCGCCCGTCGAATCGCTGACCGAGAAAGGGTCGACCTGAACGCCGCCGGGAACAATGTAAGACTCGCTCACGCTTGCGGTACCTGAGGTCGTTGCTCCAAAGCCCAACCCCCGGGTCGCAAAGCCGCCCCATATCTGTGCGGTGTCAGCGCCGCCAAAACCGGCATTGTCCGCAGCCAGAATGGCGTCGCGTTCAGCGATCAATGTTGGATTTGTGGGGCTCAATTTCATCGCGTCGACCACAAGTTGATTAGCGCGATTGTTACCAGTTGCGAAACCCAGATCGTTAATCATGCGTCCGCGGACCTCAAGAAGCATCATGCACCAGATCTCACCAATGTTATGGACCTCGCTCGCTCCGTTTCCGGACCAGCCCGCCGGGCTTTCCGGAAAAGCTCCGTCACCTGTGGACAACTGAGACGGATCGATATCGGCATATGTCAGCGGATAATATGGCTTTCCGTTTGCACCTACAACGGATTTGAGAGTATATGGAAAACGCCGTATCCCATAGAAAAAGTTCTGGGTCCCGACGCCGGCGAAACTAAATGTGATATACCCGCCGGATGCATAGAGCCCGTTAATATCCTCGTCAGACGTAGCCAAAAGTGTACGGCCGAAATAGTCTCCCCAGCCCTCACCCATACCGCCGGACTGATCTGTATTCAAGCCGCCTGCATTACCTATCAGGCGGTTTGACAAGCCGTGCGACATTTCGTGGAAGTAGATCTCAGCGTCCAGATCGCCGTCACGGTCCGGATTTGGCCCTGTGAAGATATACATCTGCATCCGGGGTAGCGCACCGTCT
Source organism: Blastocatellia bacterium (assembly GCA_963834975.1). Classification (GTDB taxonomy): domain Bacteria; phylum Acidobacteriota; class Blastocatellia; order Pyrinomonadales; family Pyrinomonadaceae; genus OLB17. The sequence continues at coordinate 459,931 of CAWIDZ010000003.1, forward strand.
GAGGGAGTATTGAAATTAGCGTTATTTATACCGTTAGAATCCTGGGCCTCGGCCCGGACAAAATCGTTTCCCAGCCCGCCGCGTCCAAAATTGTTTTGTTGAAAATTTCTGGCCGGTTCCGTAAACCCGAGTGCGTACAACGCATCGTGATAGCGGTTGGTACCATAAAATATGTTTGTAACGGCGCCGTTTCGGTAATCAGTCCCGGTCGGAGGGTCACCCGGGTCCGGAATGCCCGGAGCCGGATTGTACGAAAAGTCAAAAACCCTGTTAGGTGAACCGATGGCCCGGCCACTGGGGTCAATGCCATTAGATCCGTCAATGTCGAGCCCGGCATCGACATTATTTCCTGTGGTCACATTGGCACCATCAGTCATCCAGCCAAGGTTGTTCATTCCCGGGTTAGGAGCTTCGTTTCCGATGAGCGTCAGTGTTGTGCGGGGTACCGCAACGCCCTGAAAGCCGGAGTTTGGCATGGTCGAGCCGGTCGGGCTGGCGGGGCCGGGACTGTCGCCGGTATACACACCGTATGTCGCCGTCTGCGTCTGGTCATTGGCCAGATTCTTTCGCCAGAGCAACGTTCCCGTTTCGGCGTCGACAATTACGTAATAGGCCTGTATCGGTTTCCACATCAGCACGCGCCACGCGGCACGTGCGACGCCGGGTTCGGTCGGGAAATACATTTTCTCGGCCGTTATCGGGTCCTCACCGCTGCCGAATACAGATTTGATATTGGTGGTTGCCGCCCTGTTCAAAACCAATCCCTCACCCGGCAGCGTGTAACCGGCAAATTCCGCGGCTGTGCGTACAGCATCGGCCGGATCTCTGAAATCGGTTGACAGCGAGCTGTAATCGAGTGCCGGTGCGAAATTATTTATGACCCTCACCATTTCGCCGTTTCGCGAGAACCCTGCCTTGACCGATCCCTGAAAAACCGGGATGCCGTCAACAGACTGTTCCAGTTCGACAAACCCCATGTTGCCGGCCGGGTTCATATAATCGGCAAATACACTTAGCTGTGCGATCTGCCCGCCGGAGGCGCCGAAAAGTAAATTATTGCCGCGCATAAAATCGAGCAAGACGTCTGAGCGTCTGGCGCTTGACCTATTTGTAAGAAATGCTCGCCCGGCGGTCGGGTCCGGCCCGATGACCTCGGGGATACGCATACCCGTGTTGTAATCAATCTTAAGTGCCGGTATCTGTGTTCTCAACAGATCTTCACCGCGAACGAACGCATCCCGCACATCAGCTACCTGCGATGCGTCCTTGCCCGCCGCCTGCCTGAAATTGACAAGCGTCCGGCCAGTGTCCTCACCGCCGACTTCCCTAATGTCGTAAAAAGGAAATGCGTCTTCGTGACTAACAGTTCGCGGGTAGAGGCCCTTGCCGTCCTGAACGGCTGCCTTAGTATCGAAAAGCCTGGGCATCAAAAATATCGACGCGATAATTCCCAAAACTATCAGACACAATAAAAAACGTACTCGGGCATTCGCAGCAAGTCGTGTGATCATCAAATAATCCTCCTAAGATTTAGAACAGGTAACTAGAATAAACCGGACACCTTTGCCGCAATTTGTAATTGACCCCCGGTCAACGGACGCCCCGGAAATCCGGGGGGCCGCCGTTTGCTATCGGGATCGATCTTCATTTGAAGCTCGACGATCGCCTGTGTTACTCGCGAACAGTTATTATATATGCGTTCAAAGAGGTAACGATAAGCATAAATTAACCGGCCAGCTATTACCAAGGCTCGTTTTACGAAGATTGAAAAGCCCCTTGCCTGGCTGGAGGGCGGGTTTAAAGAACCGGCGGGAACTATCGTCCCCGCCGGCGTACTGCAGATCGCGATCGTTGAGCGGCTTAAAAGAAGCGGGCTGTATAGGTGAGCCGGACGCCCCGGCCTATCTCAGGCGAGATGTCCTTGATGAATGAAATGTGATTGAAGTAGAGCTTGTTGTTCAGATTGTACCCACCGATAGAAAAGATGTGGGCGGTATGCTTTCGCGATAGTATGTACGAGGCTGTAATATTTGCCGTGCCATAACCGGCGGTTGGCGTCTCGTTGATAAAGACGCGGTCCTGGCTGTCAACGGCAACAAACTCAGGCCGGATGCTCAGGCCGCCGTTATGAATATCGAGCCCGAAGCGTCCCCTCAAGGGAGCGATCCGCGGCAATGGCTCCCCGGTGTCCAGCTGGGCATTTACATAATCCATGCCCGTCAAAATATTGAGATATTTATTGGCTGTGAGATCAAAGCTCAGCTCGGTACCTGTAAAGCGGCTGTTGCCCTGCAGGTATAATGCGATCGGGAAGCCGCTGCGCGGATCGATCTCGCTGGTAGGCGCGAGGAAGATAAAATCCTTGAACGCATAGTAAAAATAATTGGCCTCTGCCTTGAACCGTGAGTTTTGATGGCGGAGCGAGATGTCTATACCGTTGCTGATCTCGGGTTTGAGGGCAGGATCCCCGATCTCAAATGACAGGGTCCCGTCATGCGGCCCGTGGTTATAGAGTTCCTCTATCGCTGCTGCCCGATAGCCGTGTGAATAGTTAGCGACAAATGCTCCGCCGCTCCATAGGTCAAAACGGGCGCCCACGGCTCCTGAAAATCCGGTGAAAGTGCGGTTGTTGAGGACCGGGTTTACCGGGTTGTAGCGGTTGGTCTCGACACGGCCGCCAAACTGAAGGGCAACCCGCTCCATCTTTACCTCCTCCAGGCCAAAGACCGAAAACGAGTCCTGTGTTACCGGCCCGTCTATCAAGATCTCTTCGCCGAAGGTCGAATAATATCGGTGAAACCCCTCGAGCCCAAAACGTCCGCTCAGGTGGCCGGCTTGCTTTTGTTCGAACATTCCGCGATATGACGCGACATTATTCTTAAAGGTCGTGCCGACAATGCCGTCCGCCAATTCCTGATGCTGGTAACGGCTGACGTCGACAGTAAACTTGATCGATCTAACCAGCCATTCAGTGTCGTTGACGCCAAAGTTAAACTTGATATCATTGCGGTGCATCCTGATGCTTCGGGTCTCAGGGTCCGCCTCCTCAAAATCGAGCGGTATGCCGTATCGGTTCTGATAATAGTTGTAATTGGTGTTGAAAAAGGCCCTTTTTGCAAAATAGCCGAAACCGCCGCCGCCGGTCGTGCTGCGGGTAAACGTATTCTCAACGGTGCCGAAATTGCCGCCAGCCTTATAGTCGCTGGTCCGCTGCGTACTACCGTTCCCCCAAAACATCCAGTTGTCGAACCCGTATTCCAGGCCGCCGCTCGCTGCACCCTGGCTATTGTTCGTCCCGCCAATGCCCGATGCGTATCCACGAAAACCCGGGTGAGCGCCCTCGTCATGGCCGCTGATGGCGTTAACAACGCCGCCGATCGCGCTGCTGCCGTAGAGCAGCGTCGCCGGACCTTTAACAACCTCGATCCTCTCAACCGCGAGCGTATCGACCGGTTCGGAATGGTCGCCAGATTGCGACGCCAGCGAACCTACATTGACGCCGTCCGACGAGACCATGACACGGTCGCCGTCGAATCCGCGAATGACGGGCCGCGATGTACCCGGTCCGGAGGAACGTTTAGAAACACCCGCCTCGTTATTCAAAACGTCGCCGAGCCCGACGGCGGCCCGTTCAGTGATCTGTGTCGAATCGACCGAACTTACTGTTGCGATAGCGTCGAAGGTCGATTGTTCGGAACCTGAGGCTGTAACGGTCACGCTCTCTTTGACACCCGACAATACCAGCCGAAAATCAGCGGTCGCCGTCCCGCCCGCCGTTACATCGATCTTTTGTGTCACATTTGCAAAGCCGTCCTGATGGGCCGTCAACGTGTATTGTCCGGGCGGTACGTTTGTAAAAACAAAGGCGCCGTATGTATCCGTAGTGGTCTTTCGCTTGAGCTCGACGATCTGTATCGAAACCTGGTGAAGGACCGTGTCCTCATTACCCAGCCGGACGGTCCCGTTGATCGTACCGCCGCTCTGTGCCCAAACTGACAAAGGTATTGAAATAAGAAAAATGAAGATAGCTGTAGCCCTGATCATAAATGATAAGCGTAATACGCAGATAAAATTTCAGAGCTTAAGCTTAGGCCGATGCCCGTGATCGCCGCGATGCTTTTTTAACGAACGGTCGAATCACGGCTATGACCGGCGAAATGATACGAACATTTTCATTTGAACCGCCAAAAAGCCATTTTTTGTATTACTGCCTTTTTGCAGCTGTCTGGAAGAAAATGAAGCCGTGGCTCTCTTTTTGAAATCGCTTCAAAAAAAGTTTGAGGGCATGGAAGGCCTTGCAGAGGCTGTAAAAAAAGCTAACGAGCCGAAACAAGTTTGCAGGGGCTGTAAAGACTGTGCGGGCACTGAAACGGCTTTAACTCGTCGAAAAGACCGTTAAAACCGTGCGGGAGATGCTGCCCAAAATGCAGAGGCATACACAAAGTAAGTGCGTTCGCTATTATTTATCGCTATCAATATCCGCCTTCAACCACCCGGTTCCAACTTCCGTCATTCACCGCCACCTTCAACTTACTCAACGCTGCCATCAAATACTCGATGCCATCTTCAACCACCCGGTTCTGGCGTCACAATACCGCCAGTGCTGCGGTGGGCCCGCAACCGCCGCAGGTGGTTCTGACCTTGCTGCCCGCCGCATCGGGCCCCTTCTTCCGCGGCTTGCCGCAATGCAGTGCGGCGTGGCTGTGCCTCGCCGTGAACTGTACCCCCCCCTTCTTGTGGCTACGCCACCCCCCTCGCCGATCGGAGGCGTAGCCTCGGGAGTTTTTGGGGAGCGGCCTCGGCGAGGCTGAGCCACGCCGCCGTGCGATGCGGCAGAGCCGTGAGGAAACGGGATAAAGCAAGAATTCAGCAGTGTTAATAAAAATTGTATTGACAACTATAGATGTTGCGTATTATGCTATCTCCATTGCAAACAATATTTATCAATAATGGACGGTTCAAATCAATTATTCCAAATGATATGACACGAGCACAGCTGGTTGATTTTGCCCGGAACGCTGCAACACAGGTTGCGAATGGCAAGGTTTCCGGCCTGCTGGCTGAGCAGATCCTAGCATTTGCTGCGGGGCTTGCGGCAGACGCCGATGACCTGGCGGCGGCCGATGCCGAACAGGTCGCCCTGCGAGCAGCCTCAATTGCGGCAACCCGAAAAGCACAGGACATAAGTGCGCGGTCGCTAAGGAGGCTGCAGAGCCTAAGATATGCGATGAAAGCAGCTAGATGCGGTGCCGCCCAGTATGACGCGGTCGGCTTTGACCCGCCGGTAAAGGGGCGGCAGATGGTGAAACCAAAGGTACCCTTTGACCTCTCGGCAGCGGGCTACTCTAATGGAGTAAACGTGCTGAAATATGACAGCCGCGACACACCGAATACCGTGGCGTACATCATCGAAGCAAAGATCGGCGATGCAGATCGATACCAGATCGTCGGGACATCGAAAAACCGGTCATTCAAACATACCGGCGTAAAGCCCGGCGTCCAGATCCAATATCGCGTCGGGTCGCAAGCCACCCGCGGAGGCCTATCAGAATGGTCGAACGAGGCGGTTGTCTACGGGTTTTCGACCCCAGGCCAACAGCTATCAGGGGGATGAAAGAGATCTCAGGATCAGTCCTATCGCTTTCATCCTTTTTACCAAGTTTATTTGTTTCGGGGGCCGAGACGCCGCAAATGGCGTCGAGTTGACCGGAATCTCGCGCCCAAAAACTGAGGACTTGCGAGGCCGTGGATGAACTGAGGTAAGCTCGGGATCGATCTACCGGCAGTACCAAGTGCGTTCGTCTACGGCACCGCCCATGAGCAGCCCATGTAACTCGTTGTTGCTATTGTGTTTGGGCTGGCAAAATAAGGTTGACATGAAACTAGAGTTGACCTATAGTTTCTATGAATTAATCCAGAAAAGCTTGCTCTTAGAAAGACGTTGGCCGTAAGTGACGGCGTGTAATTAGATTTTCCAAAACCTTTTTGTTTGTGCAGGCCGATCCAAGGAGGGTCTCGTGACAAAGTTCAGAAAGGCCGATATTCGACAAATATTTCTTTATCCGTTTCAGATTCACGGGTCGAATAGCGATGGCATCTCACTTCTATCCATATCTTCCACGGCCCCAATATGTTCCGGCTCACCTTGATCAGATAATCCAATTTTGCTTTTCTAGCTTAATTAACTGAGCTGCCCTGAGTCGTATTTTATTGCGTACATAAGATTGCCGAAACAGTTCCAGGAGACGAAACGATGAATATCGCCAGACCGGTTGCCGCCTTTTTTGCAATCGCAACTTTGCTTGCGGTTATTACTCTTGGCCTCAGTAATATATTCGGGTCGACAACATACGCGAAAAGTTCCGAGCGGGCAGGGCCGCAATCCGCCGACACTGACTTCATTGACGCGGTAAACCAGTTTTTTGCCTTTGAGCTGTTGCCCTCCTCCGCGCTCCTGGATCCTTCGGCGGGGCCAAATGGAGCCAAAAGGTGGTCTCACACAAATTATGTATATACGGCGCCTTCATCAGGTGTTCGGGGTGTTGCGGACACCTCCTCTGGGCTGAGAACCGGTCTCGGATCCCCTTTGGTTTCAACAGGCATTGTTATTAGCCAGGTCTATGGCGGCGGCGGTAATGGAGGTTCGACTTACACGAACGACTTTATCGAACTGTTCAACTTGGGCAATAGTCCGATCGATGTTACTGGTTGGTCGGTTCAATATGCATCTGCCGCGGGAAGTACATGGACAGCTACTATTCTGTCAGGTACGATTCCGGCCGGTGGATATTATCTTATTCAGGAAGCAGTGGGGGCGGGAGGGACGACACCGCTGCCGACTCCGGATGCTACCGGAGCTATCGCGATGAGCGCAACCGCAGGAAAGGTGGCTCTGGTGAATAATTCGACAGCGCTAACAGGAGCGTGTCCCGCTGGAGCGACTATAATTGATCTTATTGGATTCGGCCCCACCGCGAACTGTTCAGAAACATCACCCGCACCGGCGCCTGGTAACACTACGGGCGACCTTAGAGCAAGTGAAGGATGCCTTGATAGCGACACGAACTCAACGGATTTTTCGGCGGTAGCGCCCAGTCCTCGTAATTCAGCTTCGAGTCTCCACTCCTGTGCAGCTTCGCCGACGCCGACACCTACAGCAACTGGGACACCAACTGCAACCGCAACACCGCCTGCGTCGATGTTTGTCGTTAATTCGACGGCGGACACCGATGACGGCATGTGTACAGCAACGATCGGCGGCTGTACGCTTCGCGAGGCAGTCAACACGGCCAATTCTAACGTCGACGCCAGCGCGATCACGTTCGATCCGGCAGTGTTCCTACCCGGGCCGAACACTATAGATCTGGGGAACGCTCTCGCTGATCTCTCGACCAACATCAACATCACAGGGCCTGGAGCGGACCTTCTCACGGTTCAGCGTAGCACAGCCGGAGGTACCCCTAATTTCCGGATCTTTACGATCGCTAACGGCGTTACGGTATCGCTCGATGGGATGACCGTCACTAACGGACTCACTAATTCCATTGGGGGCGGCGGCATTTACAACCAAGGCACCTTGACCCTTACGGGCAGCACCGTCACTGGCAACGAGACCATTCTCACGGGCCCCAACTACGGAGGCGGCATTTACAATGTAGGCGCCTTGACCCTTACCAACAGCACGGTTTCGAACAATAAGGCAGGCCCGTTTGAATTTGTTTTCAGCGAACACTCCGGTGGCGGTATTTATAACAACGGAGGCACCTTGACCATAGTCAACAGCTCGATCTTCAACAACTATGCGATCTTCAGTAATGCCAATAATTACGGCGGTGGAATTTATATCTTCCAGGGTAGCTTGACCATGATCGACAGCACGGTTTGCTTCAATCACGCGCAGGGAAACGGTAGCGACGCTGGCGGCGGCATTTACAATTTATTCGGCAGCACGAACATTAGGAATACCATTATCGCCGAGAATATCGCTCCGCAGGGAACGGAGGTCTCCGGCACCTTTTCCTCACGGGGTCATAACCTGATCGGAAATGGCAACGGCAGCACCGGCTTTACCAATGGTGTGAACGGCGATCAGGTCGGAACGACCGCGTCCCCGCTCGACCCGATGCTCGGGTTGCCTGGCAATAATGGCGGCCGGACAGAGACCGTAGCTCTGCTTGCCGGAAGTCCGGCGATAGATGCCGGTGACGACTGCGTTTTTGACAATACCTGTACGCCTCCCGTAGGGATGGCGCTGGCCACAGACCAGCGTGGGACAGGCTTCACGCGAAAATTCAACACACACGTCGATATCGGTGCTTTCGAGGTCCAGAACATCCCGACGCCAACGCCGACACCTGGGCCCGAACCGGAGATGGATGTGCAGGGTAATGGCATCAGTATCGCGGATGGCGATGCGACACCATCGACGACGGACGGTACTGATTTTGGCTTGGTCAACACTGCATCAATGGGCGCTGTCCAAAACTTTACAATTCAAAATACGGGCAATACCGACCTATTATTGACAGGAACGCCAAAGGTACAGATCGGCGGTACGAATGCTAGTGATTTTCATCTTTCGATCGATCCGACAACGCCTATTCCCGGTTCAGGTGGTTCAACTACGTTTCAGGTCGTGTTTACCCCATCCGCTAGCGGCATTCGCACGGCAACCCTCTCGATCGCTAATAATGATCCGGATGAGAACCCGTATGACTATGCTATTCAAGGAACCGGTATAAATGCTGGTGCACTCAGATTCAGTTCAAATGCCTATAGCGTCGGCGAAGGCGCTATGTCACTTACAATAACGGTTCAGCGTGTAGGTGGTACCGAAGGTAATGTCGGCGTAAGTTATTCCACCATAGGCATGTCCGCGACCGGAGAATTCGGATGCAGCCCAGGTGTGGACTTTGCGTGGGCCTCAGGCACCATTTCTTGGCCACCCGGTATGAATCCTGCAAGAACCTTTACTGTGACGATCTGTGACGATGCCATTTCTGAACCCGACGAGATCTTTGGCGTCCTCTTGGGAAACCCGACAGGGGGCGCGATCCTTGGTGACCCAAATCAAGCCATTGTTACTATATTCGACAACGATCCAGCGCCGACGGTGACACCTACAAGCACCCCTACGGCAACGCCGACAGCAACACCGACGCCCGGGTCGTGTGGCGAGAATTTTGACGCCGTAACCGCACCGGCACTTCCTGCGGGATGGACGACGATGGTGTCGGGGGCAGGAGTTCCATGGGCGACAGAAAGTACCACACCGGATACCCCGCCGAATGATGCGTTCGCTCCGATTGCCAGCGGGAGCGGCGAATCACAGTTGATCTCACCGCCGATCGCTGTGCCCGCAGGCGGAGGCAGCTTTAGTTTCAGGAACAACTACAATAGTTCGCTCGGGTTAGATGGTATGGTCCTTGAGATCAGCATCAATGGCTTTCCGTATCAGGACATTCTGACGGCGGGCGGCAACTTCACGGCCGGCGGCTACAACGGGACGATCATTTCAGGCTTCGGAAGCCCACTCGGAAACCGGATGGCGTGGTCGGGCAATTCGGCCGGTTATGTAACGACAACAGTGTTACTGCCGGCGGCGGCAAATGGCCTGCCTATGCGGCTCAGATGGAGATTGGGGTCATCTCTTCTTGGCATTCCCGGAAGTATCAGGATCGATTCGGTCACTTGCATGTTAGGGACGCCCACACCGACAGCAACACCGACCCCCAATATCACGGGCAACGTCGATTATGCGATCGTCTCGAAACCGGTTCCCGACACACAACTCGTCGCTGCCGGTTCGCCCCCGCTTATGGTCTTTACGGACAGTATGGGCAATTATTCGTTGTCGGGGTTTGGCGGCGGAGCCTATACGGTCACGCCGTCCAGGGTGGCTCAGCCGTGCTTGCCGGCGGGGCCGAACGGCATTTTCTCAAACGATGCCGCCCTCATATCTCAGCACGTGGTCGGCCTGATCACATTGAACGCTGACCAGCTTCTTGCGGCGGATGTCAGCAATTTTCACGCCATCTCGTCGTTTGACGCGGCACTTATTGCTCAAAAGGTGGTCGGGATATGCAGCGGTTTGAACCACTCGGGCGAGTGGGTCTTTACACCGGCCAGTGTTCCGCACCCGGGCGGTGTGGTTGGCAGCCTGACCGAAAACTATACGGCCGTAATGATCGGCGACGTCAGCGGTGACTGGAGCCCGATAGGCCCGCGGCCATATGACACTGCCATGATCGACCGGACCAAGGCCGTCCATGCGTCGGTCCCGAATACGAAGGCTGCCCAAGGTTCGGTCGTGACCATTCCGCTTAGCCTCGCTAATCTGAGAGGAACAGCTGTCGGATCTTATCAGTTTGATATCGAATACGATCCGGCCGTCTTAGCACCTGCCGATATAGCTACAGACCTCGCCGGAACAATGAGCGAGGGAATGAGTGTCGTTTCCAATTCACCGACACCAGGCCTGCTCAAGGTGGTTGTTTATGGAGCGATACCTGCATCGAACGACGGAGTGTATGTAAATCTGCAGTTCAGGGCCCTGGGAACTGCTGGTACCAGATCACCGGTCACCATAACCAGCTTCAGGATGAACGACGGCAAGCAGGATCTGCTGATCACAAACGGCGAAGTGCATATAGTAAGGTCAAACCCCGCCACCCTGAGCGGGCGCTTTCTGACCATTTTCAATATGCCCCTGAAATTCGGTCAACGATCGAATTGAAGTACGTGCCATCCTAACCCGAAAAAGGAGGGCACAGGCCGCGCTCAGGCCCGCCTGCGTACTGCCGCGATCCTCCTAATTTTATTGAAGGTCCGCTATCCAGATACTGGTTTCGAGCAGTTCGATGCCAAAATAAATGTTGCGGTCGTCCCGGGTTATTTCGAACTGATTGATGTAGTTTCCCCGTGAGGCATAAATTTCGGTACTTTGGCCGGTTTTCGTGTCCAACATGTAGATCTTGTCATCAAAGTTATAAAGAATACGCCGGTTATCGCTCAACCACATCGGATTGACACCCTTTTCGCTTAGCCTTCGATATTTTCTGTCTGCTAACGAATAGGAAATGATGCCCGGCACCGAACCATTTGGATCCTGAGCGCCGCCGGTCAAGTATTTTCCGTCGGGCGACCAGGACCACACCTCGAAAACTGTTTTGTCATCAATTCGTGGAAGCATCACAGTCAACGCCCGAGGCCTTATTTTAGGCTGTTCGAACGAAGCGGTAGTTTGAGCTAAAGCGGGCATTCATCTCAGCTTACGGGTTCGAGGCGACATTCGGTTTCGGTCGTGCAAAATTTCGCTGTCTGCCACCGCTTTAGGCCTCGTATAGATATCGGGGCTCTCGGTGGCTCCTTCGTGAATTTAAAGTCGTTCTTGTAACCCGTCACCTGTAATTTATTTCCTGGTGAAATATGTCCACAAATCCAGCTTGACTTGACGCCAAATCAGCCTATAATTCACTACGTCAAGCTTATTTCAGTCGAAGTTAGTTGAGAACACGCCTCTGTGTGCCAGATCGCGGGGGTGTATGTGTTTTTAAAAGACCAAACAAGCCCCAGCCGGAGAACTATTTTTATGTTAAAGGATCGCTCATCATCCCGTGTCGCTATCGTTGCGTCTATCCTTATCGCCTTCGTGGCCGTCAGCGTGACCGCGACACAAAGTACAAAATTCTCCTTTATAGGATCGGTTCAAGAGTTACTTGGATACGCTCCCACTAATTCATCCTTGAAAGCGGTGAAGGATCGCAACCTTAAGTCTAAAGTGACAACCCCGACGCTGGGTGTATTTGCTATGGCAGGTACTGAACCGCAGCCGATGGTTTTCAGTCCGGATACTTCGGGCTTGGTAATTAGTCAGATATATGGTGCGGGGGGAAACAGCGGAGCGACATACCTAAATGACTTTATTGAGTTATTCAATCCGACTCCGGGGGCTATTAGCTTAAATGGCTATTCCATTCAATACGCTTCTACGGCGGGTAGTAGTTGGTTGTCGGCAACGAGTTTGCCGAATGTAACGATCGGACCTGGTAAATACTATTTAATTCAACAAGCCAGCGGCGGCAGCGTTGGAACTGCTCTTCCTTCACCAGATGTCACTCCTAGCGTTGGCGCGATCAATTTGTCCGCGACTGCCGGTAAAGTCGCGTTGGTTAGCTCTACGACTGCGCTTAGCGGTTCTTGTCCAAATGGAGCGACGATAATCGACCTCGTTGGCTATGGGGCTACGACAAACTGTTTCGAAGGAGCAGGTCCAGCTCCCGCCCCGAGCGCCACACTGTCGATCGTAAGAGGCGGGAACGGTTGTACCGATACCGACGTTAACAGCACTAATTTTACCGCCGTTGCGGTTAGCCCTCGGAATGGGAATACTGCCGCACAAAGTTGCGGTGCGGCTCCAACGGTCACAGGAGTAGTTCCAGGCAATGGCCCACTCGCAGGCGGCACAAGCATTACTATCACCGGCACGGGGTTTACGGGCGCGACGGCGGTGAAGATCGGCGGAACGGCGGCAACGGGAATAATGATCGTAAGTGACACTACGATCACAGCAACAACGCCCGCACACGTTGCCGGAGCGTTCAGCGTAAACGTTACGGCGAATTCTCTTACAAACGCTGCAAACACATTTTTCACTTTCGCTGATCCACCAATAGTTAATGCGATCAGCCCAATGTCCGGTACGACAGCGGGCGGGACGGCTGTAACGATCACAGGAACTGATCTGGCGGGGGCGACCGCCGTCAGCATCGGCGGCAACCCGGCAATAAGTTTCGATGCGGTCAACAGCACAACCGTAACAGCGGTCACACCTGCGGGAATTGCGGGAACGGCAAGCGTTCTCGTGACAACGTCGTACGGCACCAACGGGGCCAATTCGCTCTACACCTACGTTGCCCCAACACCAACCTCGACTGCGACGGCAACACCGACCGCGACCGCGACCGCGACCGAAACTGCAACACCAACGGCAACCGAAACCGCGACACCAACGGCAACCGAAACCGCGACACCAACGGCAACTGAAACCGCGACACCAACGGCAACCGAAACGGCGACACCAACGGCAACTGAAACTGCAACTCCAACAGCAACCGAAACCGCGACACCAACGGCAACTGAAACTGCAACGCCGACGGCAACTGTAACTGCATCTCCGACTGCAACCGAAACGGCAACACCGACAGCGACCGCCACGGCGACGCCGATCGGTACAACAGTTCTGTGGTATAACGGTGATTCAGATGGTGTAAGCGTTCTCTATAATTTTACAAGTAGCATTAGTGGGGCCGATGGCTATGTATTTAGTGACTTTAATGTTACTGATGGCCAAGGTTGGAACGTCACAGCGGTATTCTCAAACAATGTGATGGATTTCACCGGTGTTACACAGGCTGCATACGAGATCCGCACTGGTGTTTCAAGTGGAAATGGCGGAACCCTTCTGTTTAGCGGAACGGCTCCTGCCACTCAGGTTGCGACGGGCCGAAGCGTAACGGGCTTAACGGAATATACGATTCAGATCCGCGGTTTGAATATCTACCTGCCGCAGGGTACATATTTCCTGAATGTTGCTCCCATCGGCACGGGCTCACTTTCATTCAATTCAACGACGAGCGGAGGCAATGCGATCGGTTTGCCAGCGGGAAATAACGGTAATGAGTTTTTCCGCAGCACCTCCTTTAACTCTAACTACTCGTCGACGACGACTCAGGGCCCCGGGTTAAACGACTTCTCGAACGGCGTCATCGGAACAATTGCCGGTGCACCATCACCATCACCGACGCCGACCGGGACCGCAACCGCAACCGCGACTCCGACGGCTACGGCGACGCCGGCTAACTGTCCGTCAACGATAACGCAGTCGGTGTCGCAAGTCGGCACACCAAATAATACGGTAGTTTGTGTTGGTGAAGGAACTTCTACCAGAGACAATCAATTCTGGAGAGCGTTTAACCTTGCGGGCTTTGGTGTTGGGCCGACTCAGAGTTATGCGGTGACGAGTGTAAGTTTCGGTATCGATCTCGCAATAGATCCGACCGATAACACGCAGCCCATCACGGTTAATCTGTATGCGAACAATGCAGGAGCCTTCCCTGGCGGAACTCGAATCCTGATCGGGACAGCAACAGTCCAGGTAACTGATCAAAGCGGAACGATTCTAATGGTGCCGATAACGGCAGTTGCTCCTCCGGGAACAGAGGAACTTGTGATGGAGATCAATTCGCCGAGCGGCGAGGCATTGGGCAGCCGATTCTACCCCGCATCGAACGGAGATGGACAGACCGGTCCGAGTTATTTGAGTTCGACTGCGTGCCTGATTCCGAATCCGATTGATTATGCGGCACTTGGTCTGCCGAATGTTCATTTGATCATGAACGTCAACGGCAGCTGCCCGGCTGGCACCCGACGAATACTCCGACAGCAACTGAAACGGCAACTCCGACGGCAACTGAAACCGCAACTCCGACAGCAACTGAAACCGCAACTCCGACAGCAACTGAAACCGCAACTCCGACCGCAACCGAAACGGCAACTCCGACGCCAACCGCGACTGCGACACCTTGTAATACGTTTACTGAAGGATTTGAAAGCGGATTACCGACAGGTGGAAATCAGGCACCTCCGGGATTAGCTCTGACACTTGCATCCGGCAATTGGTATGCACTTAACATGAGTATGCCGGTCGGAATATCGGGCATATTTGGATCGAATGGCTTCTTTGCTCCGCAGGCAGGGGCACTGTATGCTGGGATGAATTTCGTAAACGGCAGCGGTACATCAACTATCAATACATTCTTGATGAGCCCTGTGCTGACATTTGACAACGGCGACACGATCACCTTCTATACGAGAACGGTAAATAATCCATCTTCATTCCCGGATCGTCTGCGTCTGGTTCTCAGCACAAACGGAGCGAGTACAGCTGCAAGCGATTTCTCGACAATTCTGGTTAGCGTTAATGAAGGCTTGACGACCGTCGGCTACCCTAACACCTGGACCCAGTTCACAGGAACGGTCTCCGGCCTTGCGGGCCCGACAACAGGGCGATTTGCATTTAATTACAATGTCCCTAACGGCGGCCCATCCGGAAACAATTCCGACTATATCGGGATAGATACGGTGACGTTAAGCTCTTCGGTATGTGCGTCGCCAACACCAACAGCAACGGCGACCGTAACGGCAACTCCGACAGCGACAGCAACGCCGATGCTCGAGGAGTTGTTGGTGGTTGATCTTACGACAACGAACCAGATCACGATCACCGCGACAAACGGCCTGTCTGCAGCCACGGTCAGCGGCCCGACCAACACGGGTTTTTACTTCGAGAATTTCTTCGCCAATGCTAGCCCCTTCAATTTGGTAACGACCCTGGTTAGCGGTAATCTGACCGCGGCCTCGGTGCAGACCAACAACTCGCCAGGACTTTTCCGTCTCAACGCTTTCGACCCGGGCCTGAACGTTTTTAGCTACACGTCAATAACAACAACCACCTTTACCGCAGGACAGTTGGCATTCACAGGTACTGGCACCTGGACGACCCCCGCTGATGGGTATGCGGCCATGTTGACTGCTCCGGCCACCGGCAACGTCTATTTCCCGGCAGATGATGTGAGCGATTTGCCCACGGCCACGGTGCTCGGCACTTATCGCGTGATCCTGCCTGGAGGGCCGACGGCAACACCAACGGCAACAGCTACGGCAACACCGACGGCAACCGCCACAGCAACATCTACACCAACGGCCACCGCAACTGCGACCCCGACGGCGACGCCGGGTATATCTGGTTATGTCGATTATGCGGTCGCGACGCGTGCCGTGCCGGATGTGATGTTGGACGCACCTGGATCGGTGCCGCAGATGGCGGTGACCGATGGTATGGGCAATTACGCGATGTCGGGCTTTGGCGCCGGGCCGTACACGGTCACGCCGTCCAGAATGGCCGAGCCGTGTTCGCCCCCTGTCGCTAACGGCATTATGGCAAACGACGCTGCTATGATCGCCATGTATGTCGTCGGGCTCATAACGCTGACACCTGATCAAGTGATCGCTGCTAAGGTAAGCGGTGCGTTGACGCCAACGCTGACATCGTATGACGCGGGCCTCATCGCCCAAAAGACGGTGGGAATATGCAACCCCAACAATCTGTCAGGCACATGGACATTCTCACCCATAAATATCTCGCATCCGGGCGGTGTAAATAGCCCGCTGACTGAGAATTACGGAGCTTATCTGCTCGGCGATGTCTCAGGCGACTGGATGCCGGGCGGCCCGGCTCCGGCACGGCAGGCCAGCATTTTTGATCATAAATGCGATGACGGCATCGGTTCCGTTGATGAATGCATCAGGCCCGCTCAGAGGTGGCCATCCCGCTGAAGATCTCAAATCTGTTCGGCAAGAGCGTCAGATCGTACCAATTTGACATAAATTACGATCCGGCTGTCATCTCACCGGCGGAATTGGCGGCTTCACTTGACGGACACCCTCGCCGGCACGCTCAGCGTGGTGTCAAATTCACCAACACCCGGCCTGCTCAAGGTAACCGTCTACGGAGCATTCCCGGTCTACGGCGACGGCGTTTATGTGAACCTCGTATTCAAGGTCACCGGCCCCGTCGGCTCAACAACCCCGCTCACGGTCAACAGTTTCGTCCTAAACGACGGCCGGGAACCCACCGCCACGATCGACGGGCAGTTGAGCGTGACAAGGTGAACTGAGTGAGTAACGTTTTGTCAGTACCGGGAGCGATATTGACTGGGTTCTTCGGTCATGGATCGCAGGATCTCTAACCACAGATAGACACGGATAAACACAGATCAGGATAGATCTATTCTTATCTGGGTTCATCTGTGGTTTAAGACTCTTCCGCAGAGTCCATTAACCAACACAAAGACACATTCCCGGAACTATTATTTCGGGCTTCATGGCCTGATCAATGACGGCCGGGGACGCCATCTTACAGTTTCAAAAGCCGGGAGCGAAGTATTTTTGATTGCAGGCGGCTTGAGGATATCTCCTGGCCATTCGTCAGCTCAACCAGATATGTCCCGCCGGGCATTGGGGAAATGCGTTTAACGTAGGTCAGATTTGCGATGGCACCGCGAGAGAGGCGGACGAACTTGTTTTCGTCAAGGCGGGGTTCGAGGTCTTTGAGCCTGTAGTTAATGGTGTATTTTTGATCTTTGGCGGTCGTTATGTGCAGCAGTTCGCCGTCAGCGACAATGCTGGCGATATCATCGACCGGTATCAAATAGATCTCATCTCGGACCCTGACAGGGATCCTGATCAGCGGGGTTGAGGCCGTATTTTCATCGATGGACCGGGCGGCGTTTTTGACCTTTTCGGCCTCGTTGGTACGCCAGTCGGTTTGTTCGAGACGTTCCGAGGCGCGAGCGAGGGTCTCCGCCAGGCGGGAGCGTTCGACGGGTTTGAGCAGATAATCAACCGCGTTGACCTCAAACGCCTGGACCGCAAACTCGTCGTGTGCAGTGACAAACGCGATCAGCGGCATCTGCGACCGGCGAAGCAGTTTGACAGCGTCGAGCCCCGAAACCTCCGGCATCTTAAGATCAAGGATCGCCAGATCGGGCTTGACACGCTTTATCAATTCGACGGCATCGCTGCCGTTCTCTGCCTCGCCGACAAGCTCGACTTGCTCAAACTCGCGAAGGACCGATTTTAGAAATTCGCGTGCCGGGCGTTCGTCGTCGGCAATTATTACTCGAAGCTTGTTCATATCTTAAGAACTGTTGGAACCACGGATCAACACAGATGAACTCAGATGGGTAATAAACAATATCGGTGTGATCTGTGTTTATCTGTGGTTTACTGTTTCCTCTTTCCTTATGGGCAGATCGATAGCGGCTACCGTTCCGTTTGGACCGTCTGTATCTAACGTAAAACTCGCCGAACTGCCGTAATGTGACGCGAGCCGCTCGCGAATGTTTTTAAGGCCCACGCCACCGGCGCCGTTGGGCATTTTACCTTTGTTGCCCGGACCCGGGTCCCTGACGGTCAGGTGCAGCATTCGATCGCCATTACGTTTCGCCAGTTCGGCAGTGATCTCGACCGTGCCGCCTGCCTTGTTTTCTGAGATCCCGTGCTTGATCGCATTTTCAACTACCGGCTGCAGGATCAGCGACGGCACCCTGAGGCCGGCCAGTTCGTCCGGCACATTTATCTGCACCTCGAGCCGTTCCTCGAACCGGGCTCGTTCTATATCAAGATAACTCTCGACCAGCTTTATCTCTTCGCCGAGAGTTGAAAATTCGCCGGTCGATCTGAGCACGCCTCGAAGCAGCTGCGTAAGGCGGAGCAGCGTGTCATATGCCTTATCAGGCGAGGTTTTTATCAGGTAGCCCAGGGTCGTAAGGGCGTTGAACAGAAAGTGGGGATTTATCTGCGAGCGAAGCGCCGCGATCTGGGCCTCGGCCGCCAAGCTTGGCAAATTCCTGTTCGCGAAACTTCTGGTCAAATCGCTCATCGCTGACGCGTATGACATCTATCCGTCGTGCCGTCGACATCGCCACTGCTTCAAGCATCGAAATCTCATCCGACAACAGCCGGCGGCCGCCGTAAAACTCGGTTAGCGTCACAGCGAATTGCGGCTGATCAGCCGTAGGAATGACGATTCGGGCGTCGTTAGGTGTTATGTTCAATTCTGCTGTGCGAAACGGAGATCGCGATTGGGCACACTCTGACGAAACGGCTGACCTTGCTGTTAATGCGGCGGCAAGCCGTCGGCAGATCGCGTCCAGGACATCGTCGACAGAGCCTTCGCTCTCGATCTCACGGACAACCATCGTTTGCAATTTTCCATAATCAGCCCGGTGCAGAATTACCTTGTCGACAACCCAAACTGCAAAACTGTGGAGCAGAGGATAGATAAGGGCTGTCACGACCCACAACGTCAAAATGATGGCTACTGCCTGTACATCGTTGCGGTCATGCGACGCGTGCAGGTTGAGCATCGGCATCGCTACGACCGCATAAAGTCCGGCGGCAGTTCCGGCGAGCATCATCAGCGAGATCGCCCGTTTCAAAAACAGGTCGGCAAACGCAAACCGGTAATTTTGAAATAGGATGACGAGTGCGAGTGGCAGAGATGACTGATGAGCAATAAGCTCAACGTACCATCGGCTACTTTCGCGTTCGCCGGTCAAATGGAGTGCCGACACCGCAAAAACAAGCAGGGCCGCCGCCCAGACAGCTTTTTTTTCCAGGGTCTGGCGTAGGTTAAATAACAGTAAACCGGCAGCAAGGGCAAGCGAGCCAAAGGTCAGTGTCTGCAGGGCAAGATCTGAAGGAACCGCGGTACCGGTGAGCGCCGCCTGAAAATGAAGAATTGTGGCAAAAACGCTGAGTCCGTACGCTGCAAATGTCAGCCAATGCGTACCCGCCTCGTCCGACTGAGCAGAGTGAACGACGACCGACGGCAAAAACCCGAGAGCTGAATACGAAGCCCCTATCAACAATGGTGAAATGCCGCCATTCGCAAAATCCTGCCTGACAAAGGCGTAAAGCTCGCCGGCGTTCCACAACAGCCCGAGGGCCGATGTTGTCAAAAGCAGCAGATTGACATTACCCGACCTCAGGTCCCGCCGATGGCGCACGACCATTACGGCGAGCATCGCATACAGTGCCAGCCCGACAGAAAATCCTAACAGGTTTACGAGCAGTGCAGCGTTCAACGGATTCATTCCCCTCTAAGGTTATTAAAGGCGGCCGGAATCACAATTCTATCTCAACGGGTTGTCGTTTTGACACGATGAGCGGTAGAATCTCAGGAAATTTCCGTTTGAGACCGCATTTAATATGAAAACTTTATTTTTGATGCGTCATGCTAAATCGAGTTGGGACGACGCATCGCTCTCAGATTTTGAACGCCCGCTCAATGCCCGCGGCCTAAGAACGGCACCCTTTATGGGCAGGCTAATGGCCGACAAAGGATTCTCGCCGGCCATGATATTGAGTTCGCCGGCAGAGCGGGCAAAACAGACGGCGGTTTTGGTTAAGGAGGCAGCAGCTTATGGCACTGCCATTACATTCGATCCCTCGATTTATGAAGCCAGCACCAACAAGCTGCGCCAGATCATATCCGCCATCGATGATGAGATAGCCTCATTGATGCTTGTTGGCCATAATCCTGGTATGGAGGGCATGGTCCAATATTTATGCGGGCAGATCGAACCGATGCCGACCGCCGCACTCGCTGTGATCGAACTAAACATCGAGAAATGGATAGAGATCAACGACGGATGTGGAAACCTGCTCGATATTCTTCGTCCTAAGGACGTGATGGGATAATGCAGATGCGTTCGCGGATTGTTTTAGCCGGTCCTCGGCATGAAAAGCGGCGTAAGTAAAGTAAATATTGAGTTTAACCCCTATCGTAGACGGTCATCGTCCGCTGAAATAATCTCTAAACAAACGGTAAAATGTCTAAAACAGCAGTATTTTGCAAATACTGCGAGTATTTTGCATATTTTGCGAGTATTTGACATATACTGACAATATTCTGCAAATACTGTCAGTATTTACAATATTTTGCGAGTATTTCCCAAATACTGTCAATATTTTAAAAATACTGACAGTATTTTCAATATTCTGGCATTTCAATCCTTGGATTGCCCTTTGAAAGATCATATTGGTTAAAAGTCGGTTTCGGCGCCCCGAGAGTGGGTGTTGAATAACGAAAATATTTCACCACTATCAAGGGGCTTTTTTTCCTAAATCATGAAGAACGAGCCCAACACCTTGCGTAATGTTAACCAGTTGATAGCTTTATTTTTGATTTGACGTATGAAACCCACTAAATGGGTGAGAATTAACATGCGTGTAACATTTTGTTAATACCCAATTAAGACTGCAAGCATAGACTGTCGCAGAACAGTTAAAAATTCATTACAATCGAAAGAACCCGTATGCAGCAAACTATTCTGATCATCGAGGATGATGCGGACATCGCCGAGGGATTGCACTATAACTTAAAGCGAGAGGGTTTTCGGCCTTATATCGCTGAGTCCGGTGAAAAGGGCTTACGTTTTGCCCTGGATGAGAAAAACACGCCGTCTCTGATCTTGCTCGATCTTATGCTTCCGGGCATGAGCGGGATGGAGCTTTGCCGCCGATTGCGGCGTGAGCCCCTGACCGAAAAGACGCCCGTCATCATGCTTACGGCCAAGGCGGCTGAAGGGGACAAGATACTGGGGCTCGGTTCCGGGGCGGATGATTACATAGTCAAGCCCTTTTCCATAAAAGAGGTGATCGCCCGGATCAGGGCGGTTTTGCGCCGGGCCGAAAAGGAAAATCTGCCAAAATACGCCGATCAGCGGCTATCCGTTGATTTTGAGGACATGCGGGTCTCCTGCTCGGACCGGGCCGTCAAGCTGACCCGCAAGGAGTTTGCACTTCTGGAACATCTCATCAACAATTCGGGACGCGTGGCCTCACGCCAGCAGCTACTCGACAACGTATGGGGTTATAGTTACTTTGGCGATACACGTACGCTTGACGTGCATATCCGCAGGCTAAGGCAAAAGCTCGACGATTGCGGTGGGTGTATCGAAACCGTTGTTGGCGTAGGTTATCGGTTTATCGGGTGCAATTGAGCGTAATGAGAACTGCCGCCGGCATCGAACTTGATGAAGGTTCGAATTCCAACCAGATCCTGCAAAACATTCTCGATACAACGCGCGAATGCGTCATTGTCGTCGATGGTGACTTGCGGGTCGCTCATTGCAACACGCCGGCGGTTGCGGCGTTTGGACGCGATAACCATATTCCCACGGCGGGGCGGCTAAGTGAGGTTATCCGCGATCTTGACCTCCATGAGGCCTTTCGCAAAGCAATATATTTCCAGAGTTCGAGTGATGTCCGCTTAGAATTACCGACGGCCGAGAAACGCAGATTCGACGTACATGTCGCTCCGATCCAGTTTGACCAAGCCAACTTTGCAATAGGATTTTTTTACGAGACCACACAGATCGACCGCCTTGAACTGGTAAGACAGGAATTTTTATCCAACATTTCGCATGAACTCCGCACCCCGCTGACCTCTATCCTCGCATTTGTCGAAACCCTCGAGGACGGCGGCATCGAGGACAAAGAGAACAACATGCGGTTTTTGAGCGTCATTCGGCGAAATGCCGAACGGATGCATAGCCTGATCGCCGACATCCTTGAGCTGTCACTGATCGAATCGGGCAATGTTACGGTCGAGATCCGCGAAGTTAAGCTCTTTCCCGCCGTCCAGGATGTGTTTAACTCCCTGTCGGCCAAGGCCGGCGAGCGCGGTATTGATCTAAGTAACCGAGTGCCGGATGGTACAACCATTCGAGCGGATTCGGTCCGGCTCGAACAGATGCTCGTCAACCTGGTCGATAACGCAATAAAGTTTAATCGCGAAAACGGCAGTGTCATTGTCGGGTATGAGCGAACGAATGACCGCAATATTATCTCAGTCGCGGATACAGGCGAAGGGATCCTGCCCGAACACTCTCAGCGGATTTTCGAGCGTTTCTATCGCGCCGACAGCTCCCGATCACGAGCAATTGGCGGAACCGGCCTCGGCCTGGCCATCGTAAAGCATCTGGCAAGGCTGCAGGGCGGTGAGGTTTCTGTCCATTCCATCCTCGGTTCCGGTACAACCTTTCGCATCGACTTGCCGGTCAAGTGACCCCGACTGCCTGCCCTCGGGAATTTTCTTTCCCGTATCAGCCAACTGTGTTATAATAGGCTTATCCTTGAAAGACAAGCGGGCGCGGCGAACCTGATTTTTGAGTTCGCGATCATCGTGTCGTTTTCACGGAAAAGGAAGGGAGGATCAGTTATGCAGCTTACAATCGGTCAAAAGGTAGCATATCCGAATCAGGGCGTTTGCCTCGTCGAAGAATTTAAAGAATGCACTATCGGCGACAACGCGATGAGCGGGTACTCTCTCCGTGTACTTAATGATAATTCGACCATCTTTGTGCCGGAAGAGAATGCGGGCAGTGTCGGCATTCGTCCGCTTATCAGTTCCTCTCAATGCAAGAAGCTGATCGAAAAGCTCTCCGAAGACTTTGAACCGGTTTCGTGCGATTGGAAGACGCGTTCCCGTGAATTTACCGAGAGGCTACGAACCGGCGATGTGTTTCAGGCGGCTGAGGTTTTAAAGATGCTTACATTTTTGAGTCATGAAAAAAAGCTTTCATTTCGGGAGCAGACCCTTCTTGAGAAGTCAAAATTTTTGATCCTTTCTGAGATCGCAAATGCCTATCCTAAAGAGCGGCCGCCGGTCGAATCTGAAATTGTCGGCCTGGTCGAATCCGCTTGTTCAAAACATATATTTTCCCAGCCAAAGGTGATGTTGGCTGCGGTCCATTAAAGTTATATTTGTCGTCAAAAAAATGCCTGAGAATGTATTATTCTCAGGCATATTTTTGTTGGCAGCATCACCTGCCAAACGTTACGGTTTGCACCGCAATCCCCTTGATATTAGTCTCGCTTAACCGGATGAAAGGGCTCGATGGTCTTCGAAAAGACGCGTTTTCAACATCGTTCTCACGAGACTGTATATAAGTTAACCCGACTAAAATTTATTGTCTGTGCGTTGTCGCACGTTCTGAAAGTGCTGATCCAGTGCCTTTACCCCAGGCGAATCGGCTGGTTCCGATCGCAATTCAAATAAATGATCATTATCGAAGTTGCGCGCCTTACCTTACAAATTTCATCAATCGCCGCAGAGCGATCCGGGCTGTCAGACGATTCTCGATCGACGGGGCGAATTCGTTGTCTGCTGCACATCGTTGAATATCTGTGAACATTTCCTGCACCGCTGCTTCGGCCTCTTCAGATGACGTGGTAAATTTTAGCGCCAATGACCAAATGAATTTACCGTATGGATCGTTGTGCGTGTTTTCGTTAGCCCTCTCTTTTTCCCGGGAGATGGCGGATCGGTTATAACCTCTTGTTTCTTGAATTGTTACTGGCGGTAATGTTGTCATTGCTGTCACCACTAAATTCGGAACCTCATATCGTCTAAAGATTCATGATCTTCTAGAGCATTTGTCCTTGCCAAACTCTGCCTATCAAGAGAAAAAGTGAAGAACGGCTACGTTTCCAAAATAGCCGTTCGACGAAATGACAAATTGTCAAAATAGCTTCTTTAAATAGGAATTGTTTAACACAGGAGCGTTATATTGAATGCGAGTTTGGTGGGGCACTCAATCTGATTCCTATCGTCTAGGGCTTGAACCTAATTTAACAGAATAAACGCGGCTGTATGTACGCTATCGCACATAATTTCCGGCCCAATTTGTCTTAGTTGGTTTTTTTCGTGTGTCGAGAATTGGCTCGATGCAAATGAATGTGATTGGGCAATTGTAGTCCGATCTCTGAGATAACCTCACGCCGCACGAGCCACTTATCGAGTCCAATATCGGGCAGCGTTCGAACTACGGTTATTTCAATTTTCGGCTGATTTGCGCTGATGAACGCCGTAATATTATCCTATTGTGCGTTACCGCACATATACTACTCAAATAATGTTATATCCTACGAGAAATAAGGTGCAGGTTGATTTTAGCTTTCTCTACTTTGTTTGAGGGAAATTTTGGAAGTATGCCCATGAATACAGACGCGGTGAAAGCCCGCAAAAACCACCTCCTGGCGTCACTCCCTGACGATGAATTCAACCGGGTCATGACACATCTTTCGCCCGTTGCGCTGCCGCTCGGCAAGGCCCTATACGAATCCGGCGATAAACTCGATTTTGTATATTTCCCGACGACTGCCATCGTTTCGCTGCTCTACATAATGCAAAATGGTGCTACTGCCGAGATCGGCGTAGTGGGAAATGACGGGATACTTGGTATAGCTCTTTTTATGGGTGGGGACACTACACCTAACAGGGCCATCATCCAGAGTGCCGGCGAGGGTTTCAAGATGACTGCTTTCGAACTAAAAGCCGAATTTACGCTTGGCAGGACCTTTCACAATTTGCTTCTTCGTTATACGCAGGCACTAATAACGCAGATATCGCAGACCGCCGTTTGTAACCGGCTCCATAGCGTTGAACAACAGCTTTGCCGCTGGCTATTGCTAAGCCATGACCGTCTGGACTCTGACTTGTTAGTAATGACACATGATCTTATCTCAAACATGCTCGGAGTTCGCCGCGAGGGCGTTACCCTTGCCGCCCAAAAGTTGGCGGCCCAAGGCCTGATAAAGAATGTCCGGGGGAGTATTACCGTGCTTGACCGTACGGGATTGGAGGCAGCGGTTTGCGAATGTTACAAGGTTGTCAGCCTGGAATACAAACGGCTATTAGGCTTACCGGCAGCGAGGGCATAGAATGAACAAGCAGCTGTCGCAGAGCAGATATTTTTTATTTGCTAAAGTCTTGGTCCGGTTCGGGATCATCTCTCAAAATTCCACTTGTGACACGCGCTGTTTTTTGCAGTGCCGAACAAGGGGAACCAATGTCTCAACCCGTTAATCAGAAAAATCAACTACTCGCGGCCCTGCCCGCGAAAACATACGGTCGGCTGCTGCCGAAACTGGAACGTATAGGAATGACGTTTGGCGAACAACTATACAACCCCGGCGACGTTTTTTCTCACGTTTATTTTCCTGAAAGCGGGATCATCTCAATGCTAGCGGTCTCGGACGAGGCTTCCTCCCTCGAAGTCGCAATGATCGGCGATGACGGAATGGCAGGGCTGCCTGTTTTTTTGGGAGTCAAGGTTGCTGTAGATCGTGCCGTCGTACAAGGTTCCGGCCACGCGTTCAGGATCAAAGTTGCTGATTTTATTGAAGAATGCGATTCGCAGGGTGGAATGACGCAGATCATGCTTGGATTTACCTATTCGATCATACTGCAGATTGACCGCTCAGCTGTTTGCAACCGGTTTCACAGCATCGAGTCACGACTTGCGCGTTGGCTGCTGCTGACACAAGACCGCATGAAGTCAAGTGAATTCAGGGTCACCCAGGAGTTTCTGTCGTATATGCTTGGCGTCCGCCGCGAGGCTGTAAATAAAGCAGCGAAAGAACTTCAGAGGCGGAACCTGATCAGCTATGTACGCGGCACCATGACGATAGTCGACCGCAAAGAACTGGAAAGCATTGTATGCGGTTGTTACGGATTCATTGTTTCAAAAGGTGGGCGAGCCTAGGGCGCCCGGGAAAAGCTGGCGCGAACAACAGTCTTGATATTTCCCCGAACGTGAAAATCCCCCTCGATCTCGACCTTCAGCGGGTCGCAGGCCGCAACAAAATCCTCGAGAATTATGTTTATTACATGTTCGTGAAACACCTTTATGTCACGAAATGAATTTATATAAAGTTTGAGGCTCTTGAGCTCTATGCAGAGGTTGTTTGGAACGTATTTCAGCCTAATGACGGCAAAGTCTGGAAAATCCGAGAACGGACAAATAGCCGTAAATTCCGGTATCTCAAATTCGATCCAGATCTCGCTGCCGGGAAATTCATACGCAAAACTGTCGAGCGGCGTGAGCGCCATTTCGCTGCGGAGAGTGGGCCTAATATCGAGCCCCTGAGAGTTTACGCCGGTGGGCGTGCGTTCATCTAACATATCCATGCTTTCGAGATCCCATCTTGCGGATGGCGGCGAGGTCTGTCACCCCGCGCGAGCTAAGTTTAGAAAGTAAATTTACAAAAATGTGGGCTGTTGCAAATGCATCGGCGCTCGCCCGGTGATGGTTTACAAGATCGATCGAATAATGCTCAGCCACGGTTTTCAGCTTGTGGTTGAGGATGTTTGGCAGCAGTTTCCTCGAAAGCTGGACCGTGCACAGACAGGGATTCGCCATTCTGTAATCGCCAAAAACACGGCCGATCTCAAAATTCAGAAATCGCATATCAAAACCTGAATTGTGGGCAACCAGTATCGAATCCCCGATAAAGCTTAGAAAATCATCGGCAATGTCGGCAAAGAGAGGTGCGTCTTTCACCATTTCATCTGTTATGCCAGTCAATTCCGAGATAAACCGTGGTATCTGTGTTTCCGGATTAACAAGAGTCTGAAATTCCTCGGTTACCTGTCCGTTTTGGACACGGTACGCACCGATCTCCGTGATCCTGCAAGGAGGAGCTTTCGCGCCGGTCGTCTCAAGATCAAAGACAACAAATTCAGTGGCGTTAAGCTCACGGTTCTCAAATCCGTCGTCGGCAAGTTCAACAGTATCTAAATTTAACGTGAGCCGGGGGTCGCGTTCGATCAAGTCCGCAACGAGCATTCGTGCCATACGCGGATCAGGTTTTCTGATCTTCATGACAAAATCAACGACGCTGACCGCGGATGCCTGGCCGCCAAATGAGCGCAGCAGAGCGACGGTTTCGTTTATTAGCAATGACTCGGAAATTAAGTTAGGATACGGTGTCATCTATACTTGATTTTAGCGGTAAATCGTCAAACCGCAAACAAACCCTATAAATGAGCAGTATCCTCGAACATTTTGAAAATTCCGGCGCGTTGCTCAATGGCCACTTTATTTTATCGAGCGGCCTGCATAGTCCAAAATATTTGCAATGTGCCCTCGCCCTGCAGCAGCCGGCGGACGCCTCTGACTTACGGAGCGAAGATCGCTGAGCATTACAGGGGTGGATCGATCGACACGGTCGCTTCGCCGGCGATCGGCGGTTTGATCATTGGCTTCGCGGTAGCTCAGGCTCTGAACGTTAGGTTTCTATGGACCGAGCGTGAAAACGGAGAAATGACCCTGAGGCGTGGCTTTTCGATAAGCGAAGGTGAGCGGATACTTGTCGTTGAGGACGTGATAACGACCGGCGGTTCGACCCGGGAATGTATAAAAGTTTTAGAGGCGCACGGTGCAATTGTAGTAGCCGCGGCATCGATCATAGATCGCTCAAACGGTAAAGCCGACGTTGGCGTACCCAGAGTTTCTCTTGTAAATATTGACGTCCCGAGTTATCAGCCCGCGGAATGTCCGCTATGTGATTACGGCAGCCCGGCGGTGAAACCCGGCAGCAGAACTTCAAAATGAACTACAAACTCCTGATCCAATACGACGGCACCGATTTTCATGGTTGGCAGGTGCAGGAACACGACCGGACGATCCAGGGTGAACTTGAGCGTGTGATCGGAATGCTCGCCGACACAACGGTCGGTGTTATCGGGTCAGGCCGCACAGATGCGGGCGTTCATGCCGAGGGCCAGGTAGCGAATGTTCACTTGCACAGCAAATTCACTCCGGACAAGCTGAAACATGCCATTAACGGCAATCTCTGGCGCGACATCCGGATCATGAAAGCCGAAAAGGCCCCGGATGAGTTTCATGCCCGTTTCTCCGCAAAGCGAAAGACGTATATCTACCGTGTTGTGAACGGACCGGTCTTATCGCCATTTTGGCGGCGGTTCGCCCATCACGAGATGCGGCCGCTGGATGTCGGCCGAATGAGTGATACAGCGAGGCTTTTCCTGGGGGAACATGACTGGACAGCGTTTGCCTCTGCGAAATCCGACGGTGAGAGCCGGGTCCGGCAGGTTCTTGATTTCACCATCGAGTCTAAATGGAATGATACCGCGCTGGGTGCGATGATCGAGTTTAGAATAACGGCAACCGGATTTTTGAGATATATGGTCAGGTCGATCGTCGGTACAATGCTCGAAGTCGGGCGGGGTGAAAAGGATTCTGATACAATTCAAACGGCGATAGTCACCGGTGACCGCGATCTCGCCGGTAAAACCGCATCGGCACAGGGTTTGACGCTGCTGCGGGTCGATTACGATTGATCAGTAATGCGAATCTACCACATCGTTTTGCCACAGGATTGGTCGGCGTTCGAGGGCGATCTGTATGAGGCGGCCAGTCTTGAAACCGAAGGCTTTATTCACTGCAGCTTTGCCGGGCAGCTCGACGCCGTCATACAGAGATATTACGCCGGTTGCGAAAAGATCGTTGTTCTCGAGATCGAGAGCGACCTCTTGATGTCGCGAATGATCAAGGAGCCCTCGACAAATAGCGAGATCTATCCGCATATTTATGGGCCTATCAATCGGGATTCGATAACGGCCGCCAAGGTAAGAAAAGTTTAACTGACTGCGTCTCCGCAGTTTTCACCCTTAAATGCACGCAAATTTTGCCGGTATCGTAAAGCCAGATTCGACCGAAGCCAATTTGCTGGCAGCGATCGCCGTTGAGCGAATGCCTAGGCATATAGCCGTCATAATGGACGGTAACGGACGATGGGCTAAAAAGCAGGGCAAGCCCCGGATTTTTGGCCATCGGGCCGGCGCCGCCTCGGTGAGGGCGATCATTGATACCTGCAGGAGATTAGAGATCGAGGCCGTTACCCTGTATGCGTTTTCAACAGAAAACTGGAAGCGTCCGCGTGCAGAGATCGCCGGTTTGATGTCGATGCTCAAACGATATATTCGAAACGATCTGAAAGAGGTTCACGAACATAACATCAGGTTTCAAGCCATCGGCAATATGGCCGGCCTTCCCGAAGACGTCCAAACCGAGATCGCTTCTGCCGTGGCGAAGACCGCGGCGAATACCGGAATGGTGATGAGCGTCGCTCTCAACTACGGCGGTCGTGCCGAGATCGTTGAAGCGTGTAAGAACGCGGCGAAGGACAGGCTCGCGATGGGTGAAACAGTCGATCAGATAACAGAAAAAGATATTGAGAGAAACCTCTACACGCACGGCTTGCCAGAGGTCGACCTTTTGATAAGGACAAGCGGGGAATTTCGAATTTCAAACTTTCTGCTCTGGCAGATCGCATACAGTGAGATCTATGTGACGCCGACCCTTTTTCCCGATTTTCGCAGGCCTCAAATATTTGAGGCATTGATCGATTATCAAAAACGCGAGCGGCGTTTCGGAGATGTTGGATGAAAACGAGGATCCTTACGGCGGTTGTCGCATTGCCGATCATAATTGCTTCGATCATTCTGCCGTTGTACTTCAGGCAGACGGTGTGGATATTTGTTGCGATCGCAGCTTTTGCTCTGGCGGCGGGATTGTTCGAGTTTTATTCGCTTACAAAGAAATTGGAACTAAAGGCCGACGCGGCTATGGGTTATCTTGGATCCGCGGCATTGTTCGTTGGGTTTTTGTTTGACGCCCCGGCAAAGTCGCCTGATCTGCTCATTACAACGATAGTACTGATAATTCTCGCCGTGTTGATCACACAGGCATTTCGCTTTCAAAAAGATTTCTCTAAAATGCTCACGGGGATCGGCGTGACCTTAACCGGGATCCTATATGTTGGGTTTCTCGGCGGCTTTCTTGTCGCAACGAGGGTCGGGTTTGACAATCGGATTGACCTCTCGACCCATCTGCTCGGCTTCTTTTTTCTTGTAATTTTCGGAAGCGACATCGGGGCATATTTTGCGGGCCGGGCACTCGGCAAACATAAACTTGCACCGGTGATCTCACCGGGTAAGACCGTAGAAGGCCTAATTGGTGGGATCATCGCGGCGGCTGGTTGCGGAGCTCTTTCGACTTTGCTGTTCTTTCCCGAGTTACCATATCAATGGTCTGTACCGCTCGCGTGCGTTCTGGCGATCGTCGGAGTGTTTGGGGACCTTTGCGAGAGTGCGATGAAGCGGGGCTCGAAAACAAAAGATGCCGCGAGCATATTGCCCGGACACGGCGGATTTCTCGACCGACTCGATAGTTTGCTTTTCGGAGCACCTATCTTGTATTATTTTGCTCGGTTTTACTTTTAAGATTTTGATGTACGCCTTTTTACGGATAAACGACAATAATTGACTGGCGAGTGCGTTAACTGCTTAGCGTGCCGCCTTTCGTTTGTCTCAAACCGAAAGGCGTTTTTTTATTTTTATGCTTGATGTTTTAGGTAATTTAGAAAGAACACACACCTGTGGAGAATTGCGCGAGACCGACGCCGGAACTCAGGTCGTTCTGATGGGTTGGGTTGCAAAGAAGCGCGATTTTGGTGTCTTTACTTTCATCGATCTGCGGGACCGTGACGGATTAACGCAGATAGTTGTAAGCGAGGAAACAGCACAAGAGGCACATGCAAAGGCAAAAGGCATTAGGGGCGAGTTTGTCCTGGCGGTCAAGGGCGAGGTTGCACTGAGATCGGAGGGCACCCACAACAGGAAACTGGCGACTGGGGATATCGAAGTCAGGGTTTCAGAGATATTGATCCTGAACGACGCCAAGGTACCTCCGTTTCAGCTGGAAGTTGCCGGTTCAGAGAACCTGGCGGACGAATCTACGCGGCTTAAATATCGATACCTGGATCTACGCCGTCCGCAGTTGCAGCACAATATCAGGATGCGGGCGAAAGCGGTCGCCGCGATCCGCGAGTATTTTGACGACCGCGGATTCATCGAGATCGAAACGCCGATCTTGCTAAAATCCACTCCTGAGGGGGCCCGTGATTTCATCGTTCCCTCGCGAATACATACAGGCAAATTCTTTGCGCTGCCGCAGTCACCGCAGATCTTAAAGCAGCTTACGATGATATCCGGATTTGATAAGTATTATCAGATCGCAAGATGTTTTCGTGATGAGGACCTGCGGGCGGACCGCCAGCCGGAGTTTACGCAGCTCGATATGGAGATGTCTTTTGCTCATCAGGAAATGGCATATCGCGAGATCGAGGGAATGTTTGGCCACGTTTTCAAACTGATCAATGTTGATCTCCCTGCTCCATGGCCGAGGATGACCTATGCCGAGGCAATGGACCGTTTTGGCTCGGACAAGCCCGATCTGAGATTTGGAATGGAGTTGCATAACCTTTCCGGTCTCGCTGCCGAAGAGCAAACCTGTTTGGAATTTCCCCCGTTTGCTGACACGTTGAAAAGTAATGGCAGGATCAAGGCGATAGTCGTGGCGGGCGGGGCGGCTTCGTTGTCACGTAAGCAACTGGATGAACTTCAGGAATTCGTAAAACGATACGGTGCCGCCGGCCTGGCGTGGATCAAACTCGGGGATGAAACCACATCGTCGCTGCTAAAACCACTGGGCGTTGAAACAGTCGAACGCATGGCATCGGCCGCGGGAGCTGCTAAAGGTGATGCGGTACTGATCGTTGCAGGGCGAAGGTCCGTGGTAGCTGCGGCCTTAGGAGCCTTAAGGAACGAGTTGGCACGACGCGAAAATTTGATTGATCGCAAGGCCTATAAACCGTTGATCGTCACCGAGTTTCCCATGTTCGAACACGACGAGGAAACTGACCGGTTTACCGCCGCCCATCATCCATTCACGTCACCGATGGATGAGGACCTTGAGCTTTTCAAACGGGCCATTGAGAACGAATCCGAGCATCATCTCCTCGGACAGGTACGGGCCAAAGCATATGACGCCGTAATAAATGGATATGAGTGTGCCGGCGGTTCTATCCGTATCCACCAAAAAGAGGTTCAGGCCCTCAACTTCAAAGCCCTCGGTATGACACCGGAAAGTGCGCGGGCCCAGTTTGGTTTTTTCCTCGATGCTCTTGAGTACGGCACGCCGCCGCATGGCGGCTTTGCGGCAGGGGTCGAGCGCACCTGTATGATCCTGTGCGGCACGGAGAATATCCGGGATGTTATGGCATTCCCGAAAACTGCTTCGGCCCAGGATCTCATGATGGATTCGCCGGGTGAAGTGGACGGTAATCAGTTAACCGAATTGGGTATTGAGGTTTCAGCTGACTAGCTGTCGAAGTCTCCGACTCAGGGAAAACGCAAGTTTATCGAACAAAACGAGTATAATACTCGTAAAATCTACAGAACGATGCCGTCAAAGTACGATACAAATCCACTCGATCCGGATTTTCCGGAAAAGGCAAAGGCCGCTGCTGCTGCTCAATCTACTCAATCTTTGCCTTACCACAGGCCGGAAACCGAACATTTTCCGCAGTCGGCTCCGACCGAGGACCCGACGCGACGGTTTGTGGCTGCGGGCATGGGTGACTATTCCCCACCATTTAACGGCCAATATGTGCCGGCCAATTATCAAAACGCTGCGTTTGCAAAAACGGATGATTCGCGAAAACGAAAAGTCGATAAGATCGGTTTGCCCGAGAATATTATGGTCGCCCTCCCATATATGCCGTTTTCGATCGGTTTGGTGGCAGGCGTATTAGAGCTGCTTTTTGTCCCGAAACACGAAACAAAAGTACGTTTCCACGCTGCTCAGGGCCTGGCGGCTCATTTTGGCATACTTATAATAACCACGATCCTTAGTATCGTAGGTAATGTCACCAATATGGCTGACATCGGCAGCGGCATATTTACGGCTGTTGCAACAGTAATGCTCATCATTTTCATGATCAAAGCGTGGAGAGGTAAGCCTGTCCATATCGAGTCGATCGAGGGCCTGACCAACTGGCTCGACGATAAGATCAAACTTAAATAAGATCTATCGCCCGACAGCCGGAGCGGCAATTAAGCTTCTGCGTCAAGCATCGCCCGCATTTCCGCATAATCATTGATGGCCTGTGTACTGTCAACTTCAAATGCGGAGCAGTGCATCGTCGCAACCACTTTGTGGGCTCTAGTCGGCCAATGCACGCCCTTTTGTTTCGATCACGAAAGGTAATAAAAATATCCCGATAACAGGAATTATACCTACCCAGAAAAGGACGTTCATTGCACTATCAAGAGCATTGGCCCCGGCGGCGGCAACGCTTCCGACAATAAACGGGCCGAAAGCGGCGATCAGGCGGCCGACATTGTAAGTAAATCCCGCTCCGGTGCCTCGGAGCCGGGTCGGAAACAGCTCAGGCAAATAATATGTAAAACTGCCGAAAACGCCGAAAACTGTTAACCCGATCGGGAAATACATATACAGCCGCGTGTGAGGGTCGAGGTCGAGCCCAAATGCGCCCATAATGGAGGCTGCAGCCGCCAGAAAATAAGCAAAGAACATCTTTTTCCGTCCAAAATATTTTGCGATCGGTATCGTTAGCAGGGTTCCTATCAGGCCGCCGAGATTAAAGCTGTTGGTAGCCGTTTTTACCCATTGCTGGCCCATAGCTTCTGTCGCCGCCGGATCCAGGCCCATCTGAAGGGCCTCGCGCGAAGCAAGGCCTTTTGCCACGACCGGAATAAAAGCGTTGCAGCTCCACCACATGATCAAGGCCGTGACGGCCATACAAAAACCGCTGATGGTAAGCCTTATGTATTTGGGGGTGAAAAGCTCGGCGATACGGGCGTGGCCGTCGGCGGCGACCTTTTTCCATCGTTCGGGCTCTTTTACAAACAGCCGGACCAGAAATGCCGCCCCGGCCGGAATGAGTCCGAAAAGAAACACGTAGCGCCACGAGACCGTCGGGTCTGTGAAATACACACCCGTCACCTGAAACGTGACAAAGGTGGCCAGAAACAGGCCCATCGGTGCCGAAGTGTAGAGCAGCGCCCCGGCCTCGACACGGCGGTTCTCGGGTACAACCTCTGCAACCATCGAGGCTCCGGCCGCCCATTCACCCCCGATGCCGAGGCTTGAGACAATTCGGCAAGCGACCAGCACCCAGATGTTCGGAGCAAAGGCACAGG
This sequence comes from Blastocatellia bacterium, assembly GCA_963834975.1. GTDB lineage: Bacteria > Acidobacteriota > Blastocatellia > Pyrinomonadales > Pyrinomonadaceae > OLB17. The sequence goes on from CAWIDZ010000003.1 coordinate 494,435, forward strand.
CGGCGGTGCCTATCGAATAAAGCAGCATTGTCAGCAAAAGGGTTTTTGTGCGGCCGATGCGATCGGCTACTTTGCCAAACAAAATGCCGCCGACGGCCCACCCGATAAGCAGGATCGATGTCAGAAGCCCGGTCCATTGCAATGTTGCCGACTTTGCCGCCGCCGATCCTATCTCGAGTCCGAGCAGCGTCGGGACGCAATTTGGCGCGACGTAGTTGAACAGCAATCCGTCAAAGCAATCAAATCCCCAGCCGAGCCAGGCGGCCAGGATCACCGTCCATTGATAGCCGTTCATGTCGAGAAAGGTACGCCGCGGCGGCCCGTCCAATCGTTCCATAAATAAATTGTGTTGTGCTAGTCTTGGAGAATAATAGTATGGGCAATAATCGAGATCTTTGCAACAGATGTATTCGCCGGCGAGTATTTGTTTTGGCTGCGGCCCGGCGAATGAAAAAGGCCTCAGGATCAACAGTTTTCCTGACGGCGACGAGGTTATCGCGGAATGGCGTGCCGAGCCCCACCATCAGGCGTTTCCGGGAATGCTGAACGGCGGGATCATCGGGGCACTTGCTCGACTGCCATTCAAATTGGACGGCCGCGTATTTCCTGATGAAGCGCAACGGTAAGGACGAGCCCGACTGCACCGTTACCGCCGATTTTCATGTAAAGCTTCTGCGGCCGACGCCTGAGTGGCGAGACCGATACATCTGCGGGCGAGGGTCGTCGAATCACGCGAGGACCGGGCGACGGTCGAGGCCGAATTGATCGTAAATGAAAAGGTTTGTGCGACGTGTCGCGGGACATTTGTCGCGGTCACGGAAGGGCATCCGGCTTATCACCGGTGGTGATCTTTTGCAGCTGGGTCCGGAAATCATCTATCATGCCGAGCTTTTCGAGCCATGCCGTCTGCTCCGTCATAAGCCGGGGCAAGTGAATGACATCCGACAGGGCATAGTCGACGAGATCGTCTGTCCAGATGCCGTCCCATTTTCGGCTAAACTTTGCTCTCTGCGATTTATCGAGGTCAACGGCAAAATATCGATAGAGGGTCTCGGCCAGAGATGCCGACTGATTGGCTCCTCGCGTCAGGACCTTTTCGGCGATCATCGTGTCAAAAACGTTATTGACCGAATAGCCGTTTGAGCTGAGGAATTCGATGTCGAATTTGGCGTTGTGAAATATTTTCGTTATCGATCGGCTTGTCAATATATCCGTAAAGAGGCCCAGCCGGACGCCCTCACTCACGGGTATCAGTACATTAAATTCGCCGTCCGAAAACTGAACCGAATAGAGCCGGCTATGCTTTGAACTCAAACCGGAAGTCTCGGTATCGCATCCGAGATCTGAGGCTGCAGACAGCCGGTCAAATGCCATTCGGATCTCGCTGTCGGTTCGTGCAACTAGAATATCCACGTTCTAAATTGTAGATTAATAAACATAAACGATAAAACTGACCCCGAGATCCTGAACCTATGCCCGAAATACTTGAAGAGATCGAAACCCGCATTGTCGGTGCGCTTGTCGAAAAGCAGCTGACGACGCCGGAATATTACCCGTTGACATTAAATTCACTTACGGCAGCCTGCAATCAGAAGTCGAATCGCGACCCTGTCGTCTCGTACGACGAAAAAACGGTCACCGACGCCTTGGAAAACCTGCGTGACCGAAATCTGGTCTACGTCTTTTACGGCAGCACGAGCCGCGTTCCGAAATACAAGCATATGATGCCGAGCGTTTATGAGCTCGAGCCGTCAGAGGTGGCCGTCATGTGTGTGATGATGCTCCGCGGGCCGCAGACGCTCGGAGAGCTGCGGGAACGCACCAGCCGCCTGTATCAGTTTGAGGGGCTCGGTGAGGTCCAGGAGACGCTCGACGGCCTGATCCGGCGTGAGGACCCGCTTGTGGTCAAGTTAGAGCGGCAGCCGGGCCAGAAAGAGGCTCGCTTTGCCCATCTGCTCTCCGGTGAGATCGACGTAGAGGCCCTTGCTGCGGCACAGGCAACGCGTGCGTCGCGCGGTGCTGTGGATGCTGAACGGATCGAAAAGATGGATGAAGAGATAGTGAACTTGAGGTCAGAGATAGAGGCCCTCAAGCAGACGTTCGAGGAATTCAAAAAACAATTCGAATAAAAAAGGGAGCCGCATTGGCCCCCTTTCGACAGTTTTAATTAGATGCGGTTTAGTCGCCGTCATCAAAACTATGGACGCCGATCTTCATTCGAACAAGTTTCTCGACGGTAACGTTCGGGTCCGATAACCTCGCCTGGCGAATAAAATCAGAGTCGATCTTGAAGATACGGAATTTCACCACATCCTCAGACGACAAATTAGTAAACCCTTCGGCACGCAGCTCATTCAAAAACTCAGGGGTGACCTTAAAGATCCGGAATTTGACCAGGCTTTCAAAATCTTTACCGGCAAATCCCATATCGTGAACCTGCCGCACATAATCGGCGTCGACCTTAAAAATACGGGCTTTTACAAGGTCTTCCATTTTAAGGTCCGGAAATCCGGTTGCTTTCATCTCGGCCATAAATCGTGAATCGACCTTAAATATCGCAGCCTTGAACAGGTCGTCGACATCCAATGGCCCAAGATCTACCGACAACAGATCATCGGCAAGTGCGGTTGTTACGTTGATCAACGCCGCCGAAAGCTGTTTGTCCTCGACACTGCGATCGTGCTTTGACGCCTTTGTGAAATCAAAGCCACGCGACCGCATAGCTCCGAGATATCCCGGATCGGGCAGGAATCTGAATGTTCCCGATCCCTTGCCATTTACAAACGACCCCTCACATTCGACCGTTCCGGCCTCTCTCACCAATCGAAAGCTGACCTTGCCGTTCTGTGTTTGATCACGGCTCAGGCCCTGCAGGTCTTCATAGTTAAAGCTTGATCCAAAATTGGTTTCGATTTCCTTTCTCATAATTACGCTCGAAATTGATCTGGATCTTGCCGCTGTCCTCGCGGCTTTCATTACGGGCGTCAGCACGCCATTCGCCGGTTACGGCGTTTTGGGCAACGATGACATACGAACCGATAACGATAATGATAAAGGCGATACTAAACAGGCTGCCGGTCAGGGCGAGAACACGTTTTGACATAAAGAACCTCCGGAAATGTCTTAAAATTTGTCTGCAAAGATTGCGTTACAAACGAAAGACACCACGCCGGCTCGAATTGTGACAAAAACTATTTGTTTAGAAAGGAAAACCGGATCGGGCTCTCAGGAGGCCAGATCGCGAAACGCCTTATCAGCAAACTTAAAGTGCGTTTCATCATCGTTGCTGACCGCTCCGAGTTTCTTATAAAAATTGATCGCGGGTGTGTTCCAATCCAAAACCTGGAAATCGATCCGCTCGTATCCGCGTGACGCGGCTATTCCTGCGATCTCTTTTATCATACGCAGGCCAATACCGCTGCCCCTGTGATCGGGCTTGACGAAAATGTCTTCCAGATACATTCCGCGTTCGCCGCGAAAGCTCGAAAAATTGGGATGAAAGAGGGCGTATCCGATAGGCAATTCAAGATCTGCGGCAATGAGGCCCTCGACAAACGCGTCATCGCCAAACATTGCAGCATTAAGCCTGTCCGCAGTCACCGTACAATAGTCGCTAAGCTTCTCATATTCCGCAAACTCCTGCATAAGATCGCACAATATTCTGGAGATGCTCAGGGCAAATTTTTGTTATCGACAATTTCATAAAAATTCTATTATAACTACCCTCAGAGAAAAAATTGAACATTTATCGTGATATCAAGAATCGGTTGGCGCCAGACACGCAGCTATTGCCATTACCGGCAGCATCCGAGGTTTTATCACGATCCAACCCTGAAACTCCCGGTCCTACGGTCGAACTGCCGGTAGGCCGTCTGACCCGTCATTTCACCGCCTCAACCGTCGGTAAAGCCGCTTTCCTGTCGGTAAAGCCGGTTCCTGCCGGAACAGCCATCTTCTTCGGCAGGAAAACCGTTTTCCTGTCAGTTAAACCATTTTCCGACGATTGCCCCACTCTCGCGACAGTAAAGCCGTTATCCCGTCCGGAAAGAACGTGTACCGACGGGACAAAGCTTTTACCGACGGGAAAACCGTTTTCCGTTTGGGAAAATCATTTTCCTAAAACCAAATATGTGTCGTAAATGAACTGTATAGGCAGGTTACGGCTGTCGGCCCGCAATCACCTAAAGCCCAACACGATAGCCCCCGGATCGGCTGCCAAATTCCATTTTTGAGCTCGATTTTTATGTTAAAATCACATCCAAATGTCGGAAGATCGCGCCACAAGCGAGAACTGCAGCATTGCAGACCCCGATTTTTTCTCATGTTTAGGATTTTTCTCATATTTACAATTGGAACGTTTCTTCTGGTTTGTAATGCCGGGACATCTGTCACTGTGAATCGTTCTGAGATCGAAAAGCAGCAGGCGGAAATTGAATGCGGCCCGGAAGAGTATTTGGTGTACTCAGCTCTTATTGATCAACTATTCCCTAACGACGAATCGGGTTTTGTCATCTACGGTCGTACGGTGACATATTATTTGCCATATCCAAATCTTGAAGAGAGTCTTCGTGTCATCAAGGAGCGTTCTTCTGGGGAACTTTCCGATGAATTGCTTAACGGATTTCTGGAAACGAATAAATCTCAATCTGTTTTGAGCGAACACCTAAATATTAAGGCTCCGTATGAATTGCTATCCGAACGTGAAGCAGAGGCTATCTTTGCCGACCGTAACGATCTTCTTGCTTTTAATCGGAAATTCCCTGGCAAGAGCATGATTACTCTTTCAAGAATTGCTTTTAGTAAAGATGGTGAAGAGGCTTTCGTTTATATCAGCCGGAGCGCTGGACCGAAGACCGGCAGTGGCTACTACTTGGTGCTTACGAAGGCAAATAATAACTGGACCATTGCGCACAAATTTGAAATTTGGACGGCATAGTATCCGGGAAAATGAAGGAGAGAGGTTGCGGAAGACGGGGCCTGAGTTAAGTGATGGAGAAGGGCGGCCGGTCAAGCGTTCGGATCTGGTCAGATCGTACATCAGCGGCCAATGGGAAGCGGAGTGGAACCGGACGAACTCGTATTACATCTATTCATCGGTCACGGGCCAGAAGATAACTGATGTGGCCCAGGACGGAACCTTTAGTTTAATGCATGTCTATATGGGTGGCTCGATCATTGCCGAACAAGCTGACGCCGATCCCGAATTTAAGGTCAACGACCCTGTCACCGGAAGTATGTGGAAAACGACCAGCGCCGGCTTGATGTATGACGACATGGACGAAGGCGCTCGTACCGAAATTGGCGGCATGAACGTGGCAATACCTCCAACCGATCCAAACGGCCCCATCCCGCCTCCTCAATATAACGACGGGGCATTTGCCGGAAATCCGGAAGATGGATGTGAGTATGACGGTACTCCGATGCCGTGCAGCATTGCTGCACGACTTGCGGAGCTATCTCCCCTGCGGGACATTGTGCGGCCCAAAAAGCCCGGTGAGTATCCGGCGCCAATATATGTAGGTGGTTACAAGGAAGATGAATTTCCCGACGACTTTGTTTTCGCGGATAATGTTAACAGAAAGCAAAATAGAAAGGGGCTTAGGTTGTTTCGCGGCAGGGAGTCCGGCTCTTCCTGGGGTGCGGACCCGATGCAGACTCACCGTGAGCCGAGCCCGTCTGACCTTTACGATGCTTTGAGAGGGTGCCTCACCGACCAGTTCAAGTTGACGAGCCTTAGTTTTCGACTTTGGCAAGCGTCGGCTGGCGGAAATGGCATTGTGATGATTTACGATCTTCAAAGTGAAACACAGGACTTAGGGGGTGGTTTCAAAATACAAACGAAGACTTCAGTCAGCGGAGGTGAGTTGGCGAAATTGCACCGGGCGGCAGATCCATCATACTCCAAACCTTACACTGCTGCCTTAACTATTGGGGCCGACGCATTGACGAACTATGTCGCATCGGATATCAACAAGCCTAACCTACCCCGTGATCCTGTCAATGGACGGGAAGCTAATATCAAACTGGAGGGTGCAGGCTACGAGTTGAACAAGCTGTTAGACGATAAATTTTTGACCTTGCAGATACACGAGTTGGGCAACTCTATATCTGCGTTATTTAGGCCGGGGGGACACAAATGCATACGGAAATCCTAGAGATGGGATAGACATAGACTCAGGGGAAGTTTTGGCGGGCTGCGTGTTGCGGAAGCTAAAAAGAAAATATTGATCTACGAGGAACCATCATGACGAGAAACGCCTTTTTCATTAAGTCCCTATTTTTCATTAACATTTTGTTTTTGATTCCTGTATCGACTGCTGGTCAGGCCAACGATTTTGGATGTCCCCGTGAATTCGGCGAAGTGCGTGTTTATTCGGAGTATAAATGGACCGCATTTGTCAGGGAAACTATAAAAAAGAACGATTTATTCGGAATTGTTTTTGGAAATAGTAATACTGCATGGATAAATGATCGCAAAGGTATCAGCAGATCGGACGATGGCGGCTTGACCTGGAAGGCCGTTGACGTAGATGTGCCCAAAGAGTTTGAGATAGCCGAAATTGTTGCCGGGGACTCCCCCAATAAGTTGTGGGTCATACTGGAAAAGTTCGACGCCGACGTCGAAAAGCGAGAGATCAGACTGTTAACAACGTCGGACAGAGGTAAGAAGTGGATAACATTGATCAAGCGGATGTCCGCTTTTTCGGGAACGTTGTTTATTGATCATAATGGGCATTTGTGGCTTAGCTATAGCTCCTATCCACCGGCCTTCCGAGCAAACTTGCTCGAGAGCTCTGATGACGGCAAGAACTGGATCGACAAGTCGCGGGAATTGATCGGTAAATTTCCAGCTTACAAATCGCTTTATCAATATCCTCTAACAAACGTTTTTCGGCTAAACCGAGACCTAACCGTCGTCAACCTATCAGGAATGATCTTCTCAACGAACGACGATAGGCGAACGTGGTGCGAAATCGAGTTTCCCTGTAGCGCCGGCAGATCGAGTCCCCAAGCGTTGGGAGCACGGTCAGGAGTTAGCGAGAATGGCGATCTATGGTTAACCAACCCATCAGATGGAGTTGAAGGGGCAAATGGATACTTCGCTCTTCGCCAGGTGTCGGGTAGTTCGAAGCTGATATCAATACCGGATTTTGGAATAAAGGATATCTTGTTATTGCAAAATGGCTCAATTGCTGTTGCGGGAAGCTTGTATTCGGGTAAGAAGGAAGGAGCGATCCTTTGGTCTTCTGATCAGGGCTCGACTTGGAATCTGGTGTATCAAAATGCCGATATCGCCGTTATTAGGAAACTGGCAACTGACTTAGATGGAAATATCTGGGCGGCAGGTAGCGGGGGTTTTGTGGCTAACTTCGATGGCAAATAAATAGCCATCTTTATCTTAGGGAAGAGGCGAGGGTCAGGTTTTCGACCTTGCGATTCTGACGTTCGCGAATATGATGCAAGATGCTGACAAGGGTGGGGAATAAGATCATTATGGACAGACTACCGATGAGAGATATGGCCCGATCGGCAAACTCAATTATGGAGCAATGGGAACCGCAATGGGGTTTGACGAAGGAAGACTATTGCGTGTCGCCGGATACCAAAGACAACACGGGGGCAGAAATCCTGAGCAGGGTGAAGGCGAGGCACCGTACAGGGTAAACGCGATACAAGGACTTGGTGGTACGGCCCCCTTTGGAGACATTCCGGCGGCGCAGGCGGATATAAAACAGGGCATCGCATATGCACATTGCAGGGGGTATCGATAATGCCGACACAACTACGTATTGTCGCGATCTTGACCATGACACTGGGATTGATCTTTTCGATGAATTGCGGAGATGAAAAGCACCCATCGGACGCTGTGTTAGAGCTGAACTTCCAGAAGCATGAAACGGACTTCCAACGGCTTGTCTCGATGTCAAACGAGGATCGCCACGTGGTTCGAATAGCCGGCGATTTCAACTGGCTAGATGATGATCATAGCTTTCCCCGAAATGGGCCTGAGCGCGGCCCTTCCAAAGAAAGATGGGACGCATATCGCTCACTGTTCCAGGAGCTCGGCATTAAGTATGGGCTGACTCGGCTAGAAGACAGGCACGTGATATTGTTCTGCGCCTCATCCACTGGGATGGTCCCCAGTGCAACATCTAAAGGATATGCATATTCTGAAACACCACTGACACCGACGACGGAATCCTTGGATGCTATCCCGGAGAATTTGAGAGATGAGACCATCATCTATAAGAGCATCGCGCCGAATTGGTACCTGTATTATTTCTAAGGTTCATAAGATCAAACGTTCAAAGAAAGAAAATAAAAAGGCAAATGGGGTCGATCCTGCAATCATGTAATTCTGGAGGTCGCATGAATCTTGCACGCTGACTTTAGCTTTGATCTTTACGTCGAATATTGCAGATTTGCAGGATTGACCCCGTTCCTCTTAGGTAAGAGTCCTTGTGCCCCATAAAATGAAAAATTTTATTGTTATATTCATTTTCATTTGTATAGCCATTCTTGGCGGTTCCGGCTGTATTGGCGAATGTCGAAACAAGGCGGGCGGTATGGAATATCGTGAGTTGGCAAAACTCATGCCATCGATCGATCCTTCAACCCATATTGTGGCGGAGCGGAAGTTTTCACAATATCCGGTCGATCAGCAAATCACAATCTTTCTTTACGCGAGAAACTGTCCCGACGACCCTCGAATTGTTCCATTCCTTATTCACAATGGCGAAAGCAAAATTCCCAATATAGTCAAACGAATCGAAAAAGAGGAAATGGTATGGGATAAAACCGAATTAGTTTTGGCGCGTGATGCGTATCAACACAAAGTGCAGATGTATATTCGTTGACTCACAAGTGGTTCGAACCTTAGAAGCTGTTGGCAGAGATCTACCCAATAGCAAATTAGCCTCCTCGTACGATACATATATCAATAGCTATAATGAGATGGTTACGGCCCTAAAAGAACAACTGGATGAAACCGGAGAAAAAAAAGTAAGGATGGGGTCAGACACCGCGATTCTTCGTCATGAAAGGCGGCGAGACGACGTTTGACGGCGACGGGAGGGCGGTCAAGCGTTCGGATCTGACCAAATCGTACATCAGCGGCCAATGGGAAGCGGAGTGGAACCGGACGAACTCGTATTACATCTATTCATCTGTCACCGGCCAGAAGATAACTGATGTGGCCCAGGACGGTACCTTTAGTTTAATGCATGTCTATATGGGTGGCTCGATCATTGCCGAACAAGCTGACGCCGATCCCGAATTTAAGGTCAACGACCCTGTCACCGGAAGTATGTGGAAAACGACCAGCGCCGGCTTGATGTATGACGACATGGACGAAGGCGCTCGTACCGAAATTGGCGGCATGAACGTGGCAATACCTCCAACCGATCCAAACGGCCCCATCCCGCCTCCTCAATATAACGACGGGGCATTTGCCGGAAATCCGGAAGATGGATGTGAGTATGACGGTACTCCGATGCCGTGCAGCATTGCTGCACGACTTGCGGAGCTATCTCCCCTGCGGGACATTGTGCGGCCCAAAAAGCCCGGTGAGTATCCGGCGCCAATATATATAGGTGGTTACAAGGAAGATGAATTTCCCGACGACTTTGTTTTTGCGGATAATGTTAACAGAAAGCAGAATAGAAAGGGGCTTCGATTCATTCATGCAGGCAGCGAAGGTGGAGGCGGTAGTTGGCGACGCGACCCATCTACTGATGTGCCGCCTCGCTCAGGCCCTTGCAACCTTACGACGACTGAGTTTGACCAGCTAAATTCTCTAAGTGGAAACCCGGCCGCTCTAGCCATTCTGAATCGCACCTTTGGAAACCAAGCGCGAATCCAATATGCAAGTTGGAGTACGACTTATCAAGCGGTTTTTCTTAATACGGTAGCGGCCGTAAGCGCCCAAGGGGTAGATCTGAGTAACGCAACCTACAATGGTCATTATCAAGGCAATAAAGCAAATAGCGGCGCATTTGGTATTTATCTGCAAGGGGTCACGGAAAAGAACGTTTACGATGCAGAATTAAGAGAGCGATTCTTTGACGGAACGTCAGTTGGCATCCGGCCGGATAAATCAATCTCTGAGGGAAGCGTGGAAGCTACGATTGAGTCAGGCGAAATAGCCTTTGACGTTGATCTGTACAACCCAAATGGCAATCTCGCTAAACATGCGGAGGAAGTCCTTTATAACAGTACGCATCAAACTACAACGCATCCCGCCGATGTTGTAAGAAAACTGAATGGACGAGGAGTGCTGACGGGGGTAAGCTGCAGATGAAAATGAAAAATAAATTGCAAACATTCTACCTCGAATTATCGACGGTGATGATGAGTGTCTCCTTTGTTGTCGTATTTGCCATCTCTTCAAGCGGGCAACAGGGATCACAAACGGATAAGTCAAAGACCTGGATAGCTTTTTCGCCATCAAGTCGTTCGTTCACGATTGAACTACCAGATATGCCGGAGCAACAGGTAAGAGCCGCTGTGCCCGATGCGAAGGGTGAAATTGATGACGAATTAACCTATTTCAAATGCACAAAATCGGTCACGTTGTACTCTTTGCGTGCTCCTGACAAATCAGCAATTGTATCTATTTCCGAAATCGATGTTTCTGGGTGCCCACGTAAAGATTCCGACTTTATTGATGAAATAGCTGGGCTGTTCGCTTTTATAGGCGGCGATAGGCGAGAGGCACTGAGCGATAAAACGGTTTCTGTTAATGGTCTCCCGGGGAGAGAGATCATATATAAGAATGGCTCTAAGGTTCTAGGTCACACACTTGCTATAGACGCTGGAAAACGCATTTATTTGTTGAATTACGACAGATTGAGGGGAAATACCTGGGAAGAGGAACGGGTATTCCGCTCATTCCAGCCAACAGCAAGTCCTTAAGTCTGCTCAAGAAGAATCGGGCCGGGCCTGATTAATTGCGTCATTTTTGGTGAGTTTCTGGTAAACATTGGGCAGTCGAGCTGAGGGCTTTTGAGCGTGCGTTACGCCCCCCCCCCCCGACAAAAACCGTACCCCTCCTTAACCAACGAGAATGGAAAAGAATGGGGTCAATCCTGCAAATATGCGATTTTCTGGTAGAATTTCCCGAATATGGCGAGGAAGCTGCGGATCGAGGTTGAAAGTTGGGTTTTATCATGTGATCACACGCGGCAATGACCGGCAGGATGTGTTTCATTCGCCGGACGACTGTCAGAAGTTTCTTTCGTTGTTCGGAAAACAAAAAGAACGATCGGCTTTCTATCTTTACGCGTTCTGCCTGATGACGAACCACATTCACTTGCTGATCGAGAGGCAAACGGACACGATCGGGAAGATAATGCAACGGGTTCTGACCGGATACGGCCAATACTACAACCGCAGGTACAGGCACGTTGGCCATGTGTTTCAGGGCAGACATAAAGGGAGAATGGGGGTCGATCCTGCAATCCTTTAATTCTGGAGGTCGCATGAATCTTGCACTCTGACTTTAGCTTTGATCTTTTCGTCGAATATTGCAGATTTGCAGGATTGCCCCCGTTCCTTTCGACCCCGTTCCTTTCTGCCTGATTGAGCGTATTACGCGGGGTGCTATAAAAAATGATTTTGACTGTTTTTAGAAATGTGTTCATGATAATTGCATTTGCCGGGGTGTTCGTAATCAATTCGACAATTTTGAGCTGTAATCTAAAGATAGATTCTGACAGCCTTAGAACCGCTCCGCAGGACGCCGTACTAGAAGAAATTTTTCGCGAAAATATGGATGTCTTCAACGACATCGTCCAAATGTCGGATGAGGATCCGGGATCTTATTAGAATTGCGGAAAATTTACAGTAGTCTCGGAGGTCGGCGTGAGCTCCGATACCGGCGTTATAGGTCTATCTCCAGAAAGGTGGGAGTCGTACAAACTTCAATTCCGACGGCTCGCCCTTGATCGGGGAATTCTCCGCGGTGAAGATGGGAGTGTTCGTTTTCTTGCATTTCTGCCGTGGACTGCCATCGAGTAGCTTTACAAAAGGATATCTGTCCTTTTACCGAACGATCGTGGCTGTCCGTGATGGCCGCCTTGTTGACAACTTGGATACGGTACGTGGGCAAGACTTTAGTTGTAAAGAGCTCGCTCCGAATTGGTATTTATTCGTGCAACCGTAATAGTTAGCCAAATGTCTTTGGTTTATATGGGCAATGAGTTTTATTACAATGTCATGAGAATCACTGATGTAATTGTCGCATGGAAGATGGGGTTCCGCTCGGGGTGTCTTCTCGACCAGGTTCCTCGCGTGATGTGGCCGATGACGGCTACTTTTAGTTTAAGGCATGTCTATATGGGCGGCTCGATCTGCCGATGAACTGTCTGCGGTTAGGGTGAACGCTGTGCGAAAAAAAGCCGGGCCTGATATAGATCAAGCCCGGTTTTCTATGATGATACTGGTAATGAATATCAGTTCTTTTTCTTTGTCGACGCCGGTTTTTGCGGCGCCATTTTTTGTGATTTCAGATAGTCGACCGATTCTTTAATACTTGTTTTGAACTCCTTCTCAGCCGGCGAGTCGGTTGCGGCGATCGGGGCGAGCTCAGTATACCTTTGCATATAATTCAAACCCTCTTGCTCCAGGTCCTTGTCTTCAGGAATGCTGCCGGCACCCAGGCTAAAAAGACAGAGTCCGAGTTTACCCATTGCCTCAGCGTTCTCTGGTTTGAGTTCCAAAACCTTTCTGTAAGCAGCAACGGCCTTTTCGAGATCTCCGTCTCGACGCATTATCTCGCCCAGGGTCATATAAGCATTAAGCTGCTTTGCCGGATCTGTGGTAAGTGCCAGATATTCAGTGATCACAGTATTTGCCTCGGCAGCTTTTGTGTTATCGACGTCCCCGACTGCTTTCAACCGATGTATCTCCATGGCGGCCGCATACAGCGCAGTTTTCATTCCCTCCCGACGTTTTTGCTCAGCAGGGTCAGTAGGTGCCTCGGCATTATTTACGACATCAAGGGCACTCTGGAATGACTCCAAAGCCTGATCATAGAACCCGTTTGCCTCGCTGTATTTCGCCTTTCTCGCAGCTAGGTCGGCGGTCGCCATGCCTTCCTTATAAAGGTTGAAACCTTTTAATTTTTGGGCTTCCATCCGTCCGCTAAGCATTATCGGCGTACTTCCGATAAAATCGGGTACCGCGGTGACACCCTCGGAATACTTTGCTATCGCCAGGTCATAATTACCAGCCTTTAGGGCTGCGGCTCCTTCCTCATTTGCTTTGCGGGCGATAGCATCACCCTCTTGCATCCTCTTATTCTTTGCCAGGATCTCAGCATTTTTCTTGTCATATTCTGCCTGCAGCTTTTTTTGTTCATCGGTCAAGTCAGCCGTGCCGCCCCCATCGCTGGTAGGGGCTGAGGCAAGGGCGCTTCTAACCTCGTCTTCGGTCAATTTCTTTCCGTCTCCGGGCTTTAGCTTGATAACGAGCCCTTCCTGACCGGCTTTTACATTAGGAAATATTTTGGGCTCACAGTTAGGTGCACTGATACTAAAAGCGTATTCGACCCCAAGAGGGATACCGATAAAAGCAAATTCACCTTTCTTATTCGTCGTCGTGGATGGAAAACCGACTTTGATATCTACCCGATATACCTCTATCAAAGCCCCGGCGACGGGCACGTGAGTGCCATCAGCTTTGTCCAACTGAACAATGCCATTGACAGGGCCGTTCTGCGCGTTTGCAGCTATCGAAGCCGAGAGCAGGACCCCGGCTGTAAATACGAGTGTTAATAACGATTTTCGAAACATTAATTTCCTCCGATCCTTTCTCCAAAACCAGCGTTCCTATGATGCCGGGCCTTGAAAAAGAGTTTGTTCATTTCGGTTATTCTAACGCAAAGCCGGCCGAAAGTAGAATCAGATCGACGCCCTCGCGACGAGAAGTGCCTGATAATGCAAATTCAAAAACGCAGGCCTCTATGCTATCTTATCCCTTCGGTCGCTCAGGTGATCATCACCCGGAATACAGATGACAAAAAAAATATACAACTTTAGTGCGGGCCCCGCTATTATGCCCGCTGAGGTATTGGAAAAGGCACAGAGTGAGATCAGGTCTTTGAATGGGATCGGTATGAGCGTAATGGAGATAAGTCACCGCTCAAAGCATTTTGAACCGATCCTGGCTGCTGCAGAAAGCGGCCTTCGCGAGTTGCTGAATGTGCCGGACAATTACCGCATACTATTTCTGCAGGGTGGTGCGACCCTGCAATTTTCGATGGTACCGCTGAATTTTCTAAAGGACGGTGAAACGGCGGACTATGTGATCACCGGTGCCTGGGGCAAGAAAGCTCTAAAGGAAGCTAAACGGTGCGGAAACGCATTAGCAACGTTTTCGACGGCCGACGGCGGATTTAAGTCGATCCCCGAACAAGCCGAACTGAGTTTCACACCGAACGCGAAGTACGTTCATTACACGTCCAACGAAACTATCGAAGGCGTTGAATTCAAATATGATCTGGACGGCAGCGGGATCCCGGTCGTATGCGATGCTTCATCAAACATCCTCTCAAAACCGCTCGATATCGAAAAATATGCCCTTATCTACGCCGGCTCGCAGAAAAATATCGGGCCGAGCGGTGTGACCGTTGTCATTATCAGAGATGACATGCTTGCCGCTGTGCCTGAGGGCCAGCATTCGCTGCTCGATTATCGCCTGATCGCCGAGAACAACTCGATGCTGAACACACCTAACACCTGGGGGATCTATCTGATCAGCCTGGTTTGCGGATGGCTGCGGGACCAGGGCGGGCTCGCGGCAATGGAGGTTAAGAATGGTGAAAAGGCTGCTGTGCTTTACGATGCTATCGATTCCAGCGATGGTTATTACGCAGGGCACGCGACGCGTGAAGCCCGTTCATTGATGAATGTCACTTTTCGCCTTCCGACTGAGGAGCTCGAAAAACAGTTTTGTGCCGAGGCAACGGCCCTCGGCCTGGATGGCCTCAAGGGCCACCGGTCAGTCGGTGGTATCAGGGCGTCGATCTACAATGCATTCCCGCGGGAGGGTGTTGAGGCTCTTGTTGAGTTTATGGGTGATTTTGCAAGGGACAACGGCTAATCGACCCGGCTGAGTAAATTCAGCAGTTCGGTCTCTTCAGCTTTCTGCAACCGTCCTCAGGTCGATCAGTATTTGGCCGCCGACAATTCGCGCGATAACCGGGGGATCCGAACGTCTTAGTTTTTCCTCTAAGACAGAACTGGTCAATGTCTGATGGCTAAGAGAGAGAAGCCGCGTTTTGGGCTCGAATCCGGGTGCAGCTCCACCGCCGACCGCAGATTCTCCATCGATGATCCGGACCTGCAGGCCCGAGCCTTTTCGCAGCTTTTTCTTTAGGGCCGTTTCGAAGCGTTCTGCTCTCTCATTAATTGTCTGAGCCGTCATTGCGAGCATTCTTAATACAGGAATTTCGGTGAACTCCGTTCCGCGGCGATACGAACCCAGGGTAGCCTCGAGAGCTGCGTAGACAAGTTTGTCCGCCCTTAGTGCTCGATAAAGCGGGTGTTTTCGAAGCCGTCCGATGACTGCGGCCTTACCGGCAATAATTCCGGCCTGTGGGCCGCCCAGCAGCTTGTCCCCGCTAAAAGTCACAACGTCAGCACCGGCGATAATTGAATCACGAACGATCGGCTCACCCCCTAGCCCTGTGCTGCTCAGGTCTACAAGCGCGCCGCTGCCCAGATCTTCGTAAAAAAGAAGTTCGTGCCGATGGGCCAACTCCGCAAGTTCGCGTACGGTGGGGGCGGCTGTAAAACCGATTATCCTGTAATTTGAGGGGTGGACCCTCAGGATCATCTTTGTTTTGGTTGTAAAAGCTTTTTCATAGTCTACAAGCTTTGTCCGGTTTGTGGTGCCGACCTCACGCAGTTTTGCACGCGATTGCGACAGTACATCCGGAACACGAAAATCACCGCCGATCTCGACGAGCTCACCGCGGGAAATAACCACCTCGCCGCCCGCCGCAAAGACCGTAAGCACAAAAAAAGCGGCGGCGGCTCCGTTGTTAACGATCAGGGCATCTTCGGCACCTGTCAGTTCGCATAGCAATTTCTCAGCCCGCCCGCCGCGCCGCCCGCGTTTTCCAGTCCTGATGTCGTATTCGACAGTGCAATATCCGGCTGCCTGGTCTGAGACCGCCTGACGTGCCTTTTCGGATAAAGGGGCCCTGCCTAGATTAGTGTGTATGATCACCCCGGTTGCGTTTATTACCCGCCGGAACTTTTCCAGTTGGTCTGCTTGCCAGTGCAGGGCTAGTAATTCCTGAGCTGTCGCCTTTAGATCATCCGCCGAGGGGGCTCTTTTACCCCCGGCCGCCTCATTGCCTGGTGTTTCCTGCAGCTCAGTGCGTAATTGTCCGATCACGGCCCTAACGAGACTCGCGGCAATACCCGCGCCTGCGCCATCCTCGATCTCTTTGGCGATCTCGGTTTGAAGCATTTCGTCCACTGATGGAAGATTTTGCAGGATCGACTTAGAAGCCTGGGCCTTTGCAGATCTCATATTGGCATTTTAACCGAAATAAAATAAAAACGTGGAAAAGGCAGTGCGTTAGAGATCTATTTTAAATAGGGTCTCGTTCCGCGCCCCTCTCTCCTCAAGGAAGTCTCACTCAATGGCAATATTAGGTAACAAACTTTATAGAAATGTAAATTCCAAGAAGGAAGAGTCAAATGATATTGATATGCAGCTCTCCCGAATGGAAGACGATATTCGCAAGCTAAAGATAGATTTTGACATCTTCTTTAACGGCACATCAAAACGGCCGCCGTTCGAGGCTCGCGCCAGGCTCGAATCTTACATAAAGCGAATTGCTGATAACCGTAATCTTAGTTACGCCCAACGTTATTATTTCAATACTCTGGTTTCGCGTTTCACATCATACCGCGAACTTTGGCGGCGAACATTAAAGGCAAAAGGCGAAGAATTTGTCTAAACAAAAAAGCGAACCCCAAAATGCGGTTCGCTTTTTTACTTTAGATCTCTGCCCGGCTTTTAAGGTGCCTTAGAAGCGGTCAGACAATTTAACCTTGACTTACGCAACTTTCATCACGTTTTCCGCCTGGGGCCCCTTGGGACCATCCGTTACTTCGAATTCGACCTCCTGCCCCTGGATCAGGGTCTTGTAGCCCTCGCCGGTGATCGCACTGTAATGCACGAAAATATCCTGTTCACCGGGTTGTTCGATAAATCCGTATCCTTTAGCGTTGTTAAACCATTTGACTTTGCCTATAGCCTTTGACATCACTTCTTACTTCCTCCTACAAACTTCAAGAATCATTTCGCCGGCAATTGCCTGTCAGGAATTTCCGGCAAATCAAGACCGCAAACGTAAATCGCCTTTTGAGCTCAAATGCGAAAGCGGACGAAATCTATTCCAACTCACCTCTCCCAAACAAAATCCAACCTTAAACTGCAAGATCTCAAGGGTTTAGTAGTGTGTGTATTTGATAGTTGAAGGCAAATTTAACCAAACTTTTACGTCCTGTCAAGACATTTCTTATCATTTTGGCTGAATTGCCTGAAAATTGACATGAAGTTGCCGATAAACGAATATAAAATATGATCCCAGCATCAATGCGGCAGCCTTGGTCCCGAGACATTTTGCCTTTGGAGAAGTGGAAATGAAGTACTTTTTATTCGTGATATTCCTCGCATCTTTTGCGGTTTTACCAGCAGCGGCGCAAAAGACCAGGCTTTCAAAAGAGCAAAAGGTAAAAGCGGAGTTGATGCAGATCGAGCGAGACATCGGCCAGGCAAATATTCGCCGGGACAAGGCCTATTTCGAGCGGATAGAGGCAGATGAGTTTATCTTTACAGACTCCGGCGGCGGCCTCACCACCAAGGCTGAGGATGTGGCAAGCCTCGATAAACCTCCCGGTGATTTTAAGCTGATCTCATACGAAGTCGACGATATGCTAGTTAGCCTCTACGGTGATACCGCGGTAGTGACCGGCCGGACGACAACGGTTTCGCGGGGAAAGGATCGCGAGATCACAAGCAAGAGCCGATTTACTGATGTGTTCGTGAAACGAAAAGGCAGGTGGCAGATCGTCGCCGGCCACTCATCGCGGATCCGTGAACCTCAAAAATAACGAAATGGCATCTGAATACGGTAAAGACGCGCCGCTTTCTTACAACAAATATCTCAAGGTGCCCGAGCTGATCGGACTCCAGCGGACCCTGTCCGATCCCGAAAGCCACGACGAACTGCTATTCATCGTCATCCACCAGACGTATGAGTTATGGTTCAAACAGATCCTGCATGAGCTGGACGCGGTTCTGGGGTGGCTAAACGAGGGACGTTCTTTTCGTGTCAATCACAGTCTCAGATCGATCGTAGCGATCGAAAAGGTACTCGTCTCGCAGATACATCTGCTTGAGACGATGGCACAGATCGGCTTTCTTGAGTTTAGAGACAAGCTCAACCCCGCCAGCGGTTTTCAGTCGATGCAGTTTCGTGAACTCGAATTTGTCTCGGGGCAAAAGGACGAGCGGATACTCGAGACCTTTCGAAACGACGAATTTGCGTACGGACGGCTGAGCGAGAGATTTGCTCAACCGAGTCTCGGCGATGCATTTTGGGCCCTGCTTGCGCGTGAGGGATTTGCCGTTGGCAGCCATGATGAAAAGGTAAACGCAATAGTGGACATTTTGGCTGAGCCGGAACACCATGCAAACCTGTTCATCATGCAGGACCTACTTATAGAGCATGACGCTCAGATCTCGCTCTGGCGTTACCACCACGTCCTGATGGTCGAACGGATGTTAGGAATGAAACCCGGCACGGGCGGGTCTGAGGGCGTTGGATATCTGATGAAGACCGTTACGAAGAAATTCTTCCCAGAGTTGTGGGAGGCCCGGACGCATCTAAAGGCCGACCCTCTTGCATAGATACAGATCAATGAAAATTCTTGTTAGAACCCTATTCCTTTTACTAATTACCACAACCGCGTTTGGCCAGAATATCCGGGTCACGATACTCCACGTTAACGACGTTTACCAGTTTGCACCGGTCGATGGCGGAAAGCGCGGCGGCCTGGCCCGTCTGTTGACCCTTAAGAAAGAGGCACAGGCGGAAAATCCGAATCTGATCTTTACGCTCGGCGGGGACACGATCTCGCCGTCGGTCGAGACGCGGACGTACAAAGGTGCCCAGATGATCGATGCCTGGAACGCTGTGGGCATAGACTATGCCGTCTTTGGCAATCACGAATTTGATCTCAAAACGGCGGACCTGCTTGAGCGGATGAAGGAATCAAAGTTCACCTGGCTCGGCGCGAATGTGGTCGAAACCAAAACTGGACAGATCTTTGCCAACACACCGCGGTACGTTATCAGAGAGATAGCCGGCGTCAAGATCGGTTTTATCGGATTTCTGTTGCCTGAGACAAAACAAACATCGTCAATGGCAGATGACCTGAACGTGATTGACTATTGCTCTGTCGCAAGGAAATATGTCAGGGAAATGAGGCGGAAAAAGGTAGGAGCCGTAATTGGCCTGACACACCTGTCGATGACGGATGATAAACGGCTGGCGGGATGTGCGGACTTTGATCTCATTCTTGGCGGCCACGAGCATACTCTGCTCCAATCGTCTTCCAATGGTACGCCGATCTTCAAAATGACCGCCGACGCACGGGAACTCGGCCGATTTGACCTCTATTTCGATCCTAAAACAAAACACCTGGCCAGCATGGACTGGGAAATAATTCCCGTAACTGACGCTGTTGCCGAGGCTCCTGAGTTCGACCCTGTTTACGCGAAATATCGCGGCATCATCGAGGAACTGGCCAAACCGGTCGGGTCGACATCAACCGAACTGGACGCTCTCTCGTATTCAAATCGTACGAAGGAAACCAATATCGGCGACTTTATTGCCGACTCATATCGTAAAGCGGTCGGAGCTGACGTTGGTTTTGTCAATGGCGGATCGATCCGTGCTGACCTGACATACGATCCCGGCGTGCTTACAAAACGGGCTGTGCTGTCGATACTTCCGTTTAACAACCCGATAGTGAAGGTTGAGATGAGCGGCAAAGTGCTAAAGCAGATACTCGAACACGGCGTTGCCCGCAGCGGCCCCGGTGAAGATAGTGAGCCGGGCAGATTTCCGCAAGTTTCAGGCCTGCGGTTCGAGTACGACGTCAAGAAGCCGGCCGGCAGCCGGGTCGTTTCGGTCACGGTCGACGGTAAGCCCCTCGATGAAGCAAAAACCTATACAGTCGCGACGTCTGACTTTCTCGTTTCACGCGGCGGCGATGGGTATACAATGTTCAAAGACGGCAAACTGTTGACGTCAGCGGCCGATGCGCCAAAGGATTCCGAAGTTTTTGAAGCGGCTATCAGGTCAGCACCAGATTCGACGATCTCACCCGTTGCAGACGGCCGGATAAAGCGGATCGATTAAACAAAAACGGCAAAAACCTCGTTTGAAAAAAGTTTGCCCCGCAGCGTGAGGCGAAGGCGATCGCCTTCGATCTCGATCAAGCCGGCGTCTCGCAGGCGTTCGAGTTCACTGCCATATTCGGTTGTAAGATCTCTGCCAAAACGTTTCGTGTAGTTGCCAAGATCGATACCGGCCTCCATCCTCAACCCCAGAAAAATATATTCAGACGCAACATCGATATTCTCTCGCATTACCTCGGCAGAGCCGGATCGGTTGATAAGTTCAACATACCTGGCCGTGTCCCGCTCGTTGGCATAACGCTGCCGGCCGTCGAAGGAATGTGCAGAAACGCCGAACCCCAAAACAGGATCCAGCAGCCAATATTTTGAGTTGTGGCGTGACTCTCGCCCAAGGCGGGAAAAATTTGAGATCTCATATTGCACGTATCCGGCCCCGGCGAGCTCATCGAGCATCAGTTCGTACATTTCTGCACTTAGCTCCTCGTCAGGCCGCGGCTGGCGGCCGCTGCGGACCTGTTCGGCAAGCGGCGTTCCCTCATGGATCTCAAGCAGATAGAGGGAGAGGTGTTCGGGCAGGAATGAGACCGCCTCAGCCAGATTGGTTTTCCAGTCTGCCATTCCCTGGCCGGGCAGTCCCGCGATCAGATCAAAGCTGATGTTGTCGAAACCTGCTTCGCGCAGAAGCGCAAATGTCGAACGGGCGTCATCGGCGTCATGCCCGCGGGCAAGCAGCTTTAAGGCACGATCGTTAAATGTCTGAACGCCAAAACTTGCCCGGTTGACACCGAGGGAGCGAAAGGCGCGCAGCGATTCGCGCGTAACCGTCGCGGGGTTCATCTCCATCGTGACCTCGCTGTCGGGCCGGACGGCAAATTGTGCCTTTACAGCGGTCAAAATGGCCTCCAGTTGTTCCGGTTTTAGCAGGGAAGGCGTGCCGCCGCCAAAATAGATCGTATCGACGTCAGAACCACCTGCGGTAGCGGGTGGTTGACCGTTGTTACCAAAACCTCTTATTTCAGAGCAAAGCGCCGCCACATATCGCTCAACCGCATCATTGCTGCGATAAACATCAGTCGCAAAATCGCAGTACGAACAACGCGATTTGCAGAATGGTATGTGAATATAGATACCGGCGGCCATTGATAACATTCTATGGCCCGGACAGCGGGGAATGAAAACGGTGATCTCAGGTAAATTAGCGGGAGCTTAATCGAATGGAACAGATCTCGTACTATACCAATCTCATATCGTTCTCATTGATCATCCTGCTGTGGTTTGTATTTGCGAGCCTGTTTTTGTTTCGCACAAAGCCGGCGACCACACCGGACAAGATCGGTATTCCGAGCTCGTTTGTCGGTCTTGGTCTGCAAGGGCTTGGTTTCGGCCTGGTCTGGGCCGTTCGCCGCACGCCGTTTTTCTCACCTTTCGCAGACGAATACTATTTATTAAATATCTTGCTGCAGGTATTGGCGGTTATTATCGCGGCAGGGTCTGTTTGGTTCGCGATGGCTGCGATCAGGGAACTCGGCAAACAATGGAGCCTGCAGGCCCGACTTATCGAAGACCACAAACTTGTCACGACCGGCGTTTATCAGATCACTCGCCATCCGATATACACGGCGATGCTGGGAATGCTGATCTCGACCGGTTTTGCCTTTAGCCACTGGATCGCTCTGATCGCGGCGACAATTGTATTTCTGATCGGAACAAAGATCCGCACTAGTATTGAGGAGAAACTGCTTGTTGATGCTTTTGGACAGGAATTTGATGAGTGGAAAGCAAGAGTGCCGGGGCTTATCCCGCTTGTAAAGATCTAGGATTCAAGCCGTGACTTGAGCGAGTCGCGCCATACCATCTCAAGCTCCTCGACCGGTGCTGATACTACGCTGACACCGTTAACTTTAATACTAAGATCTTTCCCGGCGACTTTCCCAATAACCTTGAACGGGCAGCCCCTGGCAAGCATTTTAATGCTTTCAAGTTCATCCGCCGCAAAACTGATCAGAATTCGTGAAGGTGATTCACCAAAAAGCGTTGCCTCGATCGAAGGACAATCCTGGTCCAGTTCTATCTTAGCTCCGATGGCCTTGCGGCCGAGCGAAGAAAAACAGCTCTCTGCAATCGCGACCGCAAGTCCGCCGTCAGAGCAATCATGTGCTGAATGCAGCAGACATTGATCAGCCATTTCTAGCAGTGTGTCCTGTACGTTTTGTTCGAGGTCTAGATCGATCTGCGGCGCGATGCCGTTTGCGATGATCTCATCGGTCGAGAGCCCGGCAATAGATTGGGCATATTCGCTGGCGTCGAGATCGTCATTGGTGATACCGAGAAGGGCAATAATGTCGCCCTCGGCCTTAAAGCCGTGCGTGATTATCTTTCGGGTATCCTCGATCAAACCGACCATCCCGATCACCGGCGTCGGCAAAATGCCGCGGCCGTCCGTTTCGTTGTAGAACGAGACGTTTCCGGAAACGATGGGTGTCTTGAACGCGGTGCAGGCTTCTGCAATACCATCAACCACCTCGGAAAAGCTCCACATAACTTCGGGCCGTTCTGGCGAGGCAAAATTGAGGCAGTTTGTGACCGCTATGGGCCGGGCACCGACGCAAACAACGTTTCTTGCAGCCTCTGCAACGGCTAGCTTTGCGCCGTTTCGAGGATCTATAGCAGTAAATTTGCCGCTGCCGTCGAGGCACATTGCTATTGCACGGCGGGTCTCTTTTATTCGAATAACAGCGGCGTCGGCTCCGGGAAGAATTGCCGTGTTTGTCCGGACCATTGTGTCATATTGTTCATAGACCCAGCGTTTTGAGCAGATATTTGGCGAGGCGAGTAAGATCTTTAGAACTTCAGCCGCGTTCATCGCTGGCAAACTTAAACCACCCGCTACCGCAGGTGGTTCTGACCTTGGTGCGGACATTGGCCGTTTATATTTCGGCGCTTCATCTGTTAATGCAAAAACCGGAAGATCGGCTTCGAGAACGCCGTTGTGAACGATCTTCAGCCTGTCACCCTCGACAACCTTGCCGATGACCACGGCGTCGAGATCCCATTTGTTAAAGATCTCGACAACCTGCTTTTCACGGCCTTTCTTTGCAACGATCAGCATCCGCTCCTGCGATTCGGACAAGAGCATTTCATACGCCGTCATACCGGTTTCGCGCTGCGGTACGAGTGTCAGATCGATCTCGAGGCCGTTACCGGCGCGGGCAGCCATCTCTACCGAGGACGAGGTCAGTCCCGCGGCGCCCATGTCCTGGATGCCTTCGATCGCACCGCTCCGCATCGCCTCCAGACAAGCCTCAAGCAGCAGTTTTTCCAGGAACGGATCGCCTACCTGAACGGTCGGACGTTTTTCGAGCGCCTGATCGTCAAACTCCGCCGAGGCCATTGTCGCACCGTGAATGCCGTCGCGGCCTGTCTTTGCACCTGCATAGAGCACGGGGTTACCGATCCCCTCAGCTTTTCCAAAAAAGATCTGGTCCTTTCTAACAAGGCCCAGCGCAAATGCGTTCACTAGAGGATTAAGACTGTAAGATTCGTCAAAGACCACCTCGCCGCCGACAGTAGGGACGCCGAAGCAATTGCCGTAATGTCCGATACCGGCAACACAGCCCTTTAATATTGACCGGTTGCGATTTGTAACTTTAATGTTATCGGTCGATGCATCCGGCGGCGCCGCGATCGGCCCAAAACGCAGACTATTCATCGCCGCCACTGGCCGGGCCCCCATTGTAAAGACATCGCGCAGGATACCGCCGACACCTGTCGCGGCACCCTGAAAAGGTTCGATAAAGCTCGGGTGATTATGCGACTCGACCTTAAAAGCTACGCACCAGTCATCGCCGATATCTACCACACCCGCATTCTCGCCCGGCGGCACGATAACACGCGGCCCAGTTGTCGGGAGCCTCTTAAGATGAAGGCGGGACGATTTGTACGAGCAATGCTCGGACCACATCACGCTAAAGACGCCCAGCTCCGTAAAATTGGGTTCCCGGCCCAGGATCTCAACGATCCGTTCATACTCGGCCGGGGTCAGATTATGTTGCTCTATGATCTCAGGCGTGATTTGGGTCATCAGGTGGCAATCCGGGTAAAAACCGTCTCTTGAAATAAACAAAAGAG
This sequence comes from Blastocatellia bacterium, assembly GCA_963834975.1. Classification (GTDB taxonomy): domain Bacteria; phylum Acidobacteriota; class Blastocatellia; order Pyrinomonadales; family Pyrinomonadaceae; genus OLB17. The sequence continues at coordinate 519,011 of CAWIDZ010000003.1, forward strand.
TTTATTCGTTTGAGGTATTTTTATCAAATCCGATGGGAAAAACTCTCTACGAGATCAGCTCTGGGCGGTCTACAAGGTGCTTTTTAGGCAAAGTTGTACGGAGTGGAAAATCAAGGAACCAGCAAATTAGATAGTCAAACTATTTTGCCGATAAGAAAGGCGACTTTCCGTTAAAGCTGTAAACAACCTGGCGAAAATCGTCAGGCTTTATCACTCCTTTGAGAAACGGTCCGTTCGGCGCCAACTCTTTGATTAACGGCCCAAAGATCTTTTCGCGATCCTGGAATTGGGTTGCGTTCTGATAACGTGTGATCAGGAGCAGATCGAATGGCGAATTGCTGTCTGCCGCCAGTTCCACATATTCAAATGAGTGGATCAAGCCTCGTTTGACCGCCTCGGCCCGGTACGCGCGCCAGTTGTTCTCGTAATAGTAGCGTGCCTCATCGCGTTTGCCGTTCTTGATCTTTACAAAATCGACAGATTCAATAACGCCGTTCCCGGCGGGCTCGGCGCCGAGAACGCGGTCGATATTTTCCTTTAGTATAGGCAGGAGAAACTTGCCATTACGCTCGTATGCCGTTGTGCCCCCGGCCTCGACCAGAACTGTAAGCGGCAGGTTACCCGTCCAATCTTTTGACACCAGAGCGATCGCGGCGTTCTCATCGGATGTGTGCAGCAGATAGGCCGGTATTTCCGATCTCATCTCACCAAGAAACTTGGGAACATAGGTGTTGATGTCCGCGAGATCATCGAGCGAGACCGTAATAAAATCAACCCGGTCTCGATATTCAGTATTCAATCGAACGAGATCTGGGAACTCTTCGGTACACGGAGTACACCATGTCGCCCAGAAATTGATCAACAGCGGTTTGCCGCCGGGTTTGAGCAGTTTCTTTAGCCGCTCGATGTCAATCTGCGTCACTTTTGGCAACTGAGTCGTAGTTACCGACGCAGCCTGTGATCCGGCCTTTTCAGCCGTTTTTTGTGCAAAGACTGATCCGCATAACAACGTGGACAAGGCTGCCAACACGGCAGCCCTTAGAAATCTGTCTGCAAGTTGATGCATATCTATATGTTATTCGACTGCGGATCGTTTGATCGAGCAGCCAAACGCATTCGCTGAGGTTCTTGTGATCTTTTTGCCGGTAAGCGATGCGTCAAACGCCGCCCTCAGATATGGGTCCGTAACATTGTCCCCTTTACGGTCGTTGTCGATCGCACCATGATAGAGCAGGACATTATTTGAGTTGGTGTAATAGGCCTCAGGTGTGACGGTAGCACCGAGTTTATCCGCCAAAACGGCACCTTTATCGATGAGGACCGGGAAGTGGTATGTTTCCTGGGCGTGCGACTTTACCCATTCCAGAGATTCCGTGGCGTTCGAGTTTATGCCGATGACATTTATCCCTTTGGCCTTATAGTCCGCCACGATCTGGTTCATTCGCTCATTATAGCCGCGCACGACCGGACACTGTGCCGAGACAAATATCAAAACTGCTCCATTTGTCCCTTTCAGGTCATTAAATGTCTGAGTCTTGCCGGCCGTGTCGGTCAGTGTGAAATTCTCAATAGTCGAACCAATTGCCGCACTCTGTGCGTGTGCCGCCGCTGCAAAAATAAAAAATGCCGTTATCAAAAATGCCGCTCGTTTCATGATCTTATTTACCTCCGGATCTCAATTAATATTAATCAAAACAGTGTATCAACCTGAGTCACATTGCCTCAAGTTTTGATTCGTTTTACGCAGCCTGTCAGGTACAGGTTTCGTATACTCAAAAACGCATTCATCTTTTTGATGCATCAAACCCGGATTTGAGACCAATTGTTTTATTTCAATGCTATAATCCCGGACAAAAGCTCAGGCTCTGCTGGATTGATAAATACCCCGAAGCATCCCAATAATTAACAAGTGGGGAGACAAAAAAAATATGAAAAAAATAATAATGGTCCTAATGATCGCCATTGGAATATCATCTGTCGGCGTTGGGCAAACGAAAACGTCTAGTGACCCAAAAATCGAAACAGAGATCATCGCTATGGAAAAAGCGGGTTGGGAAGCGTGGAAGAACAAAGATCCCTCGTGGTATCAGGCCAATACAACCGATGAGATCCTTTTAATTAATTCTGACGGAGTTTCGAACAAGGCGCAGATGATCAGGGACCTTTCATCGTGCGACATAAAAAGCGTCGCTCTCGACAACTTCAAATTTGTAATGCTCGACAAAGACGCGGTGTTGATGACCTATACCGCGATGCAGGACGGCATGTGCGGCGGGCAAAAAATCCCGTCGATGGTTCGCTCAACGGTCAATTACGTAAAACGCGGCGGCAAATGGCTAGAAGCGATGTATATGGAAACACCTATGTCCATGCCATCCGCTGCGATGCAGAACGAACGGCCCGAAACCTTTGCTCTGCGTCCCACGGTTGAAAAAGAATACGGCTATATTCACGCCATGCGGATCGGTAACGATCTGAAAATCTCTGGCGCGGTCAGTATGGATGACAAAGGTATGCTCGTTGCTCCCGGCAGCCTCGAACAGCAGATGAAGAACTGTTACGCCGACCTCGCGAAGATACTGCAGCACTTTGGCTACACGTTTGACGATGTAACCGTGGAAAACGTTTTCACCACCAATATGGCCGAATTTATCAATGTTTCCGCCTATCGCAATTCGATCTACAAAAACGGATTTCCGACCGGCACGTGGCTCGAGGTAAAAGGTCTCGCATTGCCGGGGCAGTTGATCGAGATAGATATGGAAGCGCATAAAGCGAAATAAACCTGGTCGTTCGGTTGCTAGAAGGTTATGAAACGATGCCCTGAATGCAGGCGAGATTATTACGACGATACGCTTTTGTATTGTCTCGACGACGGCAATGCTTTGCTCGAAGGGCCAGCGTCTGCCGATGAACCGGCTACTGCGATCCTCTCAGACGTTGAGATCCCGACCGGCCGGGCAAAAACTGCACTTTTTCGGAATTCAGGGGACCGGCCCCATGTAAGCCCCCATTCGATAGCGGTTCTTCCTTTCGTAAATGTCAGCGCGGACGCTGAGAATGAATATTTTTGTGACGGGCTTGCGGAAGATCTGCTGAACGCACTAGCCAAGACGGATCAATTGAAGGTCGCCGCGCGGACCTCGTCGTTCTCGTTCAAAGGCAAAAACGCTCAGATCGATGAGATCGGGCAAAAACTCGGTGTCGCTAATGTCTTAGAGGGAAGTGTTCGAAGGTCAGGAGACCGGATACGGGTAACGGCCCAGTTGATAAATACTTCGGATGGTTACCACCTTTGGTCCGAGAGTTACGACCGCAAATTGCGGGATGTTTTCGACATTCAGGACGAGATCTCCCTCGCAATAGTCGAAGCTCTAAAGGTAAATCTGTTGGGCGATGCGAAAGAACAGTTCCTCAAACGGTACACCGAAAATCACGAGGCGTACCAGCTTTATCTGCAGGGCCGATATCAGTTCTTCAAACTCACGCCGGCCGGTTTTCAGAGATCTATTCAACTTTTTGAGCAAGCTATCGAAACCGAGCCTGACTACGCTCTCGCTTTTGCCGGGCTGGGGCTTACTTTAAGTTCACTGACCGGGTTCGGCGTGATCCCGCCGGCTGTGGGAATACCCAAAATCAATGCTGCAGTGTCTCGAGCCTTGGAGATCGACGATTCTCTCGCTGAGGCACATTTCGCGTTTGCGATGGCAAAATTCCACAACGAACGAAATTGGCCCGAGGCAGAACGCGGATTCAAACGGGCGATCGACCTTAATCCGGGTTATGCTTTTGCTCGCGTCCAATATGGGATGCTCCTTGCGTTCCTGGGACGAGATGAAGAGGCGATCGAACAGGGTGAACGGGCCCTCGAACTTGACCCCGTTGGCCTGGTGACCATACAGGACGTTGGAATTATCTACTGGTGTTCAGGACAATACGAACGTGTTCAGATATTAGGCCATCGGCTGCTCGAGCTTGAAGAAAAAGTTTTCGGCGGCCATATGCTGCTCACGTTAGCGGCCTGGGCTGAAAAAGATCTCGGAGGGGCGTTGGAAATTGTTGAAGGAGCGACAGCCCTTGGCTCACAATGGGCCTCTACAATGGCGGCATGTCTTTATGGCCTCATGGGCGAGCGTGAAAAAGCAGAGTCGATGCTTAATGAGATGCTGGAACGCTCATCCAGCGGTTATTTTCCGGCAGTTCAGATCGCCATGGTGTATGCGGGCCTGGGCGATCGGGACCAGGCCTTCGAATGGTTAGAGCGGGCATTGGAGCGAAACGAGAACATCTTTTTTAAGTTCCTGTCCACCCTCTTGCCCGATGTCGGCGATGACCCGCGTTTTCATGACATCCTGCGACGCGTAGGCCTTGCTCAGTAGAATAGACTTTTTCATATGAAACGATGCCCTGAATGCGGCCGCGAGTACGACAATACAATGATGTTCTGTCTGGACGATGGAGCGGAGTTGCTCTACGGCCCCGCCAAGTCAGAACCGGGAGCGGTAGCGTCCGGGTTCTTGCCAGGTGACGAGCCCGCGACGGCAATCTTACAGTCGACGGTTGCTCCGGGTGACCTTCCGACGCGTACGCAGTTCAACACGACCGACCAAACTGCGATCTTGCCGACGGGCAGGGGCGATATTGTTCAAAAGCGTGGCGCGTTTGATAAACGCCTGATTGCCGCACCCTTTCTGCTCGCGATCATCGTCCTTGGCGGGTTCTTTGGCTACAAATACTTCGCACCAACAAATCAGATCGAGTCGATCGCTGTGATGCCGTTTGTTAATGAGAGCGGGAATGCAGATGTTGAATATTTGAGCGATGGAATGACTGAGACGCTTATTAGTGGCCTGTCACAGTTACCCAATCTGGATGTAAAGCCGCGCTCCGCGGTCTTTCGCTACAAAGGGAAAGAAACCGACCCGCAGACTATAGGAAAGGAGCTCAATGTTCAGGCAGTTTTGAACGGACGCGTCACGCAGCGGGGAAAAGATATATCACTCTATGTCGAATTGATGGATATCGGACGTAACAAAACCATTTGGAGCGAGCAGTACAATCGCAAAGAATCCGATCTGGTTTCCCTCCAAAGCGAAATTGCCAGAGATGTGTCAGGTAAGCTTACGGCGAAACTCTCAGGTGCAGATGAAGCGAAGGTGACCAACGTTTACACGACGAATTCAGAAGCGTATCAACTCTATCTAAAAGGTAATTATTACACTTCAAAATTTTCTAAAGAAGGTATGCGTAAGGGCGATGAGTTTTTTGAGCAGGCAATTAAGCTTGATCCGAATTACGCTCTTGCCTATAACGGTATCGCATACAGCCAACTTATCGGAATGGATTGGTTCACTGAACCGAAAGTTGCAGGTTCAAAAGCGCGTGATAATGTAGCAAAGGCCATTTCTCTGGATGATAAATTAGCTGAAACGCAATTGTTGCGCGCGATGGTTGCGCACTGGGTCGAGTGGGACTGGATCACCGCTGAGAGTGCGTTTAAAAAAGCGGTCGAGCTGAATCCGTCCACCTTCCGCCCGTATGGTTACTATGCTTGGTTTCTCGCAAATATGGGGAGAAATGACGAGGCCATTGCGTACGCGAAACGAGGACAGGAGCTTGATCCGATCTCTCCGGAAAGCAATTTTTATCTTGGGATGGCACTACTCGCAGCGGGTCGTACCGAAGAAGCGATAGCGAGATTTCACGTGTCGATAGACCTAGACCCGGCATATTTCTATTCTTACAGCTTTCTTGGCCGCTCATATCTGCAGGCCGGCAAATACCAGGATGCCCTGGCTGCGTTTAAACGTGCGGTCGAACTTGAGGATGGGAACCCCGAAAATTGGGCAAATCTTGCATACGCTTACGGAGTAACAGGAAACAAGTCGGAGGCTCAGAAGATCGTCGAGTCTTTGAAAGAAAGATCTAACAGCAATTATGTTTCGCCTTACTACTTTGCAATTGCGTATGCAGGTTTAGGTGAACACGAAGAAACACTCGACTCGCTGGAACGTGCCTATGACGATAAGTCAGACAGTCTCGTACTCTACCTGACCGCGGACCCACAGATGGCCGGAATTCGTTCTGATCCGCGCTACAGGAACCTTCTGAAACGGATGGGTCTGCCGGAATAGAATTTTATGAAACGATGCCCCGAATGCAGGCGAGATTATTACGACGACACGCTGCTGTATTGTCTTGACGATGGCAATGCCCTGCTCGACGGACCGGCTAGCGGCAATGAACCGGTGACCGCGATATTGGCTTCCGTCGAGGCAGAAACGGCCATTGCTTCGTCTGAAGGCCAACCCGGTTCCCCAAATTCGATAGCGGTCCTGCCGTTCGCCCATATGAGCTCGGACGAAGACAACGAGTATTTCTGCGATGGTTTGGCAGAGGAACTGATAAATGCGCTGACCAAGATCGACGAGCTAAAGGTCGCTGCACGCACATCGGCGTTCTCGTTCAAGGGAAAGGAAACGGACATCTCTGAGATCGCGCGTAAACTCAGCGTCAAAACCATACTTGAGGGCAGCGTGCGACGGTCCGGCAGCAACGTGCGGATCACTGTTCAGTTGATCAACGCCGCTGATGGCTATCATCTGTGGAGCGAACGCTACGATCGTGAAATGAACGACATTTTCGCCGTGCAGGATGAGATCACGCTTGCCGTGGTAGAGGCACTCAAGGTAAAGCTGCTGCATGGTGAGCGCTCGGCGATCCTTAAGAAAGGAACAGCCAACACTGAGGCATACGAGCTCTATCTGCCGCGGCCGCGCGCTGTGGAATCGGCGAACTCCCGTCGATTTCGCTAAAGCCATTGATTATTTTGAAAAGGCAATCGCGATCGATCCCGGTTATTCACTCGCCTATTCGGGGATCACGGATTGTTATGCTCTGCTGGCATATTTCGAAGCGGTTGCCCCCGCCGAACTTCGCGAACGCGCAAAGGCAAGCTCGCTGAGGGCCGTGGAACTCGACGACACCAGTGCCGAGGCTCACACCTCGATGGCAATGCGTTATCTGATCTTCGAGTTCGACCTTGCAGGTGCCGAACGCCATTTTAAGAAAGCGGTAGACCTTGACCCCAAACTGGTGACGGCACGATATCTCTACGGCACACACCTGGCGACGCAGCTGCGCTTTGACGAAGCATTCGAACACGGTCGTGTTGCTCTAGAGCTTGACCCGCTTTCCCAGCCTTTGAATGGTAATGTCGCGCGGGCCTTGTATATCGCCGGAAGGTACGACGATGCCATCGAGCTTGCCGAGAAGAATCTCGAGCTCGCGCCCGACTTCTTCTTCACGCATTGGGTGCTGGGCGTAACTTTTCGCCAAATGGGCGATTTTGAAAAGGCGCTCTACCACCTCCGCAGGACCGTAACGCTCAGCGGTATAACCGCAATGAAGGGCGATCTGGGCGTTGCTCTGGCATTGTCCGGCCGCGAAGCCGAAGCTCGCGACCTGCTCGCCGACCTCGATGCTGAGTCCAAAACGCGATACGTTTCACCTCAGTGGCCGGCGGTTATCTATGCCGCACTTGGCGAAATAAAGATCGCTCTTGACTACCTTGAAAAGGCATGGGAACTGCGGTCTGTGCAGCTGCTCTGGATCAGGGCCGAAGCCAATTTCGACCCGCTGCGCAGCGATCCACGATTCAAGGATCTGCTGAAACGGATGAATCTACCGGAATAGGATCTTATGAAACGTTGCCCCGAATGCAGGCGAGATTATCGCGGTTCAGGGACATGCTCAAACAAATGAACCTGCTTGAATAGTATTTCGATCATCTTCAATCAGGATATTTGCATGGATATCTCCGCAAAATTAATCCTATGTAAGGCGGATTGTGATAAAGTAAGGAATTGGGAGGTGTCCATATGGAAACAAAGGCAAAGATCACAAGTAAAGGACAGATCACAGTGCCCCGGGCCGTGCGTCGGGCATTAGGTGTCAGGGAGGGTGACAACCTGGTTTTTGAGCAAACCGAAAATGGGTTTAACATCACTCCCGCACGGTCACGAAGTGAGTTCGCCAAATATCGTGGTATTGGAAATCCGGGGATCGGATCGGGCCGTGAGGCGATTCTCAAAGCCACTCAAGAGATACGGGGCCGTGAACCTGATAAATGATCACTGCTATCGATACAAATGTTCTCGTTGCACTCTGGGACCACGACGAAAAGCTAAATTCGGCTGCCCTCACCGCTCTCGATAACGCGTTTGCCGCTGGGCGTCTTGTTATCAGCGGAGCCGTTTTTGCCGAATTGATGGCGTTTCCAAAACGAACCGAGAAATTTCTGAACGATTTTTTAGGCGATACTCAGATCGAGGTCGATTGGGCGACTGACGAAAAGATCTGGAGATCTGCCGGCCGGGCCTTTAAGCATATGCAGATCGCAGACGAAAGCAGCTACAGGATGGGCCACGCCGGATCCTGGCCGACTTTTTTGTTGGGGCCCATGCTTTTGAAAACGGCTACTGTTTATTGACCCTGGACGAAGGGATTTACCGAGCTGCCTTTCCGAAATTGGAAATTGTACGATGCTGACGAGTAGTACTTTTAAAAACGATTCCTGACAAGAAATGCGAGAAACACAGGCGAGAAAAATGTATATGAAAGCCGATCTTCGAGGCCGGCTGATCGCCGCCGCCCCACTTCCTAATGTTTTTATCACATTGGCATTTGCTCAGGAAAAGCCATGTGCAACCGCGTCGAAATTTGGCCCGGCGGATCAGGCCGGCAACGTTAACTACATTACGCCGGAAAAGACGCTCGCCGCATCCAAACTCGTTACAAAGGGAAAGGCTTACCGCCTGGGCATTGAGACCAACAAAGATATTCCGGCATTTCCGCCGCGTACTTTCTCCGTCACGGTACTCCAGCCGGGGCAGACGGGCGGGGCGACGCTCGGCCCGACAAAGACGACATATAACGACGACATAATAATGGGATGGGTCGGGGTCGGCAGCGGTATCGACGGCCTCGGGCATGTCGGTATCGATAATGTCTATTTTAATTGTAACAAGGCCGCAGATTTTGTCGCCGCCGACGGATTGAAGAAAGCTCGGCGTCGAAAATATTCCGGCGATCGCTACCCGGGCCGTGCTCCTCGATATGGCGGGTTATTTCAACACCGATATTGTTAAGGAGGGAACTGCCTTTAACCGGGCCGAGATCGAGGGCGCGATGAAGCGGCAGGGTATTAAGTCGATCGAAAAAGGCGATGTCGTGCTCTTTTATACCGGCTGGTTAAGGCTCATCGGCAAAGACGACAAACGCTATGAGGCAGGCAATCCCGGGCTCGGGGTCGAAGGTGCCCGCTACCTGGCCTCTCTGGGCATCGCCATGGCTGCGGCGGATAATGAGAATCTTGAGGTCGTGCCGTTCGAAAAAGGAGCCGGCGTATTCGAGGTTCACCAGATCCTGCTGGCCCAAAACGGTATCTATATCATAGAGAACCTAGACTTCGGTGAAATGGCCGCCGACAAAGCCTGGGAGTCATTCTTCACGCTCGGCCCGCCCCGAATCACCGGCAGCGTCCAGGCCATCGTTAACCCCATAGCGATCCGTTAGGAGCGAATTGGAAGGAGCGAGCTTGAATTTTCTTGACCCGACAAATACAAAAACTGTCCTGCCGTGGACAAGTTGCTCAGAGATATGGGCACAAGTTCCGCAGGGATCTTCACAGACTCCGTAACTGTTACCGGCGATCAGGATCAGACTGATCTTAGACTAATATTTCCTTTTCCGTTGTGCGAGAAAGTGAGTGAATTGCCGGCGCCAACGTCGTTCGTTTAGAGCCTAGTTGTCGGCATCATCCGTGGGCTGTTCGACCGGTCGTTCCTCGGGGTTTGGTTCTGGCGGTTTGGAGCCTTTTGGAACAATATAGTATTCGACGTATGGGTTGGCGCCATAGCCGCCAAATAGGACCTGGATGCGGCCAGCGGGTAGATTGCCGGCAGCGGATAAAAAGTCGCGGCCTTCGTCGACGAAGTGCTGGAGCTTATTTATGTCGTAATATTGGTCGTCGGCGTAGAAGATCATAACGCCGTTTGAGCCTTTTTTGGCCGCGATCTCGACCGGAAACTTCTTATTCACCCAATAAAATTTAAGGTCCTGGATCTGCTCCGTGGTCAGCTGCTCTTCGATCGGGTCAACGGGTTCGTCGGTGCCGATGATCGTCTGGTCCACCAGGTCGGCAGGGTCGGCGTCGGGGCCGGCTTCGAGCGGCAGCTTCAATATCATCCAAACGCTGCTCTTCCTCGATCTTTGCCAACACTTCCGGCAAAATAAAATCGCCGAAATTTTGATAAACATCATCGCTTTCCAGAGACGATGTCGACCAGAGAAAGGTCCCCTTCGGCTGCTTAGGTTCGGGAAGCGTATTCGTTGGTTTTGGCGGAACGGCACCAAAAGGCACGAGAAAAAGTTCCGTGGCCTGTGACTCTCTAAACCCTCCATTAACAGAAACAACTCTGGACGTGTCATAACGGCGAAATGCCATTGACCTTTCGATCCGCCTGGCCATCGCCGATACTTTGTACTCAGACGGCAGAGCATTGGTGCCAATGTAGTTGATAATGTACCCGGTTGCGTCTGGATTGTTGTTGAGCTGTATAAAGAGATTGTCTATCCGGGCACTTAGTTCGCAGTCGCTGGCCCGTTCAAACTGGTCAACTGCTATTGGCATCGGCAGATCATTTGGGTTTGCCGAGTCCTGCGAATAGCTAACCACCGCAAGAACGGTTGATAATAGAACCGAAAAGACGAGTTTTGCCCGCGTCATAGATCTGCCCTCCGGAAATTTTCTCGAAATACATAAGATTAGTTGCCGGTAGTCAGTTTTCGGTTGCCGGTGGCCGCGGCACCGTAGGAAGTTGATCAACAAATTTTTTAGGCCCCAATGCTCAATTGGGTATATAATGCCGCTATGCTGAGACTAGCCAGGAACATTGTTGTCGCCATTATTACGTTCTGGCTGGGTGTGGGTGTTGTCGGCGTCTGGGTTTATCGTGTTTCGCTTGAGGACATCTCAAGGGACGTTAGCTCGTATGACGGAAAGGTGGTGGCGATCGAGACCTATGCGAGGATCGCACGTTGGGATGAGGACACATGGGCCTTTGGTGAACAGTTTGAGAAGTATGAGGTTTGGGCGTACGCGGAGAACGAGAATATCCCAGGCGATCTAACTGAATTAAAAAGGGAACTGGCTGTGGACTACACAGACCGCGAGTATAACCGGGTACGGGTGTTGGTCACCGGGCGTCTGCATGATAACTGCGGAGAGCTTGATAGCACGTGTTGCTTTGGAAGAAGCGTGACGCTCGATGTTCGATCCATGACCCAACTCGGCCCGGTCGAGAGATATCGAGAACCTGTCCCTCCTATGGACTGATCCGATCTGCACGCCAACTTGTCGAAATCTCCAGGGGTTCTCGGACAATAACACAACCATTCTACGAATTCCGGTTTTGCCTTACCTATAGCTGCGCTTGTTTAGCCCGCAAATCGGACAGGAACGACCAAAGCTCCCATATTTACAAGCTTTCGTACCTGTTTGTCCGCAGATTCATCTCTTGTTCATACGATTTTTCTTTTTTTGAAGCCTCTTCAAAAAAGGTCTGAAGGGTAAAACTCTCTTACAGGGCCTCAAAAAATGGCACAGAGTCCGGGAAAAATATTACGACGCATGGTAGGTTTTGGAACGTCACTGACAAAAATATGGGCTTGATACTTTTTTTGAAGAGGCTTCAAAAAAAATAAAACTCTAGAAAGATCATTTGAAAGGCAGAATTGAAGAGGGTAAACATTCCGCACCGTAACCATACGAAAGTGACCGATCCTTTAGCTTTTTTATTAGGCTTTCGCGCTTTTGGGTATGAGTTTGCTTCGTCGGTCGGGGATAAATGAGATTCTGATATTTCAATATGTTGGCATCGAAAGTTTTGGTGCAATTAATATTGTTTAAGGCTAAAATCTAAGTACCTTAAGTTTCATACAGGACATTGTTAAAGCCCGGCGACAAGTTATCGCATTACCACATTATCTCTGCCATCGGTGCGGGCGGGATGGGTGAGGTGTATCTTGCCGAGGATACTAAGCTCGACCGGCAGATCGCACTCAAGGTCCTGATAGACGAGGTCGCGAATGATGAGGACCGCGTCAGGCGGTTCGTTCAGGAGGCTAAGGCGTCGTCAGCGCTTAATCATCCGAATATTCTGACGATTTATGAGATCGGCGAGTTTAAGAATTCGCGATATATAGCTACCGAGTTTATTAAGGGTAAGACGCTGCGGGACCGCGTAAGCCGCGAGCCGCTGACCCTGCGCGAATCTCTCGAGGTCATCCTGCAGGTAACTGCTGCACTCGGCGCCGCCCATGAGGCAGGCATCATTCACCGCGATATCAAGCCTGAGAATATTATGATCCGCGAGGATCGCTTGGTTAAGGTACTGGACTTCGGCCTCGCTAAATTATGGGGACCGGCGAACGGCAGCCAGGCGACGACCCTGCCGCAAATGAATACGCATCCCGGAATGCTGCTCGGCACCGTTGCCTATATGTCGCCCGAACAGGCCCGCGGCCACAAACTCGATCCGCGAAGCGATATTTTCAGCCTCGGCATAGTGATGTTCGAGCTGTTTACGGGCCAGCGTCCGTTTGACGGCGAAGGCCACCTCGACCTGATCAGCTCGATCCTAAAGGACGAGGCCCCGACCCTGCGTCAGATCTCGCCCGAAATGCCCCGACAGCTGGAACGCATTGTCGATAAATCGCTCCGCAAAGACCGCGACCATCGCTATCAGCACGTGCGCGATCTCTATATTGATATTGAGGACCTTCTCTCTGAGATGAAACTCGAGGAGAGTCAGAGTAAGCTCCTCCAAACGCGTGGTGCGGCGCCGCATTGTCAACAAACCCCGGTGACGCCAAGACTAACCTCACCGCCAGCATATCCAGAACGCGCAGGTTCACACTTCTGCACGCGATTCTCTTTGCCCTCGTTGCCGCCGGCATCGTCGGAGCCGTCTGGTATTTTCGCCCTGCTCCTCTCGCCGGCCCTGCTCCCGGCTCATACAAAGTCACCGAAGTCGCCTCCTGGAACAGTGCGCCCGGCGAACTTGTTCAGCACCGCCCGCTTTTCCCCGACGGCAAAATGATCGCGTTCGCCTCGACCAGATCCGGCTCAAAGAATATCTGGGTCACACAAACGTCCTCGAACTGAGGCAATCCAGATCACCCACGATGAATTTGCAAATATAGACCCGATCTGGTCCCCAAATGGTGATGAGATCGCGTATTTTTCGGATCGCAGCGGAGGTCCGCTACCGGGACGAGCGGTGCCGGCATATGGCGTATATCCGCACTTGGCGGCATGCCGAGGTTTGTTGGTTCGATCAGCGATACCGGCGGCATGTGAGCTGAGACGCTGGGCATGATCCGGGCAAGATCTATTTCCAGATGAAGAGAGAACTATTTTGATGGATACTGTCAAGCGGAACCTCGCAAAAGCTCATTGCTCTTGGGTCAGCCCAAGTTTGGTGATCGACATTTCGCCCGACGAAAGATCAGTAGCTTATGTCCTTCAAAACGATGGGAGTGGCAATACTGTATCAGGGATATGCTGCGGGTAAATGCCACGAAGGCGATCGGCGGTTCTGGCGAAATCGACAGTATGTCCTGGCTCCCGGAGAGAAAAAGGTTCTTTTATAGTGCGGCGTTGAAGGAATTGTCCAGGTGTTCGTCGCTGACGAGAGTCTGCGTCAGGGAAAGCCGATCGGATAACGGCATCTGAAACGGATAACAGTATCGCTGATGCAGCCGATGAGGTCGACGATTGTTTTCACTCCGCTAAGGAAGAATCGAATTTATGGCAGGTACACGATCACAAACGGCCAGGAATCGTCGCTAGTTCGCGACCTCAATGCCAAATTATGGCCGTGCGATGTCACCCGACAATGCAAAGATAGCATTTCAATCGGTAAAAAATCTCAGCAAGGGTAATAAGATCTTTAATTGCGATATCGTTGTGAGAACTTTAAAGCCGCGACGATCAGAGTGAACGTTCGGGAGTGGCCCGTTCAACTTGTCGAAGAGGGCTTATTTCCTGCATGGTCACCTGATGGTTCTTCGGTTGCGTTTATAAAGGAAAAGCGACGGAAGGTTGACCTATTAACAATAAGTCCTAACGGAGGTGGTAAAAAGGCCTTGACCTCAGGCGGCATCCCTCCGATGGGGGGATATTCGATTTCTCCATATAATTACATACAGACCAGACGCCTTTGCATGGTCCCCAGACAGTCCCAGATTGCCTATATTTCAGGAAAAGACGGTGCTTCAAATATATGGGTCGTAAAGCCTGGGTCAGGATGGCGTGACAAGAAGTTACCGAAAACGTCGATAAAAGTGTTTCGTTTTACTGTCCATTATGGTCATCCGACGGCAGAAGATCGCATTTTCCTTTCAGAAAAGAGACGAAAATGATGGAAAAGGCATGTCAGTCCGTGGGCTCAGAATCGTTGATTATAGCGGCCGGACAACAACTGATGTTTTTAAAACTCGAAAAATTTATTCGCCTGATCGGTTGGATATTTGACGGAAGCCGGATTGACCATAGCCGAACCTGCCCAGATCGAATCAATGCCCAGCGAAACGGTGTTCAAACGGGTGGCCATCGGTAGCGGAGCAGAAACCGTCATCGCCAACTTGAAAAATGTTTATTTATACAATATTTTTCTTTCAGACGATCGGAAAATTTATTGCATATGCGGCTCGAAACGAGAACACGAGATAACATCTGGATCATTAGCTCGTCAGGGCGGAGATCACGAAAAGTGACCTCAAACAACGAAACGGGCCTTTACTATTCTCAGGCTCGTCTGGCTTCACGACGGAAGCTCCATCGTTTTTGGTAAGCAGACGCGGTATAGTTTGCTTTCTATCATTACTGACATCAATTAAACAGGAGAAACGAAATGACTGAAACGATTTGATTTAATTCGATTTATCGCTATTATGCTTTGTTGCTATCGTGGCCAATTTAGTGGACTCGGCTGTTTGGCCTACGGCGGGTACTGGTGCTGACAGTACTCCCGAGCCAAACACCAACAGCGGAGCGGCTGTAACACCGGATCGATGCAACTCGGTAAGCGATAAAGTGATCGTCAGATGCTATCTATGGCCAGATACGGCATTAAACAGATACTCGGAAGCCAACAAGTGGCAATTTAACATTAATGCAAAGGCGCGTGAACGTCAACAATAATACGGTTGGGTATCTAACGCTAGTCAGAAACAACGATTAGTTGACATGGCAAAAAATACAGGTTGTCGTAAAAAAAGTGACCTCCGACGATGTTTATCGATACGAGAACCTGACAATCCGATCCATCCCCGGCGTTGTGTAGATCCTTATGTTAAGTGCGGGGACATTATGCAAAATAACCGTCGACCGAGCATTTCAGCGAAGGAGTTATCCTAATGCCGGTAGGTAAGTAGACTCTAATCAAATAAAGTTCAGCGGTTCCTAACCAAACACCCTCGGCAACCGGCGTTGGAGATTCTTTGGCAGGAGGATCTCCATCGCGTCGTCGACGGTGACGATGCCGGCGATGTCGCCTTCGTCGTCGATAACTGGTAGGGCGAGCAGATTGTATTCAGAGATCGTTTGGGCGACCTCTTCGGCGGATTCGGACGGGTGTGCGTATCTGAACTCTTTTCGCATTACGTCCGCCAGTTTATAGGTTGGGTCGGCCAATATCAGTGACCGCAGGCTGATCAAGCCGCAGATCTTCCACGAACCTTCTTCCTCGACGACGTACATGTAATAGATCATGTTCGGCGTCTCGGCCATTTCTCTGAGGCGAAGGATAGTTTCGCCGACGGTCAGGTCCTTTGGAAAGACGACAAATTCCGTGGTCATCAAACCGCCCGCCGTGTCGTTCTCAAAATGCATAAGCTCGGCAACGTCGGCTTTTTCGTCGTCTTCCATCAGATCGAAAAGTTCACGTGCCTTGTCGTCGTCCATCTCGTCCAAAACGTCGACGGCGTCATCCGGTGACATTTCTTCCAGGATGTCGGCGGCACGCTCCTCATCCATGTCTTCGAGAATGCGTGCCTGGGCCTCGGTGGACATTTCCTCGAACGTGTCTGCGGCGAACTCATCGTCGAGGCTCTCAACAACCTCAGTCCGGTGAATCGGCGATAACGACTCGGCAAGCTGGGCGATCTCGACCGGGTGCAGGCGCGAGAGTTTGTCTTTTGACGATTTTAGCTGCACGGTTACGGTTGCAGTGTCGGTCGCCAGATATCCGACGTCGGCCCAGTCGAGAACCTCAACCGTCCGGTCGCTGCCGTAAAACCCCTTTGGCATCAGCCGCCGGACAAATCCCTGCAGGCTGACATCCGCACCCGTAACGCGCCAAATATCGCCTACGTTTATGAGCTGCACATCATTTACGCGAACGACGCGTTTGCCGTCAACATCGATCAGTTGGTTGTCAAGCACATCTTTTCCCAGCAAAACCTCACCATCGCGGCGGATGAACGGCGTCAGGTCGAGTATCGCTGAGGTCATTCGCGCTCCGTGCAGGCCGAGATCAGTAAAGTTGCGGCTCGGCATAAAAAAATTGCGGCGGCGATAGCGGGCGACAAGCCCGATCACCGGCGGGTGCTCTTCGTCGCCATACCGTACAAGCACATCTTTTATGGCCGCAATTTTTTCATTGCGGGCATCAAAGATCGGCCGGTTCAGTATCTGCGACACATAAAGCATAGGACAAAGATAGCTCAGACAGATGCCGATTGTCAGTTGCAGGCGGCGAGTTGGACGAAAAATCTCAACGGATCAGAATTACCGGCGGGATGCAAAATAACACCATATGTAAAACATTCTTAAATAATCTTGTATTTTGTGGAAACCCATGCCGCTTGTACATTTTTATAAAGTAAGGGAATCGCGAAAGCCATTACCGGCATTTCGTTCTCCCGGAGATCAAGATCGGCCTCAGGGCTCTACATTTGATACTCGCCCGCCTACCACCATCCACATGAAAAAAACATACCTAATCCTCGCTTTTCTCCTCCTCGCAGGAATCCCCACTTTAGCTCAGGAGCGTCAGCGCATTCTTGATAATTTCGATACAGCACGCGGCGTACAAGTCTATCGGTCGGAATTTGTACCGGTTGCTCGTTCGAGTTCCTCAACCAGTTCGGCCAAGCGCACACGCCGCGGTAAAAAACTCGTCGAAAAGACTGTACAGTCGTCGCCGACCCGGATGAACGTGACCGAGGGGCTCGCCGCCCGCGAAATGCCGCGTGCCCAATACACCAAATTGATGATGGCAACCGGTAATCAGCTGAAAGGATTTACCACCGGCAATCCGGTCTTTGATTCATATATAGTCGATTCGAGCCGGCGTTATGGCATCGACCCGCTGCTGATCTATTCCCAAATGCATCAGGAATCATCATTCAAGCTAAAGGCCACATCGAATAAAGGGGCGAGCGGCCTGATGCAGCTAATGCCCGGCACCGCCCGGCGTCTGGGTGTTACCAACATTTACGATCCGAAACAGAATATTGAGGGCGGCGTCAAATACATGCGTATGCTGCTCGACATGTTTGGCGGCGATGTAAACCTCGCGCTCGCCGGCTATAACGCAGGTGAAGGCGCTGTTATGAAATATGGCTATCAGATACCGCCATATAACGAGACCCGTGAGTACGTTCGCCGCATCTCGGGCCGATACAGCCAGATCTCAAACCCTACGCTTGCCCGCGGTGTGCGGCGCGTGAGCGGCTCGGAAGCGGCAAAATTAGAGCAAAAAGCGGCCCGTCCGCTAAGTGTGTATGAACCAAATGCGGTTGCGATCCGGCTGGCCGACGGACGGATGCGGCTGGTAAATCAATAAGTATTTGAAAAGTTCCCGCCGATAGTGACATTCTTCTCCAACTAGTCATTAAGACATGCGGCCGGCAAGCGTCGGCCGCGTTTTTTTGTTTAAAGCGTTTTGTTCGCGACCTATTTTTCCGTTACTGTCGGGACTAGGTCGGCGAAAGGATATAATGTTCCCTAGAGCATTGAGAAATATATGTACTGCGACAAATGTGGAGCTGACAATTTGGAAACGGCAAAGTTTTGCCGTAAATGCGGGGAATCGTTTGGCGGAAGAGATCGAGACTCAAGTTGCCGTACGGGGCCGTGCGGAAGACAAGCCCGGTATTCGATGACAGCGCTGCACGGAGAAATAGGGTTACATGATCCGGGATCAAATATGGCGGTGCATGGTGACGACGAAGCTGAGATCTTTGCGATCAGCCCAACTTTAATGTTCGTCAAGGCCGGTTATGTGCTGGCGGCTTTTGGGGCACTACTGCTGGCTGCGTTGACGAGTGCATTTTTAGCTCAGTATGTTTCGATCTGGCTGTCAGTTTTGATCGGGCTGCTCTTATTCCTGGTGCCTGCCTATTATCATTTCAAGCAAAAGCTGGTCAGGTACAGGCTGACGGATACAAAGCTTGAGATCGATGCCGGGCTGATCTCACGGACGACCCGTCACGTCCCGCTGAGACGGATCCAGGATGTAACAGTTGTATCTAGTGTGCCGCAGCGGCTGCTCGGTTTTGGAAGCCTCGTTGTAGAAAACGCCAGCGAAGAGGGTGGAAAGATCACGCTCAAAAATATCAACAATCCCAAATATTACGCCGACATCCTCCTGAAGCAGATGCGCCGGTTGGATCAGTGAAAGAGTGCAAATATCCCCTTTTTACTTTTAATCTTTCGTGTCGTGCGTTGCCGCCTTGGCCTGCGTTTCCATTAGCGGGGTCGATTCGTCATCGTCGGCCTGTGAGTAATATTTGTAATACCCCGAACCGTAATAGTCATATTCCATCGATCCGGCCTTGATGCCGTTTAGCACTACACCATAGATGCGGGCACCGATGTTATGGATGCGCTGTTTGAATTGACGCATGAGGTGGATCGAACTCTTGTTAGCCATCGCCACGAGAACAACGCCGTCAACAAGGGTTGAGAGGATCGTCGCATCAGTAAATGAGATAGCCGGCGGCGAATCGATGATCACGTGCTGGAACCGCCCTGACATGAACTTCAGCAAATTGCGGCATTTCGTTCGAGCTGAGCAATTCGGCCGGGTTCGGCGGTATCGGGCCGCTGGTAACGATCTTTAACCGGGGCAGGTCCTTATAGGTGCGGATCAGGTTCGTGGTGTCTTTATCACCGGAAAGGTAGTTGGTCAGTCCATGCGTATTTTCCAAACCGAAATGGTTGTGGAGTCTCGGCCGCCTCAGGTCACAATCAATGATCACAACATCGACATCGGACTGAGCCAGGGTGATAGCGGTATTTATCGCCGTTGTCGTCTTACCCTCAGACGGCTGAGAAGACGTTACGAGGATCGTCTTCGGCGGTTGGCCTGCGCTTGAAAACAAAAGCGAGGTTCGCAAGTGACGATAAGCCTCAGCCATTGGCGAACTGCGTTCGTCCATTGTGATCAGGGCTGCTCCGGGCGAATGGCCATTTCCATTGGTGGCCGACAAAAGCTTTCTCTTATCGGTATTCAGATAATGGGGTATAAGCGCCAGCGTCGGCAGGCCGAGGTGACGGCTAACGTCGTCTGATGTACGTACCGAATCATCCAGGTAATCAAGCAGGAACGCGAGGCCGATACCCGCAGCCAATGAGAGCAGCAGAGCAACCAGGATATTTCGTCCCCGCTGCGGGCCGATAGGCCCACCGGGCGTAACGGCATGATTCTGGACCGAGATATTATTTGGACGCCCGCTCGACAGAGCCAATTCCTGTTCCTTTTGTCGCTGCGTATAGGCATCTAAAAGGTCGTGGTTGGACTTCAACTCGTTTTTAAGGGTCGTAAGTTTTGTTTCCTTAACGCCCTCAACATTTGATTTCGCCGCAGCCTGATCGAATAAACTATTCGCTCGAGACAATCTCTGTTGGGCAGAACTAAGCTGAGCGCGAAGATTGGTCAAGATCTCACGCTCTGCATTTGCCTCGAGTTTGGCATCCTCGATCTTATTCTTTTCGTCCGCTTCTTTTTTTACTTGTGCTTTCTGCGTCTCGAGTTCAGCGATCTGGGCCCTGGCCGCAATGACGTCACGTTGTTCCTCAGTATATTTCGTCAGCAGCTTTTTCAGATTCTCTGTGGCATCACCTATCTTTTTTTCGATATCCTCTATACGTTTTTCCGCATCGATCTTGCGTTTTACATTTTGACTGCGTTCGTCAGCGATGGCCGAATTGTCCGGGACCAGAGAGAGCATTTGGTGGTCGGCAGCCGCCTTTGTAGCGGCCGCCAGGTCCGCAAGTATTTTCTGTGTGTCCCTTTCAGCTTCGATCCTTTGAGACTGTAGAGCTTTTAAGTTGTCGGCCCTCAGCTCGCCGCCCTTATCCCCAAGAGGCAGATCACCGATCTGCATCTCTGCGATCAATTGATTTTCCTCCTGGGCGATCGTGGATTTTAACTCCTCGATAGACGAACCAAGATCCTCGTATGCCTTTCTGGCACCTGCAGTTTCCCGATCGGCATCCTCCTTAATAAATAGTTCGGCGACCCGGTCAGAGACCTTGGGGGTAAGCGCAGCATTAGACGTTTGCAAATTGATATTGACGATATTAGTTCTCTCAAGCTGTACGACTGACAACCCACCGACCAGGATCGCTGCGTAAGTCTCAGCGCGGGTATTTTCCTCAGGCGAAAGCTGTATTTGGCCCTCTTTATCCGGATCGAGTGATGCCTCGCTGACGATCGGCAAAGAGTTGTCTGGGCTGGACGGTTTTTGTCCACCCGAAAACAAGCTGCGGACGCTGGCAAAAATGCCTCTGCTCTGTTCACCGAAAAGATTTGCTTCGCGATGCAAGCCGAGCGAGACGACGACACGCTTCATGAGATCCGGATTCTTCAGGAGTTCGAATTGGGTATTGTAATATTTCTGATCGTCGCCGAAATTGATATTGATAGCGTCTTTCTGAGTTTGCGGGGGCTTTCGCGGCTCGATGATCATGCCCGTACGAGCCTCATATATCGAGGGCTGCCGATAAGAATAAAAAGAAACAGCAGCAGTTATCAGGATCACGATCGCCACGATTATCGGCAGCCGCTTGTAGACAATATTAAAATACTGTCTGATCGAACGTTTACTGGCCAGAGTGTCGTCATACGACGACGAATATCCCGCCGAATAATCAATGTGGGCTGCCTGTAAGTCGGTTGTTACCGGCAAAGGGGTCAACCGCTGATCGTTTTCCATACTACTGTTAAATCTCTATCTTAAAAATTAAAGCCTTATTTTATCGCGCACGAACTTGGTTTATACCATATTTAGCCCGAGTTTTCACCAAAATAAGCGGCTCTACCTATCGATTCTAGCACGTTGAATGCCTTCGGGCGTAAGTATCACGGCGGCGCCTGCGTTGTATGAGGCCGCTGCCGGGTGCTATATTGTTCAATTGCCCACAATCCGGGGATAATGGGTAATAAAGCTGGTATGACCCTAAATTCCGAAAACGTCGATCTTAATTCACAACACGATATTGATCTTGGGATACCAGGATTTCGCTTCTCAGATCTTTTTGACGCGATCAAGCTCAAAGAGTTGGCCGAAAAATTTTACGCTGAGGTCGAGAGCGACGATCCGCTGCTTCACTCAGCTCTGACAAAATATATCGGCTCGCGGCGGCGAAAACTATGAGCGAAAGGTCGAGTCAAAGATCCTCACTGATTCGGCGCCTTATCTTTCTGCATTTTATCGCCCGGCTATTCAGGATAACGACCGAACGCGACTGAACTCGAAAAGGACATTCTCGTTCAAAACCCCGTCTGGAAATACAAGTTTTTTGTCCAGCGCCGTGCGATCAAGAAATATAAGGCCGACCAGATCGTTGAGCTGAACGAGGCTGAATTGTGGAGGGCCTTGACTGAGCTGCGAAACAAAGCGTTTGACGAGACGCTGGTCCGCGACGAAGAGCTGTCGATCGCTGAGATGACCGTCCGGCTGCTTGATGCCGAGGAAGCACTCGGAAAAGATGACGAGATCGGTGCCTCGGTCAGGGAAACTGTTGCGAAGGTCAATAAAGCGTACGAAACGCTGAAAGATGAAGCTCTCGGCAAGCTGCTCGCTCAGTATATTATTGAAGAGGATGCGACCGGCGACCTGCTTTTGATAAAAGCCGCTCTGCATCTTGTCGAGGCATGGTCCGCCTCGGCATTCTTTAACAAATCAAAAAAATGGTACAGCTTTAAGACGCCTCACGCGCTCGATTATCAAAATCTTGTCCATCTGATCCATCCCGAACCGGAGCTTCACAATATTATGCGCGGGCGCGACGAGCGAACTGCGCCGCCGTGACGGATTTAAGCTGACCGACGATCGCGGAACAATGCGGGACGCGCTGTTTGAGATCGATTATTGCCTGATCTGTCATGAGCGGGAAAAAGATTCGTGTTCGACCGGGCTGCACGAACCGAGCGGAGAGCCAAAACGAAACCCACTTGGGATCAAGACCGAGGGATGCCCGCTCAACGAAAAGATATCTGAGATGCACCTGCTCAAAAAGCAGGGTGACCCGATCGGTTCGCTCGCCCTGGTCACGATCGACAATCCGATGTGTGCCGGAACGGGCCACCGGATCTGTAACGACTGCATGAAGGGCTGCATCTTTCAAAAGCAGGAGCCGGTCAACATCCCGCTGGCTGAGACGGCGACGCTAACCGATGTCCTCGACCTGCCGTATGGTTTTGAGATCTACAGCCTGCTGACCCGCTGGAATCCGCTAAACGCGAAACGGCCCTATCAGCTGCCTTACAACGGCAAGAACGTTATGGTCGTCGGCCTCGGGCCGGCGGGCTATACGCTCGCGCATTATCTGCTGAACGAGGGTTTTGGCGTCGTCGGCATTGACGGGCTAAAGATCGAGCCGCTTCCCGGCGAATGGACCGGCGAAAACGGCAAGAACTGTCCGAAACCGATCAAAGAGATCGGCGAGATCACCGAGGAGCTCGACGAACGCATCCTGTCGGGTTTTGGCGGCGTTTCAGAATACGGCATCACGGTTCGCTGGGACAAGAATTTTCTGACGATGGTCCAGCTGATGCTGACGCGTCGAAAGCGGTTTCGCTCATACGGCGGCGTACGGTTTGGCGGGACGCTGACGATCGAGGATGCGTGGGATTTCGGCTTTGACCATATTGCGATCGCGACGGGAGCGGGCCGCCCAACGATCGTGCCGATGAAAAACAACCTCATCCGCGGCATTCGCCAGGCGTCGGATTTCCTGATGGCGCTGCAGCTGACGGGGGCGTTTAAGAAGGACACGCTATCCAATCTGCAGGTGCGGCTGCCGGCGGTCGTAATCGGCGGCGGTTTGACGGGTATCGACACGGCGACCGAGCTGTTTGCTTATTATCCGGTCCAGGTCGAGAAGATGCTGTCGAAATATGAGCAGGTCGTCGCTGAATTTGGCGAGGAAAAGGTGGTCGAGGCCTTTGACGAGGAAGAGATCCGCGTCCTGCAGGAATTTCTCGGGACACGGCCGTGAGATCCGCGAGGAACGCAAGCGTGCAGCCGACGGCAGGCGAGGAACCAAACTTTATCCCGCTCGTTCGCGGCTGGGGCGGCGTTTCGCTTGATTTATCGCAAACGCATGCAGGATTCGCCCGCGTACCGGCTTAATCACGAAGAGGTCCAAAAGGCGCTCGAAGAGGGCATCGATTTTGTCGAATGCATGAACCCGGCCGAGGCGGTGCCGGACGAATACAACGCGGTCAAGTGCGATCATTTTTGAGCGTCTGGAATATGTTGCCGAGACCGGCAAATTTGAAAAAACCGGCGATATGCACGAGTTTCCGGCCCACACGGTTTGCGTCGCCGCCGGGCACGTCGCCAAATGTGATCTACGAAAAGGAAAAGCCCGGCACGTTCAAGATGGACGAATGGCGGCAGTTTTTCCAGCCGTTCAAGGTCGAGCGAAACGGCGACGGCGAACTTCACGCCGTCGAAGCTGCGCCGGGTGAAACGGGCTTTTTTACCTCGTACGAGAATGACGGCAAATTTATCAGCTATTACGGCGACAACCACCCGAAATATGCCGGAAATGTCGTAAAAGCTATGGCGTCGGCAAAAGACGGCTATGAAAAAGTCGTCGAGGTGTTTGCCGAGGAACTCGCGACACGCGGCGAGCTGCCGCAGGCGGAAAAGGACGCCATTTTTGACAACCTCGAGGCGACGCTCGACGAGCAACTTGCGTGCCTATGTCGTAAAGGTCGACCGGCTGACCCCGACCATCGTTGACGTGATAGTCAAAGCACCGCTGCAGGCCCGAAAGTTTGAGCCCGGCCAGTTTTACCGTCTGCAAAATTTCGAGACCGCGGCCCCGATCGTTGACGGTATGCGCCTTATGATGGAGGGCCTCGCCCTGACGGGCGCCTGGGTTGACGAGGAAAAAGGCCTGCTCTCGATGATCGTTCTCGAAATGGGAACTTCGTCACGGCTTTGCTCATTGCTCAAAGAAGGCGAAGAGGTTCTGGTTATGGGCCCGACCGGCACGCCGACCGAGATCACCGAGAATGAGACCGTCCTGCTCGCCGGCGGCGGCCTTGGCAACGCGGTGCTATTCTCGATCGCCCGGGCATTGCGTAAAAACAATAACAAGGTCATATATTTTGCCGGGTACAAGAACGGAGCTGATCTGTTCAAACGCGAAGAGATAGAGAATGCGACCGACCAGATCGTTTGGGCGACGGATTTTGGGAACGAGATCATGCCGGCCGCGCCCGGGGACGCACATTTTCGCGGCAATATCGTTCAGGCGATGATCGCCTATGCCGAGGGCCGTCTGGGGATACCGACCACCGATCTTCAAGAGGTAAACCGGATAATCGCCATCGGCTCCGACCGTATGATGAACGGCGTTCGCGAGGCAAGGCATACGACGCTCAAGCCATTCCTAAACGAAGACCATGTCGCCATCGGCTCGATCAATTCACCCATGCAATGCATGATGAAAGAGGTCTGTGCCCAGTGCCTGCAGCGTCACGTAAACCCGCACACCGGCGAAGAGTTTTTTGTCTTCTCATGCTTTAACCAGGACCAGCATCTCGATTTTGTCGATTTCAAAAACCTAAACGAACGCCTCCGCGCAAACAGCATCCAGGAAAAACTCACCAACCTATGGCTCGACAGGGCATTCGGCCAGGAAGATTTCAAACAAAAAAATACGGTCGGAAATTGATCTGTATTCATTAATAAAATTGGAACGCCTAAACTCTTTTGAAGCCGCCCAGCCTCAAGAGAGGATTTGGGCTAAAGGCATCGTTTTAAGCCCTTCGTAGAATGTTCCATCACTCTTTGCACCAGAGAACTACCTGCTCTTTTCCTCTACTTCGATCTCGAGACAGTTCGACTGCAAATGACTGGATGTTATCTTTATCCGCGCTTCTTAAGTTTAATAATTAGTCCGTCCGAGCCAGCGACGAGGACGCTGCCATCCACGAGTGTGCGTACGCGAGTAAGCGCAAAAAAATCGGAGCTGATATTTTTCGCGCGATCGATTCCCCAGGTCGCACCACCATCGGAGGTTTCTTGCCTCACGCCGGATCGCACGAAAATCTTTTCCCAGTGCGCGCCGTCCTCGGAATGATAGACGACGCCGTCGTTCGCAATATGACTGTGCAGTTTGTCATCCTGGGCGAACTCCTTAAAGTAGCCACAGGCGTAAAAGCCATTAGTCGCATCGCCAGTGATATCGAGAATGTAGGTGTGGTCAAATAGCTCCTCGGAGGAGACATTGTTTCGCGTAGCGAAGGAGATCTTCGACCAGGTATTGCTGCGGTAGTAGGTTGATCCGCGCACGGCGAGGAATGAATCGCTGCTCGGGTGGATCTTTGAGAATCCCATTCCATAGGCCGGATCAGCAGCTTTGGCCTCGATGGTGGTAACCCCGCTAAGAGCTGAATTCTCGAAGGAATAGGAGCAAATACGTCCGTTCTCCGTGAGGATTGTCAGAGACTTTCCGTCTTCGGAGGAAAAAGCATCTTCCAGGGCCGAGTTACGGCAACGCTTATCGCTGCCGATCTTGGGGAAGATATTGGAACATCGAGAACCGTAGCCGAAACAAGCTAGTCCTGCCCCCTGAACATAATGGCCGGGTACTCGCGAACGTGAGTTCGCGCCGACAACCCATCCATTACCATTCGCAAGCATACCGAAACTATTCGCGAGCAGATCCGGAATTACCAGAGAGGTTCCCCACGTCTTGCCGCTGTCCGTCGTGTGCAGCACGCGTACCTCGGCGCTTATTCCCCGAAGTGCTTCTCTTTGAATTAGCACGAAGCCTTCCCGGTTTGAGATGAATACGACACGAGCCGGATAAAAGTGATCGGGAATCGTCAAGGGGACAGTAGACCACGTTTCTCCACTGTCATGAGAGATCTGCATCATTCCGCCCTTTAGCAAATAAGGAGGCTCGTTGTGAACGCTGCCGTCCACCTGCAACAGATAGAGATCCCCATCAGGTGATGATGACAGGTCTATTGCCGTTCCGTGACCTACCGGCTGCTCGAACGCTTCCCAGTGTGATGCGACCCAAAAGGCGTCCGCGGGAGCAGCTATAGAAGTGGGCACCGATGCATGCTCATCAATCTGGGGAACGTCAACACCCCATCCGTTAAACAGAAGTATTAGAACTCCGATGGTGGAGTTGAGCAGCGATGCAGTTAATCTCATTGGGAAACTCCTGGA
Organism: Blastocatellia bacterium; assembly: GCA_963834975.1. GTDB lineage: Bacteria > Acidobacteriota > Blastocatellia > Pyrinomonadales > Pyrinomonadaceae > OLB17. Next base: position 545,789 of record CAWIDZ010000003.1, read on the forward strand.
AATACGGGCGTCGGCCTGCGTTCCTGCGATGTTCCAACATTTGGATGTAATTTTAACACAAAAATAGAGCTCATAAATGGAATTTGGGGGTCGATCCGAGGGCATTCGAATCGGGCTCTAGGTAATTACTGGCTGACATCCGTAACCTACTTATACAGTTCATTTACGACACAAATCTGGTTTTGGGAAAATCATTTTCCCAAAGGGAAAACGGTTTTCCTGGCGGTAAAGGCTTTATCCCGTCGGTACATGTTCTTTCCTGATGGGAAACCGGCTTTACTGTCGCGAGAGTGGGGCATTCGTCGGAAAATGGTTTTACTGACGGGAAAACCGTTTTCCTGCCGAAGAAGATCACTTACCCGGCAGGAACCGGCTTTACCGACAGGAAAGCGGCTTTACCGACGGTTAATGGGTTGAATTGTCGGGCGAGCGGGCGTACCGGCATTCCGGCGGTATTACGGGCAGGTTTCGTTTTGGATCGTAAGAAAATCTCGAAAGCAGCCGTATCCGGTACTGATATAAGATTCTAACACGCAAGCAACGCCCTTACTGCGTGCGGGCCTCTGCATTCCGAACTCCGCATTCCGCACTCCGCATTCCGCACTGTCGACTGTTTTATATCGATAATTTGAAGTCAGGGACGACGCTGCCGACTGTGTCGCCGCGGCGGTTTTTGATCGGCATTGGCGAGAGTTCGGGTAGGTCATTTTTGCTGAGTACTCCCAGTTGGCGGAGCAGCTCGACCGCGACGGCCGGGCGGGCACGGTGATCGTCGCCGTCCTCGATCTTTAGGGCGATGCTAAGCCCGGTAGGCCACAGGTCGCCGGGAAGCACGCCGCCGAGCCAGACGCCGTCGGCACCGACCTTTGAGATCAGTTTGCCGGGGGCGGCCTGCATCAGCATCGTGTCGAGCCGGGTCGTGCCGCCGATCAGCTCGGGATACCTGATCATCGCCGCGACTATACGTGAGCAGGCGGCCTGGATCGATTCATGAAATTTTGCAGGGGCCATTAGGTTCGTAAAGCTTCGGGCCATCGCTGACAGAGGCACCGCAAAATTAGGGGCAGCACATCCGTCGGTAGCCGTCGGTATTTCGCTTTCAGGTATTTCCGTAAAATCGGCGATGCACCGCAAGATCCGCTTTTGGACACGATTATCGGGCGATTCGTAATTCTCGACGCCAGCATCAATAAACTTGGCAAGGCCAAGCATCGCTGCGTGTTTGCCTGAACAATTGTTATGGAGCTGAGTTGGAAATTCGCCGAAACGCTGCATACGTTCAGCCTCTTTTTCGTTAAACGGTGCGTGGACGCCGCAGTGAAGGTCCCATTCGCTGAGGCCGATCTTTGCCAGCATACCGGCGGCAATGTCGACATGGACCCGCTCACCAGAGTGGGAAGCAACGGCCAACGCGATCTCTTCCTCGGCAAACCCAAAGGCCTCAGCCGCTCCGCTCGTTATAAACGGGATCGCCTGAAATGCTTTGGATGCCGAACGAAAGAACGTGACCGTCGACGGGTCGCCAACCGTCGCTATGACGTCGTCACCGGCGACCACGATCAAGTGTCCGCGATGTATCGACTCGACAGTTTCACCGCGTACGACATTTGCCAATATTTCAGATCTCATCTTGTTTATTATTTCGCTGATGCCAGCATCGTTCTTGCATTTTCACGTGCGGCGTCCGTGATCTGCTCGCCCGCGAGCATGCGGGCTATTTCCTCGACCTGTTCGGCTGCATTTAATTCACGCGTGGTGATCGCGGTGCGGCTGCCGTCCGTCGATTTCTCAACAACAAAATGACGGTCGGCAAGCGATGCGATCTGCGGTTGGTGGGTTACGCAAAGTACCTGCTGAGAGCCGGCAAGCTCCTTTAAGTTTGCGTCCGACGGCCTCGGCCGCACGTCCGCCGATGCCGGCGTCGATCTCGTCAAACACCGCGGCCTTTTTATGATCATCGGCATGTGCCGCGGTCTTTATTATCAGCATCAGCCGCGACGCCTCACCGCCTGAGGCGACCTTGACCAGAGGTTTTGGCGATTCGCCGGGGTTAGCTGAGAAATAAAACTCAACACGGTCGATGCCGTTTGAACTAAATGTGCTTTCATCCGGGTCGGCAGGGATGTCATCGAAGTGAACTTCGAAAATGGATCTCTCAAGAGCAACTGCCTTTAGGTCATGCTCGACTTGCTTCTGAAACTTGCGGGCGGCTGCTGTTCGTTTGTCATGCAGTTTCATTGCCTGCTCCAGATATTCGCCCCGCAGGGTCGCGAGCTGCGTGTTTAGTTCTTGTTCGCGAAATTCAGCAGTCTCGATGTTCTGCAGCCGCTCACTGCTGGTGCGAAGATGTTCAAGGACCGATTCGACGGTGCCTCCATACTTTCGCTTTAGCCGCGAGATCTCGGCCAGACGGTCCTCTATCTCGATGAGGCGCTCGGGCGAGAATTCCAGATGAGACCGAAAATCCCGCAAGGCGATAGCAAGGTCGTCGATAACCGCCCGCGACGAGGCGATGCCCTCGGCATATTCACCAAACTTCGATTCAAACTCGGACAATTCGTTTACGCGGCGTTGGGCTTTTTCAAGCGTGGCGGCGGTCGATTCGGCATTATCGTACAGCAAAGCAAACGCTTCGCTGCTCAATGTTGAGAGCTTTTCTATATTGTTGAGCCGGTGTTTTTCTTCTTCAAGCTGCGTGTCCTCGGCCGGCTGCAGGCCGGCGGTTTCGATCTCATTTACCTGAAACCGCAAAAGGTCCAAAAGCTGCAGCTTTTCGGCCTCATCTTTCTTTAGCGAATCGATCTCGGCACGAACGGCCGACCAGGCGTCAAACCGGGAAGCAAGGTCGGTCTTTAATTTATCGGTATCGGCGACCTCATCAAGCAGGCCGATATGTGTTTCGGTGTCGTAAAGGGCTGCCTGATCGCCCTGGCCGTGAATATCAACGAGAAACGTCCCGATGCGTTTTAACAGCCCCTGCGTGACGAGTTGGTTGTTGATATAGACACGATTTTTGCCGGCTGCCGAGAGTTCGCGCCGGATGATCATCTCAGCTTGATCGCCGGCATCAGTTTCAATACCGCCTTCGTCGAGGATCGTCTTTAATTCGGTTCCGATCGGGATGTTGAAAAGGCCCTCGATCATTGCCGAATCGCGGCCGTCTTTTATCAACTCGCCCGAGACACGCTCGCCTGTCAGAGCACCAAGGCTGTCAACAATGATCGATTTGCCCGAACCGGTCTCGCCGGTCAGCAGGTTAAGCCCGTCGCCGAACTCTATTGAAAGTTCGTCGATCAGGGCCACATTTTTTATCCTGAGGAGCGTTAACACATTGTTCGGCCTCAAGCCGTTATTTTTTCGAAAACAACTCTTTACCCTTTACCCAATTGCCGCCCGAGAATATGGCGTCAGGCGGATATGCCTTTTCCAGGTCCGGCGCTGTCCAGTCAACCACCCTGCCTATTCGATAAAACAGGAACTCGCCCAACTCGCCGACGCGGCAGCTGCCGAGCCGCTGGACAAGTATCAGGTCACTCACATCATATTCGTCCAGCCCGTGCAAATTAGAAAGGTTGCCGATGAGTTTAATAAAGCTAAGGGCCGCAAAACTTGCCCGCCTGCGATCGGAGTTCACCGCGACATCACCAACGGTCGTCTCACCTAAACTCCCCCGATTCAATATATTTGCCCGGCGAAATATCGTGTGGTAAAGGCCGCCCGAACTGTTCAAGGGCAGCGACAGATAAGGTGTCGTATCCTGCGTCCTCTCGCTGCCGCTGGCCAACGCCTGCATTGCTGTGAGGAAAGCTACGAAATTCATCTTGACCAGGAACATTTCATCGTGGGGATGAAGAGCACCGGTCTCGATCAGGATCGTCGGCGTACCCCACGCCGAGAAGTTATCGCCAAACGCGGTCGGCGACCATTCGTCACTATATCTAGCAATATGGCCGGGTATGAATTGCTGTAAGGCGTTCACAATAGCGGACGTCAGCCGCTGGTTGCGTTCCTGGCCGTAATTTGTCGTCTTTGCCTCGTCGCCATACACAACCAGCAGAGAGATCGCCGCCTGGTTGTAGGTTCGTCCGACTGTCGTAAGGGCACCCTGATTGTGAAGGTTAAATCCGATAACCGGATTCCAATCGTCACGGAGTTGTTTCAGGAGACGGGCCTCGGGCGATCTCAGATCCAGAGCGTCGCGGTTTATATCGAGGCCCTGCAGATTTCGCCGCTGGTACATTTCCTGGCCATCGGGGTTGAGCATCGGGACAGCACGGATCGTCACAGCCGATTCCATTGTTTTGATCCAGGCTTCGCCGCGGTTCTTTTGCAGGTATGCGAACATGTCGATGAGGGCAGACGTGGCTGTCGGCTCATCGCCATGCATCTGCGACCACATAAAGACCTTTAGCGGCCCTTTGCCCCACTCGACCTGATAGATCTCGCGGTTGGCGTTGCTCCGGCCTACCTCCTTGACCGAGAGGCCAAGTTTAGTAAGCTGCTCGAAGATATTTTTTTAGATCCGAATGCCGGACATCGGATGGATAAAGCGTTGAAATATGCTCCTTATCCCACGCGGCGGCGAACTCTTTTGGTGTCTGCGAAGAGGCGTTCATTGAGAATGCGATAACCGCTAAGAGAATCAAACTAAAAAGCCGCATACTCATAAGATAAACCGAATACAGAGTTTACGGCAAGGCACAGGCGAGTCGATCTTTATTCTGACAAAACGTCACGATAAACAGCCTCTGTTGCGTCGGCCATCCTGGTCAGGCTAAACATCTCGCCTGCGGTTGTCCGGAGCCTTTGGCCGTGATCCTTACGGGCCTCGTCATTCGTCAGATACCAACAGATCTTGTCAGCCAGGGCAACAGGGTCTTTGATCGGGACCAGGGGTTCGGAAGATCGTAAAAGCTCACGAGCGCCGTCGGTATCTGTCGCCACGACCGCGGTCCCCGCCGCCATTGCATCTAGTATCGCGAGCCCAAAACTCTCTGAGTGTGACGGAGAAACAAATATATCGGCGGCCGATAGCAGTGGCGACAGATCGTCTAACCAATCAAGCCATAAGAACCTTTCTTCATGGCCGAGAACTCTCACAAGCCGTTTCAATTCGCGCCGGAATTTTTTGTCGATCGAGTTATCTTTACCGGCAATGACAAAATGGCAGTCCGGAATTTGTTTCAAGATCTCATTTGCGGCCAAGACAAGGTCACGCTGTCCTTTCAGGACTTTGAGTTCGCCGACGGTCACTACAAGCGGAGCTGCCAGAGGTATATTGTGAAGGGTGCGAAACTCAACACGCTCTCGCCCCTGAGATTCTGCCGAGGTGTCGCTCATATCGATACCGTTGGGTATCGTCCTGATCTTTGCTTCTGAAAAGATCCTGGCGAGCTGGAGCCTGACACCTGCCGAGACGGCGATGGCCGCATCCACATTTCGCAGAGCGAACCGGTGAAACGGTTTGAGCGGGAACACAACATGCCGGGTCAAAACCAGACGCGCCGATTTTGCCAACCTGCAAGCGATACTGGCCGCCAAATAGTCCCTTGCAACGTGGGCATGAACAATATCGATCCTCTCGTCCTTTATGAATTGCCCCATCTGCTTGGCGCTGATCATCCCGAACGAATTTCGGATCGAGACATGCATAAAGCTCTCGGGCGGCAAGAAATCCAGATGACCATGCCATTCATTTGTAGGCCGCAGAGCAACGAAAACCTGATGACCGCGCGCGACAAGCTCACGGGACAGATCGACGAGATGCCGTTCTCCGCCTCCGAAAGTCTTTGCTGATGAAACCTGCAGGATCCGCATTCGAAGAAGTGTATAACGAACGGTTTGACAAAAAAAGGGCACGCTTAGTTTTAAGCGTGCCCGGAAATTCACAGAAGTGTGAAAGTTAGAACTGGAACCTGGCTCCAAGCTGTACCTGGAAGACCTGGCTGCCAGGGTTATTGGTCAGCAGGATGTTACCAAAGTTCGAATTGCCCGCCCGAGATTCTCGGATCTGTAAGAAATTCGCGTTTGTATTACCATTCAAACCGCAAATACTAAGAGGATCAGAACCTCCGCAGTACTGAACCGAGCTGTTGCCGTTAAACTGCGAAATTTGTATATTCGCCCGGTTGAGAATATTGAAAAACTCACCGGAGAAGATCAACCTTCTGCTTTCGCCAAGGCTGATCGACTTTTGCGCCCTAAAATCCACATCAAACAAAGAGTTGTTGCGGAAATAATTTCGCGGCATCTCGATACCCGGAACAAAGTATGGCCGTTCGTTCGTGTTGCCGTCGGCATTTAGGTCAGAACCAATAATAGCGGTCAGCGGCGTTCCGGAACGAAGGCGGATGCTGCTCGAAACCTCTACGCCGTAAGGCAGGAAGATAACCGGATTGGCAACAAATTGGTGCGTCCGATCAAGCCTTGAAGCGTAATACTCTCCCCTCCTGCTATATGGGTCATCGTAAAGCACGCCGCCCGAATCGCGTTCGTTGTCATCGTCCGATTCATTCTTGGACCATGTGTAGAAGGCGTTCAGCTGCCCCCAATGGCGATTGAGCCTGACGCGAGCCGTCACGCCTCTGTACAAAGAGTTCGCCGTCGAATCACGTAATTGGATCGTTCCCAGATCCGAGACCGGACGCAACGAAGCGTTGTTCCTGTTGATAGATCGGCCTTTGGGTTACGGGGTCATAGCTTTGAACGTTAGGAATGTTGATATCAATATTTCGCTGCAAGTGGACCGTCTTAACATACGAAAAATCAAATCCGACGATTAGATCTTTATAGATCTCACGTTCGAAACCACCGCCAAACTGATAAGATGTGGGGTTCTGGAAATCCGGCGAAATACCGATCACATTTGCATTTTGAAACACACCAAGCGTAGATGCTGCACCGGTCCGTGCTGCCTGTATCCGATCAGCAATTTGCTGCAGTTGTGTCGGAGTAAGAGTTGGCAGCGTGGAAAGAGTTGAGTTATTGAGATTGATCCCCAATATAGCCATTTGCCGGTAAACAGTATTTGGTGCCTGGCCGGCTCCAACGATAGCCACATACATGCGGGTTTGCGGCATCAAATGTAGCCTGATTGAATGTGGAGGAATTAAAGGCTCCCGGGCCAAGCTGTACCGTAAGATCGCCGGCCGGCGTCCTGAAATTATTGAACGGGGCGGCTAAAACGATCGCCGGGTGTCCTCGCATAGTAGATGCCGCTGTACGCACGTATCACCGTTTTGCCATCGCCAGACAGATCATAAGCAAATCCCAAACGCGGCCCCCATTGGTTTTGGCTGTCCGGGATCCTGGTAGGATCAACATGGGCTCCACCCAATAGCGGGAATGTTGCAGCTGCAACCGCATTTAATACAGGCGTATTATTTGCCTCTGCGGTCGGGTTAAACTGCCTTTCATACCGTAAGCCATAATTGATGCGTTAGTTTCGGATTTACACGCCAGGAATCCTGACCAAAAAATGCCAGTTCGCTAATGTCATAAGCCGCCTGTAGGTTGCCGATCTGTTGGAGTATATCGGGCCTGTGAAACATCAAAGCTACCGAGGCTTGTCCATGACGGCGTGACTTGAACAGAGCATCAAGAATGCCGGTCGCGGATGAAAATCCCGAGAACGTATAGCTGCCGAACTGGTTAAACCCGAACAGCTGAGCGATCTTGATCTTACTGTACTCACCACCAAATTTAATGTGTGGGCACCCTTGATAACGCACACTGTCGATAAACTGGTAGCGTTTGTCCTCCTGGGTCGTCGGTAGAAAGTTACGGGATCCCAAGATCGCCGATACTGTGTGCTTACACCGACCTGGTTTTCATTCGCGAGCCTGGGACGTTCCTCTTTGGCCCACTGGAACCGGAATTCATTGACAACGTATGATGTTAGAGAACTGACAAGCTGACCAACAATGATGTTATTCTTATCGACCTTCAGTTCCATTCGTTGCGAGCGACCGTGTGGTCGAAGGATCGAGCTGGGTCTCACCCGTTGAAACGCCATTAAGGGCAGTGTTTTTGCTCTGGTTATAGCGAATGTTAAATCTGTTTGCATCGTTGATGTTCCAGTCAAACTTTACCAAACCTGCTTTCGCATCGTTTGTTTGAGTGAATGGGACCTCATTTGATTTATACAGGTCGTATGGTTCTTGTTGTATCGCCGTCGGCGTTACGCCGTTAAGCAGTGAGAAAGAGACGTTACGCGGTGCAGAGTACTGTTGTTGTTCGTACGAAGCAAAAAAGAAAGCCTTGTCTTTAACTAGCCTGCCGCCAATTGAACCACCAAATTGTTTTTGCGTTGGTGCGAGTATAGGGCTAATTCCCTCGGCTTGAGACTCTGTTCGATAAGTGCATCAGTGTATTCATTTCCCAATGCGAGCTGTTCTGGCCGCCAAAGATAGAACGCCGAGCCATGAAAATTATTTGTTCCTGATTTTGTAACCGCATTCACGATACCGCCGGAGCTTCTACCAAATTCGGCCGAATATCCCGCCGCAACTACCTGGAATTCCTTTACTGATTCCTGTGGAAGCGTAAATGCCGAATTAGACCTTTCACCGCCGCGAATACCGCCAAAGAACGGTTGGTTGTAATCAACGCCGTCAACATTAACATTCGTGTTAATCCCGCGTTGTCCGGAAAGCGAGATCTGGCCACGCGACGGGTCAACCTGGGCTGAGGGTGTCAGGCTGACAAAATCCTGAAAACGGCGTCCGTTGATCGGCAGGGTCTGGATCGCAGTTTCATTCTGAACGGCGTCAAAATTGTCAACCGTTGTTTGAACCCCTTCAGCAGTTACCTGAACAACTGCCGTTACACCGCCGGCACCTAATACTACATTGGCGTCCGTTGTACGGCCGACTTGTACCTCGACATCAAGTGATGACTCACTGAACGAAGAAGCCGTCGTCTTGACGGTGTATGATCCCGGCTGCAGCAAAACGAAATTGAACAGTCCATCATTGCCTGTTGATCTTGTTTGTGATTGATTGGTCGCTTTACTTGTAAGCGTTACCGTAGCACCGCTCACAACAGCACCAGTCGAGTCTGAAACCAACCCTGCGATGGCTCCGGTTCCGCCTGCCTGGGCGAAGATGTTGCTTACACACCCAACCGCACAGAGTAATATTAATGGCAAAAGCCTCATAGATATTTTCTTAGTCATTTGTTTTTTTGACCTCATTTTTTCGAAATTTAACAAAAGTTTTATTGCACGATTTGCCGCTAAGTTCAGCGCATGTTCTGTTTTTTTGGATTTTTATTGTGCTTTTCGGATTTTATGCTAAAAAAAGATATTTTTTTTTCGCCCCAAATGCAAGGCACCATCGCCCCGCAATTATTGAATTTAACAGCATTAGAAAGCCTCCCGTCCACCTCTAATGCAATGAGTACTGTTTGACCCAAACCGATACCCTGAAGATTCTAAGATGTTAAGGCAAATTAAGTTCCGTAAACTCCTTGCTTTTACACCCTTTACGATACCAAGTAGATGATGTCAGATCCTTATTATCAAAATGTTAATTTCGCATCACTATGGCAGATATTTCTGCGACCGAAGGCGTATGTTATTTACGTGCAACCAATCGAGATCAAAAAGCGTTTAATAAACTGCATTTGTACCCATTATGGTTACAAATTTGGCGGAGCTTGATGTGGAAATTGTAAACCGATTTAGTTGCAATAGTTTGCAGATGTCTCAAAAACTTGACTTTTTTGTAAAAGTGATCTAAATTGGTCGGGCATTTTCAATTGCAGCGGAAACGCGAATAAGAGAAATGTGGTTTGAAATAATATAGAACTAGAATAAGGGGAAAAAATGGCACACGTAGAATATTCTACAACATCATACAAAACGCCATTGCATCATCGCATTACGGCAAGCATGCCGGTTAGAGCGAGTTGGGTTGATTCTGAAAGCGGAGAAACGATTTTTGTTGACGGTATAACTGAAAATGTTGGTGAAACCAGCGCACTTGGTTAATCTGGATACATTACCTCCGGTTGGCTGCGAGGTCCGATTGGCAATATTGGAAGAGGGCAAGCAGATCATAGAAGTTACAACCCAGGTCATTCGAGTCGAGCGTGATCCGAGCAAACCGATGGCCGCACTGACCATTTTGGAAAATTTGAAGAAATGGAAATCAACGGCTATGACGGCAGCACAAAAATGGGCGACGCGGCATTGGCAGCTTAATTACGAGGAAGAATGGGTTAATTAATAACTCTTCATTTGGAATAATAAAAAAAGCGGGAAAATTCTTATGAATTTTCCCGCTTTGCTATTGTCAGCATGATCGCTGACCTAACCTGTAATATAGTCCGCGTTCGTTACCTAAACGGACCAATATACTTAAACTGGAGCACAACGCTCTGATGGCGGTTGTCGTGCATAACATGGCCTTACACCCGGGTTCGGGCTAGGTGCAAACACTGTAACCGAGATCGGAGCACCGGTCTTTAAGAATCCCATCGTTGCATTAACCGTCATCGGCGGCCGGGTCGAATCGAACCGAATGTTATACATAGTGCCCCACCGGATCGCGTTTGCGTTCGGGTTCGCAGCAAATGTCTCTGAGCTCCACGTAACACTGTTAGCGCCATCCGTCTGTGTCCATGGCGTGCTACTGTACCCCGCATTACCAACGGTCCCATCGGCGGACCATCCCGGATGTTGAGGAGGAGCGTGGAATCCAACATTCGTGATCGGAACTCCAGCAAATGTCGGTATGCCGAAACTTTGTACAGCCCGATCAAGATTCTGGTTATAGATCGCGTATTCGTAATGATATACACCTGCTGACGGATTAGTTACCTTAAAAGCTACGATCCCGATGCCATCATTTGCCGGATCAGGCTGGAACTGGACAAATGTAGCTCCGGGCCATGCCTTGATCGCCGGCAGCATTCGAACTGTCGACCCCTGAGCTGAAAAGGAGAATGAGGTAGTACCCGAGACGCTGTATTTTCGATACGAGACGTTGTTGTACATATTGCACTGGCCCGGATGCGACTGGCACCAAACATATTCGTGTGGCGTGATGTACTGTCCCTCGGCATAATATGATGCCCCGGGGTTCAGAGTTGTGTTCAGGTCGCTCATTTCTGTAAGAATTCTATGTGACGGTCCGGTGTGCGAGTGGCCGCTGTGATTGTTATTTACATTTCCGTCAGTTGGGTAAAAACCAGTAAACGGATTGATCCAGGCACGTGAGCCTAAGCTTGGCCCTGAATTAAGCGACGCACCATAAGGGTCGGAACACCCGGAACCGAGATTCGGGCCGCCTACACCATTACAACCAAAACCACATATATTGTTTGTTAAAGCTGTGAATGCATGTTTGACACTTGACTGGCCAATTTGCTCAAAAGTTTGATCATTTGCTGCGCCTCCACTCATCCGATAAAGATTTTGCGGTATAACCGGATGATCGTTTTGCGGATTGGCAAACCAATGCAAATTCTCAGTCCCGGCATTGCAAGAATCCGTTCCCACCGCGAGGCCAACCTGCGAGCCGCTACTGCTGCCGAACTGAGACAATCCTGACAAGTCGCCGACGATAACATCCGGACCTGGAGTAGTTCCATTTTCGCCGCTATTGTTGGACGGCATAGTCTCTGACTGGGTGTCACCATCAACGATCTGAGTGATCTCGATAGCACGCATGGTCGTGTTAACCGAGAGCGATCCGACAACAGTTCCTGCGAGGGAAGGACGGCCGAGCTCAGAGGCAAACTCTTTTGACACCAGCACTCGTCCACCTAGGATACTAAAAGAAGTGTCGGCCGGATCATAGTTGAACTGATGTCCTTCGATATTGAAGAATACAAACCCCGTTTGCGAATTGCGAACAACCAGATCATAGGGTCCGCCCCATGGCAGGCTCTCGATAATGAGTTGGTTATATGAAGCATTCAGTGCCGTTGGGAGATTTGCCGTATTTTGCGGGACCAGTCCCATGGAACTCGGCAATGTCCCTCGCAATTCATTGTTAAAAACAAGAATAGTAAAGAATGCGTCTGGTTCCACATTGAAACCTAACGTGCTGTTTTGCGCGGCTGCACGGGCCCCATTTAGCCGATTAAGGTCGATGTCCATCGAAACTCGCCCATTTGCCACGATCATTTTCTGAAGCGTGCCGGTTTCCCCCGCGGGTGCGACGGTCACTTGCCCGTTTTTAGATTGGCCGGCTCCATTCTCGCCCAGCGGCATAGAATCGTGCGATGAGACTCTATATGAGAAACTCAATACACCACCGATAAATAGACTAATTCCCAGGACAGATAAAACGATACGTGATCGCCCGTCCAGTAATTTCTTGTACATTATCTTTTAATACTCCTATTTTGGTTTATTTACGGTCCCTCGGCCTCAATTCTTCAGCGTATGACCAACTTGGTTTAATCGTGGAATAACGCATTACTATATTCCAGAAAAAGTTCAAAGTCAATCCAATTCTTTCTATGGGGCAGTTCGCTTTGGATTGTCTATTCCAATATAAAAAACAAAAGAATCCAAAAAAACAGATCACGATTTGGCGGCCCACAACGGATCTGATCCGCATGCGTTGACCAACAAAAAGTGAGTCACTTTTCGTCTCAGTTATTATCCGGATAAGTTTTGTCTCGTCACCTTCTAATTGGCGTTGGTTGAACCGTGCAACCTAATAATTCAAACTATAGGTGGCCGGTAGGTTTAAGTACTTATTTCAGGGATCGAGTTGCCTTTATGTGGTAGGATCCCCGATCGCAATGGCCCGATCGCATTGGCCCGATCGCATTGGATGGAAGGAGACGGCCTTTTTTAGTGATTAGATAGAAGGCAATTATGAAGAGTGGTTGTGAAAGTAAGGAGGTGAAGGAGAAAAGGTCTATTCAACTTCCAGTTCTTCGGAATTCCGTGATCCCGGATAATGGGATTCGAAAGTCTAAGACCAGCCGATGGCGTGCGGCGGCCCTTATAACACTCAGCTTACTGATGATCGTACACTTGATCCAGTGGTGGATCACCGGCGTGACAGTTTCGCCTATAGAACCGTCGGAGACCATGTATACACTCCAGAACGGGGCGGTCAATGCGGGCCTGATTTTCTTTTCCCTGGCAATACTGGCAACCCTGATCTTTGGGCGATTTGTTTGCGGCTGGGGATGTCACATTGTTGCCCTTCAGGACTTTTGCGGATGGCTGATGAAAAAGATCGGCATCAAGCCAAAACCATTTCGGTCCCGTTTGCTTGTTTACGTCCCGATGGTCGTCGCGCTCTATATGTTTGTTTGGCCGACTGGTTGCCAGGTTTTTTCTGAAACCGCCAAACGAAGCCACTCGTTTCCGCAGTTCACAAATCATCTGATGACCACGAATTTTTGGGAGACCTTTCCGCCGGTCGGCGTCGCGATTCCATTTTTATTCATATGTGGGTTCATGACGGTCTATTTCCTGGGGTCGAAGGGTTTTTGCACATATGCGTGCCCTTACGGCGGATTTTTTGGCGTTGCCGATAAGATCGCTCCCGGCAGGATCCGTGTAACGGATGCCTGCAACCAGTGCGGGCATTGTACGGCGACCTGCACCTCGAATGTTTTGGTCCATGCCGAAGTGAAACAGTTCGGAATGGTCGTCGATCCGGGCTGCATGAAGTGCATGGATTGCATAAGTGTTTGCCCGAATGATGCATTATATTTCGGTTTTGGAAAGCCTGCGATAACGGTCCCGAAATCGGGAGCTGTCAAAAAGCATATTCACTCACATGGCCCGAAGAGATTCTTGCGGCGCTGGTTTTTCTGTTGAGCTTTTTGGCGGTTTGGGATGTGTATCAGCTTGTTCCGATGTTGATGGCACTTGGAATAGCGGCGATAACAATGTTTCTTTTGCTACGAAGTCTAAAATTGCTTAAGGCAAAAGACCTGTCCTTTTATGGCATGAGTTTAAGTCATCCGGCAAAATGCAGGGAGCGGGGTGGGCATTTCTTGCGTTCGCGTTGATCTGGACCGGCGTCAACGCCCAGAGCGGGTATGTTCGCTATCACGAACGAGCAGGCGCCCTCGCGTTCGAGAGCTTCAGATCCCCGACGAACTTGCTCTTGCCGGGACCAGTCCCGACCCTTGGCTTAGTCCGGCCGACCGTAAGAACATAGCTGATGGGGAAGGGCACTTTTATGCCGCCATGGATGCGGGATTCTTTGTACAATACTGGGCCCTGCCAAAGCTTGCCTGGTTTGAATATCTTTCCGGGAACACAGAACGATCGCTTCAATTACTGGATAAAGCGGCAGGACGTCAAAAAGGGCAGCCACGGGCATTGACCCTTTATTACCGGGGGGCGATCCTTAACCGCTCGGGGCAATACGAAGAGGCCCTGACCGATCTCGATCAGGCCCTGGCCGAGCGGCCCGATCTGGTTCTCGCCCTCGAAGAAAAAGGCGAATCGCTCTGGCAGCTGGCCGCAAGCAAGAGGCAGTATCCGTATGGAGCGATGCGGTCGCCCAAAATCCTGACCTTGTCATCGCAAATAATCAATTGGCGGGTGCCGCCGCGGCGATGGGGAATGACGAAGAAGCGTGGAGTATGAAAAACGGGCCGACAGTTCCACGCCCGATGATCCATTTTTTCATTGGATGATCGGCCTCCGTCTGCAAAATGTCGGGATGAACTCATTGGCTGAAAAACATTTTGCACAGGCTGTTCAAATAGATCCAAAGTTCCGCGGCCACGAAAGTGGACCACTATTGACAAGCATTGAACCAACGGCTGATAGGCGACCGGGCATCGTTAAAGAGATGAAAAAGATTGTTTTTGTATTTGTAATTTTAGCCCTGTCCAATCGGTCTTTGGTCAGGAAAAGCCTCTGACCCAGGCTGAATACGTCAAGATGCTGTATGCCGCTTCAAAAAGATCCCGCCGGAAAGGCTGAAATAATTGAGGCCTTGCGAAAACGGGGCATCAATTTTGTCCTGACCGACGGCATCAGAAGTTTGACCCGTACCAAAGGTGCCAATGATGAGGAACTGAAACGAACTCTCGAAGAGGCCGAACACCGCCGAAAGGATCCTGAGGCGGCAAAGCTGCCGTCTGCCAAAGAGGCAGCCGAAATTTTAGAAAGAGCACGTGCAAATACACTCGCTTCGTTAGAGGTAATGCCAGACTTTGTCGTCAAGCAAATGATCGCTCGGTCAGAGGCTTTTGCCGGTACGGGAAACTGGAAGCCTATAGATAATGTTGTGATAGCGGTCAGCTACAGTACTGAGAAAGGCGAACAATATAGGGTTTTTGCGGTTAACGGAGCACCGGTCGTTGCTGAAAAAGGAAGCGATTATTCGAACCTGAGCGGGAGCACCACAGGTGGTGAATTTGTCGAGGACCTCGCAAAATTATTTAGGCCTGAGAGCAAGACAGAATTTAATATACTGACGACCGATGTAATCAGAAGTCAGCCTGCCCTTGTTTACGATTTTGAGATACTTCTTGAAAATAACAGGAATGGCGGCGTTGGATTTAAGACACCAACAGGACAAAAGGGATTTTCATTTACTTCGGTACCGGCGGGCGAAAAGGGCAGAGTATGGATCGACCGGAAGAACGGCCGGGTCCTGCGAATCGAATTCAAGGCAACTGATATCCCGGCGGATTTTAGGGTAAAGGCGTTTGAAAGTTCGATCGACTATGATTGGGTCGAAATTTCCGGTGAGAAATTTCTCTTGCCGTTGGTATCGGATAACAAATTTACATCGGCCGACGGTGGACAGCTTTTTCAATCACGAAATCTCATAAGGTTCAAGAATTATCAACGATACGGCACCGAGGTCAAGATACTCGACGACGACGTTGTTCCCGAACCAGAGCCCGAAACTAAAAAGCCCGATTAATTGAGTGAATAATAGGCACCGGCAGCGACAACACCCAACCAGGCGAGGCCTTTGCCGAGAAAAAACAGGAAGGCGATCAGACCGGCTCGTTTGGTCCATTTGCGGGCCGGGCATTTCATTTTTGTCTGGTCATCTTGCATGACCATTAAAAAATAACTTTTCTTTGAGAAATTTTCAAATAGTTGAGCCAATTCCCGAAAGATGATCCGAAAAAATTGGCATCGGTTTGGCCGTTCCCACGATTTGCCTTATCCTCTTTTCTTGTGCTTTTGCGCAAGTTGCACCACGGAAAGAAAGAAATAAGCGCGAGGCTGACTTGATAGAACTGATAAAACTCGACAATTCGATAAAGCTCGACATCCGTTATGCGACGGCCGACAATTTCGTCGGCCGGGCAGTATATCCGGAGGCCCGGGCTTTTCTCCAACGTCCGGCAGCCAAGGCATTGGTCAGGGTCCATAAGGCACTGAAGAAACAGGGGCTGGGCCTGGTTATCTTTGACGGCTACAGGCCATGGACGATCACAAAGTTGTTTTGGGAAGTTGTTCAGGAAGACCAACGTAAATATGTTGCAAATCCTGAAAAAGGCTCTAAACATAATCGAGGATGTGCCGTCGACCTCAGCATGTTTGACGTGAAGACGGGCGAATTAGTGCCGATGCCCTCGGGCTTTGACGAATTTACCGAGCGGGCCTCGCCCGACTATAAGGGCGGCAGCAAAAAGGAGACGGCGAACCGCGACATGCTCCGCCGGGCGATGAGCAAAGAGGGGTTTACAGTAAACCCGAACGAATGGTGGCATTTCGACTACAAAGATTGGGAGAAATACGCCATCTACGATATTGCGTTCAGTGAGATAGGTGAGACAGAAAAATGACCGCGACCAAACCCGGCCTAAGGGGCTGATCGCGGCCGCATCTGTTTGCCGTTTGTTTTAAGAAGCCGGTTTCTTTTTACCCGCGTCGATCTGCAGCGAGATCTTGACCATATCTGAAACCGCGGCGACACCGCCGGGCAGAGTGCTGCCCCAGCTAATGCCGTAATCACGGCGGTTGATAGTTGTTTCGGCAGCTATCCCCATCTTGCCGCCGCTTCGCTCATCGGCCGGCAGCCAGCCTACGATCTGAAATGGAAATGTGATCGATTTTGTCACGCCCTTCATCGTAAAGTCACCGGTCAAAAGCCATCCCTTTCCTTTCTTTTGGACCTTTGTGCTCTTAAAGGTAATATCCGGGTATTTCTCGACCTCGAAAAAATCCTTCGTCCGCAGATGGTTGTCGCGGGCGGTGACGCCTGTATCGATGCTTGTCGCCTTAGCCGTAAATTCGACAGTCGACTTTGCGATATCTTTTGCGTCGAAATTAATGGCACCGGTGAAATCACGGAAAAATCCCGGAACGTCCGTCAGGCCCATGTGATTGACCGTAAACTGGATAAAGCTGTGGTTCTTGTCAAAATTGTATGTCCCTGACTCACCGATCGCGGGACCGCCGGCGAACCGCTCTTCAAACGATCTGTTTACGGCGCCGGTGCCGTTCTGCGACAAAATGATAAATGCAATAAATGCAAAAGCTATAAGAAATGATGTTCGTTTCATAAATTGATACTCCTTGAAAATAAACCGCCCTCCACCAGATCTCGGGATGGCCGGGCTTACCTATTTGATCATTAATGTTAAGGAAAATCGTGCGGTGCGCGGTTTTTTGACCCTCTTTTTGCGGACAAAGAAATTATAGTCGCCGGTTTCGGGAATCGTGAATGTCAGCGTCGGCGAACTTTCAAACTCGGTCTCAAAATCAAATTCCTCACTGAACACCCGGAAATCGAATAAACTTGTCTTAGAATTGGTGATCCTGACCGTTTGGCCTTTTGCAGCACCAAATACATATTCCATCTCCTCATCGGTCGACAAAGTGCCGGTCACCGTCTTGCTGTATTTACCCGCCTCAAACTCGATCCTTAGCGGTTCGGCCTTGCCGCCGTGTTGTGCAAAAGCAGCTGCCTCGCCAACGGTCAGCAAAATTATCAGCGTCATTAAAAATGATTTCATAACGACGAAAGTTCCCGAGGTAATTGTTTTCCGACTTTGATACTATATCGCATTATGGACAGACCTGAAACAAACGAATACGCCCCATATTACGGCACCTATATCTCGCTCATCGAGGGTGATGACGTGATGCCGGTCCTCAAGGACCAGCCGGCTGAGCTTAACGCACTCATCTCTCAGATGCCTGAGGAAAAGGGCAAGTTTGCCTACGCCGAGGGTAAATGGACGATCAAGGAACTGCTAAGTCATCTGATCGACGGCGAGCGGATGTTCGCCTACCGCGTCCTCAGGGTCTCGCGAGGTGACGAAACGCCGATCGAGGGGTTTGAGCAGGATAATTACATTGAGAACTCCAACGCAAACAACCGCAGCTTTGCCGAGCTTTTGGATGAATTTGATCTGCAGCGGCGTTCGAATATGTTGATGATCAACAATCTGTCCGACGAGGCCTCACGCCGAATGGGAACGGCAAGTGGAAATCCCATTTCGGCCCGGGCTCTCGTATACATAATGGCCGGGCATGTTAAACATCATATTCGTATTTTGGAAGAGCGATATTTGTTAAAATAGCTTTAATGAATAGCGACACAGAAACATTAGCTGCGATATCCGCGGGTTATAGGACGGCGAACGTAAGGTTCGAAAAGCTGCGGATAAAAGACATACGTGAGAGTAATGTCCTTGACGCGATACCTTCCTTTGATCTGGCATTTAAGTCAGCTTTACTGTTGGCCGTTCCTGATGTAACAGTGGGGCTTACGAAACTTCAGAGAGTGTTATTCGGGGTCGACAAATGAAAGATCTCTTGACTGGAAAAACTGTCGCTGCGCGTCCACGAGACTGGCTCGATATCGAAGCGATAATTATCAAACAGTCGAAATTGGATTGGGAGTATATCCTCCAAACGATCAATGGTCTTGACGCATACGAAGATATTTCAGGCCGCATAGAAAAGCTGAATTCCCTCAAATCGGAATATTACCAACGGTGATCTACGACACCATAGTGATCGGCGGCGGGGCAGCCGGCTTGTTTTGTGCTATCGAGGCAGGCAAACGCGGCCGGCGTGTTCTGGTCCTCGAGCATAACGCCGAGGTCGGCCGTAAAATATTGATCTCCGGCGGCGGTCGGTGCAATTTCACTAACATCCACACCCGCCCTGAGAATTTCCTCTCGCAAAATCCGCATTTCTGCAAATCAGCCTTATCGCGTTACACCCCCGCCGATTTTGTTTCGCTGGTCAGAAAACACAAGATCGCCTATTACGAGAAAAAGCTCGGCCAGCTATTCTGCCGCGAGAACTCCAGACAGATCGTGGACATGCTGCTTCGTGAATGCCGCGATGCACGTGTTCAGATCAAAACGGCCTGCAGCGTTTCGGGCATTGTGAAAGGCGAGCGGTTCACGGCCGAAACAGATCATGGCCCCTTCGAGAGCCGCAAACTTGTCATTGCCTGTGGTGGGCTGTCATTCCCAAAGGTAGGGGCAACGGATCTCGGATATCGGGTCGCTCGACAGTTTGGGCTGAAGATAGTGGAAACCAGGCCCTCGCTGGTCGCACTGGTGTTCGCAGGTGAGAGCTACAGAGGCCTCGCCGGCGTTTCGCTGGACGCAGCCGTCTCGACAGGCAAACATAGCTTTCGCGAAAATATATTGTTCACCCACCGCGGGCTTTCGGGCCCGGCCATTTTGCAGATCTCTAATTACTGGGCAAAGGGCCTGCCCGTCACGATCGATCTGCTGCCGGAGCAGAAACTTGCCGATAAGCTAAAAGCGGATTCACAAAGCAAACAAACCTTGAGCAATTATCTGGGCAGGATACTGCCACAGCGGTTTGTCGCCGGCATTGCCGGACGGGACCTGCCCGACAAGCAGGTTGTCCAGTTGTCAAATAAAGAGATCTCGCAGATCGGACAGCAGATCAACAACTGGGAAGTCAGCTTTCGCGAGACCGAGGGCTACGACAGGGCCGAGGTTACACTCGGCGGAGTGTCGACCAACGAATTGTCATCACAGTCGATGGAGGCAAAAAGAATGCCTGGCTTATATTTTATTGGTGAAGTGGTCGACGTCACCGGATGGCTCGGCGGATATAACTTTCAGTGGGCGTGGGCGTCTGGCTTTGCTGCCGGCAACGCGGTTTAAAATAAGGCGGGGGAAACGTCTCCCACACCGTCTCCCCCTTTTCCGCGCCGTGTACAGGGCGTACACAAACGCGAAAGTCATATAATTACTAGATCTCTATCAAATCGCTTTGCAAATTGGTGACCATTAGCTATACTCAGGAAATTGAATGATCGTGTAAACTTTTACACAATTGTAAACACCTGTCAAGAGCTAATCCGACTATGAACAAAAATACTGAGTTTAGCGCACGTTTTGCAGAAGCCTGCGGCACGTCTGAGCCTTCAGAAATTCAACGACTGTTGAATATCCCGTACCAGAGTGCGAAGAACTATCTGGGCGGCCGACTTCCCACCGCTGACAAGCTGATCTCGATCTCAGAGCAGACGTCTTGTTCGATAGATTGGCTGCTGACCGGCCGCGGGAAAAAATTTGTCGACCACGCCGATCGATCGGGCGCAACTCCGCCTGCTGGCCAAATGGAAGCATTTGTCAGAAGGGTCTGTGTGGAAGTGATCAACGAAATGACCGGGAGCGTTGATTCGACTCAGCCAAAAGTCGTCGTATTACAGCCTGCTGAATTAATGTCGGAAAAGGTCGAAGATAAGGCCCCAACCCCCACCGTCAAACAGCCTTAAACTCAGTCCAGCATTGGCTGACAGGCGATTTTACAGACTAATACCAAGGTACTGTCCGATCGCGAAAAGCACGATATCGGTTTCAAAAGTACCTTCGATTTCTCCGGGAGCTCCCTCTGGCCGGCCGCCGCAATTTTCCGTGCACGGCGGTGGCGGACAATTTTGGGTGCAGCCCTGGGCACCGCCGTTACCAACATCACCAGCAAAGGTCGTAGAACAAAAAAGTACTACCGCAAAAAATATATTTAGTTTCGTTTTCATTTTCTTCTCCAATTAGTTTTTAATGTTGATGCCCATAAGCATCGCGATTATAATATCAGCAACCTTCCCATTTAATTTATGGATACCCGCGAAACGCGCACTGCAAAAACTCTCCCACCCGTTGTATTAGCAGGCAAGCTTTGCAAACTCGAGCGATCTGGCAGATTTGAAACCGGACTGGCTTTGTTTGGGGACAATTTCAGCAAAGCTGACTTTTTGCCTGATGTTGAGGACCTTACTGCGTCAGAGGCGGCTGAGATCCTGCTGAGATTTGGCAGCCTGATCGGATTTTATGGGTATAAACATCAGTTAGACGGCGCACAGGACAGATCAAAAGACATTCTGACAATGGCTCATACTCGATATGTCGAATTGAACGACATAGCCAAGATCGCTGAATGCGAGAGCTATATCGCGCTCGGTTATTGGCGCAAAAGTGAATTTAAAGAGGCGATGATCTGGGTTGATGAGGCCCTGTCGCATGGTTTACCTCGAAACAGTGACCCGCGGTTATATGCCCATCTGATCAAGAGTCTGATCTCACTCTCAGAAAGACGATATGAGGAAAATATAGAGAATTGTCTGGCGGTCGAGGATGATTTCCGACGGTACGGCGACGCATATCTCAACGGCAGTTTGTGTACGAATATAGGCCTATCGTTCAAGAACTGCGGACAGAATGCTGAGGCAATGCGATATCTGTCGCTCGCCCGTATATTCCACGAAAAGTCGGGGCACAAGGTCTATCTCGGATCGGTTCATAACAACCTGGCGCAGTTATACAGGCTGGAAAAACGGTTTGCCGCCGCACACGAGTCGGTTGACGCGGCCATTAAGCTTTCTAAGCAGATGGCTGATCTGCCGCGTGAGGCCGCAGGTTACGATACAAAGGCGCTGATCTACCTGGCGGAAGGTCGATTGACCGAGGCCATGTCGGCGGCTGACACGTCGATCGAGATGCTTCGCAAGACTGATAATTCTGGCTATCTGGTTGACTCGCTCATGACCCGGTCAAAGATCTTCTTGATGGACGACAAATTTGCCGACGCTGTGCTGCAGTTGATCGAGGCGGTTAATATTACCCGCATCGAAAACGGTGAGGCTGCCGCACGCTGTCTGGTAGACGAATTTGAATCTGGACTTAAAGAAAGGGATATGCCCCCTGTCGAGGCAAAAGCTCTTAACAAAGGCGAGCTCGAACTCATCTTGCCCGCCTCACTCGGCAATTATCATGAATACAAGGGTATCTGGATAAATTCGGCGCATCTGGAGCATCGCGGCATCAGGCTGGGTTCACTCGCGATCATTGTGCCCGAAGCCGTAAAGCGGGGTGATCTGGTGGCCATAACCGAGATAGCTACCGATAATGTAATTTGTGGAGTTTACGATGCTGAATTTGGGATAGTATGCCTGGAGCGGGGTGACGACGAACCTCAGCTGTTTGACGATGATGATATTCAAATTTTGGGTAAGATCGTCGGGGTGTGCAACGCCGGAAAGAATGCTGACGGTCAAATGATCGTTGAAGCGATCTCGTAACGGCCCTCACCTGAAATCCGAAATATCCATCCCGTACTTGTCCTTAACGTATTCCTCAGCAGCCTGATTTACATTCTTGAGGTTCTCAAGGCGCCGCTCTGATTTGCGGATCTGGGTTTTGGTGCGTTCGGCCATATGGCTGAGCAAATTGCGGCCCCCGGCCATCTCGGCCTCGACCTTTAATCTCAGTGTAAACAGTTCGCCGGCCTCGGCCGCCAGTTTTTCTTCGACGATCTCATTTAGCCGTACCTTTACCTGCGAGATCTGGCGGATCGCACGTACGAGCTTGTCCCCGACCGAGTCGCCGGTGATCAGATCGGGGCTGTTGCGATGATCCTCGATCAGCTTGTTGAGCCGTTTTTGATCACCCATCGAATAGGCCTCGTTAAGCTCGGCCATCAGGCCGTGGCGTTTTTCTTTTTCGGCTGCATCGAGAGCGAGGTCGGGGTGGATGGTGCGGGCCAGACTGTGATAAGCCTTTTTGGCCTCAGCCGTCGGGTTTAATTTGAATGCGCCGGCGTCGGCGGCCTCGTTAGCACGGGCGGCAGATTCCTCGGCAATGCGCCGCAGCTCCTCGGCCTTTTTCTTTATCTCTTCGTCGTCGGGGACGAGCTTGTATTCTTCTTCGGCAATTTCAGCCTCGATCTCGTCAAGATCGGCATACAGCCGGCCGACGACCATCGTATACTCGCGCCTCAAACTGCTCCTGAGCCGCCCGAAGCTCGGTCATCTCCTCCTCACGGTCAGCCAGCCGGTCCTTCAACCGGTCAAGCACGGCCAGCTTTTTATTAAGCTCAATTTGTTCCGGCGCGAGTTGGTTCATAAAAAGACGGGGCCAAACGCGGCTTGCCGCAACGCATTGCGGTGAGGCTTGCCTCGCCGTCAGACGCACAAATTTCCGAGCGGCTACGCCGCCCCCTAAATCTCACGAATACAGATTCATCGCCCGCGTCAGCAACTCGACCGGGTCCTCAATATTCAGCGCCTCGCGGACAAAATAAGGCTCGCCGGCAGCAACCCCGATCAGCGAACCAAAATACCGCGATCGCCCCTCAAGCTCATCCAGATACCCTTTTTGCGTCAAACGCGTTTCCGGCTCATTCGAATCCGGATCGTAAAACTGCGACCTGTGAGCCGCGTATCGCGTCCATCTTCGTCTCGAGAAAATCCGAAATATCGACAATGAACGACGGTCTCGACCCGCCGCGAGAATATATTATGTGCAACCCGCGGCACCGCGATCTTGTCGCCGCCGGTTTCCGCGTCATAATTTTTCATGCTCGCAAGCCGTGCCGATTCGCGCACAAGCTGGGCGATATGATCATGGTCCGGGTGCGAGTCACCCGCCTGGTGCGTCAATATCACCTTTGGCTTTAACCGCCGAAAGGAGCGCACCATCCGCGTCCGGGCCTCATCGGTCACAAACACATGCCCGTCGGCAAGACCGAGATTCTCACGCAGATCGAGCCCCAGGATCCCCGCCGCATCAACGGCCTCGACCGCACGGCCCTCGACAGTCCCCCGCGTCCCCATCTCACCCGCCGTCACATCCAGCGCACCGGTGCGGTAACCGAGATGCTTCATCTTTAGCAACGTCCCGCCCACAGTAAGCTCAGCATCATCCGGATGCGCAAACACCGCCAAAATATCCACTACGCTCATACATCTAATTTAGCACAAGAAGCGATAGTTGATGGCTAGAAGTGCCAGTGCCAGGAGCGATAGCGACTGGGTTCTTGGATCGCGGAGTCAGAACCACCTGCGGCGGTTGCGGGCCCACCGCAACACTGGCGGTTCTATTTCGCCAGAACCGGGTGGGCTCTTAGTTAGCAGTCAAAGGAAGATTTCTTAAACGCAGAGACCGCAAAGTACGCCGAGGTCAATACGGTTGCCAGTACAAAGACCTAAGACCTAAGACCTAAGACCTAAGACCTAAGACCTAAGACCTAAGACCCCCTTTTTCACTCTTTCACTTTTCCCGGTGTTAAACACTTCCCATTTTCGGCTCTCTTATTTTTCGAGATTTCCACTTTTAAAACCTCTAAAACATCTGCGCGACGCTCTGCAGAATGTTTTAGACTCTCTGCAGTTTGCGCAGCTTCTAAAACATTGGCGGGAGCCTCTGAAACTTTTTTGCAGCCTCTTCAAAAATTGCAGAGCCCCTAAAACATTGGCGCAGAGGCTCTGCAGATGTTTTTGACCTTGAAACACTGTTTTAATCGTTCAAAAATCGGCGTGGATCAATATATACGGGGGTATGAGATTTTTCGGTGGCCAAAATAGGGGCACGAAAGAGTGTTAAACAATTGGAAGTGAAAAGTGAAAAAGTGAAAAGGTGAAAAGGGAGAATCGGAACCGCCTCGTCAGGGTGGCAACCGACCAATGTATGCCAGGCGAATGAAAAGGGCTTCGGTCTTGGACCTCTTAGCCCGCGTAGCGGGTGTCGGCATAAAGCCCCGGGGCGTTTGCCCGGGGAAACGGCACCAAACAATGTTTTGAGCCCGCGTAGCGGGCGACAGACCTCAGCACACCAAAACGCCGCTCTGCCGCTGTCATACGACAGCTTCAATCACTAATTTGACCAATTCCACGGGCTTTGCACCCGTGGGCTTTATGCTTTACGCCATCTACGATGGCTTAATAATCGGCTAAAAAACTTCCCTGGCAAAGCTAGTCGCTTAAAAAACTACTTCGGCAAAACCCTATCCAATGTCTTGATCAGCTCCTCGCCCTGCAGCTTGTGCTGGTCGATGACGAGGACGACTCCGTCGGGGCCGAGGAGGACGGTCGAGGGGTATTCCTGGATGCGGTAGGTGACATTCGCGAGCTGTTTGACGCTGGCGTTTGTGGCCTGCGGCCAGGTGATGTTGTTTTTCTTTAAATAGCCGAGCAGCGTCTCGATCTTTTCGTCAGAGTCGAGCCCGAGTATCTCAAACCCTCGCCCCTTGAACCGCTTATACGCCTCAAGCTGAAACGGCGTTTCGCGCGTACAGTCGCCGCACCACACACCCCAAAAATCGACCATCAGATATTTTCCGCGAAAGTCCGACAAATGCCGCTCTTTGCCCTCGAGGTCCGTAAAAGCAAAATCAGGCATCACCTTGCCGACGTCGAGATCGACGCCGGTGGTATTCGCTCCTTTCACGCTCCCTGCACGACGATCTTGCCCGTCGCCATATCTATACTCGATGTCGAGACATAACCCTCACCAAACGGAAAGACCACCTCGTCATTCGCCGCATACGACGACTCACGCGAAAACTGTTCATCCCTGATCCGGCCGTCGCCGTCAACATCCACGCCAAACAGCCCGTCGGTCGTGCTGATCGCCGGCTGCCGGGCACTGAACGGATATTGAAACAAAACCCGCCGCCCGCCGATCTCGACATGCCCCATCGCGAGCACATAGACCGATTGCTCAATGAGCCGGTCGGTCGGCTTAAATCCCGGCCCCGTCATTCCGCGAAGATAGCTGATATAGATCGGGATCGCCTTATATCGCGGATTTGTGATCGGCAGGTTAAGCCTCGCGGTCAGACTGTCCCGCTCATCCCCGGTCGCCGTCGCCTGAAACCGCTCAGCCTTTTCAAAAACACCGTTCTCATTCACATCGATCCAAAAATACGCCCCGCCCCCCGCCGGCTCAACCAGCAATATCGGCGTCTTGGCCGTCTCTTTGCGAATATCGATCAGCTCCCCAACCGAAACCACCGCCCCCTTCTCCGGCGCCGGTGCAAACTTAAACTTCGAAACATCCGCCGCCCCCCAAACCCGCTTATAAACATGCACCATATCCACCGCCAGCTCCTTATCAAGCATACCGGTGTAAGTCACCGGCCCCTTTTGCGCAAAGGCCGTTATTGAAAAAAGGATCGTGAAAATCAGGAAGGGAATTGATCGCGGCATAATATGCGATTTTAGCATACTGCAATTGCCCAGATATGGGGACCATATTACATATCGACGGTTAATTCGCAGCTAAATTTGGACGGTACGTTTTGGCAGAATGAAAGATATAAATAGTCGAATTTGGACTATTAACCTTCGATGAGTAAACGTTCTTTATAGGAGTGATTAAACGAAATATGCAAAACCGAGACTTTCCCGACGTAGTCCAAACGATCCTTGCAAGACCCAATGTTGGAGCAGGCGGCGGCATTCCACTAACACGCGGTGAGGTCGCGATGTTGTTTCTCGATGGCTACGCCGGGGACGCGCCCGACCTTCTTGATATTAGATCCCAAGGTTACGGTGAGGATGCCGATTGGGACGGCCTGACCTATGAAGACGTTTTAGATAACACTGATGAAATGCCTGGAGAGGCGGCATTTGTCTGGACAAAATGGGAACCGCTTGAGCTGTGGCATATCGGCCTCTAGACCTCATCTATTCCAATCGACTTCAAGAATTCAAAGGTTCCGTCATAGAAACTAGGAAGTCGCGTCAGATCGGCCATGTCACCGTGGGGGACGAATAATACGATCCCCTGCCTCGCCCTTGTCAAAAGAACACGATACGCATTCATTAGGTATCGTTTGGCGAACTCGTCGTTAATATTTTGCCATTTGGTTCCCTTAAACTTTCGTCGAACCCATTGATCATTTTTGACATACAAGTCGCCGTCCCAACAGACGCAACTCCAATCTACTTCTAGCCCCTGAATTGAAAACTCGGTCGCAACCTCTTCAAGAAATGAGGACGAACGGACATCGTGTTTACCATTTAAAAACCATATTGGGGCATCGATATCCTGCCTAACCGATATTCCAAGCGGTCTCAGCCGGTGAGCCCCTGCCGACGCCACGAGGCCGCATCTTTCCGTGCCACGCGAACTATTACGTAACCAAGTCTTCGCGGCTTTGAGGTCTCTCGTGAGTTTGACTGGATAACCGTCCTCGTAAAGTTCAACAAGAATATCGTGGGCTCCGAGCGCGATTTAGCCTCAACAGAGCCTCGACGAAATTTGCTAGATTTTCCGAACGGAATGACCGTACAGGTACTGACAGGTGTAGATCTGACTCGATAGTCGCGTTGTCTTCAAGCCACTGCCGAATCTCATCCTCGTCAATATAAGCGCTGTCGAACGCAATTTGATCCGAGACATAAATCTGCCAATCTGGGTAATAATCTCTGAGCAGGCTCGTACCCACTCCGCGAGACCGGCTTCGCCGCGTCCAATCTCCTGCCCTCCTCCTACTAAACATACAATGGTTGCGTTACCGTCGTGACGATTCATCACATCAATCAAGAAGTGAGGCTCCGACATTGTGAAATTCGGCTGGTTTCGCTTCCTCCTCATAAAATCTGCAAGCATTTCTTCGGTCCAAGCCCGTTGCGCTTCGTCGAACACAACAGTCCTGTCAGGAACTTCTTCAGGACTCGCAACATAGTGGTCACGGAAGTGATGAATATTCTGCACAAATGCACGTGTGTCGCGCCGCGCATCGCTTAGCGTTATCGGCATGCGTGTCTCTAAACCTTGGACGACTTTGTTCCGGGCCAAGGCTTCACGAAGCACATCTACGAGCGGTCCGTTTCCTGATAGAAATACGGAACGATCCTCGCCACTTTTCAAAAACTTAGTAGCTATATTGAGACCGGCCAAGGTCTTTCCGGCTCCTGGCACTCCGGTGACGAAGCAAATGCATTTTGAGTCAGAAACTGTTGCATTTTCTATGGCGGCCTCGATGCATTGGGTAGTCTCAGCTAAATTCTTCGCCCCGGCTTCATGCCTGGTAATGTCCGCCACGGTATGCTCGCTGTAAAGTGCCTGTGCGGCTTCAATGATCGTTGGGGTGGGTTGATATCTTGAATTTTCCCACGTCTGCGGCTCGATGGATACGAACCCTGATTGTTCCACGATCATTTCTATCACCTCGGCAAGAGTATCTGAATTCGCAAAGAGAGGGTGATAAACACGATCTGGATAACTTTTGATTCGATTTTCTACTCGTTCGGCCTCAGTACAAACAAGCAAGGGAAATATTTTTGCCTCATGACTTCCTTCATGAAAGTTCTTGAGATCAAGGGAATAATCTACGACTTGTTCTATGTAAGGCTGATATGTGTCAGCACCAATCTTGAATTCTATTACACAGACCGCATCCCGGATGATTAGAATGTTGTCCACTCTCTTTCCCATTCGGGGGATAGCGAATTCAAAGTAGATAAAGCCTTCGACAGCCGACCTTAATGCTTCTTTTAAAACTCGGATCTGTCCTTGCCACGCATTCCGCGATTGAATTGTTAGATTTTGATTTCCAAACGAACCCGACAAACTGCCGAGAATGTCATTATCACTGTCTGCTAAGAACTTTGGAACTGAGGCAGAGTAATAGTATCTTGCCATTACTCGTTAACTCCTGTGGGAAGGGTTGAGAAATCGAATAACTCGGGGAGGGACATGTCAAAAACCTTCGCAAACACACCTATATTCGACAGCGAAATATTTCGCTCGCCGCGTTCGACCATTCCTATGTAGGTGCGATGAAAGCCGGTTTGGAATGAGAGTTCTTCTTGCGAGAGATTTCTTTCGGTTCGAAGTTGTCTGATCCTTTTACCAAACTCTTCGATCAGAGCTTGATCAATCATGTGGGATCAAAACTATACGTATTGTATGCAGCGATCAACAGACAATAAGTATCATTGCTGTCAGAAGTGAGAAGTGAGAAGTGAGAAGTGAGAAGATGAGAAGTGCAGAAGTGAGAAGTCAGCAGTCAGAATTCAGAGAAAGAGTGAGATCGGCAATCCTGGCGGGAAGCGTCCGTTTGCGGACGCCAGAGTAAAGCTACATGCGTGAGCGTGTAGAAAAGGGCAAATAAATGTTGAGCCCGTTTGCGGGTGAAAGAGATATTCTGTCTATTTAGGTTTCTGCCGCCCGCAAGCGGGCTTGGGGTTGGACCGCTTGCTCTCCACGCTTACGCATGGAGCTTAATTTTGCCGCCCGCAAACGGGCTTTGGGGTCGGAATGGCTTGTCGAGGGGTTCGCGAACCCGGGGAAAGTGTTAATTGGCGTTAAAGCTGTCGTAGACAGCGGCAGTGCAATATAGTCGGTGTTGCCGAGGCCTCTGTCGCCCGTTACACGGGCTCGTAATTTGTGTGGTGTGATCTACCCCGGGCAAAGGCCCCGGGGCTTTATGCTGCCGCCCGTTACACGGGCTAGGGATCTGATCACTTATTCTCCACGCTTACGCATGGAGCTTAATTTTGTCGCCCGCAAACAGGCGTTTAATGGAAAACTGTTTGACTGGTCCGCTCGGGTTTTAAGCGCTTAGAGTTCGGATATATTGGAAAGGCGTTCCATCACAATTGACACTCTGCTTTGATTTGCTTCGTCAGGCAACAAGTGGCCGGGCAGAGCGTCAATGAATTTCTGGGTGTTCAGCAGATCAATGACAAAGGCGGTAAGGTATTGCCTTACGGTAACCGGCGACAGCCGGATCTCGTCAACCAAAGCTTCACGGCCGTCGACTACGGTTATGACATCTTCAAGATCGTGGCTTCCAAAATAGTCATTATTTCCGCGGCCCTTATATGCTTCAAGTTTCGTTGCACAAAAATAGGCGGGTGTCAGGATGCGGATCGTCGAGGCTTCAGACAATGCATACTCGACAGAATTTTCCTGCCCCTCGCGATACCAGATGTTTGTGAACCCAAGCGTCGCCTCGTCGAGCGGCATCACGTCGAGCACAGTTTCGCCATTTATCCAGCGGCACAACGGAGCCCCTTCACGTGTATCAATTGCAAATCCCTGAGCCCTCAGCCTTTCTGAAAACCTCTGATATTGGGCATAAGTAGTTGCCTCAACAATTGTATCGACATCGTCGGTCGGGCGAACATCCGCCGCGGCCTTGTCGGTGATATATAGCCCCGTTGTGCTTCCGCCGACAAACACTAGCTCCCGGACAAGCGGACCGAGCCGCCCGATAGCTAGTTTGAGCATCGCCAGGTTTGGATCATTCATTGGCTTTATTCAGGCTTTTAATAAGTTCTTGCTGGGCGATCTGTCTATCACGGGCGCGGCCTGAGCGAATGGCGTCGACAAGTGCCAGACGCGAATACAAGAGCGGGTCTCGTTTGGCCGCCGCCGGGACCGTTTTGTACAGGGGTTTGAGCGAGACGCCGCGAACCGTACCATCGGCATCGGGCCAAACCGGTACGGGATCGTCGCCTGCCTTTATCCTAAGGTTTAGCGGGGCAGTGGCATATGAGGTCGGCATACCACGTGTAAGGGCTCCAAATTCTGCCGGAAAGGAATATTTGACGCCGTGGAATAGAAACTCCTCAAGCGCTGTGAGGTTTGGGGCCTCGTCCATTTCCTTGCCATTGATCAAACCGGCAAGCTTTAATCGTCTAACAGCCCCGTGGATCTCTGACGGGCTCATACTTAGTTCGGCCCCGATCTGCAGATAGCTAGAGCGTGAACCGCCTGCATACCCGCAAAGCTTTAACGCTACGACAATGTCCTGTGGTTTTAAGGCCATAGAAATATTATACATTCGCTATTCGCGAATAGCGAATAAAATTTTCGCTGTATCTCTTGTAGCATCTTCTCCGTTAGCAAAAGGAGAGAGAGAACCACCTCGTCAGGGAAGCCCTGACACCCCTCGTTCTGACGTCATAAAACCGCCAGTGTTGCTGCGTGGGCCCGCAACCGCGTAAGGAGGAGAGCTTCAGAGAGAAGCAACGAATCGATTAAGACTATCTTGTAATGATGCTAGAACCAGTGGTTGATTACCAGATATCGAAGAGATATGTGGCCTTAAAGTTCGAGATCATCGTTAGAAATGATCAAAAGACTACCGGGTTCGACTTTACCGATGCCGTCAATGAGCTTGGCTGCAAACGGTTGCAGATCCGAAAGACGATTGGATCTCGAATGAAGGACGATGACAGCGATCTTGAATTGTGCAAGATTTTGCTGAAAGGACAGGTTGCGGTCGACGGTGACAAAAACGTCAAAGTCCTTCTCGGCGAGCTTTATTAAATGTCCGTTTGTTATTCCGGACCATCCCATTTTGGGTACGGTTTGAACGTCAAGATCGGGCAGGTCCCGGGCCAAACGGCGGTCGATGCATTCATCGAGCAAAACCTTCACGCAGCAATCTTCTCCATTTGTTTTTCAGCTTGCTGCAGAAATTCAACCACTTGTTCACGGTTTACCGTTGGGAATCCGTCAAGAAAATCATCAATGGTATCTCCCGCTGAAAGATAGTCGATCAGCGTCTGTATCGGAACGCGGGTTCCGGTAAAGACCGGGGTTCCGCCCATGACGTCTTTGGATGATGAAACGACTAAACTTTTCATAGGTTAATATTACTCAATATCTCGTTAATTAGTAAGGAATATCTTGTTCGCTTTCTGGAAACACCTCGCCGGGTGACCTACGGGCCATCTTATAGAGAACCACCCCGCGGCTACCGCCGCACCCCTCCTTCGTAAGGAGGGGAGCCAAATCCTGAAACTCCCCGTTCTGGCGTCATAATACCGCCAATGTTGCGGTCGGCCCGCAACCGCGTAAGGAGGGGAGCCTGAGAAAAACTTACTGATCGATCTTTGTGTTGACGATCTCCATGATCTCGGAGGCGAGGCCGATGGCTTGGCGTTGGATCTCGCCGCTGCGGTCCAGGATGTCGTCGGCGAAGGCGCGGTCTTTTAGGCCGGCGGCGTTTATTTTTACGTTGAGAAATGCACCCATGACGGCTGAGCGGACGCAGAGGGCACCGACGCCGGCGTCTGAGAGGGAATTTGGATTGCCGTGTTCGGCCATCGCCCTGATCAACTCAAAGGCATCGAGCGAGCGCTGCATTGTGCGGTAGGGGACCTCGGCCGCGTGTTTTGTGGCTTCCTCGATCGCGGCCGTGCGTGCGGCTTTTTCATCGTCGGTGGTCTTTGGCAGGCCAAAGGCGTCCATTACCAGGTTAAATGCGTCGGTGTCCTCATCGACCAGCAGCAGCAGGTCGTCCTTGATCTGCTGGCCGCGGACGGCCCAGTCTGAGAATTCCTGCCAGCGTTCGTCCCAACCGGCTTTGTGCGACGACAGGTTGGCGACCATTGTGGCGAGGGCGGCACCGAGGGCACCCAGATAGGCCGAGATCGAACCGCCGCCGGGGGCCGGTGATTCGCTGGCGGTCTCGTCGGCAAATTCGCGGCAGGTCATATCGACGAGCTTGTTGCTGCTCTCGTCCGCCTCGAGGAGGTATTCGATGATCTTCTCTGACGGGATAAAGGGTTTGAGGTCGTCGAGGCCCATTGATTTGATGGCGATCTTTACGATCTCGGCCTCGGTCACGCCGAGCGAGCGGCTCTGTTTTGCCAGGTAAAATTTGCCGGCGTCAATGATCGCCTTTTTGGGCACGAGGCCGACTATCTCGAGCCCCGTGACTCTCATGCCCCGCGTCCAGGCCTTGTCGCTGACCTCGTCAAAGGCGATGTGGAGCGGGGTGTCGGTGAGGTTGGTGATATTCATCGAGACCTGGGCGATGCCGTATTCGGCGATATACCAGCCGATGGCTTTTGTGCCCTTGAGCGTGCCGGGCAGCATTACGGGTTCGCCGGCGCGGTCCCTGATGATCTTGCCGGTGATCGGGTTACCCTCGCGTTTTGCACGGCCCTTTTCGCGAACGTCAAAGGCGATCGCGTTGGCCCGGCGGGTCGATGTGGTGTTGAGGTTAAAGTTGACGGCGATCAGAAAGTCACGGGCACCGACGGCGACGGCACCCGAGCGGGCGACACTGTCGTTAAACTCAGCCGGGCCAAAGTCGGGCTGCCAATGCGGGGGACGAGATCTTGTCCTTTAGCCCCTCGTATTCGCCCTCGCGGCAGTTGGCGAGGTTACGGCGTTTTTCTTCTGCGGCTGCGTTCTCATACAGATAGACGGGGATGCCAAGCTCTTCGCCGATCCGCTTGCCCAGCGTGCGTGCGTATTCCGCTACCTCTTCCATAGTGACACCGGCGATCGGCACCAGCGGGCAGACATCGGTCGCACCAAAGCGCGGATGGTCGCCTTTGTGGTGACGCATGTCGATCAGCTCTTGTGCCTTTTTGACCGCCTGGAACGCCGCCTCGATGACCTCGTCGGGCGTTCCGACAAATGTCACCACCGTCCGGTTGGTCGTCGCACCGGGGTCGACATCGAGCAGCTTGACGCCCTCGACCCGCTCGATCTCGTCAGTGATCTGCCTGATCAGGCCCATATCGCGGCCCTCGCTAAAATTGGGAACGCACTCAATTAGTTTCTTCATACTCTTTCGATTATCCCGGTAATTATGAACGGATGCTCGGTATAAGGATATTATACGTGATAAAAAATTGGTATTTTGGGGGCGGCCACGCGGCGGATAGCTATTCGCTAAAGCCCTCGGGCAAACGGCCCTCGGCTTTGCGGCGGCGATAGGTCTCGGATTCCGGACAGCGGTTGATAATGTTGCCCATATGCCAGTAGGTGTTGCCGTCAAAATCGAAATAGGCCTGCCGTGTGTCGTAGAATTCGGCCTCGTAGCCGTGGGTGTCGATGTGGTCGGCCAGCTCCAGAAACAGGTCGTTATCGACGCGCTGCTGCACAATGTATTCGTGCGGCCAGGTCTTGGCGTAGGTTTTTGCGAATATCCACGTCGAGTCGGCGATAAATTGTTTTAGCTTCTCGGAAAGTTCTTTCACTCTTACGGTGAGCTGCGACTATATGAAATCGAGCGGGTTACACGTTAGATCTCATCGAGCATTCTTTCAAGATCTTTAGCCGTAACAGACTCACAAAGATTTGTCTTAAAACTGTTTATCCGGAATCGCGGCACGTTTTTCATCTCTGTCGTTTCTATGCCTTTTCGCAGCAGATCGTTGATCAAATTCGTTCTTGATAACGAAGGGTCACCCGCGAGTTTCTTATCTATGTAATCTGCCACATCAGGCTCTAAAGTAATGGTTATGCGGCGATTTGTAACTTTGCCAGCCATTTGCAGGTCTCCTAACTCTGAGTATCTTACCATTCTGATGTGGGTAAGATGTACCGACAATTTGCCCCGACGGTATTTGGTATGATTATTTCATGAAACTTACTGTCCTTGGCTCAGGTTCTACGGTCCCGAATCCTCAGCGGAGCAGTTCCGGTTTTTGGGTGGAAACATACGGCGGGACGCTGCTGCTTGATTGCTCGGCGCCGATGCCGCTCAGAATGGCACAAGAAGGGGTGGACTGGCCAAACCTGGACGCGATCTGGATCTCGCATTTCCACATGGACCATTGCGGCGGGCTGGGGCCGCTGCTTGCCGGGACCAAACACACTTCGGCGATGCAAGGGCGAACAAAGCCGCTGCGGATATTCGGGCCGGCGGGGCTGCAAGGGCTTATGACCCGGCTGAGCGATGTAAATAATTACCGCCTGCAGGAACAGCCGTTCCCGGTCGAGATCGTCGAGGTCGAGGCACTCGAAATGTTTGAGATCCTGCCGGGGGTCGAGGCTGTGGCGGCAAAGACGCCGCACACTGATGAGAGCCACGCTATCCACCTGCGGGACGCTGACGGTAAAACGCTGGTCTATTCGGCTGACACAGGGTTTGACGAGGTCATCGGCGCGTTTGCAAATGGGGTTGATCTGTTCATTCTTGAATGCACTTTTATAAAAGAGAAACCGGCAAAAAAACATCTCATACTCGAAGAGGCAATTTTGCTGATCCGAAAGGCCGGGCCAAAACGGGCAATGCTGACGCATTTTTATCCTGAGTGGGACGATGTCGATTTTCAGACTGAAATAGGCAGGTTCGATCCGTTATGCGAGGTAATCGAGGCGGTGGACGGGTTGAGGGTAGAGATATAGGACGCGGGAATTTCACGCAAAGGCGCGGAGGACGCAAAGTTAAGAGGAGTTAGATCGATCAGCCGGGCCTTACGTTTTGACGTTGCGTTTGGCCATTGCCATGAGGTCGGCGGGCATCCATTCCTCGAGGACCTTTTCTTCTGCCGCCGGCAATGCCTTTTGTACGGTTACGCCATTCTTTTGCGGGGTCGTCCTCGCGGCCTGATTGTTTGGGGTAATTTTCGACCTGTTCGAGGCTGATGATTATCCCGTGGGCGACGTCTTTCCAATCTTCGTTCTGGATGCCTCGCAGCACGACCGGCAACCCGGCGGTCCAGTCTTCCTCGGGCGTGATGTTATCGTACTCGGGAATGGTCAGAAAGGCGGTCTGCGGCATCGGCTTGCCGCCAAATTCGCTGACGATCTGCGCGGCAACGTCTTTGTATGACGCATTGGGGTTTGCCTGCCGCATCTCGAGAGCACGGCGAAAAATGTCTGAAACTGTTGGTTGTTCGCTCATGATGATCAACCACAGATTAACACAAATGCACACAGATATTCACTTGGCGATGGGTTGAACAACCGACGCGACGGTCGAAATTTTGAGTCTGTGCTAACCTTTGGAAATATTATGAGGAATTTTATATATCAGACGCACATTCTGCTCGGCATTACTTGTTTCGGTTCCTGTTCTGGCGTGGGCGTTGAGCGGCCTCATGTACGCGCTGCCAA
Source organism: Blastocatellia bacterium (assembly GCA_963834975.1). Classification (GTDB taxonomy): domain Bacteria; phylum Acidobacteriota; class Blastocatellia; order Pyrinomonadales; family Pyrinomonadaceae; genus OLB17. The sequence continues at coordinate 581,792 of CAWIDZ010000003.1, forward strand.
ATACGGTCGATGGCGGCACGGTTGAGAAGATCGATGCGAGCCGGGTACAGGTCACGCCGCAGGACGCGATGGTCAAAGCAGAGGAGCTTGCCGGCCGGCAGCTGCCGACAACAGCTCTGACACTGTTGATGAAAGACGGCAAACCGCAGTACCAGTCGATAGGCGGGCTCGGTGCGGATTCTATTTTTATCGACGCCGAAACCGGAGAAGCGAGGGCGTCGGAACCGCCGACCTGGCAGACGAGCTTTTTCCGTCAGGCCCACTTCTACTTTTTTGCCGGCAGTTGGCAGGTAACGCTGCTCGTCATATTTCTCAGCTCTCTCGGCTTTATCGGCCCTGACTGGGATATATCTGAACATCGTCCATTGGTCCCGAAAGATGAGCCCCCGCCGCCGGAGGTATCTTTCGTCTTAAGGATTTGCGTGACAAACGGGCGTTTCGCTGCCATCCTTTTCCTTGCCAACGGGCATCTGAAAAGATAGTCTTTTTATACGAGGATCCATCAATGAAAAGTTTATTTGCGTTTATTATTCTGCTGTTTTCGCTAACTCTTGCTTTCGGCCAGAACGAGCAATCGCCGATCGTCGAGAAAGAGGTCGATTTTAAGAACTGGACCTATAAGGATGTCCATACGGGTGAGACCGTCGATCTGCGCAACTTTACCAAGGGCAAAAAGCTTGTGGCGGTCGTTTATTTTGCACCTTGGTGTCCTAACTGGCGGCACGATGCACCTATGCTCGAAAAGCTTTATGAGAAATATAAGGCGAATGGGTTTGGCATCATCGGTGTCAGCGAATATGACACTGTCGACGCAGCGGTCGCAAATCTCGATACGCTAAAGATCACGTTCCCGGCGGTTGGCGAGTCATTCAGCCGTGCCGATAAGCAAAAGACGCTTCATGATGATTACCGCAAAATTACTGGTGACAACCGCGGCTGGGGTTCACCCTGGTACATCTTTCTGATGCCGTCGATGATGGAGAAAAAGGGCGATACTCTGACAAAAAAGACATTTGTCATTAACGGCGAGATGATCGAAGCCGAGGGCGAAAAGTTTATTCGTGAAAAGCTGGGCCTGCCTGCTATGGAAGTGAAAGCCGCCGCCGCGGCAACGGCCGCAACAGACGCGATCGAGGTCTGTGAAACGGATAAAAAGCCGGCGTTGGTGATAGCTCCGGCGGAAAAGAAGCCCGCAATGGTGATCGCTCCGGCCGAAAAGAAGCCCTAGCCGGTCATCGCAGAGACGCAAGGGTATCAGCCAATTTCTCAACTAACATCAACAGCGGCTTACCCGATTCGGTAAATTGACCGGCCGCCGCCAGGTCCTCTGATTGAGCACACAGTTCTGATATCCCCAATATTCCCGGCTTATATTTCGCCAGAGCCGGATTTGCGCGAAATTCGACCTCCATTGCCGCGATGCCCGCCCTCAGATTTCTGATCGCCTGCATGACGTTTTGCTTATTTTCCTGATTAGCATCCATAGCAGACCTCGCAATGGTACGCGTCTTCGCTTCTTTATCGAGGTCTTCGATCCGTATGGCAATACCGCCGAGCATATAGAGAAATTTTGTTACATTCTTGATCTGGATCGACACTTTTCCGGCTGCATTTTCGACCTCGATTGGTGAAACGGTGGAAACAGTCGGCTTTTTCGGAGCCGGCTTTCGCTTTTGCGCCGTCGCTGTAGCGCAGAAAAAAGTTAGTGATAACAGGATCAGGGTAGCTGCATTTAAGGTTTTCATAATATGGGGCGGTCTGTTCAAATCTCACTAAAAATCTTATCATAATGAAGATGCCAGAAAGGAGACTGGAGGTTCGCCGCTTAGGACGTGTCCCATACGGCGAGAGCCTTGCATTGCAGAAAGAGCTCGAGGCCGCGGTTATAGAACACCGCTCTAACGGCTGCTTGGTGCTGCTGGAACATCCCCATACATTCACGCTGGGCCGACGGTCAAAAGATGAAGGGGTGCTGGCAACTGCCGACGTTTTGCGTAAACTTGGCGTCGAGGTGTTTGAGATAAACCGCGGCGGACGTGTGACCTATCATGGCATCGGCCAGATCGTCGGATATCCGATAATCAGCCTGTCGCCTGATCGTGAAGATGTACATAAATATGTTCGCGACCTCGAAGAGGTGTTGATCAGGACAATGGCTGATTTTGGCATCAAAGCATTCCGGGTTGAGGGGCTGACAGGTGTCCATACCGCTGAGGGCAAGGTCGCAGCGATAGGCGTTCATATCAAACGTTGGGTCACAACGCACGGTTTTGCATTGAATGTGAACACGGATCTTAGTTATTACAACTGGATCATCGCCTGCGAGGGCGAACCGGTGACATCGATGGAACGGCTGCTCGGACATGAGGTCAAAATGGCGGACGTGGAAGCTAAGATCATCGATAATTTTATTGAGGTTTTTGGGTTTAGTACTGTGATAGCCCCGCGTCAAAGCGAGGCTGTGGTTTGTTGAATCAATAGGGGGCTTTATGAATTTAATTAAGTACTTATTTGTCATAGTTTCGATAGCGACATTAGCCGGCTGCGGCAGCAAGGAGCCCGCAGCCAATCAGCCAGATCCCGCAAGCGAAAGAGGCGCCAGGAATACGGCTCCAATGCCCGGCCCGACAGCTGAACCGCCGAAGTTAAGTGAAACAGAGCGGCCGCAAAAGATCGTTGATCTGATGGCCGCACGCGGAGAACAGGATAAGGCCGAACCAACTCTAAAGATCGTCGAGCCAAAGGCAAATGCTACGCTGTCGAGTTCGACTGTTACGGTGAAGCTGGAACTTTCGGGCGACCTGAAAGGTTACAAGCCGGGGATGAATGAGGAAACGCATACTGGCAACCACATTCACGTGATATTTGATAACCAGCCCTACGATGCCTATTACAATTTGGATCAGCCGTTCGAACTGCGAAACGTGTTGGATGGCGAGCATACCCTGCGTGTATTTCCATCGAGGCCGTGGCACGAATCGTACAAGAATGCGGGTGCTTTTCAAGCGATAAAGTTTACGGTCAAAAATGGAGGGGGCAACCCGGCCGAGCCGGCAACCGCGGCAAATGGCCAAAAGATGTCAAATCCTGCACCGGCCGGTGAAGGTAAAGATGTCGCTCCGAGCAACTCAGGACCTGTTGATCTGGCAAAGCCATTGCTCACTTACAGCCGGCCAAAAGGGGAATATAAGGGCCCCGACACCGATGCCGTAATGATCGATTTTTGGCTGTCGAACGCCAAGTTAAAAGACGACGGCGGCACCTACCGCATAGTTTACTCGATCGATGGCGGCGAGCCGCGATTTATCGATAAATGGGCCCCGATCTGGCTCACAGGCTGGCCGGCCGGGAAACATAACGTCAAACTTGATCTGATCGATAAGAACGGAGATGTGGTTGATAACGGCGGCTATAACGCGACAACCCGCGAGATCACAATTACAAAATAGAACAACTTTATACTGGAGATAAACAGCGAATGAGACGTGAGACGACCTCGTGGTATAGCCACAACCTTGGAATGGAGATGCCGCTGGTGGCCTATGGCCACGCCGGATATCCGTTATTGATGTTTCCTACGGCTGCGGCCGATTACCTGGAATATGAGCGATTTTACCTGGTGGATGCGATCAAGGATCATATTGAGAGCGGCCTGATCAGGGCATATTCGATCAATTCGGTCAATAAATACAGCCTTTTGAACAGGGAATCGCACCCGTCGTGGAAGGTCGAGATGCTCTCGCGATATGACCGGTACATTATGGATGAGGTTTTGCCGCTGATCCGCAACGAATGCGGTGATGACGCCCGGCCTCTGACGACCGGCGCATCATTGGGGGCATTTCTTGCTGCCAATACTTATTTCAAGCACAGTGATAAGTTTCGGGGCACGATCGCTATGAGCGGGAGCTACGACATTTACAACTACCTTGATGACTACTTCGACGAGAATGTTTATTTCAACAATCCGGCGATGTATCTCAAGAATCTAAACGATGATTTTCACCTGCCCAGATTACGAAACGCCGATTCGATCGTAATTGTTACCGGACAGGGCTCATTTGAGGCACCGGACAGGAGCCGCGAGTTGTCAGGCCTGCTGCATTCCAAAGGGATCCCGCATCGTCTGGATGTGTGGGGCCACGACGTAAATCACGACTGGGTCTGGTGGCGCAAGATGCTGCCCTATTATTTGGGTGAATTTAGCCGATAAGGCAAGGCTGAGAAAGTGGAGATGGGGAATAAGTGCGGTTACGGCACTTATTCCCCATTTTTCTATCCATCGCCCTTTTTACCTTTAGGCTTGGTTCCGGCCGGTTTTTCAGCCGGACCCTCCGGGTTTTTCGGCGGGGGTTGAACGACAATAGGTTTGACGGTCGGCGGCTTGTCCGGAATTGTCTCAGACGGCTTTGTACCCGTTCCCGGATCTGGCTTGACCGGATCGGAAGGGTTACCCGGCAAAGGTGCATCCGGATCGATCTTGACGCCCGGCGTATATGTTATGCCGGTCTTTTGTCCATTGAGGGTCGCCTCGTCGAGTTTTTCAAGCTCTTCGCGTTTACGCAATTCACTCTCTCGCTTGATATCAGATGGCATCGGCGGCGGCTCGGGGAATTTCTCTATAGGTTTGCCTTTCATAAAGGGGATCATGAAAGCATTAAAGAACGGCAGGGCACCGTGTCCGCCTGTCATTCCATTACCGAGGTTTTCCTTGCGAAGCGGATTGCCCATCCAAACGCCGGTAGCGTAGGACGGGGTGTAGCCGATGAACCATACATCGGTATGGTCGTTGACGGTTCCGGTCTTTCCGCCCAGCGGATTTCCACCAGCGTTAGCTCCGGGAGCTGTACCGCCGGGCCTGCAAACGCCGCGCATCATGTCAACCATCGTCAGCGCAACGTATTCGCTGGTCACCTTCGAGCTGGCCCCGTCATATTCCTCGAGCAGACTGCCATCGCGGTTATAAACCTTTCGGATCAGGTGCGGTGCCATACGGATCCCCTTGTTGGGGAACGACGAATAGGCGGCGACCATTTCGAGCAGCGAGGCCTCGCTGGCACCCAAAGCCGATGGCAGGCTTGGTGCCATCGGGTTAGTGATCCCAAACCGCCTGACCATCTGAGCACCGGCCTGGATACCGACTTGCTCGAGCAGGTGGACCGCGGCGATGTTCATTGATTTGGCGAGCGCCAGCTTCATAGGCATATTCGCCTCACCGAGGCTTCCATCATAGTTGTGCGGCGTCCAGCCGCCGCGTTTTATGGGTGCACCGCTAACCAGCATATCGGGTGTCATGCCAGCCTCTACCGCAGCCGTATAAATAAAAGGCTTATATGCCGAACCGGTTTGTCTCAATCCCTGCGTAGCGTTGTTAAATTTATTGGTATGAAAATCATACCCGCCGACCATGCAGACTATTTCGCCGGTGTGAGCTTCGATCGACACCAGAGAAGCCTGAATGTCAGGCACCTGCGATAGTTCGACCTCGAGCGTCTGATGCTCTTTGTCTACACTCTTTATCAGGAACTCTGCCAGGTAGCCGGGTTTCAACTCGTCTTTGGGACGCTTACCGCTGCGGCCCATATTTCCCGGACGGACAATAGCCTTATATTTTCCAAATCGTACCCCGACCTCATCCGAGCCGGCGTTTGCTTTCATCACCAACCCTTTGATGTATTCACCTTCCTGATATTCGTCGCCATACCAGTCTGCATGCTTAAATGTATTCAGGGTCTTGTTTATATCAGCCTCATCGGTCAAAGGCTCATTGTTCTCGTCTACCAAAATATTTTGATAGTCCGATCTCCATTTGCGCCCTTTATCAAACGCCCGAAGGCGCTCTCTGATCGTTCTGGTTGCGATCTTTTGAGCCTCGACATTGATAGTCGTATAGACCTTCAGGCCGCCCTGGGCTACACGTGTCGTATATTTTTCTTCAAGATATTTGCGGATCTCCTCAACCGGATAATCCCACGCCGTTGATTTAGGCTGAGACTGATAGTAAGCGGTGTCGGCCAGCACTATTGGCTTTGCCTTGGCGGCGTCGGCTTCAGATTGGGTAATAAAGTCATATTTCGCCATCTGATCGAGAACCACATCGCGGCGGATCTTTGCCTTTTCCATGCTGCGGGTCGGCGAATACTCAGGCGACTTCGGTATCGCTGCGAGGAGAGCGGCCTCCTCGAGAGTGAGGTCCTTGAGCGACTTACCAAAATACGTTCGCGAACCGGCCTCAAAACCATATGCCCCGGCACCCAAAAAGACATAGTTCATGTACATCTCGAGGATCTGGTCCTTTGTATACAATCTCTCGATCTGCAACGCAACGGCCCATTCGTTGACCTTTCGGGTATAGGTTTGGTCTTTGTAGAGAAACAGGTTTTTGGCAAGTTGCTGTGTAATTGTCGACGCGCCTTCGGTCTTGCCGGTCGTAATGTTTTTGAAAACGGCACCTATTATTCGATATGGATCTATTCCGATATGATCGCGAAAGCGATAATCTTCGATCGCCATGAGGGCGTTCTTAACGTTGTCGGGAACGTCCTGGATCCTCACCGGAATGCGTTTTTCGATCGCAAATTCGGCAAGGATCGTTTCGCCGTCGTCGGCATAGATCGTTGTGACCTGCGGCGGGCGATAGGTGGCAAGCGCAGAGACCTCAACAGAATATCGGGAATTATTCAAATAGAACGAAGCCAGGACACCGGTCAACGCTCCGGCGGATAACGCCAAAAGGAGAGCCATCGTCAATAACATCAATGTGGAGAGGCCACTCCTCTTAGTTCCATTAGATGCGGCCTCAGCCGTTTTGAATTTACTTGTATCTACTGCCACTCTTTAAAACCTCCTAATTGACGAAACGACGCAATTTTACACTGACAACGAACCCGATCGCGACAAATGTCGACAAAATAGCCGATAGACCGGCGCTCATCAGCGGCAGGGGAACGCCGATCACCGGCAATACCCCTAGCGCCATACCGATATTCATAAATATCTGAAAGGCCATCGCGCATACAATTGACATTATAACAAGCATCCCCGCACGGTCCGAAGCGTCCCTGGCCCCCGCGATCATCCTGGACAAAAGCAGCGCATATGCAAGCAAAAGCGAAACGCACCCTATAAAACCCGTATTTTCAGCGGTTACAGCGAAAATAAAATCGGTATGAGGCTCGGGCAGGAATTTCAGAACGCTCTGGGATGTATCGGTTTCGCCTTTAATGCCGGTAAGGCCGCCCTTGCCGACCGTGATCGTAGATTGGATGGTATGGTATCCAAACCCACGCGGATCCACGCTGTCCGGGTCCGTGATCGCTAAAATGCGCTCTTGCTGATATCTCTTGATCGCCCCGTACTTTACGCCGAAATGCCACGCCGTTGGGATAAAGATCGCCGCCGCAACGATCGCCAAAACCACGTATCGCACCTTAATGCCCGAAAGAAAGAACACTGCCGCGAGTATCGGAAAATAGGTAATGGCCTGGCCTGCGTCCGGTTCAAGCATTATGAGGCCCACAGGCAGGGCGAAAATACCGCCGCCGATAAGCATCTCGTTTAATCGCAACTCGCCGGCTTTACGCGCACCAAAATATTTGGCGAGCATCAGAACAGTTGGGATCTTTACAAACTCCGACGGCTGAAACTGTCCGACCAACGGCAGTTTTAACCACGCTTTCTGTCCGTTCACCTGTACCCCCAACGGTGTTAATACCAGGAAGAGCAAGATCAACCCCCCGACATAAAATACTGGTGCGGAATCTATCAGACGCCGGTAATCAGTAAATGACATCACAAGGAAAGCGACCATTGCGATACCGATGCCTATGATCTGTTTTGACCAATAGCTCTCAGTCGGTAGGGCATTGTGTATCTGCCAAACCCCAAAAAACGCGATCGCGACCGCCAACAAAGCCGTTAGCCAGTCAAAATCTCTCAGATCGTGTTTTTCGATTATTGCGACCATGTACTATTTCGCTGCGGTTTCCTCCTCGGCCGGCGGAGGATTTCGTTTTTTGAGATATTCATCGTACATGGCCCGCACCGCAGGCGCGGCATTTGCAGAACCAAAACCGGAGTTCTCGATCAGGGCAATGACTGATATTTCAGGTTTGTACGCGGGTGCAAAGCTGACAAACCAGGAATGGTCCTTATTCTTACCAGAGTCTTTACCAACCTCAGTGACCTGGGCCGTTCCGGTCTTGCCGGCGATATCAAATCCTTTCAAGGCGATACGAGCGCCGGTTCCGCCTGCATTTACAACGCCCCACATACCCTTGATCACAACATCCCATTGGTCAGGATCCAACTCGATAAGCTTTGGTTCGGGATGTAAATATGCAAATCCGGCCCGGGGCGGTATATAGTTAACATCACCCTCGACACCGACAGCTCCGATGGGTTTGAATTCCTTTAGAAAGTGCGGCGTGTATTCTTTACCACGCATACCCACACTCGAAACTGCGCGAAGCATTGAGATCGGCGTTACTACAACGGTGTCTTGCCCGATCGAAGCATAAACGGTGCGAATATCGCTCCATTTACCCTCATGCTTGACGATGTAGGGCATCCAGCTTTTTGGCGTTTGGGGGACTTTTTCGTTTGGGAGATCGATGCCCGAGCGTTTGTCATAACCAAACGTCTCTATCATCTTAATTATGCCTTCGACCCCCATTTTCATGCCGAGGCGGTAATAATATCCATCACAGGAATGGACTATCGCAGCAGTAATATTGGGCGAGCCGTGGTTTCCCATACAGCGGGTAAATTTATTACCGACCATCAGGCCGCCGCCGCACGCCAGGCTTGAATGTGTAACCGTTATTGCCCCCTCTTGCAGGGCGCCTACCGATTCAGGTATTTTCCACGTTGAGCCCGGAGGGTATCGCCCCTGGATCGTGCGGTTATAGAGTGGCCGTTTTTCATCCTGCCAATATTCGGCGATCTGTTTGCGGCCCTCAGTCGTCGAACTGCCCCTAACAAAAATATTCGGATCGAACGACGGTGCCGACGCCATCGCAAAGATCTCGCCATTGTTCGGGTCCATCGAAATAATCGTGCCTCGCTTCGTTGTAGAAATAGCGAGCTGATGTTCGGCCTCAAGCTGAAGATCGAGGTCGATGGTCGAGATGAGGTCCTGGCCTGATTGGGGAGCAACGACCTCTAATTCACTCTGAACACGCCCACGGCTGTCGACAAGTACCTTACGGTATCCGGGCTTGCCTCTTAGGTATTCATCGTAATATTGTTCCAATCCGCCTTTGCCAATTATGTCACCGGGCCGAAATCCCTTGTCCCGATACTCCTGGTTTTCCAGTTGCTTAGGACTGATCTCGCCGACGTAACCAAGGACATGAGCAAGCGTCGTTCCTAGTGGATAAAATCGCTGGGGCTGCAGTTCCACACGAAGTTCGGGGAATTCGAGCGAATGAGATTCAACCCATGCAATGTCCTGCATGCCGATGTTTTCCTTCAAAACCATCGCCTCAAAATCATTCTGCTTTTTGATCAGGTTCAAACGTTCAACTACGAATTGGCGATCCAGATTCAGCCCGTGCGAATAATCGTCAACACGGTCATTAACATTGATGGATTTTAAGGGTTCATTGGAGAGGACGATATTATAGGTTGGACGGGAATCAACCAACAATTTGCCGTTTCGATCAAAGATCGCCCCCCTCGGAGCGGGGATCGGAATAAGGCGGACCCGCTGACTTTCGGCCCGGTCGCTGTAATAGTCTCCCTTAACGATCTGAAGCATATAGAGCCGGACCCCTAACACCGTTAGCAGCAAAAATGCGACAGCCTGGATAGCGACCACCCTGGCACCTAGATTTTGAGTCTGATCTCCGATCTTCATACTTGCTAAATAACCTATTTGTTCAGACGGATGGGGTTACGCCTTCGTGTTTGCCGTCGCGGGGTAAACATATCACGCTTTTTGCGCCGGCCTTTGTCTGCCCCGAATGTCTGAAAGAACATGTAAATAATTGTACCTGCGATCGTAGTTGCGATAAGTGAATACGCACCTATTAAAAGGGCATCGCCGGCTGGGGTTTGACCGAGCAAACGATGCAGCCCGTAATAAACCAGATAATGCAACAAACACGCACCTGCTAAGACGGGAATCCTGAGGATCAGGTTGTCCATATAGACTCGTCTTGCGATCTCAGACACCAGGTAGGCAACCAGAGTTTTCGAAAAACCGTTTGCACCCAAAAGTCCGCCGCTCAGCGCGTCAACCGAAATTCCGGAGATCGTCCCGAACAGGATCGCCCTTATCGAATTTCGCTGAAGGGCCGCATAGACGACAATTATCAGTGGAAAGTCTATGTACGCAAGCGGATCCCAAACATTCCGCAAGGTCCATTGCAGAATGATCGCAATGATAAGGGATATTGTTAACTTGACACCGTCCATAGTTAATCGGCCATTGAATATTTATTTTTTGGCATCTTTTACAGCATTCGGCAATTTCTGGTCAAAATCTGTGCGGGGCGGCGGTTCGTAAAGCAGGATACCGACCTCTTGCATCGAACTTAGCCTGGCTCCCGGCCGAATTTGGATCTGATGCGGAGTAGTGGCTGAACCGGCGACTAAATTTACGATCTCGCCGACCTTGAGTCCCGGCGGAAATATGCCATCCTGTCCGGTAGTAAAAACTGATTGCCCGACCTGGACATCGATATTTCCGGGTACGTACTTCATCTCGAGCAGATCTTTCTTGCTGGTTCCGGTTACAACGCCCAATGCGCTCGATTCGCCGATCTGCCCGATCACAGCTCCAAGGCCTGATTTATCCCGGGTGATGAGATCGACCTGCGACGTCAACGGGCTTACAGCCGTCACGCGTCCCACCAACCCGCCATCGGTAACGACCGGCATATTTAGGGCGACCCCGTCTAAGCTTCCACGGTTGACGATCGACGAGTCAAACCACACAGACGGATCACGGCCAATGATCCGTGCCGTCAGTACCTTATATTTGCTATCTTCTTTAAGTTGTAAAAAAGACCTGAGGCGGTTATTTTCGGATGCCAGCTCTTCTTTTTGCTTCAATTCAACTTCGAGTTCCTGGACTTTTTGTTTGAGAGCGTCATTTTCACTTTGCGCCGAGCGAAGGTTCGAAATTGAAACAAAATAATTCGATACGGCTGCCGTGATAGTGGTGACCGGTGACTGCACAAAATCAGCCGCCGTCTGTGTCCACACCCGAACAACTCTCTGTCCTGAGGAGATCTCTTTTGCGTCGAAAGCCATCAAAACGAAATTCAACAACAGAAGCAAGATCATCAGCCACGGTGTCAATCGCCAAACATCTTTCTGACTTCGTTCAACCATTTCTATAGGGAAGGGGGCAAAGCGATGAGGGATGAAGCCCGCAAAATGACCAATTCATCCCCCACACTCCATACTTCGTTTTTTGTTTAACTTCCTGTCATCAGTGAATTGTCCCACTTGACCCGTTTGAGCAATTCAAAGTCAGAAAGCATTTTGCCGGTGCCAAGTACAACTGAGGAGAGGGGGTCGTCCGCGATCACAACAGGAAGGCCTGTTTCGATCATCAGGCGCTTGTCCAGATTTTTTAACAGGGCTCCGCCGCCGGTAAGCACGATGCCGCGTTCGACAATGTCTGCTGACAGCTCAGGCGGTGTGCGTTCCAACGCAACCCGTACTGCATTAATGATCGTTGATACCGAGTCTGAGAGGGCTTCCCTGATCTCTTCGTCGGTCATCGTAATGGTCTTTGGAATACCTTCGATCAGATTCCGTCCGCGAACGTCCATCGAAAGCGGCTCTTCCAGCGGGAATGCGCTGCCCAGAGCGATCTTGATAGCCTCAGAAGTTCGTTCACCGATCAGGAGATTGTACTTACGCTTAATGTATTGGGTGATCGCCTCATCCATTTCATTCCCGGCGACCCTGACGGCACGGGAATAAACTATTCCGGAAAGTGAGATCACTGCGATATCAGTCGTACCACCGCCAATATCGACAACCATATTTCCGTGCGGCTCGGTGATGGGCAGGCCGGCACCAATGGCGGCAGCCATTGCTTCCTCAACCAGATAAACTTCAGAGGCCTTAGCCCGATACGCCGAATCTTCGACCGCCCGCCTTTCGACCTGAGTTATCTCTGACGGGATACCGATCACCACACGCGGCCGAACCCAGGATTTACCATTATGAGCTTTGCGGATAAAATGCTGAAGCATCTTTTCTGTAACTTCAAAATTTGCGATTACCCCATCTTTCATCGGCCTAATGGCTACTATATTTCCAGGGGTGCGTCCGAGCATTTCCTTGGCATCGCGGCCGACGGCCTCGACTTGATTGGTGACCTTGTTGATCGCAACTATTGAAGGTTCAGATACTACTATCCCGCGGCCTTTTGCGTACACCAGCGTGTTGGCGGTGCCAAGATCGATCGCGAGATCACTGGAAAACAAACTAAACAAAGACTTAAATGCCATTTTATAAAATTTTACTTACTAAATTAATAACTTAGATATCAGGTGTAGCGGAGTGATCTTATGTCCGACAAGGTTCGCACTGCGACTGGAAAAATATGTCACCGCTTCCGAAATGTCTAACCTAATAGCATACACTTTCTTATTATCATATTTCTAATGTGATGACGCCAATTTTTTGACATTTTGGGAAAACAATTGATCAATTCAGGTTTGGGCATCGGCATTGGCCAAATGACGAAAAAATAAGGGCGGTCCGAAGACCGCCCTTTTGTCTAGATGACCCTGAGGTTCAGGATCAAGGTTCTGCTACGAAATCAGCATCGACAACGTTGTCGACGAGGCTGATGACACGGCTTGGTGCGGTGAACGTGTAACGCTGCGAGTTGACCGTGACCACATACGTCTCGCCGGCTGCCAAGCCGTCGAATGAGAAGTAGCCAAAGCTGCCCGTTGTTGCGATACGCGGCTCTGTAAGCGCATTACCCGAGATGGTGACCCTCGCGTTTCTGATTCCACGGCCGTCTGCCGTCAGAACACGTCCGGATATCGACGAATTCGCCGCCGTCGAGGTAAGGAAGTCGATACCCCAACCGCCATTGATGCATCCGGTAATGGCCGACGGTGAAGATACACCGCCGTCATCTCGAATGTACAGGCTCCATACACCGTTAGCGTTCATCAAACCGAAATTGCCCATGAACGTCTGAGAGCCGCTTCCGCCAACGGCACTGCCAGGTTCGTTATACGGTCCTGCAGGTGCCGGTGCCAAAAAGTCAGTTACAGGCGTTTCCCAATTGGTCGGTTCGAACAGTCCTGTCGTCAGTGCAGCCGAATCCGGAAGGACTTGGCCGGCCGCATCAGCGAATGTCAGCGTTACCGGTGAGTTCGGATCTATCGCGGTCGAGCCGCCGGCATCACCCATGAGGACAAATGTCCGTCCGCTTGGGCTGACCAGCAGGGCATCGATATTATCCGGGAATACATGCGAGACATCATAGAACGTGACCCTCATGCCTCCGATCTGAACCGGACCGTTAGCGATCGTGATGTTCGACGGATACGGAGCTCCTGGTGTTCCGAGCGACGTGCATATCGCAGCAGTGTTGCGGAACAGGTTGGCCGTATCGTTGACATTCATCACCGCTGTTCCGGGTGAACCAACGTTTGCACCGGTCAGCACTAGATTGATGGTCTCGGTAGGTTCAACAATGGTATCGCCGCAGATCGTCACTAAGACGGTCTTGCTAGACTCACCTGGGTTGAATGTGACCGGCTGGTTGGTTACCAGGATGTAATCCACCCCGTTAACGCTGCATCCGGTTCCATTGGCTGCTGCACCGCCATGGGCTGTGCCGTCAGTTGTCGAGAACATCACCGTCGTCGTACCTGAAAGGTCGCCCGTTCTGGTAATCGTCGCCGGTTCATCCTGTGACTCGTCAGCCGGGAACATGGTCGCAGCCCATTGGACCGATACCATGCCTGGTGTAGGTGTGGTACTCGGCGAGACCGACGGCGTAGATGTAGCCGTCGCTGTTGCCGTCGGTGTCGGTGTTCCGTTGCCGCATGGTATGCCTGTGATCGAATCGACCCAGACACCCGTTGCTGCAATACTGCTATCCGATGCCATCCTCCACTTGAGCTGGATGCTCTGTCCGTTGGCTGATGCCGGCAGATTGACGGTTGTTGTTATGAATCCGCCTGAGTTGCCTGACCATGCCATGCGGCCGGCGATCGGACTCATAAAGTTAACACTGATCGTCGCGTTATAGCCGCCGGTAACAAAACTGCCGCCTGCTGCCAGGATATCCTGATAGGCTCCACCGTTGACGCTGATCTCAAGGACCATACCGTCAAAGGTCGACTCAGTCAGGTAGTTGTTCTGGAAGCTGAATGATCCGCCGCCTGCTGATATCATCATCGCAGGTGAGACGATCTCGGTATCACCGACATTATTCGGATCCGGTGCAAATGCTGAGTTCGGTGCCGAACTCGACATCGCTGTTGTCGTCACCCATGGGCTCTCAACACCAGATGCGGTCGTCGTCCATCCGGCCGGAAGTGCCGGTGCCGTTACTCCGTCAAAGTTCTGGTCACAGCCTGCACCAGGCGTTGCCGTCGGTGTCGCTGTTGCAGTTGCGGTTGATGTTGCCGTTGGAAGCGGCGTTCCGGTGGAGGTCGGTGTCGGTGTTCCACCGGTCGGGCAGCTGCCGTTGACGTTCATAATGATGTGCATGTTCGGGAATCCGATAGCAGCTGTGGTCGTCGGTGTGGTTATTCCACAATCCGCCGCACTCAGGTAGCTCGGTCCCGTCTCTGCCGCCGTGTTCGATCCGATGAAGAAGAAATTGAGCGAAGGAGTTCCATCAGGTGCATTGACCTCCATCACCAATTGCGACGTTCCCGGTGGAACACTTGCCGCCAGCGGTACACTTACCACGGTACCGCCTTGTACGGTAGTGATCGTGGTCATAGCTGTACCGATAAGAGTAAGCGAACCAGGGAATCCTGTCGGGAAGCCAGTGGTCGTATAGAGATTGACCGTGATCGGCAAACTCGTTGTGACCGTCTCGACCCCGAAGGAAACCGATGAGACGTTATAGGTACTTGCGGCCGGTACCCCAAAATCGGACAGCGTAAATGCACGCCAATAGCTGTTTTGAGTTGAACCAACCCCTGCGGTCGTACAAGCAACCGAACCTGGTACCACCGTCTGACTGGTGGACTGAGTGATCGTCGCAGGACACGAAGGAGGCGGTGTTGACGTTGGCGATGCCGTCGGCGTATTTGTCGCCGTCTGCGTTGCTGTTGCCGTACCGGTTGGTGACGGTGTGCCGCACAGACCGTCGTAATATATCGTTCCATTCCAAACGCGAGGCGAGAAGACCGGAGCGGTGAACGGCACGTTTGTCGCCGATCCAAGCGCAAGGGACAGGTTCCCGTCTGAATAGGTTTGATTCGCTCCAGTGCCATTGGTGTAGGTGAACCCAAATGAGGAGTCCGCCAAAATAGCTATCCCGTAAAGGGTACCTGCGTTTAGGCTAATCGGGTTTGACAAGTTCACGTGGGTTGGTAGGCCGACACCAGCGCCCGTTCCACTGCCGGTCGCTACTTGGGTCCAGAGGCCCATGTTGGTCTCGTTCCCTACTGAGGTCGTCCCGGGCAGCACCCAAACTGTCACATTGCTGAATGCCACCGTCGACGCAGTGTTGACATCGAATGCGGTGACGGAAAGTGGATTAGCACCGACGGTGAGGTCGTAATAAACAGCCCCGCCAGCACTACCGTTATTTCCACCGGCGAAGAGTGTTGTTAACTGTCCAGGTGTACAGCTCGGCGAACCTGTTGCCGTCGGTGTTGCAGTTGCAGTTGCCGTCGACGTTCCTGTTGGTGACGGTGTTCCGCCGTCGCACATGGTAAGCCTGAGATCGAATCGATCCAGACACCCGTTGCAGCAATACTGCTATCCGATGCCATCCTCCACTTGAGCTGGATGCTCTGTCCGTTGGCTGATGCCGGCAGATTGACGGTTGTTGTTGTGAACCCGCCTGAGTTGCCTGACCATGCCATGCGGCCGGCGATCGGACTCATAAAGTTAACACTGATCGTAGCGTTATAGCCGCCAGTCACAAAGCTGCCGCCTGCTGCCAGGATATCCTGGTAGGCTCCGCCATTAACGCTGATCTCAAGGACCATACCATCAAAGGTTGACTCAGTATTGTAATTGTTCTGGAAGCTGAACGATCCGCCGCCGCCGGATATCAATATCGGCGTTGAGACTAGCTCAGTATCACCGACATTATTCGGATCCGGTGCAAATGCTGAGTTCGGCGGGGAACTCGACATTGCCGTTGTCGTCACCCACGGGCTCTCAACACCAGATGCGGTGGTTGCCCATCCTGATGGCAGCGCAGGAGCAGTTACGCCGTCAAAGTTCTCGTCACAGGGACCCGGCGTTGCCGTCGGGGTTGCCGTTGCCGTTGCTGTTGAGGTCGCCGTTGGAGAAGGCGTTCCTGTCGCGGTTGCCGTTGCTGTAGGTGTCGGTCCGGTCGTGCAGGTTGGAAACTTGAAAGCCCCAATTCGCATACGCCAGGATGTGGTTGGGACGTATTCATTTACATACCAAAACGTACAATCATCGGTCGAGTCAATATTCATCGACGAATAGTCGCCCCAGCGTTGACCGCTGGTCTGAGATCCGGTGCCATCAATGATCGACGCTTCGCCCTGAGGCATTGTGCCGAGCGGATCACCCACCAAACGGCCGGTATAAGAAACACTCGGACGCGTGGTTGTCGCATCGGACGCACTATAGCCCAGAGCCATATTGCCGTTAGCATCCATAGCGATCGAGCCCATCCAACGATGAATGCCATCCGTCACACCCGGTGCATAAGTACCTTCCTGAAAGATCGTAGGACTTGAATTTGGACTGCGGATCTCCCACCATCGGATGCCTGACATTGTTGTTGAAGCCTCAACAGATTGATTGGTTACAATTGATTCGTGGCTACCAAAATTTCGATAAGCTGCCCGGTGGGTAGGCCGTTGCCGGTAACCCAAATGGTCTACTTTGTTTGAAGTAGCCGGCTGCGGGACGCATGAGCGGCCGGAGCAGAAAGCAGGTTGCGTATCAAAATTCGCGATCGGGATCGTATTAGCGAGAGTAAAAGTTGAGTTGCCGGGCGTAGCGAAATCTACATGAAACTTCCACAAAGTTATAGCATCTTGCGGCGCCCCATAGGTGGCTCCCTGGTCCATGGTGCCAAGGAAATAATTAGGTGCTCCGGCGGGCGGCAATGCTGCCCCATCTACATCGGTGGGCAAGAGGCCATCGCCTACGTTGAACATTCCGCCTGCCGATGCCGGTGTTGCCAAAAATTGAATTACCTGTGCGGCAGGATTGCCGGCAACCAACTGGGCTCGATTTACCGCATAGGCGCCTACCCCTTGAAATGGTCCGCCAGATCCTAGGAACTCACGTGTGCTGAAGTAAAGGGCATCGCCCCACATTCCATACTTCGGATAATCGGGGAAATTCGCTCCTGTGGTACCGGTCTGGAAAGCGTACCTGAAATATGTGCCAGTCGGGTCAGGGGTCGTAGAAATTGCAACGCAGTTCAAGAACGGAGCAGAGGTCGCCGTAAATTGGGTCAATATCCAGCGATCGTCAAATTGGTCATAGATCACCACGGGATCACCGGAATTAGCAGTCTGACAATTTCCACCGAACCCCGCCCAAAGAGCATTTGTGTTGGTCGGCCCCATTAGGGACACGCCGGATTTATTAAAGATCTGAAACTGCAGATTGCCCATGGCAACATAGTGATTTGGGCCGACGTCACCAACCGGGTCGGGCGGTTGGCAACCGCCGCAACTGATCGTTGAGTCAAAGCTTACGCTCGGTGTCGGCATTGCATTAGGGCTGTCGCCGAGGGCCGTCTGAACTATTTGATCGATATCCTGGGGGCCTAACGGGCCTTCAAGTCCGGACGAGCGTTCTTCGAATTCTTCACGCTCACGGCTTTCTCTTGCGGGTGTACCCTGCAACGTCCGCAATGGCGGAGAGATGTCAAACCGAACGGCAGTTGTTACGCCGCGATAAATACCGTGTGGGGTATCTTGTGTCCGCTGCTCAGCAGCTTGCTGATTTACAGCACTTCCCGCCGGACCGACACCAGAGCTTGGATCTTTCAGATCCTTACCAGGAGCCCCTGCGGAAATTTTTGTGTTATCGCGTGCGCCATTCATCGCACTGGCCTGCCAGGCAATAATGCCCGAAGCAGCAACACCAAGTACAACGGCCAACGCGATGATCAGGTTTCGATTCAAAGCAATAAACGACCCGACGGTTTTTTTCATGATATTTATCTTCTCTCCTATTCTTAATGATCCAAGCTTGATCGACGAAAATTCTTGCTGCCATCTGGGCAACGCCGGCATCAAATAGACCGGCAATTGCGTTTGGTCAGCAAGGTCGTCTAGTAAAAGCACCGGTAATCGGAAGCCTTTTCCTTGCAAAACTTTTCAAACTCAACACAGCCGTATTGGATAAACAGCTGTTTGTGATTCCTCGCCAAATTAAAATCGAATGACAATAGTACTGGCAGAATAATGCCAAAAGCCTATATTTGTCAAGGAATTCCTGTTCCCAATTCAGATAGTTTGCAGCGTTACCAGGACCAAGTAGTGAGCCAGATGTCCGCATGGGCGACAGGCGGACTAAGAGTTATCTGCTTCCGGTGAGCGAATTTGAAATTCATGCCTGTATTTGATCGGTACCCCAAGCTTGTCTGAGCGTTAAACGGCGGACTTTCCTCTCAAACAATAAAGGATCTATTTCAGGCTCGATGAAGTTGCCGATCGCCCTGTGCCCGGAGAGTTTAGTTGTCTTCTTGCGTTTCTTTGGATCAAGTCGGGAGTGATCAAACGGGACGTTTACACTAGTGGAGTCCGTTCTGTGTATTCAATCCGGGGAAAAAAAAGCACGAACAAACCAAATTGGCTGTTCGTGCTTTTTTGTTTATGCCCGCCCGTGAAATTCACGGGCGGGGCTGATCATTGTTCGGTCTTATGGATTGGCTACGAAATCAACATTCGCAATATTATCCACAAGGCTGATCACCTGGCTTGGCGTGCTGAACGTGTAACGTCTCGAGTTGACCGTGACCACATACGTCTCGCCCGCTGCTAAGCCGTCGAATGAGAAGTAGCCAAAGCTGCCCGTTGTTGCGATACGCGGCTCAGCAAGCGAATTGCCTGAGATCGTGACCTCGGCGTTTCTGATGCCGCGGCCATCTGACGTTAGTACGCGGCCAGATAGTGAGACATCAGCCGCCGTCGATGCGAGGAACTCTAATCCCCATCCACCGGCGATCGATCCTGTCACTGCTTCAGGAGCGGTGAACAGTCCGGCGTCGTCTCTGACATACAAGAGCCATGTGCCATTAGCATTGCTCAGGCCGAAGTTGGCCATAAGGCCCGGGCCGCCAACCGCACTGCCAGGCTCGTTGTACGGGCCAACAGGTGCCGGTGCCGGGAAGTTGCTCTGAGCTGGCTCCCACGTAGTCGGTTCGAACGATCCCGTTGTCAGAGGTGCTGAATCGGGCAGGACCTGACCAGCCGTATCGCTGAATGTCAGCGTGACCGGTGTCCCCAGATTCAGATTGCCGCCTGAGTCTGCCATCAGGATCATCTGACGTCCTGTCGGGCTTACCAACAGTATGTCGAGGTTGTCCGGCATCTGATGCGTCAAATCATACAGCGTCACACGCATGTTGCCGATCTGTATCGGGCCACCTGACACAGTGATCGCTGACGGATACGGATCCGCCGCCATTCCCAGTGTCGTTGTGATCTTACCCGTGTTGCGCAACAGGCTGGCCGTATCATTGACGTTCATTGTTGCCACGCCCGGGCTACCAACACTGGCCCCTGTCAAGATCAGGTTGATCGTCTCTGTAGACTCTACGATATTGTCACCGCAGATCGTCACAAAGACATTCTTGACTGACTCACCCGGGTTGAATGTGACCGGCTGGTTGGTTATCAGGATGTAATCCACCCCGCTAACACCGCATCCGGTTCCATTTGTAGATACACCACCATGGGCTGTGCCGTCAGTTGTCGAGAACATCACCGTCGTCGTACCCGAAAGGTCACCCGTTCTGGTAAGTGTCGCCGGTTCATCCTGTGACTCGTCAGCCGGGAACATGGTCGCAGCCCATTGGACCGATACCATGCCTGGTGTAGGTGTGGTACTCGGCGAGACCGACGGTGTAGATGTTGCCGTTGCAGTTGCCGTCGGTGTCGGTGTTCCGTTGCCGCATGGTATGCCTGTGATCGAATCGACCCAGACACCCGTTGCTGCAATACTGCTATCCGATGCCATCCTCCACTTGAGCTGGATGCTCTGTCCGTTGGCTGATGCCGGCAGATTGACGGTTGTTGTTATGAATCCGCCTGAGTTGCCTGACCATGCCATGCGGCCGGCGATCGGACTCATAAAGTTAACACTGATCGTCGCGTTATAGCCGCCGGTAACAAAACTGCCGCCTGCTGCCAGGATATCCTGATAGGCTCCACCGTTGACGCTGATCTCAAGGACCATACCGTCAAAGGTCGACTCAGTCAGGTAGTTGTTCTGGAAGCTGAATGATCCGCCGCCTGCTGATATCATCATCGCAGGTGAGACGATCTCGGTATCACCGACATTATTCGGATCCGGTGCAAATGCTGAGTTCGGTGGGGAACTCGACATCGCTGTTGTCGTCACCCATGGGCTCTCAACACCAGATGCGGTCGTCGTCCATCCGGCCGGAAGTGCCGGTGCCGTTACTCCGTCAAAGTTCTGGTCACAGCCTGCACCAGGCGTTGCCGTCGGTGTCGCTGTTGCCGTTGCTGTTGACGTCGGCGTTGGCGACTGTGTCCCAGTCGGTGGAGCTGACGGTGTCGGACATCCTCCGCCAGCCAGTGTCGAAACCTGTACGTTGTTCAGATATGTGACGTTATCGACACCACCCTGAACGATCAGTTTTCCACCTGCCAGGCCACCGGACCGGTGCCGCCGCCTTGGTCAGGACAGGATGTCCATAATTCCAGATATTGGTAGCTATGTCTAGATCGCTACCGATTGTGCCTGCGGCACTCCCGTAAAGAATGTTGCGTATCCGCCCATCACGGAATAAAGTTGGGCCGATGGCGATGCCATCAGCTCCGCACTCGTTCTTGACGGTCTGCATCGGGGCCAATTGTCGACCATGGTTAGCCGCAAAGTCATAGCGGAACACAGCGTTGGTCGTCGCAGCCGCGATACCACCTGCCATGTAGGCAAAGTTGCCGGATACCGTTGCTCGGCCATAGGTCGTTGCCGTCGGCATCGCCGCTCCTGCATCCACGTGTTGCTCGCGATGTCGTGGAATCCACCGCCGGCTGTGGGCCAGGATTGCCGCCAAAGACATAGATCTTACCGTTAAAGGCAAACATCGCTTCCCGTCAGAGCGAACGGCGCGATGCTCCCGATGCTGCAAACGTTCGTTGCAATGTCATAGATCGCGTTACTCAGTTATATGACTTGCCGTTCCAGTAAGCTCCCTGAATGTTCTGTTTGCCAGTTGGCATATTTGCCAATTGGGTCCACACTCCCGTCGCCGCATTCATACGCCACGTGTCGGTCAGGAAAGCTCCGACGCTATCACCGCCGCCAAATACGTAGATGAAGGTACCATCACTTACGCCGCCTGCACGGTAACGTGCCGGTGGACTGGTCGTTCCCGCTACCCACGGTCCAGGTGCTCCGCCGCCAGGTGTACAGCTAGGCGACGGTGAAGGCGTCCTGTCGATCGCCGTCGCCGTTGAGGTCGCCGTAGACGTTCCTGTTGGTGACGGTGTTCCGCCTGCACATGGTAAGCCTGAGATCGAATCGACCCAGACACCCGTTGCTGCAATACTGCTATCCGATGCCATCCTCCACTTGAGCTGGATGCTCTGTCCGTTGGCTGATGCCGGCAGATTGACGGTTGTTGTTATGAACCCGCCTGAGTTGCCTGACCATGCCATGCGGCCGGCGATCGGACTCATAAAGTTAACACTGATCGTAGCGTTATAGCCGCCAGTCACAAAGCTGCCGCCTGCTGCCAGGATATCCTGGTAGGCTCCGCCATTAACGCTGATCTCAAGGACCATACCATCAAAGGTTGACTCAGTATTGTAATTGTTCTGGAAGCTGAACGATCCGCCGCCGCCGGATATCAATATCGGCGTTGAGACTAGCTCAGTATCACCGACATTATTCGGATCCGGTGCAAATGCTGAGTTCGGCGGGGAACTCGACATTGCCGTTGTTGTTACCCACGGGCTCTCAACACCAGATGCGGTAGTTGCCCATCCTGATGGCAGGGCAGGAGCAGTTACTCCGTCAAAGTTCTCGTCACAGGCACCAGGCGTTGCCGTCGGTGTCGCTGTTGCCGTTGCTGTTGACGTCGGTGTTCCTGATGGTGACGCTGTCGGCGTCGCTGTTGCCGTCGGTGTCGCACATCCCGCACCTGAGATCAGCGAAACGTCGTCAATTACGTAGCTGCCGGTTCCGGTACTCGTTCCAATATATTCGAACGTGATGTTATGACTTGCCCCGTTGGCAAATGCGGTCATGTCGATGACGCGTTCCGTGTAGTCCGTCTCGGCAACTGCCGGCTCTATATAGCTCTGTACAGTTACGTTGTCGACCTTCACATTAAGAACATCGTCGAAAGGTGTTGTGACCGTACCGATGCGCATCCAGAAGTGAAGTTCTGCCGTGCCTGCCGGTATGACCACGGTTTGTCCCAGTGTTGCCGTCTCTGGTGCACCAATGCCGCCAAACCATGCCCAGATATTGCCGGTTCGCGGCGGTGAAGCGCCTCCGCCGGTTCCACACGTTGCCATATCACATATCGGTGTGCCGAAATTTGTCGACGTCTGGGGATCGTTCCAAGTTGTGCTCGGAACCCCGCCTGCCTCAAATCCGCCATCATTAATGACATTCGTTGGCGAACATGTCGGCGACGGTGACGGGCTTCCCGTCGAGGTTGCCGTTGCCGTGGCTGTTGCCGTCGATGTTGCCGTTGCCGTCGCCGTACCAGATGGTGATCCAGTTGCTGTCGGTGACGGTGTTCCCGCGGGGCCGCATGGTAGACCGGTGATCGTATCAACATTGACGCCTGTCGACGCGACACTGCTATCCGAAGCCATCCTCCACTTGAGCTGAATATTATTTCCGTTTGCTGCCGCTGGCAGCATGACAGTTGTGGTTAAGTACCCACCAGAGTTACCTGACCATGCCATGCGGCCGGCGATCGGACTCATAAAGTTAACACTGATCGTCGCGTTATAGCCGCCGGTAACAAAGCTGCCGCCTGCTGCCAGGATGTCCTGGTAGGCTCCGCCATTGACGCTGATCTCAAGGACCATACCGTCAAAGGTTGACTCAGTATTGTAGTTGTTCCGGAAGCTGAAGGAGCCGCCTCCGCCAGCTATTGCAATCAATGGCGAGATCAACTCAGTGTTTCCGACAGCACTCGGATCCGGAGCAAATGCTGAGTTTGGAGGTGTATCCGCTCCGGTTGTGGTAGTGACCCACGCGGACTCAGCACCTGTTGCTGTCGTCGTCCACCCGCTTGGCAATGCGGGTGCCGTCACGCCGTCAAAACTCTCATTGCAGATCAATCCGGTCGTGAACGAGAAGACAGCCGAATTGCTGCCTACTCCGCAGGTGTTTATACCGCGGACACGCCAGAAATATTGTACCTGCGGCATCAAACTCGCACCGTTATATGTCGGGCTAGTAAGGCCGCTGGCTGTATGGACAATATTTGCGAAACCGGCATCAGTTGCGATCTCCAGGGTGTATGTAGTCGCCTGTGTGCCTGCAGTCCATGTAAATGTGGGGGACAATGACTGATCGGTGGCTCCGTTTGCCGGGGCCGTCAGTGTAGAGGTGCCCGGTGAAGCCGAAGAGACGTTAAGTGTAACGTCCTGATCGATCATGATCGCACCCGATGTGCCCTTGACATTGATCATATAGCTGCCCGCAGCAACTCCTGCTGTATTTCCGATCGTCAGAGTTGAATTGCTACCCGGCGTGACCGGGTTAGGGCTGAACGTAGCTGTTGTGCCGGCCGGAATGCCTGTCGCCGTCAATATCACCGGATCCATGAACCCCTGGATCGAGGTGGTGTTCACCGTATACATTGCACTCGTCCCGGCACAAATGTCCTGTGATGCAGGGGTAACCGCTAACGTAAATGAAGGAGCTTGTGAACAAGAGGGGAATTTGAATGAACCAATGCGTGTACGCCAGTTGAACGAACTCGTCGTTGCGTAGTATTCCTGAGTGTACCAGAATGTGCAATCGTCGACGGGGTCAATGCTCAATGCACTGTAATCACCCCAACGGTTGCCCGTGCCGGTCTGGCTGCCTGTGCCGGCGAAAAGTGTCGCCTCGCCTTGTGCCAAGGTGTTTGCAGGGTCTGTCGACAACCGTCCGGCATATCGGACCTGTGGGTTGATGGTTGCGTCTGATGCACTAAAACCAATCGCCATATTGCCGTTCGTGTCCTGTGCGGCACTACCCATCCACCGCCATGTTGTATCAGGCTGATAAGTGCTCTCCTGAAAAACGGTCATTGTGCCTGATGTAACATTTCGTAGCTCGACCCAACGGATACCTGCAACACCGCCCGAACTGACGGTATAGTTTCCAACTATGCGTTCGACACCTCCAATGATCCTATATGGAAGCCGGTGCATAAACCGATCGCCGATTTCATCCAGATTGCCGGTCGAACCCAGCTGCGGTACACAATTGCGCGTACCTGTGCATAGTTGAGTAAAGCCTGCAGCCGCAGGAGGATTGGCACGCAGGGTGTAAGTTGAATTTGCCGGCGTCACAAAGTCTGCGTGAAACAGATATGTCTTGTATGTGCCGTTGCTTGGCCATGCCACAAACGGGCAAGGAGTACCAACAGGCGGTAATTCCATACCGTCAAGGTCGGCCGCCAGCGCATAAGGCTCAGCATTTCCGCCAGGTGTGAGGCCCGGTGTAATGAAGGTCGCGGGAAGTCCTGCGATCATCGCTGCTCTGTCAAAAACAAATGCCTGTGTGCCAAGTCGGGCCGATCCGGCCGAGTTGAACACGTTATCGCTCATATAATATCCGTCCGGCCACACGCCGATATGCGGATAATCAAAGAAATTTGAGCCGAGGTGAAAAGCATATCGATTGTATGCACCCGTAGCATCTGCCGTCTGCGAGATAGCTATGCATTCATCGGTAGGGATCGAGGAACCCGCAAACTGGCTGATCAGCCAGCGGTTTGCGATCTGGTCAAAGAGAACGATCGGATCACCCGAACCTGACTGGCAAACACCGCCAAAACCAGCCCAGAGCGAATTGATACTTGATGGCCCTAAAACCGAGGCTCCAGTGGCCTTGTCAAACACCTGATAGCCCTCGTTGACCATCTGGACATATTGCGTAGAACCAACCTCACCATCGGTGTCCGGCGGTGCACAGTTGCAAATAACGCCCGGAAACGGAATGCCGTCGAAGTTCTGAATAGGAGTAGGCATCGCACTCGGTGCCATTGCCGATTGTACGACCGGGTCGGGCCGGTCTACGTGAGTGTTAAATATCTCAGGATTCTTGTTGGCTTCCCTCTCCTCACCTAATTCATGGGGTGTGATAGGTAACTGGACCATATCGCGAAGCGGTGGTGATGTGTCGTTGTGATAGGATCGCCCAACGATCATCCCCGATTGCTGTGTCTCTCCTGACGTAGCTGACTCCTGGTCTTTAGCAGGAACCGCAACAGGTTTCTGTTCGCCCGCCGCTTTGGGTGGTTCCACTTTCGCGGTGGTGCCCGGCAGACCTAAAAATTCTTTAACTGAGTTTACAAAAGCAAACCCTGCCGCGTTTGTTCCCGCGGCCATGAATATCAAAAGAGAAGCCCCTATCACGCTAAATAACGCGATGCGGCTAACAACTAGACGGGACGATGATTGACCCTTAGACATATTTAACTATTCCTCCAGAAAAAACCTTGATTTCGCACAGCAACAGACCTCTTCCGATGAAAGGCCGTCCACTGATCCCTAATTTGTAATACGAATGACAATAGTAATTGGCAAGTCGAATTATAGCTGTTGAAGCTCAATTGTCAAAGAATGACAATAGTTTGGACGATTTTTATCTCTTCAACAAAGCGGCTATTTTCCCGACGTTATCTTAAAAAGTAATTATTTGAATTCGACATTTTGATTTGCCGGTGCCGAATTATGTCAAAATGCGGATGACGGTGGGAACTCGTACTCAATATGTAGTGGTTTGGCTATGACGAAGCCAAGATCATTTTTCCTTTGCAATGAGACGATCAGCCGAATTGTCGGGGTTTGGTTCGGCGGCCGGTAGAATAAAGTTTTTTTCCCCGGCCCCGGCGGGACCTGGTTCCAGTGCGGCATTAAGAACATCGCTGATCCGCGCTGCGGGTATGATCTCAAGCTCTTTGCGGACGTCCTCTGGGATATCGTCAATGTCAGATTCATTCCGGTCAGGAAGAATGATCCTACTAATGCCGGCTCGATGGGCGGCAAGCACCTTTTCCTTAACGCCGCCGACCGGAAAGACTAAGCCAGAGAGCGTTATCTCGCCGGTCATCGCGGTATCAGTGCGAACCTTACGGCCAGTATATAAAGATGCCATTGCCGAGGCCATGGTTACGCCGGCGCTCGGGCCGTCCTTCGGGATCGCACCCGCCGGCACGTGCACGTGTACGCCATTTTCTTTGATGACGTCAGGATCGATGCCGAGCTCCGCGGCATGAGACCATAAATAGCTGCGGGCTGCTTGGGCGGATTCTTTCATTACATCACCCAATTGTCCGGTCAGTGTTAGTCCCCCGCCGCCGGGCAGCATCGTTGCTTCGATAAACAAAACCTCGCCGCCCATCTCAGTCCAGGCCATGCCAGTCGCGACACCGGCCGGTAATTCTTTACGCGCTTCTTCGGGATAAAATCTCGGCGGGCCCAGATAGCCTTTGACTTCTTCGGCCGTGATAGAAACTTTTTCGGTAAGACCCTCGGCGACTTTAAGGGCGACTTTGCGGGCAAGGTTGCCGATATTACGTTCAAGCTGCCGAACACCTGCCTCGCGGGTGTAACGGGCAGTAAGAAGATTGATCGTATCGTCAGAGATAGTTAACTGGTCATCGGTCAGACCGTTTTCTTTGATCTGCCGGGGGATCAGATATTGTTTGGCGATATTCAGTTTTTCGCGGTCGCTGTATCCGGCAAGGCCGATTATCTCCATCCGGTCCCGCAGCGGAGCGGGTATCGGTGCGAGCTGATTAGCGGTTGCTATAAAAAACACCTTTGAAAGATCAAAAGGCAGATCGAGGTAGTTATCGCGAAAAGTATTATTCTGAGCAGGGTCCAGAATTTCGAGCAGAGCGGACGCCGGATCACCGCGGAAATCATTCCCGAGCTTATCGATCTCATCAAGCATCAATACCGGATTGTTTACCCCAACACGTCGAAGCGATTGGATAATGCGCCCGGGCATCGCTCCTATATAGGTTCGGCGATGTCCGCGAAGCTCAGCCTCGTCACGCATTCCGCCTAACGAGAGTCTGTCGAACTCGCGTCCGAGTGCGCGGGCGATCGAACGTCCGAGAGATGTTTTACCAACTCCCGGAGGTCCGACAAAGAGCAGGATCGGGCTTTTCGAGTCGGGCCGCAGCTTTACAACGGCGAGCGATTCGAGAATACGTTCCTTAATGTCATCGAGGCCGTAATGGTCTTCGTCGAGTACCTTTCGAGCCTCGTTCAGATCAAGCTTTTCTTCGCTCGACTTTCGCCAGGGCAGTTCGAGGATGTACTCGAGATAGGTGCGGATGACGTGATAATCAGGAGCGGCCTGCGGCAGCTGCTCCATCCGCTTTAACTCGCGGGTCGCTTCTTTGCGAACGTCGTCGGGCAGGTCGGCCTTCTCCAAGCGTTCGCGAAGCTGAGACGCCTCAGCCTGCTCGCCTGAATCCTCGTCACCGAGTTCCTTCTGGATCGCCTTCATCTGCTGGCGAAGGACATAATCGCGCTGCGATTTATCCATTTCGTTCTGGGCCTCGCTCGCGATCTTTGAGCGTATCTGCATGATCTCAAGCTCACGAGCCAAGGCAGCGTGGGTCAGTGTCAAGAGGCCGTCGACGGTGCTCGACTCGAGCATTTTTTGTTCGGTCTCAAACCCGAGGTCTAGAACCGAAGCCAGAAAATAAGCAAGCTGGACCGGATTTTCCTGCGATGTTACCGCGACCCTTACCTCGGGCGGAACCTGGGGCAGCAGCGTCAATGCTTCCTGGATCATCCCGTGGATGTTTCGTTTCAGGGCCTCGATCTCTTCATCGTCGACGCGGCGAAGCGGCGGCAGTATCTGGACCTTTGCTTTTAGGAACGGCTGCTCACCTGTCCACTCGAGGATCTCAAAGCGGTCCATGCCCTGAACGATGAGCTGCATGATGCCCTCGTTCCGCATCATGCGTTTGATATTTACTATTGTGCCGATCTTGAAAAGGTCTGTCGGCTTGGCGTCGTCGCCGGTGACATTCTCGGTTTTTGTCGTGATGCAGGCAAGCAACTTTTCCTCTGTGGCTAGAGCAGACTCGACAGCTCGTGTCGAACGTTCGCGGCCAACTGCCAGCGGAACGACCGTTTCGGGAAACAGCGTAGTGTTTTGCAGAGGCAGGACGGCGATCTCGAACTGCTGCGGCAGCGGAGCCGCTTCGGTTTCGGGTTGGTCTTGTTTTATATCATCAGCCATAAGAAATCTTTTGTTTGAGTTAACCGGTATACTGATCAGCCTTTTTTCAGATGAACTATCAATAATCCATTCTCAAATACATGTTCGACGCGGGCCCCCTCAATAGTTGCCGGAAATCGCAGGGTCTTCTCAAAACTGCTGTATGTTATCTCCATCTGCTGGTAAGAGATCCCGCTGGCGCAAGAGCGGTCTTTTCTACAGCCGGCTATATATAATGTATTGCCCTGGATATCGATCTCGATCTCCTCGGCAGAAACGCCGGCAAGCTCGACTTTGACCACCCATCCATCAGGGGTCTGGTAAACATCTGCCGCCGGGTACCAAAGACTGCCTGATGTTACGGGCTTTTTCGATGAGCCTGTGAATTGAAAAAATCGATTTGTAGATTTTGCCATAGCAGATCAAATATTCGTCTACTTTCCAAACTTCAGCGTCTTCAACCCCGCCTCGATCGCGAAGGCATTCTTATCATCTTTCAATGTCGAGACCAGGAACAAGGCCGTACCTTTTCTTATCGTAACCAGATAGGTCTGTTTGTATCCATTGCCGCCGCTTTGTCCCTCAATATCAAATCCTGTAAAACCGACGCCGCCGATCTTGACGTCGTAAAGGTCCCTTGTTAAATGTACCGGCGATGCCAGCAGGACTAGTTTCTTATTCGCTGCGGCGTACTTTTCTTTCGTGGTGGCAGCTGCAAGTCGTTCTACGCCGCCGGACAAAATTGCCGTGCTGATACCGTTGGCGTCGGGCCGCGAGGATGCCTGAAACAGCACCGTGGTATTTGCAACCGAATCTTTGAGTGACTCTTGCTCGCGGGCGTCCAGCTTTTCGTAAACAACTGCGGCGGTTTGGCGCCCTGCCTTTATAGATTCACGGTTCTGGTCGGGGTCAAAGATCTTCCAGCCGCCCGGCGCTAGTATCGAGAGATCAAGCAGTTTATTGCTGTACATCTGTCCTTCAAACATCCCGGCTGCGGCGATCGCGTCTGCCGACGGTAACTGGCCGAACTTCACCTGCGAGCGAGCGTTTGCCGCGCAAAGCAGTATTAGCGACATGACAAAGCCTGCAAAAATTGCGCGAAAAACAGCTGTCATTTCAGACGTTAATTCCTTCCCCAAAAGGCGGCTCCGCTCGATATTTCTTCGAGCGTTTCGGCGATCTCGCGTTCGTCTTCGGTCTCAAGTGCAACGTCGGCCATTGCTATAATCCCCTTAAGCTCTCCTTCATTATTTATAACAGGAACGCGGCGGACCTGTTTGTCGCCCATCAGACGTATAGCCTCAAACACAAAATCGTCCGCTTTGACCGTGAAAAGTTCCATGGTCATTGCTTCACGGATCGGCGTCGACGCATCTTTTCCCTCCGCAATTGAGCGGACAACGATGTCGCGGTCTGTGACGATACCGATCAATTTACCGCCATCGATGACAGGAACGGCTCCAATGTCGCCGTCACGCATAATGACCGCCACCTCACGAAAAGTCGTATCGGGCGTAGCGGTCGTCACGCTTCTGGTCATTATTTCACTGCATTTTTTTCGGGTGATACCGGCCCGTTCGACTTCATTCATCTAGAATCTCCTTTCCAATATTTTGTTCGACGGACGTGAATAAAGCAAGAAAAGAAATTTAGCCGCGAATGAACACGATCGAGGCGTCTATAGAATCAGGTGTTCAAATTTTAAGAAGCTATTTTTCAGTTAGCGAGATCATACGTTCAAGCGCGACCCGGGCGTAGCGTTTTGTTTCATTATCAACGACGATCTCATTGACGACATTGCCATCGAGCAGGTTTTCCAAAGCCCAGGCCAGGTTTTGGGGGGCGATGCGGTACATCGTAGCGCACATGCATAGGTCAGGCGCCAGGAGACGTACCTGTTTATCGGGGAAGCGGTCCTGCAGGCGGTTGACGAGATTTACTTCAGTGCCGATGGCCCACTTTGATCCGGCCGGCGACTCTTCGACGGTTTTGATGATAAATGAGGTCGAGCCATTAAGATCGCTCGCTTCGACGACCTCGCGGGTGCATTCAGGGTGGACGAGGACCTTGACGCCCGGCAATTCCTCACGGACCTTATCAACATGCCATGCCTTGAACCGTCCGTGTACGGAACAATGTCCGCGCCACAAGATGAGCTTGGCGTCATGCAGCTCTTGCTCGGTATTGCCGCCGAGTTCCTCGTGCGGATTCCAGAGTGCCATCTTGTCGAGCGGGATGCCGAATTTCGCACCCGTATTTCGCCCCAGATGCTGGTCCGGGAAAAAGAACATCTTGTCGAACTCTTTGAGGTAGATATCAAACAGCGGCACGGCGTTCGATGAAGTGCAGACAACGCCCTCGTTGCGGCCGCAAAATGCTTTGATCGCCGCGCTTGAGTTCATATAGGTGATAGGCGCGACCCGGTTGTCCAGAACGCCGATCTCGCGAAGCTGTTCCCACGCATCCTCGACCTGATCGATAGTCGCCATGTCCGCCATCGAACATCCGGCCCCGAGATCGGGCAATATGACCCTCTGATCGGCATGCCCAGGATGTCGGCCGACTCGGCCATAAAATGGACGCCGCAAAATACTATGTATTCAGCGTCAGTCTGCGACGCCATCACTGAGAGCTGATATGAATCGCCCGAAAGATCAGCATGCCGGATAACATCGTCACGCTGATAATGATGCCCAAGGATAACCACACGCGGGCCTAATTCCTTACGTGCAAATTCGATCCGCTCATCGATCTCTTCGATCGGCATCGTTAAATAATCTTCTATAACCCGTGGCTGGTCGAGAACAATTCCCATGTTATTAAAAATGATGGCGCTTTAGGCTTTGGTAAGCAAGACGGCGCGAAATGGGACGATAAGATTTTCATCGGCATCGTTTGCGTTTTTCTAGCGATCCAAGGCGAAAACTACTTGTAATACTGCCGGGAATGCCGGTAAGCCCGCTCGTCCGAAATTTCAACGCATTAACCATCGGTAAAGCCTCTTTCCTGTCGGTAAAGAGCGTTTCTGCCGGGACAGCCAACTTCTTTATCAGGAAAACCGTTTTCCTGTCAGTAAAACGATTTTCCGACAAAGTCCCCGACTCTCGCGACAGGAAAGCGGGGTTCCCAATCGGGAAAGAAAGTGTACCGACGGGACAAACTCTTAACCGCCAGGAAAACCGTTTTCCGTTTGGGAAAATGATTTTCCCAAAAGCAAATATGTGTCGTAAACGAAGTGTGTGCACGAGTTAAAGCGGCTCAGACATGAAACGTGCGGAATCCTACTACGAATGCCTCGTCTCGATCAGATTTGAGTTGTGGTTAGGTTAAGAAAGCTATCGGCAGAAAACCGTATGGGTGGGTCGCGAAAAGATGCGGTCAGACGAGCATCCCCGCCAGTACAGAAATTAGACAGCAAAACGAAAAACATCGGTGTTGACATAGCCGGAACCAAAAATTGAGCGGGGAACAGTGATAGGGAAAAAAGCTTTAACGAAAAACCTCTGTCATCAGTTGAAACTTGAGCCATTCCGAGATCCTGTTTTTTCTTGACATATCGGTGTATCGGGAATATGTTTGACTCATCAAGATATCACGTCGTCGTGACAACTTCCCGGTTGTTTGGCCTCATGAAGACGAGACAGCCTTTCTGTCGTAAGACAATCTCTGCTCGTGATCTAGAGCAGAAGGGATCTGGGCCAATGGCAGCTTGATGATAGAGAAAGGATCCAAACGAGAAGGGGCGCTATGTCGTAGCTTGGTTTACCTTGGATCATATGGGTAGATTGACAATGCTGCCAACCGAGAGAAGACGGTTACGAAACGGAATAGAGTGGGCGTGACCCAATTTTTTAAGGATAGGAACCTCGATGGATTTTTCAGGATCGCCTAACAAAAGAGTTAGGGCTATATTCCCTATGCTTTGCCTGGTTGCTTTGATCGGCATCGGAACAGGCCTCTCTGGTAAGGTTTCGTCACACCAAATTTCACCCTCAAAGATCAAAAGCTGGCCAAGCCGACCAAATAGATATATGGACATAGGCCCCGATGTGCTGCCTCAGCCCGGAACCATCTGTTTAGCCGGCAACTCATCATATTATGGATCCCTGCAGGGGAGCAGTCTGCAATTTAGCACATTTTCGAAAGATCTTCGGCCGGGTTCCGGGATCGTGCAAGGGCCTGATCTGATCGTTGGCAATATTTCCGGGCTTGCCCAGTTTGGAAGCAGCGGAAATCAAGTTGGCCTTGCTTTTGGAACGGATGCTTGTAACGCAGGCAATATAGATGCCGGATGGTTTGCATTGCCCAATAACGACCACCCGGTCGACCCGCAGAACTTGTATCGTATGAGCGGCGGGCCAAATAATGATGAACGGTTCGAACAGATAGGCCAGTCAAATGTTCTGCACGGCCTTTCGGCCTTGCGGCAAACAGCTGCGGATTTGGCTGCAATGGTGTCAGCGGCGGACATCTCGGTGCCGGCTGTTCGACGGCAGACTCGGCCGGAATTAATGCGGGGCCAAACCTCGGTTCGCGTGCCTGGATAAACCCGTTTACCGGCTCGTTTCCGGGCTCAAGCCCAAGCCCGAATGATCACACAGGGCATATACACAACGGCGTTTCACACCGAATACTTACTGATGCCGCGGACCTCAACACCACGCTCAACCCGGGAGCCAGCTATTATGCTGAGGGCCAGTACATCTCACCCGACGAATTTGCGTGGTGCCAGACGCACGCGGGCGAATGCAATATGTACAATAATGTGTCGTACCGGCGGTTCAATGTAAATGGAACGATCAACTTCAGCTTTTCCGCTGTTGGGTCAACCGTGCGGACACAGCCTGCGATCAGCGTGTGGCCAGGCGCAACGCTGATCCCTATCGAACCCGATCCGGGTAACGACGGCATCGGCGTTGTTGGCTATAAGATCACCAATCCGTCCCCTGGTGTCTGGCATTACGAATATGCAGTCTACAACGAAAACCTGGACAGGGCGGTACAATCTTTCAGCGTCCCGGTCGGCAATGGCGTGGTTATAAGCAATGTCGGGTTTCATGCGCCTCCGCAGCATCCGGGCTGGGCAAATGACGGCACGGTTGGTGACGCCGGCTTCAGCAGCGACGCATGGAGCACATCTCAGCTCGCCGGTGGCCTGACGTGGAATAGCGAAACGTTCGCTCAGAACCGCAATGCCAACGCTATTCGCTGGGGGACGATGTATAACTTCCGGTTTGACGCCGACCAGCCACCGGTCGACGTGAATGCATCAGTCGGTTTCTTTAAGAACGGCGACCCGATCGAAGTTAATGTCCAGGGCCCGGCAGGAGGCGGCACGCCGACGCCTACATCCACGCCGACAACGACGCCGACGAACACGGCGACGGCAACACCGACGAACACGGCGACGGCAACACCGACAGGTACGCCATTTCCATCATATAAGCCGCGTGCTGATTTCGACGGTGATGGCAGATCTGATCTGTCTGTGTTCCGCCCGTCCGACGGCAACTGGTATTACCAGGGCTCGACATCGGGCTTTAAGGGGCTGCATTTTGGCGAATCGACCGACATTCCCACTCCGGGTGACTTTGACGGTGACGGCACGACCGATATCTCAGTCTACCGTCCGTCGAATGGGTTCTGGTTTAGGATCAACAGCAGCGACAATACGGTGTTCTTTGTCGAGTTTGGCATATCAGAAGATATCCCAAAAGCAGGCGATCATGACGGCGATGGCAGGGACGAACCGGCCGTGTTCCGGCCGTCAAATGGAACCTGGTACTGGCTCAGAAGCAGCGACAACCAGTTTGCGGGTATGCAGTTTGGCCAGAATGGCGATCAAAGCGTGAGCGGAGACTACGACAGTGACGGCAAAACCGACCTGTCGGTGTTCCGCGGCGGTACATGGTATCGGTTCAACAGTTTAGATGAGAGCTTCTTTGCCGAGGTGTTCGGGATAGATACCGATATGCCGGTTCCCGGCGATTATGACGGTGACAGCATTGATGACATCGCTATATTTCGGCCGTCCGTGGGCGGTTGGTATTTCCATTTCAGCGGAGATGACAGCGTGGGCGGTATACATTGGGGACAATCGGGAGATATACCCGTCCCCGGCGATTACGACGGTGACGGTAAATACGACATCGCTGTTTATCGTTTCGGGACCTGGTATATCAACGGCTCTACTGGCGGCCCGTATGCAGTCCAGTTCGGTTTAAGCTCAGACATACCGATACCGAAGAAATACATTCCGTAGGGGATCGGGTCGCGGCGGATCTGAGCTTTGTGGCTCTGTTACGTCTGTCGGTGGTTGAAGTGTCGAGGCCCCGTAATCAGGCGTTTCTGGCCCTTGAACACGCTCGTTCGCACTCGCGTTTCTGGCCTGGTCCTGACTTTGGGTATTGGCCTTAAGACACAACGCCGACAATTTTTTCTATTAGCAAGATCACGCCATATGAGAGGGAGGCGAAGAATGCGGCCATAGGAATCGTGAGGATCCATGCCCAGACGATGCGGCCGGCGACGCCCCATTTTACGGCGGAGAAACGTTTTGCGGCACCGACACCGACGATCGAGCCTGTAATTGTGTGCGTCGTCGATACCGGAATACCGAACATAGTCGCACCGAAAAGGGTCAGCGAACCGGCGGTCTCAGCGCAAAATCCATTTACGGGCTGCAGTTTGACGATCTTTGTTCCCATCGTCTTAATGATCCGCCAGCCGCCGGACAGGGTTCCTAATCCGATAGCGGCGTGGGCGGCGAGGACAACCCAGAGGGGAATGTCGGGCAGCTTGCCGGCCGGTGTCATTTGCAGAAATCCGCCGGCAACCAGAACGATGGTTATAATTCCCATGGTCTTTTGTGCGTCGTTGCCGCCATGCCCGAGTGAATAAGCACCCGCAGAAAACAGCTGGCCGAACCGGAAAACACGGTCAACCTTGTTAACGGAAACGCGGCGAAAGATCCAGTAAACGGCTACCATCAGAATGAATCCTAATGCCATTCCGATCAGCGGCGAGAGAACGATGAACGTCAGCGTCTTTATCCAACCTTTGGCTATCAGGACCGTCTGGACGTTATCGAAGCCAAAATGCCATATATAAGACGAGATCGCAGAACCGGCATACGCGCCCACGAGGGCGTGCGAACTTGACGTCGGCAGGCCGAAATACCAGGTGATCAGATTCCAAATAATTGCACCCAGTACGCCCCCGAGCAATACATACAATTGGTCACCGGGGGGGATAATTGCGATATTTATCATATCGCCGCCTATGGTCTTGGCAACGGCGGTCCCAAAGACCAAAAATGCAATGAAATTAAAGAACGCGGCCCACGCAACCGCAACCCCGGGTGAGAGTACGCGGGTGGCGACAACGGTCGCTATCGAGTTCGCGGCATCATGGAACCCATTCACGTAATCGAATACGAGCGCGGCGAAAATGATAAAAACTACCAGAGCAAGTGAAGCTGTGTGTGCATCCATAAGGGCAGTAGTCGATCTTAGTTGTCGGTTGCCAGCGGCCGGCGGCAGGTTTCAGCGGTCGGCCGTCAGTTGATGTTCCTGCCGTTCGGCATCTAATTGTGTTTCAAAACAATACTCTCGATGATGTTGCCGACGCTCTCACAGATATCCGTCGCGTTCTCGAGAATTTCATAGAGTTCCTTGAGCTTGATGATGGCCAGCGGATCGGCACCACTCTTAAAAAGCTCGGCAATGCTTTTGAAATACGTTTCGTCGGCGTCGTTTTCGAGCCGTTGTATTTCAAGCAGATGAGGCTTCATGCCATCAGCCTTTTTGAGCAGTGAGACTGCCAGATGTATCTCGCCGGCGAGCTTCTGTATTATCCTGGCCAACGTCCGCGCATAGTCATCTACCTCGCGAATGTCATACATCACAACGGCCCTCGAAGCGGCGTCAATATAATCGCAAACGTCGTCAAGCCTGACACTTAGTGCGTAGATGTCTTCACGGTCGAACGGCGTAATAAAAGACTTATTTAGTCGCGTCGTGATGGTGTGGGCCAGCTCATCGCATTCGTGCTCAACGCTTTTTATTTTTTTCGAGAGCGAGTCAAAATTCGATCCTGGCCCGTCCATCATCTCGACCAGGATGTCAGCCGCCTCTTGTATCTTGGCGCTCATCTGCGAAAACAGGCCAAAATACTCGTCTTCTTTCGGTATAAAGCTAAAAGCCATATTCGATATCTCCGGTTACTGGTTGGTTAATTGAAAAACTAAATATAAGCGAACTCGAACTCTCTGTCTATTCGCCCCTTTTTTTACTAAGCATGCGAACCATGTTTTATAAAAACCGCTTCGGTCAGGTAAACATTTAGCTCGCAGATATCTTTTACGTAATCGCCGATCCGCTCAATATGCTTGGCGACAAACAAGAGGCGTGCCGCTCCGTTTGCGGCGGACGGGTTCCTGACCATTGTTTGGATAAGGCCGTCAAATACACGCCCGTAACTCTCGTCGAGAGCCAGGTCGCGGCCGATTATCTTACGCGAGGCTGCGGCATCCTCCGTGGTAAATGCATTGAGGGCCTCTCTCAGCATTCCTGCGGCGATCTCCGCCATTAGCGAAAAATCTACGTAGCTGTCGATCTGCGGTTCATTATTCAAAATGATCGCGGCACCCGCAATGCTTGAGGCATGATCGGCTATGCGTTCTAGTATAGGTGTTATCTTTGCAACTGAGACGACCATGCGAAGGTCGTGTTCGGTCGGCCGCTGTGAACCTAAAATTTCAATACTCAGCCGGTCGATCTCTAGTTCCATCTGATCGATCAGCTTGTCATCCTCGCATACGTTCTTTGCGAGATCACTGTCACGCTCAGTCAGCGACCTAACAGCGCGATGCACCGCTTCTTCGGTCTTACCGCCCAATAGCAGCACCTTATCGCGAAGCAGGTCGAGTTGTACATTGGTCTCGTGTAGTTCCATTGCCTCAATTGCCATCAGGCCAACGTGTTCCGGCGGATGCCCGAACCCTGTGTTATGCGTGATTTCGTTCATACTCGCACGATTATAGTTCAGAACCGCGATCGGAAAGTTACATTATACTTAACTTTTACGGACCTTCTGGCAGCCGGAGGCCGCATGTAACATTCTTGTAACATTTTGATAATATTGCCCCCTGCCTTTTGCGGCGAACTCGACCTGTCAGCCTTTTCATCGTAACCCCGGTCTCTTTGTTTGCTTTAACTGAGCCGCAATAAACACTAGAATCAATAAAACGTCCTCGCGGAGAATATATGAACCGAAAACTCTTTGGCCTGAAATTATCGACTGTAGCCGTCTTAGCATCATTGTGGTTGACGCCGCTCGCGGCGTTCGCTCAGCAAACGCAAATAAAGGCGCCAAAAAACAAGTATAAGGTCCAGGATGACGTAAAACTCGGTAATGACGCGGCCCGTCAGGTAGATCAGAAATTCCCGATCATCAATGACCGGGACGCAACCGCTTATGTAGAACAAGTTGGCGAGCGGTTGGTGAGGTCGATCCCGCCTCAATTTCGCCAGCCGGCATTTGATTATCGGTTCAAATGGGTAAATGCAAGTGATATCAATGCGTTCGCCCTGCCGGGCGGCCCTATGTACGTAAATCGCGGAATGCTCGAGGCGGCGAGGAACGAGGGTGAAATGGCCGGCGTGATGGCCCACGAGATAAGCCACGTTGCGCTTCGCCATGCGACGGCCCAAGCGACAAAGCAGAGCAGTGCAAAAAATACTCTTGGTATGATCGGGCTTATCCTCGGCGGAGCGATACTGGGCGGCCAGGCGGGTGCCGAACTCGGTGCTATAGGAGCCGCCGCCTGGATGACCAAATACAGCCGCGAATATGAGTCGCAGGCGGACACGCTCGGAGCCCAAATAATGGCCGATGCAGGATATGACCCGCGTGACCTGGCAAATATGTTTCAAACGATCCAGCAGCAGTCAGCCGGACGCGGCGGCCCCGAATGGCTCAGTGACCACCCGGATCCGGGTAATCGTTACCAGGCTATCAACCGTGAGGCGGCCAGACTAAATGTTTCACCACAGCCGATCAAGATCACCCGCGACTTTGAGCGGGTCAAGGCAAAATTTAGATCAATGCCAAAAGCCCCGACAATGGCACAGATCGAGCAGGGGGCGCAGAGCGGGCAGCCGAACGGAGATCCGGCATCATCAGGCCGGTATCAGGCAAACGTTCAACGCCCGTCGACACGTTATCGGGCTTACACGGGAGCTTCATGGCTGCGGATCAATGTGCCGTCAAACTGGCTCGATCTTTCAGGCCAGGACAATGTTCAGTTTGCACCCGAGGGAGCATATGGCGACCAGGGGATCACGCGCGGAATGATGGTCGGCATTTATCCCGCCCGGAATAATGACCTCGAATCAGCGTCGTACGCATATCTCGATGAAATTCTTAAGGGTAATACTTACCTAAGGCAACGCGGCGATCTCGTCCAAACCACTGTAGCCGGCCGCTCGGGCTTTACAACATCGGCGTCCGGAACATCGCCGGTGACCCGTACTACAGAGGTTGTGACGTTTTACACCACTCAGCTTCGAAGCGGTGATCTGTTTTACGCTGTTACTGTCGTACCCGGTAACGAGTCATATGCCTATAGCAGTACATTCAGAAACGTTTTGAACTCGATCAGGTTGACGGAGCGTTAGGCCGGTTGGTCAGATGCTGGCCTTTCACCGGATCTAACGGTCAGCAGAACGAGTATAGCCGCCAACGAAACGGCTGAGCTCGCAAGGAATGCGGTCGTTGGCCCATATTCGGTCCAGACAAGCCCGAATAATAACGAGGCTGGAAAGACAGTAATGCCAAATGCCAGATTGTACAGGCCGTACGCCGTCCCGCGGTTTTTCTCAGATACCATGTCGGCGACAAAGGCTTTTTCGACTCCTTCGGTCAGCCCAAAATAGGTTCCATAAATAATGAACAGCAGCCAGCATTGCCAGGCTGAGTTTACGTACGCAAATCCGGCGTAAACAAACGCATAGATCAGCCAGCCGGTAATGATCAGTGTCTTGCGGCCCACCCGGTCCGACAGGTCGCCGCCAATAAGCGAACTGACCACCTTGCTTACATGCAGGGTCATCCACAACAACGGCAGCATGACCGGTGATATGCCCGATTGCCCGGCACGCAGCAGCAAAAATGCATCGGTTGAATTCGACAGTGTAAAGACTGCGATAACGATCAGAAACCGCTTAAAATTTCCGTCAAATCCGGCTAGTGAAAACTTAATGGGCGCAGAGATCTCTGCTGGCTCCCTGGCATCCTCTCGTACAAAGAACGCGATCACCAATAATCCGACCACTACCGGTACCGAAGCAAATAGGAATACGTGCTGATATTCGTGGATCGTCGGATTTTGGGTATCAACCGCATATATCGAAAGCAAAACAAAAGCCGCGACCGGGCCGAATACCGCACCCAGATGATCTGATGCCCGGTTAAATCCAAAGGCAAACCCGCGCTGGCTGACCGGAACGCTGTCGGCGATCAGTGCGTCACGGGGAGCTCCACGGATGCCCTTACCCAGCCTGTCTGTCATCCTGACCACCAGGACCTGCGGCCAGCTGGTCACAAAAGCCAAAAAAGGCCGGGTTAGCGCAGCCAATGAGTAACCGAGAAAAACCGGTAGTTTTCGCGAATTGAACCTGTCGCTGAGATAGCCTGAAACCAACTTCAAAAGACTCGCGACGGACTCGGCAAACCCCTCGATAAGCCCGATAGCAAAAGGCGAGGCGCCAAGGCTAAGAGCCAGAAATGCCGGAAGCAGCGGATAGATTATTTCGCTTGATGTGTCGTTGAGCAGGCTGACCACGCTCAGTGCGAGCACGTTTCTGGGGAGGCTGACATAACGCCGCCAACCAGTCGATTCATTTTCAGGATGATCCATCGGCAGGAGCTATTTTAACTGAACCGGCCTTGAACGCTCGGGCCGCGGGGATTTGCTGGTGCCGAGCCACCATAACGAGACGCTTCCGGCGGCCGCTATCGCAAGAATTATGGCGACGATGACGAGGCGGATCGCCATTTTGAATGTTTTTCTCAATAACCTGAAAGCTATATAGGCAACAGCCATCAGGACCAGGAAAAATGCCACAGCGGCAAATACTCCGATCCCTCCGCCCAAAGGGGCAGCATCGAGCAACATGGTCATCTGGATCTATCCTCCGTTGCTCTTTCTATAGCTTCAATATCTTCCTCTGACAGGGCGGTTGTTTCGCTCGGAATATTATATTTGCCGTCAGCCCAGTCCCCGAAGTCGAGCAGTTTGC
Organism: Blastocatellia bacterium; assembly: GCA_963834975.1. GTDB lineage: Bacteria > Acidobacteriota > Blastocatellia > Pyrinomonadales > Pyrinomonadaceae > OLB17. Next base: position 622,888 of record CAWIDZ010000003.1, read on the forward strand.
ACCTTTCTGAGCAAAATGGGCGAAATTCATTACCGTTGTATTCTTTTTCTTTACCGCATTGCGGGCATTTTACAATAGGCATATTTGCATCAAACCAGAAGCTAGGATACCAAATCCAGTGCGAAAATCTATTGATTGAGCATCGGTTTGGTGACATCATACATGACTGGGGTTCTTTCACGGCCCACTGTGAACAATCGTTGGCGTTGATTCGTATTTGGTGAAAGGATCAAAGGAACGGGGAATTTATTATGAGTGATTATAAAGAGAAATTTGACCGGTGGCAGAAAAAAGCGACAGAGAAGTTTGATGAGATCGATGCGCAGCTTGGCCTTAAGGAAAAAATCGAGGGAGGAGCGCGTGTCGTGGTCGAAACCGCCCAAAAGGGTGCTGGCCGGCTAAAGACGGAGGCCGAAAAGTCCGATGTCGGCAAACAGGCTGTTAAGGTGGCTGAGGATGTAATAAACACCGCCGGCGACACCGCCAAATTGGCGTGGAACGTCAGCGAACCAGTTCGTGACGCGGCAAGCGACGCCGGGGTAAAAGCGGGCGGGGCGGTCGTTGATGCTGCCGGCAAGGCAGGCGAGATGATAGACGATGCGGTTGATGCGGTTGGAACGAACACAAAGCGGGTGGCAAAGGTCGTGGGTTTTGGTTCCAGCCTTTCATCGACTGTTGACTCGGCGGTTCGCGGGGCCAAAAAAGCCGTCGATTGGGTACAGGCTGATCCGCTCAAGGCCGTGACAACCGGGGTCTCAATGGCGATCGGCGCCGGCCTCGGCGTTGTATTTACCGGTATAAGCTCGCATTGGCTGTTTAATTCGGCAATTCCCACCTGGTCCGTTAAAAAACTTGGCGAGGAATTTAACGGTTATCTCCAACGTCGCGAGGACCTGATCGAAAAAGGCCTGTTGTCCGAGGCCGATACCGCCCGGATCCAGTTTGAACGCGACATCGCCAAACATATCGGAGCTCCGCTGCTCGGTGCTTTCTCATTCGCATCCGGCGCCGTGATGATGACTAATATCCTCGACCCCAAAAACATAACGGGCTTTCCGCTGGGCAACATCATTGGCGGCAATCCGCTGCTCGAGGGCGTTTGGTTCTTTGGCAACGGAATGGTTTGTTTTAAGACAAGCTACGATTTCTTTATGATCGCACTCGACGGCCAGGAGGATGTAGAAAAGATGGTTCGCGAGATCAAAGGGATGCTTCCAGTGAATAGTGAACAGTGAATAGTGAAAGGTGAAAATTAATAACGAATGATGAATGGTGAAGGTAACGGGATGGGATGAATGACGTCATGCAAACTGTTCACTATCCACTATCCACTATTAACTAATTGATCTGTATCGGGAAAGGGACGAAACACAGGACGAAAATTACCAGGGTCAGAATTGCGATGGCCTTGCGTTTGGCATCAAGCGGGGTCTGGTCAAACGGCCGTGGGTGCCTGATGCGCATCATGATCCCCAGAATGACGGCGATCAAAATTCCGCTCGGGCTGCTGTAATAATAGATCCCCAAAACCGAGAGGGTTGCCATGATCCCAAACGCGACCGGCCCGGTCAATTTGTGAACCCTCTCGCCAAACACCGCATAAAGGGCATGTCCGCCATCCAACTGTCCCGACGGTATGAGATTCAAGGCCGTAACAAGTAATCCGACCCATGCCGCGAAATAGAACGCATTAGGTTCCATCGGCAATGCTGTATTTACGCCCGATGCCCACGCGGCTATTTTCAAAAGCAGGGGTTCGGAAAACGAGATCGGCAATACGTTCCCGGCCTGGACATCTTCGACCGTTCCCAAAGCCATTGTCGCGTATGCTGCGATCGTAACCGGGATCAAAGCAACAAATCCGGCTATCGGCCCGGCAACGCCGATGTCAAATATTGCCCGCCGCGACGGCATCGGCGACAGTATCTTGATAAATGCCCCAAATGTACCGGCCGGCCCGATCAGAGGCGGAGTCGGCAAAAAAAACGGCAGCGTCGCATCGACCCTGTAGATCCGACATGCGATATAGTGCCCCATCTCGTGGCAGACCAGGATGAAAAGTAACGATAGAGAAAAGCTGACACCATAGGCCAGTTGTTCAGGCTCGGTGAATATCTTGTGAATAATATCCGCGACCAGAGCTCCGTATCTCGACGGTATCGTGAAGATGAACTGCAGGAATTCCGTAACTGTTTCCGGGTCAGCCTCAGAAAAAGCCAGATTTTTGCCGAAAGGGAATAGAGTTCCGGCGATAGTCGCCGTACAAAAGGTTATGACGAGCAGTAAAAAGTGCCTGATCCAGGTACGGAAAGTCGGACGCATTGCCGGCGGCTCAAAATTAAATTGTTGATCAAAAGACCCTGGTTCAGTCATTTACCACCGCGAATAAAAAGATCGCAGGCCGCATGCTTCAGCGCCCGCCGGGCGCACTAGCGCGTCTACGATCGACATCCTCAATGATTCTACAATTATTTGGTGAAACTATCAGACAGCCTTAGCCGAAAGCTCCTTACCGGGCTTAAATCTGATGGTTTTGCCCGCCGGGATCGGAACCTCTTGTCCTGTCCTTGGATTGCGGCCCACACCACGTTTACGCGGCTTGACGACAAAAACTCCAAATCCGCGAAGCTCTATCCGTTTACCGGCGGCCAGTGCTTGCTTCATAGCTTCAAAAAGCGAATCAACAACTTGCTCAGCCTTCTGTTTGGGCACACCGGTCCGGTCAGCTACCAGATTTACGATGTCTAGCTTGATCATTATTTCCTCCTGAGATCTCGGAAACGCGGCGAGAATAAAATCTAAAACGTTTATGAATGATAATCCTCTAAGTCCACACCTGTCAAGATTTTGCGGTGAATTTAAGATCGGGCCGAGCATAAAGGTGTCAGCGTGCCAAGGTTCGAACGCCGGGGTGAGCTACTTAATGTGGCTGTTTCATTGCGTCATAACAAGGTGCTAAAATCAGTTTGAAACATTCTAAAATAGACTGAGAGGGAGCTGAACATGCGTTGGGGGTCTCAGAGACAGAGTACAAACATAGAGGACCGCCGGGGGCGGGGCGGATTGGCAATTGGCGGCGGCGGTATCGGGATACTGATAATTGCTCTGGGCATATGGCTGTGCGGCGGCGACCCGATGCAGTTTCTTCAGAGCTTGCCAGAACAAACCCAGGTGCAGCAGCCGAGTACGAGCCAGCCAGCGGCGGACGAGGAAAAAAAGTTTACCTCCCGGGTTCTGGCAACGACAGAAGACGCCTGGAGCGAGATATTACCGGTTCAGGCGAACGTCAGGTACACGGCGCCAATACTGGTGCTGTTTTCTGGCCAGACCTCGTCAGCATGCGGCGGAGCCAGTGCGGCGTCGGGACCGTTTTATTGCCCGGGCGATCAGAAGCTCTATCTCGATTTCGACTTCTTTAAGGAATTAAGCCGGACATTCAAGGCACCAGGCGATTTTGCCCAGGCATATGTGATAGCTCACGAGGTCGGCCATCACGTACAAAATCTCACAGGCATAATGAGCAAGGTCCAGAGCGCGGGACAAAATAACCGTCTGTCTGTCGCTCTCGAACTTCAGGCGGATTGTTATGCGGGCGTTTGGGGAAATTATGTCCAGAAAAAGGGCCTGCTTGAGGTTGGCGATGTTGAGGAGGCTGTCCGGGCAGCCGGAGCCGTCGGTGACGACATGATCCAGAAACAAACCCAGGGTTACGTGGTACCAGATTCATTCACACACGGCTCTGCCAGGCAGCGGATGGAGTGGTTTACAAAGGGTATGCAGTCCGGCGACATGCGCCAATGCCAAACTCTCAGATAGCGCCCTAATTATGAAAGTCCGTTACAACGTGATCAAAGAACCCAAGGTTGGTGACGGCCCAAGCCGGCTCTTAGGGAGATTTGAAACCAGAGATGAGGCCGAAGCCGCCGTTGAGAAAGAACTTCAGCGAGAAGAGAACCAGCATTGGACATATCTCATCGATGAGGACGATAGCATTCAGGATTGAACCTACCCCTCAACTGCCCGCCCGTTGGTGTTATTCACATCGCAAAGGGGCGGCCATAGAGTTCCTGGTATACCCAACCGAGAAATCGGGCTTCGGCAACGCAGAGGGCCTCTATCCAGCAGCTAGTTAGATAAACGCGGCGTTCCGCATTGGTCGTTAGCTTTTCGGATTTCGAGAGCGATGACCCTTCGATATCCGCATCCAGATTGTAAGCGTCGGTCAATTCCGTTTTTGTCTCACGGGCACTGTGCAGTGCATTCAAAATGTCGGTTATCCAAAGCTTCAGCAGTGGTTCTGAGTTGTTTTCCGCCAGGGCCTGAAATGCTCCGACTGCGAAACGTGCTTCCGCATTCTCAAACGGGTAGATAGTGATCCCGTTTGCTTCGTCATCCTTTTGCTTCCACTGAAACAATTCTTCGGTGTTTATGTGCCGCATGCGGGCCGTCCGCTCGTCATACATCAGGAACCACTCGAGCAGATCGGCGAGGGAATTGACGTCGGTTCCGCCGTCGCTCGTCCGGGCTAACTTGGGTGGTTGGATCTCAGGTGCAGATGCTTTTGCCATCAGTATATTTCACCATCGTTCCCGCTAAAAACCAATCTGTTTTTACAATTATCTTGGCTCCTCGCTATAATCTACCAACACGTGGGCGACGATACTCTGAACAATTCAATTGACCCGAGCGAGCTTCCGGAAATAGAAAAGCGTGATCTCGGATTCGGCTCGGTCGTCACCGGTGCGAGTCGACAACGCCTCCTGAATCCGGACGGCTCGTTCAACGTAAAGCGGACCGGCCTTTCGCGGTTTACGTCGCTAAATCTCTACCACACACTTCTCGGCATGAAGTGGCGGACATTTCTGCTGCTTATTCTCGTCCTATATTTTGTCAGCAACCTGGTATTTGGCTCGGCCTATGCGTTGATGGGGCCAACGGCTTTGGTCGATACGACGGCCGATCCGATGGTTAATATTTTTATCCGAAGCTTTTTTTTCAGTGTCCAAACCTTTGCCACTATCGGTTACGGCACTATCCATCCGGCCGGAATAATGCCCAATCTGCTCGTAACTATTGAGTCATATTACAGCCTGTTGGCTAATGCCCTTATAACCGGCCTCGTTTTCGCCCGGTTCGCCCGGCCTACGGCTAAAGTGATCTTTAGTGACGTGGCGGTCATCGCGCCATATCGAGGGATCTCCGGCCTGATGGTACGGCTGGTGAATGGCCGCAATAACCAGTTGATCGAGGTCAATGCGACGGTTATTTATTCCCGGTTCGTCGAAGAGTACGGCCGCATTGTCCGCCGTTTCGACACGCTTGCTCTGGAACGGGAAAAGGTCTCATTCTTTCCGCTCGCGTGGACGATCGTTCATCCGATCACGCCGGATTCGCCCCTTTACGGCGTTACCCGCGAAGATGTAGACCGAACTGACGCCGAATTGCTGGTATTGCTTACAGCGACAGATGAAACTTTTGCGGCCGTTGTGCATACCCGTTCCTCGTACAAACCTCACGAGGTGAGGGTCGGCTACAAATTTGCCAACATATACAATGAGGTCGAGGACGGAGCACCGATCTCGATCGATATCAGAAAACTTTCGCTGGTCGTGCCGGCCGAATTACCGGTGCCGCTGCTCATGGAGTAATAGCCGACAAATGTTCACAGGGATAATAGAAGAATTAGGTTCGATCGAGGCTATTGATAAGGGGCTTGCCGGTGTTCGGATCGTTGTCTCGGCGAGCCTGGTTACATCCGATATTGCACCCGGCGATTCGATCGCGGTCAATGGCGTCTGCCTTACCGCGGTTGATATTTCAGCAATCGTCGTTTGCCGCTGATATTTCACCTGAAACGCTGGACCGGACAACTCTTGGCTCAATTACAGCGGGTTCACGAGTAAATTTGGAGCGGGCAGTGACGCCGGCCACGCGTCTCGGCGGGCATATCGTTCAGGGCCACGTTGATGGCCGGGGAACGTTTCTCTCGGCGGTAAAGCAAGGCGATTTTTGGACGGTTCGGATCGGATTCCCGGCTGAACTCGCCCGGTATTTTGTTCACAAAGGATCAGTATCGGTGGAGGGCATCAGCCTCACGATCGCATCACTTGCCGACGACAGCTTTGACATTGCCGTCATTCCAAAAACATGGGAGATGACAAACCTTTCCTCGCTTGTGCGGGGTGATGCTGTCAATCTCGAAGCCGATGTCATCGCTAAATATATTGAGCGAATGATGCAATTCGGCGGGTCACAATAAAAAAGGCAGATGATGAGTTTCCTCGTCATCTGCCGATAGTTCAAGCCTGGCTGTGAAAGAACGGTATTAGATGCCGATCCTTAATAAATGGAATACCACATAGATCGCTCCCGACAGAACCGCGACACAGGCACCGAATGCAAAGGTCGAGACCTGGGTCAGGCGGACTATCTGCTGGCGGTGGGCTTTGTTGACGTTTCCGGCAAGCACGGCCACCCGCTGGCTCGATAGCATCAGTAATACTCCTATAACAAAGTTATAGCTGACGATCATTGAGCTGTAGTCTATGGTTTTCATCTTTGTCCTATTTCGCACCGCCGGCGAGTTTGCCGATCAGTGTGAATAGCGGCAGATACATCGAGATGACGATCGAACCGATGGTGACACCCAAAAAGGCGATCAGAACAGGTTCCATCAATCCCAACAGATCGGCGATCGCTGTGTCGACCTCTTCCTCGTAAAAGTCGGCGATCTTGCCTAACATCGCATCCAGGGCACCGGTTTGTTCACCGACGCCGATCATCTGGCCAACCATGTGCGGGAATACATCGGTAGCTTTGAGAGGATCGACGAAGTTTTCACCGCGTTCGACACCTGCCCTTACTTTGAGAATAGCGTCTTCGATGATCACATTGCCCGCTGTCTTTGATGTGATATCAAGTGACTGCAGGATCGGGACACCGGATGAAAGCAGCGTCGACAGAATTCTCGCAAAACGCGCAACGGCGACCTTTCGCAAAATGCTGCCAATGATGGGCATCTTCAGCATTAGCTTGTCGATCTGCCATCTGCCCTTCGTAGTTTTGTAGTAGTAGCTGATCCCGATCGAACTACCGATCAACGATATCAGCAGCCCCAGGCCGCCCCAGCCGGCGAGAAATCCGCTTATACCCATGACGATCCGTGTCGGCAGAGGCAGCAGTTCACCCGGACCGAGCAGGCCGAGAAAGATCTGCTGGAACTGCGGGATGACGACGATCATGATGATCGCAATTGCGCCGATAGCCACGGCGATGACGGCTGCCGGATAGATAGACGCCGAAACGATACTGCGTTTCAGTTTGACGACCTTTTCGATCAATGTAGCCAAACGCTGAAGGATCAGGTCCAGCACACCGCCCGTTTCACCAGCCTCCACCATGTGGGTAAAAAGGCTGTCGAATACCTTTGGGTGTCGTTGAAGGGCAGCGAAAAGCGTTGATCCTTCTTCGACGTTCTGGCGCACCTGGCGAAGCACATCTTTGAAAAAGGGGTTTTGCTGCTGTTCACCGAGGATGTCGATACACTGAACAAGAGGCAGACCGGCATCGATCATAACGGAGAACTGTCGCGTAAACACGGCCAGCTCTTTGGCTTTGACCTTTTTCCGGCGGCCGAGCTTTGGTATCGATATCTCGCGGCCTTTTTCAGAGGCTTGCGTCATAACGATCTGCTCACGTCGGAGCAAAGCACGGAGCTCGTCCTGCGTAGCGGCTTCTCGTTCACCGGCGATCAATTCATTTAGGCGATTTCTTCCCTTAAAGACGTATGTTGGCATTGCTGTTTAGTGCTCCTTGACTTGCGAATCACCGAACTCGTTCGGCGTATATCATAATTTGCCGCGGCATACTTTTCTCCCGCGGCTGAGTTTGCTAGCGGGGACGTTCGCCGATATTGCGGGCTTGCGCATAGGGGCTTCCGTTTGGCGCGGGACGTGTGGCAGGCCGGCCGCCGTAGGCGTCATTCAATCCGGAACCGCGTTCGATCAACTCCTTGAGTTCGTCAGCGTTCGACGAACGCTGCATTGCAACTTCGAGAGTTATCTGACGTTTGTGATGCAGCGTTGCGAGTGATTGATTGAACGTCTGCATACCGTATTTGTCCTGTCCGGTCTGCATCATAGAATAGATCTGATGGATCTTGTCTTCGCGGACCAGGTTGCGGATAGCGGCATTCGGGACCAGGACTTCAAGGGCCATTACACGGCCATCCCCTGACGCCTTGGGCAGCAGGGCCTGACAGAGAATGCCTTCGAGAACGAGTGACAACTGGGTTCGGATCTGGGCCTGCTGTCCGGCCGGAAAGACATCGATGATACGGTTGATCGTCGAATAAGCTGAATTTGTGTGAAGGGTCGCAAATGTCAGGTGGCCTGTTTCTGCGATCCTAAGGGCCATCTCGATCGTTTCCAGATCTCGCATTTCGCCGACCAGTACAACATCCGGATCCTGACGAAGGGCTGTTCTGAGTGCGGCTCCGAATGAATGGGTATCGGCTGCGACCTCGCGTTGATTTACGACACAGTTCTTATGATTGTGCAGAAACTCAATGGGGTCCTCGATCGTTAATATGTGATCGTGGCGTTCGACATTGATCTTATCGACCATCGAAGCCAGGGTTGTGGATTTACCCGAACCTGTCGGGCCGGTTACGAGAATAAGGCCGCGGGGCTTTTTGCACATGTCTGCAATGATCGGCGGCAAGCCGAGGGCCTCAAAGGTTTTTATCTCATACGGGATCGAACGAAACACCGCACCGACAGCGCCTTTCTGATTAAAGAGATTCGCACGGAACCTGGACATCCCCTTCAGGCCGAAGGAAAAGTCCAGTTCCAGATTCTCCTCGAAACGGTGCTTTTGAGCATCGGTAAGTACCGAGTAAGCGAGCCTTTTGGTATCTGAAGGTGATAACGGACCGAATCCCGGAAGAGGTGCGAGTTGGCCGTGTACACGCACCTGCGGAGCCGAGTGTGTAGATAAGTGAAGATCCGACCCACCCAAATCCGTTAATTTCTTAAGGAGATCAGGCAGCGTGAGCGTCGATTCCACAGTTGTTTGTTCGTTGTTCATAATATTTAGTGGGAGGCGGTCACCAATTATTCATTTACGGATGCTCGCTGTGTTGGGCGTACGCGGCTTTTCAGCGAATTGATCACTTTTTCAGATTCTTCCGCAAGGCGTTCGGCCTCGTTTACCGGTGAATTGGTTGCGATGCTGTAAATGCGGCCGTCAACCTCGGTGAAATAGAACATACGGGATTGAACACCACCGCTTTTTGCCTGTGATTGGGCAACGACGACATATACCGGCTGGCCGGAAATATCCTTTTGGTAATCATTGACCACCCATCCGTTTTCTTTGATCATCCGGTCGATAACTTCCCGACGCAAAGATGTGGTCGAAACACCGCCCACATTCTTGTGACGCGAGCTCACCGCACCAGTGGACATTGCGGGGCCAACTACTGTTATTGACGCCGACCCGACCTGATCTCCTGCAGAATTGTCTACCCGAAACTGCAGTTCAGACGGTGAAGCCTCGGCAGTCTTCCAACGGTTTGGAGCCGGAGCACCGGTTGGGAGGATCGCAGACGCCGATGGCTCAGATCTTTGATTCTTAGCGACTGACCGTTTGGAAACTGAATTTTCGCTTGTCGGGTTAGTTTCAGAAGAGCGTGCCTTTGCCAGACGCAGCTGGCGTAAACGTAAAGAACGTTTCGTCTTAGCGTGAGCCCGTTTTCGCCTTTCCTGCGCCCGGTATAATTGCCACCATCTCTTTGAGTATTTTTTTACGCCTCTCCAAGTGCGCTTTTTCTTTTTTAGATGCTGCGAATGTTTCGAATGGGCTTCCGCAAATTCCGTTGCCAGCGGAATTATCGCTCCGATCCCAACTAATAATGCCAGTGATAATGCAATTGCTCTGATCAACATATTTCCTCCAGAGTCCCTAAATGACCGTTTCCTTCACTACTTCCTCAATGGTTGTGATCCCTGCGCGAATCTTGCAAAGGCCGGATTCGCGAAGCGTGATCATTCCAAGATCGATAGCCTTTCTTCTCAGTTCCATGGCGCTTGCGCCTATTATTATCAATTCACGAAGCTCGTCCGAGATCTCCATAACTTCGTAAAGTCCTACGCGGCCCTTATAGCCGGTGTTGTTGCAGTTAGCACAGCCTCTGCCTTTATAGATCTTTAATGTTTTAGCCTCTTCTTTCGAAAAGCCGATTTCAACAAGCCCTTCGGGCGGCAGGTGAACGTCTTCTTTGCATTCTGTGCAAATACGGCGGATCAGCCTCTGTGCCTGAATGATATTGACGCTGGTAGCCACCAAAAACGGCTCGATACCCATATTGACAAGACGCGAGATCGTTGACGGAGCATCATTAGTGTGAAGCGTCGATAGTACAAGGTGACCGGTCAAAGCGGCTTTGATAGCGATCTCCGCCGTTTCGAAATCACGGATCTCACCCACCAGAACGATGTTCGGATCCTGTCTAAGGAACGAACGAAGTGCCGCGGCAAAGTTCAGGCCGATCTGTTCCTTCATCTGCACCTGGTTGATGCCCTGAAGGTTGAATTCGACCGGATCCTCGGCCGTCATGATGTTGGTCTCTGACGTATTTAGCGTCTGCAATGCTGAGTAAAGAGTGTTGGTCTTACCAGAACCGGTTGGACCGGTTACGAGGACCATTCCGTAGGGATTGGCGATAGCACGCTTGAATTTATCAAGGCTCTCTTCTTCGAAACCGAGCTTGGTCATGTCGAGCATCAGCTTGTCTTTATCAAGCAGTCGAAGCACTACCTTTTCACCAAACAATGTCGGAAGCGTCGAAACACGGAAATCCAATTCACGCGAGCGGTTATCGATCTTGACCTTGATCTTGATACGTCCGTCCTGCGGCAGCCGCTTTTCGGAAATATCTAATTTCGCCATGATCTTGAGACGCGAAATGAGCGGATCGCGGATCTTCATGGGCGGATGCATTACGTCGTAAAGGACACCATCAATTCGAAAGCGAATACGAAAATCCCTCTCGTAAGGCTCAACGTGAATATCAGAGGCTCCGCGTCGAAGCGAATCGACCATCAAAACGTTCACAAGTCGAACGACCGGTGCGTCTTCACTGGCCCTTGCAAGAGCGGCCAGATCGATCTCGTCATTTTCTTCGACTAACTCAAATTCTTCGCCTTCCTGGCCGCCGAACTCGAACCTGTCAAGAGAGACGTCCAGATCGGACTCATTTAACCTTTCACCAACGGCAGGTGCAAATCCATCCCGCCCGTTGCCGTTCCCGTTTTTCCCAACCTTTACCGCAACTTTGTCGTTTTCAACTGCAAAAGCTGCGTCGAATATATCTATCTCACTCGATCCGCTGTAATATTTTGCGATCGCCAACTGGATCGATGTTTCGGACGCGATCACCGGTTCAACATTAAGTCCGGTCATGAACTTGATGTCGTCCATGGCAAAGACGTTGGTGGGATCAGCCATCGCCATCGTCAGTGTCGCCCCTACCTTAGAGATAGGAAGGACTGAATATTTAAGGGCTACATCCTCAGAGATGAGTTTGATGACGTCAGCCTCGATCTGAAAGAGATCCAGGTTTATGGATGGGACACCATATTGTCGAGACAAAACGGCCGTAACCACGTCATCGGAAACATAGCCAAGTTTGACCAGGTTTGAACCGAGTCGCCCTCCATTGGCCCGCTGATATTCAAGAGTCTCTCGCAATTGCTGAGACGTGATCAGATTTTCGCGGACAAGAATTTCCCCAAGTTTTGCTGACATGTGTGTGCGGTGTGTTTCCTTAAACGGTGCTCAGGCAATAGGAAACATTGTGTAGAGAATAAATGGTCAAATTGACTGAGAGGTAAATTGACAAACGATGCTAAACATCGTTGATAACTCATGATACATTGTTGTTCAAGGAAGTGTCAACAAATCTTTTGCCGAAATGCATCAATTTTCGGGGCGCGGGGAAATAGGCAGCTTCGGTCACTTTGACCTGATCTTGCTAGGGTAGGTTTTTCTTGAGCTGGACGATAAATGATCTGACAGCTGTAGCATCTACGCTATTTGGGAATATTCGCAGAAATTCTTCGTATAATGCGATCGCCTCATCATATTTTTTCTGTCTTTCGTAAATGAGACCGAGCAATTGGTATATTACCGTGGAGTCCGGGGCACCTGAGAGTTGTCTTAGGGCAGACTTTAAGTACTTAGCTGATTCTGTGTAGTTTTCGAACTCGGCGTCAAAATCGCCTGACCCACCGAAGCCCTCCGCTTTTTCTTTATACAACAGTCCTAATCCGGTATAGGCCTCGGGCTGAAAGCCCTTTCCCTCAACGATCGCCCTCTTAAATGCGGTTACGGCCTTTGCCTCGTCGCCGCTGTCTTTTTGTATGCGTCCCTCAACGGCAGAGGCTTCGGCATATCCGGGGCGGAGTTTGCGTGCCGTCAGTATTGCCTTTTCAGCTTCCTCGGTGTCACCGGCGTCAGAGAGCACGCGGGCCAGGCCTAAATAGGCTTCGGGATAATTTGGCTTTATCTTTATCGCCCGGCGATAGGCATCCGCCGACCGCTCGCGGTCTACGCCGGTCAGTCGTTCAGCTTCCTGGTAAGCAAGTTCAGATTCGTCCGTTGTTTTGACGAGCGGCACCTTTACCTCACCGGCCTGGGCAGCCGAAAGTGATTCTGACCTTTCCTTGAACCCGTCGGCGCGAAGCCTAATGGTATGGCTGCCGGGGGCAACCGTATTGATCCCGAGACGCCCGGCCGGATCCGTCTTTCCATACCTGACACCATCGAGCCAGACAATAGTCGCCGGTTCGGTTACGATCGTGATCTTGCGGGCCTGAGCGGCTGCACCCTGCTTCTTAACCTGGGCGGGCAATGAGACAGCAAAACCCAATAGCAAAAGGGAGCACGATAAGATCGGCATCCACCGTCGCCTAAGGTTTCGAGAGATCGGGGTCTGGCGGCGGTTCACTTTCGGGTTCATTCTGAAGGGGTTCAACGATCTGAATCTCCTCGTTGTCGAAACGCGATCTTGCCAGGCGCATGATCTGGTCTTTAATATTTTCCTTAGCAGCATAATCCACTTCATTGGTGAAAGTTACAAATAGCACCCTTTCGGGATTTGACGCATTATCCGGCGGCGCCGTTGCTGGGTCTTGCCAGAAAACATCGCTTACCTGAGGAAATCGCCTTTTGACCTCTTTCAAAAATACGATATCCGGGTCGGTATTTTCCTTTAACTTCAACAAATCCGCGCGGAGTTGGTCGATCTCGATCTTTCGCTTTTCCTCAACGCTCTGCATTACCTTAATTTTTTCAGTAACATCAGTTTCAACATTTGAGGACAAGCGTTGAAATTCATCGGGTGAAACGTTTAGCTGTACAAATTTCAGCATGAGACTGCCGACGCCGTAACGATTAAGATCCGCCTGCAGTTTGTCTCCCTCATCCGGGCCAACAGCTCGTCCTACAATATAAACCTTTAAGGTTGGCGGCGTTGTGGTTTGCAAAACGTCCCATTGAACGGGTTGCCGATAATCATTTCGGATCTCGGTATTAACAAACGATTTGACGTTCCGATCAAAATTGAGTTTATGAAGTACGTTGAAGAAAATAAACCCGCTGGGTATGATCATGAGTACCGCAAAACCAATAATAAACCTAACGACCCTTACTCTCTGGACACCATCAAGTTGTGACCGTTTTGGAAATTTTAGCCAAACCACTATCAGGTAGGTCGCGAGTCCGATGAAAAAAGCATTTATGAAAAAAAGGTAAAAGGCACCGAGGAAAATTTTGGATGAAAACTTTGCGAGCCCATAACCAGCAACGCAAATTGGCGGCATAAGGGCGGTAGCGATCGCGACACCCGGAATGGCGCTTGTCTTATCACGTCGCGATCCTGCAACTATACCTGCGACGCCGCCGAAAAAGGCTATGCCGACATCCAGGATGGTCGGCGTTGTTCGTGAGCTTATCTCGTTTGTTATTTCGCCCAAAGGGGAAATTAAAAAATAGATGCCGCTGGCGGCGAGTGAGATAAATGTGGCAAGTACAAGATTTTTTAAGGATTCCCGCAGCAACTTACGGTCGAGAATGCCGACGCCCAAACCAACACCGAGGATCGGCGACATCAGCGGCGAGATCAACATTGCACCGATTAGCACTGCTGTGGAATTAATATCGAGGCCGAGGGATGCCAAAACGGACGAACAAACGAGCATCCAAATATTGGAACCGCGTATGGCCACATTTTTCGATATCTCTTCGATCGTGCCTTCGGCATCGGTGCCGCGTGATAAGGCTAATACGATCCGGATGCGCCGGCGGGTCTTTTTGATAAAAGCGCGACAAGCCCCTTCGATCTTTGAACGGTTTAGGTCTTGAGCATTTTTCATACGGGCATCCCAGATCCTCTGATCCGGCTGAGTCTCGGCAATGGGCAAATATGTCGATCTTTAAGCCGCCGCGGCCGGCACAAATGGCATATATTGAAAGCCACACACCTTACATTCAGTGGTGGAAACCCATTATGCCATAATATACTTAGTGTTCAGCCTCAGAATCGCAAGACTCCAGATCCGTTTTTGTCGGACGAAGCATCCGTTTAGAGGACGATGATCGAAACAGACGCAGCGTACGGATGATCCGTGAAGGCATAAATCGATATGGAACAATTCTTAGCAACCGAGACCCTGATAATAGAACTGCTGCTGGTTGTCTCACTTGTCGCTCTCGCGGTGCGGCGTTTGCGGATACCTTACACGGTTGCGCTTGTCGTTGTCGGCCTGCTGATCACCTTTCAGCAGCCGCTCGAGATCGACCTTACGCCTGAGCTGATCTTGTCTCTGTTCATTCCGCCTCTTGTATTCGAAGCTGCCTTTCACCTTAATTTTAAAAGTTTGCGCGACAACTGGCTTCCGATCGTGGGCCTTGCGATCCCAGGGGTCTTGCTGACAACGTTCATCGTAGGATCGATCGTGTCATGGGGTGTTGGAATTCCTTTGTCGAGCGGGCTGGTTTTCGGGGCATTGATCGCGGCAACAGATCCGGTCGCGGTTATCTCGCTGTTCAAGGCTCTCGGGGCTCCAAAACGTCTCTCGACACTTGTTGAGAGCGAGAGTCTTTTTAACGACGGGACAGCGATCGTTATCTTTAAGCTGCTGCTTGCTCTGGCTTTATCGGCAGCGGTCGGCGGCTCGGGTGAAAAGGCCGTATCCTTTGACCTATTGGCCGCGGCGGTTGATTTCGTACGGGTCTCGGCCGGCGGGTTGCTTGTCGGTGTCGGTTTGGGGTGGGTGATCGCCCTGGTCATAGCGCGGGTGGATGATTACCTGATCGAGACAATGCTGTCGACGGTGTTAGCGTTCGGAGCTTACCTGGTCGCAGAGCGGTTTCACGTTTCGGGTGTTCTGGCGGTTGTCGCGGCGGGCGTCATTACAGGCAATATCGGGCTAAGAGGAATGTCGCCGACGACCCGTATCGTACTCTTCAATTTTTGGGAATTTCTCACATTCGTCGTCAATTCGATGATCTTTTTGCTGATCGGCCTGGATATCAATCTTCGCGAGATCGGCACGAATATCGTGCCTATTACGATCGCTCTTGCCGCGGTGCTTATTGAGTAGGGCGCTGGTTGTTTATGGGCTGACGGCGCTGGCAAACCTGCGGTTACGAAACAAGGTCTCGCTCCCCTATCGCCACGTCCTGTTTTGGGGCGGACTTCGCGGCGCCATTAGTTTGGCATTGGCCCTGAGTTTGCCCCTTGCGCTGGCGGAGCGCGAGCTTTTGCGCGTGATGACCTTCGGAGTTGTATTATTCACATTGCTCGCGCAGGGAACGACGATGCAGTTTTTGATGAAACGGCTTGGCCTCGGCGTCGCACCTGAACTCGAGCTCGAATACGAACGACGCCACGGCCGCCTTATCGCTGCCCAGGCTGCATTTCGGCATATCCAGGAGATGTACCGCACTAATCTGTTTTCGCTTAACCTCTGGAAGCAGTTGGAACCGGAACTGAAAAAGGAGGTGGAAGACGCCCTCGACGCGCAAAACGAATTGCTAAAGGAACATCCGTCATTGCAATTAGAAGAGAGCGAAGATGCCCGTCGCGAGAGCCTGAACGCTCAACGCTCGGCGCTGAGCACGATGCTTAGCAGTGGTCTGATCTCTGAAACGATCTATGATGAATTGGTCACTGACATTGACCATTCCATCGATCAGATCGTTCATGGTACCAAACCAGTCGCCGCGGATGGGTAAAGGGCAACGCCCCGATCAAGATGCCGGCGTTGTTAAGCTGAACTGCACGATATAGACGAGGGACCCGGCCAAATAACCCAGCAGGGCAAGGATCGATATTTTTTTCAGATACCAGATAAAGTCGATCTTCTCGATACCCATAGCGGCAACGCCGGCCGCCGAGCCGATTATCAAACTGCTGCCGCCGGTTCCCGCCGCATAGGCGAGAAACTCCCAAAAATAGCTATCAGCAGGGTATTGCTGCAGGCTGTACATTCCCTGTACAGCCGCAACCAGAGGCACATTATCGACAACGGCTGAAAGCAGGCCCAACGTCATGATTATTACCGTATCGTTACCGATCGTTCGGGCGAGCCATTCGGCCGCATGGCTTAATAATCCGGTTGCCTCCAGGGCCGAGATGCTAAGGAGGATCCCCAGGAAGAACAAGATGCTCGGTGTATCAATTCGCTGGAGGGCATAGACAACCGAGAGTTCTCCTTTATCCTCGTCATCCTTTGGTTTGTGGATCAGCTCGGTCACGATCCAGATCACGCCGAGGCCCAACATCATTGCCATAAAAGGCGGCAAATGCGAGACCGTCTTAAATATCGGGACAAAGATAAAGATCGCCAGGCCGAGAAAGAACAGAAAGTTCCTTTCGGACGCGACCGCCGCCAGCTTTGTGTCCTCAACCTCAGGAGTTTCAAACGTCCCGCGGACCTTAAAGGAAATATAGACAAGCGGAACAAGTAAACAAACGAGGCTCGGCAGGAAGAGGCCTGTAATTATGTTCACAGGCGTAATCTGTCCGCCGATCCAGAGCATGGTTGTCGATACGTCCCCGATCGGTGACCATGCCCCGCCGGCGTTTGCCGCTATTATTGCGACACCCGCGACAAGCAGCCGCTTTTCGCGATCGGCCAGCATCTTACGCAGCATCGTGACGATAACGATCGTTGTCGTGAGGTTATCGAGCGCGGCCGAAAGAAAAAATGAAATAAGGCCAATGATCCATATCAACTTGATCGTGCTCTGTGTCTGTATCCTGTCAGTTATTATCTGAAAGCCATCGTGTGCGTCGATCAGCTCGACAATGGTCATAGCACCCATCAGGAAGAACAAGATCCCTGAGATCTCACCCAGATGTTCCAAAAGCTGGTGCGACACGGCTTCCTTATTGGCCTGGCTAAAGATATACATCGTCCAGCAAAAAACACCCGTCAACAGTGCACTTGCGGCTTTATCTATTTTTAGCGGATGTTCAAATGCGATGGCCAGATAGCCGATGACAAAGATAATAATTATCGCAATTTCCATAAGGGGATCAGCCGGTGATTCCAGATCGCAGTTTTAAAGAAGGGCCCTCAAAAAGCAGATCAATTTGTATCAGTTACAATAACAATAATAGTATCTTTCAACGCGAAATGCTCAAATGGCGTATTCAGCTTCATCCTTATCTTGACCTTTTCAGTTGTGAAACTATAATCAAATGTTTGTGGCTGGGTAGCTCAGCCGGTTAGAGCGCGGGATTCATAACCCCGAGGTCGAGTGTTCAAGTCACTCTCCAGCCACCACAATGTCTAAACGGAAGGACGGCTTAGCGGCCGTCTTTTTTATTGGTCGGCACGCTCGGCGAGTTCTGCCCAGCGGGTCATGTCGGCGTCGAGTTGAGAGGTCAGGGCCTGCTGTTCGTTGAAAAGTTCGTGGACCTTTCCGGCATCGCTGGCAGATAGGGCCAGCTCTTTTTCGATCTCGGGCAATCTTGCTTCGGCGGCGGCGATCCGCTGCTCGACCGCCTCGAGTTCGCGCGTTTCCTTAAAGCTAAGCTTCTTCGATTTTGGCTTTTCAGCGGGCGGGCTGACCGGCTGCTCTTTTGCGGGTTCGGTCACGGCGGCCTTTCGATCGGCGTCTTCTCGTTCGCTGGCCTCTAAATAGGCGCTGTAGTCGCCCGGGTATTCGCGGACGTGTCCGCCGGGCTCAAAACGGAAAACATTGTCGATAGTACGGTCGAGGAAGTAACGGTCGTGGCTGACGACGATCAGGGCACCCGGGAAATCGTCGAGATATTCCTCGAGAGCGATCAAAGTCGGGATATCGAGGTCGTTGGTCGGCTCGTCCAGCAGCAGGACATTTGGCTCGCCCATCAATATCCGCAGCAGATACAGCCGCCGCCGCTCGCCGCCCGACAGGTTGCCGATCACGGCATATTGGGCCGCCGGCGTAAAGAGAAACCGCTCGAGCATTTTGCCGGCCGTGATCTGTACGCCCTCAATGGTCGTAATATATTCCGCGACATCTCTGATGTAATCGATCACACGCTGATCGTCATTCAGGGCCCGGCTTTCCTGATCGTAATAACCAATATGCACGGTCTGCCCGATCTCGATCTCGCCGCTATCGGGTTTGACCCTGCCGGTTATCATTTCAAGCAAAGTGGTCTTGCCCGAACCGTTCGCACCGATTATCCCGATGCGGTCGTCGCGTTTTAGCAGATAAGTGAGATCGTCGATGAGATGGACTCGGAACCGTAGGATTTCGAGACGTTACTGATCTCAATGACCTTGGAACCGAGCCGTTTTGACCCGATGGCGATATCAACGTCTGACTTTGCCGCTTCCTTTGGTGCGCCATCAGCGAATATGCTGCCTCGACGCGGTGTTTTGACTTGCGCGTACGTGCCTTGGCCCCGCGGCGGAGCCATGCAAGCTCTTTCTTTATAAGCTGGTCCCGCTTGTGTCCCTCGACCGCCCGCAGCTCTTCCTGCTCGGCCTTTTTTTCCAGGTAATAGGCATAATTGCCCGCAAAGCTCTGCACCGCCGCTCGATCGACCTCAAAGATGCGGTCTGTCACCCGGTCGAGAAAATATCTGTCGTGCGTCACCAGCAGCAGCATGCCGGTGTAGCGGGCAAGATACGATTCGAGCCACTCGATCGTGTCGGCATCGAGGTGGTTCGTCGGTTCGTCGAGGATCAGGATGTCAGGTTTGAAGATCAGCTCGTGTGCGAGCGCGACCCGTTTTCTCTGGCCGCCTGAGAGGGTGCCCATTTTTGCGGCAGTGTCTGTGATATCAAGCTTTGTCAGCACCGCCCGGGCGTTGGTCTCGATCTCCCAGCCGCCGTTCATCTCGAGGTCGTGCTGCAGGTCGGACAAACGCGACAGCAGAGCGGGCGAATCGCTGACCGTCTGCCAGATCGTGGCACGCGGCCTCATAATCGCGGATGGTCTGCATCACACCGCTGCTCGACGCAAATATAGTGTCGAGCACCGTCAGGTTTGCGTCATACTCCGGATTCTGAGAGAGATAGGCGAGCGTTTGACCCTTGGCACGCGTGACCCTGCCGGTATCCGGTGTCTCGACGCCGGCGATGATCCGCAGCAGAGTGGTTTTCCCCGAACCGTTGGCCCCGATAATACCGATCTTGTCCCGGTCCTCAAGGCCAAAAGTCACATTCTCAAAAAGCGGCCTGAAACCATAGTTCTTCGAGATATTTTCAAGCGAGACGATATTCATAGAGCTGTTCAAACTTATAAGAATAGCATCTGCCCCGCTTTTTCACTTTTCCACTTTTTCACCTTTCCACCTTCGCTGGGTTCTATAAAAGGGCATTTTATAGATGAAAATGCCAGAATATGAAATATATTGTCAGTATTTTAAAAATATTGACAGTATTTATAAAATACTCGCAAAATATTCCAAATACTGACAATATTTGTTGAATACTGTCAATATATGACAAATACTCGCAGTATTTGTCATATACTCGCAATATTTTCCAAGTTCTGCCATTTTAAACGTTCTACCGGTTGTTTAGAGATTTTTTCAGCAGTCAAAGTTCATAGCCCGGAAACGCATAAACTTAACAAACACTTAACTTACACCGCCTTTCTAAAGAGGGGCAGCGAAAAGTCCTGCTCAGTCCCTTGTATCTTCAGGGACGAGACCGAAAGTTTTCTCCTTCAATAAATTCCGCACTCCGTATTCGCCGTCGCGGGAGATCATGATCAAGCGGCCGCCTGCCGTCAACCTCGACTTGCGCGGTGGTGTAAAATTAATTCGGAGGCCGGGAAGTGTTCAAGAATCGCAGTATTGCATGTCAGACCCCGCAGTTCTTCTGACTATAAGTACGGCGATTGGACCAGCGGGGGAACCATTGATGCAACCAGGAACAATGGGAATATCGTCCAACAGGACATTACGGTACCGAATGTTGGATCAGCGACTGGCTTTATGGCGACTCAGAAATATTATTACGATTCGCTAAACCGTATCGATGATGCCATCGAGACAATCGGATCGACGCAGACCTGGCGGCAGGACTTCACCTATGACCGCTGGGGAAATCGTAACTTCTTAGAAGCCAATACGACGACGATACCAAAACTTTGCACTTCCGGCGGACAGCCCGCTGTCTGCGAAGCAGACCGCAAGGTATATGATCCTGCTATAAACCCGGCGAACAACCAGCTTAGTGCTGCTGATGACTATGCCTTTGACAGCGTTGGCAACACCACCAGCGATGCCCTCGGCCGAACATTCAAATACGACAGCGAAAACAAGCAAGTCGAGGTGAAAAACGCATCGAGCGTGACGATCGGGCAGTATTTCTACGATGGGGATGGTAAACGAGTTAAGAAGATCGTATCCGGGGACTCGGGCGAGACCACTATTTTCGTTTACGATGCAGCGGGCAAACAGATCGCTGAATACTCAACAAACGTCCTACCGATCGAAGATGCAAAAGTCGCTTATTTAACCGCCGACCATCTCGGCTCTCCTCGAATAAACACCGACCGCGACGGCAATGTTGCATCCCGCCATGACTATCATCCGTTCGGGGAGGAAATAACCGCTGTTACGACTTCTATTCGGATTCCGGACCTTGGATATGATGTGGATTCTGTTCGGAAGAAATTTACCGGCTACGAACGCGACGACGAGAGTGGTTTGGATTTTGCGGATGCGAGAATGTATGTAAATCAGCTAGGCAGGTTCACGGGAGTTGATGCGGGAGCGTTTACACCCGCTGATCCGCAGAACTTTAATCGATATATTTATGTTCAGAATAATCCGATGAAATTCGTAGACCCGACTGGTAAGGATCTGGAGCTGAAGGGGGACGATGCCGAATACATAAAATCGCAGCTGGAAGAATACACGGGCTATAAACTTATAATCAAGAAGGGCAAGGTGACTATCGATTCATCCGTTAAGAGAAATGAAAAAGGCACGTCGAAAAACTTCGCTGATCTAATATCGAAGATTACGAATAAAGATTACAAGGCAAATGTCGTTTTAAATCTATCTAGTAAGGAGAACGATAAGATATTTGTTGATAAATTTAGTGAGAAAAAACTCGATGTTGCCGACTATAAGGCAATAAAGGCTAGTGCTAACGAGCTCGCTGGTGCACTTCTAAGCCACGTTATAAGCGAGTATGACTATGCGGCAACGGAAGTCGGTGCGAACCCTTTTAAGGACGTAGGAATTTCAGATGCCGAATATCAGTTTAAGCTATCTCACCCTTTTGCTAAGAAATTTGAAGCAGGCGTTCTTTCTGATTTAAGCGGTAAGGATCAAGGCGGAGAACGAGGCGAACCGCGTGAGTCGAACACCTCGACCAAACAGACTTTTGTGTACAAGAGTATCGAATATGACATCCAAAGGAAGAGCAGTATGGGTAACAAGGGTTTTAATGAAGTAACCAGTGTTACCCGTAGGCCGAAATGATGGGAGTTATTTATGCCACGCAGTAATTTCAATTCAATTTGCGTTTTGTCGGTGTTAGCTCTATTGCTGCCCGCGGGTACATTTGGGCAAGCACCTTCAAAGGAGCTGACTCGTGACCCAGTAGTCTTCGAGGGCACGGTACTAAAAGTTGGTACTTGGCCGAATGGGGCAAGTGGGGGAATCGAGGTTTATCAGCTTGCTAAATATCAGATCAATCGCTTGGTTCGCGGACAATTTAGCGGGTCCAACATCCTAGTTGACCATCTGCTTCTGACTGGCAACGAACTAAAAAAACTGAAACGAGGACAGCGGGTTTGTGTAACATTCTTTGCGACTGAGGATATCGGTCATCGGTATGACGATGAGATACTGCGAAAATCTTCCGACGAACCAAAATTCTTTTACATTGGGACGGTCCACACACGCATCGTTCAGAGTCCGTGCCGAGTTACGTGATTGGGCGGCGAACTGCTTGCCGAGGCCACGGCGAGTGGGTCAATTGCGAAGGAGTACGGCTATCGAAATGGAGATTTGCTCGTCACCGCGAAGATAAAACCGCTAAGCACCGATTTTCGATAGCTCGTCAAGGATCACCTCGGCACTCCGCGAATAGTAATGATAAGAAATGGGGTCATCTATGAAGTTACGTGTCAATTCAAGCGCACCACCGTCTCCCACACCGTCAGAGAGAAATCAAAGGGTCAGGCATTCGATTCTGCGATATTTTGGTCATAGATCCGGCTGACTTGGTCTATTGCGTAGGCGAGCTTGCTGTCGGTTTCTGCTTTTTGTTTGGCTATGTCGTAGCGGCGGCTGACGCTTGAGGTGTCCAATCCTGTGATATCGGCAAGTTCCGTGACGGTTGCTCCGGCGTCCCGGCCTGTAAGGATCAGAGCTTCTTTTGCCATTATATTTCTGGCATTCTTGCCGGAACCGCAAAAACTATCTCGCGACATTCCAAATGTCGTTTCGACGGCAGCGATGATCAGCTCTGCGTCAAATGGGTGTTGACCGCTCTTTTCCGATCGCCTGGCTTTTCGAGCGGTGTCACCAAGCCTGTGGATGGCGGCGTCCACGAACTCCTCAGAGCCCAAAATATCTTTCTCACCTGAAGGATAAAGTTCCTCGTCATCGCTTGGCCCCGAGCCCACATATTCGGCGAATTGTTGCCGGGCCAACTCTCTTTGGCTGCCAAACAGCCTCAACACAGGGTCGACATCTACTATGCCTGGCGGTTCGAGCCCAAGATATGCCCGGTGGCTGCTATAGGGATATTCTTCTGCGGTGGCCACCATCCGGGCCCGAACCGGATTGAGGTGGATGTAGCGGACCAGCCTGGCGAGGTAGCCTTCGCTCTGGCAGAGTATCGCCTTATGCCTTCCCTGAAATACATGCCCAACACGCCTATTCCGTCGGTTATAATATTGACTGTAACCGGTCAAAACCCGCTGCATCAGGCTGCCAACCGTTTCAGCCTGGCGTTCGATCAGCAGGTGTAATATGATTGGTCATAAGGCAATAGGCGTAAAGGTAAAACGGGGCCCGCTCTTTTTGCTTTGCGAGCAGCGAGAGGAACTTTAGATGGTCTTCTTCGGAATGAAAAATATCCTGCCGGTCGTTACCCCGCGTGATCACGTGATAAAGACCACCCTCAACCTCGACTCGCGCCCTTCGTGCCATGGTTGTAAAATTGTATCAGTGCATCTAACTGTTAGAAAATCGCAGAAACGCAGGCCTGATACTATGAAGTTGGTTCCGTCGAGGTCGAGTTAGTAAACTCTAGTTTATTGACAATAAAACAAACCCGACAGAACCAACAATGACAGTATACATCGGGGTTGATTTTCACCCATACGAGCAGTCGGTAGCTTATTGTGATGAACGGGATGGAGAGATCGGGTATCGGCGGTTTCTGCACTCGGACAAACAGTCGATCAAGGCGTTTTACCGCAAATGCGGTGAGGACGCAGTGATCGGTACGGAAGCCACAGGGAGTCTGTGGTGGTTTGAAAAGTTGCTCTTTGACAACGGAATGAAGCTAAAGATCGGTGATCCCAGAATGATCAGACGAGCGGCGCTCTCGCGTCACAAGAACGACTTTCGGGATGCGGAAACGATCCTGGACCTGCTGATGCGAGATCAGTTTCCAGCAATAGTGCCGCGGAGCGAGGAGAGCCGGGAGGTGCTCGACCTGTTGAATTACCGGCAGTCGCTGGTACGGAAACGGACCTCTATTGCGAACCAGATACACGCTTTTGCCATAGGTAAGGGGCTCCCGAAGTTTCGGCTGCCGGGCATAAGGTCGAGGAAGAAGGTTCTTGAGGCACCGGGGACCACCGAGACGGAAAGCCTGCTTTTAAGTTCACGACTCTTACTGTTTGACGAGATCACCAAACAGATCGAGTTGACTGAAGCGAAACTTGAAGAAAAGGCGAGTAAACAAAAAACGATCGAGCTGCTTCGGACCCATCCGGGCATCGGGCCGATAACGTCAATGGCACTGGCCCACACGCTGGGAGATGTCAGACGTTTTCGACGCAAGGAAGAAGTGGTCTCGTTTGTCGGGCTCGATCCTTTGGAGAAAAGCTCGGGCGAAAAGCGAAGGATGGGCTCGGTCAGCAAACACGGCTCGCGGTTGGTGAGGCACCTGCTCGGCCAGGCTGCCCAAGCTTGCCGCGACAAAAAGATACGACAGTTCTATTCTGAGGTTAGCCGTCGGAGAGGCCGCCCAAAAGCAAAGGTTGCAGCGGCCCGGAAGCTCCTAATTAACTGTTACGTCATGCTTCGTGACGGTATCGGTTATGAGGAATTCGTCCGGCGGGGCGAAGTTGGCTTGTGCGAGGGGTCAGGAGAGGTGAGCGGGAAACCCTCAGTCTCTGGAGGCCTGATGGCACGGCCAGCCATTTTCGAGTAGTCGGAAATGAGCTGATTAGGTTTCATGTAGCAAGGCTTACCTTGCACGAATAGATGATGGCGATCGCCTTATACAGGCGGTGCGATATTGAAAGTAAATCTAACTATTTAAGAAAAAGGAGGCGGGTTTGTTTTATTGTCAAAAACTCGAATCCTAAAC